>NZ_CP077395.1:2162500-4377952 GCF_019048705.1 Aeromonas sp. FDAARGOS 1409
TGAACCAGTACCGTGAGGGAAAGGCGAAAAGAACCCCTGTGAGGGGAGTGAAATAGAACCTGAAACCGTGTACGTACAAGCAGTGGGAGCCCTTCGGGGTGACTGCGTACCTTTTGTATAATGGGTCAGCGACTTACATTTTGTAGCGAGGTTAACCGTATAGGGGAGCCGTAGGGAAACCGAGTCTTAACTGGGCGTCTAGTTGCAAGGTGTAGACCCGAAACCGGGTGATCTAGCCATGGGCAGGTTGAAGGTTGAGTAACATCAACTGGAGGACCGAACCCACTAACGTTGCAAAGTTAGGGGATGACCTGTGGCTGGGGGTGAAAGGCCAATCAAACTCGGAGATAGCTGGTTCTCCCCGAAAGCTATTTAGGTAGCGCCTCGGACGAATACTACTGGGGGTAGAGCACTGTTTGGGCTAGGGGGTCATCCCGACTTACCAACCCCATGCAAACTCCGAATACCAGTAAGTACTATCCGGGAGACACACGGCGGGTGCTAACGTCCGTCGTGAAGAGGGAAACAACCCAGACCGCCGGCTAAGGTCCCAAAGTTCTGGTTAAGTGGGAAACGATGTGGGAAGGCTCAGACAGCTAGGATGTTGGCTTAGAAGCAGCCATCATTTAAAGAAAGCGTAATAGCTCACTAGTCGAGTCGGCCTGCGCGGAAGATGTAACGGGGCTCAAACCAGGCACCGAAGCCGCGGATTCACGCTAAGCGTGAGTGGTAGGGGAGCGTTCTGTAAGTCTGCGAAGGTGTGTCGAGAGGCATGCTGGAGATATCAGAAGTGCGAATGCTGACGTAAGTAACGATAAAGGGGGTGAAAAGCCTCCTCGCCGGAAGACCAAGGGTTCCTGTCCAACGTTAATCGGGGCAGGGTGAGTCGACCCCTAAGGTGAGGCCGAAAGGCGTAATCGATGGGAAGCAGGTTAATATTCCTGCACGACTTGTAATTGCGATGGGGGGACGGAGAAGGCTAGGTGGGCCAGGCGACGGTTGTCCTGGTGAAAGTGCGTAGGTGGTGTTTCTAGGCAAATCCGGAGACACAACACTGAGACACGAGACGAACGCACCACGGTGCGGAAGCCATTGATGCCCTGCTTCCAGGAAAAGCCTCTAAGCTTCAGATTACAAGTCATCGTACCCCAAACCGACACAGGTGGTCGGGTAGAGAATACCAAGGCGCTTGAGAGAACTCGGGTGAAGGAACTAGGCAAAATAGAACCGTAACTTCGGGAGAAGGTTCGCTCTTGTTGGTGAAGTCCCTTGCGGATGGAGCTGACGGGAGTCGCAGTGACCAGATGGCTGGGACTGTTTATCAAAAACACAGCACTCTGCAAACACGAAAGTGGACGTATAGGGTGTGACACCTGCCCGGTGCCGGAAGGTTAATTGATGGGGTTAGCGCAAGCGAAGCTCTTGATCGAAGCCCCGGTAAACGGCGGCCGTAACTATAACGGTCCTAAGGTAGCGAAATTCCTTGTCGGGTAAGTTCCGACCTGCACGAATGGTGTAACCATGGCCATGCTGTCTCCACCCGAGACTCAGTGAAATCGAATTCGCCGTGAAGATGCGGTGTACCCGCGGCTAGACGGAAAGACCCCGTGAACCTTTACTACAGCTTGGCACTGAACATTGAACCTACATGTGTAGGATAGGTGGGAGGCTTTGAAGGCGTGACGCCAGTTGCGCTGGAGCCGTCCTTGAAATACCACCCTTGTATGTTTGATGTTCTAACGCAGGGCCCTGAATCGGGCTCGCGGACAGTGCCTGGTGGGTAGTTTGACTGGGGCGGTCTCCTCCCAAAGAGTAACGGAGGAGCACGAAGGTTGGCTAATCCTGGTCGGACATCAGGAGGTTAGTGCAATGGCATAAGCCAGCTTAACTGCGAGACGGACAGGTCGAGCAGGTACGAAAGTAGGTCATAGTGATCCGGTGGTTCTGAATGGAAGGGCCATCGCTCAACGGATAAAAGGTACTCCGGGGATAACAGGCTGATACCGCCCAAGAGTTCATATCGACGGCGGTGTTTGGCACCTCGATGTCGGCTCATCACATCCTGGGGCTGAAGTCGGTCCCAAGGGTATGGCTGTTCGCCATTTAAAGTGGTACGCGAGCTGGGTTCAGAACGTCGTGAGACAGTTCGGTCCCTATCTGCCGTGGGCGTTGGATGATTGAAGGGAGTTGCTCCTAGTACGAGAGGACCGGAGTGAACGAACCTCTGGTGTTCGGGTTGTCACGCCAGTGGCACTGCCCGGTAGCTAAGTTCGGAATCGATAACCGCTGAAAGCATCTAAGCGGGAAGCGAGCCCTGAGATGAGTCATCCCTGACCCCTTGAGGGTCCTAAAGGGCCGTTGGAGACCACAACGTTGATAGGTGGGGTGTGTAAGCGCGGCGACGTGTTGAGCTAACCCATACTAATTACCCGTGAGGCTTAACCATACAACACCCAAGAAGTGTTTCTGGCCTTGTAGCAAGTGCATGAACTACTAACAAATTCAGTGATAGTGACAAGCCAAGCGCAACATCACTACTCACGTCAGCTTTCTGGATTGAAGAATTTGCCTGGCGGCAATAGCGCAGTGGAACCACCTGACCCCATGCCGAACTCAGAAGTGAAACGCTGTAGCGCCGATGGTAGTGTGGCATTCGCCATGCGAGAGTAGGACACTGCCAGGCACCCAACACGAGAAACCCCGCTCATTTGAGCGGGGTTTTTTATTTGCCTGAAATTCGGCTCCCGCGTAGCCTTGCCTATCTTTACTCCGCTACTCCTCCGGCTTCTATTGCATCTGCCATCCCCTTTCCTCCGCACAAAGTGTCTGCCTGCCAAGGTGGTTACCAGTCGCCCTGGGGGCTCATGACCTTGGGTGCAATGAGTTACCATTCCTTTTTCTGATGATCACTATTGCGGCGGGAGGGAGTGACAAGCGTTGCCGGATCCTTAGACTGTGAATCTCATCGATAAGGGAGCTGTGTATGTTGGGGATCCACGATCTGGCGTTGTTTATCGTCTCCGGTCTGCTGTTGAACATGATGCCGGGACCGGATTCCCTGCTTATCATGCTGCGCAGCGGTTCACAAGGCTGGCGGGCCGGCTCGGTGGCGGCGCTGGGGATAGGAACGGGCACCATGGTGCACGTGCTAGCCGCAGCCCTGGGGCTGTCGGCCCTGCTGAGTACCTCGGCCGAGCTGTTCGCCGTCATCAAGCTGATGGGGGCGTTCTATCTGGTCTATCTGGGGATATCACTGCTCAGGCATAGGACTGGCGCTGCGGTCGCCGGGAATGAGGCTGTGGCACTGCCCAGGCTCTCCTATGGGCGGATCTTCCGGCAAGGGTTGCTCACCAATGTGCTCAATCCCAAGGTGGCGCTCTTCTTCCTCGCCTTCGTGCCCCAGTTTATCGATCCCGCTGCGCCGCAGAAGGCGCTGGCCTTCATCGTGCTGGGTTGCATCTTCAACCTCAACGGCATGATCTGGTGCCATCTGCTGGCGTTTTCCACCGAGTTTGCAAGCCGCAAGGTGCGATTGCCCGCCCGGGTAGCAACTTGGCTGAACCGCGTGATGGGAGGGCTGTTCGTGGGGTTAGGGGTCAAGTTGGCAGCCGAGTGACGGCCCGCGTCGAAATGACCGGCCATAGAAAAAGGCGTATCCCATCGCTGGGATACGCCTTTTTCCGCACTGCAGACAGGGACTGAGATCAGTTCATGCCGTAGCGCTTGAGCTTCTTGCGCAGGGTACCGCGGTTGATGCCCATCATCACGGCGGCGCGAGTCTGGTTACCACGGGTGTACTGCATGATCACGTCCAGCATGGGGGCTTCGACTTCGGAGAGAACCATATCGTACAGATCAATCACTTCCTGACCGTTCAACTGGGCCAGGTAGTTACGCAGGGCCTGTTGCACAGAGTCACGCAGGGGGCGTTGGGTCGGCTCGGCAGCGTGATTGTGAGTAGTTGTTACCAATGCATCAGAAGTCAGGGTTTGTTCGAACATATTCGGTCGGCTCTTTAGTTATGCGTTAACCTAATCCATCGAAATACGCTTCGAGTGCCTCAAGCTGTGCGTCTGCACAATCCAGGGCATTGAAGTGCTTACGGAATTCTCGGCCCGCCTCTTCTTCATCCAGATACCAGCCCACGTGTTTACGGGCAATGCGCGCCCCCAGATAGGCACCGTAAAACCGGTGCAGATTGGTGACATGCTCGTTCATCAGGGTGCGAACCTCTTCCCTGTCGGGAGGTGGCAGCTTGGTGCCCGTCTCAAGAAAATGGCGAATTTCCCGGAAAATCCAGGGTCGTCCTTGCGCAGCACGGCCGATCATCACGGCATCGACACCGGTATAGTCGAGGACATACCGGGCCTTCTCCGGGCTATCGATGTCGCCATTGGCGACAACAGGAATCGATACGGCCTGCTTAATCGCCCTGATAGTGTCGTACTCCGCTTCACCCTTGTAGAGGCAGGCACGGGTACGACCATGCACGGCAAGGGCCGCGATACCGCAATCTTCGGCGATTCGGGCGATCTCCTCGCCATTGCGGTTATCCGGATCCCATCCTGTGCGGATCTTCAAGGTGACAGGCACCTCCACCGCGTCCACCACGGCCCGGCAGATGGATCTGACCAGGTCTGGTTGGCGCAGCAGGGCGGAACCTGCCAGCTTCTTATTCACTTTTTTTGCCGGACATCCCATGTTGATGTCGACGATCTGAGCGCCCTGCTCCACGTTGTAGCGGGCAGCAAACGCCATCATCTCGGGGTCGGCACCGGCAATCTGGACCGATCGCAAGCCACCTTCTGCAGAGTGATCCATTCTCATCCGGGTTTTCTGGGTATCCCAGACATCCGGGTTGGCCAGCAGCATCTCGGAAACGGCCATGCCGGCACCCAGCCGCAAACAGAGTTCACGAAATGGTCGGTCTGTTACACCGGCCATGGGGGCCACGATCAGGGGAGTTTCAAGCGTGTGGGGACCTATCTGCATTACACGGTTACCATCGGCTTAGGGCGGCGTATATTACGCATTTTTTAGTCAGGAGAAAAGGTTAGTATTTGAGCGTCAGCCATTTTTTTCTGAAAAAAACGTCGCGCCAAGGCTTGCAAATTCAGGAGTGCTTGAAAATCGGGCATATTGTCTGGGAGCATGTTCAGTGTCAAATGGGTGAGGGGCGCGGTGAATTGTGAGTCTCCTTCCTTGGCCGGTTTAGGCTATGATAGCGGGCCTGAATCGAGCAAAAGCTCCACACAATTTCATTACAAACGGATCGGGGATGTATGACGGCAAGGTTCATCAAATTGCTCTGCCCATGCCTGCTGGGTGTCGTGCTGGGGTCGGCCCAGGCGCAGACGGTCAGCTTCAGCGAGGCCTGGAGCCGGGTCATCCAGCAGGATGACGGCCTGGCGGCGGAACAGGCCGGGGTGGAGAGGGCCCAGCAACTGCGGGAGGCGGCCAAGGCCATGTACCTGCCCAAGGTGGATGTGGGGGCCAGCTATACCCACCTCGATCAGCCGATGGAGCTGGACATGCTGGATCTCAACCCCATAGCCAACCACCCCGAGTTCGGCAAGGTGCTGGGGCCCGTCATGCAGGCGCTCAATCTCAGCCCGAGCGACTTCGTCACCCCGCTCACCAAGCAGAACGTGGTCACCAGTTCGGTCAAGATGCTGTGGCCGCTCTTTACCGGCGGGCGCATCGATGCGGCCCAGGATATTCGTCAGGCCCAGGTGAGCGAGGCCGAGCAGTTGCTGGTGCTCAAACAGCAGTCCACCTTCGAGAGCCTCTCCCAGACCTACTTCGGCGTGGTGCTGGCGGCCCAGGTGGTGCAAACCAAGCAGGAGATCGAGGAGGGGCTTGCCCATCACCTGGATCATGCCAACAAACTCGAGGCCCAGGGCCAGATCGCCAAGGTGGAGCGCCTTTCGGCCCAGTCGGCCTATGACAGGGCACGCATCGACACCCAGAAGGCGCGACGCAGTCTGGAGATCGCCCAGCTGGCCCTAGGTCACCTGCTCAAGCTCAAACAGGCTGAGCCCAATACCCGCCTCTTCATCAACGAGGGGATGCCACAGCTCGCTCCCCTGGTGCAGGAGACCCTGGCGGTGCACCCCGGCCTCAAGCTGCTGGCGGCCAAGAAGGAGCAGGCCCAGGGCATGATCAAGCTGGAGAAGGGCAAATACGCCCCCGAGCTGTTCCTGTTCGGCAACTACAACCTCTATGAGGATGACTCCATCGTCTCCAAGACCACACCGGACTGGCTGGTCGGGGTCGGGGTCAGCATGCCGCTGGTGAGTCGTGATGGCCGTTCCGAGACGGTCCAGGCGGCCAAGAGCGCCGAACTCCAGGTCAACCTGCTGCAAGCCAAGACCCGCCAGGATCTGGAGCTGCTGGTCGAGAAGACCTGGCGCGAGGCGGCCCAGGGGCTGGAGGAGTACCACTCCCTCTCCTCGACCCAGGCGCTGGCCGAGGAGAACGTGCGGTTGCGTGACAAGGCGTTCGGGCAGGGGCTCTCCACCTCGTTGGATGTGGTGGATGCGCAGACCCAGCTGGCCGGGGTCAAGACCCAGCGCGCCGCTGCCGCCTACCAATATGTGATCTCCCTGGCCCGCCTGCTGGCGCTCTCCGGCCAGATGAACAGTTTCAACCAGTATCAGCATGGCCAGGCCATCGAGGTGAACTCATGAGCACGCGCCACTCCGTTCCCGTTTTCATGTCCGTGTCGACCGCCAAGGGTCGCCTGTTTGCCGAGGTGAATTCATGAGTCATCCCCCCATCAAGAAGAAGATGAGCCAGGGCAAGCCCTGGTTGCTGCCCCTGGTCCTGGTGCTGCTGGTCCTCTGGCTCGGCTGGCGCTTCTGGCTGGCCTATCAGCCGGAACCGGTCCGGCTGCAGGGGCAGATAGAGGCGCAGCAGTATTCGGTCTCTTCCAAGGTGGCGGGCCGTATCGACGAGGTGCTGGTGAAGAAGGGGGATCAACTGGCCAGGGGACAGCTGGCGTTCACCCTGGCGAGCCCCGAGATCGAGGCCAAGCTGAGCCAGGCCAAGGCGGGCCAGGCGGCGGCCGGCGCCATGGCCGAGGAGGCCGAGAAAGGGGCGCGAGTCCAGCAGATCGCCGCCGCCAAGGATCAGTGGCAGCAGGCCAAGGCGGCCGCCCTGCTCCATGGCAAGACCTATGAGCGCATCGCCAGCCTGCACCGGGATGGCGTGATGTCGCTGCAAAAGCGTGACGAGGCCTGGACGGCCTGGCAGGCGGCGAAGTACAGCGAGGGTATGGCCTGGCAGCAATACCAGATGGCGCTGGAAGGGGCGCGGGAAGAGACCAAGGTCGCGGCCCGGGAGCAGGCCAAGATGGCGGCAGGGGGAGTGGCCGAAGTGGAGGCCTATCTGGCCGACACCCGCATCGCCAGCCCCCACGAGGGGGAAGTCGCTCAGGTGCTGCTGCGCAGCGGCGAGCTGGCCCCCCAGGGCTTCCCCGTGGTGACCCTGCTCGACATGAAGGATGCCTGGGCCCAGTTCCATGTACGTGAGGACCTGCTGCCAAGGTTCCCGGTCGGTACCGAGTTTGATGCCCGTATTCCCGGCCTGGGGGATCAGCTGGTGCGCTTCAAGGTGACCCATGTGGCCGTGATGGGGGATTTCGCCACCTGGCGTGCCACCGACACCCGCCAGGGGTTCGACATGAAGAGCTTCCAGGTGGAGGCGCGCCCCCTGCAGCCGGTTGACGGGCTGCGGGTCGGCATGAGCGTGCTGGTCGAGCTCTGATGGGACGCGAATGGCGGTTGCTGTGGCAGGACCCGATCGGCCGGGCGCTGGCGAGCTGGGTCCCCTTGGTGCTGATAGGGATCCTGTGCTGGATCTTTTCAGCCGGCCTGGCGCGGGATCTCAAGGTCGGTCTGGTGGATCTGGATCGCAGCCCCCTCTCCCGACAACTGGCGTTCTCTCTCGATGGTTCCGCCGGGCTCAAGATAGCGCGGCAGTTTGACGCCATCGACGAGGGGGCCAACGCCCTGCGGGGGGGCGACATCTACGCCCTGGTGGTGATCCCCCATCACCTGGAGCGGGACGCCCGCGAGGGGACCCAGCCCAGGGTGACGGTGTTCAACAACGGCCAGTTCATCCTGATCGCCAAGCTGGTCAACTCGGCGCTGGCCCAGGTGGTGGGGACTCTCAACGGCCAGGTAGGGGTACTGGAGGCCATGGCCGACGGCAAGGCGCTGCCCGGTGCGCTGGGGCAGTCGGTGCCCATCGCCAGCCAGGTGACGGCGCTCTACAACCTCAATTCCAGCTACGCCCAGTTTCTGTTGAGCGCCCTGTTGCCGGCGGTGTGGCAGATCCTGGTGGTGCTCTATGGCCTCAATGCCCTGGCCCGCACCGATCGCCTCGGGTTGGACTGGACCACCAGAGGGGTCTGGTTCGGCCTCTGGCGTACCCTGTTGCCCCATGTGCTCATCGGCTGGGGGTGGGGGCTGGCGTGGAGTCTGCTGCTGTTCAAGGGGCTGGGGTACCCCATGCAAGGCAGTTGGCTGGTGCTGACGGTGGGGTTGGGGCTGGCCTCGGCCGCCTGCGTCACCATGGGGGCCTTCTTCTACGCCATCATCCGGGATCCGGCGCGGGCGCTCTCTCTGGCCGGTGCCTACACGGCGCCGGGATTCGCCTTCATGGGGGTCACCTTTCCGGTCAGCGCCATGGGGGATGTGGCCCAGTTCTGGCGCAGCCTGCTGCCCATCTCTCACTATGTCGAGCTGCAGATAGGCCAGAGCAACTACGGCCAGCCGCTGGCGGCGGCACTGCCCCAGCTCGGGGCACTGCTGCTGTTTCTGCTGCCCCTGCTGTTGGTGGTGCGCCGTTACCGGCAGCAGGCGGAACTGGTCCGTCAATCCGTCGCAATCGCCGAGAAGGAGCCTGAGTGATGCTGGGATTTGTCGATCTGTTGCGCCTTGAGCTGCGCACCCTCTTGGCGGATCGCGCCATCATGCTGACTCTGTTTGGCGGCGTGCTTTTCTACTCCTTCCTCTATCCGCAGCCTTACCTGCACCAGCTGCCGCGGGAAGAGCCCGTGGTGGTGGTCAACGAGGATGGCAGCCAGCTCTCGCGCCAGCTGGAGTTCATGGCCGATGCCACGGCGCAGGTCAAACTGGTGGCGCGGGCAGACTCCCTCGATGAGGCACGCCAGATGATGGTGGCCGGGAAGGCGAGCGGCATCTTGCACATCCCCCGCCATTTCTATCGGGACCTGATGCTGGGCAGGAGCGTGACCCTGGGCTATGCGGGCGATGCCTCCTACTTCCTGGTCTACGGCACCATAGCCGAAGGGCTGGCCCAGGCGGGGGGGACGCTCGCCGCCCAGATCAAGGTGGCCCGGCTGCTGAGCCATGGGGAGGCGCTGCCCCAGGCCGCCATGGGCTGGAATGCGGTGGCCCTCAACGTGCTGCCTGTGTTCAACCCCACCATGGGCTATGTGAACTATGTGGTGCCGGCGGTATTCGTGCTGATCCTGCACCAGGTGCTGCTGATGGGCACCGGCATCCTGGGGGCGACCCAGAACCAGCGCAGCCGCCGTGGGGAGTCAGGTTACTGGCAGAGTGCCCCCGTGCTGGCGCTGCTGCTGGCCCGCACCCTGGTGGTGGGGGGGCTCTTCGTGCTGCCGGTGACCTACTTCTTCGGCTTCTGCTTCGATCACTACGGCATTGCCCGCACTGCGGCGCCGGGGGCGCTCTGGCTGTTCACCCTGCCGTTCCTGCTGGCGACCACCTGGCTTGGGGTGGTGCTGGGGGCCCTGGTCAGTCGCCGCGACCTGCCGACCCAGGTGGTGCTGGTGTCATCCCTGCCGCTGGTGTTCCTCGCCGGCTTTATCTGGCCCCTTGAACTCATTCCGGCGCCCCTCAACTGGCTGGCCCAGTGGGCGCCGAGCACGCCGGCCATCGAAGGCTTCCTGCGCCTCAACCAGATGGGGGCGAGCTTTGCCCAGGTCTCTGCCTACTGGTGGCAGCTATGGGGGCTGGCACTGCTGTATGGAACACTGGCGTGCCTGCTGCTGCGCTGGCGCCAGCAGTCCCCGGCAGGCAAGAGGGATAGACCGGATGGCCCGGTCGCAGACCGCGCAGGGGCCCCCTTCACCGGCAACGGTCAGCCCCTGGGCTGACCGTTTTGCTATTCGCCCCGCTCACCCCCGGCTGAGGCCGGGATCGCCGATGGCGTAGATCTGGCCAAGGGCCTGCGGGTCGGTGAGCAGTTGCATACCCCGTATCGCCACATCCTGGCGGCGCACCAGGCCGTGTAGCTCCTTGTTCTGGCTCAGCTCGGCCTGTCCCGTCGCCTCCCCATCCTGCAAGCCGGCCGGCCGCAAGATGGTCCAGTCAAGGGTGCTGGTCTGCAGCCAGCTCTCCGCCAGACTCTTCAGACGCACCTCGTGACCGAAGGCCTCCCGCGCCCGTTGGGGCAGGTATTGCCAGCTATCGCCACAACCTAGGGAGGTCACCAGCAGCAGGCGGCTGAGCCCGGCCCGCTCCATCTCGTCGATCACCAGGCGATTGCCCAGGTAGTCGACGGGCTCGGCCTGGCGGAAGCTGCCGAGGGTGGAGATGACTCGCGCAGCGTTGCCGGCTGCCTGGCATGCCATGGTCACGGCCTGTGGGTCCAGGGCATTCCCGGTGACGACCTCGACACCCAGAGATTGCAGTTCGGCGGCCATGTCGGCATGGCGCACCAGGGCGACGACCCTGTGACCCTGGCGCAGCGCCTGCCCGGTGAAGGCACGGCCCAGCCCGCGGCTGGCACCGAAGATGAGTGTGGTTGGCATGAGAGGCTCCCTTTGAAGAAAAGGGTTAGCCTAGGAGGGCGCAGCCCTCCTGTAAATGAGAGCCGTTTTTATTTGTGAGGACGAGAGGGGAAATGACGGGCCGGACGTCGGGGACGCCGGCCCGAGGAGTCAACCCTGATAGTTGCCTATGCTGGGGCGACGGCTGGGGCCGCTCAGGTGAATGTCCACCGGGTTGAACGCCTTGATCGCCTCGAAGCTGAAGTCGCCGATGGCCTGATGCAGGCTCTGGGGGCCGTGGTTGGTGATGATGATGACGCTTTTCGACAGGTTGCGGCGCCGGCGCAGCAGGTGGCCGAGGAAGCTGGACTGGCTCTCCGCCATCTTGGCGCGGTTGGCCGCCACCTCGTCGATGATCAGCAGATCCACCTCTTCCAGGGCGCGGCGGTACTGGTTGCGCTCCTCCTGATCCTGGATGACGTTGAAGAAGAGCCGGTCCACGATGGAGGCCCACTGCTGGAAGATCACCGATTTCTGATGGCGCGCGATCAACTCGTGGGCCACGGCGCCCGCCAGGGTGGACTTGCCGGTGCCGTAGTCGCCATAGATGAGCATGCAGCCGCCGCCGCTCTTCTCCCAGTGCTCGAAGCCGCTGATGAAGTAGCGGGCTGTTTCGATGGGATACTGCAGGGCGGGGTCGCTCGCATCCATCTTGTCGAAGATCCAGTCCGGATTGAGATCCGCCTGGGCGATCAGCTTCTGGATCCGCTCCTGGCGCGCCGCCTTCTGCAGCTCGCGTACCTCGGCGTTGGCCTTGGCGTCATACTCCTTGCGCAGGGTCTCGTAGTCGTACTGAGTGCCGCCGGTCTGGGCCTGCAGGCGGCGGATGCGCTCGAGCAGGCCACCCACATGCCGGCTCAGCTCGGGATCGCGCACGCGCTGATCCTGTTTGGCCTTGGCGATCTTCTGGCGTCTTGCCTCGATCTCCTGCAGCTCCTCGCGCAGTGGGTCGTGCGGATCTGTCATGAATGGCTCCTTCTGCGAGGGAAATGGCAAGCGTCTGATGATACGGCTAATGGTGCCAGCGGCGAATACCCGGGATCAATCATTCTCCGGCTCCTGAGCGAGACGCTTGGCCACTTCGATCATCTCCTGTGCCCGCTTGCTCGGGCCCGTCTCGGCCGGGGCCGGGGTGATCTGCTGATATCCCGCTACCACAGTCGGTTGGCGACGGGCATAGCGCCGACCCTTAAGGGCGCGAATGAATTTCAGCATCCACTGGTGCTGGGAATCGAACACCTCGGGGCGGCCGAGCCAGTAGGCGATGAACTCGCCGAGATCCTCCTCGCTGTAGCTGGCGTCGATCACTCCGCACAGGCGGGCGAGGGCGGGCAGCTCTTCATCCGGCCGCCACTGCAGGTGCATCTGGAACGGCCGCTCCGGCAGCGGGCTGCGTACCCGCTGGCTCAGCAGTGGCAGCAGGAAGGGGCACTGATGGTAGTGCTCACTGTCAGCCTGCGCCTCGACCTGCAGCAGTTCGGCCTCCATCAGCTCGTCGAGTAGCTCGGTCAGCTGGCGGGCGTTGACCTGATAGCTGAAACTGCCGGGATTGCCCGGATCGACGACCGCCAGGGCGCGACCCAGTTCAGGGTAGTTGAGCCTTTGCTGCCGATTTTCCAGCACCAGCCGGCGCAGCTGCAGGGTATAGAGGCTGCGTGCCGGATGGGAGAGTCTGGGATGGGCGAGGGCGCTGTATTCGGCTGGCGTCATGGTCTGCTTCACGATCTGGAGTGGGGGGCATTATCCCTCATGGCGGGGTCTCACACAATTCGAGACGACCCTGGACGGGACATCCGCTCGTCAAGGCGGCCATGACCGCACAGGGAGTGTTGATAAAATAATCAGTCCATTTCAAATGGTTGGCAGACATCGCGACCGTTGGCGGCAAGATGGAGTGGCGGGATTCAACCCCCATGATCTAGTCTTAATGCTCAAATAACCATTTGACTAATAAGAGCTTTGTCAAGATGTCAAAAGCCGGACTACGGATCTTGGTGGTGGAAGACGAAGCGGTTTTTCGCCACTCGCTGGTATCTTATCTCGAGCACGACGGGGCCTGCGTCTTCCAGGCCGAGGATGGAATAGAGGGGCTCTCGGCGGCGGCGCTCTATCACCCCGATGTCGTGTTGTGTGACCTCAACATGCCGAACATGGATGGCCATGAGGTGATCGCCTGCCTCAGTGCCCGCTACCCCGAGGTGCCCGTCATCGTCATCTCAGGCCAGGATCAGATGGCTGCGATCGAGCGGGCGCTGCGGGCGGGGGCCCGTGACTTCTTCATCAAGCCGGTGGATGACTATGAGCAGATCCGGCGCAGCATCGATCAGTGCCTGATGCACAACGGCCAACACAGCCAGCAACTGGAGCTGATGGAACACATCGACTTCTTCCGGGGACACGATCTGGCTTCCAGTCGCCTGCTGGCCTGGCTGGCACCGCCGGGCATGCAGGAGTGGGGACCCTGGCAGGTGACCTTTGCCGGTATGGGGAACCTCTTCATCCCCGATACCTTCAAGCTGGACGACAAGCTGCTGGTGCTGGTGATGGAGCTGCCTATCCTCGGTGTGGACGCCGCCTTCTGCGGGGCCCTGGTGCGCTCCCTGATGAACGGCCCCTATCGCCAGTTCCAGCAGCAGGAGAGCCGACTCCTGACCCAGCCACACAGGCTGCTGGACTACCTCAACCTGCAATTGCTGGAATCTGGCCTGCGCCACTCCTTCGCCATGGCAGCGCTGCTGTTCGATCAGGAGGACGGACTGGTCTTCGCCAATGCCGGTCTCACTTCCCCCCACTGGTTGATGCGTTGTGGCGGGTTGCCGCTCGGCCTGATGCGCAGCAGCCGCTATGCGCTGCACAGGCGCAGCTGGCATGAGCCGTTCGAGCTGCTGTTTCGCAGCGACAGCGGCAGCGCCCTGAAAATGCAGGTACGCCATCACTGAGCACGCCGACGACGGCACAAACAAGCAGGGCGCCCATGGGCGCCCTGCTTGCATTGCACAATCCTGACCGAATCAGACGGTGGCGGACTGCAGCTTGTTCTCCTGCTCCGGCTCCTTGGCGGGGCCTTCGGCACCGTGCATCCAGTAGACCAGGCGGTTGGCCATGGTCAGCAGGATCAGGGCGCTGATCACGGCGGCCAGGGCGATGCCACCGAAGATGGCCATGGCACCGGATTCGCCTACGAAGGAGCCGATGAAACCGGCGGCATAGTTGGCCAGGGCCACGAAGCCGAACCAGGCACCCATCATCAGGGAGGCCAGGCGCAGCGGAGCCAGCTTGGTCACCATGGAGAGGCCGATGGGGGAGAGGCAGAGCTCGCCCAGGGTATGGAACAGGTAGGCGCCGACCAGCCAGAACATGGAGGTCTTGACGGCCTGATCACCCCCCTGCTCCAGCACGGCACCGATCATGAACAGGAAGCCGATGGCCAGGAACAGCAGACCCATGGCGAACTTCACCGGGGAGTTCGGCTCTTTCTTGCCGAGCTTGATCCAGATGGCCGCGACTATGGGGGCTAGGGTGATGATGAAGAAGGGGTTCAGGGACTGGAACCAGGCGGTCGGCACTTCGAAGCTGCCGATCATGCGATCGGTATATTCCTGTGCGTACAGGTTCATCAGGCCGCCGGCCTGCTCGAAGCCGGCCCAGAAGATGATGGTGAACAGACCCAGCACCAGGATGACCTTGATGCGATCCACTTCCTGCTTGGTCAGCGGGGCCTTCTGCTCCTTGGAGCGCTGCAGGGCGGCGCGCTGGGCGGCCGGCACGCGGCCGATGTCGCCGAGGAAACGCTGGGCCATGGTGGCCTGCACCACCAGGGAGAGCAGCATGCCGATACCGGCGCTGACGAAGGCGGCCTGCCAGCCGTAGGCGGTGGCAGCGGCGCCGCAGATCACCCCTGCCAGCAGGGAGCCCAGGTTGATGCCCATGTAGAAGATGGTGAAGGCACCGTCACGGCGGTGATCCCCTTCCTGATACAGGTCACCCACCATGGTGGAGATGTTCGGCTTGAACAGGCCGTTCCCCAGGATCAGCAGGCCGAGGCCCGCGTAGAAGACGGTGTTGACCATGTCCGGGAACATGGCGTGGGGCAGGGCCAGGGTAAACTGGCCGGCGGCCATCAGCACGGCACCGAACAGGATAGCGCGACGTTGGCCCAGGAAGGTATCTGCCAGCCAGCCGCCGATGATCGGAGTGATGTAGACCAGGCCGGTGTAGATGCCGTACAGCTTGAGGGCATCGGCCTGGGTCCAGCCCATGCCACCGTTGGCGGTCATGTCGGTCAGATAGAGGACGAGCACGGCACGCATGCCGTAGTAGGAGAATCTCTCCCAGAGTTCGGTACTAAAGAGCAAAAAAAGCCCTTTAGGGTGACCTAAAAAGGTCCCTTTGGACGGGTTATTCATTGGAACTTCCACCTGTGTCTTATATTTTTTTAGAAATTTTATGCAAGGGCTAGGAACAAGCCATATTCCTTATAAAACAAGCAGGATTGAATTACAATGACAGGTTTTGACGATATTTTATCTATCGATGGTTGAATATTTGTTTATAAAATGAAAATGGGCATCGAATGATGCCCAGTTTTTTATTCTGCTTGTTGTGCAAATATTCAGCGATTACAACTGTTTGACGAACTGCTTCAACCAGGCGGTAAATTCGCCGTCCAGCTCGCGGTGGCGCACGGCGTACTCCACGTTGGCCTTCATGTAACCGAGCTTGCTGCCGCAATCGTGGCTGCGCCCCTTCATGAAGTAGGCGTTGACCTGCTCTTTCTCCATCAGCATGGCGATGGCATCGGTCAGCTGGATCTCGTCGCCGGCACCGGCCGGGGTCTTCTCCAGCAGTGGCCAGATGTTGGCGGAGAGCACATAGCGACCGACCACGGCCAGGTTGGAGGGGGCCTCGTCACGGGGCGGCTTCTCGACGATGGCCTGCATGGGCAGGGACATGCCGGCGCTCAGCGCCTCGCCCTTGATGTCGGCGATGCCGTACTTGTCCACCTCGCTCTCGGGGACGGCCTCCACCATGATCTGGCTGATCTGGTTCTCTTCGAACAGGTGCACCATCTCCGCCAGGTTGTCCTGCTTGAGATCGCTGGCCACCTCGTCGATGAGCACGTCCGGCAGCAGGACGGCGAAGGGCTGATCCCCGATCAGCGGGCGGGCGCACAGCACCGCGTGGCCCAGGCCTTTTGCCTCACCCTGGCGCACGTGCATGATGGTGACGTCTTTGGGGCAGATGTGCTGCACCTCTTCCAGCAACTGGCGCTTGACCCGTTTCTCCAGGGTCGCTTCCAGCTCGAAGCTCTTGTCGAAGTGGTTCTCGATGGAGTTCTTGCTGGAGTGGGTCACCAGGATGATCTCCTTGATGCCAGCGGCGATGGCCTCGCGCACCACATACTGGATCAGCGGCTTGTCGACCACAGGCAGCATCTCCTTGGGGATGGCCTTGGTGGCGGGCAGCATGCGGGTACCCAGGCCGGCGACGGGGAGAACGGCCTTGCGAACAACGAGGGGTGTCTTTTTCATGGAGTGAGTCCGAAGATACGAAGTGGGCTCATGATACCCGAAGAAAAATAGGGCAGCCACAGGCCGCCCTCGAGATGATGGGGATTCAAACCGGTTACTTGACGATAATCATGTCCCGATTCGCCTCCAGGGTGGCGGGCCCGATGCCGCTCACGTCCGCCAGCTGATCCACCGAGGTGAACTTGCCCTGTTTCTCGCGATGGTCGACGATGGCCTGTGCCTTCTTCTCGCCGATGCCCTTCAGGGACGCGAGTTCATCGGCGCTGGCGGTATTGAGGTTGATCTTGCCGGCCTCAGTGGTGGTCGCGACGGTCGCGGCAGGCTTGGTGGCCGGCTTGTCGGCGGCCAGTACGGGCTGAGTCAGCAGAGGGAGGCAGCCCAGCAACAGGGCGGCGATCAGGGGCTTTTTGATCATGGTGTCACATCCTTATGATATTGCCTTATTGGCATATTCATCATTAGTTGGGTTGCGCCACTTTTTGTCTGTCAGTTTTGACACTTTATAAGTCAGTGCAAACGGCTATAAGCCGAAGATGCCCGCTCGGTTACACTGACTAACCCTTTGAGCGAGATGTCTTTTCTATGTATCTACCCACCATTTCCGAGCTGGAACCCATCGCCCGCGCCGCCGGTGAGTCCATCATGGCCATCTACAGTCAACCCTTCGCGGTGGAGTACAAGCAGGACGAGAGCCCGCTGACTGCCGCGGACAAGGGGGCCCACGAGGTGATCGTCCGGGCGCTGGCCCGGCTCACGCCCTCGATCCCCGTGCTGTCGGAAGAGTCGGACGTCGCGACCCTGCAGGCCAGGCTCGCATGGTCCCGCTACTGGCTGGTGGATCCGCTGGATGGCACCAAGGAGTTTGTCTCCCGCAACGGCGAGTTCACGGTGAACATCGCGCTGATTGAACAGGGCGCTCCGGTCTGGGGGCTGGTCTATGCCCCTGTGCTGGACAAGCTCTGGTATGGGGGAAAGGGGCTGGGGGCCTGGCGTGTGGTCGATGGCAGGCATGAGGCCATTCAGACCCATCCCCACGAAGAGGGGCAGGCGTGGCGCGTGGTGGGCAGCCGCAACCACCTCTCCGGGGAGACCCTGGATTACCTGGCCCGCTTTGGTGACATGGAGCGGGGCGACATCGAGCTGGTCTCCATGGGCAGCTCGCTCAAGTTCTGTATCATTGCCGAGGGCGGGGCCGAGCTCTACCCCCGTCTCGCCCCGACCTGCGAGTGGGACACCGGCGCTGCCCAGGCGGTGCTGGAGGGGGCGGGGGGCAGCGTCACCCAGCTGGACGGTTCCCCCCTGCGTTACAACAAGCCGGATATCCTCAACCCCTGGTTTGTGGCCAGGGCCTGAGCCGGGCATCGGATGCAAAAAGGCCGGACATTGTCCGGCCTTTTTGTTTGCGATGAGCATCGATGAGGTCAGAAGACTCTCTTGAACGGCTTGATGGTGACGCGGGCATAGACGCCGGCCGCTACATAGGGATCCGCATCGGCCCAGGCCTGGGCCTCGGCCTGGCTGCCGAACTCGGCGATGACGGTGCTGCCGGTGAAACCCGCATCGGCGGGATCCTCGGCATCGATGGCCGGGTTGGGGCCCGCGGTCAGCAGGCGCCCCTCATCCTGCAGCGCCTGCAGGCGGGCGAGGTGGGCGGGGCGAGCCAGCTTGCGCTGTGGCAGGCTGTTCGCGACGTCTTCGGAGTAGATCAGATACCACATGAGAGGCTCCTTTTCTGGTTGCGGTTATTTTTTCTGCTCTGCTTTCTGCTCGGCCGGCATGTGGCGATAGAGGTAGACGCCGCTGAGCAGGGTGAATACGAGCGTCATGCCCAGCAGGCCGAATACCTTGAAGTTGACCCACATCTCCTGGGAGAGGTTGAAGGCCACATAGAGGTTGAGCAGGCCGCAGAGGGCAAAGAAACCGACCCAGCCCAGGTTGACGTTGTCCCAGATCCGGTCGGGAGCCTGCAGCTCCTTGGCCAGCATCTGCTTGATCAGGTTCTTGCCAAAGCCGTAGCGGCTGACGAGCAGGGCGAGGGCAAACAGCACGTTGATGACGGTCACCTTCCACTTGATGAAGGCGTCGTCGTGGAAGAAGACGGTGAGGCCGCCGAAGAAGCCGACCAGCAGGAAGGTAAAGAGCTGCATCTTCTCGACCTTGCGATAGCGGATCCAGCCGTAGGCGAGCTGCAGACCGGTGACCACCACCAGGGCGCCGGTGGCGGTGTAGATGTCGTAGAACTTGTAGACCGCGAAGAAGACGATCAGGGGGATAAACTCGATAAACTGCTTCATGCTGGGCTCATTACCTCAAAATTTCACTCAGTGTACCTGTCCGTCAGACAACGGCAAATGAATAAGACCGCTCATTTGCCCCCCAGTTCCTCAGCCAAAAAGCTGCCGTGCCACCTCGATCCCCAGCCGCTGCTGATCCGCCAGCAGCTCGCGAATATGGCGCTCCTCGATCAGCGGATTGAGCAGCACGGCGCGCAGCAGAGTGAGCGATTGCTCGCCGTAGCGGCTCACCGCCCGCTGGGTGCGGGAGACGAAGCTGTGTCCCTCGGCGCGCTGTGCCTTCTGCAGTGCCACGTTGAAGGCATTGATCTCGTCGTTGGCTGCCTCGTCCAGGACCTTGCCCTGTAGATGGGGCGGGATGCAGCGGTAGGAGAGCAGGTTCATCACCGGCGCCGACATCAGCTCGAAGGCGGGGCTCGCCTCGATGAGCGCCGCCATCCGCCGCGCCCTGTCGTAGTTGGCGTCGATGAGCTCGGCATACCCCTGCCGCCCCAGCATCTGGAAGGCGGCATCCAGATAGAGGGCGTTGGCGGGACGGGTGCCCTCCAGGGTGAAGCGTCCCTGATCGAAGGAGGTGGCGCGAATGGCGTAGGGCGCCTCGCGCTTCACCGCCATCATCAGATCCGGCTGGCGGCAGAGCAGCATGCCGGTGCCAAGAGGGACCAGCAGTTGCTTGTGGCCGTCCAGGGTCACGGTATCGGCCTGATCGATCCCTTCCAGCAGGCCCTGATAGCGGGGGGAGAAGAGGGTCGGGCCACCCCAGGCGGCATCCACGTGGAAGTGGATCTGCTCGCGCCGTGCGATGGCGGCGAGTTCCGGCAGGGGATCGATGGAGCCGAAGTCCGTGCTGCCGGCGACCCCGACCAGGGCCAGCACCTTGATCTTCTGCTCCTTGCATTGGCGCAGCGCCTGCTCCAGCGCGGCCAGGCTGAGCCGGTTGTGTTCGTCGGTGTCGAGGCGCCAGACGCTGCGGGCCCCCAGCCCCAGCAGATCCATCCCCTTGTCGAAGGAGTAGTGCATCAGCCGTGACCCCAGGATCACGGCGCCGCGATAGCCCTGCTCAAAGAGCGAAAACAGGTTGTCGCCACAGGCCCGGTTGCGGGCCAGCCAGAGGGCGGTGACATTGGCGATGGTGCCGCCGCTGGTCATGACGCCCAGGGCCGCATCCTTGGCGTGCATCTGGGCCGCATAGAAGGCATCGTCCTCGCGATAGACGAGGCGATGCAACTTGGCCAGCACCTCCCGCTCCAGGAAGCTCAGCAGGCGGGAGGACTCCATCTTCATGGGATTCTGGTTCAGCATCACCAAGAGGCGCGACAGCTCGGCGGTGAAGGCTGGCAGGGGCGCCGTCATGTGCCCCATATAGCGCGGGGAGGTCAGGTGTGATGCGCCGGGCACCAGGGTGGCGAGCCGTTCCAGATAGGCTTGCGTGCTGATGCCGGTGGCAGGCATGGACGACTGGTCGAGTTGGTGGACGAAGCTGTCGCGTTCATAGGGAGCCTGACTGTCGTCGGAGTGATGGAAGGTCTCCAGCAGGGCCGTCATGGCCTGGCCGAAGTCAGGATCCGGTTGTGTAAACAGTTCAGTCAGCTTCATCGGGTTCTCCAGACCAGATTGTCGGGCAGACGCGGCCATCCGTCCCGGCGGCGTCGGCCGCAGAGCATACACCAAAGGGGCGGGGGGCACAGCCATCTCCTGGCCCCCCGACCGTTGGTTCTTTATTTTGAGCTAACACTTGTAGCCTGAAACGTCGGCCGCTAGAGTGAACCGGTTCAGGTCAGGAGGTGGTGATGACGGATGTGACGGGGTATTCCCCTCGGGAAGAGTGGGCCAATCGCCTCAGCCATGGGCTGGGGTTGCTGCTGGGCGGACTGGGTCTTGCCTTGCTGCTGCACAAGGGGTGGGATCAGGGACCCAGGGTGCTGCTGAGCTACGGCCTCTATGGGGCCAGCCTGGTGCTGCTCTATCTCGCCTCGACGCTCTATCACAGCATGACCTCGGAGCGGGCCAGGCGCAGGTGCAAGCTGTTCGATCACTGCGCCATCTATCTGCTGATCGCCGGCACCTATACCCCCTTCCTGCTGGTGGCGCTCGATACGCCGCTGGCACAGGGGCTGATGGTGGTGATCTGGGGGCTGGCCCTGGCCGGGGTGCTGTTCAAGCTGCTCTTCATCAACCGCTTCAGGCGTTTGTCGCTCTTCACCTATCTGATGCTGGGCTGGCTGTCCCTGGTGGTCGTCTACCAGCTCTACCTGCATCTGGACGGTGCCGGGCTCCTGCTGCTGGGGCTCGGCGGACTCATCTACAGCCTGGGGGTGATCTTCTACGTGGCCAGGGGCATCCCCTACAACCACGCCATCTGGCACCTGTTCGTGCTGGGGGGCAGCCTGTGCCACTTCGCGGCCATCTATGGCTACGTCTAACCACAGGCCCTGGCCCTGTCGCAGGAGTCGTACGGCCACAGAAGATGGTGGCGAGCAATGACCGGATCTAGCCCTTAATTGGTATCTTTGCGCTCATCAAAGCCCGAATACGTGCGGCACTCCACAGTTGCTCCCTTCGTTTGCTGACAAGCTAGGGCCAGTTCAGCTTGGAAAGGATGCAAACGATGAGTGAAATCGCGCTTTCCATCAGCATGTTGTCGCTGGTGGCGGTGCTGGGGCTCTGGCTGGGAAACTGGCGGGTCTATGGCGTGGGTTTGGGCATTGGCGGGGTGCTGTTCGGCGGCATCATAGTGGGCCACTTCGCCGGCCTGTCCGGCTTGAAGCTGGATGAGCAAACACTTCATTTTATTCAGGAATTTGGCCTGATCCTGTTCGTCTATACCATAGGCATCCAGGTCGGTCCCGGCTTCTTCTCCTCCCTGCGCAGCTCGGGCCTCAAGCTCAATGGCTTTGCCGCCCTGCTGGTGGTGCTCGGCTGCGTGGTGGCGGCGGCACTGCACCAGTTGTTCGACGTGCCGCTGCCGGTGATCCTCGGGGTCTTCTCCGGCGCCGTGACCAATACCCCCTCCCTGGGGGCGGGCCAGCAGATCCTGGCGGAGCTCGGGGCGGATCCGGGCTCCACCGGCCTGATGGGGATGGGGTACGCGGTGGCTTACCCGTTCGGGATCTGCGGCATCCTGCTCACCATGTGGCTCATCCGGGTGTTCTTCCACATCAAGATCGAGGAGGAGGCGGCCGCATTCGAGCAGCAGGCGGGCAAGACCAAGGAGAGCCTGCAAACCATCAACATCGCGGTGCGCAACCCCAACATGCACGGCCTGATGCTGAGCGAGATCCCCAGCCTGGACGAGGCCGACGTCATCTGCTCGCGCCTCAAGCGCGGCGACGAGCTGATGGTGCCCAGACCCGACTCGCGCATCGAGCTCGGCGATCTGCTGCACCTGGTGGGAGAGCGCCACGCCCTGCACAAGGTGCTGCTGGTGCTGGGGGAGGAGGTGGATACGTCCCTCTCCACCCGGGGCACCGAGCTGCGGGTGGAGCGGGTGGTGGTCACCAACGAGCAGGTGCTCGGCAAGCGGATCCGCGATCTCGACATCAAGCAGAAGTACGACGTGGTCATCTCGCGCCTCAACCGGGCCGGCATCGAGCTGGTCCCGACCAGCCAGACCAGCCTGCAGTTTGGCGACATCCTGAACCTGGTGGGACGGCTGGACGCCATCGAGGCGGTGACCAGCGTGGTCGGCAACGTGCAGCAGAAGCTGCAGCAGGTGCAGATGCTGCCGGTCTTCATCGGCATCGGATTGGGGGTGTTGCTCGGCTCCATCCCCTTCTATCTGCCGGGCTTCCCCGCGGCCCTCAAGCTCGGGCTGGCAGGGGGGCCCCTGGTGGTGGCGCTCATCCTGTCGCGCATCGGCAGCATCGGCAAGCTCTACTGGTTCATGCCGCCGAGCGCCAACCTGGCGCTGCGGGAGATCGGCATAGTGCTGTTCCTGGCGGTGGTGGGGTTCAAGTCGGGGGCCGGGTTCATCGACACCCTGATCAACGGCGACGGCCCGGCCTGGATGATGTACGGCGTGGCGATCACCCTGATCCCGCTGCTGGTGGTCGGGATGCTGGCGCGCCATTATGGCAAGGTCAACTACCTCACCCTGTGCGGCCTGCTGGCTGGCTCCATGACGGATCCTCCCGCCCTGGCCTTCGCCAACGGCATGCACCCCACCAGCGGGGCCAGCGCGCTCTCCTACGCGACCGTCTACCCACTGGTGATGTTCCTGCGGATCATCTCTCCCCAGCTGCTGGCCATCCTGCTGTGGGCCGGTGCCTGATGGGGGAAAAAATGGGGGCCATTACGGCTCCCATCTTCTTGCTGTCATAATTGATGCTATTGATTTAGTTAATTTTATTTACTTCCCACATCCCTTCGGTTTCATCACGAAACCAGGCCTCATTTCGGTCTGTTCGTTCGATTTTTCTCACTGGTTTCTGGCCCGATTAACAGGCAAATTGCACGCTGGAGCCATATGCCCATCGATATTTCAGGAGAAACCATGAGCAACAAGCGCATCGTATTGGATCAGGCCGTCGTCGTTAGCCACTTGCAAGGAAAAGTCTATCTGGTTGCCGCTGACGGGAGCCAGACGCTTCTTGTAGAAGGCGATGCGCTGCCCAAGGATGCGGTCTTGCTCGCTCCGGAAGGGGCCAGCTTCCAGGGTGGGGAGACCACCTTCACCCTGAGCCCGAGCAACACTCCCGAGTCTGAAGAGCCCCAGCTGGCACAACGGGCGCAAGCCGGGGCTCCTGACGACATTGCGGCCCTGCAGCAGGCCATTCTGGAAGGGATAGACCCGACCCAGACATTTGAGGCGTCGGCGGCGGGCGGGGCACCCGCTGCGGGCAACGTAGGCGGCGTTGCTGGTGCCAGCGGTAATGGCGGCTTCATCACCATCGACAGAACCGGCGATGCCACCATCTCCACTGCCGGCTTCGATACCGCCAATCCGGAGGCGGTGGCGCCGCTGGTGGACGCGCAAGGCAACGAGGATGAACTGCTCGATCTCACCGCTCCCGTCATCACAGTCTCAGCCCCCGACAACACCAATGACCGGACGCCGACCCTGACCGGCACCACGGATGCCCCGGCGGGCAGCACGGTCACTCTGGTGGTCACCGACGCCAATGGCAACCAGCAGACCCTGGTCACCACGGTCAATCCGGATGGCAGCTTCAGCGTGGATGTCGGCACGCCGCTGGCCGAGGGGGGCTATCAGGTGACCGCCTCCGTCACCGATCCCGCTGGCAACACGGGGACGGGGAGCGACGATGGCAGTGTGGACACCACGGCGCCTTCCGTGACGGTGAATGCCCCGGACAATACCAGCGACAGCACGCCGACCATCACGGGGACCACGAACGCAGCGCCAGGCAGCACAGTGACCCTGACGGTGACCGATGCCAACGGCAACCAGCAGACGCTGACCGCAACTGTGCAGCCGGATGGCAGCTACAGCACAGACGTGCTCACCCCTCTGCCGGATGGCGGCTATGAGGTGACCGCCAGGGTGACCGATCCTGCTGGCAACACTGGCAGCGCCACCGATGACGGCAGCGTGGACACCATCGCCACCATCACGGTGAGCCTGGAGGATGTGAACGCGGCCAATGTGGCCGACGCGCCCATCAGCGGCACCTCCGACGTGGGCCCGGGTCGCACCGTGACCCTGATCATCACCGATGCCAACGGCAAGAGCGTCACCATCAGCGCGGTGACCGATGCGGATGGCAGCTACCGCACCACCGCCGACCTGAGCGGGCTGGCGGATGGCAATCTGGTGGTGGATGCCAGCGTGACCGATGGGGCGGGCAACCGCGCCAGCGCCACCGACGACACCACGCTGCTGGATACCACACCACCGGAAGTCCGCATCACCCTGGATGCCGACATCACCGCCGACGACGTCATCAACGCCGCCGAAGCGGGTCAGCCGATCCCGGTCAGCGGCACCGTGACCGGCGAGTTCAAGGCCGGCGACATCGTCACCCTGACCGTCAACGGCAAACCGTTCACCGGTCCGGTGGACGCCGATGGCCGCTTCACCATCCTGGTGGCGGGCAGCGACTTGGCGGCGGATAGCGACCGCACCATCGACGCCAGCGTGACCAGCACCGACGCGGCGGGCAACCGCGCCACCGCGACTGACAGCGAAGGCTACGGGGTCGACACCCAGGCGCCGGTGGACCTCGCCATCACCCTGGATGCCGACATCACCGCCGACGACGTCATCAACGCCGCCGAAGCGGGTCAGCCGATCCCGGTCAGCGGCACCGTGACCGGCGAGTTCAAGGAAGGTGACACCGTCACCCTGACCGTCAACAACGTCGACTACAGCGGCAAGGTGGCTGCCGATGGCCGCTTCACCATCCTGGTGGCGGGCAGCGACCTGGCAGCCGATGGCAACAAGACCATCGATGCCAGCGTGACCAGCACCGATGCGGCGGGCAACAGCGCCACCGCGACTGACAGCGAAGGCTACGGGGTCGACACCCAGGCGCCGGTGGACCTGGCCATCGAGCTGGATGCCAACATCACCGCCGACGACGTCATCAACGCCGCCGAGGCGGGTCAGCCGATCCCGGTCAGCGGCACCGTGACCGGCGAGTTCAAGGCCGGCGACATCGTCACCCTGACCGTCAACGGCAAACCGTTCACCGGTCCGGTGGACGCCGATGGCCGCTTCACCATCCTGGTGGCGGGCAGCGATCTGGCAGCCGATGGCAACAAGACCATCGACGCCAGCGTGACCAGCACCGACGCGGCGGGCAACAGCGCCACCGCGACCGACAGCGAAGGCTACGGGGTCGACACCCAGGCGCCGGTGGACCTGGCCATCAAGCTCGATGACGACATCACCGCCGACGACGTCATCAACGCCGCCGAAGCGGGTCAGCAGATCCCGGTCAGCGGCACCGTGACCGGCGAGTTCAAGGCCGGGGACACCGTCACCCTGACCGTCAACAACGTCGACTACAGCGGCAAGGTGGCTGCCGATGGCCGCTTCACCATCCTGGTGGCGGGCAGCGACCTGGCAGCCGATGGCAACAAGACCATCGACGCCAGCGTGACCAGCACCGATGCGGCGGGCAACAGCGCCACCGCGACCGACAGCGAAGGCTACGGGGTCGACACCCAGGCGCCGGTGGACCTGGCCATCGAGCTCGATGCCAACATCACCGCCGACGACGTCATCAACGCCGCCGAGGCGGGTCAGCAGATCCCGGTCAGCGGCACCGTGACCGGCGAGTTCAAGGCAGGGGACATCGTCACCCTGACCGTCAACGGCAAACCGTTCACCGGTCCGGTGGACGCCGATGGCCGCTTCACCATCCTGGTGGCGGGCAGCGACCTGGCAGCCGATGGCAACAAGACCATCGACGCCAGCGTGACCAGCACCGATGCGGCGGGCAACAGCGCCACCGCGACTGACAGCGAAGGCTACGGGGTCGACACCCAGGCGCCGGTGGACCTGGCCATCAAGCTCGATGACGACATCACCGCCGACGACGTCATCAACGCCGCCGAAGCGGGTCAGCCGATCCCGGTCAGCGGCACCGTGACCGGCGAGTTCAAGGCAGGGGACACCGTCACCCTGACCGTCAACAACGTCGACTACAGCGGCAAGGTGGCTGCCGATGGCCGCTTCACCATCCTGGTGGCGGGCAGCGACCTGGCAGCCGATGGCAACAAGACCATCGACGCCAGCGTGACCAGCACCGATGCGGCGGGCAACAGCGCCACCGCGACCGACAGCGAAGGCTACGGGGTCGACACCACGGCGCCGGTGGACCTGGCCATCGAGCTCGATGCCAACATCACCGCCGACGACGTCATCAACGCCGCCGAGGCGGGTCAGCCGATCCCGGTCAGCGGCACCGTGACCGGCGAGTTCAAGGCAGGGGACACCGTCACCCTGACCGTCAACAACGTCGACTACAGCGGCAAGGTGGCTGCCGATGGCCGCTTCACCATCCTGGTGGCGGGCAGCGACCTGGCAGCCGATGGCAACAAGACCATCGACGCCAGCGTGACCAGCACCGATGCGGCGGGCAACAGCGCCACCGCGACCGACAGCGAAGGCTACGGGGTCGACACCACGGCGCCGGTGGACCTGGCCATCAAGCTCGATGACGACATCACCGCCGACGACGTCATCAACGCCACCGAAGCGGGTCAGCAGATCCCGGTCAGCGGCACCGTGACCGGCGAGTTCAAGGCAGGGGACACCGTCACCCTGACCGTCAACGGCAAACCGTTCACCGGTCCGGTGGACGCCGATGGCCGCTTCACCATCCTGGTGGCGGGCAGCGACCTGGCAGCCGATGGCAACAAGACCATCGACGCCAGCGTGACCAGCACCGATGCGGCGGGCAACAGCGCCACCGCGACCGACAGCGAAGGCTACGGGGTCGACACCCAGGCGCCGGTGGACCTGGCCATCGAGCTCGATGCCAACATCACCGCCGACGACGTCATCAACGCCGCCGAGGCGGGTCAGCCGATCCCGGTCAGCGGCACCGTGACCGGCGAGTTCAAGGCAGGGGACACCGTCACCCTGACCGTCAACAACGTCGACTACAGCGGCAAGGTGGCTGCCGATGGCCGCTTCACCATCCTGGTGGCGGGCAGCGACCTGGCGGCCGATAGCGACCGCACCATCGACGCCAGCGTGACCAGCACCGACGCGGCGGGCAACAGTGCCACCGCGACCGACAGCGAAGGCTACGGGGTCGACACCACGGCGCCGGTGGATCTCGCCATCACCCTGGATGCCAACATCACCGCCGACGACGTCATCAACGCCGCCGAAGCGGGTCAGCCGATCCCGGTCAGCGGCACCGTGACCGGCGAGTTCAAGGCCGGGGACACCGTCACCCTGACCGTCAACGGCAAACCGTTCACCGGTCCGGTGGATGCCGATGGCCGCTTCACCATCCTGGTGGCGGGCAGCGACCTGGCGGCCGATAGCGACCGCACCATCGACGCCAGCGTGACCAGCACCGACGCGGCGGGCAACAGTGCCACCGCCACCGACAGCGAAGGCTACGGGGTCGACACCACGGCGCCGGTGGATCTCGCCATCACCCTGGATGCCGACATCACCGCCGACGACGTCATCAACGCCGCCGAAGCGGGTCAGCCGATCCCGGTCAGCGGCACCGTGACCGGCGAGTTCAAGGCTGGCGACATCGTCACCCTGACCGTCAACGGCAAGCCGTTCACCGGTCCGGTGGACGCCGATGGCCGCTTCACCATCCTGGTGGCGGGCAGCGATCTGGCGGCCGATGGCGACAAGACCATCGACGCCAGCGTGACCAGCACCGACGCGGCGGGCAACAGTGCCACCGCGACCGACAGCGAAGGCTATGGGGTCGACACCACGGCGCCGGTGGATCTCGCCATTGAGCTCGATGCCGACATCACCGCCGACGACGTCATCAACGCCGCCGAAGCGGGTCAGCCGATCCCGGTCAGCGGCACCGTGACCGGCGAGTTCAAGGCCGGGGACACCGTCACCCTGACCGTCAACGGCAAACCGTTCACCGGTCCGGTGGATGCCGATGGCCGCTTCACCATCCTGGTGGCGGGCAGCGACCTGGCGGCCGATAGCGACCGCACCATCGACGCCAGCGTGACCAGCACCGACGCGGCGGGCAACAGTGCCACCGCCACCGACAGCGAAGGCTACGGGGTCGACACCACGGCGCCGGTGGATCTCGCCATCACCCTGGATGCCGACATCACCGCCGACGACGTCATCAACGCCGCCGAAGCGGGTCAGCCGATCCCGGTCAGCGGCACCGTGACCGGCGAGTTCAAGGCTGGCGACATCGTCACCCTGACCGTCAACGGCAAGCCGTTCACCGGTCCGGTGGACGCCGATGGCCGCTTCACCATCCTGGTGGCGGGCAGCGACCTGGCGGCCGATGGCGACAAGACCATCGACGCCAGCGTGACCAGCACCGACGCGGCGGGCAACAGTGCCACCGCGACCGACAGCGAAGGCTATGGGGTCGACACCACGGCGCCGGTGGATCTCGCCATTGAGCTCGATGCCGACATCACCGCCGACGACGTCATCAACGCCGCCGAAGCGGGTCAGCCGATCCCGGTCAGCGGCACCGTGACCGGCGAGTTCAAGGCCGGCGACACCGTCACCCTGACCGTCAACGGCAAACCGTTCACCGGTCCGGTGGATGCCGATGGCCGCTTCACCATCCTGGTGGCGGGCAGCGACCTGGCGGCGGACACCGACCGCACCATCGACGCCAGCGTGACCAGCACCGACGCGGCGGGCAACAGCGCCACCGCGACCGACAGCGAAGGCTACGGGGTCGACACCCAGGCGCCGGTGGATCTCGCCATTGAGCTCGATGCCGACATCACCGCCGACGACGTCATCAACGCCGCCGAAGCGGGTCAGCCGATCCCGGTCAGCGGCACCGTGACCGGCGAGTTCAAGGCCGGCGACACCGTCACCCTGACCGTCAACGGCAAACCGTTCACCGGTCCGGTGGATGCCGATGGCCGCTTCACCATCCTGGTGGCGGGCAGCGACCTGGCGGCGGACACCGACCGCACCATCGACGCCAGCGTGACCAGCACCGACGCGGCGGGCAACAGTGCCACCGCGACCGACAGCGAAGGCTACGGGGTCGACACCCAGGCGCCGGTGGATCTCGCCATTGAGCTCGATGCCGACATCACCGCCGACGACGTCATCAACGCCGCCGAAGCGGGTCAGCCGATCCCGGTCAGCGGCACCGTGACCGGCGAGTTCAAGGAAGGTGACACCGTCACCCTGACCGTCAACAACGTCGACTACAGCGGCAAGGTGGCTGCCGATGGCCGCTTCACCATCCTGGTGGCGGGCAGCGACCTGGCAGCCGATGGCAACAAGACCATCGACGCCAGCGTGACCAGCACCGATGCGGCGGGCAACAGTGCCACCGCGACTGACAGCGAAGGCTACGGGGTCGACACCCAGGCGCCGGTGGACCTCGCCATCACCCTGGATGCCGACATCACCGCCGACGACGTCATCAACGCCGCCGAAGCGGGTCAGCCGATCCCGGTCAGCGGCACCGTGACCGGCGAGTTCAAGGCCGGGGACACCGTCACCCTGACCGTCAACAACGTCGACTACAGCGGCAAGGTGGCTGCCGATGGCCGCTTCACCATCCTGGTGGCGGGCAGCGACCTGGCAGCCGATGGCAACAAGACCATCGACGCCAGCGTGACCAGCACCGATGCGGCGGGCAACAGCGCCACCGCGACCGACAGCGAAGGCTACGGGGTCGACACCCAGGCGCCGGTGGACCTGGCCATCGAGCTCGATGCCAACATCACCGCCGACGACGTCATCAACGCCGCCGAGGCGGGTCAGCCGATCCCGGTCAGCGGCACCGTGACCGGCGAGTTCAAGGAAGGTGACACCGTCACCCTGACCGTCAACAACGTCGACTACAGCGGCAAGGTGGCTGCCGATGGCCGCTTCACCATCCTGGTGGCGGGCAGCGACCTGGCAGCCGATGGCAACAAGACCATCGACGCCAGCGTGACCAGCACCGACGCGGCGGGCAACAACGCCACCGCGACCGACAGCGAAGGCTACGGGGTCGACACCCAGGCGCCGGTGGACCTGGCCATCGAGCTCGATGCCAACATCACCGCCGACGACGTCATCAACGCCGCCGAGGCGGGTCAGCCGATCCCGGTCAGCGGCACCGTGACCGGCGAGTTCAAGGCCGGGGACACCGTCACCCTGACCGTCAACAACGTCGACTACAGCGGCAAGGTGGCTGCCGATGGCCGCTTCACCATCCTGGTGGCGGGCAGCGATCTGGCAGCCGATGGCAACAAGACCATCGACGCCAGCGTGACCAGCACCGATGCGGCGGGCAACAGCGCCACCGCGACTGACAGCGAAGGCTACGGGGTCGACACCCAGGCGCCGGTGGACCTGGCCATCAAGCTCGATGACGACATCACCGCCGACGACGTCATCAACGCCGCCGAAGCGGGTCAGCCGATCCCGGTCAGCGGCACCGTGACCGGCGAGTTCAAGGCAGGGGACACCGTCACCCTGACCGTCAACAACGTCGACTACAGCGGCAAGGTGGCTGCCGATGGCCGCTTCACCATCCTGGTGGCGGGCAGCGACCTGGCAGCCGATGGCAACAAGACCATCGACGCCAGCGTGACCAGCACCGATGCGGCGGGCAACAGCGCCACCGCGACCGACAGCGAAGGCTACGGGGTCGACACCCAGGCGCCGGTGGACCTGGCCATCGAGCTCGATGCCAACATCACCGCCGACGACGTCATCAACGCCGCCGAGGCGGGTCAGCCGATCCCGGTCAGCGGCACCGTGACCGGCGAGTTCAAGGAAGGTGACACCGTCACCCTGACCGTCAACAACGTCGACTACAGCGGCAAGGTGGCTGCCGATGGCCGCTTCACCATCCTGGTGGCGGGCAGCGACCTGGCGGCCGATAGCGACCGCACCATCGACGCCAGCGTGACCAGCACCGACGCGGCGGGCAACAGTGCCACCGCGACCGACAGCGAAGGCTACGGGGTCGACACCACGGCGCCGGTGGATCTCGCCATCACCCTGGATGCCAACATCACCGCCGACGACGTCATCAACGCCGCCGAAGCGGGTCAGCCGATCCCGGTCAGCGGCACCGTGACCGGCGAGTTCAAGGCCGGGGACACCGTCACCCTGACCGTCAACGGCAAACCGTTCACCGGTCCGGTGGATGCCGATGGCCGCTTCACCATCCTGGTGGCGGGCAGCGACCTGGCGGCCGATAGCGACCGCACCATCGACGCCAGCGTGACCAGCACCGACGCGGCGGGCAACAGTGCCACCGCGACCGACAGCGAAGGCTACGGGGTCGACACCCAGGCGCCGGTGGACTTGGCCATCACCCTGGATGCCGACATCACCGCCGACGACGTCATCAACGCCGCCGAAGCGGGTCAGCAGATCCCGGTCAGCGGCACCGTGACGGGCGAGTTCAAGGCAGGGGACATCGTCACCCTGACCGTCAACGGCAAACCGTTCACCGGTCCGGTGGACGCCGATGGCCGCTTCACCATCCTGGTGGCGGGCAGCGATCTGGCGGCCGATAGCGACCGCACCATCGACGCCAGCGTGACCAGCACCGACGCGGCGGGCAACAGCGCCACCGCGACCGACAGCGAAGGCTACGGGGTCGACACCACGGCGCCGGTGGACCTGGCCATCAAGCTCGATGACGACATCACCGCCGACGACGTCATCAACGCCGCCGAAGCGGGTCAGCCGATCCCGGTCAGCGGCACCGTGACCGGCGAGTTCAAGGCCGGGGACACCGTCACCCTGACCGTCAACGGCAAACCGTTCACCGGTCCGGTGGATGCCGATGGCCGCTTCACCATCCTGGTGGCGGGCAGCGACCTGGCAGCCGATGGCAACAAGACCATCGACGCCAGCGTGACCAGCACCGACGCGGCGGGCAACAGCGCCACCGCGACTGACAGCGAAGGCTACGGGGTCGACACCCAGGCGCCGGTGGACTTGGCCATCACCCTGGATGCCAACATCACCGCCGACGACGTCATCAACGCCGCCGAAGCGGGTCAGCCGATCCCGGTCAGCGGCACCGTGACCGGCGAGTTCAAGGCCGGGGACATCGTCACCCTGACCGTCAACGGCAAACCGTTCACCGGTCCGGTGGACGCCGATGGCCGCTTCACCATCCTGGTGGCGGGCAGCGACCTGGCAGCCGATGGCAACAAGACCATCGACGCCAGCGTGACCAGCACCGATGCGGCGGGCAACAGCGCCACCGCGACCGACAGCGAAGGCTACGGGGTCGACACCACGGCGCCGGTGGACCTGGCCATCAAGCTCGATGACGACATCACCGCCGACGACGTCATCAACGCCACCGAAGCGGGTCAGCAGATCCCGGTCAGCGGCACCGTGACCGGCGAGTTCAAGGCAGGGGACACCGTCACCCTGACCGTCAACGGCAAACCGTTCACCGGTCCGGTGGACGCCGATGGCCGCTTCACCATCCTGGTGGCGGGCAGCGACCTGGCAGCCGATGGCAACAAGACCATCGACGCCAGCGTGACCAGCACCGATGCGGCGGGCAACAGCGCCACCGCGACCGACAGCGAAGGCTACGGGGTCGACACCCAGGCGCCGGTGGACCTGGCCATCGAGCTCGATGCCAACATCACCGCCGACGACGTCATCAACGCCGCCGAGGCGGGTCAGCAGATCCCGGTCAGCGGCACCGTGACCGGCGAGTTCAAGGAAGGTGACACCGTCACCCTGACCGTCAACAACGTCGACTACAGCGGCAAGGTGGCTGCCGATGGCCGCTTCACCATCCTGGTGGCGGGCAGCGACCTGGCAGCCGATGGCAACAAGACCATCGACGCCAGCGTGACCAGCACCGATGCGGCGGGCAACAGTGCCACCGCGACTGACAGCGAAGGCTACGGGGTCGACACCCAGGCGCCGGTGGACCTCGCCATCACCCTGGATGCCGACATCACCGCCGACGACGTCATCAACGCCGCCGAAGCGGGTCAGCCGATCCCGGTCAGCGGCACCGTGACCGGCGAGTTCAAGGCAGGGGACACCGTCACCCTGACCGTCAACAACGTCGACTACAGCGGCAAGGTGGCGGCCGATGGCCGCTTCACCATCCTGGTGGCGGGCAGCGACCTGGCAGCCGATGGCAACAAGACCATCGACGCCAGCGTGACCAGCACCGATGCGGCGGGCAACAGCGCCACCGCGACCGACAGCGAAGGCTACGGGGTCGACACCACGGCGCCGGTGGACCTGGCCATCAAGCTCGATGCCAACATCACCGCCGACGACGTCATCAACGCCGCCGAGGCGGGTCAGCAGATCCCGGTCAGCGGCACCGTGACCGGCGAGTTCAAGGAAGGTGACACCGTCACCCTGACCGTCAACAACGTCGACTACAGCGGCAAGGTGGCTGCCGATGGCCGCTTCACCATCCTGGTGGCGGGCAGCGACCTGGCGGCCGATACCGACCGCACCATCGATGCCAGCGTGACCAGCACCGACGCGGCGGGCAACAGTGCCACCGCGACCGACAGCGAAGGCTACGGGGTGGACACCACCGCGACCGGGGCGCCGACCGTGGTCATCGTGGACGATGCCAACAACGACCAGATGTTGACCAAGACCGAGATCGGCAGCGATCAGATCCAGGTGCAGGCCGGAGTCAATCACGCCGATCTGGTGGCGGGTGGCAAGGTAACGCTGACCATCAACAATGGCGGTGTGAACAGCACGGTGCAGCTGACGCTGAAGGCTGATGGCTCCCTGCTGGCGAGCGATGGCAAGAACTACGGCTATCAGAATGGCACCATCAGCTGGACCGAGACGACCCCGACCAACGGCAAGTCGTTGACCGTGACCGCGACCCAGACCGACGCGGCGGGCAATGTCTCCCTGCCGGGCCGCGACACGGCGGAGATCCTGAACGAGGCCCCGGAGACGGCAAACAAGCAGGCAAACGGTCAGGAAGATGCATCCAGCATCGCCATCCCGCCGCTTTCCGGCAGCGACATCGACGGCAGCGTGGTGAGTTTCACCATCAAGAGCCTGCCGGCCAACGGTACCCTCTATCTGAACGGGGTGGCCGTGACAGCGGATCAGAGCATTGCGGTGGCAGATGCCGGCAAGCTCACTTTCACCCCGAATGCCAACTGGAACGGCAACACCAGCTTCAACTATGCGGCGGTGGACAACGACGGCGCCCTGGATGCGAGCCCGGCGACCGTGACCATCAGGGTGGATGAGGTCAACGACCTGCCGACCCTGATCATCACCAGCGGAGCTGTCGTCTCCGAAGAGGGGCTTACGGGCGGTATTGCTGATACGGCGGGTAGCAGCGATACCACCAACAGCGTGGCTGCCAGTGGCAAGTTCTCGGTTGGCGATGTCGACAGCAACGACAACCTGATCATCAGCCTGAGTGGGCCGAGTGACCTCACCTCAGGCGGTGTGGCGGTGCAATGGAGCTGGAATGCCGCCACCAAGGTATTGACCGGTTATACCGGCACACCGGGTGGTGCCGACTACAAGGCGGTCATGGATGTGCAGCTGACGGCACCCAACACCAGTGGCAAGGGGGAGTGGAGCTACGACGTGACCCTCAAGGCCTCGATTGACCATCCGGTCAAGGGAAGCGAAGACGTACTGAACTTCCAGATCGGTGTGACGGTATCGGATGGCAAGACCACCGATACCAAGAGTCTGTCCATCTCGGTCGAGGACGACTCGCCGGTGGCAGGCGACATGGATGCCGTGGCCGTGACCAGAACGAATATCCCTGACACCCTGACTGGTCTGTTCGATCTGACCAAATACAGCGGCAATCAGGCCACCCTGAATGCAAACGGCTTCAGCATCGCGGCGATGGGCTTCACCTCGGCGACCGACTCGACGCTGACGGCGGCCAATGTCAACGGCTCCAGCGCCGGGCTGGGGGTTGCCAGCGTCGGCTCACCGAACCACAACCTCGCCAACGAGATAGATTTCCGCCACTTCGCGGATGGCTCCTCCGCTTCCGAGCAGCTGATCGTCAGACTGGACGCGGGCAAGGTGGCCTATGGCGCCAATATCAAGTTCAGCAAGATGTTTGGTGGCGAGCTGGAGAGCGGGGTCGTGGAGTTCTATCGTGGCGGGGTGCTGATCAATACCCTGGTATTCAACTCGACGGCGGCAGGTGGGGAGTTCAACCAGAACTTCCAGGTGCAGCAGGGCGGCTTCGATACCATGGTGATCAAGGCCACCAACAATGGTAACGGCCTCTACGGTGACAACAGCGACTTCACGGTGAAGAGCATCGAGTTCCTCGGTGCCGACACGGCGCAGGCCATCGCCTATGGTTCCGGCACCGTGACCCCGCAGTGGGGGGCCGATGGCAAGGGGTCCATGGGGCTGGTCCTGGATCCGGACGCCTTCGAGAGCGGCCTGCGGACGGCCGCCGGTTCCCTGGTCACCATCAGCTCAAGCGGGGCCAATACCCTGCTCGGCAAGGATGCGGGTGGCAATCTGGTCTTCCGGCTGGAGTTCACCCCGGCCACCGGCAAGTGGGAGTTCTTCCAGTATCAGAACATGTCCAAGCCCCAGGGAGATGGCGACATCGACTTCCAGATCCGGGTGGTGGATGGGGATGGTGACGTCAGCATTGGGTCCTTTGCCACCAAGCCGCTCTTTACGCCGACGGTACAGGGGATCTCTGCCGACAGCGTGACCGAAGGCGGCAGCCTGCAACATACGGTGACCCTGTCCGACGCGACCCAGGAGGCGACGCAATATGACTTCGCCATCAGGGGCAGCGGCAGCAACCCCGCCTCCAACCAGGATTGGGGCAATGCCCAGTTCAGCAACGGCGTGACCTACAACAGCACCACCGGCAAGATCACGGTACCGGCCGGGGTATCCGGTTTCAGCGTGACCATTCCGACGGTGAACGACCGTCTGGTCGAGGCAAACGAGACCCTGTCGCTGACCATAGGTGGCCAGAGCGGCACCGGCACCATCCTTGACAACGATCGGGCGCCGACGGCTGCCGGGGGCCACAGTGCCGGGCAGGAAGACAAGCCCCAGGTGCTGACTTGGGCCCAGTTCGGTGCCAGTGACGATCAGGCCGCGACCGATCTCGGGGTGCAGATCAACACCCTGCCGCTGAATGGCACCCTCGAATATCTGAACGCTGCGGGTCAGTGGGTTGCGGTGCAAACCGGAGCCCTCATCTCCTATGCCGAGGTCAATGCAGGCCATCTGCGCTTCGTGCCCGGTCTGAACGAGTCGAGCACCAATGCCGGCAACGGCAACGGCGCCCTGATCGGCAACCTGAAGGGGGACTATGCCAGCATTGGCTATCAGATAAGCGACGGCGCCAACCTCAGCAACGGCGGCAAGCTGGTGATCGATGTGACGGCGGTGGCCGACAAGCCGACCGTCAACGTCACCCTGACGGGGAATGGCATTCCGTTGTACAGCCCGAGCTTCCCGAGCGCGGGCGTTACCACGGAGCAGTTCCAATCCGGCAACGTCAACAAGACGGCCCTTGGCATCACCAACTCGCTGACGGACAGCAGCAGTGGTCAGGAGCGGGTTGATGGCACCAATGGCAACGACTATATCGTCAGCGTGAAGGGCGGCGGTGACCACTTCGTCGGCGGCCTGGGCAATGATGTCCTGGTCGGTGGCGATGTTGCCACGGGCGATACACTCGATGGTGGCACGGGCGACGATGTGCTGGTATCCGGTCTTGGCAGCGATGGCCTCTATGGCGGCATCGGTACCGATATCGCCGTGCTGCCTGGCAACCGAGCCGATTACGCCATCAAGATGGGCAGCGGATACTCGGTCAATGATCGCTGGTTCGACTTCTCCGTCACGGAGAAGGGCGTCGGCATCACCAAGGCGCTGCACGACGTGGAGTATGTTCAGTTCGCCGACGGCATCTACCAGCTCAACCAGAGCACTGGCGAGCTGACCCTGGTACAGCCGGTGGTGGTCGACTACCCGCTGGAGCTGAGCGCCTCCCTGAGCGATCGGGATGGCAGCGAAGTACTCGACAGCCTGGTGCTGAGCGGCATGCCGAAGGGGGCCGAGCTCTACAACGGCAACCAGTTGCTGGGGACCGTCGGGGTTGATGGCAAGCTCACTCTCACCGCCAGCAGCGGCCTGTGGAGTGCGAGCGCGCTGGATGTGAAGCTGACCGGCTTGACGCTGCGAGTCCCCGGCAACAATGCCGGTCAGGTCGATCTCAAGGTGGACGCCATCGCCAAGGAGGTGGGGACCGATCAGACCAGCTCCGCGTTCGACGATGACAGCATCCGCCTGAGCTACTTCAACGCCACCGAAGGGGAGCCGGGTAGCCAGGATCATGCTTATGGCAGCGAGCACAATATCGTGGTGGGGGATCTGGACGGCAGCGTGGTGCTGCCCGGCCAGAACTACAACATCGCCTTTATGGTGGACAGCTCCGGCAGTATCGGCAGCGATGCCATGAAGACCATCAAGAACCAGCTGGCGCAGGTTTTTGCCAGTCTCAAGACAAGTGTTGGGACCGAGGGGGCGGGCAAGGTCAATATCTTCCTGGTGGACTTCGACAGTCAGGCCAACAAGTCCATCAGTGTAAATCTGAAGGATTCTGATGCCTTGAACCAGTTGCAAAACATTATCAAAACCATGGATGGCAGTGAGAAAAATGGCGGTGCTACAAACTATGAGGATGTATTTAAAACTACCGCTAACTGGTTCAAAAGTGATTTTGCCGAGTTAAACACCAATGCCAAGAATGTTGCCTACTTCATAACGGATGGCCAGCCGAATACGTTCAATTCCGAGTCTGATCCTTTCATTGGCTATCAATGGGAAGGAGGCAAGTGGAATGCTGTTTATTTGAGTCAGATTGTTGCTGGCGGATACCAACTTGGTCAGGAATATTATCTTGATGGTCGTCTGGTGATTACAACGACAGGCCAAGTATATAGTGCTGACGGACGCTGGAAAGGAGTTATGCGCCCTGATGGTAAAGGGGGTTATGAAGCGGTGACACTCTCTGGTGATCGAGACGGTAATAGCGATCAAAATGCGAGAGATGGTTACGCGCTATTGGTTGCGGCAGGCGTTACTGTAGAGGCTATTGGTATTGGTGACCAGTTGAGTGTCAACGATTTGAGAGGATTCGACAGTGACGGCAAAGTGTTGACAGGGATTAGTGCTGATGGTTTGGCCAATGCCATCCTGGGGACCTCCATCAACAACCTGCCGGGGGCCGACCGTTTCAATGGCGGGGCGGGCGACGACATCCTGTTTGGCGACGCGGTGCGCTTCACCGGTATCGGCGGGGAGGGCTATGCGGCCATCAAGCAGTATGTGAGCGGCAAGCTGGGGGCCGGGTCGGCGACCGATGCCCAGGTGCATTCCTACATCAGGGATCACGCCAGCGAGTTCGATCAGTCGTCGGCCAATGACAAGGGCGACACCCTCTACGGCGGGGATGGCAATGACATCCTGTTCGGTCAGGGCAGTGACGACTTCCTGTATGGCGGGGCCGGCAACGACATCCTGTTCGGTGGCAGCGGCAACGACACCCTCTATGGCGAGAGTGGCAGCGACGTGCTGAGTGGTGGCAGCGGCAACGACACCCTGTACGGCGGGACTGGCAACGACGTGCTGAGGGGCGGTCTTGGCAACGACATCCTGGTTGGCGGGCTCGGCGACGACATCCTCAAGGGGGATGCTGGAGCCGATACCTTCACCTGGCTGAAGGGGGATACCGAGGCTGGCAAGGTCGCCAAGGACTACATCGTCGATTTCAGCAAGTCGGAAGGGGACAAGCTGGATCTCAGCGACCTGCTCGACAGCGATGGCAGCAAGAACGAGAGCTCCCTGAAGAGCCTGCTCTCGGTGTTCCAGGACAGCGAAGGGGTGCACTTGCAGGTCAAGGAGAGCGGCGCGGCGCCGGTGACCCAGGAAATCGTGCTGGTGAACCACACCTTCGACACCCTGACGGGGAGCTCGGGCACCACGGCCAATCAGGTCATCGACTACATGCTGAACAACAACCTGCTGGACATCGACAAGTAATCCGGTCAGATGGACACAAAGCGGCGGAGCAATCTGCCGCTTTTTTTATGGGCGCTTTTCGGGTAGATGGGCGGTGACGAGAGGGAGGGCAATGCAAGGAGAAGGTAAAAAAGGGCGCCCTTCAAGAGAAGGACGCCCGGGTTGGAATGGCATGATTGCCAGGGGCTCAGGCATTGACCCCGGCCAGACGAGAGCCGCGCTGGAAGCAGTTTGCCAGCAGCAGCAAGGTGGTGACACCGACGGTGCCGAGCACCAGCCAGGGCAGCCAGGGTTGCCCCTGGGCCATGGCGTAGTCGTGCAGGGCGCCGCCCCCCACGTAACCCGTCATGCCGCCGAGCGCCAGCCCCAGCCGGCTGAAGCCCATGTAGCTGCCGCGCGCCCCGGGTTGGGCCAGCTTGGTCATCAGCGTCTCCCGCGCCGGCTCGGCGATGACGATGCCGAGGTAGAAGCAGGCGAGCAGCAGGAAGACGGCGGGCAGGGTGGTGGCGAAGGCGACCAGGCCTATCCCCGCCGTCATCAGCAAGACCCCGGCCATCAGGCGGTTCTCCAGCTTGAAGTGGCGCTCGCCGTAGCGGGCCAGGGGGTAGAGCAGGGCCAGGGAGATGGCGGTCTCCAGGGTATACATCCAGCCCACCGCCGTGGTGCTGCCCGCCATCTGCTTGACCAGGATGGGGAAGATCAGCATGACCTGCACCCAGAGCGCGTAGTAGCCGCTCAGGATCAGCACCAGCCGGCAGAAGGCCTTGTCCGCCAGCACCTGGCCGAGGCCGTCGCGGATCGGTGTCGGTCGCACCGAGAGCTTGTAGGGGGGCAGGATCAGCAGGTTGCACAGGGCGGCGCAGACGAACAGGCCGGCTCCCAGCAGGCAGACATACTCGAAGTCGAAGTTCAGCAGCCAGCTGCCGAGCAGGGCGCCCACCACGGCGCCGGCGCTCTCCAGCATCATCAGCAGGGAGATGTAGCGACCCCGTTCCCGTGGCCGGGTGAACTTGATCACCAGGGCGGCGCGGGGGGGATCGAACAGGCAGCCGCCGAGGCCCGAGATGACGCAGGAGAGGATGAGTTCCAGCCCGCTCTGGGCATAAGCCAGGCTGGCAAATCCCAGCGCCCGCAGCAGCATGCCGCAGACGATGAGCGGGCGGGCTCCGAACTTGTCGGCGAGGGAGCCGCCAAAGACCCCCAGCCCCTGCTGGGTCAGCTGGCGCAGGCCCAGCGCCAGCCCGACCACTCCGGCGGCCCAGCCGAGCTGATCCACGAAGCGCAGGCTGATCATGGGCATGACCACGAAGAAGCCGAGGATCACCAGGAGGGAATCCAATGCCAAGAACCACCGCCCCAACCGCCTCGCCCGCTCCACCATGATCCTGTTACCTCTGTTCGCTTCGTTGATATTGTCGTTTTGTCTTTTTGCCCGAATGGCGCCGTCACCAAACAGAGCCAAGGGCGATGACAAGTCCCTGACTCGGTGGCGTTTTGCCATTTCATGACGATTGATGCTGCTATTCTGGTGGGGCGCCAGATATAGTGGTAGCCGACAACTGGCTATATTTCATATTGGATTTGGTTATGGCTGTGACACTCGACGATTTGCAATTGCTGCTGGATGTGGCCAACCGTGGCAGCTTCAGCAAGGTGGCGGCCATTCGCGGCTGGTCACAACCCATGGTCAGCCAGCGGATCGCCGTGCTGGAACAGGAGCTGGGCCAGTCCTTGTTCCGTCGCCACCGCCGTGGCGCCACCCCGACTCCGGCCTGCGAGCAGTTTCTGCCGGCGGCGACCGCGGCCCTGACGGCGCTGGAAGGGGGGCGGCTCGCGATGCAGGGGGCGCCGGCCCTGCCGCGGATCCGGCTCTCCTGCCTGCCCTCTCTGACCACGGCGGTGTTCGGTCCCCTGCTGCTGGCCCTGGTGGACGAGTCCTTCGAGATCCGCTGCAACACGGATCACTCCGGCATCATCATGCAGGAGCTGCTGACCGGCGAGACCGACGTCGGCTTCATTCTCAAGTGTCCCGCCATCGCCGGCATCCAGCTCGAGCTGCTCTACCGTTCCCCCATCATCGCCGTGGCCTGCGCCACCCATCCCCTGGCCGGGCGGCAGGGGCTGACCCTGCAGGACATCGCCAACGAGCGGCTGGCTCCCCAGCAGTGGGGCACGGGCTGCGACGAGCTGATCCTGCAGCTGCGGCTGCTGCGCCAGGTGGCGAGCCCGCTGCACGCAATCCAGCCCGCCAGCGCGGCGCGGGAGCTGGCGCTGGAGCACGGCTTCATCACCCTGATGCCGGCGCTCGCCATCACCCGGGATCTGGAGTTCGGTCGCCTGGTGAAGCTGGACGTGGTGGATCTGCCGCCGGATCACTGGGACGTCATGATGGCCTGGCGCAGCGGAAAACGGCCCAATCCTGCCAAGGAGCGGGTGCTGGAGGCGGCCCGCACCCTGGCCCGGCGCTGGGCGGGCAAGCGGGAATGAAAAAGCGCCGGACCAGGCCGGCGCTCTTCTCTTATTCCCGTTTATGTCTGTTCAGGCTCAGTAGCTGGCCTTGAGGGTCACGCCGGAGAAGGCGCTGAACCCGCTCAGCTGCACATGCCAGGTGCCCGCCTTGGGCGCATTCAGGGTGCAGGTCTCGGCGTTGCCGCTCTTGTAGGGGCGGCAGTCATAGCTGGTGCTGGTCGGGGCCGAGCCGAACTTCACGTAGAGATCCGCATCCCCGGTGCCGCCGCTGCTGGCGACCACCAGCTGGCTCTTGCCGGCGGGCACCTCTATGGTGTAGCTCAGCTTGCCCCCCTTGGCGGCGGCGAGGCCGGTCACCGGCACCCCGTTCTGCAGCACGCTGCCCGGTTGCGGCGTGGTGCCACAGCTGGCATTGACACCGACCGCGGTGAAGGCTGCCGCCACATCGGTCAGGCTGTAGCCGAGATCCGTGGCCGCCTTGGTCACGCCGCAGGCGCCCTGATCGAAGGTGGTGTTGGCGCCCCAATAGAGGCGGTTGGCCAGCACGAACACCTCGAACGCCTTGCGGGTATTCCAGCCGCCGGTGTTGGCCAGCAGGTAGAAGGCGCGGTTGTAGACCCCCGAGCTGTGGTGCACATCGATGCCGTCATAGTAATCGCTGGCGTGGCCGATGGAGCTGCCGTCCCGGGTCGGGTCCTCGAAGTAGCGCAGTGAGCCGTTGCCCTTGAAGATCTGGGCCCCCACCAGCCAGTCGTTGCTGCCCTTCATGTAGTACTCGGCCGCTTCCCCCGCCATGTCGGAGAAGGCCTCGTTGATGCCGCCCGACTGGCCGGAGTAGACCAGGCCCGAGTTCTGCTCGGTGAAGCCGTGGCTCACCTCGTGGGCCGCCACGTCCAGACTCACCAGCGGGTAGAAGGTGGTGGCGCCGTCACCGAAGGTCATCTGGCTGCCGTCCCAGAAGGCGTTCTCGTAGTTGCGGCTGTAGTGCACCCGCATCTTGAGCTTGAAGCTCAGCGGCGCCGTGTTGTACCAGTTGCGGTACATGTCGAACACCACATTGCCGAAGTAGTGGGCGTCGTTGAGCGGCGAGTAGGCACCGTTGATCTCCTTGACCGTGTTCTCCGGGCAGGTGAACTGGTGCACGGCGCCGCCACTGGTGGCGTGGTTGAGGTTGACGGTGTCCACGTTGGCGCTGCTCATGCGGCAGCTGTCGTCCACCTGGAGGGGACCGAAGTCGGCGCCGTAGAAGTACTTGCCGGTCTTGATGTTGCCGCCCGGGCCTGTGGCGTCCTTGTGGTTGATCCCCTCCCAGCGCTTGAGCTCGCTGCCGGTCTGGGCGTCGATCATCACGAAGGGGCGGCTCGGCTGCTCGCTCGCCGCCAGCCAGGAGACCAGGTAGACCAGCCGGGCCTGGCCGGCATCATCCTGGACCACGAACAGCTTGACCCGCTCGTTGCTGCCCTTGGCGCCGGCACGCGCCTTGCTGGCGGCATCGCTGGGGGAGAGGGCGGCGGTCGGGCTCGCCAGATCGGCCTCGATCTGGCGCAGCATGGTGCCGGAAACCTGGCTTATCTGGCCACCGAGGGAGTGCTCGGCCACCAGCACCTGGCCCCAGACCGGGATGCCGTGCCAGGTCTGCTCATAGCGCACCCGCTGCTGGCCATTGGGCAGCTTGACCGCCCGCACCTGCCGAAACTCGCCATCCCCGGCCAGGGCGCTGACCCCGGCGGCGCCGCTCGGTGCCCCCTGAAGGCCTGCGACCCGATTCACTTCCACCTGTTCTGCCGCCACGGCGGCGCTTCCCCAGCAGGCCAGTACCACGGCCAAATAGACTTTGTTCATCTCGTCTTTCCTTAGTCGATGAAAATTGCACGCCGAGTCCGTTGCCCGGCGCTCTTACACTAGTGGGAAGGGGGGAAATAACGGCCTGTCATTTGTCACAGGGCAGAGAAAGTGGGTAGCACAATTCACTTTTGTGGCACTTATCATCCAAAAAACCGGGCGTTTTTAGTGTGTTAATCCAATGGACGGCGAGATTGATGACATGCTCGATAACGCACCCGGATGGGCATCGCCATATGGGGGTTGCCAGCGGGGGAGGCGCGCCGAAAGTCCTTGGCAAACAAGGGATTGATTGACTACATTGGCTCCCATGACGGCGCATGCCGGGTCAAAACAGGGGGAGTGGCGATGTTTTCATGGCAACTGGATGACGAGCTGGCGCTCCTGTTCCTGCAACCCGACATGGCCAGCGAACTCTTTCGCCTCTGCCAGCGCAATCGCGACTACCTGAGTCAGTGGCTGCCCTGGGTGCCCCATATCCAGCAACCCTCGGACAGCGCCACCTTCATCCGCCATGCCATCGAGAAATTTGCCCGGGGCGAGGGGCTGACCACAGCCATCGAGTATCAGGGAGAGGTGGTCGGCGTCATCGGCTACAACCGGATCGATCATGAGCTGGCCAAGGTCTGCATCGGTTACTGGCTGGCGGAGCGCTGGCAGGGGCACGGCATCATCACCCGGGCCTGCCAGGCCCTGATCCATCACGCCTTCGAGGAGATGGGGATGGAGAAGGTGGAGATCAGCGCCGCCCTGGAGAACGAGGCGAGCCGGGCGGTGTGCGAGCGGCTCGGCATGGTGCAGGAGGGGGTGACCCGGCGGGCGGAGCGGCTGGCGGACAGGGTGGTGGACCATGTCAACTACGGTCTGCTGCGGGACGAATGGCTCAGGCAGAGGGAGCACTGATGGCCCTCCTGTCCGCCTCCCACTTCCGGGGGGAAAGATGACGACGCTGCCCCATCTCGTCACGGCCCGTACCCGGATGACCGTGCTGCCCCCGGAGCGGGCCGGTCTGATGCTGGATTTCTACCTGCGCAACCGCGCCCACCTCGCCCTCTGGGAACCCAGGCGGGACGAGAGCTTCTATACCCTGGCCCACTGGCAGGCGCGCCTGCGCGACGGTTACGGCCAGTTCTTCGACGGCAGCGCCGTGCAACTGGTGGCGCTCGACCCCCAGGGGGAGCGGGTGCTGGCCACCTGCAACTTCACCCAGATCATGATGGGTATGTTCAAGGCGTGCCACCTGGGCTATGCCATCGACCAGGCGCACGAGGGGCAGGGGTTGATGCGGGAGGTGGTGAGCGCCGGCATCGACTACCTGTTCCATGAGTTCGGCCTGCACCGCATCATGGCGAGCTACATGCCCGCCAACCTGCGCAGCGGCGCCCTGCTCACGCGGCTCGGCTTCGAGCGGGAAGGCTATGCCCGGGACTACCTGATGATCAACGGCCGCTGGGAGGATCATGTCCTCACCGCGCGGATCAACCCCGCCGTCTAACCGACACCAGCCCGCATTCCCTCGGCACGGCTCGCGATGGCGCCCGGTCCACAGAGGGCTTTTTCACGGCAAGATCGCACTATCTGTATGCGTCTCATACCCCTGACCACAAAAGCGTGTAAAATTGCGCCCTGAATTTTCCCGGCCGGCAGACGCTGGCCGCGACTCCATACTTGCAAGGCAGACATTGTGACAGAAGTAGACAGATTCGCGGACATTCGCCCCTATCGCGATGAAGAAGTGCCGGCTGCCATCGAGCGGCTGATCCAGGATGACGAGTTTATCGGCGCCATCGCCAAATACCGTTTCGGTTCCCTGATGAGCTGGTTGGGCTGGGCCATCCGCCCGCTGATCCGCCAGTTCCTGCGCCACAAGTGGGCCAAGGTCAGCACGGTTCACCAGGTGCAGATGGGGGTGACCCGCTACATGACCCGGATGATCGCCACCTCCACCCAGGGGGTGAGCTTCTCCGGCCTGGAGCACCTGAAGAAGGAGCAGGGTTACCTGTTCGTCTCCAACCACAGGGACATCGCCATGGATCCGGCGTTCGTCAACTGGGGTCTGCATACCCACGGCTTCGATACCGTGCGCATCGCCATCGGTGACAACCTGCTGCGCAAGCCCTGCGCCACCGAGCTGATGAAGCTCAACAAGAGCTTCATCGTCAAGCGCTCCGCCAAGGGGCCGCGGGAGATGATGAAGGCCCTCGGCGAGCTGTCGGCCTACATAGGCCAGTCGGTGCACGAAGGCCACTCCATCTGGATCGCCCAGAAGGAAGGGCGCGCCAAGGACGGGGATGACAAGACGGATCCGGCCATCCTCAAGATGTTCTACGTGGACGGCAAGAAGCAGAAGATCGAGTTCGTTGACTATATGCGCAGCCTCAACATAGTGCCGGTCAGCATCAGCTACGAGCTGGATCCCACTGACAAGGCCAAGGCGCGCGAGCTCTACGAGAAATCGGTCAACGGCAGCTACGAGAAGGGTGAGTTCGAGGACATCGAGAGCATAGTCGCCGGCATCGTCGGCCAGAAGGGGCGGGTACACGTCTCCTTCGGCACCCCCATCACCGAGGGGTTCAGCGATCCGGACGAGCTGGCCGCCCTGATCGACAAGGCCATCTGGAGCAGCTATCGCCTCTTCCCCGGCAACTATCTGGCGGCGGATGTGCCCGGCAAGGCCAGCACCATAGAGCAGACCGCCTTCCTGACCCGCCAGTCGGAGGTGCCACAAGAGCACAAGGCCATCTGGCGCGCCATGTACGCCAAGCCGGTGGAAAACGCCGGCAAGGTTTGAATGGCACCGGTTATCACCAGGTGATGCGAAAAAAACGGGAGCAGATGCTCCCGTTTTTGCGTCTGGTCAAAGTCAGGGGAGATTGGGTAGTGAATAATATTGTTTCAACTGGTACGATCATCGAGTGAACGAGCGACTATCTCTTGGCAAGGTGCGGGCGGCTGTGCAACAGTGAGCCGGCGTCCTCGTTGCGAGAGACGCAGTTCAAGCCTGCACGGATAGCAGGTGACACCACAAAAAGGACCTTTGCGGGTCCTTTTTCGTTGATGAAGAAAGATGGACCACGGATAAACCTAAGGATGCGAGCCCCATGATCACCGGCAGTCTGAATACCCTGCAACGCACCCCCTTGCCCGCCCCGCTGGACCGCATCATGGTCGAGGTGGTGAAGGGCGTCGAGCGCTGGCTGAACGCCCCCCTCGGCAAACAGGAGATAGACGGCCTCAGGCTGTTCTGCCTGGTGAGCGAGGATCTGACCGAGCCGGTGGCGGATCGCCGCGGCGAGTTCCATCAGCAGTACCTGGACATCCAGCTGCTGCTGCGCGGCGAGGAGTGGATCGGCGTCGGTCCCCATGTTTATGAGGGGGAGGGCGCCGATCATCCTTACCCCGATCTCTGGTTCGTCGACGACGAACAGACCAGTTATCTGGCGTTGCAGCCCGGCGACTTTGCCATCTTCTGGCCGGGAGAACTGCATCGCCCCCTCTGCACCCCCCACTCGCCGGCTCAGGTGAAGAAGCTGGTGGTCAAGGTGCACCGGGATCTGCTGGCCGGGCTCTGATCGCCCGTACCGGCCGCCTGCGGAGCGCACTGCGCAGACCGAATCGATGATTCTATGAGTGCGCCAGACTATGAGTCGGCGCCAGAGAGTTTGAAAGGATAAGCGCGCCAGACTATGAGTCGGCGCCAGACAGTTTGAAAGGATAAGCGCGCCAGGCCCAGAGTTGGCGGTCGGCGCCAGACAGTTTGAAAAATTGGGCGCACTTTCCTGCGACCATAAGCCCCCGGCAGGGGAATCCCATCCATCGCTGGATGACACGACACTGTCGGCATAAAGCCGAAGCACAGGAAGATGTAGAACATGAGCAAGTTGGTATTGATCCTTAACTGCGGTAGCTCTTCCCTGAAATTTGCCGTAATGGACGCCGAAACGGGTGAGGACATGCTGTCCGGCCTGGCCGAATGCTTCAATCTGGACGATGCACGCATCAAATGGAAACTCCACGGGGTCAAGGGCGAGGCCATGCTGGGCGCGGGTGCCGCGCACCAGGAAGCCCTCGACCACATAGTGGGTCACATCCTGCCCCAGGATCCCGCGCTGGCCGAGCAGCTGGTGGCCATCGGCCATCGCATTGTGCACGGCGGCGAGCAGTTCTCCCGCTCCGTGCGCATCGATGAGGGCGTGATCGCCGGCATCGAGGCCGCCATCCCGTTCGCCCCCCTGCACAACCCGGCGCACCTCATCGGCATCCGTGCCGCCCTCAAGGTGTTCCCGGCCCTGGCCGAGAAGAACGTGGCCGTGTTCGACACCGCCTTCCACCAGACCCTGCCAGAGGAGGCCTACCTCTACGCGCTGCCCTACAGGCTCTACAAGGAGAACGGCATCCGCCGTTACGGCGCCCACGGCACCTCCCACCGCTTCATCGCCGAAGAGACCGCCAAGGCGCTCGGCAAGCCGCTCGAAGAGCTCAACATCATCAACTGCCACCTGGGCAACGGCGCCTCCGTCTGCGCCATCCGTGGCGGCGAGTCCGTCGACACCTCCATGGGCCTGACCCCGCTGGAAGGGCTGGCGATGGGCACCCGCTCCGGTGACATCGACCCCGCCGTGGTCTTCTTCATGCACGACCAGCTCGGTTACAGCGTGGAGCAGATCAACCACACCCTGACCCGCGAGTCCGGCCTGCTGGGCATGACCGAGGCGAGCAGTGACTGCCGCTACGTCACCTCCAACTACGCCACCGACGCCGGTGCCAAGCGTGCGCTGGACGTCTTCACCTACCGGGTGGCCAAGTATGTGGGCGCCTACGCCGCCGCCATGGGCGGTCGCCTGGACGCCCTGGTGTTCACCGGCGGCATCGGCGAGAACGCCGCCATGGTGCGCGAGATGGTGCTGGAGCGCCTGGCCCTGTTCGGCTTCAAGGTCGACAAGGAGACCAACAACGCCGCCGTGCTGGGCGGTGAAGGCCCCATCACCACCAAAGAGAGCCGTCTGGCCATGGTGATGCCCACCAACGAAGAGCTGGTCATCGCCCGCGATGCCCTGAGCCTGGTCGGCTGACGCCACCTCGCAGCGAATCAACGCCCGGCCTGTGCCGGGCGTTGTCATTTCCGGCGCCCAGTGAGCGGCCTGTCATTTGACATGACGGACCAGATACGTACCCTGACCGCAGTGTGATATTGCGGAGAGTGCGATGAAGAAGATGTTTTTCGACTGGCTTGCCAGTCTGGGAGTAGAGGTTACCGCCATGATGGCCCTGGTGATCGCCCTGGGGTTCATCGTGCTGACCGCCCTGGTGCTGCACCTGGTACTGCATCGCATCCTGCTGGTACGTCTGGTGGCCCTGCTCGGCAAGACCAAGCAGGTGTGGCTGCCGCCCCAGCTGCAGCAGCGGCTCTTCTACCGGCTCGCCTTCGTGCTGCAGGGGGCCGTGCTGCTGGGTCAGGCGGAGATCTGGCTGCCCAGGGCGTCCGACAGCCTGCAACTGATCGAACTGGTGGCCCAGCTCTGGATCCTGCTGTTCCTGCTGCTGGCGCTGTTCGCCCTGCTCGACTGCCTGCTGTCGGTGAGCCGCCATACCCGGCTCGGACGGGATCTGCCCCTGCGCGGCATCTTCCAGGGGGTGAAACTGGTGGCCAGCATCCTGGTGGGCATCCTGATGATCGCCCTGCTGCTCGGCAAGTCGCCACTCTTCCTGTTCAGCGGCCTGGGGGCCATGACCGCGGTCCTGATGCTGGTGTTCAAGGATCCCATCCTGGGCCTGGTGGCCGGGATCCAGCTCTCCGCCAACCGCATGCTGAGCGTCGGTGACTGGCTGCAGATGGACAAGTACGGGGCGGACGGCGAGGTGACCGACATCGGCCTCACCACGGTCAAGGTGTCGAACTGGGACAAGACCATCACCACCATCCCCACCTATGCCCTTATCTCCGACTCCTTCAAGAACTGGCAGGGGATGACAGAGTCGGGTGGCCGGCGCATCAAGCGCAGCGTCAACATCGACATGACCAGCGTGCGCTTCCTCACCTCGGAGGAGCAGTTGCGGCTCAAGCAGGCCAGATTGCTGGCCCCCTATCTCAGCCGCAAGGAGCAGGAACTCAGCAGCTACAACCAGCAGCTCAGCGATGCCATCAGCTGCCCCATCAATGGCCGCCATCTCACCAACCTGGGGACCCTGCGGGCCTACCTCGATGCCTACCTGCGCGCCCATCCGGGCATTCGCAAGGACATGACCCTGATGGTGCGCCAGCTGGCACCGACCCCGGACGGCCTGCCGCTCGAGATCTACTGCTTCACGGCGACCACCGCCTGGGCCGAGTACGAGGGGATACAGGCTGATATATTCGACCACATATTTGCCATTATCGAGCAATTCCATCTGCGCCTGCATCAGTCGCCAACTGGTTATGACATGCATGCCTGGAAAAATGGTTGATGCTGCTTTTCACGTGATATGGGGGGAGGGGCGCCGCCCCCTATTTAATCGCCGACCCGTCGCCACGTGGCGGTTGAAATTTGCAAGACAGAGGAGAAAAATGGCGGCCTTCTCGTCGCCCCGGGTGTGCAAGCCGCTCCCGGTCTGGCCAGAGTGCTGATCCATCCCCTTATCACAGGAAAGTTATGAAGCTCCTCCACAACACGGCGGCCGCCCTGTGCTGCGGTCTGATCCTGACCGCCATGCCCGCCTTCGCCATCGAATATGCCCTGCCTGCGGCCAACAGCCGCCTGGTGGGCGAGAACCTGGACTACGTGGTGTCGCCCGAAGAGGCCGGCCAGCCCCTGGAGGCGGCCGCCGCCAAGTTCCAGCTCGGCCTGACCAACATGCTGGAGGCTAATCCCAAGGCGGATCCCCTGCTACTGCAGGCGGGCGAGAAGCTGGTCATCCCGCACCAGCTGATCCTGCCGGATGCCCCCCGTGAGGGCATAGTGCTGAACGTGGCCGAGATGCGCCTCTACTACTACCCGAAGGGCAAGAAGGTGGTGGAAGTGCTGCCCATCGGCATCGGCCAGCTCGGCACCGACACCCCGGAAGACTGGGTGACCAGCGTGCAGCGCAAGAAGGCGGGCCCGACCTGGACCCCTACGGCCAAGATGCACGCCGAGTACGCCGCCCGCGGCGAGACCCTGCCCGCGGTCTGGCCGGCCGGCCCGGACAACCCCATGGGGCTGTTTGCGCTCTACATCGGCAAGATGTACGCCATCCACGGCACCAACGCCCAGTTCGGCATCGGCCTGCGGGTGAGCCACGGCTGCGTGCGCCTGCGCAACGACGACATCGAGTACCTGTTCAAGCAGGTCCCGGTCGGTACCCGGGTCCAGTTCGTCAACCAGCCCATCAAGGCTTCTGTCGAGCCGGATGGCCGCCGCTATCTGGAAGTGCACCAGCCGCTCTCCCGCAACCAGGAGGAGTTCGACTCCAGCCTGCCTGCGCCGCTGCCCATGTCCACCGCGGTGACCCGTTTCATCGCCCACGCGGACAGCGACTCCCAGCTGGTCAAGCAGGCCCTGGAGCAGCGCAGCGGCATGCCCATCGCCATCAACCGCTGAGCCCCGGTCCCGGATTGCGAGCCCTGGCCACTGCCGGGGCTTTTTTGTGTCTTCGGGGAGGGGGGGGTCAGGGGAAATTCCTGGTTGGTTAGGATAAAATCCGGCCCTTATGGCTCTGAGTGGTTACTTGATTAGGTGTTAAACGTTTTCTGTGTGTTTTTTATTTGTTAAAAATGGTTGTGATCAGGCGATCTGCTGATTACTCTAGGCCGGTTTTTTAAGGAAGAGTCCGTCACAAGAACGGACACAGACGTCACATAACGGAGTTTTGAATGACAGCTAGCACCCCAATGCTCATCACCTTTCTGGTGTACATCCTCGGGATGGTGTTGATCGGCTTCATCGCCTATCGCGCCACCCGCAACTTTGACGACTACATTCTCGGCGGCCGCCGGATGGGGAGCTGGGTGACCGCCCTCTCCGCCGGTGCCTCCGACATGAGTGGCTGGCTCCTGATGGGCCTGCCTGGCGCTGTCTTCATCGGCGGCATCTCCGAGAGCTGGATCGCCATCGGCCTCATCATCGGCGCCTACTTCAACTGGCGCTGGGTGGCCGGTCGGCTGCGGGTTCACACCGAGAAGAACCGCAACGCCCTGACCCTGCCGGACTATTTCACCTACCGCTTCGAAGACAAGAGCCGGGTGCTGCGCATCCTCTCCGCCCTGGTGATCCTGCTGTTCTTCACCATCTACTGCGCCTCCGGCGTGGTGGCCGGTGCCCGCTTGTTCGAGAGCACCTTCGGCATGAGCTATGACACCGCCCTCTGGATCGGTGCCGCGGCCACCATCACCTACACCTTCTTCGGCGGCTTCCTCGCGGTAAGCTGGACCGACACCGTGCAGGCGACCCTGATGATCTTCGCCCTCATCCTGACTCCTGTGTTCGTCATCATCGCCGTGGGCGGCATCGACACCGCCATGGTGCAGGTGGCGGCGCAGAACGCCAGCAACCTCGACATGTTCAAGAACCTGGACTTCATCGCCATCATCTCTCTGATGGCCTGGGGCCTGGGCTACTTCGGCCAGCCCCACATCCTGGCGCGCTTCATGGCGGCGGACTCCCACCACTCTATGGCCAGCGCCCGTCGCATCAGCATGACCTGGATGATCCTGTGCCTGGGCGGCGCCGTGGCCATCGGCTTCTTCGGTCTGGCCTACTTCGCCACCTTCGCCGAGCAGGCGACCGGCGTCACCGGCAACCCGGAGCGCGTCTTTATCGAGCTCTCCAAGATCCTGTTCAACCCCTGGGTCGCCGGCGTGCTGCTCTCCGCCATCCTGGCGGCGGTGATGAGTACCCTCAGCTGCCAGCTGCTGGTCTGCTCCAGCGCCATCACCGAGGATCTCTACAAGCCCTTCCTGCGCAAGAACGCCTCCCAGAAAGAGCTGGTGTGGGTCGGCCGCGCCATGGTGCTGCTGATCTCCCTCATCGCCATCGCCGTGGCCGTGAACCCGGAAAACCGGGTGCTGGGGCTGGTGAGCTACGCCTGGGCCGGCTTCGGTGCCGCCTTCGGCCCCGTGGTGCTGCTCTCCGTGCTCTGGTCGCGCATGACCCGTAACGGCGCCCTGGCGGGCATGCTGGTAGGCGCCCTGACCGTCATCGTCTGGAAGCAGTTCGGCTGGCTGGGGCTGTACGAGATCATCCCGGGCTTCCTGTTTGCCACCCTGGCGATCGTGGTGTTCAGCCTGCTGGACAAGGCCCCCTCCCAGGCCATGCTGGAACGCTTTGCCGATGCCGAGCAGGAGTTTCAGAGCCCCCTGACGGAGGCGGTCGCGGTGAAATAACCCGCGCCATCCATGACAAAAAGCCCCGCCATGGCGGGGCTTTTTTATGGGCAAAAAAATGCCCATGGCAGGGGTTAGGCGGGGCGTCTGCCCAGCCGCCGCACATCCTGGCGGGCGGCGGCCCCGGCTTGAGTGAGCCAGCGCTGGCGGGCCGCCTCATCCGAGGTGTGGACGGGCCCCAGATGCTGGCGGTGGGTCAGCCGGATGCCGCACAGCCCCAGCACCGGCTGGTCCAGGGTACGCTCCACGGGGGCGCCCTGCCACCAGCGGTAATACCAGGGGGGGCTGTCCATGGTGAGCAGCAGGCGCGCCGTCTTGCCGGCGAGCAGCCGCTCCGGGTGCGCCTTCCCCGGCTGGTAGCGAAAGGCGAAGCCCGGCAGCAGGGTGCGATCCAGCAGCCCCTTGAGGCGGGCAGGCAGGTGGCCCCACCAGACGGGGGCGACGATCACCAGATGGTGGGCCTGCGCCAGGCTCTGCTGCACCGCCTGCAGATCGGGCTCGAGGGGCTGCGCCTCGTCATAGCCGTGGTGCAGGTCCGGCTCGAAGGCGAGCCCTCCCACGTGATGCAGGGTGACGCGGGCGCCCCCCTCCTCGGCGCCGCAGGCATACTCCCGGGCGAGGGCGTGGCAGAGGCTGTCGGGTTTGGGGTTGCCGTTGAGAACAAGCAGGTTGGGGGTCATGGCATGGCTCCTTGCAGTGAGCCTCCATTACACCCCTTGTCCCATGGGACAGAGTCAAGCCACCTTTTGCCCCCGATCCGCTGCTGCGGGATGATCCTGAGCGTCGGGGGCGTGCCGGACCGGGGCACCATAGCGGCAAGGGTGCTGCGCCAGCAGCGTGGCGCACTGGCTCAGGCCCTGGTGCTGGCGTTGCAGCCTGGCGACCTCCGCTTCGATCTGTGCCAGCTTGTCCGCGATAAGCTGCTCCACCCTTTGCCAGGGGAAGTGGTCGAGGCTGGTGACGCCCGCGAGCAGGGGAACCAGCTCCCCGAGCTTGCAGCCAAGCCGCTGGGCCTCGCGGATAAAGCCGACCCACTCCAGATCCTCGGCCCGGTAGACGCGATACTTGCCGCGCCGCCTGGGCTCGGGCAGCAGCCCGAGCTGCTCGTAGAGACGGATTGCTTTTGGGGTGGTGCCCGCCAGCCGGGCAAATTCGCCGATATACATGGTGTTGCTCGCAAAGGTTGTTCGAGTAGGGGCTCACTATAGGTCAGTGGCAGGGGGGATTTCCCGATCCTGAAGGAGGGAGGGAAATATCTCTTTTGTAGGTCTGATTAGCGAAGCGTAATCAGACGATCGCGGCAGAATGATCGTTGGAAGGGCGCCTGACGATTATCCGGCTACCGGTGTGATGATTCTTCGCTGCTGTCTGATACGCTTCGCTATTCGAGCCTACGAGTTATTAGAACCTATGTGCTAATCTAGTTTAATAAATTTTGGCTTCGGAGAAATTATTTTGGGTGCCATAGCTTTAACATGCAGCCAGTCAGGGGCATTTACGCTTATAAGTTTATGCGTGCTAGCTACCAAGTCTTGTTGAGCTGCATCATTCAATGCATCTTCAATTTCTAGCGCTTTGGCGTCTGGATATTTTTCAATCTGCTCTTGTATCTTCTGGGCTTTAGCGCTTGGCTTGATGAAATATGGAGGTTGCTCTTGTTTACCTAATGTGCAGATAGCCCTGGCAACTGCATGATAAGCATCATTAAATAGACCCATGAATCCGTTAGGGTCAGCTAATGTTACGAGCCATAACCCATGTTTTTGACTATATTTAACACCGCTATTGTTGTTGAAGTGCGTAGATTCAGGAACTATGCCTATTCTAAGGCCAGCACCACCTTCTAGTTGTGCAAAATTTGACTTTATCGTAGCAGCAAAATATCGAGGGTCATCTGAGGCAGATAGAAAAAGATCTGTCTTCCATATTTTTTTGATTCTATTGTTTAGTTCTGCCTCGGCTGTATGTCCACGAGCAGCGATTTGAACCCAAGGGCCAAACCGAAAAGGCTTTCCACTCCCTTGTGGTAACAGGTAAGAGTCAGTTCCTGCCTCATCAACTACTGCATCAAGAAAGCCTAAATATTTTGCTCGTTCTTGCCCAAACAGTAATGAGGTTGGTTCAGAGTCTTTAACGTATTTTGATGCTCGTCTCATTGCATGACTTACAGGATTTATTACACTCGGCTCTTTGCCAAGGATCGCTTCGTGTACTGCCCACTCAAAACCATCGCCTCGCATCCCTTTGTCGCGCTCAAGACGAGCAATTTTCGCTAGCTGCCTCATCCGTACTTGATCTAATGGTGTGTTGATATCCCTCAAGTCCTCATCTGAGATAGAGTCAATAAGTGCTCTAAGCACAGATCTGCAAACAGCATAAAGTGCACGTCCATATTCATCTATTGGTGCATTTTGTTCGATAAAAGTAACATTTGCGGACAATGTATTTCTCCCATTTTTACAGATTACATCAGATTAGGTGAAAGACGTTAATAATCAGATATTTAACCCTTCCGTGTAACACTGCTTCGACATTGCTAAAATTACTGAAAATTTGCTTTAAATTATAATAGTGCCTGCTTGAGTCTATGTCTTTTTGTATTATTTTAACTTCCTATGCTTGCTTTTCCTTTACTCCTGTAAAAGTACGGTACTAAGAAAATCAGGGTATCACTATGTTGAGCAAGGCGTAGTCACCTCGCTGCACAATGGCGAGGCCCATATCACTGGCGTTCCGTTCTTTATCTAAAACCGAATTTCCACCGATTCTGCACTGCGCTTTGCCTCGCCGTGATACACAGCTTCGATATTATTGCCGTCGGGGTCGAGGACAAAGGCGGCGTAATAGCCGGGGTGATAGACCCGCTCGCCGGGGGCGCCGTTGTCCTGGCCGCCGTGGGCCAGGGCTGCCTGATAGAAGCGATCCACCGTGGCCCTGTCCTGCGCCTGGAAAGCGAGATGGTGGCGACCGGTCAGTGCGCCGAGCGCAGCCGGGCTGTCGATGGCGGTGACAAACAGCTCGTCAGCCCAGAAGTAACCCTCACCCGCGCCGCCGATTGGCACATCGAGGGTGGCCAGTATGGCCCTGTAAAAGCGCTCGCTGGCGGCCAGGTCTTTCACCACCAACTGGAGATGGTCGATCAGCCGACCCCGATGCAGTGCGTGCGTTTCCATACATTCACTCCACTCGACATGGTTGAATCAGTCACTTACCTCTTGCCGGTCGCGCCCTTTGGCGACGCTACCGCACTGGATCTCAGCCTCCAGTCTGCTGCACGTTACCTGCGAGAGGGTTGGCATGGCTCATGGGAGACTCCGACGAGGCGTATGTTGCCAATTGGCTATATTAACGGCCCGCGAGCGAAGGGAAAGGAGGAAATGGCGAATTGCCGGGCAAGATCAACAAATGGACGCCAGCCCGAAAGCCTGGCGCCCGGGCCGGATTGGCGAGAGGGGGCAGGGGATAGGAAAAAGGGGGGCGAGCGGCCACCTGTTGGTGACCCTCTTGCTGCCTGTACGGAAGTGGTTGCCCGGCCCCTGGCCGGGCGGGGGATCAGTTGCCCGGGATCTCGTTGCAGGCGAGGGTGGGCTGACCATGGCGCTCCAGCCTGGCGTCGCTTCCCTTGGTAAAGAGGGTGAGGTTTTGCCCCTCGTAGCGGGCGCCGCTGGCGCTGGGGGTCTCATAGGCGAGCACCTGCTGCTGGTTGTCCCCCTCGCTCAGGTTGATCATGGCGGCGGGCCGCTTGGCCTCGTTGTAGAAGTAGGTGGAGAGGGTGACGTGCTTGCCGCACTGGTAGTCCACCGGCGTCGGCACCCTCAGCTGGCCGCCCTTGATCTGCAGCTCGGTGATCCGTATCTGGTAGCTCTCTTCCACGCACTGGCGCAGGTCGCCCGCCTTCCAGCAGTCGTTGCGCCCCTTGATCCAGCCGCGCTGGATGGCGCGCTCCGTCTTCTGCTGCTCGGGGGAGAACCCGGCAATCGCCTTGGGATAGAGGGCTGACAGCTCGTTATCCAGCGCCGCCAGTCCGGCATCCTTGCAGATGAGGGTTTCGGCGGCGCCTTTCGCCTTGGCGCAATCGAAGGACGGGGTGGCCGCCGCGGCCAGCAGAGGGGAAAACAGCAGGGTGCCAAGCAAGATCTTGTTCATCCATAGGGTTCCAGCAAGGGGGGATTCCGCTACTAGAACATAATGGCACGAGGCCGCCGAGCGCTTTTTTGCGCCGGGCGGCCCTGCATTACAATCAGACGCCGGCCAGCGCCAGTGGCTGGCGGCTGCGCCACAGCCGCTCGTGGAAGAAGAAGACGACGGTGTTGATGGCAGGTTCGATCAGTGCCATCACGCCGCCGGTGAGCAGCTCGCCGCTCAACAGGTAGGCGACACCGAAGGCCACCGAGAAGTGGACCAGGGCGAAGCTGCTGGTCTTGGCCTGCAGGCTGTGATCGGGTTTGAGCCTGTGCCAGCCAAGGTCGTGGAAGTAGAAGGCGACGGTGTTGACGGCGGGCTCGATGAGGGCGATCAGGCTGGCGGTCAGCAGCTCGCCGGTCAGCAGGTAAGCCACGGTGAAGGCGACACTGAAGTGCAAGATGGCGAAGCTGATGGTCTTTTTCATGTTGGTGTCTCCTCTGGCGATGAAGGCAGTATCACCCAGAATTTCACCAAATGAAAACCATTCTCATCTATCGGCGAAATAGAAAAAGCCTATCGACCGGCGAGCCCCACCGGATCGGGAGTTGCCTGGGGCCACAACGGCGCTAGAGTGTGCCTTTTGCCATGAAAAAGGAGCTTTCATGACCATCAATGCCAACATCGATGTGCTGTTTATCCTGCTGCTGATGATCGTCGTCGGCGTCCTGGCCTGGCGACTGGCCCGGCGCAAGAGCCGTCATCCCGTGCTTGTCACCGTCCTGTGCGTGCTGCTCTGTCTGGCCCCGCCCTTCGCCCTGCTGGCGCTGCTCATTCTGGCGCTGTGGCGGGATATGCCCGCAGGAGCGGATGCCAGGCAAGCCTAGTCCCCTCGGTCGCAGCAATAGAAAAGCCCCTTGCGGGGCTTTGTCGTGTTTGCAGCGGATGAACAGTCAGGCCTCGGCCTTGTTCAGCCACTCCACCCTGTACTGGGCGCCGGCGCCCTGGGCCAGCTTGGCGCACAGGGGCTTGAGGAAGGCTTCTATCTGCTCGTCCAGCATCCAGGGGGGGCTGACGATGAGCATGCCGGAGCCGTTCATGCCCCAGTCGGCAGTCTGGCCGGCCACTTCCAGCTCGGCGACCAGGACGTTGCCGAAGTTCTCCCGCTTGATCGCTTTCAGCATGTCGCGGGACTTGTCCGCCTCCTGCCCCAGGATGGGATACCAGAGGGCATAGATGCCGGTGGCCCAGCGCTTCTGCGCCTTCTTAAGGGTGTCGACCACGGCGAAGTAGTCTTCCTTGAGCTCATAGGGCGGATCGATCAGCACCAGGCCGCGGCGCGGGGTAGGGGGCAGCAGGGCCACCAGCCCCTCGAAGCCGTCGCGATGGTGCACGGCGACGCGGGGGTCGTACCCCATGTTGGCGCGCAGATCCTCCACCTCGTTGTTGTGCAGCTCCATCAGCGCCAGCTTGTCCTGCTCGCGGAGAAGGCGGCGCGACAGCTCGGGGGAACCCGGGTAGTAGTGCAGCTCGCCGCTCGCATTCATCTCCTCGATGACGCCCAGATAGGGGGCCATGGCAGACCACTGGGCCCGCTCGTCCCACAGCCGACCTATGCCGTCGGCGTATTCCGCCTTCTTCTGGGACCAGTCGCCGCGCAGGTCGTAGAGACCGCCACCGGCATGGGTGTCCAGCACGATGAAGGGTTTCTCCTTCTTCTTGAGGGACTCGATGATCAGGGCCTGGACGGCGTGTTTCAGCACGTCGGCGTGGTTGCCGGCGTGAAAGGCGTGGCGGTAGCTCAGCATATGAGATCTCTGAGGGGGCCCTGCTGGGCTCCCAGTAACGATAGATAGTTCGACAGGTTGTGGCTGTCGCCGCGAAATAGGGTGAGGGCGCGCAGGGTCTGCAGCAGGACCCCCTGTTGCAGCCGCTCCAGCTCCAGTTCGTGGGCCAGCATGGTCTGGTACTCGTCGTCGGCCAGCCTGGCCTTGGCCTGCTGGCGCAGGGTGCGCCAGGGGATCAGCACCGCCTCGGTCTGCACCAGGGCCGGCTGCAAGTCCGTGAGGTCGACCGGGATGCAGAGCAGATCCAGGTGGTGCAGCAGCAGGGCCAGATTGACGTTGCCCCCCAGCGTCTGGACATGGAGCCAGTCCTGACTGCGCTGGCCATAGGCCCCAGTGCTCCACGCCCAGAAGTCGGGCGGGCTGGGCAGCTCGTGGGCCTGCACTCGGGTGCCTTCCATCCGCTGTGTGTCACGCAAAGAAGGCTTGCTCCATGGCTTCCAGCTCCTCGGAGAGACTCATCCACTCCAGCTCGACGTTTTCCAGCTCCTCCTTGAGGGGGCCCTGGGACTTGAGCAGCTCGGAGAGTTTGCCCTTGGCGCCCTCCTCGTAGATGGCCGGGTCGGCCAACTGCTGCTCGATGTCGGCTAGCCTGCCCTGCAGCTTCTCCATGGCGGCCTCGAGCTTCTCCAGCTTCTGGCGAAGCGGCCGGGTCTGCTGGCGGAACTGGGCCTCGAGGCGCTTCTGATCCTTGCGCGCCACCGCCGAGTTGGCGGAGACGGGGCCGTCCAACGGCTTGGCGTTCGCCTCCTTCTCCTGCTCGCCGAGCCACTTGTGGTAGTCGTCGAGATCCCCGTCGAACGGCTCGACCCGGCCACCGTGGACCAGGTAGAAGTCGTCGGTGGTGGTGCGCAGCAGGTGCCTGTCGTGAGAGACCACCACCATGGCCCCTTCGAACCCTTGCAGCGCCATGGTCAGGGCGTGGCGCATCTCCAGATCCAGGTGGTTGGTCGGTTCATCCAGCAGCAGCAGGTTCGGCTTTTGCCAAGTGATGAGGGCCAGCACCAGGCGCGCCTTCTCGCCGCCGGAGAAGGGGGCCACCTTGTCGAGCACCTTGTCGCCGTGAAAGCCGAAGCTGCCGAGGTAGTTGCGAAGCTCCTGCTCCGTCTTGTCCGGGGCGAGTCGCACCAGATGATCGAGCGGGGAGTCGTTCAGGCGCAGGGTCTCGAGCTGGTGCTGGGCGAAGTAGCCGATGCTGACCCCGGCGCTCACCTCCAGCTTGCCCGACAGCGGCGGATTGCTGCCCGCCAGCATCTTGATAAAGGTGGACTTGCCGGCGCCATTGCGCCCCAGGAGGCCGATGCGCGACCCCGGCACCAGGTTTAGCTTGATCTTCTCCAGGATCACCTTGTCGCCGTAACCGGCGCTGAGGTTCTCCATGGCGATAAGGGGCGTCGGGAGGGCCGAGGGCTCGCGAAACTCGAAGCTGAACTCGGAGTCGGCGTGAGCGGGCAGGATCTTCTCCATCCGCTCCATGGCCTTGAGGCGGCTCTGGGCCTGCCGGGCCTTGGAGGCCTTGTAGCGAAAGCGGTCCACATAAGATTGCATGTGGGCCATCTCCCGCTGCTGCTTCTCATACATGGACTGCTGCTGGGCGAGCTGCTCGGCGCGCTGCAGCTCGAAGTCGGAATAGCCGCCGGTGTATTCGTTGAGCTTGCCGTTCTCGATATGAATGATGCGCCCGACCACGGAGTCGAGGAAGTCCCGGTCGTGGGAGATCAGCACCAGCGTGCCCTGGTAGCTCTTGAGCCACTTCTCCAGCCAGATGACGGCGTCCAGATCCAGGTGGTTGGTCGGTTCATCGAGCAGCAGCAGATCGGAGCGACACAGCAGCGCCTGGGCCAGGTTCAGGCGCATGCGCCAGCCGCCGGAGAAACTTCTCACCGGCGAGTCGAGCTGATCGCCGCCAAAGCCCAGGCCGTGCAGCAGCTCGGCTGCGCGCGCGCGAATGCTGTAGGCACCTATGGTGTCGAGCCTGCCGTGCAGCTCGGCCACCAGCAGACCGTTGTCATCCGCCTCGGCCCGGGCGAGCTCGGCCTCCAGGGCGCGGAACTCCTTGTCGCCGTCGATCACGTACTCCAGGGCGGAGCACTCCAGCGCCGGGGTCTCCTGGGCGACGCCTGCGATCTGCCAGCCGGCGGGCAGGCTGAAGCTGCCGTTGTCGATGGCCAGCTCGCCCCGCACCAGTGCAAAGAAGGTGGACTTGCCACAGCCGTTCTTGCCCACCAGACCCACCTTGTGGCCGGGGTGGATGGTGGCGGACGCGTTGTCCAGCAGCGTGCGGCCGCCGCGGATCAGTTCGATTTGACTGGCAACTATCATGGATGGGTCTGCTTGGTTCGAGTGAAGGAGGAAAACTGGCGCGGATCTTACGTGAAATGACACAAATTTGCACTTGAGGGCGGGAGGGATGGCTGAGGCAGGAAAAACGTGTCATAACAGAGACATCTGGTGGCAGGAGGCTGACCATGCTGATTAAAGAGATCATGACGACCCGGGTGGCGACCGTTTCCATGGACGACAGGCTGAGCGTCATCAAGGAGATCTTCGAGCAGGCCCACTTTCGTCACCTGCTGGTGGTGGAGGATGAGGTGCTGGTGGGTGTCATCTCGGACCGGGATCTGCTGCGCGCCATCAGCCCCTATCTCGACACGGATGCCGAGATGAACCGGGACACCGAGACCCTCAACCGGCGGGCCCACCAGATCATGAGCCGCCACCCCATCACCATCTCCCCCGAGCTATCCCTGCAAGACGCCGCCGCCATCATGCTGCAGCAGCACGTCTCCTGCCTGCCGGTGCTGGAGAACGGCGCCCTGGTCGGCATAGTGAGCTGGAAGGATCTGTTGAAGGTCATGCGCGGCTGGCAACCCGCCTGAACGAGCCCGAACGAACCGTACACGCCCCCTGGCAGGTCCATCCGCCCTCTTTATCGACTGTTCAAGCTGTCATTGAAATAAATGACAGCTTTTTTGTTTGTACATCCTCATTCAGCTAGTTTTAAGTTCTGCTGATTATTGTTGTCACGACGCCTGGCGTCGTGGGCAAACGGTTCATGCCATGTTTTTGGAATTAATCGTTCCCCGCTTCAGTTCCCATCAAGGTTTCCGGATCTACTTTAGGCCATCGGAACATAGACCCGATCATAAACGACCGAGCACAGGTCTGACAGAGAGTGTTTACACCAGAGGAACGAACAATGAAAAAGACAGCATTGACGATGGCCATCTCCAGCCTGCTGCTGGCCGGTGGTGCACAGGCTTCTACCGTATACAACCAGGACGGTACCAAGCTTGATATCGGTGGTCGTGTTCAAGGCATGTATTACGGCAGCGACAACGACGACGAGAGCGGCGACCAGAGCTACCTGCGTCTGAACATCGCTGGCGAGACCCGCATCAACAACGAAACCGTCGCCAACGGTTTTGTGCAGTACAACGTACCGACCAACAGCTCCGACAATGAGCTGCGTTATGCCTATGTTGGCATCAAGAACGATCGCTTCGGTGCCTTCAGCTACGGTCGTCAGGACGGCCTGATTGCCAAGGCGGTCAACGACTACACCGACGTCCTGCCGGAGTGGGGCGGTGATGGCCTGGGCAAGGGGACCGAAGTCTTCGGTACCGGCCGTACCAACGGTCTGGCCCAGTACATCTACACCTTCGACGGTCTGGTGCTGGGTGCCCAGTTCACCGGCGAGAACGAAGCGCAGAACGAAAGCGATTCCAGCTGGACCCGGGGCTCCGAAGAGGGTTACGCCCTGTCCGCCAACTACAACTTCGACATGGGCATCAGCCTGGGTCTGGCCTATAACCAGGCTGGCAAGACGGCCGATCAGGCTGCCAACACCAACTTCGGTGGCAGCGAAGACGCCAAGCTGACCGCCGTCGGCATCAAGTACAACGCCAACAACCTGTACGCCGCCGCGACCTATGCCTACGGTGAAAACCACGTCTACGTGAACCAGGCCGGCAACGACGGCTATGCCTCCGAGAGCAACGGCTACGAAGCCGTGGTGCAGTACACCTGGGGTCAGTGGAAGCCGTCCCTGGCGTATAACCGTCTGGACGTGAAAGATTCCGACCAGAACCTGGATGACACCCTGACCGAGTACGTCTCCATCGGTGCCTGGTACAACATCAACGAGAACTTCGACATCTACGTTGACTACAAGGCCAACCTGCTGAGCAGCGAAGGGTCCGACGGTTACAACAAGTTTGGCCAGAACACCGACGACGTCGTTGGCGTGGCCATGCAGTACCACTTCTAAGTCATTCCCTGACTGCCTGCTGTATATTGTTGACCGGCCGCATTGCGGCCGGTTTTTTTATGGGTTTTATTGGGCGCAAGGGGTCGCGGGGTGGATCCGGGGTTCAGCATTCTTCCTTGCTGGTCGATACCCTTGTGGTAGGGCGCAGGGCCGCCGTATGGTCCTGTGACGGAGGCGGCGATGGGGCGAGGATCACGCCCCGTGGTCAAGAGCCTATCTTTCCTCGACCCTTTTCATTATTTCTATAGGGACTCGCGTCGCCCAGGCAGGGGAGGGCGAGTCTGGTTGGCATCTTGCAACCCCTTGGGGGCGGCACTCGGGAAACGGACGTAAGGGCTTTATATGGCGAGCATATTGGATTCAGTGGATCAACGTACCCAGCTGGTGGGGGAGAATCGCCTGGAGCTGTTGATGTTCCGTTTGGGGGGCCAGCAACTCTTTGCGATCAACGTCTTCAAGGTGCGGGAGGTGGTCAAGCTGCCCCATCTCAACAAGATGCCGGGCGCCCATCACAACATCAGCGGCGTGGCGAACATCCGCGGCGTTTCCATCCCCGTCATCAACCTGCGCGGGGCCATCGGCATGCGCCCCATGGCCATCGACCATGAGTCCAACCTCATCATCACCGAGTACAACCGCACCATTCAGGGATTCCTGGTGGGACAGGTCGCGCACATCGTCAACATGACCTGGAAGGACATACTGCCGCCCCCCCGTTCGGCGGGCCGCTCCAACTACCTGACCGCCATCACCCGCGTCCCGGAGGGGGGCGTCGACCAGATCGTCGAGATCATCGACGTGGAGAAGGTGCTGGCCGAGATCATCACCTATGACGTGCGCATCTCGGCCGAGGTGCTGGACGAGGAGATCCTGCCCCAGATGCAGGGGCGCAGAGTGCTCATCGTCGACGACTCCAGCACGGCGCGCAACCAGGTGCGCGAGACGCTCGCCCAGCTCGGACTCGAGGTGATCGAGTGCCAGGATGGTCTGCAGGCGCTCAAGCTGCTCAAGGGGTGGTGCGACGGGGGCAGGAAGGTGACCGACGAGATCATGCTGATGATCACGGATGCCGAGATGCCGGAGATGGATGGCTACCGGCTCACCCACGAGGTGCGCAGCGATCCGCGCATGTCCGATCTCTTCATCACCCTCAACACTTCCCTGAGCGGCAACTTCAACGAGGCCATGGTCAAGAAGGTGGGATGCAACCGCTTTATCTCCAAGTTCCAGCCCGATCTGCTGGTGGACGTGGTACAGGAGCGGATGCGGCAGATCCTGGGGCGCTGAGCCTGGGCCCTGATCGGCAACCGACGAGCACTAAGCCCCCGCCCTGGCGGGGGCTTTGCGTTGGGCTACTGGGTCAGCAGGGGCTCGATGAAGCGGGCGACCTTGTCGCGGATCTGGGGCTGGGCGGCCGCCGTCGGGTGAAGCCCATCGTTCATCATGAGTTCAGGGCGCAGCACAATATCATCCAGAAAGAAGGGCATCAGCGGCAGGTCGTTGGCCTGCGCCAGCTCAGGGAAGATCTGCTCGAACTGTTGCAGATAGCGTGCGCCATAGTTGCGGGGCAGCTGGATCTGGGTCAGCACCGTCTTCGCCTGGCTCGCCTTGGCCAGCGCCACCATCTTGGTGAGGTTGGCCCGGGTGATGGCGGGGGAAAACCCGCGCAGGCCGTCGTTGCCGCCGAGTTCGATCAGCACCCAGTCCGGCTTGTGGGTCTCGAGCAGGGCTGGCAGGCGGGCGAGCCCGCCCTGGGTGGTTTCACCGCTGATGCTGGCGTTGATGAGCCTGTGTTCCCCGCCCTGCTGCTGCCATTTTTCATTGAGCAGGGCAGGCCAGCTCTGTTCGGCCTTCATCTGATAGCCGGCGCTCAGGCTGTCGCCCAGCACCAGCAGGGTCTGGGCCTGGACAGAGGCTGCCCAGCACCACAGGCAGCTCACGGCAAACAAGAGACGCATCATGCATTCAACTCCCAAGATCTATTGTCATTACAGGTTCAGGCAAACAGGAAACCCAAGATGAGTTCAACGCCCATTATCACCGTCAGGGGGCTCGGCAAAACCGTTCGCCTCGGCCAGGAAAGTCTCACCATCCTTGAAGGGATCGATCTGCAAGTCAATACCGGCGAGACACTGGCGCTGGTCGGCGCGTCCGGTTCCGGCAAGTCCACCCTGCTCGGCCTGCTGGCCGGCCTCGACCTGCCGAGCTGTGGCGAGATCGAGATCCTCGGTCAGTCCCTGACCCGGCTGGACGAGGAGGGACGCGCCAGACTGCGCGCCGATCAGGTGGGCTTCGTGTTCCAGTCCTTCCTGCTGCTGCCCACCCTGAGCGCCCTGGAGAACGTCATGCTGCCGGCGGAGCTGCGCGGCGAGACCGACAGCGAGCCCCGTGCCCGCGCGCTGCTTGCCCAGGTCGGGCTGGCCGAGCGGCTGCACCACCTGCCGCCACGCCTCTCCGGCGGGGAGCAGCAGCGGGTCGCCATCGCCAGGGCCTTCATGACCCGCCCCAGCCTGCTGTTGGCGGACGAGCCCACCGGCAACCTCGACAGCAAGACGGGGGAGACGGTGATCGAGCTGCTGTTTCGCCTGAACCGCGAGCACAACACCACCCTGGTGGTGGTGACCCATGACCATGAGCTGGCAAAGCGCTGCCAGCGGCAACTGGTGATGGCGGCAGGGCGGCTGCAGTCGGACTCCGGCGCCGTGGTGGCCGCCCGGGTCGGGGAGTTGTCATGAGTCAGCGAAAGCAGGGATTCACGCCATCGCGCAAGCCGGTGCGGGCTAGGAGGTGTACGTCATGAGTCAGTGGCGACTGGGATTGACCTTGCTGCGCCGGGAAGGGTTCAGTGGCGAGCTGCCACCCCGGTTTGTGCTGGCGTCGGCGGTGAGGGGGGAGTCATGAGTCACTGGCGACTGGGATTGACATTGCTGCGCCGGGAAGGGTTCAGCGGCGAGCTGCGCTGGTTTGTGCTGGCGCTGGCGCTGAGCGTGGCCTGCGTGCTGAGCGTGGCCCTGGTGGCGGACCGGCTGGATGCGGGGCTCAAGGCGTCGGGACGCGACTTCATCGGGGCGGATCGGGTGCTGCGCTCCGCCACACCGGCGCCTGCCGACTGGCTGGCGCGGGCGAGTCAGGAGGGATTGGCTGTGCAGACCACGGTCAGCTTCAACAGCATGCTGTTTCACGGCGACGGCCTGCAACTGGCCTCCATCCGCGCCGTGCCGGGGGACTTCCCCTTCTACGGCAAGCTGGAGCTTAATCCCCAGCGCGCCCCTGTCCCCGGCGAGATCTGGCTCTCCGCCCGGGTGATGCTGCTGCTCGGCGCCAAGGTGGGGGACGAGCTGGAGGTCGGCAACACCCGGCTGAGGGTGGCCGGCGAGCTGGGGCAGGAGCCGGATCAGGGCTTCAGCCCCTTCCAGATGGCGCCGCGGGCCCTGATCCACAGCGCCGATGTGGAGGCGACCGGCGCCCTCCTGCCGGGCAGCCGTCAGCAGTGGCGCTACCTCATCAAGGGCTCCCGGGAGGGGATCGCCCGCTATGAGGCCTGGCTCGGCCCCAAACTGACCGCCGGGCAGAAGCTGATCAAGCCGGACGACGAGGGCTCCCAGGTCGGCAAGCCCCTGGCCAATGCCGAGCGCTTCTTCCGCCTGGCGTCCCTCGCCGGCGTGCTGCTGGGGGCGCTGGCCATGGGCATAGCGGTGCGCCATTTCGCCGAGCGCCAGACCAACATGGTGGCGCTGCTCAAGACGCTCGGCGCGTCGCGGCGCACCCTCTGGCAGCTGATGGGCACCCTGCTGTTCTCCCTCACCCTGGCGGGGGCGGTCATGGGCCTGGTGGCGGGGAGCGCCATGCAGTGGCTGACGCTGCAACTGCTGGGGGACCTGCTGCCGGCGGATCTGCCGCCTCCCTCCTGGCGGCCGTTCGCCCTGGGGATCGCGGTCGCCTTCTTCATCACCCTGTTGCTGGCGTTCGTGCCCTTCCTTCGCCTGCTCAAGGTGCCGCCGCTGCGGGTGCTGCGCCGTGAGCTGGAGGCCGGGATCCCTCCCTGGCTGACGGTGCCGGTGGGCCTGATCGGCCTGTTCGCGCTGGTGTGGGGTTTCACCGCGGACGTCCGGCTGGCGCTCGGCCTCATCGGCGGCATGGGGGTGTTGATGCTGCTGCTGGCGCTGCTCGCCTCCGGGCTGCTGCGCCTCGGCAGCCGGCTCAAGGGGCCTCATGCCTTGCGGCTCGCCATCAGCCACCTCTCTCGGGAGCGTGGCAGCGGCCTGTTCCAGCTGGCAGGCTTCGCCCTGGCGCTCATGCTGTTCGGGCTGCTGTGGGCGGCGCGGGTCGATCTGCTCGAAGACTTCTCCGCCCGCCTGCCCGCCGATGCCCCGAACCGCTTCCTGGTCAACGTGGCCGATGAGGAGCGCGACGGCATTCTGGCTGACCTGCAGCGGGCCGGCGCCATCACCTCGGACTTCTATCCCATGGTGCGCGGACGCCTGACCAGGATAGCGGGGGAGGCCGTGGGGGAGGATGCGGCGCGGGAGGGGGTGGACAGGGAGCTCAACTTCACCACCACCACGACCCTGCCCCCCGACAACAAGGTGACGTCCGGCCAATGGCTCGCCGGCAAGGGGGAGGTCTCCGTCGACGAGGCGCTGGCGGAGCGGCTCGGCATCGCGCTGGGGGATGTGCTCGGCTTCACCATAGAGGGGCGGGCGTTCGAGGCCAGGGTGACCAGCCTGAGATCCATCAAGTGGGACAACATGAGGCCCAACTTCTACATGATCTTCTCGCCGGACGTGCTGGCCCCCTTCTCCCAGACCTGGCTCGGCAGCTACCGCCTGCCCGCCCGGCTGGCCGAGCAGGGACGCCGCGCCGAGGTGGAGATCATCCGCCATCACCCCACGGTGAGCCTCATCGACGTGGAGGATCTGATCGCCAGGCTGACCCTGGTGTCCGATCAGGTGAGCCGGGCCCTGGGGCTGATGCTGGGGCTGGTGACGGTGGCCGCCCTGCTGGTGCTGCTGACCCAGACCCAGGCCAGCATGGCCCATCGGCGCCGGGAGCTGCTGCTGATGCGCACCCTGGGGGCGGGCAGCGCCCTGCTCGAGAAGATGCTGCGCTGGGAGCTGGTGGCGAGCGGCGCCCTGGCGGGGCTCTGCGCCGCCATGGTGGTGGAGCTCTGCTCCTTCGGCCTGCAGTGGTGGTGGCAGGATGCCCAGTGGCAGTTCCACTGGGCCATCTGGGCCGGACTCCCCCTGCTGGGGGCCCTGCTGGTGACCCTGGCCGGGCAGGGCATGCGCCGCCAGCTGCTGGCGGGCACCCTGAGCGACAGACTCAGGGGGCTGGGGCAGGGGCTGCTCTGAGGCAGACGACAATCCCGACTTCGGTCGGGATTTTTCATGGGGTCAGCGCGGGGAGCGCAGCAGGTCGGCCAGGGCCTCGGGCAGGGCCGGATAGGTGAAATGGAAGCCTGCCTGCTGCAAACGGACGGGGAGCACCTGCTGGCCGGTGAGCAGCAGATCCGCCGCCTCTCCCATCAGGAGGCGCAAGAGGGGCGCTGGCACGAAGAAGAGGTGTGGGCGATGGAGCGTGGCGGCCAGGGCCTGGCTGAACGCGCGATTGCTGACGGGCTGCGGGGCCGTGCCGTTGAAGATGCCGTCGCACTCGTCGTGCTCAATGAGGAACAGCATGGCGCGTACCAGATCCTGCACGTGGATCCAGCTCATCATCTGGGTGCCGCTGCCCATGGGGCCGCCGAGGCCGAGCCGATAGGGGGGCAGCATTCTGGGCAGGGCCCCTCCCTCCATGCCGAGCACCAGGCCGATGCGCACTATGCAGACCCGGGTCTGGGGCGTGCGGGCCTGCAGGGCCAGCTGCTCCCACTGCTGGCAGAGGCGGTGGGTGAACTCGTCGTGGGGCGTCTGGCACGTTTCATCCAGCGGGGCATCCCCCTGGCGACCATACCAGCCGATGGCGGAGGCATTGAGCAGCAGCCTGGGGGGCGTGCCGGAGAGCTTGATGAGATCCACCAGCTGTTCGGTCAGCAGCCAGCGGCTGTTGCACAGCAACTGCTTGCGGGATTCGCTCCAGCGTCCGGCGGCGATGGGCTCGCCGGCCAGATTGATGACGATGTCCACGTCGTTGAGATGATCCAGCCTGTCCAGGCTGTCGAGCAGGGTGACGTCGTGACCGAGCAGATCATAGGCCCGGCTGCCCTGGCGGGTCAGGACCACTACCTCGTGTGCCACCTTGAGGTGCGCCACCAGGCGGCGACCGATGAACCCCGTGCCTCCCGTGATCAGTATCTTCATGTGCTGCCTCCCCCGACCCTGTTGGCTCTACTCTAGAGGCTGGGGGCTGGATGGACAAGGTCCTGTTTTTATAAGCATTATAATTTCCGCTGGCCAGGGGGCGCGGGGCTGGCCCCGCGGCCACCTGTCGGCGATGATCCGGGCCGGCTCGGCATCCCGAGTCTCCTTCGTGCTTGCCAAGCGAGCACCAGCGGGTACACTTGTGCGCTTTTTCGCCATGACCATGAGGGCTCTTATGCCATTTCGTCGTTTAAGGGTGCGTCAATTCTATATCAGGCTGCTGTGCGCCTTGCTGGCCGGCCTGCTGCCCATGGTGCTGGGGCTGGCCATCGTCACCTGGCAGACCGCCAACGGCGTGAGACAGGATGCGGTGGAGCGGCTGGAGCATGCCAGAGTCATGTTCGACCGCACCCTGGACAACGCCGGGCAGGCGGCGTCGGCCCTCATCGGCAGCCTGGACAAGCCCTGTCTCGAGGTGGTGCAGGGGCTGCGGGATCAGGTGGCCACGGTGCCGGATGTGCGCAGCGTCAACCTGGCCAGGGGCGATACCATCTACTGCTCCTCCCTCTATGGCCCGGTCAGCGGCAAGTTCTCGCGGGACGACTATGTGGGCGGCAGGCTCGATCTGATGAAGGGCAACCCGGTCACGCCCAATCGCCCTCTCATCGTCTACCGGGAGGCGGCGGGGGAGTTCAGCGTGCTGGTGGGGGTCGACGGCTACTACCTGCTCAACATACTGGACATGCTGAGCCGCAACTCGCCCCTCGGGCTGGTGGTGGGGCAGCAGATGCTGCTGCGGGACAGCCGGCTCACCGATCGGCTCATTCCCGAGGAGAGCCAGGGTTACCTCGAGCAGGCCTCGACCAGATATCCGTTCAAGGTGGTGACCAGGGTGTCGCTCAACGAGTACGGCGCCCACATCTGGGACTACTCCAAGGTCGGCGTCATCTTCTATCCCCTGCTGGGGCTGCTGCTCGGGGTGGGGGTCTTCTGGCTGACGGGGCGCCCGACCTCGCCGGTTCAGGAGCTGAAGCGGGCGCTGGATCAGCAGGAGTTCATCCCCTACCTGCAACCCGTGGTGACCGGGGACGATGCCCACTGGAGCGGCTGCGAGGTGCTGATGCGCTGGCAGCATCCTCGTCAGGGCATGATCTCGCCGGATCGCTTCATCCCCATGGCGGAGGAGTGCGGCCTCATCGTGCCCATGACCCGCTCCCTGATGATGCAGGTGCGCGAGGCCTTTGCGCCCCTGGTGGAGACGCTGCCAAGGGGGTTTCACTTCGGATTCAACATCAGCGCGAGCCACTGCAAGGATCTGAGCCTGGTGGAGGACTGCCGGGACTTCATCAACGCCTTCAGGGCCAACCCGATCAAGCTGGTGCTGGAGCTGACCGAGCGGGAGCTCATCGTCGCGGACGAGACCACGGACCAGCTGTTTGCCGAACTGCACGCCCTCGGCGTCTTCATCGCCATCGACGACTTTGGCACAGGCCACTCCAGCCTCACCTATCTGCAGACCTTCCAGGTCGACTTCCTCAAGATCGATCAGAGCTTCGTCGGCATGATAGGGTCGGACGCCCTCTCCAGCCACATCGTCGAGAACGTCATCGATCTCGCGACCCGGCTCGGGCTGCAACTGGTGGCGGAAGGGGTGGAGAACCAGGTGCAGGCCGACTACCTGCGAGCGCGCCAGGTGACCTTCCTGCAGGGCTATCTCTTCGGCAGGCCCATGCCCATGAAGCACTTTGCCGGCCTGCTGGCGAAGGGCGGGTCCTGAGGCCGAACGGGGGACGAAAAAAAACCAGCGACCGGGTCGCTGGTTTTTTTATGGCCGGTCGGCTCAGAGCATGCGGGCGAGGGCGCGGCACAGCCGCTGGATGCCCTCTTCCGTGGTGGCTTCGTCCACGCAGGAGAAGCTCAGACGCAGGGTGTTCTGGATCTCGGGGCGCACGTAGAAGGGGGCGCCGGGCACGAAGGCCACCTTCTCCTTGATCGCCTCGTCGAACAGGGCCATGGCGCTGACGCTGGATGGCAGGGTCAGCCAGAGGAACATGCCCCCCTCGGGGCGGGTGTAGCTGACGCCGGGCGGGCAGTGACGGGCCAGGGCGGCCTCCATGGCGGCACGCTGGCGGCCGTAGACCTCCTTGATCTTCTCCAGATGGGCATCCAGCGAGTTGTCGGTCAGGAAGCGGTGCAGCACCTGCTGGCTGAAGGCGTTGCTGTGCAGGTCGGTGGCCTGCTTGGCGATGGTGACCTTCTTGCGCAGCCAGTCCGGCACCAGCATCCAGCCCAGGCGGAACGCGGGCACCACCGTCTTGGAGAAGGAGCCGAGCAGCACTGTATTGTGGGGGGCCAGCTTGGCGACGGGGGGCAGGTGCTCCCCTTCGAAGCGCAGCTCGCCATAGGGGTCGTCTTCCACCATCAGCAGCTCGTGGCGCACCAGGCGCTGTGCCAGCGCCTCGCGGTTGGCACGGCTGTAGGAGACACCGCTCGGGTTCTGGAAGTTCGGAACCCCGTACAGCAGCTTGGCGTTGGACCCCTGCTCCAGCAGCGCATCCAGCGCGGCCAGATCCAGTCCCTCCTCTCCCAGGGTGATGGGCTTGAAGGTCGGCTGGTAGACGGAGAACGCCTGGATGGCGCCCAGGTAGCCCGGCTCCTCGATGATGAGATCCTGCCCCTCGTCGATCAGCACCTTGCCCAGCAGATCCAGCGCCTGCTGGGAGCCGCTGGTGATCAGGATGTTGTCAGGATTGACGGCCATGCCGTGGCGGCTCAGGTAGCGGTCGGCGATGAACTGGCGCAGCGGGGCGAAGCCCTCGGTGGTGGCGTATTGCAGCGCGGCGGCTCCCTGCTCGCGCAGCACGTCCTGGCACGCTTGCTCGATGGCCTTGACCGGGAACAGATGGGGGTTGGGCAGGCCGCCGGCGAAGGAGATGATCTCCGGATTGGCGGCGACTTTGAGGATTTCACGGATAAAGGAAGGCTCGACCTTCTCGAAGCGCTGGGCAAAAAACGGCTGCATAGGGTTCTCTCTGACTAGGTGGCGGTCGCTCCATTCAACCGCCAGGTTATCCGTTTGTATCAGATTTCAGAAATGAGGCAATGGCTGTCACAAAAATCCATAAAAAAGGGCAGGTTTGACACCTGCCCGAATTTTATCGCTTCAACACTGGCCGGGGGCGCAAAAAGCCCTGCCGGAGCGCCCTGGGATCAGAGCCCTGGTTCTTTCAGGAAACGGATCATCAGATCGGTGTTGGCCCCGAGCTGCTGCTCTATGCGGCCCGGGAAGAGCTCCGCCATCCTGTCGAGGCGGTCGTGCTCGGTATGCCAGATCTTGCCCCACTGGGTCTCGCTGTCCCGATCGCAGGCGCTCTTGGTGGCATCGTCGTAGCAGTCCCACAGGGCCGGGTTGGTGCTCTGGGAGTAGCCGTCATAGCCGGCCTCGCCGTTGATGGTGAAGTTGGTGGCCTCCACATAGGCGATGGGCACACCCAGGCAGGCAAAGGGCGCGTGATCGGACCAGCTGCCGGTCTCCCCCTCCGGGTAGCCGTCGTAGCTGGGGTGGATGGCGAAGGGGGTCGACGTCTGCCTGGAGATGGCCAGCAGGCGGTCGCGCACCTTGGGATCGAAACTGTAGCGGCTCGGGTCGGCACAGTTGTACTCGGCCACGTCGGAGTGGGCGGAGTGGACGTAGACGATGTCGCCACCGGCGATGGTGTCGTAGTTCACCATGGCCAGCAGCTTGGCGACGGCGGCGCCATCGAGGCTGGCGGCATAGGCCCTGGAGCCGTTGAGGCCGTTCTCCTCGGCCCCGAAGAAGGCGAAGCGCACCGTGTAGGGCAGGGTCTGATCCTTGAGCGCCTCGGCGACCGCCAAGAGGGCCGCGACACCGGCGCCGTTGTCGGTGGCACCTTCCGAGCCCTTCTTCTCGCCGGTGCTGTCGTAGTGGGCACCGATGAGGATCACCTTGTCACTCTGGCCCTTGAGCTCGGCGACCAGGTTTTGGGAGTGCTTCTCGGTGCCGCCCCGGGTGTAGGTGAAAGGCTGGTTCTGCACCTCGTAACCCCAGCCGGTCAGATGGTCCTGGATCCAGGCGGCGGCCCGGGTCTCGGCCTCGGTGCCCGTGGGTCTGGCGCCTATGCCTTCGGCGCTCGAGCTCAGCTGCACCAGATATTCATGGGCCTGGGTCCCGGGGGCGGGGGGCTGGGAGTCGTTTTCAGAGGGGTTGCACCCGGCCAGCAGGGTCGGGATGGCGAGGGCCAACAGGGTTTTCTTCATACTGCAATCCTTTGTTGTGTATGGTTTTATTTTTCCGCGTCAGGATGCGCCTGACGCCCGGCAGATTCTGTGAAGGGGGCGGCATTTGTCAACCTTGCCGGCGGAAGTGGGCAGTTCGAGGGGATTTGTTGTGCGAAACACTTGCACCCCGTGGCTATCTTGGGATAATTCGCTCCCCTGTTTTTGCCGATTGATGCAATAACGAGCGATCCATTTATGTCGCCTCTGCTCCAGAGCGATGAAATAACGAGCAATTTACTATGTCTGTGACCCAAGATGTGTTTAACGAAGACGGCAAGTTCATGCGCAAGATCCGCAGCTTCGTCCGTCGCGAAGGCCGCCTGACCAAGGGGCAGGAGAAGGCCCTGGAAGAGCTCTGGCCGGTCATGGGCATCGATTTTGAGCAAAAGCAGCTCGACCTGGTCGCGCTGTTTGGTCGCGAGGCCCCCGTGGTGCTGGAGATCGGCTTCGGCATGGGCGCCTCCCTGGTGGAGATGGCCAAGCATGCCCCCGAGAAGAACTTCATCGGCATCGAGGTGCACTCCCCGGGCGTGGGCGCCTGCCTCGGCACCGCCCAGGAGGCGGGTGTCACCAACCTGCGCGTCCTCTGCCACGATGCGGTGGAGGTGCTGGAGCACATGATCCCGAACGGTTCCCTCTCCTGCCTGCAGCTCTTCTTCCCCGACCCCTGGCACAAGAGCCGTCACCACAAGCGCCGCATCGTGCAGCCGGCCTTTGCCCAGGCCATTCGCCAGAAGCTCGCCATCGGTGGCGTCTTCCACATGGCCACCGACTGGGAAAACTACGCCGAGCACATGCTGGAGGTGATGAGCGCCGCCGAAGGGTACGAGAACACCTCCGCCAGCGGCAACTGGGTGCCCCGTCCCGACTGGCGCCCGCTGACCAAATTCGAGCAACGTGGCCATCGTCTGGGTCACGGGGTCTGGGATCTGATTTTCAAACGAGTCAACTGAGTCAACGTATCAACTAAGGAGCTATCATGGCCAACCGTAGCCGCCGCCTGCGTAAGAAACTGCGCGTCGACGAATTCCAGGAAATGGGGTTCGACATCAGTTTCAACTTCCCGGTCGGCACCGCCGAAGAGACCATTGATGCCGTGGTCGATGCGCTGATCGACGAGGTGGTGGAGCCTCGCAAGCTGGCCTTCGCCGGCTCGGGTCACCTGGCCTGGGAAGGCATGATCTGCACCCAGCAGCTCGGCAAGTGCACCGACGAGGATCGCGCCGCCATCCAGTCCTGGCTGCAAGGCAAGGGGCTGGAAGCCGTGGTGGTCACCGAGCTGTTCGACCTCTGGTACGGCGAGCCGGCCTGATATCGGACTGCCTGTCACGGGCACATAGAAAATCCCGCCGCCGGCGGGATTTTTGTCGGTGGGCTGGTCCCGCCTCGTCTCACGTCATGGAATTGCCGATGGTGTTGTCATCCGAATTACTGGCCAGCATCCTGGAAGAGGTGCGACCGCTGCTCGGGCAGGGCAAGGTGGCCGATTACATTCCCGCGCTGGCCCAGGTGCCGGCGAACCGGCTGGGGATCGCGGTCTGTACTGTTGAAGGGGAATTGTTCACCGCAGGTGATGCTTTCGAGCCCTTCTCCATCCAGAGCATCTCCAAGGCCCTGAGCCTGACCCTGGCTCTCACCCTCTATCAGGAGGAGGAGATTTGGGCCAGGGTCGGCAAGGAGCCCTCGGGGCAGCCGTTCAACTCCCTGGTGCAGCTGGAGTTCGAGCACGGTATCCCCCGCAACCCCTTCATCAACGCCGGCGCCCTGGTGGTGAGCGATCTGCTGGAGACCCGGCTCACCGCCCCGCGCCAGCGCACCCTGGAGCTGGCCCGCCGCCTCTCGGGCAACCCGGCCATCATGGCGGATCAGGTGGTGGCCCGCTCCGAATACCAGCACGCCGCCCGCAACGCCGCCATCGCCTATCTGATGAAGGCCTACGGCAACTTCGAGAACGAGGTGGACAAGGTGCTGCAGAGCTATTTCAATGCCTGCGCCATCCGCATGAGTTGCGTCGATCTGGCCAGGACCTTCATCTATCTGGCCAACCGCGGCGTGCCCCTTGGCGAGACGACGCCCCTGCTGCCGGCCCGCACCACCAAGCAGGTCAACGCCCTGCTCGCCACCTGTGGCCTCTACGACGAGGCGGGCGACTTCGCCTACCGGGTCGGCATGCCGGGCAAGTCCGGGGTAGGGGGCGGCATCATGGCGCTGATCCCGGGGGAGCTGGTGGTCTGCGTCTGGTCGCCCGAGCTCAACAAGGCGGGCAACTCCCTGGCGGGGACGGCGGCGCTGGAATTGCTGGCAGAGCGCCTTGGCCGCTCCATCTTTTAACCTTTGTTCACTAGCATCGAGACGACATCATGAAACGAATGACAGCTGTGTGGCGGGCCGCGCTGGCGGCCTTGCTGCTCTGGTCTGCCTGGCCGGCTCTGGCCGCCGAACTGCCGCCCCTCTCCTTGGCCGATGCCAAGGCGAAGCAGGCGGTGATCCTGGATACCCGCCCCAGCTATTTCTATCAGGGCTGGCCCATGGAAGGGGAGAAGCAGGGGGGCCACGTGGCCGGCGCCGAGCTGCTCTCCGCCGAGTGGAAATACAGTGACGAGGAGTGGGCCAAGGCGCTGACAAGCAAGGGGCTGAAGGCCGATCGGCCGGTCGCCCTCTACGGCGCCCCGCGGGAAGTGGCCGAGGTGGCCCGCCTGCTGCGCCAGCAGGGCATCAAGCAGCTGTTCGAGCTGCAGGGCTGGAAGGAGGCTCCCCGGGAGCACCTGGCCCGCTGGCAGCAGCTGGTCTATCCGCTCTGGCTGGCGGATCTGCAGGCCGGCAAGCCGGTCGCCGCCGCCCCCAAGGGGGATTGGAAGGTCTTCGAAGTGGACTGGGGCGCGCCCAAGGCCTACCTGCTGAGCCACATCCCGGGGGCCGGTTACATCGACACCAACCGCCTGGAGGCGGAACCGCTCTGGAACAAGGTCTCTGACGAGGCGCTCAAGGCCCTGCTGCTGGAGAACGGCATTCGCCACGACACCACCGTCATCCTCTACGGTCGCAACACCATGGCGGCAGCCCGGGCGGCGCACCTGATGATGTACGCGGGCGTCGAGGACGTGCGCCTGCTGGACGGCGGCCTGGACGCCTGGTTCGTGCAGCACCTGCGCACCGAGACCGGCCTGGCCAACACCTTCAAACCGGCCAAGGAGTTCGGCGTCGCCATTCCGGCCCGTCCCGAGTACTACACCACCCTGAGTCAGGCGAAAGAGCTGCTCAAGCAGCCCGACGGCGCCCTGGTCAGCGTGCGCACCTGGGACGAGTTCGTCGGCAACACCTCCGGCTACAGCTACATCAAGCCCAAGGGCGACATCCCCGGGGCCAAGTGGGGTCGTGGGGGCGTGGATGCCAACAGCATGAGCGACTTCCACAACCCGGACGGCACCATGAAGCCGGCCCGGGAGATCCTCGCCATGTGGGACGAGTGGCACATCGAGCCGACCCAGCAGGCCGCCTTCTACTGCGGCACCGGCTGGCGCGCCTCCGAGGCCTTCTTCTACGCCTGGCTGATGAACTGGAAGCGGATCAGCGTCTACGACGGCGGCTGGTACGAGTGGAGTGCCGACCCTGCCAACCCCACGGTCACCGGCGAGCGCAAGCCTGCCGAGTGATGTTTGCACCGATGGAAACCAGAGGCCGGACCCATGTCCGGCCTTTTTCATTGGTGCATCCTGGCATATCCCACTGTCAATTCGCTGTTCAGCCTCGCTGTTCTCATATTCTGGCGGCACTCATTCGGGGGAAGGCGCCTGAGCTAGGCTTCAAGAAACATCCTCGTCCTGAGGATGCCAGAGGGAGAAGAGGCGGGCGATGAAACGACTGACGATGATCCTGGTGTGTGCCCTGGGGCTGGTGGCGTGCAGCTCCCAATACATCATGAGCACCCGGGACGGGAAGATGATTACCACCGACAGCAAGCCCAGGCTGGATGAGGACACGGGCATGTACCGCTACTACGACGAAGAGGGGCGGGAGATGTTGATCAATAAGGACGACATCACCCAGATCATGGAGCGCTGAGGCGCGAGGCATGGCGAGAGGGCTGCCCCTGGGCAGCCCTCTTTGTTTCGGCGCTATCTGATCAGCTCCTCCACCTGACGGTTGACCTGGCCGGCGAACAGGCGGTGGAAGCGGGAGTCCGGGTTGGCCAGCAGGCTAACCGGCGACCCCTGCTCCACCACAGTGCCGGCCTCCATCACCACCACCTTGTCCACCGACAAGAGCGGCTCCAGGTGGTGGGCGATCACCAGGTAGCTGGCTTCCGGGCGGTAGCGATAGAGCAGCTCCGCCATCTTGCGCATGCCGCCGTGGCTGAGATCCGAGGTGGCCTCGTCCAGCACGATGAGCGGTCGGTGCGACAGCAGGATGCGGGCGATCACCAGCAGCTGGGTCTCGCCAGCGGAGAGTTGCAGCCTGTCGAGATCCTCATCCAGCCGGCCGGCGCAGCGCTCGGCCAGCCCCACCCGGGCCAGGGCCTGTTCCAGCGCGGCGTCGTCGTGTGCAGCCAGGGGGGCCAGGTTTGCCCTCAGGGTGCCGAAGAAGGTGAGGGGGATCTGGGAGACGGTGTCGTAGAGTGCGCGCACCGCCTCAGGCGCAAGCCGGGAGAGCGGCTGATCGCCGTAATGGATCTCCCCCTGGGAGGCGGGATACATGGCCTGCAGCACCCCCAGCAGCGAGCTCTTGCCCGCCCCGGTGCGGCCACAGACGCCCACCTTCTCGCCGGGGGCCAGCTCGAAGCTCACCCTGTGCAGCGCCCACTGGCTGGCGCCGGGATAGCGCAGCCCCAGGTTGTCGAAGCGCACCGCCGGATGGAGGGTGGCGAGGGCCTCCCCCTCCTGGCGCTCGCTCTCTATCTCGCTGTATTCCCGCACCCGCTCCACCGCGTTCATCACCTGCTCCACCTCGGCGAAGGTACGGATGAGGGAATTGAGCATGGCCGAGGCGGTAAAGGCGTAGGTGATGGCCACGGCACCCAGCAGCGGGCTGTTGCCAAAGGCCACCATTAGCGCCACGGCACCCACCAGGGCGGCGGAGAGCAGGGTCTGGTGCATGCCGAGCCAGCGGTTGATGGAGGTGGTGGTGTACCAGCTGCGCAGGTTGTTGTCATAGTGATGCAGCACCTGATCCAGTGCGAAGCGCTCGGCCCCGGCCAGACGCAGGGCGGGGGCGCCGCGGATGGTCTCGCTGATGCTGATGTAGAGCGGGGAGCGCAGCACCGAGGACTGGCGCCGCAGCTTGAGCTGCACCGCCCGGTAGCGGCGCTGCAGCACGTAGAGCGCCCAGCCCACCAGGGGGACGATGAGCAGCAGCAGGGGGATGTTGATGCCGATCACCACCACCTGCAGAGCTACCGACACCAGCATGCCGAACAGCCCCATCAGCATGGAGAGCAGGATCTCCTGGGCCTCCCCGAGATCCCGATCGAAGCGGTTGAGGATGCGCCCCTGGGGCACCTTGTCGAAGAAGGCCATGGGGGCGCGGCTGATGCGCCCCAGCATGCCGTCGAACAGGGTCCAGGCCAGCCTGAGGCCGAGTTTGTAGTTGATGACCCGCACCACCATGATGCAGACCAGCGATCCAGCCCCCAGCAGCACATAGATGCCGAGCAGGGTGCTGACATCGCTCACCTCGGCCTTGCCGCCGAGCCAGAGATCCGAGGCGATGCGCAGCCCCTCCTGACCTAGCGTGAGCAGCAGGGCGATCAGGATGGCACCGGGGGCGGCCAGGCGCTGCCACATGAAGCCGAACAGTCCCCAGTCCACCTTGCCCTCCACCACCTTCTCCTCGCTGAACTGCTCCGCCTCCTGGGGGGTGAGCAGAGGGGCAGGCTGCGGGTGCTGGATGAGGTCTGCCAGCTGGTGGGCGTCTAGCTCCACCAGTCGGCCCTGCTCGATGCGGATCACCCGATCGCAGCGGGCCAGCACGTCGGGGTCATGGCTCACCAGCAGCCGGGTCGGTCCCGGCCTGAAGGCGAGTCCCTGCGCCAGCACCTGGGCCGCGACCACGGGGTCGAGCGCAGACAAGGGGTTGTCCAGCAGCAGGATATCGGCCCGGGCGTAGAGGGCGCGGGCCAGGGCGACCCGCTGTTGCTGACCGCCGGAGAGGCGGGTGCCGAGCTCCCCCACCAGGGTCTGATCCCCGTGGCTGAGCAGCTCGAGATCGGCGGTGAGGGCGCAGGCGCCCTGCACCCAGCGATAGCGCGCCTCATCCCAGGGCTGGCCGAACAGGATGTTGTTGCGGATGCTGTCGTTCATCAGCCAGGGCTTGTGCCCCAGGTGGGCGACCCGGCCATAGCGGCGGATGCTGCCCTCGAAGCCGTCGTCGAAGCCGGCGATGAGGTGCAACAGGCAGCTCTTGCCCGCCCCGGTGGGGCCTGTAATCCCCACCAGCTCCCCCGGTGCGATGGCGAGACTGATCCCCTCCAGCACCGGCTTTTGCTGGTGCAGGGCGGTGACGCAATCCAGTTGCAAGGCCCCTGCCGGCAGGTTGGGGTCGTCGAGATCCCGGTGCTGCTCGGGGCTGTTGAGGAATTCGCACAGCCGGTTGAAGCCGGTGTTGAAGTTGATCAGGGTGCGGATGAGGTAAGGCAGCCGCATCATGGGGATGCGCAGCACGGTGAACAGGGCGATGGTGGTGAACACCTGGGGCAGGGTGAGGGTGTTGCCCGACACCAGGTAGGTGGTGAAGGTGGCGAGCGTCACCAGCAGCGGAGTACTCAGCATCAGCCCTTCGTTGAGGGCATCGAGCCTGAGTACCCGGCCAAGCACTCCCAGCTCCTGCCGGCGCTTGGCGTTGGCCGCCCCGGTGAAGAAGGGGCCCAGCCCGTTCTGGCGCACCAGCCGCAGCTTCTTGATGTATTCCGCCAGGATGCCGTTGCGCTCGTCCTGCTGGCGCTTGAGCTGCTGCTCCTGCTGGTTCATGCGCCGCACCACCCGGGTGGAGACGAGCAGCAGCAGGGCGAGCACCGCGAAGCCCACCAGGCCGGCGCTGCCCACCTGCCACACCAGCAGGGTGATGGTGCCCGCCAGCTGTAGTGCCATGGTGAGCGGCATGGCGGGGTCCGCAAGAATCCAAGTAATGTCCCAGACGTCCCGGTTGATGAGGTTCTGCACCCGGCCACCGGCCCGGTCGTCGAAGCTCTTGCCCCCCAGCTTCATCACCTTGGCGAGCAGGGACTCCGCCAGCAGGCGGCGGATGGGGACGTGCATCTTGAGGGCCAGTTGCAGGGAGTGCTCCGCCAGCATGCCGGAGGCGAGCACGGAGGCAAACAGGGCCAGGGCCAGCAGCAGCTTGTGGCTGGTGGTGGCGTCGGTACCGAGCTGGGTCATGCCGTGGTTGAGCAGCCAGGGGCTGGCCAGGGTCGCCAGCATGCCGAGCAGTTGCAGCAGGGTGAGCAGGCCAATCCGCCCCTTGTAGTGGCGCCAGATAAAGGCGGTGATGGGCCAGGGGCGTACCGGCTGGCGGGCGGTGAGCGCGAGGAAGGCGTCGGCGCGCTCGTCGCGCCTGTCCTCCGGCAGCAGGGGGTAGAGATCGTCGAGACCGACCTGGGGCTGGCTCAGCCCCTTGCGCAGCAGCGGGCCCGTCCAGCGATAGAAGAGGCGACTCAGCCAGCCGGCCGAGATTTCCGGGTGATCCAATGGGTGTCCTTATTATTTTGTGTTGCTTCCATGGGCGGGGCGGCTCATGGGCCGCCCTCGATATTCTTTTTTTGTGGTGGGGGCGTTGCCCGCGCGGGATCAGCGATCCCGGTTCAAGCGGATGAGCCGGTTCAGGATCTGTTCGCCATCGACCCGCAGGCCGTTGTGCTCGTGCTCGTTGGTGATCCAGGCGCGGCTGTTGCCAAGCCCCCGCAAGGTGTCGCGGCTGTAGTCAAACTCCACGTACATGTCCTCGGCATAGACGGCGCAGGCCACCGGCACCCGGTTGCGGGCCAGCTGCGCCGGATCGTAGAGAGGGCCCCAGTCCGCCTTCTGGGCCAGCAGATGGGCGGCTTCCTTCAGGGGAATGAGTTCGCGGAACTGCTCGAACATCCAGGGGAAGATCATCTCGCCGGTGAAGGCGAAATCCTTGCCCGGTGCCCAGTTGAGCTCGGGGTGTTCGCCCCTGACCCGCTCGGCCGCCCAGTTGCTGGCGCTGCCTTCGCAGTAGATGGATTCGTGCAGGATGGCAAACACCGGGTTGGTGTTGAACGGCTGCATGGCCTGCACCTGGTAGAGGAAGGCGGGGTTGAGCCGCTCGCCGATGAAGGCGTCCTCCAGGAGGTAGTAGAGCTCCTCGAAGGCGCCGCTGGCCCCGAGATCCAGCCCCTGCTGCTGTAGCTGCTCCACCGTCAGGCGCTGGCCGTTGGGCAGGCGCACGTCGTGGTGGTGCAGGTGGTTGGCCAGCCGGTTGGCGATGGCCTGGGCATGGGGGAAGCGGGTGAAGAAGGCGCGGTTCTTGTCCGCCACCCGCCGGTAGGTGGCGCGGTAGACCTCGTCCGCGCTGCGACCTATGGGGGCCACCCCGCCGGTGAGGTAGACCTCGTGCAGGCTGTCCGGGAACAGGGAGAGGTAGGTGAGGCTGCAAAAACCGCCGAAGCTCTGGCCGAGCAGGCTCCAGGGGCGACCCGGGCTCAGTACCTCGCGAACGTATTCGGCATCCCGCACTATGCTGTCGGCGCGAAAATGGCCGAGGTAGTGCGCCTGCTCCCGGGGGGACATCCCCGCCAGGGCCTCGGCGTGGATGGGACTGGAGTGGCCGGTGCCGCGCTGATCGAGCAGCAGCACCCGAAACTCCTGCAGGGCCCGCTTGATCCAGCCGCCGCTTGCGGTCGGGCGCGGGGCGCCGAAGCCCGGGCCCCCCTGCAGATAGAGCAGCCAGGGCAGATCAGCGTCTCGCTTGTCCTGGCGACAGAGGGTGCGACCGAACAGGGTGAGGGTCTCCTCGTCGTCCGGTCGCTGGTGGTCGAGGGGCACGGTGAAGAAGTGTGGCTCGCAATGGATGCCATCCAGCACGTAGTGCAAGGGGCTGCTCATCTGGGGTCTCCCTGGGGTGGAAATCGTCGGCTTCATCATAGCCCTGGCGCGCAGAGGGGTCACGCCGGTTTTCCTGATGGTTAACAAGATGATGGGCCGTGGTCATGGCGGGAGCGGGGAGCTGAATTATTGCGCCCGGGCGATTGACGGCGGGTGTCTCCCCGGACCAAGATGGGCCGCCTGCCGAGAAGGGCAGGGGTGCAGGAAAGGATGGAGCAGGCTCGATGAAGCCTAGATGGACAAGGTTCAGGAAGAAAAGGAAACAGACGGATCCGGAGGGGGTGTTGCAGGCGGGCTTGCTGGTTTTCAGCGCCACCTGCGGGGCCACCCTGCTGCTGGCGGCCTGCAACGGCGGCTAGCAGAATGAAGCAAAAGCCCGCTCTTGATGAGCGGGCTTTTTCATGTCTGTCGCCCCGGGCACTAACCAGGACCGGCCTGAAGCCCTTTGCTGGCGCGGGTTTGCGATATTCGGAGCGCTGCTGCTATGGTCAAGTTACGACGGGATCCACAGAGGGAGGCGATCATGAATAGTCGTGAAAAAGTTCTGGCCCATTTGGCCACCGATCACCGGGTTGCAGGATTGACCGCTGGCGAGGCGCTGGCCGGCATGAATCACTCGATGAGTTCGCTCCTGCTGCAACAGGATCAGCATTTCTTCCGCCGCCATGCGGACGACCCCTGTCACGAGGTCGCGCGGGCCTGTTCGGCAGGGCATGTGTGGCACGGCGACGAGAACCGCTACTAGGATGACGCGCCCGGGGAAGGACAAGATGCAGAAAGGCCCGCTCGATTGAGCGGGCCTTTCAAATTTGGCTCCTCCGACTGGACTCGAACCAGTGACATACGGATTAACAGTCCGCCGTTCTACCGACTGAACTACGGAGGAAGAGTCTTGGTGCCCAGAGACGGAATCGAACCGCCGACACGGGGATTTTCAATCCCCTGCTCTACCGACTGAGCTATCTGGGCAACGGCGCGCATTAAACCCTTTCTGGACTGGGGTGTCAACCTTGAAGCCCCAGTTTCTGGCATGTTTTTGCATAGGGTGAACCAAGTGGCGAGATAGTGTGCAAGGAGCCCCTGACTCCACACCGGGATCCGGTTGTCGGCAGGTTCTGCTATCGAGGTTTTTTCCCTTTATAGAATTACCTTTTCGCTCTCTCACCCATCCCGAGCCTCCAACAAGTGAGCCCATTTTTTGTCAAAAAACGGATGAACTAACGTGCATGTTTTTTGTGCGCTGAAAAGTTACCAGAAATTGACCAGACAGGGTTTGGTGTGTCGCGGCCTCTGTACCTCCGGTCGTCAGCTCCTCAGCGTCCCTGTGAAGAAGAGAATTGATGGTGTTTCGGCGGGTGAACTCAAATTTATTGTGACTCAAATCACAAAAACGAATCTTGGTTACACCTTACAAAAGGGCTCAATCGACAAGCTTTTTCGGGTTAGCAAATCACGATCACCCCAGTAAATCAGGAGCGTTTTTCACGAGATTCAAAAAGTCGGTCTCCAGAGGACGATCCTGAAATTTGCCTCTGAATCGCCTCTCCAGACGGCCTTCAGAACCTTCACACATAAAAAAATGCATTAAATATCAATGTGTTGATCATTTTTTGAGCGGTTGTTCTTTGGCTATGAAAATGCAAAATGCCTCCCATAACCGTCAATCCCGGCGGTTATGGTTAGAGAGGTAGTTGTGAGCAGCGAAGTGTCAACGCCAACTGCTAAAAGTAGGCAGGAGTCGTGTGGAGAACACGTCTCCAAACAAAAAGAGGTAAAAGACGAGTACGTACCTAGGCTCATATGGATTACTTATAAATCTGGTACCAAGGTCGGCTACTTCGATACGCACAGAAAAAAGCATCGTCGGAAAAGGATTGCGAGCACCAGTGAGGCTAGCCTCAAAGTGATACGCGACAAAGCACGTAAACTGTTGGCGGAGTTCATCATTGATCCAGATGGATTCGAGCAAACCTATTACGCTAGTTTATCGGTAGAGCGCTTCATTTATGATGATTACCTACCCGCAGTGCAGGAAACTCATCTTTCTATCAGGACTATTAAGTCCCGTATAAAGCCAATCGTTGCAGCCTTAGGGCACAAGCCACTGAACCGTGTCAACCGTGATGACATCGAGCGCTTTCAAGCGGAGCAAGCTAAAACCAAATCTGTTGCTACGGTGAATCGCTACCTAGCGCAGATTAAGGCTATTGCGACCTTCGCAGTGGAGCGCGGCATACTCAAATCGTCTCCCGCAGCAGGTATACCCGCCAAATACGAGCCTGTCCTGCCTCCCAAGGGCTTACCCGATGAGACAGTCAATAAGCTGGTCGCTCGCTTGATGGAAGACATTGACGAAGAAAAGGCTCGTCTGTTGCTCTTCCTGTTCGCAACGGGCTCCCGGATGGGAGAAGCCAGAGCTCTAAAGCTGCAAGATTGCGATCTCAATCGACAGATAGCGTACCTACCTACCAGTAAGTCTGGTCGGGAAAGGTTAATACCGCTTAATCAATTCGCTCTGGGGTTAATTCGACTTCAACTCCAGCGCCATGGCACGACTGGTCTGCTGTTTCGAGGCCAGGACTGTGTCTCTCAAATTTCAGAACCACGTCGGTATTGGTACCGAGTCTGCAATGATTGTGGGCTAACAGAGGTACGCATCCACGATGCCCGTCATACCGTCGCGACTTCACTGCTGAACAAGGGCTGTTCGCTCGATGTCTTGCAGAAAGTCTTGGGCCACAGCTCTCCTCGGATGACTGAAAGGTACGCCAGGTACCACGATAAGACGTTGGTCAAGGCCGTCGACGCACTTCACACCGTCTGGGACCTCCCCAACCTCACCTGCTAACCAACTTTAGGAGATGGGGGAGGGAGCCTCCCCCATAGAGAATTATGAGTCTTTCAAAAACAAATGATAACTGCAAACAGAATCGTTTCTGTTCTATTGAGGAGTCCCGTAATGGGTCTCTAGGAGCCCCCAATAGTGCTGGTCAGGGTGTATCGCCGACAGGTTCGGCATTAGGCCCCATTCAGGAGGCATCCGCGCCAGAATCAGTGCCTGTCTCTGCTATCGCTCCGGTAGTTCGGCCATCAGAGTCAGCTTTATTAGTGCCCAACGAACCCTATTGCAGCCATCAAAACTTAGCGCTGCAAGAACTGGCGCGTATCCATCAGTGGTCTCAAGAAGCGACCTATCTGGCATCCGAAGAGGGGCTAGCCCTTAATCAGGGGAAGGGCTCTTCTGAGCGTCCCATCAGGTCGGATGGTACTCATCTGTCGTATACCATTGATGAACTCCAAACATGGATGAAATCCAGTCTGTTACCCGAGCACTACGTTGTTAGCCCTGACCTGAAAGTGGTGAACCTTGAAGGAAGGAAGCCCGTTGAGCTGTTCGATACGTTAATCCTTCCGCTCAATTGCATTATTGATAATAACAATCAGTTCAAAGGGTTGGTGTTGGTCTGCATTGGCTATGATGGTAAGCCACATGTCTTTACAGTCCTGCTTGATGATGTCCTGCATGACTTGAAAAGGGTCAAGGTCCAGTTGGGTGAGCTACGTGTTGGGTATTATGGTCATGACGATCGGCAGCTTTCTCGGTTTATGAACCACTGCTCAAGATGGAACTCAATTGAGCCAATTTATCGCGTTGAGCAGGCTGGATTTATCTCTGGAAAGTTGATCTATATATCGCATGAGACCGTGCTACAGCGGAACATTGGAACCCCGGAAACCAAGCTCAGCTATCAAATCCGTAAAGCATTGCCGCAACTGAGAGCACAAGGCACCTTGCTGGAATGGCAAGAGCATGTGGCTGGGCCTGTCCGGCAGCTCCCTAACATGATTTTTCCGATTTTGGCGATGCTTGGGAATGTATTGTTGAACCTCCTGAAGGAGGGGACGGTTATTGTTCACTTGCATGGGCTCAGCTCAGGCGGCAAGACGACTCGGGCGCAGATGGCACAGAGTGTCGTAGGACGAGCTACTGACCCAAGCAAAGATGGTGGGTCTGCTATCAGGAAGTGGCATGGCACGACGAATTGGCTGTTTGCTGTGGCAAAAAGTCACCACGGTATGGGGTTAGTACTGGATGAGCTTGGGTCACACAACAGCAAAAATTTCGACGGAACCATCTATGCCCTATCCAATGGGAAAACCAAAGGAAGGTGTGAAACGGGTGGGGATGAGAAGGAGGATCAAGACTCAGCCATCCTCTGTATTATATCCACTGGTGAACTCAGCACAGATGACTATCTGAGGAAAACGGGTGGCAGCGCCAATTCCGGTGTCTATGTGCGGATGCTCAACATCGAGGTTCACCCCGATGATGCGAAATTGCCCGACGAAACCCTGGCCCAAGCCAAAGCCCGGATTGACCAACTCAAAGCGGCCTGTGGTCAATACTACGGCACAGCCCTTCCGGCTTTGGCACAAGGGCTGTTGAACTTGCCGGAGGCCACTTCTTATGAGGCTTTGCAAGAGTTAGTTCGCAACCGGGTTCATGAGTGTGCCGAGCGCCTGATGCAGATGGTCAATGGCGCGATGGATTCACCTTTGGTTCGTCGTGGCCTGGATTTCTTCGCTATAACGCTGGCTACCGGCTTGTATGGTATCGAGCTGGGTGTGTTGCCCTATACCGAGAATGAGGTGGAAGCCGCCGTGCTTGAGGGTGCCAATCGCTGGGTTGCGTCCTTGGAGGAGCAACTGGATGACGTTACCCGAGCCGCTACCCAATTCAAGAATACGGTAGCGCTCCAACGACATAAAATTCACCTTGGCAAGCCAGCCGTTGTAACGAGGGAGCTCCTAGGCTTCATAGAAGGCGAACGGTGTTACATCTTTAAGGAGCAGTTTGACAAACTGGTTCCGAGCATGAGTGAAGCTGTTAAAGCATGGTTGTTAGATAACCAGTATCTTGAGAGGTATGCACCAGACCGCTATGTAAGAAAGATCAAGGTAGCGGGTGTGGATAGTGGCGTTTACTCGTTCTATTTGAATCGATTGTTTGGCAGTACTGGTGAGGTCGTCAGTAGCCATGCCGGAGAGAGTGACAGCCTGAAGGATTCGCTGCCAAAATGCGAACCATCAAAGCGAATTTTTAGCCGATTCTCAAGCAGCAAGGCGGGTAGCATCAACGTCCCCCCCACATCGGAAACACCGGAGGAGACGACACACATCGAGCAGTTTTAAGAGTAAGGGGGGGCCAGTGCGAACTGGCCCCTTTGCTTTTATGGGATCCGGTGGCAAAAGCAGGCAGCAAGGGGAGGAACGTTTTAGCAGGCCGAGAAGGCCAGGATGATCTTGTTGCGGAGGTTCGGAGGGTAGTGAGGTCAAAGTGGCTTATTAGGTTGCTAAATCGCTATACAGGCGTCTTATTGACCGATTCAGCATCCCATGATGCTGGCTTGAAGTGAAATATGGTGATGAGAACAACGGGCACTCTTAAATTCCACTCGAACTATCAGGATTTGGAAACCCCGTCCAAGACAACCAGATTTGACAAGTCTCTACTTTTCTCGTCCATCAGGAGGAGTCACTACTGTTATCTTGGAATCATTCAAAAATGAGCGTATAACAATATGTGCGCTTTTTTTTAAAATTTATCACTATATGTAGTAGTGGCATTTTTTCAGAGATAAGTCCCAAGAGAGGTGAAATGGCTAATGACATCGAACATCTGCCTACGTACCACGTGCTAGCCCTTTCGGGTGGTGGGTACAGAGCGTTGTACTCTGCCACCATACTCAAAGAATTTGAACAGGTTCTCGGCCGACCCATAGCCTCTCATTTTGACTTGATCTGTGGCACTTCGGCAGGAGGATTGCTTGCACTTGGCCTTGCAAGCGAGATTCCCGCCAGCGAGCTGAAATCGTTGTTTGAAGACCAAGGTCAGCAAATCTTTGGCACACGAGATAGCATACGTAAACTACTGGGTTTCCTCACTCGAGCGAAGCATTCAAACGCAGGTCTACGCTCAGTGCTTGAACAACGATTCGGTAAAACCACCATGGGTGAGTTGAAACATCGAGTGCTTATACCTGCAGTCAACTACACCACGGGTCGTGGCCAGTTTTTCAAAACACCCCATCATCCAACGTTTGAACTCGATCATCGCATGAGCCTAGTAGACGTCGCATTGGCTACATCGGCTGCTCCTGTGTATTTTCCATCGGTTCGAAATGAGCGTGGAGTCTTTGTTGATGGGGGTTTGGTCGGAAATGCTCCTGGGCTATTTGGGCTCCATGAAGTACGTACATTCCTAGCCCCCAAACAAGATGTCTGCATACGTGTGCTTGCTATTGGAACGATGACGGTTGGCGCTACTGTGAGCGGCGGAAAGGATTTGGATCAAGGGATTATCGGGTGGGGGGGGGGCCTTTTTGATCTGGTCATATCTGCCCAAGAATCCTCAGTCGACTACATGCTTTCACAGTCCTTAGGTGATAATTATTTCAAGATTGATGATCTCGTTACGCCGCAGCAGAGCAGTGACATCAAGGCACTGGATGATGTGTCTGAAGCATCAACAAACACTCTGCGTGATCGCGGCACTGCTGCCGCCCAGCGTGCGTTAGGTGATCGCCGATTCTATCCGTTCCGTGCTCATAATCCATCTCGTCCCATGTTCTACCACGGCCCCAACAAAAACTCGGAGGATCTCTAAATGCTGAACCTGTCACCTCTTTTCAACACCTCCGAAGATGAGCCTAATTTGCTCCAAGCTCTGGAGCTTTCTGCGGCTGAACGACTTCAAATCACGTCGGCGAAAAATGAGGTCCGTCAGTGTCTTCGTTCTGGAATCCCGAGGGTGCTTCGTGAGCAGGGATATCAACAAGACGACATCCCTCTGCCGCGCTTCTTTACCCAAGGTTCGTGGGCATACAAAACGCTCAATAGCCCCGCGCATTTGCCACCACAGCAGTCTGATGTCGATGACGGTGTGTACCTGCCAATCAGTTTTTTGAAGGTCACTAAAAAGCCCAGTGTTGCCAGCAGCATTTTCTTCAAAGCTGCAGAAGAAGCATTGAGGCCGTTAGTCGAATCAAAGCGGAGCGAAAATTGGAAGCTGCTGTCTGACAAACCGACCTGTATTCGTATTGAAATCTCGGCGACAGCTCATATTGACGTTCCCTTATACTCAATCCCTGATGACGAGTATGTTCAGTTGGAAAAGGCGGCAGCCAGTTATGGCTTTGATAGTCTTATGGATGCTGTAAATACGCGTAAGGCAGATTCTTGGACACGACTTCCAGTCAACGAAGTGCTACTGGCTCACCGTGAGGAAGACTGGGTGACTTCTGACCCCCGACCGGTCAAAGACTGGTTCGTGGAACAGGTAGAGGAGAAGGGTGAACAGCTTCGTCGTGTTGTTCGTTACTTGAAGGCGTTCCGCGATTGGCAATGGAAGACTGGTGGTCCGTCTTCCATCTTGTTGATGGCTGCTGCTGCACCATTGTTTTCGAAGATGGATCGCCGGGATGACTTGGCACTTCTCGAGGTGTTGAAGGGACTTCCTGCGGCGCTTAGGGACGGTGTGAGCAATCCGGTTGATGATGAGGAAACTCTGAGCGGGCGCATGTCGGAAGATGCACTTGAAGAGGCTGCCAAGAAATTTGAGATGTTCGAAAACTATCTTAATGGCGCGGTAAATGCCTCTGATGAGACTGTCGCGTGTAAATGGATGATCAACATGTTCGGACCTCGTTTCCCTTATCGTCCTAGTAGGGTCAAAAAAGTAACCGTCGCCGCAACCATTGCGGCAGTACCAGCCCAAGCCGCTGCTAGCGAGTTAGTTGGTCGCACCAAGGCTGGATAACCAAAATGGTTGCAGCATTACCTGATCTTATTCTGGAAATGCAATCCCGCGGTTTCAACTACCGTGGGCGCACGCCAGAGCGGTGGATTCAGTTTGAAGGCCCGCTGAATACTTCCGAAGGGACATTTCCTTGCAGTTTCACGGTCGATCCGCACTTTTTTTCCCTACCAGTTGTAAAGCTTAAAAAGCTACCCGCGTCATTGAGGCCAGTTACGCCACACCTTGGCGCAAGCGGATGGCTTTGCTATCTGGCTGCTAGCACAGTTGTTCTCGATATCTTTGATCCAATTGGCCAGACACTTAGATGCTTAGCTGAAGCTGAACGTGTTTTGGGGTGTGTACTCAGGGGAGAAATGGTTGAAGACTTAGCAGAAGAATTTTTAGTTCATTGGTACAGTAAATTTTGCATTTTTGACGTGCAAAAGCCGGCTCTGGGAGAAATACCTGCTTTTTGCGTGATTTCAGATAAGGGTGAGCGAACACCAGTACTCACTGATGATCAAGAGCGCACGAACCATAGAATCAATACTCTCAGCTTCTACTCTAAAAGAGAGGCGATACTGGCTTATCTTGTCGGAACTGTCGCACAACCTCGACCTAGTCAGAGTGTTTGGCCTCCACAGACTGTCGCTGATATTTTGCAATGGCAGAGAGAATTGGATAAGAGATGTGCCAGAAAAATTTTACAACGTATCGATGAAGCATACAGAAAGAAGCACATTGATGTTGTCATTCTCATCAAATCCCCAAATCTCAATTATGGCTTTCAAGTACATTTTGAGCAGTCCATATTAGACGATGAGAGATTTAAGTACGCCAGAGGTACTGAAAGGCTCTACAGCTTTCGGGTAACAAGACTGACAATGGCTCGTATTGATGAGCACTACATTACACAGAGAAATATTCCAACCTTAAAAACACTGGCCGGTTTGAAGATTGCCTTGGTCGGGTGTGGAACTATCGGAGGTTACTTAGCCGACCAGCTAGCGAAGGCTGGAGCAGGGACGGGAGGAGGCAAACTTACACTTGTGGATTTTGAGCTGTTGATGCCGCAGAACGTTGGCAGACATCGTTTGGGACTACCATTTTCTTTAAAAAATAAAGCTTGGGGCGTCAGCATGATGCTTCAATTTGACTCCCCTGGAATCGAAGTTCGAGCTCTCGAAGTCGATGTGCGCGATGCTCATCTGGGGAATATTGACTTGTTGATTGATGCAACTGGTGAAGAGGCCTTAGGACATTGGCTAGCCGCCAATTATGTCTCATCAACGCCAATTCTGTCGGTATGGATTGAAGGCCCTGGAACTGCTGTCCGTGCTCTTCTTAAAAAACCTGGGGATGGTGCCTGTTACAGGTGTCTCTCTACGTACTCAAGAGCCAGACAATTCCCAACCGTCGAAGGAGAGGTACCATATGTTATGGCGGGGCATGGCTGCGAAGGGTTATATGTTCCATTTCCTGCAACTGTATCAATACAAGCGGCAGCGTTAGGTGTTGAGATGGTACTGGCGTGGGCAAATGGTAAAACCAGTCCTTCCTTGCGTACCAAGATTACGGACAGTGGATTTACATTAGCGACAGTTGATTGCGATCCTCCAAGGATTGAGGCCTGTCCGGCATGCACTTCGTAGCAGAATGGTCAGCTAACCAAGGACGTAATCTGATTTATATCCGCCCATCGGTGATTGAAGTGTTTCTGCACCATATTCAATCTGGGCCATCAGACTTGGAAGGGGGCGGGATTTTACTAGGCTATGTTAGAGGATCACACTTAGAAATTATTGAAGCCACCGAACCAACAAGGTTTGATCGGCGGCTCAGGATGTTTTTTGAACGAATGCATAATTTACATGAACAGATCGCACATAAGCAGTGGACCGAAAGTGAAGGTTTGATCCGATACATAGGAGAGTGGCACACGCATCCTCAAGATTACCCGTCGCCGTCAGAAACTGACTTGATTGAATGGCAAAAACTCGCCCTAAAGCGCAAAGATAAACACCCAGTACTTGGTCTAATCGTAGGTCGAAAAACTCTATACCTAGAATCTATGCCTAGTTCTGGGGAAGGAACTAAATTTTATCCCATTGATGAGTATAGATAAAAATAATATTGTGATTGTCATGGGACTCCCCAATATTTCTCTAGGCAAGCAGCGACTATTTATGGCTCGGACTGATAGTCGATGGCCACTTTTTTTTCAGCCATGTCAAAGCAGTCTGAGCCGTCCCCACTATCCTAGAAATCTCCAGAGCCAGTTATCATCTGGTAATAACCGGCTGAAAAAGCTGGGAAGACCAGTTAGGTTAGGAAGTTGTGAAGGTTAAAACCGAGCATCGAGCGGTTAAACCGTGATATCGGTATCTCACTTTTGCCGTGAGATACTGAATCGCCCCCAGTTCCCTAGACACCTCACAGCCTTAAAATGAGGCAACTATTGGAGGTGTTATGACCCGTCAGCGTTATCCAGAAACATTCAAAATCGAAGCGGTTAAACAAGTCACCGAGCGCGGGCGGCCGGTAGCTGATGTTGCACGATCCCTTGGGGTATCCAGCCACAGTCTGTATGCCTGGCTCAAGCAGTACGGTAAGCCCGCTGACCAGCTGCTCGAAGAGTCTGCCTTGCAAGTCGAGATCCGCCGTCTGAAAACCGAACTGCGCCAGGTCACCGAGGAGCGCAATATTCTAAAGGAGGCCGCCGCGTACTTTGCCAGCGAGTCAAGGAAAGGTACGCGTTCATAACCTCCCGACTCGACCGGTACAGTGTCGTTACCCTGTGCCAGACCCTGGGGGTTCACCGAAGTGGCTTCTACGCGTGGCTGAAACAGCCCGCATCGCCACGCCAGCAGGAGGACGAACGACTGACCGGATTGGTCAAGCAATCCTGGCTGGAAAGTGGTGCTGTCTACGGTTATCGCAAGATCCATCACGACCTTCGTGACGCTGGGGAAGCCTGCGGCAAACACCGTGTGGCCAAATTAATGAAGCGGGAAGGACTGCGTTCGCAAACGGGCTATCAACGCCGCAAGGGGCATTATGGAGGCAAGAGCCCACAGGCTGCCCCAAACACGCTGGCACGTCAGTTTAAAGTGCCTGCCCCCAACATCTCCTGGGTGACTGACATTACCTACATCCGCACTCAAGAAGGGTGGCTGTACCTGGCGGTGGTGCTCGACCTGTTCTCTCGCCAGATCGTCGGCTGGGCGATGAAGCCACGCATGACGGCAGACTTGGCGGTGGATGCGCTATTGATGGCCGTCTGGCGGCGCAAGCCCAAGCAGCCGGTATTGGTGCATTCGGATCAGGGCAGCCAGTTTACCGGTGGTGAATGGCAGGACTTTCTGAAGGCACACAACCTGAGTTGCAGCATGAGCCGACGTGGCAACTGTCACGACAACGCGGTCGCCGAGAGCTTCTTCCAGTTGCTCAAACGGGAGCGGATCAAGCGCAGGATTTACGCGACAAGAGACGAAGCCCGCAGCGATGTGTTTGATTATATCGAGATGTTTTACAACCCAATCAGGCGTCATGGTTCCAATGATGGGCTGTCGCCGGTAGAGTTTGAAAGGCAGTTTATTGTTCAGCAACAGAGTGTCTAGAAAACCAGGGGCGATTCATATTGCCATTTTCACTGGCCGTCATGCTCTTGACCCAGCTAGCCGCATCAGGATCCTGTGATGGTTCGTCATACGGATAGGAGAGTGCTTCGAAAGAGAGGAAATCAGGTTTTCTGCTGCCTGTAGCGTGGTTTGGCTTTTAAACCAGTGAGCAGATGTTTATTCTATCAACGTGCTGCTATTTTCTAAAAAATGAGGGGATTTCTAAGGCAGTCTCTCACCCATGTTCAGGTGTTCAGGTGTTCAGGTGTTCAGGGTGGCTAACTGCCCTTCCAGATCGACCCAGTCGTTCAGGAAGCTGAATGCGCACGCATGACGGTTATAGATGAACTGGGTGACGTAGCTCAGATCGTTAGCGGCATAGCGGTGGGTGATCGCTGGGGCCATATCGTCAGGAGCACAGTCGTTGAAGCTTTCTGCCGATGTTTTGGCCAGGTATCGCTGAAATTAGCTACTACCTGATTGGTTACTACAACTGGAGGCGACCACATCAGCATTAATGATGGGCTGCCCTAACAGACGCCGAAAATCGGCCTAACAGTTAGTTGACCACTACAGGTCACACTGACCGTCACCATCAGTGTGGATGGCCTTGTACCATAGCTTCTTCAAGTTGGTTGGATAAGGGCGAGAAGTGGTGATCCTTTCTGATGAAGGAGTCTCAATTTGGCATCCAAACCCTACATCTTTCGCTCCGAAGAAGAGCTGATCGAAAAGCTGCGTTCTAACGCTACGTTTGAGATGGCGGAAAAACTATTTTCTGAATCAATTAACACGATTGATGAAGTGGTCACAAAAGCCATCAATGGGTATACGTACAGATCATTTCCTGGTTTACCTGACAAGAACCCAGCGGAGCTATTCAGGACGTGGGCGATCAGACATATTAAAAGTACCAATGATGAGATATGTAACATCACCAATCCCGAAACGTATGAAAAATATGTCCATATGAGCACAATAAATTTATGTGAATACTGGGACAAAGTCAGAGGGTTCTCTTCCGAAATGGGCTATGGTCGAGGCTCCAAACTCTTCAACTTGGTACTAAAAAAACTCGCCTGCTTCCAAAAGTTAACTGATACGCAAAAACGTATTCTTATCTCCCTACAACATGTTCCGCTCGATCGTTTCACTATTGTAGGTCTGAAGAACATTAGACTCGAACTAAAGATACCTAAAAACGCCTCTATGGGTTACATCAAAACTCACAAACAATATTTAGCTTTTCATAAGGCTATTACTGACCTTACGGACAAGGCCGGAGTCCCTGCTATCTATTACGATATCCTCGCTTTTGATCTGTCCCACGCAGATGAGAGCGTTGTGAATGAAAAAAACACGTCTAAAACTGAGGTAAATAAAACATCAAAAGTGAACAATGTCACAACTAAATACTTTGCTGAGATCAGCCTGGAAGATATCCAATATGCGATGGATGAGTGTGATCGTCTGCGAGCAAGTGCGCCTGGTGACGATAAGTTGGCACCGTTTAGACTTCAAATAAATAAAAGTTTCCGTCCCAGCAAAAATAGCCTTTTATATCTTGGCAGTAGGGGCCCTTATGAGGCTAGACCCTTGTTGGCTGCTGCTTATGCTCATCATTTCTCTGGGGACGCTCTCCGGCCTTCTGACTTTACTGGTACCAATGGGCATGTTTTTTTAGAAAAGATATTTGGGTTTGAAATCCGATCTTCAACATGAAGATGGCTATAGTCTCACCGGGCACTTTTTAGCAGCAAAATAGGTTCCATTAGTTCCCTAGATTGCTGGATGTCGATGGAGTTCAGGGTGACTATTATTAATACCGTTGTATTGCGAGGCGAACAATTACTGTTTGCCGCCTTAATATACTCATTTGGCCACACACTCCTTTGTACTTCGTATATCTCGCAGATGGAAAACGTTTGCCAGATCAATTCTTAGGCTGTCGTTCAGGTAAACCCTCTAAAATAGTTTGAACAACCAACTATTGGTTTCTACTTATTTTGAGGTCCTATGCGTGTTCTTGCTCGCCCCTTGACGCTAGCTATTTTACTTGCTTTGGCTGGCTGTGGCCCTACCAACGATGCACCTCTTGACGCTGCTGCTCTCCGCCAGATGGCAGAGCGGGGGAATGCTAAGGCACAGTTCGACCTCGGTCAGATGTACTGGGACGGGCGAGGTGTGCCACAGGATCGCACGCAGGCTATCGCCTGGTATCGCCAAGCGGCTGAACTGGGGTATACCAATGCGCAATACCAACTTGGGCGCATGTATCAGGAGGGCGACGGCGTACCGCAGGACTATAAGCAGGCTTTTGCTTTGTTGAGCAAGGCGGCAGAACTGGGGAATGCCGAGGCACAACACCGAGTGGGGCGCCTGTACGAAAAGGGTGTCGGTGCGCCAATGGACGAAAAACAGGCCACTGTTTGGTACAGCAAAGCTGCTGAGCAGGGTCTAGCCATCGCACAATACGATCTTGGAAGAATGTACAGGCCGGGCAAAGGAGAGCAAGATCAGGCCATTGTCTTGATCCGCAAGGCGGCCGAGCAGGGACTGGCTGTTGCACAAAGAAGCCTCGGGCATATTTATCTAGTGGGCAGGGAAGTGACGCGCGATAAGGAAAAAGCGGCAACCCTGTTTCGCAAGGCTGCCGAGCAGGGGGACGCAGAGGCTCAATTCTATCTTGCTAAGCAGTACAAAGATGGTTCCGGTGTGCAGAAAGATGTTAAGCAGGCTGCTGCTTGGTATACCAAGGCTGCTGAGCAGGGGCATGTCTTGGCTCAACTCGAGTTAGGGCGCATGTATGAAGAAGGTAATGGTGTGCTGCAAGACGATAAGCAGGCCGTTACTTGGTATCGTAAGGTTGCTGAGCAAAGAACAGGCAAGGCTAAAACCGAGGCGACATTATCCCTCGCGCAGATGTATGAAAAAGGTACAGGTGTACCGCAGGATGATCAACAAGCTGTGATTTTGTACAGCTTGCTGGCCGAAAATGGGAATACTGAAGCAGAACAGCATCTTCAGCGTATGACCGCTGAGGGGCGTGGGATACCCCAAAATAATGAGCAAGCAGTTGCCTGGTATCGCAAGGCCGCTGAGCAGGGTAATGCTTGGGCGCAATACCAACTTGCACTCTGTTACGCGGAGGGGCGAGGTGTAGAGCAGAATTGGCAACACGCCGTGACTTGGTATCGCAAAGCAGCCGAACAGGGGGATGCCTGGGCACAATTCCAGCTTGGAGTAATGTATGAAAACTTCTATGAGAGGGTTGTACTAGGTTCTAATTTGGGGAACTCTGCTTGGTATGAAGAAGAAACTCAGACAAATACCATTTATCAAGCAATTGATTGGTACGTCAAGGCGGCTGAGCAGGGGCATCCCATAGCACAAAACAACTTAGGGGTTATATCCCATAACAATAATAATTATAAGGCGGCTATTGCTTGGTATCGCAAGGCGGCTATACAGGGGTACGCTGAGGCGCAATACAATTTAGCGAGTGAGTATTTAACCGGTAAGGGTGTAGATAGGGACGAGAAGCAAGCCTTTAAATGGTTCCGTATGGCGGCTGAGCAGGGATATAGCAAGGCTCAATACGTATTAGGAGTCAACTCGAAATCTAATGTAGAGGCTTATGCATGGCTTGCCGTAGCGGCGAGTGGGAGAAATGAAAACGCAATGTACCAATTGAGCCTAATAGAAAAAAAGCTTACCAAGAGTGAATTATCTAGTGCCAAAAAGCTTGCTGCGCAATATTTTAATAAGTACCGGCCAAGGAATGATTAGTGATTTTAGTGTATTGGTAGATAACAGGGCCAGCGTGCCCTGTTAATCGATATCTGCAAGAAACTAAGTCCACAGAAGTGTTTCGCCATGACCATTTCTATTCTTAGAGTTCTGCTATAGCCGGAATGCCTTGATGATGTGCTGATTCAAAAGTGTGCCGTCTGGAGTGATTTTGGTTTCAAGTCTCCCCCCCCCTCAAAAAACGCAATGCTGCTCATTTATCTAATGGCTGAGCGGTATTGATAGATATAGACGGCGTTGTTGCCTAAATCGGTCATTGAACCAGCCCCGAGGGATAGCTACACGTGCGGCTTTCTCACAGGCAGACCCAGGGTGTTCAGCTTGTTCATAGCGCACACATACGCCATCACTTCACCCACCTGGTTGTTGTAATTTCGCAAACTCAGCTTTCCTGCCAACAGCTGCTTGAACCGCGACATCGCCGTTTCCGCTAACGAGCGCCGATGATGGCCAGTAGAGGGGTTTTGTTATCAACTGGCGAGAAGCTGTTGAGCGGGCCAAGAAGGCCACTCTTGTCGGGTTGGTGTTGACTGACAACGAGAGGCCGATATGACAGTCTCACCCTGTCAGACAGAACTCGATGCTAACTACACCGTATAACCAAACGAGGGGCCTACGGGCCCCTCATGCTTTGATTTAAATGTGATGCTCAACAAACATTGTTTGGTGGATCATCCAAAGCTGAACTTAACAGAAATGTGTTCCTTGTCGCGATGGTGATAACCCTTACCTAGCAACCATTTTTGCAGGTGTCAGCGGGGTTTTGCCCCAGAATCCGAACCAGTAATGCCCGAGGCTCACGTACCGCATCAGTGCCGACTGCAAGCACTTTACCGTCCATATTTGCAGTATATTCGGCCACTACATCCCCAAAAGCATTACGCTGCAAGGCAACCTTCTGGCCCTTCTTCACATCGTCCCCCAACTTGACGAGGACTTCTGCAAAGCCACCAGTCGTTGCCCGAATCGAGCTCATTTCATTACCTATGTATGTCTTGTGGCTCTCGGCGGTGGCCCCAGGCTTTCCATCTATCACCTTGTAGTGGCTCAATACGTTTAAAGCCCCCTGTAAGCCTCGATCGATCATATCCTGTTGATACACCCGTGGCTCGCCTACTTCTGCGGTTATAGCCGGAATGCCATTCTCCACAAACGTAGTTTCCATCGACCCTGCTTCACCAGGATCCTTTTTGATTTGGTCGGCAGGGAACAGTTCTGCAATGGTCTTTACATCCGCATTGCGATAGTCGGCATAGATAAAGAGTGGGTACGCAGTTCCTGTAGACTGGGTGTGATAGTCGATAGCCAAATCGACATTCCCTTTGTAGATTTTGTTCCACATCAGCCATGCCTGACGCTCGGGAGCATTGCCTATCTCTTTCCCTGGATGGATCCGGTTGTAATCGATTACATCACCGCCGTCAGTCGAAATTGCCCAAGTACGCGACACGCGCTCCAGACCAGAACGGTTGGGACCAATAACGCCAATGACAGTCCCTTTCATCTTTGCCGGTTCAATTTGTGCCATCGCCTTTTGTACGATCCGAACACCATTGAGCTCGTCACCATGTACACCAGCCTGTAGCAATACTTTTTTACCATCGGCAGCCCCTTTGGCCACCATGACCGGCACGTACCAACGTTGACCAGTTCCGGTCTCGACGCCCTCAAACATAAAGCGGTGCTGGCCTGTGGCAAGATCAGCTACATCGAGTGCTGAAATCACAGGTACGCCTTGGACCTTATCGCCTGTGTACTGGGTGGCTGCCTGAGCAACCGAACCAAAAAGTGCTAATCCAACAGCAAACGCAATATAACGCATACGCCTCTCCATGATGCTCAATATGATTAGTAAATCTCGACTCGATAAGCTGGCAGGCAGTCCAAGGCTAAAAACATGTCGAGATGACTAGGCTATCAAGGAGATATGTCGAGTATCTACTTTGGGTTAGAAGAAATGTGACGCTAAGACATAGTCTCTGGCTCATTGAAGACAAATGAATCCAGCCTCCCTTTGCTGACATGCAATAGCTCAAGCCCGTTTGGTGAGATTGTCGCTGTTGGTAAGGAGCGTGAGCTAACACCGCACCTCGGGCGGCTAAACCGTGATATCGGTATCTCACTTTGCCGTGAGATACCGATGTTCCTAGCTGGCCTGAACCCACTCGCCCTCTTCGGGAAGCGGCTGCGGCTTGGATGGTACTGAACTGGTCAGGGCATCATGGATGCAGTTGGCTATTTTCTGGCTGGTCTGCTGCATCCGTGTGTTATGCAAGTGAGCATAACGCAGTGATGTTTGACTGCTCCGGTGTCCGAGTTGGGATTGCACATCAAACAGGGTGCCGCCGTTGGAGACAATCAACGCCGCGACCGAATGACGGCAGGTGTGCAGGCACACCCCCTCCTTATCTATACCGGCCCGCGCCAGCATCCGCTGAAAACCCTTGGTGGGATTTTGCAATGGCTGCCCTTGCCGCTTTCCTGGAAACAGATAGGGATTTCCATCTGTCACCGGCAAGTAGTTCAACAGCTCCACCGCCATATGATTCAGGTGCAACACACGGCTATGGCCATTCTTGGTGTGGGGAATGTATAGGGTCTTGTCCTCCTTGTTGTAGTGCTGCCATTTGGCCCTTGCCAGCTCGGCCCGGCGCAAGCCGGTGAGCAGCAACATCTTGACGTACTGACCGGTATAGAAACTTTCATGCTGATCGGCAGCCCGGAACAGGCGGCGTATTTCATCTGGAGTGAAGTAGCGTTCCCGCCGATTGTTCTCTCGCAGCAACGACACCAGGGCTGCGGGATTCTCTTTAATCAGCCCGGCACGGGCCGCCCAGGTCATGATGGCCTTGAGCAATGCTAATACTCGATTGCAGGTGGCCGGTGTGAGGCGCTTGAGCAACATCTGTTGCATGTTCTGGATGCGGGTGACGGTGATCTCTTCCGGGATCAGATTGCCGAAGATTGGCCGTAGGTGATTACGGAAGCGATGTTCATCCGTCTTCCAACTGCGATTTCGAGATTGCAGATAGGGGAGATAGTCTTCCTGAAACAAATTGCTCAGGGTCTTCTGGTTGCGCTTGTCCTCCTTGGCCTGTTGCGGGTCAACGCCTTCGGCGATCTTGCGTTTGTAGTCGAGCGCGAGCTTGCGAGCCGCGCTGACATCCAACGCGGGATAGTGCCCCAGGGCAATGGCCCGCTTGCGCCCATGTATCTGATAACGCAGCAGGAATTTGCGACGGCCTTCCCCTTTGCCAACCAGACAGCGCAGACCGGTCACGTCAGTATCAGAATACTCCGCTTCGGTACTGCGAGCGTCATCTGGGTTAGGGGGGAGATCGGCAATTCGCCGGTTGGTAAATTTAAATCGGGTGGGTGTTTCGTTCATGGTTCGCTCCTCAACATGTGAGCTGGTTAGACACGGCATAGGCCCCCTTCACAGTGGAAAGGAGGTCTAATCCCTGTCTCTGGCTTGGCGGTTGAAGTGGCCGTTGCTCATCGCGCCTTGGCCTGACTGGCCCGGCACGATGACAACGCGGGAAAGGTGAGTGAGCTGATGGCCGCCCCGGTCGCTACCCGGTCCGATCCCGTAAAAATGCTACCGAGCCCCGTGTCCGCCCCGCACGAACGGGGGAATACGGGGCTGGTTTTTCCCTTTGAGGGATTGGGCTTTTCCATCTCAACCCCGTGAACCCGCGAAATTTGCGGAAATAATGGGGGAGTGAATGAAGAGGTCGGGTTGCCCCGCACATTCACGGCGAGCCCCGTGCCCGCCCCGTGTGAGCGGGGGGAAACGGGGGCAGGTTTTTCACTTATAGAGACTGAGTAATTCGACGCCAACCCCGTGAACCCGTGAAATTTGCGCATTAACAGGGAGGGATCATTCAGTGGCTACCCTGATCGCGTAGACACCCAGCGACAGGTAGGTGAGGATATTTCCCTCCCATAATTCATAGAACTCACCCAACTCAGACAACGGCACCACATGCGCATAGGCAATCAGCCCTTCCTGGCTTGAGAAGTCAAAATCGACCTCCTTAGCCAATTCGGCATAGTCACCCATGCCGACATAGGAAAAGTCCGTCATATAGACCAAGGACCATAGATTTCCTCGGCGTTGCAGACGGATCTCCACCGGATGAAAGCCGCCGGTTTCCGGGCCATAACCCGGATCACGAAAGTTCATCGTGACAGCACGGGCTTGGTGCCATGTGGGATGGTGCGTGTTCAGCAGGTCGGTTAGACATACGGCGAGCCGGGGTGAAACCGGCAGAGGGAGTCCCTGCCAGTTCAGTGCTATGTCACGGTTGCTCATGGCTGGGTCTCCTCACTGGCCGCCGGGTCTGCGGTTTCAACTTCACCCCCTGTCTCATCCATCTTGTCTGACAAACCGGCCTGGTCGTTGGCTGTTTCCAAAAACGGGGGCTCATTGCCTTCCTCGATGGTTTTCTCATCGGTCGTGTCATCTTGGCCCTTCTGCTCCTTGGCTTTTCCCTTGCGAGCCTGTTTATCCATATTGGCCGGTTCACCCAGCTGAGTAGACCAGTCGCTGAGGGATAGGCCGATCCGGTGGAACGGTGAGTTGGGCTCGGCGGCGACCAGCAACTTTTCAGATCGCAGGATGGCGGCGAGGAAGCCGTGGTTATTGGCACTGCCTCGAACAAACAGCGCCTTGAGCGCTACCGATTTGAATGGAGCATCCTTGAGAAGGTCCAGCAGTGCCAGGATGTCATCGAGCGATAACCAGTGTTTGCTGAACAGGCCACCCGTGTCGTTTGCGGTAATGCGAAGGGCGTAGCGACCTTCATCGTTCTTGCCCACCTCGTAGTGCAGCAAACCACTGGCCCGAGCGCTTATCTTCGGGGCCTTAGCGGATTTAATAACAGTCCAGACCGGAGCAGCCGACGCTGCCGGTTGTGTGGCTTTAGCCATAATGAAATTCCTTCTGAAGGGATTACTTGAAGAAGTCAGCCGCTTTGCTGCGATGACCTTGATGAATATGACTGCCTAACGAGGCAATGGCACCGCTGATAACCCCCAGGTCATCGGTGAGACCGACGCCGGGGATAAAGTCCGGTACGGCATCGACCGGACAGAGCAAATAGGCGAGTGCGCTGACCACGATGGTCTTGACCCACACAGGCGTCTGCTCGTCGGTCATCAATAGGTAGAGCAAGACGGCCTGCTCTACCAGCAGCTTCATACCCTTGATGTGTTTGAGCTTGGCGAGTAGCGAGGAGCGGTTGATCTCGGTCATGCGGCCCACTCCCCATCCCACTCTGACTCTAGCGCCAGGCTGACCACGCCATCGCAGATATCCAGGACCGGAGCCGCGTTCCGGGCGGTGACGTTGAGCAACTTGAACACCGGATGGTCTTTATCGTGCAGCGCCACTTGTGTGCCCTCCAGAGCAATCCAGCGCTCCGGTAACGGCAACCAGTAGACGGCTTGCTCGGCACTGTCCGTGGTGAAGCTGCTGTCCCCCATGTCCCACACCTCTTCAAAGATGCCGTTGTCCAGGTCATGGGTAGCCTGACCGGAAAAGCGAGCAATCGACAGCACCAACTGCCCTATCTGATTAGAGGGCAGTTGGTGCAAGGTGTAGGTGTTGGTGTGACTGAAGATGGCGACCAATACCGGCAGACCGGGCATCGGCAAGGATTCCGGTACATAACGACCGTGGATGCGGATGGCTTTGACCAGTTGATGATGGCGCAGCAGTGCCCGCGACAGGGTATCCAGATAATCCTGAGTCGCGTTTTTGCCCTCGCCAATGGCATCGAATAATGAAAGTTCAGACATGGATATCTCTCCTTTGAATTCAAATCACCGGAATGGCTATTGGACATCAAAGGATTTATATATATTCCAATTGATAGGCTATTCGGCAGTTGGCGTAACCTTAAATATTGATATTGTTTATTTTCCACTCCGTTGTTCTCTCGCGCGCGAGAATTTTTGTGCAGATATAAAAATTGATTTTTTATATTTACATTATCGATAGGGGGCTGTAAATTTATAAATAATCAAGGGCAAAGTGATGGCTGAGTTGATGGGTGGATGAAAGATTTTTGATCAGGTATGGGAAAAATTACTTCCATCCTTAAGGAGAAAAACATGATTAACATATCAAACCTGATCATAAATCCAATCGACGCCTTTCAGATTAATGAACTCGTAAGTCGCGACCATCGTGAGAAGTTCGATTTAAATTCATTTGAGGAGAGTATTTATCGTGCATTGAGATCTATATTTGGTGCTGAGTTGGATGATGTCCTCATAGGAGACCGATTTTACGCATACAAACTCAAACGACGGCTGGCAACGCGCAAAGAGAAAGTACAATTAGGGCGACTGATTGTGCGCAGAATCCCCGCGCTAATCCCTGCCATCAAGAGCTACCCGCAGCGGTACCCTGAAGAGTTTAGAAGCTGTCGGAGATTGTTCCAATGCGTGAAAGCAAAGAAACGACTAGCTAAAATTACTTTACACATATCTTGAATAAGTAACCCCTAGAGATCAACGCTAGGGGTTCAAAACCAGTAGAGCCAATAGTGGAGGCAGGATGAATTCGCTTTGTGAGCGACCTAGCTTTTTTTATGAATTTTTATTTCTTAGTTTGGATGTGAGAGTTATATTGGTTGATACGTTTTATTTTCGAGTGTTGAAGTATGAAGGTTGGTGCTTTTAGGCGGCAAGTCAACGTTTCACAAGAGTATTTGGCTCTAGCTCGTTCGGATGAGATTGCTGCAGAGAAATTATCACAGGTTGATTGCTATAGACAGGCATGCTATTTCATTATCCAGTCTATGGAAAAATATATAAGGGCTAAGATATTTAGCTTGGTAAGAGCAGATGTTAAATACTTTAGGGATGAGAACAGAAATCATTCATTAGATTCTGCAGTTGATTTTCTTATTAAGGTCATAAGTTCAGATCCTATAATTCAAAAGCAAGTGTCAAAGCAGTTGGCTGAGTATGTGTTGGTTAATACAAAATATAACCACCTTCATAATAATCTCAGATATCCAGCTTATTTTTCAAAAAGTGAGTCATATTCTATGCTTGATGTTAGTAGAGAGGACTATCAAATGTTATTTAATCGACTCTCATCATTAAAGCATTTCCTGAATGACATCAATAAACTGTCATAGGGGAAAGCGAGAAACACGTTCAATAGTTGCCTCATTTTAAGACTGTGAGATGTCTAGGGAATTAGGGACGATTCAGGGCCGAAACGTTCTGGCAGATCTCGCCAAGGTGCACCGGTGTGGAGTATCCAGAGAATGCCATTGAGTACCTGGCGTGGCTCGCGAGTAGGACGTCCGCTTATGTGGTGGTATGGGAAAAGGGGCTCGATAAGCCTCCATTGTGCATCGGTCAACTGGTAACGACGGGACACTGCATAGGTCTTAAGCTATTGAGAGGATGTGAGATTATATCTTCATCACTTTAAGAACACAGCCTAGCTTCGAGGAGCCTGGGTAATAACGAAAAAGTATTACCCCTACTGACTCAGTGACTATGATTGTTACTCATTAAGAATGCTCGTGGCTTACGAGCGATGCGAAAAACAATTTCGTATGACTATACCACTGCTCAGCTGCAACGATTACACCTGACCCTTGGCCTCCAGTTTCACAGGACTGATACCAAACCGCGTTGGACACAAATGAGTTGGTGTGATAGCAGTGCTGGCATTGAAATTAGCTGCAGGCTCAATAGATACACAAGCAATGCTGCTTGTTCAGTGCAGCTGAGTTTTATAGGGGTTCACGAAAGTAAATGTGCCTCATTTGAATGTGGCTTAAATCAGCAATGCATCCGGTCACACTACTTCAGGAGATACACATAATGGAAATGCTTTGTAAATGGCAATTCCTTAGGCGGCTGCTGACTATGTGGCTGCCACTATTGGTGGGATGCTCTTTGATAGGTGGAGCGATGGCCATGACACCAGCCAAAGAGATGACCAAGGTGCTTATCTCTTTCAGCGTCCAGCCTGGCGCATCGGAGGAGGTGCTGGTGCGTGGCTTGGGCGGCAAGATCAGGCACAACTACCATCTGGTACCAGCCCTCGCCGCAACAGTCCCGCTGACAGCAATCCCCGCGCTGCGCAGGAACCCCAACATCACTGACATTGAACTAGACATTGAGGTGCATGCTGTTGATGCGGAGTTGGACAATAGCTGGGGTGTACGCCACATAGGCGCCGGCACGGCCCACGCCAGTGGTAACAGAGGGAATGGGGTCAGGGTGGCCATACTGGACTCGGGGGTTGATACCAACCATCCGGATCTGAACTATGACCCTGGCTGTAGCGCCAACTTCGTGGATGGTGAAACCATCGAGGATGGCAACGGTCACGGCACCCATGCCGCCGGCATTGTGGCTGCACTGGATAATGATATGGGCGTCGTGGGGGTTGCCCCCGAGGCAACACTCTGCATCTACAAAGTGTTGAACAACGCAGGCAGCGGTAACTTCAGTGACATCATCGCCGCCCTGCAACAAGCCATTACCGATCATGTTCAGATCACCAATAACAGCTATGGCAGCGCTGGCGATCCCGGCAATATTGTTCGTGACGCCTTCGATAACGCCTATGCTGCTGGTTTGCTACACGTCGGCGCGGCAGGCAACAGCGGAAACCCAGCAGGCACCGGTGAAAACTGCATATTTCCCGCCCGCTGGAGCTCGGTGATAGCCACCGCCGCCACTACCTCGAGTGACGTCCGGACCAGCTTCTCAAGCACCTGCCCAGAGGTGGAGTTGGCCGCCCCAGGCAACCTGATCCACTCGACCATCCCTGATGCCGAATATGGTGACATGAGCGGTACCTCCATGGCCTCTCCCCATGTGGCCGGCACAGCGGCGCTGGTGTTGGCAGCAAATCCAGGCTGGAGCAACGAAGAGATCCGCCGCCAACTGCAGGGAACAGCTCAGGATCTGGGTGAACCCGGACGAGATACCAGCTATGGCTATGGTCTGATCAATGCAGCACTGGCCAGTGGGAGCGGCGCAACCAACCAGCCACCTCAGGCGTACAGCCAGACAATGACCACGGATCAAGATAAACCGGTGGCCATCACCTTGAACGGCAGTGATCCGGATGGTGACCCCTTGAACTTCAGTGTCCTCAACGTCCCAACCAAGGGTGTCCTGAGCGGCACACCGCCGACCCTGATATACACTCCGGACCCTGGCTTCAGCGGCTCAGATAGCTTCACGTTCACCGTCAGTGATGGTGAACTTGCCAGCACGGCGGCACTGGTTTCCCTGACAGTGCTTCCTGTCATTGCGACAGACACAGTCTCCATCAGCAAGGCGACCTACAGCGCCAAGAAGAAGAAGCTGGACCTGGTTGCAACCAGCTCAGCTGGTAGCTCTGTGGCCTTGACCGCTAAAGCTTTTTCCTCCAATGGCATTGTGCTCGGCAGTGTATCCCTCTCTTACAGCCGCATTCAGGGCAAGTTCACCGGCTCCATAGCTGGCCTCTCCACTAAGCCGTTTAAAATCGTGATCAGCTCTAGCGGTGGTGGCTCGGATAGTGTGGAAGGAAATGAAATTGGTGGCTAGATGTGATCTCTCTGTAGGTTGTTCACTCGGGGCATTCCCGCAAAATTGGAGGCGCCAACCAAACCAATCATCCGAGGTGCCCGAGTGAGCAACCATAAAAATGCCCGATTAACCCTCTTCGGTCGACAGCTTCTTGTCCGACGTATCCTTGAACAAGGCCTGCGCGTTGAAGAAGTGGCTCACGCCGCCGGGGTCAGCACCCGAACCGCTTACAAGTGGCTCACGCGATATCGCCAGGAGGGACCTGATGGGTTGCACAATCGCTCTTCTCGACCAGCATCCTGTCCCCACGCCATCGATGACCAGCGGCAACAGGTGATTATCGCACTGCGCAAGCAACGACAGACCTATCGGCACATCAGCCAAGCGTTGGGCATAGGACACAGTTCCGTCGCCCGTATCCTGCAACTAATGGGACTTAATCGACTGGCGAATCTGGCGCCTGCGGCTCCGGTACAACGCTATGAACATGAGAAACCGGGTGATTTGCTGCATTTGGACATCAAAAGGCTGGGGCGTTTCCGTCGCCCCGGCCATCGAGTCACCGGTACCCGCAGCCAGGACTCCCCCGGCGCGGGATGGGAGTATGCTCATGTGGCGATTGATGCTCACTCCCGTGTGGCGTTCAGCGCCCTGCATCCTGATGAAACTGGACGCAGTGCCTGCCTGGCGCTGTTACAGGCTCTTCGTTACTACGCCTGGCTTGGTATTCGTTTCAGTCGGCTAGTCACGGATAATGGCGCGTGTTACCGGTCGAAACGCTTCCAGAAGTTGTGTCGTCGGTTGGGGCTCAAGCACCTGCGCACCAAGCCTTACACACCACAAACCAATGGAAAAGCAGAGCGCTTCATTCAGACAGCCCTGCGTGAATGGGCCTATGCCCGGAGCTATGAATCGTCAGAGCAACGGGCAGAGCACCTGCAACCGTGGCTGCATGAGTACAACTGGCATCGCCCTCATGCCAGTCTGAACTACCAGCCCCCAATCAGCCGTCTTCAATCTGTGAACAACCTGGTGGGTTTACACAGCTAAAGGCTGGCCGCCAAACATATCCATAAAACTTGAACCAAGTAACAAGCAAGGTAGGTGACAAACCCAATCTAATGTCGAGGTCGCGAAGTACCAGTGGGTGCTTTATTGAATCCTGTGTAACGAGTATGAACCAAGGAAAGAAACACAGTTGCTAAGGAGAACATCATGTTAGGTAACCTTGATTTATTTAATCTGAAGCAGTGGCGGATGCAGATAACGGGCATGCTGGCGCTGATGGCAATGTTGTCGATATCACCGGCCATGGCGGTAGAAAGCACCTCCCTTAACGGCGAACCCCCTCCCATCTCCGTTGCCCAATCACAGTTGGGACAATCGGTGCCGGCCTCGGTGATCGTGCTACACAATGGCCTGGAGTGGGTATGGGCCAGCCCCTGTGCACAGGGAGGGTGCACCGCTGGCATTGACGTGGGCCACGATGGTTTCGTGTTTGCGACTGCAGCCCAGTGGGCCCTGCGCCCCCCCGTCGCTGCCTTCACCGGCAAATGTGCCTCTCCATGGTTTGACCATACATGGGATCACTGTGACGTGGGGGATGCATTACTCAATGACGGGACGGGGGAGGGCAATTTCTACGGATTCGGAACGGTTGGATCTGCCCCCTCCGGTGGGCTCCCAGCGGGATTCGACGGAACGCTCCCTATGAATAGCGTGGGAGAGACCTGGCTGGTTCGCATCCCCAACGATCCGCCCGTCGCCGATGCGAATGGCCCCTATGTGGTACCCGTCCTCGGTACTACTCCCTTTGATGGCTCAGGATCCTCCGACCCCGATGGTGACCCCCTGACATATGCCTGGACTGCAGATGGAGGCACATTGGATGACAATATGGCGGAGCTTCCCACTTACACGGCAGGGGCCGTCCCCGGTATCTATGATGTGACCTTGGTGGTCAACGATGGCACTGTTGATTCGGAGTCCTCTGCAACCACTGTCGTCGTATACGATCCAAAGGGAGGTTTTGTTACCGGTGGTGGCTGGATTGACTCGCCTGAAGCGGCCTACAAACTCGATGAGAGTCTCACGGGTAAAGCCAACTTCGGCTTCGTCTCCAAATACCTGAAGGGGGCCACAGTCCCAAGCGGGAGCACCCAGTTCAACTTCCAGGTCGGAAACCTCAACTTCCACTCCAACGTCTATGAGTGGTTGGTGGTCAACCAGAATGGGCATAATGCCCAGTACAAAGGCACCGGCACCATCAACGGAACAGGATCCTATGGGTTCATGCTCTGGGCCGGTGACAACGGCACCACAGGCGATTCGTTCCGCATCAAGATCTGGAACAAGGGCGATAACGACAGCCTGGTCTATGACAACGGCGTCGATCAACAACTTGGTGGCGGGCAGGTCGTCATCCACATTAAGTAGTAATCTTCATCTTTCGCTGGTTCATGACATTCAGGAGCGGGCCGCAATGGCCCGCCTCCTTTTGGAATAGATTGCAGGTGCTGGTGATGTATGCGGGTTAAATGGATAGCCTCTTTTTGCGGCCTGTGCCCGCAAAACACTGCATTTTGCACGGCGTAATCTCTGATCGTGCAGCCTCTATGAGTCGCTGGCCTTAGTCTTCATCTTCGTTGTCTGCAGCCTATGTAGTGGTCAACTAAAACCGGACACTTGATTAGGCCGATCCTCGGCTTTTGCTGGCGCGATCCCGTCATTGTGTTGATGTGGACGCCGCCAGTTGTAGTAATCCATCAGGTAATAACTGATATCCCGCTTTGCTTCCCTCAGGCTCACGTATCCCGTTGCCGGGAGCCACTCTGACTTCAGGCTCCTGAACAATCGCTCCATCGGTGCATTGTCCCAACAGTTGCCACGCCGACTCATGCTCTGGGTCATGCGATAGCGCCACAGCCGCTGCCGAAATGCCCGGCTGCAATATTGGCTGCCTTGGTCGGAGTGAAACAGCATGCCTGACGGACAACCTCGTTGCTGATACGCCATCTCAAGTGCTTTGATGGCCAGCTCGGCATCTGGTTTATCTGACATCGCCCACCCCACAACCCGCCGGGTATGCAGGTCAAGCACCGCCGCCAGGTAATGCCAACGGCCACCTGCCCAGACGTAGGTGATATCGCCACACCACACCTGATTGGGTTGTTGGACATCAAATTCACGGGCCAGCAGATTGGGAATATCCGGTCGTTCAGACCGGGCGACCTGATAGCGATGAGTGCCCGGTTGCTTGGATACCAGACCGGCCTCCTTCAGCAGACTGCGCACTTTGAATCGGCCAATGTGATGCCCCAGCTCTCGCATCATCGACATCAAGGCGCGGCTGCCCGCTGAGTTCCTGCTTTCTTTGAACAAACGGTGCAACTCGCTGCGTTGCTGCATCCGCTCACGGTTAATCCTCCGCTTGCGGGCCAGATAGTCGTAAAAACAGGGGTGATTCAGGGCAATAACGCCGTTGCCATCTGTAAAAATTAGTCTACCTCACGTGACCATCAACTGTGGGTGTGGTTAACCCCCCAGTAGAAAAATTTTCGACCTAGATCACAAAAGCGATAGCTTTCATTTCATGTGCCAAATCCTTTCATATATTGTCATCTCACCTAAAACATGAAAGGAAAGAGAAGTATATGAACGAAAATACACGCCGCTTTGCCCGTATGATCGATCTAAGTGCGGTACAGGCCACCAGCACCGAAGCCGATATCCGCCAGTGTGCTGAGTTGGCTATTCGCTACAACATCATTGCTATCCATGTATTGCCCTGTTGGACGCGCTTTCTGAGCACTCTTCTGCCAGATGGTGGCCGCGGCGAAATCATGATTGGCGGTCCGGTGGGCTTTCCCTCTGGCGGCCATGCAACAGATACCAAAGTGCAGGAAGTACGCCAGCTGATTTGTGATGGTGCACGTGAGGTGGATATGGTGGTGAACATCGGCAAAGTCCTGTCCGGGGATTATGACGCGGTTCGAGAGGATTTATCCCGTGTGGTGCAAGCAGCAGCGCCGGTTGAAGCCAAGGTGATCCTTGAAACCCATTACTTGAATGAAGAGCAAATCCGCAAGGTATGCGATATCGCTGTAGATGTGGGTATGCAGTGGATCAAAACGTCTACTGGATGGGCACCAACCGGCGCAACCACAGAAAAAGTGGCAATCATTGCCGATCAACTGCAAGGTCGCATTCGCATTAAAGGTTCTGGCGGCATTCGTGATTTGGATACGGTACGCGAGCTATATCGCCTGGGCGTGCGCCGCTTCGGCATGAGTGCGGCTGCAACCGAAAAAGTGTTGTCGCAGCTGGAAGCCGACCCGACCTTATTCCCGGAACTGAACGGCAACTAATGCAGTAAAAAACATCGCCAGGGAGAAAATGAAAACAAATGAAAGATACCCTACTCACTCTGGATATTGGGACCGGCAGCACTCGCGCCGGTCTGGTCTCTCACCGGGGAGACATTATTGGCTTCGCCCAGCGCGAATACGGTCAAATCACGCCACAGCCGGGCTGGGTAGAGCAACCACCTTCGCTGTGGTGGCAAAGTGCCTGTGAAGGCATCCGCGAATTACTGCACCGTTATCCAGAATACCGTACGCGCATTGCCGCCGTTGCCGTGTGCGGACAAATGCATGGCACAGTGCTATTGGATGCCGATGGAGAATTGGTGTGTGATAGCGCTTTGTTGTGGAATGACAAACGCGCACAACCACAAGTTGCTGCGTTTCGCAGTCGTGGGAATGCAGAACATTGGTTGGCACATCTGAACAATCCACCCACGCCTGCCTGGCCCGCGTTTAAAATGGCCTGGCTGCGCGAACACCAGCCACAGCTGTGGGAGCGTGTTGCTTCGGTGTTGATGCCCAAGGACTACATCAATTTCCGCTTATCCGGCGTACGCGCCACCGACTACAGTGAGGCCTCCTGTTATTACCTCCTGGATAGTACCACTCGCCAATGGTCGGCCTCCGCGTTAGCAGAATTTGGGTTCAGCGCAACGGTACTTCCTAGCCTGCACAATGCCGATGAGGTCATTGGACAAATTACTGCAGCTGCGGCGCAAGAAACCGGCTTGCCAGTGGGTATTCCGGTCGTTGCTGGGGTAGCGGATATGGCCGCTACCTTATTAGGTTCAGGCGTTTGGCAGCCAGGTAGCGCCTCAGACAGCACGGGAACCTCCACATTACTCACCGTGGTCAGCGATAAACCGCTGTTGCACCCACAGGTAAATAATTTGCATCTTGCGAACCCAGCTTGGGGTGGTTTTACCATTCTGGATGCCGGTGGCGATGCTATGCGCTGGTGGCGTCAGTTACTGGGTGCCGAGCACTACTCCCATCCGCAACTGTTAGCAATGGCGGAAACTGTGCCTGCCAACTGTGAGGGACTACTGTTTGTGCCTTATTTAACAGGTGAGCGTCTGGGTAATCATACCAACTCTCGAGCGCAATTCTTCGGGCTTCAACGTAAACACAGCGCCGCACATCTGACTCGCGCCGTGTTGGAAGGTGTTGCTTTGGCTGGTAAATACAATTTGGATCGGCTGACTGCCTGCACCGGAATGCCAAGCCATCTAATTGCATCAGGCGGAGGCGCGCGCAGTACTCTGTGGTTGGAAATTAAAGCTGCCGCCTACAATCTGCCCATTTTAAAAACCGCCAATGTGGAAAATGGCACAACTGGTTGCGCAATTATCGCTGGCGTGGGTGTCGGCCTGTTCAGTGATATTGCTGCGGGGGTCCAGCAGTGCGTTAGCATCGAACGCGAAATTCTGCCAGATCCGCGCCTACGTGATGACTACCAGCGTGCCTTCCTCCTTTTCCAACGCCTTTGCCAGCAAACCAGTGTGCTTTATGACGATCTGGATTCGTTATCTAGTCTGCCATCACCGCAAACCGCAGGAGCGACATCATGAGTGAATTATCTGTCCGCAAACCGAAAAAAACTGAAGGTGAGCTTGTTCCGCTTAATAGCAGCGCTTACTTGCCCACAACCCCCTGGTTGCAGTTACTTATGGTGTGCTGTCTATTCGCCCTGTGGGGCATGGCTGGTAACTTGAACGATATCCTGATTGCGCAGTTTAAAAAGGGATTTGATCTAAGTGATACGCAAACTGCACTGGTACAGTCTATCTTCTTTATGGGTTATTTTCTGGTAGCGTTACCCGCGGCTGCCGTTATTAAACGCTACTCCTATAAGGTGGCGATTATTATCGGCCTGACATTATACGCCTTAGGCTGCTTCCTATTTATACCAGCCTCACATATTATGACCTATGGCGCATTCTTGGCCTGTCTTGGTGTGATTGCCAGCGGTTTATCATTCTTGGAAACGTCGGCAAACACCTATTCCAGCCTGCTCGGCCCAATAGAAACCTCTACCCAGCGCATCAATTTTTCGCAGATCTTCAATTCTGTTGGTGTAATTCTTGGAGTGTTGATTGGCCAGCAGCTGATATTTGGCGAAAACGATGCCACTCATGAGGAATTGTTGGCGATGCCCGTAGAGCAAGCCGATGCACTGCGCCAGCAAATGGTGTCTCAAGTGGTTACCCCCTACCTAATTATTGGCTCGATACTGGTGGTATTGGCGCTGATCTTCGTCGCGGTGAAATTCCCCTCCTGCAAACCCGTTCAATCGGCGAACAAGTCAACAGTGCCTTTGCTTCCAGCACTTAGAAGCTTGCTATCTATACCGCATTTTCGTCTAGGTGTGCTGTCGCAATTTCTGTATGTTGGCGCACAAGTTGGCCTGTGGAGCTTTACTATCCGCTTTGTACAGCTTATTGAAAGTGGTACGACTGAACACTCTGCGACCTGGTGGCTGCTCGCTACTCTACTGTGTTATTCCAGTGGCAAAGTAGTGACCACGCTGTTGATGAAGCGCTTTAACCCCGCTCTATTGTTGGGCCTGTTCTGCACGTTATGTGTGGTGTTACTCACCTTTGCCGTTACCGTGCAGAGCTTGGTGGCCGTGGTCGCGATTATGGGTGTGAACTTCTGTATGGCACTGTGCTGGCCAACCAACTTTGGATTAAGCATCAAAGGGATGGGCGAGAACACCCAACTAGCAGGGTCAATTGTGGTGATGTCGATTATCGGTGGCGCCGTGGTTCCGCTCGTGATGGGGATAATCTCTGACCTGAATGGCGGAGATATGCAGTTGGCTTTTGTCATACCGCTGCTGTGTTTCGCTTACGTTGCGTTTTTTGGATTCTGGTGTCACCGCAAAGGAGTGTGAGATGAATCCTGTAACTGGTTTAGCCCACATAGGCCTGCGTACTGGCGATATAGCCGCCGCCTGCAGCTTTTATGGCTCACTGGGTTTCGTTGAGGTGCAATCAATTCATGGCGATGTGGAAGTCCGTTTTATGAAGTTAGACAGCATCGTGATTGAGCTGTATCAGTTACCTACCAGTGGGCTAACCCGCGATGCACAAACTCGCGGCATCGATCACGTCGCACTGCGTGTTGTGGATCTGGACGACGCTCTTGCTTGGGTGAACGCATTGGGTCATCCCATCAGCGAAGGTCCAGCAGAACAACCGGGCATTGCACGTTACTTTTTGATTAACGGCCCTGATGGAGAACGCATCGAATTCAGCCAGTCGCATTAAATTAACAGGGGAGACGGGTTCTCCCCTGTTAATGCTATAGTACGTGCACCATTAGCTCTCCCGGAGTCACTATGTTTGTTGAGGAACGCCAGGAAAAAATCCTCGCAATTCTGAAAGAGAAACGAAAACTGTCCGTCACTGATATGAGTGAACGTTTTAACGTATCCGGCGCGACGATCCGTACTGATCTGCGGCTAATGGAAGAGGCTGGACTACTGACGCGCACCCATGGTGGCGCGATTATGCGTACCCGCGTTAGCTTCGAGATTGGCTCCGATCAGCGTGAAAGCTTAAATCTATCAGCCAAAGAGCTAGTTGGTCAGCGTGCTGCCGGATTGGTAGAAGATGGCGACATTATTGTGTTGGATACTGGCACCACTACCTTGCACATCGCCCAGCACCTACGCGAGCGACGTAATCTGACCGTAGTGACCAATGATTTTATGATTGCCCGCACGTTAGAGGATTTTGACGGCGTACAGACTATTCTGCTCGGTGGAATGGTGAAAAAGGGCTATCACTGCGTCACAAACTGGAGCAACCAATCGATGCTGGATACGCTGAACATCGATAAAGCCTTTATGGGTGTCAATGCATTTTCTCTGCAACGTGGAGCCTGTGTGGCAGATATGCTGCTGGCAGAAACCAAACGGCAGATGGTGCAGCACGCTAACCAATTGATTATAGTCTGCGACCACAGCAAGTTAAACAGCACATCTTTGGCACAATTCGCCCCATCAGAACGCGTAGACACTCTTGTGGTCGACCGACTTCCAGAAGAAAATAGCGAAGCCTGGCATGATTCAGGTATTGCACTATTGGGGGTTGAATAGCGTTTACGGGTGATAGGTATTGCTTCCGCTTGTAAACCTACAGCGGCAGCAGGGAGATCAGCTCAAACCGCTCAAGACGGGGTCATTTGGGTTATTTCTAATCCTACGATTACCTAAAGATAATACCCATTTTAGGTTCTTCGTCGGGTAATCCCCCCGAAAAACAATGTGGGGATTACCGTGTAATCTTGATCTGATTACGTGCATTTCTACCGCCTCCAGGCATTTTTTCAAGGCAGCCTTTCTCTAACAAGTCGGCCAGATGGCGGGTCGCGGTGGCTTTACTGACCTTGGCCACCTTCTGATATTGGCTGGCGCTGATACCCTGCAAAAAACCGTTCTCGCCGCCATCCAACACCCTGTTTAACACCTTGAACTGCCCAAAACAACGTCGCATATGAGCCAAATCGAACGCACATTCGGCTCATATGACGAGCCGAATATAACGAGAACTCGGCTCACGACACAACCGGTATCACGTAGAGTTGGCAGGGAGGGCACGCGTTGTTCGTAGGAAGTGGGGGTCATGTCAGGGGAGGGGGGCGTACTTTGCTATCGGTTGTCAGATGAAGCAGAGGATCAGAGGTCCGGGGATTATTAATCCCGAGCTTGGTGAGAAACCTTGCCAGAGATTGACCAGAAACGCATAACAAAAAGGCCCCGCATTGAAAGCGAAGCCTTGTGGAGTGTGCTGTCCAGAGCTGTGATATGAAAACTGTCATGGGGATTTTCAATCCCCTGCTCTACCGACTGAGCTATCTGGGCAACGGCGCGCATTAAACCCTTTCTGGACCGAGGTGTCAACCACGGGGTGCAGATTGCGGTGTCGTTCGCTCGATAACCGAGCAATCCCCCCTTCATCGGCACTGTTGTCCTGCCTCGCACTGCGTTGTACGGTGCCGAAAAAGGGGGCCCTGGGCCCCCTGGTCATCAGTGTCGTGCTCAGTGGCGGCTGACGATGATCCGCCCGGTGCTCATGTCACGGGCCTGACCGGTGACGCCGATCTTGAGCCCGTATTCGGGCAGCAGGCGACCGGCATCCGGGATCTCCTTGCTCTGGTAGCTGCGGGAATCCTTGAACACCCGGTTCGGGGTGATCCAGAAGTCGCGCAGCAGGGAGCCGCTCGGGTGTTTCAGGTTGAGCGGCTGCTGGAAGCCCAGGCTGAAGGTGGCGTCGTGGATCTGGTAGCGGGTGCCGGCCACGGCACCGTCGCTCCACTTGAGGGTGCGCTGATCCGCATCCACCACCCCGAGGAAGCCCTCACCCGGGTGGACACCCACCCAGTTGTTGACCTGGCTGTTGTCCACGTACCAGAGCAGCATGCCCGGCTCGTAGCGCATCAGCTGGTCGGCCACGTTGATGTGGGCCAGCCCCTTGTCCACCCCAGCGTGGTTGCGCCACTCGGCCAGGTAGTAGTGATCCTTGGCCTCGTTGCCGTTGCTCTTCACAAAGCCGGCCAGGGTGAAGGCAGAACTGCCCTCGGCCCCGTCGCTCAGCAGGGTGTCGCCATCGGCGAGGATCTGCAGCTCGTCCACGAACAGCCCGTTTTCGGCCACGCCGCCATCGCTCTGGTATTGCAGAGTGAGGGTGACCTGCTGACCGGCCCAGGGGGTGAGATCGAACTCGGCATCGGTCCAGCCGTTGGAGTTGCCGGTGATGCCGATCCCGAAGCCGATCCCGTTGGGATCGTCGCTGGTGGTCAGGTTGCCCGGGATGGGCTGGCCATTGACCAGCACCCTGGCGTAGTCGTACCCCTCTTCAATCTGATACTTGGCCTTGAAGCCGAGGCTGGCGCTCTGTTTGCCGCTCAGATCCAGCTTGAGGCTCATGCGGTTGTCGAGGTTGTTGCCCTTGCCGCCGTGGTACTGGTACTGGCCGGCGTAGGGCGGGTTGAGCGGGATCTGCTTGGCCGGCAGGTTGATGCGCACCACGTCGTCGTTGCGCCCCTTGTCGTTGGCCTGATCCAGCATGTAGACGTTGCCGCGGGGGCTGAGATCGGCGAGCTGCACGTTGCTGCCGTGCAGCCAGTTGCCGCCGAGGGAGGCCTGCAGGAACTCCTTGGCCCAGGCGGAGAACCCGGTCGGCTCGGTGCCGCCGATGACCCCGGCCCAAGAGCCGGACGACATGATGGACCAGGTCGCCACCGGTTCCCCCTTGCCGGTGTACTTGGTATCGTACTCGTCCGGCAGCCCCAGATCGTGGCCATATTCGTGGGCACAGACCCCGGCCGCCGCATCGATGGGCTGGATGGTGTAGTCGTAGGCGGCAAACTGGCCGCCGAAGTTCTGGCTCGGGCTGCTGGTGCCGGGGATGGGGTAGGGGGCACCCAGATTCCAGCGGTGGGCCCAGATGGCGTCTTCGCCGAGATCGCCGCCTCCTGCCTCCTCGCCGACGCTGGAGTGGAAGATCATCAGGTGGTCGATGAGGCCGTCCGGCTCGTTGCGGTTGCCATTGCCGTTGAGATCGTAGCGATCCTCCTGGTCAAATTGCGCCAGATCGATGGCAGGGTCTCCTGCCACCTGGATCAGCGCCTCCTTCACCAGCTCCCGGATGGTCTCCGGGGTGGCGTTGGCGCCGTAGTAGGCGGCGTTCCTGTCGGCGGTATACCAGCCCGCCACCTGACCGCGCACGCTGTAGCTCTGGCCGGACTGCTGCTCGTAGAACTGGCGCATGGAGATGAACCGCTCGCCGTTCGGGCCGGCATAGCCCTTGGAGGAGAACAGCAGATCGTTGTAGTGCGCCGGGGTGTAATCCGGGTAGTACATCTTGGTGAGCTCGGGGCGCACGCTGTTCTTCGGGTAGTCGGGGAAGTCCACCAGGATGGCGAGGATCTTGTCCTTGCGCATCTGGCCCCGGTAGTGCTCTTTCTCGATGGCCTTGAGCAGCAGGGTGGGCACCCGATCGCCGGGACGGGCGGTGCCGTTGAGGCGGATCTTCTTGAGGATGGTCTCGCGCACCTTGCCCTCTTTCACCGCCAGGGTGCCGCCATTGCCCTGATAGGCCCGCGATTTCTCGCGGTAGTAGCGGGCGAGGGCCGCCTGCTCCTGCTCGGGGGAGGCCAGGGTGGGGATGCGACCGCTTTTTTTAAGCATCTCCAGCACCTTCACCTCGTCGGCCAGCGGGGCATCGAACGGACCGTGGACCGGGGCGGCCATGGCCTGGTTTCCAATCATAAGGGTTGAGCCGACAAGCAGGCTCATTATTGTTTTTTTAGGCATTATCTATGTGCTCCTTCACATGATCAGAAAGGAGCCTGGCGGGCTCCTTTTCCGGGCGGGTGATGATTCACCCGCGTCCCTTGATACCGCCAGGCGGTCCATTTGTCATCCGGGGTGGCGGTGGAGGGAAACCCTGGCTGTCGTGAAGAGGGCAGGGGAATGACCAGGTAAAGTCATAGCGGCAAGGATGTATCCATCGGAATCCAACCTTGGGGTGGAGCATTGCACTGATTTTCCCCTTTTGGGGGGGACCACCATCTGGGAGGAGAGGAGTCCGGCAGCTATCTTCTCCCACCGATTGAGCCAGCAGCACTCTGCGGGTATGCTTTGCCGCAATCATCCCCCCGAGACCCGGGACGGCGCCGTCCGGTGCACCCGCCAGTCGGGGCTGACCTCCATCCAACACCGCCTGGGGTTTATATGAATACCAATATGCAAGAGTGGCGCGAAGAGACCGCCGCCATCGTCAACGAATTGCTGGCCGATGGCAGCAATCCGGATCTGGAGTACGAGATTGAGCATCACTTTGCCTGCCAGAAGTTCGATCTGCTGGAGAAGGCGGCGGTGGATCTGTTCAAGGCCGGGTTCGAGGTGACCGACGCCGAGGAGATGGAGCTGGACGACGGCGCCACCATCTTCTGCTTCGACGCCACCGTGGAGTGCAAGCTGGATGTGGAGACCATAGTCGCCGACATCGAGAAGATGCTGCCTATCCTCGAGAAGTACGGTGTGGATTACGACGGCTGGGGCACCTACTTCCAGGAGTAAGGGTGCCGGGGGCGCCTGTGCACCCTCAGCAAACACGACAAGGCCACCTCAGGGTGGCCTTGTCGTTGGTGGCGCATCAGGCCGGCAGCTGGTAGTTGCGGGCGAAGTCCGCGGGGGGCAGGGGGCGGCTGAACAGGTAGCCCTGCAGCCGATCGCAGCCGGCCTGCGCCAGCCAGGTCTGCTGCTCCGCCGTCTCCACCCCTTCGGCGGTGATTTTGATGCCGAGCTCGTGGCCCAGACCGATGACGGAGCGCACTATGGCGGTGGTGGCCTGGTTGGTGGCCAGCCCCTGGGTGAAGCTTCTGTCCAGCTTGAGGGTCGCCACCTGCAGCCTGGGCAGGTAGGCCAGGGAGCAGTAGCCGGTGCCGAAGTCATCGATGGCGAGCTGGAAGCCCGCCTCGATCAGGCTGGCCAGGTTGCTCTCGATTTCGTCGGCGTTTTCCATCAGCACCCCTTCGGTGATCTCCAGCTCCAGCTGCCAGGGGGCGAGGCCGTGGCGTTCGATGCAGGCGAAGATCTGCGGACAGAGCTCGGGATCGCGGAACTGCAGCGGCGACAGGTTGATGGAGAGCACCAGATCCGGCGCCGCCACCTGCCAGCGGGCGAGCTGGGCACAGCCCAGCTCCAGCATCAGCTGGCCGAGCTGACCGATGAGCCCCAGCTCCTCCGCCAGCGGGATGAACTCGTCCGGGGAGATCATGCCGAACTCCGGATGGGGCCAGCGGCAGAGCAGTTCGGCTCCGTGCAGCCGGTTGCTGTGGGTGCAGATGATGGGCTGGTAGACGGCGGTCAGCTCGGCGGACTTGATGGCGAGCGGCAGCTGGACGGCGATGAGCTGGCGGCGTTTGAGCTTGGCATCCAGCTCGGGGTCGAACAGGGTGCAGTGTTGCTGCTGGCGCTTGCCCTGGGCCAGGGCGGCCTCCGCGTGGCTCAGCAGCCGCTCCGCATCCTTGGCCTTGCCATGGGCGATGCCGAGGAAGACCGGGATCTGGATCCTGTGCTCCTCCACCTGGTAGGGGATCATCAGCTCCTGTTGCAGATTGCGGCTCCACTCGTCCAGGGAGAGGGGGAGCTCGGGCAGCAGCAGGGCGAAATCGTCGGCGGCCACCCGGCAGAGCAGGGACTGGGGCGGTGCCAGCCGTTGCAGGCGGCGGGCGACCTGGCTCAGCAGGCGGTCGGCGATGCGGATGCCGAAGCGATCGTTGATCTCGCGAAAGTGCTGCAGGTCGACCAGCAGCAGGCTGGCCTTGCGGGCGCCGAGATGGCGACTGGTCTGCAGGAAGTGGGAGAGCTTGAGCAGGCCGGTCAGGCTGTCGTAGTGCTGCTCCTGTTGCAGCTGGGCCTGGGTGGTGCGCAGCCCGGTGATGTCGCGGCTCAGGGTGAGGATGCCGAGGGAGTTGCCCTCGTCGTCCGGTACCTCGACCCGGGTGACCTCCAGGTGGCGGCCCTGACCCTGGGCATCCACCACGCAGTATTCCCCCTGCCCCAGGGTCTGTTCGACGGGCAGACGGGGCGGCACACGCCGACCCAGGGCCTCGCTGGCGGCGAGCCCCATGAAGTCGAGGAAGGCCTGGTTGCAGTCGATGAGCACGCCCTGGTGATCCTCGAGGCGAATGAGGTCCGGAATGGCGTCCAGCAGGCGGCGCTGCAGCAGCTGCTGCTGACGATAGGTCTGCTCCAGCTCCTTGCGCTGGTCGATGGCGCTGATCATGGCAAACAGGGCGATGGGCTCACCCTGTCCGTCATAGAGGGGGACCTTGTGGATCTCCATCCAGCCGGTGGCGGCACCGTTGTGGCAATGGAGCTGCTGATGCAGCAGGGGCTTGCCCTCGGCCAGCAGGCGATCGTCCTCCTCGCGGAACACATCCCCCCAGGGCATCTCGGCATCGCACTTGCCAATGACCTCATCCGGGTGCTGCAGCCCGGCCTCCCTCGCGAAGACCTTGTTGGCAAACAGGTACCGTCCGTTTGTATCCCGGCAGAAGATATTCATGGGTAACTGGTCGATGATCTGCTGCAGCAGCGCCAGGGAGAGCGAAGAATTCACGGGAGCACTCACGGGGGAGACTTCGAGCAAATCTATGATAACAGGCAAGTTTTGTAAAGCACGGGTTAAGAGTCTGCCATTTATGCGGATCCCTGCTGACAGTCTGTGTCGCGATCGCCATAATAGCCGCCGGTTGGCCTATGGCCGGATTATATGGATGAGAGAAGCAGCATGAAAAAGATAGTGGGAGTAGCACTGGCCCTGCTGATGGTGGGTTGTGCCAGCGACAACAACGGTGGCGAGCAGTACCGCTATACCCCGCCGGTAGCCAAGGCGACCAACAACACCCAGGAGATGGCGATCCCGGTGGATCTGGTGTGGGCCCGCGCCGAGAAGTGGTTTGGCGATCACGGCCTGAACATCGAGAACAGCCAGCGGGGCTCCGGCCTGATGACCGCCAACGTCGAGAACTCGGCCGAGGGGCTGGAGTGGCTGGATTGCGGCACCATGGGGTCCAAGGTCGCACTGGGCAACCCGAACCTGCAGATCAACCTGATCATCACCCAGAGCGGCAACAACAGCGTGGCGACCGTCAACGTCAAGGGCAACACCCAGCTCTACTTCGTCGAGTCCTCCGGCGAGCGCGTACTGGCCCCCTCCATCACCCCGGTGTGTGTCTCCCGCGGCAGCCTGGAGCAGAGCCTGTTTGCCACCCTCGGCAACTGAACAGACCCCAAAGAAAAACCCCGTTGCCTGCAACGGGGTTTTTTGTGTCTGTCGCTTGCCGCGGGAGTTGCACTCAGCGTGCGCTGTCACCGTGAAACAGCGCCCGCTCGCCGGACTTGAGCACATAGCCCTTCCAGGGATAGAGCTGATAGGCGCCGCCCTGCCAGGACCAGCCACCCTCTTCCCCCTGACGGATCAGGCGAACCCGCTCGCCGCTCGGCAGGGTCAGCTCGGCCTGGCTCCGATCGTCGTTGAACAGCACGAAGGCGCTGCCGGTTTCGCCCGCCTCCAGAGATTGCAGCCGCACCGCCTGCTCGAACAGCCGCACGCACTGGCCGGTCAGCTCGGACCATTGATAGCCAGCGCTGCCGATGCAACCGTGCTCGTCGCGGTCAGCCCCCACCATCGGGGCCTGCGGTGTGCCGTTGCAGGCGGCCAGCAGCAGGGAGGCGGCCATCAGAGTCAGGGGGCGCATGCTTACTCCTTGGGATCCCGTTCGATGACGATGCTGGAGAACCCCAGCTCCTTGAAGTAGTTCTCCCTGTAGTCCTTCACGCTCTTCTTGTCGCGCCGGCACACCTGGGCCAGCTGCTCCTCCATGGCGTGGAAGCGGGTGAGATCGATGCCCTCGGCGGCGGCCACGGCATCATAGATGCTGTTGAACTTGTCGTTGGCGTAGCCGATCTCTTTGGCCTGCTTCTTGTAGGTGTAGGTAATCTTGAACGCCATGGCGTTATTCCTTCGATGTGGCTTGCTTGCGCTGGACGTAGAGGTAGAGGCTCTCGACCTTCTCCCGCGCCCAGGGGGTCTTGCGCAAAAACTTCAGGCTGGACTTGATGCTGGGGTCCTGGGTGAAGCAGCGGATGTTGATCTCCTGCCCCAATCTTTCCCAGCCATAGTGGGCCACCAATGCGGTGACGATGGCCTCCAGCGTCAGCCCGTGCAGCGGGTTGTTCTTCTGGGGAGTGGGCGACTGTTCGCTCATGCCTGCGCCGCCAGGGTGGCAAAGGGCTGACCCATGCGGGTGGTGACCCCGTTGGCCAGGTGGGGTTCGAAACCGGCCAGCATGCCGGGGCCAAACAGGCAGACGACTGTGCTGCCCAGCTTGAACAGCCCCATCTCGGTGCCTTTTTGCAGGGTGATGGCCTCGTCGCCGCTGTAGTCCCAGCGTACCACTTCCTTTTGCTTGGTCGGCGCGATATTGCCGGCCCAGATGGTCTCGATGCTGGCGACTATGGTGGCGCCGACCAGCACCAGCGCCATGGGGCCGTGGGGGGTGCGGAAGGTGGCCACCACCCGCTCGTTGCGGGCGAACAGGTTCGGCACGTTCTCGGCGGTGAGCGGGTTGACGGAGAAGAGATCGCCGGGTACGAACACCATGCTCTCCAGCACGCCGTCCAGTGGCATGTGGATGCGGTGGTAATCCTTGGGCGCCAGATAGATGGTGGCAAAGTCGCCATCCTTGAACGGTGCTACCAGATCCTCATAGCCGCCCAGCAGTTCACGGGCGCTGTAGTCGTGGCCCTTGGCCTGGATGATGCGACCCTGCTGGATGGGACCGAGCTGGCTGACGGTGCCGTCCACCGGCAGCGCCAGGGTCATGGCGTCCTCCACCACGGGGCGGATGCCGGGCTTGAGCTCGCGGGTGAAGAAGGCGTTGAAGCTCTTGTAGTGGGCCGGGCTCTCGTGCAGCGCCTCGCTCATGTCGACGCCGTACTGCTTGATAAAGGCCTCGATCACTTTGGTGGTGAGGTTGCCGGCCTCGGCGGCGGCCAGCTTGCCCACCAGGCGGGAGAGGGCGTGTTTGGGCAGACAGTATTGACCGGCAATTTTCAGGTTGTCAGTGATGCTCATGATCTTCATCTAAGGAATGAGTTGAATGGGTCACAGCCGCGCCTGTTGGCGACCGTGGCGGGCTTCCTGCATGGTTTCCAGGATGCGGTGATAGTTGCGGAAGCGATCGGCGCTGATGGCGCCGCGTTCGACCGCCGTGCGCAGGGCGCAGCCGGGATCGTCCTTGTGGGTGCAGTCGCGGAACTTGCAGCCGCCCAGGTAGTCGCGGAACTCGACGAAACACCAGGTGATGCGATCGGCTTCCAGGTGCCAGAGGGCGAATTCGCGGATCCCGGGGGAGTCGATGAGGTCGCCGCCGCTCGGGAAGTGGTAGAGCCGCGCCGTGGTGGTGGTGTGCTGGCCGAGTCCCGAGTTTTCGGAGATCTCGCCGGTGAGCACGTCCAGCCCCGGCATCAGGGCGTTGGTGAGGGACGACTTGCCCACCCCGGACTGACCGACGAAGATGCTGATCTTGCCGGTGAGGGCGGCTTTCAGCTCGTCCAGCCCCTCGCCGCTCTCGCAGCTCACCAGCAGCACCTCGTAGCCGAGCTTGCGGTAGGTCTCGAGCTGGCGCTCGACCTGCGCGCGGGCGGCCTCGTCCAGCATGTCCACCTTGTTCAGCACGATGAGGGGCGCTATCTCCACGTCTTCCGCCGCCACCAGATAGCGGTCGACGATGTTGGTGGAGAACTCCGGCATCACCGCGGAGACGATGATGATCTGGTCGATGTTGGCGGCGATGGGCTTGACCCCGTCGTAGAAGTCCGGCCGGGTCAGTACCGAGTGGCGCGGGTGCACCGCCTCGATGACGCCTGCGGTGGCGGCATTGAGGCCGGGACGCCAGACCACCTTGTCGCCGCACACCAGGCTGCTGATGCTGCTGCGCCTCAGGTTGCTGCGGTGGATGGTGCCGTCGCTCGCCTCCACGTCCGCATGCTGGCCGAAGCGGCTGATCACCACCCCTTCGATGGCGGGTCCGAACAGGGTGTCATCCACCACTGTCGTGTGCTCTTTTTGCAGCCGCCGATCGCGGTTGGCCTGGACGCGCCTTTGTTGACCCAGATTGAGTTTTGCTTTCTTTGCCACGGGGTTTGCCGGTTTATGAACAGATCCAAAGCCAGTATGATACATGCAAATTGGCAAAATTCCGCCATTCCTCCCAACTGAAGAGAGCAATCATGACAGTCAGCGCGCAGAACCTGGTATGGATCGACATGGAGATGACGGGTCTGGACCCCGAACAGAACGTGGTACTGGAGATCGCCACCATAGTCACCGACAAGGACCTGAACGTGCTGGCCGAGGGGCCTGTCATCGCCATCCACCAGAGCGACGCAGAGCTGGCCAAGATGGACGACTGGAACGTCAACACCCATACCAACAGCGGCCTGGTGGCCCGGGTCAAGGCGAGTGAATACGACGAGGCCAGGGCGATCGCCGAAACGCTGGCGTTTATCCGGGAGTGGGTGCCCGAGCGCACCAGCCCGCTGTGCGGCAACAGCATAGGCCAGGATCGCCGCTTCATGGTCAAGCACATGGCGGAGCTGGAAGCCTTCTTCCACTATCGCAACGTGGACGTCAGCACCATCAAGGAGCTGGTGCGCCGCTGGCAGCCGGAGCTGCTGGAGCAGTTCAAGAAGAGCGGCTCTCACCAGGCCCTCGACGACATCCGCGAATCCATCGCCGAACTGCAGTTCTACCGCGCCCACGTCTTCAAAATCTGAGTGACAGGCAAGGGGTTGCCGTCGTCCGGTTGCTAAAATCGGCAGTTCGGCCAGCTTTTGAGCGAACGGCTGCAACCAGACAAAAAAGCCCTTGCAATTGGAATGTCTGCTCTTATAATTCGGCTCCCGTACAGTAGCGCAAGCAACCAAATGCTGTACGGTCTGTTTTCAGGTTTTGCGGGAATAGCTCAGTTGGTAGAGCACGACCTTGCCAAGGTCGGGGTCGCGAGTTCGAGTCTCGTTTCCCGCTCCAAAATGTGCAGATGATTATTCCGATGCGGGAATAGCTCAGTTGGTAGAGCACGACCTTGCCAAGGTCGGGGTCGCGAGTTCGAGTCTCGTTTCCCGCTCCAATCATCCGCCAGCCTCAAGACAATCCATGTTGCGGGAATAGCTCAGTTGGTAGAGCACGACCTTGCCAAGGTCGGGGTCGCGAGTTCGAGTCTCGTTTCCCGCTCCAAACATTTGCAGATGATATTCCGTTGCGGGAATAGCTCAGTTGGTAGAGCACGACCTTGCCAAGGTCGGGGTCGCGAGTTCGAGTCTCGTTTCCCGCTCCAATCATGTGCAGATGACATACCGTTGCGGGAATAGCTCAGTTGGTAGAGCACGACCTTGCCAAGGTCGGGGTCGCGAGTTCGAGTCTCGTTTCCCGCTCCAATCATGTGCAGATGACATACCGTTGCGGGAATAGCTCAGTTGGTAGAGCACGACCTTGCCAAGGTCGGGGTCGCGAGTTCGAGTCTCGTTTCCCGCTCCAAGCTTGTTTTATGAAGTGCTGCAGATGGTATTCCGTTGCGGGAATAGCTCAGTTGGTAGAGCACGACCTTGCCAAGGTCGGGGTCGCGAGTTCGAGTCTCGTTTCCCGCTCCAACCATGTGCAGACGACATCCTGTTGCGGGAATAGCTCAGTTGGTAGAGCACGACCTTGCCAAGGTCGGGGTCGCGAGTTCGAGTCTCGTTTCCCGCTCCAATCTCTCGTCAGATCCTTCAAATTCAATCTCTCTGCGCCAAGCTCGCCATCCAGTTTCCCAAGACAATACTTGCCATACCCGGTTGGTAGAGCATGATCCACGCTTGCCAAGGTCGGGGTCGCGAGTTCGAGTCTCGTTTCCCGCTCCAATCTCTCGTCAAATCCTTCAAATCCAATCTCTTTGCGCCAAGTTCACGCATCCAGTTTCCCAAGACAATGACTGCCATACCCGGTTGGTAGAGCATGATCCGCGCTTGCCAAGGTTGGGGTCGCGAGTTCGAGTCTCGTTTCCCGCTCCAATCTCTCGTCAAATCCTTCAAACCCAATCTCTCTGCGCCAAGTTCACGCACCCAGTTTCCCAAGACAATCCTTGCCATACCCGGTTGGTAGAGCATGATCCGCGCTTGCCAAGGCTGGGGTCGCAAGCCCGAGTCTCCGTTTCCCGCTCCAATCTCTCCTCGAAGCCCTCATCATCCGTTCGCATTGCCCACCACATCGCGCCGTTATGCTTTGCCGGATCCGGCTTTCGGCGAGCTCTGCGCTCACCTTTTCCTGCAGGCAAGATCTAAGTGGCTGATGGCGGCAGCGGTTTGTGCGGGGAGGGGAAATGACGGACAAAAAAATAGGAGGGGCCTTGGCTCCTCCTACAGACTCACTGGTGCCGGCTCAGATAACGGTGACGTTCTCGGCCTGAGGGCCTTTCTTGCCCTGGGTCACAGTGAACTGGACTTTTTGACCTTCAGCCAGGGTCTTGAAGCCTGCACTCTGGATGGAGGAGAAGTGAACGAAAACGTCCGGTCCCTGGGATTGCTCGATGAAGCCAAAACCCTTGGTTTCGTTGAACCATTTTACTTGGCCGGTGCGAATGTCAGACATGTGGTAAGTCCTATCTATAACAAAATGAAACTAAGCCTCGTTAGGCTGCATTTGCCTGGAAGCCAGGGGTTGAAGCATGACTGACCACGTCTCTTTGTCCCAGTAGCATGTAGCACAATCCCTGTCTAAAGCCTGACCGATTGTACTGGAGCCCGATCCCTTGTCAATTTGGCCCTTTTCATTTTTTGAGCAAGCTAAAAGTATTGTGAAGTCAGCGGCTTGTTTCATGCTTCACGTCAAAAAAACGGGAGGCCATGGCCTCCCGTCTGCACGATCGCACTGGGGCTGACTGTGCCTCACTCCTTGAGGGCGAACCCTTCCCCCTGGCGGTCATAGCGATAGTTTGCCTGACCGAAAGAGCGGATCTCGACCCGCTGGATGCGGCGGCTGTCGTCCACCAGAATGAAGACCGACTTGCCGGACTGCAGCCGGGTCAGCGGGCGATCAGGCCCTTCGATGGCGATGAGACGGCTGAGCTCGGCCCCCGGCAGCTCGAACTTGCGCCAGATGGAGTAGAGGGTCTCGCCCGCCTGCACCTCGTGCTGCAGCCAAGTGCCGTCCACCTTCTCCTCGACCGGCTTGGTCGCGGCTGGCGCGCTGCCGGCCGTCTCGCTGCCGACGGTCAGCGCCTGGGCCGGTACGGCGAGTGGCACAGCAAGGGAACCGGACGGGGCGGCCGCCGGTGCGCTGGGGGAGGGCTCCCAGGCCAGCACTATCAGCCAGAGCGGGATCAGCACCAGCAACCCTATGGTGTGTTTGCGGGGCAGCGGGCTTGCCAGCCTGAACGAGGCCGCCTTCGGCTCCTTGTTGTGCTGACCCAGGCCACTCATGCCCTGGCCGAGGCGCTGGCGCAGGGGCAGGGTTGCCGCGTTGATACGTTGGAGCAGGGTTCCTTGTGATTCGTCTTGGCGACGCTGCTGGGCTCGTCTGTTATGGCCACGTGGGCGACGGTCCGGGGTGGGCACGGCATTTACCTCTCACTACATTGCCTGCCATCAGGCAAATATGCCGCCTATGGTAAACGGACTCGCCCCCGAGGGGGAGAGTCCAGAGCATGAAAATTATCAGTTGAGACGGAATTGTCCCAACAACTGCTGCAAACGCTCCGCCGCCTGACGCAGGGCCTGGCTGGCGTTGGCCGTGCTGGTGGCGTCCCGGGCGATGTCGTTGGCCAGTGCGCTGGTTTTTGACAGATTGCCGGAGACGGTCTCGGAGACAGAGCTCTGCTCCTCGGCGGCGGACGCTATCTGGTAGGTCATGTCGTTGATGGTGGCGATGGCCTGGAAGATGCTGTCCAGCGCCGCCTCCGCCTGATCCGCCTCGCTCACCGCCTGATGGGTCAGCTGCTGGCTCTGCTGGATGGCGTTGACCGCGTTGGCCGAGCTGTGGCGGATCTTCTCGATCAGCTCCTGGGTGTTCTGCACCGCCTGCTGGGTATTGCCCGCCAGCTTGCGCACCTCGTCCGCCACCACCGCAAAGCCGCGCCCCTGTTCGCCGGCCCGGGCCGCCTCGATGGCGGCGTTGAGGGCCAGCAAGTTGGTCTGGTCGGCGATGCCCTGGATCACGGTGAGTATGCTGGTGATCTGCTCGCTGTCGTGGGCCAGCCCCTCCACCACCTCGGCGCCCTTGCCCGCCTCGGCGGCGACCCTGTGCATGGAGTGGATCACCTGCTGGAAGCGCACCTTGCCCTGATCCGCCGCGCTCTGGGCCTGCTTGGCGGAGTCGGCGGTGTTGTTGGCGTGAGTGGCGACCTCCTGGCTGACGTAGGACATCTCCTGCACTGCGGTCAGCATCTGCTCCATCTCCGCCTGGTGATGCTGCAGGTTGCCGTCGGTCTGGCCGGCGATGCGGTCGGTGTCCCCGGCGTGGCGATGCACCTCGCTGGCGGTCTTCTGCACGTCGCCGAGCAGCGCCTGCAGCTTGTCGATAAAGCGGTTGATGCCGCGGGCCAGGGCCCCCAGTTCGTCCTGGGATCGGGTCTCCAGGCGCTTGGTGAGATCCCCCTCGCCATCGGCGATGTCATCCACCAGGCTGACCATCTGGCGGATGGGGCCCGTGATGCTGCGGGCGATCACCAGCATGGTGGCGAGCGCCAGCACCAGCACCAGCAGGGCACCGATCAGCTGCTGGGTCATGGCGGCCCGGTTCATGTCGGTGAGCTGGGCTTCCAGCTCGTCGGCCCCCGCCAGCACCACCTGGTAGGGCAGGGTGACTATGATGGCCCAGTTGCGGGCCATGCCAGGCACCGCGATGGGCACCGAGATGCGAAACGCCTCGTCGAGCTCCTGGCGCTGTACCTCCGGCTTGAGGTACTGCTGCCAGCCGTCGCCCAGCACCTTGTCGGCCCGGCTGCCGAGCAGGGCGGCATCGCCGCTGGTGCCGGTGATGACACCGGCGGCGCTGACGATCAGGGTCTCCCCCTTGCCGTCATAGATGTTGCTGTTGAGGGACTTGGCCTGCCGGCTGATGGAGTCCACCGCCAGATCCAGGGCGGCTATCCCCTTGAACTGGCCGTTTACCAGGATGGGGGTGGTGATGGTGCTCACCAGCACCTGCTGACCGTTGATGTCCACCTTGAAGGGGTCGATGAGGCAGGAGCGCCCCTCCCGTTGCGGGCAGGCGTAGTAGTCGTTGGCGGGATTGCCGAATTCGTCCGGGTCGCTCTTCTCGATGGAGAGCAACAGATCCGTGCCGATCTGATCCTTGTCGCGATAGAAGTAGGGGACGAAGCGCCCCTGGCCGTCGCTGCCGAGCGCGCTCTGGCCGGTGAAGCTGGCGTCCTGGCCGTCGAAGCCGTTCGGCTCGAAGCCGGCGAAGGCGCCGTAGAGCTGGGGTTCCAGACCGAGCTGGGCCTTGAGCAGATCGGTGGCCTGCTGGCGATCCAGCGGCAGCTTGCCTTCCTGCTGCCGGGCGAAGACGCTGGCCATCTGCTGGGTGTAGGAGAGCCCCTTCTGCAGCAGTTGGGTGATGGTGGCGGCCTCGGCGCGGGCATTGGCGCTCACCTTCTGCCAGGCCTCCTGTTGCAGGGCGGCGCGGCTGGAACTGATGGTGAGCTGCTGGGTCTGCCGGCCCGAGTATTGATTGAGCAGGATCAGGATGACCAAGGCCGCGGTCATGGCGATCCCGGCCAGCACCAGGATGCGATTCTGGATAGAACGAAACTGCATCTTGTGTTCCTTGTGTGGTAGAAGGTTGTCCGAAGTATCGGCAGGGCGGGAGATCTCTCCAGCAATCTCGCCTAGCTAAGCGGAAAAAGAGGTAACATTCTGCGATCCCACTCATAGTCAGTGGTTTTTACCTGTTTCTCCCCTATTTTACCCTCTGCCTCTCCATGGTTTTCCCATCCGTCATTGTCGGTGCTAAAATGCGACGGTTTTTTTAACGAATTGGCCCAAGGCCCTCTACACAAGGCTTAAAGATGAAAGTCAAGACCCGTTTTGCTCCCAGCCCGACCGGCTTTTTGCATGTCGGCGGTGCCCGTACCGCACTCTATTCCTGGTTGTTTGCAAAGAACCAGGGCGGCGAGTTTGTGCTGCGTATCGAGGATACCGATCTGGAACGTTCCACTCAGGAGGCCATCGACGCCATCATTGAGGGCATGGAATGGCTGGAGCTGAACTGGGATGAGGGTCCCTACTATCAGACCAAGCGCTTCGATCGCTACAACGCCCTGATCGACGAGATGCTGGCGGACGGTCGCGCCTACAAGTGCTACTGCTCCAAGGAGCGGTTGGAAGCGCTGCGCGAAGGCCAGATGGCCAACGGCGAGAAGCCCCGTTATGACGGCAAGTGCCGGGATGGCGCCCACGATCACCCGGCCGATGCGCCGCACGTGATCCGCTTCCGCAACCCGACCGAAGGCTCGGTGGTGTTCGACGACCACGTGCGCGGCCGCATCGAGTTCGCCAACACAGAGCTCGACGATCTGATCATCCGCCGTACCGACGGTGCGCCGACCTACAACTTCTGTGTTGTAGTCGATGACTGGGATATGGAGATCACCCACGTGGTGCGTGGTGAAGACCACATCAACAACACCCCGCGCCAGATCAACATCTACAAGGCGCTGAACGCGCCGGTACCGGAATTTGCCCACGTCTCCATGATCCTGGGTGACGACGGTGCCAAGCTCTCCAAGCGCCACGGTGCAGTCTCCGTGATGCAGTACCGCGACGATGGCTACCTGCCGGAAGCCCTGCTGAACTATCTGGTGCGTCTGGGCTGGTCCCACGGCGATCAGGAGATCTTCAGCCTGGACGAGATGATCAAGCTGTTCAGCCTGGATGCCATCTCCAAGTCTGCCTCTGCCTTCAACACCGACAAGCTGCTGTGGCTGAACAACCACTACATGCGCAGCCTGGATCCGACCTATGTTGCCAAGCATCTGGCCTGGCACATGGAAAACCAGAAGATCGACACCCGCAATGGCCCGGCCCTGGCCGACGTGGTCACCCTGCTGGCCGAGCGTTGCAACACCCTGGTGGAGGTGGCCGCCCAGAGCCGCTACCTGTTCGAAGAGTACGAGACCATCGACGAAGCTGCTGCCAAGAAGCACCTGCGTGGCGTCGCGGCCGAGCCGCTGGCTCTGGCCAAAACCAAGCTGGCTGCACTGGATAGCTGGACTACCGAAGCGCTGCACGAGCTGATTGAAGCGACCGCTGCCGAGCTGGGCCAAGGCATGGGCAAGGTCGGCATGCCGCTGCGCGTGGCCGTCACCGGCCAGGGTCAGTCCCCGGCGATCGACGCCGTGATGGCACTGGTGGGCAAGGAGCGAGTCCTCGCTCGTATCGATCGCGCGCTGGCTTATATCGAAGCGCGCATGGCCGCCGAGTAAGCTGCTGTGAATCACCAGAAGGGCCCCCTGACGGGGCCCTTCGCATTTTGGCCTCGAGCGGATTTGCGACGTAAAACAGGGAGATAGCGACGAGGTTGGCGGTAAAACCGGCTAACTGCCTGAATTTTGACTAAACGCTCCAACGAGCGAGAATTTTGGGTTGACAGCAAAGCGGGCGATGCCTATCATGCGCCTCCGTTGCCAGAGATAACTTTGGTAGCGCCGAGGTGAGTTGGGGTTATAGCTCAGCTGGGAGAGCGCTTGCATGGCATGCAAGAGGTCCGCGGTTCGATCCCGCGTAGCTCCACCAAATTCTCCTCGAACAATCTGGAATCCAAGGGGTTATAGCTCAGCTGGGAGAGCGCTTGCATGGCATGCAAGAGGTCCGCGGTTCGATCCCGCGTAGCTCCACCAGGTTCCTGATTGAAGATGAAGTACCCAGGGCAGTGCGGTGTGTATCACCCAGGCCGATCTTTGTGGGGTTATAGCTCAGCTGGGAGAGCGCTTGCATGGCATGCAAGAGGTCCGCGGTTCGATCCCGCGTAGCTCCACCATTATTTGCAGTAACGGACAACCGGCCGCCAGAACCCGTTGTCTAATGAAGAAAGAATTTGGGGTTATAGCTCAGCTGGGAGAGCGCTTGCATGGCATGCAAGAGGTCCGCGGTTCGATCCCGCGTAGCTCCACCATTATTTGCAGTAACGGACAATCGGCCGCCAGAACCCATTGTCTAATGAAGAAAGAATTTGGGGTTATAGCTCAGCTGGGAGAGCGCTTGCATGGCATGCAAGAGGTCCGCGGTTCGATCCCGCGTAGCTCCACCATATAGAAGGCCACCGCATTGCGGTGGCCTTTTTCTTTTCGCCTCCATCTTCCTTTCCTCTTCGTCGTAACAAAGCCCGCACTGCGGCGGGCTTTTGGTTCATGCCGGTTCGGCATCAGCCGTGACGACGACGCCAGGCCAGCGGCAGCAGCGCCAACAGCAGGACGCCCAAGGCGCCGCCACCGCCCTTGCTCGCTTCCCTGAGCCTGAGGTCGACGATGATGGGGTCGTGGTCGGAGGCGCTGAACGGGTTGTCCGACTTGATCATGTCACCGGTGAAGCCACGACCGTACTCGAACAGGTTGCTCTCGTAGGAGTTGATGTGCCAGTCGGCCACGGCCACCACCTTGTTCGCCAACGCCGGGTTGGCGAGGGCGTAGTCCAGGGTGCCGAGCTCGGCCTCGTAGCTGTAGGAGATGGCCTTCTCCTGGTTGAACCTGACGTTCAGGTCCACCAGACCATAGCCCTTGCCCACCTCCTGGCCGATGGGCTCATACGCCTGCTCGCCGAGGAAGGTGTGGGAGGCGGAGCGGATCTTGCGATCGCTGCTGGCCGGCGCATAGTCGGTCAGCACCCGGATGGGATCCTCCTTGGCATAGGAGTTGAAGTCCCCCACCAGCAGCACCTGGCCCGGCAGCTTGCTCACCGCCTCCCCCAGCACCTTGGCGGCGCTGACCCGAAACTCGGTGCACTTGCCCTGCAGATCCGCAGGCTCGCTCTTGCCATCCCCGTTCTCGTAGCAACCCGAACCCTTGGATTTCAAATGGTTGACCACCAGGGTCAGGGGATCCTTGCTACCCGTTACGGTGAAGCGCTGCACCAGGGAGTCACGCTGGCCGGCAGTCCTGGCGACGCCGCCCGTGGTGTAGCGCTGCTCGGGCAGCTGGATCACGCTGGCATCGCCGCTCGGGGTGAGCAGGGCGGGGCGGTAAATCATGGCCACCATGATGGCGTCGCCGCCAAAGAAGCGATCCTCCGTGAGCAGGGCCTTGGGCAGGGTGACGAAGGCGTAGTGCTTACTCACCTCCTTTTGCCGGGTGTTGAGGCTCTCCACCAGATCGTGGAGGGCGGCGTGCTCGTCGAAGCCGTTGTTCTCCATCTCCATCAGGCCGAGCAGGTCGGCGTCCATCTCGGTGATGGCGCTGACGATCTTGGCGCGCTGCAACTGGAACTCCTCCAGGCTCTTGGCGCCGCGGTTGCAGCCCTTGGCGCTGTCCGCGTCCGCCTGATCCGCGCAGAGCACGTTGAGGGCGCCCCCCACGCTGGAGTGGCTGGTGAAATAGTTGAGCACGTTGAAGCTGCCGATGCGCAGGTCGGTGCCATTGGCGCGGGCCGGTGCGCCCTGGCGGTCGTTCTCGTCGGTGCGCAGCAGATCCCCCGCCGTGATGCGCTGATCCTTGGGCACTATCAGGCGGTACTCGTCATGGCTGTAACCCACCAGGGCTTCCAGATTGACCGGGGCATCGCCGATGCGCAGGTAACCCTGCTCCGGCTCCCAGGCGGGCAACCAGGGCAGCTTGCCGTTGGCGGCCTTGAAGTCCGACTCGAGGAAGACGCGGTTGCCCGCATTGGCCTCGGCCAGCGCCACGGCCTCGGGGCTGCTCGCCACATGGAGCTGGGTCGGCTTCATCAGCGGGGCGCCGTGGGCGAGCACCAGGTTGTTGCGCCGGGCGGCATAGTCGTAGCTGAAGTTGCGGCTTACCTTGAGCGCGCTGCCCCCATCGAGGCGCACCCGCATCCCTTCGTGACGCTCCAGGGCCCGGGCCAGGGTTTCCCCCTCCAGCACCCGCAGTGCCGTGGCGGCGGGGGCGGGGGCGGCGCCCTGGGCCAGGGTTGTCAGGCGCGGTGTGCTGCCATCAAACAGGGGCTTGAGCTGGGTGTGACCATGATACTCCTCGACCTTGGCCTCCAGACAGACCAGGGCGCCCGGCTGGATGTCCGGGTACTTGCTGGCGAAGTTCTTGTCATTGAGGTAGACGAAGATGCCGTCCGACGTCTCGAGGTTGCCGTCCCCCTGCACATCCAGCAGGTAGAAGCCCTTGTTGAGACTCTCGCCAAGGGCGGAGACCACGGCCCTGACCGAGACGCTGCCGGGGCTTTCGAACTGATCGTCAGGGACGAGGGGGCTCTTGTCGCCGCTGCCCTGGATGGCGGGGATGGGGGTGAGGGCACTGTCGGCCGGGCAACTGAAGCCCGCGGCATGGAGAGACGGGGACGCGAGGGCGAGCCCCACTGCCAGCGACAGCAGGGTAGGTGTTCCTTTCATGGGGATTCCTTTTTTTATTTTTGCCAGTGTTTCCATAGCCTTGGCCTCTTGGCCAAGGGCGCGCATTGTCACATTTCTGGCTGCTCTGACCAGTGAGGGAGCGCACATTATAAGGAGACAAAGGAGCCCATCTGCCATTTTTTGACATGGCTAACAGTTTGATATTGATGAGTTATTTGTTATTTGTCCGGTGGGTGAAAAGTGTGAAGCCGCCGGCATTCACATATTTTCCTTCGAGAATAAAGATTGAGCCGTTGTCACTTGCTTCCTATACTCGGGCTGTTCCTCACGGAACCCAGGCAAAGGGCAAACCGGCAGCGATGTCGGGACGCAAAGCCTCCGATCTGACCCACGTGGGCCAGACAGCGGGGTTACCCAGGGTGACTTGAGGGTCTGTGGCCCGTCCATGGCCTGTTGTCGTTCCCTTGTTCCCTGTTGCGATTGCGCTTTTCCCGGTGTTGAAGCCAAGACAAAACAAGGATGACAACAATATGCAACAGATCTTGAGGCCCAGCAGGCTCGCCATGCTGGTCGCCCTTGCGGCCGTCCCTGCCTGGGCGCAGGCCGCCTATCCCGCCTATCAGGCCGGCACCGCCTACCAGGCTGGCGACATCGTCAGCAACGCAGGCGCCCTCTATGAATGCAAGGAATTCCCCTACTCCGGCTGGTGCGGCGCCTCGCCCTACCACTATGCCCCCGGGGTGGGCGTGGTCTGGGCAGATGCGTGGAGGCTCTATGGCGGCGAAGTGCCGCCACCGGCCCTGGTCGTCGCCATCGGCTCCCCTGCCGTGGGCAGCAGCGTCAGCGAAGGGGCAAGCGTCGCGCTGGCGGTCACCCTGAGCGGCCCGGTCACGGCGCTCGCCCGGGTGGAATACCTGGTCGACGGCACCCTGGTTGCCACGGCGAACGCCTCCCCCTGGAGTGCCAGCTGGTCTGCCGTCGGTGTGGGCAATCACGCCCTCAAGGCTCGGGCGCTGGACAAGGACGGCAAGGTGCTGAGCGAGGCGGACTCCAGCTTCAAGGTCGCCGCCGTGGTCGCGCCCGAGGCGCCCAGGGCGAGCATCGCGAGCCCCGCCGCCGGTGCCAGGGTGACTCTGGGCCGTGCCCTCACCGTGAGCGGCAATGTCACCGACGCCAACGACGACGTCGCCAGGGTCGAGCTGTTCGTGAATGGCCAGAAGGTGGGCGAGGACACCAGCGCTCCCTGGCAACTGAGCTGGACGCCCCAGAGCAAGGGGCTGGCCGGTCTCAAGCTGGTGGCGACCGACAAGACCAATCTCTCCGGGGAGTCGGCCCAGGTCGATGTGCAGGTGGAAGAGGCCGCGCTGCCCCCCACCGGCGGCAACCTCTCCTGCGACGTGCGCCAGATCTACCGCGCCGACGGCAGCGAGTGCATGGGGGATGACCACGGCCGCCGCGTCATCGGCTATTTCACCTCCTGGCGCACCGGCAAGAACGGCCTGCCCGCCTACCTGGTGAGCGACATCCCCTGGGACAAGATCACCCACATCAACTACGCCTTCGCGGCGGTGGATGAGCAGAGCCACACCATCAAGGTGGATGACGCCGCCACCAAGCTGACCTGGAACGGGGTGCCGGGCGCCGAGATGGATCCGGAGTTCGCCTATCAGGGTCACTTCAACCTGCTGTCCAAGTACAAGAAGCAGTACCCGGACGTGAAGACCCTCATCTCCGTCGGGGGCTGGGCCGATACCCGCGGCTTCTACGCCGCCACCACCAAGGGCGACTGCTCGGTCAACACCGCCGGCATCAACGCCTTTGCTGACTCGGCCGTAGGCTTCATCCGCCAGTACGGCTTCGATGGGGTGGATATCGACTACGAGTACCCCACCTCCATGAAGGATGCGGGCAACCCCAACGACTTCCCGCTCTCCAACCAGTGTCGCGGCAAGCTCTTTGCGAACTATGAAGTGCTGATGAAGACCCTGCGCAACAAGCTCGACAGCGCCGGGACCGAGGACGGTCGCAAGTACATGCTGACCATCGCCTCGCCGGCCTCGGCCTACCTGCTGCGCGGCATGGAAAACTTCCAGGTCACCCAGTACCTCGACTACGTCAACCTGATGACCTATGACTTCCACGGTGCCTGGAACCACTTCGTCGGCCACAACGCCGCCCTGTTCGACAACAAGGCGGATCCCGAGCTGGCCCAGTGGGGGGTCTACACCCAGGCCCAGTTTGGCGGCATCGGCTATCTCAACTCCGCCTGGGCGGCCCACTACTTTCGTGGCGCCCTGGCGGCGGGCAAGATCAACATAGGGGTGCCCTATTACACCCGCGGCTGGCAGGGGGTCACCGGTGGCACCCACGGCCTGGGTGGCAAGGCGGCGCTGCCGAGCCAGAGCGATTGCCAGCCGGGCACCGGTGGCAGCACCATCCCCTGCGGCAACGGGGCGGTGGGCATCGACAACATCTGGCACGACCTTGACAAGAACGGCAAGGAGATAGGCGGCGGCGCCGTGCCCATGTGGCACGCCAAGAACCTGGAGCACGCGGCCAGCCTCGGCATCACCACTCTGCCGAGCTACGGTCAGGCCTGGGGTCTGGATCCCAACAACCCGGCCCACGTGATGCAAGGCCAGTATGTGCGTTACTACGACGACAAGGCCCATGCGCCCTGGCTCTGGAACGAGCAGAAGAAGGTGTTCCTCTCCACCGAAGATGAAGAGTCCATGGGTCACAAGCTCGACTACATCGTCAAGCGCGGCCTGGGCGGCGTCATGTTCTGGGAGATGGCGGGGGACTATGACTTCGATGCCGCGAAGAACGAGTACGTGATGGGCAGCACCCTCACCAGCCTCGCCTACGAGAAGTTCAGCAAGGCCGACAAGGCGGCCCTGAAGCAGAATGATCTGCCGGCTCCGGCCGCCCAGCTCGACATCGGCGTGAGCCTCTCCGGCTTCAAGGAAGGGGACTCCAACTACCCGATCAACCCGACCCTCAAGCTCACCAACAGGTCGACCCAGACCATTCCGGGCGGCACCCGCATCGAGTTCCTGGTGCCCACCTCCACCTCCGACACCATCACCGACCAGAGCGGCATGGGGCTGAAGGTGGTGGAGAGCGGCGGCAACCAGAACTCGGACGGCATCGCGAGCGAGAAGGACTTCCACAAGGTGGCCCTGACGCTGCCGGCCTGGAAGGCTTGGGCGCCGGGCACCGACGTGGAAGTGGCCATGACCTACTACCTGCCGGCCGCCGGCGTGCCGAGCGGCATGCGCCTGATTGCCGGCAGCCAGACCATAGGCCTGAAGTCCGACTTCCCGGCCCTGGCCGAGGCGGTGCTGGGCAGCAGTGGGGGGGACGGCGGCAGCGGTGGCACCACCTGCGCCAGCCAGAACGTCAACCCGGCGGACTACAACGCCTATCCGACCTGGCCACGCGGGGATCACGCCAACGGCACCGACCGCATGACCCACAACAAGGGGGTCTGGCAGGCGAACTGGTGGACCAGCAGCGAACCCAAGGCGGGCGACGGCAGCTGGAAGCTGGTGTGCAACTACTGAGTTGTCCCGGCTGCTATACCAGCAGCGAACTCAGAGCGGGTGACGGCAGTTGGAAGCTGGTGTGCAACTACTGAGTTGTCCCGGCTGCTGTACCAGTAGCGCACTCAGAGCGGGTGCCGGCAGTTGGAAGCTGGTGTGCAACTACTGAGTTGTCCCGGCTGCTGTACCAGCAGCGAACTCAGAGCGGGTGCCGGCAGTTGGAAGCTGGTGTGCAACTACTGAGTTGTCCCGGCTGCTGTACCAGCAGCGAACTCAGCGCGGGTGACGGCAGTTGGAAGCTGGTGTGCAACTACTGAGTTGTCCCGGCTGCTATACCAGCAGCGAACTCAGAGCGGATGACGGCAGTTGGAAGCTGGTGTGCAACTACTGAGTTGTCCCGGCTGCTGTACCAGCAGCGCACTCAGAGCGGGTGACGGCAGTTGGAAGCTGGTGTGCAACTACTGATGACAGGTTGAGGGGGCAATCCCCTCTCAACGCAACGACCCAATCCGGAGCCCAGGCTCCGGATTTTTTTTGCGCCCTGTGTAAGGAGGGGAGGGGTGAAAAGGGCAGGGGGCCATAAAAAAGACCGCTCCGAAGAGCGGCCAATTGCCACCAAGGCAATCTGCGGGGCGAACCCCATTGTGAATGGGCAGTCGCCATGGGCGGATTCTTGCCCATGGCGTGCCGGTTTATTGAGTGACGGCGCCGCCCTGCTGCTCCTTCAGGAAGCTGATCCAGGGGGTGGCGCGGCCACTGACGTTGCCATTCTGGGCGGCCTGGGTGAAGGCGTTGAGCGCCTCCTTGGGCTTTTGCTGCTCAAAATAGGCGACCCCGGTCAGGAACTTCAGATCCGCCCGCTGCTCGCCGCTGGCGTTGGCGGCAGGCTTGGCGGCGAAGGCCACCAGATCCTGGTAGCGCTTGCTCTGGATCATCATGCGCGCCATCTTGAGCTGCAGCTCGGCATTGGGGGCCAGCTTGTAGGACTTGGCCAGGGTGTCGATGGCCGGGTCCAGCTCCTTGGCCTGATGCCAGTAGTTGGCGAGCGTCTTGTAGTTGGCCGCGGTGCTCTCGATGGTCCCCTCCTTCATGGCCTTCTCCATCACGCGGGCGGCGCGGTGGGGAATGCCGGCGAAGGCGAGGTAGTTGGCCAGACGCTGCAATTCGGCCGCCTCGGTCAGCATGCCGAGGTTGTAGGCCCCTTCCAGCGCCGCCAGCGCCTTGCCATCGTTGCCCGCTTGCATATGCATGGCCGACAGCTGGGTCCAGTACTTCTTCTTCTCCGGATAGCGGTCGACCAGCGCGGTGAGCACCTCGGTGGCCGGCTTGTACTGTTTCAGCTCGTAGTGGGCCGCCATCTTCAGCAGGTACCAGGACTCAGGCGCCTTGCCCGCAGAGAGCTTGATCGCGCTGTCCACCGCCGGAATGGCTTCCCGGTACTGCTTGAGCTGCACATGGGCGTTGGCCAGGGTGATGTAGGCGTGCGGGGTCGGTTTCTCGTCCTTGCCGAGGTTCGCGAACCACTCCTTCATGGTGCTGATGGAGCCCTTGAAGTTCCCCTCGGCCATGTAGAGCTGGGCCAGGTTGTAGCGCACCTGCTGGGCCACCGGGGGCGGCAGGCCGCCGGTGGCGATGGCGTCGGCGAAGTACTTGGTCGCCTGACCGTACTTCTCCTGCTGGGCGGCCACGAAGCCCAGGGTCTGCAGAATGACCCCCTTGTCGTAGACCCGCTCGCCTGCGCCGGACAGCGCCTCCTGCAGCTTGGCATTGGCCTCGCCGTATTTCTTCTCGGTGATCAACGCCTGGGCCTTGTTGACCGCGCGGTAGGCGCGGTCAGACAGGGCGGGCTGTTCGGCGGCCCAGGCGGCGGTGCTGAGCAGCACCGCCATGGCCACCGGGGCGAGGATCAGGGTGTGTAACTTTTTCATCGCCACCTTCCTTAGTTGGTCGCAAACTCGATCTCTTGCTGCATGCGACTGGGCTGCGGCTTGCCGTCCACCATGGCCGGCTTGAAGGTCCACTTGGCTATGGTCTGGCGCGCCGCCTTGCCGAGGTCATAGCTGCGGGGCTCTTCCTTGACGATGCGGATGTTGCTCACGGTGCCGCGCTCGGTGACGGTGAACTCCACCAGCACCTTGCCGGAGGCGAGGCCGGCCAGCGCCGCCTTGCGGGGCATCATGGGCTCGAAGGTCGCCATCGGGATGGCGCCGTTGTTGCCACCCATGCCGCCGCCACCGCCGCCGGTGCTGTAGGCACCGAGGGCGTTGCCACCACCGATGTTGACCGGGATGTCGAGCTTGGGCATGTCCATGGGGGAGCTCTCCATCTGCGGCCTGTCCGTGCTCGCCACCTCCATCTCGGGAGGGGGAGGCGGGCGGTTCGGGGGCGGCGGCTTGGGCAGTTCCCGTTGCTTCTCTTGCAGGGTCTCCTGAGGCTTGAGGCGGATGAAGTCGGTCATGGTGACGTCCTCCCTCTCCGTCAGCTCCCGGTGATCCGGCGTGATGAGCTTGTTCATTCCCAGGAACAGGAAGAACACCACCACGCAGGAGACCGCCAACGATATCAGGTATCTCATAGGGCTCGCTCCGGCATCAGCTGCTCTTGCTTGCCGCGATGGAGATGTTCTGGACACCGGCCATGCGGATCTGATCCATGACTTGGACCACCAGCCCGGAACGGGACTCGGTATCGGCCTGGATCACCACGGCGCTCTCCGGGTTCTCCGCCCGCAGCCGCTCGATGTTGGCGCGCACCGCCCCCACCTCGACGACCCGTTTGTCGACCCAGACCTGACCGTTCTCGCGGACCGCGACCATGATGTTCCCCTTCTTCACCGTCTCGGCCGTGCTGGCGCTCGGGCGGTTGATCTCCACGCCGGACTCCTTGACGAACGAGGTGGTGACGATGAAGAAGATCAGCATGATGAACACTATGTCCAGCATGGGGGTCAAATCGATGGCCGCCTCGTCCGCACCGCTGTCGCTGTGACGTTTTCTCATGGCAAAAAACTCCTTGCTTGTTCTGTGCCCCGGCGGGCCAAGGCCTGCCGGGGATGTGCATCCTGCATCAGCCGTGTTTCAGGTTGTCTTCCAGCTTCTGCACCGCCAACTTGGCCTTGTGATCGAGCTGGTTGACAAAAAACAGGCCGGAAAGGGCGGCAATCATGCCCGCCATGGTCGGCACCGTCGCCTTGGAGATCCCCGAGGCCATGGCGCGCGGCGACCCGGTGCCTGTGATGGCCAGGGTGTCGAACACCTGCACCATGCCGACCACGGTCCCCAGCAGCCCCATCAGCGGGCAGAGGGCGATCAGCACCTTGATGACCGGCATCCCCTTGTCCACCGCCATGGCGACCCGGGAGACCAGCTCGCGGCGGATCTGTTTGGCGGACCAGGAGAGGTGATCGGTGCGGGCCAGCCAGGCAGCCTTGGTCTGCTTCACCTGCTTGGGGTAGACCGCCCTGAAGTAGAACCAGCGCTCCAGCAGCAGGGCCCACATCATCAGGGTCAGGAAGAACAGGGCGACCAGCACGTCGCCCCCCAATCCCAGAAACCGGCGGACCGACTCGACTTCTTCAATCAACCAGAACCACATGGGTGACTCCTTAGGCTGCGGCCTTGGCGGCGTGCAAGCGTTCCTGATAGCGGGCGACGAAGCCGGCGCTCTGCTCTTCCAGGACCTGGATGAGACGGCGGCTCTGGGTCTGTACGATGGTGTAGAGGAACAGCATGGGCACGGCCACGACCAGACCCTGCATGGTGGTGACCAGGGCCTCGGAGATGCCGCCCGCCATCAGCTTGGGATCGCCAGTGCCGAACAGGGTGATGGCCTGGAAGGTGGCGATCATCCCCACCACGGTGCCCAGCAGACCCAGCAACGGGGCGACCGAGGCGATCAGCTTGATGATGCTGATGCCCTTCTCGAACTTGGGCACGTTGCGCAGGATGATCTCGTCGAGCTTGGATTCCAGATCCTCGATGTTGTCACCGCGGTGCTCCTGGTAGGCCACCAGCATCTCGCCGATGGGGTTGCCCTTGATGACCTGCTCGGACTTCAGCTGCTTGCGCATGGCGCCGCCGATGAGGGAGAGGCGGGCACCGCAGAACAGGGCCAGCAGGGTCCCGAGCACGCCGAGCACCATGATGACGTAACCCACTTCACCCCCCTGGTCGATCCGTTCCTTCAGGGTCGGGGACTGCACCAGCAGGGAGAGGATCACGCCGCGGGACGGATCGATGAAGACGGGCTTGACGCTGCCGTCACCCTGCTCAAAGTCGGCCACGGGCTCCAGTACCGCCTTGTCGGGCTGGCGGGGCAGCTGCTCGAACTTGCCGGTCTCCGGCACGAAGGTGAGGTACTTGCCCTCGGAGACGGTGTTGAACTCGCCGATCTGGGTGACCGTCTTCTCGGCCTGGTTGCCCTCGCCGTAGACCACGGTCGCCGGGATCTGGCTCACCTTGCCACCGTCGACCATGCGGCTGAGGGTGGTGGTCCAGAAGGCGGTCAGGTCATCGCTGGAGGGGAGCTCCTTGCTCTCGGCCAGACGGGTCAGCAGGGCGGTCTGCTCGGGATGCTCGACCCGGCGGGCGGAGGCGTTGAAGATCCCCTTGAACTCGCCGGCGAACTGGCGCAGCACGCCGAACATCTCGCCCATGTTGCCGGAGCGCTGGCGCAGGGTCTCGGTCAGCTCGGTGAGCTGCTTGTCGTTGGCATCGAAGGTGGCCTTGAGCTGTTCGCCCTTGGCAACCTCGGCGGCCAGCTCCGCCTTGGCCTTGGCCAGCAGGGCTGTCTGCTCGTTCTTGTCGGCCAGGAAGCGGGCTTCCCGCTCCTTGTTGAGCTGGGACTCGCTGGTGCTGGCGGCCTTGACCTGATTGAGCAGGGCATTGAGATCCACCGGCTTCTCGGCGGCGGTCACCGGCAGGGTGACCAGGGTGGCGCCCGCGATCAGCGAGGCGATGGCAAGTTTGATTCCTTTCATGATGCTTTCTCCGCAGTTTGAACCGGCAGCTTGATGAGGGCGGGAGGCGCCTGCTTCTTGGCGATGCGAAGGCCCTGTTCAACCGCGCTGCGATACTCCTGGGGCAGCTCCTCCCACTGGCGGGTCTTCTTGTTCCACATGCCGGTCTCATTGCCATCCGGGGACTGGTAGAGCAGGGCGATGCGACCCACGCGCAGGAACTCGTAGGTCTTCTCGCCGCCATCCTTGTCCAGGCTCGCCTTGTAGGCTTCGATGGTGCGGCTGAAGCCCTCTTCGATCTGGTAGGCCTCGAGGATCTTGCGGTACTTCTCGGAGATGGTGACGTCGGCCCGGTTCATGAGATCGGTCAGGGCCGCCACGCGGTCCTCCCGCTCGACCTTCTGGAACGGCAGGTCCAGGGCCACGAACTGATCGAGGGAGTCGATCATCTTGAGCATCAGGGGCACCACTTCGGTGCTGGTCTGGTCGATCTGGGCGATCTGCTTCTGCATGGAGGCGAGCTCGGCACTCTGGGACTCGACCATCTTGCCCACCTGCTCGTTGTAGGTGCGCAGGCTGTCGACCTGGCGCAGGGCGGCCTTGTACTGGGCCAGGGCTGACTCGGCAGAGTCGGCGTAGCTGTCGATCTTCTGCTGGGAAACTTTGGAGGCATTGTCGGTGGCGGCTTGAGCGTCCACGGCCTGACCGGCGGTGGCGGCACTCAGATTGAAGCTGGTCAGCAAGGCAGCCGAAATCAGGCTGCCGAGGAGCGCTTTCTTCATTGTAATTGTCCTTGTTTTCATAGGATTACCCTATCTCCGTAACTTCCTTGGGGCATGGGGCAAAGCCGGCCCGACCGGGCCGGCTTGTCATCTGCTGGTGGATTAGAACTTCTGGCTGTAGTCGAGGTAGTAGATGCGGCCGTCGATGCTGTAGAGATCCTCGTCATAGGTAAAGCCATCGCTCTCGAGGGACGGGCCCACGTTGAACATGTTCTTCACCCCGACCTGGATCTTGCCATCCCAGGGGGCATCCACGCCGACGTTCAGGTTCCAGGTGGTCTGGGACGCGATGTGGCCCACTTCCTCACCGGTGTCGGCGATGTAGTCCTGGCTCTGGGAGTCGATGTAGTTCGCGCTCAGGTAGGTATCCATGTTCCACCACTGGGGAACGTTGACGCCCACGCCGGAGCTGAAGCGCAGCTGCGGCAGACCGTTCTGGCCGATCTTGTCGATGACGGGGCCACCGGCGTACAGACCTTCCTTGTACTCCAGGATGTAGGTACCGCCCAGGTCGTAGCGGATGGTGGCGGCGTTCAGGTCGTAACGGTAATCCAGCTTCAGATCCAGGCCGCTGGTGTTCAGGGTGCCGAGGTTGACCATGGGGGCGATGGCGCTGCTGATCTTGCCCTGGCTGTTGCGGACTATGTTGCTGGAGCCACCGTTGTTCAGTTCGTCATAGATGACGGACTGCAGGGAGTTCAGCTGGATCACGTCCTCGATCTTGATGGTGTAGTAGTCCAGGGAGAGGTTCAGGTCGTCCAGCGGGCTGTAGGCCACCCCGAAGTTCCAGGTATCCGCGGTCTCTTCCTTCAGATTTTCGTTGGCGGTGCGGGTGGTGGTGTACTGGCGGTTCGGGCAGTCGGCGGCCGAGATGCCGTTCGCCTCGCAGTAGACATAGTCCTTGGCCCAGTCGGCGGACTCCGAATCTGCCGCGTAGAGATCGCTCAGGCTGGGGGCGCGGAACGAGCGGGACCAGGAGGTACGCAGCATCAGGTTGTCCAGCGGCTGGTAGCGCAGGCTCGCCTTGGGCGAGAAGGCGCTGCCGAAGTCGCTGTAATCATCGAAGCGGCCGGCCACGTTCAGCTCGACCTGCTCGGTGATGGGCACCAGGGACTCGATGTAGGCGGCGGTCACGTCGCGCACCCCACCGGAGGAGTTGCCGGCGGAGCCGATGATGTTGCCGGCCTCGGACTGGGCATCGTACTTGTCGCTGTAGACCCAGTCGTTGTACTCGGCACCCGCGTACCAGCTGACCGGACCGGCCGGCAGCTCGCCCATGTCCCACTGGACACCGGCGTACCACTGGTAGAAGTCCATGGTGGAACGGCGGCTGGTGTCGGCGGCCATGGAGGCCGTGGTATTGGCGTCAAACTCGCCCCCCACGAACTTGCCGTCGGCAACCGCCTGCTGGGCGGCGGACTTCAGCACGTAGCCGGTGCCGTTCTCCTTGTTGTCGGTCTTGGAGTACATGTAGCCGGCGTTCCACTGCATGTCGCCGACGCTTTCCGTGGTGACAGTGCCCTCGAAGCCGAGGTTCATGCTGCCGGTCACGTCAGTCACGTAGTTGTCGCGGGGACCGACGTTGCTGAAGCGGTAGTAGGCGTAGGCTGCCTCACCCAGACCCTGGGTGGCGGCGGCATCCAGGCCGTTGTCGGTGAAGAACTGGGCGTTCTTCGGGTTGGCCGGATCTATGGTAAAGGCGCCGGCGGCGGGGGCGAAGCGACCGAAGCTCTCGACCCGGGAGCCGATGAGCTGCGGCACGAAGTCCACGGTGTCGTTGATGTGGTAGCGACCGTTCACGTAGAGGGTGTCACGGCTGCGGGAGGCGGTGGTGGCCGCGACCTGGCCATAGTTGAAGTTGCAGCCGCCCTCGAAGCCGATGAAGGGCTCTTTGCAGGTGCCGTCGGCATTGGTGGCGCCGGCCAGGGGGCCGTATTTCCAGATGGGATCCCCGTTGGCATCGAGGCCGGTGATCCCTTCCACGTTGCGACCGTAGGGGCTGGGGGCATCGTTGCCCTGCTTGGCGAGATAGTCGCGATCACGGCTGTAGATCACGTCCTTCTTGTCGTGCTCGTAGACCGCCATCAGCGAGCCCTTCTCGCCGTTGATCCCCGCGACCATGGAGCCGCTCTTCTCGTCACCGCCCTCTTCGGTCGGGGAGCCGAGGCGACCCTGGAAGGTCAGGCCTTCGTAGCCCTCTTTGAGCACCACGTTGATGACGCCGCCGATGGCGTCGGAACCGTAGATGGCGGAGCCGCCGTCCAGGTTGACCTCGACCCGTTCAACGGCGGCCATGGGGATGGTGTTGAGGTTGATGGAGGTGCCACCCATGGTGGGGGAGCCCGCCACCCGCTTGCCGTTCAGCAGGACCAGGGTGCGCTCTGAACCCAGGCCGCGCAGGCCGACGGTGGATTGGGACTGGAAGGAGCTGCCGGAGGCCGGGGAGACGCCGCCAAAGGAGTTGTAGGAGGCTTGCTTGAGGTAATCGGCGACGGTCTGCTGACCTGACTGCTCGATCTTTGCCTTGGTCACGGAGACGACCGGGGTGGCCCCCTCCACGTCGACCCGGGAGATCCGCGAGCCGGTAACCTTGATTTTTTGCAGTTTTTCGACGTTCTGGCCCTCTTCGGCCAGGACAGGGGTGGCCACAACTGCCGCGCTCGCCAAGGCAAACGCTACGGCAGCAGAGAGTCTGCTTTTCCTAAGCATGGCTAGTATCCTTCCTGATTGTTTTTTGTTTGCTTCCATTACCGCCCTCGTTGGAGCGGTGCGTAAGGCTTATCAAGGTTTGATGACGGACGTCAAATGGAGCGGCGAGGATGGGGATGAAGCAGGGAATCAGATGACTATCTATGATTGATGGATTGTTTTTGGCGTTTTATTCCGAAAATATCAATCAAGATTGTGTAAAGATGTTGTTAATTTCGATCTTTGCAATTTTATTTATTATTTTTGAACTTATCGATAACTCGCCTGTCTCGCCAGGCTCAATATCGTTAACCCATGCTTTTCCAGTATATTCATCTGCCTTTCTGCGGGAGGCCGTTTTGAGCTGGTCTGATCTCCATGGATATATCCCTCTTCTTCTACAGGTAAAATAAAGAGGGCGATGATTGGTTTTTATCTTGTTGTTTTTATTGTGCTTTGCAATTCTTTAAACGGGTGTGTAATTAATTTTTTAATAATTAAAAACAAGTTAAAGAGGATGGCGTAGCAGTTTTTTATATTGAAGTTGGTTTTTTTGAAAAAAATCATCGGCGAGATATGCTGCGGGAGGGATGCCATGATCGCTGGCTTGGTTCTACTTGATTTTTGTTGCAGAGCTTTTACAGTGACCAGGCCGGATTGTCTGCCAATGCCAGTCAATTCAGCGAGTAATGCCAGGAAGGACAGGCCTGTCACCGGATGTGACTGGCCATAAAAGAACAACAAGGACGAGGTTCCACATGCTGTCGTATTTCTTACGTCGGATGCTTCTGATCATCCCGACGTTTCTCGGGATCACCCTGCTCGTCTTCACCATCACCCGTTTCGTGCCGGGTGGTCCGGTCGAGCGCATGCTGCTGCAGGCCCAGGTCTCGCAAAATGAGTCCGGCCGCTCCAGCGGCAGCAAGGGGGCGCAGGCGCTCTCCGACGAGCAGATCGAGGAGCTCAAGGCCTTCTACGGCCTCGACAAGCCCATGCTGATCGCCTATTGGGAGTGGCTGCAGAAGCTGGCGGTGCTTGATCTCGGCGAGTCGACCCGCTACTACGAGCCGGTGTGGGACCTCATCAAGGAGCGGCTGCCGGTGACCGCCTTCTTCGGGCTGGCGACCTTCCTGCTGAGCTATGCCGTCTCCATCCCGCTCGGGGTGGCCAAGGCGCTCAGGCACAACAGCCGCTTCGATTCGCTGAGCTCCATGCTCATCTACATGGCCTATGCGCTGCCCGCCTACGTGGTGGGGATCTTCCTCATCACCGTCTTCGCCTTCCATCTGGAGTGGCTGCCCATGGGGGGCTTCCCTGGGGACGATTTCGAGTACATGGAGAGCCGCTGGGATCAGATCCGCACCCTCTTCGCCCACGCCCTGCTGCCCCTCATCGCCTACGCCATCGGGGATTTTGCCATCCTCACCATGACCATGAAGAACAGCCTGATGGAGAACCTGTCGGCGGACTACGTGCGCACCGCCGTGGCCAAGGGGCTGCCGTTTCGCAAGGCGGTCACCGACCACGCCATGCGCAACAGCCTGATCCCCATCGCGAGCCACCTGGGGTCGGTGCTCACCGTCTTCTTCGGCGGCTCCTTCCTCATCGAGACCATCTTCAACATCGACGGCATCGGCCTGCTCGGCTACGAGGCCATCGTGGAGCGGGACTACCCCACCGTCATGGGCATCCTGGCCATCACCTCCATGCTGATGCTGGTGGGCAACATCGTCTCCGACATCTGTGTGGCCCTGGTCGACCCCCGTGTCAGATTTGGAGACTGAGGATGAATCTGATCTCTCTTCTCATGCCGATGTCACGCCCTATCGTCTCCGATACCTGCGTTGCACCTCCTGTGGATCCCCGCGTGCGGTTTGGAGAATAACCATGCAGCTCAATCCGGTTACCTTGAAAAAACTCAAGCGCTTCAAGTCCATCAAGCGCGGTTACTACTCCTTTGTCATCTTCTCGGCCCTGGTGATCATCTCCCTGCTGGCGGAGCTCCTGGTCAACAGCCGGGCGCTGGCGGTGAGCTATCAGGGGGAGCTCTACTTCCCCACCTATGGCGACGTGATCCCGGGGCAGCACTTCGGGCTCGACTACGAGTACGAGACCAACTACCGCCAACTGCAAGCCAAGCTGGAGCAAGAGGACAAGGGAGACTGGGTGCTGCTGCCCCTGGTGCCCTGGAACCCCTATGAGCAGGACTTCAAGGAGGAGGCCTATCCGCCCTATGCGCCTAGCCTCACGGAGCGCCACTTCCTCGGCACCGACACCAGCGGTCGCGACGTGCTGGCACGGCTGGTCTACGGCTTTCGCATCGCCATCGGCTTCGCCTTCATCGCGCTGGTGGCGAGCTATGTCATCGGGGTCAGCATCGGCTGCATGATGGGCTTCCTCGGCGGCCGTTTCGATCTCATTCTGCAGCGCTTTATCGAGATCTGGTCCCAGGTGCCCTTCCTCTACGTCATCATGATCCTGGTGTCCCTGGCCAAGCCGAATTTCGGCCTCTTCGTCGGCATCAACGTGCTGTTCGGCTGGATGGGGATCACCTGGTACATGCGCACCCTCACCTACAAGGAGCGGGCGCGGGACTATGTGATGGCGGCGCGGGCCCAGGGGGCGGGCACGGGGCGCATCATCTTCCACCACATTCTGCCCAACACCCTGATGATGATCGTCACCCTGGCGCCGTTTGCCGTGGTGGGCAACATCTCTACCCTGACGGCGCTGGACTATCTGGGCTTCGGCCTGGCGCCGCCGACCCCGAGTTGGGGGGAGCTGCTCTCCCAGGGGATCAACAACCTGGATGCCATCTGGATCGTGAGCTCGGTGGTGGCGGCGGTGAGCCTGGTGCTCATCATGGTCTCCTTCATCGGCGAGGCCATCCGGGAGGCGTTCGATCCGCGCAAATTTACCCGTTATCAGTGAGGCGCGGCGCCATGCCAGGCCGCGTTGACAGAACCCTTGATGAATAAGCCCCCAGTGCAGGGGCATGACCAGGAAGTCAAACATGAACAATAAAATCAAATGGATAGGTGCTATTTTTCTGCTGGTGAACGGATCCTGGGTGTGGGCGGCCAGCCTGCCTGCGGATCTCAAGTGGGAGACCAACGACACCGACCCCGTGTTCGCCTCGCCCAAGGCGCTGCCCGGCGGCACCCTCAACCTCTTCGTCGACAGCTTCCCGCTGACGTTTCGCACCGTGGGGCCCGACTCCAACGGCTCGTTCCGCTCCTTCATCCAGGACAACCAGCTGAGGCTCATCAGCTTTCACCCCAATACGGGCAACCCCATTCCCTCGCTCGCGAGTGCCTGGGCCATAGCGCCGGACAGCCAGACCGTCTACTTCAAGCTGGATCCCCGCGCCAAATGGTCCGACGGCAAGCCGGTCACCGCCGATGACTACACCTTCGGCTACGAGATGATGCGCTCCAAGGACATCAAGGGGCCCTGGTTCAACAACTACTACACCACCGAAGTGGTGGCGGTGGAGAAGATCGACGACCACACCATCCTGGTCAAGGCGGGCAGCCGCAAGGCCAAGCTGGATCTCCTCAACACCACGGAGCTGTGGCCCCAGCCCAAGCACTACTACAAGATGGGCCCGAACTGGGTGAAGCACTACAACTGGGCCGTGGTGCCCACCACGGGCCCTTACGTGATGAGCGAGGTGAAGAAGGGCAAGTCCATCACCTTCAGCAAGCAGAAGGAGTGGTGGGCAAAGGACGATCGCTACAACCAGCACAGGTTCAACATCGACACCATCAAGGTGCAGGTGATCCGCGACCACAACATCGCGTTCCGTCACTTCCTGAAGGGGGAGCTGGACACCTTCGAGATGATCCTGCCGAACTGGTGGCATGAGAAGGCGGTCACCCCGGAGTACAAGAAGGGCTATGTGCAGAAGGTGATGGCCATGACCGACACCAAGCAGGGCGGGCAGGGGATACACCTCAACGTCAGCCATCCCAAGCTGGCGGACATCAACGTGCGGCTCGGCATCCAGCACGCCATGAACCTCGACAAGATGATCGAGACGGTGCTGCGCGGCGACTACGACAGGGCCACCACCTTCGGATCGGGTTTTGGCGAGTTCACCGACATGACGCTGCCGGAGCGGGCCTACGACATCGCCAAGGCGCGGGAGTACTTCGCCAAGGGGGGCTACGGCAAGCCGGGGCCGGACGGCATACTGCAGAACGACAAGGGCGAGCGGCTGACCCTGGCCCTCACCTACACCAGCCAGGAGCACTCCAAGCGGCTGACCGTGCTCAAAGAAGAGGCCAAGAAGGCGGGCCTGGATCTGGAGCTCAACCTGGTGGACGGTGCCACCGGCTTCAAGGTGATGCTGGAGAAGAAGCACGAGGCGGCCTGGCTCGGCTGGGGCGGCGGCGGTCTCTACCCGCAATACTGGGAGTCCTTCCACTCGGACAACGCCAACAAGCCCCAGACCAACAACCTGTTCAACGTGGCGGACAAGGAGCTGGATACCCTGATCGACGCCTACAACGTCGAGTTCGACATGGCCAAGCGGGCCGGGATTTCCCGTCAGATCCAGCAGCGCATCTATGATCTCGCCATCTTCGTGCCCGGCGTCCAGCTCAACTATGTGCGGGCCAGCAGCTGGCGCCACGTGATGCTGCCAGAGGTGCCCGCCACCCGAAACACGCCGGATCTGCTCTACTGGCCCATGGATGGCTACCCCCACAGCAGCGGCGGCCTGCTCTGGATCGATCCCAAGGTGAAGGAAGAGACCCGGAAGGCCAAGGCCGAGGGGGAGGCGCTCGCCCCCGTCACGCTGATCGACAAGACCTATGCACGTCATTGATGTGGTTGAGAAGGGAGCAGCAGTCATGCCCAACACACAGGCCCCCGTTTTCGGTGCCAGGCATCATGAGGATCCGCGCCATGCCCCCATCCTGGAGGTGCGCGATCTCGAGGTGGAGTTCGCCGTCGACGACGGCAAGATAAAGGTGCTCGACGGGGTAAGTTTTTCCGTGGCGCCGGGCAGGACCCTGGGCATCGTCGGCGAGTCCGGCTGCGGCAAGAGCGTCACCTCGCTCGCCATCATGGGGCTGCTGCCCAGGCCCCACGGCCAGGTGGTGGCAGGCTCCATCCGTTTCCAGGGGGAGGAGCTGCTCACGCTGGCACCGGATCAGATGTACAGGGTGCGCGGCAACCGCATCTCCATGATCTTCCAGGAGCCCATGACGGCGCTCAACCCGGTGCAGACGGTCGGGGATCAGCTGATGGAGGTGTTTCACCTGCACAGGCCGGACTACAGCAAGGCACAGCGCCGGGAGGCCGCCATCGCCATGCTGCAGAAGGTGGGGATCCCGGAGCCCGTCCAGCGCTTTTCGGCCTATCCCCACAACCTGTCGGGGGGCATGCGCCAGCGGGTGATGATCGCCATGGCGCTCGCCTGCGAGCCCGACTTGCTCATCTGCGACGAGCCGACCACGGCGCTGGACGTCACCATTCAGGCCCAGATCCTGGATCTGATGAAGGCGTTGCAGGCCCAGACCGGCATGGCCATCATCTTCATCACCCACGATCTCGGGGTGGTGGCGGAGCTGTGCGACGAAGTGGTGGTGATGTATGCGGGGAGGGCGGTGGAGCGGGCAGACATCTACGAGCTGTTTGACCATCCGCGCCATCCCTATACTCATGGTCTGATGGCCTCGATCCCGCGCCTCGAAGATGTGCCAAAGAGCCTGCTCAAGACCATCAAGGGCCAGGTGCCCGCCCTGCACGAGATGCCGGCGGGTTGCCGCTTCTCCAACCGTTGCCCCCATGCCACCGCACTGTGCGTGGAGACCATACCGGTGACCGAGCAGCTGAGCGATCGCCACGCCGTGGCCTGTCACCACTGGAAGGAGTTGAGCATATGAGTCGTGTGTTGCCGGTACGGGACGGGGCTCCGTCCTTCTGCGGGGCAGAGGCATCGCCACTGTGCCTCCCAAGCGGTGGGGGGAGAGCGTCATGAGCACCTTGTTGTCCATACGGGATCTGAAACAGCACTTCAAGATGGGCGGCGGCTTCCTGCGCAAGCAATACACCGTCTATGCGGTGGATGGCATCAGCTTCGATCTCCGGCAGGGGGAGACCCTCGGCCTGGTGGGGGAGTCGGGGTGCGGCAAGTCCACCCTGGGGCGCTCCCTGCTCAAGCTGTTCGAGCCGACCGCCGGCTCCATCACCTTCGAGGGGCGCGACATCACCCACCTCTCGCCCAGGGAGATGCGCTCCCTGCGCCAGGAGATGCAGGTCGTGTTCCAGGATCCTGCGGAATCCCTCAACGGCCGCCACACCGTGGGGCAGATCCTGGAGGAGCCCTTCATCATCCACGGCAAGGGCAACGCCGAACAGCGGCGTGCATGGGTGCAGGAGCTGCTGGACAAGGTGGGGCTGCCCGGCAGCGCGGCGGATCGCTATCCCCACGAGTTCTCGGGAGGCCAGCGCCAGCGCATCGGCATCGCACGGGCCATCGCCCTCAAGCCCAAGCTGCTGGTGTGCGACGAGGCGGTGTCGGCGCTGGATGTATCGGTGCAGTCCCAGATAGTGAACCTGCTGCTCACCCTGCAGCGGGAGATGAACCTGGCCATCATCTTCATCGCCCACGACCTGTCGGTGGTCAAGCACATCTCCGACAGGATTGCGGTCATGTATCTGGGCCGGATCGTCGAGCTGGCAGAGGCCCAGCAGCTCTATCTGGCCCCCCGTCACCCCTATACCCAGGCGCTGATCTCCGCCATCCCGGTGCCGGATCCCCGCAGGCGCAGCCAGCGCATCCTGCTGACCGGGGACGTGCCGTCCCCCATCTCGCCGCCGAGCGGCTGCCACTTCCATCAGCGCTGCCCCTATGCGACTGAGTTGTGCCGCACCACGTCACCCGATCTGGAGCCGTGCGGCGGTGCGGCTCATCAGGTGGCCTGCCATTTCCCCCTGGCCCCGGCGGAGGCGGTGCCGCTGGGAAAGGCGATATGATGCCGGTGCCCGCATCGCAGCAAGATGGCACGGGGGACAAGCAATAAAAAAATGGGGCCTGCAGGCCCCATCTTCATGGTTGGAGTTCAGGTTTGGCCGTGGAACATCTGGCCCGGGCAGGACAGCGCCCCGAAGGGGTGGCTGTTGTGTGGATTGCTGGATTGTTTTGTAGTTTTATTACGTTGCTAACTTCAACTTCCGGACGGACGACATCAGGCGCCATAGCGGAAGTAGTAGTTGCGGGTTGCAGGCGCATAAGTGTCTTTCTCTTCGACGCCTTTCTTGCTGGTTGCACCCTTCAGGTGGAACAGCACTGCCAGGTTCTCAAACATATATTCACCTCATCGGTTGGTGTTCATCGGTTGCGTGTGACCTGGGTCACGGTTTGATCCTATGGCCTTATGTGACCTGGATCAACTTTTTGTGTTGTAAATTTACATAAATCATGGAAAAGGTTTTCAAAAGCAGGGTTGCTTATGGATACGATTTCAAGCCCGGGTCACGGTTGGGAGGGCGAAGGCTGGGCAAAAACTGGCAGGCCGGGAGGGGCAGCCAAAAAGATGCCCCGCACGGGGCGGGGCATCTTTGTTGTCGAGGTGACGCGGCTGTTTACTTGGCGGGGATATGTTCCAGCACGTGGACCAGCAGTTGCCAGAAACGCTCGACCGCCGGGATGTGCACCTTCTCGCCCGGCGCGTGGGCGCCGCGGATGGTCGGGCCGAAGGAGACCATGTCCCAGTCCGGATAGGCGCTCTTGAACAGGCCGCACTCCAGGCCGGCGTGGATCACCATGACGTTCGGCATCTCGCCAAACAGGGTCTGGTAGCTGCTGCGCACCAGTGCCATCACAGGGGAGTCCACGTTCGGTGCCCAGCCCGGGTAGGCGCCGGTAAACTCGCAGCTGGCGCCGGCCAGGGTGAACAGGGAGCGGGTCATCTGCTCGATGCTCTCGCGACCGGAGTCGATGAGGGAGCGGATCAGGCACTGCACGTACACCTCACCGTCGAGTGTCTTGATGACGCCCAGGTTGGTGGAGGTCTCGGTGACGCCCGGAATGGCGTCGCTCATGCGCATCACCCCGTTCGGGCAGGCCATCAGGGCGTCCAGCAGGCGGGACTGCAGGCTTTCGCTCATCAGTTGGGCCGGTTTGTCCCGGGCGGTGAGCAGCACGGTCAGGTTGGCTTCGGTGGCGGCCAGCTCGCTCTGATAGATGCCGGTGTAACGGTCGACCAGGGCCTTGAACTCGTTGACGCTGGCGGCGGGCACCAGCAGGCTGGCGCGGGCCTCGCGCGGGATGGCGTTGCGCAGGGTGCCACCGTGGAGCTCGGCCAGACGCAGGCCGAGCGGCTCGGCGGCCTTGAGCAGGCGCACCAGCAGCTTGTTGGCGTTGCCGCGACCGCGGTGGATGTCGACCCCGGAGTGACCGCCGCGCAGCCCCTTGACCTGCAGCTCGAAGCCTTCGCCTTCAGCGGCGGCGACCCGCTCCAGGGGGAAGCGGATATTGGCATCCACCCCGCCGGCGCAGCCCATGTAGACCTCGCCATCCTCTTCGGAGTCGGTGTTGAGCAGGATCTCGCCCTCCAGCCAGCCCGCTTCCAGACCGAAGGCGCCGGTCATGCCTGTCTCTTCGTCCGTGGTCAGCAGCACTTCCAGCGGGCCGTGCTTGATGCTCTTGTCGGCCAGCACGGCCAGACAACCCGCCATGCCCATGCCGTTGTCGGCACCCAGGGTGGTGCCGCGGGCGGTGACCCATTCGCCATCGATGTAGGCATCGATGGGATCCTTGGTGAAGTCGTGCTGGGTGTCCGCGTTGGCCTGGGGCACCATGTCGATGTGGGCTTGCAGCACCACGGCCTTGCGGTTTTCCATCCCCGGCGTGGCCGGTTTCTTGATGATGATGTTGCCGACGGCGTCCTGTTTGACCGCCAGGCCTTCTCCCTGGGCCCACTGCACTATCCAGGCGCTGAGCTGGGCTTCGTGCTTGGAGGGGTGGGGGATGGAGCAGATCTGCTCGAAGAATTGCCAAATCAACTTGGGAGACAGAGAACTGAGCTGTGCCACGTCGGGACTCCTTACCAGCATGGAAATTGTCGGGGCCCCATCTGCGGGCCTGGGAAGAGGACAACGATAATACAGTCAATCACGCAAAAATGTGAGCGATCAGCGCAAATAGCGGTCTGCTTGTGCTGGCAAAGGGCGTCGACATGGCGCACTTCACTGTCCCGCCTCGTTGAATCAGCACAAGATGAAATTCGTGATGTGCATCACAAAAATATTGTCATTTCGGCGCCGAATGGTAAATTAGCCGCCGTGGCCAGCCCACTTGTCAGGATGACAATCAATGCCTCCAGGGAACCGAAGCAAAGCAAGTGCGCCTCCATGGAACCGAGTGTCCGTTCAAGGATTTGAACCCGCATTAAGGTACGTAACTTGTTAAGCAATCAGGAGTTCATGATGTCAGGCAGCAATTCAACCTATTGGTTTGCCCAATCCCTCTATACCCAGGGCTTCAACTACCCGAATCCCTACGCCAGTCGCCGCTGAGGCAGACAGGCAACCCAAGAGCAGCAGGAGTGAGGACCCCATCCTCCCCTGCTATTTTTTTGTCCGGCATTCGGAAATGAGCTGCTCGAATGGACACCCTGCTGGCGAAAACCTGTTCCCCGTGTAGCCTGAACGGCGGGAGATGGCCGACTATTCCTGCTTTTCGCATACGTTTGCCACTCTTTTTATCGACAAAGGGTGCTATCATACCGGCCCAACAGCCGGCCCGAGTGCGGGATCCTGCCCGACATGGCCGCCAGCTACCTCCAATCCCTGCGTTCATTGCATCCGTGTCTGCCACCGAGGCGCCAGCCCTGAGGCGGCAGACGTGCAAGCAAAATTCGGGAAACGGAGCGCCAGAATTGACCGGATCCCCTGTGTCTGCCGGGGTCCTTGCCTCTTAAGTGATTGCTTTATAACTCGTTGAGATCGATAGCATGCCAAAAAAGTTCTACGTATCCTGGGATAACCTGCAACGTGAAGCGCGCCGTCTGGCCCGTCGTCAACTGCCTGTCAGCCAGTGGAAAGGGATCATCGCCGTCAGCCGCGGCGGTCTGGTACCTGCGGCCCTGATGGCCCGCGAACTTGGCATTCGCAACGTCGAAACCCTCTGCATCTCCAGCTATGACCACGACAACCAGCGTGAACTGGTGGTCGTCAAGGCGGCCACCACGGCCGGTGACGGCGAAGGTTGGCTGGTGGTGGACGATCTGGTGGACACCGGCGGTACCGCCAAGGCGATCCGCGAGCTCTATCCCAAGGCCAAGTTCATCACCATCTTCGCCAAACCCATGGGGGAGCCCCTGGTGGATGACTTCGAAGTCGCCATCCCGCAGGACACCTGGATCGAACAGCCCTGGGACATGGCGCTGGAATTCGCCAAGCCTATCTGCGACGAAGCCTGATCATTGCCTTGCCTCGACCGGTCGCCGCGTCTGGCTCCCTGAGGCATCAATGAACCACTCGGGCCCCTTTTGGGGCCCGATGCGTTTCAGGTGTGGCTGCTCGCCCTGAAAAGTGGTTAAGATGGAGCATTGTTTGCGACAGAAGAGCCACCATCTTGGAACCAAACGACGATACCAACCTGACGGAAAAGCTGTTCACCCGGGTCAAAAAGGTATTGGAAACCTCCGAAATCTCCAATTCCAGCCCGGTTGACGAGCACGATGGCTCGCTGACCGAGAGCTTTATCGACGGTGCCCTCTCCCCCCGCTGGTATCGCCTGCTGCGTCGGCCGACCTGGGCCTGGCAGGGGGCGGATCCGGTGGAGGTGGAGCAGACCCTGGCCCAGATCGCCATGGGGCAGGGGGAGCGCAGCCACGAGCGCTACCTGGATACCATCAAGGGCTATGTGCCCGGCAACTGGGTCTATGAGTGGAGCCAGCTGGCCGGTCGCTACTTCAACCGGGGGCGCGAGCTGGTGGCCCAGGGGGAATCGGCCAGCGCCCTGAAGCATCTGCTCAAGGCGGTGCGCTACTACTCCATCGCGAGCTACCCCCACCTCAAGCACGACGAGCTGGCGGATCAGGCCCAGTTGCTCGGCAACATGGCCTATCGCGAGGCCGGACGCCTGTTCAAGGTGCCGCTCAAGGAGCTGCAGGTCCCGTTCCGGGGCAAGACCATCCAGGGCTATCTGCACCTGCCCACCACCGACAAGCCGGTGCCCCTGGTCATCGTCAGCGGTGGCATCGACTCCCTCCAGGTCGACTTTCTCAACTTCTACTTCAAGTGCCTCGAGCCCCACGGCATCGGCATGCTGTCCCTGGACATGCCGGGGACCGGCTATGCCGAGCACTGGCCGCTGGTGCAGGACACCAGCCGCCTGCACCAGGCGGTGCTGGGCTACCTCGCCGAGGTGGCCTGGGTCGATCACCAGCGCATCGCCATGGTGGGTTTCCGCCTGGCCGGCAATGTGGCGGCCCGCCTCGCCTTCGTCGAGCCCTTCAAGCTCAGGACCGTGGTCTGCATCGGTGCCGGCATCAATCAGGTGTTCACCAACCAGGAGCTGTTTGCTCGCTGCCCCCGCATGATGCGCGACGGCCTGGCAAACCGGCTGGGGGCCGACGCTGGCCAGTGGGATCTGCTGCGCACCAAGTGCCAGGTCTTCTCCCTCAAGACCCAGGGGCTGCTGGGGAGCCGCACCTCTGTGCCCATCCTGAGCATCGGTCACAAGAAAGATTTCATCTGCCCCGAGCAGGATGTCCGGGCATTGGCCGCTGCGAGTCGCAACGGCAAGGCGGTAGTGTTTGACAAGCAGCCGCTGCTCGAGGTGTATGACGAGGCGCTGAAAGAGACGGTCGATTGGCTGAAAAAGCACTTATGTACATGATATAAAACTAAAAATGTAACATCACCATGTGATGGTATGGCTTGTTCAACAGGGAGGTTCAGCATGTCAGAGAGAGTGACCTACAAGCGATTGCTGCGGCAGTTCGCGGCCATTGGCCCCTATTTGCGTGAAGATCTGTGCGAGGAGGGGCGCTACCGCTTCGACTGCCTGTCCGTCTGCGTCAGCGCCAAGCCGGCGCCGGACAAGCGGGAGTTCTGGGGCTGGTGGCTGGTGCTGGAGCAGGAGGATCACCACTTCAGCTACCACTATCAGGTCGGCTTCTACAATGCGGAGGGGGTCTGGCTCGACAAACCGCTGCCCAAGAAGCACCAGGCCGAGGTGGAGCGCACTCTCCATCACTTCTACAAGCTCATCAGCGGCAAGCTGGCCCAGCTGGAGTGCACCCTGTCACCCGCCGACCAGGTGACCGCCGAGCTGAGCGTGACGGCGGCCTGATCTCCCGGCCCCCTGTCTGACTGGCGCGGGGCCGCTTCTCTCTTGCCCTTGCAACCCGGCAGGCTTAATTGCCTTGCAGGGCAACAGGGCCGTGGGTATAAAGGGATTCCTTACTTTTCTAACCCTTCGTTCCCATGGAAAACAGAACCATAGTCGTCAAACTGGGCACCAGCGTGCTCACCGGGGGATCTGCCCGGCTCAACCGTGCCCACATGGTGGAGCTGGTCAGGCAGTGTGCCGCCTTGCATCGACACGGACACCGTGTCGTCCTGGTCACCTCGGGGGCCATCGCCGCCGGGCGTGAACACCTGGGCCATCCTCCGCTGGCGCCTACCTTGCCGAACAAGCAGATGCTGGCGGCGGTCGGCCAGACCCAGCTCATCCGGGTGTGGCAGGACCTGTTCAATCTCTACGGGCTGCACATCGGCCAGATGCTGCTGACCCGCGCCGATCTGGAAGACAGGGAGCGCTACCTCAATGCCCGCGATACCCTGCGTACCCTGCTCGATCATCGCATCATTCCCGTCATCAACGAGAACGACGCCGTGGCCACCGCCGAGATCAAGGTGGGGGACAATGACAACCTCTCCGCCCGTGCCGCCATCCTGGCGGACGCCGACCTGCTGATCCTGCTGACCGATCAGAAGGGGCTCTTCACCGCTGATCCGCGCACCAACCCGGATGCCCAGCTCATCGAAGAGGTGCAGACCATAGATGACACCCTGCGCTCCCTCGCCGGCGACAGCGTCAGTGGCCTCGGGACCGGCGGCATGGCCACCAAGCTGCAGGCGGCCGACGTGGCCCGCCGGGCCGGGGTGGACGTGGTGATCGCCACCGGCCAGATCCCGGAAGTGATCGGCCGTCTCGCCGCAGGGGAGCGGGTCGGGACCCTGTTCCCGGCCCTGGCCTCCCCGCTGGAAGGGCGCAAGAGCTGGATCCTGGCGGGCCCCCCTCCCCACGGAGAGGTGCAGGTGGATCAGGGGGCCGTGGCCGCCATGCAGGAGAAGGGCTCCAGCCTGCTGCCCAAGGGCATCACGGCGGTGAAGGGCGACTTCGCCAGGGGCGAGGTGGTGCGCATCCTGGATCCCAAGGGGAGCGAGCTGGCGCGCGGCATCTGCCGCTACGATCACGTCGAGCTGGAGAAACTGCGCGGGGTACACTCGGATCAGATCGAACAGGTGCTGGGGTACGGCTACGGGGCCGTGGCCATTCACAGAGACGATATGGTGCTGCTATGAGCAGTCCCAATGAAAGTAAAAGGGATAAGGCTATGAGTCTGGAGAAAATGGGGCTGGCGGCCCGCGAGGCCGCCTATCAGCTGGCGACCGTCAGCACGGCGCAGAAGAACCGGGCGCTGGCGGCCATCGCCGACGAGCTGGAGGCACGCAGTGCCCAGATCCTGGCGGCCAACGAGAAGGACATCGCCGCCGGGCGCGAGGCGGGGCTCACGGAGGCCATGCTGGATCGCCTGCTGCTGAACCCGGCGCGTCTGGCCGGGATCGTCGCGGACGTGCGCAAGGTGATCACCCTGGACGATCCGGTCGGCGCCGAGATCGACAGTCGGGTGCTGGAGAACGGCCTGCGCCTCTCACGTCGCCGGGTGCCCATCGGCGTCATCGGCGTCATCTACGAGGCGCGTCCCAACGTCACCATCGACATCGCCAGCCTCTGCCTCAAGACCGGCAACGCCAGCATCCTGCGCGGCGGCCGGGAGACCTTCCACTCCAACCTGGAGCTGGTGCGGGTGATCCAGCATGCGCTGGCGGCTTCCGGCCTGCCCGAGGCGGCGGTGCAATACATCGACAACCCGGACCGGGCTCTGGTGGGCGAGCTGCTGCGCCTCGACCGCTACGTGGACATGATCATCCCCCGCGGTGGCGCCGGCCTGCACAAGATGTGCAAGGAGAACAGCTCCATACCGGTGATCATCGGCGGCTTCGGCATCAGCCACATCTTCGTGGACGAGAGCGCCGACCTGGTGCGCTCCCTGGCGGTCATCGACAACGCCAAGGTGCAGCGCCCCTCCGCCTGCAACGCCCTCGACACCCTGCTGGTGCACGAGAAGGTGGCCGCCACCTTCCTGCCGCAGCTGGTGGCGCTCATGAACGAGCGCAAGGTGACCCTGGTGGGGGCCCCCAATGCCATGGCGCTGCTGGCCGGCGGTGACAACCTGTGCGAGGCGGGCCCGGAAGATTTCGACACCGAGTGGCTGGGGCTGACCCTGGGGGTCAAGCTGGTGGCCGACGTCAACGAGGCGCTGGCCCATATGCGCGAGCACAACGCCGGCCACTCCGATGCCATCCTGACCAACTCCCTCGCCAATGCCGAGCGCTTCGTCAACGGCGCCGGTTCGGCGGCGGTCTATGTCAACGCCTCCACCCGCTTCACCGACGGTGGCCAGTTCGGCCTCGGGGCCGAGGTGGCGGTCTCGACCCAGATGCTGCATGCCCGCGGCCCCATGGGGCTGACCGAGCTCACCAGCTACAAGTGGGTGGGGCAGGCGGATTATCTCAGCCGTGCCTGAGGCGGGTGTGCGCAACAATCCATACAATGCCGACTCGGGTCGGCATTTTTGTGGTTTTTTATTGCTCGCAATCAAGGGCTTGCATATAACTATCCTGCAGGATGCGGTGTCACTCGGGGCGTCAGGCCACCGACAGCAAGGGGAGCGACTTCAAGGATGAAGGGACAGGATTGGAGGGCGTGGTGCGGCCGACTCTGGCTGAGCCTGCCACTGCTGCTGGGAGCGCTCTGGTTCAGCGGAGCCAGTCACGCCAGCTGGGATCAGGATCTCTATCGCCAGCTGGGTCTTGCGGGCAAGCTCGACAAGCAGGTATTTCGCCAGGCTCTGGACGGTTACCAGAAGGTGCGCCACAAGCGCAAGCCCATCCTCACCATCATCGACTACAGCAAGCCCTCGACCATGCGCCGGCTGTTCGTCATCGACGTCAAGCGCCACAAGCTGCTCTACCACACCTGGGTGAGCCACGGCCGCAATTCCGGGGAGCTGGCAGCCCGCCAGTTCTCCAACCAGATGAATTCCCGGCAGAGCTCCCTCGGGGTCTATCGCACCGCCGAAACCTATCAGGGCAAGCACGGCTACTCCCTGCGCCTCGACGGGCTCAGCCCAGGCAAGAACAGCAATGCCCGCAAGCGCGCCATCGTGGTGCACGGGGCGGATTATGCGAGCCCGAAGCATCTGCGCAAATTTGACAAGCTGGGCAGAAGCTGGGGTTGCCCCGCCCTGCCGCGGGAGCAGTCCAGGGCCATCATCGACACCATCAAGGGGGGCAGCGTCATCTATGCCCACGGCTGAGAAGGCGCAGATGGCAAAAAGGCCAGCTCGTGCTGGCCTTCGTGCATCAGGGAGGGATTATTTGCGCACCACCAGCACCGGGCAGGGGGCGTGGCGCACCACGGATTCGGCCACGCTGCCCACCAGCAGATGGCTGATGCCGGAGCGGCCGTGGCTGCCCATGACCACCAGATCCACCTTGTCCTCCTTCGCCTGGAGGACGATCTCGTCGGCGGCGCGGCCGAAGCGCACCTCGAACTTGGCCGGGATGGGCAGCAGCGCCACCAGCTCTTTCAGCTGGTTCTTGGCCTGGCGCTCCATCTCGTGGGTGATCTCGATGGCGGTCATGTGCAGGATCTTGTAGCTGTCGAAGCCGTGCAGTTGATCCACCACGTGGACCAGCTTGAGCTCGGCCTGGTGTGTATTGGCCATGAAGACGGCGTAGTCGAGCACGGCCCTGGACATGTCGGAGAAGTCGACGGGGCAGAGCAGGGATTTGATGGTTGGCATGAGAAACTCCCCTCTGGTTGGGCTACTAATGAATCTTGTTTCTCATGATACCTGAGGGGGCGGCAATAACCCTCGACCCGCTCGCAAAATCAGGAAAATGTCGGTTGGCACGGCAGTTTTCTATGCTATCTGTAAGCCTGAACGGGCCGTCTGCGGTGAGCACCGCCGATGGCCATACCACCGAGGAAACCCATGGTTCGTCTGCTCCTGTTGTGCTCCCTTCTGATCGTCTGGCCCCTGCGGGCCGACACCCTGCACGTCTACTGCGATGATTGGCCCGGCTTCTGCCGGAGGGATGGCAGCGGGATCTACCTGGACCTGGTGCGCGCCATCTATGAGCCCGAAGGCTATGTGGTTCAGCCTCACCTGGTGCCCTATAAACGGGCGCTGGCGGTGGTGCAGAAGGGGGGCGACATGGCGATGGGGGTCTATCGGGAGGAGGTGGACGGCGTCCATCAGCCGGATTATCCGGACTCGGCCGACGACGTGACCGTGGTGATGCAGAAGCGCTGGTTGCCGCTGTGGACGGGGGAGGCCAGCCTGAAGGAGCAGGAGGTGCTCTGGCTGCGGGGCTGGGCCTTCGACAAATTTATCCCGGTGCCCATGCGCTGGCACGAGCTAGACAGCCATGAGATGGCGCTGCAACTGCTGGTCAAGGGGCGCTACCGCTACTACCTGACCGCCGGCGTCCTCTATCCCAAGGGCTCCCTCCCTCCCGAACTGGCCCAGGTCTTCCTGCGCTGGATCCCGACCTACCCCATCTTCGCCGATAACGAGCGGGGCAGGCAGTTGCACGGGCTCTGGGATCCCGGCATGCGCACCCTGGCAAGGCAGGGGAAGCTGGCACAGATCTATCGGAAACACCGGCTCTACGACTACTTCCGGGACTTTATCCGGGAGCAGGAGGCGAGGGCGCGCAAGCCGTTACCCTAGCGCCATGTTTGCCACGTAGCGCACCCTCTTGCTCAAGCCTCCGCCCTCAGCGTCTTGGCCAGCCGGTCGTAGAGGATCACGTTGACCGAGGCGGCCAGGTTCATGCAGCCGTGCTGTGGTCACGTAGATCACCTCCTTGTTCTGCCCTCAGCCTCCCGATCTCAGCGTCTTGGCCAGTCGGTCGTAGAGGATCACGTTGACCGAGGCGGCGAGGTTCATGCAACCCTGATGCTATGGTCACGTAGATCACCTCCTTGTTCTGTCCTCAGCCTCCCAATCTCAGCGTCTTGGCCAACCGGTCGTAGAGGATGACGTTGACCGAGGCGGTCAGGTTCATGCAGCCGTGCTGTGGCCACGTAGATGACCTCCTTGTTCTGCCCTCAGCCTCCCGATCTCAGCGTCTTGGCCAGCCGGTCGTAGAGGATCACGTTGACCGAGGCGGCGAGGTTCATGCAACCCTGAGTCGGCACATAGATGACCTCCTTCACCGCCGCGAAGCGGGCGGGCTCCAGGGTGCCATCCTCAGGGCCGAAGATGTAGAAGGCCCGCGCCGGGTGTACATAGTCCGGCAGGGGGGTGGCCCCCTCGATCAGATCCACCAGCACAGGGGTACAGCCCTCGGGGACGAACGCCAGCAGTTCCTCGACCCCGAGCAGGGGGATCTTCTCCACCATCTGCTTGGTGTCGGTGGCAAAGCGGCGCGCCAGCTCGAAGCGCTGCCCCGTGTAGTAGACCTCGTCTGCCCCATAGCAGCCGGCGGCCCGCATCACGGCCCCCACGTTCTCCGGTGACTTGGGGTTGACCAGCCCGATGGCGCAATACTCTGGGGCCGCATCCGGCCGCGCATCGACCCGCTCTGCGGCGCCGTAACCTGACACTTTCATCTCGTTCTCCTGTGTGGCGGCGCATTATACCCCCGGCGCGCCCCTTGCCCAGCCCGTGGGGCGCATTCCCGTCCAGCGGGCCCAACAAGGGGGCGGCTGCACCGTGGCGGCGCAGCCCGGCACGCTGACGCGCAATGGCGGCGCCCCTTGCATCCTGGCGCGGGGTTTGCAGTCACTTTCCCATACAAGACGATGAGGCATCCGGACAAAGGCGTCCGTCCCCGCAGGGGGGCGGACGCTTTTTTATGGGCCCCTCGTCAGACACATGACAAGGAGCAAGGGAATGAAGACCACCTGTGCCTATTGCGGAGTGGGGTGCGGCATCCGGCTGAGCCGGGAGGGCGACAACTGGCAGTTGCAGGGGGATGAGCAGCATCCGGCCAACGGCGGCGCCCTGTGCGTCAAGGGGGCCAGCCTGCTGGAGAGCCTGGCCTTCCCTGACCGCCTGCTCTATCCGCGCTGGATGGGGCAGCGCATCGGCTGGGAGGAGGCCCTGGACACCCTGGCGGAACGCCTGGCCGCCATCATGGCAGAGTCCGGGCCTGAGGCTATCGGCATCTACCTGTCGGGCCAGCTCACCACCGAGGATTACTACGTCGCCAACAAGCTGATGAAGGGGTACCTCGGCAGTGCCAATGTGGACACCAACTCCCGGCTCTGCATGTCGTCGGCCGTGGTGGCCCACCAGCGCGCCTTCGGGGAGGATCTGGTGCCCGCCTGCTACGAGGATCTGGAGCTGGCGGATCTGGTGGTGCTGACCGGCGCCAACACAGCCTGGACCCATCCCGTGCTGTTTCGCCGCCTGCAGCAGGCCAGGGCGCGGCGCCCCGAGCTCAGGCTGGTGGTGCTGGATCCCCGCCGCACCATGACGGCGGAGCAGGGGGATCTGCACCTGGCGCTCAAGCCCGGCAGCGACGTGACGCTCTGGAACGGTCTGTGCCGCTACCTGCTCGACTGCGACGGCTGGGACAAGGCCTATGTGGCGCAGCATGTGAGCGGCTTCGAGGCGCTGGCGGCGGCGCTGGACGACCCCGCCTGGCAACTGGACGAGGTGGCCCGCAGCTGCGGTCTCTCCCGCAGCGATCTGCTCGGCTTCTACCAGCTGTTTGCCCGCACCCCCAAAACCGTCACCCTGTTCTGCCAGGGGATCAACCAGTCCAACCAGGGGGTGGACAAGGCCAACGCCATCCTCAACGCCCACCTGATGTGCGGCCGCATCGGCAAGCCGGGAGCGGCTCCCTTCTCCATGACGGGGCAACCGAACGCCATGGGGGGGCGCGAGGTGGGGGGGCTCGCGACCCAGCTCGCCGCCCACATGGGCTTTGGCGAGGCCGAGTGCGATCGGGTACAGCGCTTCTGGGGGAGCCCGACCATGGTGCGCGGGCCGGGGCACAAGGCCGTCGAGCTGTTCGAGGCGGTGCACAGGGGGGAGATCCGCGCGCTCTGGGTGCTCGGCACCAACCCGGCGGTCTCCCTGCCGGACGGCAACCGGGTGCGCGAGGCCCTGAGCCGCTGCGAGCTGCTGGTGGTCTCCGAGGTGACGGCCAACACCGACACGGCGCGCCTCGCTCACTTGCTGTTGCCTGCCGCCGCCTGGGGGGAGAAGAGCGGCACCGTCACCAACTCCGAGCGCACCATCAGTCGCCAGCGCGCCTTCCTGCCCCTGCCGGGGGAGGCCAGGCCCGACTGGTGGGCCCTGACCCGGCTCGCCCGTCGGCTCGGCTTTGGCGAGGGGTTCGCCTATGAGCACGAGCACGAGATCTTCTGCGAGCATGCCGCTCTCTCCGGGTTTGAGAACGACGGATCCCGCCAGTTCGACATCTCCGGGCTGGCGGGTCTCACCCGTGCCGAATTCGAGGCCCTGGCCCCCCTGCGCTGGCCCGTCAATGCCCGCTGGCCCAAAGGGCGTGATCGCCTGTTCGAGGACGGGCGCTTTGCCACCCCGGATGGCCGGGCCCGCCTGCTGCCCCTGGCCCAGCGCTTCCCCGAGCAGCCAGAAACGCCCCCGCTTGCAGGGGCTGTCTCCCTGCTCCTCAACAGCGGGCGGCTGCGGGATCAGTGGCACACCATGACCCGCACCGGTCACGTGCCCAGGTTGCAGGAGGCCGAGCCCTGGCCCAGGGTGCGGGTGGGGGCCGCCAGCCTGCTGGCGCTCGGCGCCAGGGAGGGGGATCTGGTGCGCCTCTGCAACGCGCTCGGGGAGGCGCTGCTGCTGGTCGGGCTGGACGAGGGGCTCAGGGAGGGGGAGGCCTTCCTGCCCATGCACTGGACCGACAGCCAGTGCAGCCAGGGGGCGGTCAACCGTCTCATCGCCGCCGTGGTGGATCCCCTCTCGGGCCAGCCCATGTTCAAGCAGGGGCGAGTGCAGGCCAGGGCGCAGCCCACCCGCTGGCAGGGGCTCTGGTGCGGCCGCCATGACTGGCGCGAGGGGGTGGACTGGTGGGCCAGGCGCCCCCTGCCCGAGGGCAACTGCACCCTGCTGGCCTCCTGGTCAGAGAGCCCCGAGCGCCTGTGGCAACGGCTGGGGGCCGAGGGGCACTGGCTCAGGCTGCCCCTGAAAGAGGGCTGGCTCGCCGTGGCCCTGGCCGGGGATCGCATCGAAGGCATCCTGCTGATGGGGGAGCGGCGCCCGGACATCAAGGTCGATCTGCTGGCCAGCCTGCTCGGCACGCCGCTCCAGGCGGGGGCCCTGAGCCAGACCCTGAGTCAGGCCCTGGCCGGGGAGAGCCGGCTGGTCTGCTCCTGCCTGCGGGTATCGGAGCAGCGCATCGTCGATGCCATCACCCGGCAGGGGGTGAGCGAGCTGGCGGGGCTGCAGGCCCTGCTCGGCTGCGGCAGCAACTGCGGTACCTGCCTGCCCGAGATAGACAAGTTGTTGATCAAACATGTTTTCCTGGCATCCGCTTAGTGCGATGCCAGGACACAAGGAGCCTGAGATGAGCCAAATCAGTCTGGTGGGAGCGGGCCCCGGCCCCCTCGAATTGTTGACCCTGCGCGCCCTGCAACGCATCGAGGCGGCGGAGGTGGTGGTCTATGACCGCCTGGTGGGGAGCGAGATCCTGGCCCGCATTCCCCAGGGGGCGGCCCGCTTCGACGTGGGTAAGCGCTGCGGCGAGCCGAGCCCGACCCAGGAGGAGATCAACGCCCTGCTGCTGGCCCTGGCCCGCACCGGCAAGCGGGTGGTGCGCCTCAAGGGGGGGGATCCCCTGGTGTTCGGCCGTGGCGGCGAGGAGGCGCTGCACCTGGCCCGGCACGGCATCGCCGCCGAGCTGGTGCCGGGGATCACGGCGGCCCTGGGGTGCGCCGCCAGCACCTTCATCCCCCTGACCCACAGGGGACTGGCCCGCTCCCTGACCCTGGTGACGGGGCACCTGATGGACGAGCGCGACTATCAGGGCTGGCAGGGGCTGACCCGGGCCGGCCACACCCTGGTGTTCTACATGGGGCTGGAGCGGGCGGCCCAGATCCGGCAGGGGCTGCTGGCGGCGGGGGCCTCACTGGATGTGCCGGTGGCCCTGGTGGTGGCCGGGTGCAGCGCCCGCCAGCAGGTGCACGAGACCACGCTGGACGGGCTGGCGCAGGCCGCGCTGGCCCTGCTCGGCCAGAGCCCGGTGCTGATCATCGTGGGGGAGGTGGTGCGCCTGCGCGCCGAGCTGCAAGGTCTGCTGACGGAGGCGCTGGATCGGGTCGCCTGAGCCGATATCCACCCTCTACCCCCACTACCTCCTGATAGATAAAAAGGAGGTAGATTCAAAGAGTTGGCCTTCATGTTGCGGCATTGGCAGCAGACAAGTTGCGATAGCCGTTGGCAAGGAGCGCCATGACTACTCTTTCCACCCGGGGTCAGGACGGCCCCGCTTCCCGCCTGCTGATCCACGCCGATGATCCCGGTCAGGCCAATCGGCTGGCCCTGCTGGTCAGCCACTACGGTCATCAGCCCAGGATCCTCGATACCCGCCAGTTGCTGACCCCGATGGAGCAGGGGGACGCCCTGCTCGTCAGCTGCCGACAGTTCGGCGCCGAGGTGCGCCTCGGCCTCTCCCTCTGGCCCGGCCTGCCGCGCCTCTTGTTCTGCGAGCGGCTGGGGGGAGACACCCAGCTCGCCCTGTTGCGGCAGGGTGTGCTATTGGTGCCCCACCCTTGCGGCGAGCGGGAGCCGGTGGAGCAGTGGCTGCGCCTGGCCCGCAGCCAGCTCGCCATGGTGCAGGCCCTGATGCAGACCGAGAGCGAGCTGCGCCAGAAGCTGGAGGAGAGGCGGCTCGTCGAGCAGGCCAAGGGGCGGCTGATGCGCCATCAGGGGTTGGACGAGGAACAGGCCTATCGCCTGATGCGCAGCACCGCCATGAGCCGTCACCTGAGCCTGGGGGAGCTGGCGCGGCAGCTGTTGCTGGCATTGCCCGCCTGAGCGTCCTGGTGGCCAACCGTTTTGGTGCAACTGCGCCTAATTGAGGCAAATTGGGGGTGGCGAGGGCGGGATTGGAGGGGCGAAAGCCCGTCTGGCGGGCACTGGCAGAGCTGGCACGGAAAGTGAATAACCGAATACACGATAGCAAGTGAAGAGACAGCGGACAGGGAAGGGCCATCCGGCCATTCCTCCGCAACAGGGCAAAGAAGCCCCACCGATCCCGGATCGGTGGGGCTTTTTTTTGGTCGCGACTCGCCTTTCGGGTCGCAGCGCTGCAACGAGGTGGCGCTGCAACCCCCAGGAGCGTGGCGTGGCCGCCGGGAAGAGTGAACCGAGTGAGGGACTGGAATGAACGGACGACAAGGATGTGCGGGGCTGCTGCTGGCGGCGCTGTCGCTGCCGGTGCTGGCACTGGGAGCCCCGGAGCAGGAGGAGCTCAGGCTCGGCTTCATCAAGCTGACTGACATGGCACCGCTGGCGGTGGCCTACGAGCGGGGCTATTTCGAGGACGAGGGACTCTACGTCACCCTGGAGGCCCAGGCGAACTGGAAGATCCTGCTGGATCGGGTGATCGACGGCGAGCTGGACGGCGCCCAGATGCTGGCGGGTCAGCCCCTGGCGGCCCACATCGGCATTGGCACCCAGGCCGAGCTGGTGACGGCCTTCGCCATGGATCTCAACGGCAACGCCATCACTGTGGCCAACAGCGTCTGGGCCGCCATGGCGCCCCAGCTGCCCAGACCGCAGGCGGGCCAGGTGCCGCCGCCGGTGAGCGCCGCCGCCCTCAAGCCTGTGGTGGCGGATTACCGCCAGGCGGGCAAGCCCTTCAACATGGGGATGGTGTTCCCCGTCTCCCCCCACAACTACGAGCTCAGGTACTGGCTGGCCGCAGGCGGCCTGCACCCCGGCTTCTATGCGCCCACACTCGGCGACAACTCGGGCCAGCGCCAGGCGGACGTGCTGCTGTCGGTGACACCGCCGCCCCAGATGCCCGCCACCCTGGAGGCGGGCACCATCGCCGGCTACAGCGTGGGGGAGCCCTGGAACCAGCAGGCGGTCGCCAGGGGCATAGGGGTGCCCGTCATCACGGATCACGAGATCTGGCGCAACAACCCGGAGAAGGTGTTCGGCGTCACCCGGCAGTGGGCCGAGCGCCACCCCAACACCCATGTCCGGCTGGTGAAGGCGCTGCTGCGGGCGGCCTGGTGGCTGGATGCACAGCAGAACGGCAACCGGCGCGAGGCGGCCAGGATGCTGGCCAAACCCGAGTACGTGGGGGCCGACGAGGCGGTGATCGCGAGCTCCATGACCGGCACCTTCGAGTACGGCAAGGGGGACAAGCGCCAGGTGCCGGATTTCAACGTCTTCTTCCGCCACCACGCCACCTATCCCTACTACTCGGACGCCATCTGGTACCTGACCCAGATGCGGCGCTGGGGCCAGATCCCCGAGGCCAAGCCGGACGCCTGGTTCGAGCAGGTGGCCAAGGCGGTCTATCAACCGGGCGTCTATCGCCAGGCCGCCGAGGCCCTCATCGCCGAGGGCAAGCTCAAGGCCACCGACTTCCCCGACTTTGCCAGCGAGCAGGGCTATCGCGGCCCCCAGGATGGCTTCATCGACGGCCTCATCTATGACGGCCGCCACCCCAACGCCTATCTGCAGCAGTTCGCCATCGGCCTCAAGGGCGATGAGCGGGTGCAATGAGCAAGGAGAGCGCAATGAAACGACACACGTGGCCCCTCATCCATTTGAAAGCCGTCAACTGGAAAGTCATGGTGCAGCCCCTGCTCGGCGTGCTGCTCTTCCTCGGCCTCTGGCAGTGGGGGGCGAGCCAGGTGCAGACCAGTCTGGGCACCCTGCCCGGACCGCTCGCCACCGCCAGCCAGCTCTGGTCCCTCGGGCAGGAGCATCTGCAGGAGCGGGAGAAGGCGGCGGCCTTCCTCGAGCGCCAGCAGGCGCGCAATGCGGCAAGGCTGGCGGAGGATCCGGCGGCCGAGGTGAAGCTGCGCCCCTACACCGGGCGCCCCACCTTCTTCGATCAGATAGCCACCAGCCTGCTCACCGTGCTGTGCGGCTTTGGCCTCGCGACCCTGATCGCCATCCCGTGCGGGGTGCTGCTCGGCATGAACCAGGGGCTCTATCGCGCCGCCAACCCGGTGATCCAGCTGCTCAAGCCGGTGTCGCCGCTGGCCTGGCTGCCCCTCATCACGCTAGTGGTGAGCGCCCTCTACGCCAGCCCCACCCCCTGGCTCGCCAAGTCCTTCCTCACCTCGGCCCTGACGGTGACCCTCTGCTCCCTCTGGCCGACCCTGATCAACACGGCGGTGGGGGTGGCGGGGCTGGACCGGGATCTGCACAACGTCAGCCGGGTGCTGCGCCTGTCGTTCCTGACCCATGTGCGGCGCATCGTGCTGCCCGGCGCCCTGCCCATGATCTTCACCGGCCTGCGCCTGTCGCTGGGGGTGGCCTGGATGGTGCTGATCGCGGCGGAGATGCTGGCCCAGAACCCGGGGCTCGGCAAGTTCGTGTGGGACGAGTTCCAGAGCGGCGGTTCGTCCTCCCTGGCCCGTATCATGGTGGCGGTGATCACCATAGGCCTCATCGGCTGTGCCCTGGACAGGGGCATGCTGGCCCTGCAGCAGTGGTTGTCCTGGGACAAGCGCCAGGTATTGCGCTAGGAGCGCCCGCGGGCAACCGAGGCAGCACAGGCCCTGCAGCAGTGGTCCTGCTTCAGGACAAGCGCCAGGTGCTGCGTTAACCACATTCCTATTCAGGCAGGAGAAGAGCCAATGAAGAGTTATCTGGAGATAAGCGATCTCGGCATCTCGTTCGAGACGGAGCAGGGGCGCTTCGAGGCCTTGAGCCGGGTCAACCTGCGCATCGAGAAGGGGGAGTTCGTCTCCCTCATCGGTCACTCGGGCTGCGGCAAGAGCACAGTCCTCAACCTGGTGGCCGGGCTGCTGGAGCCGACCCTGGGGGGCATCATCCTCGATGGCCGCGAGGTGGCGGGCCCCGGGCCCGAGCGGGCCATGGTGTTCCAGAACCACGCCCTGCTGCCCTGGCTCAGCGTCCAGCAGAACGTGGCGCTGGCGGTGGCCCAGGTGGAGTCTGACAAGCGGGCGGTGGCGGAGCGGGTGGACTACTACCTCTCCCTGGTGCAGATGGATCACGCCAGCCAGAAGATGCCCCACGAGCTGTCGGGGGGGATGAAGCAGCGGGTCGGCATCGCCCGCGCGCTCTCGCTCTCCCCCAAGGTGCTGCTGATGGACGAACCGTTCGGCGCCCTCGATGCCCTGACCCGGGCCCATCTGCAGGATGCTCTGATGGCGATCCAGGCGGAGCTTGGCAACACCGTCATCATGATCACCCACGATGTGGACGAGGCGGTGCTGCTCTCCGATCGCATCGTCATGATGACCAATGGCCCCAGCGCCACGGTCGGGGAGATCCTGACCGTCGACCTGCCAAGGCCCAGGGACAGGGTTGCCCTGGCGGACGATCCCCACTACCACAAGCTGCGCCAGCAGGTGCTGCGCTTCCTCTACGAGAAGCAGCGCAAGGTGACCCCCCTCAAGGCAGCCGGGCAGGTGCGCAGCAAGCTGCGCGCCTGAGCCCGCCGGATTCAAGGAAGAGAGACATGACTGACAAAGAGATACAGTGGGTGACAGGGGACGGCATGGACCTGCCCGGTCGCCAGAACAGCGGTTCCGCCGACAAGACCGACAAGCAACGGCTGCTGGTGGTGGGCAACGGCATGGTGGGTCACCACTTCGTCGAACAGCTGGTGGCGGCCGGTGGCCTGAGCCGGTTCGAGGTGACGGTATTTGGCGCCGAGCCGGACGCCGCCTACGACAGGGTGCACCTCTCCGAGGTATTCGGCGGCAAGGCGCCCCAGGCCCTGCGCATGGCGGATCCCGCCTGGTATGAAGAGCACGGCATAACGCTGCGACTGGGGGCCGAGGTGGAGGTGCTCGACCGGGCCGCCCGCACCCTGACCCTGGCCTGTGGCGAGCAGTTCCCTTACGAGCGCCTGGTGCTGGCGACCGGCTCGGTCCCCTTCGTGCCCCCCATCCCCGGCCATCAGCGGGAGGGGTGCTTCGTCTATCGCACCCTGGGAGATCTCGCCGCCATCCGCGATGCCTGCGCCCAGGCCCGCAGCGGCGTGGTGATCGGTGGCGGCTTGCTCGGGCTGGAGGCGGCCAACGCCCTGCGCCTGCTCGGCCTCAAGACCCAGGTGGTGGAGTTCGCCCCCAGGCTGATGCCGGTGCAGCTCGACGAGAGCGGCGGCGCCGTGCTGCGGGACAAGATCCAGGCCCTCGGGGTCGAGGTGCTGGTGGAGAAGGCCACCGAGTGCATAGAGCAGGGGGAGCAGGCCCGTCATCGACTGCGTTTCAAGGACGGCACTCACATTGAGACCGACGTGCTGCTGTTCTCCGCCGGTATTCGACCCGCCGACGCCCTGGCCCGGCAATCCGGGCTGGTGGTCGGGGAGCGCGGTGGCATCTGCATCGACGACGGCTGCCACAGTTCGGATCCCGCCATCCTCGCCATCGGCGAGTGCGCGCTCTGGCAGGGGCGCATCTTCGGGCTGGTGGCCCCCGGCTACCAGATGGCCCGGGCCGCCGTGGCCAGCCTGTGCGGCGGCGAGAGCCGCTTTATCGGGGCCGACATGTCCACCAAGCTCAAGCTGATGGGGGTGGACGTGGGCTCCATCGGCGACGCCCACGCCGCCACCGCCGGCGCCCAGGAGCTGCTGCTGCTGGACAGGGTCAAGGGCATCTACAAGAAGCTGGTGACCGACGGCGAGGGCAATCGCCTGCTCGGCGCCATCCTGGTGGGGGACGGGGCCGACTATGAGCGGCTGCTGCAGTACTACCAGAACGGGGTGGCGCTGCCCCAGCCGCCGCTCTCCCTGCTGGTGGGGGAGGTCGGGGCCGTCCCCGCGCCCCTGGTGCTGCCGGACAGCGCCATCCTCTGCTCCTGCCACAACGTCAGCAAGGGGGACGTGGTGGCCGCTATTCGGGCGGGCAATCACGAGCTGGCGGCGGTGAAGAGCTGTACCAAAGCGGGCACGGGCTGCGGCGGTTGCAGCAACCTGCTCAAGCAGGTGGTGGATCAGACCCTGGCAGACCTTGGCGTCGAGGCGGACAAGGGGCTGTGCGAGCACTTCGCCTACGGCCGTCAGGAGCTCTATCACCTGGCCCGGGTGGGCGAGCTGAAGAGCTTCGAGGCGCTGCGCGACAAACACGGCCAGGGGCTGGGGTGCGACATCTGCAAGCCGACGGTGGCCTCCATCCTGGCGTCCCTCTGGAACGAGCACGTGCTGGAGAAGCCCCACCGCGCGTTGCAGGATACCAACGACGCCTTCCTCGCGAACCTGCAAAAGGACGGCACCTATTCGGTGGTGCCGCGCATCCCGGGGGGGGAGATCACCCCGGAGGGGCTCATCACCATCGGCGAGGTGGCGCGCAAGTACGGCCTCTACACCAAGATCACCGGCGGCCAGCGCATCGATCTGTTCGGCGCCCGGGTCGACCAGCTGCCCGCCATCTGGGGCGAGCTGGTGGCGGCGGGCTTCGAGACCGGCCAGGCCTACGGCAAGTCGGTGCGCACCGTGAAGTCCTGCGTGGGCTCCACCTGGTGTCGCTACGGGGTGCAGGACTCCATGACCCTGACCCAGACCCTGGAGCATCGCTACAAGGGGCTGCGGGCCCCTCACAAGCTGAAGTTTGCGGTCTCCGGCTGCACCCGGGAGTGCGCCGAGGCCCAGAGCAAGGACATCGGCGTCATCGCCACCGAGCGGGGCTGGAACCTCTATGTGTGTGGCAACGGCGGCATGCGGCCGCGCCACGCCGACCTGTTCGCCACGGATCTCGACGAGCAGACCCTGATCCGCTACATCGATCGGCTGCTGATGTTCTACGTGCGCACCGGGGATCGGCTGCAACGCACCTCGGTCTGGATGGAGAGCATGGAGGGGGGGCTCGACTACCTAAAGTCGGTGATCATCGAGGACAAGCTCGGCATCGGCGCCGAGCTGGAGGCCATGATGGAGGGGATCGTCGGCACCTGGCAGTGCGAGTGGAAGAGCACATTGGCGGATCCGGACAAGCTCAAGCTGTTCGAGGCCTTCGTCAACCGGCCCGAGGACGAGACGCCGCCGCGCCGTGAGGAGCGGGGGCAATGGGTGCCGGATATCGCTATCAAGGAGGTGGTATGAGCGACATAAAAGAAGAGACCTTGCAGTCAGCGACCGGGGCCTGGCATCGGGTATGCGAGCTGGCGGCGCTGCCGGAGCAGGCCGGGCGCAGCGCCTGGCTGGAGGGGCGGGTACTGGCGCTGTTTCGCCTCGGGGAGCATGTCTATGCCCTGGACGGGGTGGACCCCCTGGCCGGCGTTGCCGTGCTGGGGCGCGGCCTGGTGGGGGATGCCGGTGGGGAACCCGTGGTCGCCTCGCCCCTCTACAAGCAGCGCTACGCCCTGATGGACGGTCGCTGCCTGGACGATCCGGCCCTGAGTGTCGCCTGCTGGCCGGTGCGGCTGGAGGGAAACGAGGTCTGGGTACAGCTGGGGTGAGTGGCATCAACTGAAAACCGTTTTTCTATCGCCGGGCCCTGCCCGGTGATTTTTTGTGCGCGACCCGACATTTCTTGCACGCAATCGTGGCGGGAAAACGTTTCTCGATGATAATGGACAAACGTTTGTAACTGGATGTTTGTCTATGACGGAACGTGAGCAAGAGATCCTCGCCCTGCTGCGCCAGGACCCCATGATTGCCCAGCAGGAGCTGGCGGACAGGCTCGGCATCAGTCGCTCGGCGCTGGCGAGCCATATCTCCAGCCTGATGCGCCAGGGCTATGTGCAGGGGCGCGGCTATGTGCTGCGAGAAGGCCCCTATGCCGTGGTGATCGGCGGCGCCAACATGGATATCTGCGGCAGCAGCCACGACAACCTGCGCATCGGCGACTCCAACCCGGGCCGGGTGCGCACCTCGGCCGGCGGGGTGGGGCGCAACATCGCCGAGAACCTGGCGCGCCTCGGTACCGACACCCGGCTGCTGACCGCGGTGGGCAACGATCAATACGGCCACCACCTGCTGGAGGTGAGCCAGCGCGCCGGCGTCGACGTGCGCCAGGTGCTGGTGCTGGAGGGGCAGGCGACCTCCTGCTACCTCAGCCTGCACGATGGCAGCGGCGAGATGAGCTGCGCCGTCAACGACATGGGGATCATCGAGCAGCTCACCCCGGCCCGGCTTGCCCCCCTGAGCGGCTTCCTCGGCGCGGCCCGGCTCTGGGTGCTCGACACCAACCTCGCCACCCACACCCTGGACTGGCTGTTCGAGCGCCAGGGCGAGCACATCATCTTCGTCGACACCGTCTCTGTCGCCAAGGTGGAGAAGATCCGCCCCTGGCTGCACCGCATCCACACCCTCAAACCCAATCGCACCGAGGCGGAGCAGCTGTGCGGTTTCCGTATCGCCGGGCCCGACACCTGGCCCATGGCGGCGGCCTGGTTCCACCGCGCCGGGGTGCAGCGGCTCTTCCTGAGCCTCGGCGATCAGGGGATCTTCTATAGCGACGGGGCGTGCCAGGGCCATCTGCCCGTGCTCGGCAGCCCGGTCGTCAATGTGACCGGCGGCGGCGATGCCTTCATGGCAGGGTTGGCCCACGCCTGGTTGCAGGAGCAGGACATAGTCGAGACGACCCGGTTCGCCCTCGGCTGCGCCGCCCTCACCGTCAATTGTTCCGATACCGTCTTTTCCGGCCTATCCAAGGCCGCCGTTGAACGCATGCTGGAGGAGTACCCATGTTGAACGCTTACCTCGATATCCAACCTGAAGTTGCCGCCGCGCTGGCTGCCGGCAAGCCGGTGGTGGCCCTGGAGTCCACCATCATCTCCCACGGCATGCCCTATCCGCAGAACGTGGAGACGGCGCGCCAGGTGGAGCAGGTGGTGCGCGACAACGGCGCCGTGCCGGCCACCATCGCCATCATCGATGGCCGCCTCAAGGTGGGCCTGGATGCGGGAGCCCTGGAGGCGCTGGGCAAGGCCGGGCACGCCGCCATCAAGTGCAGCCGCCGTGACATCCCCTTCGTGCTGGCGAACAAGGGGATGGGGGCCACCACGGTGGCGTCCACCATGATAGTGGCCGCCATGGCCGGGATCCGGGTGTTCGCCACCGGCGGCATCGGCGGCGTGCACCGCGGTGCCCAGGAGAGCTTCGACATCTCCGCTGACCTGCAGGAGTTTGCCCAGACCCCGGTGGCCGTGGTCTGCGCCGGCGCCAAGTCCATCCTCGACATCGGCCTGACCCTGGAGTACCTGGAGACCCAGGGGGTGCCGGTCATCGGCTACCAGACCGAGGAGCTGCCCGCCTTCTACACCCGGGAGAGCGGCTTCAAGGTGGATTACCGCCTCGACACCCCGGCGGCGATCGCCGAGGCGCTGCGCCTGAAGTGGGAGCTGGGGCTGGCGGGCGGCGCCGTGGTGGCGAACCCCATCCCGGCCCAGTTTGCGATGCCGAAGGCGGACATAGACGCGGCCATCGAGCAGGCGCTGCGGGAAGCGGACGAGCAGGGGGTCAAGGGCAAGGCCTCCACCCCCTTCCTGCTGGCCCGCGTCTGCGAGCTGACCGGTGGCAACTCCCTGGCGGCCAACATCCAGCTGGTGTTGAACAACGCCGCGCTGGGGGCACGCATCGCTGCCAGCTTGTAAACACCTTTGCGGAAGATGCAAAAGAGGGCCGATAGGCCCTCTTTTTATTGCGCAAATCGGTGACATACAACCTTATTGCAGCACCAGTCGCCCGTTGAGGGGCTGGACGGGTCTGTTGTTGGGATGGTGCATCACCGCCTTGAAGGCGTCGATCTGCGCCTGACTCACCTGCACCGGCTCCTTCATCACCAGCCAGCGCACCCCTTCCGAGCAGGGCGGGGTGGTCAGCGACCCGCTGAAGCGGTAGTAGTCGTGCTGGGCGGGCAGCAGTGCCTCTGCCGAGACCCCTTCCTTGAGCTCGTGACTCTCCCCCGCCTTGGCTGGCAGCGCCTGCCAGGCCTGGCTCAGGGCGGCATTGGCCCAGCCCGGTTCGAACATCACGGCGACCACCGCCAGCTCCCCCTTGGCGTTGGCGTGGACCAGGTGACCCTCCAGGGGGTAGGACCTGCCCTCGATGAGGTTTTCGCTGGGGGCGTGGAAGTGGAACTGCTTGAGCTCGAAGCGCATGCCGTCGAGTTCCAGGGCGCTCCCGGGGGCATAGTTGACCTGCACCGTGTGGCCGTTGTTGACCAGCGTCTTGCCACCCGTCCGGTAGTGGAACTGCAGGGGCGCCAGTTCGGCCTCCACCAGGCCTGCGAGGTTGACCGGCGACTGGTTGCTGCCCGCACACTGGCCATATTCCGGGGTCAGGCTGGCCCATTTCGCCGGACCGGCTTCACCGCTGTATCCCCAGTGCGTCGTGGCGGCGAAGGCGGCGGGGCAGAGCAGCAGGGCGGTGGCCAACAGGGACTTTCTCATCATGCATCCTTATCTTGATTGAAAAGCACGGCCATTTCTTGCCTTCACACAAGAAGGCATCATCAATGGCATTGTCTGAATACGGGGTACCAAGGATCAGACCCGGTTATTTGTTATGGAAGGCTGGTTGTTATGTTGCATTTTTGGCGTGAAATGAATGGGCTCAAATATTTCATCTGGCAAGGTGGCGTATTAATTCATGGGAAGTATGTCGATGAATTAATAACGCCTGCCCGTGGTGGTGAATCGCCTTTCATGCCGTTCCAAATAAATAACGGGCTGATTCTAGAGTCGTTCTGATTGACCCCTTTGATCTTGAACAAACAAGCACGCACTATTTCCCGGCGTCGACGATGCCACCCCCACACCTCTCCCGACGTAAGAAGCAGTCCTCTGTTGCCGGGGCAGGCATGCCCATGACAGCGATGGGCCGGGCCTGTCCCAGCAGAAGGTGTCGGCCAGCCGGCTGGCGGACTGCAGGGTGACGGTGGATGCGGTGGAGGAGCAGACCGGGCTCGACTTCTTCGCCACGCTGCCGGACGGACAGGAAGAGACCATGGAGTTCCGGCTGATGGCCATGTGGTGATTCCGAATCACAGATAACGCAACAGGGGCCTGGGCCCCTGTTGTCATTTGCTTATCTCGTCACCCACTTTCTTGACGGTATCCCGGGTACCATGGCCTATCTCTCGGGCCACATCCCGGGTGGTGTGGCCAATCTCGCGGGTCACGTCTCTGGTGGTATGGCCCACGGTTCTGCCCGCCTCCTTGATGTGGGTGCAGCCGGTCGTCACCGCCCCCAGGGCCAGCCCGAGCACCAGCCATATCCGGCCATTGCGCATCATGGGTCGCTCCTTTCCTGATGTATGCCATCCATTATCGATGGGCCATTATGGCCGCGCAGGCAGAGGTTGGGCAACCAGCAGGGTATGACCCGGGCCCGGGATCTCGTGCTCGGCCTCCACGTGGAAGCCGGCCTCACGCAGGCACTGGTACATCTGCTTGGAGTGATAGAAGCGGCTGTTGCCGTTGGCGATGGCGGTGAAGTAGAGGGAGGTGGCGTTGAGACAGAAACTGGCGGCCTCGAAACTCTGCCTGTCCCAGAAGAGCTCCAGAATGCAGACCCTGGCTCCCGGTTTCATGTGCTGACGAATGCGCTTGAGGATGGTGACGATCTGCTCGTGGCTGAAACAGTCGAGGAACTGGCTCATCCACCAGATGTCGGCCTCCCCGGGTAGGTGGCCTTCGGCCTCCAGCATGTTGACCCCGTGACCACGGACCCGGTCTGCCAGACCCGCAGCCTCTATCCTGGGCCGGGCCAGGGCGAGCTGCTCCGGCAGATCCAGAATGGTGACACTGAGCTCAGGATCCCTGGCCGCACAGGAGAGAGCCCACTTGCCCGTGTTGCCCCCGACGTCATAGAGGCAGCGTGGCGCGTAGTTCAGCACATGATCCTGCGCCTGCTGGAATGCCCAGTCGGAGTAGAAGTGATCGAAGGAGAACCAGCTGGCGCGGGCAGGTTCAGGCAACTCATCCAGATGGGGGTAGATGGTCTCCCAATCGGGGCTGAACACCTTGAGCCCCTCCGGCCTGCCCTCGCGAATGGCATCCAGCAGCTGGGCCAGCGGCTGGTAACAGACGTGCTGGGTGAAGTCCATGTTGACCCGGGTCATGGGGTCGTTTAGCAGGTACTTGCCCACCTTGCCGAGCACATAGTGCTCTCCGGCCAGATGACAGACACCGCCACCCAGCCCCATGTCCAGCAGCACCGCCACCGCATATTCGCTGAGCCCGCAGTGGCTGGCGATGTCGGCCGTGGTGGCCCCCGTCTTGCCTCGGCTCTCCAGATAGGCGAGCACCCCGGTTTCCCGCAAGCACCAGCTCGCCTGAAACAGCATGGGGGCGAAGGCGATGCGCTGAGCCTGGCTGATGGCATCGAGGGCGTTGTATTGCTCACACTGGTAGTGTTTCAATGGCGGTCCTGTCTCTGGTTATTGGGTGCCGGCGCGGGACAGCTCGATCTGGATGGCCTGATTCAGCCCCAGGATCCAGCGATTATAACTGCGGTGGATGGCACCTTTGCCATCGTCATCCAGATTGATGCTGCTGACATAATTGATAGAGTAATCACGAGCAGTATAAGGAATATTGATCACCGCCTGATGCTGGCGCACGTTCAATTGACCGCGAATAACACCTGGCTGTTCTTTTTTCATCACCCAGCCCTTGCTGATACCACCGTTGATGATGGCATTACCAACCTGTTCTTCGCTCAAATTGAAATTCACCTGGTTGGCAGGAAGATTCTGTATCGGCTTGCTGGTGGAGCAGGCGACGAGCAGGAATGCGCCGAGTACCAACCCCGATTTTGTGATCCAATTCATTATTATTCTCCGGTGCTAAATGCAATAAGCCAGGCAATGAGACATCATTGTCATGATATTTTCAATAAAATATGGTCTGATGCAATAAGTGATATGTGAGGGGATCTACTTTTTTAAAAAATAATGTTACCATGCCAGAAAGTTAATACTGATAACAAGTTGGTTATTGTTTGCGCATATTTTTATGCCGACATTGAACAACTCATTTATTATATCTAATGAATTCCCGCGCCAAAAAAGGACAGAACGCCGCTATCATGCTCTCATTTTCACTCCTTGATGCGCAGGCGCTCTCTCCTGGACTGGAGCAGGCCGGTCAATGGCAACAGTGGGCCAGAGAGGTACAGTGGCCCCAGGTTACTCCCGCGCTGCCCCTTACCCCCCTGATCCCCATGATGATGGCGCGCCGCCTCAGTGCGGGCGCCCGCCTCGCGGTACAACTCGGTTTGGATATGCTGGGTCGCCACCCCATCGACAGCGCCATCTTCGTCAGTCGTCATGGGGAGCTGGCGCGTTCCATGGCGCTGCTGCAGGGCCTGGCGGCCGGCAAGCCGCTTTCCCCCACGGATTTCTCCATGTCGGTGCACAACACCGCGGCCGGGCTCTGTTCCATCCAGGGCAAGGCGGCCCTGCCCATGAGTTCCATTGCCGCAGGAGAAGGGGGCCTGATGGCCGGATTGACCGAGGCGATCGCCAACCTGCATGCCGGCGGTGAACGGGTGCTGCTGGTGGCGTTCGAGGGGGAGATCCCGGCGTTTCATCAAGCCTGGCTCCCTGCCACGGCGCCTTATGCGGTGGCGCTGGTGCTGGGGCGTGGCGAAGATGAACACGCAGTCGAACGCTGGCGCTGCGAGGGGCAACGGGAAGCCGGACGGAACCCCGAGCTGGCCCAGCCCCTGGCATTCTGGCGCGCACATCTCTTGCAACAACCCGCATGCCTGCTGAGCGACGGGCGCCGGGAGTGGTCATGGCGACGCAGCTGAATCGGCTCTGGCGGCTGATGGGGACCGCCCTCGGCTTTACCCTGTTCGGTCTGGGTGGGCTCCTGCTCAGCCTGTGCTGGTTTCCGTTGCTGGCCATCTGCCTGCGCGGGGAGCCGCGTCGCATCCTGGCGCAGGCCAGCATCAAGCAGAGCTTCCGGCTGTTTATGGGCATGCTCAAGAGGTTGGGGGTGCTGGACTACAGGGTCAGCGGCATGCCCTCTGCCCTGCAGGGGGCCCTCATCGTCGCCAACCATCCCAGCCTGCTCGACTACGTGATCCTGGCGGCCGAGCTGCCGGTGTGCGACTGCATCGTCAAGCGGGCTTTGTGGCATAATGTTTTCCTCGGTGGCGTGGTGCGTGCCGCCGACTACATTCCCAACGGGGAAGCGGAACAACTGTTGCCACTGTGCATCGAACGGGTACGCCGCGGTGGCTTGCTGCTGATCTTTCCGGAAGGTACCCGCACTACGCCGGGCGAGCCTATCCGGTTGCAGCGGGGCGCCGCCCAGCTTGCCTTGCGCGGCCAAGTGACACTGCAGCCCGTGCGCATTCACTGCAGCGAGCGCTTTCTCACCAAGCAGGACAAGTGGTTCCATGTCCCGCAGCGCAAGCCGATCTTTACCCTGGAGTTTTTGCCACAGATCGCGGCCACCGGGTGGGGCGACGGCGAACAGAGCAGTGGCCTGGCCGCCCGCCAGCTAACCCGATTTCTTACCCAGGTCCTGCAACCCGGGACCCCATGACAGCCTATGGAAGCGCAATGCAAAACCTGCAACGAGAGATAAAGCAACTCATCATCGACAGCCTCAATCTGGAGGGGCTGACCCCGGATGACATCGACGACCAGGCTCCCCTGTTTGGCGACGGACTGGGTCTGGATTCCATCGATGCGCTGGAGCTGGGACTGGCCATCAAGGGGCGTTACGGCATAGTGCTCTCCGCCGACGATGCGGACACCCGTCGCCATTTCGCCAGTGTCGAGGCCCTGGCTGCCCTGGTCCAGTCCCAGGCCTGATCCCGCCATCGAGGAGATATCGTGATGAATAGAGACGACATTTTTACCAAGGTGAAGGCGACCCTGGTCGAGCTGTTCGAGGTGGATGAAGATGCCGTGACCCTGGATGCCCAGCTTTACCAGGATCTGGAGCTCGACAGCATAGATGCCATCGATCTGGTGGTGCACCTGCAAAAACTCACCGGCAAGAAGATCAAGCCCGAAGAGTTCAAGTCGGTGCGCAGCGTGGCCGATGTGGTCGAGGCGGTCGATCGTCTGATGAACCATGGCTGATCTGCTGCCATGATGCGCCTGCTCTCCCTGCTGGCGGGCGGTCTGCTGCTGGTCTATCCCCTGGCGGTGTATTGGGGGCTGACCCATTGGGGTGGCTCCGCCTTGCTTGTGATCCTGATGGTCACTTTCGCCCTGCGCCTCCTGCCCGGGTCAGCCCCGCGGCGCGAGTGGTTGCTGCTCGGTCGCCTGCTGGCCTGCGTCGGCCTGCTGCTGACGAGCCTGAGCGCCCTCTTCTCGGCCCAGCACTGGCTGCTCTACTACCCCATCGCTGTCTCATTGGCACTGCTCTGTCTGTTTGGCTGGAGCCTGACCCAGCCCATGAGCCTGGTGGAGCGCCTCGCGCGCCTGCAAGATCCCGATTTGCCGCCGGCCGGGGTGCGCTATACCCGTATCGTGACTCAGGTCTGGTGCGGCTTCTTCGTACTCAACGGTGGCCTGGCTGTCGCCACCGTCTGGTACGGGGATCTCGCCCTCTGGAGCCTCTACAACGGTCTCGTCAGCTATCTGCTGATGGCGCTGTTGATGGCAGGGGAGTACCTGGTGCGCCGCCGAGTCAAACGGCGTTTCGCAGCATGATGGCGCCAGCGAACCTGCTCGCCGCCATCTGGGGGCGAGCCGATGACGAGGTGGTGGCGTTTGGTCCGCAAGGGGATGCCGCTTTCGGTGCCCTCCGTCTGGGGGCCGAACGGCTGGCCACCCGGTTGGCGAGCCTGCCCGCCCGGCGCTGGGCGCTCTGCTTCGAGGACAGTCTGCTGTTTGCAGAGGCCCTGCTCGCCTGCGCCCTGACGGGACGGGAGGCCATCCTGCCCGGTCATCAGCGGCCGGCCGCCCTGGCCGAGCTCAGTGCCGGGTTCGATGGGGTGCTGACCGATAGCCAGACCCTGGGGGAGGGGAGTGCCGTCCCCTGGTTGCATCTGCCCCTGTCCACCGCGGCCGAGGCGCCGTCGACCGCACGCTGGCCTGCCCCCGTCTCCCTGCGACTGACCCTGTTCACCTCGGGCTCGACGGGGCAGCCCAAGGCGATCCCCAAGACCTGGCACCAGCTGGATGCCGAGCTGAGGGTGCTGATGGCACTCTGGGGCGAGCCGCTGGCGGGGGCCCGCCTGCTGGCGAGCGTCAGTCATCAACACATCTATGGCCTGCTGTTTCGCATCCTGCTGCCGCTCATCCTGCGCGTGCCCTTCGCCCGTACCCTGACGCTCTACCCCGAGCAACTGAGCGCACAGCCTGGCCTGTGGGCATTGATCGCCTCCCCGGCGCTTCTCAGCCGGCTCGACCCCGGACTCAAGGCGACGGGCTGTCGTCTCGTCGTCTCCTCCGGCGGCCCCCTGGCGCCGGCAGATGCGTCCCGGTGCGAGCAACTCCTCGGCCGATTGCCGGTGGAGGTGTTTGGCAGCAGCGAGACCGGCGGCATCGCCTGGCGCCAGAGTCAGGAGGCCGACACCCCCTGGCAACCCATGCCGGGCATAGCGATCGCGCTGGGAGAAGACGACCAGCTGCTGCTGAGATCCCCCTACCTGCCGGATGGCGCCCCCCTGCTCTGTGCCGATCGCATTCGTCTGTGCGAGTCCGGTTTTCATCTGCTGGGGCGGGGGGACAGGGTGATCAAGCTCGAAGAGAAACGCATCTCCCTCGAGGAGGTGGAGGGGCGGCTGCGGGCACTGCCCTGGGTGCGGGAGGTGGCCGTGTTGCCTCTGAACGTGGCGACTAGGCAGCAGCTCGGTGCCGTGCTGGTATTGACCGAGGCGGGACTGATCCAGTGGCAGGCGCTGGGGCCAGGTCGTTTCCTCATCGCCCTGCGGGAGCAACTGAGGCCCTGGCTCGAGCCGGTCGCCCTGCCGCGCCGGCTGCGCCTGCTGCCCGAGCTGCCCCTCAACAGCCAGGGGAAGCGCCCCTGGGGGCAGTTGAGAGCATTATTCGATAAGGCACCCATGGACATCAATGCCAAAGAGCCCGCCTTGGGCCAGATGGAAGACCCAGCCAGCGGGCAGGCGCCATGCAGATAAGCGGGCTGCCCACCCTGCTCGAGCAGCATTGGCAGGGGCGCGATCTGGTGCTGCGCCTGCGTCTCGACCCCGAGCTGCCCTGGTTTCGCGGCCACTTCCCGGGCGCGCCCCTGTTGCCCGGTGTGGTGCAGGTGCACTGGGCCATGCACTATGGCCGCCAGTTGCCAGGCCTGGCGGGGAGCTTCGCCGGCATGAACCAGCTCAAGTTCCAGCGGCCGTTGCGGCCGGGCCAGGAGTGCGAGTTGCACCTCTGCTGGCAGGCCGACAAGAGCCAGCTGCTGTTCAGTTACCGGCTCGGAGACGAGCATGCCAGCAGCGGTCGGGTGCGGCTATGTCCCTGAATCCCTGCCTCATCATCCCCTGTTACAACCACTCTGCCCCCCTGGCCGGGGTACTGGCCGAGCTGCACCCCCTGGGACTGCCCTGCCTGCTGATCGACGACGGCAGCGAGCCCGGTGCTGCCGCCGCCCTGGATGCCCTGGCCGAGGAACATGGGGCGTGGCTGACCCTGTTGCGTCACGATCGCAACCTCGGCAAGGGGGCCGCCGTGGCCACCGGGCTCATGGCCGCACGGGCCCTGGGCTTCAGCCACGGGGTGCAGATAGACGCGGATGGCCAGCACTGCCTCGCGGACGTGCCGCGCCTGCTGGCGGAGGCCGAACGCCAGCCGGATGCCCTGGTCTCGGGACGCCCCCTCTACGATGACTCCGTGCCCAGGGGGCGTCTCTATGGCCGCTACATCACCCATGTCTGGGTCTGGATAGAGACCCTCTCCTTCACCATACAGGACAGCATGTGCGGCTTTCGGGTCTACCCCCTGGCAACCAGCTGCGCCCTGCTGGACGAGGTGCGCCTCGGCCGGCGCATGGATTTCGATACCGAGGTGATGGTGCGCCTCCATTGGCGCGGGGTGCCCATGCGCTTCGTGCCGACCCGGGTCATCTATCCCGAAGACGGCAGCTCGCACTTTCGGCTCTGGCGGGACAACGTGGACATCTCCTGGATGCACACCCGATTGGTGTGCCGACTGCTCTGGGATGGGGTTCGCAAGCTGCCTGCCGTGCCGGTCCGGCTCTGGCAGCAGGGCAGGCGGCACTGGTCGCGCACGCCGGAGCGGGGCTCGCTGCTGGGCCTGCAGATCATGCTGGCCAGCTATCGGCTGCTGGGCCGGACGGGCTTCAAGGCGCTGCTCTACCCCGTCATCGGCTACTTCTGGCTGACAGGTCGCCGCCAGCGGGCGGCGTCCGAGCAGTATCTGAAGAGGCTGGAAGCCTTCGCGGCCAGCCAGCAGGTGGCCCTGCCCCCCGAGCCGAGAACGAGCTTCCGGCACTTCCTGCGCTTTGGCGAGGCGGCGCTGGACAAGCTGGCGGGCTGGCGTGGCGACATTCCCCGGGAGCGGGTCGAGCTGGTGGGGCGAGAGCACCACGAGGCGGCCCTGGCCAGCGGGCGCGGCCTGCTGCTGCTCGGCTCCCATCTCGGGGATCTGGAGCTGTGCCGGGCGCTCGGCACCCGGGACGGCCAGGTGCGCATCAATGCCCTGGTGTTCACCCGCCACGCGGCCCGCTTCAACGCCCTGCTCAGGCAGGTCAATCCGGATGCCGGCATCAATCTCATCCAGGTGCAGGAGATGGGGGCTGACACCGCCATCCTGCTCAAGGAGAAGATAGAGGCGGGGGAGTGGGTGGTGATCGTCGGGGACCGCACCTCGGTGACCCGGGAGAAGCGGGTGGTCTGGGCCGACTTCCTCGGCGCGCCGGCCCCCTTCCCGCTGGGGCCCTTCGCCCTGGCCAGCGTCCTGGCCTGCCCCGTCTATCTGATGTTCGGCCTCAAGGAGCAGGGGCGTTTTAGGGTCCATTTCGAGCCCTTCGCCGAGCGGCTGCTGTTGCCCCGCGCCGAACGGGAGGCGGCCCTGCGCCACTGGGTACAGGCCTATGCAGACCGCTTGCAGCACCACTGCCTGCACGCGCCGCTGGACTGGTTCAATTTCTTCGATTTTTGGCAGCTGACCCATGATGAACAGTGATACTCCCTCTCCCCAGGTCACCTTCGGGGCTGGACGGCTCACCATAGAGCAGGTGGTGGCTCTGGCCGAGCGCCGCGCCCGCCCGGCGTTGAACGCCGATCCCGCCTTTATGGCCCGCGTTCAGCGTGGCGCCGACTTCCTCGATCGCCTGCTGGCGGAGGAGGGGGTCATCTACGGGGTGACCACGGGCTACGGCGACTCCGTGACCCGGGCCGTGCCCCCCACCCTGGTGGCCGAGCTGCCCCTGCACCTGACCCGCTTCCACGGCTGCGGCCTGGGGGAGGATCTCGGCGTCGCGGCCGGACGCGCCGTGCTGGTGACCCGCCTCTGCTCCCTGGCCCAGGGGGTCTCCGGCGTCAGCCAGGCACTGCTGGAGCGGCTCTGCTGGCTGCTGGAGCAGGATCTGATCCCGCGCATCCCGCAGGAGGGGTCGGTGGGGGCCAGCGGCGATCTCACCCCGCTCTCCTACGTGGCCGCCGTGCTGGTGGGGGAGCGTGAGCTCTATCGGGACGGCCGGCTCGCCAGCACCTCGGATGTCTATGGCGAACTGGGGGTGATGCCGCTGCGGCTGCGTCCGAAAGAGGGGCTGGCCCTGATGAACGGCACCTCGGTGATGACGGCGCTCGCCTGCCTCGCCTATGCCCGCACCGAATACCTGATGCGGCTGGCAACCCGGATCACCGCCCTGGTCAGCGTCGCCATGGAGGGCAACGCCTTCCACTTCGACGAGCGGTTGTTCGCGGCCAAGCCGCACCCCGGCATGCAGAATATCGCCGCCTGGCTGCGGGCCGATCTGCGAAGCGGCGAGCTGCCCCGCCACAGCGACCGGCTGCAGGACAGATACTCCCTGCGCTGCGCCCCCCACGTCATCGGCGTGGTGGCCGACAGCCTGCCCTGGTGGCGCCAGCTCATCGAGAACGAGCTCAACAGCGCCAACGATAACCCGCTCATCGACGGCGACTTCGAGCACGTGATGCACGGCGGTCACTTCTACGGCGGCCACATCGCCATGGCCATGGACAGCATGAAGACGGCGGTGGCGAACCTCGCCGATCTGCTCGACCGCCAGCTGGCCCAGCTGGTGGACGTCAAGTTCAACGGCGGCCTGCCGAGCAATCTGTCCGGCGCCAGCGGCGAGCGGCGTATGATCAACCACGGCTTCAAGGCGGTGCAGATAGGGGTCTCCGCCTGGACAGCGGAGGCGCTCAAGCTGACCATGCCCGCCAGCGTCTTCTCCCGCTCCACCGAGTGCCACAACCAGGACAAGGTGAGCATGGGCACCATAGCGGCGCGGGATGCGCTGCGGGTGCTGACCCTGACCGAGCAGGTGGGGGCAGCCTGCCTGCTGGCGGCGGTGCAGGGGGTCGAGCTGCGCCTGGGCCTGCAGCACTCTGGGCTGGAGGCACTGAGCCAACCTCTGCGGGAGATGGTGCTGGCGGTGCGAGAAGATCACCCGGCGCTGGTGGAGGACAGGCCGCTGGAGCAGGAGCTCAGGGCCCTGATCGCCCGCTTGCAGGCCCGCCATTACGATCTGTACGAGGAAACCTCATATGCAGAGTGAACCCTGGATGATCAGCCACAGCATAGAGGTGGAGATCCCGTTCCACGACGTGGATATGATGGCGGTGGCCTGGCATGGGCACTATGTGCGCTACATCGAGCTGGCCCGCTGCGCCCTGCTGGAGCGGATCGATTACAACTATCCCCAGATGGAGGCCTCCGGCTATCACTGGCCCATCATCGATCTGCGCCTCAAGTACATGGCGCCCCTGCGCTTCGGTCAGAAGGTGCGGGTCGAGGCGCGGCTGTGCGAATACCAGAACCGCCTCAAGATCGAGTACCAGCTGTTCGATGCGAAGAGCGGGGTGCGCACCAGCAAGGGCTACAGCATCCAGGTGGCGGTGAACAAGGAGAGTGGCGAGATGTGTCTCGCCTCCCCAAGGGTGCTGCTCGACAAGCTGGGAGTGAGCGAATGAGGCGCCTGATCAAGGGCATGGGAGGCTGGCTCTGTGCCTGCCTGTGGCTGATGATGCCGATGGCCGCATGGGCCTTGCCCATGACCCAGGCCGAGGTCCGCGAGCTGCTGAGTGCAGAACCCGCCCAGCGCGCCCGCTTCGAGCAGGAGAAGCAGGTGGAAGGGCTGGCCCGGCCCCTGACATCCAGCGGCGAGCTGCTGCTGGTGCGGGGTCAGGGGCTCTGGTGGCATCAGCTGCAGCCCTTCGAGCTGGCCCTGAGCCTGACCGCCAAGCGCATGAGCCAGCAGGTGGGGCAGGGCCCTGTCCAGGTGATCGACAATCCCCAGCTGCTCCAGTTCAGCAGCATGATGCTGGCCCTGTTCGGTTCGGACGAGCAGACGCTGACCCGCTACTTCGCCCTCACTTTCCAGTCCGGCGAGCAGGGCTGGAGCCTGGTGCTGACGCCGCAGGTGGCGCCGCTCGACAAGGTGTTTGCCAGCCTGACCCTGAGCGGTGGCAAGCAGCTGGAGCGGCTGGTGATCGCCGATCGCCAGGGAGACGAGACCCGCATCCGCTTCTCTCACTGGCAGAGGGTGACGCTGCCCCTATCTGCCGAGGAGCAGGCCCATTTTGCTCCCTGAACAGCCCGCCGCATCTGCTGCCGAACGCGCATCCTCTGTCCGGGGCTGGAGCGAGCTGACCTGGCGCCGCTTCTCCTGCTGCTGGCTGCTGCTCAGCCTGCTGGCCCTGGCGCTGCTCGGCTGGCAGCTCTCCCTGGGCCGGATCAACACCAGCCTGATGGACCTGTTGCCCCACGAGGATCGCGCCACCCTGGATCCGGCCCTGCGTGAGGGCTTGCTGCGCCAGCTCGACAGGCAGCTGGTCTGGATGCTGAGCCTGCCGGCGGGGCAGGATGGCCGCGTCGCGGCGCAGGCGTGGGCCAAGACCCTGAACGCCTTGCCCGAGCTCAGTGCGGTGCGCGGTGCCCAGCCTGAACTGGCCTCGGTCTGGCAAGGGTTTCTCTATGACCATGCCTGGCAGCGCCTCGACGAGGGCAGCCGGGCCCGGCTGGCGGCGGGGCCGGAGGCCTGGAGCCAGTGGGTGCTCGGCCAGATCTACAGCCCCTTCGGCGGCGTCTCCCGCGCCGAGTGGCAGGCCGACCCCCTGCTGCTGGTCCGGGCCGGGGTGCAGGGCCAGGTTGCCAGCCCCCTGCGTCTCGACCATGGCTGGCTGCTGAGCGAGGATGGGGCCGGCAGGCAGTGGTTCCTGCTGCGGGCCGAGCTGGATCTGTCGGCCTTCGACCTCGCTCGCAATACCGAGCTGCTAAGCCGCCTCGACGCGGCGGAGCAGGGCCTCAAGAGCCAATATCCCGGCTTGGAGCTGCTGCGCCGCGGCACCCTCTTCTACAGTCAGCATGCCAGCGAGCTGGCCCAGCAGGACATCTCCACCATAGGGCTGGGCTCCACGGTCGGGGTCCTGCTGCTGATGTGGCTGGCGTTTCGCTCGTACCGGGCGCTCTGGATCTCCCTGCTGCCCATCGCCATTGGCCTCGCCTGGGGGGTACTGGCCGTGGTGCTGTGGTTTGGCGAGGTGCACATCTTCACCCTGGTGATCAGCTCCAGCCTGGTCGGCATCATAGATTACGGCATCCACTTCCTGACCGAGCGGCGCCTGCACGGCCAGCAGGAGAGCCCGCACCAGACCCGCGCCCGCCTGCTGCCCAGCCTCTCGATGGCGCTGTTCGCCACCCTGGTGGGCTATGGACTGCTCTGGCTCGCCCCCTTCCCCGGCTTGCAGCAGATGGCGCTCTGCGCCCTGGTGGGGCTGACGGCCTCGTTCATTACCGTGCTCTGCCTGTTCCCGCTCTGGCTCGGTGACCTGCCCCGGCGGGAAGCTCGCGTGCTGGTGCCGATGGCGCTCTGGCTCAGCTGGTGGCGCGAGTGGCCCGCCTTGCGCCGGGGCGTGCCGCTGCTCTGCCTGACCCTGATCGGGGCGGGATTGAGCCGGCTGGAGGTCGACGACGACATCGCCCGTCTGCAACCCCTGCCCACCGAGTTGCAGGCCCAGGAGCGGCAGATCCAGCAGCTCACCGGCCAGCAGGGGGGCATGACCGGCTTTCTGGTGACGGCGAAAGATGGGGAGACCGCCCTGCAGCGCCTCGAGGCCATGAGCCAGAAGCTGACCGAGGCCAGGGCCGCGGGCCAGCTGGCGGGCTTCGTCTCGCTGGCCCAGTGGCTGCCCTCCCTGGCGCAGCAGCGGGCGGATCACGCCGCCCTCACCCGTCTGCTGCCCGAGGTGGTGGCGCGGCTCAACCGGGCCGGGGTGCCGGCCAGGGCCGAGCCTCGCCCCTGGCATCCCCTGACTCCGGCGCACTGGCTCGGGAGTCCCGTCAGCGAGGGGAGCCGGCTGCTCTGGCACGGCTTGCCAGATGGTCGGGTCGCGCTCTGGCTGCCGGTCTACGGGGTGACGGACGGGGTGGCCGTGGCGGCCCTGGCCGAGGGGCAGGAGGGGGTCTTCTGGCAGGATCAGCGCGGCCAGTGGAGCCAGCTGTTTGCCCACTACCGCGTCAAGCTGACCGAGCTGCTGCTGCTGGCCATCGCCCTGGTGGGCGTGCTGCTGTGGGTGAGGTTCGGCTGGCGCAAGAGCCTGCGGATCCTGCTGATCAGCGGCTTCTCGCTGGGGGCAGGCCTGGCCCTGCTGGCCGCCTGCGGTCAGCCGCTCACCCTGTTCGGGGTGCTGGCCATGAGCCTCATCTTCGGCATCGGCATCGACTACAGCCTCTTCTTCGCCTACAGCGGCGAAGATCCCCTGCGCCAACGCTCGACCATGTTCGCCATCCTGCTGGCCAACCTGACCACCCAGCTGTCGTTCGGCCTGCTGGCCCTGAGCCATACCTCGGCCATCGCGGGCTTCGGCCTGGTGCTGAGCGGCGGCATCTTTATCGCGTTTCTGCTCTCGCCACTGGTACTGGAGCGGCGATGACCACCATTCACCACAGCCCTGCAGGACTCATCATGAAGCAGCTCTTGCCCCTGTTGTTCGCCCTCTTGCTCGGCGCCTGCGCCAGCCAGCCCGTGCCTGAGAACCGCGCCTATCTGGCCCCGGGCACCAGTGTGCTGCTGCCGGCACCGGTCCGTGTCCAGCCCCTCTATCGCCAGCAACTGCTGAGCGCCCACAGCAAGGGGGGGGATCATCAGCTGCTGACCGTGCTGGAGGCCGACGGCCACCGGCTCGCCCTGGCAGGCTTGACCCCGAGCGGGATCCGCCTGTTCCGGCTCAGCTACGACGGCGAGAGCATTCACACCGAGCAGCTCGCCGCGCAGCTCGGCGGTACCGCCCTGCCGCCGGTGACCCAGGTGCTCGCCGACGTGATGCTGAGCTACTGGCCGCTCACAGCCTGGCAGCCCCGGTTGCCGGCAGGCTGGCGCCTCGAGGATGACGGCATGGTGCGGCGCCTGACCGATCCCGACGGCCGGCTGGTGAGCGAGATCCACTACCGCCTGATCGCCGGGGAGCGCGAGCCGGTGCGGCTCATCCAGCACGCCTTCGATTACCAGTTGCAGATGGAGAGGCTGGCCCCATGAATCTGAACGTGAAAGGCGCGGCTCCCGTTGCCCCCTGTTATATCCAGGGTTATGGCCTGATCTGCGCATTGGGGGAGGGCAAGGCGGCCGTGTCTGCGGCCCTGGCCCGCTGGCAGCAGGCCGGCATCACCCCCCTCGACGCTGAACGGGCCGTACTGAGCGATGGCCGGCTCACCCCGGTCGGCCGCGTGCACGCCGAACTGCCCGCCATCCCGGCGACGTTCTGTGCCTATGAATCGCGCAACAACCGTCTGCTGCTGGCGGCCCTTGCCCAGATCCAGCCCGCCCTCGACGGGTTTAAGCGCCGGTTGGGCGCGGATCGCATCGCCATCGTGCTCGGCACCAGCACCTCGGGGATCGCCGAGGCCGAGGTCGCCGTCGCGGCCATGCACTCGGGCCAACCGCTGCCGGCGGGGTTTGACTACCGCCAGCAGGAGCTGGGTTCGCCGAGCGAGTTTCTGGCCCGTCATCTGGGCCTCACCGGCCCCGCCTACACCCTCTCCACCGCCTGTTCATCCAGCGCCCGCGCCTTCATCAGCGGTCAGCGGCTGTTGATGAGCGGGCTGGCGGATGCGGTCATCGTCGGGGGGGCGGACAGCCTGTGCGGGCTGACCCTCAACGGCTTCGACAGCCTGGAGTCCCTGAGCCTAGAGCGCTGTCGCCCCTTTGGCCGCGAGCGGCGGGGCATCAACATCGGGGAGGGGGCCGCCCTCTTCCTGCTGACCCGGGAGCACGCCGAACTGGCCCTGCTCGGTGCCGGTGAATCCTCCGATGCCTGGCACATCTCGGCCCCTCATCCGGAGGGGATCGGGGCCGAAGCCGCGATGGCCATGGCGCTGCGCCAGGCCGGGCTCGGCGCCGCCGACCTTGACTACATCAACCTGCACGGCACCGCGACCCGGCTCAACGACGAGATGGAGAGCCAGGCCCTGGCCCGTCTGTTTGGCGGAAAAGGGACGGCGCCCTGCAGCTCCACCAAGATGCTGACCGGCCACACCCTGGGAGCGGCGGGCGCCATCGAGGCGGCGCTCTGCTGCCTGCTGATGGAGCTGGGACTGGCCCTGCCTCATCAGGGGGGCGAGCAGGATCCCGCCCTGGCGCCCATCGCGCTGGTGCAGGCCGGCGTGGCTTCCGGTCGTGGCAGATCAGTGGCCAGGGTGCTGTCCAACTCCTTCGCCTTCGGCGGCAATAACGCCAGCCTGCTGCTGGGGCGTACCGTGCCGATTGATCAGGGGAAAGAAGCATGAACGAGATCACCATCGCCGAGTTGCTGCCCCACCAGGCCCCCATGCTGCTGCTGGACCGGCTGCTGGATTACCAGGGGACCCGGGTGCGCTGCGAGACCCGTATCGGCGAGCGCCACGGCCTGTTGCTGGACGAGCGGGGCAATCTGCCCGCCTGGGTGGGTCTTGAGCTGATGGCCCAGACCATAGCCGCCTGGGCCGGGATGCGGGCCAGGGCGCGGGGGGCGCCGGTGCGCATCGGCATGCTGCTCGGCAGCCGGCAGTACCAGTGTCGGGTGCCGAGCTTCGCGGCCGGTGAACGGCTCGTCATCGAGGCCGAATGCCTGCTGGAGGATGGCGGCATGGCGAGCTTCGAGTGCCGGATCCTGTGCGGGGATCTGCCCTGCGCCGAGGCTAGGCTCAGCACCTATCTGCCGGGCGATGAGGAGTTGTCGACCCTGCTTGGATAGCAGGACAGATGCGATCCTGGCGGGGTTGGTTGCATGCAACCGTCGAATTGTCTGTTTTTTTGAAGAGGGAGTGAGGATGAATTCCACCGTACTGGTGACCGGTGCCAGCAAGGGCATAGGCCGTGCCATCGCCCTGAGGCTGGCCGCCGATGGCTTTCATGTCGTGGTGCACTATCACAGCGATCGGGAAGGGGCCGAGGGTACCCTGAGTGAGCTGACGGCCGCGGGGGGGCAGGGGCGCCTCATCCAGTTCGATATCTCGGACAGGGAGCAGTGCCGCAGCCGGCTGGAGGGCGATATCGAGGCCCACGGCGCCTACTACGGGGTGGTCTGCAACGCCGGCGTCATCCGCGACGGTGCCTTCCCGGCGCTGACCGACGAGGAGTGGGACGGGGTGGTGCACACCAACCTTGACGGCTTCTACAACCTGCTCAAACCCTGCATCATGCCCATGATAGGGCTGCGTCGGGGCGGTCGCATCGTGACCCTCTCCTCGGTCTCCGGCATCATGGGGAACCGGGGCCAGGTCAACTACAGCGCGGCCAAGGCGGGCATCATAGGGGCCAGCAAGGCCCTGGCCCTGGAGCTGGCCAAGCGCAGGATCACGGTGAACTGCGTGGCCCCCGGCCTCATCGACACCGGCATGGTGAATGCCGAGGTGGAGGCGGAAGCGCTGAAGATGATCCCCCTCAAGCGGATGGGGCAGGCCGACGAAGTGGCGGGGCTGGTCTCCTATCTGATGTCGGACATCGCAGGTTACGTCACCCGCCAGGTCATCTCGATCAACGGAGGCCTGGTATGAGGGGGGACATGAGACGGGTTGACCCGGTGAAGGGGAACGGATGGAGAGTAGCAGCATGAAGCGTGTCGTCGTCACCGGCATGGCCGGCGTGACCGCCTTTGGCAATGACTGGCAGAGCGTGGGGCCCCGCCTCAGGGAGGAGCGCAACGCCGTGCGCGCCATGCCGGAGTGGGCCGTCTATGAGGGTTTGAATACCCGGCTGGCGGCCCCCATCGCGGACTTTGCGCTGCCGGCCCGCTATCCGCGCAAGAAGACCCGAGCCATGGGGCGGGTCTCTGAGCTGGCGACCGTGGCCACCGAGCTGGCCCTGGCGCAGGCGGGGCTGCTCGACCATCCGGTGCTGACCGGCGGGCGCACCGGGATCGCCTATGGATCCTCCATCGGCAGCACGGCCCCCATCAGCGCCTTTGGCGCCATGCTCAATGACAAGACCACCGCCAGCATCACGGCCACCACCTATGTGCAGATGATGCCGCACACGGCGGCGGTCAATACCGGGCTCTTCTTCGGTCTGCGGGGGAGGGTCATTCCCACCTCCAGTGCCTGCACCTCGGGCAGCCAGGGCATAGGTTACGCCTATGAGGCGATCAAGCACGGCTATCAGGATGTGATGGTTGCCGGGGGGGCCGAAGAGTTGTGCCCGTCCGAGGCCGTGGTATTCGATACCCTGTTCGCCACCAGCCAGATGAACGACACTCCGTCCCTCAGTCCCAGGCCGTTTGACCGGGACCGGGATGGCCTAGTGATCGGCGAGGGGGCGGGGACCCTGATCCTGGAGGAGCTGGAGCACGCCAGGGCGCGTGGTGCCCACATCATCGCCGAGCTGGTGGGCTTTGCCACCAACTGCGACGCGGCCCATGTGACCCAGCCCCAGCAGGAGACCATGCAGCTCTGCATGGCGCTGGCGCTGGCGGATGCCGGCCTCGAACCCAAGGACATCGGTTACATCAGCGCCCATGGCACGGCCACCGAGCGCGGCGATATTGCCGAGAGTCATGCCACCGCCGCCCTGTTCGGCGACAGTACGCCCATCTCCTCCCTCAAGAGCTATTTCGGCCATACCCTGGGGGCCTGCGGCGCCATCGAGGCCTGGCTCTCCCTGGAGATGATGGCCGAGGGCTGGTTCGCCCCTACCCTCAACCTGAACGAACCGGATCCGGCCTGCGCCCCCCTGGACCATGTCCGCAGCGGTGGCCGGATGCTGGATGTGGAGTACCTGATGTCCAACAACTTCGCCTTTGGTGGCATCAACACCTCCCTCATCTTCAAGCGCTGGGACTGACGGGGAGGCGCCCGTTCAGCCCTGGTCCAGCTTGGATTCAGCTCCAGTACAGCCTGGGTTTTGGTTCGGCTCATTAAGATGCCTCCATTTTCAGGAGGCATCATGTCCATTTCACACTCTCGTCAAGCTCACGCGCCCGGCCTGGTCGCGCTCTCGTTCTCCCTGCTGATGCTGGCCACGCCGGCCCTGGCGGATGATGATATTCGCCTTGGCAAGACACTGCTGCTGGGCGTGGGGGATTATCCAGCCACTATCCCCATGGTCATCTGTCGACCCGTCAAGTCGCTCATGGTGAAGGCGAGGCGGGATCTGACCCTGGACAGGGTCAAGGTGATCTACGGCAACGACCGCAGCAAGACCCTGCACTTTGACAGGAACCTGAAAGAGGGTCAGGAGTCTGGGTGGAAGTCCCTCGGCAGCCGGCTCTGCATCAAGAAGATAGAGGTCTACGGCAACTCGTCAGGGAGCAAGGCTGGCGTCGAGGTCTATGGCAGGAAGTAGCGGGCAGGGCGCGGCGCGAGACCATAAAACAAGGTGGTCGGTTCTTTCGTCCACCTTGTTCATGTCATGGAGAGAGTGGCTTATTTCTTGGGACGGAACGGCTTGATGACCGCCTCGTCGCACTCGAGATAGGGCCCTTCCATCAGATCGATGCAGTAGGGGATGGCGGGGAAGACAGCGTCCAGGCACTCGCGGATGGACTTGGGCTTGCCCGGCAGGTTGACGATGAGGGAGCTGCCGCGCAGGCCGGCGGTCTGGCGCGACAAGATGGCGGTCGGCACGAACTTGAGAGACTCTGCCCGCATCAGTTCGCCAAAGCCCGGCATCATGCGATCGCAGACCGCTTCGGTCGCCTCCGGGGTCACATCCCGCCTGGCCGGCCCGGTGCCACCCGTGGTGACGACGAGGCAGCACTGCTCTTCGTCGACCAGCCGAGCCAGGGTTGCCTCGATCTGGTCCCGCTCGTCCGGGATCACCTGGTAGACGGGCTCCCACGCCGAGGTCAGATAGGCGTTCAGCGTGTCTATGATGGCCTTGCCGGAGAGATCTTCGTAGATGCCCGCGCTGGCGCGATCGCTGACGGTGACGATACCGATTCTTGCCTTGCTCATGGTCTGCTCTTGGTTGTCCTAATAAGTGGAAAATAAAATAACATAATCAGTGAGATATGTTAAACCACCGGGTGGAGGCGGGAAGTCGGGTCATTCAGGCCGAGATTCGAACGAAAAACTATTTATGTCGCACCGATGAATAGCGCATAAGAGTGGCTATAAACGACTTTAAATTTTATAAAAAAACTGACGCAGGCAGATTGAAAACAATTTCATGAATCATAAGGAATAAATGAATTCCTCCCCGGCAAAACGCCCCCTTCTCCGGAAAGAAGGACTCCTGTGGCTCGGAGCTGACTGACCCAAATTCATCGCCATCCTATATAACCTTTCCTATGGACAGTGAAGGAGTGATGCACCGGCGGCGTCGTGCCGTGCCACCACCACAGGTCCAGCCAGGAGGAGACATGGAGCTGCCCGATTTCGACACCCTGAAGCACTGGGCCCTGGCCGACCCGAAACGGCTCGATGCGCTGCTGCACCAGCAGATAGATGCCCTGATCGCCCAGGTGGGACCGGAGCAGCAGCGGCGGTTGCGAGGCCTGCAATTTCGCATCGACTGTCAGCGCCGTCTCGCCAAGAACAATATGGACAGCTGCATCCGCATTGCCAATATGATGCACGAATCCGTCCATGCCATGCGCCACCATCTCATTCAGCTGCAGAACGAATCATCGGCCGAAACGCAGGATAACCCGTTGCCAAATAATGTTGTCCAGCTTGCGACCTACCGCAAAGAAAAATAACGCCTGGTCACCTGCCGGATATATATTCCCCTCCACTCTTTAATGAAGATCGCCCGGTGTTAAGCAACCTGGGCGATTTGTTTTTTATTTGCTGCAAATCCGCAGCGCCCATTGAATTAATACCCGCAAGGCCGGTGGTGCGGCAGATAGGGATGGAGAAATATCACGTTTGGGGTAATATCTCGGCATATTCCATCTTGCTAACACTCAAAGGGATCATGAGCAGCATCACACCAGGAAGGGAGCTGTCGCGGGAGCAGCAGACGGAGATCACCCGGATCATCGTCAAGGCGGGCCAGATGCTGGCCCAGTTTGGGGCCGAGAGCCGCATCATAGAGCAGACCACGGTCCGGCTCGGCATGGCGTTGGGGCTGGAGAGCGTCGAGATGGCCATCTCCTCCAGCGCCATCGTGCTCACCAGCCTCTATCGTGGCAGTTGCGTTACCACCACGCGCCGGGTGCGGGAGCACGGCATCAACATGCAGGTGGTGTGCGAGATCCAGCGCATCTGCATCATGACGGAAAAGGCGCTGATCGGTGCGCGGGAAGTGCGCCAGCGGCTGGAGGCCATCACGCCGTTCCATTACCACCCCTGGCTGGTGGTGCCCATGGTGGGCCTCTCCTGCGGCGCCTTCAGCCTGCTGTTCGGCGGTGACTGGCCCATCTTCCTGGTGACCTGCTTCTCGGCCTCGGTGGCGATGCGGGTGCGCCAGCTGATCGCCCGTCATCACCACAGCCCGCTCATCAACTTCGCCGCCACCGGCTTCATTGCGACACTGCTCTCCTCCAGCGCCACCTTCTTTGGCTGGGGCGAGCAACCCTATCTCGCCATGGCGGCCAGCGTGCTGCTGCTGGTGCCGGGGTTCCCGCTCATCAACGCGGTCTCCGACATGGTGAAGGGCTACTTCAACATGGGGCTGGCCCGCTGGGGCACGGCGACCCTGCTCACCATCAGTGCCGCCATCGGCATCATATTGGCCATGTCGGTCACCGGTATCTGGGGGTGGAAGGTATGAGGGGTTTGCATCAGGCGCCGAATATCACGCTGGCGACGTCGGTCGGCCGCATTCAAGGAGGAAAGGTATGATGGATCTGCTCTGGCTGCTGGCCAAGGATGCCTTCTGGTCGGCGATTCCGGCGGTGGGCTTTGCCATGCTGTTCAACGTGCCGCCACGGATGCTGAAATACTGCGCCATGGGGGGCGCGTTGGCCCACAGCCTGCGCACCCTGCTCATCCACTACGGCATGCCCATCGAGTGGGCCACCCTGGCGGCGGCGACCACGGTCGGCTTTGTCTGTGTCTACTGGTCGCGCCGTCTGCTGGCGCCACGCCCGGTGTTCAGCGTCGCCTCCATCATCCCCATGATCCCGGGCAGCTATGCGTTCAAGACCATGATCGCCATAGTGGAGCTCAACATCTCCGGGGTGACCATGGAACTGCTCCAGAGCGCGGTGGAGAACGGCTTGAAGGCTATCTTTATAGTAGGAGCATTGAGCTTCGGGCTGGCGATACCCTCCCTGGTCGTGTACCGTAATCGCCCCATTGTCTGAGTCAGGGTGCAAGAGACCGACACCATGAAAATTTCCATGATTGCCGCCATGGCCCACGATCGCGTGATCGGTCTGGACAACCAGATGCCCTGGCATATGCCGGCCGATCTGGCCCACTTCAAGCGGGTGACCCTGGGTAAGCCGGTGCTGATGGGGCGCAAGACCTTCGAGTCCATCGGCCGCCCGCTGCCCGGGCGCCGCAACCTGGTCATTAGCCGTAATCCGGGATTCAAAGCGCCCGGCATAGAGGTTTTTTCATCCATCGACGAGGTGTTGGCCACATTATCTGAGGCCGAGTCGCCAGAGGAGCTGATGGTGATAGGTGGTGGCCACCTCTATGGCCAGCTGCTGCCCCGGGCCGACAGGCTCTATCTGACCCGCATCGATCTGGCGGTGGCAGGGGACACCCGCTTCCCGGCGTTCGACGACGAGCAGTGGCTGCTCGTGGAGAGCGAGGCCCATCCCGCTGACGAGAAGAACCCCCATCCCTATCGCTTCGAGACCTGGCAACGGTGCTGAGTGCGCCGGCCCGAGACGACAACGCCCGGCACTGGCCGGGCGTTTTTTTATGGACGAAGGTCGGGCTCAGATGCCGGAGCCGTCGTTCTCGCCGTTCTCCTCGTGCAGGCCGCACTCGCGCTTGAGGCCGAAGAAGCGGGTCTGCTCCTCGCTCATGCCGGGCTCCCACTTGGTGGTGGTGTGCACGTCGCCGACCGACAGGTAACCCTGCTCCCACAGCGGGTGGTAGGGGAGGTCGAACTCCTTGAAGTAGTAGAAGACGTCCTTGTTGCTCCAGTCGATCACCGGCAGGAACTTGAAGCGACCGCGCTGGATGGCCAGCACCGGCAGCTTGCCCCGGCTGCCGGACTGCTCCCGGCGCAGGCCCGAGAACCAGGTGCGGGCACCGAGCTCGCTCAGGGCGCGGTCCATGGGCTCCACCTTGTTGAGCTGGTTGTAGCGGGTGATCCCCTCCACCCCCTGCTCCCACAGGAGACCGAAGCGGGCCTCCTGCCAGGCCGGACTGAGTTCGGCCCGGTAGATCTTGAGGTTGAGGGCGAGACGCTCGGTCAGCTCGTCGATGAAACGGTAGGTCTCGGGGAAGAGATAACCGGTATCGGTCAGCACCACGGGCACGTCGGCCCGCTCGCGGCTCACCAGGTGCAGCATGAGCGCCGCCTGTATGCCGAAGCTCGACGACAGCACGTGCTCCCCCGGCAGGTTGGCCAGGGCCCAGCGCACCCGCTCGGGGGCGCTCATGGCGTCCAGCTCCCGGTTGATGGGGGCCAGCGCCTCGGTCTGCTCCTCGCGGCTCAGGGCCAGCAGGGCGTCAAGGTCGAGTCGGCCGTCGGCGGTGCGCGCCAGCCGGGCTGTATCAGTCTGTTCAGGCTGCATAGAAGTCCCTCGCGGAGTCGATGACCGGGGCTATGATGCCGGCGCGAATGACGAAATCGCCGAAGCACTCGCCCGGGTTGCGATCCTTGGCCCAGCGGCCGATCAGGGTGTCCAGCTCCGCCAGGATCTGCGGCTCTGTGATGTTCTCCAGATGCAGGCGCGGGATGCGGGTCCCCTCGAGGTTGCCCCCCAGGTGCAGGTTGTAGCGTCCCGGCGCCTTGCCCACCAGCCCCACTTCCGCCAGCATGGCGCGACCGCAGCCGTTGGGGCAGCCGGTGACCCGGAAGATGATGGCGTCATCCGCCAGACCGTGCTTGGCCAGCAAGCCCTCGATGTCGGTGACGAAGGCGGGCAACATGCGCTCGGCCTCGGCCATCGCCAGCGGACAGGTGGGCAGGGCCACGCAGGCCATGGACTGCTTGCGCTGCTCGCTCACGCCGTCATCCAGCAGGCCGTACTGGCGCGCCAGGGCTTCGATGCGGGCCTTCTCACCGGCAGGCACGCCCGCGATGATGAGGTTCTGGTTGGCGGTCAGGCGGAAGTCACCCTGATGCACCTTGGCGATCTCCAGCATGCCGGTCTTGAGGGGCTTGCCCGGGAAGTCCAGCAGGCGGCCATTCTCGATGAACAGGGTGAGGTGGTGCTTGCCGTCGATCCCCTCCACCCAGCCGAAGCGATCGCCACGGCTGGTGAACTCATAGGGGCGAACCGGCCCGAACTGGATGCCGGCGCGGCTCTCCACCTCGGCCTTGAAAGCCTCGACGCCAACGCGCTCCAGGGTGTACTTGGTCTTGGCGTTCTTGCGGTTGACCCGGTTGCCCCAGTCGCGCTGGGTGCTGACCACGGCCGCCGCCACCTCCAGCACGTGGGAGAGCGGCACGAAGCCAAAGTCGCTCGCCTTGCGCGGGTAGGTGCTGGTGTCGCCATGGGTCATGGCGAGACCCCCGCCCACCAGCACGTTGAAGCCCACCAGCTTGCCGTGATCGCTAATGGCCACGAAGTTGAGATCGTTGGCGTGGATATCCACGTCGTTGTGGGGCGGGATCACGACCGTCGTCTTGAACTTGCGCGGCAGGTAGGTGGAACCCAGGATCGGCTCCTCGTCACCCCCCAGCTTCTCGCCGTCCAGCCAGATCTCCACGTAGGCGCGGGTCTTAGGCAGCAGGTGTTCGGAGATCTTCTTGGCCCACTCGTAGGCCTCTTGGTGCAGCTCGGACTCCACCGGGTTGCTGGTGCACAGCACGTTGCGGTTCACGTCGCCCGCGGTGGCTATGCTGTCGATGCCGGTGCTGTTGAGGGTCTGGTGCATCAGCTTGATGTCGCGCTTGAGTACGCCATGGAACTGGAAGGTCTGGCGGGTGGTCAGGCGGATGCTGCCGTAGAGGCTGTGCTCTTCGGCGAACTTGTCGATCACCTGCCACTGGGCCGGGGTGATGATGCCGCCCGGCAGGCGGGCGCGCAGCATGACGTTGTGCAGGGGCTCCAGCTTCTGGGCCGCGCGCTCCGGGCGGATGTCGCGGTCATCCTGCTGGTACATGCCGTGGAAGCGGATCAGCTGGAAGTTGTCGCCGTTGAAGCCACCGGTGAGGGGATCCTGCAGATCCTCGGCTATGGTGCCGCGCAGGAAGTTGCTCTCGCGCTTGAGGCGCTCGTTGTCGGAGAGCGGCCCTTCGACCGGTCCCGGAATCGTTTTTTTGCTCATCAGTAGACATCCCTTTGATAACGTTTGGCACGACGCAATTCGCTCAGATACTCTTCCGCCTCCTCACGGCTCTTGTGGCCGTGTTCGGCAATCACATCCAGCAGGGCCTCCTGCACATCCTTCGCCATGTGATTGGCGTCGCCGCACACATAGAAGTGAGCGCCTGCTTCCAGCCACTGGTAGAGCTCGAGCCCGGCTTCGCGCAGTCTGTCCTGTACATAGATCTTGTGGCCCTGATCCCGGCTGAAGGCCAGGGAAATTTTCGACAGCAGGCCCGATTTCACATAACGCTGCCACTCCACCTGATAGAGGAAGTCCTGGGTGAAGTGGGGGTTGCCGAAGAAGAGCCAGTTCTTGCCCTCCGCCCCCTGGGCTTCCCGCTCCTGCATAAAGGCGCGGAAGGGGGCGATGCCGGTGCCCGGACCCACCATGATGACGGGGGTGTCGGGGTTTTGCGGCAGGCGGAAATTGTCGTTGTGCTCCACGAAGACCCGTACCTCGGCATCTTCGGCCAAGCGGTCCGCCAGATAGGAGGAGGCGCCGCCTGAGCGCACAGTGCCATCTTCCTGCGGGTAGCGCACCACGCCGACGGTCAGGTGCACCTCCTCTTCCACCTCGCTCTGGGCGGAGGCGATGGAGTAGAGGCGGGGGGTGAGGGGGCGCAGCAGCGCGATCAGTTGATCGGCACTCAAGGAAGCCGGGAAGCGTTTCAGTACGTCCACCACCTGGGCGCTGGCCACCAGGGCGTTGACCTGGGCCTTGTCACCCGCCAGATCCTTGAGCGCCGCGTTGCCAGCGATCTCGGCGAGGCCCGTGATAAAGCCGCCGTGCAGCCGGGTCAGCTCGTAGTGACGGGTCAGGGCGTCCTTCAGGTTGCCATGGGGGGTGGCTTCGTCACCGGTCAGACCGGCCAGGGCCAGCACTTCCCCCACGAGATCTGCGTCGTTGTCGAACCAGATGCCGAGTGCATCTCCCGGTTGATAGGTGATGCCGGACTCTTCCAGGTTGATCTCGATGTGGCGGATATCCTTGGTGGAATCCCGGCCGGTGATCTTCTGGTTCACCGAGAGCCGTGCCGGGAAGGGGTTCTCCTTGTGGTACTGGCTGTGGCCGACGGCTTGCTGCACCGCGCCCGCCACGCTGGCGGTCGCGGAGCCTGCGGACAGGGTGGCGGCGACCGCAGTAACGGCCTGTTCGCCCCAGGCCTTGGCGGCATCCTGATAATCCACGTCCAGGCTCGCAAGCTCATAAATGCGCTCACCACCGGCTTTTGACAGGAAGCCGTCGAAATCCTTGCCGGTCTGGCAGAAGAACTCGTAGGAGCTGTCACCCAGCCCCAGCACGGCGAACCTGAGGCCGTCCAGCTTGCCGACCTTGCCCTTCTTGAGCTGCTCGAACAGATCGACGGCGCTCTCGGGGGGCTCCCCCTCCCCGTAAGTGCTCACTACCACCAGCAGGTGGCTCTCTTTCTTGAGCTGCTTGGGTTTGTAGTCCGCCATGGAGGTGAGGGTCACCGGCAGGCCGCGGGCCTCGGCCTGGGCCTTGATGGCGCTGGCCACGCCCTTGGCGTTACCGGTCTGGGAGCCGTAGAGGATGGTCAGGCTGCCGCCGGGGGCCGCGGCTTCTGCGCCTGCGGCCGCCACGGGCTGGACGCCCGCCTGGGAGAGGCCGTAGAGATAACCGCTGACCCAGGCCAGTTGCTGGGTATTGAGGGTGGAGAGAACTTGGTTGAGCTGGCGCTGCTGCTCGTCAGAGAGCGGGCTCAGGGTGGGGGCTGTCAATGGCATCACACATGTCTTCCATGGTCTGATTTTTGGTCAGGGTAAGGGGTGTAATGAATAACAACAAAGAATAAAAATATCTTCTTTATGCGATTTATGAATTTATAAAGCCAAAATCCATCTCAGCCTCGGGGCGCCCGTGATATAAAAATGGCCTTGCCGAGCCCCCTGTCCCGGGGATCTCTCATGCCCCAAGGAGCAACCATGTCCCGTCTCTATCATGTCAACGCCTTCAGCCATCACCCCTTCGGAGGCAACCCCGCCGTGGTGGTGCTGGGGGAGACACGGCCCGACGCCGAGCTGCAGGCCATGGCGGCGGAGTTCAACCTCTCTGAGAGCGCCTTTCTGACCCAACTGGGAGAGGGGCACTATGGGTTGCGCTGGTTCACCCCGCAAGTGGAGGTGGACTTGTGCGGCCATGGCACCCTGGCGGCGGCCCACGTGCTGTGGCAGACGGGGGAGGTGCCCGGGGATCTCCCCATCCGCTTTGAGACCCGAAGTGGCGAACTACTGGCCCGGCGGGAGGGGGAGTGGATCTGGCTCGATTTTCCGCGCATTGCCCCGGCGCCCCTCGAGCTGGATCCTGCCTATGGGGCGGCTCTTGGCTGCCAGCCTGTCCACAGTTTCGCGGCGGGGGCCAAGTTCCTGCTTGAGCTGGCCAGCGAGGAGGCGGTCCGCGCGCTCACCCCGGATTTTCACGCCCTGCGCGCGTTGCCCGGTCGCGGTCTGATGGTGACGGCGCCCTCGAGCGACCCGGACCATGACTTCGTCTCCCGCTACTTCGCCCCCTGGGTCGGGGTGGACGAGGATCCGGTGACCGGCTCCAACCACTGCGCCCTGGTGCCCTTCTGGGCCGAGCGGCTCGGCAAGATGCGGCTCAAGGCGCGCCAGATCTCGGCCAGAGGCGGAGAGCTCAGGCTCATCCTGCAAGGGGAGCGGGTGCTGACGGCGGGCCGGGCGCTGACCCTGTGGCAGGGGGCGTGGTTGTTGCCGCCGGCGATATAAAGCCGGGGCAGCCCGCCCTGGATCATCGGAGATAAAAAAACGCCCCGCAGTGCGGGGCGTTTCCATTGTGATCGCGCTAGGGAGGGAACCCGGCGGGGATCACACTTACTTCTGCGGACGCAGGGCCGGGAACAGGATGACGTCGCGGATGGTGTGGCTGTTGGTGAACAGCATCACCAGGCGGTCGATACCGATGCCCTGACCGGCGGTGGGCGGCAGACCGTGTTCCAGCGCGGTCACGAAGTCGGCGTCGTAGAACATGGCTTCGTCGTCCCCTGCGGCTTTCTGGTCAACCTGGGCCTGGAAGCGCTCGGCCTGATCTTCCGCATCGTTCAGCTCGGAGAAGCCGTTGGCCAGCTCGCGACCGCCGATGAAGAATTCGAAGCGGTCGGTGACGTCCGGGTTCTGGTCGTTGCGACGGGCCAGCGGGGAGACGGCGGCCGGGTACTCGGTGATGAAGGTCGGTTGCAGCAGCATGTGTTCCACGGTCTCTTCGAAGATCGCGGTGATCACGTGGCCCAGTTCCCAGCTCTTCATCAGCTCGATCTTCAGGCCCTTGGCGACGGCGGTGGCCTTCTCCAGGGTCGCCAGATCGTCACGGGTCACGCTCGGGTTGTACTTCAGGATGGAGTCCACCATGGAGAGGCGCTGGAACGGCTGACCGAAGTCGATGGTCAGGCCCTCTTCGCCCTCTTTGGCGTAACGGATCTTGGTGTCGCCCAGGATGTCCTGCGCCAGGGTGCGCAGCATCTCTTCGGTGAGATCCATCAGATCGATGTAGTCGGCGTAGGCCATATAGAACTCGAGCATGGTGAACTCGGGGTTATGGCGAACGGAGATGCCTTCGTTGCGGAAGTTGCGGTTGATCTCGTAGACGCGCTCGAAACCACCGACCACCAGACGCTTCAGATAGAGCTCAGGCGCGATACGCAGGTACATGTCGATGTCCAGCGCGTTGTGGTGGGTGATGAAGGGGCGGGCGGAGGCGCCACCCGGGATGACCTGCATCATGGGGGTTTCCACTTCCATGAAGCGCTTGTCGTTCAGGAACTTGCGGATGCCGGCCACCACCTTGGTACGGGTCACGAAGGTCTTGCGGGACTCTTCGTTGGCGATGAGGTCCAGGTAGCGCTGGCGGCAGCGGGCTTCCTGGTCGGTCAGGCCCTTGTGCTTCTCGGGCAGAGGGCGCAGCGCCTTGGTCAGCAGGCGGATCTCGCCGACGTGGACGGAGAGCTCGCCGGTGTTGGTGCGGAACAGGGTGCCCTCGACGCCGACGATGTCCCCCAGATCCCACTTCTTGAACTGTTCGTTGTAGAAGCCTTCCGGCAGGTCGTCACGGGTCACGTAGACCTGGATCTTGCCAGCCATGTCCTGCAGGGTTGCGAAGGAAGCCTTGCCCATGATCCGGCGGGTCATGATGCGACCGGCAATCTTCACCCGTTTATTCAAGGCCGCCAGCTCGTCGGCGCTCTTGTCGCCGAACTCGGCGTGCAGATCGCCGGACAGGCTGTCACGACGGAAGTCGTTGGGGAAGGGGTTGCCCTGGGCGCGCAAGGCGGCCAGCTTGGAGCGACGCTCAGTCATCTCGTTGTTCAGTTCGAGAGTCTGGTCGACTTCCGGGGTGGTGGTTTGTTCAGACATGGTGATTCCTGCTGCTCTGTTTACAGGCCTGATTTCAGGCTGGCTTCGATAAACTTGTCCAAGTCGCCGTCGAGTACGGACTGGGTGTTGCGGGTCTCGACGCCGGTGCGCAGATCCTTGATACGGGAGTCATCCAGTACGTAGGAGCGGATCTGGCTGCCCCAGCCGATGTCGGACTTGGTCTCTTCGAGGGCTTGCTTCTCGGCGTTCTGCTTCTGAATTTCCAGCTCGTAGAGCTTGGCCTTCAGCTGCTTCATACACTGATCTTTGTTCTTGTGCTGGGAACGGTCGTTCTGGCACTGCACCACCACGCCGGTCGGGATGTGGGTGATACGCACCGCGGACTCGGTCCGGTTGACGTGCTGACCACCGGCACCGGAGGCGCGGTAGACGTCGATGCGCAGGTCCGCCGGGTTGATCTCGATCTCGATGTCGTCGTCGATCTCGGGATAGACGAACACGGAGCAGAACGAGGTGTGGCGACGGCCACCGGAATCGAACGGTGACTTGCGGACCAGGCGGTGCACGCCGGTCTCGGTGCGCAGCCAGCCGAAGGCATACTCGCCGGTGAACTTGATGGTGGCGGACTTGATGCCGGCCACGTCGCCCTCGGAGCATTCGATGAGCTCGGGCTTGTAGCCGTGGGCATCACCCCAGCGCAGGTACATGCGCAGCACCATGTTGGCCCAGTCCTGGGCCTCTGTGCCGCCGGAACCGGACTGGATGTCGATGTAGCAGTCGGAGCCGTCGTGCTGACCGGAGAACATGCGGCGGAATTCGAGATCCACCAGCTTGGTTTCGAGCTCGTCGGCTTCGGCCACGGCCTCGTTGAAGGTCTCTTCGTCTTCCCCTTCGACCGCCAGGCTGACCAGCATCTCGACGTCCTCAACACCTTGTGTCAAGACGTCTATGGTGCTGACCACGTTCTCCAGGGAGACGCGCTCCTTGCCCAGCGCCTGTGCGCGCTCGGGTTCGTTCCAGACATCCGGCTGTTCCAGCTCGGCATTGACCTCTTCTAGACGCTCTTTCTTGGCGTCATAGTCAAAGGTACCCCCTAAGCAGCTCGGTCCTCTCAGACAGCTCCTTAAGCTTGTTTAATACAGGATTGACTTCAAACATCGTGAAAACTCTCGGGGTCGATGTGATTTAAAAACGGGATATTCTAGCCAATTGCAGAAGGAATAAACAGGGTTGGCTGGCCCCGGTCGCCTTCCGTCGCCGATTTCCCAGGCCATTTTCTTCATTTCCGGGCAAAATATCGTCCGTGGCGCCATTCTCAGCTTCAGTTTTGCTCTGACTGGCCGCTAACAACATATAGTGCCGTGCACTCGAGCAATCCTGTTCCTGACCCCACAAGAAGAAAACACGATGAAAAACCTATCACTCAAGCAGAAGATACTGTTGTCTGTGGTCATCGCCCTCTCCCTGGTGATCCTGCTGCTCTCCTGGCAGAGCTATACCAGTCAGAAGTCCCTGCTGCTGCAAGGCAGCCAGGAACAGGTGCAGCGTCTTGGCAGCCAGCAGGCGGCCAGCGTCAGCGACTGGCTCGCCGCGCGCCGTGACGTGATCCAGGCCCTTGGCAACAAGGCCGGCCCCGAGCCCCTCAACGCGCTGCAACAGGCCCAGGTTTCCGGCCGCTTCCAGCTCACCTATTTCGGCGAGGGCAGCGGCAAGATGCACGACTCCGACCCCTCCATCAACCGCGACGGTTACGATCCCCGCTCCCGTGGCTGGTATCAGGAAGCCATGGCCAAGGGCGGCATGATAGTCACCAAGCCCTACCTGGACGTGGCCTACAACATCCTGGTGGTGACCCTGGCCCAGCCGGCCCAGGGCGGCGTGGTCGGCGGCGATCTCTCCATCGCCTCCCTGGTGGAGGACGTCACCAAGATGGCCCTGCCGGCGGACGGCTTCGCCATCCTGATGCACAAGGACGGCACAGTGATCGCGTACAAGGATGCTGCCAAGGCGATGAAGCCGGCCAGCGAGATCGACAACGATCTGACTAACGCCCTGATCGAGCAGAGCAAGAGCAGCAACAGCCTGGTGCCGGCCTACTTCGACAACGAGGGCCGTGACAAGCTGCTGTGGGCGGTGGACATCCCGAACACCGACTGGGAGCTGGTGCTGGTGCTGGACAAGGCGACCCTGGAGGCGCCGCTCTCCTCCCTGCTGATGACCCAGCTCGGCCTGGCCCTGCTGGTGCTGGTGGGCAGCATCCTCGCCATCTCCTGGCTGGTCAGCCTGCTGCTCGGCCCCCTCACCAAGGTTTCCCAGGCCCTGGCCCGCATCGCCGACGGTAACGGCGATCTGACCCAGCGCATCAAGATCGACGCCAACGACGAGGTGGGCCAGCTCGCCAACAGCTTCAACCGCTTCGTGGGCAGCCAGCATCAGCTGATCGGCAACATCCGCCAGCTCGCCAACGAGCTGAACGCCGATGCGGAGCGCAGCCTGGTGACCAACCAGGCCGCGGTGGAAGAGCTGCAGCGCCAGCAGCAGGAGGTGACCATGGTCGCCACCGCCGTCACCGAGATGGCGAGCGCCACCATGGAGATCGCCGGCAACGCCGAGAACACCGCCGCCGCCGCCCAGCAATCCGCCCAGAGCAGCGAGCAGGGCAAGATGCTGGTGAACCAGACCCGCCACTCCATCAACAACCTGGCGGAGGAAGTGGGTCAGGCCACCGGCGTTATCGGCGAGCTGAGCCGCCACGCCCAGGCCATCTCCGGCATCCTCTCCACCATCCAGGGCATCGCCGAGCAGACCAACCTGCTGGCGCTGAACGCGGCCATCGAGGCGGCCCGTGCCGGTGAACAGGGTCGCGGTTTCGCCGTGGTGGCGGACGAGGTTCGGGTGCTGTCCCGCCGCACCCAGGACTCCACCCAGGAGATCCAGTCCACCATCGAGACGTTGCAACAGACCACGGCCCGCGCGGTGAGCCTGATGCAGACCAGCCAGGGGCTGGCGGACAACAGCGTGAAAGACGCCGATGCTGCCGCCGCCGCGCTCGAAGAGATCACCCAGGCCGTCTCGCTGATTTCCGACATGGCGGGCCAGATCGCCACCGCCGCCGAGGAGCAGACCCAGGTGACCGGCGAGATCACCCAGAACACCACCGCCATCAAGGACGTGAGCGACGAGATCACCGCCGCCGCCATGCGCGACCTGGATCAGGCGCACAACCTCAAGGGGCGAGCCACCGACCTGAACAAGCAGGTGTCGACCTTTATCCTGTAAGACGCCAGTCGCAGCCTGTTCGAGCTGACATAAACAAGCCCCGCACTCGAGAGAGCGCGGGGCTTGTTCGTCAGGGGCTGCGGGTATGTCGTCAACGCTGCTTGCGGCGAAACGCCAATTGTGCCTGGCGTGCTCGCCTGGGGACGCCAGCGAACGAAGGCATCCCTTCGCTGGGCGCAGGTCTCTGTCAATCAGGCGGGGGTCTTGCCAGTGTTTAGTTCAAGCCAATGAGTCAGATCGGTTTTGTTCATGGGATGCGCGAACAGGTAGCCTTGCATCAAATGGCACCCCAACTGGTAGAGCTGCACGCGCATCTGCTCGGTCTCGACGCCTTCCGCAATGACGGGCATCTCCAGTTCGCGTCCCAGTAAAAGTGCCGCCTTGACGAGCCTTTCATCTCCTTTCAGCAGCGTCTGGGTAAAGCTGTAGTCCAGTTTGATCGCATCGATAGGCAGGGACAGCAAGCGCTCCAGGGAGGAGTAACCGGTGCCAAAGTCATCAAGATGGATTTTGAATCCCGCTTGATTCAGTGCCAGCAGTTGATCTTCCAAGCGACCGTGATTCTCGGCAAAGAGACTCTCCGTGAGTTCAAAATGGATGGCGCTCCTCGGCAACTGATGACGATCGGCCAGCTCGGCGAGTTGTGTCACCAGCTCTGGCTCCATCAATTGCAGCACCGACAGATTGATGTTGATGTTCAGGTCGGGGTAGGCACATCTCAGTTCACGCAGCGTTCCCATCGCCTGGTCGGCAATCCACTTACCCAGGGGGATGATCAGTCCGGCCTGTTCTGCCAGAGGGATAAATTCACTGGGGGGACAGAACCCCGTTGGGGTGGGCCAGCGGCACAGGGCTTCCACCATGGCGACGCTGCCACCTTCCACATCCACTATGGGTTGATACCAGACCTCAAATTGCCGCAGTTGCAACGCTTCCCGCAATGCCTGTTCCAGCTGCATGCGCTGTGAAAGCTGCTGATGCAGTATATCCCGATAACAGCGGTAGCAATGTTTGCCCGCCCGCTTGGCATCGTACATGGCCAGGTCGGCGTTCCGGATGAGATCATCTGCGCTCATGGCGCCATCATCGTAAGCGATTCCGATGGAGGCTCCGACCTGGATTTTTCGCCCTCCCTGCTCGATTTGCTGGCCGGATATAGTGAACATCAGACGCTCGGCGAGCGAAATGGCGCCTTCTTCCTCTCTGACCATCTTGGTGATGATGGCAAATTCGTCACCACCTATGCGAAACAGCATGTCTTCACCACGAATCACCTGCTTGAGGCGTTCTGCGATGGTTAGCAAGACCCGATCCCCTGTCTCGTGTCCCAGGCTGTCATTGAGGGTCTTGAAATCGTCCAGATCGATCATCAGCAAGGCAATGCGGCAACGGTCATGTTTGGTGAGCAGGCAGGGATGCTGATTGAGCTGCTCGCTCAAAAATTTCCGATTGCCCAATTGGGTCAGCCCATCGCGTCTGGCCTCATCGTAGAGGGCCTGCTCCGAGAGTCGGAGCTGCTCCACCATGCTATTGAGCGCCTTGGCCAGAGTATCGAACTCGGGGTTACCCGATAGAGGCCAATGTTTGCTTGTTGGCTGCAGGCTGCTGTATTGCTCGGCCAGGCGGGTAAAAATGGTGAGCCGACGCATCACCATTCGTTCATAAATGGTAATAGTGCCCAGGCCGGCGGCGATCAGGAGCAGGGTTGAGTTGATGAGTAGCATGCGATTGCTGAGCCGCTGTTGCGTCAGCAATTGGTGATCTGGGGGGATGCGCAGTATGAGCCGATTGGTATTCTCGCTGTCTGGCAGAGCGCGCTGCTCGGCAAGGGGGGCCCCCCCTGTATCTCGGAGAAACTCGATGTCCAGCTTGGTCATGTCCCGGATCTGTTGCACGCCTGTCCCATCAAGTTGGCGGATCATGGCTATCCAGCCCTCCAGCTGCGGGTTGGTGGCATCAGGGTCGTGAACAGGATGAACCGCTAGCAGGATGGGGTGCTCTTGATACCAGCCGTTCAGTGTGTATCCCCGTGTGCCTGGTGATGACCAGTAGCGGGTGAGATAGTCCTGCGTTTTGGTCCAGATGGGGTGGGTGTTGCCCAGCGTCACGTAGGTCGCTCCCCCTCTACCGATTACACGATAGAGCGAGTGATCCGGTCTGATGAACAGGACAAAGTGGGCATTGAGGTTATCCAGTGTTCCCGCGTTGAAGTTCTCGTCGAGATAAGTGGGCAAGTTGCCATGGATAAAGCGAATGGAGTCTCGCCATTCGGCATAGTCTCGTGTGCTGATCATGAGGCTCTTGTGCATGGATTCAATGTACAGCTGGGCACGATCCAGGGCTGCTTGCTGATTATGCTCGTTTAGAATCCGGGTATTGGCAGAGAGTACTGTCGTGCTGACGCCATAGCTGATGGCTGCTGCGCATGAGATCAGCAGCAGAAGATAGAGAGACACTTTATTGCGCAGACTGTTGAGTCTCACCACATCACCTCACATTGACTACGTCGTAAGCCAATAGTAGTGGAAGGTGATCAAGGCGGTCGCTGTCTGACTCCTATTACGCAAAAAGCCCCCTCTTCGCAAAAAGAGGGGGCCTCGGTCACCAGAATCCCTAGGGTTGAGGGTTCATGTGCCTATTGCGTCTGAGAGGACGGGAATTACAGGAAGGGCAGTGCCAGGAACAGCTTGATCACCACGGCGTTGATGATGTCGATGAAGAAGGCGCCCACCATGGGCACCACCAGGAACGCCATGTGGGACGGGCCGAAGCGCTGGGTGATGGCCTGCATGTTGGCAATTGCCGTGGGGGTGGCGCCGAGGCCGAAGCCGCAGTGGCCCGCCGCCAGCACGGCCGCGTCGTAGTTGCTGCCCATGACCCTGAAGGTGACGAACACGGCGTAGAGCGCCATCGCCACCGTCTGGGCCGCCAGCAGCACGAAGATGGGTAGGGCCAGGCTCGCCAGATCCCACAGCTTCAGGCTCATCAGGGCCATGGCCAGGAAGAGCGACAGGCTGACGTTGCCGAGCAGGGAGACCTCCCGATCGCTCACCTCGTGCCAGTTCAGCAGGGTCAGGACGTTGCGCAGCAGCACGCCGACGAACAGCACGCAGACGAAGACCGGCAGCTCCAGGGCGCCGCCCTTGAGGTAGGCGGAGAGCATCTCGCCCCCCTTCAGGCTGATGGCGATGAGCGCCAGGGTCTCGATCACGCTGAAGGTGGTCAGCGGCCGCTCCATGTCCGGCATCTCGAAGCCCTGGGGGGCGTCGTCCCGGTTGTGCTCCTCGCCGGGCACCTGCACCTTCTTCACCAGATGACGGGCCACGGGGCCGCCGATCACCCCCCCCAGCACCAGGCCGAAGGTGGCGCAGGCGATGGCGAGCTCGGCGGCGGACTGCACCCCGTACTTCTCGGTGAAGATGGAGCCCCAGGCGGCCCCGGTGCCGTGGCCGCCGGACAGCGTGATGGAACCGGCCAGCAACCCCATGTGGGGATCCAGACCCAGCAGGGTGGCCAGACCCACCCCCAGGCTGTTCTGCATCAGCAGCAGGCCGGTGACCACCAGCAGGAAGGTGAGCACCGCCTTGCCGCCGCGCTTGAGGCTGGCGAGATCGGCGGAGAGGCCGATGGAGGCGAAGAAGGTCAGCATCAGCGGGGTCTGCAGGCTGGTGTCAAATTGCACCTCCAGTTGCAGGGTGGAGCGCAGCAGCAGCAGGATCAGGGCGACCACCAGGCCACCGGCCACGGGTTTGGGGATGTTGAAGGTGCGCAGCGGCCCGATCCGGTTGACCAGCAGACGGCCGAGCAGCAGCACCAGAGTGGCGGCGACCAGGGTGGTGTAGGAATCAAGTTGTAGCATTCGGTACTCCCATGTTGATCGGCTGTGTCTTTGGCGAGAAAGACGCACAGATCCAGCCGGGATGAAACAGAGTGGCGAAGGCGCCAATTACAGAGGGGGCCTGGGCCCCGTCCCACGCGAAAATGGGAACGATACGAGCCCGTCAGCGGCGGGCGTTCAGATGAGATTCTTGAGAAATCCGGCGGATATTAGCAAAAAACATCGTTTATATCCATGTTCATCACATTAATGATTAAAGCAAGACGTTAACATAGAATTTAACACTGCCATGCGGAGTCCGCTGCGAAGGGCGGTGATGCAGTCGCGGCTGTCATTTGGGGCGACACTCTTTATAATTCGCCCGTTTCCAGCCCGCAGGGGGAAGCAGGAAGTGAAGGACGCGGCTGATGCCCGATATTTCCCCCTGTCCGCACCAGGATACTGGGCGTGAGGAGGGAACGTGTCGGTTGAGCCCCAACATGATTTGCCGGTTTCCAGTCCACAAAGAGGAGAGGGTGTGAAGAAGTCCATCTACATCGCCTACACAGGCGGCACCATAGGGATGCAGCGTTCCGACCACGGCTATGTGCCGATGGCGGGCTTCATGGAAGACTGTCTGGCGCGGATGCCCGAGTTCCATCGACCGGAAATGCCGGATTACCATATCCACGAATATGCTCCCCTCATCGACTCTTCCGACATGACGCCGGCGGATTGGCAGCGCATCGCCGAGGACATTAAAGGCAACTACGAGCAGTACGACGGTTTTGTCATCCTGCACGGCACCGATACCATGTCGTTCACCGCCTCGGCGCTCTCCTTCATGCTCGAGGATCTGCACAAGCCGGTGATCATCACCGGCTCCCAGATCCCGCTCGCCGAGCTGCGCTCCGACGGTCAGCAGAACCTGCTGAACGCCCTCTACATCGCGGCCAACTACCCGATCCACGAGGTGACGCTGTTCTTCAACAACCAGCTCTATCGCGGCAACCGCAGCAAGAAGGTGCACGCCGATGGCTTCCACGCCTTCGACTCGCCGAACTACCCGCCGCTGCTCAACGCCGGCATCGCCATCTCCCTGGAGGCCGGTGAGCTGGGGATGCCCTCCGATCGCCCCCTGGTGCTGCACGACATCACCCCCCAGCCCATTGGCGTGGTGACTCTCTACCCCGGCATCTCGGCGGAGGTGATAGCGAACATCCTGCAGCAGCCGGTGCGTGCGCTGATCCTGCTCTCCTTCGGGGTGGGCAATGCACCGCAGAACCCGGCCATGCTGGCGCTGCTCTCCGAGGCCTCGGCCCGCGGCGTCATCATCGTCAACCTGAGCCAGTGCCTGCACGGCAAGGTCAACATGGGGGGCTATGCCACCGGCAACGCCCTCTCTCGCGCCGGGGTCATCTCGGGCTTTGACATGACCGCCGAGGCGGCGCTCACCAAGCTGCACTTCCTGTTGAGCCAGGATCTGCCGGCCCCGCGCATCCGCGAGCTGATGCAGCAGTCGCTGCGCGGCGAGCTGACCCCCTGAAGGTAAAGCTTGCTGCACAGCGCAAAGAGAGAGGGGAGCCATATTGGCTCCCCTCTGTAGTTGTTGCGGGCAGGTCAGGCTCAGTGACTGATCTCGATACGGACTATCTCTTCCTCGTCGCGATACTGGCGCTTGAGCTCGCTCTTGCTCTTCATCACTATCTCGCCGTCACGGCCTATGTTCATGTGCTCGGGGTTCTCAAGGTGCATCGCCTGCCAGGCCATCACGGCCTGCAGGGAGGTGGCCTTCTGCTCCTCGGTGAGGGGCTTGCCGTCCGGCCATTTGCCGAGCTCGACCGCGGTCTTGAGCCGCTCGTACACCTCTTCGGGCATCTGCCTGATTGCTTGCAAAAACTCACCCTGTTGAAACGACATCCGGCCTCTCCTTGAACTATTGAGCCATAAACTGCGGGATCAGACCGGCAGATCCTGGCGGACTACGCCGGCCATCTGCTCCATCACCCGCACTACCTGACAACTGTACCCGAACTCGTTGTCATACCACACGTAGAGCACGCAGTGATCCCCCTCGGCGATGGTGGCCTGGGAGTCGACGATGCCCGCGAAGCGGGATCCCACCATGTCGGAGGAGACCAGCTCTGTACTGGCGCTGAAGTCGATCTGGCGATGCAGGGCCGAGCTCAGGGCCATCTGCTGCAGATAGGCGTTGAGGCTGTCTCGATCGGTCGCCTGCTCCAGGGACAGATTGATGATGGCCAGGGACACGTTGGGGGTCGGCACCCGGATGGCGTTGCCGGTCAGCTTGCCCTTGAGCTCCGGCAGTGCCTTGGCCACCGCCTTGGCGGCGCCGGTGCTGGTCATCACCATGTTGAGGGCCGCGCTGCGACCGCGGCGCTCGCCCTTGTGATAGTTGTCGATGAGGTTCTGATCGTTGGTGTAGGAGTGGACCGTCTCCACGTGGCCGTGGCGGATGCCGTACCTGTCCTGCATCACCTTGAGCACAGGGGTGATGGCGTTGGTGGTGCAGGAGGCGGCGGAGATGATCTTGTCATCCGGGCCTATCACCTCGTGGTTGACCCCGAACACCACGTTCTTCATCTCCCCCTTGCCGGGGGCGGTCAGCAGCACCCGGGCGGCGCCACGGGCCTTGAGGTGCTCGGACAGGCCCGCATCGTCACGCCAGACGCCGGTGTTGTCGACGATCAGCGCGTTATCGATGCCGTAGGCGGTGTAGTCGATGTCGGCCGGGCTGTTTGCATAGATCACCTGGATGAAGGTGCCGTTGGCGATGATGGCGCGGCGCTCCACATCCACCTCGATGGAGCCGTTGAAGGGGCCGTGCACCGAGTCGCGGCGCAGCAGGCTGGCGCGCTTCTCCAGATCCCCGTCCCGGCCGCCGCGCACGACGATGGCGCGCAGGCGCAGGGAGTTGGCGGCGCCGGTGCGCTCGATCAGCAGCCGGGCCAGCAGGCGGCCGATGCGGCCGAAACCGTAGAGCACCACGTCGGTCGGAGCGGGCACGCCCGCCCGGTTCAGGGCCGGTGCCAGCTTGGCGCGCAGATAGTCCTCGATGCCCGCCTCGTCCTCATGATCCTGCCAGTAACCCACCGCCAGCTTGCCGAGATCGACTTCGGCGGCGGTCGGGTTCAGCGCGACCATGGCCTGCAGCAGGGGGAAGCTGTGCTGGATGGGGAGGGGAGCGCCCTGGTGGCGGCGAACGACCCGGTGGGCCTTGAGGATGTCGATGGTGGAGGCGTTTTGCAGGGGGCGGCCAAAGATGGTGATCTCTACCCCTTGCTGGCGGTAGAGGCGGCCTATCAAGGGTTGCATGGCTTCGGCGAGCTCCTGGCTCTCCTGCCACGCCTGCAAGTAGTGCTCGTGGGTCATTAACCAGATCCTTTATTTCACGTTGTTGAAGCAAGTTGCCTGGGCAAATTGAAATTCGTCGAATGCAGATCAGTGTAGGGCTGATGGTTTCGTTATATTATTCTGCAGTCGCGGCCTTATACGGCGCGCGCATTGTAATGGATATGTAGCCTGTTTGCTAGTTGGCGGTGGCCAGGGCGGGTTGCGATTGTTACCGACCAGACGTGAACCATGACCCTATTCCCACAGCGTCCGTTACTGCTCTCCCTCGCCTGCTGCCTGACGTTGACGGCCTGCGACGACGACAGGATCCACAACATCTGTTCCCAATCCCCGGCCCTGTGTGAGGATCTGGTGGACGACGGCTGGTGTCGCCACGAGCGCAGCGACGTCATCCGCGCCCGCTACCGCCTGCAGGAAGAGGGGACGGACAGGCGCCAGTACGAGTTGATGCGCGGACTGGAGCGCTACCTGCAGTGCGCCGAGCACTCCACCAACATCGAGTACAAGCGGGCCCGCGAGCAGAAGAGCCCCCGGGTGGAGGGCATGCTGGCCGCCGGCACCCAGCTGGAGCAGCTGGATGCGCAGACCCGCAATTCCCGGGATCCCTATCTGCTGCTCTGGCACTGGACCAACAACACCAATCCCCAGGCCCGGGCCGACTTCCTGGCGCTGGAAGGCACCCCCGCCCTCGAGGAGCCCGAACTGCAACTGGCCCTGGGAGGCATCTATGCCAAGAGCGAGCCACAGAAGGCCATCACGCTCATGCACCATGCGCTCTCCCTCTACGGGGAGGGGGACAGGGTCAACAGCCGGATCCTCACCGCCCTCAGCACCCTCTACATGGGGCAGAAGGCGTTTGACCAGGCCTACCTGTGGGGCAAGGTGAGCGAGTCCTTCCAGGAGAGCCCCGAGGTCTCCTCCACCCGGCTCGGCCTCTATCACGCCATCGGCAAGGCGCGGCAGGAGCAGCTGGACGAACAGGCCGCCGCCATCGTCGGCGCGCTCGAGCAGGGGAGCTACCAGGCCCCATGATCCGGCCCCTGTCAGAAGCCCGGGAGTGGGCCCACCCCTTCGACATTCGCCTCGTGCACGGCCGGATCCAGTGCGAGGGGCGGGTGCTTGAGCGGAGCACGGTGAGGGCCGTGGTGCTGCGCGGTGATCGGTTGCTGCTGGTGCACTCCAGCGTCAACGGCGATCTCATGTTCCCCGGGGGCGGCGTCGAGGCGGGGGAGTGCCACGGTGCCGCCCTGGCCCGTGAGCTGCGGGAAGAGTGCGGTGCCGAGCTGCTGGAGGTGGGGCCCCTGCTGGGAGAAACCCGGGAGTACCGCGCCGCCCGCGAGCCGGACTACGACGCCTACTGCATCCGATCGTCCTATTACCTCTGCCGGGTGGGGGAGGGGTGGAGCGAGCCCTGTCCCCAGCCTTACGAGATCCGCCTCGGCTTCGCCCCGGGCTGGTTCGCCCTGGCCGAGGCCCTGCAGACCAACAAGACCCAGCTGGCCGGCCCCTGTCCCCAGTGGACGGTGCGGGAGACCCGGGTGCTGGCCGAGCTGCACCGCTGGCATGAGTCCGGCCTGCTGGCCTGAGGCCTTCTTCTCTTCGCCCATAAAAAAACCGCCCGAGGGCGGTTTTTTTATGGGGAGTCATGTCACTGGACACAGACCGGGCAGAAGGCATAGGTGCCCTGCGGATCGTTGAAGCGGGTCAGGGGATCCAGGCCGCGGTTCATCTCCAGCAGCGCCTTGCCAAAGCCTGCGGGCAGCCAGCTCTGCAGGTGCGGGGCCAGGATGCGGGCGCTGCTGTCGAACAGCTCGCGCAGGAACTTGTCCCGGGCGGACTCTTCCGGTGCTATGGGGGTGACCTGCCAGCGCTTGAGATTGGCGAGCTCGGCGGCGGCCTTGAGGGCGTCGTCCAGATTGCCGAACTCGTCCACCAGCCCCAGATCCTTGGCGTCCCGACCTGTCCAGACCCGGCCTTCGGCGGCTTTCTCCGCCTCCTCCGGGCTCAGGCCGCGGCCCTTGCCCACCAGGCCGACGAAGCGCTGGTAGGTGTCTTCCACGCTGAGCTGGATGGCCTCGCCCACGTGCTCAGGCAGGGCCCGGGTCAACCCGATCCCCACGAAGTCCGTGGTGCCCACACCGTCGGTGTGCACCCCGTACTGGGAGAGCGCCTTGTCGATGGTGGCGAACATGCCGAACACCCCGATGGAGCCGGTGAGGGTGGTGGGGGAGGCGAAGATCTTGTCCGCATCGGCGGAGATCCAGTAGCCACCGGAGGCGGCGTAGCTGCCCATGGAGATGACCACCGGCTTGCCCGCCTGTTTCAGGGCCAGCAGCTCGGCGCGGATCTGTTCTGCGGCGAAGGCGCTGCCCCCCGGGCTGTCGACCCGCAGCACCACGGCCTTCACCTGGTCGTCGCGGCGGGCCTCGGCCAGCAGATCGGCCAGGCTGTCGCCCCCTATGGTGCCGGCGGGTTGCACGCCGTCCATGATGGCGCCGCTGGCGGTGATGAGGCCCACCTCATCCTTGCCGCTCTGGGGATACTGCTCCGGAATGGCGGTCAGATACTCCTTGAGGCCCACCCCCTTCCAGCCGTGATCATCGCTCTCGCCCACCTCCTTGATCACCGCCTGGGTCATCTCGTCGCGGGTGGCGAGCTGATCCACCAGGCCGTTGTCGAGGGCGTAGCTGGCGGCGTTGCCACCGGCCTTGCGCAGCAGCTCGAGGAAGTGATCCTTGTTGGGTGCGACCGCATCGGGCTCGATCTCCCGCTGCTCGGCCACGTCCGCCACATAGGATTGCCACAGCTGATCCAGCCAGCGCTGGTTCGCCTCCTTGCTCTCGGGGGACATCTCGTCCCGGGTATAGGGTTCGACGAAGGACTTGTAGGTGCCGACCTTGAACACGTGGGGGGTGACGTTGAGCTTCTCCAGCGCCGACTTGAAATAGGTCTGGTAGACGCCGAGGCCCTCGATCAGCACGGCACCGCTCTGGTTGAGCAGCACGTGATCGGCGTGGGCGGCGAGCAGGTAGGCTCCCTGGCTGTAGTAGTCGGCCATGGCGATGACCGGCTTGCCGCTCTCCTTGAAGGCGTCGATGGCGGCTGCCACCTCCTGCAGCTTGGAGAGGCTGGCTCCCTGCAGTCCCTGGGGCTTGAGCACCAGCGCCTTGATGCGATCGTCATCCCCGGCGCTCTTGATGGCCCACAGCAGATCGGAGAGCACTATCTCGCTCGGCTGCTCGTCGCTGCTGTCCATCTGCCGCAGCAGTTGCACGGTCGGATCGGTTTGAGTGCGCTGCTCCACCAGCACGCCGGAGAGGTTGAGGGTGAGGGCACCCTCGATGGGCGTGTCCGGGGTCTCGCTCTGGCCGACGCTGAAGGCGATGACCAGCACGACGAGCAGAAACAGCAGGTTGACCAGCATCAACCGGGTAAAGTTGAGCAGACGCCAGAGGCTGCGAAATAGCCACCCCAGACCTTTGAAAATAGACATGGCTGCGTTGTCGCCCTGTTAATGGGTAGAGAAGGGCATTATTAACCAGTTGCACCGCCAATTGCCATTTCCCCTTGGCGACGATCGCCTGCCCCGCCTTCGGAACACGGCTGTTCGCTGAAAAAATGTCCAAACAATTGTTTGAAAAAGAATTTTTGATTCTTTACTCTAGCCCCAGTTTGATAACAAAAAATTAACTGGAGGTCCCGTGAGCCACACGCCCATCCTGCCGACGTCGCCCTGGCCTTGGGTGATGGCCGAATCAGGGCGGGGTGCCTCCAGCCCGGCCCCGACAAGGAGTTCATGATGAGCCGTTATCCCACGCTGCTGACCCCCCTCGACCTCGGCTTTACCCGGCTGCGCAACCGCGTATTGATGGGCTCCATGCACACCGGCCTCGAAGAGGAGAAGGGGGGCTTTGACAAGCTGGCCGCCTTCTATGGCGAGCGGGCTCGTGGCGGGGTCGGTCTCATCGTGACCGGCGGCATCGCCCCCAACCTGCGGGGGCGGTTGGTGCCCCATGGCACCCAGCTGAGCTTCCCCTGGCAGGTGGCCAAGCACAGGAAGGTGACCGAGGCGGTGCACCGGGAAGGGGGCAAGATAGCGCTGCAGATCCTCCATGCCGGCCGCTACGCCTATCATCCGTTCAGCCTGGCGCCGAGCGCCCTCAAGGCCCCCATCTCCCCGTTCAAGCCCCGCGCCATGAGCGAGCGGCAGATCCGCGGCACCATCCGCGACTTCGCCACCACGGCAGCCCTGGCCAGGAGTGCGGGTTACGACGGCGTGGAGGTGATGGGGTCGGAAGGCTATCTCATCAACCAGTTCATCTGCGAGCGCACCAACAAGCGTACCGACGGCTGGGGCGGCAGCTTTGATAACCGCATGCGCTTCCCGGTGGAGATAGTGCGCGCCATCCGCGAGCGGGTCGGCCCGGATTTCATCATCATCTTCCGCCTCTCCATGCTGGATCTGGTGGAGCAGGGCTCGACCCTGGCAGAGGTGATTGCGCTGGGCAAGGCGCTGGAAGCGGTGGGGGTGACCCTGATCAACACCGGCATCGGCTGGCACGAGGCCCGCATCCCCACCATAGCCACCAGCGTGCCGCGCGGCGCCTTCAGCTGGGTGACCGCCGAGTTGAAGAAGCATCTCACCGTGCCCCTCATCACCACCAACCGCATCAACACGCCGGAGGTGGCGGAGCGCATATTGGCGCAGGGGGACGCGGATATGGTCTCCATGGCGCGCCCCTTCCTGGCGGATCCCGAGTTCGTCATCAAGGCGGCCGAAGACAGGGCGGACGAGATCAACACCTGCATCGCCTGCAACCAGGCCTGCCTGGATCACGTGTTCAAGCAGAAGCGCGCCTCCTGTCTGGTCAACCCGCGAGCCTGTTTCGAGACCGAGCTCACCTTCGGCCGGGTGCCCCAGCCCAAGAAGCTGGCGGTGGTGGGGGCGGGTCCGGCGGGGTTGGCATTCGCCTGTTACGCCGCCGAGCGCGGCCATCAGGTGAGCCTGTTCGATCAGGCGAGCGAGATCGGCGGCCAGTTCAACTTCGCCAAGCAGATCCCGGGCAAGGAGGAGTTCCACGAGACCCTGCGCTACTTCGCCAGGCGGCTGGAGAAGTGCGGTGTCGAGCTCTATCTGGGTCAGCGCCAGAGCGCCGAGAGCCTGCTCGGCGGCGGCTTTGACGAGGTGATCCTCGCCACCGGCATCCGCCCGCGCACCCCCAACATCCCGGGGATCGAGCATCCCAAGGTGCTGAGTTACCTGGACGTGCTGCGGGATCACAAGCCGGTGGGCGAGAAGGTGGCGGTGATCGGGGCCGGCGGTATCGGGTTCGACGTGGCGGAATATCTGGTGGAGAAGCGAGCCGAGGGTGAGGCGGTGCAGCAGCGGGATCACTGGCTCAAGGAGTGGGGCATCGACCGGCAGCTCGGCGAGCGCGGCGGTCTGATCAAACCCGAGATCGACGCCCCCGAGCGCCAGATCTGGCTGCTCCAGCGCAAGGAGAGCAAGGTGGGGGACGGCCTTGGCAAGACCACAGGCTGGATCCACCGCACCGTGCTCAAGAACCGCAGGGTGCAGATGCTCTCCGGGGTGCAGTACCTGCGCATCGACGACCAGGGGCTGCACATCCAGGTGGGCGAGGCCAAGCAGTGCCTGCCGGTGGATCAGGTGATCGTCTGTGCCGGGCAGGAGCCCCTCAAGGAGCTGCAGGCCGGTCTGCAGGCGGCGGGCAAGCCGGTGCACATCATCGGCGGGGCGGACGTGGCCGCCGAGCTGGATGCCAAGCGAGCCATCCGCCAGGGGGCCGAGCTGGCCGCCGTCATTTGACCGCTCTCCACCCTGTCACCGGTGGCTGCACAACCCCATGGGATCGCGACAATCCCCTGAGACCCAGGGGTTTTCTTCATCCGGTGCTGTGCTAAGGTAGCGCCATCATCGCCTTTGACAAGGAACTGCCCATGGACGCCCTCCACCTGTTACTGAATCGCCACTCCTGTGGCCGCCTGACCGAGCCTGCCCCGAGCGGCGAGGTGCTCGACAACATCCTGAAGGCGGGGCTGCGGGCACCGGATCACGGCACCCTGACTCCCTGGCAGTTTATCCTGTTCGAGGGAGAGGGACGGGAGCGACTGGGCTCTCTGCTGGCCGAGGCGGCCCGTGCCCGCGGCGAGGACGAGGATGGCATCGAGAAGAGCCGTGCCGCCCCCCTGCGCGCCCCCCTGGTGATCGCGGTGGCGACCCGCTATCAGGTGCACCCCAAGGTGCCGAAACTGGAGCAGGAGCTCTCCGCCGGTTGCGCCCTGATGGCGATGCAGATGGCGGCCCAGGCCCAGGGGTTCAACGGTATCTGGCGCTCGGGCTGGTTCATCTTCGATCAGCAGATCAACGCCGGACTGGGGCTGGCACCCGAGGACCAGCTGGTGGGCTTCCTCTACCTTGGCACCCCCATGCTGGAGGCCCGCAAGCTGCGCGAACTGCCGATGGCGGACTTCGTGCGCCGCTTCTGAGTCAGGATAAATGCAAAAAAGCCCTGATTATCCAGGGCTTTTTTGTTTCTTCGCATCGGCATCAGGCTGTACTGATAATTGGGCGCTTGCCAAGGGAGGAGAAGGGGGCCGGACGAACATTTTTTAAATAGTGAGAGGTTCTTCTCAATCCTGGTTGATTACGCTATGTAAAACGTTTGCGTCCAGCTATTATCCCAGTGCCAGTTTAGAAGGTGACCCCTTCTAATTTTCTGCGATGAGAGTCGCAATTCCGTAGCACCTTTTTACAGCCCAACGTCCCGGTGACATTGGGCTTCATTTTTATCCGCGCTTTTCAGGTGTCGGCTCCATTCGTCTCGTATCCCCGGCAAGCAAGCCCTTTTACAAACCCGCTCGGTCTTGATGACATCGAGCTTTATTTTTATCTGCGCTTTTTGGCGGGCAGCCCTTTTGACAGATGGATCGGTCTTGAGATCAGCGTGATGGGGGCTACTGGGCGGTGTGCTTTATCTTGGCAGTCAGCACCCGGGCCGGGTTGCCCACCACCCGGGCGCCGGCCGGCACGTCTCTGGTCACCACAGATCCGGCGCCGACGATGGCCTCCCGTCCTAGGGTGACGCCGGGCAGCAGGATGGCGCCGCCGCCTATCCAGACCCTGTCCTCTATGGTGACCGGCAGCGCCGTCTCCACCCCCTGGATGCGCTCATCGGCGTCCAGCGCGTGGGCGGCGGTATAGATCTGCACGTTCGGCCCAATCATGACGTTGGCGCCGATGCGTATGGGGGCGTTGTCCAGCAGGGTGGCGCCCATGTTGATGTAGGAGCCCTTGCCCAGGTGGATGTGGCGGCCATAGGTGCAGTAGAGGGGCGGGCAGATGAAGGCGTTCTCTGCCAGCTCGCCAACCAGCTCCGCCAGCAGTGCCCGCTGTTCAGCCTCATCTTCCGCCTGATTGAAGCGGCGATACAGGCGCGCCGTCTCCCGGCGCAAGGCGTCCAGCTCCGGCGCCATGCAGTTGTAGGGTTGGCTGCTGATCATCTTCTGGTATTCGGTCATGACTGGGCCTCTATGATGGGGACGCTCGATGTTAATCCCTCAGCGGCCAGAGAGGCGTGAGCCATCCCCCAGAGTGGGCAAAGGGGAGATACAACAAGAGCACCGTCCGGTGCTCTTGTTTGATAAACATGCCCGCTTGCCGCCCTGATGGCGGGCGCCGCCCTTAGCCGTGCTTGCGGCCGGAGAGGCGGCACCACTCCTCCTTCACCGCGGTTGGATCCATGTCGAACCACTGGCCGTAGATGAGCTCCAGCTCCTGGGCCTGGCTCTCCAGCACGCCGGAGAGCGCCATCAGGCTGCCGGGCTTGCCGTGGCCGGCGATGAGCGGCGCCAGCTCGCGCAGCGGGCCGGCCAGGATGTTGGCGACCACCACGTCTGCTTCGACATCTTGCGGCTGATCCGCCGGCAGATAGAGCTCTATCTGGTCGGCGACGCCATTGCGCTCGGCGTTGTCACGGCTCGCCTGGATGGCTTGCGGGTCGATGTCGATGCCGATGACCCGGGCTGCGCCGAGTTTCAGGGCGGCGATGCCGAGGATGCCGGAGCCGCAACCGAAGTCCACCACCGTCTTGCCCGCGAGATCCAGCCCGTCCAGCCACTGCAGGCAGAGCGCCGTGGTGGGGTGGGTGCCGGTACCGAAGGCCAGGCCCGGGTCCAGCATGACGTTGACCGCATCCGGATTGGGCACGTCGCGCCAGCTCGGGCAGATCCAGAGCCGCTCGCCGAACTGCATGGGGTGGAAGTGATCCATCCATTCGCGCACCCAGTCCTTGTCCTCCAGCTGCTCGACCTTGTAGCCCACGTCTTCACCGAAGATCTGCTGGAAGAAGGCGATGGTGGGGGCCGGGTCGGTTTCGGCGTCGAACAGCCCCATTACCTCGGTCTCGCCCCAGAGCGGGGTCTCGCCGGGCATGGGTTCATAGACGGGCACATCCTTGGCATCCATAAAGGTCACCGCCTGGGCTCCACGCCCCAGCAGCATGTTGCTCACCTTGTCCGCGGTCTTGGCGGTGGCGTTGATTCGAATTTGTATCCAGGGCATGGCGTCGACTCTTCATAAATGTGAAACCGCGGGATTCTATCATCATGGGCCTGTGCTGTCGTGGTTTGCCCGTGATGGCATGGGGAAGGAGGGCACTTCTGCCAAGTTGGCACGATTAGTGTATTCCCTACTGGGTGACGGGAAGCAACTTGTTCCCGCTGAATGCTTTGCTCTATGAAGTTCCGTCATCTTTTTTCAGCCACCTTCGGGTGGCTTTTTTTATGGAAAAACGGGGAATATCGGCGAATTGGCGGTAAAAATAAGGTATTGGCACGCTATCTGCAAAGATGGATATGTCCTGCATAAGGATATGTGTGTGATTGTTACCCCAACGTTCAGGTTTTTTAGGGCCATCCCAACGGGATGGCCCCTTTTTTTATGATTTTTGCCGGGAAAGCCCCGCTATCTGGGGGCAGGGCCTGCCTCGGCTGTGCACTCTTGGGGCTTGTCACTGGTGATTTCACCCCATGATGGTGCATTTTTTACCCATAAGGGAATAGATGCCATCAAGCCCGGTCTTGCACTGCCTCAGCGATCGAAACCGCTCATGTCGATCACCAGCTTGCCCACCATGCGGCCGGCCTCCAGCTCGCGATGGGCCTGCGCCAGGGTGGAGGGGGTCAGCTCGGGCAGCGTCCTGGTGAGGGTGGTCTTGAGCACCCCCTCGTCGACCAGGGCCGCGACCCGGCCGAGCAGGTGGTGCTGCTCGATCATGTCCGGGGTCTGGAACAGGGAGCGGGTGAACATGAACTCCTGGCTGAAGGTGACGCTCTTGGGCTTGAGCCGGGCCAGGTCCCAGGGCTCGCTGGATTCGGCGATGGTGCAGATGTGGCCGAAGGGGCGGATGAGGCTCGCCATGGCGTCCCAGTGCTGTTCGGTGGCATTGGTGCAGAAGATGGCGTCCACCTGGGTGATGCCAAGGGCGGCCAGCTCTGCCTGCAGCTTGTGATGACTCACTACCCGGTGGGCGCCCATGGCCAGGCACCACTCCCGGGTTTCAGGCCGCGAGGCGGTGGCGATCACCTCCATATTGGTGAGCTGGCGGGCCAGCTGGATGGCGATGGAACCGACCCCGCCTGCGCCGCCGATGATGAGCAGGCGCCCCTGGCTCTCAAGATTCAGGCCGATGCGCTCGAACAGGGCCTCCCAGGCGGTGATGGCGGTGAGCGGCAGGGCGGCGGCCTGGGTGTCGCTCAGGGTGCGGGGTGCGAGGGCGGCGATGCGCTCGTCCACCAGTTGCAGGGCGCTGTTGCTGCCCGGGCGGCTGATGTCGCCCGCGTACCAGACCCGGTCGCCCGCCTTGAACAGGGTGACGTCGCTGCCGACGGCGATCACTTCCCCCACGGCATCCCAGCCCAGGACGCGGGGGCTGCTTTCAACCTTGTCCTTGGGAGCGCGCACCTTGGTGTCGACCGGGTTGATGGAGGTGGCGTTGACCCGCACCAGCAGATCCCGCGGGCCCGGGGTGGGCTCCGGCAGCTCGGCCTCGATGAAGCAGTGGGGGTGATCGCTTGGCAGATAGTGCGTGAGGGCGATGGCTTTCATGGCAATTCCTTTCAAATCTGTGGTGAGTGGGATTGTCAGCCAGTCTAGTCTGGTCGATTATTCGTATTAAGATGGGTAATTAATAAAGACTGTTTGAATATATGAACAATAATGCCGAGCTGGAGCTGATGGGACTGTTCGCCACCGTGGTGGAGCAGGGGAGTTTCACCAGGGCGGCCGAGGTGCTCGGCATGCCCAAGTCCTCGGTGAGCCAGAAGATCTCGCGCCTCGAGTCCCGTCTCGGGGTCCGCCTGCTGCAGCGCACCACCCGCAGGCTGAGTCTGACGCCCCAGGGGGAGGTCTATGTGGAGCATTGCCAGGGGCTGCTGACCCTGGCGCGCAGCGCCAACCTGGCCATGGCCAGGCTGCGCTCGGCCCCGGCGGGCCGGGTGCGGATCACCGCGCCCGAGGCCACCGGCACCCTGCTGCTCGGCCGGATCCTGGCCGAGTTTCGCGCCCTCTATCCCGAGGTGGTGCTGGAGCTGACCCTCTGCGATGAACAGCTGGATCTGGTGGGGGAGGGCTACGATCTGGCGCTGCGGGCGGCGCCGCTGAAGGATTCCAGCCTCATCTGCCGGCGCATCGGCCAGGTGGCGCGCCATCTGGTGGCGGCCCCTGGCTACCTGGCGAGCCACGGCACGCCGCAGCAGCTCTCTGAACTGGAGTTGCATGCCTGCCTAGTGCATGGGGCGTTGCCGGTGTGGCCGCTGCAGGAGGGGGGCTGGCGACCCCAGGGGGCCTGTCTTAGCAACAGCCTGCTGGCGCTGCGGGAGCTGGCGCTCCATGAAGGGGGGATAGCCCTGCTGCCGACTCACGTCTGTCGTGACGATCTGGCGGCGGGGCGGCTGTGCAAGGTGCTGCCGGAGCTCCCCATTCCCCCCAATCCCTTCTACCTCATCTACCCGAGCCGGGAGCACCTGGCGCCCGCCCTGCGCAGCCTGATGGACTTCGTCGCCGAGCGTTTGCCCTTCGCCTGATCACTGGTGCTGGCCGAGGGGAGCCTGGGCAGGTTCGAGGCCGAGGGGGACCGACTGGCGCTCGGCCAGCATGCGGATCTGCCCCTCGATCAGGCCGGCATTGGGGCCCAACACCAGCACCAGCTGATGCTCATTCAGCACTATCCATGAGAGGCAGCCCAGCCTGGCCAGGCAGGATTGATCCACCAGCGCCATCTCCCGCACCCGCAGGCTGAGGCGGGTCAGGCAGACGCTCATGGCCTGCAGGTTGTCCATGCCCCCCAGCATCTTGAGGTACTGGATGGCCAGCATCTGGGGGTCCGTGGGGGCCACGGTGGCGAGCTGGGGCAACTCTTCGGCGATGGGCTTGCCCGGCAGGCTTAAGGGCGCATGCTCCAGCAGCCGGGAGAAGAGCAGGGCGTAGATGACGAAGAACAGGATACCGAGGGGGATGAGCCAGAAACTGTGCTCACCGTACTGGTAGCTCAGCACCAGATCCAGCAGCCCGGCGGAGAAGTAACTGCCCACCTGGATGCCGAGGCCGTTGCAGATGGCGAGCGACAGTCCGGTCAGCAGGGCGTGGGCCAGGAACAGCCAGGGGGCGGTGAAGGCGAACAGAAACTCGATGGGCTCGGTGATGCCCACGAGGGCCGAGGTGAGCGCCAGGGTGAGCAGCAGCCCCCCCTGCGGCAGCTGCCGCATCCGCTGGCGATGGAGCCAGATGGCGAAGCAGGCGCCGGGCAGGCCGAACATGATGACGGGGTAGAGCCCGGCCACGTAGCCTTCGTGCAGCGGCTGGGCGGTGGAGAGGGCCTGCAGGTTGCTCTCCCCTAGGCCGATGAGACTGCCCAGCACCTGGTGCAGGCCGAGGGGGATCAGCAGCCGGTTCAGCACGCCGTAGCAGAAGGCGCCGAAGGGGGTGGTGAGCAGGTCCGAGGCGAGCAGGGTGATGCCATCTTCCAGCAGCGGCCAGAGGAGCGAGAGGGGGATCACCAGCAGCAGACAGGCGAGCGCCGAGAGCAGCATGCCCGGCAGGTCCTCCTGCAAGGGGCGAAGCCAGCCCGGCAGGCGCAGGCTGCGGGCCCGGGAGCAGACCAGCGCCGTGACGAGGCCGGACAGCAGGCCGCAGATCATGTCCGCATGCAGCCCGGGCGCCAGGGTGCCGAGGGCCGAGCTCAGCAGCAGGAAGTTGACCGCACCGGCGAGGGCCTGGGCTCCCTGTCCCTGGCGGCTCAGTCCGAAGGCGATGGCCACGGCATAGATGAGCGGCATCTGGCTGAACAGGGCGCGACCGGCGAGGGAGAGCACGGCCAGATCCAGCACGTCAGGCTGACCAAGCCGGTACAGCAGGGCGGCCAGGGGCAGGATGGAGACGGGCAGCAGCAGGGCATAGCCGAGCCGTTGCAGGGACTGGGTCAGGATCTTTCTGGCGTTCGGAACTGGCATGGGGGCACGGTATTTGTGACGTGGCGCACATTTTACCCGTGGGCCCCCATTTGGGAATAGGCGAGGGGTCCTTTATTGATCCTTTTCTTAATTTTGATCAAACAATCGGCGTACCGCCTGATCCGGGGGCGGGGTGAGCAGGCTAACCAGCACGAAGGCGACGAGCCCGAGCCCCAAGCTGGGCACGATGGCGTGCAGGCCGGCCAGCTTGATCCCCCACTGGCTCAGGGCGGTGTAGCAGAGGATGCCGCTCGCCATGCTGGCCAGGGCCCCTGGCCCGTTGGCCCGCGACCAGTAGAGGCCGAGCACCAGCGGCCAGAGGAACACCGCCTGCAGGCCGCCGAAGGCGAGCAGGTTGAGCCAGATGATCATCTCGGGGGGCTGCAACGCCGCCAGCAGCACCAGGGTGCCGAGGATCAGGGTGCAGAGGAGGGAGAGCCTGGGTACCCGCACCTCCAGCCTCTCCTGGCGGGGGTTGAGGTAGTTGAGGTAGAGATCTTTCACCAGGGTCGCAGAGGCCTGGATCAGCTGGGAGTCGATGGTGGACATGATGGCCGCCATGGGCGCCGCCAGGAAGACCCCGGCCAGCCAGGGGGGCAGCACCTCCATCATGAGGGAGGGCATGATCTTGTCCGGGCTGTCCATGCCAGGCAGGATGGCGCGGCCCAGGGCCCCGGCCAGGTGCATGCCGAACATCAGCAGGGCGCAGACTATGGTGCCGATGAGGATGCCGCGGTGCAGCGCCTTGCTGTCGCGATAGCCGAAACAGCGCAGGGCGGAGTGGGGCAGCCCCACAACCCCGATGCAGACCAGTACCCAGAAGCTCAGCATGAAGGGCTGGGTCAGCATGTCGTCGGCCCCTTGCGGGCTCACCAGCTTGGGATCGATCTCCTTGAGCTGGTGGACAAGGTTCGGCAATCCGTCACCGGCGATGAGGATCCCCGCCAGCAGGGCACCGGTGCCGATGAGCATGACGATGCCCTGGAGGGCATCCGTCATCACCACGGCGCGAAAGCCGCCGATCACCGTGTAGAGCAGCACGCAGCTGGCAAACAGGAAGAGCCCCTGCTGGTAGGAGAGGCCGGTGGCCGCCTCCAGCAGACGGGCGCCGCCGATGAACTGCACCACCATGGTCGCGATAAAGGCCAGGATGATGGTGACGGAGCCCAGGATCACCACGGCCCGGCTCTGGTAGCGGGCCCAGAGCATGTCGTTGATGGTCACCGCATTGACCCGGCGGGCGATGATGGCAAACTTCTTGCCAAGCACTCCCAGGGTGAGCCAGACGGTGGGCAGCTGGATCATGGCCAGCAGCACCCAGCCGAGGCCGACCTTGTAGGCCGCCCCAGGCCCGCCGATGAAGGACGAGGCGGAGGTGTAAGTGGCCACCAGCGTCATGGCGAGCACCAGGCCCCCCATGCTGCGGTTGCCGATGAAGTACTCCTGCACGAAGTCGCCGGCGATACGGTGACGACTGGCCCAGAATCCCACTCCCAGTACCAGCACCAGGTAGACCACCAACGGCAGCATTAGCTCAAGATTCATGGCGGTGCTCCTCGTGGGCGGGAGAGGGGGTGTCATGGAGGCGATGCTGGGTCATGGGGTCGCCCCCCTGTCCCGGCTCGGGGTCGGTGAGCGGCGCCTCGGTATCCAGGGGAATGTCGACGAACAGGCGATCCACCATGAGGGCACAGAGGCCGATGAACAGCAGCGGAATCAGGATGCAGCTGAGCAGAAACCAGAGCGGCATCTCCCAGAGCTCGAGATCCTCGGGGATGAAATAAGCCGAGCCATACCAGGCAAGGAAATAGAGCAGGGTGAGCAGCAGGCAGAGGGCTGCTTCCCGGCGGGCGAGTGCGAAACGGTTCACTGTGGCCTCCGACAAGTGAGCGGGGCGCAAGAATAACAAAAAAGGGCCATGTCGCCATGGCCCTTTTCATTTGTCGATCCTGCCGGATCGGACACACATCGTGTTCGATGCCAGTCTGTTACAGACCCAACTTCTTGTGCAGGTAGTGGATATTGGTCCCACCGTGCTGGAAGTTTTCGTCCTTCATGATCTCTTTTTGCAGGGCGATGTTGGTCTTGATCCCTTCCACCACCAGCTCGTCGAGGGAGTGACGCATGCGGGCGATGGCCACGTCGCGGTTTTCACCGTAGCAGATCAGCTTGCCGATCATGGAGTCGTAGTAGGGCGGCACCTTGTAACCCGCATAGATGTGGGATTCCCAGCGCACCCCCAGGCCGCCCGGCGCGTGGAAGCGCTGGATGAGACCGGGAGAGGGCAGGAAGGTGGCCGGATCCTCGGCGTTGATCCGGCACTCGATGGCATGGCCACGGATGCGGATGTCCTGCTGGGTGATCGACAGGGGCTGGCCGGCGGCGATGCGCAGCTGCTCCTTGATGAGGTCGACGCCGGTGACCATCTCGGTGACCGGGTGCTCCACCTGGATACGGGTGTTCATCTCGATGAAGTAGAACTCGCCGTTCTCGTACAGGAACTCGAAGGTGCCCGCACCGCGGTAGCCTATCTCGAGACAGGCGCGCACGCAGCGTTCGCCGATGAACTTGCGCATCTCTTCGGTGATGCCGGGAGCCGGCGCCTCTTCCACCACCTTCTGGTGGCGGCGCTGCATGGAGCAGTCCCGCTCACCCAGGTAGAGGGCGGTTCCCTGGCCGTCTGCCAGCACCTGGATCTCGATGTGGCGCGGGTTCTCCAGGTACTTCTCCATGTAGACCATGTCGTTCTTGAAGAACTGGCCCGCTTCGGATTTGGTCAGCGCGATGGCGGCGGCCAGCTCGGACTCGCTGCGCACCACGCGCATGCCGCGACCACCACCGCCACCGGCGGCCTTGATGATCACCGGATAGCCGATGCGCTTGGCGATGGCGGCGTTGCGCTTGGCATCGTTGTCCACCGGGCCGTCGGAGCCGGGTACGCAGGGCACGCCCGCCTTCTTCATCGCCTCGATGGCGGAGACCTTGTCACCCATCAGGCGAATGGTTTCGGCGCGCGGGCCGATGAAGATGAAGCCGGATTTCTCGACCACTTCGGCAAAGTCGGCGTTCTCGGAGAGGAAGCCGTAGCCCGGGTGGATGGCGACGGCACCGGTCACCTCGGCGGCGGCGATGATGGCCGGCACGTTGAGGTAGGACTCACCGCTGGCAGGTTTGCCGATGCAGATGGTTTCGTCGGCCAGGAGCACATGCTTGAGCTCCCGATCGGCAGTGGAGTGAACGGCCACTGTCTTGATCCCGAGCTCTTTGCAGGCGCGCAGGATCCGCAGGGCAATTTCACCGCGGTTGGCGATGACTACTTTGTCCAACATGGGTGGCATTTTCCCTTATTCGATGATGAACAGCGGCTCGTCAAATTCGACGGCCTGACCATTTTCAACCAGGATCGCTTTGATCACGCCGGCCTTGTCAGACTCGATTTGGTTCATCATTTTCATGGCTTCGACGATGCACAGGGTGTCGCCGACATTGACGTGCTGACCGACTTCCACGAACGGCTTGGCTTCCGGGCTGGAGGAGCGGTAGAAGGAGCCCACCATGGGGGAGCGCATCAGATGACCGCTCGGAGCGGCATCGGCAGCGGGCGCTGCGGCAGCGGCCGGGGCCGGGGCCGCGGCAACCGGAGCGGCGGCCTGTTGCACCGGTGCCGGCTGCATCATCATCTGCGGGGCAACGCTAACCTGGCCGGAGAAATTGCGGCTGATGCGAACGGACTCTTCCCCTTCGGAGATTTCCAGCTCGGCGATGCCGGACTCTTCAACCAGTTCAATCAGCTTCTTGATTTTGCGGATATCCATTAGCATTCTCTTTCTTCTTTATCTGATCAGTGATTATCAAGCCGCGCGCAACTGATGCACGGCCGCGGTTAAAGCGAAATGGTAGCCATCGGCACCCAACCCGCAGATCACCCCCTTGGCGACATCGGACAGATAGGAGTGATGACGGAAGGGCTCCCTGGCATGAACGTTTGACAGGTGAACCTCGATAAAGGGGATGGCCACACCCAGCAGGGCATCGCGAATGGCGACGCTGGTATGGGTGAAGGCGGCGGGATTGATGATGATGAAATCCACCTGGCTCATGGCCTGATGGATGCGGCCGATCAGCTCGTGTTCGGCGTTGGATTGCAGATGTTCCAGGGTGACACCGAGTTCGCTGGCGCGAGCGGCCAGATCGGCGACGATCTCATCGAGCGTCTTGCTGCCGTAGATTCCCGGTTCCCGCTTGCCCAGCAGATTCAGATTGGGGCCGTTGAGCAGGAGGATTCGGTGATGTTGCGACATATTGAGTACATCCTCGATGATTATGCTGCTATCTATCAGCTATCTGTGGACTACCAGAAATCTAGCCAATTTTTGCACAATTCGGTGTGCCCTGGCACACAGATTTCGCAATTATATTGATTTCGTGAAAATTAGCAGCATTTTACTGGTCTAATCTCTACATCTGCCTGTTTATTGAACGATTCGGCGCAAGCCCCCTCTCTGCCGCTGCCTGCTTCTTCGCACGGGCTCCAGACGCAACAAAGCCGGCACTGGGCCGGCTCTGTTGCGGGGAGGAAGGGGACTCAAGCCGCTTCCGACTTCTCGCGGATCAGCTTGTCCACGACCCCCGGATCCGCCAGGGTGGAGATATCCCCCAGGCTGTCGGTCTCGCCGGTGGCGATCTTGCGCAAGATCCGGCGCATGATCTTGCCGGAGCGGGTCTTGGGCAGCCCCTCGGCCCAGTGGATCACGTCCGGGGTGGCGATGGCGCCTATCTCCTTGCGCACCCACTCTTTGACCTCTTTATGCAGCTCGCGGCTCGGCTCTTCCCCGGCGATCAGGGTGACATAGGCATAGATGCCCTGGCCCTTGATCTCGTGGGGCACCCCCACCACGGCCGCCTCGGCTATCTTGGGATGGGCCACCAGAGCCGATTCGATTTCGGCGGTGCCCATGCGGTGGCCGGAGACGTTCAGTACATCATCCACCCGGCCGGTGATCCAGTAGTAGCCATCCTCGTCGCGACGGGCGCCGTCGCCGGTGAAGTAGCGGCCGGGGAAGGTGGAGAAGTAGGTCTGCTCGAAGCGCTCGTGATCGCCGAACACGGTGCGCATCTGGCCGGGCCAGGAGTCGGTGAGCACCAGGTTGCCCTCGGTGGCCCCCTCCAGCGGTTCGCCCAGGTTGTCCACCAGAGCCGGCTGTACCCCGAAGAAGGGGCGGGTGGCGGAGCCGGGCTTCAGCGCGGTGACGCCGGGCAGGGGGCTGATCAGGATGCCGCCGGTCTCGGTCTGCCACCAGGTGTCGACGATGGGGCAGCGCTCGTCCCCTATGGTGCGGTAGTACCACTCCCAGGCTTCCGGGTTGATGGGTTCACCCACCGACCCCATGATGCGCAGGCTGGTACGGGAGGTGCCTTCGACGGCCTCCTTGCCCTTGGCCATCAGGGCGCGGATCGCGGTCGGAGCGGTATAGAGGATGCTGACCTGATGCTTGTCCACCACCTGGCTCATGCGGTTGGTGGCCGGGTAATTCGGCACCCCTTCGAACATGAGCGTGGTGGCGCCGTTGGCGAGCGGCCCGTAGACCAGGTAGGAGTGGCCGGTGACCCAGCCCACGTCGGCGGTACACCAGTAGATGTCCTCCTCGTGGTAGTCGAACACGTACTTGAAGGTGAGGGCGGCATAGACCAGGTAGCCGCCCGTGGTGTGCAGCACCCCCTTGGGCTTGCCGGTGGAGCCGGAGGTGTAGAGCACGAACAGGGGATCTTCGGCCCCCATGGCCTCGGGCGGACAATCCGGGCTGGCGGCGGCGACGGCATCGTGCCACCAGATGTCCCTGTGACCATGCCAGGCGACGTTGCCGCCGGTGCGCTTGAGCACGATCACCTTGCTGACCCGGGTCTCCGGGTGGGTGAGCGCCTCGTCCACGTTCTTCTTGAGGGGGATGGGACGGCCGCCGCGCAGCCCCTCGTCGGCAGTGATGACGATGGTGGCCCCGGAGTCGATGATGCGACCCGAGAGCGCTTCCGGCGAGAAGCCGCCGAAGACGATGCTGTGCACTGCCCCGATGCGGGTACAGGCCAGCATGGCGATGGCCGCCTCCGGCACCATGGGCATGTAGAGACAGACCATGTCGCCGCGTTTGACCCCCTGGGCCTTGAGCACGTTGGCAAACTTGCACACCTCAAGGTGCAGCTCACGGTAGGTGATCTTGCGATCCTCGGCCGGGTTGTCCCCTTCCCAGATGATGGCGACCTTGTCGCCACGCTCGCTCAAGTGGCGATCCAGGCAGTTGGCCGATACGTTGAGCAGGCCGTCCTCGTACCACTTGATGGAGACGTGGCCCGGATCGTAGGAGGTGTTCTTGACGCGGGTGTAGGGGGTCATCCAGTCGAGGATCCTGCCCTGCTCCCCCCAGAAGGCGTCCGGATCCTGCACAGACGCCTGATACATGGCTTCATAACCTTCCTTGTCCAGCAGGGCGCCGTTGCCGATGTGGGCCTTGACCGGGTAGACCTTGCTCTCGCTCATCTCTCACTCCTGTGAATACATTTTCTTAATGATTGAGTAACAACTTATACCTTTGGTGCCGGAGGGCAATTAGACTTTTGGATAGCGACGAGGCGGGCCGATCGACATGGCCCGAGGGGATCACGAAGAAGGGAGCCTGGGGCTCCCTTCTGTCATTGGGCTGTCCGGGATCCTCAATGCCGTGTGGCGAGCATGGAGGCCATGTGGGGCTCCGGCAGGGGGTGGCTGAACAGGTAGCCCTGGCCTTCCTCGCAGCGCAGGGATTGCAGGAACTGGCGTTGAGGCTGGGTTTCGATCCCCTCCGCCGTGACCACCATGTCAAGGGAGCTGGCCAGCTGGACTATGGTGCGACACAGCTCCCGGCTGTGCTTGTCGTCGGGCAGCGCCTGGACGAAGGCCCTGTCTATCTTGATGCGATCGATGGGCAGACTCTTGAGCAGGCTCAGGGAAGAGAAGCCGGTTCCGAAGTCGTCGATGGCGATCTGCACCCCCAGCGCCTTGAGGCGGGTGAAGAGGCGCAGGCTGTGATCCACGCTCTGGATGATGCTCTCTGTCACCTCGATCTCCAGCCGCTCGGCGGGGAAGCCGGTCTCGGCCAGGATGGCGGTGACCCGCTCCACGTAGTCGGGAGAGCGCATCTCCCTGACCGACACGTTGACCGACAGCCTGGGAACGCTGAAGCCCTCGGCCAGCCACTTCTGCCCCTGCTGACAGGCGGTGCGCATCACCCACTCCCCGAGCTGCTCGATGAGGCCGCACTCCTCCGCCACCGGGATGAACTTGGCCGGGGAAATCATGCCCAGGCTGGGATGCTGCCAGCGCACCAGGGCTTCGAGACCGCTGAGGTTGCCATGGGCGAGATCCGCCATGGGTTGGTAGAGCAGGCGAAACTGCTGCTGTTCCATAGCCTTGAGCAGCCCCTGCTCCAGCAGCATCCGTTCCCTGATCTGCGCCGCCATGTCCGGGGAGTGGAACAGATAGCCGTTGCGACCCCGGCGCTTGGCCTCGTGCATGGCATTGTCCGCCGCACTGATGAGACTGTCCGGGGTCTGGCCATGCTCCGGATAGAGGGAGACGCCTATGCTGGCCGAGAGTCTCACCCGCTCCTGCCCGATGTCGGCGGGATCGTGCAGCCTGCGTTGCAGCCGTTCGATCAGCCCCACCAGTTCCTGCGTCTCCCCGATGCCTGGGAGCAGCACCAGAAACTCGTCCGCCCCCAGCCGGATGGCGACATCCCCGGGGCGCAGGCAGTGGCGGATGCGATCCGCTGACAGCTTGAGCAGCTGATCGCCGGCGTTGTGCCCCAGGTTGTCGTTGATGAGCTTGAAGCCGTCGAGATCGATGAAGAGCAGCGCCAGGGCCTGCCGGTTCAGGCGGGCCGTCGCGATCTCTATGGCGAGTCGCTCCTGCAGCAGGTGGCGATTGCCGAGGTCGGTGAGGGGATCGTGATAGGAGAGGTGCTGCAGTCTGGCCTCCATCTGGTAGAGCCGCTGTACATGGTGATGGGTCATCTCCTGGATCCCGAGAGGACCGGGCACTCCGGGGGGGAGGCGGGGCACGGGGACGAGCTCGCGCATGATGAGAAAGAGGCCGTTGAAGATGCCGTCGTCATCCAGCACCGGGCTGCAGCTCAGGCGCCACCGTCTCGGCGGCGCGGAATGGGTGGCCTCCATGTCGTCCAGCTCCACGTCGGCCTGCGCAGCGCCATGGCGCAGTTGCTGAAGCAAAGGGGCCAGCAGGGGGGCCTGGGCCGGACTGATTTCAAACAGCGTCTTGCCGACGTGGTCCGCCTGGGGGAGGCCGCTTCGCTCGGCAAAGCTGGCGTTGACGCCACGGCATCTGAACTCTCGATCGAACACGCCAATGCCAAACGGGGCCTGCTCGAACAACCGTTGCAACTCGTGAAGGGAGAGCGGGCCTGACAGATGCGGTGTCGGAACCGATTCGGGTAGCACTTTTTCCATGGAGGCTCCTGAATTGATTTCTTTGTCATTTGGACGGCTGTGTCAGTATGGCATGAAGTTTCAGGAGAGAAAGAAAGTGTGGGGAGGAGTTAAATCAACGGGATGTCAGCCTTTCTGGCGACCAAAGGCCTGGATGCCCCGCACGAACACGAGCCAGCCTACCAGATGAAACGGCAGCGCCATGGCGTAGAGCAGCAGCCAGTGACTCTCCGTGCCGCTGCTGTTGATGAAGCCGATCCAGGCGGCCAGCAGGGCCAGCATGCCCGCGATCTGGAAGCGGCGGCGCAGTACCACTTCCACCCCGAGATTGGCGAGGTAGAGGGTCAGCAGTATGCCGGCAAAACCGGTGAGCTGGGCGGTGCCGTAGAGTGCCCGATCCGGATTGAACAGCAGGACGACGAGGGGGGTAATGCCCTGATCCAGCGGGATCAGGGCCAGCAGCCAGCAGGCGATCAGCAGCAGGGCTGTCTTCATGGCGGGCTCAGTCGGCGGATTTCGCCGGTTTGACCAGGGAGAGGTAGTTGGCATCCATCTTCAGGAATACCCCCAGCAGCCGGGCGCTGGCACCGTAGAAGCCAAACGGGTCGGCGGCGCGGCAGGCCTGCTCGAAGGGCTCGAACCAAGCCAGCAGATGGCCGTGCAGCAGCCCTTCCTGTTCGCCGAGCCACTCCTCGCGAAGGGCAGCGGTGGTCGCCTCGGCGGCGCGGATGATGAGGTTGCCCATCAGATCCAGTTCGATGGCCAGGTGGTCGACAGGCTGCTGGTATTTCTCGCTGACATCGATAGCGAGCCGGTTCAGGCGCTGTTCCATGCGGCTACGCGCCGTGTTGTCACCATGAGCGGATTCGTATGGTTGCACCGCTTTGGGGGAGAGAAATAGCGCGTTGAAGTCGGCAGCCAGTGCAGTGGAGCGCTCCTCGCGAACCAGCAGGCGGGCGATGGCTTCGTTGAGTTCTGCCACCGCCTCGCGCATGGGATCCAGGGTGGAGAGACTCTTCAAGAAGCTGCGTACGTCATAGGTGTCGTATTCAGCGATCTGTGCATCACTGAGTTCGGCAGCGAACAGGGTGGAAAACCACCAGTAAAGCTCGGCCCGGCGTTCGCTGGTAGCCATGAATTCCTGCATTTTTCCTCCGTGGATGACAATCGGGAGTCATAGAGGCTCCCGATTCTAACGACTTTAAAAATAAAGGAAACTCACGGGGCGCTTTGGTCGGATCGCCCCTTGGCGAGCGGAGTGATGACGCAGGAGCAGGCGACGGTTCTCGCTCGCGACAGCGGACGCTGCGCGATCCTACTCCTCGACGCGATAGAGCGCCTGCTTGCAGCGGGGACAGATATGCTGGCGCCGGTAATCCAGCTGGTGCACCAGGCCCACAGCCTGCTGCTGGTGGTGGCCGCAATGAATGCAGAAGATGATATCCCCATCGGCGGCGCCGGGGTGGGCCGCCAGGTACTGCTCCCGAGTGGGCAGTGCTTCCCAGCGGGTGGTGCAGGCGCCCTTGCGGCTGCCGGTGTAGTAGACCCAGTAGAAGAGAGCGAAGACCGCGACAATCAAGAACAGCATCAGATGATCCATCATGGTGTTTCCCCTTGTGGTCCGGGATGAAAACGCATGGCGTGGCCTCTGCGGGGCCGGCAGAGGCCGCGCGGTCTAAAGATGTTATCTGTTAGTAAACGCTATATCCATGATCTGGCTCTGGTTTTTGGCTGCCAGTCGGCAGAGGCTGGTGGGGTGGCGGGGGCCGGCGACTCGCTGGCTGGGGTGAGCGGGCGCTGACCGGGAGGAGGAGCGGGTTTCGAGAATTGCGACGTATTTTACATTTTATAAACATTTTTTTGGGTGGTTGGACTGTCTCTTTGATCCAGCTCACGTTACAATGCGCGGGCCCACTTCACCTATCGCGCAAACGATTTTCAGGAGATAAACGGATGTTGAAACGTGACATGACCATCGCCGGCTATGATCCAGAGCTGTGGCAGGCCATCACAGACGAGACCCGTCGTCAGGAAGAGCACATCGAGCTGATTGCGTCCGAGAACTACACCAGCCCCCGCGTCATGGAAGCCCAGGGCTCCCAGCTGACCAACAAGTACGCCGAAGGCTACCCGGCCAAGCGCTACTACGGTGGTTGCGAGTATGTGGATGTGGTTGAAACCCTGGCCATCGAGCGCGCCAAGGAGCTGTTCGGTGCCACCTACGCCAACGTGCAGCCGCACTCCGGCTCCCAGGCCAACAGCGCCGTCTACATGGCCCTGCTGCAGCCGGGCGACACCGTGCTCGGCATGAACCTGGCCCACGGCGGTCACCTGACCCACGGCTCCCCCGTCAACTTCTCCGGCAAGCTGTACAACATCATTCCCTACGGCATCGACGAGTCCGGCAAGATCGACTACGACGAGATGGAGCGCCTGGCCGTTGAGCACAAGCCGAAGATGATGATCGGCGGCTTCTCCGCCTACTCCGGCATCGTCGACTGGGCCCGCATGCGCGAGATCGCCGACAAGATCGGCGCCTGGCTGTTCGTCGACATGGCCCACGTAGCCGGTCTGATTGCCGCCGGCGTCTACCCGAACCCGGTGCCCCACGCCCACGTGGTCACCTCCACCACCCACAAGACCCTGGCCGGTCCGCGCGGTGGTCTGATCCTCTCCGCCGCCGACGACGAAGATCTGTACAAGAAGCTGAACTCCGCCGTCTTCCCGGGCGGTCAGGGCGGCCCGCTGATGCACGTCATCGCCGGCAAGGCCGTTGCCTTCAAGGAGGCGCTGGAGCCCGAGTTCAAGACCTACCAGGCCCAGGTCGTCAAGAATGCCAAGGCGATGGCAGCCACCTTCATGGAGCGCGGCTACAAGATCGTCTCCGGCGGTACCGACAACCACCTGATGCTGGTGGATCTGATCGGTCGCGAGCTGACCGGCAAAGACGCCGACGCAGCCCTCGGCAAGGCCAACATCACCGTCAACAAGAACTCCGTGCCCAACGACCCGCGTTCTCCGTTCGTGACCTCCGGCGTGCGTATCGGCACCCCGGCCATCACCCGCCGCGGCTTCAAGGAGGCCGAGTCCATCCAGTTGGCCAACTGGATCTGTGACGTGCTGGACAGCCACGACAACGAAGAAGTGCTGGCGACCGTGCGCGAGAAGGTGCTGGACATCTGCCGCCGCTTCCCGGTCTATGCCTGATAACGGCCTATGCCCGGTTTGAGACCAATGCCACCCAATGGGTGGCATTGTTTTTTCTGGGCTTTTACCGGTTTTCCATGGCCGTGTTACACTGACCGGCCTAGCGCCAGCCCCCGGGGCCCGCGCCCTTTTTCATCCACGCCGGAGGTCCGATGCATTGCCCTTTCTGTAGTGCCGTTGATACCAAGGTGATCGATTCCCGTCTGGTGGCCGAGGGCCATCAGGTGCGCCGCCGTCGCGAATGCCTGCTCTGCCACGAGCGTTTCACCACCTTCGAGATGGCCGAACTGGTGATGCCCCGCGTCATCAAGTCCAACGGCTCGCGCGAGCCGTTCAACGAAGACAAGCTGCGTGCCGGCATATTGCGGGCGCTGGAGAAGCGACCGGTGAGCATGGAGGCCATCGAGAAGGCGGTCAACCACATCAAGTCCCGCCTGCGCGCCACCGGCGAGCGCGAGGTCGCCTCCGAGCTGGTGGGCAACCTGGTGATGGACGAGCTCAAGAGCCTGGACAAGGTGGCCTATATCCGGTTCGCCTCTGTCTACCGCAGCTTCGAGGACATCCGCGAATTCGGCGAAGAGATCGCCAAGCTGGAGAAGTGAGTTTTCCGTCCACCCAGACTGCGTTCGGCGGCGCGGCAACCGATGAGCCCGACGCCGGGAGAGGGGGATGTTTTGTCAGAGGAGCCCAGATGTTTAGTCAAGACGATTACCAATGGATGAGCCGGGCCCTCGAACTGGCCCGCCGCGGCCGTTACACCACGGCCCCCAACCCCTGCGTCGGCGCCGTGCTGGTGAAGGCCGGCGTGGTGGTGGGGGAAGGCTGGCACCAGCGGGCCGGCGAGCCCCATGCCGAGGTCTATGCCCTGCACGCGGCAGGGGAAGAGGCCCGCGGTGCCACCGCCTACGTGACCCTGGAGCCCTGCTCCCATCACGGCCGCACGCCCCCCTGCGCCGAGGCGCTCATCAAGGCCGGGGTGACCAGGGTGGTGGCCGCCATGGTGGATCCCAATCCCCAGGTGGGCGGGCGCGGCCTGCGCATGCTCTCCGAGGCGGGCATCAAGACCGATTTCGGCCTGCTGGCCGCGGAAGCCGAGGCCCTCAACCCCGGTTTCTTCAAGCGGATGCGCACCGCCTTCCCGCAGGTGACGGTCAAGCTCGGCGCCAGCCTGGATGGTCGCACCGCCATGGCGAGCGGCGAGAGCCAGTGGATAACCTCCCCCGAGGCGCGCCGCGACGTGCAGCGGCTGCGGGCGCGCCACGATGCGGTGCTCTCCAGCGCCGAGACCGTGCTGGCGGACAACGCCTCCCTGACCGTGCGCTGGCACGAGCTGCCCCCCTCGGTCAAGGCGGTCTATCCCAAAGAGACCCTGCGCCAGCCGCTGCGGGTCATCGTCGACTCGCAAAACCGGCTCACTCCGGATCTGCCCCTGTTCCAGAGCGAGAGCCCTGTGCTGCTGGCCCGCCACAAGGCGGACGGCGACTGGCCCGCTTGGGTGCAGCAGCTGGAGGTGCCGCTGCTGGATGGCAAGCTGGATCTGGTCAGCCTCTTCATGCTGCTGGCCAAGCAGCACAGCATCAACTCTGTGCTGGTGGAGGCGGGGCCGCGCCTCTGCGGCGCCCTGCTGGAGAAAGGGCTGGTGGATGAGCTGGTGCTCTATCAGGCGCCCAAACTGATGGGGGACGAGGGGCGCGGCCTGTTCCATCTGCCGGGGCTGACCCGCCTGTTCCAGGCCCCCAGGCTCAACCTCAAGGATGTGCGCATGCTTGGCCAGGATATTCGCATCACTGCGAAAATAGCCTGATTTTTCAATGTTCACGGGGGCATCCGTCGCCCCCGTCATCAGCAAGGTGATCTGCATGTTTACCGGAATTATCGAAGCGGTGGGAACCCTGGTAGAGCTGCGCCGCCAGGGGGAGGACATGGCCCTCACCGTGCACGCGCCGACCCTGGACTTCAGCGACGTCAAGCTGGGAGATTCCATCGCCACCAATGGTGTCTGCCTCACCGTGGTCGCCCTGGGTGACCAGCGCTATACCGCAGACGTCTCGCTGGAGACCCTGTCGCGCACCGGTTTTGCGGCGGCCAAGGTGGGGGACCCCGTCAACCTCGAGAAGGCGCTGATGCCCACCTCCCGCCTCGGTGGCCACCTGGTCTCCGGCCACGTGGACGGCATGGGCGAGGTGAAGAGCAAGTCCGCCAGCGGCCGTGCCATCGAATACTGGATAGAGGCGCCAGGCGAGCTCTCCCGCTACATTGCCGAGAAGGGGTCGATTGCGGTGGATGGCATCAGCCTCACGGTCAACGCCGTCCAGGGGGATCTCTTCCGGTTGACCATAGTGCCCCACACCGCCCAGGAGACCACCATCGCCCGCTGGAAACCTGGCTACAGGGTCAACCTCGAGGTGGATCAAATCGCCCGCTATCTGGAGCGGCTGATGACGGGCAAGCGCGAGGAGAGCAGCGGCAGCACCCTGACCCTGGATAAGCTGGCCCAGTCCGGATTCTTGTGAGCCGTTTTGCGGGAAAAACGCTTTTCTGTGATCCCGCTCCGATTGAAACGGGGCCGCGTGCCCCAATCTAGAGCGGAATGAACCCAGTTCGAACCGAGCCCGCGGGCTCATTTCCCAAGCACATTGATGGAGTAGCCCATGGCGCTGAGCACGACCCAGGAAATCATTGCCGATATCAAGGCTGGCAAGATGGTGATCCTGATGGATGACGAAGACAGGGAGAACGAAGGGGACCTCATCATGGCTGCCTCCTGTGTCCGCCCGGAAGACATCAACTTCATGGCGCGCTACGGTCGCGGCCTCATCTGCCTCACCCTGACCCGGGATCGCTGCAAACAGCTGGCGCTGCCGCTGATGGTGGACAGAAACAACGCCCAGTTCTCCACCGCCTTCACCGTGACCATAGAAGCGGCCGAGGGGGTGACCACCGGCATCTCCGCCGCCGATCGCGCCGTCACCGTGCAGGCGGCGGTCGCGCCCAATGCCAAGGCCTCGGATCTGGTGCAGCCCGGCCACATCTTCCCGCTGATGGCGCAGGATGGTGGCGTGCTGACCCGCGCCGGCCACACCGAGGCCGGCTGCGATCTGGCCCGGCTGGCGGGGTATGAGCCTGCCTCCGTCATCGTCGAGATCCTCAACGAGGACGGCTCCATGGCGCGTCGCCCGGATCTCGAGATCTTCGCCGAGCAGCACGGCATCAAGCTCGGCACCATCGCGGATCTTATCGAATACCGCAACCAGCACGAGACCACGGTAGAGAAAGTGGCCGAGTGCAAGCTGCCCACCGAATACGGCGAGTTCGACCTCGTCACCTTCCGTGACACCATCGACAACCAGGTACACTTCGCCCTGAAGAAAGGCGAGGTGAAGGCCGACCAGCCGACTCTGGTGCGGGTCCACCTGCACGACGTGCTGAGCGATCTGCTGCTGACCGACCGCCATAGCGCCCGCAGCTGGCCGCTGCCCAAGTCCATGGCCCGCATCGCCGATGAAGGGGGCGTGCTGGTGATCCTGGGGGCGGAAGCCCATGGTGCCGAGCTGCTGGCCAGGGTCAAGGGATTCGAGGCCGCCGACAAGGGGCTGGCGCCGGAAGGGGCCAAGTGGCAGGGCACCTCGCGCCGGGTCGGCGTGGGTTCCCAGATCCTCAAGGCGCTGGGGGTCGGCAAGATGCGCCTATTGAGCTCTCCCAAGAAGTACCATGCCCTCGGTGGCTTTGGTCTGGAAGTGGTGGAGTACGTCGGCGAGTAAGCGCTGCGTACGGTTGAATTCATCACCATGGCCGCCCGTTGCGGCCATGGTTTTTTGTCGCGGCTCTGTTGTGCTAGAATGCGTGCACTTTTGGCCGCGGCCCCATTGATGGCCCTACTGATTGCACAGAGACAGGATTTCCAATGAAGATTATCGAAGGAAATATCGCCGCTCCCGAGGCGCGTGTTGCTATTGTCGTTGCCCGTTTCAACAGCTTCATCAATGACAGCCTGGTGAACGGTGCGCTGGACGTGCTGAAGCGTCAAGGCCAGATCCAGGAGAGCAACCTGACCCTGGTGCGCGTGCCGGGTGCCGTCGAGATCCCCCTGGCGGCCAAGAAGCTGGCCAAGAGCGGTCAATACGACGCCATCGTCGCGCTGGGCACCGTCATCCGTGGCGGTACCTACCACTTCGAACTGGTGGCGAGCGAGAACGGCAAGGGGCTGGCCCAGGTGATGATGGAGTATGAGATTCCCGTTGCCTTCGGCGTGCTGACCACCGAAAACATCGAACAAGCCATCGAGCGCGCCGGTACCAAGGCGGGTAACAAGGGTGCAGAGGCTGCACTGAGCGCGCTCGAAATGATCAACGTCCTGAAACAACTGGACGTGTAACGAGGAGAAATGCATTGAAACCGTCCGAGCGCCGTAAGGCCCGTCATTGCGCTACCCAGGCCATCTACCAGTGGCAGATGACCCAGGCCAACGTGGGCGACATCGAAGAGCAGTTCAAGATCGATCAGGACACCAAGGGTGTGGACCTGAGCTATTTCCGCGATCTGCTGTTCGGGGTTGCGGTCCACTGCAACGAGCTGGACAAGGTGTTCGCACCTTTCCTCTCCCGTCCGCTGGAAGAAGTGGACATGGTGGACAAGGCGATCCTGCGTCTGGCGACCTACGAGCTGACCCGTCGTGAAGATGTGCCGCCGCGCGTGGTGATCAACGAAGCGATCGAGCTGGCCAAAGCCTTCGCCGCCGATGACAGCCACAAGTTTGTCAACGGCGTACTGGACAAGGTGATCAAGACGCTGCCCAAGCGTTGATCCCGCCGTCCGTCAGCATTTAAGAGAGGAGCCAGCTTATTGCTGGCTTTTTACTGTATGGGTGAATTTGAGCTGATTGAGAAGTACTTCAAGGCCCCCCACGCCCGCAAGGACGTGGTGATGGGACCTGGGGATGACTGTGCCCTGCTGACCCTGCCCCCCGACGTCCAGTTGGCGGTGAGCACGGATACCCTGGTAAGCGGTGTGCACTTCTTTCCCGACATGGATCCGGTGGATCTCGGCTACAAGGCGCTGGCGGTCAACCTGTCCGATCTCGCCGCCATGGGGGCGGAGCCGCGCTGGGTCTCTCTGGCCCTGACCCTGCCCGCCGTCAACGAGAGCTGGGTCGCCGGTTTCGCCGAGGGCTTCCTCGAGCTTGCCGAATACTACAACGTGGCCCTGGTGGGCGGTGACATGACCCGGGGTCCGCTCTCCATCACCGTTTCGGTGAAGGGATCGGTGCCTGCCGGCCGCGCCCTGCTGCGCAGCGGTGCCAAGGCGGGGGACGGCATCTATGTGACCGGCACCCTGGGGGATGCGGCCCTGGCCCTCTCCCACCTGCTGGGCAAGCGCACCCTCAACGAGAACCAGCTGGCGGCCGCGCTGCCCAGGCTCGACCATCCCCATCCCCGCATCCTGGCGGGCCAGGCCCTGCGCGGGCTGGCCAGCAGCGCCCTGGATCTCTCCGACGGCCTGGCCTCGGATCTCGGCCACATCCTCAAGGCCTCCGGGGTACGGGCCCAGATCGATCTCAACCTGCTGCCCCTCTCTCCCGTGTTGCAGGATGCAGTGCCCGCCAAGGATGCCTGGCAACTGGCGCTGGCCGGTGGCGATGACTACGAGCTCTGCTTCACCGTGCCCCAGGAACATCACGGTGCCCTGGACACGGCACTGGCCAATTGCGGCGTCAAGTTCACCCGCATCGGCCGTATCCTGGCCGGGGAACCCGGCATCGACTATATGCAGGATGAGCAGCCGGTCGAGCTCCATCTCAAGGGGTGGGATCATTTCGCATGAAGATCAAACCTGAGCTCAAGCAACTTAACCTGAGGAACCCGCTCCACCTGCTGGCGGTGGGGTTTGGCTCCGGCCTCTCTCCCAGGGCGCCGGGCACCATGGGGACGCTTGCCGCCATCCCGCTCTACCTGCTGGTGAGCGGCCTCTCCACCCCCTGGTTCATCGCCCTGCTGGTGGTGGGCTTCGTGGCGGGCATCCGCATCTGCCAGAGCGCCACCGACGCCATCGGCATGCCGGATCACGGGGCCATCGTCTGGGACGAGGTGATAGGCTTCGGCGTCACCATGATAGCGGCGCCCGCCGGCTGGGAGTGGGTGCTGGCCGGCTTCGTGCTGTTTCGCCTGTTCGACGTGCTCAAGCCCTGGCCCATCTCCTGGTTCGATCGCCGCATCCACGGCGGACTCGGCATCATGCTGGACGATCTCATCGCCGGTCTGTTCGCCCTGCTGTGCATGCAGCTGCTGGCCCGCTGGTAAGGGAGCCGGGGCAGGTCCGCCTGTCCCGTCTCATCTGCCTGCCAGCCCGGGTGGCAGGCAGCCTCCGATCCTGCGGCTCCCACCCCTCTCATCCCTCGTCGTGAATGGCCTTGTCGACCAGCGAGGGCCGCCATCTCTGGCTGGTCCTCTCGCCGCCCGTTGCCGTCCCATGCCAATGCTCGCCGGGACGAGGCCAGGCGTCTGGGCAGGGGCTTCCCGGCCCTGGGCCGTTTTGTATGCAATCCCTCCCGATCCACGCCGCCAACCGGCAAGGGCCTCTGGTTGAACATTCTGGATGGCCACTATTTATCTCTGCTTAGTTTTCCTTCTCCAAGATATGCTGTCGTCAAAAAAACATTTCACATAAATATTCACTACTCATTCGAGACTTGCCAGTTTATGTGGGGCAGTGGAAGTGGTGGTTTGTTATCATTTTGTTGAAACATAAATAGCAAATCTGCTCGTATTGCCAATGCAATATCTGGTAATGTGACTTTTACCAACATTTTACGCCCATGGTTCCAGCTTTATCTGGGCATAGTATTGCGAAATTGTATAACTGGATCATTTACACCCGCGGGCAAACCGACTAACTTACTCGCGGGTTATTCCAAAAAAATGCAAAAAACCCGCCCGGATCGCTGGTTTGGCTGCCTCATGGATTGAGCGTTTATTACACGACAACGGCTCTCGAGCAGTACCCAAGGCACAACCAGCATCTGCGGCTGATTTACGGACGAATTATTTGGGACGGATGTCCCCCGCAGAGGTAACCATGTCCTTGCTTGAAGTAAAAAACTTGCGGATCGAGTACCCCTCCCGCTACGGGGTGCTGGCCGCGGTCAAGGATCTCTCTTTTTCTGTTGAAAAGGGCGAGATCGTCGGCGTCGTCGGTGAGTCCGGCGCCGGCAAGTCCACCATCGGCAACGCCGTCATCGATCTGTTGAGCCCGCCCGGTCGCATCGCCCGCGGCGATATCTACCTCAACGGCGAGCTCATCTCCGGCAAGAGCCAGAACGAGATGCGAGCCATTCGTGGCTCCCGCATCGGCTTCATCTTCCAGGATCCCATGACCTCCCTGAACCCGCTGTTCACCGTGGAGCAGCAGTTGGTGGAGACCATCCTCGCCAACACCGACCTGTCCCGCGAGGCGGCCTTTGCCAAGGCCCTCGAGCTGATGGGCGCGGTGGGGATCCCGAACCCGGATGTGCGCATCAAGCAGTATCCCCACCAGTTCTCCGGCGGCATGCGCCAGCGGGTGGTGATCGCCATCGCCCTCTCCGGGGATCCCGAGCTCATCATCGCCGACGAACCCACCACGGCGCTGGACGTCTCCATCCAGGATCAGATCCTCCAGCTCATTCGCTCCCTGTGCAAGGAGCGCCAGGTAGGCTGCATGCTGGTGACCCACGACATGGGCGTGGTCTCCAACGTCACCGACAAGGTGGCGGTCATGTATCGCGGCGATCTGGTGGAGTTCGGCACCACCGAGCAGGTGCTGGGCCGCCCCAATCATCCCTATACCCGCAGCCTCATCTCGGCGGTGCCCCGCTCGGACGTCAAGCTGGTACGCTTCCCCCTGGTCTCCTACATCGAGGATGCCGGTGCACCGGATACCAGCATCGATCTGAAGACCCACTGGCTCGGCCAGAGTCAGGACGAGCGCGCCTATGAAGGAGCGCTGCTGCGGGTGGAGAACGTGGATCTGAAGTTCGTCACCAAGGACTCCATTTTCCCGAGCCGCCGCCAGTACGTGCGGGCCTGCAACAACATCAGCTTCGAGATCTTCGAGGGGGAGACCTTCGGCCTGGTGGGAGAGTCCGGCTCCGGCAAGTCCACCATAGCCCGGGCCATCACCGGCCTCTATCCGCCCGATGCCGGCAAGATCATCTTCGAGGGGATCGACCTCACCGCCCTGAGAGGGGAGCACGAACGTCGCCCCCTGCGCCGCCAGATGCAGATGGTGTTCCAGAACCCCTACTCATCCATGAACCCGCGCATGAAGGTGCGCGACATCATCGCCGAGCCGATCCGCTTCCACCGCCTGGCCGAGAGCGAGCGGCAGATCGAGCAGATCGTGGGGGATCTCCTGGATCACGTCGGCCTGGGCAGCGGGGCAGGGGTCAAGTATCCCCACGAGTTCTCCGGCGGTCAGCGTCAGCGCATCTCCATCGCCCGTGCCCTGGCGACCCGGCCACGCTTCCTCATCTGCGACGAGCCCACCTCGGCGCTTGATGTCTCGGTGCAGGCCCAGATCCTCAACCTGCTCAAAGACTTGCAGCAGGAGCTCGGGCTCACCATGCTGTTCATCAGCCACGATCTGCCGGTCATCCGCCAGATGTGCGATCGCATCGGCGTGATGCAGCACGGCAACCTGGTGGAGGTGGCCGAGACCGAGAAGCTCTTTACCAATGCCGCGCATGAGTACAGCCGCAAGCTGATCTCCCTCATGCCGGAGTTCAAGGGAATGTCCCGCGAGGGGCTGGAAATCGCAAGCTAGGAAAGAGCCGGCTCGCCGGTCTGCTTGTCAAAAAAAGTGTCAATAAAAAGCCAAAAGCATGGAGAAAGACATGAAGAAAGGATTATCCAAGATCGCCATGGCGCTGTTCGCCGCTGGTCTCGCGTTTAACGTCTCTGCCGCCGACATCAAGGTCGCCGTCGCTTCCGACGCCACCTCGCTGGACCCGCAGGAGCAGCTCTCCGGCCAGACGCTGGAGATGTCTCACCTGGTGTTCGATCCCCTGATGCGTTACACCCAGGATCTGCAGTTCGAGCCGCGTCTGGCCGAGAAGTATGAGCGCATCGACGACAAGACCGTCCGCTTCCACCTGCGCAAGGGCGTCAAGTTCCACTCCGGCAACGACTTCACCGCCGACGACGTGGTGTGGACCGTCAACCGTCTGAAGGCCTCCCCGGACTTCAAGGCGATCTTCGACCCCATCGCCGAAGCCAAGAAGGTGGATGATTTCACCGTGGATCTCGTCACCGCCAAGCCCTTCCCGCTGGTGCTGCAGACCGTGACCTACATCTTCCCGATGGACTCCAAGTTCTATACCGGCAAGACAGACGCCGGCAAGGACAAGGCCGAGATCGTCAAGAACGGCGACTCCTACGCCTCGACCAATGTCTCCGGTACCGGCCCGTTCACCGTCAAGTTCCGCGAGCAGGGCGTGAAGCTGGATTATGCCCGCAACGCTAACTACTGGGACAAGGCCTCCAAGGGCAACGTCGACAACCTGACCGTGGTGCCCATCAAGGAAGATGCCACCCGCGTGGCCGCCCTGCTGGGTGGGGACGTGGACATGATCTACCCGGTCGCCCCGAACGATCTGGAGCGCGTGAAGAACGGCAAGGATTCCCAGCTGGTCACCCTGTCCGGTACCCGCGCCATCATCATCGAGCTGAACCAGAACACCAACCCGGCGCTGAAAGACAAGCGCGTGCGTCAGGCGATCAACTACGCCATCAACCAGGTGGGCATCGTCGACAAGATCAACAAGGGTTTCGGCACCCCGGCCGGCCAGCTGAGCCCGAAAGGCTATGCCGGTCACAACGAGGCGCTCAAGCCCCAGTATGATCTGGCCAAGGCCAAGGAGCTGATGAAGGAAGCCGGTTACGAGAAGGGCTTCAAGATGACCTTCATCTCCCCGGCTGCCCGCTACGTCAACGACGTCAAGATCGCCCAGGCGGTCTCCGCCATGCTGTCCAAGATCAACATCAAGGTGGATCTGAAGACCATGCCGGTAGCCCAGTACTGGCCGGAGTTTGACAAGTGCGCCGCAGACATGCAGCTGATCGGCTGGCACTCCGACACCGAAGACAGTGCGAACTTCTTCGAGTTCCTGACCTTCACCAAGGATGCCAAGACCGGCATGGGCCAGTACAACTGCGGCGGTTATGCCAACGCAGAGGCTGACAAGATGGTGATGGAAGCGAACACCGAGACCGATCCGGCCAAGCGTGCCGCCATCCTGCAGAAGGTGGAAGCCATGCTGATCGACGACGCCGCCTACGTGCCGCTGCACTGGGAAGATCTGGCCTACGGCGCCAAGAAGAACGTCGACATCAAGCCGATCGTCAACGTGATGAACTTCCCTTACCTGGGTGACCTGGTGGTCAACAAGTAAGCGAGGCGCTCAAGGAAGGACCCGGCGGGGCAACCATGTTTGCCCCGCCATTAACAGAAGCCTGTGCCAAGACACAGGCCACGTAGAAGGACAAGCATGTTTACATTCCTGCTGAAACGGTTCTATCAGGCCGTGATAGTGATGTTCGTCATCAGCCTGGTCGCCTTCTCCATCCAGGACAACCTGGGGGATCCGCTGCGCGAGCTGGTGGGACAATCCGTCTCCGAGTCCGTGCGCCAGGAGCTGCGCGACAAGATGGGCCTCAACGATCCCTTTTTGGTGAAATACAGCCGCTTCCTGCAGAACGCGGTGCAAGGGGATCTGGGCACCTCCTATTTCTTCAAGCGACCGGCCCTCGAGGTGATCCTCGACAAGCTGGTGGCAACCCTTGAACTGGTGTTTGCCGCCGCGATCATCATCGTCGTCGTCTCCATTCCGCTGGGGGTTTATTCGGCGATAAGACCGCGCAGCATTCTCACCAAGGTCATCATGGCGGTGAGCAGCATCGGCATCTCGATCCCGGTCTTCCTGACCGCCATCATGCTGATGTACCTCTTCTCCATCCAGCTCGGCTGGCTGCCGGCCTATGGCCGCGGCGAGACCTACAACCTGCTGGGCTGGGAGTCGGGCTTCTTCACCTGGGACGGCATACTGCACCTGATCCTGCCCGCGGTCTCCCTCTCCTCCATCATGCTGCCGCTGTTCATCCGGCTGGTGCGCTCCGAGATGCTGGAGCAGCTCTCCTCCGAGTACGTCAAGTTTGCCCGTGCCAAGGGGCTGGACAACAACAAGGTCTACTACCAGCACGCCCTGAAGAACACCATGCTGCCGGTCATCACCGTCGGTGGCGTGCAGATTGGCACCATGGTGGCCTACACCATACTGACCGAGAGCGTGTTCCAGTGGCCGGGGACCGGCTTCCTGTTCCTCGAGGCGATCCACCGGGTCGATACGCCCCTCATCACCGCCTACGTCATCTTCGTCGGCCTGATCTTCGTGGTGACCAATACCCTGGTCGACCTGCTCTACGGGTTGATCAACCCGACCGTCAATTTGACCGCCAAGGGGTGAGCACATGAGTAATGCAGTAACAGCGAGCCCGAGCCGTTGGGCACGTTTCAAGAATTCCGACATCGTCTACTACTTCCTGCGGGACAAGGTAGCCATGTTCAGCTTTGCGGTGTTCGTGGTCTTCGTGCTGGCGGCCCTGCTGGCCCCCTGGCTGGCCCCGCACAACGTCTATGACCAGACCAGCTTCGACCTGATGGATGCGGAGCTGCCCCCCTCCTGGCTGGAAGGGGGCGAGGAGCGCTTCTGGCTCGGTACCGACAACCAGGGCCGCGACATCTGGAGCACCATCCTGTATGGCGCCCGCATCTCGCTCACCATAGGCCTGTTTGCGGTGGGGTTGCAGCTGGTGCTCGGCATCGTCATCGGCCTCATCGCCGGTTACTTCGGCGGTCGCATCGACAACCTGCTGATGCGTTTCGCCGACGTGCAGCTGTCGTTCTCCACCATGATGGTGGCCATCATCATCTCTGCCATCTTCCAGGCGACCTTCGGCTCCGAGTTCTACTCGAAGTTTGCCATCGTGATGCTGGTGGTGATCATCGGTATCGCCGAATGGCCCCAGTATGCCCGGACCGTGCGCGCCTCCGTGCTGGCAGAGAAGAAGAAGGAGTATGTGGAAGCGGCCAAGGTGATGGGTTTCCGCGCCCCGCGCATCATGTTCCGCCACATACTGCCGAACTGCCTGTCGCCCATCCTGGTCATCTCCACCGTGCAGGTGGCGAACGCCATCATGAGCGAGGCGGCCCTATCCTTCCTGGGGCTCGGCATGCCGGTGGATCAGCCGTCACTGGGCTCGCTCATCAGCGTGGGCTTCAACTACATCTTCTCCGGCTCCTGGTGGATCACCGCCTTCCCGGGCATCTGCCTGGTGGTGCTGGTGCTGGTCATCAACCTCCTGGGTGACTGGCTGCGGGATGTGTTCAACCCGAAGATCTACAAGGGCTGACTCGGGTCAGGAAGGAAGAGAAACAAGAAGGGCGCCATATAGGCGCCCTTCTTTATTTGTGTGCGATGAGCCTGTCAGGCCTGCAGCCAGCGCTCGATGCTGGCGAGGATACCCGCGCCATCGAGCCCCAGCAGGGCGTAGATCTCCTCCTGGGTGCCCTGCTCGATGAAGCGATCCGGCAGGCCGAGATTCAGCACCGGCTTGCACAGCCTGGCGCCCATCAGCAGCTCGTTCACCGCAGAGCCTGCACCGCCCATGACGGCGTTGTCCTCCAGGGTGACGAACTGATCGTGGGTCGCGGCAAGTTCAAGCACCAGCGCCTCGTCCATGGGCTTGACGAAGCGCATGTCCACCAGGGTGGCATCGAGCGCCTCGGCGGCGGCCCTGGCCTGTTGCAACAGGGTGCCGAACGCCAGGATGGCCGTACCCTTGCCCTCACGCACGACGCGGCCCTTGCCGAGCGCCAGCGCCTGCATCTCGCTCTCTGCCTGGATGCCGTTGCCGCTGCCGCGGGGGTAGCGCACCGCCGCCGGCCCGTTGTGCTGGTAGCCGGTGTAGAGCATCTGACGGCACTCGTTCTCGTCGGACGGCGTCATCACCACCATGTTCGGCACTGTGCGCAGGAAGCTGATGTCGAAGGCCCCCTGGTGGGTCGGGCCGTCGGCCCCCACCAGACCGGCCCGGTCGATGGCGAAGAGCACCGGCAGGTTTTGCAGCGCCACGTCGTGGATCAGCTGGTCATAGGCGCGCTGCAGGAAGCTGGAATAGATGGCCACCACCGGCTTCTGCCCGGCGATGGCGAGGCCGGCGGCGAAGGTGACCGCGTGCTGCTCGGCGATGGCCACGTCGAAGTAGCGATCCGGATACTGCTGGCTGAACTTCACCAGCCCGGAGCCCTCGCGCATGGCGGGAGTGATGCCGACCACGTGCTCGTCCCTGGCGGCGATGTCGCACAGCCACTGACCGAAGATGGCGGAGAAGGTGGGCTTGCCACCGGCGCTCTTGGGCAGGGCGCACTCGTCCGGGTTGAATTTGGGGACGGCGTGATAACCGATGGGATCCTTCTCGGCAGGCTCGTAGCCCTTGCCCTTCTTGGTCTTGACGTGCAGTAGCTGGGGGCCCTTGAGGCTGCGCATGTTGCGCAGGGTCTCGACCAGGGCGTGGATGTCGTGGCCGTCGATGGGGCCGATGTAGTTGAAGCCGAACTCCTCGAACAGGGTGCCGGGCACCACCATGCCCTTGAGGTGTTCCTCCGCCCGCTTGGCCAGCTCCTTGACCGGCGGCAGACCGGCCAGCACCTTCTTGCCGCCTTCGCGGATGGTGGTGTAGAGCTTGCCTGACATCAGCCTGGCGAGGTGGTTGTTCAGGGCGCCGACATTTTCGGAGATGGACATCTCGTTGTCGTTCAGCACCACCAGCATGTCCTTGTGGACGTCGCCGGCGTGGTTGAGGGCCTCGAAGGCCATGCCGGCGGTGATGGCGCCGTCACCGATGACGGCCACCACCTTGCGGCCCAGTCCCTCGCGCTCGGCGGCGACCGCCATGCCGAGGGCCGCCCCGATGGAGGTACTGGAGTGACCGACGCTGAGGACGTCGTACTCGCTCTCCTCCCGCCAGGGGAAGGGGTGCAGGCCGTCTTTCTGACGGATGGTGTGGATGCGATCCCGCCGGCCGGTCAGGATCTTGTGGGGATAGGCCTGATGGCCCACGTCCCACACCAGGCGATCGAAGGGGGTGTTGTAGACGTAGTGCAGGGCGACCGTCAGCTCGACGGTGCCAAGGCCGGAGGCGAAGTGACCGCTGGAACGGCTCACCGAGCGCAGCAGGTACTCGCGCAGCTCGTTGCACAGCACGGGCAGTCGCTCGAAGGGGAGGGATCGCAGCTCGACCGGCGTGTCCGCGAGGGCCAGGTTGGGGTAATCGCTTATATCAACGCTCATATTGTTACTGTTATCCAGCGTTTAGTGGGTTCGCTCGATGATGTAATCGGCAAACGCTTCCAGAATGTCGGTATTGTAGGGCAAGGCTTGCAGGGCTGTTAAGGCCTTGTCATGCAGTTCGCGAGCCAGCTCACGGGCATTGTCGAGTCCGAGCAGGGCCGGGTAGGTGCTCTTCTCCTGCGCCAGATCCGAACCTTGCGGCTTGCCCAGGGTGGCGGTATCGCCCGTGATGTCGAGGATGTCGTCCTGTACCTGGAAGGCGAGCCCAATGGCGGCGGCATAGGTCTGCAGGGCGGCCAGTGTCGCGGGTTCCACGTCGGCCTTGCACAGGGCCCCCAGGGTGACGGCGCACTCGATGAGCGCCCCCGTTTTGTGGCGGTGCACCTGCTCCAGCTCGGCCAGGGTGATCCGGCGGCCCTCGGCCTCCAGATCCAGCGCCTGGCCGCCGCACATGCCGAGATAGCCCGACGCGCGGGCCAGGGCGCTCAGCATCTTGACCCGGTTGGCCATCAATTCGGCCGGCATGGGGTGATCGGCCAGGATGGAGAAGGCCAGGGTCTGCAGGGCATCGCCGGCCAGGATGGCGGTGCCTTCGTCGAACGCCTTGTGCACCGTGGGCTGGCCACGACGAAGGTCGTCGTCGTCCATGGCGGGCAGGTCGTCGTGCAGCAGGGAGTAGGCGTGGATGCACTCCACCGCGGCGGCCGGGCCGTCCAGCAGCTCGCTCTTGACGCCCAGCATCTCGCCCACGGCGTAGACCAGGAAGGGACGCACCCGTTTTCCACCCAGCAGCAGGCCGTATTTCATGGCGTCCCGCAGGCGCGGCGCCATGGGGGGCAGGGCCTCAAGCTGTGCCGAGAGGCAGCCGTCGATGCGCTGGCGGTGCAGGCGGGAGAAATCGTCGAGAGTCACTCACTCCTCTCCTTGCTCTGAGCGAAAGGGGACCGCCTGCTCGCTGCCATCGGCCTGGGTCAGGAGGATCTGGATCTTCTGCTCGGCCTGCTCCAGCTTCTGCTGGCCGGCGCGCACCAGATGGATGCCCTGTTCGAATTGCTTGAGTGCCTCCTCGAGGGGGAGCGAACCCTGTTCGAGCTGATGCACTATGGTTTCCAGCTCTTCCAGGGTGGCATCAAAACTCAGACGGTCGATTTTTTTACTGGCCATGTCCATCCTCGGGGATTGAAAAAAACGGCTCATCTTAACATCGACCGGCCACAGGGGGGAGGCAGAAAAGTGCGCTGCCCTCAAACTATCCCGTCCCCGGCCGATAAGAACTGGCTGATATCCCCGCATCTCCGCGCGCCAATAGGGGGGAACCGGGCTTGCTGCCAGGGGCGTAATAGCAGAAAATTCAGCGCAGTATAAATAGACGCAAGTTTGGTGACAGGAGCAAGGATGTGGATTTAGGCAGTCTGATAGGCATAGTGCTGGGGTTCGGGGTCGTGGTGTACGGCATGCTGCTGGGTGGCCCCATGAGCATGTATGTGGATATGCCCTCGGTCTACATCACCATCTTGGGTTCTCTGTTCATCTGCATGATGAAGTTCAACCTCGGCCAGTTTCTGATGGCGTTCAAGGTGGCCGGCAAGGCATTCATGTACAAGGGCGACAAGCTCGATGATCTGATTGCCAAGGCGGTGGAGCTGGCGGACGCGGCCCGCAAGGGGGGCTTCCTGGCCCTGGAGGCGGCGGAGATCCCCAATACCTTCATGAAGAAGGGCATCGACATGCTGGTGGACGGCCATGACGCCGACGTGGTGCGATCCGTGATGGAGAAGGACATCGAGTTGACCTCGGAGCGCCACGTCATCGCCGTCAAGGTGTTCCGCTCCCTGGGGGATCTCGGCCCCGCCATGGGCATGATAGGTACCCTGGTGGGCCTGGTGGCCATGCTGGCGAACATGAGCGATCCCAAGTCCATCGGCCCTGCCATGGCGGTGGCCCTGTTGACCACCCTCTACGGGGCGATCGAGGCCAACATGATCGCCATCCCCATCGCCGACAAGCTGGAGCTGCGCAGCGGTGAGGAGCAGCTGAGCCGTACCCTGATCCTCGACGCCATCATGGGGATCCAGGACGGCCAGAACCCGAGAGTGATCCAGGCCATGTTGCAGAACTACCTGAATCAGTCCAAACGCAACAACGGGACCGAATAGGAGCGCGCATGGCAAAGTGCAAGTGCCCGCCTCCCGGTCTGCCCGGCTACATGGGGACCTTCGCCGACCTCATGTCCCTGCTGATGTGCTTCTTCGTGCTGTTGCTCTCGTTTGCCGAGATGGACGTGCAGAAGTTCAAGCAGATCGCCGGCTCCATGGAGAAGGCGTTCGGGGTGCAGAACATCCTGGAGGTCAAAGACATTCCCAAGGGGACCTCGGTCATCGCCCAGGAGTTTCGCCCTGGCCGTCCCGAACCGACCCCCATCGACACCATCATGCAGCAGACCATCGACATGACCCAGACCGAGCTGGACTTCCAGCCCGGAGATGCTGACAAGGCCGGGGGGCATGACAAGACCGAGGGACAGCAGAGTGGGGGTGACACCGCCCAGCAGGCCCAGAAGGCGCAGGAGCAGTCCAATACCCTGGCCAAGGCGCTGGCGGAGCAGATGCAGGCCCAGATCCAGGACGGGGCCATCGAGATAGAGGCGCTGGGTCAGCAGGTCATCATCCGGATTCGCGAGAAGGCGGCCTTCCCGGCAGGGTCTGCCTTCCTGCAGCCCCAGTTCTGGCCTGTGATCCGCAAGGTGGCGACCCTGCTCAAGGATGTGCCGGGTGAGATCACCGTCTCCGGCCACTCCGACGATGTCGCCACCGAAGACGAGCTGTTCCAGTCCAACTGGGAGCTCTCATCCCAGCGAGCGGTGGCGGTGGCCCATCAGATGATCAAGGTGCCCGGCTTTGACGGCAACCGGCTGGTGGTGCAGGGTATGGCGGATTCCCAGCCGCTGGTGCCCAACAACAGCCCGGAAAACCGGCGCATGAACCGGCGGGTGGAGATCGCCATCATGCAGGGCAAGCCGACGGTCTCGGCGCCCATCGGGGTTGCGGATCCCAAGTAGCTTTCGCCGGGAAGCGCGATCCCCCTCGCAGGGGCTGACATGGATTTTGTGGCGGCTTCATATTAAGATGCCCCATCCGAACCGACAGCTGCGGCTCTCTTTTGATTGCCGCAGCTTCTCTTTATAAAGCAACCCAGGTTTCGACTATGAATCATACTCCGATGACTGTTCGCGGCGCCGAAAAGCTGCGCCAGGAGCTCGACTATCTCAAGACCGAGCTGCGTCCCCAGATTATCGAAGCGATTGCTGATGCCCGTGAACACGGCGATCTGAAAGAAAATGCCGAATACCATGCCGCCCGCGAGCAGCAGGGGTTTTGTGAAGGCCGCATTCAGGAAATCGAAGGCAAGCTCTCCAACGCTCAGGTGATCGATGTCACCAAGATTGCCAACAATGGCCGCGTCATCTTCGGCGCCACCGTGACCCTGCTCAAGAGCGAGACGGAAGAGGAAGTGGTGTACCGCATCGTGGGTGACGACGAGGCGGACATCAAACAGAACATGATCTCCGTGAACTCGCCCATTGCCCGCGCCCTGATCGGCAAGGAAGTGGACGATGTCGCCATCGTCAAGACCCCTGGTGGTGACGTGGAGTACGAGATCCTGGAAGTCGCCTACCTCTGAGTCTGAGGGGCGGAAGAGACAGGGGAGCCGGGCTCCCCTGTTGCATTTACTCCCCCTGATAGGCCTGGACGAAGGCGTCCTGATGACGCTGGAAGAGCCAGTCCCGCAGCTGTTCCTGATCGTCCTTGTCCAGTCGAAATTGCACGGCCCAGTCATGCTGGCTCTGGTTGGTATCCACATGCCTGATCAGGCTGCCCGTCATCGCCAGGGGGGAGAGCCCCTCGATGCAGAGGGTGCCGTTCAGGGGATCGCCCCTGACCATGGATGCGGGCAGGCCCGCCACTATGAGGCCGCCGAGGGAGAGGCTGTGCACCTCATACTCGGTATCCCCGCTGCGCAGCACAGCGTGCTCTTCGAGGCGCCAGGCGCGCAGATGAGGCGAGCCAAGCTCGGTGATGGTGGGGGCGGCGATGCGCAGTTCGGCGTGGCCCTCCGCGGCCTGGGTGCAGTGCAGCGGAAAACGCAGCTGGTGGCCGGCGATGCGGGCCTCGAGTGTCAGAGGGGTGGCGCGTTGCAGCAGGCTCTGCAGGGGAAGGGGCAGATTGCCTCGCAGGAACTGGCCGGCAGCCTGGTCCTCGCTCTTGCCCAGGTCCCGCAGCATGGCCAGTTCTTCATCGGTGAGAAGCTGATGCTTGTCCATAGTGGGTGTCCGCGACTATTCATCGCAGGTTAAGGGCCTGACGGCTATTTTGGCAAGCGACTTGGGAAGAAGGGAAATGAAGGAAAGAGCGAATGCTCTTTCCTGTTACTTGCGCGGCAACTGGATTTTGGGTTCTTTGGCCTGACGATAGATGGTCAGTACATGGCCCATGCTCTGTACCTTGATGGCGCCGGTCTCACGGACGATGGCATCCATTACCAGCTGCTTCATCTCACGATCTTCAGACGACACCTTGACCTTGATCAGCTCGTGGTGGTTCAGCGCCAGATCGATCTCGGCCAGCACCCCTTCGGTCAGACCGTGCTGTCCCAGCAGGACGACCGGCTTCAGGCTGTGGGCAAGGCCCTTGAGGTACTGTTTCTGTTTATTGTTGAGAATCATGGCAATTTCTTCATAAGTCAGGGTTGAAAGGGGCGTATTCTACCCCCACTTAGCCCTTAATACTAATAACCCTTGTGGTTTTTTAAAGTCGACAATCATGACCCAGAAAAAACGTTCCCCCAGTTCAACCCGCTGGTTAAAAGAACATTTCGACGACCAATACGTCAAAAAAGCCCAGAAGCTGGGGTTGCGTTCCCGTGCCGTTTTCAAGATCGACGAGATCCAGGGCAAGGACAGATTGCTCAAGCCTGGCATGACGGTGGTGGACCTGGGGGCGGCCCCCGGTGGCTGGTCCCAATTTGCCATCGACCAGGTGGGCGACAAGGGGCGGGTGATCGCCTGCGACATCTTGCCGATGGATTCCATTGCCGGTGTCGATTTCCTGCAAGGGGACTTTCGGGAGGAAACTGTCCTCGGCGCCCTGCTGGAACGCGTCGGCCCTGACAAGGTGGATGTGGTCATGTCTGACATGGCACCCAACATGAGCGGTACCCAGCAGGTGGATCAGGCCCGTGCCATGTATCTGGTCGAGCTGGCGCTGGACATGTGCAATCAGGTCCTGAGCAGTAACGGCAGCTTCGTGGTCAAGGTGTTCCAGGGGGAGGGGTTTGATGCCTATCTCAATGAAATACGTAGACTTTTCTCTGTCGTCAAGATTCGTAAACCCGACTCGTCCCGTGCCCGTTCACGAGAAGTCTACATTGTGGCTACCGGTTTTAAACTGTAGTACCCTAACCCTCATCGTTAACTGTCAGTCTGCGAGGTCATTGATTTGAGTGACATGGCGAAAAACCTAATCCTGTGGCTGGTCATCGCCGTCGTGCTGATGTCGGTGTTCAATAGCTTCAGCCCCAGCGATACCACCAGTCGCCAGCTGGACTATTCCAGCTTCGTGAAAGAAGTGACCCAAGAGCAGATCCGTGAAGTGCGGATGGATGGCAAGGTCATCAATGGCGTCAAGCGCACCGGTGAACGTTTCACTACCATCATCCCTGCGCCGGATCCCCAGCTGCTCAACGACATGCTCAATCACAACGTCAAGGTGATGGGTGAGAAGCCGGAAGAGCCGTCTCTGATCACCTCCATCTTCATCTCCTGGTTCCCGATGCTGCTGCTGATCGGTGTCTGGGTCTTCTTCATGCGTCAGATGCAGGGCGGCGGTGGCAAGGGTGCCATGTCGTTTGGCAAGAGCAAGGCTCGCCTGATGAGTGAAGATCAGATCAAGACCACCTTCGCCGACGTCGCCGGCTGTGACGAGGCCAAGGAAGAGGTCAAGGAGCTGGTCGACTATCTGCGCGACCCGAGCAAATTCCAGAAACTGGGCGGCAAGATCCCGACCGGCGTACTGCTGGTAGGTCCTCCCGGTACCGGTAAGACCCTGCTGGCCAAGGCCATCGCAGGCGAGGCCAAGGTGCCCTTCTTCACCATCTCGGGTTCCGACTTCGTCGAGATGTTCGTGGGTGTGGGCGCCTCCCGTGTCCGCGACATGTTCGAGCAGGCCAAGAAGTCCTCCCCCTGCATCATCTTCATCGACGAGATCGACGCGGTCGGTCGCCAGCGTGGCGCCGGTCTGGGCGGTGGTCACGACGAGCGCGAGCAGACCCTGAACCAGATGCTGGTCGAAATGGATGGCTTTGAAGGTAACGAGGGCATCATCGTCATCGCCGCCACCAACCGTCCCGACGTACTGGACCCCGCCCTGCTGCGTCCGGGCCGCTTCGACCGCCAGGTGGTGGTCGGACTGCCGGATGTGCGCGGTCGCGAGCAGATCCTGAAGGTACACATGCGCAAGGTGCCGCTGGCGGATGACGTCAACCCGGCCCTGATCGCCCGCGGTACTCCCGGTTTCTCCGGTGCGGATTTGGCCAACCTGGTCAACGAGGCTGCCCTGTTCTCCGCACGCGAGAGCCGCCGCGTGGTTTCCATGCTGGAGTTCGAGAAGGCGAAGGACAAGATCATGATGGGGGCGGAACGCCGCTCCATGGTGATGAAGGAATCCGAGAAGGAGATGACGGCCTATCACGAGGCGGGTCACGCCATCATCGGTCGTGTGGTACCGGATCACGATCCCGTCTATAAGGTTTCCATCATTCCGCGCGGCCGCGCGCTGGGTGTGACCATGTACCTGCCGGAGCAGGATCGCTGGAGCCACTCCAAGCAGCACCTGGAGTCCATGATCTCCAGTCTGTACGGCGGTCGTCTGGCGGAAGAGCTGATCTACGGTGCCGAGAAGGTATCGACCGGTGCCTCCAACGACATCGAACGCGCCACCGAGATTGCCCGCAAGATGGTCACCCAGTGGGGCATGTCCGAGCGCCTCGGTCCCATGCTCTACGCGGAAGAGGACGGTGAAGTCTTCCTCGGTCGCAGCATGGCCAAGGCCAAGCACATGTCCGACGACACCGCTCGCATCATCGATGCCGAGGTCAAGCAGGTCATCGATCGCAACTACGATCGTGCCAAACAGATACTGCTGGACAACATGGATGTGCTGCACACCATGAAAGACGCGCTGATGAAGTACGAGACCATCGATGCCAAGCAGATCGACGATCTGATGGCCCGCCGCGAGGTCCGCGCCCCCAGCAACTGGCACGATGAACACGGTGACACCCCGCAAGGTGGCGCCACTGTGGGCAACGGGTCCGAAGTCAAGGCTCCGGCCGATGACAGCAAGGCGCCACTGAGCGACGTCGACAAGGCGAACGATGTCCCGGCCAAATAAATTGTCATGATCCAAACCCCGGGCTCGCCCGGGGTTTTTCTTTGTGCGGATAGTCAGATGTTCTGATGCAGGTGGATGAAAAGATGCAACTAGACAGCAAGGGGCGCAGCCTCTCTCTGGATCGCCCCCATGTGATGGGCATTCTCAATGTGACGCCGGACTCCTTCTCCGATGGCGGTCGCTTCAAGCGGATCGATCTGGCGCTGGGCCATGCCAGCGAGATGGTGGCCGATGGGGCGACCCTTATCGATATCGGTGGCGAATCGACCCGCCCCGGTGCCCCCGACGTGAGCGAGCAGGAAGAGCTGGACAGGGTCATCCCCGTCGTCGAGCGGATGGTGAAGGAGCTCGATGTGATGGTCTCCCTCGATACCTCCAAGGCGGCCGTGATGGCGGCGGGCTGTGCCGCCGGCGCCCACCTGATCAACGATGTGCGCGCCTTGCAGGAACCGGGAGCGCTCGACGCCGCGGCAGAGGCGGGTGTGCCGGTGTGCCTGATGCATATGAAGGGGCAGCCCAGAACCATGCAGGCAGAGCCCCATTACGACGATCTGGTGGGAGAGGTGAGGGCCTTCTTTGACGAGCGGATCGCAGCCTGCCTGGCGGCCGGGATCCCGCGCGAGCGGTTGTTGCTGGACCCGGGTTACGGCTTTGGCAAGACCCTGGCCCACAACTATCGGCTGCTGGCCGAGCAGCACAAGTTGCTTGATTACGGTTTGCCGCTCTTGGTGGGCATGTCGCGAAAGTCTATGATAGGCAACCTGCTCGGCTGCCCTGTCGATGAACGGCTGGCCGGCAGCCTGGCCTGTGCCCTGATCGGGTTGCAACAAGGGGCCAGGATCATCCGGGTGCACGACGTGCGCGCCACCATGGATGCGCTGCGTGTCGGCTGGATGACCATGACGGGACAAGATTTCGTATCCAAATAGAAAAACGAGAAACAGACAATGACCAGAAAGTATTTCGGCACCGACGGTGTGCGCGGCAAGGTGGGTGAATACCCGATCACCCCAGATTTCGTGATGAAGCTCGGCTGGGCTGCCGGCAAGGTGCTCTCCAAGAAGGGCACCCGCAAGGTGCTGATCGGCAAGGACACCCGCATCTCCGGCTACATGCTGGAGTCGGCGCTGGAGGCAGGCCTCTCCGCCGCCGGTCTCAAGGCCATTCTGATGGGGCCCATGCCCACTCCGGCCGTCGCCTACCTGACCCGCACCTTCCGTGCCGAGGCCGGCATCGTCATCAGCGCATCCCACAACCCCTATTACGACAACGGCATCAAGTTCTTCTCCGCCGACGGCACCAAGCTGCCTGACGACGTCGAGCTGGCCATCGAGGCCGAACTGGATCACGAGCTCAAGTGCGTGGAGTCCGCCGAACTCGGCAAGGCGCAGCGCATCGACGATGCGGCCGGCCGCTACATCGAGTTCTGCAAGAGTACCTTCCCCTCCAACCTGAGCCTGGAAGGGCTGAAGATGGTGGTGGACTGCGGCCACGGTGCAACTTATCACATCGCCCCTTCCGTCTTCCGCGAGCTGGGAGCCGAAGTGATCGCCATCGGTTGCAGCCCTGATGGCCTCAACATCAACGACGGCGTCGGTTCCACCGCACCGGAGGCGCTGGCCGCCAAGGTGCTGGAGTGCAAGGCCGATCTCGGTGTCGCCTTCGACGGTGACGGCGATCGTCTGGTGATGGTGGATGGTACTGGCTACATCATCGACGGGGATGAGATCCTCTACATCATCGCCCGGGATGCGCTGCGCAACGGTCGTCTCAAGGGCGGTGTGGTGGGTACCCTGATGGCCAACATGGGGCTGGAGCTGGCGCTGCAGACCCTCGGCATCCCGTTTGCCCGCGCCAAGGTGGGTGACCGCTATGTGCTGGAGATGATGAACGAGAAGGGCTGGCGCATCGGCGGTGAAAACTCGGGTCACATCATCTGCCTGGATCAGACCACTACGGGGGATGGCATCGTCGCCGCCCTGCAGGTGCTGACTGCGATGCGCACCGCCGAGATGCCGCTGGCCAAGCTGCGCTCCGGCATGAGCAAATTCCCCCAGGTGCTGGTGAATGTACGCTTCGCCGAAGGCAAGGATCCGCTCGCATCGGACGCCGTTCAGCAGGAAGTAGCCGCGGTGGAGCAGGAGCTGGCCGGACGTGGTCGCGTGCTGTTGCGCAAATCCGGGACAGAGCCGCTGATCCGGGTCATGGTGGAAGGGGAACACGAGCAACAGGTGCGTGACATGGCCACACGCATCGCACAACGGGTCGAATCGGCGTTTTAATGAACAACCAAGGCGGCTTTTTAGTCGCCTTGGTTGTATCTTGTTCAAACGATTCGAAAATTTGAAAATAGCACTTGTCAGCTGAGCATCCTCTGGATATTATCAGCCCCGCTTTCGCAAGGGAGTTGCCGATGGGACATCGCAAGCCGTTTGTAGCAGCCAACTGGAAGTTACACGGTAGTAGGTCGCAGTTAGAGCAGTTTACTGGTCAGTGCCTAGAGCGCATTGATGAACGAGTAGACGTGGTCTTGTGTCCATCCCATGTGCATCTCGACTTCACGGCCGCTCTGCTCAATGAGCAGAGGGTGATGAAGTTGGGGGCTCAGAATGTGAGCCAGCACAGACAGGGCGCTTACACGGGGGAAGTCTCGTGTGAGATGCTGGTCGAGGCAGGGTGCCAATACGTACTGGTTGGCCACTCTGAGCGCAGGCGTCTCTTTGGTGAGACCAGCTTCATCGTCGCGGAGAAGTTCGCGGCAGTCAGAGCGGCAGGCCTGGTACCCATACTCTGTCTGGGTGAGTCAGGGGCGGCGAGGCAGGCAAGAAGAACCTTCGAGGTGATTGCCGAAGAGCTGGACATCGTCATAGAGAAAAATGGCGCGATGGCTTTCGATAATGCTATCATCGCCTACGAGCCGATTTGGGCTGTAGGTACAGGTAAATGCGCCACACCCGAGCAGGCACAAGAGGTTCATTCCTTTATACGCGGTCGCTTGGCGGAGGATACTCCGGTAATAGGTGAGAAAGTCAGAATCATCTATGGTGGGAGCGTGACGCCGGCCAATGCACAGGATTTGTTTGCCCAGCCCGACATAGACGGCGGTCTGATTGGTGGCGCAAGTCTCGATGACAAGGCGTTTTTAGGAATCGTTGAAGCGGCAAAGGGTGCAAGTTAAATGTACGAGATTCTTTTGGTCGTTTATCTGCTGGTATCGCTGGCTTTGATTGGTCTGGTGATGGTTCAGCAAGGTAAAGGGGCTGATATGGGCGCCTCCTTCGGCGCAGGGGCATCGAATACCGTATTCGGCTCTGGTGGTTCAGGCAGCTTCCTGACCCGCACAACAGCGATTTTGGCTACTCTGTTCTTCTTGATTAGCCTGGTGCTCGGATCCATGTCGAGCAACAAGGTAAAACAGGGTAGTGAATGGGAAAATCTGCAACAGACCCAACAGGTTGAGCAGAGCAAAGCGCCAGTGAAGAAAGACACTGACGTTCCCGAGTAAGAGTTTTGCCGTGGTGGTGGAATTGGTAGACACGCTATCTTGAGGGGGTAGTGCTCTAGGGTGTGCGGGTTCGAGTCCCGCCCACGGCACCAATTAAGCAGTGAACCCGGGTGACCGGGGTGTTATAGCCAGTCAGTCTTGTGTGATGAGAGTGAAGTGGCTATAATCTCGCACGATTTCGGACGCGGGGTGGAGCAGCATGGTAGCTCGTCGGGCTCATAACCCGAAGGTCGTCGGTTCAAATCCGGCCCCCGCAACCAAATTTCACGCATTTCCTACGCTCAGGAAGGCGGTCGCTGCGAGGCGACAATCAGGGTAAAGCGCCAAGCCCCGATTTGACATCGGGGCTTTTTGTTATGTGCGATTTATTCTGACTCTATTTCTATCTGGGCTATATGCCCTTTTTTTGTTTTTCGGAGGGTGACTTTGGCTACGTTGGAACAACGTTTGACCGATCTGCTCGAGGCTCCTGTCGTTGCCTTGGGTTTTGAACTGTGGGGTATCGAATTTGTCCGTGCGGGCAAACACTCGACCCTGCGCGTTTTCATCGACGCGGAGCAAGGTGTGACGGTGGAAGACTGCGCCGAGGTGAGCCGCCAGGTCGGCGCCATCATGGACGTCGAAGACCCCATCACCGAGGAGTACTACCTTGAAGTCTCCTCCCCGGGTCTGGATCGTCCGCTGTTCAAGGTCGCCCAGTTCGAAAAATACGTTGGCCAGGAGGCGGCGGTTTCGCTTCGGATGGCAACAAACAACCGCCGCAAGTTCAAAGGCGTAATCAAAGCCGTGCAGGGGGACATGATCACCCTGACGGTAGATGGTAAGGACGAGGTGTTGGCTTTCACCAATATCCAAAAAGCGAACATAGTGCCGAACTTTGGTTAACGAGGCTATCGGATATGAATAAAGAGATTTTGCTGGTCGTTGACGCAGTGTCCAACGAGAAGGCTGTCCCCCGCGAGAAGATCTTCCAGGCTCTGGAGACTGCGCTGGCGACTGCGACCAAGAAAAAATACGAAGGCGAGATTGAAGTGCGGGTCGAGATCGATCGCAAGACCGGCGACTACGACACCTATCGCCGCTGGGTCGTCATCGCGGATCAGGCTGCGATGGAAAACCCCTACGCCGAGATCACCCTGGAAGCGGCTCAGATCGAGCAGCCGGATATCCAGATTGGCGACTACGTGGAAGATCAGATCGACTCCGTGACCTTCGACCGTATCACCACCCAGACCGCCAAGCAGGTCATCGTGCAGAAAGTGCGCGAGGCCGAGCGCTCCCAGGTCGTCGACCAGTTCAAGGACAAGGAAGGCACCATCATCAGCGGCGTGGTCAAGAAGAGCAACCGCGACAACGTGATCCTGGATCTCGGCAGCAACGCCGAAGCCGTGATCTTCCGCGACGACATGCTGCCGCGCGAGACCTTCCGCCCGGGCGACCGCATCCGCGGCCTGCTGTACGCCGTGCGTCCGGAAGCCCGTGGTTCCCAGCTGTTCGTCAGCCGCTCCAGCCCGGACTTCCTGAAAGAGCTGTTCCGCATCGAAGTACCGGAGATCGGCGAAGAGATGATCGAAATCATGGGGGCCGCCCGTGACCCGGGTTCCCGCGCCAAGATCGCGGTGAAGACCAACGATCGTCGCATCGACCCGATCGGTGCCTGTATCGGCATGCGCGGTGCCCGCGTTCAGGCGGTTTCCGCCGAGCTGAGCGGCGAGCGCGCCGACATCGTGCTGTACGATGACAACCCGGCCCAGTACGTGATCAACGCCATGGCGCCGGCCGATGTGGCCTCCATCATCGTCGATGAAGACAACCACACCATGGACATCGCCGTGGAAGCCGCCAACCTGGCCCAGGCCATCGGTCGCAACGGTCAGAACGTGCGTCTGGCCTCCCAGCTGACCGGTTGGGAGCTGAACGTGATGACCGTCGAGGACATGCGTGCCAAGCACCAGGCCGAGAACGACCGCATCATGACCCTGTTCACCAGCACCCTGGACATCGACGACGATTTCGCCGGCCTGCTGATGGAAGAGGGCTTCTCCACTCTGGAGGAGATCGCCTTCGTGCCGGTCAACGAGCTGCTGGCCATCGACGGTCTGGATGAAGACATGGTCGAAGAGCTGCGCAAGCGCGCCAAGGATGCCCTGACCACCAAGGCCCTGGCCAAAGAAGAATCCTTTGAAGGTGTCGAACCTTCCGAAGAACTGCTCAATCTGAACGGCCTCGGCCGTGACATGGCGTACGCCCTGGCCGCGCGCGGCATCGGCACCCTGGAAGATTTGGCAGAGCAAGGCATTGATGACCTTGCCGACATCGAAGGGCTGACCGCCGAGAAGGCAGGTGAGCTGATTATGGCTGCTCGCAATATCTGTTGGTTCGGAGAAGAGCAGTCTAGTTAAGATCAAACGGAGGAAAATGAATGGCAGAAGTATCAGTCAAACAACTTGCCACTGACATCGACACACCGGTTGATCGTCTTCTCCAGCAGTTTGTCGATGCCGGTATCAGCAAGAGCAAGGCCGACGACCTGGTCAGCGAGTCCGAGAAGCAGACTCTGCTGGCCCATCTGAAGAAACAGCATGGAGGTGACGAGGTTGCCGCCCCTGCCCGCATGACCTTGCAGCGCAAGACCAAGAGCACCCTGAGTGTTCAAGGTACTGGCGGCAAGAACAAGGAAGTGCAGGTAGAAGTGCGCAAGTCTCGCACCTATGTAAGACGCTCGGCGCTGGAAGATGAACAGCGTCAGGCGGAAGCCGAGGAAAAAGCGCGTTTGGAAGCAGAAGAAAAAGCTCGTCGCGAGGCCGAAGAGAAGGCCCGCCTCGACGCTGAAGAGAAGGCTCGCCGTGAGGCTGAGCAGGCTCGTCGTGAAGCTGAGGAAAAGGCGCGGATCGAGGCACAACAAAAGGCTCGACAGGCTCAACAGCCCGCCAAAGCAGCCAGTAGCACAGCTCAGCAAGAGGCAGAAAAGATGGCCAAGCGCGAAGCAGAAGAACTGAAGCGCCAACAGGAACAGACAGCTTTGCAAAAAGCTGAAGAACTCGCCGCGAAGAAAGCCGAAGAGGCTCGTCTCATGGCGGAACAGAATGCGGCCCGCTGGGCCGAGGAAGAGGCGGCTCGTGCCAAAGAGAGCAGCGATTACCATCTGACCACCAACAAGCACGCGCAAGCGGCGGAAGATGAGCTGGATCGCAAGGAAGAGACCAGCCGTCGCACGGCTGCCGCTGCCAAGGCTCCGAAGAAGGTCGGCCGCCGCGAAGATGACCGCAACGACCGCAACTCCCGCGATCCGCGTGCTCGCAAGGGCAAGCGTGGCAAGATGGCCATGCCGAACGCCATGAAGCACGGCTTCAACAAGCCGGCGGCCGTGGTCAACCGCGACGTCGTCATCGGCGAGACCATCACAGTGGCGGAACTCGCCAACAAGATGGCCGTCAAGGGTGTCGAAGTCATCAAGGTGATGATGAAGATGGGCGCCATGGCCACCATCAACCAGGTGATCGACCAGGAGACCGCCCAGCTGGTCGCCGAGGAGATGGGTCACAAGGTGGTGCTGCGCCGCGAGAACGAGCTGGAAGAGGCGGTACTTAGCGATCGTGACGAGACCTCCGAAGCCAAGCCGCGCGCCCCTGTCGTGACCATCATGGGTCACGTCGACCACGGCAAGACCTCCCTGCTGGACTACATCCGCAAGGCCAAGGTTGCCGCGGGCGAAGCCGGCGGCATCACCCAGCACATCGGTGCTTACCACGTCGAAACCGACAGTGGCATGATCACCTTCCTGGATACCCCGGGTCACGCGGCGTTCACCTCCATGCGTGCCCGTGGTGCCAAAGCGACCGATATCGTGGTACTGGTGGTGGCTGCCGATGACGGCGTCATGCCGCAGACCATCGAAGCGATCCAGCACGCCAAGGCGGCCGAAGTGCCCCTGGTGGTGGCGGTCAACAAGATCGACAAGCCGGAAGCGGATCCCGATCGCGTCAAGACCGAGCTGGCCCGTTACAACGTCATGTCGGAAGACTGGGGTGGCGACTGCCAGTTCGTGCACGTCTCCGCCAAATCCGGTCAGGGCATCGACGACCTGCTGGAGGCCATCCTGATCCAGGCTGAAGTGCTGGAGCTGAAGGCCGTGGTCGACGGCATGGCCAGCGGCGTCGTGATCGAGTCCTTCCTGGACAAGGGCCGTGGCCCGGTTGCTACCGTGCTGGTGCAGGAAGGTACCCTGCGTCAGGGCGACATCGTGCTGTGCGGTCTGGAGTACGGCCGTGTGCGCGCCATGCGTGACGAACTGGGTCGCGAGATCAAGGAAGCGGGTCCGTCTTTGCCGGTCGAGATCCTCGGCCTGTCCGGTGTTCCGTCTGCCGGTGACGAAGCCACCGTCGTGCGTGACGAGAAGAAGGCCCGCGAAGTGGCACTCTATCGTCAGGGCAAGTTCCGCGAAGTCAAGCTGGCTCGCCAGCAGAAGGCCAAGCTGGAGAACATGTTCGCCAACATGACCGAGGGCGAAGTGTCCGAAGTGAACGTGGTGATCAAGGCCGACGTACAGGGTTCCGTGGAAGCGATCTGCGACGCCCTGGTCAAGCTCTCCACCGAAGAGGTGAAGGTGAAGATCGTGGGTTCCGGCGTGGGTGGCATCACCGAGACCGACGCCACCCTGGCTGCCGCGTCCAGCGCCATCCTGGTGGGCTTCAACGTCCGTGCCGACGCCTCTGCCCGCAAGGTCATCGAGGCCGAGAGCCTGGATCTGCGCTACTACTCCGTCATCTATGACCTGCTGGACGAAGTGAAGCAGGCCATGAGCGGCATGCTGGCCCCCGAGTACCGTCAGGAGATCATCGGTCTGGCGGAAGTGCGCAGCGTCTTCAAGTCGCCGAAGTTTGGCGCCGTGGCCGGCTGTATGGTTACCGAAGGTGTGGTCAAGCGTTCCAACCGCATTCGCGTTCTGCGCGACAACGTGGTCATCTACGAAGGCGAGCTGGAATCCCTGCGTCGCTTCAAGGATGACGTCAACGAAGTCAAGAACGGCTACGAGTGCGGCATCGCGGTCAAGAACTACAACGACGTGCGCGAAGGCGACCAGATCGAAGTTTACGAGACCGTTGAAATCCAGCGGACTCTGTAAGCCGAGCGTTATACAAAATAGGGGGCCGCGGCCCCCTTTTATCGCAGGATAGAATATGGCCAGAGAATTCAGCCGGACCCGTCGGGTCGGGCAGCAGATCCAGCGTGAAATCGCGCTGATCCTGCAGCGCGAGGTGAAAGACCCGCGCATCGGCATGGTGACGGTTTCCGATGTGGAAGTGTCCAAGGATCTGAACTATGCCAAGATTTACGTCACCTTCTTGCAGCTGGAGAACGATGCCGAGCGCATCGCGGAAGGGCTCAAGGGCCTGACCGAAGCCGCCGGCTACATCCGCAGCCTGCTTGGCAGCGCCATGCGCCTGCGGGTGGTGCCGGAGCTGCGTTTCTACTATGACCAGACCCTGGTCGAGGGGATGCGCCTCTCCAACCTGGTGACCAACACTGTGCGGGAAGACAAGCGCCGCATGACCGAAGCCGGTCGTGACGAGAGCGATGCCGCACCGGATGACACTACTGAGGACAAAGCCTGAGATGTCTCGAAGACGTCGTTTCAAGGGCCGTGACGTGCACGGCATCCTGCTGCTGGACAAACCCACCGGCCTGACCTCCAACGATGTGTTGCAGAAGGTCAAGCGGATCTACAACGCCGCCAAGGCCGGCCACACCGGCGCCCTGGATCCCCTGGCGACCGGCATGTTGCCGATCTGCCTGGGGGAAGCCACCAAGTTCTCCCAGTACCTGCTGGAAGCGGACAAGCGCTACGAGGTGACCGCCAAGCTCGGCGAGCGTACCAACACCAGCGACTCCGACGGCGAGGTGGTCTCCACCCGGCCGGTGAACGTGGCGGTGGGCACCCTGATCGAGGCGCTGGACCAGTTCCGCGGCCCCATCATGCAGGTGCCGTCCATGTACTCCGCCCTCAAGCACAACGGCCGTCCGCTCTACGAGTACGCCCGCGAGGGCATCGAGATCGAGCGGGAAGCCCGTCCCATCACCATCTTCGAGCTCAAACTGCTGAGCTTCGAGGGGGATGAGGTGCGCCTCGAGGTGCACTGCAGCAAGGGCACCTACATCCGCTCCCTGGTGGACGATCTCGGCGAGGTGCTGGGCTGTGGCGCGCACGTCACCCAGCTGCGCCGCACCCAGGTGGCCAGCTACCCGTACGAGCGGATGCTGACCCTGGAGCAGCTCGAGTGCATCTTCGAGCAGGCCAAGGCGGAGGGCATCCCGCCGCGGGAGCAGCTGGATCCCCTGCTGCTGCCGATGGATACCGCCGTGGCCTCCCTGCCCGAGGTGAACATGCAGGTGGCGGTGGCCGCCTACGTGAACCAGGGTCAGGCCGTTCAGGTGGCGGGTGCGCCGCAGAGCGGCCAGGTCCGCATGACGGTCGGCCCGGAACGCGAGTTCATCGGGGTGGGCGAGATCGACGACGAGGGGCGCGTGGCGCCCAAGCGTCTGGTGCGCTATCACGACGAACACGACGAGGAGTGATCCTCAGGCGGTATCGAGGCGTGTTGGCCGTTGTGCCTCTTTCCCGTTGCGAAAAGTGACGGGGGCGATTATGATACCGCCCTCATTTCACGGCTGAATTAGAGATTGGCTGTGAACCTTTAAACACTCTACTGGAGTAACATCATGTCTCTAAATGCTGAGATCAAAGCGCAAATCGTTGCTGACAACGCTCGTGGCGCCAACGACACCGGTTCCCCCGAAGTGCAGGTTGCCCTGCTGACTGCCCAGATCAACCATCTGCAAGGTCACTTCAAGGAGCACGCCAAGGATCACCACGGTCGTCGTGGTCTGCTGCGCATGGTTTCCCAGCGTCGTAAGCTGCTGGACTACCTGAAGCGTAAAGATTCCGAGCGTTATGCCGCTCTGATCGCCAAGCTGGGTCTGCGTCGTTAATCGACCATCAGATTTCGCGAAAAAGGGGAACCGTGAGGTTCCCCTTTTTTATGGCCCGTTTCAAACGGGATGCAGGCCGTTGCCTGCCTCACAGAATTAACGTCCGCGCTTACCTTTTGATGCGAATCAAGTATACTTGCACGCGAATTTAAAGCGCCAAATTGTTAAAAGGAAATTCACGTGAATCCTATTGTAAAGTCATTCCAGTACGGTCAACACACCGTCACACTGGAAACCGGTGTGATGGCCCGTCAAGCCACTGCGGCCGTCATGGTCAGCATGGACGATACCTGTGTCTTCGTGACCGTCGTAGGCAAGAAAGAGGCCGATCACGGCCGTGATTTCTTCCCGCTGACCGTCAACTATCAGGAGCGTACCTATGCTGCTGGTCGTATCCCGGGTGGTTTCTTCCGTCGTGAAGGCCGTCCGAGCGAGGGTGAAACCCTCATCTCCCGTCTGATCGACCGTCCCATCCGTCCGCTGTTCCCGGAAGGCTTCCTCAATGAGGTTCAGGTGGTTGCCACCGTCATGTCCGTGAACCCGGCCGTTTCCCCCGACATCGTTGCCATGATCGGTGCCTCCGCGGCGCTGGCCATCTCCGGCATCCCGTTCGGCGGCCCGATCGGTGCAGCCCGCGTGGGTTACATGAACGGCCAGTACGTGCTGAACCCGACCACCACCGAACTGCCGCAGAGCGATCTGGACCTGGTGGTTGCCGGTACCGTCAACGCCGTGCTGATGGTGGAATCCGAAGCGGCCATCCTCTCCGAAGAGGTGATGCTGGGCGCCGTGGTCTACGGTCACGAGCAGATGCAGGCCGTGATCAACGCCATCAACGAATTCGCTGCCGACGTCGGCACCAAGCCGTGGGACTGGACTCCGCCTGCCGTCAACGAAGCGCTGAAGGCCAAGGTTGCCGAGCTGGCCACAGCTGAACTGGGTGAAGCCTACCGCATCACCGAGAAGGCTGTGCGTTATGAAACCATCGCCGCCATCAAGGGCCGCGTGGTCGAGCAGGTCATCGCCTCCGGCGTGGAAGAAGATGCCAAGAAGATCGGCGAGGAGTTCCACAGCCTGGAAAGCCGCATCGTCCGTGGCCGCGTCGTTCGCGGCGAGCCGCGCATCGATGGTCGCGATCCCGAGATGATCCGCGCCCTGTCCGTCGCCACTGGCGTACTGCCGCGTGCCCACGGCTCCGCCTTGTTCACCCGTGGTGAAACCCAGGCCATGGTCGTTGCCACCCTGGGTACCGAGCGTGACGCCCAGAACATCGACGAGCTGACCGGCAACCGCGCCGATCGCTTCATGCTGCACTACAACTTCCCGCCATACTGCGTCGGTGAGACCGGCATGATGGGCAGCCCGAAGCGCCGCGAAATCGGTCACGGCCGTCTGGCCAAGCGCGGCGTTGCCGCCGTGATGCCGAGCGCCGACGAGTTCCCGTACGTGGTACGCGTGGTCTCTGAAATCACCGAATCCAACGGCTCCTCCTCCATGGCCTCCGTCTGTGGTTCCTCCCTGGCGCTGATGGATGCCGGTGTGCCGATCAAGGCCTCCGTCGCCGGTATCGCCATGGGTCTGGTGAAGGAAGAAGAAGGTTTCGTCGTGCTGTCCGACATCCTGGGTGACGAAGATCACCTGGGCGACATGGACTTCAAGGTTGCCGGTACCACCGAAGGTGTGACCGCCCTGCAGATGGACATCAAGATCGAAGGCATCACCAAGGAGATCATGGAGATTGCCCTGAAGCAAGCTCGTGGTGCTCGCCTGCACATCCTGAAGGTGATGGACGAAGCCATCCAGGCACCGCGTGCCGAGATCTCCGATTTCGCCCCGCGCATCCACACCATCAAGATCAACCCGGAGAAGATCAAGGACGTCATCGGCAAGGGTGGCTCCGTGATCCGCGCGCTGACCGAAGAGACCGGCACCAACATCGAGCTGGATGACGACGGTACCGTCCGCATCGCCGCCGTCGACGGTGAAGCCGCCAAGGAAGCGATCCGCCGTATCGAGGCCATCACCGCCGAGATCGAAGTGAACCGCATCTACGAAGGCAAGGTTGTCCGTCTGGCCGACTTCGGTGCCTTCGTCAACATCCTGCCGGGCAAGGACGGTCTGGTGCACATCTCCCAGATCACCGATGCGCGCGTGCAGAACGTGGCCGACTACCTGAAGATCGGTGACGTGGTGAAGGTAAAGGTACTGGAAGTGGACCGTCAGGGCCGCGTGCGTCTCTCCATCAAGGAAGCGAACGCCCCGACCGAAGCTGCTGCCGCTCCGGCCGCCGCCGCCGTTGCCGTGGAAGAACCGGCTGCCGAATAAGCCGCCGCTTGCTGAAAAAGCCGACCTCAGGGTCGGCTTTTTGTTGTCTGGCATCCGGCGATCCCGTCGGTGAGATGCCTTGTTCCTTTTGGCGCCACTTGCTATAAGGGGCGACCCGCCTCTCGGTTGTCAAAAGGAAGTGCAACATGTCATGGGCCTCTCTCAGGCAGTTTACCCCCCTGGTCTGGATCGTCATCCTGGGCACCTTCATGGTGCGCACCACCTTCTTCATGGTCTGGCCCTTCCTCTCCATCCTGCTCTACCGTGACTACGGCCTGTCGGCGACCCTGATAGGGGCCATCCTGGGGGCGACGGCGGCTCTCTCCACCCTGGTGAGCTTCTATGGTGGCTGGTTGTCGGACAAGTGGGGGAGGCGCAACATCCTGCTGTTTGGCTGCCTGATATCGGCCTCGAGCGTGGCCCTGCTCGGCCTCTCCCACCAGGTGGTCTGGCTGGCGGTCGGGGTGATCGGCAGCGGCCTCTCCTACGGGCTCATCGACTCCCCCGGCAAGGCGCTGATGGCCGACAGCCTGGCCGAGCCCAAGGCCCGCGAACTGGCGCTGCACCTGCGCTACTTTCTGCTGAACCTGGGAGCGGCCATCGGTCCCCTGCTCGGGGTCACCTATGGTCTGAGCGCGCGGCAGGAGACCTTCCTGCTGCTCAGCGCCAGCTACCTGCTGCTCGGCGCTATCTTCGTCACCGGCTTTCGGCTGGCCGGTTGTCAGGCAAGCCAGGCGGCCGGTCCCGGCATGCGCACCGTGTTGCGGGTGCTCTGGCAGGACAGGGGCTTCCTGCTGCTGACCCTGGCGAACCTGCTGCTGATGCTGGTCTATGCCCAGTTCGAATCCCCTCTCATCCAGTACCTGACCCGTTCGGGCACACCCGAGGTAGAGCGGCTCATCGGCTGGCTGGTCACCGCCAATGCGTTGACCATAGTGATACTGCAGTTCCCCCTGCTGCACCTGACCGCGGGTTGGCCCACCCGGCGCAGGCTGCAACTCGGGGTGGCGCTGTTTCTCGGCGCCCAGTTGCTGTTTGCGCTGGGGGATACCGCCATCTGGTGGCACTGGATAGTGGCCGTGGTCCTCTTGAGCGTCGGGGAGTGCATCCTGTTCCCCTTGCTCAACGTGCTGATCGATCAGATGGCGCCGAGCCACCTGAAGGGCAGCTACTTCGGGGCGGCCTCCATGTCCGGGCTCGGGGTCGCCATGGGGGCTCTGCTGGGGGGCTGGATACTGGCCCACTGGGGAGGCGCCACCCTCTACGCCCTGATGGCGCTGCTCTGCCTGATGATCCTGATGCTCTATGGCCTGAGCACCCGGATCCCGCGACCCACGCTGGCCCGGGCCGGTACCTGATGGCTAGAAGGTCAGCACCTTGTCGGCGGCCAGGGTCCACTGGGCCAGCAGGGGCAGGGTGCCTATCTCGATGCCCTCGATGAGGGGCAGAGGGGTGATGCCACGGGCGTCGGTGCAGCTCTTGCACAGCCGGATCTGGGTGCCCTGTGCCAGCAGGATCTCCAGCATCTGGCGCAGGTTGTAGCCCTCGGCCGGGCTCTGCCCTGCCAGGGCGGCGCCGACCGCATCCGACATCAGGAAGAGTTTCAGGTCTGTCTTCTCCTGCTCCTGGAGGGCAATCCCGAGGCGAAGGGCATTGAACAGGGACTCGCTGCCATAGGGGGCGCCGTTGGCGACGATGAGGATCTGCGGTTTCATGGGACTCTCCTGGGTTAAAGGGGCATTGTAGCGCCACCCGGATGACACTGGCTTGATGCAGTGCAAACTCTGTCGTAGCCCGGGTTCCCGCGTCTTGACCTCGCGGGATGAGTCAGGTCTCATGGGCGGCCATCCAGTATGACAGAGCAAAGAGGTCGTTATGTGGAAGATCGCCGGAATAGGCTTGTTGCTGTTGGCCGGGCAGGCCTATGGCAGTGAAAACGTCGGCTGCAAGGCCAGACATCAGGCGGTGACCGAGCAGCTCGCGTTCGCCAGGGTGCACGACAACGCAGAGCGGGTTGCCGGGTTGGAGCAGGCCCTGCGCAACATCGAGACCCACTGTACCGATGCCGGGCTCCTTGAGGATCAGCAGCAGAAAGTGGTCAAGCAGAAGGCCGAGGTGGAAGAGCGGCTGGCGGATCTGCAGAGTGCGCGGGTGGCGGGTAAGCCGGACAAGATCGCCAAGAAGCAGGCAAAGCTGGAAGCGTCCCAGGCCGAGCTGCTGGAGGTCCAACGGGAACTCGAGGCGCTGCAGAAACTGGTCAAGCCCTGAGGGGAGGGCAGCGCAATAGAAAAAGCCGGGCATGCCCGGCTTTTTCTATGGTGAGTGGGAGCCCTTGTGGGGCTGCTGTCGCTACTGCCTGTGCATCCGCACGAACTTATCCAGCAACTGATCCTCGGTTTCCACGTGGGCGGGATCCCGGAGGATGCAGTCCAAAAGGCGCAGACGCTGATGCCGGTGTTACTGCCTGTGCATCCTGACGAATTTGTCCAGTAACTGCTCTTCGGTCTCCACATGGGCGGGATCCCAGATGATGCAGTCGATGGGGCAGACGCTGATGCAGGTGGGCTTCTCATAGTGGCCGACGCACTCTGTGCAGCGATCCGGGTCGATCTCGTAGATCTTGGTCCCCAGGCTGATGGCCTGGTTCGGACACTCCGGATCGCACATGTCGCAGTTGATGCACTTGTCGGTGATGAGCAGCGCCATCTCAGGCCGCCGAGTGGGGCTGACGGGTATCCTCGCGCTCGCCGAGGTTGCGCAGCAGGATGCCGTAGTTCACGTCCACTTCCTTCGGTACCGGCACATAGACCACGTGGCCGTTGCCCGGTGCGGTGTCGATGAGCTCGCCCTTGCGGTTCTGCATCTGCTCCAGGTTGAAGCTGAGGTTGCCTTGCGGGGTCATCAGCTCCAGGCTGTTGCCCAGCAGGAACTTGTTCTTCACCTCGACCTCGACCATGTCACCGTTGCGACCGGTGATCTCGCCGACGAACTGCTGGGTGTCGGAGACGGAGTAGCCGTAGTCGTAGTTCTGGTACTCGCTGTGGTTGTGGCGGCGCAGGAAGCCCTCGGTGTAGCCGCGGTGGGCCAGGTTCTCGAGGGTACCCATCAGGGTGGGATCGAACGGCCGGCCGGCCACCGCATCGTCGATGGCCTTGCGATAGACCTGGGCGGTGCGGGCGCAGTAGTAGAAGGACTTGGTACGGCCTTCGATCTTGAGGGAATGGACGCCCATCCTGGTCAGGCGCTCCACGTGCTCGACGGCGCGCAGGTCCTTGGAGTTCATGATGTAGGTGCCGTGTTCGTCCTCGAAGGCGGTCATGAACTCGCCGGGGCGGTTGGACTCCTCCAGCAGCACCAGGGCGTCGCTCGGCTTGCCGGCCCCCAGGGTCGGATCCACCTTTTGCACGGCGATGGGCTCCTGGCGGTGGACGATCTGGCCCACGTCATCTTCCTTGCCCTCGTGGACCTTGTACTCCCAGCGGCAGGAGTTGGTGCAGGTGCCCTGGTTGGGGTCGCGCTTGTTGATGTAGCCGGAGAGCAGGCAGCGGCCCGAGTAGGCCATGCACAGGGCGCCGTGGACGAAGACTTCCAGCTCCATCTCCGGCACCTGCATGCGGATCTCCTCGATCTCGTCCAGCGACAGCTCGCGGGAGAGAATGACCCGGGTCAGGCCCATCTGATGCCAGAACTTCACCGTGGCCCAGTTGACCGCGTTGGCCTGCACCGACAGGTGGATCGGCATCTCGGGGAAGGCCTCGCGCATCATCATGATGAGACCGGGGTCGGACATGATCAGTGCGTCCGGTTTCATCTCCACCACGGGGCGCATGTCGCGGATGAAGGTCTTGAGCTTGGAGTTGTGGGGCTGGATGTTGGCCACCACATAGAACTGCTTGCCCAGGGCATGGGCCTCGTTGATGCCGAGCTGCAGATTCTCGTGATCAAATTCGTTGTTGCGTACCCGCAGGCTGTAGCGGGGCTGACCCGCGTAGACGGCGTCGGCGCCATAGGCATAGGCGTAACGCATGTTCTTGAGGGTCCCGGCGGGGGAGAGCAATTCTGGTCTGAACATGTTGGACTCTTTGTCTGATTGCAAATCAGGACGGCGCCACCTGATGGCGTCGTATGGATTAATCGGCATGGCGCGACCGTACTCGACGCACCGCCTCCGATCGGACTACACCAGGGAACGAGATGGTTCGATACTCCTGATACAGAGGGTGCGAGATTGTACTCGTGACCGGCCCTTCATGCAATTTGGGGAGGGGCAGCCAGGCCGCCGACCTGTTCATTTTATGCTCATAAGAGCGATGTTAGGGTGTCAGCAAGCCGGGAGGGGCGGTCGCTGGGGAGGGAATGGATCTTTTCCGCGAAAAAGCCCATCTCCAAGTTGAAATTTTGCCCTACTCGGGAAAGAATGCGCGCTCGGTTATTGGTCTCGGGTGACGCGTCACAGAACAAGCCGAGGATGAGCAGGCCAAAGGCCCACAGGTACAGGAAACCATACAGGAATTTTATGAATCCCCTTCGCATTGCCGCTTCGGCCCTTTTTTGCACTCTGACCCTGGTCAGCCAGCAGGCTGCTGCCGTTGAATACGTGCTGCCCGCCGCGAACAGCCGCCTGATCGGCGAGAACCAGGAGTACGTGGTCCCCGCGGACAACCGTCCGCTGGAGCAGATTGCCGCCGACTTCCAGCTGGGTCTGACCAACATCATGGAAGCGAACCCGGGCGTCGACCCCTACCTGCCGACGCCGGGCAGCAAGCTGGTCATTCCCCATCAGCTGATCCTGCCGAATGCGCCGCGCGAGGGGATCGTCATCAACGTGGCCGAGATGCGCCTCTACTACTACCCCAAGGGCAAGAACGTGGTGCAGGTGCTGCCCATCGGGATCGGCCAGCTGGGGGTCAACACCCCGGAGAACTGGATCACCAAGGTGGAGCGCAAGCGCGCGAACCCGACCTGGACCCCGACCGAGAACATCCGTCGCCGCTACGCCGCCCAAGGCAAGACCCTGCCCGCAGTCTGGCCGGCCGGTCCTGACAACCCCATGGGTCTGCACGCCCTCTACATCGGCAACCTCTACGCCATCCACGGTACCAACGCCACCTTCGGCATCGGTCTGCGGGTGAGCAGCGGCTGCGTGCGCCTGCGCGCCGACGACATCAAGTACCTGTTCGACAACGTGCCGGTCGGCACCCGCGTCCAGTTCGTGAACCAGCCGGTCAAGACCACGGTCGAACCGGATGGCGGTCGCTACATGGAAGTGCACGAGCCGCTGTCGCGCACCGAGGAGGAGTTCAACTCCACCGCCGCCGTGCCGCTGCCCATGACCCCGGCCACCACCCGTTTCATCGCCCACGCCGAGAGCGACTCCAACGTGGTCAAGCAGGTGCTGGAACAGCGCACCGGCATGCCGACCCGTCTCAATCCAGAGGCGTAATGGCTGGCAGTGCAGTTAAACAACAACGGCGACCCCAGGGTCGCCGTTGTCGTGTCTGCCCGCCCGTCAGGCGGCTGGCGGGGCATAGAGGGCCAGCCAGTTCCCTTCGGTATCTTCGATGATGACCCGGGAGCCATGGCCGCTGCCGATGCTGTGCAGGGGTTCGAGCACCCGCCCGCCGAGCCGGGGCACCAGCTGCTCCGCCTCCTGCAGCCTGTCACCGAGGGAGAGATAGATGAGGGGGCCGGCGCCGCCGGGCTGGTGGTATTTGTCCATGGGGCCGAGGCAGGCCGCCGCGTTGTTGCCGTCGTAGCGCAACATGGCATAGCGCATCTCCTCCTCCTGGATGGGGGTGACCTGCACATCGAGCAGGGCCGAGTAGAAGTCCATGGCGCGATCCAGATCCCGTGTCGGAATGTCGGCCCAGACCAGGGTGTTGTCCATCGTCGTATTCTCCAGAGATTCCCGGCCAATGCGGCCGGTGGCTCTTTGAGGTTAGGAGTGGCCAATACGCGGTGCCAGAGGCAAAAAAACGGCGCCATCAGGCGCCGTTTTCAGTTGCAGGAAACCAGGGGTTTGTCCATGTCATTCAGCTATTTACCTGCGATGCTCAAGCCGCCGAAGCGGATCTGCGGGGCATAGAACTCCTTGCCGTCGTCGTGGTGCAGCAGGTTGCCGACCGCCTCCAGCTCACCCAGCAGGCGATAGAAGTTGCCCGCCACCGTGATGCCGCGCACCGGCGCCACCCGCTCCCCGTCCCGGCACAGGAAGCCGGAGGCGCCGAACGAGAAGTCGCCGCTCACCGCGTCGGCCCCGGAGTGCAGGCCGTCGAGCTTGACCAGCTCCAGGTACTCGCCGCTTTGCACCTCGCCCTCGCCGTGGGGGCCGAGCCCGAACACCAGGTGGCGCGGGCTCACGTCCAGGGCGCTGCGGGCGTTGCGGGCCGCCGCACCGTTGCTCGTCACGCCGAAGTGGCGGGCGGTGGCGCTGTTATGCAGCAGGGTCTTGAGCTCCCCTTCACCGATGAGCAGCAGATCCGAGGTGGCGGCCCCTTCGCCGTCGAACGCCTTGATCTTCATGCCCCCCGGCATATGGACCCGGCTCTCCAGGGTGAGCCAGCGTGACGCCACGCTCTGGCCCACCTTGCTGCGCCAGGGGTTGATCCCCTGCTGGGCCCACTTGCCGGACAGCGCCGACTGGAAGCAGCCAAACAGGCTGGCCAGGCAGTTGGGGCTGAAGATGACGCTGTAGCGACCGCTCGGCACCGCCTCACCCATCAGCAGGCCATCGGCCACGGCATGGATCTGCGCGATGAGGGGCGCCGGGTCCAGCTCGTCGAAGCGGCGGCCGTACAGCCCCTGGTAGTGCATGGACTGGCGGCCGCCCCGCTCGATCAGGGCCGAGCTGTGGCAGCCGACGCTGAATTCCTGGTGCTGGCAGAACGAGCCCTGGCTGTTGGCGAGCCACAGCCGGCTCTCCCCCTCGAAGAAGCCGTTGTAGGGGGCTCCGGTCACGTCCGGCAGGGCCAGCATGTCGGACTCGAGGCGCAGGGCCAGGGCGATTTTCTCTTCCACCGCCGTGGTGTCGGGCTGGTGTATCTCGGCGCAGTCGGTGGCGAGCCTGCTCTGCTGCACTGTGATGCGCTGGTCCGGGTCCACCTTGGCGAAGCGGCTGGCATCGAGCGCATCCTGCACCATGGCATCCAGGGCGGCCTCATCGAGGGCCTCCGAGTAGGCGATGCCGACCCGGCCCTCTTTTATCAGCCGAATGCCGATCTGCTGGCTGCTGGTGACCTTGTATTCGCTGAGCTCGCCCTTGTCGGCCTTGAGGGAGAAGGCCCTGTCCTGGTTGGCGATGACGTCCGCCTCGGCACCGAGATCGGCGACCTTGTCCAGCAGGCGGGCAAGCAGTTGGTTCATGTCGAGCTGGCTCATCAGGCGTTCCCTCCCACCAGGATGTTGTCCACCTTGAGTGGCGGCTGCCCGACCGAAGCCGGGATGGAGCCGGAGACAGATCCGCACATGCCGGCGGAGAGGGCCAGATCGCGCCCCACCATGGAGATCTCCTTGAGCACCTGGGGGCCTGTGCCGATCAGGGTCGCCGACTTCAGCGGTCTGGTTATTTTGCCTCCCTCGATAAGGTAGGCCTCCTGCACGTTGAAGTTGAACTCGCCGGTGCCGGGTTGCACCGAGCCGCCCCCCATCCGCTTGGCATAGATGCCGTGCTCCACGGTCGCCAGCATCTCGTCCAGGCTGTGGTTGCCCGGCTCGATGTAGGTGTTGCGCATGCGCGAGGCCGGGGCGAACTTGTAGGATTCGCGCCGTCCGGAACCGGTGCGGGCGTAGCCGGTGCGAAGGGCTCCCATCCTGTCCACCAGGAAGCCGGTCAGCACCCCGTCCTTGATGAGCTGGGTGTGCTGGGTCGCCATCCCCTCATCGTCGACGTTGATGGAGCCCCAGGCGTTGCCCTGCAAGCCCTCGTCCACCGCGCTGACCGCGGGGTTGGCGATGAGCTGGCCCATCTTGTCGTGGAACACGGACGCCTTCTTGGCCACCGAGGTGGTCTCCAGCAGGTGGCCGCACGCCTCGTGGAAGATGACGCCGCCAAAGCCGCTCTCCATGATGACCGGCAGGGTGCCGCTCGGGCAGGGGGCGGCACCCAGCTTCACCAGCGCCTGGCGGGTGGCGGTGAGGGCCAGCTCGCGGGGATCCACGCCGGCGGCGTGCTCCCACCCCTTCATGGCGCCGGGGGCCTCATAGCCCACGCTCTGCTCGCCTCCGTCCAGGGCGATGGTCTGGGCCATGATGCGGTTGTAGTGGCGGCGATCGGCCACCTGTACCCCTTCGCTGTTGAAGATCTCCACCTCCTGCTCCCAGCCCAGCACATTGCCGGAGAACTGGCTCACCTTGTCGCTCTCGGCGCGGGCCGCGGCGTCCATGGCGTGCAGGTAGGCGATCTTCTGCTCCAGCAGCTTGTCGGCCGACAGGGGCAGGGCGATCGGGTTGCGATCGGTCAGGCGGGTGAAATCGAAGGCGGTGGCGGTCACCACGGGGTCACGCCTGTCTTTGGCCGCCAGCAGGGTGACGATGCGCAGGAGCTCGTTGCGATCGGCCAGGTTGGTGTAGCCGTAGAGCACCTTGTGGCCGTAGCACAGGCGCACGCCTATGCCGAAGTCGAGGCCGCCGCTGATGTTCTCTATCTGGCTGGAGAGCAGGCTGAGCTGGCTGCGGCGCTTGCGCTCCACAAACAGTTCGGCGAAGTCGGCACCCAGTGCCAGGGCGTGATCGAGCACGTCGCGGGCGATGGCGGGGGCCAACAGGGAGAATGAAGTCATAGAATATCCTTTTCTGGTCTGTCCGTTTGCTTCCGACACCCGGCTTTAGGTTGTTATAGGGTGTCGAACCCATTGTTGCAGACCAGAGGCCAAAAGTCGCTATAGCGTCAGGCGATGATACCAAACGAGAAAATCGGTGCGATTTATGCGCCCGGTGACCCGAAATCGGGCCACCGGCAGTGGGATCAGAGCCGTTCGTGGATCTCGCTTAATATCTGGTCGACCCACTGCTCGATGAGAGATGCGATCTGGTCGTACTGGTTGGCATCGTCGAGGGTCAGGCCGACGACAAGATGATGGCCATCGTCTATCCGTATCCAAGGGGTCATCGAGCATGCAAGCTACCAGGATCAGAGCAGCTCGTGGATCTCGCTTAATATCTGGTCGACCCACTGCTCGATGCGGGATTCGGTCTGGTCGTACTGGTTGGCGTCGTCGAGGGTCAGGCCGACGACAAGATGATGGCCATCGTCGATCCGTATCCAAGGGGTCATCGAGCATGCGAGCTACCTGGATCAGAGCAGCTCGTGGATCTCGCTTAATATCTGGTCGACCCACTGCTCGATGCGGGATTCGGTCTGGTCGTACTGGTTGGCATCGTCGAGGGCCAGGCCGACGAAGTGGCGGCCATCGTCGATCAGCGCCTTGGAGGCGTCGAACTCGTACCCCTCGTTGGGCCAGTAGCCCACCAGCTTGACGCCCTTGGGCACCAGCTGATCGTGCAAGAGGCCGAGGGCATCCTGGTACCACTCGCCATATCCCAGCTGATCGCCCAGGCCGAACAGGGCGATGATGCGGCCCTCCAGATGCACATCCCTGATGTCTTCCCAGCGGGATTCCCAATCTTCCTGCAGCTCGCCGAAGTCCCAGGTGGAGATGCCCAGGATCAGGATGTCGTACTCCTGCATGCGGACGAGGGGGACATCCTTGATGTTGTGGAGATCGACCAGCTCGGGGCCGATGAGGGCGCGGATCTTCTCGGCGGCCATCTCGGTGTAGCAGGTGGTGGAGCCGTAAAACAAACCTATCTTCATCGCTCTTCTCTTGATCGCAGTAGGCCAGGGGGGCGGGCAACCGGCAGGGTGGCGCCCGGGGGAGGGCGCCAGTCTAGCAGATTGCCCGGCGCGCTTCACCGCCTGGCGGACGATGGAGAAGCCTGCCTTGCGGCCCGGGTGGGTCGACGCGCTACAATGGCCCCCTGTTTCCCTGAGCGCGGCGTACCATGAGCAAAGCTGAATCCCATCCCCTTATCGAGCCGTTTCTCGACGCCCTCTGGCTGGAGCGGGGGCTGTCTGACAACACGGTCGGCGCCTATCGCACGGATCTGGAAAAATTCGCCCTCTGGCTCGATGAGCAGGGGAGCTCCCTGCTGCTGGCCGGGCTGGACGACATCCAGCACTACCTCGCCTGGCGGGTGGACCATCAGTTCGCTGCGAGCAGCACGGCCCGCTTCCTGTCGGCCCTGCGCCGCTTCTATCAGTACCTCAACCGGGAGAAGCTGCGCAGCGACGATCCCACCGTGCTGCTGGAGGGGCCCAAGCTCCCCAAGAAGCTCCCCGCCGATTTGAGCGAGGCCGAGGTGGAGGCGCTGCTCATGGCGCCCCTGGTGGATGACCCGCTGGAGCTGCGCGACAAGGCGATGCTCGAGCTGCTCTATGCCACCGGGCTGCGGGTCTCCGAGCTGGTGGGGCTCACCGCCGAGCACGTCAGCCTGCGCCAGGGGCTGGTGCGGGTGGTGGGCAAGGGCAACAAGGAGCGGCTGGTGCCCATGGGGGAGGAGGCGGTGCACTGGCTGGAGCGCTACTACCGGGAGGCACGTACCCTGCTGCTCGGGGGCACCAGCTCGGACGTGGTGTTCCCTTCCAAGCAGGCGCGCATGATGACCCGCCAGACCTTCTGGCACCGCATCAAACTCTATGCCCAGCGCGCCGGTATCCAGGGCGAGCTCTCCCCCCACACCCTGCGCCACGCCTTCGCCACCCATCTGCTCAACCACGGCGCCGACCTGCGGGTAGTGCAGATGCTGCTGGGGCACGCGGATCTCTCCACCACCCAGATCTACACCCACGTGGCGAACGAGCGGCTCAAGGCGCTGCACGGCCAGCACCATCCCCGCGCCTAGGCTCCCGTGCCCGGACAAAGAAAGGGGGCGACGGTTCAGCCGTCGCCCCCTCAATAGCCAGTTTCCCGGCCTGTTTCACTGCATCATCATTCCAGGGTCTGGATGGTGACCTCCACTTCGGCCTTGACCTCGTTGAGTTCGTCATCCTTCAGGGTGACCACCAGAGGTTCCGGGTTGATCGCCTTCAGATCGATGTTGCCGAGATCGGCGAGCCCAGGTTCGAGCTCCAGCACGAAGGCGCAGTCATAGTGGCCGCCGGGCAGTATGGCCCCCCCAGTGGTGCAGAAGGCGAAGGGCCCGAAGCCGGCTTCATGGGTACTCACCCCCGGCTCATCGTAGAGGGTGAAGCTGCCCGGAATCCCGTTCCCATCGGCCACATCGACCCCCTTGAAGGTCAGGGCGGTGACGGTCAGGGTGTCCACTCCGTTGTTGCTGATGCGGACAAAGCCAGCGGCCTTGAGGGCAAAGAGCTTGGTGATGTCGGGGGGGACATCGGTGAACTCCACAGTGGCATCATCGCTGTCGGTCACGGTCTGATTGTCCTCATCCTTGCCGCTGATGGTTGCCGTGTTGGTATGGCTCTCATCAGCATTGCCCTGCAGATCCTTGGAGAGGGTGCAACTGGCCGACTCGCCCGGGCTCAGGACGAAGCCGGCCAGCGCCACGGCGGGCACGAGCGGGGCACCGTTCTTCCTGTTGACCTGGCACTGGCTGGTCAGATTGCCGAACACGTCATCATCCAGGTCATTGAAGGTGACCTTGTCCACGCCATTGGCATCGACGGAGAAGGTGAAGGTATAGGCCACCGAACGTTTCTCATCGGAGTCGCCCGTCTCGGGCACACTGACGGGGACGGCATCCTTTTGCAGCGTGATGGTCGATGCCACGTCATTGATGTTGACGGTGGCGCTGTCCTCTCCCGTTGCCTCATCCCCTTCGTTGTCCAGGGCCTTGGCGGTCACCTTGTTGGTGTGCACATCGCCGGCGTTGCCACCGACAAACTCGGTGACGCTGCACTGGAAGGGGGTGCCCTTGTACAGGGCCACGCCGCTGCCGAGATCGCAGGTGCCCTGCCCGTCCAGATCGCCGAACTTGTCGTCCACCAGGCTGGTCAGGGTGAGCGGATCGTCGTGATCGCCCGCGGTATTGGTGACCTTGATGGTGTAGGTCACATTGGCCCCCGGCTCCAGCACCTCGTCGGTGGAGGGGGTCTTCTCAACCGCTATGGTGGGCGGGACATTGGTGATCTCGACCAGCTTGGCGCCGCTGCAGTTGTTGCCGGCGGTCTGGAAGCCGGTCGGGCAGGTGCTGCCGTCGCCGACCGTGCCGCCGTTCTTGTCCTTGAACAGGGCCACTATGTTGTCGACGTACTTCTCGGGGCTCTGATCGTTGGGCAGATCGCGATCCTTGATATGCAGGGTGAACTGACAGCTGTAGGTGGCGTTGGGCAGCACCTCCTTCGTCGTCGAGCCCGCGGCGGGTTTCGCACAGGTGCTGCTGAGCAGATAGATGCCGTCCGCCGTCCCGACGCTCTCGGTAGCGCCCCAGAGGTCCACGCTCTTGTCGTAGGAGCCATCTCCGCCCACGTCTATCTCATCCTTCAGGCTGGCGATATACAAGGAGGCGACGCTCGAGTTGGTGAAGCTCAGGTTGTAGGTGAACACGCCACCCGGCTCGGGCAGGCTGGTCGGCTCGACCGTCTTGGTAATGGCAGGCGGCTCGGGTCTGATAAACACGTTGATGGCGAAGCTGTCACAGTTGCACTTGGACTTGGTGGCGGGCACGGCGCCGGGAGGAACCGTGCTCTCGCTGCAACTGAGGCTCTTCTGGATGTCCCAGGCCGCGCAGTAGGTGAAGAGGGCCTTGTTGGGATCCGTGGGGCTGGGTTGGCAGAGCATGGTGATGGGCTGGTTGAAGAGCGTGTATTGATCGGTGCCGTTGGCCTTGGTGATATCGCCGCAGGTGTCCAGGAAGTCGGTCGCCTTCAGCTTCGGTTCCAGATTCACATAGGCGACCTGGCCATTCTCCCCGGCGTCGCTCGCCTTGGGCAGCACGAGGCTGCAGTTTCTTGCTCCTCCCTGCACCACCTGCGGGCTCTGGGACGTTCTCGGCAGGTAGAAGGTGGTGTCATAACGCTCACTGGCGTTGGTCTTGATGGTCACGTCTGCGTTGAAGGTGAACACCTGGCCGTTGGTACACTCCTGGTTCGGATTCACCGGTACCACTTTGGAGACCTCGATGTCCTTGGCCGTGCAGTTGAGGCTGCCGCCCGAGAGTGAACCCCCCTTGGCAATATAGGCGTCTGCCATGCAGGCCTCTTGTTGCAGGCCCGGAAAGATGCCGGCCCAGGCCGGGGTGAGGTGGAGTCCCCCCAGCATGACGACCCCGAGGGGGAGCGTCAGGGATCTGAGCAGGCGATTGCGCTGACTTGATTTCATAGCATTTCCCTCTTCCTATCCTGTGGTTTTTTGTTCCATGTCACCCGGCTGCGACTGCCTGGGCCGGGTGATGTCCCAGGCCTGAACGTGACCACAAGGAGGCCCTGTCCCTTGCGAGTAACGCAGGGGGGCGGGCGCGGCCCTGTGGGGTGGGCATCGATAGACAGCACCCCTACAGCAAGGAATGCACCAAGCACATAAATATTTGAAAAATAAGAAATTAGCTCGGGTTTTGGTCGCGTAAACGGGGTGGTGTCCGCGAAGTTGTAACGACGGCATGGGGGCGACGGCGAAGTCTTGAGCATAATTAATTGATAAATAATGCTTTTTTAAATATCTCCCCTGTTACAGCGATGGAACAGGGGCGCTCCGGGGTGGTCCCGTCAGCCGACGTGATGGCGGGGAGCTTGCGCCAGCGTGCAGAGGGGAGGCGGGGTGCCAGGCGGTGCTGGTGACTGCTGGCAGGGGGGCAGATAGTTCGGGCATCCCCTGTATCAAGGCTGAGACAACCCCATCGCCCGGCATGCTTGGCGCCCGCCCCGGCATCGCGCCCCGGGGAGGGGACTTGGCACAGATCCGTGTCGGGATGACCGGCTGCGAGGGGAGACGGGAAGTCTTCGCCAACGAGAGAGGGAGGCCACAGGGCCTCCCTCTTGCTATGGGGTGGTGCCAGGCATGCGTATTGGCGATGCCGGTGACACCGGGCTGCTTACTTCCCCTGTTGGGACTTGAGCAGGTCGCGGATTTCGGTCAGCAGCTCCTGATCCTTGGTGGGGCCGGCCGGTGCGGCGGCTTCCTCTTCCTGCTTCTTCTTCAGGGTATTGATGGCCTTGAGCCCCATGAAGATGGCGAAGGAGATGATCAGGAAGTCGATACAGGTCTGGATGAACTTGCCGTAGGCGATGACCACGGCCGGGGCTTCCCCCTCGGCTGCCTTCAGGGTCACGGCGAGATCGCTGAAGTCCACCCCGCCCAGGATCAGGCCGATGGGCGGCATGATGACGTCTCCCACGAAGGAGGAGACTATCTTGCCAAAGGCGGCGCCTATGATGATACCGACCGCCATGTCGATCACGTTGCCTCTGGATGCAAAGGCCTTGAATTCTTGAATCAGACTCATTTTTCCCCCTAAAAATGGACGGCGTGTGGCGTGACCACATCTGGTTTTGAACAATAAAACATCTGTAAAACAGAGGGATGGCTATGATGCCTCCCGTCGTCACGTTTAGCTTGCGGGGCTCAAGCCCGATTGGCAACCTCAATGCCCGAGAAATTTATGCCTCTGCCGCTATTAACGCTTTGCTCACTGCGGGGCGTGGTGGCCTCTGTGCCCGTCGGCGTTCGTGAGGGGGGCGATGGGGGGAGCAGACTCCCAGCCTTGATGCCATGAAGAAGGGCCATGGTCTGCACCATGGCCCTGTGGTTCATGCGTGACTAAAACCTGTCATGCCTAAGGTGTGGGGCAATCCGGGCAAGTCGGGCAGAGCGGGCAGGTGGCGGTCGCCGTGTCGGTGTCGCTGCCAAAACCGAGAGGAGCCGTCCCCGTGGCCGTGACGGTATCGCTGAAGGAGATGGCGCCGGGCTCTTCCGAACCTGCACTGCTGGGCGTGTAGGATCCTGAATAGTCCTTGCAGTCTGCCGCATTCAGCGTGCCTATGTTATGCACGTTGCCGCTGGGGTCGTCGGTCACGGTGACACCGCTCAGGTTCAGAGGAGGCTTGTAATCAGGGGAGTTGGGGTCACCCACCCCTGTGGTATTGCAGACCTCACCACTGTAGTCGACTCTGAGCACGAGCTGGCTGCCGGCGTCGATGACTTTGGTGCTGCAAGCCTTGGTGACGCTGATCCCGGGCTCTCGCTGGACGACGGGGCAGGTTGCCGCAGCGGATGCGGTGATGGACAGTGTGCCACCGTCGCTGGAGGCGGCCTTGACACTGACGCCGTTGGTCGGTCCGTTACCGGCGGAGCCGAAGCTGCCGCTGTAGTCTTCTGATCCCCCCTTGGCTATGGAATCGAAGGTCGCGACGACAAAGTCATCGCTGGTGTCGGCCGGGGTGCCGTTGTCGTCGGTGACGACGACGTCATAGATGGTGCCGAAGCCTGCATTGGTGACGGTGCCTTCGAAGCTGTAGGTGAAGCCCGTATCGTCGCCGTTTATATCGCCGCCGGTACAGACCTTGGTGATCTCGACCTTGCACAGTTCGAAGTTGTCCAGCACGAAGTCCTTCAAGGCTGCCGTGAAGGAGCTGGAGGAGCGGGTCTCGGCCATGAAGCTGCTGAAGCAGCCGTCACTGCCGCCGACGATCTGGCTGAGGTTGATCCCGCCCTCGAAGAAGCTCTCGAAGGGGAAGGTGCCCTGGGTGCCGCTCTTGGGGGTGTAATCGCTCCACAGGCCGCTGACACCGTTTGCCAGCGTGTTGGCGGGCACGGGCACATTACCCGTGTTGGTCAGGGCGCAGGCCAGGTTGGCACCGCCCTGATTGGCGCAGACGACGTCGTTGGCCCCCGAGCCCTGCAGTTTGAGCCTCAGGTTGGCGGCGGCGCATTGACCCGGCTGCGGGTTGTTGTTGGTCGCCTTGCTGCAGGTCGGATCCCAGGTCACCACGGCCAGATAGGGAACCGCGTTGCTCGCCTGCGGGAAGTTGATGAGCACCAGGGTGTCCCCCACTGTGTGTTTGCCGCTGAAGCCGCCATTGGGCAGGGCGGTGACCTTCTGCTTGAAGAACCAGAACCCCATGAAGGCGTCGCCCACATTGGAGATCCTGTCGGCACCGAAGTAGAGCAACAGGTCGTTATCCTCGTTGTAGGCGGCGGCATAGGCGTGGGTCAGGTCATCCTTGTCGGGCACGGAGCCATCCTTCCAGCTCCATTTGTCTATATCCAGTATGTCCTTGTTGCCCCCCTCGAAGATGGTCCTGGGGGCGGTGTCCTGAATGATGCCGGTGAACTTGGTTGCCGCTCCGCTGTCGGGGGGGGTGGCCCAGTCATCGCTGTTGAGGGCTGGATTGTCATCCTGCGGGTTGGCATCCAGCTCGAAGGGGGACTCCGCCGTGGCGGCCAGTGCCGGAGCACAGAGCGCCAACAGCAAGGCCAGGGCGAGGAGGCCGTGCTGCCAACAGCGTAGCCAGAGATGTATTGCTCGGGTATCCATGTTGCATTCCTTCTGCTTGTTGTTGTCCATGTCGTCCGGTGCTGTGTGCACAGCCGGGGGCGCAGCTGGAATGCAGGCTTTGTTCCACAAGGCCAATATGCTGAAAAACAAAGAAAAAGAAGGGTTTCAATACGCATCTGAAGAGGCGTTGTTAATGACATGATGCACTCCGGGACGCGCGCCTAGCGCACACGCCGATGGGACAACGAAGGGGGCTTTTTGATGCTGTCTCCAAGGTGGAACATGGTGAGGGGGATGATTGTCTTGCGAGCGATCGGATTTAATTGGCAAATATTTCAAATTTATTGTTTTTAATGGGTTTTTGTTGGTTTTGGGTCTCGTTTGAGAGAGTTTTCATCCCTGTTTCATCAGTGGCACAAGTCGACCTTCTATCCAATACTTTGCACATTATTTGACCGCCATGCGGTGGGGTGCATTGATGGAAATTCGTATGCTGCTGTGTGTCAACACGAGCGAGGTGTGGCGTCCTCCGTCCCATGCATCCTCTCTTGGGTGGCGGGTCTGTTCGGCCTCGTCGCCGCAGGAGGCCTTCAGCCACTACGTACAGAAGGCTCCCAGAGTGGGGGTGGTGCTGCTCAGTGAGGGGGAGGCCGAGGCCGTGGAGACGCTCTTTCGCCAGACCTGCGGCACCATGGTCTGGGTTGCCCTCGCCCCCCCCCATCTGCTCGCGCTACCCAGAATGCAGGAGCAGCTTCTGAACTACTGCTTCGATTATCACAGCCTGCCGGTGGAGGATGATCGTCTGCTGGCCATACTGGGCCATGCGTTTGGCATCGCCTGCCTGAGGGGAAAGGGGCATCGCCCCTGCGGGCATGGCAAGGATGAGGGGGGGCTGATCGGTGCCAGCCCCGTCATGAAGCAGCTCATGCATCGGGTGGAGCGACTGGCCAAGGCGGACTCGTCTGTCGTGTTGCAGGGGGAGAGCGGTACGGGCAAGGAGTTGGTGGCTCGCCTCATCCATCGGCATTCCCAGCGGGCGAATGGTCCCTTCGTCGCCATCAACTGCGGTGCCATTCCACCCACCCTGATCCAGTCGGAGTTGTTTGGTCACGAGAAGGGGGCCTTCACCGATGCCTGGCGGCGCCATATCGGTTGTGCGGAGAGGGCGCACAAGGGGATCCTGTTCCTCGACGAGATAGGGGAGCTGCCGGTGCAGATGCAAGTCAACCTGCTGAGGTTCTTGCAGGAGCGCACCATAGTGAGGGTGGGGGGCACCGAGCCCATCGAGGTGGACATCCGCGTGATTGCCGCGACGAACAGGATGCTGGACAAAGAGATGGCACAGGGGAACTTCCGTTCAGATCTCTTCTACCGCCTCTGCGTGCTGGATCTGGAGTTGCCACCCCTGCGTGAGCGGGGGGAGGATATCATGCTGCTGGCCCACCATTTCCTGAACAAGATGGGTAGTCTGAATCCCAAGGTGCACGGTTTTACGGTCAGCGCCATTCACCAGATGATGAAATATCACTGGCCTGGCAATGTGCGGGAGCTCAAGAACCGGCTGGAGCGAGCCTTGGTCCTGTGCGAGGGGTGTCGCATCGATCATCAGGATCTGGGTCTGGCTCTGCCGCTGGCAGAGGGGGGCATTCGCCCACTGAACCTGGTGAGGGCCGAGGCGGAGTGCGAGGCCGTGCGCCGGGCCCTGATACTGTGCGGCAACAATGTGACCGAGGCTGCCCGCCATCTCGGGATCTCCAGGCTGACCCTCTACCGGGTGCTGGAACGCTCAGCCCCCCCTGTGCCTCCTGAAGTCCAGACCTCCTAGAGTCTGGTCCTGCAAACTCCCCCCTCGCCGATCCGCTCAAGGCGTGTATCATACGGCCTGCCATAGCTCATAGCCTCAGAAGACAGGATCGAATTCATGCCCCTGCACATCCGTCGTCGTCCGCGAGTCGATGATTCCCATCTGCCCGCCACCCTGCATCCGCTGCTTCGCCAGATCTTCGCCAGTCGCGGGGTTGAAGATCCGGTGCTGCTGGAGCGCAGCGCCAGCCAGCTGCTGCCGCCCCAGCGCCTGTTCGGCATGGAGCAGGCAGTGCCACTGCTGGCTGACGCCTTGGCGGCCCAGAAGCGGATCCTCATCGTCGGTGACTTCGACTGCGACGGCGCCACCAGCTCGGCCCTGTGCGTGCTGGCCCTGCGCGCCATGGGCGGTCGCCACATCGATTTTCTGGTGCCCAACCGCTTCGAGTTCGGTTATGGCCTCACCCCGGAGATCGTCGAGCTGGCGGTGGCCCGCGGCGCCGAGTTCCTGATCACGGTGGACAACGGCATCTCCAGCATCGCCGGGGTGGCGGCGGCCAAGGCGGCCGGCATGCAGGTACTGGTTACCGATCACCATTTGCCGGGTCAGGAGCTGCCTGACGCCGATGCCATCGTGAACCCCAACCAGCATGGCTGCGACTTTCCCTCCAAGTCGCTGGCCGGGGTCGGGGTCGCCTTCTATCTGATGGCCGCCCTCAACACCCATCTGCGCCAGAGCGGCTGGTATGAGTGCCAGGGGCTGCGCGCCCCCAACGTGGCGGATTACCTCGATCTGGTGGCCCTCGGTACGGTCGCTGACGTGGTGGCGCTGGATGGCAACAACCGCATCCTGGTTCATCAGGGTTTGCAGCGGATCCGGGCCGGCCGTTGTCGCCCCGGCATCCAGGCGCTGGTGGACGTGTCGGGCCGCGACGGTCGTCGCCTGTGCGCCGCCGATCTCGGCTTTGCGTTGGGGCCGCGCCTCAACGCGGTGGGCCGGCTCGATGACATGTCCCTCGGGGTCGCCTGTCTGCTCTGTGACGACATCAACCTGGCGCGCCAGTTCGCATCCGAAATGGACAGCCTCAACCAGGAGCGCAAGGAGATCGAGCAGGGGATGCAGCAGGAGGCGCTCGCCACTTTGGAGCAGATCCGTTTTCGTGACGGCGAGGTGCCCTCCGGCATAGTGTTGCACCGGGACGAGTGGCATCAGGGGGTGGTGGGGCTGGTGGCCTCCAAGGTAAAGGAGAAGTACTACCGCCCGGTCATCGCGTTTGCCGAGAGCAGCGAGACCGAGCTCAAGGGCTCCGGGCGCTCCATCCCCGGTGTGCATCTGCGCGATGCGCTGGAACTGCTCGACACCCGCCATCCCGGCCTGATGGGCAAGTTTGGCGGTCACGCCATGGCGGCCGGGCTGACCCTGCCCAAGGCCAATATCGAGGCCTTCGGTCGGGCTTTCGAGGCGGTCATCGGCGAGCTGGTGACCCCTGAGCTGTTGACCGGGGTGCTGCTCACCGATGGCGAGCTGCTGCCCGATGAGCTGAGTCTGGAGCTGGCGGAGCTGATCCGCGCCTCCGGCCCCTGGGGTCAGGCCTTCCCCGAGCCGCTGTTCGATGGCGAATTCGTGCTGGTGCAGCAGCGGCTGGTGGGGGAGAAGCACCTCAAGATGATGCTGACCACGGATTCCGGCCATGCGGTGGATGCCATCGCCTTTGGCGTCGACTTGCAGCGCTGGCCCGATGCCTCGGTGAAGCGGGTGCGGCTGGTCTACCGGCTCGACGTCAACGAGTGGCGCGGCAACCGCAGCGTGCAGCTGCTGGTGGAGCATCTGGAGGCCGCCGGCCTCTGATTCCCGCGAGTCTCTCTTGCTGCCGATGACGGTCACCCCAGGGTGGCCGTTTTTTTATGGTGTGAACCCGGATTTTGCCGTTGACCCGTCTATTGCTTCATAGTTTAAGCTTCCCTGCATCGGGTCACAGACCCCATTGCGAGTCGCTGTCATGAAAATATCCGAACTGGCCCGGCGCTGCGGCCTGGCCCGCTCCACCCTGCTCTATTACGAGAAACTGGGGGTGATTGCGGGAACGAGAGCCGCCAACGGCTATCGTCACTACGACGATGAAGATCTGCAGCGGTTGCGGATGGTACAGGCCCTGCAGGCCGGCGGCCTCAGCCTCAAGCAGTGCCTCGCCTGCCTGGCGGGCGAGCTTGATCAGGCGACACTGGAAGCTCGGGTCAGGGAGCTGGATGAAGAGCTGGCGCAGATGCAGCGCGCCCGGGATTTGCTGGCGGATCTCGCCGGTTTGCGTGCGCACTCCGGCGACGAGTTCAAGGCCTGGCAGCGGCAACTGCAGCATCAAGCCCCGCAGGCCTACTTTGCCTGGGTGATGAAGCAGGGATTCAGTGAAAAAGAGCGTTACCACCTGCAATGGCTGAGCAAAGACATGAACGAACATGAGCGCTATATCCGGGATTTCAAGCTGCTGCTGGACGGCATGAGCTATTGGGGGCCGGGCGATCGCCTCTTCACCCAGCAGCAGTTTGCCGCGCTGCCCAGCCAGCCTCGCCGGATCTTCGACATGGGCTGCGGGCGCGGCGCCGCCACCATGGCGTTGGCACAGGTGACGGACGCAGCCATAGTGGCCATCGATCTGGACGAGGAGGCGCTGGCCGCCGTGGCGAGATCGGCCAGTGCGGCGGGGCTGAGTCAGGTCACCACCCTGTGCGCCAATATGGCGGACTTGCCCATGGAACTTGCCCCCGCCGATCTTATCTGGGCCGAGGGGAGCGCCTACACCATAGGGGTGGCCAATGCGCTGAAAGCCTGGCGGCCGTACCTTGCCGGCCCTGCTGCCTGCCTGGTGCTGAGCGACCTGGTGTGGCTGACGGACACGCCGCCAGAGGAGGCGCTGGCGTTCTGGCAACGGGATTATCCTGCCATGCAGACCCTGGCTGGTCTGCTGAAGACGGTGCAGGAGGCGGGTTATCGCTGCCTGTCGCACACCCCGTTGCCGATGAGTGCCTGGAATAACTATCTGGACCCCATCGAGCGCAATCTGGCGCGTCATCGCGCCGAGCTGGGACATAGTCCCGCCTGGCAGGACTTGAGCCAGGAAATGGCCATCCACCGCCAGTATCTGGGCAGCTACGGCTATGTGATCTGCTGCCTGCAGGCCGCCTGATCAGAGCATTCATTGAAAGAGAACAAACGGAGAAACCCCTATGAACATCCTCATTCGACCGGAAACGGGCGCCGATCACGAGGCCATTGAGGCGCTGACCGTGGCCGCATTCCTCAATGCCCCCCATACCGATCACAACGAACAGCTGATCGTGCGCGCCTTGCGCCAGGCCGGGGCACTCAGCCTGTCGCTGGTGGCGGAGCTGGAAGACCGGGTGGTCGGCCACCTCTGCTTCTCGCCGGTCACCATCAGCGATGGCTGCGAGCAGTGGTATGGTCTTGGCCCCATTTCGGTCTCTCCTGCGCTGCACGGCAAGGGGCTGGGGTCACGGCTGATGGATGCGGGTCTGGCGCAGCTCAAGGGGATGGGAGCGGCCGGCTGCGTGGTGCTGGGGGATCCCGGCTTCTACGGCCGTTTCGGCTTCGTGTCCGAGCCGGGGTTGACGCTGCCCGGCGTGCCGCCCGAGTACTTCATGGCCCGCTCGTTTGGCGCCACCATGCCCAGTGGCGAAGTGCGCTATCACCCGGCCTTCGAGCAGGGATGAGCCCTCACCTTGAGGAAGATGCAAGCCGGTTTCTCAAGTTGGTGCAACCTTGCCGGTTTTATCGAATGTGGCAGTGTTTAATATCAACATTGCTGATATCTCATGGTGTAAAATGCAATAAGCAACGGTATTGTGATATATTCCACCTGTTTTTCTTGACGGACCGACCCCTTGCCATCCTCCCGCCGCCCCTCGTCATGGCCGATGGTGCTTGCCATCGCCTGCCTTCTCTGGCTTGCCGCCTTCGCCGCGGCAGGGATCGTTGCAACCCCGGGTCCGGGAACGGGGGGGAAGGGGAGCCCGATGCAACTGCACGAGCCCTCCCATCAGGGGCTGGCCGACAGCGTCAGCCTGCCCCCGGCGGGACAGTGGCGGCTCAGCTTCGAGCAGGGACGGCGGCTGGAAGGCGCCAACCACCCCGAGCCCTACCAGATGCTGCTGGCCTGGTTCCAGCACGAGATCCTCGGCCTGCTCTGCGGCCTGCTGTTCTTTTTGCCCCTCATCTACTTCAGGCAGTTGTCTGACTGCTTCGGCTATCTGCACACTCGGCGGCTTCGCTGCCACCACCTGCAATTTCGCTTCTGCCAGGGGGACTAGCGTCTCATCCCTCGCGGGCGTAGGGCGGGAGCTTTCCCACTGCTGATCAGACCGGGCACAGGGCGTCGTTCCTGTGTCCCGATCGCGCCCGTGCCTTTTTGTCATCCCGTGTCGCCGCGGCCCGTCGGCCTGCAGCGACCTCTTTCTCGATGCAGACAAGTGGTGAGCCCCATTCATGGACTATTACGTCAACCTGTTCATTCAGTCGATCTTCGTGGAAAACCTGGCCCTGGCCTTCTTCCTCGGCATGTGCACCTTCCTGGCCGTCTCCAAGAACATCAACACCGCCTTCGGCCTCGGCATGACGGTGCTGGTGGTCATGGTGATCGCCATTCCCCTCAACAACCTCATCTACCGGCATATCCTGCGTCCGGACAGCACCTTTCTCGGCGAGTTTGATCTGAGCTTTCTCGACTTCATCGTCTATATCGGGGTGCTGGCGGCCCTGGTGCAAGTGATGGAGATGGTGCTGGACAAGCACTTTCCGGCGCTCCACCACGCCCTCGGCATCTATCTGCCGTTGCTGACGGTGCACTGCGCCATCTTCGGCGGGGTGATGTTCATGGCCCAGCGGGATTACGACTTCATCGAATCCGTGGTGTACGGGGCGGGCTCAGGGCTGGGCTGGCTGCTGGCCATCGTCGCCATCGCTGGTCTGCGCCAGAAGATGAAGTATTCCGATGTGCCCGAGGGGCTGCGCGGCATCGGCATCACCTTTATCGTGGCGGGGCTGATGTCGCTGGGCTTCATGTCGTTTTCCGGGATCTCGCTCTGAGTGCCCGCACGACTGAAACCGGGAAGAGGGTTGATGGCGGGAGCTATCAACCCAGCGTTTTGGCCATGTTGTAGCCCGTGATGTGAAAGCCGATCTCTTCGTAGAGCGCCCTGGCCCTCGGATTGTCATAGGCGACCCTCAGCTTGATCTGACTGACGCCAAGGCATTTCAACTCGGCTTCCAGCACCGCCATGGTGGCCTTGCCATACCCCAGTCCGCGATGGGCCGGGAGTGTGTAGAAGTCATAGATAAAGGTGCTGTGGGCGGCGCTGTCGATGCTGTGCCAGAGATAGCCGGCGATGGGGGCGACTGCGCTCCCGACATTGTCATGCACAGTGTCATTGACAGGGATGATGCAGAGCAGGCTCTGACCCGGCGTGGCGGCCCCTTGGGGCAGGTATTGCCGCAGGGAGGCTTCGGCCTGCTGGTGGGCCTCGGTCTGGGTCAGCCCGTGGTTGTTGGCGAGATCCCGGGCGTAGTCGTCGATGAAGTAGTCGCGATAGGCGGGGAAATGCGCCTCATCCATGGGAATCAGGCGAACGATAGGGGTCGGCATCCGGCGTTTCACTCAAGGAAAGGGAGTCGCTACCTTAACCCCGGAGCCCAGGGTTAGCCAAGGGGCTGGCCGGGATGGCCGAGTCCTGAATGCTCAATAAAAAGAGCGCCCAAGGGCGCTCTTTTCTGTCTGTGGCGAGGAGGCTTGCTTGACCTCTCTTTCGTGCGAGGTTATTTAACCTCTTCGCCCTTGGCCTGCAGGTCCGCGTGGTAGGACGAACGCACGAAGGGGCCGCAGGCGGCGTGGGAGAAGCCGAGATCCATGGCCACGTCTTTCAGCTCGTCGAACTCTGCGGGCGGCACGTAGCGCTTCACCGGCAGGTGGTGACGGCTCGGCTGCAGGTACTGGCCCAGGGTCAGCATGTTGACGCCGTGCTCGCGCAAGTCCTTGAGCACCTGGACTATCTCCTCGTTGGTCTCGCCAAGGCCCATCATCAGACCGGACTTGGTGGGCACGTGCGGGTGCATCTCCTTGATGCGGCGCAAGAGCTCCAGGGACCACTTGTAGTCGGCGCCGGGGCGGGCGACCCGATACATGCGCGGGGCGGTTTCCAGGTTGTGGTTGAAGACGTCAGGCGGGGTCTCGCGGAACACCTCCAGCGCCTGCTCCATCCGGCCGCGGAAGTCCGGGGTCAGGATCTCGATGCGGGTCTGTGGGCTGTGCTCGCGGATCTCCTTGATGCAGTCGGCGAAGTGCTGGGCACCGCCGTCGCGCAGATCGTCGCGGTCCACCGAGGTGATCACCACGTACTTGAGGTTCATCTCCTTGATGGTCAGCGCCAGCTTCTTCGGCTCCTCCGGATCCAGCGGCAGCGGGCGGCCGTGGGCCACGTCGCAGAAGGGGCAGCGACGGGTGCAGATGGCGCCCATGATCATGAAGGTGGCGGTGCCGTGGTTGAAGCACTCCGCCAGGTTCGGGCAGGAGGCTTCCTCACACACAGAGTGCAGCTTGTTCTTGCGCAGGGTGCTCTTGATGTGCTCGATCTTCTGGCTCGACGGCGGCAGCTTGATCCGCATCCAGTCCGGCTTGCGCAGCACTTCCTCGTTGGGATCCGGCATGAATTTCACCGGGATCAGGGCCATCTTGTCGCCATCGCGCAGCTTGACGCCCGGCTCCATACGAACGGGTTTGCTCATGATTCACTCTCGGTGTTTGTTATTGTCTGGTTGATGGCCACCAGGGGCATCGCTGAGCCCTGGTGGCCGTGGGGCATGAGCCTGCTCATGCCGCCTCTTCGGTATTCGTGATCTCTTGGTAGCCAATCAGGCGGGCCAGCTCCGTCACCAGCAGGGACTGTGCCTCGGCCACGCTCCGGGGGCCGCCCAGGGCGCTGGTCTGGGTCATGGCCATGCCCGCATAGCCGCACGGGTTGATGCGCAGGAAGGGGGTCATGTCCATGTCGACGTTGAGGGCCAGCCCGTGGAAGGAGCAGCCCTTGCGAATGCGCAGACCCAGGGAAGCCAGCTTGGCCTCCATGCCCAGCTCGCTCTTCACGTAGACGCCGGGGGCATCGGGTTTGGCATAAGCCTCAATCCCGCTCTTGGCCAGGGTGTTGATGATGGCGGTTTCGAGGCAGGTCACCAGCTCGCGTACCGAGAGCTTGCTGCGGCGCACGTCCACCAGCACGTAGAGCACCAGCTGGCCCGGGCCGTGATAGGTCACCTGACCGCCGCGATCGCTCTGCACCACCGGGATGTCGCCGGGGGCGAGCAGGTGTTCGGCCTTGCCGGCCTGACCCTGGGTGTAGACGGGGTCATGCTCCACCACCCAGAACTCGTCGGGGGTGTCGGGGGTGCGGTTGTCGGTGAACGCCTTCATGGCGTCCCACACCGGCTGGTAGGGGCGACGGCCCAGCTGTCTGACGAGCAGTTGGCCGGCTGACGGTTGTGGCTCGGCGGGCGTTTCGGGTGACATCTTTCCTCACTGACAGGCGCTTGGGTCGGCCGGCGCGTGTCGCCGGCTGGCAAATAATCAGTCGCCCCGGTGGCGGGGCGAGAGAGGCGACTTACAGGACGTAGCGAACCAGCTCGATCTTGCCAAGAGCGGTGTACATGGCTTCGATATGTTCCTTGCTATGGGCGGTGACCGTCACCCGTACCGAGTGATAGTTGCCCTTGGAGCTCGGCTGGACGGTCGGGCTGTAGGTGCCGGGGGCGTGTTGCTGCAGCACTTCCACCACCATGTCGGGCAGGGCAGGATCGGCCACGCCGAGCACCTTGAACGGGAACTTGCAGGGGAACTCCAGCAGTTCATCAAACTTGGTATTCATCTACTTCACCTTTCTGGGTCGCCGGGAAGCGACGTCATCTTTACGTCTTTGAGGGCCGTTTAAACGGTCCCCCTATCTGCCCAGAAGGGGCAGTCTCCCATTCTATATGGGCATGAGCCGCCTCGGGATCAAGGCCCGGCGGTTCGGCAAGACGTGGAAATGCTGCTTTTTACCACAAATCGTCAGTCGGCGGAACCTGCAGATTACAGGGTTATTGACTGGACAGACCGCAAAAGACAGCAGCGGCGCCTGTTGGCGCCGCTGCTGGAGGAGGGGTCTGTTACTTGAACCAGCTGGAGACCAGCATCACCAGGTAATCCCACAGGCGGCTCATCAGGCCACCTTCCTGCACCTCTTCCAGGGCGACCAGGGGCACCTGCTTGATCTCCTTGTCCCCCTGCTTGAGGTACACGGTGCCGACGCGCTGACCCTTGGCCAGGGGCGCCTTCAGCTCGCTTTCCAACTGGAAGTCCGCTTTCAGGTTGTTGCCCTGACCCCGGGTGACCAGCACGGAGACGTCCTTGTCGACCCCCAGCTTCACTTCCGGCTTGTCACCCATCCAGATCTTCTGGGTCACCAGCTCGGTGCCCGCCTTGTAGGGGGTCAGGCTCTGGAAGAAGCGGAAGCCGTAGGTGAGCAGCTTCTTGCTCTCGGCGGCGCGGGTGGCTTCGCTGCTGGCGCCCAGCACCACGGCGATCAGGCGCATGCCCTCGTTGTTGGTGGCGGAGGAGACCAGGTTGTAGCCCACCTGGCTGACGTGACCTGTCTTGATGCCGTCCACCTGCAGGGATTGATCCCACAGCAGGCGGTTGCGGTTGTGCTGGGTGATGCCGTTGAAGACGAAGGACTTCTGGGAGTAGATCTTGTACTCCTCCGGCTGATCGTGGATCAGGGCCTGACCCAGGCGGGCCATGTCGCGGGCGGTACTGTAGTGGCCCTCTTCATCCAGCCCGTGGGGGTTCTTGAACTGGGAGTCCTTCATGCCGAGCTTGGCGGCCCAGGCGTTCATCAGGCTGGCGAAGGAGTCGGTGCTGCCCGCCAGGTGCTCGGCCATGGCCACGCAGGCGTCGTTGCCGGACTGGATGATGATGCCCTTGTTCAGATCATCGACGGAGACTTGCTTGCCCACCTCGATGAACATCTTGGAGGAGTCGGAGTAGTTCTTGGACCAGGCGTTCTGGCTGACGGTCACCATGTCGGTGCCCTTGATGTTCCCCTTGTGCAGCTCGTCGCCGACGATGTAGGAGGTCATCATCTTGGTCAGGCTGGCGGGCGGCAGACGCTCGTCGGCGTTCTGCTCGGCCAGCACCTGGCCGGAGAAGTAGTCGATCAGGATGTGGGCCTTGGCGGAGATCTCCGGCGCGGCGGGGATCACCATGGGGGCGCTGTTCAAAGTGGGGACCGGCTGGGCGCTCGGCAGGGCCGAATCCGGCGTCGGAACAGGCTGGTTGGCCTGAGCGGTGGCGCTTAACAGGGAGGCCAGAATAACGGAACGGGCAAATTTGGACATCTTGAAATTCCTGGTGCCTGGATGGGGTGTACCCAAGTTGAAAAAAAGCGGGCTTCACTATACCAGATGTGCGTGTCGGTCATAGCCCGAGATGCGATCTGGACGGGATTTTATGGGGTTGTCCCCGACCTCGCGTCGTATCCCGGCGTAAGGTCGGGGGCTATGTCAGGGAACGATGAAGGCCTGCTCCAGCCCGCCCTGGCGGATCTGTTCCAGCAGGGTCGCCTGCTGATCGGTCGCCACCGGTCCCAGCAGGACGCGGAAGACGGCGCCGTGGGCCACCACCTGATAGGGCACGCCGTAGCGCTGGGTCATCACCTTGCCCATGGCCTGGGCCCGGGTCTCGGAGCCGCTCGCCAGCACCTGGATCATCTTGCCCTGGCCGGTGGCGGCCTTGGGAGTTGAGAGGGTGCTGGTCGCCGTGGCGGCCGGTGCCGCTGCCGGAGCCGCCTTGGCCGGCGGGGTGGCGGCCGGCGTCTCGTTGACGAAGGTATCCGCGGCCGGCGCCGCAGGCACCATGGGCGTCATCGGGGTCATGGGCACCATTTCGACCATCTGGTCCGGCTGATCGGTGATGAGCTCGAGGCGCACCCTGGCCTCGCCACCGTCCACCATCTCCAGTTGCCTGGCGGCGGCGTGGGAGAGGTCGATGAGGCGATCGCTGCCGAAGGGGCCGCGGTCGTTGACGCGTACTATGGTCTCCAGCCCGTTGTCCAGGTTGGTGACCCGTACATAGCTCGGCAGCGGCAGGTTGCGGTGGGCGGCGCTGAACAGGGTGCTGTCCTGCACGTCGCCGTTGGCGGTCTTGTTGCCGTCCAGATCCCGGGCGAGCCAGCTGGCCGTGCCTTCCTCGCTGTAGTGCTTGATGTCGCGCCACACCTCAAACTTCTGCTTGCCGATCCAGTAGTCCCGGTTGCCGCTCTCGCTCATGGGTTCGGGGCGGGGAATGGCGCCGGTGGCCTGGGGGATCTCGATGACCTGGGGCTTCTCCTGGGGGACGGGCTCCGGGGGCAGCGGCTGGGGTTCGGGTTGGCTGCTACAGGCGGCCAGCAACAAGGTCAGGCTGAGGGGAAGAAGTTTGTGGCTGTAATGCATAAGCGTCCTGGATGGCTTGACTGAGTTGATGCACCGCCATCGCATAGAGAGGGCTGCGGTTGTAGCGGGTGATCACGTAAAAATTGTGGCGCGCGACCCAGTATTCCGGTCCTTCGGCCTGCTCCAATGCCAGCAGTTTCACCGGCGTGTCGGGTGCCAGCGGGGTGGCGAGCTCGATGCCCGCGGCCGCCAGCTCGGCCCAGCGCTGCTTGAGCTCGGGCTCGGGTGCCAGCAGGGTACCCACTGGTGCCAATCCGATCAAGGCGGGCTCGACCACCGACTCCCCCCAGCGCCAGCGATGCTCGGCGAAGTAGTTGGCCACGCTGCCGATGGCATCTGCCGGGTTGGCGAACAGATCCCGCTTGCCGTCGTCGTCGAAGTCGACCGCGTAGTGGCGATAGCTGGAGGGCATGAACTGGCCCATGCCCATGGCGCCGGCATAGGAGCCCTTGAGGGTGGTGAGCGACCACTGCTCCTCCCGGGCAAGCAGCACCAGCTGGGCAAACTCCTTGGCGAAGAAGTCGGCCCGCTCGGGGTAGTGGAAGCCCAGGGTATAGAGGCTGTCGAGTACCGGATGGCGGCCCATCTGGCGGCCGTAGAAGGTCTCGATGCCGATGATGGCGACGATGAGGGCGGCGGGCACCCGGTAGCGCTGTTCGGCCTGCGCCAGGGTGGTCGCATGGCGTTGCCAGAAGCCGACCCCGTCCCGGATCCGCTCCGGGGTGACGAACAGCGGCCGGTAGCGGTGCCAGGGCTTGGCCTCCCAGGGCTTGCTGATGGTGTCGAGCACCTCCTGGCGCACCCTGGCCTGGGCGGCGGCGGCTTGCAGCTCGGCCAGCGGCACCGAGTGCTGCAGGGCGAGTTGTGCCAGTTGGGGTGGCTCGGAAGCCGCACCTGCCGTCAGTGACCAGGCTGCCAGCATCCCGCAGGCCAGCCTTTGCAGCCCCCGGATCATCAGGCCAGCAGTCTTCTGTGAGTCTGGATGGACATCAGGACGCCGAAGCCCGCCATCAGGGTCACCATGGAGGTGCCGCCGTAGCTCACCAGCGGCAGGGGCACCCCCACCACCGGCAGTATGCCGCTCACCATGCCCATGTTGACGAACACATAGACGAAGAAGGTCAGCGTCAGGGCGCCGCCCAGCAGGCGCTCGAAGCTGTTCTGGGCCTGCATGGAGATGAAGAGGCAGCGGCTGATGATGTAGAGGTAGATCACCAGCAAGAGGGCCACCCCCACCAGGCCGAACTCCTCGCTGAACACCGCGAAGATAAAGTCGGTGTGGCGCTCGGGCAGAAACTCCAGCTGGGACTGGGTGCCCTGCAGCCACCCCTTGCCGAAGACGCCCCCTGAACCGATCGCTATCTTGGACTGGATGATGTGATAGCCGCGGCCGAGCGGGTCCTTCTCCGGATCCAGCAGCATCAGCACCCGCTGGCGCTGGTAGTCGTGCATCAGGAAGAACCAGAGCACCGGCATGAAGGCGCAGATCAGCAGCACCGCCAGCCCGATCAGCCACCAGCTGATCCCCGCCAGGAAGATGACGAAGAAGCCGGAGGCGGCCACCAGGATGGAGGTACCGAGATCGGGCTGGGCCGCGATCAGCAGGGTGGGCAGCAGTACCATCACCAGGGCGATCATCACGTGGCTGAACTTCGGCGGCAGCGAATGGCGGCTGAGCCAGGCGGCCACCATGATGGGCATGGAGAGCTTCATCACCTCGGAGGGCTGGAACTTCATGAAGCCGAGGTCGAGCCAGCGCTGAGCCCCCTTGCCGATATGGCCGAACACGTCCACCGCGATGAGCAGCAGCACCACCACGGCGAACAGGGGCACGGACCAGCGGGCGTAGAGGGAGGGGGGCAGCTGGGCCATGCCGATCATCAGGGCGAAGGCGAGGCCGCCGCGCACCAGCTGGCGTACGATGGCGTCGACACTCTGCCCCGACGCCGAGTAGAGCACCACCATGGAGAGGGTCATCAGGGCCAGCAGGCCGAGCAGCAACGGCAGGTCGATGTGCAGCCTGTACCAGATGCTCTGCTGGCGGGCGGAATTACTCATGAGGGGCGACCTCTTCAGATTTGGGTTGCTTGGCCGGGGCCGGCGGCAGCTGGGGCTCCGGCGGCAACAGATAGGCATCCAGCATGTGGCGGGCCACCGGGGCGGCCATGGCGCTGCCGCCCCCGGCGTTCTCCAGCACCAGGGCGACCACGGCCTTGGGGGCTTCGAAGGGGGCGAAAGCGACGAACAGGGCGTTGTCGCGGTGCTCCATCTTGGTGGTGGCCGCGTTGTAGACCTGGTTCTCCTTGAGGCCCACCACCTGGGCGGTTCCCGACTTGCCCGCCGCCTTGTAGGGGGTATTGGCAAAGGCCCGGCGACCGGTGCCTTCATGGCCGTTGATGACGCGCCACATGCCGTCCTTGGCCACCTGCCAGTAGGTGTCGCTCTTGGTGGCGATGGCCACGTTCGGGTTGATGGGGGCGTTGACCACGCCGTCCGAGGAGGCGGTGCTCTTGAGCAGGTGCGGCGTCACGTCGTGACCGTTCTGGGTCAGGATGCTGATGGCCTTGGCCAGCTGGATCGGGGTGGCGCTCCAGTAGCCCTGACCGATGCCGATGGAGATGGTGTCCCCCTGATACCAGGGCTGGCGCCAGCGAGCCATCTTCCAGTCCCGGGACGGCATGACCCCCTTGGTCTCCTCGAACAGATCGACGCCGCTGTACTGGCCGAAGCCGAACTTGGTCATGTAGCTGTTGATCTTGTCGATGCCGACCCGGTAGGCGAGATCGTAGAAGTAGGTATCCGCCGACACCTCGATGGCACGGTAGACGTCGAGCCAGCCGTGGCCCCAGCGGCGCCAGTCGCGAAACTTCTTGGTGGTGCCAGGGATGGAGAAGCTGGGCCCGCCGAAGTAGCGATAGTTGGGGGTGATGGCCCCCTCGTTCAGCCCCATCACCGCCATCATGGGCTTGACGGTGGAGGCGGGGGCATAGATGCCCTGGGTGGTGCGGTTCACCAGCGGCCTGGCGGGATCGTTGAGCAGCGCCGAGTAGTTGGCGCTGGAGATGCCCGTCACGAACAGGTTGGGGTCATAGCTCGGGCTCGACTCCATGGCCAGGATGGCGCCGGTGTTGGGTTCCATCATGACGATGGCGCCCCGGCGACCGGCCAGCAGCTCCTGCGCCTTCAACTGCAGACGGATGTCGATGTTGAGGTAGATATCCTTGCCGGGCTCGGGAGGCTGGAACTTCAGGGTGCGCACCACCCGGCCGCGGTTGTTGACCTCGACCTCCTGGTAACCCGCCACGCCGTGCAGCTCGTCCTCGTAGAACTTCTCCACCCCCTGCTTGCCGATGTCCTTGGTGGCGGCGTAGTTGGCGAGCTTCTCCTCCTTCTCGAGACGCTCCACGTCGCGGGTGTTGATCTTCGCCACATAGCCCAGCGCATGGGTCAGGGTGTCGCCGAACGGGTAGTAGCGCTTGAGGTAGGCCTCGATGCTGGCCCCCGGATAGTTGTGCTGGTTGACCGAGAAGAGCGCGACCTGGTACTCGCTCAGCTTCTCGAACAAGGGCACCGGCTTGAAACGGCGCTGGCGCTTGACCTCGGCCAGGAATTTCTCCTTGGTTCCCTCCGGCAGGGCCAGCAGGGCGATGAGATCGTCGGCGGTCTGCTCCAGGTTCTCGGTCTCTTCCGGCACGATTTCCAGGCTGTAGACGGGGCGGTTTTCCGCCAGCAGCACCCCGTTGGCGTCATAGATGAGGCCGCGGGGCGGCGCCACCGGCACGACGCGGATCCGGTTGTCATTGGAACGGGTCTGATAGGTTTCGTAAGACTCTACCTGCAGGTAGTAGAGGTTGCCGAGCAACACCAGCATGAGCACGACCATGCCGATGTAGGCGACCAGGGTGCGCCGGAAGAACAGGCGCCCCTCGGCGCTGTGGTCGCGCATTTCGATGCGATTCTTCAGCATGCCGTTACCTTGTGGCTGACGTACGGGTGAGAGAGGCGATATGCATGCTCAGGCTCCGGGGGCCGGTTGGATGAGCGGAGTGCGTGGGCTCTGCATGGGTCACTCTCTGTGATAGGGGTGATTGGTGGTGATGCTCCAGGCACGATAGAGGCTCTCTGCCACCAGCACCCTCACCAGCGGATGGGGCAGGGTGAGCGGTGACAGGGACCAGCTCTGTTCGGCGGCGGCCTTGCACTCGGGAGACAAGCCTTCAGGCCCCCCGACCAGCAGCGCCACGTCGCGGCCATCCAGCTTCCAGGCCTCCAGTTGCACGGCCAGCTGCTCTGTGGTCCAGGGCTTGCCGGGAATGTCCAGGGTCACGATGCGCGAGCGGCCGGCGGCCGCCAGCATGGCTTCCCCCTCCTTTTGCAGGATGCGGGGGATGTCGGCATTCTTGCCGCGTTTTCCGGCGCCGATCTCGACCAGCTCGAACGGCATGTCTTTCGGGAAACGGCGACGGTACTCTTCGAAGCCATGCTCTACCCAGGCAGGCATCTTGGTGCCCACTGCAATCAACTGGATCTTCATCTTGCTCTACGCCCTTGCCCTTTTTTGCGCGTCTGCACGTTTACTGTGCATTCACCTGGGCACCGCCCCAGAGTTTTTCCAGTTGGTAGAAGTCGCGGTACTCATCCTGCATCACGTGCACGATGACCGAGCCCATGTCCACCAGCACCCACTCGCCGGTGAGTTCGCCTTCCACGCTGAGCAGATCGAGCCCGGCGTGGCGCGCCTCGCTGGCGAGGTTGTGGGCGATGGCACTGACGTGGCGATTGGAGTTGCCGGAGCAGATGATCATGGTGTCCGTGATGCTGGATTTGCCGCGCACATCGAGGATGATGATGTCGCGGCCTTTCATGTCATCGATCTTGTCGACGATAAAGGCGAGCAATTCTTGGCCTTGCAATGTCTTCTCCTATCTTCCGGCGCCAGAGGGCGGCGGATTATATCATGGTCACTCCCGTTTCCCAGCCTGGCAAAGGGTGCGGATCCGGGGTTGCCACTCATGTAGGGGCAACCCCTTAACGATCACTATAGTGCGCAACCCGCTCCGGCAATAGCCGGGCCGGTGCCGGGTGCGCCTCAGGGTGTCGGCTGGCTGGGCCGCACCGTTTGGCCCGTTCACTGGCCCCGGGTTGGCCGATAGAGGCCGTGCAGCCGGATGTAATCGGCGACCGGCGCGGGCAGCAGATACCTGGGATCCCGGCCCGATGCCAGCAGGGCTCTGAGCCGGGTGGCGGAGAGCTCGACGGGCAGGTTGCCCGCCAGCCAGATATGGCCGTGGCGGTGACGATGCAGATCCTCGCTGTCCTGGGTCTGGTGACGGGCCAGCAGATCGGCCACCTCGGCCGGATAGTCCGGTTGCCAGCCGGGGCGGGTGCTCACCACCAGGTGGGCATGGTCGAGCAGCTCCTGCCAGCGGTGCCAGCTCGGCAGGCCGAGCAGGGAGTCCATGCCCATCAGGAAGCAGACTGGGGTGTCTGGCAGCTCGGCGTGCAGCGCGATCAGAGTGTCGATGGTGTAAGAAGGCCTGTCCCGATCCAGCTCCCGCTCATCCACCACGAAGCCCGGATTCTCCGCCGCTGCCAGCGCGACCATGGCGAGGCGCTGCTCGCTCGAACAGTAGGGGCTGGCGCGATGGGGGGGGATATGGTTCGGAACCAGGCGAACCTCCGCCAGCCGCAGGGCCTCGCGGGCCTCGATGGCGGGTCTCAGATGGCCGATGTGGATGGGATCGAAAGTCCCCCCCAGAATGCCGATGGGTGGTCTCAGCGTCATTCTTCTGCCCCTGTCTGAACAAGGTGATCGATATGGCTCGGCTCGCATGTGCCGCCGAGGATGCCGATGGGTGCGTTTAGCATGGATCCGCCTCCAGCAGCGGCAGCGGGGTGCCATCGCGAAAACCCAGCGCCAGGGTCTGCAACATCAGCCAGGCCTGCTCGGTATCGAAGCGGCGCTGGGCGTCGTCGAGCCGGGCCATCAGCTGCCACAGCTGCTGCAGCTTGGCGAAGGGCAGCCGGGTCAGGGCCTGCTGGATCAGTTGCTGGCGGCTCTGCCAGATGCGCAGGCGCGAGAAGTGCTCCACCAGGGGCTGACCGGCCCTGGCCGCCAGCGCCAATTCGGTCAGCTGTTCCAGCTCCCGGCACAGGGTCCAGGCCAGCATGCCGGGCTCGGTGCCCTCGGCGCGCAGGGCCAACAGGATGCGCTGGGCCCGGTTCACCTTGCCCTCCAGCAGGGTGTCGATGAGCTGGAACGGGGTGAAGTGGGCGTGGCGGATGATGGTCTCCTGCAGGTAGGCGACCGTGATCGGCTGAGGGGGCGAGAGCAGGGTCAGCTTCTCTATCTCCTGGCTCGCGGCCAGCAGGTTGCCCTCGTAGCTGTGGCACATGAAGTTGACGGCGTCCGGCAGCACCTTGAGGCCGAAGCGCTGGAAACGGGCGCTCATCCAGCGCGGGAAGAAGCGGGGCTCGGGGTGGTTGACCGGCACATAGGTGCCGCTCTGGCTCAGCTTGTCGAACCAGGCCGCCTTCATCTGGGTCTGGTTGAGGCGGGGGCCCGAGAGCACCAGCAGCAGATCGGGGTGCAACTGCTTGGCTATCTCGGCGATGCGGGCGGCCAGATCCTTGTCGACCTTGGCCGGCAGCTCCAGCTCGATGATCTGGCGGGCGGAGAACAGGCTCATGGCCTGGCAGGCGTCATAGACCTGGTTCCAGTCCAGCCCGGCCTCCACCACGAAGCTGTGGCGTTCATCGAACCCCTGTTTGCGGGCGACCTGACGCACGGCGTCGATGGCTTCCAGCTTGAGCAGCGGCTCGTCCCCAAAGACGAGATAGCAGGGCTTGAGCCCTGCCTTGAGATGGTCCGCGAACTGCTCCGGATAGACTCTCATCAGGAGGCTCGCATCAGAACTTGACCTGGCTGAGCTGACGGATCACCAGGTTCGCGGCCTGCTCCTGCATCTCCTTGCCGAGCTGCTCCTGCTCGCGGGAGGAGGCGAGCGCCGCATCCGGCTTGTTCAGGAAGCTGCGGTTGAAGGTGATGGGGAAGACCTGGGTCGGTTTGCCCGGCACCGTCACGCTGAACTGGGTGCTGTAGCCCAGCAGGTACTCGCGATCCTGGCCGATGGCGTCGACGGAGGCGACCTGACTGGTGCTGCGCACGCCAGCCAGAGTCAGCACCGGAATGCCCTCCTTGTCCGCCAGGGTCACCCCGGAGGCCTTGAGGCGGGTGGTCACCAGGCGATAGAAGTCGCTCTTGTTGTCACCGACCACCTTCATGGTCATCAGCTCGGGGGGGATGGCGGTGCCCCGCATCTGAAAACCGCAGGCCTGCAGCAGCAGGCCCGTCAGCATGATGGCAATCCAGCGAGTAAGGGACATGCCCATATGAAATCCTCTTTGCTGTGCTTGAACGACGGCGGGCCAGGCCCGCCGTCTTCAGTTGGTCAGATTTGGTGACCAGAGATCAGTTGGCGACGATGTTGAGCAGCTTGCCCGGCACATAGACCACCTTGCGCACGGTCAGGCCGTCGGTGAACTTCTGCACCGAGGCGTCGGCCATGGCCAGCTTCTCGACGTCGGCCTGGCTGATCTCGGCCGGCACGGTCAGCTTGCCGCGCATCTTGCCGTTGATCTGCACCACCACCAGCTTCTCGGTCTCGACCATGGCCGCTTCGTCGGCGACCGGCCAGCCGGTCACGTCGATGTCCCCTTCCTTGCCCAGCATCTTCCACAGCTCGAAGCCGATGTGCGGGGTGATGGGGTAGAGCATGACCACCACGGCTTCCAGCGCTTCCTGCATCAGGGCTCTGTCCTGCTCGTCGCTGCCCAGCTTGGCCAGGTTGTTCATCAGCTCCATGATGGCGGCGATGGCGGTGTTGAAGGTCTGGCGGCGACCCACGTCGTCGCTCACCTTGGCGATGGTCTTGTGCAGCTCGCGGCGCACGGCCTTCTGCTCGCTGGAGAGGGACGCCACATCCAGCGCCGGCACGGCACCCGCCGAGACGTGCTCGAAGGTGGTGCGCCACAGGCGGCGCAGGAAGCGCTGTGCGCCCTCAACGCCCGAATCGGACCACTCCAGGGTCATGTCGGCCGGGGAGGCGAACATCATGAACAGACGGACGGTGTCGGCGCCGTAACGCTCCACCATCAGCTGGGGATCGATGCCGTTGTTCTTGGACTTGGACATCTTGGTCATGCCGGAGTGGATCACCTCGCGGCCATCGTTATCCACCGCCTTGGTGATGCGGCCCTTGTCGTCCCGCTCTACCTTGACGTCGAGGGGGCTGACCCAGACGTTGCCGCCCTTCTCGTCCTTGTAGTAGAAGGCATCGGCCAGCACCATACCCTGGCAGAGCAGGCGCTTGAACGGCTCGTCGCTGTTCACCAGGCCCGCGTCGCGCAGCAGCTTGTGGAAGAAGCGGGCGTAGAGCAGGTGCATACAGGCGTGCTCGATGCCGCCGATGTACTGATCCACCGGCAGCCAGTGGTTGGCGGCCGCCGGATCCAGCATGCCCTTGTCGTAGTCCGGGGAGCAGTAGCGGGCGTAGTACCAGGAGGACTCCATGAAGGTGTCAAAAGTGTCAGTTTCCCGGAACGCTTCCTGGCCGTTGTAGGTGGTCTTGGCCCACTCGGGGTCGGCCTTGATGGGGCTCTGGATGCCGTCCATCACCACGTCTTCCGGCAGCAGCACCGGCAGCTGGTCTTCCGGGGTCGGTACCACAGTGCCGTCAGCCAGGGTCAGCATGGGGATGGGGGCGCCCCAGTAGCGCTGACGGGAGACACCCCAGTCGCGCAGGCGGTAGTTGACGGTGCGCTTGCCGCGGCCGAGCCCTTCCAGCTTGGTTGCGATGGCATCGAAGGCCGCCTGGAACTCGAGGCCGTCGAACTCGCCGGAGTTGAACAGCACGCCCTTGTCGGTATAGGCGGCGGCGATCACGTCCGGCGCCTCGCCGTCGGCCGGCTTGATGACCGGCTTGATCTCGAGGCCGTACTTGGTGGCGAACTCGTGGTCGCGCAGATCGTGGCCGGGCACCGCCATCACGGCACCGGTGCCGTAGTTCATCAGCACGAAGTTGGCGACCCAGACCGGTACCTTGCGGCCATCCAGCGGGTGAATGGCGTAGAGGCCGGTGGCCATGCCCTTCTTCTCCATGGTCGCCATGTCCGCCTCGGCCACCTTGGTGTGCTTGCACTCCTCGATAAAGGCGGCGAGCTCGGGGTTGCCTTCGGCTGCCTGGGCGGCCAGCGGGTGACCGGCGGCGATACCGACATAGGTCACGCCCATGAAGGTGTCGGGACGGGTGGTGTAGACCTCCAGGTGCTCATCCTGGCCATCGACGGCGAAGCTGATGTTGACCCCTTCGGAGCGGCCGATCCAGTTGCGCTGCATGGTCTTGACCATCTCGGGCCAGCCTTCCAGGTTGTCGATGTCGTTCAGCAGCTCTTCGGCGTAGTCGGTGATCTTGATGAACCACTGGGGGATCTCTTTCTGCTCCACCGGGGTGTCGCAGCGCCAGCAGCAGTTGTCGATCACCTGCTCGTTGGCCAGCACCGTCATGTCGTTCGGGCACCAGTTGACGGAGGAGGTCTTCTTGTAGACCAGGCCCTTCTCGTAGAGCTTGGTGAAGAACCACTGCTCCCAGCGGTAGTAGTCCGGCTTGCAGGTGGCGAGTTCTCTGTCCCAGTCATAGCCCAGACCCAGCATCTTCAGCTGGTTCTTCATGTATTCGATGTTTTCGTAGGTCCAGGGGGCCGGCGCCGTGGCGTTCTTGATGGCGGCGTTCTCCGCCGGCAGGCCGAAGGCGTCCCAGCCGATGGGTTGCAGCACATTCTTGCCGTTGAGTCGTTGATAACGGGAGATCACATCACCTATGGTGTAGTTACGCACGTGCCCCATGTGCAGTCGACCAGACGGGTAGGGGAACATGGAGAGGCAGTAGAACTTTTCCTTGTCTACTTTCTCCACCGCCTTGAAGGTTTTCTTGGCATCCCAGTGCTGCTGCACTGCTGGTTCTATGGATTGGGGAACGTATTGCTCTTGCATTGGTGACATCCGGATCTGTGAAATGAATAGATAAAACGGCTGGGAAATCGCAATAGAATACCCATATCCTGCGGCGGCAACAACCGCCAGCATCCGCCGGTCCCCGGCCGGGCACGATCAGCTATCTGTACAGGAGCAACACCATGGACAAACGCCAGAAAGGGTATGAAGCCTTTATCGCCCAGCTCAGGAAGCAGTGGGAGGAGACGGAAGAGTTCCAGGGGGAGCGTCTCAACCGGATGATCGCCAGGGTGCAGGCCTATATGGAAGCGGCGGGGGATCTGACCAAGGATGAACTCGCCCTGATCGCCGAATACGTGAAGCGGGATCTCGGCAACTACGACGAGGGAAAGCAAGAGGTGCCCGAATCCGCCTTTATGCTGGCCCTGAAAGACACCGCCTGGTCCTGGCTGGCGGACGTGACCGACCGCGCCCAGGTGGAGTGGCAGGAGCTCGCGGACGAGCTGGAGCACAAGGGCATCTACCGGGCCGGGGACTGGGTCGGACTCGGCGTGCTGGTGTGCGATCACTGCGAGTGGCGCCATACGGTGCTGCATCCTGAACAGCTCGGCACCTGCCCCGAGTGCGGGGCCGACGAGTATCATCGCGAGCCGCTCTCGCCCTGATTTCCGCCTGACAACAGCATATAAAGAGAGGCGCCCAAGGGCGCCTCTGCTATTTATCTACGTCTATCTCTTCAGGCCTTGCGGGCCCAGGGATGGGCGCGGGGGCGCAGCACCAGCGCCAGGCCCAGCAGCAGGGCGGCGATGCCGTACATGGGCCAGCTGCCGAAGCGCAGGTAGGGGGTCTCGCCGTGGGCGGGACGCACCTCGGTTCTCAAGACCCCGGCCTGGAACTGCGGGATCTGGGCGATGATGCTGCCGTCTATCTCGGTGACTATGGTGATGCCGGTGTTGGTGTCCCGCAGCAGCGGGCGGGCCAGCTCCAGGGCGCGCATGCGGGCGATCTCCATGTGCTGCCAGGGGCCTATGCTGGTGCCGAACCAGGCGTCGTTGGAGACGGTCAGCAGGAAGTCGGTATCCGGCTGCACGTTGCGGCGCACCTCGTCTGGGAAGATGATCTCGTAGCAGATGGCCGCGGCGAACTTGAGCCCCTTGGCGATCAGGTTCGGCTGTACCTCGTCCCCCCGGCTGAAGGAGGACATGGGCAGGTTGAAGAAGGGGGCGATGGGGCGCAGCAGATCTTCAAAGGGCACGAACTCGCCGATGGGCAGCAGGTGGTACTTGTAGTAGCGGTTCTTGTGCTCGTAGTGATAGGACTCCTTGCCCTCGGCATCCTGCACCCCCATGCCGAGCACGGTATTGTAGAAGCGCTGCTGCTGGAGATCGTAGTGAATGATGCCGGCCAGCAGGCCGGTATCGTTCACCTTCATCGCCTTGTCCAGGCTCTCCAGATAGGTGCCCATCTCCTTCTCGATGGCCGGGATCGCGGACTCGGGCCAGACGATGATGTCGGCATCCTGGTTCTCGCGGCTCAAGTCCTGGTAGGTGCGCACCGTGGGGATCAGGGCCTCAGGATCCCACTTGAGGGACTGGGCGATGTTGCCCTGCACCAGGGCCACCTTGACCGGCTCCCCCCGGGTGACCCAGTTGAGCTGCATCAATCCTTGCGCCGCCCCCACCAGGGCGACGGGCAGCAGCAGCCAGGCCGGCTTGCGGCTCTGCCACACCAGCCAGAGGGCGGAGGTGGTGAGCAGCAGGGCGAGGGTGATGCCCTGCACCCCCAGCAGGGGAGCGAACCCCTTGAGGGGGCCGTCTATCTGGGTGTAGCCGAACCAGAGCCAGGGGTAGCCGGTCATCACCCAGCCCCGCAGCCAGTCGGCCCCGAGCCAGAGCGCCGGGAAGGCGAGCAGCCAGCGGCTCCAGTGGCGGCCGGCGAAGACGCGGGCGAACAGCCAGCAGGCCAGGGTCGGATAGAGGGAGAGATAGGCGCAGAGCCCGGCCAGCAGCACGAAGGCGGCCGGCAGCGGGATGCCGCCAAACTCCGTCATGCTGACGTGGATCCACCACTGGCCCGGCAGGAACAGGCCCATGGCGTAGCCGAAGCCGCGCCAGGCCGCCTGCCTGGGGCTGGCCTTGTCCAGCAGGGCATAGAGGCCGAGCAGGGAGAGGATCACCAGGGGCCAGTAGCCGAAAGGAGAGAAGGCCAGCACGGCGATGGCACCGGAGGCCAGGGCGAACAGGCTTGTCAGGAGTTTCGATTTCACGGGGGATCGGGGCTCGAATTGGGCTGAATAAAATAAAGTGGCCGACATCTTAACCGCAAACGGTGCCAACGGCGAGCCTCCCGGCGGCCGGGACATCAAGGGGCGGTGGCAGGGAGAATGAAAGGGTAGGGGCCTGACAGAATGACAAACGCCCCTTGGCAGGGGCGTTGAACGTCAGGTCCGGGACGGGAGAGATCAGGACTCCGGCTGGGCCGCCGCGTGATGCTCCGGGATCTTCACCTGCAGCTGTTGCAGCCGACGCCGGTCCGCGTGCATCACCTTGAACAGGTAGCCGTCGAGCTCGATCTCCTCGCCCTTCTTGGGCAGGTGGCTGAAGGCGTGCATCACCAGGCCGCCGACGGTATCCACCTCTTCATCGCTGAACTGGGTGCCGAAGAAATCGTTGAAGTCCTCGATCTCGGTGAGGGCGCTGACGGAGAAGACCCGCTTGCTGATGCGGCGGATATCGACCGGCTCGTCCTCGATGTCGTCGAATTCGTCGTCGATCTCGCCGACGATGAGCTCCAGTATGTCCTCTATGGTCACCAGACCCGAGACACCGCCGAACTCGTCCACCACTATGGCCATGTGGTAGCGCTCTTCCCGGAACTCCTTGAGCAGGCGGTCGACCCGCTTGCTCTCCGGCACGATGACGGTGGGGCGCAGGATCTTCTCGAGCTGCAGCGGCTCGCTGGCATGATGGCCGCCGAAGCCGAATGGCAGCAGATCCTTGGCGAGCAGTATGCCCTCCACGTGATCCTTGTCTTCGTTGATCACCGGGAAGCGGGAGTGGCCGGATTCGATGATGACCGGCAGGAAGTCGTCCACCGGTTGGGACTTCTCTATGGTCACCATCTGGGAGCGGGGGATCATGATGTCGCGCACGCGCAGCTCGGCAATTTCGAGCACGCCCTCGATCATGTCCTTGGTGTCCTGATCGATGAGGTCTCGCTCCTCGGCATCGGCGATGACATCCACCAGATCGTTGCGGTCTTTTGGCTCGCCCTGGAAGAGTTGGCTGAGCTTGTCGAGCCAGGTTTTCTTCGGCGAGCCGGTACTAGGGTGATCGTCGGTCATTTTCTCTCTTGGTTACTCGTATGAACACACTTGAAATCGTTGTGGCTATATGAGGATAGGCATCGGCTGTTTCAAGGCGATGACCATCCGGTGTTTTACTCTTCGTCGTTCAGACCAGGATCGGCGATACCGAGTTCCTGCATGATGTCGCGTTCGAAACGGCACCATCTGAGCGGCTCTTGATTCACCTTATCCTTCGACATCGTCGTCCAGATAGGGGTCCGCAAAGCCCAGCTCCTGCATGATGTCGCGCTCTAGCTGCTCCATCTCCTCGGCTTCCTCGTCCTCGATATGGTCATAACCTAGCAGATGCAGACTGCCGTGCACAACCATGTGGGCCCAGTGGGCGTCCAGGGTTTTACCCTGTTCGACGGCCTCGGCCTCGACCACCTGGCGACAGATCACCAGATCCCCGAGCAGGGGCAGTTCCAGGCCGGGAGGGGCCTCGAACGGGAAGGAGAGCACGTTGGTGGGCTTGTCCTTGCCGCGATAGGTGTGGTTGAGCTCGCGGCTCTCCGCCTCGTCGACGATGCGCACCGTCACCTCGGCCTCCTGCTGGAAGCCGAGGATGGTGCCCTCGAGCCAGCCTTGCAGCTGGGCCTCGCTCGGCAGGCCGTCGGGGCTGGCGCAGGCCAGTTGCAGATCCAGGGTCAGGCTCATTGGGCATTCTCTCTGCTGATGTTCTCTTTGTTGCTGGCGGCGGCCTTCTCGGCCGCCTGCTGGGCGTCGAACGCCTCGTAGGCCTGGACGATGCGGGCCACCACGGGGTGGCGTACCACGTCCTTGGACTCGAAGAAGTTGAACGACAGGCCGTCGACTCCCTGCAGCACCTCCAGGGCGTGGCGCAGACCGGACTTGGTGCTGCGGGGCAGGTCCACCTGGGTGATGTCGCCGGTGACCACCGCCTTGGAGTTGAAGCCGATGCGGGTCAGGAACATCTTCATCTGCTCGGTGGTGGTGTTCTGGGCCTCGTCCAGGATGATGAAGGCGTCGTTCAAGGTTCTTCCGCGCATATAGGCGAGCGGCGCCACCTCGATGATGTTGCGCTCCATCAGCTTCTCCACCCGCTCGAAGCCCAGCATCTCGAACAGGGCGTCGTAGAGGGGGCGCAGGTAAGGATCCACCTTCTGGGAGAGGTCCCCTGGCAGGAAGCCGAGCTTCTCCCCCGCCTCCACCGCCGGGCGGGTCAGCAGGATGCGGCGGATCTCCTGGCGCTCCAGGGCATCCACGGCGGCGGCCACGGCCAGATAGGTCTTGCCGGTGCCGGCGGGGCCTATGCCGAAGCTGATGTCGTGGCGCACTATGTTGGCGATGTACTGGGCCTGGTTCGGGCTCCTCGGCTTGATGAGGCCACGCTTGGTCTTGACCGTCACCTCCTTGCCATAGGGGAGGCTAGGCACCTCCTCGTCGTCCTGCTCCAGCACGCGGGACTCCTGCACCGTCAGGTGCACCATCTCGGGGGTGATGTCGGTCACCTTGCCCCCCTTGAGGGGCTGGGTCTCCACATAGAGGTGCTTGAGGATGACGGCGGCCGCGTCCACCTGGGCCTGCTTGCCCAGCACCTGGAAGTGGTTGTCCCGGTAGCTGATCTCGATGCCGAGGCGGCGCTCCAGCTGCTTGAGGTTGTCGTCAAAGGGGCCGCACAGGCTGGCGAGACGCAGGTTGTCGGCGGGCTCCAGATGCAGGTTCAGGGTCGCGATATGTCGGCTCAAATTGACCTCGTTTCAAGGTTCTTCCCTTCTGTGAGGGAAGAGACATTAATGGGGAGTGAAGGCCGCAACGCCCAGGGGATCGGGCTCGTTGTCGGGGCGGCCGGATTGGACCTGGATTTCGCTTGGAGCGGGGGTAAAAGCGGCCACCCCCAACCCATCGGGCACGTTGTCGGGGCGACGGGCCAGGATCTCGCTCGGCGCCGTGGCGATGCGCAGGCTCATCTCGTCCTCGCCGCGGATGAAGCGGCCGCGCAATGAGTAGGGGCGCACGTCGGTGATCTCCACGTCGGCGAAGCCGCCGATCAGGCGGTGCGGCCCCTCGAAGTTGACCACCCGGTTGTTCTCGGTGCGGCCGGAAAGCTGCATGGGATCGAGCTTGGACGGCCCCTCCACCAGGATGCGCTGCACCGAGCCCAGCATGGCGCGGCCGATGAGCATGGACTGGTGATTGATGCGGTTCTGCAGCCGGGTCAGGCGGGCCTTCTTCACCTCCATGTCCACGTCGTCCGGCAGATCGGCGGCCGGGGTGCCGGGGCGCGGGCTGTAGATGAAGCTGAAGCTCATGTCGAAGTTGATCTCCTCGATGAGTTTCATGGTGGCTTCGAAGTCCTCGTCCGTCTCGTTCGGGAAGCCGACGATGAAGTCCGAACTCATGGTGATGTCGGGGCGCACGGCGCGCAGACGGCGGATCTTGGACTTGTACTCCAGCACCGTGTGAGGGCGCTTCATCATGGTAAGGATGCGATCCGAGCCGCTCTGGATCGGCAGGTGCAGGAAGCTGACCACCTCGGGGGTGTCCCGATAGACCTCGATGATGTCGTCGGTGAACTCGATGGGGTGGCTGGTGGTATAGCGAATGCGATCGATGCCGTCGATGGCGGCCACCAGGCGTAGCAGTTCGGCGAAGGTGCAGTGGCCGCCGTCAAAGGTCGGGCCCCGGTAGGCGTTGACGTTCTGGCCGAGCAGGTTCACCTCGCGCACCCCCTGCTGCGCGAGCTGGGCGATTTCGTAGAGCACGTCGTCGAGCGGACGGCTCACCTCCTCGCCGCGGGTGTAGGGCACCACGCAGAAGGAGCAGTACTTGGAGCAGCCTTCCATGATGGAGACAAATGCCGTGGCCCCCTCGGCGCGGGGCTCGGGCAGGTTGTCGAACTTCTCTATCTCGGGGAAGGCGATGTCCACCTGGGCGCCATGGCCCTCCTGCACCTGCTTGATCATGGTCGGCAGGCGGTGCAGGGTCTGGGGTCCGAAGACGATGTCCACATAGGGGGCGCGTTTTCTCAGATTGTCCCCTTCCTGGGAGGCGACGCAGCCGCCCACGCCGATCACCAGCCCCGGCTTCTTCGCCTTGAGCTTCTTCCAGCGACCGAGCAGGTGGAACACCTTCTCCTGGGCCTTCTCGCGGATGGAGCAGGTATTGAGCAGCAGGACGTCGGCATCGGAGGGCTCCTCGGTCAGCGTGTAGCCGTTGCTGGCATCCAACAGGTCGGCCATCTTGGACGAGTCGTACTCGTTCATCTGGCAGCCCCAGGTCTTGATATGAAGTTTCTTGCTCATCGCTTCTCTTGACTGTTTTTGAAATCGGCAGGGTCAAAGGACCGGCCATTTTACTCCGCAATCCCGGTGCTGACCAGTCTGGGGCCGGCCGCCGCCCCCCGGCCTCGCCGTGCCCGGCCTGGGATGGCCGCCGGCAATTGCGCGACTGGCGCACTGTTTCTCCCATCGCCTTGCGCTATCATGCCCCATTCGGTTCGGCCCTTGCGCCCTCGTGCGGGGCGACTCCTTGCAGGAATCAAGTTATGGAACAGTGTGATATCGCCATCGTCGGCGCTGGCATGGTGGGCGCCGCCACCGCCTGTCTGCTGGCGGCAGAGGGCCTCTCCGTGCGGGTCATCGAGACCCGGCTGCCCGAGCCCTACGCCCCCGGGCAGCCGCTGGATCTGCGGGTCTCCGCCATCAGCCAGGCCTCGGTGGCGCTGCTGACCCGGGCCGGTGCCTGGCAATACCTGCAACAGATGCGACTGTGTCCCTATCGCCGGCTGGAGACCTGGGAGCTGGACGGTTTCGCCACCCGCTTCGACGCCGCCGATCTGGGGCTGCCCCAGCTCGGCTACATCATAGAGAACCGGCTGGTGCAGCTCGCCCTGCTCAAGAGGATGGAGGATTTCCCGACCATCCAGACCCACACCCCGGCGGCGGTGAAAAGCCTGCGCCAGAGTGCGGAAGAGGCCGTGCTGACCCTGGACGATGGCACCGAACTTAGCGCCCGCTGGGTGCTGGCCTGCGACGGCGCCGAGTCCCACACCCGCCAATTGGCCGGGATCGGGGTGTCGCGCTTCGAGTACCGCCAGCACTGCATGCTGATCAATATCGACACCGACTTCGAGCAGGAAGACATCACCTGGCAGCAGTTCACTCCGAGCGGCCCGCGCGCCTTCCTGCCCCTGCCGGGCCGCCACGGCTCCCTGGTGTGGTACGACAGCCCGGCCCGCATCCGGGCGCTCACCGCCATGAGCCACGAGGCCCTGGCCGCCGAGGTGCGCCGCCACTTCCCGGCCCGGCTCGGCGGCTTCACCGTCACCGGCAAGGGGAGCTTCCCGCTGGTACGCCGCCACGCCAACGACTATTGCGCCGGTCGGGTGGTGCTGCTCGGCGACGCCGCCCACACCATCAACCCGCTGGCGGGGCAGGGGGTGAACCTCGGCTTCAAGGACGTGGCCTGCTGGACCGAGTTGCTTGGCAAGGCGGGGGCCCAGTGGCATGCACCGGCGCTGGCGGCGCGCTACGAGCGGCGCCGCCGCCCGGACAACCTGCTGATGCAGTCGGGGATGGATCTCTTCTACGGGGTGTTCAGCAACGAGATAGGGCCTCTCAAGTTCGCCCGCAACCTGGCCCTCAATCTGGCGGACAAGGCGGGCCCCCTCAAGGAGATGGCGCTGCGCTACGCCCTGGGGCTGGTATAGGGGGCATTCCCTCCATTGCGTTAGAGGAGTCGCGCGCCCTATCCGCCTTGTCCGGGCTCCGGGTGCTCCGCCCTGACCAGGGCCAGGAAGCGATCCCGGATGGGATCCGCAAACTCCGGGTTCCACACCAGGCTTATCTCCCACTCGGACCAGGGGCCGAAGAGGGGGTAGAGGGTCACCTCCCTGCCCGCGATAAAGCCGACGCTGCGGGGCAGGATGGCGTTGCCGATACCGGCAGCCACCAGGGCCACCAGGGTCTGGATGTCTTCCGCCTCCTGGATGATGCCGCTCAGCCGGTTGGCGCCGAGGAAGCGGGCGATCTGCTGGCTGAGACCGGGGCAGCGATGGCCCACCATCTGCAGCAGGGGCTGGCGGGTCAGCGCCTGCGCCACGTCGAAGGCGGCGGGATCCGGCCCAATCAGCCGGGTGGGCACCGCCAGCACCAGCCTGTCCATCAGCAATCTGTGCTCCCTCAACTGGGGCGCGTCTGGCCGACGCATGAAGCCCAGCTGCAGTCGTCCCGCCAGCAGCAGCTCCTGCTGGGTGGCGGAGGTCATGTCCTGCAGGTGCACCAGCACGTCCGGGACCTGCTGCTTGAAGCGGGCCACCAGGGAGGGGGCGAGTGCGAAGCTGGAGATCCCGAACCCTATCTTGAGGCGCCCGGCGGCGCCGCTCGCCAGAGCCAGGGCGTGCTGCTCGAATCCCTTGCCGTGATCCACCAGGGCGCGGGCCTGGGGAAGCAGCTGGAGACCGATGGCGGTCAGTTCGGCGCCATGGCGGCCCCGGTTGAACAGGGTGCTGCCGAGCGCGAGTTCCAGCCCCTGGATCTGCTTGGTCAGGGCCGGTTGCGTGACGAAGAGCCGGCTGGCCGCCTCCCGGTAGTTGGCGGTCTCGGCCAGCATCACGAATGCCTGCAACTGCCTCAGGTCGAATCTCATTCCATTTGGTTATCCAATGTGGCGATTTATTGATTATAAATTATCTAACTGCCTTGTTCTAATGGTCTCGAAACGGGCCTTCTTGCCCGCTGACCAGCCACAAGGAGTCATGCCATGTCGAGCGAACGCTATCTGTTTTTGATCAAGGGGAGCCTGGTGATGGCCCAGCCACTGGCCACGCCGGAGACGGGGGAGCTGCTGACCAGCCTGCTGCAGCAGGGGTTTGTCGTGGGGCCCGTGCCGGTGTGGGCGAGCAATGCCGAGCAGGCGCTCGCCTGCTACGAAGAGGCGGTCCAGCGGCAGGCCTTCGTGGATGTGCTGGCGGGGAGAGCCGCATGACAGGGCTCACTCTGGAGGCGGCAGCCCTGCTGCTGGACATGGACGGCACCCTGGTGCACTCCACCGGCGAGGTGGAAGCCGTGTGGCGGCTCTGGTGCCGGCGCCATGGGCTGGATCCGGAGCCCGTGCTGGCCATGTGCCACGGGGTGCGCTCGCGGGAGGTGATCCGGGCGCTGGCTCCCTGGCTGGACCTGGCGTCTGAGGTGGCCCTGCTCGACGAGCTGGAGATCCGCCACGGCGGGGCGGCAGAGCCGATCGCCGGGGCCCGCGCCGTGCTCGACGGCCTGCCGGTGGATCGCTGGGGCCTGGTGACTTCCGCGAGCCACAGGGTGGCGCGCCACCGCCTGGGCAGCGCCGGATTGCCGCTGCCACGCCTCCTGGTCGGCGCCGAGGACGTGGTGCGGGGCAAGCCGGATCCCGAGCCCTATCTGCTGGCCGCAAGCCGGCTTGACCTGGCTCCCGCCGACTGCCTGGTGTTCGAGGATGCGCCCGCGGGCATCGCCAGCGCCCTGCGGGCCGGCTGCCGGGTGGTGCAGGTCGGGGGAACCCAGAGGTGCGATCCGGCGGTCACCGCCCTGATCCCGAACTGGGGCCGGGTGACTGTGGTCGTGCAGGAGGCAGGCCAACTGCAGGTGCAGCTGACGGCCTGAGAGGCGGGCAGAAAAAGCCCCCGACTGGCGGGGGCTTGAGCGGGCGAGGCGTCAGGATTACTTGAAGACCCGGAAGCGTACGTCGTCGTCGATGAAGGTCTTGTCACCGGCCGGCTGTTCTATGCTGCCGAAGGGCATCTGGGCGCGCAGCAGCCAGCTGGCAGGCAGGTTCCACTCCTGGCGGACCGCCTGGTCTATCAGCGGGTTGTAGTGCTGCAGGGAGGCCCCTATGCCCTCCTGGGCCAGGGTGGTCCAGACCGCGAACTGGGCGATCCCGGTGCCGTGTTCGGACCAGATGGGGAAGTTGTCGGCATAGAGGGCGAACTTCTGCTGCAGATCCTCGATGACGGCGGTGTCTTCGAAGAACAGTACAGTGCCGAAGCCTGAGCGGAAGCTGCCGTTGACCTTGGCTTCGCTCTGGGGATAGGCCTCTGGCGGGACTATCTTCTTGAGCTCGGCCTTGACGATGTCCCACAGCTTGTGGTGCTGCTCGCCAAACAGGATGACGGCACGGGAGCTCTGGGAGTTGAACGAGGAGGGGCTGTGCTTGACGGCATCCTTGATGAGCGCCGTCAGCTGGGCCTCGGAGTGGGTCACCCGGTTGCCCAGGGCATAGATGGTACGACGTACTTTGATCTGTTCGATAAACGGACTGCTCATAACATCTCCTTGGTTGCTGAATCATCGCCGCCAGTGATGCCGGCAAAGGCCATCTGGCTCCGATCTCTCGAGCCATCGACTATAACACCTTCCGCGCAGGAAACCGTCAACGCAGGGTGATGACAGTTTCTACTTTTTATGGATATTCACATGACGGGAACGCATATGGTCGACGGAGACTGCTGATATCTTTTTTATCATTAACAGTAGACGTTAATGATTTCAATCAATACCTTGGTGGTTGTTTCAACTATAAAATGCATGGCATATGACATTTTATAGGGGGTTGGATGGCTGCCACTATCATCAAGGAACGCTATTACATCTTGACCCCGCTGTCGTGCCTGCTCGGCGTCCTGGTGTTGATCGCCACCCTGCTGCTGGCGGCGGCCAGCTACCTGCGCAGCATCGACAAGACCATGGCAGGCTACGGCCACATGCTCACCTCCATCGACGCCACCCTGATCCATGAACTGGTGCAGGACAACCAGCGCCAGCTTGGCGTGCTGGAGTCCTCGCTGGACAAGCGGGCCATCGCACGGGGAGAGGCGGCCATCAACCCGATCTGGGCCATCGCCCACCAGTTCAAGCACGACGCCCACTCCCTCTATTTCTACAACGCCCGCACCCATCGTCTCGACAGCTACCCCCACTGGCAGGCGCCGGCCGGCTATCAGGCACAGAAGCGCCCCTGGTATCAGGCGCTCTCCGGCGAGGGGGACGACCTCATCTGGTTTGGTCCCTACGAGGAGTTTGATTCCGCCAGCCAGGTCCTGACCCTGATCAAGCGCGTCAGGGATGACGAGGGGCAACTGCTGGGGCTGCTGATGGTGGACATGTCGTTCAACACGCTGCAGGCGGCGCTGGGGCGGGCACTGGGAGGGGACAGGGCCGCCCTCTACATCACGGAGCGCAAGGGGGGGCAGCTGGTGGTGGGGCACAATCTGCAGCTGCTGCCGGTCGGCCTTGATCCTGAGAAGCAGGTGGCCGGGCTGGACGTGATCTGGGAGGGCAGCCACCTGAGGCACCCGCTGACGAACATCGGCTGGGATCTCAATCTCTATCTGCCCCCTGCCCACTTCCATGAAAACCTGCAGGATACCCTGCTGATGGTGGTGTTGCCCGCGCTGGCGCTGCTGTGCGTCTGGCTGTGCAGCCTGGTGTTTCTGGTGCGAATATTCCGCCAGGAGCAGGCCCTGGTGCAGGGCTCCCTCAGCGGTCTCGTCCGGGATGAGGCCCTGCTGGAGATCCAGCGGCGCCGGCGCACCTGGTTCGTGCACGGCAGTCTGGGGGAGATCAACCAGGTGAGAAACAGCCTGATCCAGGGCCAGGATGCCCTGCTGCACGATCCCCTCACCGGGATCATGAACCGGCGGGCCTTCGATCAGGACAGGGCCAGGCTGGATCAGGAGGCGGCCCCCTACTGGCTGGTCCTGTTCGATGTGGACAACTTCAAGGGCGTCAACGACAGCTGGGGCCACGGCGTGGGAGATGCCGTGCTGTTCCGGGTGGCCACCATCATGGCGAGGACCCTGGGGGAGGCCCAGGTCTACCGGATCGGCGGTGATGAATTTGCGGCCCTGCTGCCCTGGGAACAGGGTGAGGTAGAGTGCCGCCTGACCCATCTGCTGGCCCGGGTACGGGCGCTGCAGTGGCGCGAGTTTGAGGCGTCCATCACCCTGAGTGCCGGAGGGGCGCATTACCCGGAAGGTGCTCCCAACCTGCTCGAGCGGGCCGATGAATGCCTGTACCGGAGCAAGCACCAGGGGCGGGACTGCTGGCATCTGGCGTCCAGCCGGCCTCCCTCCGAGGGGGAGGTTGTGACAGTATCTGTCTGACCGTCATCATGACAAAAAGGGCCCTTTGGCCCGGGTGCGGGGTCACAGCGGGGATAATTTCCCGTGTGACCTTTTTTTTTGGTTAATTTTCATTGGGTTGCTCTATTTCACTCCTGAGTGTCGCGAAGAGGAGACAGACGACCCGGCGATGACGGACCCGTTGCCCCGGTAGCGTTGGCTAGGCCGCTTTGTATAGTGCAGGGAAAATAATCAATCATCAGGTTTGACAGGAGTAGCCCATGAAGATGAAACCATATGGCGCGAGCGCACTGGCATTGCTGGGTGCACTGCTGTTGGGGACGGGCCAGGTGCAGGCGTCGGAGACCCTCAACACCATACTCGGCGGCGGTGCTGGCGGGGTGGCCGGGACCATGATCGGCAAGGAGCTGGGCGGCGACACGGGCGCCCTGGTGGGGGCGGCGATCGGCGGTGCCGCCGGTGGGGCTGCCACGGCCAACCGGGGCAACAAGAATGAGGCTGCACTCGGGGGGGCCGTCGGTGCCCTGGGGGGGGCCGCCATCGGCAAGAGCGTCGGGGGGGACACTGGTCGCCTGATCGGGGCCGGCATCGGCGGTGCCGGCGGCTCCGCCATCGGCGCCAAAACCGGCGACACTCACGAGAGCAACAACCACCGCTATTACGACGACAGGCGCTATTACAAGCACCACAAGCATCACAAGAAGCACCGCAAGCACAGATGGCATGACGACTGATGCCGCGACAAGACGACAGAAAGGGGCCCTGGGCCCCTTTCTTGATCCCGCCGCGCGGTCTCAGACCAGGCGGTGCTGGCGCCTGCCAAGGTAGAAGGCGTTGATATTGTCGATCAGCTGATCCGCGAGCCGCTGCATCGACTCCTCGCTGGCCCAGGCCACGTGGGGGGTCAGGATGAAGTTGGGGTAGCGCAGGGCCTGCATCAGGGGATGGTCCGGGGGCGGAGGCTCCACGCTTGCCACGTCGAAACCGGCGCCGCCGAGCCGGCCGTTGCCGAGGGCCTCCAGCAGGGCCTGCTCGTCCACCAGGCCACCACGGCCCACGTTGATGAGCAGGGCCCCCGGTTTCATCATGGCCAGCTCCCGCTCCCCGATGAGGTGGCGGGTGTAGGGGGTGAGCGGACAGTGCAGGCTGATGACGTCCGAGCTCTCCAGCAGGGCGTCCAGGGGCAGTCTGTCGTCATCGCCGGGAGTCCCTATCTGGCTCTGGGCATAGCGCACCTCCATGCCGATGGCCTCGGCCCGCTGCCCCAGGGCCTGCCCCAGGGTGCCCTTGCCGATGATGCCGAGCCGCTTGCCGTGCAGATCCGTGATGGGGTGGTCGAAGAAGCAGAACTGGCCGCTCTGTTGCCAGCGCCCTTCCTGCAGGGACTGGCGCCAGGCAAACAGGTTGCGCGACAGGGCCAGCATCAGCGCCATGGCGTGTTCGGGAACCGAGGGGCCCGAGTAGTTGCGGATGTTGCACACGGCGACATTGGCGGCACGGCAGGCCTCCAGATCCAGGTTGTCGCTGCCGGTGGCCGCCAGGGCAATCAGGCGCAGCTCGGGCAACTGGGCCAGCTCGGCGGCGCCTATGCGGACCTTGTTGATGATGGCGATGCTGGCGCACTTGAGCCGCTCCACCACCTGGTCCGGCGCCGTGGTCGGGTAGCTCTGCCAGTGATGGGGAAAATCGGGGCGGCGCAGATTGATGCCGGCGTCCAGGGTGTCGCTGTCGAGAAACACGATTTGCTGCATGAAGCCTCCTGCCATTGGTGCGGACATGATGCCAAAGATGGCGTGCCGCTGACCAGCCCGGGAGCGTGTCCGGGAGAGGCCCGCCTTCAGGGCGACGGGGGTCAGATCCAGCCCAGGTGGGTCAGCCAGCCCTGGATGCGCCCGGGCGTCTCGTCCAGATCCATCAGGGCATAGGGACGATAGTTCAGCTTGTGGCTGCGGCGGCTCTCGCTCTTGCGCGCCTCGGCGGCCAGCAGAGGCCAGGTGCTGCCCTCCTCCTGATAGAGATCCAGGGTGGGAACGTTTGCCTGTGCCACCTGCTTGGCCAGGGTCTGGTTGCTCTGCTGATTGGGGAAGAAGCCGTCGAGCAGGACCAGGGCATCGGGGGCCGGCAGCTGTTCGCTCGCGATGAGGTTGGCGGCCCAGGCCGCGCTGGTCCCCTGTGCCAGCAGCAGCCTGAAGCCCCCCTCCTGCAGCTTGGCGTCGCCGAGCTTGCTGATGCGGGTGGCAAACTGCTTGCGAAAATCGTCGATGGCCTGCTGCTTCTTCTCGGCGGCGGGGTCCAGCTCCGTCTGTTGCGGCGAGGGGAGCAGCAGCAGGGTGTCGAAGCCGAGTCGCCCCAGATCCCGGGTCAGTTGCCACAGCTGGCCGCTTCGCTGCCAGTCGGGCAGCAGGATCGCGAGCCCCAGATAGCTGTCGCCGTCGTGCCTGGCGAACAGCACCCGCTGCTTATCGACCTGGGTGCTGTCAGGCACCCCTTGCCAGTCGCCATTCTGCCAGTAGTCGGGTGGTACCAGGGGGGCGGGCTCGCCGGCCCGCGCCAGCCCGCCGTACAGGCAGCCAAGACTCAGCAACAACAGTGGTAACAACGCTCTGGCCATGGGCCCCTCGTGGATTGTCCCGGGATGGGTCTTACAGTTAGCGGCGGCGGCGGCCATTTCTGAAGGGGGATGCCTGGCTGGGCGCCATGGCCCGGGTATGCATGTCGCCGGTCGCCAGCCGGATCGGGGCAGTCCGGTGACACGGCCAATAAAAAAGCGAGCCTGAGGCTCGCTTTTTGCAATGGGTTCGAGGGGTCAGCTTAGTTGACGCGACGCTTGAACTCACCGGTGCGGGTATCGATTTCGATCTTGTCGCCGATCTCCACGAAGGCGGCAACGGCCAGCTCGTAGGAGGTGCCCTTCAGGCGGGCCGGCTTGGTCACTTTGCCGGAGGTGTCGCCACGGGCGGCCGGCTCGGTGTACTCGACTTCGCGAACGATGGTGGTCGGCAGCTCTACGGAGATGGCTTTCTCGTTGTAGAAAGTCACTTCACACAGATCTTCCATGCCGTCTACCAGGTAGTTCAGCGCGTCACCCAGGTTGTCCTTCTCGACGTCGTACTGGTTGTACTCGGTGTCCATGAAGACATACAGGGGGTCGGAGAAGTAGGAGTAGGTGCACTCCTTGCGCTCCAGTTGAACGACTTCCAGCTTGTCGTCGGCCTTGAATACGGTCTCGGTGGCGCTGCCGTTCAGCAGGCCTTTCAGCTTCATCTTGACCACGGCGGAGTTACGGCCGGATTTGTTGAATTCGGCTTTCTGGACCACCATCGGCTCGGTACCGATCATGACGACGTTACCAGCGCGGATTTCCTGTGCGGTTTTCATGTAAAAAATTCCTGTTCGTATACGGGCAGATAAAAACTGCCAGATTATATACGGCTTTCTAAAAATTTCACCAACCTCGTGACGAGATCCCCCTCGGCGAGCAACTTCTGTGACCAGGCTCGCGCATGCTGCTGCCAGTGTGCGGCATGGGTCGGCCATCGGGCCCAGAGTTCGCCGAGCGCCTGGCCATGGTTGAGGGCGTGGCTGGCGTCGCGTAGCCACCGGGCCGTGTCTGCGGGCAGCGTTGCCAGATAATGGTCGAGGAAGTCATCCAGCTTGGCGATATGGGCCTCATCGTCCTGGGGGTAGATGTGCCACAGGAAGGGGCGCCCTGCCCACTGGGCCCGCACGAAGGAGTCTTCCCCCCGCACCAGGTTGAGATCGCAGCTCCACAGCAGCCGGTCGTAACCGGCCTGATCCGTCATCGGCAGCAGCTTGATGCACAGGCTCCCCGCCTGCAGCAGATCTCCCGCTTGGGCTGTAGGGATGGCGTCTGCCAGCCCGGCCCCGGTGAGCACGTCATCGAGGGCGCGCCCGAGCGGCAGCAGCAGGGTGACCGGCGTGGCGCTCTGGCTCCAGCGCTGGACCAGGCTCCTGAGCGCCGCGCTCTCATAGGTAAAGAGGCTGACCCTCAGCTCGCCTTCTCGTTTGGGTGGCAGGCCCAGGCTGGCCCAGTAGGTGGCAAGCCCCGTGTCATCCTGCTGCCAGGCATCCCGCTCGGCGATGAGCCCCCGCTCGCACAAGAGGCCGCCGGTTCTCGGTGTGAAGCCCGGGAAGAAGAAGTACTTGTCGAGGCTCTGGCTGCCGACCCGCTGGGGGGAGGCGAGGCCGTGGCAATCCTCGACCCAGGCCTCGGCGCTGAGGTACTCCAGGTTGATCCAGCAGGGGGGCGGGCTCTGCTCGGCCATGCGCGCAATGAAGGGGGCGGGCAGGGCGCAGGCGAAGGCCTCGATCACCACGCGTGCCGGCACGGCATCGGCGGGCAGCGCGTCGTGCCAGCGCTGGATATGGATCCCCTCGACCCACTGGGCTTCTTGTGCGGGATCCAGTCCGGGGCAGATGCGGGCAAAGCTGGCCAGATCGTCCACCCAGAGCCTGACCTTGCCGTGGCCTTCCCGCTGAAGCTGACGGGCGAGCCGCCAGGTGACGCCGATGTCGCCGAAGTTGTCCACCACGGCGCAGAAGATATCCCAGTCAAAGGGGGGCAGGGGGCTGCTCATGTCGGGGTCCAGATGCAAAAAAACCGGTGCGCAGGGTAGCACACCGGTGGGCTGGCTTCTAACTGTGGGGCCGCCAACCCCCTCCCAGCCTCCCCCTTCGAAAGGGGGAGGAGTCAACACCCCCTCCCCTGGTGAAGGGGAGGGCTGGGGTTCCCGTTACTCCTTGCCGTAGACGTTGTTCTCCTGCTCGCGCACCCGGATGAAGGTGGTGCGCTTGGTGAGCTCCTTGAGCTGGCTGGCGCCGACGTAGGTGCAGGTGGAACGCACACCACCGAGGATGTCGCGCACGGTGTTTTCTACCGGGCCGCGATAGGGCAGCAGCACCGTCTTGCCCTCGGAGGCGCGGTAGTCGGCGACGCCGCCGGCGTGCTTGTCCATGGCGCTGGACGAACTCATGCCGTAGAACTTCATGAAAGGGGATCCATCCACTTCGACGAGCTCGCCGCCGCACTCCTCGTGGGCCGCCAGCATGCCCCCCAGCATCACGAAGTCGGCGCCGCCGCCAAAGGCCTTGGCCACGTCACCCGGGCAGGTGCAGCCGCCGTCGCCGACGATCTGGCCACCGAGGCCGTGAGCCGCATCGGCACACTCTATGATGGCGGAGAGCTGGGGGTAGCCGACCCCGGTCTTGACCCGGGTGGTGCAGACCGAGCCGGGGCCTATGCCGACCTTGACGATGTCGGCGCCGGAGAGGATCAGCTCTTCGACCATCTCGCCGGTGACCACGTTGCCCGCCAGGATGACGTGGTTCGGACAGGCCTCGCGGATCTTGCGCAGGAATTCGACGAAGTGCTGGGAGTAGCCGTTCGCGACGTCCACGCAGATGAAGCGCAGGGCTTCTGACATGGCGAGGATCTGGCCGGTCTTGGTGAAGTCCTCGTCCGAGGTGCCGGTGGAGACCATCACATGGCCCAGGATGGCCGGGTCTGTCTCATTGACGAAGGTTTGCCACTGCGCGAGGCTGTAGTGCTTGTGTACCGCCGTCATCATCTCGAAGCCCGCCAGGGCGCGGGCCATGGCGAAGCTGCCGACGGTGTCCATGTTGGCGGCGATGACGGGCACCCCCTGCCACTGGGTCTGGGTGTGCTTGAAGGTGAACTGGCGGGTCAGGCTGACTTGGGAACGGCTCTTGAGGGTAGAGCGCTTGGGACGGAACAGTACATCCTTGAAACCGAGCTTCAAGTCTTCTTCGATACGCATTGCGAATTCCTTTTTGAGCCTTGTGAAAGTCACTGTTGCAGTGGGCAAAATTTTCGGCAGGCACAAAAAAACCGCAGGTTTTCAAGGCCTCCGGTTTACAACAGTGTAGGGAAAAATCCCGCCGGAACAAGACTGATAATTCACGAGGCCTTGTGGTAGCCTTTGGCGTCACAACCTCAGGATGGCAGCCAGTGTCATCCAGCACCTTCCTCCCCCCGTTTCTTTCTGTTCCTCCCCTCTCTGTGGGGGCATGCACTGTGTCCGGCACGGCCTGTCGCCTGCCATCGGGGTGGCCGGGGGCGGTTCGCCCCGGGCCCGGAATCCGGTTGACCCGCCGGATGGCTGTGGTACATCTGGGCGCAACATCGGCAAGGCGAGAGAGCGAGATGAGCAAGAAAATGGCGAGCGCGGTCATGATGTGGGCGCTGTGTGGCAGTACGGTGGCGGCGCCGGTCAGCTACGGCTGGATCGAGAAGGGGGTGATCATGCCCTACGGGGTGGCGGTCAAGATGAAGCTGGATACCGGGGCGCTCACCTCCTCCCTCGATGCGCGGGAGCTTCACCACTTCAAGCGCGACGGCAAGCCCTGGGTGCGCTTCACCCTGGCGCTGACCGATGCCAACACCGACAAGGCGGTGCGCCAGACCCTGGAGCGGCCGGTGGAGCGCAGCGTGACGGTGCGCGGTGCCGGCGGCATGGAGCAGAGGCCCACGGTGACCATGAGCATCTGCGTCGGCGACAAGGTCTACAAGGAGTGGTTCACCCTGCGGGATCGCAGCGAGATGATCTACCCCGTGCTGCTGGGACGCCGGCTGCTGGCGGAGCTGGGGCCGGTGGATGCGAGCCGGACCTTCACGGTGCAGCCCAGCTGCCGCTGATGTTCCGTGGAGATGAACAACGGGGGCCTGGCCCCCGTTTTTCATGGCTGGAATGCGGGCGGTGCAGCTCAGGCAGGGCGCAGGGGGGAGGGCAGCAGCACGCTCACTTCGAGTCCCCCTTCAGGCCGGTTGTGGATGTCGAGATCCGCCCCGTGAAGCTGGGCGATACGCTGGACTATGGCCATGCCGAGCCCCACCCCGTCCCCCTGCTGGGGATTGACCCGGAAGAAGCGCTCGCACAGCCGTGACAGGGCGGCGGTGGGGATGCCGGGGCCGTTGTCCCGCACATCCACCCGGACCCGGTTGCCCTCCTGGCTGACCACCACGGCGATCTCGCCGCCCACCTGGGTGTAGCGCAGGGCGTTGTCGATGAGGTTGCCGAACATCAGCTCCAGCAGCATGGCCTGCCCCATCACCTGCAGGTGGCCGGCGCCCTCCAGGGAGAGCTGCTGGTCCTTCTTCAGGGCGATGGGGGCCAGGGTGGCCAGGGTGGACTGCAGCAGCGGCTTCAGGGCCAGGCTGGCGAGCGCCGGTGTCTGCTGGTTGTCGATGCGGGCCTGGGTCAGCAGCTGGCGGATCAGGCGATCGCTGCGATCCAGGGCCAGCTGCATCTTGCGCAGCGCCTGCTCGCGGCTCTGCTCATCCTCGGCCGCCATGGCGTTCTCGCTGTGGATGCGCAGCACCGCCAGCGGGGTGCGCAGCTCGTGGGCCGCCTCGTTGGTGAACTGCTTCTCCCGCTCCAGGGTGTCGGCCAGGGTGTGCATCAGGCGGTTGATCTCCCCCACCAGCGGCGTCAGCTCCTCGGCCTTGATGGCCAGGTTGAGCGGGCTCAGGTTGGCGGGGTGCCGCTCGCCGATGGCTTGCGCCAGCAGGTGCAGCGGGGCCAGGCCACGGGTGACCAGCCACCACAGCAGGCCGAGCAGGAAGGGCAGGGTGATGAAGAGCGGCAGCATGGTGAGGGTGGCCATCTTGCTGGCCAGCTCGCCCCGCTCGTCGTCCCGCTCCGCGACGATGAGCCAGGTCTGCTCATCCTCGTTGTAGAGGGTGAAGGTGCGCCAGTCGTGGCCGTCGCGGTGCACGGCGCCAAAGCCCAGCTCCGGCTTGCCGAACAGCTGGCGCGGCGCGCTGGGGGAGCGCAGCAGTATGTTGCCCTCGTCGTCGGTCAGCTGGAAGGTGAGGTTGCGCTCGAACTCGTGGCCATAGGGGGTGAACTCGTTGTCCTGTCCGATCTGGCCGAAGCCGCTCGGCTCCTGGTGGGGGGCGTTCGGCACGGCCTGCTCCCACTCCTGATAGATGGCGCCGTTGCTCGGCAGATCGCCGCGCTGTTTCAGATAGCGGTCGAGCAGCTGGTTGGTGATGCGGGCGGACTGGGCCAGACGGGCATCAAACAGCTCCTCCATCTCGTGATTGGCCTCCAGATAGCCGATGAGGCCGCTGACGGCGAGGCTGACGCTGACCAGGGCCAGGATGCCGGAGAGCAGGAAGCGGCGGATGGAGCGGACGCGACTCATGGGGCCGGGGCTCCCTTGCCACCCGTGACATCGAGCTGGGGCACTATGTAGCCGACGCCGCGGATGTTGCGGATGAGCTCGGGGAAGAACTTCTTGCGCAGGTGGTGGATGTGCACTTCCACCGCGTTGCTCTCGGCCCCCTCGTCCCAGCCGTAGAGGCTCTGCTGCAGCTGATCCCGGCTCAGGACCCGGCCGCTCTGGGTGATGAGCTCCTGCAACAGCTTGTATTCGTGGGGGGTCAGCCTGACCGGCTCGCCTCGATAGGTAACCTGCTGTGACGCCGGATAGAGCAGCAGCTCGCCGTACTCCAGCTCGGCCTGGGCCTGCCCCTTGCTGCGGCGCACCAGGGCGCGCAGGCGGGCGTTGAGCTCCTGCAGGGCGAAGGGCTTGACCATGTAGTCGTCGGAGCCCGCATCCAGCCCCAGCACCCGGTCGTCCAGGGCATCCCGGGCGGTGAGGATGAGCACCGGCAGGGTCTGCCCTTCCCGGCGCAGCTTGCGCAGCAGGCTGATGCCGTCGATGTCCGGCAGGTTGAGGTCAAGGATGAGGGCGGCGAACTCCTCGCTCTTGAGCGCCGACAAGGCGGGCAACCCCTGTTGCAGCCAGTCCACCGTGTAGCCGCTGCCGCGCAGGGCATCCACCATGCCGTCCCCCAGCATCACATCATCTTCCACCAACAGGATCCGCATTCTCTTCTCCCTCAAACGACACTGCCCACCAGTATGCAAGCTGGTGGGCAGAGTTTAAATAGCACACTGATCTGCTTGCGTTTACAGCTTGGCGAGGCGCTCGCGGATCTCCGCCCTGCGCCCCTCGTCCGCCACCTCGCGGCCCGGTCTGGCGGGGGCGGCCAGGGCCTTGTCCAGGTAGATCCTCGCCTGCGCCTTGTCCCCCTGATCCAGCAGGAAGTCGCCGTAGAAGAAGTTGGGGTCGATGCCGGTGGGGTTGATGGCCAGCGCCTGCTTGAGCAGTTGCTCCGCCTTCTCGTCATCGCCGAACCCGACCGGCCAGCCCGGCACCTGGTAGTAGAGGGAGCCCAGGCTGGTGTAGGCCGAGCCGTCCAGCGCAGCGGGATCCTGCTTGATGGCGATCTCCAGCCTGGCCTTGGCCTCCTTCACCAGGCCCAGCGCCCCCAGGCCACCCTTGGCGCCGGCCCAGGTGCTCTTGACGATGGCGGACCAGATCAGCAGATCGGTGCGAAACGCCTCCTTGGCGCTCGCCTCATCGGCCTTTGCACTCAGGGTCTCCAGGCAGCTCTCCTTGGCCTTGCCGGTCTGCTGGTACTGGCAGTGGGCCCACTGCTGCTGGATGGTGGGCAGGGCATCGGCGGCCTGGGCCTGCATGCTTCCCAGGGTGAGCAGCAGGGCGCCCAGGGCGATACGGGGGGATGTGGCGTGTTTCATCTCAATGTTCCTTCTCGTTCGTGGCACAGGGTGGCGGGCTCTGGTGCCCGGTGGCAAGGGGGAGCGAGCGGCGGGCGTGGCGCTCGATGATCGGGCGCTGCCTGGCCAGCGCCCTGTCCACCACGGCGGGCAGCAGGGCGTTGAGCCGCACGAACAGCTTCTCCGGCCAGCCGAGCCAGCTGCGGCGTGTCTCGTTGCACAGGGCGATGACGGCCTCCTCGGCCACGTCCTGGGGGCTGTCGGTGTGGGTGCCTAGCTCGGCATTCATGGCGTAGGCCGCCTCGGAATTGAGGTGGGTGCGGGTGGCGCGGGGGGCGAAGTGCAGCACCTTGATGCCGGTGCCCTCCAGCTCCCGCCCCAGCGCCTCGCTGAAGCCCCGCAGGGCGAACTTGCTGGCGCAGTAGACGCTGTACCCGGCATAGCCGATGGCCCCCAGGCTGGAACCTATGTTCATGATGATCGCGGGCTTGCGCAGCCTCGGCAGCAGGGCGCGGGTGAGCTGGATGGGGGCCTCGACGTTGAGCAGCAGCTGGCGCTCGACCTGCTCGCTGCTCTGATCCTCCAGCCAGGCAAACTGGTTGCAGCCCGCGCCGTTGATCAGCACGTCCAGCCCCTCGTCCAGGGCCGGGTGCTGCAACAGCCTGGCCCGCTCCTGGGGCGAGCCCAGATCGGCGGTCACCGTCTGGTGGCGCTCCGGATGCGGCAGCTCCTTGCGCAGGCGTTCCAGGGCATTGGCCCTGCGTCCGTGCAGCAGCAGGTGTGCGCCCTGGGCCGCCAGCTCCATGGCCAGGGCCTCGCCTATGCCGCCGCTGGCGCCGGTGAGCAGTATGCGTTTTCCTTCGAGCTTCATTGGCCGGATCCCGTGAGCTGATAGAGCATGTCGCCATAGAGGCGGTAGACCACGCGGGCCGCATGAATGATGGCGGCCTGATCGGCCTGGTCTTCCACCCGGTTCATCAGGGATTCGAAGAACTTGAGGTGCTCCTGATCCAGGGCGCCGTGGGAGCTGAGGTAGCTCATAGCCTGGGGCGGCAGACCCAGACCGCTCCTGAGCTGATCGGCGACGGTCAGGGCGATGGCGACGCTGGTGCCCTCCAGCACCTGCACCATGCCGAAGAAGCCCATGGGGTTGCCGCGCTGGATCTGGTCGTAGAGGAAGGCGACCATCAGCTCGATGGGGAGCCCGGGCCGGCCGTGGCGCACCGCCTCGGCATCGCCGCCGCAGGCGCGGATGTCATTGAGGATCCACTCCTGGTGGCCGTACTCCTCGTCGATGTACTCGCGGATGGCGCCGCGCACCCACTCGTACTCCTGCCCCAGCCTGCCGCCGGTGGCCATCAGGAGCGGCACCGTGTGGCGCACGTGGTAATAGGCCTGTGCCAGGAAGGCGAGGTAGGTCTCCCGGCTGATGTCGCCACGGCGGCAGGCCTCGATGATGGGAGCATTGAACAGGCGCTCGCGCTCGCCGGCGGTGGCTTGTTGCAGGGTCTGATAGAAACTCATGAGGATTCTCCTGTGAGGCCTTGTGTCAGGCATTGGTCGATCTGCCGGGAAAAGTGCTGATAAATCTCGTTGCGACGGGGGCGACCGTTGGCGGTCAGCAGGCCGGGGTGCTGATCCAGCGCCACCGGCAGCCAGTGATGGATGCGGGCGTAGTCGGGCAACTGCCGGTTGAGCCGGGCTATCTGTTCGGCCAGCTGGGACTGGCTGCCCGGCAGCGGCTGGATCAGGGCCACGTTGGCGGGCTGGCCGTCGCCGAAGATGACGATGCGGGCGATGGCCGGGCAGAGCTGGGCCTGGGCCTCCACCCATTCCGGCGAGAAGTTGCGGCCGAAGGCGGTGATCTGCACGTTCTTCTTGCGCCCCGTGATGTGGAGATAGCCCTCCTCGTCCAGGTGGCCCAGATCGCCGGTGGCGATCTGCGGGTCAGCAGGCTTGCCTGTGGCTAGCGGGTTGGCCGCGGCGCCCTCTTCCCCCAGGTAGCCCAGCATGGCGCTGCCGCTCACCATGACCTCGCCGTCGGCGGCGATCGTCACCCGGCAGTGGGGCAGGGGCAGGCCGACGCTGCCCAGAAGGTCGGTGTCCGGGCCGTTGAGCGCCACGACAGAGCCACATTCCGACAGGCCATAGCCCTCATAGACAGGGAGCCCCAGGGCACGGGCATGGCGGATGAGATCGGGGGCGACCTTGCCGCCGCCCACGGCGACGAAGCGCAGCCCCCTGAGCCCTTCGGCCAGCACAGGATTGGCGCCGCACAGGGCCAGCAGCAGGCGCAGCAACTCGGGCACCAGCACCAGGCTGTGGCTGGGCCATCGCAACAGGGCCTGAGCCAGGGTGGCGGGATCCAGCTTGCTGGAGCCCGAGAAGCCGAGTTCCCCCAGGGAGGGGATGCGGCTGCTGGCACCGGTGATCAGCGGCACGTACAGACCGGTCAGGTTCTCCAGCAGGGTGGTGAGCGGCAGCAGGGTCAGGTGTTGTTCCACCCTGGCCGGGGCGACGCGCTCGGCCAGAGACTCGCAGACCGCCGTCATCTGCGCCAGGGAGAGGCAGACCCCCTTGGGCTGGCCCGTGGTGCCCGAGGTATAGGTGATCTTGGCGGTGCCCGCCGGCAGCTCGGGCAGGCTGGTTGGGATGCGGCGCCACAGGGGCACGGCCTGCTCATCCGGCCTGCCTGCCATCAGCACGAGCGGCGCGGCCGCCTGCCATCCCTGGTGCTCGGGCCCCACCAGGGCATCGGCCCCGCTGCTTTCCAGCAGCCAGGCCTGCTGCGCCGGGCTGAAGAAGTGAGGCACGGGAATGACCACTATCCCGGCCCGGGTGCAGGCCAGATCGATCAGGGCCCAGGGCAGACCGTTGTCGAGCTGCAGGGCCAGGCGGCGAATGCCGGCGTGCTGCAAGCGGTCGGCCAGGCGCTGGATCTGCTGCCACAGGGTCCGGTAATCCAGCTCTCCCTGGCTGCCTTGCAGTGCGGGCTGTCGCGGCGTCAGGCTGGCGTGGCGGGCGATGGCGTCGAACAGGCTCATTGAGCGCACCTCTTGTCATGGCCTGCCTGGTCAAAAAGCATGGGCATGGGCCCCAGCAGGTTGAGCAGCAGGCTGCTCTGGGCGAGCACCTCGCGCCCCTGGTTGAGGTCGCCCGCCATGACCCTGGGCTGACAGCGGTAGTACTCCCCCCAGGCGCTGGCGTCTGCCCCGACCTGGTGGGCCTCTGCGAGTGCCAGCTCCACCGGGTTGAGGCGCAGCCGGGCAAAGCTGTTGCGAAGCTTGGCGGTGCCGGTAAACACCACGTAGTCGAGGGCGTTGTCGCACAGCAGCCGGCACAGGGCGGCAAACATCAGGCGGGCATTGCCCGGCTCGCGGCAGGCGAGGTTGCCCACTTCGATGATGCGGCTGCGGGCCGGACGTACCCCGAGGCGGGTCTCGATGGCGGCCTCGACGGGCTGTTCCAGGTACTGCTCCAGATAGAGCGGCTGCTCACGCTCGCCATGGCTGGCCTGGTTGAGGCCGCAGGCGCCGACCAGTACGCCGTCTGCCCGGTAGAGTCCGAGCAGGCAGGGCAGAAAATGGGGGATGCGGGCGTTGAATTCGAGGGTGTAGGCGGCCTGGATATAGGCTTGCAGCGCCATGACCTGCTGCTCTGATTCGGCCAGGATCAACCTGTAGGGGGCTTGGATCTCGCTGGTCATGGTTGGCTCCTTCTCTTGGAATGGGTTGAGAGTAAAAGGGCAAACTTAAGAAACCCTTAAGGCGCGAAAAAATCTGGCGGGCGGTGAAAGGGGATCGACGGGGGCACAAGACAAAACAGTTGCCAGCGGCGGGCGCGGCAGGCAATCTGCCCCGCTGTCGCCACCCGAGGAGTCCCCATGCCAGCCCCTTGCCCTCTCTGTTCGTCCTGCCGAAGTTACCCCCTGCCGGTGGCAGGCAAGGCGTATCACCGCTGCCTGGCGTGCGAGCTGGTCTGGCTGGATGAGGCGGATCACCTGGACGAAGCGGCCGAGAAGGCGGTCTACGACGATCACGACAACCGGGTGGACGATCCCGGCTATCGCCGTTTCCTGATGCGGGCCTTCGGGGAAGTGCTGGCCCGGGTGCCGCCTCCTGCCTGTGGCCTCGACTTTGGCTGCGGCCCGGGCCCGGCGCTGGTCGCCATGGGGCGGGAGTCGGGCTTCGAGATGGCGGGTTACGACAAGTTCTACGCCGACGATCCCGAGCTGCTGTCGCGGGAGTATGACTTCATCACCAGCACCGAGGTGGTGGAGCACCTGGCCGACCCCCGCGCCGTGCTGGACGGCCTCTGGGCCCGGCTCAAGCCCGGCGGCGTGCTGGTCGTGCAGACCCAGCGGGTGCTGGGGGACGAGCGTTTCAGGACCTGGCGCTATCGCCAGGATCCCACTCACATCGTCTTCTTCGCCGAGGCCTCGTTCCGCGCCCTGGGAGCGCGCTGGCAGGCAGAGGTCGAGTTTCCCCATGCCGATGTGGCCGTCTTCACCAAACCCTGAACCGGGCGTTTCCATTTGCCGCCGAGTTGGGCATGCTGGTGCTTTGCAACCTTGGAACGGATGCCCTTATCTTCATGTCGATTCCCCATCTCTCCCTGCAGGACGCCCGCCATCTGCAGCTCGCGGCCCAGGGTCTGCTGACCCCGCGCCGCACCAAGGCCGCCCCCGCCGATCTGCTTGACTGCATCCGCCGCATGGCGCTGCTGCAGATAGACACCATCTCGGTGGTGGCCCGCAGCCCCTATCTGGTGCTGTTCAGCCGCCTCGGCCACTACGATCCCGTCTGGCTGGAGCGGCTGCTGGCCGAGGGCGACCTCTTCGAATACTGGGCCCACGAGGCCTGCTTCGTGCCCCGGGAGGATTACCGGCTGCTGCGCCATCGCATGCTGGATCCCGCCGCCATGGGCTGGAAGTTCTCGGCCCAGTGGCTCAAGACCCACGGGGAGGAGATCGAGCAGATCGTCGAGCGCATTCGCCTGGAGGGCCCGGTGCGGGCTGCCGACTTCGAGCGCAAGGGGGGCAAGGGCAATGGCTGGTGGGACTGGAAGCCGGAGAAGCGGCACCTGGAGGTGTTGTTCACCGCGGGCCGCCTGATGGTGCGCGAGCGGCGCAACTTCCAGCGGGTCTACGATCTCGCCGAGCGGATCATCCCCGAGTGGGACGACGAGCGGGATCTGCCGAGCCTCGAGCTCGCCCAATGGGACATGGTGCGGGCCAGCTGCCGGGCGCTGGGGTTGGTCAAGACCGGCTGGGTGGCGGACTACTATCGCCTGCGGCGGGGCAAGTACGACGCCCTGCTCCATCGGCTGGCGGACGAGGGGGAGCTGTTGCCGGTGCGGGTGGAGGGGTGGCAGCACGGTGCCTTCGTGCACGCGTCGCTCGCGGGCGAGCTGGCGCAGGCCCAGGCGGGCACCCTCAAGGCGACCCACACCACGGCGCTCTCGCCGTTCGATCCCCTGGTGTGGGATCGCAAGCGGGCCAGCGAGCTGTTTGGCTTTGACTACCGCATCGAGTGCTACACCCCGGCCCCCAAGCGCCAGTACGGCTACTTCGTGCTGCCCCTGCTGCATCGCGGCAGGCTGGTGGGCAGGATGGACGCCAAGGCCCACCGCAAGGAGGGGGTGTTCGAGGTCAAGAGCCTCTACCTGGAGCCGGGCGTCAGGGTCACCCAGATCCTGGCCCGGGAGCTGGACAAGGCACTCCGGAAGCTGGCGGACTGGCACCAGACCCCGCAATTGAGATACGGCGCCGTGCCGGTTCCCCTGCTGGCGCTTTGGGCGGCGGTGGCATAACCCCCCAACCTCCCCCTTGAAAAGGGGGAGGGGTATAAAAAAACCGGGCGCTTGGCCCGGTTTCTCATTGCGTCAGGATGTGCTTACTGGAACACCAGCACCATCAGCAGACCGACGGTGATGGCGGACACCAGGAAGGCGAAGCCGTAGAACACGTAGTGGTGCAGCTTGGTGGTGTGGATCCCCAGGTCATGCAGGCCGTGGTAGATGCGGTGCATGCCGTGCCAGATGGGCAGGGCGATGATGGCCAGCAGGATGCAGGCCCCCCACCAGGAGCTGGCGAAGGCGAGCACGCGCTCGTAGCTCATGGTCTCCACGTCCATGATGCCCATGGGCACCAGCAGACCGGTAATCAGGACAATCACCGGCAGCAGCATGGCAACCACCATGCCACCGGCACCAAACAGACCCCAGTATATTGGCTCGTCAGAACGTCTCATGCTTTTTCCTCAAATCAGGATTAATAGCGATATCGTGGCAACCTTGCTGACGCACGGGGTCCGGGGCCAGGCTGGCTCCAATAACCGGGTTCGTCAGAACGTTTCAGGGTTTTCTCCTCAGGCCACGATGATCAGGACAAGCAGGGATACCACCGCCAGCGCCAGATACTGGGCGATGACGATCGGCTTCTCCGGCACCAGGTCTTCACCACGGAAGATGCGCATGGCTTTCGGGGCCAGTGCGAACCAGGTCTTGGCGTGGAACAGGCAGGCTGCCAGGGCGACGACGTGGAACAGGATGGCGACCGGGCTCTGCAGGGACTCCAGCCAGCCGTTGAACGCCTCCTGACCCTGGACCAGGCGCATCAGACCCCACATCAGCACCACGGCGTAGATGGAGACGAAGATGCTGGTGCCTTCGCGGATCATGTAGCCGGTGTAGAAGGCATTCTTCAGCCACCAGTCTTTCTTCATCTCGCGCACGTAGGGCTTACGTTTGCTCTCAGTGTTGTTCATGGTCTCACTCCTGGTCTCAATCCGGCTTGAACATGGCGATCATGTAGTCCTTGGCGCTCTCGACCTTGCCAAGCTGGATGGCGGCGGCCGGATCCACGCCCTTGGGGCACACTTCGGAGCAGTAGCCCACGAAGGTGCAGCCCCAGACGCCCTCGTCCTGGCTGATGATCTTCATCCGCTCCCTGGACGCGCTGTCGCGGTTGTCGGCGTTGTAGCGGTAGGCCAGCGCCAGGGCCGCCGGACCGGTGAACTTCTTGTTGATGCCGTACTGCGGGCAAGCCGCATAGCACAGACCGCAGTTGATGCACATGGAGAACTGGTGATACTTCGCCATGTCCGCCGGGGTCTGGGTGTACTCGCCGTCGCACAGGTTGCGCGGCTCGGCCGGTATGATGTAGGGCTTGATGCTCTCCAGCTTCTCGATGAAGTCGGACATGTCCACCACCAGGTCGCGCTCGATGGGGAAGTTGTTGAGCGGCTCTATGGTCATCTTGCCCGGCAGGTAGTCCCGCAGGAAGGTCTTGCAGCCTAGCTTCGGAATGCCGTTGACCATCATGCCGCAGGAGCCGCAGATCGCCATCCGGCAGGACCAGCGGAAGCTCAGGGTGGAGTCCAGCTGATCCTTGATGTACTGCAGGGCGTCCAGCAGGGACATCTCTTTGAGGTAGGGCACCTGGAAGGTCTGCATCCAGGGCTCGTTATCCTGCTCCGGACGGTAGCGCAGGATTTCAATTTCGATCATCTCAGCCATTCTTCTTAGCCTCGTCTTGTTTCTCACCCTCGGAACCGTACACGCGCTTGGCCGGTTGGGATTTAGTGATCTTCACATCGGAGTAGTCGATGGTCGGGGCCCCTTCGCCGTTGTAGAAGGAGAGAGTGTGCTTGAGGAAGTTGACGTCATCGCGCTCCTCGTAACCGTCCAGACGCTGGTGGGAACCGCGGGACTCCTTGCGGTTGATGGCGGAGTGCGCCATGGCTTCCGCCACGTCCAGCATGTAGCCCAGCTCGATGGCGTACAGCAGGTCGGTGTTGAAGACCGAGGACTTGTCGTTGATCTTGATCTTCTTGTAGCGGGCCTTCAGCTCGTTGATCTTGTCGATGGTGCCCTGCATCAGCTCTTCGGTACGGTAGATACCGACGCCGGCTTCCATGGACATGCCCAGCTCGTTGCGGATATCCGCCGGATTCTCGGTGCCGTCGACATCCAGCAGGGAGAGGTGCTGCTTGATCAGAGCCTCGGCCTTGGCGGCCAGGGCGGCAGTGTCGCCGTGGGCCTGGGTCTTGGCAAACTCACCGGCGTGCTCGCCGGCCACCTTGCCGAACACCACGATCTCGGACAGGGAGTTGGAGCCCAGACGGTTGGCGCCGTGCAGGCCGACGGAGGCACACTCGCCCAGGGCATAGAGGCCCGGCAGACGGGTGGCGCACTGGCCGTTGGTCTCGATGCCGCCCATGGTGTAGTGCGCGGTCGGGCGCACCGGGATCGGCTCTTTCACCGGATCCACCCCCACGTAGGCCTTGGCCAGCTCGCAGATGAAGGGCAGACGCTCTTTCAGGTACTTCTCGCCGAGGTGGCGCAGGTCGAGGTGAACCACGTCGCCCATGGGGCCCTGGATCACGCGGCCCTTCTGCTGCTCCTGCCAGAAGGCCTGGGAGAGGCGATCGCGGGGGCCCAGCTCCATGTGCTTGTTCTTCGGCTGGCCGACCGGGGTTTCCGGGCCCAGGCCGTAGTCTTGCAGGTAGCGGTAGCCATCCTTGTTCAGCAGGATGCCACCCTCACCGCGACAGCCTTCGGTCATCAGGATGCCGGTGCCCGGCAGGCCGGTCGGGTGGTACTGGACGAACTCCATGTCCCGCAGGGGCACGCCGTGGCGGTAGGCCAGGGCCATGCCGTCACCGGTGACGATGCCGCCGTTGGTGTTGTAGCGATAGACGCGGCCGGCACCGCCGGTGGCCAGCACCACGGACTTGGCCTGGATGAAGCGGGTGATGCCGTTCTGGATGTCGAAGGTCAGTACGCCCTGGACGCGGCCATCTTCCACGATGAGATCCAGGCAGAAGTGCTCGTCGAAGCGCTTGATGCTCGGGTACTTGATGGAGGTCTGGAACAGGGTGTGCAGGATGTGGAAGCCGGACTTGTCGGCGGCGAACCAGGTACGGGGGATCTTCATCCCGCCGAAGCGGCGCACGTTGGCCTTGCCATCGGGCTTGCGGCTCCAGGGGCAACCCCAGTGCTCCAGCTGGATCATCTCGTTGGTGGCGTTCTCGACGAAGTACTCGACCACGTCCTGTTCGCACAGCCAGTCACCGCCGGAGACGGTGTCGTTGAAGTGGTTCTCGAGAGAGTCGTCATCACGGACGACGCCGGCAGCGCCGCCTTCCGCGGCCACTGTGTGGCTGCGCATGGGATAGACCTTGGAAATCAGGGCGATATCCAGATCGGGGTGGGCTTCTGCAATGGCGATTGCGGCACGCAGGCCACCACCACCGGCACCGATGATGGCGACATCGGTCTTGATAATATCCACATCTGCCTCCTTAGGGATAGATTTGCTGGGCACGATTTTGCGCTATGAAAAAAATTCAGGCTTGATGCAAGTCAAACTGCTCTGTTTTAGTGCGTGGCAATGGTGGTTTTTAATACAACCACCCCATTCCATGGATGAAAACGCCGTTTTTATCGCCATCCTTCAGTGATCAGGATCAGCCGCAACCATCAGTCTGGTTGTTTTAACTCCCAGATTATATGTAGTTTTCTTTCAGTAAAATGAGAAATGCCTCTCTTTTTGGGTATTACCCTCAAAGTTTTTAAGTTTTTTATCAAAAATATTTAATAAGAACCATTCTCAGGATTTTATGGTCTGAAATTTTTTAAAAAAAGTAATGCGAATATAGCCGAGGTGAACCATGGGCAGGCTGTATGCGACCTGAATGGGGAGGAGCCTCACAAAAATGCGATACGGGGCGCCCGGGTAATAACTACTGAAACAAAAGGGATTTTACGTAAAAAAGGGGGCCTGTGCGGCCCCCTGGATGGGGTGGTCTCAGATGCGGAACATGCCCACCTGATTGTTCAGTTCGCCTGAAATATTTTTAAGTTGAGCCGACAGGTTGCGGGAGCTGTCCGCATCGATCGCCAGCTCGTCGGAGACGTCCTTGACCGCCTGGATGTTGCGGCTGACCTCGTCGGTCACCGCCCGCTGCTCCTCGGCGGCGCTGGATATCTGGGTCGCCATGTCGGAGATCTGGTTGATGGAGGTGGTGATCTGCTCCAGGGCCTGGGTGGCGTCGTTTGCGTCTTCCACGCTGTTCTGGGCCAGCAGTTGACCCTCGTGCATGGTGCTGACGGCCCCCTGGGTGTTGCGCTGAAGGGTCTCGATCATGCTGCGGATCTCGACGGTGGAGCTGTGGGTACGCTGGGACAGCACCCGCACCTCGTCCGCCACCACGGCGAAGCCGCGGCCCTGCTCGCCGGCCCGGGCGGCCTCGATGGCGGCGTTCAGCGCCAGCAGGTTGGTCTGCTCGGCGATGCCCTGGATGGTGGAGAGGATGGTGTTGATCTCCTGGGCGTTCTTCTCCAGCTCCTGGATGATGCCGGAGGCCTGCTTGACCTGGGTGGCGAGATCCGTGATGGAGCGCTGGTTGCGGGCGATCACCTGCTTGCCGTGCTCACAGCTGCTGGAGCTGCTGCGGGCTGCCTCCGCGGTCTGCTCGGCATTGCTGGCGACCTCGACGGCGGTGGCGGACATCTCGTGCACCGCGGTCGCAATCTGGGAGATCTCGTTCTGCTGGCGCGCCAGCCCCTGGTTGGATTTCTCCGCCATGTCGTGGGAGGACCTGGCCTGCTGGTTGAGCTGGGTGGAGGAGTTGGAGATGTCCTGCACCATGACGTGGATGCGTTCGATGAAGGTGTTGACGTGCTTGGCGACGGTGCCGACCTCGTCTTCCCGCTCGATCTTGATGCGGCGGGTCAGATCGCCGTTGCCACGGGAGAGATCCGCGATGGCGTCGCCGAGGGTCTTCAGGGGCGCCAGGGAGCGGTTGATGGCCACGTAGGAGAAGCCCGCCACGATGAGGATGGTGAGCAGGCCCTGCAGCAGGGCGGAGGTCACCATGCGGGAGACGGACTGATAGGCCACCGCCTCGTCCACGACGATGCCGAAGTACCAGTTGGTGTTGGGGATCTCTGTGAGATCGAACACGCTCGCCTTGCCGCTGATATTCATCTCGGAGATGGTGTTGTCATGGGCCAGCTCGTTGACCTTGGCGGCGGTCAGGTCCGGGGAGAGGGCGGTGGCGGGCTTGAGGGTCAGCGCCTTGTCCGGGTGGGCGATGATGGTGCCGTTGCTGTCCACCAGGATGGCGTAGGTGCCTTCCGAGTTGATCGCCAGCACGTCGCGCACCAGGCCGTCGATGGAGACGTCACCGGCGATGACGCCGTCGGTGCTGCCGCGGCTGAAGGGCTCGGCGATGGTGATGATGAGGTTGCCCGAGGCGGCGTCGGCATAGGGGGCCGTGATGGCGAGCTTGCCGGCGGCCATGGCGTCCTTGTACCAGGGGCGCTGGCGCGGATCATAGCCGGCCGGCAGATCGGTCGGCTTGCTCTGGATCATCCGGCCATCCTTGGTCCCCACGTAGACCAGGTCGAAGTTGCCCGCGTTCATGGACTGGGCCAGGTGGCTCAGCGGTTCCTCCTCCTTGGCGAAGGCCTCCTTGGTGGCCTGGACCAGGCTGATGCGGGCATCGAGCCAGCGGGAGATGCCCTTGACGTTGGCGATGGAGCTGTCGTCGATGAAGCTCCAGATCAGCCGCTGGGTTTCGCTGCGCAGCTGGGTGGTGTTGTACCAGACCTGCAGGCCGGAGATGACCAGGATAATGGCCCCGATGGCGAGGACCAGCTTGTTCTTGATGGATAGGTTCATGTTTACATCCTTGTGAGCGTCAGTCTGAGATCCGTGGTGTTTGTTATTGTTATGGGCCAACTCTGTATCGGCCGACTGTGGACTTTATGTATCCCGGTGCACAGCAAATTTTCGATTTATTTCACCTCCCGACGGCCCGCCAGGCCGCGCCGATACTCAGCTGAATCGATCTGGTCGGTTGGTAAAGATGCCATCGACGCCCATGGCCGCCAATGCATCCCCATCACTCACCTCGTCGACCGTGTAGACCAGGATCTTGAGCCCCCGGCGATGGGCATCCGCCACCAGCCCGGCGTCGACAAAATCCACGTCGCAGTTCAGGGACCAGGCCCCCAGCTCCTCGGCGAAGCGGGCACCGTGCAGCGGCAGGCTGGCGGTCAGGGCGCCGGTCCTGATCTCCGGCCGCAACACCTTGAAGCGTATCAGCTCGGGATGATGGAAGGAGGAGACGACCCAGTGCGCCGGGGTGAAGCCAAGCTCCACCTCGGCCCGCCGGGTCAGGGCGGCCACCGGCTCGGCGGTGCCTGCACCCTTGAGTTCGATGTGCAGCTCGCAGCGCCCCGCAATCAGGCTCATTACCTGCCACAGGGTCGGGATCCGCTCCCCGTCTCCGGCATCCAGGCTTGCCAGATAGTCCCGGGATTGGTGGCTGAGCACCCCGTGGCCGTCGGTGCAGCGCTCCAGCCGCCTGTCGTGGAAGACCCAGAGCTCGCCGTCAGCCTGCTGCACGTCGAGCTCGATGGCGCCGACCCCGAGCTCCAGCGCCAGGGCGATGGCCTTGAGGGTGTTCTCCGGTGCCAGTCCGCTGGCCCCGCGATGGGCAATGATCTGCATTCGTTGCTCCTGTTGTCGTCATTGGGGGATGGTGATAACCCCACCCCGGCCCTCCTCTTCACAAGGGGAGGGGGCCCATCAGCCCCGGCTCATCCTGATATCGATCTGCTGGTGCGGCAGGTGCATGCCGTATTGGGCCAGCTTGTCGAGGATCAACGAATGCACCTCGTGGGTGATGGGCATCCGGTGATCCATGCTGTTGACGTAGAGCCGGATCTCGTAGATGAGGGCCGAGTCGGTGAATTCGATCAGGAATACCTCAGGGACCGGGGTGTCCAGCACCAGGGTGGACTCCTGCACGCACTGCTCCAGCAGCTGCTGCACCCGCCTGGGCTCCTGGGTCAGGCCGATGCGGATGCGCAGCTTGACCCGGGTGATGGCGTCTGACAGGGACCAGTTGATGAACTGCTCCGTGATGAAGGCCTTGTTGGGGACGATGATCTCCTTCCTGTCCCAGTCCACGATAGTGGTGGCACGGGTCTTGATCTTGGTGACTGTGCCGGTCAGCTCCCGGATGGTGACGGTGTCGCCCAGGCGGATCGGCTTCTCGAACAGGATGATGAGGCCGGAGACGAAGTTCGCGAAGATCTCCTGCAGCCCGAAGCCCAGCCCCACCGAGAGCGCCGCCACCAGCCACTGGGTCTTGGACCAGTCGATGCCGAGCATGGAGAAGCCGGTGAGGGCGCCGATGAGCAGCACCAGGTACTTGCTGACTGTGGTCAGCGCAAAGCCGGTGCCGGGGGAGAGGCTCAGGTGCTGGAGCAGGGTGAGCTCCATCAGCCCGGGCAGGTTGCGGGCGGTGACCACCGTCAGGATGAAGGCGAAGGCGGTCAGCATCAGATCCTGCAGGGTGATGGCGGAGAGCTGCTCGATACCGGCCACCTTGCTGCTCACCTGCCACACCTCGATGCTGCTGAGGAAGCTGAACGCCGAGTTGAGATCCGACCATTGCACCACCACCAGCATGGTGAAGCCCAGCATCAGCAGGGTGCGCACCAGGCCGAGGGACTGGGCGCTGAGGGTGTCGAGATCCAGCTCGGGCTCCTCCACCGCGTCGGGGATCTCGGAGCTGAGATCGTCCTCGTCCCGCTCCCGCTGGGCCAGGATCTCGGCTCGCTTGTGCTTGGCGCGGTCGAAGGCGAGCCGGCGGCGCTGGATCAGCATCCAGCGGTGGGCCAGGTAGTAGACGAGCAGGCAGCCGAGCCCCGCCAGCAGGCTCAGTTCCAGCTGGCGCAGCAGGGTGCGGGAGGTATAGAAGTAGCCGAACAGGGCGCCCAACACCGCCAGCAGGGGGGCCAGCATCAGGCTGTTCCAGATGAAGTGATGCAGCAGGTGGGGCTTGGTCATGTCGGCCTGCCCCCAGGTCAGCGGCAGCTTCTCCCGGTTGAGGCGCGCGAAGAAGAGCAGCAGCCAGAGGGCGCCGACGATGAAGGCGAGGCGGCCCAGGGAGTCATAGAAGGCGTGCTCCTGATAGCTGCTGGCCATGCCCTGCACGAAGAAACAGGGGATCAGCACCAGCAGCAGGGTGCGAAACTGGCCCCACACCCGCTGGACCCGCTCCTTCGGCCAGCGGAAGTGCAGGATCAGGATCCCCTTCTCCAGGGTGAGGTGGCGGGCGACCAGCAGGGCCAGCAGCAGGAACCAGATCTCGCCAAGGCCCCGGGCCACCGCCACCGCGAAGGGGTATTGCCAGGCGCCGTCCAGCAGGCCGTGCAGCATCAGCGCCATGGCGGGCAGGGGCAGGGCCGCCAGCAGGGAACGCATCAGCAGCCGGCTGGTGAGGCTGAACTTGTCCTGGGTCACCTTGCCGATGCGCGGGGCTATGAACTGGCAGTACTCCGTCAGGTGGCGGGCGAGTTTCAGCCAGCACCAGGCCAGTCCCAGCAGGCCCAGGCCGGCCAGGGTCAGGGTGAGGGGGTTGTTCTCGGCGATGGCCCTGGGGATCTGCAGCCAGTTGGCCGGGTTGAAGATCAGCCCCAGGGCGGCGGGTACGCCGAGCAGCACGACCGGGCTCAGGGGACGCACGTCCGGCATCCAGAACAGGTGGCTGGCGCTGAGTTCGCGGATCTCGTCGATCTTGCTGTTCTGGCGGCTGTAGAGCAGCTTGAGCCGGGTCTGCTCCTGAATGAGGGTATCGGAGGCGTCGTTGAGCCGGGTCAGCAGTTGCCGCCTGGCCTTGAGCAGGTTGTCGAGCACGGCGCGCTGGGCCCTGTCCAGGGTGATGCCGTCCCCGCTCAGCAGGTTGTTGCGGATCTGCGCCGGATCCTTCAGGGCATCCTGTTCGGTCTCGTACTGGTATTTCGCCATGCGCGCCTTGACGATGGCGGATTCCAGCTTCTCCAGCGGGAAGTAGGCGGGCAGGTCGGCCAGCTTGCTGCGCAGGTTCTCGCCATAGGCGTTGCTGATCTGCAGCCACTCCAGCTGTTCGCGCACCGAGTTGACCAGGTCGTTGAGCCCGGAGAGGGAGCTGTCCAGGGTGCGCTGCTCGTCCTGCACCCGCTCGATCTGGTCCTCCAGGGCCCCCAGTTGCAGAGAGAGCGCCTGGTTCTGCTGTTGCTGCTCCTGCAACAGGGGCAGATCCGAGGTGAGCTGCCGGCGCAGGCGTTCGCTCTCGGCCAGGGCCTGCTCGGTCTTCTCCCGGCGCAGCTGGTTCTGCTGGGCGAGCAGGCTGGCCTGCCACTCGTCCTCGTCCGTGATGGCGAGGTTGAGCTCCTGCAGCTTCAACTTGCCGAGATCGTTGCGCTGCTGGGCGGAGAGCTGTTCGAGCTCCAGCATCTGGATCCGGTCCGACAGGCTCTGCTCCTTGAGGCGGGTGGCCAGCTGCTGGGCCTCCTGCAGCCGATCCGACTCGTTGCTGAAGCTCAGGCGATCGAGCTGGGATCGGGTCTGCAACAGCTGCTTGCGCAGCTCGTCGACCCTCAGGTGATACTCCTGCCCCGTGCTCTCCAGCTGGTTGAGGCTGTCGGTCACCCCCTGGCGCTCCTTGCGCAGGTTGATCTGGCGGTTGCTGCTCAGGCTGATGGCCTGGCGCAGGGCGTCCTCCTTGAGGGAGGAGAGGGGCGGACGGGACTGGGGCTGGTAGTTGTGCAGCCCCTCCTTGAGCCGGGCCGACTCCTTGGGGTAGTCGATGAGGATCTGCTGGTAGGCCTTGCCCTGCTCCCGGTAGCGCTGGGCGTCCCGGGCATACTGCAGCGCCTGCTGGTAGCTCTCCCTGAGCTGCTGGTTTTCCGGGCTCTCCGTCTTGGGAACGCTCTGCAACAGTTCCTCGACCTGGGTGATGGCATCATCGGCCTGGGCTGCGGAGAAGGGGAGCAGGCTGAGACAGAACATCAGGCAGAGCAGGCGTTGCAACATGGCGCACGTTTCCGTTCATGAGAAATCGCCCTAGCCTAAAGCAGGGGCTGGAGCGGGTAAAGCCTTCCATCCTAATGATTCACAACATAAATGACGGGTGATCCGGGTCTTGTTTGGCTATTATTCTGGCCGTTTCCCACCTTGTTGAGCATTCTATGTCCTCCGTCGACCTGGGCACTGCCCCCCTCTCCCGCCTCTTCCTGCGCTATGTGACCCCGACGGTGGCCGCCATGCTGGTCACCGGCGTCTATGTCACCATAGACGGCATCTTCGTCGGCCATATCCTGGGTCAGGACGGCCTGGCCGGCATGATGCTGGCCTACCCCATCTGCGCCGTGCTCTATGCGGTGGGGGCGCTGATCGGCATGGGCTCCTCGTCGCTCGCCTCGTTTTATCTGGGCAAGGGAGAGCAGGCGCGGGCTCGCCAGATCGTCGGCAACGCCCTGGTGATGGTGCTCATCGCCTCGGCCCTGCTCGCCTTTGTCGGTATCCGTCATGGGGACGAGATGCTGCGCTGGATGGGGGCCGAGGGAGTCATCTTCGATGCCGGCCTCGCCTACCTGCAGTGGTACGCCTGGCTCGGGGCCTTCGCTGTGCTCTCCATGGCCTTTACTGCCCTGCTGCGCAACGACGGGCGGCCCGGCCTCACCACCTGGATCCTGGTGGGGGGCGGCGTGCTCAACGTGCTGCTCGACTACCTGCTGATGGCGGTAGTCCCCTGGGGGCTGGCGGGGGCGGCCATCGCCACCATGCTTTCCCAGGCGGTGACCGGGGGTCTGTGCCTGTGGCACTTCTTCACCCCCCGCAGCCAGCTGCGCATTCGCTGGGACACCCTGGTGCCGGACTGGCGGCTGATGGGGGAAACGCTGCGACTCGGGGTGTCGAGCTTCCTGATGTATCTCTACCTGTCGGTGGTGCTGGCACTGCACAACAAGGCGCTGCTCTCGGTCGGCACCTCGTTGCACGTGGCAGCCTATGGCGTCATCAGCTACAGCGAGGCCTTCTTCTATCTCATCTTCGAGGGGATCGCCATGGGCATCCAGCCCATCGCCAGCTTCAACGCCGGGGCGGGCAACTGGGCGCGGGTGCTGCGGGTGCGCAACCTGGCACTGGGGGTGACCCTGCTGGTGGCGCTGTGCGGCATGGTGCCGCTCTATCTGTGGCCGGAGGGGGTGGTCTACCTGTTCGCCGGCGACAATGCGGCCCTCTTGCCGGTGGCGACCCTGGGGATCTGGCTCTACTTCTGGGGGCTGCCCATGGAGGGGCTGCTGCTGGTGGGGGCCACCTACTTCCAGGCCATCAACCGGGCCCGCATCGCCTCCCTGCTCACCGGCGGCAAGCTGGTGCTGATAGGCGGCTTCCTGTGGGGCTTCTCTTCCCTCTGGGGCGTGGCCGGCGTCTGGCTGGCGCTGCCCGCCTGCAGCACCCTGCTGGTACTGGTGATGTGGCGGGCCATGGGTAAGGAGGCCGGGCTGCATGCCGCAGCCGCATAGCTAACGCCCCTGTCCATTGACGACAAAGGCAGCCTGGGCTGCCTTTGTCGTTTCATCCTGCCAGGGTCAGGGTTTGAAGGCCCCGATAAAGATGGCGGGGTCGACCCGGGCGTCGTTCAGGCTGACGTTCCAGTGCATGTGGGGGCCAGTGGCACGACCGGTGGCGCCGACCCGGCCGACGATGCCGCCGCGGGGCAGGCTCTGGCCCAGCTGCACGTCGATCTTCGACATGTGACAGAACATGCTGATGAGCCCCTGGCCGTGATCGACGAACACCGTATTGCCGTTGAAGAAGTAGTTGCCGATGAGGATCACCTTGCCCGCCGCCGGCGCCTTGATGGGGGTGCCTGCACCGACCGCAAAGTCGAGGCCCGAGTGGGGGTTGCGCTCCTCGCCGTTGAAGAAGCGGCGCAGGCCGAACGGGCTGGAGAGGGGGCCGTTGACCGGCTTGTCGAACATCAGGTTGCTGGGCTGGGCAGGGCTGAAGGTCTGGTAGGCCTTGGTCTGTTCGGCCAGCTCGCGGTTGATGCGCGCCATGTCTTCCGCCAGCGGATTGACCTGGCGCGTATTTTTCAACTTGATGTGCTGCTCTCGGTAGTGCTTGGCGCCGACCGTGAAGCTCAAGGTACGGCCATCGCTGGTGGTCAGTTGATGGGCGCCGGGCGCGCTCTTGAGCGGGATGCCGACGATGGCGATCCAGCGCCTGCCCTCTTCCTGCACCACCAGCACGGGCTTGTCCTGATACCGCACGGCGGGCGCCTTGGCGCCGTCCCCGAGCGGCACCACGGCCACGCCCCCCGGCACAGGGTGGTTGAGCAGGCGGCTGATAAAGCCGGATTCGGCGTGAAGAGCGGGACTGCCGAGCAGCACGAGAAGGAAGAACAGGCGACGCATGGTGGCTCCATCGAACAAGGCGGTGAGATACGAGGGGGCAGATGATGCCACATTCTGCCGGGGCTGTCCGTCCCCGGGCCCCATGACCGCGGGGCTGCCTGAAAGGAGCAGGAGTGAAAACTCTGTGCTATTTACTAATATGTCACTAAAGGTGTCTTTGAATGGCACCTATGTCGGCAGGCAGTGAAACACTGGCAGGAGGACGGCAGTCGCCAGCGACATCCAGGGATAGACGGAGGTTGTGATGAAGACCAAGGCTCTCTTGCTACTCGGACTCATAATGGGGATGTCGGCACCCGTTGCCGCCTTCAACGGGGTCATTACCATCAATGGCGAAGTGACTGCGGGGACCTGTGCCATCGCGGTCAACGGGGGCACGGCGTCTGCGACCGTGACCCTGCCCACCGTCAGCACCAATGCCCTTGGCAGCATAGGCCAGACCGCAGGCGCGACCGGTTTCAACCTCGCCCTCACCAGTTGCCCGACCACGGGGTCTGTGCGGGCCTACTTCGAAAACATCGGGGTGGAGCAGACCACGGGCAATCTCAGCAACAAGGCCGTCGCCTCGGGAGGCAAGAACCCGGCCCAGAACGTGGAGGTGCAGATCCTCTCGGCCAACAGCACCCCCATCGATCTTCGTACCAACACAGGCAACAATGTGCTGGTCAACTTCAGTGCCACCGGCGGGGCGACCCTCTACTACAGCGCCCAGTACATCGCCACCGGCGCCGTCGGTGCCGGCCTGGTCTCTGCGGATCTCATCTATTCCCTGGACTACCACTGAGTCTGCCCCATGAGCCTCCCTGCCTCCTATCGTTCCCCCCTGGTCGGGTCTGGCCGCATCCTCTGGTGCGCCTTGCTGCTCCTGTCCTGGCAGGCCTGGGGTCATGTCCAGATCTCCGGTACCCGGGTCATCTACCCGGCCAATGCGCGGGAAGTCACGCTGGAGCTGACCAACAAGGGGAGCACCCCCTCGCTGGTGCAGGTGTGGCTGGATGCCGGTGACCGCCGGATCCGGCCCGGTGCCGAGGCCCTGCCGTTTCTGATCACGCCTCCCATCACCCGCATCGAGGCCCAGCGCGGCCAGTCCCTGCGTCTGGCCTATGTGGGACAGGGGCTGCCTCAGGACCGCGAGTCCGTGTTCTGGCTCAATGTGCTGGAGGTGCCGCCGAGCGTCAAATCCACCCAGGCAGGCCAGAACATGGTGCAGCTCGCCTTTCGCTCCCGGATCAAGATGTTCTACCGGCCGGCGGGTCTGGCCGGCAATGTGGAGCGTTCCGCACACCGGCTCACCTGGCGGCTGGTCCACCAGGGCGCAGGCTATGCCCTGCGGGCCAGCAATCCGAGCCTCTATCACGTCAGCATCAGCAATCTGGAGCTGCAGACGACCCAGTCGAAGCGTTACAGCAACTTGAGCGGTGGCATGGTGGCGCCGGGGGGCACCTTCGATTTCCCCGTGGAGCAACTCTCCGGGGCCGTCCATGCCAAGAGGGTGACCTTCCATTGGCTCAACGACTATGGCGCCCGCGAGGTGGGTGAATTCGTCTTCCGTTGATCCCGGTGCATGCGCCGGCGCCGAGGGGGATGCCATGAGCGCCGGCGTGTCCCTCCCTTGCCATGCTTCTCCGCTGGCCTGCGGGCCCGCCCCGGGTGGCTGGTGTCTCTTCCTCCTACTCTGGGGAGCCCTGGCTATGGCCGAGGAGGCTCCCGGGCAGGCAGGTGGCTCACCCGACGAGGTGGAGTTTGACAGCCGCCTGCTCGACAGCCTGGGGGTCGACATCGATCTGGCGCGCTTCTCCCGTGCCGACTTCATCCCCCCGGGGCGCTATCAGCTCGACATCACCCTCAATGGCAAGGAGAGGCTGAGCCAGCAGGTGGAGGTGAGAGCGGGGAAGGATCCCGCTACCCCCAGGTTCTGCTTCCAGCCCGACCACCTGAAACAGTGGGGGCTGATCCTGGACAAGCTGCCCGATCAGACCGAGGTGACGCGGCAGCTCGGCCTCGACTGCATCGAGGTGGGGGCCCTGGTGCCCGGCGCCGGCTTCACGTTCGATCTCGCCAGCCTGAGCGGGGCACTCAGCCTGCCCCAGGCCTACCTGGGCCGTGTCAGACGGGACTATGTGGGGCCGGAGCTGTGGGTGCAGGGGATCAATGCCGCCTTCGTCAGCTACAACGCCAACCTCTACTACAGCGAGCAGGAGGCGGTCGACGAACCGCTGAGCAGCAGCATCAACCTCAACACAGGTCTCAACCTCGGCGCCTGGCGCCTGCGCCACAACGGCTCCTATCAGGGGGGCAGTCACGGGGGCTATGATCCCCTCAACAGCTATGCGCAGCGGGACATTACCTCCCGCACCGCCCAGCTGACCCTGGGGGAGTATTTCACCCCGGGCGACAGCTTCGACAGCGTGCCCTTCACCGGTGTGCAGATCGCCAGCGACGACGCCATGCTGCCCGACTTCGAACGGGGGTTCGCCCCCGTGGTGCGCGGGGTGGCCCAGAGCAACGCCAGGGTCACCGTTCGTCAGGGCAGCGCCCTCATCTATGAAACCCAGGTGGCGCCCGGTGCCTTTGCCATCGACGATCTCTATGCCACCAGCTTTGCCGGAGATCTGGACGTGACCATCACGGAGGCGGATGGCAGCGTTCAGAGCTTCACCTTGCCGTTTTCCTCCGTGGTGCAGATGTTGCGAGACGACACCTCCCGCTTCAGCCTGACCCTGGGGCGCTATCGCAACGAGGCGGGGCCCGATGGGCCGGACTTTCTGCAAGGCACCTACAGGCGCGGCTTTTCGGATGCCCTGACCCTCTATGGCGGGGCCATCGCCGCCGAGGATTACACCGCCCTGCTGGGCGGTGTGGCGGTGGGGTCGGATTACGGGGCCCTGGCCGTCGATGTCACCGGATCCTGGGCGCGCGCCCTGCCCGTCAGCGCAGCCTTGCCGGCGTCGCAGTCCGGCCAGAGCTATCGCCTCACCTACAGCAAGCAGATGGAGATGACCCGGACCTATGTCACCCTGGCCGCCTACCGCTTCTCCAGCGAAGGCTACCTCGATCTCAACGACGTGGCTGCGATACAGGCCCAGGCGCTGGACCGCCTGCAGCGGGAGCGCAATCGCTTCCAGCTCAATGTCAATCAGCCGGTGGGGGAGTGGGGGGATCTCTACTTCAACGGCATTCGCCGCGACTACTGGGGAGGCCAGGGGGAGAGCAGCAGCTTCCAACTCGGCTACAACCGGGGGTTTGACTGGGGCAGCCTGACCCTGTCGGCCAGCCACTCCCTGGAGGAAGGGGTCGGCGATCAATACGTGCTGAGCCTCAGCATTCCCATCGGCGACAAGCTGGGGGCCCCGCGCCTTAGCAGCACCCTCTCCTATCAGGAGGGGCTGGGGACCAGCGCCAGGCTGGATCTCAACGGCGGCTCCCGGGACGGCCGCTTCTATTACGGCCTCTACGGCAGCCATGGTCCCGGCGGGGAGGGCAGTACCCAGGGTTATGGCGCCAATCTGCAGTATCAGACGGCATCCGCCCAGCTGGGGCTCAGCACCAGCCAAGGGGAGGGGTATGCCCAGTATGTGGCCTCTGCCAAGGGGACCCTGCTGGTGCACGGTGAGGGCTGGGTGCTGGGGCAGACGCAGGGGGAGACGATGGCACTGGTGGAGGCAAAGGGGGCCCAGGGGGCCAGGGTCAGCCACGGGATCGGCAGCGAGGTGGACGGCGATGGCTATGCCGTGCTGGCCGGGCTCAACCCTTATCGCACCAACATCATCGGCCTGGATCCGAGCGGTTTGCCGCTGGATGTGGAGATCGACGGCAGCGCCCGCATGGTGGCCCCCCGCCGGGGGGCCATCGTCAAGCTGGCCTACGAGACCCGGGTCGGTCAGCCCCTGCTGATCAAGGCCGAACGGCAAGATGGCAGCGCCCCGCCCTTCGGGGCCGAGGTGGTCGACGGCAGCGGCGGCTCGGTGGCCGTGGTCGGCCAGGGGGGGCTTATCTTTGTGCGTGGCGAGCAGGGGCCCCTCTACGTTCAATGGGGTGAGGAGAGGGAAGAGCGATGCCGGCTCGCTTATCGGGCTCCCCGGCCGGATCCGGCCATGCCCTATCAGCAGGTGGCGGCCCGCTGCCTCGGCGTGGAGTCTGGCTCATGAGAAGGGTTGTATGGCCGGGTGTCGTGCTGCTGGCCTTGCTGTGGGCAAGGGAGGGCGAGGGCGCCCTCAACCTGACCCGTACCCGGCTCGTCCATGAGGGGGGTGAGGCCACACTGCTGGTACGCAACGATGGCGCCGGCCCCAGCCTGTTGCAGGCCTGGGTCGATGAGGGGGACGAACGCCAGGGACCGGCCGAGGTCACGACCCCCTTTCTGGTGGTGCCCCCCGTGATGCGGCTGGGGCCCGGACGGGGGCAGACGCTGCGTGTCCTCGGCGCGGATCTGGGCCGGCTTCCCCGGGACAGGGAGTCCCTATTCTGGCTCAATGTGCTGGGGCTTCCCCCCAAGGCTCACGCCTCGCAGGGGAGCGTGCAGCTGGCCTACCGCACCCGCATCAAGCTGTTCTATCGGCCGCCCGGGCTGGCGGGATCGGTGGCGGAGTCGGTGTCTAAGCTGGGTTGGCAGGCCTTGCCAGGGGGCGGGCTCTGGGTCACGAATCCGGGCCCCTTCCACATCAGCCTGAGCGAGGTGCTGCTGACGGCAGGCGGACGGGGGCTGGCCTGGCGCGAGGGCGGGGTGCTGCCGCCCTATGGTGCCCTGCCCGTGGTCATGGCGGGGAGGGTACCGCCGGACGCCAGGGGCAGGTTGCGCTGGATAGACGACGACGGTACCTACCGTGAACAGGCCTTTGTGCTGGGATTGGGGGGAGGAGCGCGGGATGAGTAACATGGCTGGCCGTCATGGCCCCTGGTCCCTGCTGGCGGGGGCGCTCCTGCTGCTGGCGGGTATGTGGCCTCAAGAGGGGCTGGCCGTCAGCGGTCAATGCACCAGCCCCTTCGTGGCGACCCTGCCCATCAGCGCCGATAACGATCTCTATCAGCCTGGCGAGACCCGGAGCGCGACCTTCTCGACCACGGACACGGCCACCTGTGACTGCACCGGGATCTCGGTGGGCCTGCTGGTGACGGTCTACTACCAGGGCACGACCGGCCTGCCGACCGTTGCCGATCCCCTCGGTACCCTCATCAAGCTCAACCCCTATTTCGGCCTCAAGGTGGAGTTCAACGCGGCAGGGGCATACCAGACAGTTCCCTTCAATGCCACGACCAGTGGGTTGCTCAGCGCCTGTGTCGGCGGCTTGCTGAATGTCTCCCTGCTGGGAGGGATCAACGTGAACGGCGGGCGCGCTACGTTGAAGTTGCTCAAGGGGGTCACGGGAACCCAGACCTTCAGCGGCACCGTCGCCCACCTCTTCGTGCGCCGTGCCGGCACACCCGACACCAGCCCGGTCAATGCATTCAGCACCCTGGCGATGAACATCAGCGTCACCTCGACGCCGACCTGCCAGTTTCCCGCCGGCACCAGCATCCCCATCGATCTCGGCGCCGTGGCGCAGAGTGCCTTCGTCGAGGGGGAGATCCCCAGGGGATATAGCCCCCGCAGCGTCGATGTGAGCGTGACCTGCAGCCAGATCCCGAGCGACTACGTGGTGCCGCTGCGCTACAGCTTCGGAGGGGCGCTCAGCAGCCAGAACCGCTTCATCACCACCAACCTGGCCGGAGTCGGGGTGGGCATGGTGGAGCAGGACACCTTGACCCCTATTCCATTCGATACCGCCATCGCGGTACCCTATTCGGCGGCTACCCATGACACCGACTACAGGGTGAGGCTCTATCCGACCCGGTTGCCGGGTCAGGTGGTGCGTACCGGTACCTATACGGGAACCATCATGGTCACGGTGAGCGTGCCCTGACGAGAGGCTTCCCCGCTCCTATTTTTCGACGAGGTCAATGATGCAAAGCGACAGCGCCCTGCGCCGCGAACCCAAGCGCCACTCCATCGGACAGGGCTGGATCTGGGTCCGCACGGGATTCGACATCTTCAACAAGGGGATGGGGGCCAGCGTGGCCATGATAGTGCTCTGGTTCGTGGTGGGCATAGTGCTGGACCAGCTGCCGGCGGGGGGGCTTATCTCCCAGCTGCTCTACATGGTGTGGGGTGCCGGCTGGGTGGCGGTGGCACGACGGGGCTTTGGGGGGCAGCCGCTGCAGTTCGCCGACTTCTTCGCCGGTTTTCGCCATCGCTTGACGCCGCTGATGCTGGGGGGGCTCATGGTGCTCGCCCTGTTCATGATGATCCTGATGATCTGTGCGTTCATGCTGCACCTGTGGGGGCTGACCGGCCTGTTGTCCCAGGATCCCGAGACCCTGACGCTGACCCCGGAACAGGCCCGGGGCTTCCTGCTCTGCGCCTTGCTGGGGCTGGCCCTGCTGGTGCCCGTGCTGATGGCCATTACCTTCGCCCCCGCCCTGATCTTCTTCCACGGTGTCGGGGTCTGGCAGGCGGCCAGGCTCAGCTTCAGGGGCTGCCTGCGCAACATGTGGCCCTTCCTCTGGTGGGGGCTGCTCGGGGCCGTGCTGATCTTCTTCGGGGCGCTGCTGATGCTGGTGGGCCTGCTGGTGGTGCTGCCCGCCATCAACTACTCCATCTATGCCGCCTATCACGACATCTATCTGGAGGAGCCGGTGGCGAACGATGGCGAGCCGCCTGCCAGGGAGTTCGGTTTCGAGGCGTGAGCCAGGATCCGCAGACAGGGGGCCGCCAGGCCCCTTTTTCATGGACCCTCACCGGGCTTGCCACAGGGGATCGTCCGCCATCCGGGCGACGAGAAAGTCGAGGAAGCTGCGCAGCAGGGGAGACATCTGCTTGCGGGTGCCGTAGACCGCATAGACGCCGAGCCGCTTGGGTTGCCACTGGGTCAGCAGGGGTACCAGGGCGCCGCTCGCGAGGTGGGTCTCCACCGAGTAGCGGGGCTGCAGGCTGATCCCCGCCCCATCCAGGGTCGCCGCCAGCAGCAGGTTGGAGATGTTGGCGCTGAGGTTGCCGCTCACCGGCACCGACTCGGGACCATGAGGCCCCTGAAACTCCCACAGGCTCTTGCCGAAATAGGTGTAGGTCAGGCAGTTGTGCAGGGCCAGATCCTGCACCTGCTGGGGCGGAGCATGGCGAGCCAGGTAGGCGGGACTGGCACAGACCACGGAGTGGCAGGTGCCTAAGGGGCGCGCCACCAGATTGGGATCCAGATCGTTGGTGATGCGCAGGGCGAGATCGATCCGCTCTTCCACCAGGTTGACCGTCCTGTCCAGCAGCAGGATGTCGATGGCCGTGCCCGGGTAGCGAGCCAGATAGTCGTTCGCCGCCTTGACCAGCAGGGCTTCGGAGAGAGAGTAGCTGCTGGTGATGCGCAGTTGGCCCTTGGGGGCGTCGTCGCCCTTCACGGCGATCTGTTCCATCTCCTCTCCGAGCGCCAACATGGCGCGGGCCCGGTTCAGGGCCTCCTCGCCCGGGCCGGTCAGACTCAGTCGGCGGGTGGTGCGGTGCAGCAATCTGGCCCCCATCCAGCGCTCCAGCTCGGCCAGGTAGCGCGAGACCATGGCGCGGGACATCTCCAGCTTCTCCCCGGCCCCGCTCAGGCTGCCCTGCTCGACCACGCAGACGAAGACCCGCAATGCGGTCAGCCTATCCATCTTGTGCCTCTATATGCTCGATTTGTGCAACAGTGATGCACTGATTATGCGGTATTTGCACCTTAGGCGATCCAATACACTGTGTCCATCAAATGACCCCCCGAATACTTAATGAGGAATAGATGATGAACAGCACCCTGATCCGCAACCTGACGCTGGCCACCACCCTGCTCGGTGGCACCGCGCTGGCCGCCCCCCTGACCGTGACCGTCTACAACCCCGGCGAAAAGGCGATCTTCCCGGTCTCCTCCTCACTGGTGACCGGTGACAAAGAGGCGATCCTGATCGATGCCCAGTTCGACGTGCATAATGGCCAGGCGCTGGTCGACATGATCAAGAAGAGCGGCAAGAAGCTGACCGTTGTTTATATCAGTGCCGGTGATCCCGACTTCTACTTCGGTCTGGAGCCCGTCATGGCTGCGTTCCCGGATGTCAAAGTGCTGGCCGACCAGCATGTGGTTGACCATATCAACCTGACCAAGGATGCCAAGCTGAGCTACTGGAGCCCGATCCTGGGCAAGGGGGCACCCAAGAGCCTGACCGTGCCGCAAGTGATGACGGCCAGCCATCTGACGCTGGATGGCGAGAAGATTGAGATCAAAGAGATGAACACGCCGAATGCCTATCTCTGGGCCCCCTCCATCAAGACGGCGTTTGGCGGCGTGCCGGTCTACAGCGGGGTACACGTCTGGATGGCGGACAGCCAGACCAAAGCGGCCCGCAGCAACTGGGTCAAGGCGCTGGACAACCTGCTGGCCCTGAAACCCGAGCGCGTGGTACCGGGCCACTTCCTGGGCACCGCGCCCCAGGGCACTGCCGCAGTGACCTTTACCCGTGACTATGTCCAGCGCTTCGAGCAGGAGCTGGCCAAGGCGAACAGCTCCGGTGAGCTGATCGAGGGCCTGAAGAAGGCCTATCCGTCCCTGCCGGTGGACGACGGCCTGGCCATAGGTGCCAAGGTCAACATGGGCGAGATGAAGTGGTAAACCCCTGACGCCTACTTCCCTGTGTTTTTTTACCGGGCCCGAGGGCCCGGTTTTTTTAGCCGAATGAACGAGTGAATCACATGAACGACACCACCTTGCACTATGTCTATGACCCCCTCTGTGGCTGGTGCTATGGCGCAGCCCCCCTGCTCCGCGCCGCAGCCGGGATCCCGGGCCTTCGCATCGCGCTGCATGCGGGCGGCCTCTGGCTGGGCGCCCGGCGCCAGCCCATGGGCCAGGCCCTGCGGGACCATGTGCGCCCCCATGACGAGCGGATCCACGCCCTGACCGGCCAACCCTTCGGGGAGCGCTACTTCAACGAGCTCCTGCTCAACGAAGGGCTGATCCTCGATTCCGAGCCGCCCATTCGCGCCATTCTGGCACTGGACGAGCTGGGCGGGGATGGCCTTGCGCTGTTGCACCGCATCCAGGAAACCCATTATGGGGAGGGGGACTGGGTCGGCTCCCCGGCGCGGCTCACGGCGCTGGCACAAGAGCAGGGCGTGCAGCCTGAGGCCTTTGCCCAGGCCTGCCAGCGGGTGGATCTCGCCGGGCATCTGGCCGACAGCCAGGCCTGGTTGCGACGGCTCGGCGGGCAGGGATTCCCGACCCTGGGGTTGATGCGGGGCGAGCGCCTTCTGCCCGTCCCCGTCTCACCGTATCTGGGGGAGCCGCACGCCTTCGCGAAGCATCTCGCCTCCCTGATGACTGACTGACCCCTGGCGGCCGCGGTTCCATGCCGTGGCCGCCGCCATGCTCCTGCTACCTGTGTGGCGGACGTGCATTCGCCTGCGAGCCTCCCTTGTCCCCCGGACCGTTCTTGTGCATGCTAGCGGCCACATTGAATGGCAGGATGCAGTGCCCATGAACCTTCGCGATCTCGAATACCTGGTAGCGCTGGAAGAGGAGAAACACTTTCGCAAGGCGGCGGAGCGTTGCTTCGTCAGCCAGCCGACCCTGAGCGGCCAGCTGCGCAAGCTGGAAGATGAGCTGGGGGTGATCCTGATCGAGCGCACCTCCCGCAAGGTGCTGTTCACCCCGGCCGGAGACGCCATGGCCCGGCAGGCCCGCAAGGTGCTCAAGGAGGTGCGCGAGCTCAAGAGCATAGGCCAGCACTTCGCCGAGCCCATGTCCGGCGAGATCCACATCGGCTTCATTCCCACCGTGGGCCCCTACCTGCTGCCCCACATCATTCAGGATCTGCGCGAACACTTCCCCAAGCTGGAGTTCTACCTCTACGAAGAGCAGACCCAGGTGCTGCTCAAGCGGCTGGAGGAGGGGGAGCTGGACTGCCTCGTGCTGGCGGAGCTGGAGGGGATGGAGGGCTTTGGATCCATCCCCCTCTATCAGGAGCCCATGTGGCTGGCGGTGCCCCAGCATCACCCCGAGGCCAGCGCCAGGGCGGTGCCGCTGCACAACCTCAAGGGCAAGAAGCTGCTGATGCTGGCCGATGGCCACTGTCTGCGGGAGCAGGCGCTGGGATTCTGTTTTGCCGCGGGCATCGGGGAGGATCAGCGCTTCAAGGGCACCAGCCTCGAGACCCTGCGCAACATGGTGGCGGCCGGCAGCGGCATGACGCTGGTGCCCAGGCTGGCGGTGCCCGCCAATCCGGAGGAGGGGGGCGTCAGCTATCGCCCGGTGATCGACCCCGTGCCGGGGCGCACCATCTCCCTGCTCTACCGTCACTACTCGGTGCGGCGTCCCTGCTTCAATGAACTGGCGGCCCGCATCTCGCGCCTGATAAAGAGCCTGCCCGTCTAGGGGCGAGGTCCCCGGGCACAAAGAAAAAAACCGGCGCAGGGCGCCGGTTTTTTTGTCTCTCGCAGAGCTAGAAGATGTCGTCGGTCGAGACGGGGCCATCGGTGGCCGAGCCGTCACCGCCATACACCTGGTTGCCATCGGAGAGCTGGCTCGCGTAGCGGGTCGGTTCAGTGCCTTCCTTGAAGAACTCGTCCGTGCTGCTGCCATCGGCGCGATTGGTCAGCAGACCCGTCTCGCGATCGATGCGCACCTGCATGATCCCCTCGGGCACCGGCATCTTGCGCTCGGGCACCTGCTTGAGCGCCGTCTTCATGAAGTCGATCCAGATGGGCTGGGCGGCACCGCCACCGAATTCGGCGCGACCCAGGCCGCGCTGGTGGTTGTCAAACCCGATCCAGGAGGTGGCGACCAGATTCGGGGTATAGCCGGAGAACCAGGCATCGCGGGATTCGTTGGTGGTCCCCGTCTTGCCCGAGATGTCGTGGCGCTTGAGGTCGCGGGCCGCTCGCCAGCCGGTGCCGCGCCAGCCATTGCCACCCCAGATGGCGGTGGTCAGGGTGTCGGTGATCAGGAAGGCGCTCTGGGCGCTGATGGTCTGCGGCGCCATCTTGTTGGGCACGACGGGATCGATGGGGCACTGGGCCTTCCAGTCGGGCACCGTATTGGCATAGGCATCGGCGCTGTCGAGGCCGGCGGCGGCCAGCACGCCGCAGTCGCGGCAGGCGGCGGCCGGATTGGCCTGGTACAGGGACTTGCCGAAGCTGTCGGTCACCTCGGTGATGAAGTAGGGGCTGACCTGGAAGCCGCCATTGGCCAGCACAGAGTAGCCGCGCACCACTTCCAGCGGGGTGAATTCGGCGGCGCCGAGGGCCAGGGATTCGTTGGCGGAGATGTGATCCCGGACGAAGCCGAAGCGGGTGAGGCCGTCGATATAGGTATCCAGCCCGATGGCGCGCATCAGCCGGACCGACATCACGTTCTTGGACTTGGCGAGGCCGAGGCGCAAGGGGGTCGGCCCTTCATAGATGGCCGGCGAGTTCTTGGGCTGCCACATGGGGCCCTTGGCCGGATCCCACTGGTTGATCGGCGCGTCGTTGATGAGGGACGCCAGGGTATAGCCCTGCTCCAGCGCGGTGGCATAGAGGAAGGGCTTGATGTTCGAGCCGACCTGGCGGCGAGCCTGATCGACCCGGTTGAACTTGGAGATCTCGAAGCTGAAGCCGCCCACCAGGGCCTCGATGGCGCCGTCTTGCGGGTTCATGGCGACCAGGGCGGCGTTGACGTCGGGGATCTGGGAGAGCAGCAGCTCTTCCCCTTTTTCCCGCACCCAGATTTGGGCGCCGACTTTGAGCACATCCCGCGCCGATTTCGGGGCGAAGCCCTGGCGATCGTCGGTGATGAAGGCGCGCGCCCACTTGATGCCGTTCCAGCCCAGCTCGGCCTGTTTGCCGTTTCTGAGCACCAGGGTGGCGCTCTTGTCGCCCAGCTTGGTGACCACGGCGGCCATCAGGGGCTGATAGCTCGGCTGTTTGGCCAGGTGGGCCATGATCTGGTCGTAATCCCAGGCCGCTTCGCCGGCTTTCCACAGCAGGGCGGTCGGGCCGCGATAGCCGTGGCGGGTGTCGTAGTCGAAGACGCCGTCGAGCAGCGCCTGGTGGGCGGCGCGCTGGCGCTTGGCGGTGACAGTGGTGTAGACGTGCAGTCCCATTGTGTAGGCATCTTCACCAAACTGCTCCACCATCTTCTGGCGCACCATCTCGCTCAGGTAGGGGGCGTTCAGGGTCGTTTCCGCACCGTGGTAGCGGGCCTTGACCGGCATTCTGGAGGCTTCGTCATACTGGGCCTGGGTGATCTTGCCGGTCTCCAGCATGCGACCAAGTACCACGTTGCGGCGGGCGAAGGCGCGCTCCGGGGAACGGATGGGGTTCAGCATGGAGGGGGCCTTGGGAAGCCCCGCGATGATGGCGATCTCGTCCAGGGTCAGATCCTTGACCTCCTTGCCGAAGTAGACCTGGGCGGCTGCGCCGACCCCGAATGCCCGGTAACCGAGGGGGATCTTGTTGAGATAGAGCGTCAGGATCTCGTCCTTGGTGAGGTTCTGCTCGATGCGCCAGGCGAGGAACACTTCCTTTATCTTGCGCACCAGCGTCTTCTCGTTGCTCAGGAAGAAGTTGCGTGCCACCTGCTGGGTGATGGTACTGGCCCCCTGGCGCGCCTGACCGGAGACGGCCCAGACGGTCGCGGCACGAATGATGCCGATGGGGTCAATGCCCGGGTGTTCATAGAAACGGGCATCCTCGGTGGCGAGTACGGCATCGATCATGGGCTGGGGGATTTCATCCAGCCGCAGGGGGATGCGACGAATTTCGCCAAACTGGGAGATCAGTTCCCCGTCCCGGCTGTAGACCTTCATGGGGGTGGCCAGCTTGACATCGCGCAGAGCGCTCACATCCGGCAACTGGGGCTTGATGTAGAAATAGATGCCGATGAGGCTGGCAACACCCAGCACTGCACCCAGCATCATGACAATAAACAGGCGAACGAGCCATTTCAGCATGGAAGAACTACCAATCGTCTTAAAATTAGCCAACGGGCGCAGAGTATAGCCTTTTTACCCTCGCGGATTCGAGGTTTTCCTGTCCGCAGACGGCGACCTCGAGAAGAGGCGGGAGGGTAGCATTCCGGGACGCAATTACCAAGGGGGGCCGCAGCCAGGGCCGAAAGGAGAGGAAGGTCAACTTTTGACATAAACTTTATGACATTGATAGATAGAGCATTATATTGAGTTAAGGCATCACCCTGTGATGCGCTGTCCTACAATAAGTCCGAAACCCAATAACGCATGGATGTGTATATGTTTGGGCTATTAAGTAAGGGATCCCTCCTCTCCTTGGCGGGCATTGATTTTGGCAGTCAAACCATCAAGGCCGTCACCATCAGCGGGCGTCCCGGCAAGGTGCATCTCGGCTCGGTTGCCGAGGTCCCCATGCCCAGGGGCACTCTGGTCGATTATCAACTGCAGGACATTGAGCGGGTCGGCCAGTCCCTCAAGTCGCTCAGGCGGCTCGTGCAAGGGGACTGCCAGCACGTGGCCACGGCCGTGACGGGCTCCAATGTCATCACCAAGATCATCCAGGTCGACACCAACATCAACGAGAGCGAGCTGGAGAACCAGGTTCATCTGGAGGCGGAACAGATCATTCCGTTTCCTCTGGACGAAGTCAGCCTGGATTTCGAGATCCTCGGCATGACCGCCGACAACAGCCGTCAGGAGGTGCTGCTGAGTGCGGCACGGACCGAGAGCGTCAGCGGCCGGGTCAGTGCACTGACGGAGGCGGGCATGAATACCATGGTGGTGGACGTGGGGGTCCACGCGCTCGGGCGCGCCGTGCTGGCCTGCCTGCCCGAGCTGCAAACCTGGGACAAGCCGGTCGGCATCGTCGACATCGGTGCCAGTGCCATGACCTTTGCCGTCCTGTTCAGGGGGCAGGTGATCTATTCCCGCTTGCAGAATTTCGGTGGCGATCAATACAGCCAGGCCCTGGCCTCTTTTTACAGCATGAGCCTGGAAGACGCGGAACTTGCCAAGCTCCAGGGATCCCTGCCTGCGGATCATGAGGTGGATGTGCTGCTGCCGCACCTCAGTACCCTGGTGCTGCAGATCCGGCGCAATGTGCAACTGTTCTGCAGTTCGTCGGGCAACAAGGAGCTGTCCAAGCTGGTGCTGACGGGCGGGGGAAGTCTGCTGCCCGGTCTGGCCGGGCAGCTAGGCAGCGAGCTCAACTGTGAAGTGCTGCATCCCGACCCCTTTGCGCTCTTTGGCAAGCCTCAGGGAGAAGGGGGTCTGGCCCACGGGGCCAAGTACATGACGGCACTCGGTCTGGCACTGCGGAGCTTCACACCATGTCAAATATAAATCTCCTGCCCTGGCGGCAGGCCAGGGCCCAGCGCCAGAAGAAGCAGTTCGGCATCATGTTCGGGCTGTTCCTGGCGGGAACTGCCGTCATCGCCTTTGCCGTCGACTGGCTGGTGCAACAGCAGATCGGCTATCAGCAGGAGCGCAATCAGCGATTGTTGCAGGAGATGGCCATGCTCGACACCCAGCTCGGCGAAATCCGGCTGCTCAAGGAGCGGCGCAAGGATCTGATCGATCGCATGCAGCTCATCGAGCAGTTGCAGATGCGGCGCAACATACCGGTGCGTCTGTTCAATCAGCTGCCCGTGCTGGTGCCTAATGGGGTATATCTTGACACCCTCGCCCTGCAGAACAACAAGATCGATGTCAAGGGCAAGACCGAAGCCTATGGCAGGGTGGCCAGCATGATGAGACGCATCGACGGGTCGGGCTGGCTGGCGCAGTCCCAGCTCAGCACCATCTTCACGGCAGAGGTGGCACCCATTGCACTGAGCCAGTTCTCCATGATGTTCCAGATCGCCACGGCACTCCCGGACGCGGCTAAGGGGCAAGAATGAACCTGCAACAGCTCAATGAACTGGATATCAATGACATCGCGCGCTGGCCCAGGGTCGCTCAGGGTATCTTCATCTTCCTCTGCTGCGCTCTGCTGGGGGGGGCCATTTACTACTATGTGATTGCCAACTCCATGACGGCATTGGCTAGGGAGGCGGATAAAGAGAAGGAACTGAAGAGCCAGTTCGAGAGCAAGGCCATGCTGGCCGCCAATCTGGAGGCATACAGGAAGCAGATGGTGCAACTGGAGCACCTGGTCGATACCCAGCTCAAGCAGTTGCCCAACACCCATGAGGTTGCCGGCCTGCTGGACGACATCAGCTTCATCGCCACCGACAACGGTCTCAAATTGAACAGGATCAACTGGGAGCCGGAGGTCAAACACGAATTTTCGACCGAACTGCCCATGCGCATCGAGGTGGTGGGCACCTATCACGAACTCGGCAAATTCACGGCAGACATGGCCGCGTTGCCGCGCATCGTGATCCTGGAGTCGTTTCAACTCAATCAAGACAAGGGACAGGACGAGTTGATCGGCATGTCCATGCAGGCCAAAACCTACAAATACAACGGTAAAACCGTGGAGCAGAAGCCATGAGCATGAGAGTGACAGTACTCCTCTTGTCGGCGCTGTTGGTGACGGCCTGCGGCGTACAGGAGGACATGGACGAGTACGTCAGGCAGACCAAGGCGAGGAAACCCATCCCGATCGAGCCCTTGCCTGAGATAAAGGCCTTTTCTCCCATGGCCTACCAACGCAGCGATCAGCGCAGCCCTTTCATTGCCCCCCAGCCGGAGACCAGTTCCAGGCTGGATGCCAAGGCCAAGCCGGATTGCGCGCAGATCGTCGCCAATCGGGAGAAGGAGGTGCTGGAACGCTATTCGCTGGCCAGCCTGAGCATGAAGGGATCGATCGGCAGACAAGGACAGCTATGGGCATTGATCAATACCCCGGACGGGCAGGCCGTGCGAGTAGGGCTCAATCAGCACATGGGACTGGATCAGGGCAGGGTCATCAAGATAACGAATACGCATGTTGACTTGATGGAGACGGTACCGGATGGCAAAGGATGCTGGGTCACCCGAGAGACCCAGCTGGCCATGGCCAATCTCGACGCAAAACTATGATCAGGGATGAGCAGAGATGAGAACAACAATAAGAAGGATGACAGGTGTGGCGCTGCTGTGTCTGGGCGGATGCACTCAGGTGTGGGCGGTCCCCGCGTTGCAGGAGGTCAAAGTCAATCCCCTGCTGGCCGATCAACTCTTGCTGGAACTTAGTTTCAGCGAGCCCGTGAGCGGGTTTACCGATAGGCTGTCGTATGAACCCAATCAGCTCTTGTTGCATGTGCCCGGAGCTGTGGGGGCACTGACGGTCAATCCGCTGTCGATCAAGCAACAGGGGGTGAACAACCTCAAGGTCGAGGGCAAGGGGCAGGGGCTCGACATCAAGATAGCCCTCGATCAGCTGACCCCCTATCAAGTCCATCAGCAGGGCAACAAACTGCTGGTGTCGCTGGGGGAAAAGGCCGGTCAGCCAGTGGCCTCCTCGCCCGCCCCTGCGGCGGCCAACCCGTCGGCGCTTGTCAGGAGCCAGCCGGTGACGCAATCTGCCTTGATCGATACCCAGCGGGTTGCCCAGAACCAGTCCCAGTATCAGGCACAACCCGCCGTGGCGCAGACCCCTGCCGTGGTGCCGATCCCTGCCGCTGCCAGCAAGCCCGTGCTGTCCGTCGCGCCGACGAATCCGGGAGGTGGCTATTTCAACTCGGTCAAGGGCGTCGATTTTCGCCGTGGCAAGGAGGGGCAGGGGGAGTTCCTCGTGACCCTTGACAACAGCTCGGCGGCGGTGGACGTCAGCAGCCGAGGTCAGAAGGTATTTGCCAAGTTCCACGGCACCCGGATCCCGGATGAACAGCTCAACCTCATCAATGTGCAGGACTTTGCCACCCCGGTCTCCCAGGTGGAGGTGTTCCGCCAGGGCAATGACACCCTGTTTGAACTCTCGGTCAACGGTCAGTTCGATTACCGTTACGATCAGGCCGACAAGATGTTCATCATAGAGGTGAAGAAACGGGCGGCCACCACGGCGGCCAAGCAATATCAGGGCAAGCCGATATCCTTGAACTTCCAGGATATTCCGGTGCGAACCGTGTTGCAGATCATCGCCGACTTCAACAATCTCAACCTGGTGACTACGGACTCCGTCGCCGGCAACATCACCCTGCGCCTCGATGGGGTGCCCTGGGAGCAGGCGCTGGACATCATCCTCAAGGTGAGGGGGCTGGACAAGCGGCTGGACAACAACATCCTGCTGGTGGCCCCGGCGGATGAAATCGCCGCTCGCGAGAAGCAGCAACTGGAGAGTCGCAGCCAGGTGGCCGACCTTGCGCCTCTCTACACCGAATACCTGCAGATCAACTATGCCAAGGCAGCCGAAGTGGCCGCCCTGCTCTCCTCCGAGAGCACCAAGCTGCTCTCCCCCAGGGGGGCGGTGAGCGTGGATGAGCGTACCAACGTGCTGGTGGTCAAGGACACGGCGGACGTCATCGGCAACGTCAAGCGCATGCTGGATATCCTCGATATCCCGGTCAAGCAGGTGGTGATCGAGGCGCGTATGGTGACCATAGACGACGGTTTCGACGAGGCGTTGGGGGTGCGCTGGGGCGTGACCAAAACGGACGGTCATGGCAACGGCACCTCGGGCACCATAGAGGGGAATGACGGTGCCGGTAACAATGACGGCAGCTCCACCATCACGCGTCCCGGCGTGGAAGACAGGCTCAACGTCAATCTGCCGGTGACCAATGCCGCCGGTACGCTGGCGTTCCAGGTCGCTCGTCTCGCCAACGGTACCCTGCTCGATCTTGAACTCTCCGCCCTCGAGAAGGAGAGCAAGGCCGAGATCATCGCCAGCCCCAGGGTGACCACCGCCAACCAGAAACCGGCCCTGATCGAGCAGGGGACAGAGATCCCCTATGTAGAGTCCTCCTCCAGCGGGGCCACCTCGGTCACCTTCAAGAAGGCGGTACTGAGCCTCAAGGTCACACCCCAGATCACCCCGGACAACAGGGTCATCCTCGACTTGACCGTGACCCAGGACACCAAGGGGGAAACCGTGCCGACCGGTACCGGGGATGCGGTCTCCATCAACGCCCAGTCGATCACCACCCAGGTGCTGGTCAACAACGGCGAGACCCTGGTGCTTGGCGGCATCTATCAGCAGACGATTAAAAATGATGTCAGCAAGGTGCCGCTGCTGGGGGACATCCCCGGCCTCGGCTACCTGTTCAAGAAAACCACCAGTGAAAACAAGAAGCGTGAACTGCTGATTTTCGTGACCCCGAGGATAGTCACCGACGCCCTTTGAAAACTTTACATGTGAGAGCAAAACACATATAACCTTACGCCCCGATGAGGCTGGGGCGTAAGGGCTGCGGTTGCCAGTCCTGGTTTCTGTTGAGATAATCCCCCTCCTGATCCATCGCAAGATAAGGTTCATAGGTACCCCGGTCGAGTGTTTACCGGGGCCATACAGTTTGTAATTACTAACGAAAAGACATGGCTGAGAAACGCAATATTTTCCTGATAGGTCCCATGGGTGCGGGCAAGAGCACCATAGGTAGACATCTGGCAGAACAACTGCACATGGAGTTTTTCGACTCAGATCATGAGATTGAGCGCCGCAGTGGTGCCGATATCGGCTGGGTGTTCGATGTTGAAGGCGAAGAGGGTTTCCGGATCCGCGAAGAGAAGGTGATCGGTGAGCTCGCCGAGCATCAGGGCATCGTGCTGGCGACGGGTGGCGGCGCCATCAAGAGCCGTGAAACCCGCAACAAGCTCTCTGCCCGTGGCATCGTGGTCTACCTCGAAACCACCATTGAGAAGCAGCTGGCGCGCACCCAGAGAGACAAGCGCCGCCCCTTGCTGCAAACCGAAGAGCCGCCCCGGGAAGTGCTGGAGCGTCTGGCGCAAGAGCGCAACGCCCTGTATGAAGAAGTCGCTGACTTTGTCATCCAGACCGATGATCAGAGTGCAAAAGTTGTTGCCAATCAAATCGTCAAGTTGATCGGCATGTAATCCATTAGAGGACGTCCATGGAAAGGTTGAAGGTCGAACTGGGTGAACGCAGCTACCCGATAGAGATAGCTGCCGGTCTGTTGCAACACCCCGAGGTGCTGGCGCAGACGATCAAGGGCAAGCGGGTCATGATAGTGACCAATACCGTGGTCGCGCCCCTGTATCTTGAGCAGATCATTCAGTTGCTGTCCGGCTTTCAGGTGGAACACCTGATCCTGCCGGATGGGGAGGCCCACAAGACCCTGGCCACCTTCGAGCGGATCATGTCCGCTCTGCTGGAAACCAGCCATGGCCGTGACACCACTCTCATCGCCCTGGGGGGCGGCGTGATAGGCGACGTTGTTGGCTTCGCTGCGGCAAGCTATCAACGAGGCATTCCGTTCATCCAGGTGCCTACCACGCTGCTCTCCCAGGTTGATTCTTCCGTCGGCGGCAAGACCGCCGTCAACCATCCCCTTGGCAAGAACATGGTGGGTGCCTTCTACCAGCCCAGGCATGTGATCATCGATACCGACTGCCTCAAGACGCTGCCCGCACGGGAGTTTGCCGCCGGCATGGCCGAGGTGATCAAGTACGGCATCATCTGGGATGAGTCCTTCTTCTCCTGGCTCGAGGCCAACATGACGCGCCTGCAGCGGCTCGATGCCGACGCGCTCTCCTACGCCATTCGCCGTTGCTGCGAGATCAAGGCCGATGTGGTCGGGCAGGACGAGACCGAGCACGGGGTGCGGGCCCTGCTGAACCTGGGGCACACCTTCGGCCACGCCATCGAGGCCGAGAAGGGCTATGGCAACTGGCTCCATGGGGAGGCGGTGGCGGCAGGCATGATGCTGGCGGCGGACACGGCCCTGGCCCGTGGCGACATGACAGAGCAAGAGGTTGCGCGGATCCGCGCCCTGCTGCTGGCGGCCGAGCTGCCGGTGCAGGCGCCGCCGGAGATGGATTTTGCCGCCTTCATCCGCCATATGCGCCGTGACAAGAAGGTGCTGGAAGGCAAGCTGCGACTGGTGCTGCCGGTCGGGATCGGGCGGGCCCAGGTGGTGGCCGACGTGACGGATGCTCAATTGATGGCGGTGATCGAGTCTGGTCGTGACCACTAACAAACTGCTCAAGCTCCCTTCCCAGCGGCAGCTGGTCGACCGGCTGCTGCACCTGATTGAGTTCAATCACCCCTTTATCTTTCTCTGTGGCAAGCCCGGCAGCGGTCGTGGCACGCTCTGCGAGTCGCTGCTTGCCCAGTTGCCTGACACGGTGCGGGTGGTGAGCCTCATCGGCAGTCCGGCCATGAAGATGGCGGATGTACGCCAGTTGCTGCTGCAGCAGGTAGTGGCTCGCCCCCTGTTCAATGCGCAGGATGCGCTGGCCGACAGCTTCTTTCGCATGCTGGAGGGCAAGCCGTCCACCCTGCTGCTCATGGTAGAGCGCGCCGACGCATTGCCCACCGAGCTGGTCGGGGAGCTGTGGGCGCTCTGTCGTCACAACGATACCCTGGCCGCGCCCCACAAACTCGCCATCCTGCTCTCCGGCGGTGACGCCTGGTGTCGCAACCAGAAGGCCCTGCTGAAAGGGCGTGCCATGCCCGCCCTCGAGCTGGAGGTCGCGCCACTGAGCGCGCCGGAGCAACGCATCTTCTTGTATGAGAAGGCCAAAGAACTCAAGATCCCCACAGCCCTCTTGCCCAAGCCCAAGGTGGAAGAGATCCTGAATGGGGCGGGCGGACACCCGTCCGCCATCATGCAGTCACTGGAGGATATCATGACCGACAGAAGGCCCAAGAAACGCCAGGCCGAGTTGCCCGTCAAGAAGATCGCGATCGTGCTGGCCCTGGTGGCCGCCGGCTTGCTGGCCCTGAGCTACCTGCCCCTGTTCGATGATGGCGGCAAGGCGCCAGACCAGGCATCGTCCCAGGGAACGGCGTTGCCCGACCCCGTCACCGCAGATCCCCTGAGTGTCGGCGGTGCGAGCGCGGCACAGGGCACCCAGGAGAGTGACACCGGCCCCGGGGCGGCGGGGACGCAGGTCGCCCGGGATTGGCAACCCGATGCCAAGCCCTTGCCCAAGAAGGTCGAGAGCGAGACGGTCACTACGGAGTCGACCAACTACGAGGGGCGCCGGGTAGTCATCTCCGACGAAGTGGTCGAAAAACTGATGAATCAGCCCAACGTCAGCGGCGCCCTGCCCACGGCCGTGGTGGACGAGCTGGTGGGCGGCGGTTCCCAGGCGGCGCCGACGGTGCAGGCCAAGGCACGGGGCAGCGCCCCGGCGGTCAAACCGGCTGCCCAGGGCACCGGCACCCAGCCTGCGTCGGCCACACCAGCTGCGGCGCCGGCCCCCAAGGTGGCGCTGACCCCGGTCGCGACCCTCAACAAGAAGCCGAAGAACCACTACAGCGTCCAGCTGATGGGGGCGAGCAACACCAAGGCCGTGGACAGCTTCGTGGCGGAGCACGGGCTGGCGGGCAAGATCTGGGTCTACAAGACGAGTTTCCGTGGCAGCCCCTGGTATGTGGTGGTGCAGGGCGACTATGCCAGCAGCGCCCAGGCCAAGGCGGCGATCCGCAAGCTCTCGCCCGCCTTGCTCAAGGGACAACCCTGGCCCAAGTCGTTTGCCCAGATACAAAAAGAACTGAAGCAATAGCCAGCCGCCCGAAGAAGGGGGTAGAATCACCCCCCTTTTTTGGCATCGCCTTGTTAACACCGGACATCCATGAAAAAAACACGCGCGTTTTTAAAATGGGCCGGGGGAAAATACTCCCTGGTCGAAGAGATCGCCGAGCGCTTGCCGGACGGGCGTGTGTTGCTGGAGCCCTTCGTCGGGGCGGGATCCGTGTTCCTCAACACGGATTACGATGCCTATGTGCTCAACGATATCAATCCGGATCTCATCGATCTCTACAACCACCTCAAGCGGCAGCCGGATCGCTTCATCGGCGAGGCTCGTCGGCTGTTTGTGGCCGAACACAACCACAAGACCGCCTACTACCGTCTGCGCACCCAGTTCAACCAGGCCGAGGCCGGGTTCGAGCGGGCCCAGCTGTTCCTCTTCCTCAACCGCCACGGCTTCAACGGCTTGTGCCGCTATAACAAGAAGGGCGGGTTCAACGTCCCCTTCGGTTCCTACAAGAAACCCTACTTCCCGGAGAAGGAGCTGTGGGCCTTCGCCGAGAAGGCGCAGAAGGCCACCTTCATCTGCGAGAGCTATGCCGACGCCATGGCGCGCGCCGAGGAAGACTGGGTGATCTACTGCGATCCGCCCTATGCGCCCCTCTCCACCACGGCGAGTTTCACCACCTACTCGGCGGGCGGTTTCACCCTGGACGATCAGGCTCTGCTGGCTCGCCTGGCCCGCCACACCGCCGCCCACAAGGGCGTGCCCGTGCTCATCAGCAACCACGACATCGAGCTGACCCGGGAGCTCTATCGCGGGGCCCGGCTGGACGAGATCCTGGTCAAGCGTACCATCAGCCGCAACGGCGGCGGCCGCAACAAGGTGGCCGAGCTGCTGGCACTCTATCCGCCCGGCATCGAACCCGAGCAGGGTTATTATCCTGGTGAGGCGGAGCTGGCCGTCGCCGGTTGAGTCGTGAACGGTCCCTGCGGGGACCGTTGTCGTTTCTGGTAGTGCCGGCTTGCCGCGGCACGAGCGGATCCTTCCTGTCACCCGGTGCGCCAGGCAGCGGATGGGTTTTCCCGGCAGGAACAGCCCGTTTGCACCGATTGCACGGGGGAGCGCCGCGGTTCACTGGTGCAGCAGATGCGGGTCGTTTTCATCGCCCTTTTGCGATAAAATTGCGCCGTTTTTTCTGCCACGCTGCCAATGGATGACGCTGATGAAAGACTTTCTGATTGCCCCCTCTATCCTCTCCGCCGACTTTGCCCGCCTGGGCGAGGACGTGGCCAAGGTGCTGGCCGCCGGGGCCGACGTGGTGCACTTCGACGTGATGGACAACCACTATGTCCCCAACCTGACCATAGGCCCCATGGTCTGCCAGGCCCTGCGTGACTATGGCATCGAAGCCCCCATCGACGTGCACCTCATGGTCAAGCCGGTGGATCGCATCGTGCCCGACTTTGCCAAGGCGGGCGCCAACCTCATCACCTTCCACCCGGAAGCCTCCGACCACGTGGATCGCACCCTGGGTCTCATCAAGGAGCAGGGTTGCCAGGCCGGCCTGGTATTGAACCCGGCCACGCCGCTCACCTGCCTCGAATACGTGATGGACAAGCTGGACGTGATCCTGCTGATGTCGGTCAACCCGGGCTTCGGTGGCCAGAGCTTCATCCCCGGCACCCTCGCCAAGCTGCGTCAGGTGCGCCGCCTGATCGACGAGAGCGGCCGCGACATCCGTCTGGAGATCGACGGCGGTGTCAAGGTCGAGAACATCCGCGAGATCGCGGCCGCCGGTGCGGACATGTTCGTGGCCGGCTCCGCCATCTTCGGCAAGCCGGACTACAAGGCGGTGATCGACGAGATGCGGGCGGAGCTGGCCCATGTCCGTTGAGCGTCCCTTCGATCTGGTGCTGTTCGATCTCGATGGCACCCTGATCGACAGTGCCCCCCAGCTGGCGCTGGCGGTCAACCGTACCCTGGCGGATCTGGGGCTGGCGGAGGCCGACGAGGCGGTGGTGCGCACCTGGGTCGGCAACGGTGCCGACAAGCTGATCCAGCGTGCGCTGGATTACCGCGAGGCGCCCGAGCTGTTCACCAGGGCCCGCCCCCTGTTTGACCGGCACTACCAGGCCTGCCTGCTGGAAGGCCTGGGGATGTATGAAGGGGTCGAGCAGAGCCTGCGTCGCCTGCAACGGCTCGGCTATCGCCAGGCCGTGGTGACCAACAAGCCGAGCCACTTCGTGCAGCCCATTCTGGAGGCCCTCGGCATCCAGGATTGTTTCGCCCTCTGGTTGGGGGGCAACTGCGTGCCCGTTAAGAAGCCGAGCCCGGAGCCGCTGCTGCACGCCTGCCACGAGCTGGGTGTCAGCCCGTCCCGCACCCTGATGGTGGGGGACTCCGAAAATGACGTGCTGGCTGCCCAGGCGGCCGGCATGAAGGTGGTGGGGCTCACCTACGGCTACAACTATGGCCGCCCCATCGCGGATTCCCGCCCGGACTGGGTATGCGAGCAGTTTGCACAGCTCGATGCCCTGCTGGCCGAATAACAAGGATCAACACATTCATGGCTAAACCAATCGTATTGAGCGGGGCCCAACCCTCGGGCCAGCTGACCATAGGCAACTACATGGGGGCCCTGCGTCAGTGGGTCAGCATGCAGGATGACTTCGACTGCCTCTACTGCATCGTCGATCTGCACGCCATCACCACCCGCCAGGATCCCGCGGCCCTGCGCAAGGCCTGCCTGGACGCCGCCGCCCTCTATCTGGCGGTCGGCATCGATCCGGCCAAGAGCACCGTCTTCATCCAGTCCCACGTGCCCCAGCACGCCGAGCTCGGCTGGATACTGAACTGCTACACCCAGATGGGCGAGCTGTCGCGCATGACCCAGTTCAAGGACAAGTCCGCCCGTTTCGAGAACAACGTCAACGTCGGCCTGTTTGGCTATCCGGTGCTGATGGCGGCGGACATCCTGCTCTACCAGGCCAATCAGGTGCCGGTCGGCAATGACCAGAAGCAGCATCTGGAACTGACCCGCGACATCTGCACCCGCTTCAACAACCTGTACGGCGAGGTGTTCACCCTGCCCGAGCCCTTCATCCCGACCGAAGGGGCGCGGGTGATGAGCCTGCAGGATCCCACCAAGAAGATGTCCAAGTCCGACGACAACGAGGCGAACTTCATCGGCCTGCTGGAAGATCCCAAGCAGATCGTCAAGAAGATCAAGCGGGCGATGACCGACTCCGACGAGCCGGCCGTGGTGCGCTTCGACCCCGAGAACAAGCCGGGGGTCTCCAACCTGCTGACCCTGATGTCCGGGGTGACGGGTCGCTCCATCCCCGAGCTGGAGCAGCACTTCGAGGGCAAGATGTACGGCCACCTCAAGGGCGAGACGGCCGATGCCGTGGTCGCCTTGCTGGAGCCCATCCAGGCGCGCTTCCGCGAGCTGCGTCAGGATGAGACTCATCTGCGGGCCATTTTGGCGGCTGGCGCACAAAAGGCGCGGGAAAGGGCTGAAAAAACCCTGACCAGCGTATATGATGTCGTCGGCTTCGTTCCTCGAGCCTGACATACTGGGAAGGTGTAGTAGAAGAGAGCTGGGTATCTGCCTGGCTTTCTTTGTTTTACCCGCCCGGTTCGTCATTTCCTCCTTCAATGTCACACAGGGGTCGTTGCCCCAAGAGAAAGCATGTCTGCCGAATCACATATCCTGATTGAAGAACTGGGTGACAAGGGCCACTGGCTGCGCAAGTTTCGCAAGGCCAAGAACCTCAACACCCTGCAGCTGATGGTCTCCAATGCCATCGACAAGCACCACAAGACCCCGGCCATCGCGGCGGCCATCTACCTGGCCGAGTGTCAGCGCGAGCGCGAGCTGGAGCAGGGGCGCCTGCTGGATCGCTGAGCCCTGCCTGCGGGCGCTGGCCATTCGCGGGCTGTGCTGCCGATCCCCTGAGCCCGGCGCAAGCCGAGTCCCGTTTATTCCTCCCCGGGGCCTGCCCATGGTGGCGAGAGCGCTCGTCTCCCCCTTGGCTCCTGCCCACCTCGCAGACCATGAGAAATGGCGTTGCGCCTGCACGGGGCGTGAAGGGGGCCGCGATGTTCCCCCGCCGTCGGTCTGTCGATTATTTCCGCCCGTCGGGAGGGGCGATAACAGGGACGCGCCGCCACCGCCAGGCTCGCCATCCGGATCACCACGACGGCCCCAGTTTATTAACGGGGAGAGACATGCCAGAATGCGCGGCGTCTGTCCGTCGCCGCTCGTGACGGGCTGTCCGATCACCGTCTCTGTCTGACTCCCAGGGTCTTTTCATGCTGCTACTCATCGACAACTACGACTCCTTCACCTGGAACCTGGTGCAATATTTCGGTGCCCTGGGACAGGAGGTGCTGGTGAAGCGCAACGACGAGCTGAGCCTGGAGGAGATAGCCCGGCTCGCCCCACGCCACCTGGTGATCTCCCCTGGGCCCTGCACGCCGAACGAGGCGGGTATCTCCCTGGCCGCCATCCGCCGCTTCGCGGGCGAGATCCCCATCCTCGGCGTCTGTCTCGGTCACCAGTCCCTGGCCCAGGTGTTCGGGGCTCAGGTTGTACGTGCGCGCCAGATGATGCACGGCAAGACCTCCCTCATCCGCCATCGGGGGGAGGGGGTGTTCAGGGGATTGAAGGATCCGCTGCGGGTGACCCGCTACCATTCGCTCGTCGTGGAGCGCAATTCCCTGCCCGATTGTTTCGAGATCACCGCCTGGAGCGAGCATGCCGACGGCTCCATGGACGAGATCATGGGCCTGCGACATAAAACACTGGCGCTGGAAGGGGTGCAGTTCCATCCGGAGAGCATCCTGAGCGAGCAGGGCCACCAGTTATTGGCCAATTTTTTAGCCGTTTCCTGAAAAAATTGTGACATGCGCCTCAAAACCGAGATGAGGCGAAAAAAATTTTCCCTGACACTTTATTCACCCTCCTCCCTGTCCAAATTATCTCTTGCCAACACCCCCTGAGCCGTTATGCAATGCGGTTGCCTAAAATCTCACGGGCAATCGAACAATGTTCCTCATAGGCGGTCAAGTTACAGACTTTTTACTTTTTTTCTGTGATAATTCCGCCACGTTTACACGGATTTAACTTTTGGGCGGTGGATTATTCTGCCGCGATATAGCAGGAGAGCAATATGTCAGAGTTGTTGGCAGTGACACGTGAAGTGTTTGATGAAGTGATGGTTCCCAACTATGCGCCGGCCAAGATCATTCCGGTCCGCGGCGAGGGATCACGTGTCTGGGATCAGGAAGGCCGCGAGTATGTCGACTTCGCGGGCGGGATCGCGGTCAATGGCCTGGGCCATTGCCATCCCAAGCTGGTCGAAGCCCTGAAAACCCAGGGTGAGAAGCTGTGGCACCTCTCCAACGTGATGACCAACGAGCCGGCCCTGCGCCTGGCCAAGAAGCTGGTTGCCGCCACCTTCGCCGAGAAGGTCTATTTCTGCAACTCCGGTGCCGAAGCGAACGAAGCCGCCCTCAAGCTGGCCCGCCGCTACGCCATCGAGAAGTTCGGGGCCCACAAGACCCAGATCATCGCCTTCCACCAGGGCTTCCACGGCCGTACCTTCTTCACCGTGAGCGTCGGTGGCCAGGCTGCCTACTCCGATGGCTTCGGTCCCAAGCCGGCCGACATCACCCATGTGGCCTACAACAACCTGGAAGAGCTGGCCTCCGTCATCTCCGACAATACCTGCGCCGTGGTGATGGAGCCGCTGCAGGGGGAGGGTGGCATCATTCGTCCCACCGACGAGTTCGCCCGTGGTGTGCGCGAGCTGTGCACCAAGCACAACGCCCTGCTGATCTATGACGAAGTGCAGTCCGGTGTCGGCCGTACCGGCGAGCTCTATGCCTATATGGGTCTGGGGGTCACGCCGGACATCCTCACCAGCGCCAAGGCGCTCGGCGGTGGCTTCCCCATCGGCGCCATGCTGACCACCACCGAGATCGCGGCTCACCTGAAAGTGGGTACTCACGGTTCCACCTACGGTGGCAACCCGCTGGCCTGCGCCGTGGCCGAGGCGGTACTGGGCGTGGTCAACACCCCGGAGGTGCTGAACGGCATCAAGCAGCGCGAACAGCTGTTCCGCCAGGGCCTGGAAGCCATCAACGCCAAGTACCACTGCTTCAGCGAAGTGCGTGGCCAGGGTCTGCTGCTGGGCGCCGTGCTGAACGATGATTTCAAGGGCCGCTCCCGCGACTTCCTGCTGGCTTCCGTCGATCAGGGCCTGCTGGCGCTGGTCGCGGGCACCAACGTGGTGCGCTTCACACCGTCCCTGGTGATCCCGGAAGCGGACATCAAGGAAGGTCTGGCCCGGTTCGAGAAAGCCGTCGCCCAGGTGGTCAACGCCTGAGGCTAGTTGAGGTGGGGAACCCGCCCGGCAGGAGCCGGGCCCCCACCTGTCGTCAATGAAAGGGAGTTGTCATTTATGTTGGTTATCCGTCCTATCGAGCAGCGCGACTTCGCCGGCCTCAAGACCTGTGCCATCGAATCCGGCACCGGCATGACCTCGTTGCCGGTCAACGATGAGCTGCTGCAACGCAAGATCGATGCCTCGACCCAGACCTTCCTGGACAAGCCCGCCGGCAAGGGGGATTGTCTCTACTTCTTCGTGGCCGAGGATCTGGAAACGGGCGAGATGGTCGGCACCTGCGCCATCGACGCCGCCGTCGGCCTGTCCCAACCGTTCTACAACTATCACATCGGCAAGGTGGTGCACTCCTCCCCCAAGCTCGGCATCTACAACGTGGTGGAGACGCTCACCCTCTCCAACGACTACACCGGCAACTCCGAGCTCTGCACCCTCTTCCTGCGCGAATGCGCCCGCGAGGGGCTCAACGGCCGTCTGCTCTCCAAGCACCGTTTCCTGTTCATGGCCGAGCACCCCGAGCTGTTTGACAGTACCGTCTTTGCCGAGATGCGCGGCGTCTCCGATGGCAACGGCCACAGCCCCTTCTACGAGTGGCTGCAGAAGCATTTCTTCTCGATGGACTTTCCCACCGTCGACTATCTCACCGGCATCGGCAAGAAGCGCTTCATCGCCGAGCTGATGCCCAAGTACCCCATCTACGTGAACCTGCTGAGCAACGAGGCGCGCGCCGTCATCGGCCAGACCCACGAGAAGACCCGTCCGGCCATCAAGATGTTGCAGGACGAGGGCTTCGTGAACCGCGGCTACGTCGACATCTTCGATGCCGGCCCCACGGTCGAGTGCGAGGTGAAGAACATCCGCAGCGTGCGCCGCAGCCAGAAGCTGGCGGTGCTGGTGGGCGAGCCCATCGGCGGTCACACCTACCTCATCTGCAACGCCAGGTTCGAACAGTACCGCGCCTGTTACGGCAACATCCGGGTCGATCTGGACAAGCACGAAGCCATCATTCCGCCCAAGATGGCGGCCGCCCTCAAGGTGGAGAATGGCGACATGGTACGGGTCGTCGATCTGGAGTAACGGGTATATCCGCATTGAGACGGGTCGCCAAGGCGGCCCGTGCACCACAGGGAGTGAATTGATGATGTCTTTAGTCCAGTTTATCGATGGCCAGTGGCTGGCCGGTGAAGGCAAGCCGTTCGAATCCAGAGATCCGGCCAAGAACGCAGTGATCTGGCAGGGGGAGGCGGCAAGCCAGACCCAGGTGGACGCCGCCGTCAAGGCGGCCCGTGCGGCCTTCTACCATTGGTCCGATCTGGCCCTCGAGGAGCGCCTCGCCATCGTCCGCCGCTACGCCGACCTGCTCGGCGAGCACAAGGAGGCGCTGGCCCTGACCATAGCCCGTGAGACCGGCAAGCCCCTGTGGGAGACCCGCACCGAGGTCGCCGCCATGCAGGGCAAGATCGCCATCTCCATCCGCGCCCATGACGAGCGCACCGGCACGGTGGAGAACCCCATGCCGGGCGCAAGGGCCTTCGTGCGCCACAAGCCCCACGGCGTGGTCGCCGTGTTCGGCCCCTACAACTTCCCGGGCCACCTGCCGAACGGCCACATAGTGCCTGCCCTCATCGCCGGCAATACGGTGGTGTTCAAACCCTCCGAGCTCACACCCATGGTGGCCGAGGCCATGGTCAAGGTGTGGCAGGAGGCGGGGCTGCCCAAGGGCGTGCTCAACCTGGTTCAGGGCGAGGTCGATACGGGCAAGGCGCTGGCGGGCAATCCGGACATCGACGGCCTCTTCTTCACCGGCTCGTCCCGTACCGGCCACTTCCTGCACCAGCAGTTCGCCGGCCAGCCGGGCAAGATCCTGGCCCTGGAGATGGGTGGCAACAACCCGCTGATCGTGAAAGACGTGAGCGACATCGACGGTGCCGTGCACGCCATAGTGCAGTCCGCCTTTATCACCTCGGGTCAGCGCTGCACCTGCTCTCGCCGTCTGTTTGTCGAGCGCGGCGCCCGGGGGGATGCCCTGGTCAAGCGCCTGGTTGAGGTGGTCGGCCAGATCAAGGTGGGCCTCTATGACGCCGCCGAGCAGCCGTTCATGGGCGCCATGATCAGCGAGAAGGCCGCGCTCGGCATGGTCGAGGCGCAGGCCAACCTGCAGCGCCTCGGTGGCGAGAGCCTGCTCACCCTCAAACACCTGGAAGCGGGCACCGGTTTCGTCTCCCCGGGCATCATTGACGTGACCGCGGTCAGCGCGCTGCCGGACGAAGAGTACTTCGGCCCGCTGCTGCAACTCATTCGCTACGACGACTTCGATGCCGCCATCGATCAGGGCAACGCCACCAGCTTCGGCCTCTCGGCCGGCCTGCTCGGTGACAACGAGGCGGACTGGCAGCACTTCTTCAAGCGCATTCGCGCCGGCATCGTCAACTGGAACAAGCCCATCACCGGCGCCTCCAGTGCCGCGCCGTTCGGCGGCATCGGCGCTTCCGGCAACCACAGGGCGAGCGCCTACTACGCCGCCGACTACTGTGCCTATCCGGTGGCCTCGGTCGAGGATGGCAAGGCGAGCATGCCGGATCAGCTGTCCCCGGGTTTGACGTTTTAATCGTTCATGGAGATAGCGATGCAGACGAGATGGCTCAATGCCGACGACTACTGTGTCATATCTCCGGTGACTTCGGTCGAGGATGGCAAGGCGAGCATGCCGGATCAGCTGTCCCCCGGCCTGACCTTCTAATAACAAAGGGGCATCCACGGGTGCCCTTGTCTGTACCCGCAATCAAAGGAAAGAGAGATGCAAAAGGATATCGAGACCCTGTTTGGCCATCTGTGGGACAACTACATTCAGGTCACCCCCAGTGCCCACAAGGTTCACCAACTGCTGGGGGGCGGTGCCCCCATCATCAACGATCACGTGGCGTTTCGGACCTACAACCTGCCCAAGCTCGGCCTCGAGAAGCTGGCGGCCCACTTCCGTGCCCTGGGGTACGAGGAGAAGGGCGAGTATGTGTTCAAGGCCAAGAAGCTCTATGCCAAGCACTTCGAGCATGCGGATCCGGACGCCCCCAAGGTGTTCATCAGCGAGCTGAAGGTGGAAGAGCTCTCGGCTGGCGCCCAGGCCATCATCCACAAGCTGGTGGATCAGGTGCCCGATCACCTCACCGACACCCCGGCCTTCCTCTATGCCGGCGCCCCCTGGCAGGTCTCCCATGCCGACTACCAGACCCTGCTGGCGGAGAGCGAGTACGCGGCCTGGATGGCAGCCTGGGGCTATCGTGCCAACCACTTCACGGTCAATATCAACCGTTTGGCCGACTTCGACACCATCGAACAGGTCAATGCGGCCCTGAAGGCGGCGGGCTTCGTGCTGAACACCGTCGGCGGCGAGGTGAAGGGAGATCCCCAGGTGATGCTGGAGCAGTCCTCCACCATGGCGGACAAGGCCGAGGTGGCTTTCAGCGACGGCGTGCGCGCCATCCCGAGCTGCTTCTACGAGTTCGCCCTGCGCTACCCGCAGCCGGACGGCGTGCTCTACCCGGGCTTCGTCGAGGCCTCGGCGGACAAGATCTTCGAGTCCACCAACGCCATGTAAGGTGGTGCCGGATCATGCCGGTACCGCGTTATGAAAAACGCCTCCCTGGTGGAGGCGTTTTTGTTGGCGGACGGGGCACATTTGCCCACCCTAGCGCGGGCAGAGTGCGCCCTGATGGACCAGCAGGGTCTCCATGCCGGCGGCGCGGCCCGCCTCCAGGCCTATGGGGGTGTCTTCGAACACCAGGCAGTTGGCCGGCTTGGCGCCGAGCTGCTCGGCCACTTTCAGGAAGGTGTCGGGGTGGGGCTTGTGGTTGACCACGTCATCGGCGCTCACCAGCACGGGGATGAAGGCGTCGAGCCCGGTCTGGCGCAGGATGTGCGCCGCATGCGCCCGGGTTGAGCCTGTGCCAATGCCCATGGGCACCTTGCCATGGCAGCCCTTGACCAGCTCCCACATGGCGGGAAACACGCTTACCTTGTCGATATGCTCAAGATAGAGCGCCACCTTGCGGCGGGCGAAGGCCTCCACGTCGATGGTCAGCCCGTGCTGCTCTGCCAGCATGGCCACTATCTTGCGGGTGGGAATGCCGCCGTACTCGTTGAGCTGCGCCCGATCGAACGGCAGGCCGAACTCGGCGCTCGTCTGCTCCCAGGCATCCAGGTGCAGGGGCATGGAGTCCACCAGGGTGCCATCCATATCGAAGATCAGGGCGTCGTACTGCTCAAAGCGGTGTTGCTCGGTCATGGGACTGCTTCCTCCTGGGCGAAAGGCCCAGGGTACCAGATCCGTCGGTTGGATGCCGCTCGCCCCGTCGGCGGTGTCTCGGCCTAGGCGCGCTGGCGCTCGCTCTGGGCCTCCAGCTCCTTGCCGAGGAAGTAGTTCAGGAAGGTGCGGATCACCGCGATGATGGAGAGGCGGATCAGCTCCTCCTTGCTCGGTGCCACCGTGGTGGCCAGGATGTCGGCGGCGAGCTGGAACTCCAGCGCCAGGATGAGCCAGCTGCCGAAGCAGAGCCGGATGCGGGGAAAGCCGGGCTCGTGATCCCGCACCCTGGCCGCCAGCCAGAGGGTCTTGCCGAGCCCCATCACCACGCAGGCGATGGAGATGAGTTCCAGCAGCAGCTGGAACAGCTCGACCCCGTGCATCATGGCCTCTCTCAGGCCGGTTATTTCAAACACGCTCGACTCCTCCACGATTCAAAAGAGACACTTGTACCACGCTGACCGGCCCGGGCCAACTCAGAGCCTCCTGAGCAGTGCGGCCATCTGCTCGACGAGCTGGCGGGCGGCGGGACTGACGGCGGCCAGTTGAAAGTAGCCGTGGATGACCCCGAGCTGCCGCTGACAGGTGGCGACGACGCCGGCTTGCAGCAGTTTGCGATAGAGGGCTTCTCCTTCGTCGCGCAGCGGATCAAATTCCGCGGTCACGATATGGGTCGGCGGCAATCCTGGCAGGGCCGGGTGGTGCAGCGGGCTCGCCTCCGGATGATGGGCGGGCAAGGTGCCCAGATAGGCCTGAAAACCGCTGAGCAGCATGTCGCGGGTGATGAGGTAGTCGTCGCCGAGCAGGCGATAGCTGTCGCTTCCCCCCAACGCATCGAGCATGGGGTAGAGGAGGATCTGGGCGGCGGGAAGGGGCGCTCCCGCCTCCTTGAGCCGCAACATGGTGATCAGGGCGAGGTGACCGCCTGCGCTGTCGCCTGCGAGCGCGATGCGCTTGGGATCGCCGCGCCACTGCGGCAGCTCGGCCATGATGGCGAGGGTCGCGGCCAGCGCATCGTCATGGGCCGCCGGATAGGTGTGTTCGGGAGCGAGGCGGGTATGCACGGCAAAGACCAGGGCGCCGGCACGGTTGCACAGCATCCGCATCTGGCGGTCGTGGGTCTCGAAATCCCCGCTGACGAAGCAGCCGCCATGAAAGTAGATGAGTACCGGAGAGGGGGAGTCTGCGGGATCGACGGGCTGATAGAGGCGGATGGCGTAATGTTCTTCTTGCCACTCCTCGATGCTGCCCACCTCCTCCCGCTCGCCCCCCAATGCGGCAGAGGCAAGGTAGCCTTCACGCCGCGCCTGCCAGCTCAGCTCGCTCGCCCTGGGTCTGCCTGCGGCGATGAAGTCCGCCACCATGGCCGCGATGGCCGGTTCCAGTCGTTTTTCCATGACGTACGACACCTGTATATAAAAACAGGTATTGTGCGCTTTTGGTCCGGGAGTGCAACCGGAGTTAAATGAGACAGCTCACAAAATCAGGCTTCAACCAGCTTGAATTCAATCACATAGAGCTGTGGCAGATCGGGGTAGATGGCGCGGATGACCTCCTTGAGCTCGGGGAGCGTCATGTTCTCCTGGCGGGCGTGCTCGTCATCGAGTTCATCGAAGGCGACTGCCTTGACGGAGATCACTTCGATGGTGCCAAAGGGCTGATGCTCCGGGTTGGTGAACAGGGCCAGCCGCTGGCCGGGCTGCCAGTCGGCCTCGCTCTCGTCGCGGATGGTGATGGTCTTGCGCCCGGCCTGGATGTCGGCGACGAAGCGGCTGAAGAAGGTGAACTCGGGGTGGTTTGCAACAGACATGGGGACTCCGATGGTGAGTGAAGGTCAAAGATCGAGATAGGCGCGCAGCCTGGCCAGATCGGCGATGGCGGGTCCCTCGGCCCCTTCGCAGACAATCCCCTGTTCGATCAGCTCCTTGAGGGCGCGCCGATAGACCCGCTCCGTGGTGCCAAAGCGCGCCGCCTCGTGGGCCCGCTTGCGCGAGCCCAGCATGGGGGTGCGCTGGCGCTCGCGCCACAGCTCGAAGGCGATATTGTAGGCGATGGGGTGCAGCAGCCGGCTGGTGGTGATGTCCAGGGTATCCAGGTAGTCGCTGGCGAGCGCCGCGGCGAAGAAGAGGGTCAGCTCGGGCTCGGCCAGCAGCCGTTTGGCCAGCTTGTCGGCGCAGATGACGGCGGCGTCCAGCTCGGTCTCGGCCACCACGCTCCACTGCACCGGGGTGGCGCTGAAAAACTCCATCTCGCCGAAGATCTGCTGGTGGCACTCGATCTCGCCGAGCTGAAACAGCCGACCCGAGTGCACCGCACTGTTGAGGGAGATGCGGCCCTGCGCCACCAGATAGAGCTGCTCGCACCGCTCCCCCTGCCGCATGATGGGCTCACCCGGCAGATAGCGGCGTGAATAGAGGGTGCAGGCCGTCAGCGCCGCGGCAAAGCGCGGTTCGAGGGCGGCAAGCTCGGCGTGAAAGCGACCGAGGGGATAGGGTTGTTGCTGCATGGCGAAGGCCCGGCTTGACGAGGGCCATGAGGCTAGCAAGGGCGGGGGCGGGATGCCAGCCCCCGCGCCCCCGAATGTGCCGGGCTTAACGTTTTGCCGGGGCCCGCAACGGACCTCGGCAGACCCGGCTATTGCGTCAGGGCGTGGAGGGCGGCGGCGATGGCCAGCCGCTCGCCGGTCATCATGGCGGCTTCGCTGGCGGCGTAGTCGCTCACTCCCGCTTGCACGTCCTGCTCGAAGGCCACCACGTTGCAGAGCACGGCGGCCACCCGCACCTTGCGCAGGCGCCCCACGGCGAGCAGGGAGGCGGTCTCCATGTCTGCCCCGAGCACCCCGCGCTGGTGCCAGTAGCGACAGACGTCCTGCTCGTCATCCCGGTAGAAGCTGTCGTGGGAGCGCACCAGCCCGTGCCAGTGAGGCTGGTCGCTGGCGCCGAGATGAGCGAGCAGGGCAGCTTGCAGGCGGATGTCGGCGCAGGCGGGGTACTCGGGGGGCAGGTAGGCTTGCGAGGCGCCTTCGCTGCGCACCGCCCCCTCCACCACGATAAGATCCCCGAGCCCGATATGGCCTTGCAGGGCGCCGGCGGAGCCGACCCGGATGAGGGCGCGGGCACCCGCCTGCACCAGCTCCTCCAGCGCGATGACGGCGGAGGCGCCGCCGATGCCGGTGCTGCACACAGTGACGGGCAGCCCCCGGTAGCGGCCGTTGATGAGGCGAAACTCCCGGTGCTGGCCCAGCGGTTCGCACTGATCGAGCTGGCCGGCGATGCGCTCGACCCGGGCCGGATCGCCGCACAGCACCACCCGTTCGGCGATCCGGTCCGGGCGGCATTGCAGATGGGGCAGCAGGCTCATGCGATCGCTTCCAGTTGCGGACGCTTGGCGCTGACCATCCAGAGGCGAGTGCCGTTGGCGGCGATGAAGAGCAGGATCAGGTACTCAAGGGACATGGCATAGACCCCCTGGGCGGCATAGACGCCGATGCTGATGATGTTGATGACCACCCAGAGGATCCAGTTCTCCACGTACTTGCGGGTCATTAGGATCTGGGCCACCACGGAGAGCACCGTCATGCTGGCATCCCAGAAGGGGAAGGCATCGGGGGAGGGCTCTGGGGTGGCGAGATTGGCGCCAAACAGGTTGAGCAGAGCGACCGAGGTACGTGCCAGGGTGGCGAATACCGGGTCGATATAGAGGGTCAGCAGGGCGATGGCCAGCACGCTCACGGCGGCGGTGGCGATGAGCTTGGACTTGCTGAGCCAACGGATCTGCAGGGTGTCACCCTGGGCATTGGCCGGGCGGGTCCAGGCGTACCAGCCATAGAGGTTGGCGCAGAAGAAGAACAGCTGCAGCAGCAACAGGCCGTAGAGCTGGATCTGGAAGAAGATGATGGCGAACAGACTGACGTTGATGAGCCCGAACAGGTAGTTGATGGTCTTCTCCTGACTGGCGCACCAGATGCAGGCCAACCCGAACAGGGTGCCGATGGCCTCGATCCACGACATGGCGTAACCACCGCCCAGGGGGATGGTCACCAGGGTGTGATGGATGCTGAACCACTCGAATAAGCTCATTTTCGTTTCCTTTGAAAATTGGGGGCGTGAACCGGGCCTATTCTAGGGGCGGCGCGGAGGCGCTGGCAGGACTTTTGTCCGTGCAGGGCCGAGCCACCTCAAAGAATGAACAAACGGCGGGGGCAACTTTAGGCCCCCGATGGCACCCTGATATGCGATGATGCCCTGCCCCAGTTTTTTGATATGTCACAACATGGGGATGAGCAGGCTGTGGTCTGATGGGATCCCCCTTGGTGCGGTCGGGGAGTGGAACGAAAGGAGCGAGTGTGAATTCCGAGTTGATCTGGGTACTCTGCATGCTGGTGGGGGCCATCCTCCTGTTTATTACCAACAAGGTGCGCATGGACGTGGTCGCCTTGTTGATCATCATCCTGTTCGTGCTGAGCGGCACCCTGACTCTGCCACAGGCGCTGGCGGGCTTCAGCGACCCCAACGTCATCCTGATCGCCGCCCTGTTCGTGGTGGGGGAGGGGCTGGTGCGCACCGGCATCGCCTATCAGGTGGGGGATGCCCTGGTGAAGGTGGCCGGCAGCAGCGAGACCCGCATGCTGGTGCTGCTGATGGTGGCGGTGGCGACCCTGGGGGCTGTGATGAGCTCAACCGGGGTGGTGGCCATCTTCATCCCCGTGGTGCTGAGCGTGGCGAATCGCATGGGGATCCCGCCTGGCCGGCTGATGATGCCGCTTGGCTTTGCCGGCCTTATCAGCGGCATGATGACGCTGGTGGCGACGCCCCCCAACATGGTGGTGAACAGCGAGCTGATGCGCCACGACATTCAGGGGTTCGGCTTCTTCGGCTTCACCCCCATGGGGGTCATCATCCTGGGGATGGGGATCCTCTACATGCTGCTGATGCGCACCTCCCTGGTGCGCGAGGAGGAGGAGGGCAAGGGCAAGCAGAGCGGGCGCAGCACCATGCGCGATCTCATCCGCGACTATAGGCTGGCCGGGCGGGCGCGCCGACTGGCACTTCGGCCCGATTCCCCCCTGATCGGCCAGACCCTGGACGAGCTGCAGCTGCGGGCCCGCTACGGGGCCAACGTCATCGGGGTGGAGCGCTGGCGCAAGTTCAGGCGGGTGATGGTGACCGTCTCCGGGGTGACCGAGTTCCAGGCCAAGGACGTTCTGCTCATCGACATGTCGGATCCCGAGGTGGACGTGCGGGAATTCTGCAGCGAGGCGCGGCTCGAGCCCATGATATTGCGCGGGGAATACTTCTCCGATCAGGCGCGGGAGGTAGGCATGGCCGAGGTCTCCCTCATCCCCGGCTCCCGACTGCTCGGCAAGAGCATCCGCGAGGTGGCGTTTCGTTCCCGCTATGGCCTGAGCGTGGTGGGGATCCGCCGCGCCGGCGAGGCGCTCACCGGCAAGCTGGTGGATGAGCCGCTGCTGATGGGAGACACCCTGCTGGTGGTGGGCAACTGGAGCCTCATTCGCCAGTTGCAGACCCATCATCGCGATTTCCTGCTGCTCGGCCTGCCCGCCGAGGTGGACGAGATGGCGCCGGCCCGCAGCCAGGCCATCCACGCCCTGGTGGCGCTCGGGGTCATGATAGTGCTGATGGTGACGGATCCCGTGCCCAACGTGATCGCGGCGCTCATCGCCTGCCTGCTGATGGGCAAGTTCCGTTGCATCGATCTGGAGAGCGCCTACAAGTCCATTCACTGGCCGACCCTGATCCTCATCGTGGGCATGCTGCCCTTTGCCCTGGCGCTGCAGCAGACCGGCGGGGTGGATCTCATCGTCGGGGGACTGATCTCGGTGGTGGGAGAGATGGGACCTCGCGTGGTGCTGGCCAGCCTGTTCGCCCTGTGCGCCGTCATCGGGCTCTTCATCTCCAACACGGCGACGGCGGTGCTGATGGCGCCCATTGCGCTCGGCACGGCCCAGCAGATGGGGGTCTCCCCCTATCCCTTTGCCATGACCATCGCCATCGCGGCGTCGGCGGCCTTCATGACGCCGGTCTCCTCGCCGGTCAACACCCTGGTGCTCGGCCCAGGCAACTACAGGTTCGTGGATTTCGTGCGTATCGGCGTGCCCTTCACTCTGCTGGTGATGGTGGTGAGCGTCATCGCCATCCCTTGGTTCTTCCCGTTCTGACGGCATCGATGAGAAAGGCGGCCTGCGGGCCGCCTTTTTGTTGCCTGCTGGGCCCCGACATGAAAGGCCGACATCAAGAGGGTGCAGAGGATGAGTACCCTGTGCCGGGGAGAGCACGAGGTGCAGCCGCTAATGGCTGGGAGGCGTTGCAGGCGCGGGACTGCGGGAGACGGGCGGCAAACGCCGGGCACAAAAAAACCAGCCTGGGCTGGTCTGTTTGGTACGGCTTTGATGGTGCGGAAGGAGAGACTCGAACTCTCACGCCTAGGGCGCCAGAACCTAAATCTGGTGCGTCTACCAATTTCGCCACTTCCGCAAGAGTAATGGTGGCTATGACGGGATTCGAACCTGTGACCCCCGCATTATGAGTGCGATGCTCTAACCAACTGAGCTACATAGCCGTCTTGTGCCCGACTTGCGTCGAAGACAAGTAAAAATGGCTGGGGCACTAGGATTCGAACCTAGGTATGGCGAGATCAAAACCCGCTGCCTTACCGCTTGGCGATGCCCCAACAGTGTTCCCTGCAATCGGATGATTGAAGGAACATTTTCAAAAATGGTGGCTATGACGGGATTCGAACCTGTGACCCCCGCATTATGAGTGCGATGCTCTAACCAACTGAGCTACATAGCCGTTTGTTGTCAACCACGGTGTGGAAGAGAACAGAATAATGGCTGGGGTACTAGGATTCGAACCTAGGGATGGCGAGATCAAAACCCGCTGCCTTACCGCTTGGCGATACCCCAACAGCGATGCCTGACAGATACTGTCAAACATCATGCAAAAATGGCTGGGGCACTAGGATTCGAACCTAGGTATGGCGAGATCAAAACCCGCTGCCTTACCGCTTGGCGATGCCCCAACAGCGCTCCTCGACCGTCATATGACAGGCAAAGAGCCTTGAAAATGGCTGGGGTACTAGGATTCGAACCTAGGGATGGCGAGATCAAAACCCGCTGCCTTACCGCTTGGCGATACCCCAACTTGAGATGGTGGCTATGACGGGATTCGAACCTGTGACCCCCGCATTATGAGTGCGATGCTCTAACCAACTGAGCTACATAGCCAACCGTGCTTCCAGTGAGTCGTTGCCTCGTCACTGTGCGGCCGGAATTATGCGTATCTGGCTCTGGGGCGTCAACCCTTTTTTTGTTTGAAAAAACGAATTTGGGTGCGTTTGGCGAGTTATTGGTCGCTGTCGTGCAAAAGCCCAACAATCTGGTTTTTTTTGCGACATTTGCCAGCAGATGGCCTGTCCGGCCGGATAGAAAAGAGGCCAGCAAATGCTGGCCTCTCATGGGGTTAGACGTTGAACAGGAAGTTCATGATGTCGCCGTCTTTGACGATGTAGTCTTTCCCTTCGGCGCGCATCTTGCCCGCTTCCTTGGCGCCCTGCTCACCCTTGTAGGTGATAAAGTCGTCGAAGGCGATGGTCTGGGCGCGAATAAAGCCTTTTTCGAAGTCGGTGTGGATCTTGCCCGCGGCCTGCGGGGCTGTGGCACCGACCGGAATGGTCCAGGCACGTACTTCCTTCACCCCGGCGGTGAAGTAGGTCTGCAGCTTGAGCAGCTCGTAACCGGAACGGATCACCCGGTTCAGGCCCGGCTCCTCGATGCCCAGATCCGCCATGAACTCGGCGCGATCCTCGTCGTCCAGCTCGGCGATGTCCGCCTCGATGGCGCAGCAGACCACGACCACGACGGCGTTCTCGGCGGCGGCGATCTCACGCACCTGATCCAGGTAGGGGTTGTTCTCGAAGCCGTCTTCCGCCACGTTGGCGATGTACATGGTGGGCTTGAGGGTCAGGAAGTTGAGGTGGCTGACGGCGTCCAGCTCCTCCTTGTCCAGCTTCATGCCGCGGATCATCTGGCCGTTTTCCAGCGCCACCTTGATCTTCTCCAGCACTTCCACTTCCAGCTTGGCGTCTTTGTCGCCGCCCTTGGCACGCTTGGACTGGCGGTTGATGGCGCGCTCGCAGGCGTCCAGATCGGAGAGGGCCAGCTCGGTGTTGATCACCTCGATGTCGTCGGCCGGGGAGACCTTGCCCGCCACGTGGACGATGTTCTCGTCCTCGAAGCAGCGCACCACGTGACCGATGGCCTCGGTCTCACGGATGTTGGCGAGGAACTGGTTGCCCAGGCCCTCGCCCTTGGAGGCACCGGCCACCAGGCCGGCGATGTCCACGAACTCCATGGTGGTCGGCACGACCCGCTGCGGGTTGATGATGGCCGCCAGCTGGTCGAGGCGGGGATCCGGCATGGGGACCACACCCGTGTTCGGCTCAATGGTGCAGAACGGGAAGTTGGCGGCTTCGATGCCGGCCTTGGTCAGCGCATTGAACAGGGTGGATTTGCCTACATTGGGCAGGCCCACGATACCGCATTTAAAACCCATGGATAGTTACCTTACGTGATGGATGCTGTGGGAGGCCACGCGGGCGACCTCGTCATATTGTTCTCGCTTGGCATCTTGCCAAGGCTCCGTGTTCAAACCTTCTCGGCCTTGAAGCTGTGCAGGCGATGCATGGCCTTGGTCATGTCCTGCTTGAACAGGATGTCGGTGGCGCGCAGGGACTCGTCCAGCGCGGCCTCGATCAGGCTCTGTTCGCTGCTGGGGGCCTTGGTCAGCACGAAGCCGGCCACCAGCTCCTTGGCGCCGGGATGACCTATCCCGAGACGCAGGCGGAAGAAGTTATTGTTGTTGCCCATCCTGGCGATGATGTCCTTGAGGCCGTTGTGGCCGCCGTGGCCGCCACCCTGCTTGAACTTGGCGATGCCGGGGGGCAGGTCCAGCTCGTCGTGGGCCACCAGGATCTCTTCCGGGGCTATCTGGTAGAAGCGCGCCAGCGCCGCCACCGCCTTGCCGGAGAGGTTCATGTAGGTGTTCGGGATGAGCAGCCGCACATCCTGTCCGTCCACTAGGATGCGGGCGGTATGGCCGAAGAACTTGGGCTCTTCGCGCAGGCTGACATTGTGCCAGCGGGCCAGTTGCTCCACATACCAGGCCCCCGCGTTGTGGCGGGTCTTGGCATATTCGGGGCCGGGATTACCGAGCCCGACAATCAGTTTGATTTGACTTGTCACGCTTGATGTCTTCACTCGCTACTTGCCATGAGCGGATGGCCCTGGGCAATGGGACGCAATATTCTAGCCGCCGACTGGCGAACACTCAACCAAAGTGCGGCAGCGGGGAGGATAACGGCCGTGCCTGGCGGCCAGAACGGGCATCGCCCGGCCCTTGTCTGCCGTGCCGGCCGCCCTCATCGGCGCACCAGGGCGGGATCGAGCGGAAACAGAAAAACAAAAACCGCCGTGCGGCGGTTTTTGTGACAACGGGATCTATCAATGCTCGAACATGGCAGAGATGGACTCTTCGTTGCTGATACGGCGGATGGCTTCGGCCAGCACGGAGGAGAGGGTCAGCTGCTTGACCTTGCCGACGGCCTTCATTTCCGGGGTGAGCGGGATGGAGTCGGTGATGATCAGCTCGTCGATGACCGAGTTCTTGATGTTTTCCACGGCGGTGCCGGAGAAGACCGGGTGGGTCGCATAGGCGAACACGCGCTTGGCACCGCGCTCTTTCAGCGCTTCGGCCGCCTTGCACAGGGTGCCGCCGGTGTCGATCATGTCGTCGACGATGACGCAGTCACGGCCGGCCACGTCGCCGATCAGGTGCATGACCTGGGAGACGTTCGGGCGGGGACGACGCTTGTCGATGATGGCGATGTCGGTGTCGTCCAGCAGCTTGGCGATGGCACGGGCACGGACCACGCCGCCGATGTCCGGCGAAACGACCACGGGGGATTCGAGGTTCTTGGCCTTCATGTCTTCCAGCAGCACAGGGCTGCCGAACACGTTGTCGACGGGGACGTCGAAGAAGCCCTGGATCTGCTCGGCATGCAGGTCAACGGTCAGCACACGGTCCACACCAACGCTGGAGAGGAAGTCGGCGACGACCTTGGCGGTGATGGGCACACGAGCGGAGCGGACGCGGCGGTCCTGACGGGCATAACCAAAGTAGGGGATAACGGCAGTGATACGGCCAGCTGAAGCACGACGCAGTGCATCCACCATGACGATCAATTCCATCAAATTGTCGTTGGTCGGGGCACAGGTGGATTGAATGATGAAGATATCGCCACCGCGTACATTCTCGTTGATCTGTACGCTGATCTCGCCGTCGCTAAAGCGACCTACGGCAGCATTGCCGAGTTTGATAAACAGGCGATCTGCGATCTTCTGGGCTAGTTCCGGCGTTGCGTTACCAGCAAACAGCTTCATGTCAGGCACGGTTTGAAACCTCGGGGTTGCATCCAGTATGTGGGGAGTCTGAGTTCAGACCCGGATCGTTTGGGGGCAAACGATTTAGCAAGATGACGGACAAGGTCTCAGCACAGGGAAAATGGCGTCGCATCACCCTGGCTGGGTGGGGGGACAGGGGGCGTCCACCCTTGATGCGTCATCATGCCAGCTTGGCTGGGGTACTAGGATTCGAACCTAGGAATGGCGAGATCAAAACCCGCTGCCTTACCGCTTGGCGATACCCCAATCACTGACTTGTTGCAAAGTGGCGAAGAGTGGTGATATGTTCTCGCCCTTGGCGACAAACCCATCCCAGCCTTCCGGCACTTTGGCCAACACCTTCCGAGCAGCCATTTCGTCTTCAAATTGAGCAAAGACGCAGGCGCCAGTGCCCGTCATTCTTGACGGCGCGTATTCTAGCAACCAGCCGAGCGCATTGGCAACCTCGGGGTGGCGCTTTTTCACCAGCAATTCGCAATCGTTTTTCCACTCCCCTTCCAGCAGATTGCCCAGGGTCATCTTGGGGGTGTCGCGAGGCAGTTCCGGATCCTGAAACACGGCCGCCGTTGCCACATGGCAGTCGGGCTTGAGCACCAGATACCAGGCCGCGGGCACCTCGACCGGTTGCAGTCGCTCGCCCACTCCCTCCGCAAACGCGGCCCGGCCGCGCACGAACACCGGCACGTCGGCGCCGAGCTGCACGCCGAGCTGCGCCAGCTCATCCTCGCCGAGGCCCGCCTGCCAGAGATGGTTCAGGGCCACGAGCGTAGTGGCGGCATCGGACGAGCCCCCGCCGATGCCGCCGCCCATGGGCAGCACCTTCTCCAGCCGGATATGGGCGCCCTGGGGGCTCGGCAGCCTGGTTTGCAGCAGGCGGGCGGCGCGGATGATGAGGTTCTGTTCATCGGGCACGCCGGGAATAGCGGGGCTCAGGGTGAGCTGGTCGCTACCCGGGATCACCTCGAACTCCAGCCAGTCCCCGTGGCTGAGGAAGATGAACAGGGTCTGCAGCTCGTGATAGCCGTCCGGGCGGCGGCCGTTGACGTGCAGGAAGAGGTTGAGCTTGGCCGGGGCGGGCCAGCGGAACTGGCCAGGCTTCATCATGGTGCTGTGCTCCTGCGCCATCACTGTGCCAGCGTCCACTGGTTGATCTGCAGCTTGAGGCGGCTCTCCTGACCCGTCATGGTGAGCAGGTGCGGCAGGCGGTAGCCGTCCTGGTCCCGGTAATCGCCGTAGAGGATCTGCCACTGGCCATCGCGCACACTGGCGAGGCTGGCGTCGGGATTGAGCTCGAACTCGGCGTTGCCCGGCAGCCCCTTGATCCACTCCGGCAGCCCGGCCACCGGAATGTGCCAGCCGGTGAGCTGGTAGACGAGCGCCTCGGCATCCTGGCTCTGGTGCAGCCTGCCGTCGTTGTCGAGCAGGGTCACCTCGCCTCCGGTGCGGGAGAGCTCCAGGATATGGGTGCCGATCAGGCTGGTGAGGTTGAGGCGGTAGTCGTCGCCGTTCTGCTGCCAGTTGAGGCGGGCGCTGCCCTTCTGCCGGGCGGTGATGATGGCCATCTTGCCCGACAGCTGCCAGTGGGTGAGGCGCTCGAGGCGGGCGCGCTCCTGTTGCCAGTTGACCTGATCCCGCTGGGGTTGGGTGGTGGTACAGCCCGCCAGCACCAGCAGGCAGGCGAGGGAGAAGATACGCAAGAACAAGGTCGAGCTCCGAACAAAAGGTTTGCCACAGTATACGGGGCGGCCGTATCGCTTTTAAAGACTTACCCTTTCTCGTACAATTGTCGGCCTTTACACCCAGTGCATGAAACGATCATCACCCACCCATGAGTCTGCTTGCCCTCGGAATCAACCACAACACCGCCAGTGTCGCCTTGCGGGAGCGGGTCGCCTTTGGCCCGGACCGCATCGATCGCGCCCTGCGTGAGCTGGTGGAGCAGCCCGGTGTCAGCGAGGCGGTGATCGTCTCCACCTGCAACCGCACCGAGCTTTATTGCAGCCTGGAGCAGGGGCAGGGGGAGCAGGTGCTGCACTGGTTGCAGCGGTTTCACGAGCTGGATGCGGCCGAGGTGGTCTCCGCCATCTACCAGCACTGGGACGAGGAGGCGGTACGCCACCTGATGCGAGTCGCCTGCGGCCTCGACTCCCTGGTGCTCGGGGAGCCGCAGATCCTGGGGCAGATCAAGCAGTCCTACGCCCACGCCCAGCAGGCGGAGGCGGTGAAGGGGTCCCTGGAGCGGTTGTTCCAGAAATCCTTCTCGGTGGCCAAACGGGTACGTACCGACACCGAGATCGGCGCCAGCGCCGTGTCGGTGGCCTTCGCCGCCGTGAGCCTGGCCCGGCGCATCTTCTCCGATCTCTCCCAGACCAAGGTGCTGCTGATAGGGGCCGGCGAGACCATCGAACTGGTGGCCCGTCACCTGCGCGAGCAGAACGTCACCCGCATGATGGTGGCGAACCGCACCCTGCAGCGGGCCCAGCTGCTGGCCGAGGAGTTCGGCGCCCAGGTGATGACCCTGGAGGAGATCCCGGACTACCTGCACGAGGCGGACATCGTCATCAGCTCCACCGCCAGCCCCCTTCCCATCCTCGGCAAGGGCATGGTGGAGCGGGCGCTCAAGGCGCGTCGCTTCAGGCCCATGTTCCTGGTGGACATCGCCGTGCCGCGGGACATCGAGGCCGAGGTGGACGAGCTCTCCGACGCCTACCTCTACACGGTGGACGACCTGCAGGGCATCATCGAGCAGAACCTCGAGACCCGCAAGCGGGCGGCCGCCGAGGCGGAGCTCATCGTCCAGGAAGAGCGCGACGACTTCATGGGCTGGTATCGCAGCCAGCACTCGGTGGATCTCATCCGCGATTACCGTCACCAGTCCCAGCAGGTCGCCGACGAAGAGTTGCAGCGCGCCCTGCTGGCCCTGCAACAGGGCGAGAATGCCGAGCAGGCCCTCAGGGCCATGGCGCACCGCCTCACCAACAAGTTGATCCACGCACCGACCCAGGCCCTGCGCCAGGCCGCCGCCCAGGGGGATGCCCACAAGCTGGCCCAGCTGCGTCAGGTGCTGGGATTGTCACAAGAATCATAGTGTTGGGGCGGCCCCTTGGCCGTCCCGTCCTCCATCGAGAATCCAAGAGTCATGAACCCGTCATTGATCAGAAAGCTGGAAGGCCTCATCGAGCGCCACGAAGAAGTACAGGCCCTGCTCGGCGAGCCCGGGGTGGCCTCGGATCAGGACAGATACCGTGCCCTGACCCGGGAATATGCCCAGCTGGAAGACATAGTCCACGCCTTCCAGCACTTCCGTCAGGCCGAAGAGAACCTCGAAACCACCCGGCTGATGCTGGAGGAGGAGGATGCCGACCTGCGCGAGATGGCGCAGGAGGAGCTGCCGCTCGCCAAGGCGGCCTTCGAGGAGCAGGAGCAGGCGCTGCAGGTGATGCTGCTGCCGCGGGATCCCAAGGATGACAACAACTGCTATCTGGAGATCCGCGCCGGCGCCGGTGGCGACGAGGCGGCCATCTTCGCAGGCGACTTGTTCCGCATGTATTCCCGCTACGCCGAGCGCCAGGGCTGGCGCGTCTCCATCGTCAGCTGCAACGACGGCGAACACGGCGGCTACAAGGAGGTGATCGCCAAGGTGGACGGCGAGCACGTCTACGGCCGCCTCAAGTTCGAGTCCGGCGGCCACCGGGTGCAGCGAGTCCCCGAGACCGAATCCCAGGGCCGGGTGCACACCTCCGCCTGTACCGTGGCCGTGCTGCCGGAAGTGCCGGAAGCCGAGCAGGTGGAGATCAACCCCTCCGAGCTGAAGATCGACACTTTCCGCGCTTCCGGTGCCGGCGGCCAGCACGTCAACAAGACCGACTCCGCCATCCGCATCACCCACCTGCCCACCGGGCTGGTGGTGGAGTGCCAGGACGAGCGCTCCCAGCACAAGAATCGCGCCAAGGCGATGTCGGTGCTCTCCGCCCGCCTGCAGGCGGCCGAGGACGAACGCCACCGCGCCGCCGAGCAGAGTACCCGCCGCAACCTGGTGGGCTCCGGGGATCGCTCCGAGCGCATCCGCACTTACAACTATCCCCAGGGGCGTCTCTCCGAGCACCGGATCAACCTCACCCTGTATCGTCTGGGCGACATCCTGGAAGGGGATCTGGACTGCGTGATCACCCCCCTGGTGCAGGAGTATCAGGCGGATCAGCTCGCCTCCCTGGCCGAGAGCAACTGATGCAGATCCAGCAGGCCCGTGCCCATATCATGGCGACCCTGGCCTCTGGGGAATCCCCCCGTGCCGACGCCGATGCCCTGCTCTGTCATCTGCTGGATTGCCGGCGCAGCTATCTGATGACCTGGCCGGAGCACGAGCTCGATGCCGCCCAGCAGGCGACCCTGGCGGGCTGGCTTGCCCGTCGCCTCAATGGTGAGCCCATTGCCCACCTCATCGGTGAGCGGGAGTTCTGGTCGCTGCCGCTGAAAGTGAGCCCGGCCACCCTGATCCCGCGCCCCGATACCGAGGTGCTGGTGGAACAGGCGCTGGCCCGCCTGCCGGGCGGCCCCTGCGCCCTGCTGGATCTGGGCACAGGGACCGGCGCCATCGCGCTCGCGCTCAAGTCCGAGCGACCGGATGCCGATGTATGGGCGGTGGACCGGATGCCGGAGGCGGCCGCCCTGGCCCGCGCCAACAGCGCCGCGCTGGGCTTGCCCATCATCGTGCGCGACGGCAGCTGGTTTGAGCCGCTCTCGGAGGCCCCGCGCTTTGCGATGATCGTCTCCAACCCGCCCTACATCGACGGGGCGGATCCTCATCTCGACGAGGGGGACGTGCGCTTCGAACCCCGCTCCGCCCTGGTGGCGGACGAGCAGGGGATGGCGGACATCCGCCTCATCGTGGCAGGCGCACCTGCCCACCTGGTTCCCGGTGGCTGGCTCCTGCTGGAGCACGGCTGGGAGCAGGGGGCATTGGTGCGTCAACTCCTGTTGCAGCAAGGCTACGACCAGGTGGAAACCGTGCGCGATTACGGTGATAACGAGCGAGTGACCCTGGGGCGGCTGGCTCGTTGACGATGACGGGCGGGCTCTTCCCGCCCCCGTGCAAGGAAATGTTATGTATGTTGTGCTCAAACATCTGCACCTCGCCCTGATAGCCGGGGCCGTGCTGATGTTTATCCTGCGCTTTTACTGGTTGCAGACCGGCTCCGCCCTGGCAGGGGGCGCCCGCACCCTCAGGGTGAGCGGCTGGCTCAACGGCCTGGTGGTGCTCTCCGGCGTGCTGCTGTGCATGGTGCTGGACCTCAACCCCCTCAACAACGCCATTCCCTGGCTCAGCGAGAAGCTGGCTGCGGTGCTGGTGGTGATGTTTCTGGCCTTGATGGCGCTGCGCCTGGCCCGCAGCAACGGCATCCGCTGGTTTGCCTTCCTGGGCGCCCTGGGGTGGATCTTCTTTATCGCCAAGCTGGCGGTACAAAAGCAGGCCAGCCTGTTCGGTTAGGGATGACGACGATGATACGCGTGGACGAATGGACCGATTTCGAAGCCCATGACATCGCCGAGCTGGCGCTGTCGGTGAGCGACGAGATCCGGGGACAGGGTGGGAGCGGGGAGGCCGAGCTGGCCCGCCTCGACGCCTGGCTGGACGAGGCGATTGCCGAGGGGGACTGCGACGAGGTGCGCCGCCAGCTGTTGCAGGGGTTCTACCAGACCTTAGGGTTTCGCGGCGACTGGCAGGATTACTTCTCGGCGGCCAACTGCGACCTGAACCAGGTGCTGGCAAGGCGCAAGGGGATCCCGGTGAGCCTTGGCATCCTCATCATCCAGCTGGGTCGCAAGATAGGGCTGGATGTGGAGGGGATCTGCTTCCCCGGCCACTTCCTGCTGAGCTTCGCCGGCCTGGAAGGGGAGGTCTATGTGGACCCCTTCAATGGGGACGAGCTGAGCAGGCACCGCATCGAACTGCTGCTGCGCGGCGCCCTCGGCAACCTGGCGAGCCTGAGCGACGACCACCTGCAGCCATCGGGGCAGTGGGAGATCATCGAGCGGTTGCTCAACGTCAGCAAGGGGGCCCTGCTGCGGGAGGAGCGGATGACGGAGGCGCTGCGCTGCAGCGAGCTGCTGCTGCGCATGAAACCCGGCGATCCGCTGGAGACGCGGGATCGGGGCTTCATCTACGAACAGCTCGATTGCCCGCGCTTCGCCGCCGACGATTTCGAGTACTTTATTGAACAATGCCCCGACGATCCCGTGGCCGACGTGCTGAAAACCCAGCTGGCCAGTCTGGATCTGAGCCCCAAGCCACTCCATTGAGGTGGCTGGGAAATCAAGCGGACGAATATCGAGGTCGCCGTGCCCAGGGCACAGCGGCCGGATGTGGATTCAAGCCCCGAGCCCTTTTACCTAAGGAAGCCTGAGATGGAACAGAAGAATATCAAGATCAACCAGATCGACGTCGCCAACGACAAGCCCTTCGTGCTGTTCGGCGGCATGAACGTGCTGGAGTCCCGCGACATGGCGATGGCGGTGTGCGAGAAGTACGTGGAAGTGACCAGCAAGCTGGGCATCCCGTTCGTGTTCAAGGCGAGCTGGGACAAGGCCAACCGCTCCTCCATCCACTCCTATCGTGGCCCGGGTCTGGAAGAGGGGATGAAGATCTTCGAGGAGCTTAAGCGCACCTTCGGCATGCCGGTGATCTCCGACCTGCACGAGCCCCATCAGGCCAAGCCGGTGGCGGAGGTGGTTGACGTCATCCAGCTGCCCGCCTTCCTGGCGCGCCAGACCGATCTGGTGGAGGCCATGGCCCGCACCGGCAACGTCATCAACATCAAGAAGCCGCAGTTCCTGAGCCCGAGCCAGATGAAGAACATCACCGACAAGTTCGAGGAGTGTGGCAACGATCGCCTGATCCTCTGCGAGCGCGGTGCCAACTTCGGCTATGACAACCTGGTGGTGGACATGCTGGGCCTGGGCGTCATGAAGAAGAGCACCGGCGGCTATCCGGTCATCTTTGACGTCACCCACTCCCTGCAGTGCCGTGATCCCCTGGGCGCCGCCTCCGGTGGTCGCCGCGAGCAGGTGACCGAGCTGGCCCGTGCCGGCATGGCGGTGGGCCTGGCCGGTCTCTTTATCGAATCCCACCCGGATCCCAAGGTCGCCCGCTGCGACGGTCCGAGCGCCCTGCCGCTGGAGAAGCTGGAAGGCTTCCTCAAGCAGATGAAGGCCATCGACGATCTGGTCAAGGGCTTCGAGCCCCTCGATACCTCGGTCTGATCCAGGCTTAGGTTGAAAAATGCCCCGCTCCGCGGGGCATTTTTATTTCTTCCGTCTTCACATGGCGCCCCTTCATGGGCATTACGGCAAGGTTGCTGTGGTGTTAATGATGTTAAATGTGTTGTGTGATTGATGTCGCTAAATTGATTCTTATAACGTGTGAAAGTGCCGCCGTCGGAATGGCGAAATGGCATGAACCGGGTGAGAGGAGTGAACTGTCTCGCCGCGGATCCCTGCACGCGTTTTTTGCCATCGCCCGTGTCAATTAATTAACAGGACGTTGAGCATGCACAAGAAAATAGTCAGCAGCCTCTACTTTCAGGTGATATTGGCCATCACCATCGGAATATTGCTGGGGCACTTCTATCCGAGCCTGGGCGCCGATATGAAACCCCTCGGCGATGGTTTCGTGAAGTTGATCAAGATGATCATTGCCCCCGTTATTTTCTGTACCGTGGTGACGGGGATCGCCGGCATGGAGAGCATGAAGGCAGTCGGCAAGACGGGGGCCATCGCGCTCATCTATTTCGAGGTGGTGAGCACCCTGGCGCTGATCATCGGCCTGTGCGTGGTCAACCTGCTGCAACCCGGGGTCGGCATGAACGTGGACCCCTCCTCGCTGGATGCCAGCGCCATCTCCGCCTATGCGGAGCAGGCCCAGTCACAGGGCATCGTCGCCTTCCTGCTGGACGTGATCCCGGCCAGCGTGATCGGCGCCTTTGCCAGCGGCAATATTCTCCAGGTGCTGCTGTTTGCGGTGCTGTTCGGTTTTTCCCTGCATCATATCGGTGAGAAGGGCAAGGCTATTTTCAATATCATCGACGGCTTCTCCCAGGTTATTTTCGGGATCATCAACATGATCATGAAATTGGCACCGGTCGGGGCATTTGGTGCCATGGCGTTTACCATAGGAAAATATGGCATCGGCTCCCTGGTGCAGCTCGGGCAATTGATCGCCAGCTTCTATCTGACCTGTCTGCTGTTTATTTTCCTGGTGCTTGGCAGCATCGCCAAGGCAAATGGCTTCAGCATAGTGCGCTTTATTTCCTACATCCGGGAAGAGCTGCTGATCGTGCTCGGCACTTCCTCATCGGAATCCGTATTGCCGCGCATGCTGGTGAAGATGGAGGCGCTCGGCTGCAAGAAGTCGGTGGTGGGCCTGGTGATCCCGACCGGTTACTCCTTCAACCTGGACGGCACCTCCATCTACCTGACCATGGCCGCCGTCTTCATCGCCCAGGCGACCAACACCCCGCTGGACTTGTTCCATCAGCTCACTCTGCTGGTGGTGCTGCTTATCTCCTCCAAGGGGGCGGCCGGGGTCACGGGCAGCGGCTTCATCGTGCTGGCGGCGACCATCTCGGCGGTGGGACATCTGCCGCTGGCCGGGCTGGCGCTGATCCTCGGGATAGATCGCTTCATGTCGGAGGCCCGCGCCCTGACCAACCTTATCGGCAACGGTGTCGCGACCCTGGTGGTGGCCCGCTACTGCGAACAGCTCGATGAGGAGAAGATGCAGGAGGCTCTGGCGAAACCCGTGGTGGCCAAGCCGGTGGATCTGCGGGGCTGAACCGCTCCTTGAGCGTGGCGGTTACCCATAAAAAAACGGCCCGAGCGGGCCGTTTTTTCATCATTTCGTTACGCAGAGCGACTTACAGGCTCTGGGTGAAGGTACGGGTCACCACGTCACGCTGCTGCTCCGGGGTCAGGGCGTTGAAGCGCACGGCGTAGCCGGAGACGCGGATGGTCAGCTGCGGGTACTTCTCCGGGTTGGCGATGGCGTCTTCCAGGGTTTCGCGGCGCAGCACGTTGACGTTCAGGTGCTGACCCCCCTCCACCACGGGTTCGCTCTGGACCGGCAGCTCACGGTATTCGAACTGACCCAGATCAGACAGGGCTACTTCCTGGTCGGCGGCGAAGCTGTCGCCCTTGGCACAGATGCAGCGAGCCTGTTGCTTCTCTTCGTCCAGCAGCCAGAAAGAGTTCAGCAGTGCGGCGTTGGCGGACTGGGTGATTTGGATGCCCTTGATCATGGTATGACTCCTCATAGGAAAGCGGATTCAACGGTAAGCACATTACCCTGATGTTTTTAAACCACCTCGCGGGAGGAATGATTTAACGGGGCCTTGCCTTACACCTTTACTTCGTTGGGGTCATATATACCATGATGGTAATAATACGAAAATTGATCCATATCAATAAAATCGCGTTTTTCGCGAAAGCAAAGGCATTAATTCATTGAGATTAATCAAAAAGAGATCATTTTTCTGATTTTGTAAGATATATGAATTATGCATTTTTCAATGATTATATCTAGTAATTTAACTACATCTTTGGCCGTTATTTCCCGTCGAGGAGCTGGCCTGAGGTGTGTGCTGGCCGGTGCGGATGCTGGTTCCGGCCCCGGGGCCGGGCACAGCCCCTCCAGGTGGTCATCACTGGGGATAGTCCAGCGGGGGGCAGGCCGGCCCCCTTCTGCTGACCGGGCTGCGGTTGCGTCTTGTCGCCCGGGCCCCTATCCTGAGCCCCTTGCTTCGTTGACCGGGGTGAAGCGGCGCCGGCCTGGACAGAAAGGTGGCGTCGGAGCAGGGGAGGCTGGTGCGCCAGCCTGGGTTGTCGATGTGGATTTGCAGAGAGAGGAGACGGGCGTGCTGACCTGGAAAGATGTGATTGGTTCGGAGAAAGAGCAGGAGTACTTCAAGGCGACCCTGGCGACCGTCAGGGCCGAGCGGGAAGCGGGCAAGGTGATCTATCCTCCGGCGACCGAGGTCTTCAACGCCTTCAAGCTGACCGAGCTGGACGAGGTCAAGGTGGTGATCCTGGGCCAGGATCCCTATCACGGCCCGGATCAGGCCCACGGCCTCTGCTTTTCGGTGCTGCCCGGGGTGCGCACGCCCCCCTCCCTGGTGAACATCTACAAGGAGATGCAGCGGGATCTACCCGGTTTTGTCACACCGGATCACGGTTTTCTGGAGTCCTGGGCCAGGCAGGGGGTGTTGCTGCTCAATACGGTGTTGACGGTACAGGCGGGCATGGCCCACTCCCACGCCCATCTCGGCTGGGAGACCTTCACCGACAGGGTCATCGAGCAGATCAACGCCAGTCGCGAGGGGGTGGTCTTCCTGCTGTGGGGGGCCCACGCCCAGAAGAAGGGCCGCTTCATCGACAGGTCGCGCCACCATGTGCTGAGCGCTCCCCATCCCAGCCCGCTGTCCGCCCATCGCGGCTTCATCGGCTGCGGCCACTTCTCCGAGGCCAACCGCCTGCTCAGCCAGCAGGGGATGAGCCCCATCGACTGGCTCTCGGTCTGCAAGGCGCCGTCCGTGCCGGCCTGATGGCCCTGGTGCCGCCAGGCCGGGGAGCCATGCCGGAGGGGGGTTGTCTGCATCCGACTTGATTGAGTGCAAAGTTCGCGTGATAAATGACCGTATACTCGAGACAGCGTCTTTCTCAATTCAGTGCAAGGAGTGCCCATGTTATCCAGTCTGCATAAGGACCACCTCAACATCGCCAAGCTGCTGACGCTGCTCAAGCAGAAGCTGGCAGCCATTCGCAATGAACAGCCGGTGAGCTATTTCCTGCTTAGGGACGTGGTGGACTACCTCCGGGAAGTGTCCGACAAGTACCACCACCCGAAGGAGGACATGATTTACGACTACTACCTGAAATACCGGGTGGTGGAGGGGGAGGTGGCGAACCGGCTGCACGAGGAGCATGCTCGCCTGCTGGATGCGGGGACCGAACTCAAGGAGATGGTGGAGATGATCCTGATGGATGCGGTGATCCCGCTGGATCAGTTCACCGCCAGGCTGGAGGAGTTCATCGCCCAGCAGGAAGCCCACATGAATTATGAGGAAGGGGTGATCTTCCCCCACCTGCGCGACTCCCTGACCGAGGATGACTGGCGTCACCTGGAGCAGCTCTGGCAGAACCGGGCCATCAATGATCCCCTGTTCGGCGCCGAGGTGAGCCAGCACTTCCGGGCGCTGGCCAAGCAGCTTTCGTTGCCCTCCTGATGCCGCCACACATAAAAACAGCGCCCCGGTTTGACCGGGGCGCTGTTTTTATGTGTGCACTCGTGCGAGTGCGGCACGGACGGGGGTTGTCACAGTTCCAGGTCGTCCGAGCCCTCATAGGCGATGTCGATGGCCTGCAGCTCCTTTTGCAGGCGGTGCTTGTCTTTAAGCGCCTCGATCTCACGCCATTTGCGTTTTTTTCCCGTTGTCCCGCGGCTACGTGAACCCAGCTCAACGACCTCGTCAAAATCGAAGTTGAACATGTCCATGGCTCCCTCCTTGGTTTTATGGTTTTCACCACCCGTATAACACGACGCCTTTGAAAATAAAACGTTTTTATGACGAAGTTGTGACAATCGAAAAGGGGGATAAAAAAACCGGGCTGCCCTTGCGGGAGCCCGGTTTTATCGGCTCAGGACCTGCCTGCCGAAGGTGGCCGGCAAGCGCCTGTTACAGACGGCTGGCCAGCATGGTTTCCAGCTTGCCCTGGTCGACGGCGAACAGGCGGATGCCTTCCCCCAGCTTCTCGACGGCCATGGCGTCCTGGTTCAGTTCCCAGCGGAATTCGGCTTCGGTCATCGGGGTCGGCTTGGGCTTGCGCTCGCCGGTGTAGTCCAGCTTGCGGACCACGGTGCCTTCGGCCTTGCTCAGCTCTTCCAGCAACGCGGGGCCTATGGTCAGGCGGTCGCAGCCGGCCAGCTCCAGGATCTCGCCGGTGTTGCGGAAGCTGGCACCCATCACCACGGTCGGGTAGTCGTGCTGCTTGTAGTAGTCGTAGATGGCGGTGACGGAGACCACGCCCGGATCTTCGCTGGCGGTGTAGTCACGGTTGTGCTTGGCCTTGTACCAGTCGAGGATGCGGCCCACGAAGGGGGAGATCAGGAAGGCGCCGGCTTCGGCACAGGCACGGGCCTGGGCGAAGGAGAACAGCAGGGTCAGGTTGCACTGGATGCCCTCTTTCTCCAGCACCTCGGCGGCACGGATGCCCTCCCAGGTGGAGGCCAGCTTGATCAGGATGCGGTCGTTGCTGATGCCGGCTTCGTTGTAGAGACGGATCAGCTTGCGGGCCTTGGCGATGCTGGCGGCGGTGTCGAAGGAGAGGCGGGCGTCCACTTCGGTGGAGATGCGACCCGGGACGATTTTCAGCACTTCCAGGCCGATGTTGACCGCCAGCTTGTCGCCCGCGTCGATGATTTGCTGTGCCTTGTCCTGGCTCTGGGATTTGGCCCAGTTGATGGCGTCTTCGATCAGCGCCGCGTATTCGGGGATCTCGGATGCCTTCAACACCAGGGAGGGGTTGGTGGTGGCATCGATGGGCTGGTAGCGCTTTATGGCTTCGATATCGCCGGTATCGGCAACTACCGTGGTCAGGGCTTTCAGCTGGGTTAATTTATCGGCCATGGCAAATATCATCTCTTTATGAGGGCGCACTCTCTTGGTGAGGGCGCAGGCTCGGGGGTGGCGGGCGTGAGACGACAGTTCTGAAATAAAATTACAAAATCCCGGCGGCTCAGGCTCAGAAAGGCACGATGGGGGCGACCCATCACCATTGCCTGCCTAATTAATACGGATGCGGCGCTTCCTGCAATAGGGGCCCTTGTATGTGAATCAGCCAGGTGGTGAAAACGCTACCGATGCCTGAAGAAAAGTATTTGATAAAAAACGACTTTTATTGATTTCCCGGCAGCGGGTCAAGGCGTGAGCAGGCGCAGTTTTTTTGGCTGATTGGCAGATCTGAGAAGTGCGTCACATAAATATCATTGTCAGCTACTTGAAATTTAATTACGTGTAAAACGTTTTGCGTTTCAACCCCCTGTCTGCCCCCTCCCGAAGGCAAACGCTTGCCTCTCCTGGGAGCGTCATTTCCCCTCTCCTACCTCCATGGGGCTAATTGCAAAAAGGTTCTCTCTTGGCTCTAATCTTGGGGCCTCGGGAGGGGGAATCAATTTTTGTTGATTTTTTGCGTGCTAAATGAAGCTTTTTTGCACCAAATCGCTCGTTTTTTGTCTTTCCAGTGAGCCTTATCACTATTCTGAACTCCCTCGCTATGCTAGATTCCGCCCCTTCGGCGCAATGCTAATTCGGAAATTGACAGAGAGCGGTCAGCGCAGACTGGCCATGGATGTGATAACAACGAGAGAATTATGGACACCTTGATTGCAATGATTAACGACCTGATGTGGGGAGCCGTGCTCATTTACCTGCTGATCGGGGTCGGACTCTTCTTTACTTTCCGTCTGGGGTTTATCCAGATCCGCCACTTCGGCCACATGTTCTCGGTCTTGCGCAACAGCCGCAAATCCGACAGTGCCGGCATCTCTTCCTTCCAGGCGCTCTGTACCAGCCTGGCCGCCCGCGTGGGCACGGGTAACCTGGCCGGTGTGGCCGTCGCCATCTATCTGGGGGGCCCTGGTGCCGTGTTCTGGATGTGGCTGATCGCCTTCATCGGCATGTCCACCGCCTTCGTCGAGAGCACCCTGGCCCAGCTCTACAAGGTCAAGGACGAGGACGGCAACTACCGGGGCGGTCCCGCCTACTATATGGAGCGCGGCCTCGGCATGCGCTGGATGGGGGTGGTCTTCTCTCTCTGTCTGCTGCTGGCGTTCGGCCTGGTGTTCAACGCGGTGCAGGCCAACTCCATCAGCCTGGCCATGAACGTGGCGTTCGGCATCCCTGACTGGGTGAGCGGTCTGGCCCTGGTGGTGCTCTCCGGCCTCATCATCTTCGGCGGCATTCGCGGTATCGCCCGTTTCGCCGAGCTGGTCGTGCCCTTCATGGCGCTGGCCTACATCCTGATGGCGCTGTTCGTGGTGGTCATGAACATCGGCGAGCTGCCCGGCGTGCTGGCGCTGATCATCAAGTCTGCCTTCGGCATCGAGCAGGCGGGCTCCGGCGCCATGGGCTATGCCATCTCCCAGGCGATGATCAACGGCATCAAGCGCGGCCTCTTCTCCAACGAGGCGGGCATGGGATCTGCCCCCAATGCCGCCGCCACCGCCACCCCCTATCCGCCGCACCCGGCCTCCCAGGGCTATGTGCAGATGCTGGGGGTCTTCCTCGACACCATCGTCATCTGTACCTGTACCGCCGCCATCATACTGATGTCCGGCCAGTTTGAGCCGGGCTCCGGCATCACAGGGGTGGAGCTGACCCAGCGGGCGCTCTCTTCCCAGATCGGTGGCGGTGGCAACATCTTCATCGCGGCGGCCATCTTCTTCTTCGCCTTCACCTCCATAGTCGCGAACTACTCCTATGCCGAGACCAACCTGGTCTTCCTCGAGCACAACCACAAGGGCGGCCTGATGCTGTTCAGGCTGTTCGTGCTGGGCATGGTGATGTTCGGTTCCGTGGGCGAGCTGCCGACCGTCTGGGCCATGGCGGATGTCTCCATGGGGCTGATGGCCATCGTCAACCTCATCGCCATCCTGCTGCTCTCCGGCGTCGCCATCAAGCTGGCCAAGGACTACAACGACCAGCTCAAGCTGGGCCGCGTGCCGACCTTCGATGCCAACAGATACCCCGAGCTGCGCAGTCAGCTGGAAGAGGGGATCTGGGACAACCCGGGCAGAAGCAAACAGGCATGATGATTGCGTGATTGCAGTTGTTTGATAGCAAGAGGGAGCCAGTGGCTCCCTCTTTTTTATGCCAAAGGGCCTGGCCGGCGTCTCCTCAGCGGTCGCGATCCCAGCCGCGGCAGGCCTGGCGCAGCCGTCGTTTCAGCTGGCGCAGGGTGCGTTGTCGCTGCGCCGCCGACAGGGGGGCATAACGCCAGCGCCGGTAGAGCCAGGCTCCCTTTCGCAGCGGCCGCGCCAGGGCGGGTCTGAGGCTGGCGAGCCGTTCGCACCAGCTGGCCAGGCTCTCCCCCGCCAGGGGTTGCCAGCCGTGGCGGGCGGCGCGCCGGCGCAGGGGCTGCCATAGCCGCAGCCGGATCGGGGCTGGGCCGGTCCAGAGCAGCAGGCCGCCCACCAGGCCGGCCACCCCCAGCAGGGCGGCCAGAATAAGCCAGTGGGTATGGCCTAAGAGCCCCGGCCAGCGTTGCCCCAGCCGTTGCCACAGGCTGGCCGCGTCATAGTTGAGCACCCAGCGGGCCCATTGGTAGTCGAGGTTGGCCCCCCACCAGCGCAGCTGGTTGAGCAGGGCCCAGTGGCGATAGCGCTGCAGGGAGAGGGGGTCGGCGGCGGTGAACTCGCCGCCAAGGGCCGCCGGCATGCCCTCCTCGATGCGCCGGGGGGCCACCACGGCTGTGGGATCGAGCCGCTGCCAGCGGTCATTTTCATCCAGATATTCCACCCAGGCATGGGCATCGAACTGGTGCACCTCCAGATAGTTGCCCCTGGGATTCCACTCGCCGCCGAGGTAGCCGGTCACCAGCCGGGCCGGAATGCCGGCCGCCCGCAGCACGAAGGCGGTGGCCGTGGCGTAGTGACCGCAAAAGCCGCGCCGGCTCTCGAACAAGAAGTCATCCACCCCGTCCTGCCCCAGCCGCGGCGGCTGCAGGGTGTAGTAGAAGTCGCCTTCGCGAAATTCGCCGAGCAGGGCGGCGGCCAGCGCCCCGGCCCCCGGATGGCGGGCCTTGAGCCGCAGGGCATAAGCTCGGGCCTTGGGGTTGCCGCCGGCGGGCAGTTGCAGGTTGAGGCGGCGGGCTGCCTGGTTGGCAGGCGGCGCCGTGGCGGCCGTGCTGACCCGGTAGCTGATGCGGCCATCCCCCCTGTCCTGGCGATAGAGGGTGGCGAGGGGACTCAAGGTGACAGGGCCGCTCAGCACCTCGGGGTCGGCCAGGGCCAGGGTCCAGCGGTGGCGCTGAGGTTCGGCGATCACTTGGTAACCGCCGGCGGGCAGCGGCGTCACCGGGCTTGCCGATGGCTGCCCCCGCGTGGGTTGGGACTGCTGCCAGCGGCGCACCTGGTCGCTGAGCAACCAGCGCCGGCCATCGAACAGCTCCTGGCGCATCAGCGGGAAGTAGCGCTCCCCCGGCGGGGGCGGCGCTTCGGCGAAGCTGATGCGAAAGGCCAGCTCGGAGGAGTTGACCAGCTCGCCGATGTCGCCGGGGGCCACCTCTTCAGAGAGGCCGGAAAGAGCCCGGCTGCTGCTCGGCATCTGCCAGAGCGGCGCTAGCCTCGGCAGCAGCAGGAACAGGGTGAGCAGCAGAGGGCCGGCCAGCAGCAGGATGATCCCGGCACTGCGCCACAGCCGTCGGCCGAGGGGCTGCACCGCCGCCAGCAGGGTGGTGACCGCCAGCCAGAGCGCTCCCGCCATCGCCAGGGCCCAGCCCATGCTCTGCCGTTGCACCAGCGCCAGCGCGACGAGAAAGAAGGCGAGCAGCAGCACCTGCTCCACATCCCGCTCCCGGCGCACCTCGACGAGCTTGAGGCCGTAGCCGAGCCAGAGCAGGTTGATGAGGGCCGGCAGGGTGCCCAGCTGGCGCCACTGCCAGACCAGCAGCGCCACGCCGAGCATGGCCAGCAGTGCGAGCATGGTGGCGGGCGGGGGACGCCAGCCCCGCCACAGCATCATGGCCCGCACGCCCAGGGTGAGCAGCGAGACGGCCACGACCCAGAGCTGCAGCTGGGGCCAGAGGGCCGGGATCAGCAACAGTTGCAGCAGGGCGAGGAGCGGCAGCAGGCGCCGGTTATCGAGCAGCATCGGTGTCGGCCTCCTGCGCAGGATCCTCGGCATCGACGCGGGCCAGGGCCAGCCGGCAGCGCTGCAGGAAGGCGGGGTCGCAGCCCGGTCCCTGCATCCGGCCCGCCAGGGTCAGTGTGAAGGGGATGCCCCGCCTGGCATAGTCGCCGCACCACCAGGCGAGCACTGCCAGCCGCTGCTCCAGATCCCGGCCGCCGACCCGCAGCAGGCTGAGGTGGGTATCATCCTGCCCCGGCTCGCAGAACTGTTTCACCAGCAGTCCGCGTCCCTGGGCGAGCTGCTTCCAGGCGACCCGGCTGAGCGGCTCCCCGCCCTGGTGGGCCCGCAGCGTGTCGAAATCCCCCACCGAGGCCGGGGTGGGCTGCCCCCGGCTGCCCGCCGCATCGCTCGAGGCTTCCCCGCGCAGGGGGCCGTACTCGGGGGCCGGGGCGAGCCAGCCCTCCAGCTGCAGGTCCAGCAGGGACCAGCAGCGAAACAGGCCCAGGGGGTAGCGGCTCTCCACCCGCAGCCTCTCCAGCGGCAGGCGTCCGCGCCGGATGCCCTGCACCGGCAGGAGCAGGGGTTGGGGGACCGCATCGGCCTGCGCCAGCCAGAGCCGCCCCTCGTTCAGGGAAAATTGCAGCGCCTGCAGCGGCCGTTCGCTGCGCACCGTGATGGACATGGGCAAGGGGTTGCCCGCCTCACCCAGCACGGCAGGCCCCCCCAGCAGAGACAGTCCCAGCAGGTTGCGGTGGGTGAGCCACATGGTGACCATGAACAGGCTGCCGAGGGCGTAGGCCACCAGCAGCACCAGGTTGTTCTGGTAGTTGGTGCCGAGCAGATAGATGGCCAGCATCACCAGCAGATAGCAGAGGCCGAGCCGGGTAGGCAGGATGAACAGGCTGCGCGAGCCCAGGGTGATCTGGCGTGCCGGCGGGATGCGCCGGGCCAGCCAGCGTCGCTGCCACCTGGCTCTGCGCTGGCGCCAGCTCATCAGGGGCGATCCGGATCGACCCGGGCCAGCAGGCGCTGGCTCAGGGGGCAGGCCTCACCGCGCTGCACCCCGAAGCTGCCCCTGAGCCTGTGCTCGGCCACGTAGGGGAAGACGGCCTGCACATCCTCCACGCTGACGAAGCGGCGACCTGCCACCAGGGCCCAGGCCCGGCTCACCGCCAACAGGGTCTGGGCGGCGCGGGGCGAGAGCGGCTGTGGCAGCTCGGCATCGAAGCGGCTCTGCTGCACCAGGGCCAGCAGGTAGTCGAGGCTGGCATCGGAGAGGTGGATCTGCGCCGCCTCGGCCTGCAGGGCGGCGAGGTCTGCGGCATCCAGCTGGCGCTCGAGGGGGCTGGTCTGACTGGCCCCGCGCAGCAGCCGCCGCTCCGCCTCCGGGGTCGGAAAGCCGAGGGAGAGGCGCACGGCGAAGCGGTCGAGCTGGGATTCCGGCAGGGGATAGGTGCCCGATTGATCCGCCGGGTTCTGGGTGGCGATGACGAAGAAGGGGGAGGGGAGCGGGTGACTCTGTCCTTCGATGCTCACCTTGCCCTCGGCCATGGCCTCCAGCAGGGCGCTCTGCACCTTGGGGCTGGCGCGGTTGATCTCGTCCGCCAGCAGCACCTGGGCGAAGACGGGGCCCGGGTGAAAGCGAAACTGCTGCTGGTGGGCATCAAAGATCTGCAGCCCTAGCAGGTCGGCCGGCAGCAGATCGGCGGTGAACTGCACCCGCCGGCAGTCGAGGCCCAGCACCTGTGCCAGGGCGTGGGCCAGGGTGGTCTTGCCCATGCCGGGCAGATCCTCGATCAGCAGGTGGCCCCGGGCCAGCAGGGTCACCAGCGCTATTTTGAGCTGCAACGGCTTGCCGAGGATCACCTGCTCCAGTGCCGTCAGCAGCCGGGTTATCTGTGGTTGTGTCTGCACGCGCGCCTCCCTCTTCGTTGCCGCCCCTACAGCTTATACGCCAGCCGCCGGGCAAGGGGGGCAAGTCATGGATAACCCATTGAAACTGGGCTATTTGAACGCCGACTTCACATCGGCTTCACAGAGCCTCATATTGCGCACACCTTGCGGGAATAGGCTGGGAGCACTGCCAGGCACCCAGGCAGCACATTCGACTTATGACAAGAGGAGTAGACCCGATGCAACAACGACAATCCATCCTGTGGGGGGCCGTGGCCACCCTGATGTGGGCCGGTCTGGCCCATGCAGGTGAGGCTTCACCGGTCGATCCCCTGCGCCCCGTGGTGGATGCCAGCATCCAGCCGCTGCTCAAGGAGCACAGGATCCCGGGCATGGCGGTGGCCGTGCTCAAGGATGGCAAGGCCCACTATTTCAATTACGGGGTGGCCAACCGGGAGAGCGGGGCCGGCGTCAGCGAGCAGACCCTGTTCGAGATAGGATCCGTGAGCAAGACCCTGACTGCGACCCTGGGGGCCTATGCGGTGGTCAAGGGAGCGATGCAGCTGGATGACAAGGCGAGCCGGCACGCGCCCTGGCTCAAGGGATCCGCCTTTGACAGCATCACCATGGGGGAGCTTGCCACCTACAGCGCCGGAGGCCTGCCACTGCAATTCCCCGAGGAGGTGGATTCATCCGAGAAGATGCGCGCCTACTACCGCCAGTGGGCCCCTGTCTATTCGCCGGGCTCCCATCGCCAGTACTCCAACCCCAGCATAGGGCTGTTCGGCCACCTGGCGGCGAGCAGCCTGAAGCAGCCATTTGCCCAGTTGATGGAGCAGACCCTGCTGCCCGGGCTCGGCATGCACCACACCTATGTCAATGTGCCGAAGCAGGCCATGGCGAGTTATGCCTATGGCTATTCGAAAGAGGACAAGCCCATCCGGGTCAACCCTGGCATGCTGGCGGACGAGGCCTACGGCATCAAGACCAGCTCGGCTGATCTGCTCGCCTTCGTGAAGGCCAACATCGGCGGGGTTGATGACAAGGCGTTGCAGCAGGCCATCTCCCTGACCCACAAAGGGCATTACTCGGTAGGCGGGATGACCCAGGGGCTGGGTTGGGAGAGTTACGCCTATCCCGTCACCGAGCAGACATTGCTGGCGGGCAATTCGGCCAAGGTGATCCTCGAAGCCAATCCGACGGCGGCTCCCCGGGAGTCGGGGAGCCAGGTGCTCTTCAACAAGACCGGCTCGACCAATGGCTTTGGCGCCTATGTGGCCTTCGTGCCGGCCAGGGGGATCGGCATCGTCATGCTGGCCAATCGCAACTACCCCAACGAGGCGCGCATCAAGGCGGCCCACGCCATCCTGGCGCAGTTGGCCGGTTGACAGAAAGAGGGCGGCACATTCGGTGAATGTGCCGCCCTTTTTCTGGTGCTGGGGGAATACCCCCGCTAGTCGTACTGCTCTTCCATCCAGGCCTCGACGATGAGCTGGGCGGAGACGCCATCCACGCTGCCCTTGTCCAGGGCCTTGTAGCCGCCACGCTCGAACAGGCGGGCGCGTGCGTCGGTGGTGGTGAGCCGCTCGTCCTTGAACTCCACCGGCTTGCCGAAGCGGCCGTGCAGGCGGTTGCCAAACTTGCGGGCCCGCACCGTGATCTCCTGATCCGTGCCGTCCATGTTGAGCGGCAATCCCACCACCAGCAGGTCCGGCTGCCACTCCTTGAGCAATTTCTCTATCTCGTCCCAGTTGGGGATGCCGTCGTTGGCCTTGAGGGAACGAAGGGGGCGGGCGCTGCCGGTGATCTCCTGGCCGATGGCGACACCTATGCTCTTGGTGCCGTAATCAAAGCCCATGATGCTGCGTGATGACATGGGGTTCCTTACAACGGAATGAGTAAAAGGGGCCCTTGGGGCCCGCTTGGTACAAGGCTAGCTATGCCCCACCTGGCTGGAGAGGTGCAGGGGATTGACGCCTATGCTGATGGCGACAATGGCCTGCGGCCAGCGTTGGCGGTGCATCAAGGTATCAAACCGCATCAGCTATGCCCCACCTGGCTGGAGAGATGCAGGGGATTGACGCCTATGCTCGCGGCGGCCTGTTGCCAGCGCAGGTGGATGGGTGTGTCGAAGACCAGTTTGGGATTGGGCGGGATCACCAGCCAGGCGCCATCCGCCAGCTCCTGCTCCAGCTGCCCGGCGCTCCAGCCGGCGTAGCCGAGGGCCACCAGCCAGTGGTCCGGGGCTTGGTCGGTGCCCAGGGTCTCGAGGATGTCCTTGGAGGTGGTGACCATCATCTCGTCGCTCACCTGCAGGGTGGAGTTGAAGCCCGGGCGGAAGCTGTGCAGCACGAAGCCGCGATCCCCGTGCACCGGGCCGCCCTGCAGCACCGGCTGCTTCATCTCGGCCGTATCGGGGGGGCTCAGCTTGAGCTTGGTCAGCATGGTGTCCAGGGACATGTCGACCGGAATGTTGACCACCAGGCCCATGGCGCCTTCGCTGCTGTGCTCGCACAGGTAGACCAGGGAGCGCTGGAAATAGGCGTCCGTGAGGCTCGGCATGGCGAGCAGGAAGTGATTTTGCAATGTCTGCATAGAGTGCATAGGACTAATAGTGCAAAGGTAGTTGGGGTGATTATGGCAGTTAGGGGCGGCAGGCAAAACCGCTTTTTGCGACCGGGGAAGGCGGTGGATCGCCCCGGCGCAAGGGGATGAACGGGGCCTTTGAAGACCCCGGTCGGTTTTATTTACCCAGTCGGCGCTCGATGGCATCCATCAGCATGGCGCTGATGTGCACCGGGAAGGCCGCCTCTATCTCGCGGATGCAGGTGGGACTGGTGACGTTAATCTCGGTCAGGCGATCGCCGATGATGTCGAGGCCGACGAAGATGAGCCCCTTCTCCTTGAGGGTCGGGCCCACCGCGCGGGCAATGGCCCAGTCGGCCTCGCTCAGGGGACGGGCCTCGCCACGGCCGCCGGCCGCCAGGTTGCCGCGGGTCTCCCCCTGGGCCGGGATGCGCGCCAGGCAGTAGGGCACCGGCTCGCCGTCCACCACCAGCACCCGCTTGTCCCCCTCCTTGATGGCGGGCAGATAGGTCTGGGCCATGCAGTACTGGCTGCCGTGGGCGGTGAGGGTCTCGATGATGACGCCGACGTTGGCGTCATCCTCCTTCATGCGGAAGATGGAGGCGCCGCCCATGCCGTCCAGGGGCTTGAGGATCACGTCCTTGTGCTCGGCGTGGAAGGCGCGCAGCTTGTCGGCGCGGCGGGTCACCAGCGTGGTCGGGGTGTGCTCGGCAAACCAGGCGGTGTAGAGCTTCTCGTTGGCGTCGCGCAGGCTCTGGGGCTTGTTGACGATGAGGCAGCCCTCGTCCTCGGCCCGCTCCAGCATGTAGGTGGCGTAGATGAACTCGGTGTCGAAGGGGGGATCCTTGCGCATCAGGATCACGTCCAGGGTGGAGAGGGGCTGATCCACCACCTCGCCCAGGGTGAACCAGTGGGCGTAATCATGCCTGACGGTGAGCGGACGCATGGTGCCAAACGCCCGTCCAGCCTCCATGTAGAGATCCTTCATCTCCAGATAGAACAGCTCATAGCCGCGCTTCTGCGCCTCTTCGAGCATGGCGAAGCTGGAGTCCTTCTTGATGTTGATGGACGAGATGGGGTCCATCACGATGCCGAGTTTGATGGTCATCCGAATTTCCTTCTGGTGGCTCGATTGGGTGTGATGACCCCCTCCCTGTCTCCCCCTTCACAAGGGGGAGGGGCCTGTTGCTCCCTCCCCTGCGAAGGGGAGGGCCGGGGTGGGGTCGGCTGTCAGGCCAGATCGCCGAAGCGACACTGCAGCGCCGTGATGGCGGTCAGGGCGGCGGTCTCGGTGCGCAGCACCCTAGGCCCCAGCAGCATCTCCTTGAAGTCTTCCTGCACGGTACGGGCGATCTCGTCGCTGGACAAGCCCCCTTCCGGGCCGATCAGCAGGCGCACCCCGTGCTCCGGTACCGGCAGGGTGTTGATGCTGTAGGGCGCCCGCGGGTGCAGGTTGAGCTTGAGCTCTTTCGTTTCTTCCGCGAGCCAGGCGTCCAGCTCCATGGGCATGCGCACCTCGGGCACGGTATTGCGGCCGCACTGCTCGCAGGCGCTGATCACCACCTTCTGCCACTGCTCGCGCTTCTTCTCCAACCGATCCGCCGGCAGCTTGACGCCGCAGCGCTCGGAGAAGAGCGGGGTGATGCAGGTGACGCCGAGCTCCACGGACTTCTGGATGGTGAAGTCCATCTTGTCGCCGCGGCTGATCACCTGGCCCAGGTGAATGGCAAGGGGCGATTCCACCGACTGGGTGTCGCAACGGTCGATGCGCACCTCCACCGACTTTTTGCCCACATTCGTGATGGTGGCGGGGTACTGGTGGCCGTCGCCGTTGAACAGTTCGAGCTGCTGGCCCGGCTGCATGCGCAGCACCCGGCCGATGTGGTTGGCGCCGTCTTCCGACAGGGCCAGTGTCTGGCCCGCCTGCAGGGGGGCCGGTTCATAGATACGTGGGATGCGCATGGCTCAATTCTGTCTCTCGCTCAAGGGAAGGGATGTTAAATCCCTTGTGCCCATAGATGGGGCTATTGGCACTGCTTTTCAATGAAGGGGTTGGTATTGCCCTGCAGTTTGCCGATGCGGCGGTTGCGCTCGCACTCCCAGCGATCCGCCGGATAGAGGCGATCCCAGGCCTCGAACAGTTTACGCTGTTGGGCGGCGAGGCGCAGCCCGTACTGCTCGCTCATGTAGAGATAGGCACGGGCGATCTGGCCACGCACCGGCCCCTTGGGCGGCTGCACCCGGCGCTCCTTGAAGTCCACCAGCATCTGGCACTTGCCGTACTGGTTCGGCTTGCCGTTCCAGTCGGAGAAGCGGAAGTTCGCCCGATCGCCGTTCACCTCGCCGATGGCGGGGAAGAGGTTGTGCATGTCCCCCTCCATCCTGTTGAACTCGTCGCTCTTGCCGCAGTTCTTGCGGCCCCCCTCCTGCCAGCACTGCAGCTGGTGGCCGAACTCCCAGGCGGGTACCACGTGCTCCCACTCGATGCGCGAGGCCCGCTCGGCCTGCTTGCGCGGCAGGTAGCCGCAACTCTCCCAGTCGGGGGCCATCTTCTTGCCGCTGAACTTGATGTTGCAGCCGCAATAGAAGGTGGTGGGGTGGCTCTGGTAGAGCTTGTTCAGACCCTGTTTGGCGGCGCGAAAGGTCTGGATGTTGTCGGCATGGGCCGGGGCGCTGACCAGCAGGGCCAGGCAGAGGGAGAGCAGAGGGCGAAACATGAATATCCTTGGCAATGAAACAGTTGAGTGAAGAGGATGCGCACACTATCACAGGGGCGCGACACAGGGTGACTCAATCCGCCGTGGTGTCGCGCTGCCACACCAGGGGCTGGCGACAGCGACGGCAGTGATAGCGGGCCTCGCCGCGCATCACCTTGTTGTGGCGGCGCACCGAGAGGGGATGCTGCTGACAGGCGCAGGCGTAAACGAAGGTGCGCTGGGCCAGCACGCCGAGATCGAAGCTGTGGGTGGTACTGGGCTCGAGACCGAACAGCTCCCGCATCACCGACTGCCACTGGCGGCCGTGGGGCAGTACCCGGCTCTTGCCGCGCCCCTCTCCCCAGAGCGCATGGACCAGTAGGTGGGCCACCTCGTGGGGCACCACTTCCCTGAGAAACGCCTGCTGATTGGCCTGATAGAGCGTCGGATTGAAACGCAGCTCCCAGGTCTGCAGCCGAGCCGATCCTGCCGCCCGGCCCCGCATGTTGCAGTGGACCTGCGGGCGGGGGAAGGGGCGGCCAAGGCGCGTTTCGGCCTGCACAAAGCAGGCCTCGACGCGCGTGAGCAGCGTCTCGATGAGGGCGGGGTCGAGCCGGGTAGCGGTGGCAGGCATGGGATCCTCGGGACAGGACACAAAAGCAAAAGGGGAGCCAGGCTCCCCTTTCATCACGACAGCGTGTCTTACAGACCGGCGGCGGAACGCAGCAGCTCTGCCTTGTCGGTCTTCTCCCAGGGGAACTCGTCGCGGCCGAAGTGGCCGTAGGCGGCGGTTGCCTGGTAGATCGGACGCTTCAGATCCAGCATCTCGATGAGGCCGTACGGGCGCAGTTCGAAGAACTCGCGCACCAGCTTGACCAGCAGCTCCTCGGCCACCTTGCCGGTACCGAAGGTCTCGACGCTGATGGAGGTCGGCTCGGCCACGCCGATGGCGTAGGAGACCTGCACTTCACAGCGGGCAGCCAGACCGGCCGCGACTATGTTCTTGGCCACGTAGCGGGCGGCGTAGGCGGCGGAACGGTCCACCTTGGACGGGTCCTTGCCGGAGAAGGCGCCACCACCGTGACGGGCCATGCCGCCGTAGGTGTCGACGATGATCTTGCGACCGGTCAGGCCGCAGTCACCCATGGGGCCGCCGATGACGAAACGGCCGGTCGGGTTGATGAAGTACTTGGTGTCCTTGGTGATCCACTCGGCCGGCAGCACCGGCTTGATGATCTCCTCGCGCACCGCTTCCACCAGGTCCTTGTGGCTGATGGAGTCGCAATGCTGGGTGGAGAGGACCACGGCATCGACACCCAGGATCTTGCCTGCGTCGTCGTAGGCGAAGGTCAGCTGGCTCTTGGCATCCGGGCGCAGCCACGGCAGGGTGCCGTTCTTGCGCACTTCTGCCTGACGCTTCACCAGCAGGTGAGAGTAGGTGATGGGCGCGGGCATCAGCACGTCGGTTTCGTTGGTGGCGTAACCGAACATCAGGCCCTGGTCACCGGCACCCTGCTCGTACGGGTCGGTACGGTCGACGCCCTGGTTGATGTCCGGGGACTGCTTGCCGATGGCGTTCAGCACGGCGCAGGAGTCGGCGTCGAAGCCCATGTCGGAGTGGGTGTAACCGATCTCGCGCACGGTGTCGCGCACGATCTGCTCGATGTCGACCCAGGCAGAGGTGGTCACTTCGCCGGCGACCATCACCATGCCGGTCTTGACCAGGGTTTCACAGGCGACGCGCGCCTTGGTGTCCTGTTCCAGGATGGCGTCCAGCACCGCATCGGAGATCTGGTCGGCGATTTTATCGGGATGGCCTTCGGAGACCGACTCGGAAGTAAACAGCTTTGCCATGTTTGGTTCTCAATTCGTAAGGGTTATCGCCTTGGCCATAACCGGATAATGACAGGATGACTGTAGAGGTATCTACATCTGGACGTCTATTTTAATTAGGTCACCGGGTGATTGCCAGCACTATTTGGGGTTGGAGTCGACCGGGCCAAGGCTCGGGGTGGATCCACCCCCATGGGGGTAAACGAGGGGGCGGATTGAATCGTTTTCCCGCAGCAGAAAAGCGATTGTGCTCCCAAAGCCACTTTATTCGCCCAGATAATATTTGCACGCCGCGCCCCCTGCTGGGACAATAACGCGCCTTAATCTTGGCCATCAAATGAAGCAATCGCAGGAGATACAGATGCCTTCTCGTAAAGAGCTTGCCAATGCCATTCGCGCATTGAGTATGGATGCCGTTCAAAAAGCCAACTCCGGTCACCCGGGCGCCCCCATGGGAATGGCGGATATCGCTGAAGTGCTGTGGCGCAGCCACCTGAAACACAACCCGAACAACCCCAAGTGGGCCGACCGCGACCGTTTCATTCTCTCCAACGGCCACGGCTCCATGCTGCTGTACTCCCTGCTGCACCTCTCCGGTTATGACCTCTCCATCGACGATCTGAAAAACTTCCGCCAACTGCACTCTCGCACCCCGGGTCACCCGGAGTACGGTTATGCGCCGGGCGTCGAGACCACCACGGGTCCGCTGGGTCAGGGCATCACCAACGCAGTCGGCATGGCGATCGCCGAGAAGGCCATGGCCGAGCAGTTCAACCAGCCGGGTCACGACATCGTCGACCACTACACCTACGCCTTCATGGGCGACGGCTGCCTGATGGAAGGCATCTCCCACGAGGCCTGCTCCCTGGCCGGCACCCTGGGTCTGGGCAAGCTGATCGCGTTCTGGGATGACAACGGTATCTCCATCGACGGTCACGTGGAAGGCTGGTTCACCGACGACACCCCCAAGCGCTTCGAAGCCTACGGCTGGCACGTCATCCCGGCCGTTGACGGTCACAACCCGGAGGCCATCAACGCCGCCATCGAAGCCGCCAAGGCCGAGACCGGCAAGCCGACCCTGATCTGCTGCCGCACCATCATCGGCTACGGTTCCCCGAACAAGTCCGGTTCCCACGACTGCCACGGCGCACCGCTGGGCAACGACGAGATCGCCGCCGCCCGTGCCTTCCTGAAGTGGGACCACGCGCCGTTCGTGATCCCGTCCGAGATCGCCGCCGAGTGGAACGGTCAGGAGAAGGGCGCCAAGCTCGAATCCGACTGGGCTGCCAAGTTCGCCGCCTATGAAGCCGCTCACCCGGCCCTGGCTGCCGAGTTCAAGCGCCGCACCGCTGGCGAGCTGCCGGCCAACTGGGCTACCGAATCCGCCAAGATCATCGAAACCCTGCAGGCCAACCCGGCCAAGATCGCGACCCGCAAGGCCTCCCAGAACTCCCTGGAAGCCTTCGGCAAGCTGCTGCCGGAATTCATGGGCGGCTCCGCGGATCTCGCTCCGTCCAACCTGACCATGTGGTCCGGCTCCAAGTCCCTGACCCCCGAGAGCGCCGCAGGCAACTACATCCACTACGGCGTGCGCGAGTTCGGCATGTCCGCCATCATGAACGGCATCGCCCTGCACGGTGGTTTCATCCCCTACGGCGCCACCTTCCTGATGTTCATGGAGTACGCCCGCAACGCCCTGCGCATGGCCGCCCTGATGAAGCAGCGCGCCATCTTCGTCTACACCCACGACTCCATCGGTCTGGGTGAAGATGGCCCGACCCACCAGCCGGTCGAGCAGATCGCCTCCCTGCGTCTGACCCCGAACATGAGCACCTGGCGTCCCTGTGACCAGGTAGAGTCCGCCATCGCCTGGAAACACGCCATCGAGCGTACCGACGGCCCGACCTCCCTGATCTTCTCCCGTCAGAACCTGGCCCAGATGGACCGCACCGCCCGGCAACTGGCCGATGCCGCCAAGGGTGGTTACGTGCTGAAGGATTGCGCCGGTACTCCGGAGCTGATCCTGATCGCCACCGGTTCCGAAGTGGAGCTGGCCGTTGCTGCCTATGAGCAGCTGACTGCCAAGGGCCGTGCCGTGCGTGTGGTCTCCATCCCCTCTACCGACGTGTTCGACGCCCAGTCCGCCGAGTACAAGGAGTCCGTCCTGCCGGCCGCCGTCACCAAGCGCGTGGCCATCGAAGCGGGCATCGCCGACTACTGGTACAAGTACGTGGGCTTTGGCGGCAAGATCATCGGCATGCGCACCTTCGGTGAGTCCGCCCCGGCCGAGCTGCTGTTCAAGGAATTCGGCTTTACCGTGGAAAACGTGGTGGCGACCGCAGAGTCCCTGTAACAGCCCCTGTAATTCCTGAACGTTGGGCCACTCTGGCCTAATAGCCGGAACGATAAAACGCCCTCCATCGCAAGATGGAGGGCGTTTTTTATGGCTGCTTGGGTATGACGAAATGGCGTGTGAGCCGATACGGGAGGTATTGAGACCAATTACTTGATCAATCTCGCTTTTTCTTTTGAATTTGCTTTCAAGTTTGGCGTCATACGATACCATTCTGGGCGGCTTACCCCCGTCATTACAGGGCATAAACCAATATTCGGTAGCGTCCATTGAACAAGCCTGGTTGGCAACGTTCGGGCTATTTGATGGTTGCTGGCTGCTTGGTGTCATGCAGCAGGGTTGTCGGGATGGCGGTCAGTTTTTCATGAAGAGTTCTTGATTATAAAAATGTCATGTGACGTATATCTGAAATGGAGTTTCCCATGTCTTGTTCCATTGTCATCAATCAGTCAGCACAGAAACTACAAGTCAATAAGGACAGCTACGATCTGGGAAGAATATCGAACGTACAGGTTCGGGTCCTTTCCTGGAAAGACAAAATACTCAATATGATGATATTGGGGGCCATTGCTTCCAGTTTACTGTTCATATTCGTGCCAACGAATGAACAAGGTCAGGTTATTACATGGATTCTTCCTGCTATCGCATTTTTGATTGGTGCATGTCTGGCACTGGTAATAAGTACCAAGTATGAGTTTCGGTTGGAGTTCAGGCATTCTGATGAGGTAGGGGTGCAATGGTTCACGGCTGCCAAGAGTCGAGCCGAGAGTGACTTTACATTGTTCAAACAGTGGGAAGCTGAACTCAAGCACCATATTCGATAGCGTGTTATTAGCCCGCAGGTTCGATTAGCGAAGCGTCATCTAACATTCGCACATCTGTGTCGATGCCATAAAAATAATATCCCTTCCTGTTACCAAAAAAGAGACCGGCCATTAGCCGGTCTCTTTTTATTTACCACAACCCTTACGCCTGCGGCGGGGTGCTTTCCGCGTTGGACATCACCGCATCCATCTGCACCAGGGCGCCGGCGGGCAGCTCGCTTACGCCGATGACGGTGCGGGCGGGGTGGTAGCCCGGGAAGTATTGGGTGTAGATGGCATCCACGTCCGCCAGATCCGCGATGTTGGCGAGCTGGATATTGACCTTGACGATATCGTCCATCACATGGCCGATGCTCTCCACTATGGTCTTGATATGGCCGAGGCACTGGGCGGTCTGCTCACGGATGCAGCCGGTCAGCACCTTGCTGGTGGCCATGTCGAGCGGCAGCTGGCCCGCGATATGGTTGTAGTGGGAGAAGGCGACGGTCTGGGTGTGCAGCGGGCTTCTCGGCGCCTTGTCGGTATTGCGGGCACGGATCACCAGGTTGTGTCTGTCTTCCACCAGCTGGGGCGGGGTGCCGTCACCGTGGGAGATGACCGCATCCATCTGCACCCGGGCTCCGAGCGGCAGGGCCGCTGCACTGATCACCGAGCGGGCCGGCAGGTAGGCGGCGGCGCGGGCGATGGCCGAATCCGGGAAGAAGGTGGTGTAGACCTCGTTGACGGCCTCCAGATCCGCCAGGTTGGTCAGATAGACGGTCACCTTGACGATGTCGTCGAAGGGGACGTCGATGCTCTCCAGCACCGCCTTGATATTGCGCAGGCACTGGGCGGCCTGTTCGCGGATGCCGCCGTCAATCAGGGCGCCGGAGGCCGGATCGAGCGGCAACTGGGCACCGATATTGTTGTAGTGGGAGAAGGCGACGCTCTGGCTCGAGAGCGGGTCCTGCGGGGCGCGATCGCTGTTTCGGGCGAGCTTGATCAGGGGGCAGGGGGCCTGCGGGAAGGTGCCTTCCCCGTTGGAGAGCAGGGCATCCATCTGAACGGCGGCGCCGAGTGGCAGGGCCGCCACGGCGAGCACGGTGCGGGTCGGCAGAGAGTGGGGGAAGAACTCGCGATAGACGGTATCGACCACCTCCAGATCTCCCATGTCTTTGAGGAAGAGGGTGACTTTCACCATGTCCTCCATGCCGTGGCCGATGCTCTGGACTATGGCCTGGATATTGGTGAGGCACTGTCTGGCCTGCGCCTGGATATCCCCCTCGATCAGCTTGCCCGTCCTGGGATCGACGGGGAGCTGGGCGGCAATATTGTTGTAGTGGGAGAAGGCCACGCTCTGGGTATAGGGGCCCAGATCCTGCGGTGCGTTGGGGGTATTTCTGGCGGATTTGATGATGGTACCACTCATGGCGATACTCCTTTTTCAAGCATTATTGGTGTAGGTACGGGTCACCCTCCCTCATCCTCCGATGGCCGTCCCGGCTCAGGAACGAGCGGGCACTCCTCTTTATTTCGGCAATGGCCAGCCATGCCCGGCAAATAATGACGGGTGGCAGACATTGCCTCGCATATTGAGTCGTAGTCGCCTGCGCAGGCGAACGGATAACAGAGGTATGGATTGGGTTGGTTATTTCAGACAGGGGGATTCTATGAGTGGCATTCGGGGGATGCAAACCGGGATCGCATTTCTATGAGGTGGCTCAATGCTCTGAAAAATAGCGAAAATGCGGTTCAATTCACGATATATGGCGGCTGGTATGGGGTGATAACGCGTTTTATCAGGGGAATGGCCGTTGCATGCGGGTTTGTGCCGAGGCGCCCTTGAACAATGGTGTGAATAAAGGGTTAAACATCGGCGATATTCTGCTGTTCATGCATACAGATATGAATGGCTATGCATTTTATGCCAATGGGCGGGGCTGTCGGCAATATCAAAAATATGCTAGCCAGTGCCCGCTTTCGGTCCTTGAAACCGCAGCTGGAAATATGATTCACCCGGGCTGCATGGTGACAATGTCGTCGACAAAAGCGAGCCGCCGCCATCAGTCAATCCGGGCTGAAAATGGCATCCAGATTTATGCAATGAAATTGCAGCGGAAAAAGAAGGAGGATGCGCAGGGTCGATAAGGTCTGCCGGCAGAGCCGGACAAGGGTGAGGCTGGGCAATGACAGAGAGGGCGGCATGTGCCGCTCTCTCCATCTTGGCGTGAGCGGGTTGCCCGCTCAGGCGGGGTAGAGGGCGCCCAGCACCGCGGGTCGGCTGGCGCCGGTCACCGCGGGCAGGTTGCCCGGCTTGCGCTGGATAAAGCGCATCGCCAGCCAGGCAAAGGCGGCCCCTTCCACCCAGTCGGGGGCAATCCCCAGCTCGGCAGTGCTGGCCAGGAGCCACCGGGGCAGCAGGGCGGCGAGCTCCGCCAGCAGGGGGGCGTTGTGGGCGCCGCCGCCGCAGATAAAGAGCGCTCCCGTCGCATCGGGCTCAAGCACGGGCAGTTGGCGGGCGATGCTGTGGCAGGTCAGCGCCTGCAGGGTACGCTGCACATCCACGGGGGCATAGGTGCCCCCTGCCAGCTCGCCATCGAGCCAGTCGAGGGTGAACATCTCCCGCCCCGTGCTCTTGGGGTGGGGGGCGGCAAAGTAGGGGTGGGCCAGCATGCGGTCAAGCAGGTCGGGAACAAGCCGGCCACCAGCCGCCCAGCGGCCACCCGCGTCGTAGTCGCCCCCCATGGGGTGGTGACGGCGATACCAGCCATCGAGCAGGGTATTGGCGGGGCCGGTGTCGAAGCCATAAACCCCTGAACCGGAGCCCCCGTCGGCGTGGCCAGGCAGCACAGAGATATTGGCGATGCCGCCGAGGTTCAGCACCACCCGCAGGGCGCCCGGCTTGGCAAAAATGGCTTGATGGAAGGCGGGGACCAGGGGAGCCCCCTGGCCGCCGAGGGCCATGTCCAGGGTGCGAAAATCGCTGATGACGTCGATGCCGGTCAGCGCCGCCAGCAGGGCCGCATTGCCGATCTGCAGGGTGAAGCCGAGTTGCGGGCGGTGGCGTATTGTCTGGCCGTGAGAGCCGATGGCGCTAATGTCGGCCGGTTTCAGCCCGGCCTTGGCGAGCAGGGCCTGAGTCGCGGCGGCGAATTCCCGCGCCACCAGGTTGTCGGCGACCCCCATGCGATCGATCTCGTTGTCGCCCGGGGTGCAGAGGGCGTGCAGCTCGCGGGCGGTCTCCGCTGGCCAGGGGTGGCACAGCGCCGCCTCTACCCGAAGTGCTTCCCCATCCATCGTCACCAGCACGGCGTCTATGCCATCCAGGCTGGTTCCCGACATCAATCCGATATAGCGCTCACTCATGGTCTATCCCTGTATGCAAGGAGAAAGGAGCCTGCCTCGATGCTATGCCCGATTGCGGTCCCGACATCCATCCGAAATAGCGCTCACTCATGGTTTATCCCCGTATGCAAGGAGAAAGGAAGCCTGCCTCGATGCCATGCCTGGTTACGGTTCCCGACATCCATCCGATATAGCGCTCGCTCATGGTTTCTCCTTGTTCTCTCCCCATGACGGCCAATTGCGGCAGTCGGGCCGGCCTTAGCCGCCGTTGCTGTCCCGTTTATTCTGGGCCAGCTGCAGTTCGGTGCTGTCCAGCTTGGCCAGCTGGGGCATGGCCTGGGCCTTGAAGTTGGCCAGCGCCCGACCGCTGAGGGTCTCGGCCTGGGGCAGGGTGAGGGTGCGCGGATTCTTGTGTACGCCCCCGACCACGAATTCATAGTGCAGGTGCGGGCCCGTGACCCGGCCTGTGCCGCCGAGCAGGCCTATGGTCTGGCCCTGCTTGACCCGCTGTCCCTTGTTGACCGTGCGTTTGGAGAGATGCAGGTACTTGGTGACGTAGTTGCCGGCGTGCTTGATGAAGACGTAGTTGCCGTTGAACTGGTTGTAGCCGGCGGCCACCACGCTGCCTGAGCCCGCCGCCATGATGGGGGTACCCACCGGCGCCACATAGTCGATGCCGTTGTGGGGGCGCACCTTGCCGGTGACCGGGTGCAGGCGGCGCGGGTTGAAGTTGGAGCTGATGTATTTGAAGTTGACCGGCGCGCGCAGGAAGCTCTTGCGCATCGCCTTGCCTTCCGGGGTGTAGTAGTTGCCATCCTCGTTCAGCACGGCGCGATAGGTGGCGCCCTGGTTGACGAACTCGGCGGCCAGGATGTCACCGGAGGCGACCCGCTCGTCATCCTGATATTTGTCCTGATAGACCACCCGGAAGCTGTCGCCCGGTTGCAGGTCCTGGGCGAAGTCGATGTCCCAGCCGAAGATGGCGGCGAGATCCATGATCTGGTCCTCGGTCATGCCCGCCTCGACGGCGGCGCCCCAGAAGCTGGAGCGGATCTCCCCCCTGGCCACCTGCTCGCGGGTGTCGAGCTCGAGCTTCACCGGCCTGGCCACGAAGCCCTCGGCCTTGCGGCTCACCTTGAGCGCCTGCTCCAGGCTGTGGGGGTAGTAGAGGCTGTGCAGATCCCCGTTCCTGGTGAGCTTGAAGGTGAGCTCCTGGCCGGGTTGCAGGGTTCGCAATGGGTTGGTGGCCTCCAGCTGGGCGATGAGGTAGAGATCGCTGGCGCTGAGGCCGAGGCGCTGGAAGATGACCTGCATGTTGTCGCCGCGGCGCACCTTCACCTGTTTGGTGACATAGCTCGGCTTGGGCGGAGTGACGGGCTCGGCCCGGGCCAGCAGCGCCTCTTCGTCGACCCGCTGCTCGACGGCCAGCTCGTTGTCGTTGTCATCGACCCGGGTGGCGACTGCCTGTTCGCTTGGCCAGGCGGCCAGCATCATGATCATGATGCTCAGGATCAGCACCATCTTGCGGTGCCAGGTAGGAAGAGAATTGAAGGCGTGCCAAAGGACCATGAGAAGCAGACGAAGTTGAACCCAGAAGAAGGTCGGAGTTTACCGCCTTTCCAATTGGCCCGCCATTCCAGTAATATGTCTGGCCCTGTGGAATCGTGATTGGAGAGTCAAAAAATGTCCCAGCTCGAGGTGGCGCTAGCCGAGATCAAGCGCGGAGCGGAAGAAATTCTGGTTGAAGAAGAACTGGTCGCCAAGTTGAAGGAAGGGCGCCCGCTGCGCATCAAGCTGGGGATGGACCCGACCGCGCCGGACATCCACCTGGGTCATACCGTGATCCTGAACAAGCTGAAGACCTTCCAGGATCTGGGCCACGAAGTGATCCTGCTGATCGGCGACTTCACCGCCATGGTGGGGGATCCCTCCGGCAAGAACGCCACCCGTCCGCCGCTCTCCGAAGAGGCCATCAAGCACAACGCCCTCACCTATGCCGAGCAGGCGTTCAAGATCCTGGACCCGGCCAAGACCCGCATCGAGTACAACTCCACCTGGCTGAGCGAGCTGGGCGCGACCGGCATGATCAAGCTGGCGGCCAAGCAGACCGTGGCCCGCATGATGGAGCGCGACGACTTCAAGAAGCGCTACAGCAACGGCCAGTCCATCGCCATTCACGAATTCCTCTATCCGCTGCTGCAAGGCTATGACTCAGTCGCGCTGAAGGCGGACGTCGAGCTCGGCGGTACCGACCAGAAGTTCAACCTGCTGATGGGCCGCGAGCTGCAAAAAGATGCCGGCATGGCGACCCAGTGCGTGCTGATGATGCCGCTCTTGGTGGGCCTGGACGGCGTCAAGAAGATGTCCAAGTCCGCCGCCAACTACATCGGCGTACACGACGCCCCGGGGGAGATGTTCGGCAAGATCATGTCCATCACCGACGATCTGATGTGGAACTACTACGAGCTGCTCTCCTTCCGTCCGCTGGCTGAAATCGAAGAGTTCAAGGCCGGCATCGCCGCCGGTACCCTGAACCCCCGCGACGTGAAGATCTGGCTGGCCAAGGAGATCATCGCCCGCTACCACGACGCCGCGGCGGCCGAGGCGGCCCACGAAGACTTCACCCAGCGTTTCTCCAAGAACGCCATCCCGGACGAGATGCCGGAGGTCGAGCTGGCCCTGGAAGGGGACGGGCTGGCCATCGCCAACCTGCTGAAAGATGCCGATCTGGTGGCCACCACCTCCGAGGCGCTGCGCATGATCAAGCAGGGTGCGGTGAAGGTTGATGGCGAGAAGCTGGAAGATGGCAAGGCACTCATCGGTGCCGGCACCGCCGTCTACCAGGTCGGCAAGCGCAAGTTTGCCAGGGTGACCGTCAAGTAAGTTCCTTGCGCGTCACACCGCCATGAAGAAGGCCTCCCTTGCGGAGGCCTTCTTGTTTTTGGGGTCGGCATGGCGTTCGGTGCCATGCAAAGGAGAGGGGCGCTCAGCGTCCTTCCACCTGGCGAGCGGCAGGACTCCCGTGGCAGGTTCGCAGGTATTGATAGGGGGTCAGGCCGAACTCCTCCTTGAAGCGCGCGGCAAAGCGGCCGGGGGAGTCGTAACCGCAGGCGAGGGCGGTCTGAAGCGGATTGAACCCCTGTTGCAGCAGGGTGAGGGCATGACCCAGGCGCACCTGGGTCAGCACCTGGCGAAAGCTGCGCCCCTCGGCGGCCAGCTTGCGGACCAGGGAGGCGCGGCTCATGGCGAAGTGGGTCGCCACCGTCTCCAGCCGGTGATCGCAGCCCGGCTCCACGCTGAGGTAGCGGGCCAGCCGCTCCCCCAGGGTCATGGTAGTGGCGGGAAAGAGCAGTCCAAGGCCCCCCGCTTCCCTGAGCTCGCCATAAAACCCTTGCAGCAGCCGGGTCTGGGCCGCCTCGCAGAGCTGCCGGTCCGCCATGGTGGTGACGAGATCGAAGCAGAAGGCGAGGGCCGGATTCACCCTGATGGCCGGTGGCTTGAGGAGATCGAGGGCGCTCCCTGTCAGCCACTCGGCCGGTGGCGGGGCCAGCAGGGTGAGCGCCTGGGAGCGAAACGTGCCCTGCTCCGGCTGGTTGACGAAGGTGAGCCGGTGACCCGCCGGGATCAGCAGCCAGCTCTCCTTGTCAAACGACAGGCGTTGCTCCCGCCACCACAGCTGCTTGCGGCCCTGCTGCACCCAGATGAGGGTCGGCGCATAGATGAGCACCCGGCGCAGGGGCTGCTGGCGGATCCCGAAGTAGTGATTCAGTTGCAGCAGGGGCGTGCTCATCCGGCGGGCTCCTAGGGGGTGGTGAAGGTGGCGGTCAGGGTGGCCTTGCCAAGGGCCTGGCTGTTGAGCATGTAGCCTACCATGGCGGGCGGGGTGTTGGCCTTCACCTCCAGCGCCCCGGGCAGGGCCCAGGCGGTGAACTGGTAGCGATGCATGCCGTGACCCGCGGGTGGGCAGGGGCCGCCATAACCCTGGGTGCCGTAGTCGGTGCCAAGCTCCAGCCCCTGCTTGAGCTTGCCGGAGGCGTTGCTCGGCAACTCGTGCTGGCTGGCCGGCAGGTTCACCACCAGCCAGTGCCACCAGCCGCTGCCGGTGGGAGCGTCCGGATCATAGGCGGTGATGGCGATGCTCTGGGTGCCGGCGGGCAGGTTCTGCCAGCTCAGCTGGGGGGAGCGGTTCTCGCCGCTGCAGCCAAAGCCGTTGAAGCTGAAGACCTTGTCCATGGGTTCCCCCTCGCGGATGTCGGTACTCTTCAGGGTCATGGCGCCGGCGGGCAGGGCGGGCAGGGCGGTCAGGTAGAGCAGGGGCAGCAGGGTGGTGATGGGGGATCTCATGGTGTGCACTCCTTGTGTGAATAAGGAGTTCACTCTAAGGGGGCCGGTTCAAAACAGAGTGCCCCTATGGCTCAAATCATGCCTTTGAAGCGGTTTTTGTGAGTCGTTCGGTGCTTTTTCAAAGGGCATAAAAAAACCGGCATCCAGGGATGCCGGTTTTTATGCGCGGAGCGCTGCTTAGCGCAGGATCATCTCGTCACGGCCCGGGCCGACGGAGACCATGGGCACCGGCACGCCCAGCAGGGCTTCGATGCGCAGCACGTAGTCCTGGGCCGCCTTGGGCAGCTCGTCGAAGGTGCGGCAGCCGCTGATGTCTTCGCTCCAGCTCTCCATCTTCTCGTAGACGGGGGTGAGGGCGGCGGTCTGCGGCCAGATCGGGTTCTCGGTGTGAGCCCCTTCGTAGGCCACGCAGATCTTCAGATCCGGCAGACCGGTCAGGCAGTCCAGCTTGGTCAGGGCCACTTCGGTGGCGGCCTGCAGCTCGACGCCGTTCTTGGTGGCGACGGCATCGAAGTAGCCCACGTCACGGGGACGACCTGTGGTGGCGCCGAACTCGTTGGTGATCTTGCGGAACTCGTCCTGGTTCTCCATGGCGGTCAGCAGGGTGCCGGTACCGACGGAGGAGCTGAACGCCTTGGCCACGGCGATGACGCGCTCCGGGCGCAGGCCCGGCAGACCGCCACCGATGCCGGCGTAGGCGCCGGACACGTGGGAGGAAGTGACCCAGGGGTACTCGCCGTAGATGAGATCACGGCCGGCGCCCAGCTGGGCTTCGAACAGCAGGGTCTTGCCTTCGGCCTGCAGCGCCTTGAGGGGCATGCTGACGTTGCAGACGGCGTCAATCCAGGGAGCGGACACTTCCAGCAGCCAGTCGGCCATCTCCTGGGCAGTCTGGGTGAATGTGAAGTCAGGATAGAGAGCCTTCATCTGCGGCAGCTTCCAGTCCAGCATGAACTGGATGCGCTCGACCAGCACGTCCGGCTGTTTCAGCCAGCCCACCAGGATCGCCTTTTTCATGACCCGATCACCGTAAGCCGGGGCAATGCCCTGACGGGTGGAGCCGTAGGCGCCGTCACCCAGGCGTTGCTCTTCCAGGGTGTCTTCCAGCGCATGCAGCGGCAGGCAGAGGGTGGCACGGTCAGAGATGGCGAGCTTGGGAGTGACGCCGGAGGCCTTGACCTCTTCCAGCTCGACGGTGAGCTTCTCGGGGCTGATCACCATGCCGGGGCCCAGCACCACCAGGCAATCCGGGTTGAAGACGCCGCTCGGCACCTGGTGCAGCTTGAAGGTGCCCAGATCGTTGACCACGGTGTGGCCGGCGTTGTTGCCGCCCTGGAAACGAATGCTGGCGCCAGCCTGGCCTGCCAGATAATCGACGATGCGGCCCTTGCCCTCATCACCCCAGTTAGCACCTACGACTACGATAGACGACATGACTCTTTCTCCTAAGACGTTAGGCGTTCATCCTAGGAGTCCCGTGAGGATTAGAAAAATTAATTATCTTTATAATTCCGATAAGAGAGTCATATAATTACGGTGCAATTATCGACAACGCGCTCCCTTCCGTGGTGCCCGTGCCCCGGCGGCGCTGGCCCTGCCACCGACCCCGGGAGAAGAGGACCCCCATGCTGGACATTCACTGGCTGCACACCTTCGTCACCCTGGCCCGGTTGCAGCACTTCGGCCAGACGGCCACCGAACTGCACATGACCCAGCCCAATGTCAGCCTGCACCTCAAGAACCTGGAGCAGGCGACCCGGGTCAAGCTGGTGGAGCGCAGCCCGTTTCGCCTGACCCAGGCGGGGGAGCGGCTGCTGCAAAGCGCCGAGCGCGCCATCAACGAGCTGCAGCTCTGTCAGTCCGATCTCAATGCCCTGAGCCAGTTGAGCCAGGGGACGCTCGCCATCGCTGCCAGCGACATCATCTCGCGCCTGCTGCTGATCCAGCCGTTCCAGCGCTTCAAGCAGGCCTTCCCCGGCATCGACCTCACCCTGTTCAACACCACCTCGGATCAGGCGGCGGATCTGGTGCGGGCGGGCAAGGCGGATCTGGGCTTCGTGATGGCGCAAAAGCGCAGCGAACCGCTCTTCTACACCGAGTTGCAGCAGGTGACCTGGTGTGCCCTGGGGCACGGCCTGGCCCGCTGGCAGGCGCGGGCCAGCTCGGGGGAGAGCGATCCTCTGGACGAGCCGACCCTGATCCTGCTGGGACACGACACCCGGACCCGGGCGCTGATCGACCCCTCATTGCCCCTGCTCGGTCTGCCGAGCTGCCGCATCATGGAGGTGGGGAGCGTGGATGCCCAGCTCGACTGGGCCGAGGCGGGCTTTGGCGTCGCCATAGTGCCGGATTTCTCCCTTCACCCCAGGCTCAAGCTGACCGCCCCCGTGACCCGGCTCACCGACTTTCCCGGCACCAGCCTGGGGTATGTGGTGCGCCAGAACCAGGTGCTGTCGCGGGCCATCAAGCAGTTGCTGCACTGGGTGGAGGAGGAGATCCAGAGCCCGGCGCTGCTGCCGGCCGCCAAGGCCTGAGCCAGAACCGCTGCCACCGCTGAAACGAAGAGAGGCCACCCTGGGGTGGCCTCTCGTATATCCGGTGCCCGTCACTGGGCGGGCGTCTCCTTCCCCTCGGCGGCGCCGTCTGGTCGGGAGGCTGCGGGGTCGGCCTGGTCGCTCGCCTGCGCCGCCGACGGGGTGGGGCTGATGGGGGCGGGCAGCGCGTCAGGCGTCATCACGGCGCTCCCCTGGGAGGGGAGATCGGTCAGTGCCGGGGCCGTCCCCGTGGGCGCTGCCGCCGAGCTGGCCGGCAGGGTGGCTCCGGAAGGCTGTTCCGGCTGGGTGTCTGCCCCTTCCAGCGGTGTGGCCGCGCTGGTGGGAGCCGGGAGCCCGGTGGGCTGGGCGCCCGAGGTCGCCCCGGCCCCCGACGCCGTGAGGCTGTCCGGTGGCAGGACCGGCGTTGGCGCGGCATCCAGCATGCCTGGGTGGAGCGGGGCCAGATCTCCCGCCTGCATCCCCTCCCAGGTGAGGGTGGTGAGGGCCGGGTGCAGGCGAGTGAACTGCTTGAGGCGCTCGCTCAGCACGTCGCGCAGGGTGCGTACCTCGGTCTCGGGCAGGCTGGCCTGCGCCACCAGCTCGGCGGTGACGGCGAAGGTATTGACGCCGCTGGTCTGCCCCGGATAGAGGTTGGCGCCGATGCGGCTGCGCTCATAGTAGGGATACTGCTCGAGCAGCCTGTCTATCTGCTCCCCCTCGATGGGGATGAGACGGGCCTTGCAGCGACCGGTGAGATCGCCGATGCCCTGGTTGGGGTGACCGGCGACCACGAAGGCGGCATCCAGGGTGTCGTTGCAGAGCCCCTCCAGCCGGTTGCCCGGGGATGCCACCGCTGGCAGGGTGAAGTCGGTGGCCTGCCAGCCCATGGCATCGAGCAGTGCCCGGCTGGTGATCCTGTCCCCCGAGTTGGGGGCGCCGAGGTCGACCCGTTTTCCCTTGATGTCCGCCAGGGTGGTGATGTTGCTGGTGGCGCTGGCGAGCAGGGTCAGGGACTCCTTGTGGAGTCGCAGCAGGCTGCGCAGTTGATCCCAGGAGGGCTGGCCCGAGAAGGGACCGCTGCCGTGGACCGCGTGGTGGAGCACATCGGACTGCACCAGGGCCAGCTGGATGTCTCCCTTGGCGAGCGCCGCCAGGTTGGCGAGGGAGCCCGAGGTGCTCTGCACCGTGCAGTGCACGCCGTGGCGGGCGCTCTCCTCGTTCAGCAGGCGGCAGATGGCGCCTCCCGTGGGGTAGTAGACACCGTTGAGCGCCCCCGTGCCTATGGTCACGTAGGCGGGGGCGGCCAGGAGGGGCTGGGCCAGCATGGTCGCCAGCCAGGGCAGGGCGAAGCGCGACAGGCGCAGCATGGAAAACAGGGCGAATGGGCGCATAGTGAACCGGAACCGTGGCTGAAAAGAGGATGAGCCAGGCTCATCCCGTCATGAATCTCATCTTATCTGTATCGGATGGGAAGCTGAATGGCTTTCACCATTTCAGGTCCGGGGGCGGCGAAACGGCCGCCACCCCTTGCCATCAGCGGCGCGCCTGGAGGATGGCCTTCTCCATGCGCGACAGGGCTTCGGTCAGCCGCGCCCGGGTGCAGCCGAAGTTGAGGCGCACGAACTGGCCATCGCCAAACTGGGCGCCGGGGGAGAGGCCCACACCGGCCTGCTCGAAGAAGGCGATGGGGTCATCCAGGCCGAGGACCCTCACGTCGACCCAGGCGAGGTAGGTGGCCTGATGGCGTGCCAGCTTGATGCCGGGCCAGCGGGCCACCGCCTGCTCGATCAGCGCCAGGTTGCCCCTCAGATAGTCGAGCTGCTCGGTGAGCCATTGTTCTCCCCCCTCGTAGGCCGCCTCGGCCGCCACGAAACCCAGCAGGTTGACGTCGGCGCTGATGCCGCGCATCGCCTGCTGCAGCTTGAGGCGCAGGCGGGCGTTGGGGACCACGGCGAAGGAGCAGCACAGACCCGCGATGTTGAAGGTCTTGCTCGGCGCCATCATGACGGCGCTGCGCTCGGCCGCCGCCGGGCTCAGGGCGCCATAGGGGATGTGGCGGGCGTCCTTGTCCAGCAACAGGTCGCAGTGGATCTCGTCTGAGCAGATCACCAGGTTGTGGCGCTCGGCGATGGCGTCGATGGCGAGCAGCTCCTCGCGAGTGAAGACGGTACCGCCCGGGTTGTGGGGGTTGCACAGCAGCAGCAGATCCGCGCTGGGCGCCTGGCGCTCCAGTTCTTCCAGATCCAGCACCCAGCGACCGGCCTCTTCCACCATGGGCACGGTGAGCAGGGGGCGGTCGTTGAAGCCCGGCGCCTGCAGGAAGGGATAGTAGACCGGCTTGGGGGTGATGATGCCGCGACCGTGCTGGCTCCAGGCCCGGCAGGCGAGATTCAGCCCCGGCACCACGCCGGGCAGGAAGACGAGCCACTCGGTCTGGATGGTCCAGCCATAGCGCTGCTGCATGCGGGTCTTGATGAGTTCGATCAGCCGGGGAGAGGGGCGGGAATAGCCGAAGATGCCGTGGGCGACCCGCTTCGTGAGCGCCTCGAGAATGGCGGGGGGAGAGACGAAGTCGGTGTCTGCCACCCACATGGGCAGCACATCCTGGCCCTTGTACTTGTCCCATTTCAGGCTCATGGTGCCGCTGCGATCTATTTCCCGATCAAAATCAAACATGTTAAATCCTTGTACTGGCGCTGGATGGGCTTCCAATGTACGGACTTGGACGCGCCCTCGCAACCCTTGAGGTGGCTGTTTTTAATGGCATAAAATAGCCGCCGTCATAGCCGTGCCCGCCCGTTTCTGGCTCCCTTTTCGCGTCCGTATCTAGGTGTCTCCATGAGTTTGCTGAGTGCTGCCCGCAAGAGGCCGGATCCCGTCTCTCTCTCGTTTCTCGCCGTGACCTTCATGACCGGGGTAGCGGTGGCGCTTCAGGTGCCCACCCTGAGCCTGTTCCTGGCCGAAGAGGTGCAGGTGCGCCCCTTCCTGGTGGGGCTCTTCTACACCGTCAACGCGGTGATCGGCATCCTCATCAGCCAGTGGCTCGGTCACCGCTCCGACAGCAAGGGGGATCGCAAGCAGCTGATCCTGCGCTGCTGCTTCGCCGGTATAGTGCTCTCCCTGCTGTTCGCCTGGAATCGCCAGTACTGGCTGCTGGTGAGCCTCGGCGTGGTGCTGGCGAGCCTGACCGCCACCGCCAGCCCCCAGCTGTTCGCCCTGGCGCGGGAATACGCCGACAGCCGCAACAAACGGGCCGACATGTTCAGCTCGGTGCTGCGGGCCCAGTTCTCCCTGGCCTGGGTGATAGGGCCGCCGGCCGCCTTCGCGCTCGCCATCGGCTACGGCTTCGAGGTGATGTACCTCGCCTCGGCCTTCGCCTATCTGGTCTGCGCCTTCGTGGTCTGGCGCTGGCTGCCCTCCCTGCCGCTGCCCGCATCGGGAGGAGGCCAGGAGCGGGTCAGCAGTTGGCGGATGCCCTCGGTGCGGGCGCTGTTCATCGCCTCCACCCTGATGTGGACCTGCAACAGCATGTATCTCATCAACATGCCGCTCTACATCACCCGCGAGCTGGGACTGGAGGAGAAGCTGGCCGGGATCCTGATGGGCACGGCGGCAGCCCTCGAGATCCCCTTCATGCTGCTGGCGGGCTACTACACCCGGCGCTTCGGCAAGCGGCCCATGATGCTGCTGGCGGTGCTGGCCGGGGTGGGCTTCTACCTGGGGCTGGTGACGCTGTCGAGCCAGACGGCGCTCATCGCGCTGCAACTGCTCAATGCTATCTTCATCGGCATCGTCGCCGGCATCGGCATGTCCTACTTCCAGGATCTGATGCCGGGTCGCGCCGGGGTGGCGACCACCCTGTTCGCCAACAGCATCCGCACCGGCTCCATTATGGCGGGGGCCATCGCGGGGACGGTGGCGGAGATCTGGAGTTTCCACGGGGTCTTTATGGTGGCCACCGCATTGGCGCTGGCTGCGCTGGCCGCCTGCTGGCGGGTGCCCAACGTCTAGGGCCTGATCCGCCCTGAGGAGGGTGTGGGAGGGCTTACTTGCCGTTGTCGCCCTGGTATTCGTTGCGCAGGCAGCGCAGCAGCAGCTCGGCCGCCGGGCCCAGGGCATCGACGGAGGGGGTGAGCAGGTAGGTGTAGAGATAGCGCTCGCTGCCGCCGGCCAGATCGAGCCGCACCAGGGCTCCGCCGTCGAGCTCCTCCTGCACCAGGTGGCGGGGCACCCAGGCGTAACCGAGACCGAGGCGCACCATGCTGAGCACCTCGTGATAGTGGGTTGCCTTCCAGCCGGTGTCGTCCGCATCGTTCCAGTCCACCGAGCGGTGGATGGGGGGATGCAGGCTGATCTGGTTGTGGCTGGCGAGCTGCTCGGCGGTGACGGGCTCCTCCTGCCCGGCGAGGGGATGGGTCGCCGCGCACAGGGGCAGCAGACAGACCTCGTCCAGGGGCAGGCCGGTGCGATCCTGGGGCAGGTGCTCGGAGAGCATCAGATCCCCGGGTTGCAGCGCATTGAAGTGGCAGTGGATCCGCTCGTGCAGGTTGATGCGGCAACCCCGGCTGCGGGGGTGGAAGTGGGCCAGCGCCCGGTAGAGCCGCTCCCGCGGCTGCAACACCGACACATAGAGGTTGATCTGCGGCTCCCACTGGCGCTCCAGGTTGTTGGCCAGGTTCTCCAGCTCCTCCACCTGCTGGCTGAGCTGGCGGGCCCGCTTGAGGAAGATCTCCCCCGCCGGCGTCAGCACCGCCTTGCGTCCCCGCACCTCCAGCAGGGCCAGCCCCAGACTCTGCTGCAGCTTGGCGACCGCATGATTGAGGGAGGATTGGCTCTTGTTCAGCGCCTCGGCGGCCTGGGCATAACCGCCACAGTCCACCACGGCCTGAAAGATCCGCCATTGCTCAAACGTGCTCTTGGGACGAAACATAGTGCAACCTGTCAGGGGACCGATGGGATTCAACAGGGCGCGGGTAGCGCCCCTCTTCAATGTAATCCTGTCTGATCGGTTTGTTGGGTTATTTGGGCTGGGCCACGAAGGTCTTGCCGCTCTGGCCCCGGCTGTCCCGTCCCATCAGATAGAGATAGAGCGGCATCAGGTCGGCCGGTGTCTTCAGGGTCTGGGGATCTTCCGCCGGGAAGGCGCTGGCCCGCATCCTGGTGCGGGTGCCGCCCGGGTTCAGGGTGTTGACCCGCACAGTGGTGTTCTCCAGCTCGTCCGCCAGCACCTCCATCATTCCCTCGATGGCAAACTTGGAGATGGCGTAGGTGCCCCAGTAGGCGCGCCCCCTGCGGCCCACGCTGGAGGAGGTGTAGACGATAGAGGCCTCGCCGTGCTCCTTCGCGGTCTGGCGAATGAGGGGCAGCAGCGCCTGGGTCAGCAGGAATTCCGACTTGACGTTGACCTGCATCACCTCGTCCCACTCCTGCTCCTGGATGTGCTCGAACGGCGACAGAGTACCGAGCAGCCCGGCGTTGAACAGCACGCCGTCGAGGCGGCCGAACTGCTGGGCGAAGGTCTCGGCCATGCCAAGGTAGTGGCTCTTGGTCGCCCCTTTCAGATCCACCGGCACTATGGCGGGCAGGGGGTGGCCGGCGGCCTCGATCTGGTCGTAGACCGCCTCCAGCTTGGCGCTGGTGCGCCCGAGCAGGATCACTGTGGCGCCGTGGGCCGCGTAGGTGAGCGCCGCTTCGCGGCCGATGCCGTCACCGGCGCCCGTCACCAGAATGACCTTGTCCTTGAGCAGATCCTGGGGGGCCTGATAATCGAGCATGTGGACTCCTGTTAACAATGCGTGGCGGCTGGCGCGACGGAAATATAGAGGAGGCAAGTGTACTGATCCGGCCCGGCGGTTGACCAGTATGAGACGGCAAAAATGTGAAGAAAACAGGGCGCTAGCGCGGATCGCCTCCCCTGGTGCCAGGGCCATGGCAGAGTTTTTGCACCCCGGAGCCAAACTCCTTACTATGTGAAAAAACCGGACATAGAGCGGAGCATCAAGTGGCATTTTTGACCGAATACGGCCTGTTTCTGGCCAAGACCCTCACCTTCCTGCTGGCCATCGGCGCCGTCATCCTGATGGTGGCGAGCAGCCGCCAGCCGAAGGCGCGCAAGGGGGAGCTGATGGTGACCGATCTCTCCGGCGAGCTGGAGCAGGGGCGTCACCAGCTGCAATCGGCTCTGGCTGGCAAGGCCGAGCGCAAGCTGATGGAGAAGGCGCGCAAGGCCGAGCACAAGGCCCGCGCCAGGAGCGAGGATGAGCGCAGTCGGCTGTTCGTCATCGACTTCCACGGCAGCATGGACGCCAGAGAGGTGGCCTCCCTGCGGGAAGAGGTGAGCGCGGTGATCGGCGTCGCCCGGCCAGGCGACGAGGTGCTGCTGCGTCTCGAGTCCGGCGGGGGCGTGGTGCACGGCTATGGCTTGGCCGCCTCCCAGCTGCAGCGGCTGCGGGACAAGGACATCACCCTCACCGTGGCCATCGACAAGGTGGCGGCGAGCGGCGGCTACATGATGGCCTGCGTCGCGGACAAGATCCTGGCGGCCCCGTTCGCCATCGTCGGCTCCATCGGGGTGATCGCCCAGCTGCCGAACTTCAATAAGCTCCTGAAAAAGCACGATATCGAGTTCGAGATGCACACCGCTGGCCAGTACAAGCGCACCATCACCATGTTCGGCGAGAACGATGATCAGGGCCGGGAGAAGTTTCGCGAGGAGCTGGGCGCCATCCACGAGCGTTTCAAGGCGTTCGTGGCCGAGCACAGGCCGGCGCTCGACATCGACGCCGTCACCACGGGCGAGCACTGGCTGGCGAGCCAGGCCAAGCAGCTCGGCTTGGTGGATGCGCTCTGCACCAGCGACGACTACCTGCTGGCCCAGGCCAGCCATCACAAGGTGGTCGGCATTCGCTACAGCAAGCCCAAGAGCCTGACCCAGAAGCTGGGCCGCCAGGCCGCCCTGGGGCTGGAGGGGGCGCTCGGCCGCCTGTGGCAGCAGAGCCCCTGGCGCTGAGGCGCCTTAACAGTGCGTGAAAAAAGAGAGCCGGGCATTGCCCGGCTCTCTGTTGATGCGGATGTCGCGGCTTCGCTGCGAGCCTGTGCTCAGCGCTGGAACGGATAGACGGAGCCGAGTTTCAGGATCTGGGTCAGCTCGTCCAGGGCGGTGCGGGTCTCCAGCACCAGGGAGGGGTCGCGCAGATCGTCCAGGGTCAGGCTGTCGCGGTAGTGGCGATCCACCCAGTTGTCGAGGCGGGCAAACTGGGCATCGTTGATGAGGCAGGCCGGGTTGACCGCGGCGAGCTCGGTGTCGTTCATGGCCACCCGCAGCCGCAGGCAGGCGGGGCCGCCACCGTTCTTCATGCTCTGCTTCACGTCCATGTAGTGCACCCCCTTGATCGGGGTGCCCAGGGTCACCAGCCTGGCCAGATAGGCCGACACCGCCGGGTTGTCGCGGCATTCGGTAGGGGCGATGATCGCCATCTCGCCGGACGGCAGGGTCAGGATCTGGGTGTTGAACAGATAGGACTTCACCGCATCCTGCACCGACACCTCGCTGGTGGGGACCTCGATGAAGTGCAGATCCCCCTCGCCGAACTTGGTGCGCACCTCGGCCAGGGCCGCCTCGGTATGGAGGAAGGCCTGCTGGTGGAAGAAGAGCACGTTCTGGTTGCCCACCGCGATCACGTCGTTGTGGAACACCCCTTGGTCTATGACCTCGGGATTTTGCTGGATAAAGACGGCGCTCTCATCCCCGAGGCCGTGCAGGCGGGCGATGGCCTGGCTGGCTTCCAGGGTCTGGCGAGCCGGGTAGCGTTTGGGCGCGGGCCGGGAGACGTCGAAGGCGCTGCGGCCATAGACGAACAGCTCGACCCCGGCCTCGCCATAGGCGCGGCACAGCCGGGTGTGGTTGGCGGCCCCCTCGTCACCGAAGTGATCGTTCTCCGGCAGATGCTGGTGGTGGCTGAAGTGACGATCGTTGTTGAAGACGGCGCGCAGGATGCGGCCGGTCACCTCGGGCTCGAGGGAGCGGTGGAACTTGTTGGTCAGGTTGGCGGGGGTGAAATGGATGCGGCCATCCTGGGTATCGGCACTGGGGGAGACGGTGGCGGCGTTGGCGGTCCACATGCTGGAGGCCGAGTAACAGGCGGCCAGCACGGCGGGCGCCTGTTTTGCGGCCTGAGCCAGTACGCTGGCATCGTTGCCGGTGAAGCCGAGGCGGCGCAGGGTCGCCAGATCCGGCCGCTCCTGGGGTGCCAGCACCCCCTGCACCATGCCGAGCTCGGTCAGCGCCTTCATCTTGCGCAACCCCTGCTTGGCCGCCTCCTTGGGATTGGACGCCTCCTTGGCGTTGTTCTGGGAGGCGACGTTGCCATAGGAGAGGCCGGCGTAGTTGTGGGTGGGGCCGACCAGGCCGTCGAAGTTGACCTCGAAGTGCTTCATGATGACATCCTTTCGATTTTTATATGGGGAGCGGTTCCTTCCGCGCACAAAGCTGCGGCGTGTGGCCATTATAAAGAGATTTCATCCTTTGTAACAAGCTGATAACCAGAGTGGGTTTTTATGTCACAAGGGTGGCTGGATATGTCATTTCCAATCTAAAAAAGGGGGGGATATAGCATAAAAACAAAAAAGCGGTTGCTTACCGCGACCCGGCTTCGCATTAATAAATAAAGAAACGAGGCGGTTCGGGCTGTCGGGCAAATTGACCCGCAAGATTGCTTTTTCCCGTCAAATCTCTTATACAGCCCCACAAAACCGCACGCCAACCCCGTCGGGTGCAATGAGGATAATAGTTACAGCATGGGCAAATCACTGGTCATAGTGGAGTCTCCGGCCAAGGCCAAGACCATCAACAAATATTTGGGCAAGGACTACGTGGTGAAATCCAGCGTAGGCCATGTGCGCGATCTGCCGACCAGCGGCAGCGCCAGCGCTAATGGCAGCACGGCGCCCAAAAAACCTGTCATTCGCGGCATCAAGCTCAGCGAATCCGAGAAGGCGGCCAAGGATCGCAACGCCCTGTTCGCACGGATGGGGATCAACCCGACCGCAGGCTGGCAGGCCAACTACCAGATTTTGCCCGGCAAGGAGAAGGTGGTCAGCGAGTTGCAAAGTCTGGCCGCCAAGGCCGACACCATCTATCTCGCAACCGACTTGGATAGAGAGGGGGAGGCGATCGCTTGGCACCTGCGCGAGATCATCGGTGGCGACGACAGCCGCTACAAGCGCGTGGTGTTCAACGAGATCACCAAGAGCGCCATCCAGGAGGCGTTTGCCCAGCCGTCCGAGCTGAACATCCACCGCGTCAACGCCCAGCAGGCCCGTCGTTTCCTCGACCGGGTGGTGGGTTACATGGTCTCGCCGCTGCTCTGGAAGAAGCTGGCCCGGGGTCTCTCCGCCGGTCGGGTGCAGTCCGTCGCGGTGCGCCTCATCGTCGACAAGGAGCGCGAGATCAAGGCCTTCGTGCCGGTGGAGTTCTGGGATCTGAACGCCGATCTGCTGACCGGCGACAAGAGCGAGCTGCGCATGGAGGTGGTCAGCCGCAACGGGGCCGACTTCAAGCCGGTGACCCAGGCCGAGACCTTCGCCGCCGTGGCGGCCCTGGAAGGGGTCGACTACAAGGTGGTGAGCCGGGAAGACAAGCCGACCGGCTCCAAGCCGTCCGCTCCCTTCATCACCTCCACCCTGCAACAGGCCGCCTCCACCCGCCTGAGCTTCGGGGTCAAGAAGACCATGATGATGGCCCAGCGCCTCTATGAAGCGGGTTACATCACCTATATGCGTACCGACTCCACCAACCTCAGCAAAGAGGCGGTGGACGCGGTGCGGGAATACATCGGCGAGCAGTATGGCGCGGCTTATCTGCCGTCCGAGCCGAACCTGTACGGTGCCAAGGCCAACGCCCAGGAGGCCCACGAGGCGATCCGCCCCTCCAGCGTCCAGGTGACCGCCGAGATGCTGGAAGGGATGGAGCCGGACGCCATGCGGCTCTATGACCTCATCTGGCGCCAGTTTGTCGCCTGCCAGATGACTCCGGCCCAGTACGACTCCTCCACCCTGACCGTCAAGGCGGGCGAGTTCGAGCTCAAGGCCCGCGGTCGCACCCTGCGCTTCGCCGGCTGGACCAAGGCGCTGCCGCCCATGGGCCGCAAGGGCGAAGACAGCCAGCTGCCGGCGGTGACCGTCGGCGAGGTGCTGAAACTGGTCAAGCTGGATCCGCGCCAGCACTTCACCAAGCCGCCCGCCCGCTTCACCGAAGCGGCCCTGGTGCGCGAGCTGGAGAAGCGCGGCATCGGCCGTCCGTCCACCTACGCCTCCATCATCTCCACCATAGTGGACCGCGGCTATGTGCGGGTCGAGAGCCGCCGCTTCTTCGCCGAGAAGATGGGGGAGATCGTCACCGACCGCCTGGTGGAGAACTTCGTCGAGCTGATGAACTACGAGTTCACCGCCAAGATGGAGGACAAGCTCGACGGCATCGCCGAAGGGAGCCTGGAGTGGAAGAAGGTGCTGGACGCCTTCTACGCCGAGTTCACCCAGGAGCTGGAGCAGGCCGACAAGCCCCATGAGGAAGGCGGCATGCGCGCCAACCAGATGGTGCTGACCGACATCGACTGCCCGGACTGCGGCCGCAAGATGGGCATCCGTACCGCCACCACCGGCGTCTTCCTCGGCTGCTCCGGCTATGCCCTGCCGCCCAAGGAGCGTTGCAAGAAGACCATCAACCTGGTCAGCGCGGACGAGTTCGTCTCCGCCACCGACGGGGACGAGGCGGAAACCGACGCCCTGCGCGCCAAGCACCGCTGCGGCATCTGCGGCACCGCCATGGACGCCTACATCATCGACGACAGCCGCAAGCTCCACGTCTGCGGCCGCAACCCGGACTGCGACGGCTACGAGGTGGAGCAGGGCCAGTTCAAGCTCAAGGGCTACGAAGGGCCGAGCATAGAGTGCGATCGCTGCGGATCCGAGATGCAGCTCAAGAACGGGCGCTTCGGCAAGTACATGGGCTGCACCAACGAGAGCTGCAAGAACACCCGCAAGATCCTGAAAAACGGCGACATCGCGCCGCCGAAGGAGGATCCGGTGCCGCTGCCGGAGCTCAAGTGCACCCAGTCCGACGCCCACTTCGTGCTGCGGGACGGCGCGGCGGGTCTGTTCCTCGCCGCCAGCAACTTCCCCAAGTCACGTGAGACTCGTGCGCCTCTGGTTGAGGAGCTCAAGCGCTTCCGCGACCGCCTCTCCCCCAAGCACCAGTACCTGGCGGACGCCCCGGCGTCAGATCCTGACGGAAACGCCTCCGTGGTGCGCTTCAGCCGCAAGAGCAAGGAGCAGTACGTGATGACCGAGGTGAACGGCAAGGCGACCGGCTGGACGGCCCATTACGACAACGGAAAATGGCAGGAGAGCCTGCCCAAGGCGAAGAAATCCTGACCCGTTTCCGGTCACACAATGACGAAAGAGGCCCCTTGCGAGGGGCCTCTTCATTGGGAGATGGCGGTATACTGGAAGGGCTGCATGGATGGCAGTGCAAGACACGGAGGTTGTCATGGAGATACAGGATATCCGGCCGGGCATGACCTGCCTGACGCGGGAAGGGACGGCCTATGTGCTGGAGGTGGACAGGCAGAGTCTGCTGGTCTTGTTGCAACGGGAGGACGAAACCATCCCGGTGCAGGTGCGCAGCGATGACATCCTGGGGCCTCTGGTGGGCGACTAGCAACCCTGAGGGACTCCCGGCAGGGAGTCCCTAGAAGGGGAGCAGAAACAGCAGCTCGGCGAGATCGGGCTGCCACTGCCACTCCCGCATCCTGACCCGCCCGCCGATCACCGGCACCCCCTCCTCCTGCAATAGCCCCGCCTGCCTGTCGAACCCCGCCGATCCCTTTGGCAGCGATATGGTGCCCGCCGCCCCCAGCACCCGGTGCCAGGGCAGTGTCTTGTCGGTCTCCCGCAATACTTTTCCCACCAGGCGAGCCCGCCCGGGCAGGCCGGCGAGATCGGCGACCTGGCCATAGCTCACCACGCGACCGGTCGGGATCAGGGCCAGGATGGCCTCGATGCGGGCAACCTTGTCCAGAGGTGTCGATTCCGTTCTCATGAAGTTGACTCGTCAGAAACAACAGAAGCGCCATTGTGGCGCTTCCGTCATATGGCTTGCAATCCGTCAGCCGAAGGTCTGGCTCAGCCCCCTGAGCTCGCTGGCGCGCTTGAGCAGCTCCTGGCTGGAGTCGTCCACCGCCCGGATCTTCTGGCTGTTGGCGCGGGAGTATTCGGAGATCTGGTGGATGTTGCGGCTGATCTCCTCCACCACCACCTGCTGCTGTTCCGCGGCGGCGGCGATCTGGGTGGAGAACTCGGTCACCTGATCGATCTCCTCCAGCACTTGGTGCAGGTTGCCCGAGCCCTGGCGGGTCATCTCGACGCACTCCCGGGTCTGGGCCAGATTGTCCTGCATCATGCCCTGCCAGCGCTCGAGGGTCTGCTGGATCTGGCGGATGCTGCCCTGGATCTGCTCGGTCGCCTTGTGGGTGCGGGTCGACAGGGTGCGCACCTCGTCCGCCACCACGGCGAAGCCGCGGCCCTGCTCCCCGGCCCGGGCCGCCTCGATGGCGGCGTTCAGCGCCAGCAGGTTGGTCTGTTCGGCGATGCCCTGGATCTCCCCCATGACGCTGCCGATCCGCTCCGACTCGCTGGCCAGCTCCACCGCGGAGTGGAAGGCCTGCTCCGCCTGCCTGGCCAGTTGCGTCATCTGCTGCTGGGTCTGATCCAGCTGCATGACGGTGTTCTGGCAGCTGCTGCGCGCCTCCGTCACCTGGCCGTTGGTGTCCTGGATGTTGCGGGCGATTTCGTGGGCCGTGCTGGCCATCTGGGTCATGGCGGCGGCCATCTGCTGGGTCTGGGCATCCTGCTCGTTGATGTCGAGGAAGGCCCGGTGGGAGGAGTCCTGCAGATCGGTCGCCAGGGCCTGCAGAGGATGGGTGGCGTCGTCGACCCGGCCCAGCACGGTGCGGATCCTGGCCTGCAGCATCTTGAGGTGGAAGTCGGCGATGGCGCCCGGGGCGTCACCGGAATAGACCAGCCGGGTCAGGCTGTCGTATTGCTGGCCGAGCTGCCTGAGATAGCGCGGCAGGGCGATGAGCTCGCGCCAGTAGGCGCCGGCGATGGCGATCGGGGGCAACAGCATCAGCAGCACGGTGAGGGCCCCCTGGGTGAGGGCGGCCCAGGCCAGCAGCCCCAGCAGAGGCACACCGAGCAGCAGAGGCCTGAAGGGCTGCAGGGAGGGGAGCTTGCGGGCTTCCCCCCGCTCGGCCTTGAGCAGGGCCTGATAGGCCTGGGCGGCGGCCTGCTTGAGCCGGGGCTCGGGCTTGCAGCGCACCGACTGGTAACCGCTTATCTTGCCGTGCTCGTAGATGGGGGTCACATAGGCGTCGACCCAGTAGTAGCGGCCATCCTTGCAGCGGTTCTTGACCACGCCGCGCCACGGATTGCCCTCCTTGAGGCGGGCCCAGAGATCGGCGAAGGCGGCCTTGGGCATGTCGGGGTGACGCACCAGGTTGTGATTGTGACCGACCAGTTCATCGACCCGATAGCCGGCGATCCGGCAGAAGGCGGGGTTGGCGTAGGTGATGACGCCGCGCAAGTCCGTGGTGGACACGAGTTGTACGTCGGCAGGAAACTCCACTTCGCTGTCCAGTGTCTGGACGTCTCTGCGGGCCATAGGGATAAGCTCCGATATTCATGCTGATTGTTATTGTGATTGAGCGGATGAAACGCTGACCTTGTGCCTGGCCGGTTCCATCGTGGGCCCTATTCTGCCAATAAAGGCGGGTTAAAAGTAGGGCTTAGGTTGGGTTTTTGTTGTCAATGGGTAAAAAAACGGCGACCAGGAGGTCGCCGAAAAGAGAAAGATAACACTACCTCTGTGGCACCCGGTAACGCACCTGCAACTGGTCGAGGATCTGCAGCTGGCCGGGCAGGCGGGCCGCGAAGTGAGCCCACGCCTTGCGGGCGGGGTCGCTCCAGGCCACTTCGGCCGTGGCCAGCAGGCGCGGGAACAACATGTAGTCGAGACGATCGCGAGAGGTGATCAGTTCCGACCACAAGGGGCTCAGCACCCCCAGGATGTTATCGTTGGCATGGAAATCGGCCGGAGCAGGATCGCAGGCATGGACCTGCTCGAGATTGAGGGTGCCCGCCCAGTAGAGCCCCGGTTCGTGGATGTCCTGGCTCCAGGCGAGATCCAGATAGAGGTGCTGGGCCGGCGCCATCACCACGGGATAGCCTGCCGCCGCCGCGTCCAGCCCGGCCTGGAAGCTGGTCCAGGCACAGATGACGGCCTCCCGGCTCACCTTGTCCCCGTGCAGTATCTCCTCCCAGCCCAGCATCTGCTTGCCCCTGGCGGCCAGATAGTGCTGGCAGTGGCGCAGCAGGTGGCCCTGCAGCTCGCGGCAATCGGTGTAGTCCTGCTCTGTCATCAACTGTCGGCAGGCGGGGCTGTCGGTCCAGACGCCGGTCGGCACCTCGTCTCCCCCCATGTGCACCTGGGGCCCCGGGAAGAGCGCGCACACCTCGTCCATCACCGTCTCCAGGAACTCATAGGTGCCTGGCAGCGCCGGGTTGAGCACGTTGTCATCGAAATATTGCACCGAGAGGTAGCACGAGCGGTCGGCCTCTTCCCGCAGCAGTTCGGGCAGCGCCTTGATGGCGGCGTGGCAGTGCCCCGGGATGTCTATCTCCGGGATGATGGTGATGCCGAGCCCGGCGGCATAGGCTACCAGCTCGCGCACCTCGCTCTGGGTGTAGTAGCCGCCATAGGGGTCGGGGCCGCCGCTCAGCTGGGGATCGATCGCCAGCCCATGGCCGCGCCAGGCCGCCACCTCGGTGAGGCGGGGGAAGGCCTTGATCTCCAGGCGCCACCCCTCGTCATCGGTCAGGTGCCAGTGGAAGCGGTTGAACTTGTAGAGGCTCATCTGCTTGAGCAGGCGCTTGAGGGTGGCGATGGAGTGGAAGTGACGGGCGCAGTCGAGAAAGATGCCGCGAAAACCGAAGCGCGGCGCATCCCTGACCTCGAGGCAGGGCAGGCTCTCGCCGTGCTGCAGATACCACTGGGCCAGGGTCACCAGACCGTGGCGCCAGCCCGTCTCGCCGGCGGCCCGGATGCGGATCTCCTCCGTGGTGATGGAGAGTTCATACCCTTCCTGAGGGAGCGGCGCCTCGACGAGGTGGATCTCCGCATCGTGATCCTGGGTCAGGGCCAGGCCCGTCAGCTCGTTGAAATGGGCGAGCAGGGGGGCGAGGGGGACGGGGCCGTCGACGTGGGCGCGCTCCGCCAGCCGGAAGTTGCCATCGGTATAAATCAGATGGGCTGGCTGGGGCACTATGCCGTTGGCGGCCTCCACCTCGGGCAGATCGGGGGCGGCGGGCGGCGGGGAGGGCAGGCCGAGCGCTTCCCCCGCCAGCACTACGGGTTGCAGCCGTCCCTCGCCCTCCATCAGGCTCAGGAAGAAGCCCTTGGGCAGATCGGAGAGGCGCTTGACGGGGGTCTTGCGGCAGCAGAAACGCAGTTCGCTCACCCCTTCATGGGGCACCAGCACCTTGTAGCTGCCGCTCTGGCGCTCCAGTGTCCCGCCCTCAACCGAGCTCGCGTCTATGTGCCGGGCCAGGCAGAAGTGCAGTTTCCAGGGCACGCCCGGCAACTGGCTCAGGGTGAGGCGGAACCAGACGTCCTCACCGTCGCGGTGATCGACCTGGGTATGGATCAGGGGTGCAGACATGGGTATTCCTCTGATTGGGCAAACAGGATGGCGCCGTCAAGGGCATCGGCCTTGGGGGTCACCAGGTTGAAACGGGCGAGGCGAGGTGCGAGGCGCATGCCGATGCCGCCCAGCAGGGCGATCCGGTCCGCCCCGAGCTGGGTCATGCCCTCCAGCAGCATGCCGAGCTGGGCACAGGTCTCATCCAGCAGGGCGGTGGCGAGCTCGTCCCCGTCGCTCGCGGCATCGAACACCCAGGGGGCGAAGCGGCCGTAGTCCGCAGGCAGGGCGCGGGCGGCCCAGCGCACCACCTCCGCCTGATCCCGCCTGAAGTGATCCATCAGCCGCACCGCCAGGGTGCTGGGGGGCAGGATGCCGTCGTGGCAGAGCAGGGACTGCTGGATGGCGCGCAGCCCCAGCCAAGCGCCGCTGCCGAGATCCGAGACGGGGAAGCCGCGACCCGAGCAGGTGCGCAGCCGGCCATCGCGGTAGATGAGCCCGGCGGAGCCGGTGCCCGCGATCAGGATGGCCCCCTCCTGGCCGCCGAAGGCGCCGAGGCAGGCACCAAAGGCGTCGGAGGTGAGCTTCACCCTCGCAAACGGGAAAGGCATGGTCAGCATGGCGTGATAGCAGTCGGCGAGCTCGGCGGAGGCGAGCGCAAGTCCGACTCCCATCCGCTGCTGTGCATCTTCGCCCAAACCGGCCTCGATGCGAGCCAGTTCGATGGCGGTCAACACGTTGCCGTGGGCGAGCGCGATGCCCAGCTCCAGATTGGAGCCGGCCGCCCGGCCTTCCCCCAGCAGCCTGCCGGCCCGATCGCGGATGCGGGCCCGGGTATGGGTGCCGCCGCCGTCCACCCCGACCCAGAACTCAATCATGGTGACCTCCCTGCGCGCTTTGCCAGGTGATGGCCAGGGCAAACCTGGCTGGCGGTATGGAGGATCCAGGGCTCTCCCCGGTGCCAGTGATGTTTGAACCGCTCTCAATCATGGTGGCCTCCTTGTGCGCTCTGCCAGCTGATGGCCAAAGCGAACCAGGCGGCGTGGGGTATCCACTGTTCGCCCCAGCGCCAGTTCTGATCCAGCCGATCCTTGTAGGCCTCGGGAATAAAGGCCACGTCATTTTCGTCATCGAAGCCGGCGGTGATGCCGTTGCAGATCCCCCCCTGTGCATTGGGGTAGCCGGCGGTGTATTCCGGGTTGTTGATGCCCTGCCCCGCCAGCATGCAGGCGTTGAAGGGGTTTCTCCCCAGGATCCAGTCGAGCTGGTGTTGGCCGAAGGTGCGAAGCAACCGGCTCTGTTGCGGCAGTTGCTCTGCGGCGGCGAAGGCCATGGCGGCCAGCGACGCCAGCCGGGCGTTCTCCCCCTGCCACCAGTAACCGGATTCGTTGTGGTGGGGCATGAAAAAGCTGACGCGGGGCGCCTCATCGACCCCTTTCACATACTGGCGGGCCAGGGCGAAGGGGTTGCCTGCCCGGGCCGCGAGGGCCAGCTCGGCCGCCATTGCCTGCTCGGCGACGGTCCGGGCCGCCCACTGGCGCGCCGGATCCGGCTCAACGCTTAGATATTCCAGCAGCGCCAGCACCGGCAGTCCCGCCTCGGCGGCGTGGTAGTAGGGGCGAGATCCATCGTCGTTGGCGGCCCAATGGTGGCCGAACTCGGGGTGGGGGCGCTGGCGGGCGCACAGCCTGCCTGCCCTGTCCCGCGCCTCGGCGAGCCACTCGGGGCCTAGCGTTCTGGTGAGCTCGACCGCCGCCAGCAGGGTGCAGTAGTCGTCGATGATGTTCTCGACCCCGTCGTCCAGGTAGGCGAGGTTGTGCTCGCGCAGGTGCAGGTAGCCGCGTCTGGCCGCCTCGGCGTAGTGGCTGGTGTCGACGTCGCCGCCGCTCGGTTCCCGGGCGGCGCGGGCCAGGGCGGCGATGGCCATGCCACCCCCCTGGCGAAAGCCCGCCTGCCAGTGGGCGGACTTGATCCCCTGCTGGGTGGCGTAGGCGCACAGCTCCCGCTGCTCGGGATCCTTGCTCCACTTGTCGAACAGGGTCATGTAGAAGAAGCCTCTCTCGTCCTGCATCCGGCAGAGAAAATCCGCTCCGTGCAGCCCCTCGTCATTGAGGCGCTTGCAGAGGTTCACCCCGTCGATGTCGCGACGCGGGGCCAGGAGTTCCCGGCACTTGAGCAGGGCCCACACCACCATGGGGGTCTGCTGGGGGTTGAGGTAGTTGGCGTAGGAGAGGTGGCTCAGGTACTTGCTCATGTCGCCGCTGGCGTCGAACCAGCCGCCATGTACGTCACGGCGCTGATCGGTGCCAAAGAGGCGTGCCCTGCGGTCCGCCCGGTCGAAGGCGCCGCTGGCGCGCTGCCCCTTGAAGTAGTGGATGACGTCGGAGAGGCAGCGGCTCGCGAGCAGCCCCCGGCCGATGGCAAAGGGGGGGGAGCGCACCAGACGCTCCTGCGCTCCCGTGGTCACGACGGCCTCCAGCCGGTAGTGGCCGGGCTCGGTGAAGGCGGAGAAGTCGGCCCGCCAGTAGTGGCGCCCCTGCCAGCCGGGGACGCTCCCCGCCGCCACCAGCGGCGTCTCCAGCAGGAGGTGGTCGTCCTCCTGGCGCAGCAGCCTGACGTGGCCGCGGATATCGAGGGCGGCGCCACACTGCAGCAGGGCGCTCTTCTCCCCGTCACATTCGTAACCCACCTGGTTGATCAAGAGTTCCATCGCGCGCTTGTTCCTCTGTCTGGCCGAGAGGGCGGGCGGCAGGCCGCCCGCGGGTCGGGTTAGTCGTGCAGGTAGCAGCGCACGAAGTGGTTGTCGGCGAGCCGGGTCACCGGCGGCAGGCTCTCCTTGCAGCGGGGCATGGCCTGATGGCAGCGCCCGGCGAAGGGGCAGCCGCGGGATTCCGGGGTCCAGAGCGGGATCTCCCCCTTGCGGCCTCCCTCCAGCTCGGTGTGGATGCTCTTCTCGGGATCGGGCACCGCCGAGATGAGCAACTGGGTGTAGGGGTGCTGGGGGTGGTGCAGGATCTCGTCCACCTCTCCCCACTCCACCATGTGCCCCACGTACATGACCGCCAGATCTTCGGCCACGTAGCGGGCGGTGGCGATGTCGTGGGTGATGTAGAGCATGGAGACGCCGAGCTCGTTCTTCATCTGTTCCATCAGGTTGAGGATGCCGATGCGAATGGAGACGTCGAGCATGGAGGTGGGCTCGTCCGCCAGCACCACTTCCGCCTCCACCGCCAGGTTGCGGGCGATGTTGACCCGCTGGCGCTGGCCGCCGGAGAGCTGGTGCGGGTACTTGGCCGCGGTCGCCTTGGCCGGGGTCAGCCCCACCTTTTCGAGGAGGGCATAGACCATGTCGGGCAGATCCCGCTTGTCGCTCACCTTGCTGTGCAGCAGCAGGGGGCGGGCGATGTGGTGGTAGATGGTGTGGGTCGGATTCAACGAACCGAACGGATCCTGCCACACCATCTGCACGCTCTGGCGATAGTCCAGCAGGGCGGTGCCCTTGTTGAACTCCTCCAGATCCCGGCCTCGGTAGAGGATGCGGCCGTTGGAGAGCTTGTACATCTTGGCGATGATCTTGGCGATGGTGCTCTTGCCGGAGCCGGATTCCCCCACCACCGCCAGGGCGCGGCCCCGGTGCAGGTTGAAGGTGATGTCGGACAGCGCCCGCATCTTGCCGCTCTTGATGGCGTTGGAGTTGACGGCGAAGTCCTTGTAGAGGTGCTGGACCTCGATGATGGGCGCGTCGGTTTGGGCGATTTGCATGACAGACATCCTTAACAGCCAGCGGCCTTGTCCAGATGGATCGGAAGATCCGGTTGTTCCTCTGCTGCCTCATGAAGGTGGCAGGCAGCCTGTTGGCCGGGCCGGATCTCGGCCAGCCGGGTGTATTCCTGGCGGCAGCGCTCGTGCACCTTGCTGCAGCGTGCCTGGAAGCGGCAGCCCACCGGCACCTCCAGCAGGTTGAGGGGGCTGCCAGGGATCCCCTCCAGCACGGTCTTGGGCCCGTGCAGGGGGGGGAAGGAGTTGCCAAGGCCCCGGGTGTAGGGGTGCAGGGGCGAGGTCAGGATCGCCTTGGCCGGCGCCACCTCCACCAGTTCCCCCGCGTACATGATGCCGATGCGGTCACAGAACTCGACCATCAAGGAGAGGTCGTGGGTGATGAAGAGGATGGAGAAGTTGAACTTCTCCTTGAGGGCATAGACCTTCTGCAGGATCTCCCGCTGCACCACCACGTCCAGCGCCGTGGTGGGCTCGTCCATGATGAGCAGCTCGGGGTTGAGGGCCATGGCGATGGCGATCACCAGCCGCTGGCGCATGCCGCCGGAGAACTGGTGCGGGTAGTCCTTGAGCCGGCTCGGGTGGATGTCGACGATCTCCAGCAGCTCCTGGGCACGTTTGATCGCCTCATAGCGGGTCATGCCGGGGTTGTGGGCCAGCAGCACGTCGCAGAACTGCTCCTCCATGCGCAGCACCGGATTGAGGGCGTTCATGGCGGACTGGAACACCACGCTCGCCTGGCGCCAGCGGTAGCTGCGCAGCCGCTCGTCGTCGAAGGCGAGGATGTTCTCCCCCTTGAAGCGGATCTCGCCGCCGCTGATGTAGGCGGGCGGCTTGTGCAGGCGCGCCACCGAGAAGGCGACGGTGGACTTGCCGCAGCCGGACTCGCCAGCGAGGCCGAACACCTCACCCGGCATGATGTCAAAACTGACCGAGTTGACGGCGCGCACGTCGCCGTTCTCGGTGATGTAGTCGACGCAGAGCTGGCGCACCGACAGCAGGGGTTGTTGCGATTTCATGCGACCTTCTCCTCGGCGTTCAGCTGGGTCGGGGCGTTCAGTTTCTTCCAGCGATTGAGGCCCTTGTGGGAACGCAGCTGGGGGTTTGCAATCTCGTCGATGGCGAAGTTGAGCATGGCCAGACCCGCCCCCAGGGCGGCGATGGCGAAGCAGGGGGCCAGGACCTCCCACCAGGCACCCACCAGGATGGCGCTCGAGGTCTGGGCGTTGTAGAGCATGATGCCCCAGCTCACCACGGTCGGATCGCCGAGCCCCAGGAACTCCAGGGTCGCCTCGGTGACGATGGCGTAGATGATGGATCCGATGAAGCTCACCCCGATGATGGAGATGAGGTTCGGCAGTATCTCCACCAAAATGATGCGCCAGGCCGGCTCCCCCAATACCTCGGCGGCGATGACGAACTCCTTCTCCCGCAGGGCCAGGGTCTGGGCGCGGATGACGCGGGCACCATAGGCCCAGGAGGTAAAGCCGATGATGAGGGCTATCACCATGGGCGACGCCTCCCCGATAAAGCTCGCCAGCACCAGCAACAGGGGGAGGTTCGGGATCACCAGCACCACGTTCATCAGGAAGGTGAGGCACTCGTCCACCACGCCGCCGAAGTAGCCGGCGGTGATGCCGACCGTGATGGCCAGGGCGCAGACCAGCAGGCCTGCCCCGAAGCCAACCAGCAGGGAGATGCGGGCACCGTGGGTGAACTGGGCCCAGAGATCGTGGCCCATGCGGTTCGATCCCATCACCAGCTCCACGCTGGGGGGCTGGTGGGGGCGGGCGACCCGCTTGGTGGGCTCGTTGCTGGCGAGCAGCGGGGCGAACAGGGCCATCAGCACGAAGGTGACCACGATGGCGAGGCCGAAGGCGGCCTTCTTGTTGCCCAGCAGGATTTTCAAGATAGTCGGCATACGCATCTTATTTGCCTCCTGTACGCAGGCGGGGATCCAGGAAGACGTAGAGCACGTCCGCCAGGAAGTTGAAGCTGAGCATGGTGATGGTCATGATGAGCAGTTGCCCCTGGATGAGGGGGTAGTCACGGGCCAGGATGCCCTGATAGAGGGTCAGTCCCAGGCCGGGGTAGTTGAAGATCACCTCGGTGATGAGGGATCCGCCGATGACGAAGCCCAGCGCCATGGAGAGGGCGGTGACGCTGGGCAGCACGGCGTTGCGGGCGCCGTAGTTGAAGATCACCCGGTTGCTGGAGAGCCCCTTGGCCTTGGCCATGGTGATGTAGTCCTCGCCCAGCAGGTTGATCATGTTGTTGCGCATGGTGATAAGGAAACCACCCACCTGTACCAGCGCCAGGGTGCCCACCGGCATGATGGCGTGCAGCAGGATGCTCTTGATGTGTTCCCAGCCAAAGTCGGCGGGGATCTCGGGGCTGTAGGCGTAGCCGATGGGCAGCCAGCCGAGGCTGACTCCGAACAGGAAGAGGGCGAGCAGGGAGACCACCACGGGGGGGATGGCCTGCATCACGAGGGTGAGTGGGGAGAGGATGCTGTCCATGCGTCCGCCCCGGTACCAGGCGGCGAAGATGCCGACGATGGAGCCGATGGAGAAGCTCAGAATGGTGGAGGTGCCCACCAGGAACAGGGTCCAGCCGATGGCGCGGCCGAGGACGTCGGCAACCGGTTGGGGGTAGTAGCGCACCGAGGTGCCGAGATCCCAGGTGAAGACGCTCTTCACATAGGTGAGAAACTGGGTGCCGATGGGGCCGTCCACGAAACCGAAGGTGGCTTTGAGGGCTTCCAGCGCGGCGGGTTCCATCATGGCGCCGGCCCGGGCAAACATGACGGAGACGGGGTCCCCCGGCATGGCTCTGGGTAGCAGGAAGTTGATGGTGGCGGCCACCAGGAAGGCGACCAGATAGAAGGAGAAGCGTCTAAGTATAAATCCCATGGTGATACCTTTTACTGCAAGCCTGCCCCGCGCCGGGCAAAGCTCCCCCAACCCCGGCAGGTGCGGGGGATGGAAGACATGGCGGGGAAGAGGGCCCCCCGCAGGGGGCCGGGGTGATTAGCTGTTTGGCTTGAGTGACAGCACGTGCAGCAGACGCTCCGGAGTGTCCGGGTGAACCTGCGGCTTGGCGACCGGGTTGTCGGCACTGAACCAGCCATTGAAGCGCTTGGTGCTGTATTCGTACCAGGTCGGGTTGTTGAACACCGGGATGATTGTCTGGTTGGCCCCGACACGCTCCTGGATGGCGAACATGATCTCCTTCTGCTTGGCCGCATCGGCGGTCTGGGTGAAGTCGTCGATCAGCTTGTCGAGCTCGGGATCCTTGTAGCGGGGCGCCGCGAAGCGGTTGCCGCGCTCACCCATGTTGCGGGAGTGGAAAGCGGTCTCGAAGTACTTGTGCGGGTTGGCACCGGCAAAGTAACCCTGCAGGGCGACGTCGAAGTCACCGGTGATCAGGGACTCGGTCCAGACGGTGGCTTCCGGGGTGGCGGTCTTGGCGTTCAGGCCCAGGGCCTGCAGGCCTTCGACCCCGATCTGGACGGTGTTGACCCAGTCGGTCCAGCCGTTTGGCACCAGCACCTTGAACTCGATCTTCTTGCAGCTCGGGGTGTCGAGGAACTTGTCGCCGTCACAGTCCTTGTAGCCCGCCTGTTTCAGCAGGGCCTTGGCCCCTTCCAGGTCGAACTTGTTGTACTTGCCGTACTTCTTCTCGACGTCCGGGTTGTCCCAGGAAGCGAATGCCTTGCCAAGCCCTGACGGGTACTCGTTGACGGTGGGGTAGCCGTAGCCCGCGATGTCCACCATGGACTGGCGGTCCATGGCCATGGAGAAGGCGCGGCGGAAGTTGATGTCGTTGAAGGCTTCGTGGTTGCCGGGGTGCTTGCTCTGGAAGTTGACGTTGAACGCCACAGTGCCGGAGGCGGGGAACCAGTACTTGTTGTTCTTGGGATCGTTGCCGACGTAGAGGCGCTCGATGTCCGGCACGAAGGAGCCGAACCAGTCCACATCACCCTTCATCACGGCGGCCAGCACCTGGTCGTTGGTGGCCATCTGCGGCATGCGCAGGCAGTCGATGGCGAGGTTGGCGTTGTCCCAGTAGTGCGGGTTGCGGCACTGGGTGTAGAGCTGGGCGGAGAAGTTGTCCACCTCGGTGAAGGGGCCGCTGCCGACCGGCTTGTCGTTGGTGAAGGCGACCGGGTCCTTCACCGACTTCCACTGGTGCTCGGGGACGATGGGCACCAGCACGATGTCGTTCACCACGTTGGTGTTGACGGCCGCCAGATCGAACTTGACCTTGTACTGGCCCAGCTTCTCGACACTCTTCACCTGGGTCCAGATGGAGCGTTCGTCCAGGGCCTTGTTGGCCTTGACCAGGTTGAAGGAGAAGAGCACGTCGTCGGCGTCGAAGCCTTCGCCGTCTGACCACTTGACCCCTTCACGGAGATCGAAGGTGACGGACTTCAGGTCATCGCTGAAGGCGTAGTGGGTGGCCAGACGATAGACGGGTTTGCCACCCTGCATATCGTTGAAGATCACCAGGGGCTCATAGATGAAGTGGCGGGTGGTGTGCAGCAGACCGGCCTGCAGGAAGGGGTTGAAGTTCTTGACCCATGCGGTTTCCTGCTGGGCGACCAGGGTCAGCACCGTCTTGTTGTCGGCGGCCATGGCGGTGCCGGCGGCACCGAGCATCAGGGTTCCCAGCATGACTGAGGTAGCGATTTTGGATACTTTGGCAAGCATATTTTTTCCTTTCTTATTGGTCTTCCATGTTTGGAATGGAGCGCCGAGATCGCATGCTTGGATACCGGCCCTCTGTGTTGGTCAGGTTTTGCACCCTTGTAGTTGTGTCGTCCAACGCCATTAGAAAAGCAGAATTAACAGGAAGACAACAACTCTTCATTTCGTCGATATCGTAAAAACCCGAGAACTCTCGTCAATATCGTCAAAATGTATTTTTAATCCTTTTAAATTATACAGTTGCATTAATTCTCACAAAATACGAAGTCACCTGTTTTGACAGCGTGACGACGATAGTGTGAACTGGATCGTGCTCGTTTTTTCTCCGCCATGGTGGCTTTTTTTTGACCGGGAAAGAAGCAGGATGCGAGGTGAGGCGAAACTGTGCGCCGGTTCACGGCCAGAGAGGGGCCGAGGCGAAGGGCGCTCTGCCACACTCAGTCCCAAGGGAGGCATGGCCGGAGGTCGGGGAGTCGAGGGCAATAAAAAAGCCAGTCAGCGGTGGCTGACTGGCTTGAGGGATGTTCTGGGAGATTACTCGACCAGGCTGGCCCAGAGGTCGTACTCGTCCGCCTCGTCGATGCGAACCTTGACCATGTCGCCGGGCTTGAGGCCGGTCTCACCGTTCAGGTAGACCAGGCCGTCGATCTCGGGGGCATCGGCGGTGGAGCGGCCGGTGGCACCCTCTTCGTCCACCTCGTCGATCAGCACCAGCATCTCCTTGCCGACCTTGCGGGCGAGCTTGCGGATGGAGACCTGCTGCTGCAGCTCCATGAAGCGCTGGAAGCGCTCCTCCTGCACCTCGGCCGGCACCGGATCCGGCAGCTCGTTGGCCTTGGCGCCCTCGACCGGGCTGTACTTGAAGCAGCCGACCCGATCCAGCTCCGCCTTGTCGATGAAGTCCAACAGCATCTGGAACTCTTCCTCGGTCTCGCCGGGGAAGCCGACGATGAAGGTGGAGCGCAGGGTGATCTCGGGGCAGATCTCGCGCCACTTCTGGATGCGCTCCAGGGTGCGCTCGACGGAGCCGGGGCGCTTCATCAGCTTGAGGATGCGCGGGCTGGCGTGCTGCAGCGGTATGTCCAGGTAGGGGAGGATCTTGCCGTCGCGCATCAGGGGGATGACGTCATCCACGTGCGGGTAGGGGTAGACGTAGTGCAGGCGCACCCACATGCCGAGCTTGGAGAGCTCCTCGCACAGGGCCACCATGCTGGTCTTGACCGGCATGCCGTCGTAGAAACCGGTGCGGTGCTTGACGTCGACGCCGTAGGCGGAGGTGTCCTGGGAGATCACCAGGATCTCCTTCACGCCGGCCTCTTTCAGGCGCTTGGCCTCGGCCAGCACCTCGCCGATGGGGCGGCTCACCAGATCCCCGCGCATGGAGGGGATGATGCAGAAGGTGCAGCGGTGGTTGCAGCCTTCGGAAATCTTGAGATAGGCGTAGTGGCGCGGGGTCAGCTTGACGCCCTGGGCCGGCACCAGGCTGGTGAAGGGGTTGTGGGTCGGCTTTTCCACGTACTTGTGAACGTGGCCCAGCACCTCTTCATAGGCGTGGGGACCGGTGATCTCGAGCACCTTGGGGTGGATCTCGCGGATCTGGTTCTCTTTGGCACCCAGGCAGCCGGTGACGATCACCTTGCCGTTCTCGGCCAGGGCCTCGCCGATGGCTTCCAGGGACTCCTGCACCGCACTGTCGATGAAGCCGCAGGTGTTGACCACCACCAGCTCCGCATCGTCATAGCTGGGCACCACGTCGTACCCTTCGGTACGCAGCTGGGTCAGGATGCGCTCGGAATCGACCAGGTTTTTGGGGCAACCCAAGGAGACGAATCCTACTTTGGGGGCCTGTTTTGTGTTGGACATCGCTCAATCACTCTTAGGTGGCTCTTATTCAAGGGCGCGGATTTTACCGGAATGGCTAACCAAAAACTATACAACTGGCGTCGCTGGTCCGAACATTCTTTCGCGCCACGGCAAGGCCTGCCCCCGTGCGGCCGTGTGCCTGCCCGGAAAGGACGGGAACGGGCCCGTGGTGGTTTCATTGACGCAGGCTGAACGGGAGAGAATCAAGCCCTTCTTCGAGTAAGCTTGAGTCTGTTAGGCTGAGTCTTGGCACAACGAAAGAGGAGCTGATCATGAAGAGCCGATCCTGGCTGATTGCCGCCACCCTGGTGCTGGCGTCGACCCCCGGCCATGCCGACTGGGCGAAGTTGAAGGAGGCCGCCTCCGAACTCGGTACCGCGGTGAGCGATACCGGCAAGGAGGCGTGGAAGGGGATCACCGATTTTTCCAAGGAGACCTGGGAGTCTGTCTCCAACTGGGGGGCCGAGGCCTACAACAAGGCCGGTGCCTGGACGGCGGAGAGCGCGGCCACCGGCAAGGAGTGGCTGGCGGCCGCCGACAAGAAGCTCGACACCATGCTCGAGCCCAAGACCCCGGAGGAGGCCCGCACCGCCCTCGACACCATGGCCGATACCGCCCTGGTGCGGCTGTTCAACGAGCAGCCCTCTGCCAAGCTGTTGTTTGACAAGGCTTATGGCTATGCGGTGTTCGATTCGCGCAAGTTCTCCCTGATGGTGCACACCAACCAGGGATCCGGGGTGGCGGTCAACCGCGCCAGCGGCAAGCACACCTACATGAAGATGTTCGGCGCCGGCATGGCGGCTGGCTTCGGCGGCAAGTTCTACCAGCAGGTGATGTTGTTCGAGACCAAGCAGACCTTCGACAACTTCGTGAACAAGGGCTGGGAGGCGACCTCGGAGGCGGGGGTGGTGGCCGGCAAGGAGAGCGCCTCCCTCGACTCGGGTTACAACGGGGGCATGGCCATCTACCAGCTTGGGGAGAAGGGGCTGCTGTACGGCGTCAGCGTCACGGGATCCAAATACTGGATCGACGAGGATCTGACTCAATAACCTCAGGATCCGTCCTGATGATGGCCCGCACCCTGCGGGCCATTTTTATGTCTGCCGGTCGGGTCCATCCCTGGCGGTGAGGCTGACCATGGCGGCAGGGCCTGCCGTTGCCGTGAGGCTTTTACGGATCCTTCCTGATTGGCACTCTAATTGCTTAAGGCTTGCCAGTGTCAATGATTTGTCTGGGAAGGGAAGATGGAAATAAGCGCAAGCAGTCTGATGCAAGAGATGCAGGCTCTCAGGGTGGAAGCCGGTGCCACGCCGCTGACCCAGCCCGGTCGTCCGGTCAATTCGGACTTCGGCCAGATGCTCCAGCAGGCCCTCGACAACGTCAACGAGTTGCAGGGCAGCGCCAACGATCTGCGCACCCGGTTCGATCTGGGTGACAAGTCGGTGGATCTCTCCGAGGTGATGATCGCCGGGCAGAAATCCTCCATCGCCTTCGAGGCGACGGTGCAGGTGCGCAACAAGATGGTCGACGCCTACAAGACCATCATGAACATGCCGGTGTAACTCGGGCCTATGGCGACCGAGCATCATGAACATGTCAGCAATAAGGACATAAACCGTGGCTAACGATCCAAACGGCGATCTGCTGATGAACAACGAGGGGGCGGCGGCCCTCGACGAGAACGAGCAGAAGAGCTCGGCGCTGGGCTTCCTGTCCAACACCGATGTGCTGCGCCAGCTCACCCTGATCCTGGGGCTGACCATCTGTCTGGCCATCGCCGTCTTCATCCTGCTGTGGGGCAAGGAGCCGGAGATGCGTCCCCTCGGCACCTTCAACACCCAGGAGCTGGTCTCCACCCTCGACTATCTGGATCAGCAAAAGATCCCCTACCAGGTCGACGGCAAGAGCGTGCTGGTCAGTGCCGAAAACTACGCGGACATCCGTCTGCGCCTGACCCGGGCCGGCCTGGCCGGCAGCAGCGAGGTCAGCAACGACGGGGAAGCCATCCTGCTCAAGGACTCCAGCTTCGGCGTCAGCCAGCGCATGGAGAGCGAACGCCTGAAACTGAGCCGCGAGCGCCAGCTGGCGAGCGCCATCGAGCAGTTCCAGAACGTGGCCAAGGCCCAGGTGCTGCTGGCCATCCCGAAAGACAACGTGTTCGCCCGCAACGAGCGCAAGCCGAGCGCCACTGTGGTGCTGAGCCTCAAGGGCAGCGCCCTCGGCCAGGGGGAGGTGGACTCCATCGTCGACATGGTGGCCTCCGCCGTTCACGGTCTGGAGCCGACCCGCGTCACCGTGACCGATCAGAACGGTCGTCTGCTCAACTCCGGCTCCCAGGATCCCCTCTCTGCCCAGACTCGCAAGGAGTTTGCGATGCAGCAGAAGCAGGAGCTGGAATACAAACAAAAAATTGACGCCATCCTGATCCCGGTATTGGGGGCGGACAACTACACCGCCGAGGTGGATCTCTCCCTCGACTTCTCCCAGCAGGAGCAGACCCGCAAGACCTACAACCCAGACCTGCCCGCCGTGCGCTCCGAGATGACGGTGGAGGAGAACAGCGCCAACGGCAGCAACGGCGGCGTGCCCGGCGCCCTCTCCAATCAGCCGCCCGCCGCCTCCAGCATTCCCGAGCAGGCCGCCGGCGGGGAAGGGGGAACCGGCTCTTCCGGCCGTTCCCGCAAGGAGGCGACCCGCAACTTCGAACTGGACACCACCGTGAGCCACATCCGGCGCCAGCAGGGCGGCATTCGCCGCATGACGGTGTCGGTGGCGGTGGACTACAAGGCCGTCCCCGGTGCCGACGGGGCCGTGACCCGGGAGGCCCGCAGCCAGGCCGAACTCGATACCCTGCGCCGTCTGCTGAGCGGCGGCCTGGGTTTCGACGTGACCCGGGGCGATACCCTGGAAGTGGTCGCCATCCCGTTCAACCGTCCGGAGCTGGAAGCCGTCGCCGAGACGCCGCTCTACGAGCAGCCCTGGTTCTGGCGCGCGGTGCGCATCGCCGCCTCCGTGCTGGTCATCATAGTGCTCATCGTCACCGTGGTAAGGCCCATGCTCAAGCGCCTGCTCTACCCGGATGCCAAGCCGGAAGGGGAGCTGGACTTCGACAACCACACCGTGCTGGGTGGGGACGACGAACTGAGCCTGCTGGCGGCCCAGGCCGAGGCCGAACCCGTGTTCGGTCTGCGGGATGGCCAGCTGAAGCTGCCGGATCTGCACCGTGACGAGGACCTGCTCAAGGCCGTGCGCGCCCTGGTAGCAAACGAACCCGACCTGGCCGCTCAGGTCATCAAAGAATGGGTAACGAATCGAGATGCCTGAAGAGAAGAAAACCCAAGTCACCGGTAACGAGATTACCGATACCCAGCGTCAGATCCTGGATCAGATGAGCGGGATGGAGATGGCGGCGGTACTGATGCTGAGCCTGAGCGAGGAAGATGCCGCCCAGATCTTCCGCCACCTCGAGCCCAAGCAGGTGCAGCGGCTCGGCATGTCCATGGCCTCCATGTCGGATTTCAGTCACGACCGGGTGGCGGCGGTGCATCGTCAATTTATCGACGACATCCAGAAATACACCAACATCGGCATCGGCAGCGAAGACTTCGTGCGCAAGGCCCTGGTGGCGGCGCTCGGGGAGGACAAGGCCAGCAACCTGGTGGATCAGATCATCCTGGGCTCGGGTGCCCGCGGCCTCGACTCCCTCAAGTGGATGGATGCGCGCCAGGTGGCCAGCATCATTCAGAACGAGCACCCGCAGATCCAGACCATAGTCCTCTCCTACCTGGAGCCGGAGCAGTCCGCCGAGATCCTGAGCCAGTTCCCGGAGCAGGTGCGCCTGGATCTGGTGATGCGGATCGCCAACCTGGAAGAGGTGCAACCGGCGGCGCTGCAAGAATTGAACGACATCATGGAGAAGCAGTTCGCCGGTGCGGCGGGCGCCCAGGCGGCCAAGATGGGTGGCCTCAAGGCCGCCGCCAACATCATGAACTACCTGGACACCAACATCGAAGGCCAGCTGATGGACTCCATCCGCGAGTCGGACGAGGAGATGAGCCAGCAGATCCAGGATCTGATGTTCGTGTTCGAGAACCTCATCGACGTGGACGATCGCGGCATCCAGACCCTGCTGCGGGAAGTGCCGGGGGATCTGCTGCAACGGGCCCTCAAGGGGTCGGACGACCAGATGCGGGAGAAGGTCTTCAAGAACATGTCCAAGCGGGCCGCCGAGATGCTGGCGGACGACCTGGAGGCCATGGGGCCGATCCGGGTCTCCGAGGTGGAGGCCGCCCAGAAGGAGATCCTCTCCACCGCCCGCCGTCTGGCGGATGCGGGCGAGATCATGCTGGGGGCCGGCGGTGGCGAAGAGTTCCTCTAAGCCATCGGCCATCATATGTGCGATGATGTCGGGCCCTGCATCCGGCTCTCGATAGGAGTGTCTTCGGCACATGAACAACAAGAACAACAAGCTGCGCGGTTACCTCAGGCCCGAGGCTGACGAGGCGCAGATTGAAGCCTGGGGCTGGCCCGAGATGGAGACCGAGGCCGAAGTCGAGACCAACGCCCTGGGGCTGGCCCCGGACTGGTATCGCCAGGAGCAGGCTCCCGAGCTCCCGCCGGATGCCCCTGTGGAGGAGCCCGCCCCCAGCATCACCGCCGAGGAGGTGGAGGCGATTCGCCAGGCCGCCTGGGAGGAGGGCATGCGCGAAGGCCGGGAAGCCGGCTTCGCCAAGGGGCTGGAAGAGGGCAAGCTGGAGGGGCTGCAACAGGGCCACCAGGCGGGTCTGGAGCAGGGCAGGGAAGAGGGGCTCGCCCTGGGCCGGGATCAGGTGGAGCAGGAGGTGGCCCGCTGGCAGGCGCTCGCCACCCGCCTCGCCACGCCGCTCAGCGAACTGGATGGGGCGGTGGAGCAGCAGCTCATCACCCTAGTGCAGCAGCTCGCCCGCGCCCTTATCCGCCATGAGGCGCAAACCTCCCCGACATTGTTGCTGGAGGCCCTCAAGCAGGGGCTGGCCCTGCTGCCCGCCGCCGAGCAGGGGGTCACCCTGATGCTGCATCCTGACGATGTGACCCGGGTGGAGCAGGCCTTCGGCGCCGAGGAGTGCGTCAGGCGTCACTGGCGGCTGCAAAGCGATCCCACCCTCTCTCCCGGCGATCTGCAGCTCGCCACCGAGCTCTCCAGCATCGATCTCGCCCTCTCGGGACGCATCGATCAACTGCTGCGCAATTTCCTGCGCGACAATGCGGGCTGAGCCGTGGTCTGGCGCTTGAACACCCAGGGCATCCTATCTTCGGAGGCGACATGACTGCATCCCTGCTCAACCGGCTGCAAGGCTACCGGGTGCGCGATCAGGCCCCCATACCGCCGGTGGCGGGCAAGCTCACCCGGGTGGTGGGGCTGACCCTGGAGGCCATCGGCTGCCGCGCCGCCATCGGCTCCCTGTGCCGGATCGACACCCAGGATGGGGCCCTGGAGGCCGAGGTGGTGGGCTTCTCCGGCGATCGCCTGTTCCTGATGCCGAGCGAACAGCTCAAGGGGGTCATTCCCGGCGCCCGCGTGGTGCCCGTCACCGAGGATCACGGCATTCCGGTGGGCATGAACCTGCTCGGGCGCGTCATCGACGGCATCGGCCAGCCCCTGGACGGGATGGGCCCCATCATCTCCTCCCAGACGGTGCAGTTCGCCCAGCACCGCATCAACCCGCTGGCCCGCCGCCCCATCCATCAGCCGATGGACGTGGGGGTGCGCGCCATCAACGCCGTGCTCACAGTGGGCCAGGGCCAGCGCATGGGGCTGTTTGCCGGCTCCGGCGTCGGCAAGTCCGTGCTGCTCGGCATGATGACCCGGGGCTCGGTGGCGGACGTGGTGGTGGTGGGCCTCATCGGCGAGCGGGGCCGGGAGGTGAAGGAGTTCATCGAGGAGATCCTCGGCGCCGAGGGGCGCGAGCGCGCCGTGGTGGTGGCGGCCCCCGCCGATGCCTCCCCGCTGATGCGTCTCAAGGGGTGCGAGACGGCGCTCGCCATCGCAGAATACTTCCGGGATCAGGGGCTCAACGTGTTGCTGCTGATGGACTCCCTCACCCGTTACGCCCAGGCCCAGCGCGAAATTGCCCTGGCGGTGGGAGAGCCGCCGGCCACCAAGGGCTATCCACCCTCGGTATTTGCCAAATTGCCGGCGCTGGTGGAGCGGGCTGGCAACGGCAGCGACGGTCAGGGTTCCATCACGGCGTTTTTCACCGTGCTGACGGAGGGGGACGATCTGCAGGATCCCATCGCCGATGCGGCGCGGGCCATCCTCGACGGCCACATCGTGCTGGCGCGGGAGCTGGCGGATGCGGGGCACTACCCGGCCATCGACATCGAGAAGTCCATCAGCCGGGTCATGCCCATGGTCACCTCGCCGGAGCACATGGAGCTGGCGCGCACCTTCAAGCAGTTCTACTCCCTCTACCAGCAGAACCGGGATCTCATCACCATAGGCGCCTACAGCCAGGGATCGGATTCCAGGATCGACCGGGCCATCATCCAGAAACCCTATCTGGATCAGTTCTTGCAACAGAAGATGCGCGAGGTCATTCCCTACGACGAAGGCCTGCAATCCCTGCACATGGTCGCCATGCCATTGATGCGTTGAGCCGATAATGCCGCTGGAGTGCCGAGATGAGTAAAGGATTGGAGTTGCTGGCGACCCGATTGGTGGAGGCCGAGAACCAGGCCGCCATGGCGCTGGCCAAGGCGCAGCAGGACTTGAAGCTGTTTATGGAGCAGCAAGAGGCGCTGAATCAATACCGCCAGATCTACCACCAGCAGTGGACCGACCGCGGTCTGCAGGGGATCAGCCCCCAACAGAACAGCCAATATCACGCCTTCATCAACAAGCTCGAGAATGCAGCCACCCAGCAGTACCAGGGGGTGCTTCAGGTGCGCGAGGCGCTGGCCCAGTGCCGTACCCAGTGGCTCGAGGCCCAGCAGCGGCGCAAGGCGGTGGAGCTGCTGCTGGAGAAGAAGGCGGACAAGGTGCGCCAGAAGGCCCAGCGCCAGGAGCAGAAGATGCTGGACGATTACGCCATCCAGCGTCGGTACCACCAATCTGGCCTGTAACTTGCTTTCCATAGTCTGAACGGGCACGTGGCCTACCCCGCTGCTCGTGCTGTCATCACCGAATCGTCGCCAGGGATCCCAGCATGATACAGACCCAGTTGATTAAAACGCCCGCTCAGGTGCTTTCCAGCGACAGCAGTGCGTCCTCGGCGCTTCCCATCGGGGGAGTAGAGGGGGGTCAGCTGCCGGTCGATGGCAAGGTTGCCTTCTCCGACGCCATGGTCAGGGCCCAGCTGATGGGCAATGCCCCCGCCAGTCAGGCCGCGATGACGCCCCAGGTGAGTGACGATATCCCGCAGACGAACGGCGCTGATGCCAAATCTTTGGCGTCTGGCGAGCTGGCTGGTGAGGAGACCCAAGCCGCCAAGGCCTCAGGTGACGAGCCGGGTCTGCCCCCCGACGATTTCCTTCAGCAGTTGCAGGCCTCCCTGCGTCAGGACGTGAGCCTGGTGCACCCCGCCGTGCCTCCTTCACCTCAGGGAGAGAGTGCGCCCGTCGACGGCAATGACTTGCCGCCCGAGTCGCAGCCGCTGGTCGAGTCCCGTGCCCTGTCCGGGCCCGGTGCCGAAGGCAAGGGCGTTACCGCAAAGCCTGCACCGATGCCGCCGAGCGGCCCTGTGCCGGGCAGCGCAGGACTGACCGAGCTGGCACAGACCGATCCGGTCCAGACCGTGGCGACGGCGCGTGGTCCGATGCAGAACGCGTTGGCAGAAACTGGCTTGGCACAAACAGATCTGGCACAGACCGTGGCGACAGCCCGTGGCCCGATACAGAGTGGCCAGGCACAGGGCGACGTGACACAAAGCGACCTTGCCAGAGGCGCCCTGGCTCAGACCGGATTCGCAAAGGCTGAGCCTGCACTAGCAGCGGACGGCGAGACGACGCAAACCGCGGTGCGCGGTGATGTCCAGAGCGTGGATAAATCTGCTACGACCGAGGCTGGCGCAAGCAAGGGGGGACAAGGGACCCTGGCAGACGCCCTTGTGGCGAGCGACGTAGAGCTCGGATCCGCCGCTCCCGACCAGATTGCAGAGAAAGGCACGGAGAAGGGTACAGACAAGGCCGCCGACACTGGCGCCACACGGGCCAAGACCGAGGGGCCATCCCCCCTGTCCGGCGCGGAGCGGGCGGCTTTGCTATCAAAAGTGATCCCGAGCCCGGAGGCCGCTGCTGACAAGGGAACCGGCACTGCGGTACACCTCGAAGCCCCAACGGCGCAGGCCGGTGCGGCCAGGTCCTTCGGCGAGGGGCTGGTTAAGGTTGGTCTGGACAGCCAGGTGACAGCCCAGGGTGACGCGCCCAATGCCGCTGGGAACCTGCGCCGTGAGGCCAGCACCCGGGACGGGCTGACGGGCACGACCGGGGACGGCAAGCCCGGCTCGGCTCAGGACGCACCGGAGAACAAGCCGGTGCAGGCAGCCAGGCTCGAACAGAATACGACCAAGCCGGAACAGAATACGGCTCAGACCGGCAGCCCCAGCCCGGCAGCCGCCCCCGTGAGCACCCCGGAGCCGACGCTGGCGGCGCCGCAACAGATCCTGGCACGCCAGGAGTCCCAGGGGCCCCAGGCCTCTCTGACGGCCTTGTCGGCCGGCATCCAGCAGATGGAGTCGGCCCCCGCGATGGTCAAGGTTGCCGCCGAGTTCAAGAAGAGCGATATGAAGGGGTCCCTGGACGAAGTGGGCAAGCCTGGCGGGGTTGAGACCAAGGGGGCGGGACAGACCGACGCCACGGCCTCCCTGCCGCCTGCCCAGACGGCGGCTGGCGAGAGCAAGCCCGCGGCCGAGCTCGCCGCACGGCGGGAGCCCCAGAGCCTGCCCCACCTCAAGCTGGCGACCCCGGAGGCGCCGGCCCAGTTGCACCAGAAGGTGAACCTGATGCTGGCGGACAAGCTGCAACAGGCGGAGATCCAGCTCGACCCCCTGGGCCTTGGCAAGATGAAGATCCAGATCCAGATTGATGCCTCCAGCCAGGCCAACGTCCACTTCGTGGTGCAGCATGGCCAGACCCGGGAGATGCTGGAGCAGGCCATGCCGCGGCTGAGGGAGATGCTGGCGGGACAGGGGATCCAGCTCGGCCAGACCCAGGTGCAGCAGCAGTCGCAGCAGCAGGCCCAGCAGCAATCCCAGGGCCAGTCAGCCTTCGGTGGTCAGGGTCAGCAGGGGGGGGGCGGCTTCGGTGGCGGCGAGCAGACGGGGGGCGAGGGCGGGTCCCGCACCCTGAGCCTGCTGGTGGAATCGGCAAACGATGCCGGGATCGATTTCTATGCTTGATGCATTCATAAGTAAGTTTATGATACCGAACAAGTTTAAGACTAGGGTGGACAAGGGATGGCAGAGGATAACGAGCTGACGCTGAAAGACCCGGCGGCGGCCAAGAAAAAGAAGTTGATCATGATAGTCGCCCTGGTTGTCGTCCTGCTGGGCGGCGGCGGGGCCGGCGCCTGGTTCATGTTCGCCGGCTCGGATACACCGCCGGCCGAGCAGGCCGAGGCCAAGCCTGAGGCCAACACGCCCCAGCCCTCGCTCTATGTGGGCATGCCGCGCCCCTTCGTGTTCAACGTGGCGGGCAGCCAGCGGGATCGGCTGGTGCAGATCAAGATCCAGCTGATGGTGCGGGGGGCCCCCGACGAGACCCTGGCCAAACAGAATATTCCCCTGATCGAAGGCACCCTGCTGCGGGTCTTCAGCGCGGCGACCGCCGAACAGCTGATGACCTTCGAAGGTAAGGAGAAGCTGCGACAGGACTCGCTGGAAGAGTGTCGCCGGGTGCTGAACGACCTGGTCTCTTCCCCCGTAATCGAACAAGTGCTGTTTACCGGCTTTGTCATGCAATAAAAGGTGAAGCGTGAGCGATCTGTTAAGTCAGGACGAAATTGATGCCCTGCTGCACGGTGTCGATGATGTCGAAGAGGAAGAGTTAGGGCCTGCCGGGGATCCCGGCATCACCCAGTTCGACTTTTCTTCCCAGGACCGCATCGTCCGTGGCCGCATGCCGACCCTGGAGCTGGTGAACGAACGCTTCGCCCGCCACATGCGCATCAGCCTGTTCAACATGATGCGGCGCACCGCGGAGGTGTCGATCAACGGCGTGCAGATGCTGAAGTTCGGCGAGTACGTGCACACCCTGTTCGTGCCGACCAGCCTGAACATGGTGCGCTTCCGCCCCTTGAAGGGCACGGCGCTCATCACCATGGAGGCCCGCCTCGTCTTCATCCTGGTGGAGAACTTCTTCGGCGGTGATGGCCGCTACCACGCCAAGATCGAGGGGCGCGAGTTCACCCCCACCGAGCGGCGCATAATCCAGATGCTGCTCAAGCTGGTGTTCGAGGACTACAAGGATGCCTGGGCGCCGGTGATGGACGTGGGCTTCGAGTACCTCGATTCCGAGGTGAACCCGGCCATGGCGAACATCGTCAGCCCCACCGAGGTGATAGTGGTGAGCTCCTTCCACATCGAGCTGGACGGCGGTGGCGGCGATTTTCACGTGGCCATGCCCTACTCCATGTTGGAGCCCATCCGCGAGTTGCTCGATGCCGGGGTGCAGAGCGACAAGGGCGACACCGACGTGCGCTGGAGCAAGGCCCTGCGCGACGAGATCATGGACGTCAAGGTGGAGCTGAGGGCCAAGCTGCTGGAGACCGAGCTCTCCCTGCGGGAGCTGATGGAGCTGAGGCCCGGCGACATCATTCCGGTGGAGATGCCGGAGAACCTGCTGGTCTTCGTGGAGGACCTGCCCACCTTCCACGCCAAGATGGGGCGTACCAAGGAGAACGTGGCGCTCAAGATAGTCGACAAGATCAAGCGCCCTGACGGCGTCAAGACAGAGATGCATCTGGTGACCCGGGGGGGCGTGCGCATCGATGGCGAGGCCGAGCTGGAAGAGCTCGAACGCAGCATAGCGGACAAACACCCCTGAATTGATCCTCCCCGAGGGGAGCTTGCAACACTGAGGAATTGAAGATGAGCGGAACCGATGACGAGCAGGATTTGATGGCTGACGCCTGGGCGGCCGCGCTGGAGGAGCAGGTCACGGCCGAGGCCAAGCCCGCCCCCCTGGAAGAGCTCAAGGACGAAGCCCCCATCAGCGCCGAGGAGCGGCGCAAGCTGGACACCATACTGGACATCCCGGTGACCATCGCCATGGAGGTGGGACGCAGCCAGATCAGCATCCGCAACCTGCTGCAGCTGAACCAGGGGTCTGTCGTGGAGCTCGACCGGGTGGCGGGCGAGCCGCTGGACGTGCTGGTCAACGGCACCCTGATCGCCCACGGCGAGGTGGTGGTGGTGAACGACAAGTTCGGTATCAGGCTGACCGATGTCATCAGTCAGATTGAAAGGATCAAAAAACTCAAATGATCCGCGCTTTCCCGTTACTGCTGTTGTCCCTGCCCGCCCTGGCCAACCCGGGGACGGGCGCCAACCCTCCCAGCATCACCTCCTGGCTGCTCTCCAGCCTGATGGTGATCGGCCTCATCCTGGTGCTGGGCTTCCTGCTCAAGAAGAGCAAGCTCACCCAGGTGATGGGCGGGGGCCAGATGAAGGTCGTCGCCACCCTGCCGCTCGGCTACAAGGAGAAGCTGATGGTGGTCAAGGTGGGGGAGCAGCAGCTGCTCATCGGGGTGACGCCGCAGCAGGTCAATTTCCTCTATCGCCTGGAGGCGCCGCTGGACGAGAGCCAGCCCCAGGCCTTCTCCCAGCAGCTCGGCAAATTGATGGGCAAGCATGAAAAACGTTAACTGGACTGGATGGCTGGCCCTGATCTCCCTGCTGCTGTCGCCCCTGGCGATGGCCCAGGACGGCATGTCGGCCCTCACCGTCAAGACCATGGCGGATGGCAGTCAGGAGTACAGCCTGACCCTGCAGGTGCTGGCGCTCATGACCGCGCTCTCCTTCCTGCCGGCCATGGTCATCATGATGACCTCCTTCACCCGTATCATAGTGGTGCTCGGGATCCTCAGACAGGCCATAGGCTTGCAGCAGAGCCCCTCCAACCAGGTGCTGATCGGCATCGCCCTCTTCATGTCCTTCTTCATCATGTCGCCTGTGCTGGATCGCATCAACGACGAGGCGCTGCAGCCCTACCTGGCCGAGACCATAGGGGCCAAGGAGGCCCTGGAGAAGGCGGAGCTGCCCATCCACCAGTTCATGCTGGCCCAGACCCGGGTCAAGGATCTCAATACCTTCATGGAGATAGCGAACGTCCAGGTGGCGCAACCCGAGGAGGTGCCCCTGCGGGTGCTGATCCCGGCCTTCGTCACCAGCGAGCTCAAGACCGCCTTCCAGATAGGCTTCATGCTGTTCCTGCCCTTCCTGGTCATCGATCTGGTGGTAGCCAGTATCCTGATGGCCATGGGGATGATGATGCTGTCGCCGATGCTGGTATCGCTCCCCTTCAAGCTGATGCTGTTCGTCATGGTAGACGGTTGGAACCTGATCCTGGGCTCGCTCGCCAACAGCTTCGGGCTGGGCTCTGGTGGTTAGGGAAGGGCAGAAGCCCACCCTGACCCTCCTCTCACAAGGGGAGGGAACGAACAAGGGCCTTCCCGCTTCGAAGGGGGAGGCTGGGAGGGGGTTGCCTTGGGCAAACTCATCACAAGGAGCGAGCAATGAGCCCTGAAACCTTTGTCGACGTCTTTCGCGAGGCGCTCTGGCTGGTGACCATCATGGTCTGCGCCGTGATCCTGCCGAGCCTGATGGTGGGCCTCATCGTCGCCATCTTCCAGGCCGCGACCTCCATCAACGAACAGACTTTAAGCTTCCTTCCCCGCCTGGTGGTGACCCTGCTGGCCCTGGGGGCCGGTGCCCACTGGGGCCTGCAGAGCCTGATGGACTTCTTCTTGCTGATGGTGAGCCAGATCCCCGAGGTGGTGGGGTGAGTCAGGGGGAGGCCGTGGTGGTGCCGGCATCACGCAGCCACGAGGTAGGGGCATGAGCTACACCACGGCGGTGATCATGGAGTGGCTGACCAGCATCCTCTGGCCGCTCGCCCGGGTGAGCAGCCTGCTGATGGTGATGGCGGTGTTTGGCAGCCGGCTGGCCCCTGCCCATATCCGCATCGGCCTGGCGCTCGCCATCACCCTCATCATCGCGCCCCTGCTGCCCCCCATGCCCAAGATTGAGCTCTTCTCCGTCGGCAGCTTCCTGGTGCTCGGCCAGCAGCTGCTCATCGGCATCGCGCTGGGCCTGATGACCCAGTTCCTGCTGGAAACCTTCGTGATGGCGGGCCAGGTCATCGCCATGCAGACCAGCCTGGGCTTCGCCACCCTGGTGGACCCCATGAACGGTCAGTCGGCCCCCGTGGTGGGCCAGTTCTACCTGATGCTGGCGACCCTGGTGTTCCTGGCGGTGGATGGTCACCTGCTGATGCTGCGCATGGTGGTGCTGAGCTTCGAGACCCTGCCGGTGTCGGACAGCGGGCTGACCCTGCCCGCCATCCGCAGCCTGGTGAGCTTCCTCGGGATCATGTACCAGGCCTCATTGGTGATGGCGCTGTCGGCCATCATCGCCCTGCTGCTCATCAACTTCGCGTTCGGGGTCATGACCCGGGCGGCGCCCCAGCTCAACATCTTCAGCATCGGCTTCGCGGTGAGCATGATGTCGGGTCTCTTCATCCTCTGGTTCACCATAGGCGGCTTCATGGGGCACTTCGATGCCCTCTGGGAGCGGGTGCAGGAGACCAGCTGCGAGCTGATCAACGTCCAGTGCCTGGGGGGTCAGCATGGCTGATCTCGTTCGGGGCGATGGCATCGAACAACCGAGTGGGCTGCCATTGTGGCAGGCTGCTGGCGGGATGATCCCCATCGGAGGTCAGCATGGCTGATACCGATCAGGAACGCACAGAACAACCCACGGGCAAACGACTGCAACAGGCCCGGGAAAAAGGGCAGATTGCACGCTCCAAGGAACTGGGTACCGCCAGCGTCCTGCTGGCGACCGTGTTCGGGCTTCTGATGATCAAGGAGAGCCTGGCCGATGCCATGGTCAAGGTGCTCACCATGGGCTTCACCCTGGACCGGGATCAGGCGTTCGATCCCAACGCCATGGGGGTCATGGTGCCGGCCCTGCTGGGAGAGCTGCTCCAACCCCTGGGGCTGCTGTTTCTGCTGGTGATCATCGCCGCCTTCGTCGGCAATACCCTGCTCGGCGGGATGAACTTCTCCTCCGAGGCCATGCTGCCCAAGTGGAGCAAACTGAGCCCCTTGAGTGGTTTGAAGAGGATGTTCGGGGTGCAGTCCCTGGTGGAACTGGTCAAGTCCATCGCCAAGGTGTTGTTCATCTCCCTGTTCGCCTGGTGGATGCTCTCCAGCCAGTTCAACCACCTGCTCAACCTCTCCCTGGAGGGCTTCCCTGGTGGCATCATAGACGCCCTGGACCTGCTGCTCTGGATGCTCATTATCCTCTGCTGCGCCCTCATTCCCATCGTCGCCATCGACGTGCCGTTCCAGACCTGGAACCACAATCGCCAGCTCAAGATGACCAAGCAGGAGGTCAAGGACGAGTTCAAGGACAGCGAGGGCAAGCCCGAGGTCAAGGGGCGGATCCGCCAGCTGCAGATGCAGATGGCGATGCGCCGCATGATGGGGGACGTGCCCAAGGCGGACGTCATCATCACCAACCCGACCCACTACTCGGTGGCCTTGAAATACGATGCGGGCAAGCCGGGGGCGGCGCCCAAGGTGCTGGCCAAGGGGGTCGACGAGGTGGCCATGAAGATCCGGGAGATAGCGCGCGAGTACGACATCCCCGTGATGTCCTCGCCGCCGCTGACCCGGGCCATCTACCACGCCACCGAGATTGGCCAGGAGATCCCCGAGGGGCTCTTCGCCGCCGTGGCCCAGGTATTGGCCTATGTCTACCAGCTCAAGAAGTTCCGCCGCGGCCGTGGCCGGCGGCCGACCCCCCTCGCCAAGGATCTGCCCATCCCGCCCGAGTTTCGCAAGTAAGGCGCTAGCTGGAGCCTGACCTGTTCGCCTGGGACCCGTCGCCAATGTTCTCCCGGCAGGGAGACGCCAGCCTCCTTGCCGCCCCGGCCCGGAAAGCCTGCGACGGACTTCTGACAGCATCAAAATAAAACCCATGCAGATCAATTAATTGAATCATTGGCTTGATATTTGCTTTAATCCGGCATCGGTAGTTGAACATTGAGAAGCACGATGGGATTGAAGGCAGGGCTGGGCCGTTTCAAAGAGTACAGGTGGTTGCTGACCAAGGGGGTCGGGACCCCGCTGCTGGTGCTCGCCTCCCTCGGCATGGTGGTACTCCCCATTCCGCCCCTGATGCTGGATATCCTCTTCTCCTTCAACATCGCCCTCTCCATCGTGGTGCTGCTGGTGGCCGTCTATACCCGCCGGCCCCTGGAATTCGCCGCCTTCCCCACCGTCTTGCTGATAGCGACCCTGCTGCGACTCGCCCTCAACGTGGCCTCCACCCGGGTGGTGCTGCTGGAGGGCCACAACGGCAGCGCGGCGGCCGGCCACGTGATCGAGGCGTTCGGCAACGTGGTGATCGGCGGCAACTATGCGGTGGGCATCATCGTCTTCATGATCCTGATGATCATCAACTTCGTGGTGGTCACCAAGGGTGCGGGGCGGATTTCCGAGGTGAGCGCCCGCTTCACCCTGGACGCCATGCCCGGCAAGCAGATGGCCATCGACGCGGACCTGAACGCCGGCCTCATCAACCAGGAAGAGGCCAAGAAACGCCGTCAGGACGTGACCCAGGAAGCGGACTTTTACGGCTCCATGGACGGTGCCTCCAAGTTCGTGAAGGGGGATGCCATTGCGGGCATCATGATCCTCTTCATCAACATCATCGGCGGCTTCATCATCGGCATGCTGCAACACCAGCTCACCTTCGCCGAGGCGGCCCAGATCTACACCCTGCTCGCCATCGGTGACGGCCTGGTGGCCCAGATCCCCTCGCTGCTGCTCTCCATCGCCGCCGCCATCATAGTGACCCGCCAGAACACGGATCAGGACATGGGCACGGCCGTGCTCGGCCAGCTGTTCGAGAACCCCAAGGCCCTGGTCATCTCCGCCGGCATCCTCTTGATGATGGGCAGCGTGCCCGGCATGCCGCATCTGGCCTTCCTGAGCCTGGGGGCCGTGGCGGCCGCCGGTGCCTGGTGGCTGCTGCGCCGGGAGAAGCAGAACAAGGCGAGGGCGGCGAGCGGCGAACTCCTGCCGGCCCAGGGGGATGCCCCGGTGGAGCAGAAGGATCTGAGCTGGGACGACGTCATGCCGGTGGACATCATCGGCCTGGAGGTGGGCTATCAGCTCATCCCGCTGGTGGACAAGAACCAGGGCGGCGAGCTGCTCAACCGGATCAAGGGGGTGCGCAAGAAGCTCTCCCAGGAGCTCGGTTTCCTGGTGCCTGCGGTGCACATTCGCGACAACCTGGATCTCGCCCCCAACCAGTACCGCATCACCCTCATGGGGGTGAGCACCGGCGAGGCCACCGTCTATCACGACAAGGAGATGGCCATCAACCCGGGCCAGGTGTTCGGCCAGATCCACGGCATCGCCACCCAGGACCCGGCGTTCGGGCTGGAGGCGGTCTGGGTCGCCAAGGAGCAGGTCTCCCAGGCGCAGACGCTGGGCTATACCGTGGTCGATGCGGCCACCGTGGTGGCCACCCACCTGAGCCAGATCCTCTCCAACCACGCCGCCCTGCTGCTTGGCCACGACGAAGTGCAGCAACTGCTGGACATGATAGGGAAACACCAGAGCAAGCTGGTGGAAGGGCTGGTTCCCGAGGTGATCAGCATGGGCAACCTGGTGAAGGTACTGCAAAATCTCCTCAATGAAGGCGTGCCAATTCGCGATATGCGCACTATCCTGCAGACCCTCGTGGAATATGCGCCCCGCAGCCCGGACCCGGAAGTGCTGACCGCGGCCTGCCGCATCGCCCTGCGCAGACTCATCGTGCAGGAGATCGCCGGCCCAGAGCCCGAGCTGCCGGTGATCACCCTGTCACCGGAGTTGGAACGCATATTGCATCAATCCCTGCAGGCAGGTGGGGGAGATGGCGCCGGCATCGAGCCGGGACTGGCGGAGCGGATGCAGCGCTCCCTGGTGGAAGCCACTCAACGACAAGAACTGGAAGGCCAGCCGGCCGTGCTTCTGACATCGGGGATATTGCGCAATACCCTGGCGAAATTTGTCAAGAATGCCATTCCTGGATTACGCGTGCTGTCCTATCAGGAAGTGCCTGACGACAAGCAGATCCGCATCGTCAGTGCGGTGGGACAGGGCTAGTTAGCGGAGATGACGGGTGAAGATTAAGCGGTTTTTTGCCAAAGACATGCGCACGGCGCTGGCCGAGGTCAAGGAGACTCTCGGGCCCGATGCCGTCATCATGTCCAACAAGAAGGTCACCGGTGGGGTAGAGATAGTCGCGGCCGTCGATTACCAGTCCCAGGTGCCGGGGCCCAAAGACGCGCCGGTTCGCCGTCAGTTGAACGAAGAGAGCGTCAATATCTCGTCTGCGGGCAAGCAGATGACGCGTTCGGCGCCGCCCAAGGAACAGAACGAATACTATGCCGATACCCTGGCCGCCCTGCTGGCACGCCAGCAGAAGCTCAACCCGGCCAACCCCGCGGGCGGCAATGCAGCCCAGGGCCCCTGGTCCGGGAATGGGGCGGGCAACGGCAATGCTGCGCCGGCCTCCTGGCAGACCAATGGCGGTGCCGGCACCCAGTCCGCCGGGCTGGCCGCGGCCGGCAGCGCCCCCAGAACCCTGGCCGAACAGGGCCAGTGGGGCGCCGCTCCCGAGCCCGCCAAGCCCAAGGCCCGTCCTGCCGCCGCCCCGCGCCAGGCCCAGTCCCCCCAGCGGGATCAGGAGATGGAGGGGATGCGCAAGGAGATGGCCAGCATCCGCAAGCTGCTGGAGCACCAGATCTCCGGCCTGATGTGGCAGGAGGTGGAGCGCCGCGAGCCCATGCGCGCCCTGCTCATCAAGGAGCTCAAGAAGATGGGCTTCGACGACGCCTTCGCCGATCAGCTGGCGGGGCTCATCCCCGAGGACATGCCCATCCATCAGGCCATGGCCCAGCTGGCCGAGGTGCTGACGGCCCAGCTCAAGATCAGCGAGGACGAGATCCTCCGTCAGGGCGGCGCCGTGGCCCTGCTCGGCCCGACCGGGGTGGGCAAGACCACCACCATCGCCAAGCTGGCGGCCCGCTTCGCCATGAAATATGGCGCCGAGCAGGTGGCGCTCATCACCACGGACAACTACCGGATCGGCGCCCACGAACAGCTGCAGACCTATGGTCGCATCATGGGCTGCCCGGTGCGCCAGGTGCGGGACGCCGAAGAGCTGGCCAATGCGCTCTACCAGTTCCGCCATCGCCGGCTGGTGCTCATCGACACCGCCGGGGTGGGTCAGCGGGACATCCGCCTGACCGAGCAGCTCGATACCCTGGTGAAGAACGCCAAGGTGCGCATTCGCAGCTATCTGGTCATGTCGGCCACCTCCCAGCGGCGGGTGATGCAGGAGGCGGTGGATCATTTCAGGCGCATTCCGCTCTCCGGCTGCATCCTGACCAAGCTGGACGAGAGCCTGAATCTGGGGGAAGTGATCAACGTCTGCATTCAGAACGCCCTGCCCATCAGCTACATCACCGACGGGCAGCGGGTGCCGGAAGATATTCAAGTTGCCAATGCGGCGCTGCTGGTCGGTGCCGCCATGGGGTCGCTGGAGCGGGAAGCAGAGGATCCCTATTTCTGGGGATCGGGTTTCGGCGAGACCGAAGATTCGGAGTTTTATGAGTAACATGTATATGGATCAGGCGAGTGGTCTGCGCAAAATGCGTCAAAACAATCGAGTGAAAGTGATCGCCGTGTCCGGAGGCAAGGGGGGCGTCGGCAAGACCAACGTGACCCTGAACGTGGCGGGAGCCATGGCCGCCCAGGGCAAACGGGTGTTGGTGCTGGATGCCGACCTGGGTCTGGCCAACGTCGACGTCATGCTGGGGCTGCGGGTGCACCGCAACCTCTCCCACGTGCTGGCGGGGGAGTGCACCATAGACGACATCATCGTCGAGGGCCCCTACGGCATGATGATAGTGCCGGCCACCTCGGGCACCCAGTCCATGGTCGAGCTGTCGCCGGTGCAGCACGCCGAGCTCATCCGCGCCTTCGGCGAGATGAAGACCCAGGTGGACGTGCTGCTGGTGGACACGGCGGCGGGGATCTCCGACATGGTGCTGAGCTTCACCCGCGCCGCCCAGGACATCATGGTGGTGGTGTGCGACGAGCCCACCTCCATCACCGACGCCTACGCCCTCATCAAGATCCTCTCCAAGGATCACGGCGTGTTCCGCTTCAAGGTGGTGGCCAACATGGTCCGCTCCCTGCGCGAGGGGCAGGAGCTGTTCGCCAAGCTGACCCGGGTCACCGACCGCTTCCTCGACACCTCCCTGGAACTGGTGGCCTGCGTCCCTTACGACACCAACCTGCGGGCCGCCGTGCGCAAGCAGAAGCTGATCGTCGAGGCGTTTCCGAAATCCCCCGCCTCCCTGGCATTCCGTGCCCTGGCCAACAAGGCGGCGAGCTGGCCCATCCCGAACCAGCCGGGGGGGCACCTCGAATTTTTCCTGGAAAACTTGTTGCAAAAGCCGGTCATAACACAGGAAGACTCCCGTGAATAAAGCCCAAGCATACTTGCGTCATCAGGATTCCTACGTGCTGGTCGAGCGTCACGCTCCGCTGGTCAAGCGGATTGCCCAGCATTTATTGGCTCGCCTGCCAAGCAGTGTCTTGCTGGATGACCTGATCCAGGCAGGTATGATTGGGCTGCTCGAAGCCTCCCGCAATTTTGACGGCAGCAAGGGCGCCAGCTTTGAAACCTATGCCGGCATCCGCATCCGCGGCGCCATGCTCGACGAGATCCGCCGCGGGGACTGGGTGCCCCGCTCGGTGCACCGCAACAGCCGCGCCATCGCCGAGGCGATCGAGAACGTGGAGCAGGCCCATGGCCGCGACGCCAGGGACACCGAGGTGGCCGCCAACATGGGGGTCTCCCTCGGGGAGTATCACGCCATGCTGCAGGATGTCTCCTGCGGCAAGATCATCGGCATCGAGGATCTGGGGGTCAGCGAGGATGTGATAGGGCATCCCGATGATGCCAGCCACGGCGGTTACGACGATCTGGCGGCCGAGCGCTTTCAGGGCGCCCTGGCCGAGCACATCGCCCGACTGCCGGAGCGGGAGGCCCTGGTGCTCTCCCTCTATTACGACGAAGAATTGAACCTGCGCGAGATCGGCGAGGTATTGAGCGTGAGCGAGTCTCGCGTGAGCCAGATCCACAGCCAGGCCATGCACAGACTGCGCGCCCGTCTGCGAGATTGGAATGTATAAGTGACTGTACTGGCTACACTGGAGCGCAACTCTAAGGCATAATCCGCACCATAAAACCTGCGATCTGCATCATGTAAGCGAGCCGTCTTGACGGCTATTTAGGAGGAACTTTGGACAAGAACATGAAAATCCTCATCGTCGATGATTTTTCAACGATGCGCCGGATTATCAAGAACTTGCTGCGTGACCTGGGATACAACAACACCCATGAAGCAGACGATGGCAACACGGCGCTGCCGATGCTCAAGAACGGCGACTTCCAGTTTGTGGTCACCGACTGGAACATGCCGGGCATGCAGGGCATCGACCTGCTCAAGGCCATTCGCCTCGATGACAAACTCAAGCACCTGCCGGTCCTGATGGTGACTGCCGAAGCGAAGCGCGAGCAGATCATCGAAGCCGCCCAGGCAGGGGTCAATGGCTACATCGTCAAGCCGTTCACCGCCGCCACCCTCAAAGAGAAGCTCGACAAAATCTTTGAACGCATCGGCTAAGGAGCGGCAGGGATGAAGGCCAAAACGAGTGCCATGATCTCGCTTGAACAGGCAAGGATGCTGGTTGCCCACCTGGAGCGAGAGGAGTTTGAACAGGCCGACAACATCCTCGCCGATGTGTGTGCCCCCAACGCGGCAGCCCTGTTTGACAAGGTGGGGCAGTTGACCCGCCAGTTGCACAACTCATTGCAAGATTTTCGCCTGGATCCCAGGATCCCTGACCTGGCCACCCATGAGATCCCGGATGCCCGGGAGCGCCTCAGCTATGTCATCGACATGACGGACAAGGCGGCCAACCGCACCATGGATGCGGTGGAGGCCAGTCTCCCCATCGCCGATCGACTCAATGACAACATTCAGCTGGTCATGCCCAATTGGAATGCCCTGATGAGCCGGGATCTGGAGCTGGGTCAATTCAAGGCGCTCTGTCATCAACTGAATGATTTTATTAAGGCTTCGGAAAGCGATGCCGATAAGTTACGACAACTGCTGACGGAGATCCTGATGGCTCAGGATTTCCAGGACTTGACCGGTCAGATGATCCGCAAGGTGATCAAGCTGGTGCAGGAAGTTGAAACAAAGTTGATAGAGATGCTGACCATGTTTGGTGAGGGCGTTATCGATCATTCGGCGCGCAGCCTGCCGGCGAGCGGCATCGAGGCGGAAGGTCCCATCATGAACCCGCAGACGAGGTCCGACGTGGTCAATGGTCAAGATGATGTGGACGATCTGCTGTCTAGCCTGGGATTCTAATGGAGTGACGCATGGCCTTCGAAGTTGATGAAGACATACTGCAAGACTTTTTGGTCGAAGCATCAGAAATATTGGAACAGTTGTCTGAACAACTGGTCGACCTGGAAAAGCGACCCGATGACAAGAATCTGTTGAATGCCATCTTCCGCGGCTTCCATACCGTCAAGGGGGGGGCTGGCTTCCTCTCCCTGACCGAGCTGGTGGACGTCTGCCACGGCGCCGAGAACCTGTTCGACATGCTGCGCAACGGCAAGCGGACCCTCAGCGCCGAGCTGATGGACGTCATCTTGCAGGCGCTGGACGCCATCAACGTCATGTTTGCCCAGGTGCAGAACCGCGAGGAGATAAGCCCGGCCTCTCCTGACCTGCTGCACGATCTGCACGAGCTGTGCAAGCCCGAGGGGCAGGAGCAGCTGCGCACCGCCAGCGTCGCCGCCCAGTCACAGCCAGAACCCGAGCCTGAGCCCGAGCCGGAGCCCGTCATCGTCGCCCCGAGCGAGCCGGTGGCCGTCAATGGCGGCGGCTCCATCGACGAGATCTCCGCCGACGAATTCGAGCGCCTGCTCGACGAGCTGCACGGTGTCGGCAAGGCCCCGACCGTCTCTGCCGCCCCCGTGCTGAGCGGTTCAGGCGACATCACAGACGACGAGTTCGAGGCGCTGCTCGACCAGCTCCACGGCCAGGGCCAGCACGGTGGTGCCCCCGATCTGACGCCGCTGCAGTCGGTCCAGAAAGAGGTGGACGAGCTCATCGACGACGACGAGTTCGAGCGCCTGCTGGACGAGCTGCACGGCCGTGGTCAGGGGCCCCAGCACAGCATGGCTGCTGCTGCCCCGGCCCCCGAACCCAAGGCGCCTGCCGCCGCCCCCGTGACGCCCCCCAAGGCGCCGGTGGCGGCCAAGCCCGCCTCGGAACCCGTTGCCGCGCCGGCCAAGGCCGCCCCTGCCAAGCCGGCCGCCCCCGCCGAGAGCGGCGCGGTACAGAGCGACACCACGGTGCGGGTGGACACCAAGACCCTGGACGTCATCATGAACATGGTGGGGGAGCTGGTGCTGGTGCGTAACCGCCTGGTGAGCCTCGGCATCGCCAGCAACGACGAAGAGATGTCCAAGGCGGTGGCCAACCTGGACGTGGTGACCGCCGATCTGCAGGGCGCGGTCATGAAGACCCGCATGCAACCCATCAAGAAGGTGTTCGGCCGCTTCCCGCGGGTCGTGCGCGATCTGGCCCGCACCCTCAAGAAAGAGATCGAGCTGGTGATGGTGGGGGAGGAGACGGATCTGGACAAGAACCTGGTGGAGGCCCTGGCCGACCCCCTGGTTCACCTGGTGCGCAACTCCTGCGACCACGGCATCGAGATGCCGGACGTGCGCGAGAAGGCGGGCAAGCCCCGTCAGGGCACCATCACCCTGAGCGCCTCCCAGCAGGGGGATCACATCCTGCTCTGCATCGAGGATGACGGTGCCGGCATGGATCCGGAGAAGCTGAAATCCATCGCCATCAGCCGCGGCGTGCTGGATGCCGACAGCGCGGCGCGCATGAGCGACAACGACGCCTACAACCTGATCTTCGCCCCCGGTTTCTCCACCAAGTCCGAGATCTCCGACATCTCCGGCCGCGGCGTCGGCATGGACGTGGTGAAGACCAGCATCGTCAGCCTCAATGGCTCGGTGCACATCGATTCCACCTGGGGCAAGGGCACCCGGCTTGAAATCAAGGTGCCCCTGACCCTGGCCATACTGCCGACCCTGATGGTGGAAGTGGGCCAGCAGACCTTCGCCCTGCCGCTCGGCTGCGTGAACGAGATTTTCCACCTGGACCTGAAGAAGGCCAACGTGGTGGACGGCCAGCTCACCATCATAGTCCGCGACAAGGCGATCCCGCTGTTCTATCTGCACAAGTGGCTGGTACGCGGTGCCGGCAAGACGGCCCGTCAGGACCAGGGCCACGTGGTCATCGTCCAGATCGGCACCCAGCAGGTCGGCTTTGTGGTGGACAACCTCATCGGTCAGGAAGAGGTGGTGATCAAGCCCCTGGACAACCTGCTGCAGGGGACTCCCGGCATGGCCGGCGCCACCATCACCAGCGATGGCGGCATCGCCCTCATCCTGGATGTGCCCAGCCTGCTCAAGGCCTATGCCCGTCGCCACTGAGCGTCTGGCTCAAGGAGTTAAAAGAATAACAATGGCAGTCAAGGTATTAGTGGTCGACGATTCGAGTTTCTTCCGTCGTCGGGTCAGCGAGATCATCAATCAGGACCCCCTGATGACGGTGATCGACACGGCCCAGAACGGACGGGAGGCGGTAGACAAGGCGCTGCAGTTGCGGCCGGACGTCATCACCATGGACATCGAAATGCCGGTGCTCGACGGCATCAGCGCCGTGCGCGAGATCATGGCCAAGTGTCCGACCCCCATCCTGATGTTCTCCTCCCTCACCCACGAGGGGGCCAAGGCGACCCTGGATGCGCTGGATGCCGGTGCCCTCGATTTTCTGCCCAAGAAATTCGAAGACATCGCCCGGGACAAGGACGAGGCGGTCAGCCTGCTGCAGCAGCGGGTCAAGGAGATCGCCCGCAAGCGTTTCCTGATGACGACCCGGCCCCGGGCGCCCGAGCCCCTGGTGCGGCCCGCCCTCGGCGGTGCCCTGACCCGCCCCACCGAGCGTCAGCCAGAGCCCGTGCGTGCACCGAGCGTCCCCGCCAGCTTCAAGCGCAGCGGCAAGAGCTACCAGCTGGTGGCCATCGGCACCTCCACCGGTGGCCCGGTGGCGCTGCAAAACGTGCTGACCAAGCTGCCGGGAGATTTTCCCCATCCGATCCTGTTAATCCAGCATATGCCGGCCACCTTCACCGCGGCCTTCGCCGCCCGTCTCAACGGCCTGTGCCAGATCGGGGTCAAGGAGGCGGAGGACGGCGACGTGCTGAGGCCTGGTCACGCCTACCTCGCCCCGGGCGGCAAGCAGATGCTGCTGGAAGGGCGCGGGCCCGGTGCCCGCCTTCGCATCATCGAGGGCAACGACAAGGTCAACTACAAGCCCTGCGTCGACATCACCTTCGCCTCGGCCGCCAAGACCTATGGCGACAAGGTGCTGGCCATCGTCTTGACCGGCATGGGGGCGGATGGCCGGGATGGTGCCCGCCTGCTCAAGGAGCAGGGCGCCACCATCTGGGCCCAGGATGAAGCCTCCTGCGTGGTCTATGGCATGCCCCAGGCCGTCGCCAAGGCCGGCATCGCGAGCGAATCCCTGCCGCTGGACAGGGTGGCCCAGCGCATCCTGGTCGAGTTGGGTCGCTGACCATGGGCATGGTCGGCCTGGTGCTGGCGCTGGGGGCGCTCGCCGTCGCCCAGTGGTGGCACGGTGGCAGCCTGCTGACCCTGCTCGACGGCCCGGCCTTCGTCATCGTGGTCGGCGGTACCTGGGGGGCGGTGATCCTGCAAACGCCCCGCAAGTACATGCTGTCCGCCCTCAGGCAGGCGGCCTGGATGCTGTTTCCGCCGCAGCGGGATCTGGTGCATCAGGCCGAGCGTCTGCAGGCCTGGGCCCAGTTTGCGCGCCAGCAGGGCTTGCTCGCGCTGGAGAACCAGGCCGAAGAGGAGCCCGATCCCTTCACCCGCCAGGGGCTCACCATGATAGTGGACGGGGTCCCCATCGAGGATCTGCGCCGCCTGCTGGAGGCGGACATCGACATCGAGCAGGAGCGCAACGAGCATGCGGCCAGGGTGTTCGAGGCCATGGGGGGCTACAGCCCGACCATCGGCATCATAGGGGCCGTGATAGGCCTCATCCAGGCCATGTTCCACCTGGAGGAGCCGGGCACCCTGGGAGCCGGTATCGCCGTCGCCTTCGTCGCCACCATCTACGGGGTCGGCTTTGCCAACCTCCTCTATCTGCCCATCGCGAACCGCCTGCGGGCCTTCCACTACCATTACGGTCTCTATCAGGAGATGACCCTGGAGGGACTGCTGGCCATCGCCCACGGGGAGAACGGCCAGCAGGTTGAACGGCGGCTACGGGCTTATCTGAAAGGGGAATAGCCATGCGCAAGCGCTATCGTTTGCACCTGCAAGGACGAGAACATCTCGATCGCTGGCTGGTCTCCTACGCCGATTACATGACCCTCATCTTCGCCCTCTTCGTGGTGCTCTACTCCGTGGCCATCGTCAACAAGGAGGAGTACCGCGCCGTCATCGAGGGCATGACCAGGGCATTCAACCAGGTGCCGCGCAGCGATGGCCTGCTGGAGGGGCAGGGCAAGTCCCTGCTCAACAACCCGGTGTCGGCCGCCCCCTCCTTGCTGGAGAGCGAGGTGTCGCCATCTCCCTCGCAGGCCCCCATTACGGGTACGCCAGTTCAGCAAGATGGCACGGCCCTTGCCACGATAGATCTGCAGCTTCAGCAGGCCATGGGCGCCCTGGTCGACGCCGGCGTGGTCAAGCTGGCGAAGGACGACGACTGGCTGACGGTGGAGCTGAGCTCGGGCCTCTTGTTCAACAGCGGCAGTGCCTTCCTCGGCAGCAATGCCGGCCCCGTGCTCGATACGCTTTCAGGTATTCTGAAACCGGTCGATAACTATGTCAGGGTGCGGGGTTACACGGATAACCAGCCGATAAACAACGAGATTTTCCGCTCCAACTGGACGCTGTCCGCCGCCCGAGCCGAGGCGGTGCTCACCGCCCTGGTGGGCAAGGGAATCGCCCCAGAGCGGCTCGCCTACGAGGCCTACGGGGAGTTCTCCCCCTTTGCCGACAACGGCAGCGAGCAGGGACGATTACAGAATCGCAAGGTGGTGGTCGCCATCTCCAGATTCGCCTGGGTGCCGCCAGCCACCGTCAAACCGCTGACGGGGACGCCGGTGCAGGACGAGTTGCAGAGTGTCGACAGTGAAAACGTCAGGGTGGTCACGCTGCCCGGTGGTGGCATACGCATAACAACAAGGCAGGATTGATACAGTGATTGTTTGGACGGTTGCCAATCAGAAGGGTGGAGTCGGTAAAACCACCACGGTCGTCTCCCTGGCGGGCATTCTGGCCCAGCGTGGCCAGCGGGTACTGCTGATCGACACCGATCCCCATGCCTCCCTGACCTCCTATCTCGACTTCGACTCGGACCGGCTGGAGGGCACCCTGTACGAGCTGTTCCAGGCGGCCAAACCCAGTGCGGAGCTGGTCAACCGGATGACCCTCAAGACAAGGTTCGAGAACATCAGCCTGCTGCCCGCGTCCATCACGCTGGCCACCCTGGACCGGGTGATGGGCAACCGGGAGGGGATGGGGCTGGTGCTCAAGCGTGCCCTGCTGCGGGTGCAGGATCAGTTTGACTACGTGCTCATCGACTGCCCGCCCGTGCTGGGGGTGATGATGGTGAACGCGCTGGCTGCCTGCGATCGCATCCTGGTGCCGGTGCAGACCGAGTTCCTGGCCCTGAAGGGGCTGGAGCGGATGATGAAGACCTTCGAGATCATGCAGCGTTCCAAGCGGGAGAAGTTCCGCTACACCGTGATCCCGACCATGTTTGACAAGCGCACCCGGGCCTCCCTGATGACACTGCAGTCCATCAAGGAGCAGTATGGCGAGGCGGTGTGGAATGCGGTCATTCCCATCGATACCAAGTTCCGGGATGCGAGCCTGGTGCACATTCCCCCGTCCATCTATGCGCCGGGCAGCCGCGGCACCTATGCCTATGAGACCCTGCTCAACCATCTCGACGCCCTGGAGCGTCAACGGACCCAGGAGGTGAAGCCATGAGAGAGACCACCCAGGTTCGGGCCATGGACGACTATTTCCACTCCCTGTTGCTGGACGATGCCCTGCTGCGGGAGGATCCGGAGGACGAGGCGCCGGCCCCGGCGCTGCAGCGTCAGCCCGCTGCCTTGCCGGAGGTGACCGCCGCCCCCTATCTGGAGGCGGATGCCAGGCTGGCGCAACTGAGCGAGCTGCTCGCCCAGGTGGGCCAGGTGCAGTTCGAGATGGATGCCCTGAGCCACGAAGAGGTCCATGTCGAGCCATTTCAGCTCGAGGCCGAGGCGGTCGACACCGAGCCCGAGGTGGCCCTGGCGCCGCCCGAGGTCGTGGTGGCGGAGCCCGAACCCGTGGCCCTGGCGGTGGCCGAGCCCGAGCGTGCGCTCGAGACGGCGCCCGCTCCCTCGACCTGGGAGAACCTGGACACCGGCAACGAGTTTCAGGCGCTCTTCTTCGACGTGGCCGGGGTGACCTTCGCGGTGCCCCTGACCGAGCTTGGCGGCATCCATCAGCTGGGGGAGGTGACCTCCCTGTTCGGCCAGCCGGGCTGGTACAAGGGGATCATGACCTCCAGGGAGCAGAAGATGAACGTGGTGGACACGGCCCAGTGGGTCATGCCGGGCCAGCATCTGGCGATGGACGATTACAAATATCTGATTATGCTGGGGGAATCACCCTGGGGACTGGCCTGTCATCAGTTGAAGGGCACCGAACTGCTGCACCGGGATCAGGTGAAGTGGCGCCATCAGGAGGGCAAGCGCCCCTGGCTGGCGGGCATGGTCAAGGAGAAGATGTGCGCCCTGTTGCACGTCAGGGAGCTGCTGGTGCTGCTCGGTCGCGGCGTGAACATCGAAGGGCGCTGACAAGATCGGCACTGCCATGGTTTTATTGCTAATTTTACCCGTTGACGGGTTCATACAAGGATCAAGAAGATGACAGAGAAGCGCAATATCGCACAGAATCTGGCCGAAGACGAAGTGCTGCAGTGGGTGACCTTCCAGTTGGAAAACGAGACCTATGGCATCAACGTGATGCAGGTCCAGGAGGTGTTGCGCTACACCGAGATCGCCCCGGTCCCGGGTGCACCGGACTACGTGCTGGGCATCATCAACCTGCGTGGCAACGTGGTGACCGTCATCGATACCCGCTCCCGTTTCGGCCTGCCGGCCGGTGACGTGAGCGAGAACTCCCGCATCGTCATCATAGAGGCGGAGAAGCAGGTGATCGGCATCATGGTGGACAGCGTGGCCGAGGTGGTCTATCTGCGCTCCTCCGAGATCGATGCCGCCCCGGCGGTGGGCACCGAGGAGAGCGCCAAGTTCATCCAGGGCGTCAGCAACCGCGATGGCCAGCTGCTGATCCTGGTGGATCTCAACAAGCTGCTCTCCGACGAAGAGTGGGACGATATCGGTTCCCTGTAACGGGAGCAAAGGCACCAGGCCGGGCGCCTGCGCTCCTTGCCCGTTTACCCTAATAGGAAGGTGATGGTTTGATGATTGAATTTGCAGCCTTGGGGTTGTCCTTGCTCGCACTGGTGCTGGCCCTTTACGGGATCCTGGGTCACCGTCGTCGCCAGCGAGAGTCCGAGGCCAGGGTGGAGGCGCTGCAGGGCCAGCTCGAGAGTCTGCGCAAGCAGATGATGGAGCTGCATACCGGTGCCATCGGCATGGGTCAGCGGCTGCAGGCCGCAGAGGGCGCCATGCAGAAGATCCACGACAGCCAGCAGGAGCTGACCCTGCAGGATCCTGAGCGCCGCCTCTACAGCCGGGCCGCCAAGATGGTGGAGCTCGGCGCCGATCTCGACGAGGTGATGAGCGAGTGCGAGTTGCCCCAGGCCGAGGCGGAGCTGCTGATCTCCCTGCGCAAGGGACGGAGCTGACGGATGTGTTGCGGGAGGCCGAGGCCTCCCCGTTTTCCCTTCCATCCCCGTGCGGTGCCAAGACAGGGGTGGCCGATATTCCTTTGGTATCAAGCCTCTTTGATGGGGCGCGATCTCCCCCACAAATCCTGTTGATTATCGGCATCTTTGAAAAGACGCCTCCGGATCCTGTGTTAATATGCAGGCCGCCTCATTTTCAACGATTAGATCCCCATGCTGCTTCAAGCGAACAATCTGAGCTGCGTACGTGAAGATCGCACCCTGTTTGAACATCTCTCCTTCGCGGTGCGCTCGGGGGATCTGATGCAGATTGAAGGGCCCAACGGGGTGGGCAAGACCAGCCTGCTGCGCCTGCTGACCGGCCTCTCCCAGCCCTTCGCGGGGGAGGTGTGCTGGAACGGGGAGGACATCCGCCGCTGCCGGGACGAGTACCATGCCAGCCTGCTCTACCTGGGCCATCAGCCCGGGGTCAAGGCGACCCTGACCCCCCTCGAGAACCTCTCCTTCTACCAGAAGCTGCACGGCCCAGCCGGGGGCGAGGTGGATCTGTGGCGGGTGCTGGCCCAGGTCGGCCTGGCCGGTTTCGAGGACTATCCCGCGGGCCAGCTCTCGGCGGGGCAGCAGCGACGGGTGGCCCTGGCCAGGCTCTGGCTGAGCGACCGGCCGGCGCTCTGGATCCTGGACGAGCCCTTCACCGCCATCGACAAGCAGGGGGTCCGGGTGCTGGAGCAGTTGTTCCTGACCCACGCGGACCGGGGGGGCATGGTGGTGCTCACCACCCACCAGGATCTGACCCTGATGCAGGGGCGTCTCAAGACCCTCTCCCTGTCCTCGCTGTTGCAGGAGTAGCCCATGCTGCGCGCCGTCTTCCACCTTATTCACCGCGAACTGCTGATGGCCCTGCGCCAGCGGGCCGACATCTTCAATCCGCTCTGGTTCTTCCTCATCGTCATCACCCTGTTCCCGCTCGGTATCGGGCCCGAGCCCCAACTGCTGGCCCGCATCGCCCCCGGCATCATCTGGGTGGCGGCCCTGCTGGCGGCCATGCTCTCCCTGGAGCGGCTGTTTCGCGATGACTTCAGCGACGGCGCCCTGGAGCAGATGATGCTGATGCCCCATCCGCTCGGGCTGCTGGCCCTGGCCAAAGTGATCGCTCACTGGTTGCTGACCGGCCTGCCGCTGCTGCTCATCTCCCCGCTGCTGGCCATCCTGCTCTCCCTGGATATGAAGACCTATCTGGCCGTGGTGGCCACCCTGGCCCTCGGCACCCCTGTGCTGAGCTTGCTCGGGGCGGTCGGGGTGGCGCTGACGGCGGGGCTGCGCAAGGGGGGCGTGCTGCTCAGCCTGCTGCTGCTGCCGCTCTATATTCCGGTGCTGATCTTCGCCACCTCCGCCATCGACGCGGCGAGCATGGGGTTGCCCTATGCCGGACAGCTCGCCATCCTGGGGGCCATGCTGGTGGGGGCCGTCACCTTGACCCCCCTGGCCATCTCGGCGGCGCTGCGGGTCAGCGTCAACTGATTAATTTGGTGGAACGTCCTTTTTTGAGGCCGTTTTTTTGGCGATATTGTTGAGATAGATCAAGGGGATGGCGGCTTACTGCTTTCGGGGGATATGATGTTTCCCCCCCGTGGGTATGGTAGGCCTCGCCACTTAAGAATTAATAACTGAAAGGTTCTGTGAGCTATGTGGAAATGGTTGCACCCTTATGCCAAACCCGAGCGTGCCTATGGGCTGGCCGGCACCCTGTTGCCCTGGTTTGCCGTGACAAGCCTGCTCGCCTTCATCATAGGCACCGTCTGGGGGCTGGCCTTTGCCCCCGCTGACTACCAGCAGGGGGACTCTTTCAGGATCATCTATATTCACGTGCCCTCCGCCATCCTCTCCATGGGGGCCTACTCCACCATGGCGGTGGCGGCCTTCATCGGCCTGGTGTGGCAGCTGCGCATGGCGGACATGACGGTGGCGGCCATCGCCCCGGTGGGCGCTGTCTTCACCTTCATCGCCCTCTTTACCGGCGCCGCCTGGGGCAAGCCCATGTGGGGCACCTGGTGGGTGTGGGACGCACGCCTCACCTCGGAGCTCATCCTGCTGTTCCTCTACCTCGGCGTCATCGCCCTCTACAACGCCTTCAGCGACAAGGTGGTGGCGGGCCGCGCCGCCGGCATCCTGGCGCTGGTGGGGGTGATCAACCTGCCCATCATCCACTACTCGGTGGAGTGGTGGAACACCCTGCACCAGGGGGCCACCATCACCAAGTTTGACAAGCCCTCCATCTCGGCCGAGATGCTGTGGCCGCTGCTCATCATGATACTGGCGTTCTCGGCCTTCCTGGGGGCCCTGACCCTGATGCGTTTCAGGAACGAGCTCCTGATGCGGGAGTGGCACCGCCCCTGGGTCGCCGACATCGCCAGCCAGGAGAAGTAAGCATGCACTTTGCCTCGTTCAGTGATTTCATGGCCATGGGGGGCTACGCCTTCTACGTCTGGCTCTCCTTCGGTCTGACCGGGCTCTGCCTGGTCGGCCTCGTCATTTCCACACGGTTGAAGACCCGCAGCCTGCTCGGCGAACTGCGCAACAAGCAGGCGCGGGAGGCCCGCCGCAAGGCGGCCCAGCAGATGGAGAACACCCTATGAACCCGCGCCGCAAGAAACGCCTCACCATCATACTGGCGATCAGCCTGGGCCTCGCCAGCGTGATCGGCCTGGTGCTCTATGCCCTGGGCCAGAACATCGACCTCTTCTACACCCCGAGCGAGCTGGTGGAGGGCAAGGGGCCGGACAAGATCAAGCCCGAGGAGGGGCAGCGCCTGCGCATCGGCGGCCTGGTGGTGCCGGGTTCGGTCGAGCGGGACCCCCAGAGCCTCAAGGTCGCTTTCAAACTGGTGGACAACGGCGGCCACATGGTGAAGGTGGAGTTTGACGGCATCCTGCCGGACTTGTTCCGGGAAGGGCAGGGGATAGTCGCCCAGGGCAATCTCAAGGATGCCACCACGGTGGCGGCCTTCGAGGTGCTGGCCAAGCACGACGAGAACTACATGCCGCCGGAAGTGGCAGACGCCACCAGCGGCATGCACTTCAAGCCCGAATACACAGAGGCGCAGTTGCAGGGAGCCAAGCAATGATCCCGGAGCTACCCGCGCCCTTCTCCCCGTCTCTCTCCCGTGCACCGGTTCATGCCGCGGCTCGATTGAAAGGAAGCCAGTCATGATCCCTGAACTCGGTCAATTCGCCCTGATCCTGGCCTTTGCCACCGCCCTGCTGCTGGGGAGCTACCCCTTGATCGGGGCCCATCTCGGCCGACTCGGCATGATGTCGGCGGCCCGACCGCTCGCCTACAGCCAGTTCCTGCTGCTGCTGCTGTCGTTCCTCTGCCTCACCTGGGCCTTTATCGACAACGACTTTACCGTGCAGTACGTGGCCACCAACTCCAACAGCCTGCTGCCGCTGGCCTATCGCATCTCGGCGGTGTGGGGGGCCCACGAGGGGTCCCTGCTGCTCTGGGTACTGACCCTGGGGGGCTGGACCGCGGCCGTCGCCCTCTTCAGCCGCCGGCTGCCGCTGGATGCGGTGGCACGGGTGCTGGGGGTGCTCGGCCTCATCTCGGTGGGCTTCACCGCCTTCGTGCTGTTCACCTCGGATCCCTTCACCCGCACCCTGCCGTACTTCCCGGTGGACGGGCGTGACCTCAACCCCCTGCTGCAGGATCCCGGCCTCATCTTCCACCCCCCCATGCTCTACATGGGCTATGTGGGCTTCTCGGTGGCCTTCGCCTTCGCCATCGCCTCCCTGATGACGGGGCGCCTCGACGCCACCTGGGCGCGCTGGTCCCGCCCCTGGACCATGGCGGCCTGGGTCTTCCTGACGCTCGGCATAGTGCTCGGCTCCTGGTGGGCCTATTACGAGCTCGGCTGGGGCGGCTGGTGGTTCTGGGATCCGGTGGAAAACGCCTCCTTCATGCCCTGGCTGGCGGGTACGGCCCTGCTCCATTCCCTCGCGGTGAGCGAGAAGCGCGCCACCTTCAAGGCCTGGACAGTGCTGCTGGCACTCTCCGCCTTCTCCCTGAGCCTGCTGGGGACCTTCCTGGTGCGCTCCGGCGTGCTGGTGTCCGTCCATGCGTTCGCCTCCGACCCGACCCGGGGCCTCTTCATTTTGGGCTTCCTGCTGGCGGTGATAGGCTCATCCTTGCTGCTGTTCGCCTTCAAGGGCTCCCAGGTGAAGAGCCACGGCAAGCACGAGCTGTGGAGTCGCGAGACCCTGCTCCTTGGCAACAACATCCTGCTGGTGGCGGGCCTGCTCACCGTGCTGCTCGGCACCCTGCTGCCCCTGGTGCACAAGGAGCTGGGACTGGGCAGCATCTCCATCGGCACCCCCTTCTTCAACCACATCTACAGCTGGCTCATCATCCCGTTCGCCCTGCTGCTGGGGCTAGGCCCGCTGTTCCGCTGGCGCCGCCAGGAGTTGGGGGAGCTCAGGCTCAAGGTGGTGGTCGCCCTGGTGCTGAGCCTGGCCGCTGCCTTCCTGCTGCCCCTCGCCTTCGCGGAAGACTTCAAGCCCTGGGCTGCACTCGGCATCGGTCTGGGCGTCTGGATCATCGTCACCAGCGTGCAGGAGACCTGGGTGCGCGCCACCCACAAGCACGGCTTCGCCACCGGCGTGCGCAGGCTGGGCAACAGCCACTGGGCCATGATCCTGGGCCACGTGGGGCTCGCGGTCAGCATCATCGGCATCGCCTGCACCCAGAACTACAGCATCGAGAAGGACCTGCGCATGCAGGCAGGCGATCGCGTCCAGTTCGCCGATTACGAGTTCGTCTTCACCGGCATCAAGGAGAAGAACGGTCCCAACTACGACGGCTTCAAGGGCGTGCTGGAGGTGCACCGGGACGGCAAGCAGGTGGCCCTGCTCAAGCCCGAGAAGCGGATGTACACCGTGAGCCGCATGCCGATGACCGAGGCGGCCATCGATGCGGGCTTTACCCGGGATCTCTATGCGGCGCTCGGCGAGCAGCTCGACAACGGCGCCTGGGCAGTGCGGATCTACTACAAACCCTTCGTGCGCTGGATCTGGTTCGGCGGCGTCTTCATGGCCATCGGCGGCGTGCTGGCCATGCTGGACAAGCGCTACCGGTTCGGCCGTCGTGACGAGGAGGCCAAGGCATGAACAAGAAGACCTGGCTCTATCTGCTGCCCTTCATCATCTTCCTGCTGGGGGCCCAGTTCCTGTTCAAGGGGCTCTACTCCGATCCCACCAAGCTCGAGTCCGTGATGGTGGATAAGGAGGTGCCCGTGTTCACCTTGCAGGACATCTACGATCTCGACAAGCAGCACGACAGGAGCATCCTCAAGGGACGCCCCATGCTGCTCAACGTCTGGGCCACCTGGTGCCCGACCTGCTACGGGGAGCACACCTACCTCAAGGAGCTGGCGGGGCAGGGGATCTACATCGTCGGCATGAACTACAAGGACGAGCGGGACAAGGCCATCAAGTGGCTGGCGGAGCTCGGCAACCCCTACCAGATCAACCTCTATGATCCGGACGGCATGCTGGGGCTGGATCTCGGTGTTTATGGTGCGCCCGAGACCTTCTTCATCGACAGCCAGGGCATCATCCGCTATCGCCACGTGGGGGACGTGAACCCGGAAGTCTGGGCCAGTACCCTCAAACCCATCTTCGATGCCATGAAGTGAGGCCTCCCCGATGAAAACACTGATTGCATCCCTGTTGCTGCTGGCCGGTCTCGTCTGCGCCGGCCAGGCCAGCGCCGCCATCGATGTCTACACCTTCGACAGCGACGCCCAGGAGCAGACCTTTCGCGAGCTGACCAAGGAGCTGCGCTGCCCCAAGTGTCAGAACCAGGACATCGCGGACTCCAACGCCGGGCTCGCCAAGGACTTGCGGGACAAGACCTACCAGATGGTGCGGGAGGGCAAGGAGAAGCAGGAGGTGGTGGACTACATGGTGGCCCGCTACGGCAACTTCATCCTCTATGATCCCCCCCTGATGGCCTCGACCCTGATCCTCTGGCTCGGCCCCCTGCTGGTCATCGTCATCGGCGTCGTCACCCTGGTGGTGCGAAGCCGCCGCCACGTCCCCGCTACCCTGCAACAGCCTGAAGGCGCCCTGAGCGCAGAAGAGCAGGCAAGGCTCTCCGCCCTGCTCAAAGAGGAAGAGAAACCATGACCCCATTCTGGATACTGGGCGCCGCCCTGCTGGTGCTGGCGAGCCTGGCGCTGATCGTGCCGCTCTGGCGCGGCGAGGGACGCCAGAGCATCAGCCGCTCGGCCCTCAACAAGCAGCTCTATCGCCAGCGCCTGCTGGAGATAGGGGAAGAGCGTGAACAGGGGGTGCTGGCCGAGGAGTCGGAGTCCCTGGTGGAGCTGCAGCGCAGCCTGCTGGACGACATCCCCGACGTGGAGCAGACCGCCCGCGGCGGCAAGAGCCTGATCTGGATCCCCGGTGTGCTGGTGCTGGCGGCGGTGAGCGTCGGCCTCTACGCCAAGCTTGGCGCCTGGCAGGAGGTGAGCCGCTGGCAGGATGCCAGCAGCAGGCTGGGAGAGCTCAGCAACCGCATCCTGGTGGAGCGGGACGCCCAGGTGACCGAGCAGGATCTGCTGGACTTCACCCTGGGGCTGCGCACCCGGCTGAAAGAGGAACCGAATGACTATCGCGGCTGGCTGTTGCTGGGGCGTCTGACCCTGGATGGCAATGACCCAGAGATGGCCCGCGAGGCGCTGGAGCGGGCCTATGCCCTGGCGCCGCAGAAGGCCGTGGTGGCGGTGCCCTATGCCCAGGCGCTGATGATGACGGGGGAGGAGGCCAGGGCGGACCAGTTGCTGCAGGCCGTCATCGCCGAGGATCCCGCCAATATCGAGGCGCGCTCCGTTCACGCCTTCATGGCGCTGCAAAAAGAGGATTTCCAGACCGCCCTCGATCGCTGGCAGGCCATGCTGCCGCTGCTGGAGAAAGGGTCGACCCGCCAGGTCATGGTGGAGCGCTCCATCGAGTATGCCCAGCAGCAACTGCGCCAGCGCGGGGCGGCCGTGAGCGCGGCCCCCGCCACGCAAACGAACCAGGCTGCAGCCCAGGCCCAGGCGCAGGAGCTGGCAGTGAAGGAGGGGGAGTTCCCCCTGCATATCACCCTGGCCCCCGGCATCCAGCTGCCGGAGGATGCCCATCTGTTCGTGTTTGCGGTGATCCCCAACGGGCCGCCCATGCCCATCGCGGTCAAGCGCATCCCGGCGCCGCAGTTGCCCCTCACCCTGTCCCTGGGTGACGGGGACGCCATGATGGAGGGCAGCAAGCTGGCGGCCCACGCCGAGCTGCAGTTCAAGGCGCGCCTCTCCCGGGGCGGCAACGTCATGAACAAGGAGGGGGCCTTCGAAGGGGTCTCCGTCACCGTGCCGACCAGTACCATTCCCACAGCGCCGATTGACATCCGCATCGATCACGCCCTCTAATACATCTTTGGCCCGCCCCTGGAGGGGCGGGCCACCTGTATAATCCATACCAATACCCAATAAAAAAGCTTAGGACTTTCATATGTATCTGCGTTCAGGAGCATTGGCAGTGGCATTGCTGCTTGGGGGCTGTGCGGGTGGCCCTCCCAAGCCGGGCCCAGAGAGCCTGGATCTCAACGAGACCCCCAGCCGCCCCGAGGCGACCAGCACGGCCAGCGACCCCCGTGACCCCTTCCAGGGGGCGAACCGGGCCATGTGGGCCGTCAACTACGACGTGCTGGAGCCCTATGTGGCCCGCCCCGTGGTACACGGTTATGCCCGCTATGTCCCGCAGGGGGTGCAGGACGGCATCGCGAACTTCGTGGATAACTTCGACGAGCCGAGCAGCATGGTCAACCACCTGCTGGTGGGGGACTTGAAGGGGGCGGGGACCAACCTGGGCCGCTTCACCCTCAACACCACAGTGGGCCTGCTGGGCATCTTCGACGTGGCCAGGCATGCGGGTCTCGAGCGCAACATGCTGGAGATGGATACGGTGCTCGGCAAGGCAGACATCGGGGATGGCGCCTACATCATGGTGCCCGTCTACGGCCCGACCACCACCCGGGAGCTGGTGGGGGATACCATCGATACTGTCTACTTCCCCTATGCCCTGCTGACTTTCCCGCTGCGGGTGGTGCACTGGGCGCTGGACGGCCTGGGCACCCGGGCCAAGCTCATCGATCAGGAGCGGATCATCGACAACGCCCTGGATCCCTATGCGCTGACCAAGGACTTCTACCTGCAGTACAACGATGGCAAGGTGACGGGGCGCAAGCCCGAGCTTCAGCAGCAGAAGCCAGAGGCGGCGGATGATGGCAACCTCGACGATTACATGGACGAGATTGACCAGTAAGCGTGGTCAAGTTTGACAAGGCGCCCGCGGGCGCTTTTTTCATGGGCGAGAAACGCCGTCCATAAAAAAACGCCCCGCAAGTGCGGGGCGTTTTGGCAAGAAAGGCTTATCAGGCAGCCAGGTTCTTGGCCACGAATTCCCAGTTGACCAGGGCCCAGAAGGTTTCCATGTACTTCGGACGCAGGTTGCGGAAATCGATGTAGTAGGCGTGCTCCCACAGGTCGACGGTCAGCAGCGGGGTGGTCCCGGCTTCGGTCAGGGGGCAGCCGGCGTTGGAGGTGTTGACGATGGCTAGGGAGCCGTCAGCCTTCTTCACCAGCCAGGTCCAGCTGGAGCCGAAGTTGCCGATGGCAGACTTGGTGAACGCATCCTTGAACTCGGCGAAGGAGCCGAAGGCCTTGGTGATGGCATCGGCCAGGGCGCCAGTGGGTTCGCCACCGCCGTTCGGGGAGAGGCAGTGCCAGTAGAAGGTGTGGTTCCAGATCTGGGCGGCGTTGTTGAAGATGCCACCAGTGGAGGTCTTGATGATCTCTTCCAGAGACTTGCCTTCAAACTCGGTACCCGGCACCAGGTTGTTCAGGTTGACCACGTAGGTGTTGTGGTGCTTGCCATGGTGGTATTCCAGGGTCTCCTGGGAGATGTGCGGTTCCAGAGCGTTGATTGCATAGGGCAGAGCGGGAAGTTCGAATGCCATTTTCTACTCTCCATTGGCTGGACCGTGCGAAGGCGACGGTTGCAAGACATTGCGTACTCTTTTCTGTCTCGAAAAGAATTGTTCTTGAAGTGATGGGGCCTGGCGGCCCAAAGCCCGTCGATTGTAGCAGCATCAAAGATGGGCGAACAACTCTTGATTCTCGCCATGATCCGGATCAAGCTGCGGCGTATTGACGCATGACTTCTTTCGTTCTGAACGGTTTGCCAGTTTGTGGTCTGCCCGGATTGCAGTAGAATGGCCGCCGAAATCGCTCCAGTGAGGCATTTATGGAAACTATCGAAAAGATCAAACAGCAGCTGGCTGAGAATCCCATCATCCTGTACATGAAGGGATCCCCCAAGCTTCCCAGCTGCGGTTTCTCTGCCCAGGCCTCCCAGGCCCTGATGTCCTGCGGCGAGCCCTTCGCCTACGTCGACATTCTGCAAAACCCGGACATCCGCGCCGAGCTGCCGAAATTCGCCAACTGGCCCACCTTCCCGCAGCTGTGGGTCGAGGGCGAGCTGGTCGGCGGCTGCGACATCATGATCGAGATGTTCCAGGCCGGCGAGCTGCAGACCCTGATCAAGGAAGTGGCCGCCAAGCACAAGCAGGACGACGCTGCCGCCGAATAAGGCCCCATCCGTACCATGCAAAAAGGGGAGCCACTGGCTCCCCTTTTCTTTGTGCCCTGGGCGGTATCAGGCGATGCGCTCGAGGCGCGCCATGTAGAAGCCGTCGAAGCCGGTGGCGGCCGGGCTCACGGTGTGATCCTCCAGCAGACGGAAGTGCGCGTTGGCGGCGAGGAACTTGTCCACCTGCTGGCGGTTCTCCTCGGGCAGGATGGAACAGGTCGCGTAGACCAGCAGGCCGCCCACCTTCACCATCTGGCTGTAACGTTGCAGAATTTCTTCTTGCAGGGCGACCAGCACCGGCAGACGCTCGGCGGTGTCGCGCCACTTGGCATCCGGGTTGCGCTTGAGCACGCCCAGGCCAGAGCAGGGCACGTCCAGCAGCACGCGATCCGCGCTCTCCTTGAGGCGCTTGACGGTCTTGCTGCTGGTGATGACCCGTGTCTCCACGTTGTGGGCACCGGCACGGCGGGCGCGCTGCTTGAGGTTCTCCAGCTTCCACTCTTCCACGTCCATGGCCAGCAGGCGGCCCTTGCCCTGCATCATGGCGGCCAGGTGCAGGGTCTTGCCGCCGGCACCGGCGCAGGCATCGATGACGCGCATGCCGGGCGCCACGTCCAGGGCCGCGGCCACCAGCTGGGAGCCGGCGTCCTGCTGCTCGAAGCAGCCGTCGGCGAAGGCCTGGGTGCGGAACAGGGCGGCATCCGAAGTGACCTGCAGGGCTGTTTCCACCCCCTCGACGGGCACTGTGGTGACATGCTCCTTGGCCAGCATGGCTTGCAGCTCGTCCCGGGTGCACTTGAGGGTGTTGACCCGCAGGTAGCGCTTGGGCATCCAGGCCAGGGCGGCGCGTTCGGCAGGCCAGGCCTCACCCAGCTGCTCGCTGCCGAGTTTTTCCAGCCAGGCGGGGCAGCCATCCATCAGCACCGGGTTCTTCTTGGCCTCGGTCAGGCGGCGACGGAACGCCTCTTCGTTGAAGCGATCCAGGGTCGGATGGTTGGGCTGGTCTATCTTGTGGAAGGCGTGCCAGCTGTGCAGCAGAGGCCAGATGTTCTTCTCGGCCTGACGGACCTGAATGCCGGTGAGGAAGCAGTAGAGGCTGAGGCGACGCAGCAGGTCGCCGGTGACCAGGGCAATCCTTGCCTGTTCTTGCGGCTTGAGTTCGATGCCGGAGAAGTGACGGGCATAAGCGCGGTCGAGGGTGAGACCCTGACCCAGCACATCGTCAACGATGGCAACGACCAGATCCCCGAAACGGGGCAACAGTGGGGACTTGAGCATGAGATTAACCTTGGCCAAAGAAAGGGTGAACCGGCCCCGTCGGAGAGGGGTTCTGAAACGGACAAATCCGCGCCATGATAGGGGCTAGTCTGCATTGGCGCAACCTTCCCCATTCGGGGAATGTACAGAGGATGGTGCTGGACTAATCGGACCAGCAGGCAAATGATGCCGTGGCAGTTCAGGCGAACGCATTTAAAAAGGAATAAAATGATGCAGTTGATGAAATATTCTCCGCTGGCGTTGCTGGTGGCCGGTCTGATGACCTCCAGCGGCCTGGCCGCCAAGGAGTGGAATACGGTGGCGGCACGGGCCACCGCCGCCGATGGCTATGAGGTGCGGGCCAACCAGTACCGCATCGTGACCGTGTCCACCGACTATCTGGCCGAGCTGAAGGCAGGCAAGCGCCAGCTGACCCTGCCTCTGCCGGACGGCCAGGAGGTGACCTTCAGCCTGCAACCCTATGATCTGCTGCCGGCGGACCTCGCCGCCAAGTATCCCGGGATCCGGACCTTCAAGGGACACGACGAAGCGAACCCGGTCGAGACCGGGCGCGTCGATCTCGGCCCCCAGGGCTTCCACGCCATGTTCAGCCACCAGGGCAAGATGGTGTTCGTCGACCCTCTTCGCAATGGCGAGGGCTACGCGGTCTATTACCAGCAGGACGCCCACAGCCGGCTGGAAGAGGAAGCTGACAAGGTTATCGGTGGCGAGGCCAAAAAGCTGGCCCGCCAGGTGCTGGTGGATGGCAACGAGCGCAAGCGCTATGTCATCGCCATCTCGGCGGCGGGGGAGTACACCCAGTATCACGGCGGTACCGTCGAGGCCGGTCTTGGCGCCATCACCACACTGCTCAACCGGGTCAACGAAGTGTACCAGCGCGACGTGGCGGCCGAGTTCCAGCTGGCCAGCGGCAACGACACCATCATCTTCACCGACGCGGCCACGGATCCCTTCTTCAACGGGGATGATCCCTCCGGCTCTGGCCTGAACGACGTCGACGTCAACATGCAGGTGCAGGCCGTGGCGCAGACCCTGGGGCTGGGCGCCTTCGACATCGGCCACGTGGTCAACACCGGGGGCGGCGGCCTGGCGGGCCTGGGCGTGCTCTGTACCGGCGAGAAATCGGCGGGAATGACGGGCTCCCCCAACCCGGTGGGAGATGCCTTCTTCATCGACTACGTGGCCCACGAGATCGGTCACCAGTTCGGCGCCGAGCACACCTTCAACGGCACCACAGGCAGTTGCGGCGGTGGCAACCGGGAGCCCAGCCAGGCCTGGGAGCCCGGCAGCGGCAGCTCCATCATGGCCTATGCGGGGATCTGCGGGGAGGAGAACCTGCAGGCCAACAGCCTGCCCTATTTCCACAGCAAGTCCATCGAGCAGATGCGTGCCCACATGGCCACTGTGCCCAGTTGTGGTACCAGCCAGACGCTCGTCAACAACGCGCCCCAGGTGGCGGCGGGCAGCGACCATGTGATCCCGGCCAACACCCCCTTCGTGCTCAAGGGGGCAGGCACCGATCTGGACAATGACGCCCTGAGTTACACCTGGGAGCAGATCGATCTCGGCACCGAGTCCTTCAGCGTCGCCAGCATGGTGGACGACGGCAGTCGCCCGCTGTTCCCCTTCGTGGCGCCGACCAGCGTGCCGGAACGTACCCTGCCAAGCTTGCCTTCCCTGCTCACCAACACCCTGGCGAAGGGAGAGGCCTGGCCCACCACCAACCGGGATCTCAACTTCCGCCTCACGGCACGGGATGGCAAGGGGGGGGTCAGCAGCGACGACATGAAGGTGCAGGTGGTCGACACCGGCAAGGCCTTTGCCCTGACCAGCCCGCTGGTGACCCCGCTGGCGGCCGGCCAGACGCAGACCATCGGCTGGGAAGTGGCCGGCACCAATGTGGCGCCCATCAACTGCAGCAAGGTGGATCTCTACATGACCCGGGACGAGGGGGTGAACTGGACCCTGCTCGCCGGCGGCCAGCCCAACTCGGGATCGGCGAGCGTCGCTATTCCGGCGGGCAAGGACGGTACCGCCAGATTGAAGGTGGCCTGCAGCAACAACCTCTTCTTCGCCATCAGCCCCCTCAAGCTGTCGGTGACCCAGCGCGTGGAAGGCGGCGGTGGTGGCGGCGGTGCCCTCGGCATCTGGACCCTGGCGCTGGCCCTGCTGGGCTGGCGGCGGAGGCGGGCATGAGGCTGCTCGGCACGCTGCTGCTCGCCCTGCTCGGCGGTTGTCAGGCCGATGCCGATACCCTGGCACAGGCCATCGACGACAGCCTCGCCAGGCAGGACTACCGGTTGATCGTGCGGGCCGGGCGCGGCGAGGTGGCGCCCGGCATCGCGGCGGAGCAGCAGGTCTCGGCCAAGGCGCGCTGCGGTGTGCGCTACCTCGACGGCTTCGGCGATGTCATCAAGCCGGAGCAGAAGGAGGCCCACGCCAGGCTGAGCGCCTATGCGGCGCAATACAACCAGCGCATGCTGGCCCATTGCCCGCCGGTTGACGGCAAGCCATAGGCAGGTGGCAGCCAGTTGGCAGAAACAGGGAGGCATGAGCCTCCCTTTCTTTTTTTGCACGGCCATTTGGCCGCCCCGAGGCTTGTACCCATGGCGTGCTCGTCGCACAATGCCTGCACCCATAGCCGCACGGGCGGCAAAGAAAGAGAGAAGGAAAATCAAGATGATGGATGTGGCTGATCTGCGTCGTGAATACACCCGGGGCGGACTGCACCGGGCCGATCTGCCGGCCGAGCCCCTCGCCCTGTTCGAGAAGTGGCTGGCCCAGGCGTGCGAGGCCAAGCTGACCGACCCCACCGCCATGGTGGTGGGCACAGTGGACGCAGACGGCCAGCCCTGGCAGCGCACGGTGCTGCTCAAGTACTACGATGCCGAGGGCATGGTGTTCTACACCAACATGGGCAGCCGCAAGGCGCACCAACTGGAGGACAATCCCCGCATCAGCCTGCTCTTCCCCTGGCACACCCTGGACCGCCAGGTGCACGTCACCGGCCGGGTGGAGAAGCTCGGCACCCTGGAGGTGATGAAGTATTTCCACAGCCGCCCCAAGGACAGCCAGATCGCGGCCTGGGTCTCCCAGCAGTCGACCCGCATCTCGGCCCGTGGCGTGCTGGAGGCCAAGTTCCTCGAACTCAAGCAGAAGTTTGCCAAGGGCGAGGTGCCGCTGCCGAGCTTCTGGGGCGGTTTCCGGGTGAGCATCGACACCGTCGAGTTCTGGCAGGGTGGCGAGCATCGCCTGCACGATCGCTTCTACTACACCCGCGAGGGGGACGGCTGGCACATCGAGCGCCTGGCCCCCTGATGAACCTTGCCAGGCTCTCCCTGCAAGGGCGGTTGTGTATTGGTGAGCGCGGTTGAGCGCCGGATCCGTGGGCGTCGCTCGGTAATGGTCACGGTTTCTTCCCGTGTCAGCATCCTGTTGTCGCAGGAGGGGGCATGGATCTGTTGATAGAGGGGAGGCTCTGGCGCCCCTCCTGGCAAGCGGCGTTGCAGGCCTGGCAGCGGCAGGGGAACCGCTGGTGGCTGCTGCTCGGCAAGGGGGAGGCGAGGGAGATGGCACCCTGGGCGGCCTGCCCACCGGACGGCAGCCTCTCGGCCAGCGGCCTGCTTGCCGCCTGGCTCGAGGCGGATGCCGCCCCCCTCATGACTGGGGAGCCGAGCCGGCAGATCCTGATCGCCGGCTCCGGCGCCCTGCTGACCCTGGCGAAGGAGTGCGGCCTGATCACCCTGGGGCCCAGGGGGGCTGACCAGACCCTCGGCGCCGATGAGGATCTGGCCAGCGCGCTGCAAGCGCTGCTCGCCCGGCGCCTGACCACGCCGGTGCTGCGCGAAACCGGCGGGCAGGACGCATTGGTGCTGCGCCCCCTCGCGCCTGCCGATGAGAGCGCCATCCAGCACTATTGCTCGGACGCGGCGCTCGCCCGCTACACCCTCAACATCCCCCATCCCTATCCCGACGGGGCGGCCAGGGACTGGCTCGCCATGAGCGGGCGCAAGGCGGCCCTCGGGCTGGGGCGAACCTGGGCCCTGACACTGCCGCAGGGGCGCGAAGACGAGCCCGCTCCCCTGGTCGGCACCCTCTCCCTGCACTGGCACGGGGAGCTGGCCTGGTGGGTGGGCGTGCCCTGGCAGAACCGGGGGCTGGCCACGCGCGCCGGGTTGCTGATCAGGGCGTTCGCGTTCGACCGGCTCCACCTGGCTGCCCTGACCGCCCGCCACCTGCCGGGCAACCTCGCCTCCGCCCGGGTGATGGCCAAGCTCGGCATGCGCCACTGCGGGCGGTGGCCCGACTCGGCTCGCCAGCCCCTGGTACTCGATCACTGGCGACTAGACAGGGAGCCCTCCCTGTCGGCGGCCAGGACGCATTCTCGCCCCTTTTCCTGAGTCCGTCCTCCCATTTTCAGACAAAGGCACTCAAGCCGGATGCCACTTCTGTGGAATAATGGCCGCCCTGCTGTACGAGGAGTAACTCTGTATGTTGAGAACCGAGCGTCCCGGCGACATGCTGCCAGTCTATGAGCTGGTGAGCGCCGCCTTTGGCCGTCCCGACGAGGCCGAACTGGTCAACCGCCTGCGCGAGTGTGGGGCTGCCGTGGTCACCATGGTCGAAGAGGAAGAGTACGAGTTCATGGGGCACCTGATGCTGAGCCCGATCACCATTGACGGGCAGGAAGGACCCTGGCTCGGACTGGCTCCCGTGGCCGTCCATCCCGACTGGCAGGGGCAGGGCATCGGCTCGGACCTGGTGCGGGAGGGGCTGGATACCGCCCTGGAGATGGACTGGAAGGCGGTGGTGGTGCTCGGCGATCCCGCCTACTACGGCCGTTTCGGCTTTCGGCCCGCCAGTGACTTCGGCCTGCACTGTATCTACGAGGTGCCCTCGGAGTGCTTCATGGCGATGGAGCTGCAGCCCGGCGGGCTAGACGGCGTGCGGGGCGAAGTGCTCTACCACCCCCTGTTCGATGAGGAGCCGGTGGCGTGACCGCCTGCCCATCCACGAAAAAGGACCCTGAGCGGGTCCTTTTTCGTGCCATGCCCATCGCTTGAATGGACGTCACTGGGCCAGGGATTTCAGCTGCTGCTTGCCCGGTGGATTGCTCCAGTCGATGGGGCCATGGGTGAAGCGGTACTGCAGCCTCGGCAGGCTGAGCTCCAGCCACTCCTCCCGGAAGTAGGCATAACCCTGATCCCAATCCGGGTCATTGGCCCAGCCGGTCTGGAGGAAGTGGAGCCGGGTGCCCTGACCTTCCGGCACGAAGCGCAGGCTGACCTGGGTCTTCTGCTGGCGGATATGGGGAAACTGGGGCGGAAAATTCCAGCTGAAGCTGAGCAGGTCATGGGGCATGACCGCCATCACCCTGCACCCCTCGCTGCCGCGCTCTCCCAGCGGGGCATCGGGTCTGAAATAGATTTCGAACGGTCCGTTGGGTTCCGGCACCATGAGGCATTCCGGCGCCAGGAAACTGCGCAGCCCGCTCTCCGTGGTCCAGGCGCGCCAGACATCGTCAATGTGGGCGGGTACCAGAATACTGCCTTCTATTTGCTTGTTATCCATAAATCAGTGAACCTCAAACCAGTCATGGACGGGACCTCGGCAGTATAGCCCGTCGGGCGATAAAATAGGCAGCCCTGTGTCACACCGTCATGTATTCAAGAGGGTCCAGATTGCCGATTTGACAGCACGGCAGGATCCATCGAGAGTGGGAAACCGTGAGAACCTAATTCAAGGATGGCACCATGATCAGAATGATGAGAGATGCCGACGAATCCCAGCTGGCACAGCTGTTTCTCAAGGGGAGGCGTCAGGCTTTTCACTGGGTCGATCCCTCCCTGTTCCGGCTGGAGGATTTTGCCGAGCAGACCCGGGGTGAGCGGATCTGGGTGGCGGAGAAGGGGGGCAACCCTTGCGGATTCGTCTCCATCTGGGGTGAAGACAGCTTCGTGCATCACCTCTACGTGGTGGCCGACTGGCACGGGCAGGGCATGGGGCGTGCCTTGCTGGCGGCAGGGTTGGCCGGATACCCGTCACCGGCCTCCCTCAAGGTGGCCACCCGCAACACCACGGCGATGGCCTTCTACCACCGCCTGGGCTGGCAGAACACGGACGAGACCGGCCACTGCGACATCACGGGGCCCTGGCGCAGGCTCATTCTGGAGTCAGGCCCGGCATGAGGGAACCCGACAGGCAACGCCATCTCCCCGCAGCCCGCGCCCCATGGTGGTGCCATGTCTGCGGCGACTGACAGGCCCTGTTTCCGACTACAGGCAGAAAAAAGGGCCACCTCTTGCGAGGTGGCCCTTTCCAAACGTTTGGTGGAGCTGGGGGGATTTGAACCCCCGTCCAAAATTACTACATCCTTGGCACTACATGCTTAGTCACTCTTTACATTCGCCAACCCGCTGCGGAGAGACACGCCACGCATTGACTAGCTCGATTGGTTTTAATGCTTCCGCCCCGAGCAGGACTTCCACACGATCCTGTGAAGGATGACCTTCCATTTCCCTAGGACACAGGCAAGCTAGGGGAGAAGGGCTCAGCGCAGGTTATTAAGCTGCGAGTGCGTAGTTTTCGTCGTTTGCGACTATTTTTTTGCGGTTTATTAACGAGGCCTACCGCACCTCGGCATGCACCTTGGGTTTCGTGAATCTTGTCGAATCCAGAATCAGCCCCAAGTTGTTAAGAGGGATTGTACGCAAAAAACCTGCCATGGCAAGGCGTTGATGGCAATCGACCGGCCTGGGCCGGTCGATTGCTGGTTTATTGGGCGTCTGGCGCATCAGCCGCGGTGCTTGTTCTTCATGATGCGGGCCTTCTCCCTATCCCATTCGCGGGCCTTGGTGTCCTCGCGCTTGTCGTGTTCCTTCTTGCCCTTCACCAGGCCGATCTCGACCTTGACCCAGCACTGCTTCCAGTAGAGGGCGAGCGGTACCACAGTGTAGCCCTGGCGGGCGATCAGGCTCTCGAGCTTGTCGAGCTCGCGGCGGCTCAGCAGCAGTTTGCGGGTGCGGGTCGGGTCGCACACCACGTGGCTGGAGGCTGCCTGCAGCGGCAGGAAGCTGGATCCGAACAGATAGGCTTCGCCATCACGGAAGATGACGTAGGCTTCGCTGATGTTGGCCTTGCCCGCCCGCAGGGATTTGACTTCCCACCCTTGCAGGGACAGGCCCGCTTCGATCTTCTCTTCGATGAAGTACTCGTGGCGCGCGGTTCTGTTGAGTGCAATGGTGTTGGACCCGGCTTTGTTTTTACTGTTTTTTTTGCTCATGACGGGCGATTTCCGGCAATGACTGGGAGGTTCGTATTATACGTAGGCAGGGACGGCTGTAAAACGCGCAGCGGCTCGAGTGGCGGCTTTGTGAGCAGTTTGACCGAGGTTTTACCTCCACAAGCCGAAACATGGTGATAAAATCGCGGCGATTGGATGAGGAAAACCCATGCCCCGTATTACTCGCAGTGCCCTGGTGATGTTCAGCGCGGAACAGATGTTCCGGCTGGTCAATGATGTTCACGCTTATCCCGAGTTTCTGCCCGGCTGCGTCGGCAGCCGCGTTCACGAGTCGGGAGAGGACTACATGATGGCGTCGGTCGATGTGGCCAAGGCGGGGATTGCCAAGACCTTTACCACGCGCAACCGGCTCGATGCCAACCGCGCCATCAAGATGGAGCTGGTGGAGGGCCCCTTCAGCAAGCTGGCAGGCTGGTGGACCTTTACCCCCCTCGACGAGGATGCCTGCAAGGTGGAGTTCGATCTCGACTTCGAGTTCACCTCCAAGCTGATCGAACTGGCGTTCGGCCAGATCTTCCGTGAACTGGTGAGCTCCATGGTGCTCGCCTTCTCCAATCGTGCCAAGGTGGTGTACGGTGTCTGAACTGCTCAATATCGAAGTGGCCTATGCCTTGCCCGAGCGGCAAACCGTGCTCAGCCTGCGCGTCGCCCCGGGTACCAGCGTGCTGGCGGCCATCGAGGCGTCCGGCATAGTGCAGAAGCACCCGGAGATCGATCTGGCGGTCAACAAGTTCGGCGTCTACAGTCGCCCGGTCAAGGGGAGCGAGCCGGTGCAGGACGGGGATCGCATCGAGATTTACCGCCCCCTCATCGCCGATCCCAAGGAGATGCGCAAGAAGCGGGCGGAGAAGGCCAAGGAAGAGGGGCGGGCCGATGTGGTCACCGGCGGGCGACCCGACGTCCACCGCAAGCGGGACGACGGCGAATCGGCCTGACGAAGGATGCAATGACAAGGGGCGCTGCGGCGCCCCTTGTTGATCCCGCACTCTGATGCCGAAGGCCGCTTACAGCGTGAGCAGGCGCTCGTTCTCCACCGTCTCGATGCCGCGCTCCTGCCGGGCGAGCATCGCCATTGCGTGGGCTACCTGGCTGGCCTCTATGGCCCGCCAGCGCCTGAGAGGGCCGCGCAGCAGGGGCTTTATCAGCGGATAGACAGCCTGGGCTAGCTGCTCAGACAGGCGAGGTGGCTGGCGATAGCCGAGCAGCATGGCGGGGCGCAGGATGACGAGTCGCTGCCACTCCTGTGCCAGCAGGGCCTGCTCCATCTCCCCCTTGGTGCGGGGATAGAGGGCGGGAGCGCGCGGATTGGCCCCCAGGCTGGAGATCACCAGCAGGCGCCGACAGCCGTGGCGGCGGGCCAGATCGGCAAAGGCCAGCACATAGTCGAGGTCGACCCGGCGAAATCCTTGCGCCGAGCCGGCCTCCTTGCGGGTGGTGCCGAGGCAGCAGAAGGCGAGATCGATGGGGGTGGGCAGCGCGACCTCGTCGAGGTGCTCGAAGTCTACCGGCAGCCAGTGTCGACCGGGGGCCGGCTCGCCCGGCTTGCGGCAGAGCAGGGTCAGCGAGTGCGCCGGGCTCAACTCGCGGACTAGGGCCTGGCCAATCAGACCGGTTGCCCCCGCGATCAGGATCTGGCTCATGATGATCTCCTTGGTGGGTCCTGTGTCTTTGAGCATGGCCCGGCGGGGGCGCCTTGGTCGTTTTCCCGGTCCTGACAAGACAAAACCGGCCTTGGCCGGTTTTGTGATGCAATCTAGAGCGGTGTGGTGAAGGCGGCAGGTAGGGGGAAATCGCCCGTGGCGGTGGCCAGCCTGTCCCCCACGAAGTTCAGGGTCAGCTCCTTGCGCTCCTTGTCGCCCCGACCGGGCTGGAACTCGTAGAGGTAGTACCAGGTGTTGGGGTCGAAGCCGTCGCGCAGCATGGGGGAGCCCAGCACGAACTCGACCTGTTCGCGGGTCATGCCCTGGCGCAGCTTGTCGACCTGCTTTTGTTCCACGTAGTTGCCCTGGGGAATATCGATGCGATAGACCAGGCTGCAACCGGACAGGGTGAGGGCGGTCAGGGCCGCGGCAATCAGGTGTTTCATCCGCATATCGGGTTCAGATCATCCATACAGTCTTTTTAGCTCGGCAAATCATACCCACTCCCCGGGCGGAAGTAAAAAGCCATTGATCCATCAGCCAATAAAAAGGGCAGGACGGCGGTCCTGGCAACGCCTGCTTGGGGTTGGTGAAGCCGCAGGCATCTTTCAGGGCGTTCTCGGCCAGCACGTCGAAGTCATCGGCCCAGATCCCGAGCTGCGCCAGCCCGGCCGGGATCGCCACGTCACGGGTCAGCTGCCGGATGCGGCAATGGCTGCGGCCCCTTGCTCGTCGTTCATGGCGCTCACCTGGGCGTTGTATGCCTGGACATGGGGCTGCGGCACGGCGTTGCAGACCCCGTGGGGCTGGTCGTAGAAGCCGCCGGGCTGGTGCGCCATGGCGTGCACGTAACCCAGGCTCGCGTTGTTGAAGGTCATGCCGGCCAGGAACTGGGCGTAGGCCATCTGCTCGCGGGCGTGCAGATCATCCCCCCGGTCGACGGCGGTACGCAGGTGTCTGGCAATCAGCTGGTTCACCCGGAGACGGCGTGACGGGTGGGGAAGGGAATGGAAGACGGCGGGAAAATCCGCGGCTTTTCATATATCGTGACCGTCTTATTATGCTTCGTTAATCTAAACGACGGCCCTATCAGTCCGTGGGGGTTAGATTAGGGTTTTTCGGTGTGAAAAGAATAGAGATCCATTAGTTTAACTGCTCTGGGTTTTGAGTAATAAAATCCCTGGATCGCCCAACTGCCGCTGGACAGAGCAATATCGTGTTGTTTTTTTGTCTCAATTTTACTGATGATAGTTGTTAGGCTGTATTTTTCCTGAAGTGATAGCACGCAATCTTTGAAATCATTTATCTCTTGCTGCGATGATGGAGGCGCGCCAAATTTTACGCAATTGAATATCCCGCTTGAAAGATACCGTTTACGCCAATCCCCCCCTTGCCACAAGAAGTTATCGACAGCCAAATTAATGTCATGCTCTTTGAGTCTCACCAAGCTATTAATGGTGATGTTGTTGTCAATAATCGGGCAGTGGCTTATCTCAATGTATAAAGAAATATTATATGAAGAGAAAATGTTGGAGAAATAAATTAGAGCCTCTTCAACAGCGTGTAGTATTCGGTATTCAACTTTAAAGAAAAACATGGTGACTTTTTCTTTTAAAGCATTAATAAGTGCGTCACTTAATTGTAGAAGAGTTAACTCAATAAGTGATATTGAGTCACATGAATTATAAAAACTGGTGGGGGGGACAGCCTCCTGTGGTCGATATAAAATCTCCAATAGCCGTGGCTGACCTTCAATGGCGATGGACGGGAGATTGACTTGGCGTGATCTAAATATTGATGCTATATGAATGTCCTGAACCACAGGCTGGAAAAGATTTATGATAGTAGGGTTAAATGATAGCTTGCGTTTGCTGTTGAATGATTCAATACGTTCAATCCCGATCATTCGGTAGGTTAAAATATCAACACCATGATCTTTTAGCTGCTTAAACAGACCAGTCATACCATGTTCCTTATGTGTACTGGTGATCGATGCGTTAAAGTATGGCAGCGTTCAATAAAAAGACTCTATTGGCACTTTATCATCGAGAGGTTTCGGTGTCACGGAGAAGATGTAGCACACCATCCCCCCCGGCCCTCTGAAAGGGTTGCAGAAGATGTTTCAAGATCGGCAGCCCATGGATCCTTTAGTGCCCTCTACACTGCCTGCCAGAAAGCCCCGAGTGTAGCGGTCACCTGGGGCTGGGAAAGTCATGACTTGCTGGTTGATTTGGGCAACAACGCCCGTTTTACCCACCACTGTTTTTCATTTTTCGCGGCGGGCTACAGCTTGATAGCGGGAATGTAGAACTTGAATGTGGCCATGATGGACTCCGGTTGATTAGCCATTAAGTGGCATGCGGGCGCCAACATAGCAGGGTCGGAGGGGATGAGAAGGGGTCGATGGTATCTTGTTGGCAACTTTGTGGGCTCGATCGAGATCCAGTTATGTGGGGCTGAGAGGGGTTTGACAAGGGGGAGGGGTGGCAAAAGAACGCAAAAACGTTTTTCAATAAATTCATCACGTTAGCAAACGTTTCGCGCCGTTTTTGTCATCTTGGAAGCACAGAAGTGTGAGGCGCATCAAGGAATTGGAAAGCGCTTTCGACCATAGTTGGCGCCTCCCCGGACGAGGGGGTACAGGCTTGAAAGTACCATAAAGAATCACCTTAACTGCACTCGGCTGCCAGGCGGCGGGGCGCAACCAGGAGTCCACTATGTCTGATGTATTTCACTTGGGTTTGAAGAAAGCGGATCTGCAAGGCGCCACCCTGGCGATCGTTCCCGGTGACCCCGAGCGCGTGAAGCGCATCGCAGAGCTGTTGGACAACCCGGTGCACCTGGCCAGCCATCGTGAGTTCACCACCTGGCGCGGCGAGATGGACGGCAAGGCCGTGATCATCTGCTCCACCGGCATCGGCGGCCCGTCCACTTCCATCGCGGTGGAAGAGCTGGCCCAGCTGGGCATCCGCACCTTCCTGCGCATCGGCACCACGGGGGCCATCCAGCCGCACCTGAACGTGGGCGACGTCATCGTCACCACCGGCTCCGTGCGCCTCGACGGTGCCAGCCTGCACTTCGCGCCGATGGAGTTCCCGGCCGTGGCCGATTTCGAGTGCACCACCGCCCTGGTGAACACCGCCAAGGAGCTGGGCTCCAGGCTGCACGTGGGCGTGACTGCCTCCTCCGATACCTTCTACCCGGGTCAGGAGCGCTACGACACCGTCTCCGGCCGCGTGGTGCAGCGCTTCCAGGGGTCCATGAAAGAGTGGCAAGCCATGGGCGTGCTGAACTACGAGATGGAGTCCGCCACCCTGCTGACCATGTGCACCAGCCAGGGCCTGCGCGCCGGCATGGTGGCTGGCGTTATCGTCAACCGTACCCAGCAGGAAATCCCGAACGCCGAGACCATGGCGAAAACCGAATCTGATGCCATCAAGATCGTGCTGGGCGCCGCCCGCAAGCTGATCTGATAGCACCACACCGAGTGGGGGGTGGGGGCCGTTGCGAAAGCGCGGCCCCTATCTTTATCCGCCGCTTACCGCCCTGCTCACTCTCCCTCGACCCGCCTTACTCCTGCTGCCCCGTCATGGCCGCCAACGCCTCCCCAAAGGGGGCCTCGCATCGGATCTGCATGGGCTCACCGCTCACCGGATGGACAAAATCCAGGGCGCTGGCGTGCAGCATCAGCCGTGGCGCCCGCGCGCAGCCGGGCAGCCGCAGGCCACCATAGAGATCGCAGCCCAGGATGGGGTGGCCCAGCCATTGGCTGTGGATGCGCAGCTGGTGGGTGCGGCCGGTCTCGGGCACCAGCCGTACGCGGGTCAATGGCACCAGCTGGCCTTGCACCTCCCGTGTCAGCCGCTCCACTACCCGGTAGCGGGAGCGGGCGGGCTTGCCGCTGGCGGCGCAGATGCTCATCAGCGGGAAGAGGGCCGGATCCTTGGCGATGGGGGCGTCGACCACCCCCTCGTCCGCTGCCAGATGGCCGCACAGCAGGGCATCGTAGGCCTTGTCGACCTCCCGCAGGCTGAACTGCTGGCAGAGCCGGGCGTTGATGGCCTTGTTCCTGGCCACCACCATGATGCCGGAGGTGCCGAAGTCGAGGCGATGGACCAGGGTGCAGCCGGGGTAACCCTGTACCAGGCGGTAATGGACCGAATCGAGGTTCTGCGGGTTCTTGCCCGAGAGGCTCAGCAGGCCGCTCGGCTTGTTGATCAGCAGCAGGTGCTCATCCTCGAACAGGATCCCGATGCCGGCCTCGCAGGGCTGGGCAACGAAGGTATCGACGATGACGGACATAGGGCACCCGGGCTGAGAAGGGGGAGGGATCATACCCGAATGACCGGACAGAGGCGACTACTGGACGCGCTACCGACATGGGGCGGCAAGTGATTGATCTGGCGGGTGAAGCCGTTTTGTGACTCCCTCCAGAGTTCATCCGGCCGCGGCTTGCTAAGGTAGGGGGCCTGTCAGGTTGCACGGAGTCTGTCCATGGCGTTGCCCCTTATTCTCGATTGCGATCCCGGCCACGACGATGCCATCGCCCTCATCCTGGCGCTGGCTAGCCCGGAGTTGAAGGTGCTGGCGGTCACCACCAGCGCCGGCAACCAGACGCCGGACAAGACCCTCAACAATGCCCTGCGCATCCTCACCCTGCTCGGTCGCCACGACATGCCGGTGGCGGCGGGGGCGCCCAGGCCCCTGGCCCGGGAGCTCATCATCGCCGACAAGGTGCACGGGGAGTCGGGCCTCGATGGCCCCAGGCTGCCGGATCCCGCCTTTGCCCCCCAGGCCATGACGGCGCTGGAGCTGATAGCCCAATGCTTGCGCGAGAGCCCGGAGCCGGTCACCCTGGTGCCGACCGGCCCCCTCACCAACATCGCCCTGCTGCTGGCGGCCCACCCCGAGCTCAAGCAGAAGATCGCCCGCATCGTGCTGATGGGCGGCGCGGCGGGACCCGGCAACTGGACTCCGGCGGCAGAATTCAATATTTATGTGGACCCGGAAGCGGCCGATATGGTGTTCAAGTCGGGGCTGCCCATCACCATGTGCGGGCTCGACGTGACCCACGAGGCCCAGGTGATGGAAGAGGATATCGAGCGGGTGCGCGCCATCCCGAACCCGGTGGCGCAGTGCGTGGCACAGCTGCTCGACTTCTTCATGATCTATCATCGGGATCCCAAGTGGGGATTTGCTGGCGCACCGCTCCACGACCCCTGTACCATCGCCTGGTTGCTGGCACCCTCCCTGTTTCATGGGGTGGAGTGCCGGGTCGACATCGAAACCTGCGGTACCCATACCCTGGGCATGACGGTGGTGGATCGCTACGATCTGACCGGCAGGCCCGCCAATGCCCTGGTGCTGCTGGGGCTGGACAGGGTCGGCTTCATCGAACTGCTGGTGCAGCGGTTGCAAACATTTGGCTAACATCTCGGACATCGGATAAGGGGTTGGGAATGTGGAAAGGGACGTTGGCGCTGCTGACATGCATGCAACTGGCGGGTTGTGCCACCCCGTTCGAGAAGATGTGGCAGGGGCTGGCGACCTGCGAGCTGGACTCCCTCCATCTCGACAGCGAGACGGGGCGCCCGGCGAATCCACAGCTTGCCATCTACACCCCCGACAAGGTGAGCGACGGCTTTGCCTGGTACAAGCTGCATGAGGAGCTGCACGGCCTGCCCATCGTCGGTTTTCTCGTCCCCGCCTCCACCTTCGAGGTACACGCCCTCTTCGTGGACACCCCCATCGCCAACGCGCGCAGGCTGACCCACAACGCCTATGGCAGCGAGTTTGCCGACGAGCAGCTGCACGATGAGGGGATGGCCCCCCTGCTGCTGCGCGATCCCAACAACCCCAAGCGCTCCATCATCGATTGCACCCGGGGCGAGTCGGCGGAGCCGCTGCCGGAAGAGTCCTTTGACGAAGGGGATTAAGCGCCCGGCGCTCGCAGAAGGGTGACCCGGCCAGACAAGAAAGGGGCCAGCCGCAAGGCTGGCCCCTTTCTATGGGAGGCAGACCAGGGGCCTGGAAATCAGGGATAACCCAGGGTCTGCTTGATGACGGGCAGCTGGGCCTGGATCCAGTCAGGATTGATGGGCCCCCAGTCGCTGATGCGATAGTGACCCTGGAGATGGCGGGCCCCCTCGGTCTGCTCGAAGGCGCAGCAGATGTCGAGCTCCGCCAGGGCGCTGAGCGTGTCCTGGGCGGTGCGGCGCGGCATGCCGGTGGCGGCCATGATGGCGGGCACCGTATCCGTGCCCTGGCTGATGAGGTGAGCCACGTAGAGCCGGCGGTAGAAGCTGGTGCGCGTCTTGCTCGGCTCGCTCATATCTCGTCCTCGAGGCGATCGAAGTAGCGCCAGGTGGCGATGGCGGCCTTGCCCATCACCAGGGCCCAGACGCCGAACCAGAACCAGCGGAAGAAGCTCCAGGTGGAGGCATCGGGCTCGGCGCTCTCGATCTTGGTGACGTTGGGGAAGAGGGAGAACATGTTCACCCGCCAGCCGTAGGAGGTGATCATGGCCAGGCGTTTCTCGAACTCCATGGACTTGGCCTTGGCCTGGACGTCGGCGGCGTTGAACTTGAAGTAGAAGGGCCAGCCCCAGAGGGTATCCTCGTTGCGGAATACCCGGATCTTCTCGCCGGGGCGCTCGGTATAGATGTAATAGACATCCACGGTGGGGCCGTCGGCCGGGTTCTTCTGGCTGATGGGGCCGTCCTTGTCGGTGCGTTTCACCTCGACCCCTGTGATGGTGGCGATGGTGTGCTCCGGCAGATAGAAATCGAGCCAGAGTGCGGAGAGCAGGGCGATGAGGCCGAGCGCGACAAAAGCGGGTTTCTTGAACTTGAGGCTCATGGTGTTCTCTGGGGGAGGGGGAGTGACGTGCCTCTACCATACCCATATTTGCGGATGCAGCCCAGCCCCCAATGACACCTTAAAGGCAAAAAACCGTTTTAAACGTGAGGGGGCAGACCCCGGGGCGGGGCCCGGAGTCTGTCAACGAGAGGGGAGTATTACAGCTGGAACTGGGCGAGCTGCCTGCGCTGCTGTTCGGCGAGCTGTGACAGTTCGTGACTGGCGGCGGCGCTCTGACTGATGCCGGCGGCGTTCTGGTTCACTATCTCGTGGATGTTGGTGAGGTTGCGGCTGATGTCGGCGGTGACGCAGGACTGCTCCTCCGCCGCGGTCGCCACCTGGGCGTTGGCGCCATTGATCTGGTTGACCGCCTCGGTGATGCCCCCCAGCAGATCCTGCACCTCGGCGGAGAGGCGCTGGTTGTGGCCGAGGATCTCCAGGGTCTCCTGCACGCCGCTGTTGGCGGAGAGGGACTGGCTCTGCAACTGCTCGATGATGACCTGGATCTCCTTGGTGGAGTCCTGGGTTCGGGCCGCCAGCAGACGCACCTCGTCGGCCACCACGGCGAAGCCGCGACCGGTCTCGCCGGCGCGGGCGGCCTCGATGGCGGCGTTGAGGGCCAGCAGGTTGGTCTGCTCCGAGATGCTCTGAATCACCTCGATCACCTTGCCGATCTGCTCGGACTGGGACTTGAGTCTGGCCACCACGGTGGCGGCCTGCTCCAGGCTGCCCGCCATGCGGCCGTTGGCCTGGATGCTCTCGGTAAAGAGCGCCAGCCCCTGCTCGACCCGGCGGTTGGCGTCCCGCGCCAGCTCGTCGGCCAGGGCGGCATTGTGGTTGACGTTGTCGGCGGTGCTGGCCAGCTCGGTGACGGCGGAGGCCACCTGCTCGGTCTCGCTGCGCTGCTGCTGGGCATTGGCCTCGGACTGGGTCATGACGGCGGCCAGCTCGGTGGCGGCGGAGGCCACGTTGCCGCTGATGCCGGTCAGGGTCTGAATGGTGTTGCCAAGCTGGCTCAGGGTCTGGTTGATATCCCTGGCGAGCTGGCCCAGCTCGTTGTCGCCCTCGGCCCTGGCGCGCACGTTGAAGCGGCCGAGGGCGACGGCGTGCATCACCTCCTGCAGCTGGCCGATGGGTTGGACGATGCGCCCGGAGAGCCACCAGCCGCCGCAGAGCGCCGCCACCAGGGTGGCTCCCATCAGCAGCAGGGTCTGCAGCAGGGTGGCGTGGTAGTGGGCCTGCTCCAGGGCGATCTCCTGCTGGCTCAGCTGGCTGATGTGGGCCGACAGGGTGTCGATCTGCTTGATGAGCTGCTCCCCCAGATCGCGAAAGCGCAGCCTGGCTTGCTCATAGCCGGCGGGCTCGCCGCTGCCCTGATGTTTGGCGGCCAGCAGCGGCAGCATGTTGCTGCGGGTGTGGCCGAGGTAGGCCTGCAGGGCTGCGGCCACCTGGGTGTTGTCCTGCTCGGCCCCCGGGATCACCAGCCGTGACAGTATGGTGCCTATCTCCTGCTCGGCGGCGGAGAGCTGGGCCGGCAACTGGGCGAAGCGCGCCTGATCGTAGAGGCCGTAGATGGCGTTGGTGCGCAGCCGGTAGGTGGCGTGGATTAGGGCGGCGATGTCGTCCTTGTGGCGGGTGACGCTGGCGGTGGTGTCGTTCATGTCACCGATCGCACCGTCTATCTCCTGCTTGCTGACAACGGCCATCAGCAGCATCAGCAGGCTGGCAAGCAGCAGAGGGATGAGCACTTGAAGGCGAATGGAGAGATTGTTCAAAGACATGAAAGATCCTAACCCGAAAGAGGAGCAAGGCCGCATCTTACACAGGTGCGACAATCCTTGTCACAGGGTTTTTTAGTCTGAATTCGGGCTGAACGAAAAGGTTTTTCTTGTGTTTAAAGAGTGTGCTGGGCATGATCGTCTGCTTGTTACCTGGAGGTGTAGTGTGTCCGACTGGATTGATCCCGCCATCTTGGCGCTTTTTGTTCCCACGTTCTTCTTTGTCTCCGTGACCCCCGGCATGTGCATGACCCTGGCGATGACCCTGGGCATGAGCCTGGGGGTGCGCCGTACCCTGCACATGATGTGGGGCGAGCTCATCGGCGTCGGTCTGGTCTCCGTGCTCTCCGTGGTCGGGGTGGCGGCGGTCATGCTCAACTATCCGGCCCTCTTCTCGGCGTTCAAGTACGTGGGGGGCGCCTATCTGGTCTGGCTCGGCATCCAGATGTGGCAGGCCAAGGGCAAGATGGCCATCCCGGCCGACCTGTCGGCGGAACAGGAGACCAGGCCGCTCGGGCTGGCGCTGCAGGGGTTCGTCACCGCCATCGCCAATCCCAAGGGCTGGGCCTTCATGGTCTCCCTGCTGCCCCCCTTCATCAGCGCGGCCAAGCCCATGGCACCCCAGATAGGGGCCTTGGTGACGCTCATCCTGGTCATCGAGTTCTCCTGCCTGCTGCTCTACGCGAGCGGTGGCCGCACTCTGCGCCACTTCCTGGCGAAAAGCGGCAACGTCACCCTGATGAACCGGATCGCGGGCTCGCTCATGCTGTTTGTGGGCGTCTGGCTGGCCTTCGGCTGAGGCTCTCGGAATGAAAAATGCCACCTCCCTGGTGAAGGGGAGGTGGCATTTTTATTGGGCGTTTGGCGAGGTGTCAGTCGGTCAGGCAGTCGGGATCGAACACGTATTCGCCGTCCAGCCAGCGCAGGATCTCGGCGACGCAGGCCTGATCCTGGAACGGCAGGTAGCGGGTCTTGAGATGGCTCACCTGATCGGCCGTGAGCTGGGCCAGGCCGATGTCCTGGAACAGCGGCAGGTCGGCCTGGATCATGGCGGAGATCTGCGGCCCGCAGGTGGCGTTGAGGGAGGCGTGCAGCGCCTTGTCCGGATCGTACTGGCGGCCGAGCCGGTAACTCATGGGCAGGGTGGCGAGTGGCAGCACCGAAAGGGCGGCCTGCTTCATGGGGTTGACCGCGTGGCCGGCGGTGAGATCCGCGAGCTCTGCCGGGCGGTTCTCGAAGGCGCGCAGGTGCAGGAAGCTGCTCGCCTTGCTGCCGTCGTTGACCGGGTAGTTGTCCCACAGGAACGGCTTGCGGTGCAGCCAGTCGGCCGCCTGCCTGAGGTGCGCCGCCGGGTATTCGGTGGAGCAGACCCTGGGGCCCGTCCAGAAGATGTCGATGCGCCTGTCCAGCCCCTGGCCGAGGTCGGTGAGGTAATGGGGGGGCATGGCGCCGAACACCTTCTCCAGCACGGGATCCGTCGAGTAGTAGCTGGGACAGAACAACAGCCGGCCTGCGCCGGTGTGGGCCGCAATGTCGTGGGTGATGGTGAGCTGCCAGTGGGCGAGATCCGGGGTATCCCCCTTCATGTCGTCAAACAGGATCGCCAGGATGTCGGGCTTGAGCTCCTGCTCGATGAGGCGCACCTTCTCCAACAGGGCGGGGCGCTGGCGCTCATAGTCGTGGTGGGCGCCCATGGGGCTCAGACCCACCCCGAAGGCGAGCCCGTTGTCCCGGCACTGCTGGGCTAGGCGACGCAGCGCCTCTAGCTGGTCGGCGGGCCAGGGCTGGGCCCAGTGCTTGCGGAGGTAGCCGTCTTCCTTGGGGGCGTAGAGGTAGAAGCCATAGCCGTGGCGGGGCAGCCACTGGGCATAGCGGGCGCGGGCCTCCCAGCTCCAGCCCTTGCCGAAGAAGCCCTCGATAAGGCCCAGCTTGGGCGAGGGAGGATACAGACCAGACAACAGGGTTTGATAAGGCATGGGTCACTCCCTTCTCACTGAGTAATGGCAACTTATGGCCGGTGCCTAGACGGGGTCTTCTTCCAGGAAGCGCACCCCTATCTTGCGGGGCTCGCCCTCTTCCATTTCCGCCACGGTCCAGAGCAGCCCCTGCCAGGCGACGTGGTCACCGACAACCAGATTATCGCCCAACTGATGGGCAATAAAATCGCCGAGCGTCTGATCCGCCACCTCGCTCACATCCAGCCCGTAGAGGGGGGCCAGATCCACCAGCCTGGCGGCGGCCTCCAGCAGGAAGTCGCCGAAGAAGCGCGGACCCAGATCCTGCTCGGGGGCCTGGCTGAACAGCTGGCCGAGGGCGGGCAGATCGCGCTCGTGGCCGATGACGCAGAGGATGTCGTCGGACTGCAGCCGGGTACTGCCCGAAGGGTGCAGCAGCTCCTGGCCGCGGAACAGGGCGCAGATGCGGGTCCCCTGGGGCATGCGCAGCTCCCGCAGGGGGGAGCCGATGCACCACTTCTCGGCGCTCAGGCGATAGACGAAGGTCTCCCACTGGCTGTCGAGATCGATCTCCAGGCCCGAGCGGTTGATGGGGGAGGGCGGCGCCGGCACCTCGACCCGCGCGAGGCGGGAGGCGAGCGGCAGCGAGCTACCCTGCAGGATGAGGGAGACCAGCACCACGAAGAAGGCGACGTTGAAGTAGAGCTGGGCGCCCGGCAGTCCCGCCATCATGGGGAAGACCGCGAGGATGATGGGCACGGCGCCGCGCAGTCCCACCCAGGAGATGAACCAGCGCTCCCGGGGGGCGAAGTTCTTGAACGGCAGCAGCCCGATCCACACCGACACCGGGCGGGCAAAGAGGATCATCCACATGGCCAACGCCAGGGCCGGCAGGGCGATAGGCAGCAGGTTGCTCGGGGTAGCGAGCAGCCCCAGCACCAGGAACATGCCGATCTGGCTGAGCCAGGTCAGACCGTCCAGCACGGAGAGGGTGGTGCTGCGGCTGCGCAGGGAGAGGTTGCCGAGCAACAGGCCGGTAAGGTAGATGGCGAGGATGCCGCTGCCCCCCACCGCCGTGGTGAGGGCGAAGATGAGCAGGCCGCCGCTCACCGTGAGCAGGGGGTAGAGGCCCGGGGCCAGGCGGGCCGTATTGATGAGCTTCCACAGCAGCCAGCCCCCCGCGAGGCCGATGCCGGCGCCCAGGCCGAACTGCTTGATGAGTTGCAGCAGCAGGAAGCCGGCGTCCAGCCCCTGCTGGGCGGTGGCCAGCACCTCGATCAGGGTGACGGTGAGGAAGACCGCCATGGGATCGTTGCTGCCCGATTCGATCTCCAGGGTCGCGCTGACCCGCTCGTTGAGGCTGCGCCCGCCGAGCAGGGAGAAGACCGCCGCCGCGTCGGTGGAGCCGACGATGGCGCCGATCAGCATCCCCTGCAGCAGGTTGAGATCGAACAGCCAGGCGGCGGCAAGACCCGTCAGGCCTGTGGTGATGGCCACCCCGACGGTGGCCAGCGACAGGGCGGGCCAGAGCGCCACGCGAAACGAGGAGACCCGGGTGCGCATGCCGCCGTCGAGCAATATGATGGCGAGCGCCAGGTTGCCCACCAGGTAGGCGACCGAGTAGTCGGCGAAGTGGATGCCGCCGGGGCCATCCTCACCGGCCAGCATGCCGACGGCGAGGAAGATGACCAGGATGGGAATGCCGACCCGGGACGAGAGTGCGCTCAACAGGACACTGGCTCCCACCAACAGGGCACCGATAAAGAAGAAACTGTTGATGGTGGTGGCATCCAATGGCGAACTCCTCGTAGCGGTCGGCAAAACAGGCACATTATATGCAGTTTGATCCCCCTTGTGTGGCTTAATTGTGCATCGTTTTGCAGTTTTTTACGTTTTCAGCGTCGTTTTCAGGCGCCGGCCGCGATCGGGCGTTCGGGGAGGGGGAGGGGATAAAAAGGGGGCAATCGGCGCGGGATTGAGGGGCAAAACCAGGGTGACGAGAGGCCTTTGTCGGCCCCTGGCCGTGTCGGGATGCAGGAGCGCCTGCGGGCTCCTGCAAAGGGGTCAGTCGTCCTCGTCGTCCTTGACGTCGCGGATCTTGTCCCTGTATTTGGGCAACTGCTTCTCGAGCTGTTTCATGTCCTTGATGGCATTGAGAAACAGGCCGAGCAGAAACAGCAGCGGCAGGCCTATCCATAACCACAAGCTCATCAGATCCTCCTTTCGTGGTGTGCCAGGGTGACATAACGGGCCAGGATCTCGTCGAGATGGGCCAGTATGCACGCCTTGCCTTCAATATCCGCCCCTTGCAGGCAAAGCGCCAGCGCCGCCGGATCCAGGGTCAGCTCGTCGGACTCGGGGGCGAAGCTCAGGTGCCAGGGTTCGTAGGCCACCCCCTGACCCGGTTGCGCCCCCCTGGCATAGGGCAGGAAGAAGCCGAAGTCGTTCATGTGATCATCCAGCCACTCGCTCAAGTCGGCAAACCAGCCGCCCGCCTCATACTCCCAGGGCTCCAGCGCGAGCTTGGTGCCTGCGGGCAGGCAGTCCGGATCGTAGATGTCGAGATCCGTGCCCCAGTGGTGGCGGCTGGTGCCGGGCAGGGCGCTCCAGCGCAGGATGGCGTGCAGCCGCTCCATATCGCCGAGCTGCAGCGCATCGAGGGGCTGGTTGTCCGCATCCAGCAGGGGGCGCTCTCCGCGCCACTTGCCGTTCCAGATGGCGAGCTGGCGCTCGAAGCTGCGCCAGCTGGAGGCGGCCTGCAGGTTGAACCCCGCGTGGGCGGCGGCTACCTGCATGTCGTTGAAGGCCGCCGCGGTGGCGGCGGTCAGGCGATGGGGGCCACGCCCCACCAGGATGAGGTGGCTCTCATCCAGTCCAAGCAGTTGATCCTGGGTCATGGTTGCATGGTCTCCCTCTTGGGCTGTGCGGCCAGGCGGTGAAAGGCGTTCATGCCAGCAGCCGGGCCAGCACTCCCTGGTACATGTCGGCCAGGAGATCCAGATCGTCCGCCCTCACGCACTCGTTCACCTTGTGGATGGTGGCGTTGACCGGGCCCAGCTCGATGACTTCCGCCCCGGTCGGAGCGATAAAGCGCCCGTCCGAGGTGCCGCCGGTGGTGAGCAGGGCCGGCTGCTGACCGTTGACCGCCGCCACGGCGGCCACTGTGGCCTCCAGCAGGGCGCCGGTGTCGGTCAGGAAGGGCTGGCCGGAGAGGGTCCACTTGATCTGGTAGTCGAGGCCGTGACGATCCAGCAGGGCTTCGACCCGCTCGCGGATCTCACTATCGGTGAGCTCGGTGCTGAAACGGAAGTTGAATTGGACGTGCAGCTCCCCCGGGATGACGTTGGAGGCGCCGGTGCCGCTCTGGATGTTCGCGATCTGGAAGCTGGTGGGGGGGAAGTAGGCGTTGCCCTCGTCCCAGACGGTGGCGGCGAGCTCGGCCAGGGCCGGGGCCGCCTTGTGAATGGGGTTGTCCGCCAGATGGGGATAGGCCACGTGGCCCTGCACCCCGCGCACCACCAGATCCCCTGTGATGGAGCCACGGCGGCCGTTCTTTACCACGTCCCCCACCACGGCAGTGGAGGAGGGCTCGCCGACGATGCACCAGGTGATCTTCTCGTTGCGCGCCTCCAGGGTGTCGATGACGCGCACCGTGCCGTTGATGAAGGGCCCCTCCTCATCCGAGGTGATGAGAAACGCGATGGAGCCCTTGTGGTCCGGGTGTTCGGCCACGAAGCGCTCGGTCGCCACCACCATGGCGGCGAGGGACCCCTTCATGTCGGCGGCGCCGCGCCCGTACAGCACGCCATCCTGGATGGTCGGCTCGAACGGCGGGGTGTGCCACTTCTCCAGCGGGCCGGCGGGCACCACGTCGGTGTGGCCGGCGAAGCAGAACAGCGGCCCCTCGCTGCCGCGGCGGGCCCAGAGGTTGGTGGTGTCTTCGAACACCATGGGCTCGATGACGAAACCGAGGCGCTGGAGGCGCTCCGCCATCAGGGTCTGGCACCCTTCATCCAGCGGGGTAACGGAGGGGCGGCGGATCAGATCCTTGGCCAGTGCGATGACATCCGACATCGTTTTTCCTTAACGAGAGAAGAGGGATTGGTAGTGATCGGCCTTGAAGCCCAGGGTCAGTTCGCCGTCCTTGTCCAGCAAGGGGCGCTTGATCATGGCCGGGTGGGCCAGCAGCAGGGCGCGCGCCTTGGCGGTGTCGAGATCCTGTCTGGCTTCGTCCGGCAGGGCGCGGAAGGTGGTGCCGCGGGTGTTGAGCAGGGCCTCCCAGCCGAGGCGCTCCAGCCAGCTATCGAGCTGCTCGGGAGCCAGGCCGTCGGCGCGGTGATCGTGGAAGCGGTAGTCGATGCCCGCCTCCTCTAGCCACTTGCGGGCCTTCTTGATGGTGTCGCAGTTCTTGATGCCATAGAGGGTGGTGGCCATGGGGGATCCTTTGTCTGCGGGCCTGCGGCCCTGAAATCCGGGGTGGAATCATACAAGGGCCCGATTCTGGCATTGTGGCCCCCCCATGGCAACGCTCATGGCCAGGCTCGCTGGTTTTACCAGTGCAGTAGGGGGACGCCGATGGGGGCAAGAGACGAAAACGCGCCGGCCGGCGCGTTTCGAGGGGAAGGGGATGCCTGTCAGTGCAGGGTGGTCCACTCGTGGTCGAAGACCCTGGCCCGCTCCCAGGGCGCATCCGGCAGGCTGGAGGAGAGGCCGGTGTACTTGCCCACGTCATCCATCACGATGGCGGAGAGGATGGGGAGGTTGTTCTCGGTGCAGTACATGCGAATGCGTTGCAGCAGGGTGCGCAGTTCATCCTGGCACTGCTCCAGCCCGGCCTGCCTGGCCAGTTTGGAGTAACGAATGGTGGTGCGTTCCTTTGCAGACTCGACGAGGATGTCCCACAGCTTGTAGTCGCAGGCCGAGGTGCCCGCGGTGGCTTGGTTTGTCATAACTCTCTCCGGTGCGAAATGGTCGCTCTGTGTCGACGGGCATCTTGGCCAGTTCACCCCGGATGGATGTTGATCCAACGCAAACAAAGTGGAGGTTGTCGGTCAGGGATACCCTGGGGCACATTCTAGCGCCTCCAGGTTGGCGTTAAATATCGTTCTTGTGCCTATTTGTGGGATTTGCATCCATCAATGTGCGGTTTGGTAACTTTTGTGGGTGTCGGTCAAAGAAGACCGGAGCTATCCCCACGGGAGGGCCACGCTCGGCGACCCGCAGGCGGTGCAGGTCGGTATGAGCCAGCTTGGTCTCTTCCGGGCGTGGTGACGGTGGCCCGCGTCCTGTCAGGGCTCTGCCTGCGCCAGATAGGCCAGGTGATCCTGACGGGCGACCCGCCAGGGGCCGAGGTGCACGGGCGCCGCAAAGCCCGGGCCGTCGGTCACCATGGTGTGGTACTCCCCCTGCTCGCCGCAGGCATCGAATCCTTGGGCGTTGGCGAGCCGCTGCAACTCGGCCAGGGTGGCGGCATCGAGCCTGCGTCCGACCCACTCGGGGGCCAGCATCCGGGTATCGACGCAGGAGAGGTGGGCGACGATGCCGCGTGCCAGCAGGTCCGCCAGCAGCGCCTCGCGGGTTTGCTGCCAGAGCGGGGTGTGGACTTTGATCCCAAGGGGGCGGCAGCGCTCGCGGATCCAGTTCGGCGCGCCGCCCACGCTGTCGATATCGCCGGTGACCACCCCATCGAGGTGCCACTGCTCCTTGAGCCGTATCAGCGCCCGCTCATAACCGAGATCGAACGGTGCCTCTATGGTGACAAGCTGGTGAGGCAGGCCGAGGGCCGCCGCCTGACGGCGCACCAGCGGCAGGGGATGGGCGAGGAAACGGGGTTCGGGTGGAGCAAAGGTGACCAGGGCCACCACCTGATGACCCGCTTCGCGGGCATGGCAGAGGGCCTGCATGGCATCCTTGCCGCCGCTCCAGAGCAGGATGACGCGAGACATGGGGAGATTCCGCAAAGAAAAAGAGGGCTCATGCTACCCAGAGTACGGGCGGTTGGCAAAGCGCGGGCCGGTGGCGGGGGATAAAAAAACGGCCCCCGTGCGGGAGCCGTTCGAACTGGGGGCCTGTCACAGCAGTATGCTGGTCAGGATGAAGCCCAGGGTACAGGAGGTTACCACCCCGATGAGGCCGGGCAGGATGAAGCTGTGGTTGATGATGAACTTGCCGATGCGGGTGGTGCCGGAGCGGTCGAAGCCGATGCAGGCGAGATCGCTCGGGTAGGTCGGCAGCACGAAGTAGCCGTAGCTCGCCGGCAGGAAGGCGATAAGCAGCTTGGGCTCCACCCCCAGCGCCAGCCCCATGGGGGCGATGGCGGTGAGCGCCGCCGCCTGGCTGTTCACCAGCTTGGAGATGAGGAAGAGCACCAGGGCGTAGGTCCAGGGCTGGGCCTGCACCACGTGGGAGAGGGACTCCTTGAGCAGCGGCATGTGGGCCTGGAAGAAGGTCTCGCTCATCCAGGCGACCCCGAACACGGAGAAGATGGCGACCATGCCCGCCTTGAAGACGGCGCCGTTGGCGATCTCCCCCGGCTTGACCTTGCAGCGCATCAGTATGATGGCGCCGGCGATCAGCATCATCATCTGGATCACCAGGTTCATGGAGAGGGGGCCCGTCTTGTCCTTGATGGTGAAGACAGGGCGCAGCGCCTCGTCGGCACCCAGCAGCACCACGGCGGCGATGGCGGCGAAGAAGATCCAGGTGGACCAGTAGGCCTCTTTCGGGAACTTGGTATTGAGCAGGGTCTCGCCGCCGCCGTAGATGAAGTCGCGCTGGGCAGGGTCCTTGAGTTTGGCCTGGAACTCCTCGTCCTTGTCCAGATCCTTGCCGCGGCGCAGGCTCCAGAGGGCCGCCACCATGACACCGGTGAGGGAGGAGGGGATGGCGATCATCAGGATGTCGAGCAGACCATAGGCCTGACCCACGCCGTGAGCCGCCGCCAGGATGGAGACCATGGAGACCACGGCCACCGAGACCGGCGAGGCGCAGATGGCCATCTGGGAGGCAACGGACGCCACTGCCATGGGGCGCTCCGGGCGGATGTTCTTCTGCAGCGCGATGTCGGCGATGATGGGGAACATGGTGTAGACCACGTGGCCGGTGCCGCACAGGAAGGTGAGGGTCCAGGTAGTGAGCGGCGCCAGCAGGGTGATGTACTGGGGGTGGCGGCGCAGCAGGCGTTCGGCCACCTGCATCATCAGGTTGAGGCCGCCGGCAGTCTGCAGGGTGGCGGCGCAGCCGATCACCGCGAGTATGGTCAGCATCACCTGCACCGGCGGCTCGCCCGGCACCAGGCCGAAGACGAAGGTCAGCAGGAAGAGGCCGATGCCGCTGATAAGACCAAGCCCCATGCCCCCAAAGCGGGTACCCAGCAGCAAGCAGCCGAGTACCACCAAAAATTCCATCAAGATCATTCCATTACCTCGTGTGTTTTATCCATGTTCCCATCGGCCAGCTGCCCGGGATCCGCTGTCGTCAATTACCCCTGAAGGGTTATGGATATTCTGTCACCCCTAAAGGGGTAAAAATTTGCGTTGCTTCAACAACCCGCTTTTTTCCGATTTAAGTGCATAAAAACTACGGTCGACCCGCTTTACCAAAGGAAAAACCGGGCCAGGGTCGTGGGAAGGAGGGAGACAAGGGGGAAACGACAGGCATAAAAAAGCCGACCCAGAGGTCGGCTCTTGCACTGTGCGAGCAGGCGGTCGCCTTAGAACTCGGCGGTGCGGGGGGTACGGGGGAAGGGGATGACGTCGCGCACGTTGCCCATGCCGGTCACGTAGACCACCAGGCGCTCGAAGCCCAGGCCGAAGCCGGAGTGCGGCACTGTGCCGTAGCGGCGCAGGTCGCGGTACCACCAGTAGTCTTCCTTGTTCAGGCCCATCTCGGCCAGACGGGCATCCAGCACCTCGAGACGCTCCTCGCGCTGGGAGCCGCCGATGATCTCGCCGATCCCCGGGGCCAGCACGTCCATGGCGGCGACGGTCTTGCCGTCGTCGTTGAGGCGCATGTAGAAAGCCTTGATGTCCTTCGGGTAGTTCTTCACCACCACCGGGGACTTGAAGTGCTCCTCGGCCAGGTAGCGCTCGTGCTCGGAGGAGAGGTCGATACCCCAGGAGACCGGGAACTCGAAGCTCTTGCCGCAGTTCTTCAGCACTTCGATGGCGTCGGTGTAGTCAATCTGGGCGAAGTCGGAGGCGACGAAGCGCTCCAGACGGCCGATGGCGTCCTTGTCCACGTGCTGGGCGAAGAATTCCAGATCGTCCCGGCGCTCCGCCAGCACGGCGTTGAAGACGTACTTCAGCATGGCTTCGGCCAGGGCGGCGTTGTCTTCCAGGTTGGCGAAGGCCACTTCCGGTTCCACCATCCAGAACTCGGCCAGGTGGCGGCTGGTGTTGGAGTTTTCGGCGCGGAAGGTGGGCCCGAAGGTGTAGACCTTGGACAGGGCGCAGGCATAGGTCTCGACGTTGAGCTGGCCGGAGACGGTCAGGAAGGTCTCCTTGCCGAAGAAGTCCTTGTCGTAGTCCACCTTGCCTTCGGGGGTGCGCGGCAGGTTTTCCAGATCCAGGGTGGAGACGCGGAACATCTCGCCGGCCCCTTCGGTGTCGGAGGCGGTGATGAGGGGCGCGGCGATCCAGAGGTAGCCCTGTTCGTGGAAGAAGCGGTGAATGGCCTGGGAGAGGCAGTTGCGCACCCGGGTCACGGCGCCGACGATGTTGGTACGGGCACGCAGGTGGCCCTGCTCGCGCAGGTATTCGATGCTGTGGCGCTTGGCGGACATGGGGTAGGTGTCCGGATCCTCGACCCAGCCCACCACCTTGACCTCGGTGGCCTGCAGTTCGAACGCCTGGCCGCTGCCCTGGGATTCGACCACCAGACCTGTCACTTCCACCGAGCAGGCTGTGGTCAGACGCAGCACTTCATTCTCGTAATTGGCCAGGGTATTGGGGACGACTGCCTGCACCGGATGGAAGCAGGAGCCATCGGAGATGGCCAAAAATGAGATCCCCGCCTTGGAATCGCGGCGGGTCCGGATCCACCCTTTCACTGTCTGGGTGGTGCCGACCGAATACTTACCGGCCAGCACATCTACTACGGATGCGTGCGTCATCGAAATATTGTCTCCAGCTTGTTCTTGCAGCGCTATTTGCAACACTAGGGGTCTGGCCCGGGCACAGTTGGCCCACCATGGCAGACTAAGCCGTTCATCTTACCCGCGCGGGTTTGATAAACAAGCAAAAATGTCGGACCCTTGCGGGGATTTCCCCATGCATCCTGCATGGATCCTGACGGTTGGACGGGGGTGAGGGTGAAGGAGCGCAGGCGGGGGCCGGATGGCCGGGTACGGCTACTGAGGGGGCTGGTGATCCTCTGCTGGGGCGGTTTCATCGCCCTGCTCTCCCTCTATCACTTCGCCAGGCCGCAGACTGCCTATGGTTTTCTGGTCTATGGCGGGGTCAGGGTGCGCCAAAGCTGGGATCCCGCCCTCACCCCCTGGCTGGAGCGCGGGCTCTGGGCCTGCTGCCTGCTGACCCTGGTGGTCCTGGCGCTGGAGCGCGGCCGCAGCCGCCGGCAGGAGGATGCCCTGCACGCCAACCTCTTTATCCTGCTGCTGATCCTGGTGGCCAGCCTGCTGTTTTACTACCTGGGGTGATAGTCTGACGGCTCGTCCTACGGCGAGGCGCTGGAGCGCAGGCGCAGCCTACTGCAAGAGGATGCGCTGCACATCAATCTCTTGATCCAGCAGCGGATCCTGGTGGCCAGCCTACTGTTTTACTACCTGGGGTGATAGTCTGACGGCTCGTCCTGCGGCGGGGCGACCGAGCGCTTGCCGAGCTGGCGCTCCACGCTGTCGAGCATCTGGTTGTAGGCGAGTGCCACCCGGCCAATCTCGTCCCCTTCATCCCCCTCCAGCCGATGGCCGAAGTCGTTGCGATCGGTCGCCTCCTCCATGGAGCGGGTCAGCTGGTTCAGGGGGCGAACTATCCAGGTGCGGATGACCCAGAGGGTGAGCAGCAGCCCCAGCCCGAAGATGAGGGTGAGGCTGAGCGCCGAGGTGAGGATGTTCTGCTCGACCCGGGTGAACAGGGAGTCGAGGGAGTAGTCAAAGCGCACCGCCCCCAGCACGGTATTTTCCGGCACCTGGTGGCAACTGGTGCAGTCGGTGCCGCGAAAGTCTTTCTGCGCCAGCAACGGGCGGGTCACCACCAGCCGGCTGTGCATGCCGTCATGCTCCACCTCCAGGCTGCCCTTGCCCGCCAGGGCCAGGGCGTCAAATCTGTCTTTCGGAGCCTCCACGTCACGGCCCGGCCCGAACTGCTTGTTGACCGCCGCCCCGCGCACGATGCGGGCATCCTCCACGTGGGCGTGATCGAGAAACTTGGCGCGCAGGGTGTCGCGGGCCTCCATCTTGCCGGTCAGCATCAGCATGTTGAGACCGTCGAAGTAGGCCTCGGTCTGCTCGCGGCTCTGCTCCTTGATGAGGGTCAGGATGAGATCCCGCTCGCGCACCGCCTGATAGGCTGCGGAAAACACCAATACCATGGAGAAGATGAAGAGCAGGAAGAAATTGATCTTGGCAGCAATGGAGAGGCGCATGGGACTGGTACATCTGTTGGGTAAAACGCGCGCAGTCTACTCTCCTCGCCGGACGGGTTTTGATGACTTGCTCACATTCTGATGAAAAAGAGCCAAAAGGCCCCGTCGCCATGACGGGGCCATTGTGACGGGGTCTTGTGCCGAGCCTCTTCTGGCTCAGAACTCCCCGGCGGTGATGGCCTCGCGGATGGCGCAGGTCAATACCCGCAGCTCCTCGGGGGTGATGACGAAGGGAGGCATCAGGTAGACGAGCTTGCCGAAGGGGCGGATCCAGGCCCCAAGCGACACGAACTTGCGCTGGATGCGCGCCACATCCACCCGCTCCTTCATCTCCACCACCCCGATGGCGCCGAGCACCCGGACATCGGCCACCGCCGGGTGCAGGGTCAGCTCCACCAGCTCGGTGCGCAGCTGGTGTTCGATGGCTTGCACCCGATCGCGCCAAGGTGAGGCCAGCAGCAGCTCGATGGAGGCGTTGGCGACGGCGCACGCCAATGGATTGCCCATAAAGGTGGGGCCGTGCATAAAGACGCCCGCCTTCCCATCACACACGGTGCGGGCGACATGCTCTGTGGTCAGGGTGGCCGACAGGGTCAGATAGCCCCCGGTAAGCGCCTTGCCCAGACACATGATGTCGGGGCTGATCCCCGCCCAGTCGCAGGCGAAGAGCTGGCCGGTGCGGCCAAAGCCGGTGGCGATCTCGTCGGCAATCAGCAGCAGGCCGAACTCGTCGCACAGGGCGCGCACCCACTGCAGGTAGCGGGGGTGATAGAAGCGCATGCCGCCTGCCCCCTGGACTATGGGTTCGAGCACGATGGCGGCGATTTCCTCGTGATGATCCGCCACCAGGGTGGCGAGCTCCACCACGCAACGCTCGTCCCACTCGGCGTGGAAGCGGCAGCCGGGGGCTTCGACGAAATGGTGCTCGGGCAGGAAGCCCTTGTAGAGCTCGTGCATGCCGCCATCGGGATCGCACACGCTCATGGCGCCGAAGGTGTCACCGTGATAGCCGCCCCGCAGGGAGACGAATTTGGCGCGGGGCGTCCCCTTGGCGTGCCAGTACTGCTGGGCCATCTTGAGGGCCACCTCCACCGCCACCGAGCCGGAGTCCGCCAGAAAGACCCGATCCAGCCCCTTTGGCGTTATATCAACCAGCTTGCGGCAGAGCTCGACTGCGGGGGCATGGGTCAGGCCGCCAAACATCACGTGGGACATCTTGCCGAGCTGGGCGGTGGCGGCCGCGTCGAGCTCAGGCACCTGGTAGCCGTGCACGCAGGCCCACCAGGAGCTCATGCCATCCACCAGCTCGCGCCCGTCCGTCAGGGTGAGGGTCACCCCCTTGGCGCTGGCCACTTCGTAGCAGGGCAGGGGATGGGTGAGGGAGGTATAGGGATGCCAGACGTGGTGCAGGTCGAATTCTTGATTGGTCATTTTGTGTTCTGTTGTCAATTAATTTGATCTGGTCGGTGTTGACAGTCTACGCGCGCTCTCTACACTAGCCAACAATTTCAGCCACTTGGCTTCGCTCACGCCCTTGCGGTGCATAGTCCAGCTGGCGGGTTCTGCGGCCATCTCTCCATGAGCGCGGCGCAGGATCCCACCTATAACAACCGGAAGCCATGTATGAATGCTCTCACCGCGGGCGCCCACGCCCTTCGTCACGACTGGACCCTGACCGAGGTTCAGGCCCTGTTCGCCCTGCCATTCAACGATCTGCTGTTCCAGGCCCAGACGGTGCACCGCGCCCATTTCGACCCGAACGAGGTGCAGGTGAGCACCTTGCTCTCCATCAAGACCGGTGCCTGCCCGGAGGATTGCAAATACTGCCCCCAGAGCGCCCGCTATCACACCGGGCTCGAGACCGAGCGGCTGATGGAGGTGGAAAAAGTGCTGGAGCGGGCCCGGGAAGCCAAGGCCAACGGCTCGTCCCGTTTCTGCATGGGGGCCGCCTGGCGCAACCCCAAAGAGAAGGACATGCCCTACATCATCCGGATGATTGAAGAGGTGCGCGGGCTCGGCATGGAGACCTGCATGACACTAGGGATGCTGACCGCGGATCAGGCGGCGCGTCTCGGGGCCGCGGGCCTGGATTACTACAACCACAACCTCGACACCTCGCCGGAGTTTTACGGCGACATCATCACCACCCGTACCTATCAGGACCGGCTCGACACCCTGGAGCACGTGCGCGGCGCCGGCATGAAGGTCTGTTCCGGCGGCATCGTCGGCATGGGGGAACAGGCTAAAGACCGTGCGGGCCTCCTGATGGCGCTCGCCAACCTGCCGCGCCACCCGGAGAGCGTGCCCATCAACATGCTGGTCAAGGTGAAGGGGACGCCCCTGGAGAACCAGGAGAACCTGGACCCGTTCGAATTTATCCGCACCATCGCAGTGGCGCGCATCATGATGCCCGCCTCCCACGTGCGCCTCTCCGCCGGGCGGGAGAAGATGAACGAGCAGATGCAGGCCATGTGCTTTATGGCGGGGGCAAATTCGATATTTTATGGCTGCAAGCTGCTGACCACTCCCAATCCGGACGAGAACAGCGACATGCAGCTCTTCAAGCGCCTCGGCATCCGCCCTGCCCAGCGGGCCCAGAAGCCGGATCAGGTTCAAGAGGAGGAGCTGCTGGCCGAGGTGAACCGCCAGCGCGAGCCCAGCGAGCTCTTCTACGACGCCACCCGCTCCCGCACAGAAGCCGTCCGTACATGATGACCCCTGTTGTCACAGGCCCCTTTGCACTGGGGCAGGCCCTGGCCGAGCGTGAGCAGGCCGCCCTGCTGCGCCGCCGCACCCCGGTAGAGGCCGCGAGCGGCGGGCGGATCCGGGTCGGGGGGCGGGACTACCTCAACGTCTCTGGCAACGACTACCTGGGGCTCGCGGGCCATACCGCCATCAAGGCCGCCTTCGCGGCGGGCGTGGCGCAATATGGCGCAGGCGCTGGCGCCTCGCCCCTGGTGACCGGCTACAGCCGCGCTCACCAGCAACTGGAGGAGACGCTTGCCGATTGGCTCGGGGTGGAGGCGGTGCTGCTGTTCAACTGCGGCTTCTCCGCCAACCAGGCGGTGCTCAAGGCCCTGCTCGGCAAGGAGCATCTGCTGTGGCAGGACAGGCTCAACCATGCCTCCCTGCAGGAGATGGGCAGCCAGCTCCCCTGCAAGATGAAGCGCTTCGGTCATAACGACATGGCGGCCTTGGAACGGCTGCTTGAGCCAAACCGGGGCCTGATCGTCTCGGAAGGGGTCTTCAGCATGGACGGGGATCAGGGCCCCTGGGTTGAACTTGCAACATTGGCTGCCCAGAGCGGCAACTGGCTGATGATCGACGATGCTCACGGCCTCGGCGTGCTTGGTGCCGAGGGGCGCGGCACCCTGGCGGCCCAGGGGGTGAACCCGGCCAGCGTGCACATCCAGATGGGGACCTTCGGCAAGGCGCTCGGGGTGGCCGGCGCCTTTGTGGGCGGCAGTCGCGAGCTGGTGGAGTACCTGGTCAATTTTGCCCGCCACTATGTCTACAGCACCCATATGCCCCCCGCCCAGGCGTGCGCCGTGCGCCAGAGCATCGAGCTGGTGCGCGCCGCCGACGAGGCCCGTGCCCAGCTTGCCCGGCTGATCGCCCGGTTCAGGCGAGGGGCAGAGGTGCTGGGCTGGCAGCTGGGGGCAAGCGACACCCCCATCCAGCCGCTGCTGGTGGGGGAGAGCGGCGCTGCCCTGCAACTGGCCGAGCGGCTGCGGGAGCGCGGCGTCTGGGCCGGGGCCATCCGCCCGCCGACTGTGCCGGTCGGCACGGCGCGCCTTCGCATCACCCTGTGCGCCGCCCACGGCGAGGACGACGTGGATCGCCTGCTCGAGGCCCTGGGTCCGCGCCCGGCCACCGACGAGAGAGGGGGCGACCATGCTCCATGAGCGTTTCCAGTCGGTGGACAAGGCGCAGCTCGCCCGCCGCTTCGGGGCGGCGGCCCGTCACTACGACGCCCACGCCCGCTTCCAGCAGGAGGTGGGGCAGGCACTGCTGGTGTGCATGGACGAGGGGGGCGTGAAAGAGGTGCGCTCAGGGGCCGGGCTGGATCTCGGCTGCGGCACCGGCTTCTTTCTGCCGGATCTGGCCTCGCGCTGCGACGCGCTGACCGGGCTGGATCTCGCCCCCGGCATGCTGGCCCAGGCCGCCCTTCGCGGCAGTGGCGCCCGCCTGGTGTGCGGCGACGCGGAGGCGCTCCCCTTTGCCGACCAGAGCCTGGACTGGGTCTTCTCCAGCCTGGCCCTGCAGTGGTGCGAGCGTCCGGCCCAGGCCTTCGCCGAGCTCAACCGGGTGCTCCGGCCCGGTGGTCAGGTCTTCTTCTCGACCCTGCTTTCGGGGTCCCTGTGGCAACTGCGGGAGGCCTGGCGCGCCGTCGATGGCCGCGCCCACGTCAATCGCTTCCTGACGCTGCCCCAGTTGCAGCAGGCGGCCCGTGACGGGGGCTTCGATGCCCCTGAGCTCTGCCCGCTGACCTGGTCCCTCGCCTACCCGGCGCTCAGCGGACTGCTGCGCGACCTCAAGGGGATAGGCGCGAGCCAGGTCAACGACGAGCGGCCCGCGGGCCTGGGTCATCGCCAGCGCCTGGTGCGCCTGGGGGAGGCCTACGAGCGTTATCGCCAGCCCGACGGCCTGCTGGCCGCCAGCTACGAGGTTTGCCTCGGGCGCCTGATCCGGGCATAAGCCGTTCGCCAACCAAGCGTCATCACCGGGTCCGCAGCTCAACGCGGCCCGATCTTGTCACCGAACATCATCAATGTGCGCAGGCAGGCATGTCGCCCGCCATCGCGCCGAGGAGTCATCATGACCAGATCCTATTTCATCACGGGCACGGACACCGATGTGGGCAAGACGCTGGTCGCCCGTACCCTGCTGCAGGCGTTCGCCGCTCAAGGCATCCCCTGCGCCGGCTACAAGCCGATTTCCGCCGGCTGTGCCCGCACCCCAGCGGGGCTGCGCAACCTCGATGCCCAGTTGCTGCAGGCGGCCGCCAGCCTGCCTCTGCCCTACGAGCAGGTCAATCCCTATGCCTTCGAGCCCCCCATAGCCCCCCATATCGCCGCCCGGGAGGCGGGGGAGAGCATCCCCTTCGCCGGACTGTCGGCGGGGCTGAGGAAGATAGAGGCGAGCGGGGCCGATCTCGTGATCGTCGAGGGGGCGGGGGGCTGGTTGCTGCCGCTGGATCACCAGCATCTGCTCTCGGACTGGGTCGCCCTTGAGCGGTTGCCGGTGATCCTGGTGGTGGGGGCCAGGCTGGGGTGTCTCAACCATGCCCTGCTCACCGTCTCCGCCATTCGCCAGCAGGGGCTGACCTTGGCGGGCTGGGTGTCCAACCGGGTGGATCCGCACATGAATCGTTATCCGGAGAACCTGGCGACCTTGAAAGCCTTGCTGCCGGCCCCATTTTTGGGTGAGATACCCTTCGTGGAGGCACCGCACGAGACGGACTTGCGCGACTGCCTCGACATCTCGCCCCTGCTCTGAGGCCAGACATTCAGCAATCATTCATCGTGTCTGTCTATTATCTGGGGCAAGTGTGGCATCGGTCGCCCCTGGGGTGACCCGAGCCATGCATCCATATCTCACAAGGAGTCAATATGAAGCGAATTATGCTATTCCTGGTGACCAACCTGGCCGTCATGCTGGTGCTGGGGGTGGTGCTCAATATCCTGTTCTCGGTTCTGGGGATCAACAAGTCCAGCATTTCCGGGCTGTTGGTGTTCTGCGCCGTGTTCGGTTTTGGGGGTTCCTTTATCTCCTTGCTGATGTCCAAGTGGATGGCCAAGCGCAGCTATGGCGTCCAGGTCATCGAGCAGCCCCGCAACGAGACCGAGCACTGGCTGGTGAGCACGGTCGCCCGTCAGGCCCGTGAGGCTGGCATCAAGATGCCGGAAGTGGGGATCTACGACTCCCCCGAGATGAACGCCTTCGCCACCGGCGCCCGCCGCGATGACTCCCTCGTGGCCGTGTCGTCCGGCCTGCTCTACAGCATGAGCCGCGACGAGGCGGAGGCCGTGCTGGCCCACGAGGTGAGCCACGTGGCCAACGGCGACATGGTGACCCTGACCCTGATCCAGGGGGTGGTGAACACCTTCGTGATGTTCTTCGCCCGCATCGTGGCCGGCGTCATCAGCAACGTCTTCAGCTCCAACAACGACGAGGAGAGCAGCAGCTCCGGCGGCTTCGCCTACATGATCACCGTGTTCGTGCTGGAGATGATCTTCGGCGTGCTGGCCTCCATGATCGTCATGTGGTTCAGCCGTCAGCGCGAGTTCCGCGCCGACGCCGGTGCCGCCAAGCTGGCCGGCCGTGACAAGATGATCGCCGCGCTGCAGCGTCTCGCCCGCGGTGCCGAGCCGCAGCTGGAAGGTTCCATGATGGCCTTCGGCATCAACGGCAAGCGCTCCATGAGCGAGCTGTTCATGAGCCACCCGCCCATCGAGCAGCGCATCGCCGCCCTGCGTGGCTGATTGCCAGACACCACAAGAAAACGGCTGCCCAGGGGCAGCCGTTTTGCTTTTCGGGGCGGGGCGTTTTGCCCCCCGATCACCCTATTCGACCACGAGATCCGTCAGGGGCACGGCGCAGCAGGCGAGGAACTTGCCCTGGGCCCGCTCTGCGGCTGTGATGGCCGGTGCATCCGGGTGATCCACCTCTCCCGACAACAGCGTCTGCTTGCAACTGCCGCAGATGCCGGCGCGGCAGCTCCAGGGCAGCTCCACCCCCTGCTTGTTGGCCTGATCCAGCACTGTGCTCTGGTTGTTGCCGGCAAACTCCCGCTCCCCGATACGCAGGCGCACCGCCTGGTGGGGACGGGCCACCGAGAGGATGGCGCCGCCAAAGCTCTCCTGGCGGATGCGATCGGCGGGCACGCCGAGGGCGGTCAGCCGGTTGGCCGCGTCGGCCATAAAGCCCTGGGGACCGCAGACGAACACCTCTCGTCCGGCCAGCCCCTTGACCTGGCCGAGGTGGCTGTCATCCAGCCGTCCCTTGAGCCCCTGCCAGTGCGCCTCGGGCTGGCTCAGGATCAGGGTGAGGGTCATCCCCTGCCGCGCCAGTGCGTGCAGCTCGGCGGCGGCGGGGATGTCCGCCTCGCAGCGGCACAGGTGCATGAAGTGAACGTCATCCAGCTCCCCGCGCAGGGCCAGGGTGCGGGCAATGGAGAGCATGGGGGTAACGCCGGATCCCGCCGAGAGCAGCAGCAGGGCGCGCTCGGCCCCCAGGTGAAACTCGCCGGCAGGGGCGGCCGCCAGCAGGCGGTCACCCACCTGCAACTGCCGGTGCAGCCAGGGGGAGATGCGGCCCTCGCCGAGGCGCTTGACGCTGATGCCGTAACGCTCGGGCCGCTCCGGGGTGGAGCTCAGGGTATAGCGGCGCTGGACCCGCTCCATCTTGATTCCCTGGCCGATGTCGAGGCTGATGGGCAGGTGCTGGCCCGGCAGGTAGTCGGGCAGGGGCTCGCCGTCGGCAGCCTCGAACCAGAAGGTCTCCAGATCCCGCGCCAGGGGCTCCCGGGCCACGCACACCAGCTCGCGTTTTTTGGGGGCGGCGTTGGGGTAGACAGGCGGGCGCACCCGCTCCAGCACCTCGATCTCGCTGCCCGCCTCGATCCACCCTTCGTTCAGGGCCACCAGATTCTGGCCGAAGTAGACCTCCCCATCCTCGCCACGGCGATAGCGGCTGAGGGTGGCGAGCGGCTCTTTCAGGGCGTTGAAGCGATCCGTGCCCGGTTCCACCGTGGTCATGATGCAGCGGCTGCACGGTTTGGCGACCCGAAACTCCACCTCGCCGATGCGGATCCGCTTCCAGCCGTCCTCCTCGAAGGGGCGGGTGCCGCTCGCCACCAGGTTGGTGCGAAACTGGCTCATCTGGTGCAAGGCGTCGGATCTCAGGTTGAGATCCTCAAGCGAACCCTGGCTGATGAGCAGCAGGGGATAGCCGTCGGCAAAGCTCACCCGGGTGCCGGTCTTCTCCCGGAAACGCGTGGACTCCTCGCCGAGCCAGAGCAGCGCAACCGGTTCGCCAGCCACCCGACTCAGCCAGCTGTCGGTGATCGGCGTGGTATGCAGGGCGGTGAAATGGTCGCTCCAGACTCCGGTGGCCCGAGGGGTGCGGGAAAAATCCCGTTCTTGCAGGGTGAGGGGCTCAAGGCCCGGATAGTGCAGTTGCAGGCCGCCGTCCATGGGGGTCGCCACCACCTGTTGCAGCTGCGGATGGGTGCGGGCTGTGATGAAGCTGCCGTCCGGCTTGACCACCATGTAGCGGCGATCCCCGGCAAGACCCTCTTCGGTGACCAGGGCGCGGCTCAGCGGCATGCCGGCCGTCGACTTGATGGGGTAGAGATGTATGCTGGCGAGGGTCGGCATGTCCTGGTCCTTGTGCTGTGGCGAATCCGGTGAAGAGGGGAAGATAACGATTCCTGCCCCGAGCGGCAATCCTCTCTTCTCCCCCCATGATGGGGGGCGGCGCATGGCCTCTGCCGCTCCGCCCTGTGATCGGGATCCGGTTGTGGGGGCCGGGCACCATAAAATGCAACATTTATTGATCCTGATCCGCCATGTCGTACAAAAAACGGCCCATCATCGAACCAGCTTCCAGTTTCTGACGCTTTCGCTTCTTCCCCTCCGGCCACCGTCCGCCCAGGCGACACGGTATCAAGTGCATTCGGATGGGGCCTGTCACACAAAAAGAAGAAAGCAATCTATGAGCAAACAACTGGACATGACCCCACAGCCGGATCTCTCCCTGAAGACGGGAACAGGCCCGGTGCGTACCCGGCTGCCCGTCTGGCGGGCGGCCCTGCCACCTTGCAACCACGCCTGCCCGGCCGGCGAGAATATCCAGGCCTGGCTTGCCCTGGCCGAAGCGGGCCGCTTCGAGGCGGCCTGGCAGCGACTCATCGAAGAAAATCCCCTGCCTGCGGTCCACGGGCGGGTCTGTTATCACCCCTGCGAGAGTGCCTGCAACCGCGCCCAGGTAGATGAGGCCGTCTCCATCCACGCCATCGAGCGCTTCCTCGGCGACGAGGCGCTGGCCCGGGGCTGGCAGCCCGCAACCCCCGCACCCGCCAGCGGCAAGAAGGTGTTGGTGATCGGTGCCGGCCCCTCCGGTCTCTCCTGCGCCTGGCACCTCAACCGGCTCGGCCATCAGGTGGAGATCCGCGAGGCGGGGCCGCTCGCCGGCGGCATGCTGCGCTTCGGCATTCCCGCCTACCGCCTGCCCCGCGACGTGCTGGATCGGGAGGTGGCCCGCATCCTGGCGGCCGGGGTGACGCTGACCCTCAACCACAAGGTGGAGGATGTGCTGCGCGAACGCGACCAGGGGGGCTTTGACGCCGTCTTCATGGCCATCGGCGCCCATCTGGCCAAGCGGGTCGACATTCCGGCCCGGGAAGCGGGCAAGATCCTCGATGCGGTGAGCTTCCTCGAACAGGCCAGCCTGGCGGAGGAGCAGGGCTTGCCGCCACCCAAGCTGGGACGACGAGTAGCCATCTACGGCGGCGGCAACACCGCCATGGATGCGGCCCGTACCGCTCGTCGCCTCGGTGTGGAAGAGGCGATGATCATCTACCGCCGCGACCGGGATCATATGCCGGCCCACGCCTTCGAAGCCCTTGAGGCCGAGGAGGAGGGGATCAAGATCAACTGGCTGCGCACCATCCGCCAGCTCGACAGCACCAATATTGAAGTGGAGGTGATGGCGCTGGATGCCGAGGGCAAGCCGGTGCCCACCGGCCAGTTTGAAACCCTGGAAGCGGACTCCCTCATTCTGGCGCTGGGTCAGGAGGTGGACTTGAGCGTGCTGGAGAGCATCCCCGGCGTGCGGGTCAGCCAGGAGGGGGTGGTGCAGGTTGGCGAGAACCTGATGACGGACGTGCCGGGTCTGTTTGCGGGCGGCGACATGGTGCCGAGTGAGCGCACCGTCACCATCGCCACCGGCCACGGCAAGAAGGCGGCGCGCCATATGGATGCCTGGCTGAGGGGGGGGCAGTATCGCAAGCCGGACGCCCACCCGCTGGTGGGGCCAGAGCAGTTGCAGCTCTGGTTCCAGACCCAGGCACCTGCCAGCAGCCAGCCGGTCAAACCGCCCTCGGCGCGGGACGACTTTGGCGAGATCATCGGCGGGCTGGACGAGACGGCGGCCCGCTACGAGGCGGCGCGCTGCTACTCCTGCGGCAACTGCTTCGAGTGCGACGGCTGTTATGGCAGCTGCCCCGAGCAGGCCATCGCCAAGCTGGGGCCGGGTCTGGGGTATCAGGTGGATGCCGAGCGCTGCACCGGCTGCGGCGCCTGCCATGACCAGTGCCCCTGCCACGCCATCCTGCTGCGCCAACCTGAGGAGTCCCTATGAAACACGAACTGATCATGGTCGACGGCAACGAAGCCGCGGCGCGGGTGGCGTACCAGCTGAGCGAAGTCTGTGCCATCTACCCCATCACCCCGAGCTCGACCATGGCCGAACTGGCCGACGCCTGGGCGGCCGAGGGGCAGCGCAACCTGTGGGGCAACATCCCCACAGTCGTGGAGATGCAGAGCGAAGGGGGGGCGGCAGGGACGGTACACGGCGCCCTGCAGGCGGGGGCACTCGCCACCACCTTCACCGCCAGCCAGGGGCTGATGCTGATGCTGCCCAACATGTACAAGATCGCAGGCGAGCTGACCTCGGCGGTGTTCCATGTGGCGGCCAGATCGCTGGCGGCCCAGGGGCTCTCGATCTTTGGCGACCATCAGGACGTGATGGCGGCGCGCAGCACCGGCTTTGCCATGCTGGCCTCCGGCTCGGTGCAGGAGGCGCAGGACCTGGCCTTGATAGCCCACAGCGTCACCCTGCAGTGCCGGGTGCCCTTTATCCACTTCTTCGACGGCTTTCGTACCTCCCACGAGGTGAACAAGATCACCGCCCTGCATCGGGATGAAATTCGCGCCCTTGTCGACAACGACTGGGTGCGTGCCCACCGCGCCCGGGCACTCAACCCGGATCATCCGGTGATGCGCGGTACCGCCCAGAACCCGGACACCTATTTCCAGTCCCGCGAGAGCGTCAACCCCTTCTACGAGGCGGTGCCGGCGCGGGTGCAGCAGTGCATGGAGAGCCTCGGCAAGCTGACCGGCCGCCACTACAAGCTGGTGGAGTACCACGGCGCAACCGATGCCACCGATGTCATCGTGCTGATGGGCTCGGGGGCGGCCACCGCCCGCACCACTGTGGATTGGCTCAACCGGCAGGATCGCAAGACAGGTGTCTTGGTGGTGCGCCTCTATCGCCCCTTCCCGGTACAGGCGCTGCTGGACGCCCTGCCCAAGCGCGTGCGCCGCATCGCCGTGCTGGATCGCACCAAGGAGCCGGGGGCCAGCGGCGAGCCCCTGCTGCTGGATGTGCAGAGTGCGCTGATCGACGGCTTGCAGCGCGGCCTGCTCAAGCGGCTGCCCTGGCTCAGCGGCGGTCGCTACGGCCTCTCCTCCAAGGAGTTCACCCCGGCCATGTGCGCGGCTGTGTTCGAGGAGCTGGCTTCCGATGCGCCGCGTCCACGCTTCACCGTGGGGATAGTGGACGACGTGTCGGGCCTCAGTCTGGCCTGGCACCCCATCGGCGATCTGGAGCCCCCGAGCCGGGTGCGGGCACTGTTCTTCGGCCTCGGCGCCGACGGCACGGTCGGCGCCAACAAGAACAGCATCAAGATCATCGGCGAGCTGGAGGGCTTCCACGCCCAGGGCTACTTCGTCTACGACTCCAAGAAGTCGGGCTCGCGCACCGTCTCCCACCTGCGCTTTGGCCCCGAGCCCATCGACGCCCCCTGGCTCATCGAGCAGGCGAGCTTTATCGGCTGCCACCAGTGGGGCTTTGTCGAATCGGTGGATCTGCTGGAGCACGCCGCCGAAGGGGCGACCCTGCTGCTCAATGCTCCCCATGAGGCTGACAAGGTGTGGGGCCAGCTGCCCGAGCGGCTGCGTGCCCGCATCCGCGCCCTCGATATCCGGCTCTACTGCATCGATGGGGATCGGGTAGCCGAGCAAAACGGCATGGGCAATCGCATCAACACCATCATGCAGACCTGCTTCTTCGCCCTGGCCGGCATCTTGCCGCGGGACGAAGCGATTGCGCTGATCAAGGAGAGCATCGAGAAGAGCTATGCCCGCAAGGGGCCCGAAGTGGTGGCGCGCAACTTCGCGGCGGTGGACGATACCCTGGCACACCTCCATCAGGTGGCCATCCCGGACGGTGAGGAGCAGATCAGCGACTACCCCCTGCCACTGGCACCGGGCGGCAGCGAGTTTGTCCAGCGGGTCACAGGCCCGATGCTGGCGGGGCGCGGCGATCTCATTCCGGTCTCCATGCTGCCGGTGGATGGCACTTACCCCACCGCCACCAGCCGCTTCGAGAAGCGGGACATCGCCCGCGAGATCCCAGTCTGGCACTCGGATATCTGCATCCAGTGCGGCAACTGCGTCTTCGTCTGCCCCCACGCGGCGCTGCGGGCCAAGTTCTACCATCAGGACTGGCTGGCGAGCGCCCCCGAGGCAGCCCAGTCGGTACCCGTCACCGCCAAGGGCTTCCCCGACAGCCGCTACACATTGCAGCTCTATCCGGAGGATTGCACCGGCTGCGGTCAGTGCGTGCAGGCCTGTCCGGTGCGGGTCGGAGCGGATGCCCGCCATCAAGGCGAGAGTGCAGAAGGAGAAAGCCATGAAGGCGAGCGCGCCATCGCCATGATGGACAAGGCTCCGCATCTGGCTGGCCAGAAGCAGGCGTTGCGCTGGTTCGAGAGCCTGCCCTGGCCGGCCCGCGAGCGGGTGGATTTCTCCACCGTGCGCGGCACCCAGTTCCTCGAGCCCCTGTTCGAGTTCTCCGGTGCCTGCGCCGGCTGTGGCGAGACCCCCTACCTCAAGTTGCTGACCCAGCTGTTTGGCGATCGCATGCTGGTGGCCAACGCCACCGGTTGCTCCTCCATCTATGGCGGCAACCTGCCGACCACGCCGTGGGCCAAGAACGGCGAAGGGAAGGGACCGGCCTGGTCGAACTCACTGTTCGAGGACAACGCCGAGTTTGGCTTTGGTTTTCGCCTCACCGCCGATCAGCACCACGGTCAGGCGGTGGCGGCCTTGCAGGCGATGAAGGGGGAGATCGGGGCCGAGCTGGTGGAGACACTTGTCAGCGCCCCGCAGCGGCTGGAGTCAGAGATCCGCGCCCAGCGCACCCGGGTGGCGCAAGTGCGGGAACGGTTGGAAGAGGTGAAATCCGGCAAGGCCCGCGAGCTGCTGTCGCTTATCGATCAGCTGGTGCGCCGCTCGGTCTGGATAGTGGGCGGCGATGGCTGGGCCTATGACATCGGCTCGGCGGGGCTCGATCACGTGCTCGCTTCCGGGCGCGATGTGAACGTGCTGGTGATGGATACCGAGGTCTACTCCAACACCGGCGGCCAGATGTCGAAATCGACCCCGCTCGGTGCCGTCGCCAAGTTTGCGGCGGGGGGCAAGACGCTGGCCAAGAAGGACGTGGCGTTGCAGGCCATCTCCTACGGCAACGTCTATGTTGCCCGCATCGCCTTTGGGGCCAACCCGCAGCAGGCGCTGCAGGCCTTGCGTGAGGCGGAGGCCTATCCTGGCCCGTCGCTTATCATCGCCTACAGCCACTGCATCGCCCACGGCATCGACATGGAGTTCGGACTTACCCAGCAAAAACGCGCCGTGGCCTCGGGGCACTGGCCGCTGATGCGCTACAACCCGGTATTGCGCAGCGCCGGGCAGAACCCCTTCAGCCTCGACAGCCTGCGCCCCTCCATTCCGCTCGCCGAATACCGGCAGGAGGAGACCCGTTATCGGGTGCTGGCCCAGAGCCATCCACAGGAGGCCGAGCGGCTGATGCAGGTGGCGCAACAAGTGGCGTGGCAGAAGTGGGCCACCTACGAGGAGATGGCCACCCGCGAGGCCAGCCAGTTCCATCCGCCGGTGTGATGGTAGGGGTTAATCGATGAAGAAAAGCGGGCCATTGGCCCGCTTTTTTACAGGGATATGCGAGTGAGCTAATGCGCATTTTATAAATGTATAACTGGAGTGGAGTTCTTCTGCCTTCATTTTTGGTATTAACGCAACATACAGAATTTATTAATTTACTTCGAAATGAGGTGCTGACTGCTGTCAGCATTGAAACTTGTTGTAGTATCGTTATAAGATTTCTTCATTTTTAATGTAAAAGGGAGTTGCGTGGAGATACTGAATAATCGAGAGTGTGCAGTTATATTTTGGCTAGCTGTGCTATCACTTTATATTTTTACATCATCAAAAGTAGCTGGTGTTAGGGGCAGTTTTATAAACTCGCTCTCCACATCATTTGTAAAGAAAATAATCATCGTGCTTTTTTATATGTTCTGTTATGTGGGGGTAGTCGTTTATTGGCTTGCTGAGTTAGATCTATGGAATGCTGAACAGCTTAAAAATACGATTTTCTGGTGTGCTTCTGTAGGTTGTATGTCGTTATTTAAGCTTGAAAGTATTAAAAAGGATAAACACTTTTTTAAACGCTCAGTTATAGATAACTTGAAATTATTAGCAGTATTCCAATTTGTTGTCGGTGTATATACGTTTCCTCTTTGGATTGAAATTCTGCTAGTTCCAATTTTAGCAATGGCAGGGTCTATGGTCTCAATTGCCGAGTCAGATCAAAAATACCATCAAGTTAGAAGTCTGCTCGAACATATATTTTCATTGTTTGGTTTTTTGTTGATTGTTTACACTATTTATAAGTTAACAACAGACTTTGCTGAATTTGGAAAGATAAATACGGTGTATGATTTCTTTGTTCCACAATTACTAACCTTTTGCTATTTGCCATTTATATATTCCATGCTTATCTATTCAACATATGAAAAAGAATTTTTTAATCTTGAACAGTCCATAAGTAACGAGCGACATGTATATCTGGCTAAAATCTATGCTATTTTATTTTTTAATGTTCAGCTTCAGTTACTGGAGCGATGGAGGCATCGAGTCAGGATGGTTAAGGTTGATTCACATGCTGAATTATGGGACACGTTTAAATATATATTTAAAGTTAGAGCTGCTGAAAAATCCCGAAAGGATATACCTAAAGAGTTGGGCTGGAGTCCTTATAGAGCCAAAGATTTTTTGATTGATGAAGGGATTAAGACAGGATTCTACAATGAATTGTTTGAAAATGAATGGTTTGCAGCATCCCAAATGAATGATATTAGTGAGGGTTTTCTTCCTGATAATATTTCCTATTATATTGAAGGTACTGAGGATGTGGTCAAGACACTTAAAATAAAACTTAATGTTAATGATGCAAAAAGAACACGTCAAGCTCTTAATAAATTATCTGCATTAGCAGAGAGATTAAGTTTTTATAGCTTAAATGATAATGTGTCAATTAGAATGAAAGATGCTATTTCACAATGCGAACCATACACTGAAAAACATCAAGGTAAAACAGTGTCACTGCTTGTGGAAAAATGGCCAGACCATAAATCTAATGGATATGAAGTCAAATTTATAATATCAAGCATGTAACAGAGTTGAATCATCTGAAACATTTACATGGTGCTCTAGCTATGGCTTGAGTTAGCTGCTTGGAAATGAAGCTCTGCTGTCCTAGCGGCATTTTTCTATCTGTAGGCCAAAGCTTTCTTTTTATTCTTAGGCAGGTAAGCTGCGGGGGAAATGGCGTCAAGCAGGAGAAGAAACGAGATAACAGAGCAATATATAGCGGGGTGGCATGGGCTGCCGCTGGCGCGTTCCTTGTTGGCGGTAGGCAGCAGGTAGTTATCACGGTCAGCATGTACAGATCTAGTTATCACCTGACACCGGCCTCAAACCGGTGTCTTGTTTACGCTACTTTAGTGCGCATTTCCTTCGGTATCAATTTCAGACCCTTCTTGAACATGCTGTAAGGCGTCTGTCCCTCCATCATCCTGCCTTGATGTGGCCGCTGGGTGTTGTAGTGCTCCAGGTAGCTATCTAGGTCTGTCTGCATCTGTTCTACCGACTCATACCAGGTCGTCCTCCCCTTGATACGGAAGTGTTCATCCAGCAGTGTGCGATGCAGCCGTTCGATAAAGCCGTTGCTCTGTGGCCTGCGTACCTTGGTGGTCCGGTGCTCAATCCCCTCCAGTTGCAGGAACAGCTCGTAGGGATGGTGGTCAGGACGTCCACAGAACTTGCGCCCGTTATCCGACAGGATGGTATAGACCCGTGCCTCGTGGGCCTCGAAAAACGGCAGTACCGTTTCATTGAGCACATGAACCGAGGTCACCGGCAGCTTGCTGGTGTAGAGCCGTCCCCAGGCGTGGCGGCTATAGCAGTCCAGCACGGTTTGCAGATACACCTTGCCAACCCCCTTGAGCGCGCCGACGAAGAAGGTGTCGACCGCCACCAGTTCTCCGGTGTAGTGAACCTCAATCTGGCGTTCGCGAAACTCGGGGCTGAAGCGTTCGAGCAGGCGAATCTGCTCGTCATTGAGCTCAATGGTCTGCTCCCGGTGAGTTTTCTCAAGGCGCAGCAAGCGGTCGTGTTTGGAGAGCAAGTCGTGCCGTTGCCACACGCCACGCACACCGCCCGCACTGACATTGATGCCTTGCAGAGCCAGTTCTTGCGCGACCCGCAGCGGGCCATGAGTTGGTCTGGTGAGGGAGTAATCGAGGATGGCGTGTTCAATCTCGGGAGCGACCCGATTGGGATGAGCCCCTTTACAGCCGGGCAATTTGTCGAGCAATCCCTCGGCGCCATAGGTCTGGTAATTACGGCGAATTTCGTAGAACTGCTGACGGCTGTAGCCGATGAGCTTGCAGGCTTTGCTGACGTTATTGAGCTCTTTGGCGAGCTCTAGCAGGCTGAGTTTACGACGTGCTACTTTCTCGTTGGTGGTCATACGGTGACTCCGGATAACACGGTAGGGGTACCGTTTTGTTATCCGGTTTGAAGCCGTATGACCACTCCCTTTTGTGGGCAACTGTCAGGTGAATACCATCTCCATACAGTCAGCAGCGCCGAGGGTACCGCCTGATATGGCCTGCTCAGCGTTGTTGTGGGCGGCCAACAAAAAGCCCGGCGTCGGGCCGGGCTGGGGGATAAGTTGCTTATCCGGGTATTCGTCGAGGCGTCTAGTGTGGATGTTGTCTGAGGATGTCGTATATCTCCTCTTTCAGTTTAAGTTTCTGTTTTTTCAGATCCTTCACCTCGGCGCTGTAGTCGCTGGCATGGTGTTTCTCCAGCTTCCGGATCTCCGCATCCAGGTCGGTGTGCAAGTCAAACTTCTCTTGGAATTGGACATCACTGCTCTTCAGTTTCGAGATGAGATCTCTGTACTCCGGAAACATGTAATGAAGCCTCCTTGTTGTCGTTTGATGTGCCTTGACCTTCAAACTACCCCTTCCATCGGGAGATAAACGTGATCCCGATCCAATTCGGGGCCATCCCTTCGCTGCAGGCCGTGACCGATTTTTAACTGATTGAATCGCAAGTGGATTGACTGCCAGAGTGCAGAGAGGAGAGGCGAAAACTGGGATCGGCTTCACAGTCTGGCACTAGGCCGTGCCGGGGAGGCGGGCAGCAAGAAGGGGCGCGAGGCCCCTTTTTGCTAACAGGTGTGGCGTTTACTCTTTTTTCTTTTTCTTCTCCGGCAGCGGCTGACCGCCTCGGGCGATCACCTTGCCCACCTCGAAGCCGATCTGTGCCGCCAGCTCTTCCAGATCCGGGGCCTTGGCCTCGTTGCCGATGGCGTACTGGTAGTTGGCGATGGTGATCTTCTCGGCCACCGGGGTGCCCGGGACTATGGGCTCGCGCCAGCCCTGGCCCACATGGGCCACCAGGGTGCCGTTCATGATGAGCTCGCCGACGATCTCCTGGGTGGGGATGCCCTTGCCATAGGTCAGGCCCTGGGGGTGCTTCTTGCCGACCAGGGGCTCGCTGCTTGCGGGCATCAGCTTGGTGCGGATCAGCCACTTGGGCGATTTGGTCTTGCCCACCGCCTTGCCGGTCTGGTACTCGTTGATCTTGATGGTCTTGATCATCTGGGCCATGAACTCCTTGGTCAGGGCCTTCTGGGCATCGCTGGTCTCGTCGATGACGATGGGGGCCACATACCAGGTCTGGGGCGCCTGCGCCTTGGGGGCCGCCGGGGCGGTTTGCGCCATGGCGAGCGGGCTGAGCAGGATGGCCGTCAACAAGAGTCCGATTTTCTTCATGGTGATTCCGCTTATGTTTCGACAAGAATTTTGTTTTGCCAGCGACGACTGCGCCAGCGCCAGAACATGGCCAGACCGCGCACCCACTCGTCGCAGGCGAGGGCCAGCCAGATGCCTACCAGGCCATAGCCCTGCATGATACCAAGGAAATAGGCCAGGGGAACGGCAATGCCCCACATGGAGATGAGCCCCATGTAGAGCGGGAAACGGGCATCCCCGGTGGCGCGCAGGGCGTTGATCACCACCAGGTTGAAGGTGCGGCCGGGCTCGAGGATGAGGCTGATGAGGAACAGCTGGGCCACCTGGGTGATGATGTCGGCGTCGTCGGTGAACAGGCTGATGATGGCGCGGCCGTTGAGAGCGGCGGCGATGGCGATGGCGGCGGTGACGATGAGGCCGAGCTTGAGGCTCTTCATCAGCTGGCGATAGGCCTGATCGAAGCGTCTGGCCCCCGCCAGGTGCCCGATGATGATCTCGTTGCCAAGGCCGATGGAGAGGCCGAACAGCAGGATGAAGAGGCAGATCTGGAAGAAGTAGGACTGGGTCGCCAGCGCCTTGTCGCCGAGCAGGCCGACGAAGGCGGTCACCACCATGAACTGCAGCATCCAGGAGAGGTTCTCCCCCGCCGCCGGCAGACCGATGTGCAGCACCTTGTCCAGCATGGCGCGGCTTGGGCGGACGATCTCCGGCAGGCGCAGCCGGATGCCGGTCTTGCGGGCCACCAGCCACACCAGCAGCACCACCCCGACGATGCGCCCCGCCACCGTGCTGATGGCGACCCCGGCCACCCCGAGCTGGGGCAGGCCGAACCAGCCGTAGAGCAGCAGCAGGTTGCCGACGAAGGTGATGAGGTTGACGATGAGGGTCACGTACATGGCCTGGCGGGTGTGGCCGTGGGCGCGCAGGGTGGCGGCCAGGCAGAGGGCCGCCGCCTCCGGCAGCAGGCACAGGCCGATGATCTGCAGGTAGAGACTGCCGTCGCTCATCAGGTGGGCGGGCAGGTTCATCAGCGCCAGCATGGTGCCGGCCCCGGCGATGACGCCGACCGCGGCCACCAGCCCCACCAGCAGGTTGAAGCCGATGGCGGTGTGAATGACGACGCGGGCCTTCTCCTTGTCGCCGGCCCCCAGGTACTGGGTGATCACCACGCTGGTGCCGATGCTGACGAAGCTGAACAGGGTGATGGCGAGATCGAACACCTGGTTGCCCACCGCGAGCGCCGCCACTCCCTGGTAGGAGACATGGCCCACCATGAAGGTGTTCAGGGCCCCGGTCAGGAAGTGCAGGGCGAGATCGATGAACAGTGGCCAGGTCAGGGCGAAGAGGGTGCCCGGCCCGGCGTGGGATTGAGTCTGCATGGGATATCCGGATGCTGGTGATGGCCCTCGTCAGGGCCAGCTGGACGGGCATTTAACACCAAGCGGGGGCGGGGTGCAATCCTGCTCTCGGGGAAGCGAGTGCGGGCCGGCGCTCGGGAGGGGCGCCGGCCCGCCGTGTCAGACCGGCGTGGCGCCCGCCTCCTGCTCGCAGGGATGGGTGAGGAGCGCCGAATCGGGCAGCTCGTCGTCCCGCGGCCAGCGGGTGAGCAGGGCGTCCGTGGTGCTCTCCACCACCTCGTCATCCCTGAACACAGGCTCCCGGTAGCAGCGGGTCAGGCGCAGAGCCTGGTACATGTCGGGGCACAGGACTATGCCCTCGTCGCCGACCCGGATCCCCGCCTGCTGCAGCCAGTGGGTCATCTGGCTGTGGCGGCCGGCCATCACCATGTGGATGCCCCGTCGCCTGAGCTCCTTGTGCAGCTCCCCCACCATGGTCATCACGCTGATGTCCTGGTGGGTGAAGCAGGCCACCGCATCCACCACCAGGCATTGGGGGCTGCGGGGATCCTGTACCAGCAGCGCCAGCACCCGGCGCTTGAAGTAGGGGGCGTTGAAGTAGGTCAGCGGCGAGTTGAAGCGGTAGACCAGGATGCCGGGAATGGCCTTGGCCTGTTCGTTGTCCCCCAGGGTGCGCACCACCCCCTCGTCGTCCATGCCGAGCAGCTGGTCGGTGGGGCGCATCACGTTGCGCAGGAACTGGAACAAGCCCAGCAGCACCGCGAGGGTGATCCCCGGAATGACCCCCATGGCCAGCACGCTGACGAAGGTGACCAGGGCCAGCCAGAAGGCGGCGCGGTCGGAGTCGCGCAGGGCCCAGAGACCGCGAAAATCGGTCAGCGACAGGGAGGCCATCACCAGCACCACCCCGAGGGCGGCGGTGGGGATGTATTGCAGCGGCGCCGTCAGGTAGAAGGTGACCAGGGCGATGACGGCGGCGGCGATGATGGAGACCAGCTGGCTCTTGCCGCCGTTGGCATCGTTGACCGCGGTGCGCGAATCCGCCCCGCTGATGGCAAAGCCCTGGGAGGCGGCCGCCGCCAGGTTCGCCATGCCCAGCGCCCGGAACTCCTTGTCCGCATCGATCTCGTAGCCGTTCTTGGCGGCGAAGCTGCGGGCGGTGAGCATCATGGAGACGAAGCTCACCATGGCGAGGTTGAGGGCGGGCAACACCAGCTCGCGCATCAGGCCGGGGGGAAACTCCGGCATCTGGAACGCGGGCAGGCCCGAGCCTATGGTCCCCAGGGTGGCGATGTCGAACTGGCCGAGATTGAGGGCCCACACCAGGGCCGCCGTCACCACCATGGCCACCATGGAGGAGGGCCAGGCCGGCTTGTAGCGTTTGGCCAGCAGCAGGGTGAGCAGGGCGACCAGACTCATGGCCAGGGTCGGCAGGTGGGTCTGGGTGAGGTAGTCGGTGCCGTTGAGGATCCGCTCGATGAGGTAGCGCTCGTCGAAGGTGAAGCCGAAGATCTTGGAGAGCTGGCTCACCATGATGGTGATGGCCACCCCGTTGAGCAGCCCCATCAGGATGGGGCGGGAGAGGAAGTCCGCCAGCACCCCCAGCTTGAAGCGGCTGGCGATGAGGCACCAGAAGCCGGTCATGGCGGTCATGGTCATCACCAACTGCCACTGGCGGGTGGGATCGCCGGCGGCGAGCGGCGTCACCACGGCGGCGATGACGGCGCAGGTGGCGGCGTCCGGGCCGACGATCAGCTGGCGGGAGGTGCCAAAGAGGGCGTAGACCACCATGGGCAGGATGCAGGAGTAGAGGCCGACGATGGCGCCCACCCCGGCGAGCTCCGCATAGGCGATGGCCACGGGCAGTGCCACAGCCGCCACCGACAGGCCAGCGCGAAGATCCGGCATCAGCCAGGCCCGCTGGTATTGCAGCAGGGCGGCGAGCCCCGGCAGCCAGCGTTCGAGAGAGAAGAAGTCGCGCATTATTTAACCCATTGAGTTACAAACAGCTTTTCCTTAGTGTGCCCAAGGTTGTCAAAATATTGCAATCCGGTCATGGCCAGTTCACGACCAGGTCAGGCCAGATCTGCTGCCACCCCTTGGCCCTGACCCGTTCGGTAAAGACCCGGCTCTCCTGGCGACAGCGGGGGTTGGGGTCCACCTGCAGGGACCAGTTGGGGGCAAAGCCGTAGGGGGCCAGCCACTCGACCCCGTCGTCTGCCAGCAATCTGACCCCGATGCAGGTGGGCACCTCCACCCAGTGGCCGAGGGCCGAGAGCGAGCTGGCAAAGGGAGGCACCCGCTGGCGCAGGTGCATGCGAGCCTGGTTGCGCACCTCCCAGCGCTGCTCAGGCAGGCGGGCGTTGAGCCAGGCTTCGTGATCGGCCTCCTTCAATCCAGTCGGATCAGCACTGTCCAGATAGATAAGATCGATGTCGTTGAGGGGGGTCGGCGCCGGTTTGCGATGCAGGTGATCCCAGATGAGGTTGCGCACAAACCCCGCCCCCAGCGCCCAGTCGGGCAGGGCCAGCTCCCGCGCAGCACGGAGGCAATCCATGCGCCGGTCATCCGCCCGCAGCAGGGCTTCGGTTTGTGCCTGGAGGTGCGCCTCTCGGGCCGTCCCTGTCTCAGCCGGCATTGCGGCGCAACCAGACGTCGATGTAGCTGCAGGTCGGCACTATGGTCAGCCCCTCTGCCCGGGTCCAGTCGTAGAAGTTGCGGGCCAGCCGGTCGGCGATGCCCTGTCCGCGCAGCTCGGCGGGCACCTGGGTGCTGTAGGCTTCGACGGTGACTGCGTCCAGCCTGCGATAGGCGAGGCGGGCGAGCTTGCCGTCCACGGTGCAGACAAACTGCTGCTGATCGGCCTGGTGAAGAATGTCGCTCATCTTGGCTCCTCTCTGGGTGAATGGGGGGATCAGAACATGTCGGGCACGCTTTGCCAATGTCATTCTTTGCCGCCGTGGCGGGCTCGCTTACACTGGCCAGCCTGCGAATGGTCGCAAGGCAAGGTATAGAACATTGACAGAGGATGGATCCCCATGGCCTTCGCCACCCTGGAAGATCTGATCGGCAACACCCCGCTGCTGGCGCTGCGCCGCATCAACCCCTATCCCGACGTGACCCTGCTGGTGAAGCTGGAGGGCAACAACCCCGCCGGCTCGGTCAAGGACAGGCCGGCCCTGAATCTCATCAAGCGTGCGGAGGCGAGCGGTCACTTAGCGCCCGGGGCCCGCCTCATCGAGGCTACCTCGGGCAACACCGGCATCGCGCTCGCCATGGTGGCGGCGGCCAGGGGCTACCGGATGCGGCTCATCATGCCGCGTACCATGAGCCAGGAGCGGCGCGACGCCATGCAGGCCTATGGCGCCGAGCTGGTGCTGGTGGACGATGGCATGGAAGGGGCGCGAGACCTCGCCCTTGCCATGCAGGCGCGGGGGGAAGGGCTGGTGCTGGATCAGTTCAACAACCCCGCCAACCCGGATGCCCACTACCTCTCCACCGGCCCCGAGATCTGGCGCCAGAGCGAGGGGGCAATCACTCACTTCGTCTCGGCCATGGGCACCACGGGCACCATCATGGGGGTCTCACGCTACCTCAAGGAGCAGAACCCGGCGGTGCAGGTGATCGGCCTGCAACCGGCCGAGGGGAGCCAGATCCCCGGCATCCGCCGCTGGCCCGAGGCCTATCTGCCCGCCATCTTCGAGCCCGCGCGGGTCGATCGGGTGCTGGACGTGACGCTCGACGAGTCCCTCGCCACGATGCGCCGCCTGGCCCGGGAGGAGGGGATCTGCTGTGGCGTCAGCTCGGGGGGCGCCGTGGCCGGTGCCCTGCGGGTGGCGGCCGAGCTCAAACAGGGGGTGGTGGTGGCCATCATCTGCGATCGGGGGGATCGCTACCTCTCCACCGGGGTCTTCACCCCGGCGCCCTGATCCCCGCTAGGCCCACACCCGCTCCAGCAGGGCCAGCAACTGGTCCCTGTCCGCGTCCTTGCGGTTGTAGAGCAGGGCGCCGTCGTCGATGGCGAGATCCCGTATCTCGGTGAGCAGTGAGCGGTCGGTCACCCCGGCCTCCGCCAGGGTGCGCGGCAACCCCACCGTCTGCCAGAGGTGGTCCCGCAGGCGGTTCAGGGCATCCAGGCTGGCCTGGGGTCGCAGCGCCTGTGGGGTCGCTGCGAAGCGCTCCGGTCCCGCGAGCGGCAGCAGCAACCGGGCGAGCTCCTCATCGATCTCGGGCCTGTTGTAGTCGAGCACCGCGGGCAAAAACAGGTTCATGCACAGGCCGTGGGGCAGGTGGCAGCGCGCCCCCAGGCTGTGGCCGAGGGCGTGTACCAGTCCCACCATAGAGTTGGAGAAGGCCATGCCCGCCAGGGTGGAGCCCTCCGCCAGTTGCAGCCGCAGGCGCTTGTCCTGCGGTTGCTGCAATACCCTGGGCAGGGCGTCGGCTATCTTCTCCACCGCCATCAGGGCCAGGGCGTCGCTGACCGGGTTCTTGCCGTTACCGATGAAGGCCTCGATGGCGTGGGTCATGGCGTCCATGGCGGTGGCGGCCGTGATGGGCAGCGGCAACCCCAGGGTGAGGCGCGGGTCGAGCACCGCCAGCCCGGGCAGCAGGAAGGGGGAGGTGAAGGGCACCTTGCGCCCGCTCCCTTCGTCCCTGATCACCGCCACCAGAGTCACCTCCGAGCCGGTACCCGCCGTGGTGGGCACCACCGCCAGGGGATTGAGGGGCCGGGTCAGGCAGCCCGCCCCGGCGTGATCCAGCAGCCGCTCCCCGCCCAGGGTGACCAGGATATTGACCGCCTTGGCGGTGTCGATGACGGAGCCGCCCCCCAGGGCCACCAGGCTGTCGCAGCCGAGCTCCCGCCACCGGGCGGCGATCCGCTCCACCACGGCGGTGGAGGAGTCGGCCAGGATCTCGTCCCAGATGGCGGCGACCGGCAGCCCCCCCTCGGCCAGCACCCCGGCCAGCAGGTTGGCCAGGCCCGTACCGCCGACCCCCTTGTCGGTGAGCAGCAGCGGGCGGCGCGCCCCCAGCGCCATCAGCTCGTCCGGGAGCTGTTCCAGCGCCTGCTCCCCCGCCATCAGTTTGACCGGGCAGAAGAAATCGTAATAGCGGCTCATGGTGTTCCTCTTCGTGTTCAACCGGTCAACAGACCCAGGTAGATGTGGCAGGCCCGTGCCAGCTTGCGCGGCGGGTGCGGGTAGTGGCGCAGCAGGTGCCGCACCACCAAGGCGGGCAGGATCAGGGCCTGCAGCTGCTCCAGCGCCCGCACCAGGTGCATGGCCGCGCCGGGATCCCCCTCCACCTGCAGTCGGTTCTCGCAGAAGGCCTGATTGATGCCGAGGCGAAAGCTGAGGACGCGAAAGGCGACGGCGGGGTGCTTGAAGCGCACCCGCAGCGGGTGCAGCCCGCCGGAATCGGGCGCAGGGCCGCATCGCCAGCGGCCCCCCGACTTGTGCAGGGTCAGCCCCCGTCTCATGCCGCTCACCTCCAGCCGGATGACAAGGCCGTCCGGCAGGGGCGCGAGCTCGCGGCGCACCGCCTCGTCGACCCGGGCGGCGCGGCACAGGGTGCGGCCGATGATCCAGAGCAGGCCCCCCATCCAGAGGCGCCTGCCTGTGGCAAGCAGGGCGTCAGGGCGCATGGGAACCTCCGCTGATGGCGGACCAGAACAGGGTGAAGGCGCTCTCCTGCCAGTGGGGGTCCTTCCCGAGCTCCGGCTGATCCACGAACAGGGAGGCGCAGGCCAGAAACTGGCTCTGGCACACCTCCAGCATCAGGACGGGGGGCGCCGGCGCCAGCTCGCCGCAAGCCTGCCCCAGGGCCAGCAGGCGCGGCAGGAAGGGCAGGGTCTCCCCCAGGATCTGGCTGCGCAGGGGGCGGGCCAGCAGGGGGGAGTGGAAGAAGCCCAGCACGAACCTGAGCTCCCTGGGGTGGGCCTGCATCCAGGCCATCGCCTGGCCCCAGTAGTGGCGTGCCTGCTCCTCGAGGGGGAGCGCGGGGTCGGCCTCGCTGATGGCGGCGCCCAGGCGCGCCTTGATCTCCTGATAGAGGCTCTGGATCAGCACCTCCTTGCTGGGAAAGTGGTGAAACAGGGTCCCGTTGGCGACCCCGGCCGCCTTGGCGATGCGGGCGGTGGCGGCACCCTGCAGGCCGTCTTCGGCGCACAGGGCGAGGGCGGCCTCCAGGATCTGGCGGCGTTTGTCGGTCATGGGGTCTCGCATGTCGCCTCCTAGCGCAGGAGCAGGGCCATCATCAGCCGCTGGTACCAGCGCCGATAGGGGGGGTGAATGAGGCTCCCCGTGCTGAAGCGCCCGCGGCGCAGCACCGTCTTCGCCTTGGAGAAGGTGAGGAAGCCCTCGCGGCCGTGGTAGTGGCCCATGCCGGAGGGGCCCAGGCCGCCGAAGGGGGCGTCGTCCGCCGCCGCCTGGAACAGGCTCTCGTTGATGGCCATGCCCCCGGCGTGGGTCTCCCGGATGAGGCGGCGCTGCAGGGGCTCGTCCAGGCTCATCAGATAGAGCGCGAGCGGGCGGGGCCGTGCCGCCACATAGGCGATGGCCTCGTCGATGTCGTCGTAGGGCACCAGGGGCAGCAGGGGGCCGAAGATCTCCTGCTGCATCACCTGGCAGTGCCCAGGCACCTCGGTCAGCAGGTGGGGCACCAGCCGGTGGGCACCGTCATCCCGGGCGGGCGTCGCGCAGGGGTGCACCTGGGCGCCCGCCTGGCTCGCCTCGTCCAGCCAGGCGGTGAGCCGCTCATACTGGACCGCGTTGATGATGGAGCCGTAGTCCGGGCTATCCAGTCCCTTGGGGTAGAGGCGGCGAAAGTGCGCCTGATAGGCCTCGATAAAGGCCTGCTCCTGCCCCCTGGGCAGCAGCACATAGTCGGGGGCCACGCAGATCTGGCCGGCGTTCAGGCTCTTGCCGAAGATCATCCGCTCCACCGCCAGGGCCAGGGGCATGTCGGGGGCGATGAGGCAGGGACTCTTGCCACCGAGCTCCAGGGTCAGCGGCGTGAGCTGGGGGGCGGCGGCGGCCATCACCATGCGCCCCACCGCGGTGGAGCCGGTGAACAGCAGGTGATCGAAGGGCAGGGTGCTGAAGGCGGCCGCGAGCCCGGCGTCCCCCTCGATGACCACCACCTCGTCGTCGTCAAACACCGTCTCCAGCAGGGTGCGCAGCACGGCATTGGAGTGGGGGGTGAACTCGGAGAGCTTGATCATGGCGCGATTGCCGGCGGCCAGGGCGGTGATGAGGGGGCCGAGGCTCAGCATCACCGGGAAGTTCCAGGGCACCATGATGCCGACCACGCCGAGGGGCTGGTAGTGCACCTCGACCCTGGCAGGCGCCAGCAGCAGGCCCGCGTGGCGACGCTCCGGCCTCATCCAGCCCTTGAGCCGTCTCAGGCTGTAGTCGATCTGCATGACGCAGGGCAGGATGTCGGCGATCAGGCTGTCATAGCCGCTGCGCTGGCCGTAGTCCAGGGCCAGGGCGTCGCACAGGGCCTGCCGCTGGGCGAGCAGCGCCCCCTTGAGCCCGAGCAGCAAGGTGCGGCGCTGCGCCAGGCTCGGCATGGGGTTGGCCTGACAGGCCTGCCTGAGGCGGATCAGCTGCTCGGGCAGGGAGAATTTGTCCGGTGGGGAGAGAGGAGGGGTCATGGCAGGCTCCGCACATAAAATGACCGACTGATTAGTCGGTCCAAATCTAACGGGTCGTTGCCAACTTGTAAACCGGCTGGCGACACGGGGTGGGCCGACGACGGACCTCTTTCCGTGGAACTGTGCTCGAGGCCACAGTTTTGGGGCATGTCGATTGGTTGTCTATCCAATAAGGGGTATTTGTGACTCATCGACTCAGAGGGAGAACCGCACATGACCAGGGAATTGCACTGCCTGCTGGCCCGGCTGGACGACGTGATCGCGCGCATGCCGGACAGTTTCACCACCTATGAATTTGCCCAGAAGCTGGCGCTGCAGCATCAGCGGGAGTATTTCGCCGCTGGCCACTCCCTGGCGGCGCAGGAGAAAAACCTGCTGCGCCTGCTCCACGAGAAGATAGCCCTGGCGCTGGCGAGTCATGATGGCGTCATCGAGGGGGCCCTGCTGCCCTGCACGACCCCCTGGGGGGAGCGTGCCACCTCGCCCCGCTGGCACCGCAAGCACTGAACCGGCAGCAACATGAAAAGGCCCCGAGGGGCCTTTTCTGTTGGGGATCGCCTATTGGATCAGGCGGCGGGCCTGCCAGTAGCGGCTGTTCCAGTAGACGTTGTCGAGGCGCGAGCGGATCACCCCCTTGCTGGTGGAGGCGTGGATGAACTCTCCGGCCCCGGTGTAGACCCCGACGTGGTACTGCTGCCAGCCGGTCTTGAAGAAGACCAGATCCCCGTGCTGCAGCCGGTATCTGTCCACCGGGCGGCCGAGGCTGGCCTGGGATTCCGTGGTGCGGGGCAGGGTGAAGCCCAGCACCTGGCTGTAGGCGAGCTGGGTGAAGGCGGAGCAGTCGAGACCGGCGCGATCCGAACCGCCCATGCGATAGGGGACGCCGCGCCACTGCTGATAGAAGCTGTCGAAGGCGCTGCTCTGGCGCGTGGGGGGGGGCGGCTCCGGCGTGCTGGAGCAGGCGGTGACAAGCAGGGCCAACAGGGGCAGCAGCAAGGTGCGAAACATCTCAACTCCTTGATAGGGTTCGGGATTCATCATAGACGATGATCCTGCCTGGAACCTGAATGACGGCTGCATAGCGGATTGGCGCCCCTTGCAGGGGGCGCCGGCAATCCCGGCCTCAGCTCGCCGCCTTGGGGCTGATGAGGGGGGTGAGCAGTTCGGCAATCTTGTAGAAGGTCTGCACCCGGGTGGTGCTGGGGCGCCACACCAGGCCTATCTCCCGATAGGGCTTCTCCCCGGGCAGGGGGATGGCCACCAGATCCGAGTTGTCGAGGATGCCGGCATCTATGGCCATCTGGGGCAGGAAGGTGGTGCCGAGGCCCGCGCCCACCATCTGCACCAGGGTGTGCAGGCTGGTGGCGGCGAAGGGGTTGATCTTGCTCTTGTCCCGCAGCCGGCAGGCGCTCACCGCGTGCTCCGTCAGGCAGTGCTCCCGCTCCAGCAGGAAGATGCTCTGGTTGGGCAGCTCCTTGTAGTCGAACGGCATGTGCAGAGTGGCAGCCATATTTGACGGCATCACCATATGGAAGGGATCTATGCCCACCATCTTGCTGTGGAAGCCGCCGATCTCCACCGGCAGGGCCAGGATCAGCAGGTCGAGCTGGCCCTGCTCCAGCTGCTTGAGCAGGTTGGTGGTGGTGTCCTCCCGCAGCAGCAGCTCCAGATCCGGATAGGCCTTGCCGCACACCTGCAGCAGCTTGCTCAGCAGGAAGGGGGCTATGGTGGGAATGCAGCCGAGCCGGACGGTACCGTGCATGACGCCCCCCTGCTGCTGCCCCAGCTCCATCAGATCCCGGGCGTCGGAGAGCAGGTTGCGCGCCCGCGCCACTATCTCCATGCCGACCGGCGTCATGATGAAGCTCTTGTGATCCCGCTCCACCAGCTGCAGGTTCATCATGTCCTCCAGGGTCTGGATCCCGGTACTCAGGGTGGACTGGCTGACATGACAGGCCTTGGCGGCGCGGTTGAAGTTCTTGTGCTCGTCCAGAGCGACCAGATATTGCAGCTGTTTCAGGCTGGGCCAACGTTGCATAGGAGAAACCCGATCGATGCTATCTATTTGATTTGATTAATCTACCATCGAGAGACCGCTTTGTCGCCGACATTAGGCGCCCTCCTGGCAGGCGCAGTGCCTCACGGGACTGGGGGATGGCGCCCGCCCGGAGCGGTCGTGGCAGCTACCCCCGTCTGGAGCTTATCCCCTCGTGCCGTGTCGTTGAAGGGGCGCCGCCACGGGATGTGACGGGGATCGGCCTTCCCCGGCTCCGGTGAGGAGCGGCCATAAAAAACGCGCCAGGGGCGCGTTTTTGCAAGGGAAGGACGATGTCATCGCCTACTCGTCGAAGATGCCGAAGTGATCCTTGGCGAAGTTGACCCGCTGCTCCACGTTCATCTTGACCTGGCCCAGCTTCTCTATGGTCTTGAGGTTCGGCACCAGGCCGCGGCCGTTGGCGATCTGGATGGCGAGGCCGGGACGGGCGTTGAGCTCCAGCAGCATGGGGCCGCGGAACTTGTCCAGCACCATGTCGGTGCCGATGTAGCCCAGGCCCGACATCTCGTAGCAAGAAGCTGCGAGCGTCAGCAGGGTGTCCCAGTGGGGCACCTTGAGCTCGTAGAGATCCAGGCCGGTGTCCGGGTGGTGGCGCAGCGGGCTGCCAAACTGCACCGCCCGCAGGGCGCGGCCGGTGCGCAGGCACAGACCCACCCCCACGGCGCCCTGGTGCAGGTTCGCCTTGCCGTCGGAGGCCGAGGTGGAGAGGCGCATCATGGCCATCACCGGGAACCCCTTGAAGATGATCACCCGGGCATCGGGTACCCCTTCGAAGGAGTAGCCGTCGAACACGTCGTCGAAGTTGATGAGCCCTTCCACCAGCGCCACGTCGGGCTTGCCGCCCAGGGAATAGAGGCCCGCCAGTATGTTGGAGACATGGCGCTCCAGATCCTGGCCGTTGCAGGCGCTGCCGTTGGGCTTGTAGAAGAGGCCGTCCTCCTGGCGCAGGATCACCAGGATCCCCTTGCCGCCGGAGCCGCGGGCCGGCTTGATGCAGAAGCCCGGCCACTCCTTGACCAGCGCCGTGATGCGGCCCACGTCGTGCTGCTCGCGGATGGTGCCGATCAGTTCCGGCACCGTCACCCCGGCGTCCAGCGCGATGCGCTTGGTCTTGAGCTTGTCATCCACCAGCGGGTAGAGACGGCGCGGGTTATAGCGGCTGATGTAGGAGTGGTTGCGCTTGTTCATGCCGAGGATGCCTGCCTGGGACAGGCTCCACGGACTGGTGTATTTCTGCCAGAACCACATCTGTTACTTGTCCTTACCCGGGGTGGCACCAGACTTCATCTCGTCCACCAGCGGCTTGAAGCGCTTGAGTTCGCTCAGCTTGTAGCCGGTGTAGTTGCCCATCAACAGCACGGTCGCCATCAGCACCAGCTGCAGGCCGAGGAAGTTGAAGGTGAGGTGACGGATGAGCTCGTTGTCCATGGCGAGGTAGGCGATGACGGCCACCAGCAGGGAGCCGCCGCCCTGGCGGAACACCTCTTTCGGGCCCTCTTCCTCCCACAGGATGGACATGCGCTCTATGGTCCAGGAGAGGATGATCATCGGGAAGAAGGTGATCTTCATGCCGTCGGTCAGCCCCAGCTTGAAGGCGAAGGCCGAGAAGATGCCGATCATCGAGATCACCATGATGATGATCGCCGATATCCGCGCCACCAGGAGCAGGTTGAGCCGCGAGAGGTAGGAGCGGATCACCAGACCCGTGCCGACGATCAACAGGAAGCCCACCAGACCGGTGACGAGGGAGGTCTGGATGAAGGCGACCGCGATCAGCACCGGCATGAAGGTGCCCGAGGTTTTGATCCCCACGATGACCCGCAGGAACACCACCATCAACACGCCGATGGGGATCAGCAGCAGCCCCTTGAACAGGGCCTGCTCTTCCAGGGGCAGGCTGTGGATGGAGAAGTTCATCATCTCCGATTTTTCAAACTTCTGGGCCAGGGCCACGTTCACCGGCTGCTCCTGCTCGATCATCGAGAAGGTGACGCGGGAGTTGTGGCCGCCGGTGACGTCCAGCAGGGCGCCGGAGTTGTACTCCCACAGCAGCAGGTTGGCCGGTTGACCCTGTTCACCGCTTTGCGGGTTGAACAGCTTGTAGTCGGTCGGGCTGTTGAACACCTGCAGGTAGTCCACCAGCTCCTGACGGCGGCGGCCATCTTCCAGGCTCAGGGCATGGACGACGCGGGCCGGGACGTCGGCGTTGTTCAGCAGCTCGGCGATCAGGTTGGCACGGCTCTTGTGGGATTTCAGCAGCTCGGCGTTCTGCTCCTGCTTCTCGATCTCCTTGATGATCTCGCGGGTCAGGGTGTAGCCGTCGGCGGAACGCTCCTGGGCGCGCTCCAGGATCTGCTTCATGGCGGTGGCGTAAGGCTCGCTCTCGATCTGCTTCTCGATGGCGGGCGGCTGCGGATTCGCGGCCGGCTTGGCGTGGGCATCCGCCATCATGTCGACGCGGTAGTAGAGCTCCTGGCGGCCGGAGGCACTGCGGATGGACCACTCGGCGCGGGCATCCCCGTCCTTTTCCACGAACGACAGGCCATAACCCGGGCTCGCGGCGTTCTCGTTCATCAGGGTGAAGCCGGGCTGGGTGCCCGGAATGGCCAGGGAGGCGATGACGGGTTCGCCGGTCGCCTCGAACTCGAGCTTGGCCTCGATGGACCAGATCTGACGTTTTTCACCGGGCGTGAGGGGCACGTCCAGGGCGACATGGTGATAAAACGTCATTCCCAGGCCGACGATGAACAACAGGGCGACCAGCAGATAGAACGGCTTACGGGAAACCATGGATTATTTCACATCCTTGAGCTTGGGTTTGGGTTGGATATATTCGCGGGCCACGTCGACCACGGCGATGTCTTTGAGGAACTCACGGCCCAGCAGCACGGGGAAGGTCATGTCGCTGCGGTCTTTCAGGGTAAACTCGGCCTTCTCGGTCATGTCGCCGATGCGCACGGTGAGGCGCACCACGGGACGGCGGTCGAGGTCGTCGGCGGAGGCCTGGCGCACCCGCACGTGGCGCACCAGAGGCGCCTCGATCTGGATCTTGTCGTCCATCTCCTGGTGGCTCAGGAAGAAGCGCACCCAGTTCTTGCCGTTGCGCTCGAAGATGGTGATCTCCTGGGCGCTGATGGAGGAGGTGGTGGCACCGGTATCGACCCGGGCCTGGAAGGCGTCGTTGGCGGCGTCAACCCAGATCCACTCGGCTTCACCCACCAGCAGCTTGCCGTCTACCGTGTGACCCTGGCTCGGGGCTGGGCACTTCTCGGTGGGGATGGGCATGGCCTTGGGCGGCTCTGGCGGCAGTTGATCGAGCTTGCTGTCGACTTTGTTCACGGACTCTTTCATGTTGGTGACATCGGTGTTGAGCTGAACCAGCAGGTGCTGTTGCTGCACGTACTGCTTCTGTTGCTGTTCCATGGATGTTTGCAGGCGTTGCTCGCTCAGGGCAATCTCGTTGCGCAGCTCGGCCAGCGTCAGGGTCGGGACCGGGGGGGCTTTTTCCATACTGACACACCCGCCGAGACTGAGCAGGGAGAGCAGGGTCATTCCTTTTAATTTGCTTTTCATGTCATTCATTTAACTGTGCTTCCTGGAATTGGGTCAGTGTAACTTCCACAGCCGCCATCGGCTAGTCTTTGGCCTTTCTGGCGATCAGTACGGCACGCTTGGGTGCCGGGTATCCTTCGACCGTGAGTGCGGGATTGTCTGGGTCCAGATAATCACTCAGGGATTCGTTAATCATCCAGTCGGTACGACGCTGTTCGTCGATGCTGGTCATATTCTCGTCGACGATGCGCACCTCGGTGAAGCCGCAGCGCTCGACCCAGCGCTTGAGGGCGGCGCTCGAGGGGAGGAACCAGACGTTGCGCATCTTGCCGTAGCGATCCGCGGGCACCAGCACCTGGTTCTCGTCGCCGTCCACCACCAGCGTCTCCAGCACCAGCTCGCCGTCGTCTTTCAGCTGGTTGCGCAGCTGTTCGATGTGCTCGATGGGGGACTTGCGGTGATAGAGCACTCCCATGGAGAAGACGGTGTCAAACGCCCGCAGCGCCGGCAGCTCCTGGATGCCGAGGGGCAGCAGGTGGGCGCGCTGGTCGTTGCCGGCGAAGTGGCGAATGGCCTCGAACTGGCAGAGGAAGAGCGGGCTGGGGTCTATGCCGACCGCCAGTTTCGCCCCTTCCCCCACCATGCGCCAGAGGTGGTAGCCGCTGCCGCAGCCCACGTCCAGCACATAGCGCCCCTCGAGGGGGCTGATGTGGGGCAGCACCCGATCCCACTTCCAGTCGGAGCGCCACTCGGTGTCGATGTGGATGCCGTGCACATGGAAGGGGCCCTTGCGCCAGGGCATGAGCTGGCGCAGCAGGCTCTCGGTCTTCTTGCGCTCCCCCTCGCCCAGGCTCTCGTCCCCGCCGATGGCGACCCGCTCTTTGAGCTCGATCTGTCCGGGGGGCACGACCGGCAACTTGGCAAGGGCACGGTTCCAGCGCGGCAGATCCCCGTGCAGGTTGTCGTGCTGCCAGGCGTGCAGCTGGGCCGGCAGGGTGTGCAGCCAGTGGCTCAGCCGGTTCTTGGCGATCAGTTGATAGAAGTTGGCGAAGTCGATCATGGCTGGGTCGGGTCGCTGGCTTTGATGGCGATCATGGAGCCGAAGTTGAAGCACTGGAACCAGAGATCCTGATGGGTGAAACCGGCGTCCCGCAGGCGCGCCTGATGGACCGCCAGGGTATCGGTGCGCATCACGTTCTCAAGGGCGGTGCGCTTCTGGCTGATCTCCAGCTCGCTGTAGCCGTTGGCCCGCTTGAAGTCGAGGTGCAGGTCGATGAGCAGCTCGTTGACCTGCTCGTCATCGAAGCGGAACTTCTCGCTCAGGATGAGGATGCCGCCGGGGCGCAGGCCGTCAAAGATGCGCTGGATCAGGGCCGCCCGCTTCTCGGGCGCGACGAACTGCAGGGTGAAGTTGAGCACCACCACGGAGGCGTTCTCGATGGCGATGTCGCAGATGTCCGCCTCGATGAGCTCCACCGGTACCTCGGACTTGAAGCCGGAGAGGTGGGCGCGGGCCCGCTCTATCATGGGGTGGGAGAGATCCACCGCCGTGATGCGGCAGCCGGGCTGATTGACGTGACGGCGCATGGCTTGGGTCGCGGCGCCCAGGGAGCAGCCGAGGTCATAGAGGCGGCTCTGGGGCTGGGCGTAGCGGGCGGCCATCATGCCGATGGCGGAGATGATGTTGCTGTAACCGGGCACCGAGCGCTGGATCATGTCGGGGAAGACGTCGACGACCTGCTCGTCAAAGCAGAAGTCTCCCAGACGGGCGATGGGGGCGGCAAAAATCTGATCGTGCATGCTGACGCAACCTGACAGCCGGTGGAGTCCACGGCTGTTTTGTTCAATTGAATCTTGGGTAGACGGGCATCGAAATGGCGTCGTCACCGGTTGACGAACGGGGTGGCTTGCTCCGGGATCCTTCGGGCTTGCCCTGCTCGCAACGGGCCATGGTCCGGGCCCTGCCTTGGTGCCGGGCACTGGTGGGCAACGCATTGCCATGCACCCAGGGCCGGGACCTTACTTGGGGCGCTAGTGTAGAGGAAAGGTCGGCGTTTGTCTTGACGCCAAGCCCCGTGGGGCCACAAAAAAACGGCTTTTTTTAGCGTCGGGGAAGGGGCGGGGAGAGCGCCGCTCAAAAGGGCAGCACACCCTGGTGCGCGCGATCGTTTTCTCCCGGCCAGGGGGCCATCTCCTGGCCGAGCAGGCGGCTGATCTGCCGTGCGAGTTCGGGGGCCCGTGCGTTGTCGGCGGTGTGGACAAAGAGGTAGAGATCCTTGCCCTCCCGGAGCCATTGTTGCCAATGGGGCAACCAGGACGGCAAAAAGGGGTGATTGTCCTCGGGTTGAGGCAGACCTATCAGGCGCACTACAGGGTGGTTTGCCGTGGCCAGCAGGTGGACCGGCAACCTGGGTTTCTTGCCCTGGGCGTCCACCAGGGCGGCCGAGGTGGCGGGCACCGAGAACAGCGGGCGGCTGTCGAGCATGATGCGGTTCACTCCCTTCTCCATCAGCATCCGGTTGAGGGCGCGCTCCGCCTCCCCCTTGGCGAAGAAATCGGGGTGGCGCACCTCGAGGGCATAGCTGAAGTCCTTCGGCAGCCGCTCGAGGAAGGCTGTCAGGCGGGCAAGCCCGTCGGGCCCGAAACGGGCGGGCAGCTGCAGCTTGAGCAGCCCGAGCTTGGGGTGCAGTGGTTCGAGCAGGCGGATAAAGGCCACCACCTGTTTGTCTGCGCTCACCAGATCGCTCTGGTGGCTGATTTCTTTCGGAAACTTGAAGCTGAAGCGAAAGTGGTCAGGCACCGCATCGGCCCAGCGCCGCACCGTATCAGGGGTCGGCGAGGCGTAGAAGGTGGTGTTGCCCTCCACTGTGTTGAACACTCGGGCGTAGTGGGCGAGGTGCTCGGCGGGCCTGGCGCCCACCCCCAGCAGTTGACCGGGCCAGGCCGGGTGCGACCACTGGGGCAGGCCCAAATAGAGGCTCATGATGGTTCCTGTCGGCAGCTTGGCGCACGTTTATCCCCCCTTTTTGCGCCAGAACAACAAAAAACAGGGTAAAGGGGGCTGCGGGCCATTTTACCCAAATGGAGGTTTTCCTCTATAATGCCAACCCTTTTGTTTGCCAGATTGTCGTGATGCGCGCGACCGTGCCCCCCGGGTGACGGTGATCGCGGCCCGGCAGTGGCCAGACAACAACGCTTGCCGATGGCTTCTCGCCCACTCGTCATCCCTGCCGGGAGCGGGGGACCAGCCTGCCTTGGCGGCCAGATTCCGGCTCAGGGAAGCCGGATGACACGAGACTGATTTCAAACCGGGCAAGAAGCCGGATCTGGCCAGCTGTGATACGGACGGTGCTTGCCAGTCGTGCCCGGCGACTCAAGATGAACCGTCTCTCTACCATTTCGAAGGAAGAAGTCCATGCGCTCTATCTATTGCGGACAGGTCAATGAGGCCCATGCCGGGCAGACCATTACATTGTGCGGTTGGGTCCATCGTCGTCGCGATCTCGGCGGCCTCATCTTTATCGACATGCGCGACCGCGAGGGCATCGTGCAGGTGTTCTTCGATCCGGACAAGCCGGACGCCTTCGCCCTGGCCTCCGAGCTGCGCGGCGAGTTCTGCATCCAGGTGACCGGCGTGGTGCGCACCCGTCCCGAGTCCCAGCGCAACAGCGACATGGCCACAGGTGCCATCGAGGTGTTCGCCCACGAGCTCACCATCATCAACCGTGCCGAGCCGCTGCCGCTGGACTTCAACCAGGTCAACAGCGAAGAGGTGAGCCTCAAGTACCGCTACCTGGACCTGCGCCGTCCCGAGATGGCCAAATATCTGAAGACCCGCGCCAAGGCCAGTGCCTTCGTGCGCCGCTTCATGGACGAGCACGGCTTCCTCGACATCGAGACCCCCATGCTCACCAAGGCGACCCCGGAAGGGGCCCGCGACTACCTGGTGCCGAGCCGCGTGCACAAGGGCAAGTTCTACGCCCTGCCGCAGTCCCCCCAGCTGTTCAAGCAGCTGCTGATGATGTCCGGCTTCGACCGCTACTACCAGATCGTCAAGTGCTTCCGCGACGAAGACCTGCGTGCCGACCGCCAGCCGGAATTCACCCAGATCGACGTGGAGACCTCCTTCATGACCGCGCCCCAGGTGCGTGAAATCATGGAAGAGATGATCCGCAAACTGTGGCTGCACATCCTGAACGTGGATCTGGGCGACTTCCCCATCATGACCTTCGACGAGGCCATGCGCCGCTTCGGCTCCGACAAGCCGGACCTGCGCCTGCCCATGGAGCTGGTGGACGTGGCAGACCTCTTGACCGAGGTGGAGTTCGCCGTGTTCGCGGGCCCCGCCAAGGATCCGAAAGGCCGCGTCGCAGCCCTGAAAGTCCCGGGCGGCGCGGAGCTGTCCCGCAAGCAGATCGACGAGTACACCAAGTTCGTCGGCATCTACGGTGCCAAGGGGCTGGCCTGGATGAAGGTCAACAACGCGGCCAGCGGCCTCGAGGGCGTGCAGTCCCCGGTGGCTAAGTTCCTCTCCGACGCCATCGTGCGCGAGATCCTGGCCCGCACCGGCGCGGCCGACGGCGACATCCTCTTCTTCGGCGCCGACTCCAAGAAAGTGGTGTGCGACGCCATGGGCGCCCTGCGCCTCAAGGTGGGCCGCGATCTGGGTCTGGTGGAAAACGTCTGGAAGCCGCTCTGGGTCATCGACTTCCCCATGTTCGAGGAAGACGGCGAAGGCGGTCTGGCGGCCATGCACCACCCCTTCACCGCGCCGAGCAACCTGGGCCCGAGCGAGCTCAAGGCCAACCCCCTGGGTGCTTACGCCAACGCCTACGACATGGTGATCAACGGCTACGAAGTGGGTGGCGGCTCCGTGCGTATCCACAACAGCGAGATGCAGGCCACCGTGTTCGACATCCTGGGGATCACCCCGGACGAGCAGCGCCTGAAGTTCGGCTTCCTGCTGGATGCCCTCAAATACGGCACCCCGCCTCACGCCGGCCTGGCGTTCGGTCTGGATCGCCTCAGCATGCTGCTGACCGGCACCGACAACATTCGGGATGTCATCGCCTTCCCGAAAACCACCGCGGCCGCCTGTCTGATGACGGACGCCCCGAGCTTTGCCAACCCGGCCCAACTGGGCGAGCTGGCGATTGCGACCACCGTCAAGGGTGACGAATAAGCCTTCACAGGCACCGAAGGCCGCAGCGATGCGGCCTTTCCCGTTTTCCCTCGCGCAGTCGCAACCTGTGTTACTGAAATTTCAAACTATAACGGAGAGTCCCTATGGCAGGTCACAGTAAATGGGCCAACATCAAACACCGCAAGGCGGCGCAAGACGCCAAGCGCGGCAAGATCTTCACCAAGCTGATCCGCGAAATCACCACCTCCGCGCGTCTGGGTGATGCGGATCCTGCCAACAACCCGCGCCTGCGTGCGGCGGTGGCGGCAGCCCTGACCAGCAACATGACCCGTGACACCATCAACCGTGCCATCCAGCGTGGCGCCGGCGGTGGTGACGGCGAACAGCTCGAGACCATAGTCTACGAAGGTTACGGCCCGGCCGGTTCCGCCGTCATGGTGGAGTGCCTGACCGACAACCGCAACCGCACCGTGGCCGAAGTGCGTCACGCCTTCAGCAAGTGCGGCGGCAACCTGGGGACCGATGGCTCCGTGGCCTACCTGTTCACCAAGAAGGGCGTTCTGACCTTCGTGGGCGCCGATGAAGACGCCCTGATGGATGCCGCCCTGGAGGCGGGTGCCGACGACGTGGTGACCGAAGAGGATGGCACCATAGAGGTGTACACCACCCCGAACGACTTCGGTACCGTGCTGGACGGTCTGGAAGCCGCCGGCTTCAAGCCCGAGAGCGCCGAAGTGACCATGATCGCCTCCACCGAGGCTGAGCTGGATGCCGAGACCGCCCCCAAGCTGATGCGCCTCATCGACATGCTGGAAGATCTGGACGACGTGCAGGAGGTGTACCACAACGGCTCCATCTCCGACGAAGTGGCGGCAACCCTGTAAACCCGCCCTGGAGGGCCGCAATGGCGGCATCCTCCTTAGGCGAGGCGGCAACGCCCCTGAGCGCCCGCCTCCCAACCCGCACCAACAACGGCAGCAACCGGCTGCCGTTTTTTTATCCGCCAGACTCTGCCAACTCCCGCTTTTCTTCGCGCCCCCCCTTAATGTCCGCTTAAGTTTGCCCCTCTAGGATCAGCTTGCATCCTGGCCGCTCCGGTCATCACTCCGTTCGGGAAGAGGGAGGGGATGCGCACAACGGAGCCTCCTTGCAAGGCTTCAGGAATCACTGGTTTGTCGGAGTCTCTCTATGCGTCCCACTCTGGGAGTGATCAAGGTCAATCTGTTGCTGGTGCTGCTGTTTGCACTGGTGTTCAACTGGCCCATCTTTCTGCACTTTTACCGGATCCTCAGCGCCCTCGAGCATGTGAAGGCGGGCTTCGCGCTCTCCATTCCCTTCGTGCTGATCGCCGCGCTCAATGCGGTCTTCCTGCCGTTCACCTTCAAGTATCTGCTCAAGCCCTTCTTCACCTTCCTGATCGTCACCGCCTCCCTGGTCAGCTACGCCATGCTCAAGTACGGGATCATCTTCGATGTGGGCATGGTGCAGAACGTGGTCGAGACCAACAGCGGGGAGGCGGGCTCCTACCTCAACGGCTCCGTGGCGCTCTGGTTCCTGCTGACGGGCGTGCTGCCGGTGCTCTGCCTGCTCTGGATCCGGGTGGAGTACCCGAGCCGCTGGTACAAGGGGCTGGGCATGCGCCTCGGGGGCATCAGCCTCTCCCTGCTGTTCCTGCTCGGGGTCGCTGCCCTCTACTATCAGGATTACGCCTCGGTCGGGCGCAACAACCACAACATCGTCAAAGAGATAGTGCCCTCCAACTATGTGCGCGGCGTCTATCGCTATGCCAGGGACATCCTCTTCGCGACCCCCATTCCCTATGAGCAGATTGGTACCGACGCCAGGATCACGGCCAGGGGCGGCAAGCCGACCCTGATGTTCCTGGTGGTGGGGGAGACGGCCCGCAGCCAGAACTACTCCCTCAACGGCTATGGCAAGGAAACCAACGGGTTCACCGCCAGGGAGGCGGGGCTGGTCTCCTTCAAGGACGTGCGTTCCTGCGGCACCGCCACTGCGGTCTCCGTGCCCTGCATGTTTTCCAACCTCACCCGCCGCGGCTATGACGAGACCCTGGCCAAGTCCAGGGACGGCCTGCTGGACGTGCTGCAACACGCCGGCGTCTCCGTGCTCTGGAAGGAGAACGACGGCGGCTGCAAGGGGGTGTGCAAGCATGTGCCCACCATAGAGATCGAGCCCAAGGCCTTCCCGCAATATTGCGAGGGGGATGCCTGCCATGACGAGGTCCTGCTGCAGGGGCTGGATGAGCAGATCGCCGGGATGCGGGGCGGGCAGGGCGGCAAGCTGGTGGCCTTCCACCTGATGGGCAGCCACGGTCCGACCTACTATCGCCGCTACCCGGCCGCCGACCGCGCCTTCCTGCCGGACTGCCCGCGCAGCGACATCGAGAACTGCAGCAACGAGGAGCTGGTGAACACCTATGACAACACCATACGCTACACCGACAAGGTGCTAGCCCAGCTGATCGACAAGCTCAAGACCCTGGAAGATCAATACGATGTGGGCCTGGTCTATCTGTCGGATCACGGTGAATCCCTCGGGGCCATGGGGCTCTACCTGCACGGTACTCCCTACAAGTTTGCGCCGGACGATCAGACCCGGGTGCCGCTCCTGACCTGGCTCTCCCCCCAGTTGCAGGCGGATCGCCAGCTGAGCCTGGACTGCCTGCAGCAGGAGGCGAGCAGCAAGCGCTTCTCCCACGACAACCTGTTCCACTCCATGCTCGGCATCATGGACGTGCAGACCCAGGTGTATGACGGCAAGCTGGATCTGTTCAAGCCATGTAGAGCGGGGTGAGTCGGATGGATGGAACACGACAACCTGTTGCCCCGCACCATGCTCGGCATCATGGACGTGTAGACTCAGGTGTATGACGGCAAGCTGGATCTGTTCAAGCCATGTAGAGCGGGGTGAGTCGGATGGATGGAACACGACAACCTGTTGCCCCGCACCATGCTCGGCATCCTGAATGTGCAGACCGAGGCCTGTAACGGCAAGCTGGATCTGTTCAAGCCATGTAGAGCGGGGTGAGTCGGATGGATGGAACACGACGACCTGTTGCCCCGCACCATGCTCGGCATCCTGAATGTGCAGACCGAGGCCTGTAACGGCAAGCTGGATCTGTTCAAACCCTGCCGGGCGGGGTGAGCCACGGCGTCCGATTACGCCGCTACGCGGCTAATCGAACCTACGCTCGAAGCATCCATCAATAAAAAACGGCAGCCACTGGCTGCCGTTTTGGTTTGCAAGGTGAAGTCTTACTTCTGCTCCATGATGATCTGCAGCAGATCCCCTTCCAGCAGGGAGCGCTTGACCAGGGCGAAGCCGCCGATGGTGGGCTGATTCTGGAAGCGCGCCTTTACGATGGGCAGGCCGCGGTGGAAGCTTGGCAGGGACTGGTGCTCGACGCAGCGGCGGATGGCCGGGATCAGGATCTCCTCGGCGGCGGTGATTTCGCCGGCGATCAGCACCTTCTGCGGGTTGAACAGGTTGACCGTGATGGCGATGGCCCGGCCCAGATGTTCCCCCACGTTCTCGATCACGCTGCGGGCCAGCTCGTCCCCGGCCAGGGCCGCCTTGCACACCTCCTGGATGGTGATGTGCTTCTCCTGCAGCGAGCTCAGGTGGCCGCGGCTGATGAGCTCCTTCACCTTGTCGACGATGGCCTCGTTGGAGGCGATGGTCTCCAGGCAGCCGAAGTTGCCGCAGTGGCAGCGCTTGCCGAGGGGCTCGACCTGGATGTGGCCGATCTCGCCGACGTTGCGGTTCTGGCCGAGGAACACCTTGCCCTTGGTGATGATGCCCGAGCCCGTCCCCTGATGGACGCTCACCAGTATGGAGTCCATGCAGTCGCGGGACTCGCCGAAGAAGTGCTCTGCCAGCGCCAGGGATCGGGTGTCGTTGCCCACGTAGCAGGGGAGGTTGAAGTGGTGCTCCAGGAGCTTGGCCAACCCCAGATTGCGGATCTGGTAGGTGGGGGTGTAGATGACCATGCCGGATTCCGGATTGACCAGGCCCGGCATGGTGAGCGCGATGCTGATGAGGTTGCGGCTGCGGTCGTTGTTGGCGTCGATGAAGGCGCCGATCTCCCGCAGCAGCATGTCGATCACGGGTTGCTGCTCTATCTCGGTCACCTGGGTGACGTGCTGATCGAGCTCCTTGCCGTCGAGATCGTACAAGGAGAGCTGCAGATAGCCGCGACCGAGCTTGGCGGAGACAAAATGAAAGCGATGCTTGATGGTGGTCAGGGAGATGGCGCGCCGTCCGCCGGTCGATGCCTGGGGCGACGTCTCCCTGATGAGGCCATGCTCGATCAGTTGCCGGGTGATCTTGGTCACGCTGGCCGGGGCCAGCTGACTCAACTCGGCAATTTTGACCCGCGAGATGGGCCCCTGCAGGTCGATGAGCCGATAGACGACCGCACTGTTCACCTGCTTGATAAGATCTACGTTTGCTATTTGTCCGCCAGTCATAGTGTCACTGTGTTGTGTAGTGTCCGTTAACCACGGTCCCGCAGACCGTGAAGGCCTGATCAAAGACGGTGAGGTTGGCAATTTTTCCGACCTGGATACTACCGAGACGTGAGTCCCATCCAATGGCGCGCGCGGGGTAAAGGGTGGCCATTCTCAGTGCTTCGTCGAGCGGCAATCCGACCTGTTTGACCAGATTTTCCACCCCTTCGATCATGGTGAGGGCGGAGCCGCCGAGTGTACCATTCTCGTCGACGCACTGACCATCGCGGAAATAGACGGTTGCGCCACAAAAATCAAACTGCTCAAAGCCTTCCGGTGCCCCGGCCGCGGCGGTGGCATCGGTGACCAGCACCAGCCGCTCCCCCAGCATCCTGTGCGCCAGGCGCACGTTGGCCCAGTGCACGTGGTGGCCGTCGACGATGATGCCGGCATAGACATCCTTGCGATCATAGATGGCCCCGACCACGCCGGGCTCGCGACCGTTCAGGGTCGGGGTCATGGCGTTGTAGAGGTGGGTCGCAAAGCGCATGCCGTTGTTAAAGCCGGCCATGGCCTGGTCGTAGTTGGCGGCGGTGTGGCCGGCGGAGACCAGGATGCCGGCCTCCACCAGGCGGCGGATGTGCTCGGGCTTGTTGCGCTCCGGCGCCAGGGTGATCTTGGCGATGGCGTCCGCGTTGTCGCAGAAGAAGTCGATCATCTCGTCGGCGGGCTGGCGGATCTGCTCGGCCGGGTGAATGCCCTTGCGCTTGAGGTTGGTGTAGGGCCCTTCCAGGTGGACGCCCAGCACCTCGTTGGGGTGGGCGGCCATGTAGTCGCGGGTGACGGCGACGGCCTGCTTCATGTCCGCATCCGGGCTGGTGATCAGGGTAGGCAGGAAGCTGGTGGTGCCGGATTTCAGGTTGGCCGCCTGCATGGTGGCCAGGGTCTGAGCGGTGATGTGACCGTTGAACATGACGCCGCCGCAGCCGTTGAGCTGGACGTCGATGAAGCCGGCGCTGAGGTTGGCGCCCTTGAGGTCGATCTGCTCGATGCCGGCGGGCAGCTCGGCCCGGCGTGAGATGGCGACGATCTGGTCGCCATCGATCACCACGCCATAACCGGTCAGCACGCAGCTGCCGGTGTAGATAGTGCAATTAGTCAGAGCGTACATGGCGGCTCCTCAGAGGTGCTTGATGTTGTCGGCTTCCAGCTGCTGGAAGTAGCGCACCGTCTTGACCTTCAGCTCCATGGTGGAGGGCTCGTCACACACGACGATGCCTTTCGGATGCAGCTGCAGGGTGGAGATGGTCCACATGTGGTTGACGCTGCCTTCCACCGTGGCCTGCAGGGCCTGGGCCTTGGCATGACCGATCACCAGGATCAGGATCTCTTCGGCATCCATCAGGGTGCCCACGCCCACGGTCAGCGCCAGCTTGGGCACCTGCTCCATGTCGCCACCGAAGAAGCGGGAGTTCGCGATCCGGGTGTCCTCGGTCAGGGTCTTGACCCGGGTGCGGGAAGCCAGGGATGAGGCCGGCTCGTTGAAGGCGATGTGGCCGTCGTTGCCGACCCCGCCCATGAACAGGTTGATCTTGCCGTAGGACTTGATCTTGTCCTCGTAGCGCTGGCACTCGGCTACCAGATCCGGCGCGTTGCCGTTGAGGATGTTGATGTTTTCCGGGCGAATGTCCACGTGGTTGAAGAAGTTGTTGTACATGAAGCTGTGGTAGCTCTCCGGGTGTTCCTTGGGCAGCCCCACGTACTCGTCCATGTTGAAGGTGACCACGTGCTGGAAGCTCACCTCGCCGGCCTTGTGCAGTTCAATCAGGCGCTTGTAGGTGTTGAGCGGCGTGCCGCCGGTGGGCAGACCCAGCACGAAGGGGCGATCGCTGGTCGGTTTGAACGCATTGATGCGGTCGACGATGTAACGGGCGGACCAGAGACCCACCTGGCTGGCAGACTTCAACGGGATCAGGCGCATTCTATATACCTCTGTACGGGTTGCAGCTGTCTATTGACGGCAAGACTAAAAGACACATCTAAGTTGTTTTATAGCGTAAATAAAGATTGCGAACTAAGCCACATCTATCCGCTACCTTTATCTCTGATGAGTGATAATGATCACGAATGTGGGTTTATTAATTTGCGCAGCGAAATAAAAGCCCTAGACTGCCAATCAAGCCTTGATGGCTTATGCGTCGAACGTGATAAGCACTTAATTTCTAGAAAAACACCAACTAAGGAGAGGAACCGTGAACATTCTCGGTTATTTGCAAAAGATCGGCCGTGCCCTGATGGTGCCGGTGGCGGTATTGCCTGCCGCAGCGATCCTGATGGGGATTGGCTACTGGATTGACCCGAACGGTTGGGGTGGCGGAAGCCCTCTGGCTGCGTTTCTGATCAAGGCGGGCGCCGCCATCATCGACAGCATGCCCATTCTGTTCGCCGTGGGCGTCGCCTATGGCATGTCCAAGGATAAAGACGGCTCCGCCGCGCTGGCCGGTCTGGTCGGCTTCCTAGTGGTCACCACCCTGCTGAGCCCGGGCGCCGTGGCCCAGATCAAGGGCATCCCGGCCGACCAGGTGCCGGCAGCCTTCGCCAAGATCAGCAACCAGTTCGTCGGCATCCTGTGTGGTGTCATCGCGGCCGAGCTGTACAACCGCTTCAGCAGCGTGGAGCTGCACAAGGCGCTGGCCTTCTTCTCCGGCCGTCGTCTGGTGCCGATCGTGACCTCCGTGGTGATGATCGTCGTCTCCTTCATCCTGATGGCGGTCTGGCCGGTCATCTACGGTGGCCTGGTCTCCTTCGGTGAATCCATCGTGAGCCTGGGCTCCACCGGCGCCGGCATCTACGCCTTCTTCAACCGCCTGCTGATCCCGGTCGGTCTGCACCACGCCCTGAACTCCGTGTTCTGGTTCGACGTGGCCGGCATCAACGACATCCCGAACTTCCTGGGTGGCCAATCCTCCATCGACGCCGGCAAGGCCGTCGTAGGCGTGACCGGCATGTACCAGGCCGGCTTCTTCCCCATCATGATGTTCGGTCTGCCGGGTGCCGCGCTGGCCATCTACCACAGCGCGAAGAAAGAGAACAAAGAGAAGGTTGCGTCCATCATGATCGCCGCCGCCTTTGCCGCCTTCTTCACCGGGGTGACCGAGCCGCTCGAGTTCTCCTTCATGTTCGTGGCACCGGTACTGTACGTCATCCACGCCCTGCTGACCGGCCTGTCCGTGTTCATCGCCTCCAGCATGCACTGGATCGCCGGTTTCGGCTTCAGCGCCGGTCTGGTGGACATGGTGCTCTCCAGCCGCAACCCGCTGGCCACCCAGTGGTACATGCTGCTGGTACAGGGTCTGGTCTTCTTCGGCCTCTACTACGTGGTCTTCCGCGCCGTGATCGCCAAGTTCAACCTGAAGACCCCGGGTCGTGAAGACGACGAAGCCGTGCCGGTACAGGCCCAGACCACCGACCGCACCGAGCTGGCCAAGCAGTATCTGGAAGTGCTGGGCGGCCAGGAGAACCTGGTGACCATCGACGCCTGCATCACCCGCCTGCGTCTGACCCTGAAAGACCGCAGCATCGTCGACGAGCGCAAGCTCAAAGCCCTAGGCGCGGCCGGTGTGGTCAAGCTCGGTGAGCAGAACCTGCAGGTGATTCTGGGCCCATTGGCCGAAATCATCGCCGGTGAGATGAAAGCCCTGCGTTAATCGAGCGACTCGCTCACCTCAAGTCTAAGTCCATTGTTGACATAACTAAGGGCCCCGCCTCGGGGCCCCATATAAAAAAGCCAAGAAAATCCAACCTTTACTTCAAACGAGAGCAGCAGTTATGAACTTGAAACATTCTCTGTTAGCCATTGCCATGTCTACCGTTTTCGCCGGCCCAGCACTGGCAGCCGATGCCGCCAAGCAAGCCGTGGTCGACGCCCTCGCCAGCAACCTCGTCGTCAAGTACGAAGTCGTCACCAATGACGGTGCCGGCGCCGGCCTCGACTGCCAGGCACTGGGTTCAGAGTGGGCGAGCTGCGGCGTTGCCAAGCTGCACCTGACCAACACGGGGGCGGATGTGACCTCCAAGGACTGGAGCATCTATGTCTCCTCCATCCGCCGCATCCAGCGGGTGGACAACGACCAGTTCACCATCACCCACCTGACCGGCGACCTCTATCGTTTGACGCCGACCGAGAAGTTCCAGGGCTTTGCCAAGGACGCCACGGTCGAGGTGCCCCTGGTGGTGGAATACTGGGTACTGTTCGAATCTGACATCATGCCGAACTGGTATGTCGCCAGCGAAGGGGCCGAGCCGAAAGTGCTGGCCAGCATGAGCAACATCGACGACGCCAGCACCTACGAGAAGCCGATGCCGGCCGACGGCTGGAAGCGCACCAAGGATGACAACAACATCCTGATGAACAGCGAGACCCGCTTCGCCGCCAACCAGACCAGCACCCTGCTGCCTGCCGGCAAGATTGACGACCGCATCCTGCCGAGCCCGATGAAGCAGGTGGTCAAGGCCGGCCCGCAAATCGACTTCTCCACCATCAAGCTCAATGCCCTTGACCTGCCGAGCGATCGCGCCGAGGCCATCAAGGCTCAACTGACCAAGCTGGGTGTTACCCTCTCCGACACCGGCTACCCGGTCACCATCAAGCTCGGCAGCAAGCTCAAGCAGGCCGAAGGCTACGACATGACCATAGGCCAGAAGGGCACCGTCATTCAGGGCCACGACATTGACGGCGCCTTCTGGGGTGCCCAGTCCCTGATCTCCCTGCTGGGCGTTGACGACAAGCTGGTGAGCCAGATGACCGTCGAGGATGCGCCGCGCTTCGAATACCGTGGCATGCAGACCGACGTGGCCCGTCACTTCAGAAGCCCGGAGACCCTGAAGAAGCTGGTGGACCAGATGTCCGCCATGAAGCTCAACGTGCTGCATCTGGGCCTGACCAACGATGAAGGCTGGCGCATCGAGATCCCGGGCCTGCCGGAACTGACCGACGTCGGCAGCCAGCGTTGCCACGATCTCTCCGAGACCCAGTGCCTGATGCCGCAGCTCGGCTCCGGCCCGACCAGTGACAACCAGGGCTCCGGTTTCTACAGCAAGGCCGACTACATCGATCTGGTGCGCTATGCCAAGGCCCGCGGCGTGACCGTGATCCCCGAGATCAACATGCCGGCCCACGCCCGTGCCGCCGTGGTCTCCATGGAGGCGCGTTACAAGCGTCTGATGAGCGAGGGCAAAGAGGCGGAAGCCAACCAGTTCCGACTGACCGACCCGGCCGATACCTCCAACGTCACCTCGGTCCAGTTCTACGACAAGATGTCCTTCATCAACCCCTGCCAGCCGGGTGCCGCCACCTTCGTGGCCAAGGTGATGGACGAAGTGGCCCAGATGCACCAGGCCGCCGGCCAGCCGCTGACCGCCTGGCACTACGGTGGTGACGAGGCGAAGAACATCATGCAGGGTGGTGGCTATCAGGATCCGGCCGTCACCAAGAAAGAAGAGCTGGTCGCCTGGAAGGGCAACGTCGACTCCAGCAAGCAGGACAAGCCGTTCGGCAAGTCGCCGATGTGCCAGAAGATGATCGACGATGGCAAGATCAAGGACGTGGCCGAGCTGCCGGTCCATTTTGCCAAGGAAGTGAGCGAGATGGTCAAGGGCCACGGCTTCTCCACCCTGCAGGCGTGGGAAGATGGCCTGAAGTACGCCACGGATGCCAGCGTGTTCGCCACCGACAAGACCCGGGTCAACTTCTGGGAAACCCTCTACTGGGGTGGCTTCAACGAGGCGATGAAGTGGGCGCACAAGGGCTATGAGGTGGTGCTCTCCAACCCCGACTACCTCTACTTCGACTTCCCGAACGAGGTACACCCGGCCGAGCGCGGCTACTACTGGGCCACCCGCTTCAACGACACCCGCAAGGTGTTCGCCTTCGCCCCGGAAAACCTGCCGCAGAACGCCGAGACCTCGGTTGACCGCGACGGCAACGCCTTCGTGGCCAAGGGGGATCAGGATCCGGTCAAGTTCAAGGGGATCTCCGGTCAGCAGTGGAGCGAAACCGTGCGCACCGATGCCCAGTACGAGTACATGGTCTATCCGCGCATCTTCTCCGTGGCCGAGCGCGCCTGGCACAAGGGCGGCTTCGAGCTCGACTACGTGAAGGGTCGCGAGTTCTCCGGCACCACCAAGCACGTGAACAAGGCCACCCTGAACAAGGAGTGGAACCAGTTTGCCAACGTGCTGGGTCAGCGCGTATTGCCCAAACTCGACCAGGCCGGGGTGGAATATCGCCTCTCCGTACCGGGTGCCAAGGTGGTGAACGGTGTGCTTGAAGCGAACGTGGATCTGCCGGGTCTGCCCATCCAGTACAGCCTGGACGGCACCAACTGGACTGCCTACGACGCCGCGGCCAAGCCGACCGTCAATGGCAAGGTCTGGCTGCGTACCACCAGCTTCGATGGCAAGCGCACCAGCCGCGTCACCGAACTGAACTGATAGCCCTCGTTTCTTAACGCAAGGTGGGTCGCAAGACCCGCCTTTCCCAAGGGCGATAGGCCATCGGGCTTGGGAAAGGTTGACTCTGCGTGTGAACCTTTGTTGTGTGTGTTTTGTCTGTTTTTCATCACTTGAGACCCCGCCCCGTGCGGGGCTTTTTTTGACCAGGATCTCTGCAATTTCTCCCGTTTCGCCGTTTTTGGTGCGCCAATGACCCGAATTGGCCAAATTCAGGTTGAGGCAGGGCGCGTAATGAGGGATCATACCCGGCTTGACGGCGGGGGTATGAGGGTGCCAGCCGGCACAACGTCCGCCAGTGACGCATTTTTGAGGTGAGCCATGAGTCAGGCGAACAGCCCAACTAACTTTATTCGTCAGATCATTGATGAAGATCTGGCCAGCGGTAAGCACAACCGCGTGCATACCCGTTTCCCGCCGGAGCCGAACGGTTATCTCCATATCGGCCACGCCAAATCCATCTGCCTGAACTTCGGCATCGCCCGCGACTACCAGGGCCAGTGCAACCTGCGCTTCGATGACACCAACCCGGCGAAGGAAGACATCGAGTTCGTGGAGTCCATCAAGCAGGACGTGCAGTGGCTCGGCTTCCAGTGGAGCGGCGAGATCTGCTACTCCTCCGACTATTTCCACAAGCTGCACGGCTATGCCATCGAGCTCATCGAGAAGGGGCTGGCCTATGTGGACGAGCTCTCCCCGGAGCAGATGCGCGAATACCGCGGCACCCTGACCGCGCCGGGCAAGAACAGCCCGTTCCGCGATCGCAGCGTGGAAGAGAACCTGGCCCTGTTCGCCAAGATGAAGAACGGCGAGATGGCCGAAGGCAGCGCCTGCCTGCGCGCCAAGATCGACATGGCATCCCCCTTCATCGTGATGCGCGATCCCGTCATTTATCGCATCAAGTTTGCCCACCACCACCAGACCGGTGACGAGTGGTGCATCTACCCGATGTATGACTTCACCCACTGCATCTCGGACGCCCTGGAGGGGATCACCCACTCCCTGTGCACCCTGGAGTTCCAGGACAACCGCCGCCTGTACGACTGGGTGCTGGACAACATCAGCATCGATTGCCACCCCCGTCAGTACGAGTTCTCCCGTCTGAACCTCGAATACACCGTCATGTCCAAGCGCAAGCTGAACCTGCTGGTGACCGAGGGGCACGTCAGCGGCTGGGATGACCCCCGCATGCTGACCGTCTCCGGTCTGCGCCGTCGTGGCTACACCCCGGCTTCCATCCGCGAGTTCTGCAAGCGCATCGGCGTGACCAAGCAGGACAACATCGTCGAGATGAGCATGCTGGAAGCCTGTATCCGCGACGATCTCAACGAGAACGCCCCGCGCGCCATGGCCGTGCTGCACCCGGTGAAGGTGGTGATCGAGAACCTGGCGGCCGACGAGGTGCTGACGGCGCCTGCGCACCCGAACAAGCCGGAGATGGGCAGCCGTGAGCTGCATTTCTCCCGCGAGATCTTCATCGACGAGGCGGACTTCAAAGAGGAAGCGAACAAGCAGTTCAAACGTCTGGTGCTGGGCAAGGAAGTGCGCCTGCGCAACGCCTACGTCATCAAGGCCGAACGGGTCGAGAAGGATGCGGACGGCAAGGTCACCTGCATCTACTGCTCTTACGATCCCGAGACCCTGGGCAAGGATCCGGCGGACGGCCGCAAGGTGAAAGGGGTGATCCATTGGGTCAGCGCCAGTCACTCCCTGCCGGCCGAAGTGCGTCTCTACGACCGTCTGTTCAAGGTGCCTAACCCGGGCGCCGAGGATGACTTCGAGGCGGCCCTGAACCCGGAATCCCTGGTGATCATCGAGGGGGCCCGAGTGGAGGCTTCCCTGAAGGACGCCAAGCCGGAGTTTGCCTACCAGTTCGAGCGCGAAGGGTACTTCTGCGCCGACAACAAGCTCTCCAGCGCCGAGCACCTGGTGTTCAACCGCACCGTGGCCCTGCGGGACGTCTGGGGCAAGGCCGAGGCCTGATATGAGAGGGCAGGGGAGACCCTGCCTTTCTTGTCCGGATTGCGGACACAAAAAAGCCAGCGTGATGCTGGCTTTTTTTCATGGCACGCGCGGTGAAGCGGTTATTCGTCGTGCTTGCAGTCACCGTTGGCGCAGTGGCCATACAGGTAGAGGCTGTGGTTGGTCAGGCGGATGTTGTGCGCCTTGGCGATGTCGCGCTGACGCTGCTCGATCACCTCGTCGGAGAACTCGATCACCTTGCCGCAGTCCAGGCAGACCAGATGGTCGTGATGCTCCTGAGTCGCCAGCTCGAACACCGACTTGCCCCCTTCGAAGTGGTGACGGGTGACGATACCGGCATCATCAAACTGGTTGAGAACGCGATAGACGGTGGCGAGACCAATCTCCTCACCCTGATCGATCAGCCGTTTGTACAGATCTTCCGCACTGGTGTGCTGGCAGTCCGGCTGTTGCAGGATTTCCAGGATCTTGACGCGGGGCAAGGTGATCTTGAGCCCGGCCTTTTTTAACGCTTGGTTGTTGTCTGCCATATTCTATTTATTCGCATTCTCGAAGGTGTGGTTATTCTGATTGACTGCCGCTGGAATGGCAACCACGAACTCGCTTGGCCTGTCATTATAGGTCGTAGCCAAGTTAAAAATAAACCCAGCAATTCAATGGGTTTAGCACATTTACCCCACTGGAAGATTAATCCGGCCCGCTTGCTCCACGAGAGAATGTTGATACTATGTGATCTCTTCATAGTCTGGTCGGATGAGATCCATGGATTGGCTTTTTGGCAACGCGGCCTGGGTGCGCTGTGCCCTCAACGCCTGGCCCCCGTTCTGGGGCGCCGGCATCAAGATAGAGACATTGAGTTCCGATTTTCGCTTCTGCCGGGTGACCCTCAAGTCCCGCTGGTGGAACAAGAATGCCAACCGCACCCAGTTCGGTGGCAGCATGTTCGCCATGACGGATCCCATCTATCCTCTGATGCTGATGGGTCATTTCAAGAACCGCTATTACGTCTGGGACAAGGCGGGCAGCATCAACTTCATCAAGCCTGGCAAGGGCAAGCTGGTGGCGGAGTTCACCCTGACCGACGGCAAGCTGGCGTCGATCGTGGCGGCGACCGAGGGGGGAGACAAGCACTTCCCCGAGTTCGAGGTGCTGGTGCAGGATGGCCAGGGCGAGCTGGTGGCCCAGGTGAAGCGCACCCTCTATGTCAGATCCAAGCCCCAGCACAGGGGCGGCTGAGTGCGGAGGACAGATGCAACAAGGGCCCCGTCGGGGCCCTTGTTGCATGGAGAGGGGAGGGAGATCACTCCAGCTCGCTCAGGCACATCTCTTCGTGCAGTTGCTTGCACCAGCCCTTGACGCGCTCTGCGGTCAGCTCCGGCTGGCGATCCTCGTCGATGCCCAGACCCACGAAGTGCTTGTCATCCACCAGGGCCTTGGAGGCTTCGAACTCGTAACCTGCGGTCGGCCAGTGACCTATGATGATGGCGCCCTTGGCTTCGACGATGTCACGCAGGGTGCCCATGGCGTCGAGGAAGTACTCGGCATAGTCTTCCTGATCGCCGCATCCGAAGATGGCGACCAGCTTGTTGGTGAAGTCGATCTCTTCGAGCTCGGGGAAGAAGTCGTCCCAATCGGCCTGGGCCTCGCCGTAGTACCAAGTCGGGATACCGAACATCAGCAGATCGAAGCTGTCGATGTCGGCCTTGCTGCTCTTGGCAATGTCACGGACTTCAATCAGTTGCTTGCCCAGTTCTTTCTGGATCATCTTGGCGACAGCTTCGGTATTACCGGTATCGCTGCCGAAAAACAGACCTACACTAGCCATAGTGTTTAGTTACCCGTATCTGGTGTTGATGCTTAACGGTTCAGATTGCGATGCCTGCTGCATGAGCAGACTCGATCTGTTGCTTCAGGATAGATTGGATCAGCTCGGCTCGGCTGACGTTCTGTTGCAGCGCAAGTTGGTTCAGGCGCTCCAGCAACTCGGCTTCCACCTTCAACTCGACCCGCTTCAGCCCGTTCTCCCGATCGCGCTTGAGCTGGTTGCGCTTGTTGATCTTGAGCTGGGTCTCACGGGGGAGTGGGTTGGTCTTTGGCCTGCCGGGGCGCTTCTCAGTTGCGAACAGATCCAGTGTTGTTCGATCAGTTTGCTGTTTGGCCATACATCACAGATGAAAAGTAGTTAGCCGATCCCTGAGCCTTCCCAGCCCATTTCGATCAGCCCCTTGGCGACAAAACCCGCGCAACCCAGAAACAGCACCAGCCAGACGACGAAGCGGCCAAAACGGGGCACGTTGCCGCGTTTGAGCACATCCTGAATGGCCAGGCCAATCAGCAGGAAGATGGCCACGAAGAACAGCTTCAGGCCCAGACTCTCGATGAGATCGATGTGTTCACTCAGCATGGATTGCGCGCACTCCTTAAGACGGGCGCACTATATCACAAAGGATTTGAAACTGTTAACCGCCTGTCGACAGGAAATCCACAACCAGTTTGTTGAACAAAACCGGCTTTTCCGCGTGCAGCCAGTGGCCGGTTCCGGCGATCACCCGCACCCTGGCCGCCGGGAACTGGACCAGGGCCGTCTCGCTGTATTGGGGCAACATGTAGTCCGACTCTCCCCCCTTGATGAAGAGCGTCGGCCCCTCGAAACGGCGCTCGTCATCGGGCCAGCCCATGATGTTGGCGTAGTTGCGCTCGAGGGCCGGCACGTTGAAACGCCACCCCCACCCTGACTCCCCTTTGGCGAAGGATTTGAGCAGGAACTGGCGCACCCCGGCGATCTCGATGTGCTCCGCCAGCATGGCTTCCGCCTCGCTGCGGCTTTGGGGAGCGTGCTCGAGCGTGGCGTTGAGCCCGGCGAAGACGTTCTTGTGGCGGGCGTGGGGATAGGCCACGGGGGCGATGTCGGCCACCACCAGCTGGCTGACCCGTTCCGGTGCCTGCTTGGCGAGCTGCATGGCGACCTTGCCCCCCATGGAGTGACCCACCAGGGCCACCCGATCGAGCCCAAGGTGGTCCAGCAGGGCGAGGACATCCGCCGCCTGGGCCGGGTAGCTCATCTCGTCCGAGTGAAAGGAGGCGCCGTGATTGCGCAGATCGACGCTGATGACCCTGTATTGCTCGCCGAGCGGGCGCGCCAGCAGGCCGAGGTTGTCCAGGCTGCCGAACAGGCCGTGGATCAGCACGACGGGGGCCCCCTGGCCCTGCTCCTTGAAATTCAATAATGAGTTTTGTTGCAAAATGACACCTTGTCGGTCGTGGGCTGTGTCGCCAGGTTTTTTAACACACTGAAAGAAAAGGATTTCATTCCTGATGGGGCATTTTTTTGTGGTTTTTTTCCAAAAAAAGTGCCCCGGGATCGGCTATCAGTGCGGGGGATCACACACTTGGCCCGCCATTATGCCGTATTCTCGGGGAGATTCATGCACATCTGCCAGCCCCTCCCTTGGGCTGCCGGGTCTGCCTATGTATAATCGCCGCATCCGAATTTCGACGAGTCCAGCGCATCCCTATGAAAACCATCGAGCTTGATGACGATCTCTACCTCTTTATCGCGAGCCAGACCCGGCACATCGGCGAGAGTGCGTCCGATATCCTGCGCCGTCTGCTGGAGCAACCCGGTCAGCTGACCCCGGTCGCCCCTGTCGCGGCACCGACCCAGTCTCAGCCCCAGCCGGTGGCCGATGCGCTGGGGCTGGAGGCCCTGCTGGATTCCGGCGAGCTGCAGAAGGAAGAGAAGTCCATCAACCGCTTCATGCTGGTATTGAGCACCCTGTACCGGGACAACCCGGAGGGCTTCACTCAGGCGACCGAGATCAAGGGGCGCAAGCGCGTCTATTTCTCCCGGGATCCCGAGGCGCTGCGTGCCAGTGGCAGCACCACCAAGCCCAAGCCGGTGCCGGATACCCCGTTCTGGGTGATCACCAATACCAACACCAGTCGCAAGCAGAACATGGTGGCCCAGCTGATGACCAGCATGGGTTATGACGAGGATCTGACGGCTCGGGTGTGCGGCGCCGTTTAACGCATCAACGACTCAAGGCCTTGCCGGGCAAGGCTCAGCTCAAGGAAAACGCCATGGCACAGCATTCCCACGCCGGTCAGCCGGCTCGTCTCTGCGATTTGACCAACATCCCCCGTCTGGTCAGCGCCTACTACCTCAACAAGCCGGACATGAGCCGCCCCGAGCAGCGGGTCGCCTTCGGCACCTCGGGCCACCGTGGCAGCGCCCTGCACAGCGCCTTTACCGAGTCCCATATCCTGGCGGTGACCCAGGCCCTGGTGGAGTATCGCCAGCAGGCCGGCATCACGGGCCCGCTGTTCGTCGGCATGGATACCCACGCTCTGTCCGAATCGGCGTTTGCCAGCGCGGTGGAAGTGCTGGCGGCCAACGGCGTCGAGACCCGCATTCAGGCCGGTCTCGGCTTCACGCCGACCCCGGTCATCTCCCACGCCATCCTGCGCCACAACGCAGGCAAACCTGCTGCCCTGGCGGACGGCGTGGTGATCACCCCGTCCCACAACCCGCCGGAAGATGGCGGCTTCAAGTACAATCCCCCCCACGGCGGCCCCGCCGAGGGCGAGATCACCAAGTGGGTGGAGGACCGCGCCAACGCGATTCTGGAAGCGAACCTGGCCGGCGTGAAGCGCATGCCGTTCGCCGAGGCGCTGGCCAGCGAGTTTGTGGTCGAGCACGACTATGTCACCCCCTATGTGGACGATCTCGAGAACGTGCTGGACCTGGCCGCCATCAAGCAGGCCGGCATCAAGATCGGGGTGGATCCGCTCGGCGGCTCCGGCGTCGCCTACTGGGACGTGATCGCCAAGCGTTACGGCCTCGACATCGAGGTGGTCAACTACAAGGTCGACCCGACCTTCTCCTTCATGACCCTGGACAAGGACGGCAAGATCCGGATGGATTGCTCCAGCCCGTTCGCCATGGCGAGCCTGATTGCGCTCAAGGACAAGTTTGACATCGCGCTCGGCAATGACCCCGACTACGACCGTCACGGCATCGTTACCAAGGCGGGGCTGATGAACCCGAACCACTACCTGGCGGTGGCCATCCAGTACCTGTTCACCCACCGCACCGGTTGGGCCAAGGAGGCCGCCGTCGGCAAGACGCTGGTCTCCTCCTCCATGATCGATCGGGTTGCCGGCGAGATCGGTCGCACCCTGAAAGAGGTGCCGGTCGGCTTCAAGTGGTTCGTGGATGGCCTCCATAGCGGCGAGTTCGGCTTTGGCGGCGAGGAGAGCGCGGGCGCCTCCTTCCTGCGCAAGGATGGCACCGTCTGGACCACAGACAAGGATGGCTTCATCCTGGCGCTGCTGGCGGCCGAGATCCTGGCCGTCACCGGCAAGGATCCCCAGGCTCACTACGACGCCCTGGAGGCCAAGTTCGGCCGCTCCAGCTACCGTCGCATCGACGCCCCGGCCAACAGTGCCCAGAAGGCGGTGCTCTCCAAGCTGGATCCGGCGCTGGTGGAGGCCTCCATGCTGGCGGGTGACCCCATCACCGCCAAGCTGACCCGCGCCCCCGGCAACGATGCCGCCATCGGCGGTTTGAAGGTCGTGACCGAACACGGCTGGTTCGCGGCGCGCCCGTCCGGCACCGAGTCCATCTACAAGATCTACATGGAGAGCTTCAAGGGGGAGGCACACCTGGACCTCATCCAGCAGGAGGCCCAGCAGATCGTCTCCGCCGCCCTGGCAAAAGCCGGCGTCTGAGCCCGCGCCAGCCTGACGTCATCACCAAGAAAAGAGGAGCCGCATCGGCTCCTCTTTGCTTTTCTGTCGGTCGAGCGATCAGCCGTTTCCCGGGTGTTCGGGGCAAGCCTTGCGGGCCTGCCAGCGCTTGAAGAAGGGGCGGGCCGGTAGCTTCATCAGGAAGAGGGAGAGCAGGATCACCCCGATGCCGAGCCACTGGCGGCCGTCCAGCGCCTCGCCCACCAGCAGCACGCCGAGGGAGACCGCCACCATGGGATTGGTGAGGGCCAGCATGCCCATCACCTCGGGACCGTGGCGCTTGAGCCCCCACAGCCAGGCCCAGTAGGCGAGCGCGGTGTTGAGCAGGATGAGCCAGCCAAAGGCGGGGGCACTCGCCAGTTGCGGCACAGGCATGGGGCCCGCCAGCCACCAGGCGAGCGGGATCAGCATCAGGCCGCCCAGCAGCAGTTGCCAGGCGGTGAGCGCCAGCAGATCGCTGACCGGCCAGCGCTGCATCCAGCGGCTGGACTGGCCGATGAGCACGGTGGCCAGCAGGGCGCACGCCACGCCGACGGGGTCCAGGTTGGCGGAGGGGTTGAGCAGCAGGAGCACCCCGGCGAGCCCCATCAGCCCCAGCAGCAGCCATTTCAGCGACGGCCTGACGCCATCCTGCAACCAGGCCAGCGCCATCAATACCAGCGGCAGGGTGGCGCCCAGGGTGCCCGCCACGGCGCCCGGCAGGCGGAAGGCGGCCACGAACAGCAGGGCGAAGAAGGCGGTGATGTTGCAGAACGCCAGCAGGCACTGGCGATTCCAGGTCAGCGGTGGCCAGCGGGGATGGATCAACAGCAGCAGCACGCCGGCGGGCAGGGCTCGCCACACGGCCACCCAGTAGGGGGAGTAGTCGGTCAGGTAGAGACTGACGACGGCATAGGTGCTGCCCCACAGCAGGGGGGCGAGCAGGGCGATCAGCAGCGGCATGGTTGTCTCACAAAAAAGTATCTTCAAGTAAAGATAAATTAGCCGCGAGTTGGTTTATTATCAAGTATCTTTATATAAAGATAAAAAGGGAGCCCGAATGGACAGTGATCACGTTGACCTGCTGCTGGCCCAGTGGGCGCGGCAGCGCCCGGATCTCGACTGCTCGCCCATGGGGGTGCTGGGACGGGTGGCGCGCATGGCGGCCATCGCCGGGCGCGAGGTGAGCGAGGAGCTCAAGGAGTGCGGCCTGCTCGGCTCGGATTTCGATATCCTGGCGACCCTGCGCCGGGCCGGTGAGCCGCTCACCCCGACCGCCCTCTACCAATCCGCCATGCTGAGCTCGGGGGCCATGACGGCCCGGCTCGACAAGCTGGAGCAGCGCGGCCTGATCACTCGTCAGGCGGCCCCAGATGACAGGCGCAGCCTGCTGGTCAACCTGACCGACGCGGGCCTGGCCCTGGTGGACGAGGCGGTGGAGCGGCACCTGGCCAACGAGCGCCGCCTGCTGGCCCCGCTGACGGGGGAGGAGCAGGCGCAGCTGGCGGCCCTGCTCAAGCGCTGGCTGCTGGAAAACGAATAGCAAAACGGGCCCGCGGGCCCGTTTTTGTTGGCTGTATGCCTGGCTCAGTAACCGCCGCGGGCATCCCTGACGGCAAGGCCGAGCTGCCACACCGCCATGGCGTAGTGGGTGCTGTGGTTGTAGCGGGTGATGGCGTAGAAGTTCGGCAGGCCGTACCAGTACTGGTAGCCCGTGCCCACGTCCAAGCGCAGCAGGCTCGCCTCCTGGTGGTTGCCAAGGGAGGCGATGGGGGCCAGTCCGGCACCGCGCAGGGTGGTGACCGGATAGCGGGTCTGGAAGCCGTGCTCATAGCCAGGCAGTTGCCCCTGACCACGCACCGCCACCGGTTGCCCCTTCTCCCAGCCGTGGGCCTTGAAGTAGTTGGCCACGCTGCCGATGGCATCCACCGGATCCCACAGATTGGTGTGGCCGTTGCCGTCGAAGTCCACCGCGTAGCGCTGGAAGCTGGAGGGCATGAACTGGCCGTAGCCCATGGCGCCGGCGTAGGAGCCCTTGGGTTCGGTGGGATTCATCCCCTCGTCCCGGGTCATCACCAGGAAGGCCTCCAGTTCGCTGGTGAAGAACTCGGCGCGGCGCGGGTAGTCAAACGCCAGGGTCGCCAGGGCATCCAGGATGCGGGTCTTGCCCATCACCCGGCCCCAGCGGGTCTCCACCCCTATGATGCCGACGATGATCTCGGGCGGCACGCCGTAGATCTGCTGCGCCCGGTTGAGCTCGCCCTCGTACTCGCGCCAGAAGCTGACGCCGTTTTGCACGTTGTCCGGGGTGATGAACTTGGTGCGGTAGCGGTTCCAGGCGCCGGTAGGCCCGGTGGGGGGCGTGCGGGTGGGCGCCTGGGCATCCATCAGCCGGATGATCCAGTCATAGCGCTCGGCCTGGGCCAGCAGCTGGTGAAGCTCGGCGCCGTTGAAGCCGTGCTTGTCGATCATGCGCTGCACGAACCTGTCTACGTTGCTGCGGTTGGAAAAATCCCCCTTGCTGACGCCAAGACCGACCCCGCTCTGGTAGACCGGCTTGGCGGGAGGCGCCTGGTTGATGAAGGCGCTGTTGGGCTGGGGTTTGACCACGGGCTTGGGCGCCGGCGTGCTGCTGCAGCCATAGAGCAGGGGAAACAGGGAGAGGACACAGACAAGGCGACGCATAGGGTTCTCGTGAGCCTGAAAAAGAGTGCCGTCATGGTAAAACATTGACGTCCATGCGCAAGTGTTCCGTACCGGGCCGGCTCCCCGCGACACCCGTCAGCGCAGGGTGTGATAACCGCTCCAGACCCGGGTCAGGGTGGTGATGGCGCAGAGCAGGGCGAAGCCGTAGGCCAGGGGAACGAAGGCGGCGGGCCAGAGGCACATCAGCACGAAGAGCGCTATGGTCTCGCTCCCTTCGGTGAGGCCGCCCAGATAATAGAGGGACTTGTGGTGGTAGACCGGATTGTCGATGCCCCGCTTGCCCGCCATGACGGCAAACGCCAGAAAACTCGAGCCCGTGCCCATGAAGGCGAACAGCAGGGTGGCGGCGGGCAGCGCGTTGGCGGGGTCGGCGAGGGCGAAGCCCAGCACCACGGCGGCATAGAAAATGAAGTCGAGGGTGATGTCGAGGAAGCCGCCGCAGTCGGTGATCCCGGTTTCTCGCGCCACGGCGCCGTCCAGCCCGTCCAGCAGCCGGTTGCAGAGGATGGCGGCGAGCGCCCAGCCATGAGCCCCCAGGGCCAGCAGCGGCAACGCCAGCATGCCGATGGCAAAGCCGGCGAGGCTTATCTGGTTGGCGCTGATCCCGGCCCGGCACAGGGGCCGCGCCAGGGTGGCGAGGGGGCGGCGGACAAGGGGGATCAGGTGGCGGTCAAACAAGGTCGCTCTCCTCTTCATCGGTGGCGGGTGGGATCAGATGCAGTATGGCGCCCGGCGCATCCTCCTCGTCGTGGGTCACCAGAATGGCGGGGATGCCCAGCGCCTTTATGCGGGCGAACACCAGGGTGCGAAACGCCGAGCGCAGCGGCTTGTCGAGGCGCGAGAAGGGCTCGTCCAGCAGCAGGGCGCGGGGCTCGGCGAGCAGGGCCCGCAGCAGGCCGACCCGCGCCTTCTGGCCGCCGGAGAGCTGGTCTGGCCGCTTGTCCCCCTGGCTCGCCAGGCCCACCTCGGTCAAGGCCGCCAGCGCCTTCGCCCTTCTGGCCGCCGCACACCTGATGCTGGCCGGCATGCCGAACATCAGGTTCTCGGCCACCGTCAGGTGGGCAAACAGCAGATCATCCTGGAACAGGATGCCGATCTGCCGTTCCTGGGGGGGCAGGGAGGTGAGCCGGCGCCCATCCAGGCGAAGCTCTCCCTCCAGCCGGAACCGGCCTCTTCCCCTCACGCCGGGCAGTACCCCGGCCAGGGCCGCCAGCAATGAGCTCTTGCCGCAGCCGCTCGGGCCCATCAGGGTCAGCACTTCACCTGGGGCCACCGCCAGGGGGGGCAGCGTCAGCAGGGGGCGCTCGTCCAGAGAGAGGCAAAGCGGGGTGGTGTGGAGCATGTTCAGGGCCTCAAGGCGGGGTTGATGCGGCGCGGCAGCCAGAGTACCAGACCGTAGATGAAAAGCGGCAGCAGCAGTTGCAGCAAGCCGTAGAGCCCTGCCAGCCGCCGGTTGAGGCCGCTGCCGATGGCCACCGCCTCCGTGGTGATGGTGACCACCCTGCCCGCGCCAAACAGCAGGGTGGGCAGGTATTGGGCCAGGCTCACCGCGGCGCCGACGCCGAAGGCGAACAGCAGGGGGCGGGCCAGCAGGGGACCCTTCACCCGCCACCAGGCTCGCCAGGGGCTGGCGCCCAGGCTGAGGGCCACCCGGGTGAGGCGATCGTCGAACTGGCGATAGGGGCCGTGCAGGCAGAGATAGACGTAGGGAAACACGAACACCAGCTGGCTCCAGAGCACCCAGCCCGGGCCGATGCCGCCGAGCCCGAGGCCGTCTATCTGCAGGCGCAGCCCGAACAGCAGGCTGGCCTGGGGCAGCAGCAGGGGCAGGCAGACGAGCCAGAGGGACCAGGAGGCTCCCCGCGGGCCGCGCCCCGGCTGCGCCTCCAGGCAGAGCACCGCCAGCAGGAGCGACAGGGCGGCGCAGAGCAGGGCCAGCCACAGGCTCTGCCACAGCAGGGGTCCCAGGGTGGGCAGCAGCGCCAGCCAGTGGCGGTCGCTCCATTCGCTCGGCCAGAGGGCGGGGAAGGACCAGCGCCTGGCCAGGGACCAGAGCAGCAGGGAGGCGAGCACCAGCAGGTTGATGGCGAGCAGGGCCCAGACCCCGGCCCGGGTGAACCGCTCTGGCCAGGGGGAGGGCACGGCGCGCCTGCCGTCCAGCCAGCGGACCTTGCCGAGAGTCACGTGACCCCACTCCAGCAGCCGCAGGGCGGCAAGCAGCAGCAGGTTGAGCGTGAGCAGCAGCAGGGCGCCGCTGCTGCTCGCGCCGCGCCAGCGCAGATTCGCGTCCTGATACCAGAGCCAGAGGCGCACCGCCAGGGGGGGCGGGGCATCGGGGCCCAGCAGCAGGGCGAGATCCACCACCGCCAGGCCATAGGCGGCGACCGCATAGAGGGGCAGGCGCAGGGCGGGCCAGAGCGCCGGCAGCAGCAGGCGCCACCACAGCTGGGGCCCGCTGAACCCGAGGCTCTCCCCCAGCCACTGCTGGCGCGCCACCCTGGCGGGATCCTGCGCCGCCAGGGCCATCAGCAGCAGGAACGGCGTCTCCTTGAGGATGAGCGCCACAATGAGGCCGAGCCCCCAGGGATCTCTCAGGGTTTGCCAGTCCGGCGGCAGGTCGCCGACGCCGAACAGGGGGGCGAAGAGGCGCAGCAGCCAGCCGGAGGGGGCGAGCAGGAAGGCAAAGCCGATGGCGAAGGCGACGTGGGGCAGGGCCAGCAGGGGGGAGAGCAGACGGTGCAGCCAGCGCATCCAGGGGCGCCCGCTGCCCAGGGCGAGCAGCAGGGCGGTGAACGCCAGGGCCCCCAGGGTGGAGGCCCCCGCCACCCAGAGGCTCAGGCCCGCGGAGTGCCAGAGCCCCGGCTGGGCGAGCAGCAGGCCGAGATTGCCTGAAGCGATGCCCTCCCGCGCCAGCAGCAGCAGGCCGCCGGCGAGCGGTGCGCCCAGCAGACAGGCGCACGTCAGCAGGACGAGGAGACGTGCCTTGGCCTGCATGGATCAGTGGCCATAGCGCTCGGCCCAGGCCGCTTCCAGCCTGAGCTGCCAGCTGGGGTGGGGCTCAGGCTTGGCCTTGAAGCGCAGGGCTGGCCGGCTCGCCCCCGGCAGGGCCTCCTGGCGCAGCACGCTGGGATCGCCCCAGAAGGCGGGATCGGCCTTGCGGGCCTGGGCCGCCGGGCTCAGCAGGAAGTTGGCCGCCACCTTGGCCCCGGCCCGGGCGCTGGCATTGAAGGGAATGGCGAGGAAATGGCTGTTGGTGAGCGCCCCCTTGCTCATGGCCACCGCCCTCACCGAGGGGGGCAGGGTGCCGTTCTGCACCGCGCTTTGGGCCTCTCCCGGATTGAAGCTGATGGCCATGGCGAGCTCGCCGTCGTCCAGCAGCTGTCTGGTTTCGGCGGCGCCGGTGGGAAACAGCTTGCCCTTGCGCCAGAGTGCGGGGTGCAGTTGTTCCAGCCAGGCCCAGAGCGGGGCTGTCACCTTGGCAAACTCGGCATCGGTGGCCTCCCGATAGAGGGGGGCGGGATCCGGAGTCAGTTCCAGCAGGATCTGCTTGAGGAAGCTGGAGCCGTGAAACTGGGGCGGCTTGGGATAGGTGAAGCGGCCGGGGTGTGCCTGGACCCAGGCGAGCAGCGCCGCTGCGGAGGCGGGCGGGGTCTCGACCTGGTCGCCGTCCACCATGAGGTTGAGCTGGCCTATGCCCCAGGGGGCCTCCAGCCCTTCCACCGGCACGGTGAAGTCCTCGCTCACCGGCAGGGTGCCGTCCACCAGCGCCATGTTCGGCAGCTCCCGGGTAAAGGGCGCGCCGAGCAGCCCCTGCTCCTTGAGCGCCTTGAAGTTCTCGCCGTTGACCCAGAGCAGGTCGATGGGGCCGCCGTCTCGCTTGCCGGCCTGTTTGGCGGCCAGCAGCTGGCTGACGCTCTGGGCGATGTCATCCACCTTCACCTGCACCAGCCTGACCCCGTACCGCCGCTCGAGCTCCTGCCCCGCCCACACCAGGTAGGCGTTGATCTCCGGGCTGCCGCCCCAGGCGTTGAAATAGACGGTCTGGCCCTTCGCCTCGGCGAGGGTCTGCTGCCACGGCGTCTCGGCGGCGTGGGGCTGGGCCGCCAGCAGCAGGGGAGCGGCGGCGAACAGGGAACGGAGCAGGGCGCGAAGCCGGGTCTTGATCATGGTGTTCATCTCGTGAAGGGTCAGGCGCCACGGCGCCAACCGTGGTAACGGGCCAGCAGCGCCAGCAGGCGTCCGGGCTGGCGGGCGCGGCGCCAGGCGCCGGCCACGTACTTGTTCCCCTCCGTCAGGGTGGGATAGGGGTGGACGGTGGCGAGGATCTTGCCAAGGCCGAGCCGGTGGCGCATGGCGAGCACGAACTCGGCGATCCGCTCGCCGGCGTGAGCGCCCACCAGGGTCGCTCCCAGGATCTGATCCTTGCCGGGGGCGGTGAGCACCTCGATAAAGCCGCCGGTCTCCCCGTCGGCGATGGCGCGATCCAGCTCGGCCATCTCGAAGCGGGTCACCTCGAAGGGGATGCCCCGGGCCCCGGCCTCTCTCTGGTTGAGGCCGACCCGGGCGATTTCCGGGCTGGTGTAGATGGCGGCCGGGATCACCCGGTAGTCCGCGCGAAAGCGCTTGAAGGGGCCGAAGAGCGCGTTGACGGCGGCATACCAGCCCTGGTGGGCGGCGAAGTGGGTGAGCTGGTAGGGGCCCGCGACGTCCCCCACCGCCAGTATGCTGGGGTAGTTGGTGGCGAGGAAGCCGTCGACCTTGAGGGTACCGCGCGGGGCGAGTTCCACCCCCAGCTCCTCGAGGCCGAAGCCGCTCACGTTGGCCACCCGGCCCAGCGCCAGCAGCAGCTGATCCCCCTCGATGGCCCGGGTCTCGTCGCCCCGGCGCAGGTGCAACCGGATGGGCAGGCCTTCCTCCACCGGCCTGGCATCGACCCGCTCGGCGCGCCAGCCGGTGAGCACTTGTACGCCGTCGCGGGCCAGCTGCGCCGCCAGCGCCTCGGCCACGTCGCGCTCCTCCCGGGGCAGCAGCTGATCGGCCAGCTCCACCAGGGTGACCGGGATGCCGAGCAGGGCCAGGCTCTGGGCCAGTTCGCAGCCGATGGGGCCGCCGCCGAGCACCAGCAGGTGGCGGGGGGGCTCGCGCAGCTGCCAGAGGGTGTCGGAAGTGAGGTAGGGCACGTCACCGAGCCCCGACAGCTCGGGCACCAGGGGCCTTGCACCGGTGGCGATCACCAGGTGGCGGCTCGACAGGCGCCTGCCGTTCACCTCCACCTCCCAGGGGGAGACGAGGCGGGCCCGCCCCTGGATGCACTCCACCCCCAGGGCCTGATAGCGCTCGATGGAGTCGTGGGGCTCGACCTCCCTGATCACCGCGGCCACTCGCTCCATCACGACGGCGAAGTCGGCGCGGGAAGTGCTCTGGCTGAACCCGAGCTCCCCGGCCCTGCGCTGCTCGGCCGCGAAGCGGGCGCTTCGGATCAGCGCCTTGGAGGGGACGCAGCCGGTGTTGAGGCAATCCCCCCCCATCCTGTGCTGCTCGATGAGCGCCACCCTGGCCTTCATCGCCGCGGCAAGATAGCTGGTGACCAGCCCCCCGGCCCCGGCGCCGATCACCAGGAGGTTGTAGTCAAAGCGCGCGGGTTTGCGATAGGGGGCGTGCAGGCGGCGCAGGGCGAGACGGCGCTGCAGCCAGCGCATCAGCCAGGGCATCAGGCCGAGCAGGGTCAGGGCCGCCACCAGCCCGGGGGAGAGAATGTTGCCGGTGCTGGTGAGGGTGGCGAGCTCGCTGCCCGCCAGCACGTAGACGAAGGTGCCCGGCAGCATGCCGAGCTGGCTGACCCAGTAGTAAGTGCTGACCCGGATGGGGGTGAGCCCCATCACCAGGTTGACCAGGAAGAAGGGGAAGAGGGGGATGAGGCGCAGGCTCAGCAGGTAGAAGGCGCCATCTTTCGCCATGCCAGCCTGAACGCTGGCGAGCTTGTCGCCAAAGCGCCCGGCTACCCAGTCCCGCAGCATGAAGCGGGCGCTGAGAAAGGCCAGGGTGGCCCCCAGGGTGCTGGCAAAGGAGACCAGCAAGAGTCCCCACTGGATGCCGAAGACGGCGCTGCCCGCCAGGGTCAGCAGGCTGGCACCGGGCAGGGAGAGGGCCGCGGTGATCACGTAGATCAGCATGAAGGCGAGGGCTGCCGCGGCGAAGTGCGCCTGCACCCAGGCCGAGACCTGGGCCTGCCGCGCCTGCAGTTGGGCGAGGCTTAAGTAGCCGTCGAGATCCAGGGCGAAGAAGGCGCCGACAAGGGTGCCCATCACCAGCAGCAGAAGGAGGCGTGCCCTGGTCATTGGCGATCCCGTTTGGCAGGGCGCTCGGGCTGCACCGGCAGCTGGCAGAACCCCTGGGGCGGGATGTCGAGGGCGGCGTTGAACTTGGCGGACATGTTCTGGAAGGCGATGAGGCCGGTGAGCTCCACCAGGGCGTCGTCATCGAACCAGGGCTTGAGGCGGGCGACCTGCTCGTCACTCACCCCGTCGAGGCCGGTCATGGCCTCGGCGTAATCGAGCACGGCCCGCTCCCGCTCGTCGAACAGGGGGCTGGTGCGCCACTGGGCGAGCGCCTCCACCTTGTCGCTCGACCCCGCCCGCTGGATCAGGGTCATGGCGTTGATGTCGACGCAGAAGCGGCACCAGTTGAGCTGGGAGACCCGCACCGTCACCAGGGAGCGCAGCACGGGATCGACGGGGGAGCGCCTGCGGTTGATGACGCCGTAGAGGGTGGCGACGGCGGCGAACAGGCACGGAGAGCGGCCCCAGCACTTGCCGGGGATCAGCACCTGGCCGTAGTTGCGTTGCTGCAGCCAGAAGAAGGGGCGGATGAACCAGGCGTAGGCTCGATCCGGTTTGACCTCAATGCGCATGTTGTTCCTCGTCGAGTTTCTGCATCTTGGGCTTGTAGGCGCCCCCCAGCCGTTCGTTCAGCCGGTTCAGGAAGTCCAGGATCCGCGCCCGGTTGACCCCCAGATCGCTGCGCCCCTGGCGGGAGGCGGAGCGCATGTCGATCCGGGTCTCTTTCGGCCCGGCGAAGACCCGCAGCGCCACGTCATCCTGAAAGCCGAACCAGCCGGTGGTGACGACTGCCTCGAGGCCATTCGGGCTCGGCTGAACCCGCCAGCCCAGCTCCGTCATCAGCTCGTCCGCTTCGGCGAGCACTTCGGCGGGGGAGGCGTGGGTATAGAGAGGACCGGGGTTGCCGGGAAATACTTGCAGGGGCGGAGTGTTGACGGGGAGATCCTCTGCCGTTCTCAACTGCTCGGCCCACTGGAGGCGGGGAGGATGATGGGGATCCGTGCTGACGTCGTTGGTGAGCGGCGAGCGCAGCGCCTGGACGAGGAACAGCAGGGGCAGCACCAGGGGGGCTATGCCCCAGATGTCGGGCCACAGGGTGGGGGCGTTGCGATAGCGCCAGGGAAGGCGCAGCAGGAGCCAGAGGCCGATCAGGGCGCTCACGATGCAGAGGGCGAAACCGAGCCACCAGGGCCAGAGGTGGGCGCGGCTGCCGAGGGCGCCCCCCAGGGGCAGCAGCCAGGCCAGCAGGGGCCACCACAAAGAGCTGTGCATAAGACGGATCCACTGGTCAGGATGGAACTATGCCCAGAAGGATAAACTTAATTGCCTGATAACGTTAGTAAATTATCGTTGCGTCTTTGGGCTTCAGGGGCCGGGAACCTGGGGCCGACCCCGGGCAGCAGCCCTCAGCTGCGATAGAGCACCTTGATGAGATGGAAGCCGAACTTGGTGCGCACCGGCCCCAGCACGGTCAGCAGCTCCCCCTTGAACACGGCATCGTCGAAGGCCTTGACCATGTCCCCCTTGGAGAACTCTCCCAGGTCGCCGCCGCGCTTGCCGGAGGGGCAGGTGGAGAAGCGCCTGGCCATCTGGCCGAAGTCGGCGCCCTTGGCGAGCTTCTCCTTGATCTCGAGGCACTGTTTCTCGGTCTTGACCAGGATGTGCTGGGCACAGGCTTTTTTCATCGGGGCGCTCCTCGGTGGCGGTAAAGGGGCGCAAGATTACTCCAATTGCGCCCCTGCGTCAGCCCCTTGCGGCGCAGCCTGATGGCGCGTCCTCCTGGCCGTCGGCAGATGGCTGGCAGGCTCAGCCGCGGGGATGGGTTGCCAGGCGGACCCTGGGGCGAGACTGCCAGAGGATCTCCAGCCCCAGCAGGGCGTAGAGGCACCAGATGGCCAGGGGATTGAGCCAGTCGCCACCCAACTGCAGTGTCAGCAGGGCGCCGCCGACCAGCAGCAGCACGATCCCGGGCAGGCGCCAGTGGGCCGGCAGCGGGGCCAGCAGGGCCATGCCCAGCAGCAGGGCGAGGCCGAAGGGCAGGTTGAGGGCGGTGAAGGCCAGGGCCTGCTGGCCGTTCATCCCGGTCAGCAGGGCCAGCAAGGCGCTGCAGCAGGCCAGGAAGGTGATGAATTCGAGCCGGTCGGCGATGTAGTCAGCCAGTTGTTCGCTGCGTAAGGTCATGGGAGCTCTCCTGCGATGAATGGAGTCAGTGTGAGGCAGGCGGGAGATCAGTGGCAGCGGGATAAATCGATTGAATTGAACGAAGCTTTAGTGCTTCCTATCAAGTTATTGATTTAAACTTATTTTCTGGTGCAATCGCCGGCAGGAAGGCGGTGGAGCCAGACGATGACGTCAAGTCGGCCGGGTCGTCCCCCCTCGCAAAGTCCGGTGTGATTCGACAGGAACTGTCGCTCGGAGGGAGGCTGCGAACAGGAGACGGCACTGAGTGCGGGCAGGCGGCGGACGTTTGAAGAGACGGTTTTTTGTACGACCCTCGCCGAGAGAGTGCACAGTCTGGTCGCTCTGGCAGGGAGGCGAGCCCGATGGCCGTCGTTCGGGTCGCGGCCCGGGGGCGGGCATCATGGTCAGGACTGGGCCCGATCGGGGGATCTCGCGACGGGGATTGTGCTAGGATGGGCGGCATTTGGCCGGGGTGAGTCCCGGTATCGTTCTGAATAGAACAATTTTTCAATCATGTTATTCGGGGAAATTGACGTTTGACAGGATGCTATCCTACTTTTCCAGCCGGGAGCACTTCATCCGGGCGATCCCGTCGCCCCGGGCCCGGCACCTTGCTGCTGCTCCTCGCCCTCTGGTTGCTGGCCACCCCCGCCATGGCGGCCAAGCTGACCTATCAGATCAAGGGGGTCAAGGGGGAGCAGAAGGATAACGTCGAGGCCTATCTCAATGCCCTGCCGGTCTACCAGGAGCGCCAGTACCGCCCCGCCCGCGCCAAGATCACCGAGAGCGTGCAGAAGGCCCTGCAGGTCTACGGCTACTACCAGTCGAAGATCACCCTCACCCGCGACAAGAAATCCCCGGCCAGGGTCGTCATCGAGATCGAGCGGGGAGAGCCCGTGATCATCTCGCGCCTCGACATCCTGCTGGAGGGGGATGCGGGCAGCGACGAGGTCTACAGCGAGCTGCTGGACAAGCTGCCCCTGAAGGAGGGGGATCCCCTCAACCACGGCAAGTACGAATCCATCAAGGCGGATCTCGGCAGCCTGGGGCTGGCGCGGGGCTACTTCGACGCCAAGATCAGCAAGAGCCAGGTCAAGGTCTTCCCGGATCAGGGCAAGGCGGAGATCTACATCCTGTTTCGCTCCGGCCCCCGCTATCATTTCGGTGAGATCCGCTACGACGCGACGCCGGAGGCGCTGCGCCTCATCCGGCCGCTCATCAACATCCAGACTGGCGACCCCTATCTGGCGATCCGGCTGGCCGAGATGTCCCAGGACGTCTCCTCCACCAAGCTGTTCAAGCAGGTGGACATCAAGCCCCTGATCAGCCAGGCCGAGGACAACCGGGTGCCGGTGCAGGTGACCCTCTCCAACCGGGTCGACCACGAGATAGAGACGGGTATCGGCTATGCCACCGACGTGGGGCCGCGCCTGAGCGCCACCTGGGAGAAGCCCTGGGTCAACCGCTACGGTCACAGCCTCTCCAGCACCGCCAAGATCTCGGCCCCTGAGGCGGAGCTGAGCTTCGACTACCAGATCCCGGTCGGCAACCCGCTGCGGGACTACTACTCCCTGCAGGCCGGCTACCAGTACACCGACAACAACGACACCCGTTCCGATCTGGCCACCTTCGGCGTGCACCGCTGGAAGCGGCGACCCGAGAGCTGGGACAGGGATGTCTTCGTGCGGCTGGAGAACGAGCGCTATGTGCAGGGCAACGACGAGGGGAACAGCCTGCTGCTGATCCCCGGGGTCTCCTGGTCGCGGCTGCGGGTGCGCGGCGGCCTGGTGCCGGACTGGGGGGATCGCCAGCAGCTGACGATGGAATTCTCCAGTCCCTACTGGGGCTCCGACATCAACTTCATGCGGGTGTGGGGACGCAGCAAGTGGCTGCGCACCCTGGGGGAGGATCACCGCTTCCTGATGCGGGTTGAGCAGGGGGCCATCGTCGGGGATGACTTCTCCCTGGTGCCCCCCTCCCTGCGTTTCTTCACCGGCGGCGATCAGACCATCCGCGGCTACGGCTATGAGACCGTCTCGCCGAGGGACGAGGAGGGCAAGCTCACCGGGGGCCGTTACACCAGCGTGGGCAGCCTGGAATACAACTACCGCTTCAGCGACAAGTGGCTCGGCGCCCTGTTCGTGGATGGCGGTACCGCCACCGTCGACTACAGCGAGGCCTGGAAGATAGGCACCGGGGTCGGGGTGCGCTGGGTGACCCCCATCGGTCAGGTCAGGCTGGACTTGGCGGTGGGCATCTCCGAAGAAGACAAGCCGCTGCGGCTGCATTTCGCGCTGGGGCCAGAACTATGATCCGGTTTGAACGCCTTCGTCCTCTTCGCTCTCTTTTCTGGCCGCTGCGGCTGCTCTCCTTGCAGGGGTCTGCATCGTGATCTGGGTAAAACGCATCTTCCTGTGGCTCATGGGCCTCTTCTTCCTGCTGCTCATCGGCGTCAGCCTGCTGGGCTTCACCCACCAGGGCAACAAGTGGCTGTGGCAGCAGGCCAGGGGCGCGCTGCCCTCCCTCAAGGGGGAGCTGGTGGCGGGTCAGCTCGGCTATGGCTGGATCCTGGAAGGGGTCGGCTGGCAGGACGAGCTGGTGGATGTCACCGTGGAGCGGGCGGTGCTGGACTGGGATCTCGGCAAGCTCTTGCAGGGCAAGCTCTGGATCAAGTCTCTCGCGGTCACCCGTCCCGTGGTCCGGGTGGCCGAATCCGAACCTGCGCCGGAAGCGCCGTCGGAGCCCTTCGTCTGGCGCCCGCTGCCGCTCAAGATCCAGGTGGACAGCCTCAGGGTGGCCGGCCTCGATCTGGCCGTGCCCGGCGTGGTGGTGACCCTCAAGGATCTCGAGATAGGCGCCACCCTGGATCGCAAGGGGCTCATGGTGCGCGGTCCCGTGCTCGATGGTCTCGACATCGTGCTGGCACAGGCCCCCAAGGAGGCCGGCAGCAAGCCCCCCGCCGACAAGGGGAAGGAGCCCGCCAAGCAGGGGCAGGGCAAGGGCGAACCGCAGAAGGCGAAGGAGGTGGCGGCCAAGGCGTCCGAGGGGCGCCAGGCTGACAAGGGCAAGGCCGCGAACAAGCCCGAGCCCATAGTGCTGCCCGAGATCCGCCTGCCTTTCCCCATCCAGCTGGAAGGCCTGAACGCCACCAGGCTGCGCTACCAGCAGGGGGAGCTCGTCGAGGGGCTCGACACCCTGCTGCTGTCGGCCAAGGCCCAGGATGAGCGCATCGACGTGCGGGAGCTCTCCCTGCGCCACGCCATGGCGGATCTGGCCTTGAGCGGCCATGTGCGCCTGGTCGAGGATTATCCCCTCGCCCTGACCCTGGATGCCAAGGCCCGCAAGGGGCTGCTGGAGAACCAGCTCAAGGGGGAGCAGGCTAACCTGACCCTGGCGGGGTCCGTGGGCAAGCTGGGGCTGGCGCTCAAGGCCAAGGGGCCGGTCACCGCCAATCTCAAGGGATCGCTCGCGGCCCTCGATCCGGAGCTGCCGTTTGATCTGGCGCTGGACTGGAAGAGCCTCGCCTGGCCGCTGCACAAGCCAGCCAAGGATGAACCCAGTTACCGGCTGGACAAGGGCACCCTGAGCGCCAAGGGCAAGCTCTCCGGCTACCAGTTTGCGCTGAAGACCGCCGGCAAAGGCACCGATGTGCCGCCCTTCAAGGTGGCCCTGTCGGGCAAGGGGGATCTCGGCCAGCTCAGCCGCATCGAGCTGCTGCTGGGTGCCCTCAAGGGGGAGCTCAGGCTCGACGGCAAGCTGGCCTGGAACAAGGGGGTGCAGTGGCAGGGCACCACGGAATTCAAGGGGATCAACCCGGCCGAGCTGGTGCCGGAGATCAAGGGGACGCTGGCGGGCAGGATTGCGAGCCGCTTCGAGCTGGACGAGGCGGGCCACTGGCAGCTGGCGCTGCCGGAGCTCAAGGTTGACGGCAAGCTCAACCAGTATCCTCTGGCGCTCAAGGGAGCCCTCAGCGGCAACGACAAGATGGAGTGGACCATCCCGGCCCTGGCGCTGCAAAGCGGCCCCAACCAGTTGCAGGCGAAGGGCTCCCTCACGACCCTGGCCTGGAAGCTGGATGCGCAGATCGACGCCCCCAAGCTAGGCGGCATCTACCCCGGCCTTGGCGGCGATCTCAAGGGACAGGTGCGCGTCACCGGCAGCCAGCAGGCACCCAGGGTGAGCGTGGATCTGGCGTCGAGCCGCCTCTCCTATGCGGGGACAGTGCTCAAGGAGACGGCCATCCGGGGCAATGCCCTGGCGGGGGACAAGCCTGCGGGCGAGCTGGGCGTGACGGTGGCGAGCCTGGCGCAGGGGGCGACCGCGCTCTCCCAGATCGCCCTGAACCTGAGCGGCGATCTCAATCGACACGACCTGACCCTGACCATGAAGGGGGAGCCGGTGGCCGCGGATCTGCGCCTGAATGGCAGTCTGCGCGGGGAGCGCTGGCGTGGCGCTCTCTCAGAACTCAGGCTGAAGACCCCCCTCAAACGCTGGTCCCTGACCGCCCCCTGGGCGCTGGACCTGGATCTGCCGAGCCAGCAGCTGACCATGGGGGATCTCTGCCTGGGGTCCCAGAAGGCCAGCCTCTGCGTCAAGGGCAGCCGCATCTCCCCGGCCCAGGGCAGCCTGGAGTTTGCCCTGAGCCAGTTCGATCTCAAGCGGCTGCGCCCCTGGCTGCCTGACAACTTCCGCTGGCAGGCGGTGCTGTCGGCGGACGGGCGCGCCAGCTGGCGCGGCAGCCAGCCAACCCTGCACGCCACGGTGCGCACCACGCCGGGCACCTTTGTCGCCGACGAGCTCAAGACCGACTACCAGCGCCTGGAGCTGGGGGTGGACTTCGAGCGCCAGCAGGCCGCCATCCGGGTCGACTTCGCGTCCCAACAGATCGGCAATATCGACACCGATCTGCTGATCAGGGAGCCCGCCGGTCGCGGTCAGCTGTCGGGCCAGCTCAGGTTTGACGATCTCAAGCTGACCACCTTCGCCCCCCTCATCCCCGAGGTGCGCTCCCTGCAGGGGATCATCTCGGCGGATGCCCGTTTCGACGGCACCCTGGCCGCGCCCCTGCTGTACGGCGAGCTGGATCTGCGGGAAGGGGAGGTGCAGACCCACTCCGACATGGTGACCCTCTCCAAGCTGGTGACCCGCCTCAAGATCGATGGCAACCGCGCCGAACTCGACGGCTCCATGCTGGTGGGCAAGGGGCCCCTGGCGCTGGGAGGCTGGCTGAGCTGGGCCCGGCAGCCCGTCACCGGCAGTCTTACCATCCAGGGCAAGGATCTGGAGGCCCAGTATCCGGGCATGGGCCGGGTGCGGGTGACACCGGATATCGCCATCTCCCTGGGTGAGGAGACCCGGGTCACCGGCCAGGTGGACATCCCCTGGTCGCGGATCCTGGTCAAGACCCTGCCCGAGAGCGCGGTGGCGGTCTCCGATGACGTGACCGTCATCTACGACGATCTGCCTCCCGTACCCAAGGCGGCGCCGCTGCCCATGGAGATCAAGCTCGCCGTCCGGCTCGGGGACGATGTCCGGCTGGAGGCCATGGGGCTCAAGACCAAGGTGACGGGGGCGCTCAACATTCGCCAGGATCCGTCCAAACCCTTGGCGGGCAATGGACAGCTGGAGCTGAAAGACGGGCGCTTCAAGGCCTATGGCCAGAACCTCATCATCAAGGAGGGGCGTATCCTCTTCTCCGGCCCCATCGATCAGCCCTATCTCAACATCGAGACCTACCGGGATCCCGATACCATAGAGGACAACGTCACCGTCGGGGTGCGGGTGACCGGGCCGGCCGCCAAGCCGAAGATCACCGTCTATTCCGAGCCGCAGATGGCGCAGTCCGAGCAGCTCTCCTACCTGCTGCGCGGCAAGGGGCTGCAGACCAGCGGCGAGGATGGCGGCTTCAATGGCCTGCTGGTGGCGGGGGCCGTGAGCCAGGCGAGCGGCGTGGTCTCCAGCATAGGGGAGTCCCTCGGCATGAGCGACGTGGCCCTCGACACCGCCGGCAGCGGAGACGATACCCAGGTCACCCTGTCGGCCTACCTGCTGCCCGGCCTGCAGTTCCAGTACGGGGTCGGGGTGTTCAGCCCCATCGCCGAGTTCAAGCTGCGCTACGAGCTGATGCCCAGGCTCTACCTGCAGGCCATGAGCGGGGTGGCCCAGGCGGTGGACATCTTCTATCGCTTCACCCTGTGAGGACGCGGGATGCGAAGACGGGAGGCCAGGGGTCTCCCGTTTTTTATTGCCCGGGGAGGGAGGCGCGGTCGGGAGCGGGGAGCCGGAAAAGCGAAAACCCGGCGCGAGGCCGGGTTTTCTGGAAGAGTGGTGGAGGGAGAAGGATTCGAACCTTCGAAGGCAGAGCCGTCAGATTTACAGTCTGATCCCTTTGGCCGCTCGGGAACCCCTCCACGGGGCATTGCCTGATGGTGCGCACTTGAATGGTGGAGGGAGAAGGATTCGAACCTTCGAAGGCAGAGCCGTCAGATTTACAGTCTGATCCCTTTGGCCGCTCGGGAACCCCTCCCCAAGTGCGAGGCGCATACTAACAGATCTGCCGCGCTTGTGAACCCCTTGGTAGGGATTTTTAATGCTTAAAGGATCGGGTTGATGGCCGATAAGCAATGAAACCCTTATTTCCAAGATTTATCTCATGCTGCCCAGTGCGATTCGTGACCGACTGCTCGTCGATGAGGCCCAGCTTGGCCAGCGGCTCAACCAGGATCTCCGCCAGGGAGACAGGGCCGACTTCAGGCTGCACCTGGCGCTCCTGACCGAGGCGGTGGAAGAGCAGCCCTGGTTTGAGGACCCGCCCCCGGCTGCCTACGGCACGACGCCGTGGCGCACCCGCTTTGGCCTGATGCCCCAGGCCCCCCTGCAGGGGGGAATGGAGGAGACCGGGGCCGGGGCGCTGAACGAGTGCCTGCAGCAGGGGGGCTGCATGGCGGACGTCCGGCTCTGGCTGGCGCTGCGATCCCCCCCGCTGGTGAGCCGGGCGCCGGCGCTGGATCCCGCCGTCTATGACAACCTCTCGGCACTGGGCCGCGAGCGCTGGCTGGGGAAGCAGGCCGCCAGCCCCCTGGGTGGCGAGCCCAGGGGGGAGGAGCCCCTGCTCATGTTGCCGCTGCTGGATGAACTCTCTCGCGAAGTGGATGCCAGGCTGCGCTGGCTGGGGTGATGGGCGCCGAGTCGGCGCCATGCAAAAAGGCGGGATGACCCGCCTTTTGCTCAATGGATGGAGAGGTGAACCGGATCAGGCGTCCGCTTCGTCCGGCTGGGCCACTTCCTTGCCGGCGGCACGGCGGGCGATGGGCTTCTCCGTGTGACGGTTGAGCTGGCGCTCCAGCTTCTGGCCCAGATCCGTGATGGCGGCATAGAGATCCTCATGCTCTGCCTGCGCAAACAGCTTGCCGTTGGGGATGCCGGCCGTGGCTTCGACGATATACATCAAACGCTCTTTGGAGATGATCACGTGGGGTGTGATAAGAGGCACCTGAAGACGCTCGAGCTTTTCAAAACGGGATTCAATGCGCTCGCGGATGGCTGGGGTGATGTCAATGATTTTGCTGGTCATTTCAATTTTCATATTGGCCCCCTTCGGGTCGTCTTGCTTGTGTCTTCACCCTCAGATTACCCATGTGGCTAAATCAGAATGTGATCTGCATCACGAAATATCCCCCTGGCGATCTCACCGTCCCCAAATTGTGAGCTTTTCCCGTTTCATGCCAAAAACCGCTTGAGCTCAGTGAAACAGGAAGGCAGTATCAGGGAATAGGATCGTTTCTGTCCCCCTCTTGGCAGCGCCTTGTGCCGACCCGATATCCGGTTTTCGCCGCACCGCCTCGTATTTTCTCTATTCACATCGCGTTATCGCATCGCAGAAGATTGCCATGCGCCGGTGGAGATATGCGCGTAAACGGATATGCTTTTCTGCAAGAGTCGGGGGTGGATGACGTGGTTGTCGTGTCGGAGTCGTAAATGAAGCAGCAAGCCACCCAGATGATGTGGTTTTATGATCGGCAGCATGAGCAGTGGAGCCTGTCGGATCATGTCTCTTGTGAGCCCTGGGCAGGGGAGGGGCCTCATCCCTGGGCCGGGCAGCTGGTGCCGGAAGACGAAGCGGGTTTCGCCGATTTTCTCTCCAGACTCCACCACAGTGGCCAGTCCGGCCAATTCATCGGTCACCTCGGCGACGAGACGGGCAATGTGCACCATGTGCTCTGGTACGGTCAGTATGTGGCGGCCCAGCAGCTCTGCTGCGGCTGGCTGGCCCCGCTCGAGATGATCCACCGCGAGATGAGCCGCACCGAGCCGCCCGCCGGGATCATTCCGCCACTGCCCCTGTTGCAGGCCCCCTTGCTGGCCAAGCTGGCACAGGCGCTCTCCGCCAAGACGGGGCTCGATTTCTGCCAGACCCTGGTGAACGAACTGGCCCATATCCTGGGGGCCAGCGCGGTCTGGCTGACGGAGCGGGTCGGGCTCGACCGGCTCAGGGTGCTGGCGAGTCACGGCATCGACGTCAAGGAGTACGCCCTGGGCGACATGCCTTGCCAACAACTCTATCGGCAGGGGGCCACCAGCCCTTCCCCCGTCAGTGAACCATTGAGCGAGGGCCAGGGCCTGCCCGCCGGCCTGCATTACTACGCCCAGCCACTGCTGGATCGCGGTGGTCAGCTCCTGGGCCATCTCGCCCTGCTGTTCCCGAGCCAGACCCAGACCGCCGATCTGGGCTCAGTGCTGACCATCTTCTCGGTGCGCATGGTGGCCGAGCTGGAGCGTCTGCAGAGCGACGCCCTGATGCGGCTGTCTGCGGTGGCGTTCGAAACCCACGAAGGCATCATCATCACGGATCCCGAGTTCAAGATCCTGCGGGTCAATTACGCCTTCAGCCAGATCACCGGCTTCGACAGTCAGGGGGTCATAGGCCTGCACCTTGGCAACGATCTCTGGTCGGGACTGGGCGGGCTGGGCTATGAGCTCAACGCCCTCGATCGCTGGCAGGGGGAGACCCTGCGTCTGCATGCCGACGGCCGCGCCTATCCCCAGTGGGAAATCGTCACCCCGGTGCAGGACGACAAGGGGGGCATCAGCCACTACGTCATCTTCTTCGAGGACATCTCCGAGCGAAAGGCGGCGGAGCGCCGCATCCAGGATCTCGCCTATTACGACGAGCTGACTGGCCTGCCCAATCGCCGCCAGTTGCACGAGACCCTGGCCCAGGCGTTCGCGGAGGCGAGCCGTGAGCACCTCATCGGCGCCCTGCTGTTCATCGATCTCGACCACTTCAAGACCATCAACGACTCTCTCGGCCACGCCACCGGTGACTGGCTGCTCAAGGAGGTGGCCAGCCGGCTCAAGCGGCTGGTGCGCCAGGGAGATTGCCTGGCCCGACTCGGCGGCGACGAGTTCGTGCTGCTGCTGCCGGCGCTCTCCATCAGCCCGCCCCAGGCGGAGATGCAGGCCGACCTCATCGCGGAGCGGCTCATCGGTGAAATCGCCGCCCCCTACAGCCATGGGGGACAGGTGCTGCATATCGGGGCCAGCGTCGGCATCACCCTCTTCCCCGGACGGGAGCAGGAGGCGGGGGATCTGCTCAAGCAGGCCGACACAGCCATGTACCAGGCCAAGTCGGCGGGCCGCAAGACCCGGCGCTTCTTCGATGCCTCCATGCAGTTGCAGGCCGACCGGCGTCTGCTCATCCACAACGAGCTGCGCAGCGCCCTCGACAACCAGGAGTTGACCCTGCACTACCAGCCCCAGCACATGGTCGAGGGGGGGGACCTCATCGGGGTGGAGGCGCTGATCCGCTGGCAACCGCCGGGCCGGGCCCTGGTCTCCCCCGCCGAGTTCATCCCCATCGCCGAGGAGACGGATCTCATCGTCGACATCGGCAACTGGGTGCTGCACGAGGCGTGCACCCAGTACGTCTCCTGGGAAGAGAACGGAATCCACGTGCCCCAGCTGTCGGTCAACGTCAGCGCCAAGCAGTTCCATGCCCCCGATTTCGTCGATCGCATTCACGACGTGCTGGCCTCGACCGGCATGGATCCCGCGTGCCTGAACCTGGAGATCACCGAGTCCGTGGTGCTCGGCCATGCGGAGGACACCATCAGCAAGATGACCGAGCTCAAGACCCTGGGCATCAGCTTCGCCATCGACGACTTCGGGGCCGGCTACTCCTCCCTGAGCTACCTCAAGCGGCTGCCGGCGGACGAACTCAAGATCGACCGCTCCTTCATCCAGGACATCCCCAAGGATGGGGACAACATGGCCATCGTCGAGGCGGTGATCGCCATGGCACGCCACATGGGGTTCAACGTGACGGCGGAGGGGGTGGAGTCCCGCCAGCAGCTGGAGTTCCTGCAGGCGCAGGGCTGCCATTTCTTCCAGGGGTATCTCGCCTCCAAGCCGCTCCCCGTGCCCTATCTGGAACGCTATGTCAGCCGCCTGGTGCGCAGCGAACGCAGCGCCTTTGCCGACAAAAATAGTGTGGCGTAGCCCGGGGGCTTAGCGGGTAGAATGAAGGTATGTCACCACCGCCAGCGGGCGGTGGCCGTGCCTTTGAAGGGAGAATGCCATTCGTGAAAGCCGTGCAGGGAATCATCTTATCGGCGCTGTGTGTGCCAGGGCTAGTGGCACCCGTCTTTGCGCAAACCATGGAACAGTCCCTCTATCGTGAGGGCTATGACGCCGTGCGGGCCAATGATCAGACCCGTTTCGAGCAAATTCGTGCCCGCCTGAGCCATTACCCCCTGCGGCCCTATCTGGACTACTACCAGCTCGCCTTCAGGCCGGGGGCGGCGGACTATGACGACGTGACCCGCTTCATCCGCCAGCACGGGGACACCCCCCAGTCCAACCGCCTGGAGCGCGCTTACCTCAGCTATCTGGCCCAGAGCCAGCAATGGTCCCAGTTCCTGCGCTTCTACCCGGCCAAGCCGAGCTCCACCGATCTGCTCTGTCAGCACTATCAGGCCCGCTATTACACGGGGCACAAGAGCGAGGCCCTGAAGGAAGCCGGCAAACTCTGGTTGAGCGGCCAGTCCAGGCCCGATGCCTGCGATCCCCTGTTCGATCTCTGGCAGCAGGCTGGACTGCGCACCCAGGAGAAGATCTGGCAGCGCATGAGCCTGGCCTTCGAGGCGCAGAACCCCAATCTCATTCGCCACCTGGGGGCCCAGCTCGGCAGCGGCATGAAGGGATACGGGGATCAGATGATCGCCCTGTATGAGCAACCCGTGCGGGCGATGAATCCGGCCAACTTCATGGCGACACCGCCATCGCGCCAGCTGCTCTCCCTGGGACTGGCCCGCTATGCCAATGAGCAGCCGGATGCGGTCTTGCGCCAGCTGGGGGAGATGACCCGCCGCTTCGGCCTGAACCACACCGAGGTGACCCGGGTGGAGCGGGCGGCCGCCCGCCGCCTGCTGCTCGATCGTTCCCTCGCCCAGCGCAGCTGGCTGGACGCGGCCCTGGTGCGCCTGAAGGATGGCGAGCTGATGGAGCTGCGTGCCCGCCTGGCCGTTTGGGAGCAGGACTGGCGCGGGCTGGAGGGCTGGGTCAAGCGGATGCCCATGGCCCTGCAGAAGGAGGATCGCTGGCGCTACTGGATGGCGCGCTCGCTGGAGGAGCAGGGGCGGCAGAAATCGGCGCGGGAGCTCTATCTCGAGACCGCGAACCTGCGCGGCTTCTATGGCTTCATGGCGGCGCAGCGCACCGGGGTGCCCTATCGCATCAAGAACCAGAGCGTGGCGCACAAGGTGCCGGACTGGCGTACCGCCAGCCAGCGCTGGCCCTTCCTGCTGCGGGTGCGCGAGCTGCTGGCGATGAACGAGATCACGGCGGCCCGCTCTGAGTGGATCCACAACATGGATCGCAACAGCGTGGCACAGCGTCTCGAGTTCGGTCACATCGCCCTCAACCAGGGCTGGCACGAGCTGGCCATCCTCTCCAGCATCCGGGCCGAGGCCTGGGATGCGCTGGACTTGCGCTTCCCGCTGCCGCTCAAGCGCACCTTCTCCCAGATGGCCCAGGAGCGGACCATGAACACCAGCCTGCTCTACGCCATCTCCCGCCAGGAGAGCGCCCTCTACCCGCTGGCGCAGTCGCCGGTCGGGGCGCGGGGCCTGATGCAGCTGATGCCGGCCACCGCCAGGGAGACGGCGGGCAAGCTGGGGGTCCCCTATCGCAATGAGCAGCAGCTGTTCGATCCGGCCATGAACATTCGCCTCGGCAGCGCCTACCTCAAGCGCCTGCTGGACGTGTATGACGGCAACCGGATCCTGGCGGCGGCGGCCTACAACGCGGGCCCGGGCCGGGTGAAGCGCTGGCGTGAGCAGAGCGAGAACAAGCCGATGGATGTCTGGGTGGAGAGCATTCCCTATCGGGAGACGCGCAACTATGTCCAGAACGTCCTCTCCTTCGACCTCATCTATCAGCACAAGCTGCAGCAGCCCCTGCGTTTCATGTCGGAACGCGAGCTGAATCACGCCTACTGAGTCAGGGGGCAGTCGTTGTCGCGGCTGCCTCCCATTCTTGCCCAAGAATGGTTATCATCCCTTAAGCTTTGTTACAAAAGGAAACCTGCCAGGTGATCGGGCCCCGCGTCTTGGTCTGGCAGGTTCGATACAATGCCCGATCATCACAGACAGGCTTTCCCAACAAAGGAATCGAGAGTGGCAACGATCAAAGATGTGTCTCAGCTGGCGAATGTCTCCATTTCGACGGTGTCTCGAGTGATCAACAACACGGCTCAGGTGGCGCCAGAGAAGCGCGAGGCCGTGCTCGCGGCCATGAAGGAGCTCAGCTTTCGTCCAAACAGCTTCGCCCAGGCCCTGGTAAGCAAACGTTCCAACTGCATCGGCGTGCTGGTGGGCGATCTGTGTGGCGGCCCCTTCTTCGCCCAGATGATGCGCGGCATCGAGAGCATGGTCGACAAGGCGAACAAGTTCACCATCGTCGTCTCCGGCAACCACGATGCGGCCAGGGAGCGTCACGCCATCCAGGCGCTGCTGCAACGCCAGTGCGACGCCCTGATCCTGCACAGCAAGGCCCTGCCTGACGAAGAGTTGAGCGAGCTGGCGTCGGGCACGACCCCCATCGTCTTCATCAACCGCCAGGTGCCGGGTTGCGAGGAGCGCTGTGTCTGGCTGGACAACCAGGCGGGCATCACCACGGCCTGCCAGCATCTGCTGGACGCGGGCCACCGCAAGATAGCCTTCGTCACCTCGGATGACGAGGAGTTCGTCGATGGTCAGCAGCGGATGGCCGGTTATCGCTTCGCCCTGCAACGGGCGGGCATCGAACTGGATCAATCCCTCATCGGTCGCGCCTACGCCGACGAGAAGGGCGGCTATGTGGCCATGAGCGAGCTGCTGGAGCGCGGGGTCGAGTTCACCGCCGTCCTGGGCTTCAACGATGCCATGGTGGCGGGGGCCATCTCCTGCCTGCTGGAGCGGGGTTACAAGATCCCCCAGCAGGTGTCGGTGGTCGGCTTCGACGACATCCCCTATGCCCGTTACATCTATCCCAAGCTCACCACGGTGCGCTACCCCATCGAGGAGATGGGAGAGCGGGCCGCGGAACTGGCCCTGCGCCTGCTGGATCACAAGCCGGTAGAGGGGCTGGCGCTCAAGTTTGAAGCGGAACTGGTACGTCGGGAGTCGGTGGCCTGAGTCATAAGGTTGGCCCCAAGTGGGCCGACTTTCTCGCAAAACATTGAAAGCGCTTTCAGAAATCCTTTTCAACTGTGATCCGCTTCAAAGCTTTTTAGTGGCGCTGCCACTAGGATAGGCCCACGAATTAGGAGCGTGCGCTCCCGATTTTCCCGCTGTGGGAGGTAACCGGCTCATCCGGCTATTTCCTTCGTTACTTTCGACGGTCATCATTGGATGGCCGTTTTTTTTTGTCAGGATCCTGGAATGACGCACGAACATGAGTATCAGACGGGCATCGTCGGCGCCGGCTGGCTGGGGTTGCCGCTGGCACAGGTGCTGCAGCGGTCGGGCCAGCGGGTCGCGGTGACGGTCAGCAGCGCCGAAAAGGCCGGGCGACTGCGAGGGGAGGGCATCGCCGCCTGGCCGTTGCTGCTCGCCCCCGAGATGGAGACGCTGCCGTTTCGCTGCCGTGACCTGGTGATCTGCGTGCCCCCCAGCAAGACCCGGGATTACCCGGCATCGGTGGCCCGGCTGTGCCGGTTGGCCCTGATGGCGGGAGTGCAGAGAGTGCTGTTTATCAGCGCCACCTCGGTATGGACGCCTGGGCAGGGGGAGGATGAGACGCCTGCCCCTGCCCACGAGAGAGGGATGCGAATGCGGGCAGCCGAGCTCGCCGTGCTGGACGCCGGCTTTGCCTGCGCCATGGTGCTGCGCCCGGCCGGCCTCTACGGCCCCGATCGCCATCCAGGGCGTTTCCTCGCGGGCAAGACGTTGGCGGGGGGCGGGCAGGCGGTGAATCTGGTGCACCTGGACGACGTGGTGGCTGCCTGCCAGCTGATGCTGGCTCAGGGGCTGGATGGGGAGACCTACAACCTGAGTGCCCCTGTCCACCCGAGGCGGGAGCAGCTCTACCCCTTCGCGAGCCGTCTGCTCGGGCTGGTGCCCCCGCAATTCATCGAGCCGGCCGGCGACTTTGCCCCCATCGAGGGGCAGCGCATCTGCCTGCGGCACGGTTTCGTCTATCGCTGGCCGGATCCGGCCCACTGGTTTGCCGAGCAGGCTGCCCTGAAGGGGTGAGCCAGGGATGCTGTCGGATTGCCATGGCGGCTGACCACGTGTGGGAGCCAGGTCTGGCGCGGGCCTGAGGGCAATTGAGGTTTGCCAAGGGCGGGATCGCCCCCTATCATGCCGCCATCCATGACAGAGAGAGCGGTAATGATGGAAGAGACAAAGCGTCACCCCGATGGGGAACTGTTGCTGAGAACCCTGGCGATGCCAGCCGATACCAACCCCAATGGCGATATCTTCGGGGGGTGGATCATGTCCCAGATGGATATAGGTGGGGGCATCATGGCCAAGGAGCTGGCAAAGGGACGCATCTGCACCGTCTCGGTCGAGGGGATGACCTTCCACAGCCCGGTCAAGGTGGGGGACGTGGTGTGCTGCTACGGGCGCTGCCTGAAGATAGGGCGAAGCTCCATGCGCCTCAAGCTGGAGGTCTGGGTCAAGCCGGTGCTGCGGGAGAACGAGGCCCAGCGCTACTGCGTGACCGAGGGGGTATTTACCTACGTGGCCATCGACGATCAGGGTAAATCCCGCCCGGTCCCGGTCTGACGCGGGTCAGATCAGCCGGGCATTGATGATGGATATTTCCTGCTCAAGCCCGGTTTTTTGCCGTATCATGCGCTCCAGCATCTCTTCCGAGCCGACGCACTGATGAGTGTCAAAGAGGCAGAGATCGCACTGGGGATCCCGCCTGATCTGATAGACGGTGGAAAGCTCCACTTGATGACAGGTTCCTTGTTGATCATAAAATGTCACGCGGTACTGGTGCTGTCTCGCCATGGCGGGATCCCTCGTGGGTGAATCGGGCCGGACACGAATAATGAGACTAGTTGGCGATCATGAGCTCTGTGAGGGCCATGGCGCCTTGCAGAGGCAGGTGATTGTTAGCCAATGAAAAATAGTTATCGGATTCTGGGGACCTCCCTGCTGACACTGGGGCTGGTCGGCTGTTTCGAGGTGCCGGATCAGGATCATCTGGTCACGGCCGCCGGCATAGTGCCCGGCGCCAGCTGCGATCGCCCCCCGCTGGTGGCTCTCGCCTCCACCGCCTTGCCCCGGGAGTTTGGCATCACCGTCTGGAATCTCTATAAGGGACAGCGCAAGAACTGGCGCGAAGGGCTGGACCAGTATGCCAAATCCCAGGATCTGGTGCTGCTGCAGGAGTCTGCAACCCGACCCGAGATGCTGGACTGGTTGCGGCGAGGCGATTTCCAGTGGCAGCAGTTGCAGGCCTTCACCCAGGGCGGCGTCTCCTTCGGCGTCATGACGGTCGCCAAGACGCCCCAGGCCTTCGTCTGCGGTGTACGCTCCCCCGAGCCCCTGCTGCGCATCCCCAAGTCCGGGCTGGTGAGCCTGTATCCCCTGCAGGGGGATCCTGACGGCGTGCTGGTGGTGAACCTGCACGCGGTCAACTTCGAGTTGGGGATGGCCACCTTCCGCGAGCAGCTCAACGATCTGACCGCCCTCGTCCATCGCCACCAGGGGCCGGTCATTCTGGCCGGGGATTTCAACACCTGGAGCGACAAGCGGGAATTCTGGCTGAACAAGCTGGTGGGAGAGCTCGGGCTGCAGGAGGCCGTCCCGGTGCCCGACTTGCGCCGCACCGCCTTCGGCCGCCCGCTGGACCACCTCTACTACCGCAACCTGGATCTGGTGGAGGTGAGTTCCCCGGCCACCGATTCCTCGGATCACAATCCCATCCTGGCACGTTTCGCGGCCCAGGCCATCACCCCCTGAGGTTCGATGGAATGCAGATAAAAAAATACCCCGCACTCGCGGGGTATTTTTTTGGGTTTTGATGAGCGATCAGCTGTTGTTCTTCACGAACAGGGTCAGCTCCTGACCCGGCTTGAGGTAGTCGCTCTTGCCGAGCTGATTCCAGCGCATCACGTCGTTGACGGCGACCTGGAAACGGGCGGCGATAGAGGAGAGGGAGTCACCGCGGCGCACCTGGTACACCATGGACTTGTTGCTGCCCTTGCCTTGCTTGGGCCAGACTACCAGCTTCATGCCCGGCTTCAGGGACGACTTGGCGTTCAACCCGTTCCACTTGGCCAGATCGGCGTGGGTGACCCCGTGTGCCTGGCTGATGCTCCACAGATTGTCGCCGGAGCGCACCCGGTAATGCACCTTGCTGCCACTGCGGCTCGCCAGTTGCTGCGGCTTGCTCTGGGCGGTCTGGCTCACCATGGCTTTGCCGCCATTGGGGATGATCAGGCTCTGGCCACGGCGCAGGTTGTTGCCGCGCAGATTGTTCGCGAGCTTGAGCTGCTGCACGCTCACCCCGTGATTCTGGGCGATGCGGGACAGGGTGTCGCCGCTGGTGACCTGATAGGAACGCACACCTCGGGTTCGCTCACGCTGGGGCAGATCGGCCAGGGCCAGCTCCAGCGTATCGGCATACTCGACGGGCACCAACAGGTTGTAGGGACCCCGCGGCGAGGTCATGCCCCGCTTGAGTGCCGGGTTGAGCGCCTTGAGCTGGGAGGCGGAAATGCCCGCCAGCTGCGCCGCCACGTTCAGATCGATCTGGCCACCTGTGTTGATGGTCCGCAGCTGCGGCTTGTTGGCCAGCACCGGCAGGGTGACATTGTATTGGTCCGCATTGCGGATCATGTCGGCCATGGCCAGGATCTTGGGCACATACATCCGCGTCTCGCGGGGCAGGTCCAGGGACCAGTAATCGGTCGGCCGGCCCGCCCGCTCGTTGCGTACGATGGCATTGCGCACCCGACCTTCGCCCGCGTTGTAGGCAGCCAGGGTCTGCAGCCAGTCGCCGTCGAAGAAACGGTTCAGGTACTCCAGGTAGTCCAGTGCGGCATTGGTGGAGGCCAGGACGTCGCGTCGGCCGTCGTACCAATTGTCGTGGCGCAGGCCGAAATTCTTGCCGGTCGCAGGAACGAACTGCCAAAGACCGACCGCATTGCTGCGGGAGCGGGCATTGGGATCGAACATGCTCTCGATCATGGGGATGGTAATAAGCTCCATTGGCAGCTCACGCCGTTCGATTTCCTCTACCATCAGATACAGGTAGGGCTCAGCCCGGCTGGCAATGGTCGCCATATGCTTATCATTGCGCAACAACCAATCACGCTGTTGCCGGACACGGGCGTTATCGTACGAGTCCAGCTGCATATCATCGCTGATACGCACCCACAGGTTATCAGTGTCATCCAGCTCTTCTATCTGTTCGTCGCCGAACAGCATGCGCGAAGAGTGTTTCTTGTACGTTTTCTTGCTGACTTGGGGGGATTTCATCGGCTCGATTGCCGTTACCGCCCGGTCATCCTGATGGCTCAGGTTTTGACAGCCGCTGAGAAACAGCGCCGCCAATAAGGCCGTTCGTAGCTTCATCTCGCTCAGGTCATCTATGGAAAAACAGCTCGCATCATAAGGGGCAATGCCCCCCTGATCAAGGTTTGTTCAAAAAACGTCCTTCCAGGCCCGCAGGACGGTGAAGGTATCCTCTGGATTTTCCAAGCATTTCAGGGCGTATTTTTCAGCAGAAAATTTCACTGAGTCCTGCTCGCAGCGCAGAAAAACATTGAAATGCCGCTCATCCCCCAGTCGGGAGGGGAGACTCGGCAGGCCCTGCTGGCGCAGCTTGCTGATCACCCCGATCTGCCGCTGGATCGCCGGGTTGTCCGGCTCGACCGCATGGGCGAAACGCAGGTTGGCGAGGGTGTATTCGTGGGCGCAATAAAGGAGGGTGTCGTCGGGCAGGGCCGCGAGCCGTTGCAGGGAGCCGTACATCTGGGCCGGGGTACCCTCGAACAGGCGGCCGCAACCGGCACTGAAGAGGGTATCGCCACAAAACAGCATGCCCTGGCCGTAATAGGCGATGTGGCCATGGGTGTGGCCGGGCAGGTGGAAGACGTCGAGACTCAGGCCATGCCAGTCGATCCTGTCACCGTCATCGAGCCACTGGCCGTGATGCTCCGGCATGGGGTCATGCTTGGGGCCATAGAGGCGGGCGTGCGGGAAATGGTGCAGCAGATCCGAGACGCCGCCGACGTGATCGCGATGGTGGTGGGTCAGCAGGATGGCGTCGAGCACCAACCCCAGGGCCTCCAGTCGCGCCAGCACCGGCGCGGCCTCGCCAGGATCGACGACCAGGCAGTGATTCTCGTGGCGGATCAACCAGATGTAGTTGTCGTTAAAGGCGGGAACTGTGATGACGGTATACATGGCTCGGCTTCTCTTTTGTGTTCTTTGGGGATGGGATCTTATATAACTGGATGGCATTCGCACCCCGGATTGGTTCCATTATGCAGCTGGCACGTACCGAACAACAGATCGCGATCCCGACCAGCTGGTCGGCACTGCCCATGGGGGACTGGGTGGCTGCCGAGCTTCAGGAGAGGCTCGACAACTGGTGCCCCCATCTGTTTGGCTATCACCTGCTGAAAATTGGCGCCCTGAGCGCCGAGCTCTCCTGCGGTTGTTCCACCATTCGTCACCAGATCGGGGTCGCCCCTGGCGGGCGGCTGCTGGACATCCTGGGTGATCCCCTTGCCCTGCCGGTGCGCTCCGGCAGCGTGGATGCCTGTCTGCTCGCCCACTGCCTCGACTTCTCGCCAGATCCCCATCAGGTGCTGCGCGAAGCCGAGCGGGTGCTGACCGACGATGGCTGGCTCATCGTCAGCGGTTACAACCCCCTCAGTCTGGTGGGGATTGGCCACTACCTGCCTTTCATGCGGCGCCATCTGCCCTGGTCCGCCCGCATGTTCACCCCCGCGCGGGTGACCGACTGGCTGCAACTGCTCGGGTGCGAGGTGATGTTTGACGAACGGTTCGGCTTCTCCTTCATGGGCAGGCAGAGCCGGATAGGCTGGTGGCGGGAGAGCCTGGGACGGGACTATTGCCGCTCCCTGGCGTCCGTCTACGTGATTGCCGCCCGCAAGCGGCGCTTCCCCGTCATCCCGGTGCGTCGCCGCTGGCGCCTGCCGGAGCCGATGGCGGCGCCGGGCATGGCGCGGCAGGGGGGTTAGCCTGCCTCAGGGCTGGTAGCCGCTGTCTTCGGCAAGCTGCTTGCCGCTGGCGGCTTCCCGTGCCAGCTCGTCGCAGCGTTCGTTCTCCGGGTGACCCGAGTGACCCTTGACCCAGAGCCATTCGATCTGGTGACGCGCCACTTCCGCATCCAGCGCCTGCCAGAGATCGACGTTCTTGACCGGCTGGCGGTTGGCGGTCATCCAGCCTTTCTTCTTCCAGCCGATGATCCACTGGGTGATGCCCTGGCGCACATACTGGCTGTCTGTGGTGAGCCGCACCCGGCAGGGTTCGTTCAGGGTGCGCAGCCCCATGATGGCAGCCATCAGCTCCATCCGGTTGTTGGTGGTCAATCGGAAACCGGCCGAGATCTCCTTGCGATGCTTGCCGTAGACCATGACGGCGCCGTAGCCGCCGGGCCCCGGGTTGCCGAGGCAGGAACCATCCGTGAATAAATCAATGTGTTTCAACATGAGTGATCAGTCTGTTTTAGCCAAAGGCTTGGGGTAAACTAGCGAGTAAAACCGAAGTTTGACATGGATTTGATCATGAGCACACCCCAACTGAACCGCCAGATCATTCTGGATACCGAAACCACCGGCATGAACACCGCGGGCGGTCCCGTCTACCTCGGGCACCGCATCGTCGAGATCGGCTGCGTGGAGGTGATCAACCGCAAACTGACCGGCAACCACTTCCACGTCTATATCAAGCCGGATCGGCTGGTGGACCCCGAGGCCGTCGCGGTACACGGCATCACGGATGCCTTCCTGGCTGACAAGCCCTCCTTCAGCCAGATAGCGGATGACTTCATCGAGTTCATCCGCGGTGCCGAGCTCATCGCCCACAACGCCCCCTTCGACGTGAGCTTCATGGACTATGAGTTCAGCAAGCTCGGCCTGAACTTCAAGACGGCGGATATCTGCGGCATCACGGATACCCTGGCGATGGCGCGGGATCTCTTCCCGGGCAAGCGCAACAACCTGGATGTGCTGTGCGATCGCTACGGCATCGACAATTCCCACCGCACCCTGCACGGCGCCTTGCTCGATGCGGAGATCCTGGCGGACGTCTACCTGCTGATGACGGGTGGCCAGACCAAGCTCAACCTGGCCAGCGAGAGCAACGAGAGCGACAGCAACCAGGACACCGGCATTCGCCGCCTGGAGGGCAACCGCGCGCCTCTCAGGGTGGTGCGGGCCAGCGAGGAGGTGGTGGCGACCCACGAGGCTAGGCTGGACCTGGTACAGAAGAAGGGAGGTGCCTGCCTGTGGCGGCAATGAGTTCGCTCTGGGGCGGCCTGTTGCTGCTGGCCTCCCTCTCGGCCTCGGCCAACGAGGTATTCGCACCCTCCGACATCCCCCTGCTCGACAACCGCTTTCGCATCGATTATGGCGTGAAGGAGATCACCTTCATCATCACCCGCAAGCCGGGTACCCCCTCGGTGATCCTGGTGCGGCCCGATGGCAGCAAGCTCTATGTGGGCAAGGTCAGGCCGCCTGAGGTGGGCTGGCTGGCCCTCAAGGATCAGGATCTCATCACGGTGCGCAACCCCATGCCGGGCCCCTGGCAGGCCATTGGCGAGGTGGACCCCGACAACCGGGTGCGCCTGCTCTCCGACATCCGGGTCGCAAGCGAGCCGCTGCCGGCCCGCCTCTATCAGGGGGAGCGGGTCAAGCTGCAATCCCGGCTGCTGATCGACGGTGCGTCGCCGGGGGCCGGCTACTACCTCTCGGATCTCGGCATGACGGTGAAGCTGCAGCAATTCAACGATGCGGCCCAGCGCGGGGAGCCCATCTTCGAGGAGACGCTCGGCCATTATCTGGACGATGGCAAGGGGCTTGACGAGGTGCCGGGAGACGGCGTGCTGACCGCCGAGGCCGTGCTGGACGTGCCGGCAGGCAAGTATCGCGCCCTCTACAGCACGGGCAACGAGGTGTTCTCCCGCGCGGAGTCACAGCAGGTGCTGCTCTATCCCTTGCCGGTGAGCTACACCTTGGATCCCCCCTCCGGTGACACCGGGGCCAGACTCTCCTTGCTCATCGATGTCGACGAACTGGATCCGGCCTCAGTGGTGATCCAGGGCAAGGCCATCCACAGCACTGGGGCCAGCATGGCCTTCAATGCGGTGGCAACCGAGCCCCGCCTCGGCGTCGATCTCTCCGCCCTCAAGGGGGCGGGCCAGTATCAGGTGGAGGCCACCCTGTTCGCCACGACCCGGCTCGGCCGTGAAGTGCGGCTGCAGCTGCCGGTCAAGTCGTTCACCATCATGCCGTCACCGGCCCCCATTCCCTCGGCGGCTTCTGCCACCTCGGCGGCCAAGCCGGCCAAGGCCAAGTTTGAGGAGCGTGAGAGTCCTGTCTGGCTGCCCTGGGCCCTGGGGGGCGGGGGCGTGCTGCTGCTCCTGCTGGGGGCGGGCGGCTTCATCCTGCTGCAGAAGCGCCGCACCCTGCGCAAGACGATGGCAGCGCAGAAGGCGCAGCACGCCGAGGTCGCCCCGGCGCCCAAGCTGGATCTCAATCTGCCGGAGCAATAGCCCCAGTGCATTGCGAAGAAGCCGCCCGATGGGCGGCTTCTTCATGATGGCGAGGTGGTGGCGCGGGGAACACAAAGATATCAGTGGGCGCCGACATAGATGTCCTTGTACTGCTCGCGGATGTCGAGGAACTTCTCCAGATTGGCCAGCATCAGATCCACCAGCTGGGGATCGAAGTGCTCACCCTTCTCCTCCTTGATCAGCGCCAGCACCTGTTCCAGCGGCCAGGCCCGTTTGTAGCAGCGATCCGAGCCCAGGGCATCGAACACGTCCGCCAGGGCGACGATGCGCCCCTCCAGGGGGATGGCATCACCCTTGAGCCCGCGGGGGTAGCCGGTGCCGTTCCACTTCTCGTGATGGTTGCCGGCGATGGTGGCACCTATCTGGAACAGCGCCAGATCACTGCCGGAGAGCATGTCCTGCCCCAGCTGGGCATGGGTCTTCATGATCTCCCACTCCTCCGGGGTGAGCTTGCCCGGCTTGTGCAGGATGGCGTCCGGGATCCCCACCTTGCCGATGTCGTGCAGGGGGGAGGCGCGCTTGATGAGTTCACACCTCTCCTCATTCATGCCGAGCAACTGGCAGAACAGCTCGGTGTAGAGGGCCACCCGCTTGACGTGCAGGCCGGACTCCTTGGAGCGGCTCTCCACCAGCTCGCCGATGCGGTAGATGATCTCGCGCTGGTTGTCGCCGATCACCTCGTTGAGCCGGATGTTCTCCAGCGCCACTATGATGTTCTCGGTGAACAGGCTCAGCAGGCCGGTGTCCATCTGGCTGAGAGGACGGGTGGTCTCGATGTGGAACAGCAGGTGGTGACGGGGGTTCTGGCAATAGAGCACCATCTGGTTGCCGTCGTAGACATTGGCCCCCCTGGTCATGGCGTGGCGCAGTATGGCCGGGGCATCGGAGAGCAGCAGGGCCGGGCCGTCGCTGAGCAGGGGCTCCAGTACCTGATCCCGCACCTCGTAGGCAAGGTGCTTCACGTCGTAGATCTGGGACTCTTCCAGGTTGAGCAGGGCGCTGAGCTGGGTCTGCGCCCCCTCGACGAACTGGCGCAGGGCGCGCTGCTCGAAGATCCCCTTGGAGGCTTCGATGACCTTCTCCAGTCCCTGGCGATTGCTCTCCAGGGTGCGGATGTCCCGGTAGGAGCGCAGGCTGGCGCGCAGCAGGGTGCGCAGCTTCTGGGAGGTGAGCTCCGTCTTGTCCTTGTAGTCGTTGATGTCGTAGTTGGTGACGACGTCATCTTCCGGGGCCTGACCGGGCTGGCCGGTTCGCAGCACGATGCGAACCATCTTGTTTTGCAGCTCGTCGCGGACGAACTTGACCACCTCGAGACCGGCGTGGTCGGCTTCCATGACGACGTCGAGCAGCAGCAGGGCGACATCCGGCGTGATGGCGAGCAGCGCCTTGGCCTCGGCGGCGGAATAGGCGTGCAGGAAATCAATGGGTTTGCCGTCGAACTCGAACTTGTTCAGGGTGATCTTGGTGATGCGGTGAACTTCGGGTTCGTCGTCCACTATCATCACCTTCCAGCCGACGGGGCGCTCTGCTGATGTGGGAAGATCGTCATCGTCAATAATCAGGATTTGATCATCCATTACGCAATCCTGTGTGTGATCCTGTGCTTACCTTAACCGCTTCATTCAAGATAAGAAACGGCTAGATATCCAAAATATGATCCCGCCGGTTTATCTCCCTTCTCTGGTCTCAATCGGGCAGAGCGCACCATGAAAAACGCCTCCCGGAGGGAGGCGTGTTGACATGCATCAATATCAGGCTGCCCTGTGATAGGCAGAAGCCTCAAACAGCGCCTTGTTGGCCACCAGATCGACAGGGTCGAAGTCATCGACGTTGATGGTGCGCAGGCGACTCTCTTCGGCGCGGCGCAACAGCTCGGCCTCGGTCGGGTTGATGACCCCGAGCGCCAGACCGGCCTCCGCCACCTTGTCGAGCTGGGTGAAGGGACGCTTGCTGCCTTCGGCCTTGCATACCTTGTCAAACAGCGGCTCGGCGGCCAACACGTCGTCGAGAGCCTGTTCCAGCAGACCGAAGGGGTTGCCCTCCTCGCGGGTGAGGTACTGCCCTTCGGCCAGGCGGCTGCGGGTCGCGCTCGGCGCCTGCAGCAGACGGGCCACCTGGCTGTCGAGCTTGTCGGAGGGGCGCTTCAGGTCGCGACCCAGCGGCAGCACGACGGCGCGCAGGGCCAGCCCAATCCAGCGGTTCGGGAAGTTGCGCAGCAGCTCGTCGATCGCCTCCTGTGCCTTGAACAGGGCATCTTGCAGCGCCCAGTGCAGCAGCGGCAGGTCGGCCTGCTGGCGTCCCTCGTCCTGATAGCGCTTGAGGGCGCTGGAGGCGAGGTAGAGCTGGCTCAGCACGTCCCCGAGGCGGGCGGAGACCCGCTCCTTGCGCTTGAGCTCGCCACCCAGGGTGCCCATCGCCATGTCGGAGAGGAACGCCAGGTTGGCGGAGAGGCGGGAGAGCTGCTGGTAGTAGCCCTTGGTCTGATCCTTGTAAGGGGCGGCGGCGAAGCGGGCGCCGGTCAACCCCAGCCAGAAGCTGCGCACCAGGTTGCTGATGGCGAAGCCCACGTGGCTGAATACCGCCTTGTCGAAGTCCTTGAGGGCCTGCTCCTTGTCCGGGTGGCTGGCGGCCAGCATCTCGGGCAACACATAGGGGTGGCAGCGGATGGCCCCCTGGCCGTAGATGATCATGCTGCGGGTCAGGATGTTGGCCCCCTCGACGGTGACCGCGATGGGCGCCCCCTGATAGCCGCGGGCCAGGTAGTTGTTGGGGCCCATGCAGATGGCCTTGCCGCCGTGGATGTCCATGGCGTCGATGATGCACTTCTGGGCGCGGTCGGTGAGGTGGTACTTGACGATGGCGGAGATGACAGAGGGCTTTTCACCCAGGTCGATGCCGGTCACCGTCAGCTTGGCGGCGGCGCCCATGATGTAGGCGTTGCCCCCCAGGCGGGCCAGCGGCTCTTCTATCCCTTCCATCTTGCCGATGGGCAGCTTGAACTGACGACGGATGCGGCTGTAGGCACCGGTGGCCAGGGCCAGCATCTTGACGCCGCCCGTGCTGTTGGAGGGCAGGGTGATGCCGCGACCGACCGAGAGGCACTCCACCAGCATGCGCCAGCCCTGGCCGGCCATGGCCGGACCGCCGATGATGAAGTCGAGCGGCACGAACACCTCCTTGCCGCGGGTCGGGCCGTTCTGGAACGGCACGTTGAGGGGGAAGTGGCGGCGGCCGATCTCGACGCCCTTGATGTGGGTCGGAATGAGGGCGCAGGTGATGCCGAGCTCTTCTTCCTCACCCAGCAGGTGGTCCGGGTCACGCAGCTTGAAGGCGAGGCCCAGCACGGTGGCGATGGGGGCGAGGGTGATGTAGCGCTTGTTCCAGGTCAGGCGCATGCCGAGCACCTCCTCCCCTTCCCACTCGCCCTTGCAGACGATGCCGAAGTCGGGGATGGAGCCGGCGTCCGAACCCGCTTCCGGGCTGGTCAGGGCGAAGCAGGGTATCTCCTTGCCTATGGCCAGGCGGGGCAGGTAGTGGTCTTTCTGCTCCTCGGTGCCGTAGTGCTGCAGCAGTTCCCCCGGGCCCAGGGAGTTGGGCACGCCGACGGTGGAAGCCAGCACGGCGCTGGCGCCGCACAGCTTCTGCAGCACGCAGGACTGGGCGTAGGCGGAGAACTCCAGGCCGCCGTATTTCTTCTTGATGATCATGGCGAAGAACTTGTTGTCCTTCAGGTACTGCCACACCTCGGGGGAGAGATCGGCCCGCTCGTGGGTCACCTCCCAGTCGTTGACCATGCGGCACACTTCTTCCACCGGGCCGTCCATGAAAGCCTGCTCTTCGGCTGACAGCGTGCTGACCGGAATGGCGTGCAGCTTCTTCCAGTCCGGATTGCCGGCGAACAGATCCGCTTCCCACCAGGTCGTCCCCGCCTCGATGGCTTCCTTCTCGGTACGGGACATCTCCGGCATGATGGACTTGTAGATCTTGAACAGGGGTTTGGTCAGCTGGTTGCGGCGAAACTCCACCAGGTTGAGGGGAATGGCGATTACGGCGAACAGCACCCACACCAGCAGGGGCACATGGCCATAGAGGGCGCCGGCGACCAGGGCGGCGGCCGTGGCAAGCGTGGCGGTGAACAGGGACGCCCGGTGGTAGGCCATGGCGCCAATCACCAGGATCACCCCGAGCAGAGTGAGGGTCGTCGTCATTTTTCGCTCCTTGCATGAATTGCCGAAGTTGGGTAACTGGGGTTAACTGATCCAGAGGTCTGACCTGTTGGATGTGGCCCTGTTGTAATTCATACGCACAAACTTATCAAGCTGTTTACAAGCTTGTTACCTTGGCGTTGTGATCGGCATAACGGGTCGTGCGCCGCATCTTGGCGGGCGGGGGGGCGACGATTGGGCTGGCTTGTGCGACAATGCGGCCACCCTATGTTGGACGACGAGATCTCAAAGACCATGTACCAAGAACTGATCCGCAACGAGTTGACCGAAGCTGCCAGCGTGCTCCAGGCGTTCCTGGCAGACGAGCAAAATCTGAAGAACATCGAAGCGGCGGCCAAGCTGCTCGCCGACTCCTTCAAGGAGGAAGGCAAGGTGCTCTCCTGTGGCAACGGCGGCTCTCACTGCGACGCCATGCACTTCGCCGAGGAGCTGACCGGTCGTTATCGCGAGAACCGCCCCGGTTACGCCGGCATCGCCATCTCCGACCCGAGCCACCTCTCCTGCGTTTCCAACGACTTTGGCTATGACCATGTGTTCTCCCGCTATGTGGAAGCGGTTGGCCGCCGTGGCGACGTGCTGCTCGGCATCTCCACCAGCGGTAACTCCGGCAACATCCTCAAGGCCATCGAGGCGGCCCGTGCCAAGGGCATGAAGGTGATCGCCCTGACCGGCAAGGATGGCGGCAAGATGGCGGGTCTGGCGGACGTCGAGATCCGGGTGCCGCACTTCGGCTACGCCGACCGCATCCAAGAAGTGCACATCAAGGTGATCCACATCCTGATCCAGCTGGTCGAGAAAGAGATGGCGAACTAATCAGACGGGGATGGCGAGACGCCGCGGCGTCTCGCCTAAGAGGATTCCCCGATTGAAGCAGAAAGAATCAAGTATTTCAGGGGGTTGACGGGATATGTGCGAACTGCTCGGCATGAGCGCCAATGTGCCGACCGACATCTGCTTCAGCTTTACCGGGCTGATGCTGAGGGGCGGCAAGACGGGCCCTCACAAGGATGGCTGGGGGATCACCTTCTACGAGGGGCGAGGCTTTCGCACCTTCAAGGATCCCGAGCCCAGCGCCCAGTCCCCCATCGCCAAGCTGGTGCAGGCGTTGCCGATCAAGAGCCGCGCCGTGGTCAGCCACATCCGGCAGGCCAACCGGGGCTGCGTGTCGCTGGAGAACACCCACCCCTTCACCCGCGAGCTGTGGGGACGCTACTGGACCTTTGCCCACAACGGTCAGCTGACCGGTTACAAGAAGCTGCCGACCGGGCGTCATCGTCCGGTCGGCGACACCGACAGCGAGCACGCCTTCTGCTGGCTGCTCGACAGGCTGGAGCACAAATACCCCAAGCGCCCGGCGAATTTCCCCGCCATGTTCCGCTACCTCGCGACCCTGTGCGACGAGCTGCGAGGGCTCGGGGTGTTCAACATGCTGCTGTCGGACGGGGAGTTCGTGATGACCTATTGCAGCAACAACCTCTACTGGCTGACGCGCAGGGCGCCCTTTGGCGAGGCCCGCCTGCTGGATGAGGACGTGGCCATCGACTTTCAGAGCGAAACCACCCCGAACGACGTGGTGACCCTGGTCGCCACCCGGCCGCTCACCGGCAATGAGAGCTGGGTGAAGATGGTGCCAGGGGAGTTCTGCCTGTTCCGGCTGGGGGAGCTGGAGTATGGCAATAACGCCGTACTGCCGAGCCAAACATAAAAAAATACCAGGGTAGAATCCTACCCTGGTTCTTCGCAGCAGCCATACAGGCAAAAAGGGATGAGAGAGGTGTTGCTGAGCCGCATCATTCTCATGGGGTGTATTGTTACGTCATTGTTAATTTTGTGACAACATTTATCTCTGGTCCCGCGAGCGTGTCGTACCGAGAGTTTGATGGCGCTCACATTATGGCCCAACCACTGCGGTCGGCGCGTGGTGGAAGGGTGGATGACAGCGGGTGTCCCAATCGGCTATATTGTGGTCTGTTTGAATACCATCATAGGGAAGAGAAGATGGAATGGCTGGATCAGAAGGTGCTGCGGCAACTGGCAGATGACATAGGTCACGAGATGATGCCCGTGGTCATCTCGGTGTTCGTCGAAGAGGTGGGGGAGCAGCTGGCCCAGCTGAGGCCTCTCTATGAACGGCGAGACTGGTCCGCACTGGCCCGCCTCGCCCACAGCATGAAATCCTCTTGTGGCAGCTATGGTGCCGAGCCCAGCTATCGGCAGGTCATGGCCCTTGAACTCGCCTGCCGGCGGGAAGATGCCCAGGAGGCTGGCCGACTGCTGGCCGAGCTGGAGCACTCCCTGCCCCAGGTCTTCTCCCACCTGTCCCAGTTTCACTGAGCCCCGGCGGCTCAGCCCGCCTTGTCATGCTCGATGTGCCAGTTGAGGATGATGCCATCCAGCGCCTGCCTGAGCTTGATGCGATCGTGGCGATGGGGCAGGGCGGCCTCACCCAGGTTGGCTTGGACGAGGCAAGGCTGCAGCTCGGGGCATCCCTGACTTTCGGGGGCCAGAATGGCATCGATCCGGCCCTTGCCTATCCGCTCTTCCAGCCAGCGATGCTGGTCCAGCAGTGTCAACTGACCCGCTGGTCCCGTCTCGGCCACCAGATTGCTGATGAAGACGACGATGGCACTGCTGCCGCGGATCGCCTCGGCGAGGTCGCGCAGCAGCAGAGGGGGCATGACGGAGGTGAGGAAGCTGCCCGGCCCCAGAATGATCATGTCGGCCTGGCTCAGGGCCAGGGCGGCCTCGCGGGTGGCCGGCACGACCGGATTCAGGCTGAGGGCCCGTGGCGGCGTGGTGAGCTGATCGATGGAGACTTCCCCCAGGATCTGGTCACCGCAGAGGGTGTGGGCGCAGAGATCCGTGGGCTGTTCTGACATGGGCAGCAGCTTTGGCTCGATTTCCAGCATGTCGCTGATGAGTCGGATGGCATCCAGGGGGCGGACACAGAGGTTGTCGAGGGCCAGCAGCATCAGGTTGCCGAGGTTGTGGCCCGCCAGCTCGCCGCGGCCGGTGAAGCGGTGCTCGAACAGCTGGCTGCCGATGCTGGGGGTGGTCACCAGCTGGTTGAGGCAGTTGCGCAGATCGCCCCAGGCGATGCACTCCTGGCTCTTGCGTAGCCGCCCGGTGGAGCCGCCGTCGTCTGTGGTGGTGACTATGCCCGTCAGCCGGGACCCCAAAAATGAAAGGGAGGAGAGCACGCGGCCCAGGCCGTGCCCACCGCCGATGGCGACGACCCGGTCGAAGTCATTGATATTGTTCTGCCACATGCAGTGATCCCGTGGGAGGCCAGTGAGCACCATTCTAGTCTCCGTGGCCAGGTAATTGTTTGATAAGGGTATGATTTTTGCTTAATGCCAGCATCCCATACCTCTAGGAGACGGTGTTGAACTTCCTGACGGCTCACTCTCTTGCCGAGACGACCCCGCTGGCCGCCCAACAGATAGCAGAGCGGTTGCTCGCTCAATCACCCCATTTCCCGTCGCTGTTGCTGGTCTATTTTACCCAAGCACACGATGCCGCGGTACTGCGTCATGCGCTCAAGGCCCGTTTTCCCGACACCCGGCTCATCGGTTGCAGCTCCTGCGGCGGCATCCTGACCCAGACCGGCCACCATGGCCGAAGGGGTTGGAGCCTTGCGGTCGCCGCCCTCTACGATGACAAAGGCGCCTACGGCGTGGCCGGCCAGCTGGGCGATGAGCCGGATGTTCGGGCATTGCTGCGCCGCGCCATCGCCGACGGCGGACGCCCCGGCGAGCTGCCCCAGCTGGTCTTGCTGCATGCCAGCCCGGGGTTGGAGGAGGCCATGCTGGCGGGCATCGACGCCGAGTTTGGCGCGACCGTTCCCGTCGTCGGCGGGTCGGCGGCGGACGACGGTGTCACCGGCGCATGGCAGCTGTGCTGGGACGAGGGGGAGGGGGGCCAGGGCTGCGTGCTGGCGGTGCTCTACCCCGACTGCCAGTTGGCCTTCCAGTTTCACTCAGGCTATGTGCCCACCGAGCGTCAGGGCATCATCACCGGGCTAGAGGGGCGCGAGGTGCTGACCATAGACCATGAACCGGCGGCCCGGGTCTATGGCCGCTGGACCGAGCGTGCGGCTCCCTGGCCGGTGGGCCCCATCCTCAGGGAGACGACGCTCTCCCCGCTGGCTCGCCAGGTCGGCATGCTCGACGAGATCCCCTACTACAAGCTCTCGCACCCCGAGGCGGTGACGGCGCGGGAGGGGCTGCGCCTCTTCACCGAAACCCGGTTGGGGGAGCGCCTGCAACTCATGTACAGCAGTCAGGAGGGGCTGTTGCAGCGCAGTCTGAACGCGGTGCGCATCGAGCCGGAGTACGGCATGGCGGGCAATGTGCAGCCCCTTGGCGCCCTGGTGGTGTTCTGTGCCGGTTGCCGTCTGGCGCTGGGGGAGAGGCTGGGCGACGTGGTGGCGCAATTCGGCCAGAGGTTGGGGGACATCCCCTTCATCACGCCGTTTACCTTCGGCGAGCAGGGGCGATTGCCCCACGGTGAGCTGGCTCATGGCAACCTCATGGTCTCGAGCGTAATCTTCCTCGAGAGCTGACAGCATGCTGGATTCAAGATGATAGGCAATAGCGAACTGGAAACCCTGGGCGACAAGCTGCAAACCACGCTGGTGGAGCTGATGCGCTGCCGGGAGCGGGAGGCCAGATACCGCGAGGAGTCTCAAGCCCTGCTGTGCGGGGTGGCGACCCTGGCCGAGGCCCAGAGCCTCGAGCAGGTACTGGAGAGCCTCATCCTTGCGCTCAAGCCCTTCATCGGATTCGAACAGGCGGACGTGATCGCCTGGGAGGCCGCGTGCGGCACCACCCATCTCAGCACCCAGCCGGAAGAGGTCGGCCGCACCTGGTCGCTGACCCCGCTCTTCTCCCGGGCCATCGATGGCGACACCCTGGTCATCTACGATCCGGCCCAGTTGCCTGAGCTGGCCCCCCTGGCGGGGCTGGCGGGCTGGGCCAGCGTCATGATGACGGGCCTGCAGGGGCCGGGGTTCTCCGGCGTGCTCATCTGCCGGCACGGCGCCGCGGGCACCTTCGATCTCAAGAGCAAGGCGGCGATGCAGCGTTGCCGCCCCCTCATCTCCCAGGCGCTGGTGAACATCGCCTATCGGGCCCGGCTGCAGGAGCAGGTGGATCTCAAGACCCTCGCCCTGCAGGCCAGCGAGCAGCGTTTTCGCAGTTTCGCCGCCATGGCCTCCGACTGGTTCTGGGAGACGGATCCCCTGCACAGGCTCAGCTATGTCTCCGCCCCCGGTTATCAGGGGGAGGTGCTGGCCGGTCAGGCCGGGCGCAGCCTCTACGATTTTGCCCACGACAAGCGGGATCCCGCCTGGTGCAACTACCGGCGTCTGATCGCCCGTCATCTGCCGGTTCGGGGGATCCGTGCCCAGGTGCAACTGGCAGGCGGCCCCTGCTGGATGGAGATCAATGCCGAGCCCTGCCACGATGCCCAAGGCACCTTCATCGGTTATCGGGGCACGGCGCGGGACATAGGCAGCCAGATCCGCCGGGAGCAGGAGCTGGCGCGGGCGCGGGACGATGCCGAGACGGCCAACCGTGCCAAGTCCCAATTCCTGGCCATGATGACCCACGAGATCCGCTCCCCCATGAACGCGGTGCTGGGGATGCTGGATCTGCTGCAGCACGGGCGACTCGATCCCCCTCAGCAGGCCCTGATCGGCCATGCCACCCACTCGGCTCATCTGCTGCAGACCATCATCGACGATGTGCTCGACTTCTCGAAGATAGAGTCGCACACCCTGGCGCTGCACTGCGAACCCTTCCAGCCCGCCGAGCTGTGCCGGGCGCTGGTGGCACCTCTGCAGGCACAGGCCGGTGCCAAGGGCATCAGGCTGCACTGGCACCTGGACGAGGCGGTGCCGGCGCAGCTGCAGGGGGATGCGGTGCGCCTCTCCCAGGTGATCGGCAACCTGCTCGGGAATGCGGTGAAGTTTACCGCCGTCGGCAGCGTGCGGCTTGCGCTGGCGTGGCAGGACGACAGGCTCAGGGTGTCGGTCAGCGACACCGGGATCGGCATCTCCCCCGAGGATCAGGTGCTGCTGTTCGAGCCCTTCTATCAGGTCGACAGCTCGGCCACCCGCCGTTTCTCCGGCTCCGGGCTTGGACTCGCCATCTGCAGGCGGCTGGTGCAGTTGATGGGCGGTGACATTCGCGTGCAGAGTACGCCGGGGCAGGGCAGCTGCTTCTGGTTCGAGTTGCCCGGGATGGCCACCCCCTGTGCCCCAGTGGCGGATCCCGCCGGCGAGGGCGGGATCATGCCGGCACTGGATGTGCTGGTGGTGGAGGACAGCCCGGTCAATCAGCTGGTGGTGTCGCTCATGCTGGAAAAACTGGCGTGCAGGGTGAGGCTGGCGGGCAACGGGCTGGAGGCGCTGGCACGGGTCGGCGAGCGGCGACCGGATCTCATCCTGATGGACATGAGGATGCCGCAGATGGATGGGCTGGAGGCGACGCGCCGCCTGCGCGACATGGGGTGCGAGGTGCCCATAGTCGCCCTGACGGCCAATGCGATGATGGAGGACAGGGCCCGCTGTCTGGCCCAGGGCATGGACGATTTTCTGGCCAAACCAATCAGCCTCGCGCGATTGCGCAGTTGCCTGCTCCGCCATTGCAGGAACCGTTGAGCCGATTCTGGGCAAAAAAAATGGTCAACCTGGTGGTTGACCAATTCTTCAGCAAATACTGAAGAGAGCACGGGATAAATCGGGTTGTACGGTCTTACATGAAAAAGTCGTGCCAACTTTTCATAACCTGTTATTTGCGGCTGGTAGCGGAGTTATGTGTTGTTTATCGCCACCGGCGATTGCAAATTGCGAGTTCACCCTTCTCATTGTAAGAATTTTCGGTCAGGATATTCGCGTTTTGCAAATCGCAATTTGACTCACTCTCTGACTCACTGTGCGATCAGCCGGCGCAGAAACTGGCGCGCCGCTTCACTGTTCTGTTTGGCAATCAACATCTGTTTTTCATAGATCGGCATGGGCAGGATCTCGAGCCAGCGCTGGCAGAGCCAGGCCGCGTCGTCGAACTGCTTGTCCGGGTAAAGTTCATCCAGTTCCGGATACTGTTCAAATACCTCCCTCAATCTGCTCACCAGCTGCTTGTCGCTGAAGTCGGAGTGGGTGCTCGGCCAGTTGGGCAGCATTTCGACCTGGGCGTGGCGCAAGCCAGAGTCATCGGTTTCCATCTCATGGATGCAAAAACGTTCCAGACCGAGCACGGTCACTCCGAGCAGGCCATCGTTGAGGGTATAGAAGTCCGTCACCTTGACCCGAGTACCGACCGGCAGGATCCGCCCGCAGGTGCCCGTGCTGGTTGCCTCCTCCATGACGATGCCAAAGCCTCGATCCTCAATGAAGGACGCCTTGAGCATCTGGAGGTGGCGTGGCTCGAACAACCGCAGGGGCAGTTTTCCGCCTGGCAGTATGTGAGAAGGCAAGGGGAACAGTGCCAGTTGTTGAAGTTTCATGTTCCATCCTCCGATAAGTTGCGTCTGAATATGACAATGCAGTGACCGTGCCAGAGGAGGGGGGCTGGCGGGCAATGCGGAGAGAATGAGGAAGGCGTTAGAAAATATCCATTTAAAATCAATCTATTGAAATATCCTCTGACGAGGATGGCGAGAATGGCATGAGCGGGATTCAGGTGAGGTTGCAGGGGCTCGAACATGGCCCGTCTGCAGAATGAGGCAGTTTTCGCATATTGCAAATAGCGATCACGCAAAATGCCTGTTTAAAGACCCGTCCAGATACCTTGCGCGGTCGATGAACACTGGCCTGGATCAGGCGATGGATTCGGAGTGCTGGCTCAAGCCTTCCTGCATCAGGGCGGCGATCTCGTCATACATCTGTGACCAGGCGTCGGCCAGCTCAGGAGTGAAGTTGCTTCCCAGGCGGCGCGCCAGCACCAGGGTCAGCGCCTGCTTCAGGAGGGCGAACTGGTGTGGTTGCACGTTGAATTTCTGATGCCGTCTGCCGAGATCCCGGATGATGAAGCCCAGGGCATCCAGCTGATCCAGGCTGGTGATGACGGTATTCAGAGTGTCGGAGACCTTGGTGACGGGCAGATCGGGGTGCTGGGGGAAGAGGGCCTGCAATTCCGGCGACAGCCGGAACAACTCCTCATATACCTCCTGAACATAGGTGTTGCTCAGGGCGGTCACCTTGCCCCAGGCCCGCTGTACCTGTTCAATCTGTCCGGAAGTCATGGGGTCTCTCCTCAGTGCGCTGTGCCATGCCCAGAAGATAATAATTCATTTTCTCAATAAGATGTGGCGAAGTTGCGCTGCCGGGGTTGAGAGAAGAGGGCACCAGCAAGGTTCGCACTGGGCTGCCTTGCTGGCTCGGGACGGAGAATTAGTTGCGCTGCTCCAGGTACATGACCGCCGCCTCCACGCGGCTCTGGGCTTCCAGCTTCTTGAGCAGGCTCTTGACGTGTACCTTGACGGTGCCTTCCGAGATGTGGAGCACGGAGGCCACCTGCTTGTTGGAGAGCCCCTTGGCAATTTCGCGCATGATCTGCATCTCGCGACGGGTCAGGCTCTCCAGCTTTTGTTGCAGGTGATCCAGCTCGTAGATGTTCTCGAGGTAGGGGCGCAGCGGCTCACTCAGGATCTGCTTGCCGGTCATGACATCCGCCAGCTGGGCCAGCAGCATGTCGGGCTCGGTGTCCTTGAGCAGATAGCCGTCGGCGCCAGCCTTGAGCAGGGCCACCACGTCCTGGCGGGCATCGGAGACGGTCAGGATCACCACGCGAGAGGTGATCTCCTCGGCCCGCAGGGCCTTCAGGGTATCGAGTCCCGACAGGCCCTTCATGTTGAGATCGAGCAGGATGAGGTCCGGTTCGGACTCCTTGGCCATGGCCACGGCATCGGTGCCGTTGGACGCCTCGCCGACCACGTCGATGTTATCTTCCAATTCCAGCAGTTGCACAATTCCCTTGCGCATCAGGGGGTGATCATCTACGACCAGAACACTGTATTTCATCTCGTCCATCAGGCATCTCTTGTTAGGCTGGTGGGAAAGGTCAGGTGTACGCGGGTGCCCCCGGAAGGCGGCTCACTGATGGTCAGCTGGCCGTGCAATTTGCTGGCGCGTTCATTCATGATGCTGAGACCGTAGTGATTGACCGCCGAGTTTGCGCCCCTTATTCCGACACCGTCGTCTGCAATCTGAACCTGGATGTTACCATCAGCCAGGGTCTCACAGCTAACGTCAATGCGCCGGGCATTGGCATGCTTGATGGCATTGAGCACTGCCTCACGGATCAGCTGCAGGATGTGAATGTGCTGTCCCGCCTCGAGATCGGTATCCGTCAGTCCGTACTGGAGCCCGATCTCGGCCCGGGTCTGGGGCTTGAGCTGTTCCAGCATGACGCCGATGGCTTCACCCAGGTTGGCGTCGCCGATGCTCAGGCGGAAGGTGCCGAGCAGTTCGCGCAACTGGGTGTAGGCGTTGCCGAGCCCCTCGTCGATCTGCTGCATGGCCGCTTCGGCTTTGACGGTATCCCCCTTGGCAAAGGAGCGCTTGAGCAGGGTGGACTGGATCTTCAGGTAGGAGAGCGCCTGGGCAAGGGAGTCGTGCAGCTCCCTGGCGATGACGGCCCGCTCTTCCATCAGCAGCAGGCGCTGGTGTTGCAGCAGGGTCTGATCCTTGTGCAGCACCTGGGCCAGCAGCATGGAGAAGTTCTTCATCAGCCGCTCGTCGACGGGATGGTCGCTTATCATGTCGAGCCGGCCGTACTCCTCCTCGTCCATCTGCAGGTAGAAGCTCACCACGGCCTCGAGATCGCCGGGCCACCCCTTGCGCCCCGTGATGTAGACCGGCATGGCATTGTGCTCGAAGCGGGTCAGCCGGATGTAGTCGATGTGCTGGTGGGCGGCAGCCCGCTCCAGCAGTTTTTGCAGGGTGCGGCGGCTGAGCGGCGCCGCGTGCAGTTTCTGGGCGGTGGAATAGAGGAAGGAGAGGGTGTCGTTGGCCTGTTGCAGCTTGGCGGTCTTCTCCTCCACCTTGCTCTCCAGCTCCCGGTAGAGCTTGCCGAGTTCCGCGGCCATGGTGGCAAACGCCCCCGACAGCTCCCCCAGTTCGTTTTCACAGTGGGGGGGCAGGGTCAGATCGAACTCCTGGCGCTGGATCTGGCGGGCGCAATAGACCAGCTGATTGAGCGGTGCCACCACCTGCTGGCGCGTGAAGCGCACCGTGCACCAGGCGATGGTGATGATGGCGAGCAGGCCGAGTCCCTCGGCCAGGGCCAGCATGCGCACCTTGAACTCCACGTGGTACTGCATCTGGTTGACGAAGTCGTCGATGGCGGCGACGAACTGCTCCGTGTTGTCGGTGTAGCGGCTGGGGGTGGCGTTCTCGATGTGCTCGCGCATCCTCTGCCATTGCAGCAGCACCTCGCCGTAGGTGCGGCGCAGGGAGGCGGGCGTGATCCAGCGCTGGGTCTCCTGCAGCTCGGGGGCATTGAGGGTCTGCTCGAACTGGGCGAGCCGGCCGAGCACGACCTGATCCTTCTCGATTTCATAGGCCATCCGGTAGGCCTGCATGCGCAATGAGCCCGACAGGTTGATGGCTTTGGCGTCCGGCACCGAATAGAAGAGGGTGACCATGGCCACCAGGGCGATCAGGCTGGCCATGAACAGGATCAGCACCATGGCGCGACCGATGGCGCTGCTGACCGACTGCACTCTGAACCATTTTCCCATGCCGACTGGCTCCCCTTACACCGATGAAGACCCCACAAAGTAGCATGGGAGTGTACTCCAAGTTGTGCTAGCATCGAAAAACTAGATGAACTCCGAGCGGTTTTGCCTAAGTCATTGAGATAGGGGGAGATCGCCGTCAGCCGATGTTCGAGCTGAAAGGGTCAGGAAAGAAATGCCCTGGCCTCCCGTATTTGGAAAGGTGTTTATGTTGCCACTTGAAGATGGTTTTTCCCGTCGCTTTTACTATTTGCGCCTGTCGGTCACCGACGTGTGCAATTTTCGTTGTACCTACTGCCTGCCGGACGGCTATCGCCCCTCGGAGGCGCGCAAGTCCTTTCTCTCCCTGGAGGAGATCCGCCGCGTCGTCTCCGGCTTTGCCGCCATGGGGACGCGCAAGGTGCGTCTGACCGGTGGCGAGCCCTCCCTGCGCCGCGACTTCACCGCCATCATAGAGACGGTCGCCAGTACGCCCGGCATCGAGAAGGTGGCCATGACCACCAACGGCTACCGCCTGAAGGAGCGGGCCCGGGAGTGGTTCGATGCGGGGCTGACCGCCCTCAACGTCAGCGTCGACAGCCTGGATCCCCGCCAGTTTCACCAGATCACCGGCGAGAACAAGCTGGCGGAGGTGATGGCGGGCATAGACGCTGCCCTGGCCGTCGGCTTCAAGTCGGTCAAGATCAATGCGGTCTTGCTCAAGGGGCTCAACGACCACCAGCTGGATGCCTTCCTGGCCTGGATCCGGGACAAACCCATCGAGCTGCGATTCATCGAGCTGATGCAGACCGGCGAGATGGACACCCTGTTTCGCGACCGCCACACCAGCGGGGATCTCATCAAGCAGCGCTTGCTGGAGACGGGCTGGGTACAGCAGCTGCGCGGCCCGGACGACGGCCCCGCCCAGGTGTTTATGCATCCTGAGTCAATGGGGGGAGTGGGGCTCATCATGCCCTACAGCAAGGACTTCTGCGCCGGCTGCAACCGGCTGCGGGTCTCCTCCGTGGGCAAGCTGCACCTGTGTCTCTTTGGTGACAACGGGGTGGAGTTGCGGGATCTGCTGACGGCCGACGACCAGCAGGAGGCGCTGCAGTGGCGGATCCGCCAGGCGCTGACCGGCAAGGCCGCCACCCACCGCCTGCACGACGGCAATGCGGGCATGACCCCCCACCTGGCCTCCATCGGCGGCTGACCCCGATCGCCAGGCCCAAATGGCCAGCGATTAATTAGCAATCCTCACATAGGGGTAATTTGCCTTGCCCCTGTCTTGCCTAATTGCGCCAAGGGTTTGATCCAGCGCAAGAATCCCCCCTGTTTATCCCCCAGGTGGTATATCACTGGACTTGTGAGAGTCGCAATATACACCCACGCTTATAATTGGTATTAAAAATGCCAGTCACGGGATCCGCGCAGGGGGTCTCCCCCTGTGAAGAGGAGTCGATATGGCCGATGGGATCAATCTGTCACGCCGCGGCCTGTTTCGAGGACGCCTGAGTACTCCCAAGCCCGGGGTACAACTGCCCTGGTCCGTCTCCTGGGACGAGTTCGTGGCCGACTGCACCCGCTGCGGCGACTGTCTGGCCGCTTGTCCGGAGCAGATCCTGGTGAAGGGGGACGGCGGCTTTCCCACGGTCGACTTTCTGCGTGGCGAATGCACCTTCTGCGCCGAGTGCGTCGACGTCTGCCAGGCGCCGGTGTTCCGACCGACGACCCAGACACCCTGGGAGTATGTGGCTCATATCGAGGCCGGTTGCCTGGCCAGTGCCCAGGTCTTCTGCCAGCGTTGCCAGGACAGCTGCGAGCAGCAGGCCATCCGTTTTTCCCCCCAGCTGGGGCGAGTGCCGACCCCCAGCGTCCATACCGAGTCGTGCAACGGCTGCGGTGCCTGCGTGGCGGATTGCCCGGTCGGCAGTATCAGGATGGGTCTCCCTCACGACGGGGGACCGAGATGACACAAGAGACGAGCCAGTTGGAAAGCAGCGAGATGAAGCGAGAAGAGTTCCACGTATCCAGCCTGGTGGTGCTGGCCCAGCCCTCCCGGCGTCACCAGCTTGCCGAGGAGATCGCGACCCTGGAGGGGGCCGAGATCCACGCCGTCAGCGAGGAGGGCAAGCTGGTGGTCACCCTGGAGGGGCCGAGCCAGCGTCCCATCATGGCGGCCATCGATGCCATCAATGGGATGCAGGGGGTGCTCTCTGCCTCCCTCATCTACCACCAGTTCGATGAAGCCGACGCCGAGGGCAGGGAATAGAGAGCCAGGAGGCCGGGGCTGCAAGGTTCACGAGGCCGATGAAAGCAATAAAAGCGCCATGGAGCTGAGCCAGCGCGGCTCGTCACAATGGCTGTCATTGATGTGATTAAGCAATGCGAGGATATGTCATGAAGCTGAGTCGACGCGACTTTATGAAGGCCAATGCGGTGGCGGCAGCCGCTGCCGTGGCCGGTGTCAGTGCCCCCACCCTGGCGGCGAACCTGATCACCAGTACTGACAAGACAGCCATCACCTGGGACAAGGCACCGTGCCGCTTCTGCGGGACCGGCTGCTCCGTGCTGGTGGGCTCCCAGGGAGGCCGTGTCGTCGCGACCCAGGGCGATCCCGATGCGCCGGTGAACCGCGGCCTCAACTGCATCAAGGGCTACTTTCTGTCCAAGATCATGTATGGCGAGGATCGCCTGACCCAGCCCATGCTGCGCATGACCAACGGCAAGTTTGACAAGAACGGCGACTTCGCCCCCATCAGCTGGGATCAGGCCTTCGACATCATGGCCGAGAAGTTCAAGGCGACCCTGAAAGAGAAGGGCCCGACCGCCGTCGGCATGTTCGGCTCCGGCCAGTGGACCGTCTGGGAAGGCTATGCCGCCGCCAAGCTGATGAAGGCGGGCCTGCGCTCCAACAACCTGGACCCCAACGCCCGTCACTGCATGGCCTCCGCCGTGGTCGGCTTCATGCGCACCTTCGGCATGGACGAACCTATGGGCTGCTACGACGACATCGAGCAGGCCGACGCCTTCGTGCTCTGGGGCTCCAACATGGCCGAGATGCACCCCATCCTCTGGTCACGCATCTCCGATCGCCGTTTGTCCCACCAAGATGTGCAGGTGCACGTGCTCTCCACCTTCGAGCACCGCAGCTTCGAGCTGGCGGACAACGGCATGGTGTTCACCCCGCAGACCGATCTCGCGATCCTCAACTACATCGCCAACTACATTATCCAGAACGACAAGGTGAACTGGGAGTTCGTCAACAAGCATACCCAGTTCCGCAAGGGGACCACGGACATCGGCTACGGCCTGCGTCCCACCAACCCGCTGCAGCAGAAGGCCAAGAACCCGGACAACGGCGACTCCACCCCCATGAGCTTCGACGACTTCGCGAAATTCGTGGCGGATTACGATCTGGAGTCCGTCTCCAAGCTCTCCGGCGTGCCCAAGGACAAGCTCGAGAAGCTGGCCCAGCTCTATGCCGACCCGAGCAAGAAGGTGGTCTCCTACTGGACCATGGGGTTCAACCAGCACACCCGCGGCGTCTGGGCGAACAACCTCTGCTACAACATCCACCTGCTGACCGGCAAGATCTCCCAGCCGGGCTCCGGTCCCTTCTCCCTGACCGGCCAGCCCTCCGCCTGCGGCACCGCCCGTGAGGTGGGCACCTTCGCCCACCGCCTGCCCGCCGACATGGTGGTGACGGATCCCAAACACCGCGCCATCGCCGAGAAGATCTGGAAGCTGCCGGAAGGCACCATCCCCGAGCAGGTGGGCTACCACGCCGTGCTGCAGAACCGCATGCTCAAAGACGGCAAGCTCAACGCCTACTGGGTGATGTGCAACAACAACATGCAGGCCGGCCCGAACATGAACGAGGAGGGGCTGCCCGGCTATCGCAACCCGGCCAACTTCATCGTGGTGTCCGACCCTTACCCGACCGTCACTGCCCAGGCGGCCGACCTCATCCTGCCCACCGCCATGTGGGTGGAAAAAGAGGGGGCTTACGGCAACGCCGAGCGCCGCACCCAGTTCTGGCACCAGCAGGTCAAGGCACCGGAAGGAGCCAAGTCCGACCTGTGGCAGCTGATGGAGTTCTCCAAGCGCTTCACCGTGGAAGAGGTGTGGCCGGCTGAGTTGATTGCCAAGATGCCGGAAGTGAAGGGCAAGACCCTGTTCGAGGTGCTCTACGCCAACGGCCAGGTCGACCAGTTCCCGAAAGCGCAGAGCAAGGGGGCGCTCAACGACGAGGCCGAGCACTTCGGCTTCTACGTCCAGAAGGGGCTGTTCGAGGAGTACGCCACCTTCGGTCGCGGCCACGGCCACGATCTGGCACCCTTCGATCAGTATCACGAGGCCCGCGGCCTGCGCTGGCCCGTGGTGGACGGCAAGGAGACCCTGTGGCGCTATCGCGAAGGGTTCGACCCTTACGTGAAGGCGGGCGAGGGGGTGCGTTTCTACGGCAAGCCCGACGGCAAGGCGGTGATCTTCGCGCTGCCCTACGAGCCTGCCGCCGAGTCGCCGGACAAGGAGTATGATCTCTGGCTCTCCACCGGCCGCGTGCTGGAACATTGGCACACCGGCACCATGACTCGCCGGGTGCCCGAGCTCTATCGCGCCTTCCCGGATGCGGTGCTCTTCATGCACCCGGAAGATGCCAAGGCCCGTGGCGTGCGCCGTGGCGAAGAGGTGATCGTCGCCTCCCGCCGTGGCGAGGTGAAGACCCGGGTCGAGACCCGCGGTCGCAACCGTCCGCCCAAGGGGCTGGTGTTCATGCCCTTCTTCGACGCGAGCCAGCTGGTCAACAAGCTGACCCTGGACGCGACGGATCCGCTCTCCAAGGAGACGGATTACAAGAAGTGCGCCGTCAAGGTCATGAAGGCCTAAGGCGGGGCTGGGGGGATGAGTCGCAGCCGTCGCCAGTTCCTGGCCGACCTCGCCAAGGGGGCCTGCAGCGTGGGCCTCCTCGGAGCGGGTCTGGGCACGGTGGCGCGCCAGCAGGCCCAGGCGGTGCCCGCCCAGGCGCTGCGCCCGCCGGCGGCCCTCGACGAAGCGGATTTCCTCGGCGCCTGCGTGCGCTGCGGGCTCTGCGTGGAGGCCTGCCCCTACGACACCCTCAAGCTTGCCCGGTTGCTGACCCCGGTGACCACGGGTACCCCCTACTTCGAGGCGCGCAGCGTCCCCTGCGAGATGTGTGACGACATCCCCTGCGTAGCAGCCTGCCCGAGCGGAGCCCTGGATCAGGGGATGACGGACATCGATCAGGCGCGGATGGGGGTGGCGGTGCTCATCGACCACGAGACCTGCCTCAACTACCTGGGGCTGCGCTGTGACGTCTGCTACCGGGTCTGCCCGCTCATCGACAAGGCGATCTCGCTCGAACTGGTACGCAACCCGCGCACCGGCAAGCACGCCATGTTCCTGCCCACGGTGCACAGCGAGGCCTGCACCGGCTGCGGCAAGTGCGAGCACGCCTGTGTGCTGGAGGAGGCGGCCATCAAGGTGGTGCCTCGCGGGCTCGCCAAGGGGGAGCTGGGCCATCACTACCGGCTCGGCTGGGAAGAGAAGGCCAAGGCGGGCAAGTCCCTCATCGGTGATCGCCTGACCCTGCCGACCCGCAAACCGGAGGGGCTATGAGTCGTTATCCAGGGGCCGAAGCCCGGGCACGGCTGGGCTGGTGGCGGTCGCATCGCTTCCTGCTGCTGCGCCGGCTCTGCCAGTTCGGCGTGCTCTCGCTCTTTCTGCTGGGACCGCTGGCGGGCATCTGGATCCTCAAGGGCAACCTCTCCAGCTCGCAGTTGCTGGAGACGGTGCCCCTCACGGATCCCCTGACCCTGCTGCAGTCGGTGGCGGCGGGCCATTGGCCCATCCCCACCCTGTGGCTCGGGGCCGAGCTGGTACTCGCGGGTTACTGGCTGGTGGGGGGGCGGGTGTTCTGCTCCTGGGTCTGCCCGGTCAACCTGGTCACGGATGCCGCCGCCTGGGCTCGGGCCCGGCTCGGTCTCAAGGGCAACGGCCAGTTCAACCGCCACACCCGCTACTGGCTGCTGGCCATGGTGCTGGTGGCCCCGGCCATCACAGGCGTGCTGGTGTGGGAGCTGGTCAACCCGGTGTCGCTCAGCCTGCGCGGCCTGCTGTTTGGCATGGGGGCGGGTTGGGGTCTGCTGGCGGCCCTGTTCCTGTTCGACCTCTTCGTGGTGGAGCGGGGCTGGTGTGGTCATCTCTGTCCGGTGGGGGCCTTCTATGCCCTGGTCAACCGGGTGGGGTTCGTCAAGATTGCAGCCAATGGGCGCGAGCGGTGCAGCAACTGCATGGATTGTTATGCGGTCTGCCCGGAGCGTCCCATACTGCGCGGCCCGGTTCACGGGGCCAAACGAGGTCACGGGCCCTTGATTGCGGCTCAGGAGTGCACCAACTGCGGCCGTTGCATCGATGTCTGCGCGGAGCAAGTTTTCGAAATCACTACAGGTTTTGCCGTCAAGGCAGAGAAAACGTCGGAGAACAAATAATGAAGAAGCTGATTGGAGCAATGCTGGCCTGCCTGATGGCGGGTTCCTTGATGGCGGCCGTCCCCGAGATCACCAACAGCACGGGGGGGATCAAGTCGGAGCGGGGGAGCACGGATCTGGTGACCGAGGCCGACGCGGCCCCACTCAAGAACTACCGCAAGGACGGCGACATCTATGATCGCCAGTACATGCATCAGCCCCCGCTGATCCCCCACGATACCCGCAACTACGAGGTGGACAACAAGGTCAACAAGTGCCTGGCCTGCCACAGCTTCAAGAACGCCAGCAAGATGAAGGCGCCCAAGATAAGCCCCACTCACTTCGAGACCCGCGATGGTCAGACCCTGGGTGAAGTCTCTCCCCGCCGCTACTTCTGCCTGCAGTGCCACGTGCCGCAAGCGGACGCCAAGCCGCTGGTGGAGAACACCTTCAAACCGGTCGAAGCACTGAACTAAGGAGTTTACCGATGACATCACTCAGCCTTGTCCCCAGTGTCTGGACCACCTTCAACACACCAGTGAACGAAGCACTGAACTGAGGAGCCATAGATGAAATTACCCGGCTTTGTCCAGCGTCTGTGGACCACCTTCAAGTCACCGTCGAAGGCGGCCCTCTGGGTCATCCTGCTGATGGGCTTCTTCGGCGGCGTCATCTTCTGGGGCGGCTTCAACACTGCCATGGAGGCGTCCAACACCGAGGCCTTCTGCACCGGTTGTCACGAGATGAAGGACAACGTGTTCGTGGAGTACCGCGACACCATCCACTATGCCAACCGCTCCGGCGTGCGGGCCAGCTGCCCGGATTGCCACGTGCCCCACGAGTGGACCTACAAGATCATCCGCAAGGTGCAGGCCTCCAAGGAGCTGTGGGGCATGATCACCGGCAAGGTGGACACTCGCGAGAAGTTTGAATCCCACCGCCGCGAGATGGCGGAGCGGGAGTGGAAGCGGATGAAGGACACGGATTCGCGCGAGTGCCGCAACTGTCACAACTTCGAGTACATGGACTTCTCCCTGCAAGGGCGGCGAGCGGCCCAGATGCACTCCACCAACCTGGCAAGCGGTCAGAGCACCTGCATCGACTGCCACAAGGGGATTGCGCACCAACTGCCTGACATGAAAGGCGTGCCAGGCTTCTGATACCCAGGCCACCGGATCCCGCCGATCCGGTGGCCTGTGATTTTCACCCCCTCTGCCAGACAACTTTTGATAGAATCCCGCCCGGTAGCGTGTCGTCCTGCATCCTCGACCAGGCCAGGCGGCGCCTTCATCCCATCCTCTCGTGGTCAATGATTGACAGGAATTGCCCCATGGCCCCCAAACACAGCGAATTCATCCCTCTCAAGATCGCCGTACTGACGGTCTCCGACAGCCGCAGCGCCGCCGACGACAGCTCGGGGGACTACCTGGTGTCCGCCCTGACCGAGAGCGGCCATGTGCTGGCCGACCGGGCACTCTGCCCCGACAACCTGTTTCGCATCCGGGCCCAGGTGAGCGACTGGATCGCCGATGAAGGGGTACAGGTGGTGCTCATCAACGGTGGCACCGGCTTCAACGAGCAGAACCGGGTGCCCGAGGCGGTCGGCGTGCTGTTCGAGCGCACCGTGCAGGGTTTTGGCGAGATGTTCCGCCAGCTCTCGTTTGCCGAGATCAAGGGCTCGGCCATGCAGAGCCGCGCGCTGGCGGGGCTCGCCAATCGCACCCTGATCTGCTGCCTGCCCGGCTCCACCGGCGCCTGCCGCCTCGGGTGGGAGCAGCTGATCCGGGATCAGCTCGACGCCCGCACCAGGCCGTGCAACTTCGTCGCCCATCTGTGAGGGGCTGCCATGAACCCGACCGATCCCAGGCAGACTCAACCCAACCTGACTCATCTCAACCAGAGCGGTGAGGCCCACATGGTGGATGTCACCGACAAGCAGGTGAGCGAACGGGAGGCCCGCGCCGAGGCCTTCGTGCGCATGGCGCCCGACACCCTGGCGCTCATCCTGAGTGGCCGGCACCACAAGGGCGATGTCTTCGCCACCGCCCGCATCGCCGGCATCATGGCGGCCAAGAAGACCGCCGATCTCATCCCCCTCTGCCACCCCCTGGCCCTGACCCGGGTGGAGGTAGAGATCCAGGCCCAGCCCGAGCACAATAGGATCCACATTCGCACCCTGTGCAAGCTCTCCGGCAAGACGGGGGTGGAGATGGAGGCGCTGACCGCGGCGTCGGTGGCGGCGCTGACCATCTACGACATGTGCAAGGCGGTGCAAAAGGACATGGTGATCGAGCAGGTCCGGCTGGTGGAGAAGAAGGGCGGCAAGTCCGGTCATTTCCAGCTGGATGCAAATGCAGGAGAGAACGCATGATCAAGGTACTGTTTTTTGCGCAAGTCAGGGAGCTGGTCGGCTGCGACGAGCTCAGCCTGTGCTGCGAGTATGCCAGTGCCGATGCCCTTCGCGCCGCCTTGAGCGAGCGGGGTGACAAGTGGGCGCTGGCGCTGGAAGCGGGCAAGCTGCTGGTGGCGGTGAACCAGACCCTGGTGCCCCTCGACACCCCCCTCAAAGACGGGGACGAGGTGGCCTTCTTCCCGCCGGTGACCGGAGGCTGACCATGAGCGAGATAATGACCGTGGATCGCACCACTGAGTTGTGCGGTGGCGACGAAGTGGCCTTCTTCCCGTTCCTTCCAGTGACGACCGGAGGCTGACCATGAGCGAGATAATGACCGTGGATCGCACCACTGAGTTGTGCGGCGGCGACGAAGTGGCCTTCTTCCCGCTCCTTCCAGTGACGACCGGAGGCTAATGATGAGCGAGGCAATCATGACCGATCGCATCCTGGTGCAGCGGGATGACTTCTCGCTGGCCGAGGAGTACGGGCGTCTCGCCACCCGCCCCGACAGCGGCGCCATCGTCACCTTCGTGGGCAAGGTGCGGGACTTCAATCAGGGGGAGCACGTGAAGGGGCTGGCCCTCGAGCACTACCCCGGCATGACCGAGAAGGCGCTGGCCGCCATCGTGCAGGAGGCGCGAGCGCGCTGGCCGCTGCAGGAGTGCACCCTGATCCACCGTATCGGCGAGCTGCTGCTCGGGGATCAGATCGTGCTGGTGGCGGTGAGCAGCGCCCACCGCGAGGCGGCCTTCGAGGCCTGCCACTTCATCATGGATTTTTTGAAGACCCGGGCGCCGTTCTGGAAAAAAGAGCTGACCGCCGACGGGGTACAACGCTGGGTCGAGGCCAAAGCGAGCGACGACGCCGCCGCCGCCCGCTGGCAACAAGGGGTGTGAATCCGCCGGGCCCCCCGCGGCAGGGCTGCAAACCGGCACAGGTTTCAACAGGAGTAAGGGAATGAAGAAGCTGTTATCCGTGGTGTTGCTGAGTGCTTGCGCCACCGCCGTGCAGGCCGACGAGGTCAAGGTGGCCGTGGCGGCCAACTTCAAGGGCACCATGGAGCGCATCGGCAAGGCGTTCACCGCCAAGACCGGCCACGGCGTCGTCATCAGCTCGGCAGCCACCGGCGTGCTCTATACCCAGATCAGCCACGGTGCCCCCTTCGATCTTTTCCTCTCCGCCGACGTGGCGACCCCTCAGAAACTGGAAGCCGAAGGCAAGGGGAGCGAGCGCTTCACCTACGCCATCGGCCAGCTGGGCCTGTGGCAGAAGGGAGGACCGGCCCCCGACGAGGCAAGCCTGCGCCACTGGCAGGGGGAGCTGGCCATCGCGAACCCCAAGACTGCCCCCTATGGCGCCGCCGCCATGGCGACCCTGGAACACCTCAAGATCGATCCCAGGCAGTACCGCCTGCTGACCGGCACCAACATCGGCCAGACCTGGCAGTTCGTCGACACCGGCAATGCGAAGCTCGGCTTCGTCGCCTGGGCCAACCTGGTGGAGGCGGGCAAGACAGGCGAAGCCTGGGTGGTGCCGAGCCAGTTCCATCCAGCCATCGAGCAGCAGGGCCTGGTCCTGAAGAAAGGGGAGGCGGTGGACGCCCTGGTGGCCTGGCTCAAGGGGCCTGGGCAGGCGCAGATCAAGGCCGCGGGTTATGTCCTGCCGCAGTGATGCCCGTGTGCTGAGAGGCCTCCTATGCCTGTCAGTCGGTATCCGGGAGGTGGGCGATGAGTGAGGGGGATCTGCTGGCGATCTGGCTCACCCTGAAGCTGGCCGCCGGCACCACCGGCATCCTGCTGCTGCTGTCGCCGCCGCTCGCCTGGTGGCTGTCTCGCAGCCAGCACCGACTGCGCCCCGTGGTGGAGGCCCTGGTGGCGCTCCCCCTGGTGCTGCCGCCGACCGTGCTCGGCTTCTACCTGCTGATCGCGTTCTCCCCCGAATACGGCATCGGCGCCTGGTGGCGGCAGACCTTCGGGACCCCGCTCGCCTTCAGCTTCCTCGGCCTGCTCATCGCCTCCGTCATCTACTCGCTCCCCTTCGTGGTGCAGCCCCTCACCTCCGCCTTCGTCAACATGGGCAGCAAGGAGATCGAGGCCGCCGCCACCCTGGGGCTGGGGCCCATCGAGCGCTTCTTTCGCATCATCCTGCCGATGACGCTGCCCAGCTTCGTGATGGCGGCGGCCCTGGGTTTTGCCCACACCCTGGGGGAGTTCGGCGTGGTGCTGATGATAGGGGGCAACATCCCTGGCGAGACCCAGGTGCTCTCCATCGCCCTCTTTGATCACGTGGAGACGATGGACTATCGCAGCGCCCACCTGCTGGCGGGCGGCCTGATGGGCTTCTCCCTGGTGATGCTGGTGCTGGTCTACGGCGTGTTGCAGCGCCGGCAACGGAGGCTGTTCGGATGACGCTGGAGATCTCCGTTCGTCGCTCCTTCGGCCCCTTCACCCTGGCGTGCGAGCTGTCGCTGCCCCCCTGCCGCATCCTCGGTCTGTTCGGCCCCTCTGGCTGTGGCAAGAGCACCCTGCTGCGCATCCTCGCCGGGCTGGATCGGGCCTCCTCGGACGCCCTGTACTGGCGCGGGCGCGAGCTCGCGGCCCTGCAACCCGAGGCGCGCCGCATCGGGCTGGTGTTTCAGGATGCCCGCCTCTTCCCCCATCTGAGCGTGCTCGGCAACCTGCAACTGGCGGCCAGCAAGGGCAGGGGGCGCTGGCAACCGGAGGCGCTGGCGATGCGGCTCGGCTTTGCCGAGCTGCTGGAGCAGCCCGCCCACGGCCTCTCCGGCGGTCAGCGTCAGCGGGTGGCCCTGGGTCGCGCCCTGCTGGCGGAGCCCGATCTGCTGCTGCTGGACGAGCCCTTCTCGGCGCTGGACAGGCGCAGCCGCATCCATCAGGCCCACGTGCTCAAGGGGTTGCAGCAGGAGAGCGGCATCCCCATGATCTTCGTCAGCCATGCCATGGAGGAGGTGAGCCTGCTCTGCGATCGGCTGGTGCTGCTGGCGGATGGCCGGGTGGAGGCCCAGGGCTCCCCCGAAGAGATCTTCGCCCGCACCGACCTGTCGCTCGCCAGTCGCGACGACGTCGGGGTCATGCTCTCGGCGACCCTGGCACACTATGACGAGCGCGAACAGATGGCGACCCTGCGGCTCGGGGAGCAGATCCTGATGGTGACCATGGAGCATGCCCCCGACGAGGCGGGCCCCCTGCAGATCAAGGTGGCGGCGCGGGACCTGGTGATCGCCACGGCGCCCATCGAGCACTCCAGCCTCTCCAACTGCCTGGAGACCCGGCTGCTGGGGGAGCGGGAGGTGCGGCCGGGGCAAACCCTGTTGCAGTTGGCCCTGGGGCAGCAGATACTGCTGGCCCGGATCACCAGCCGATCCGCCAGGCGCCTGGATCTGGCGCCCGGGCAGCGGCTCTATGCCTACGTCAAGGCGGTGAGCCTGGTGGGGGAAGGCTGAGGCCGATACGGGCAGGCGGCTATCGAAAGAAAAGGGAGAGGACGGGTGCGTCGCAACCAGGTAATGAAATCCCATGGATTGGCCCTGCGCAGCGCGGGGGAGGGGCCCCTGCTGGTGCTGCTGCACGGGCTGGGCTCCTCCAGTCTCGACTGGCAGGCCCAGATAGAGCACTTCAGCGAGCACTACCGGGTGGTGGCGCTGGACTTGCGTGGTCACGGCCAGAGCCTGCAGGAGGGGCCCTTCGACGTGCCCACCCTGGCGGCGGACGTGGCCCGCTGGCTCGACGAGCAGGCCGAGCCCGCCTGGGTGGTGGGGCTCTCCTTGGGGGCCATGGTGGCGCTGGAGCTGGCGCTGCGACTGCCGCACAAGGTGCAGGGGCTGGTGCTGGTCAACGGCTTCAGCGAATTCCTGCTGGAGACCCCCAAGGAGCAGGAGCGCTACGCCATGCGCCTCAAGTGGCTGCGCTGGTTCGGCATGCGACCGCTCGCCTGGTGGCTGGGGCGGGAACTCTTTCCCGGTCCCGAGCTCGCCCAGGTGCGCCACACCTTCCGGCTGCGCTTCGTGCGTAACAAGAAGAAAACCTACAAGGCGCTGCTGGAGGCGCTGCCCGGCTGGTCGGTGCGGGCCCGTCTCGGCACCATCTGGCAGCCGGTGGCCATCGTCTCCACCAGCCACGACTACCTGCCGCTCGCGAAGCGGGTGGAGCAGTTCGCCTCTCTGCCCAACGCCAGCATCCACACTCCCGAGGGCCATCACGCCTGGCCGGCGGAAGATCCCGCCGGGTTCAATCATTTGCTTCACCGGATTTTAGAAACTCATTAAACTTGTCGCCCCTTAGGCTTATCACCCGTGTATGGATTGGTCCGATCGCCTTGCCACTGGCACAAGGCAAGGCAATCGGACCCATTTTGCTCTATCAACAGGTATTTCCTCATGTCTGAAGTAATGAAAATGGCCATCGACGATGGTTCGACCAACGTCAAGGTGAGCTGGATCGACAACAAGGTGCTCAAGACCATCATCTCCCCCAACTCCTTTCGCAAGGATTGGAAGAGTGCCGCCTTGCGCAAGGACAAGAAGATCTACAACTACGAGATAGGCAATACCAAGTACACCTACGACGCCACCTCCGACAAGTCCCTGGCCACCACCCACGTGGAGTACCAGTACGACGATCTCAACCTGCTCTCCGTGCACCATGCCCTGCTGCAGACCGGGGTCACCCCCTGTGACGTGGCCATCACGGTCACCCTGCCCATCACCGAGTTCTACAACCCGGACGACTGCCAGCGCAACGAGGAGAAGATCGAGAAGAAGCGCCGCAACCTGATGCGGGCCATCAGCCTCAACAAGGGTGAGCTGTTCAACATCGTCAGCGTGGAGGTGATGCCGGAGAGCCTGCCTGCCGCCCTCTCCCGCCTGATCGGCTCCGGCTGCAACGAGTTCACCAAGACGCTAGTGATCGACTGCGGCGGCACCACCCTGGACATGGGGATCATCGTCGGCGAGTTTGACGACGTCTCCGACGTCTATGGCAACAACGAGATCGGCGTCTCCATGGTGACCGACGCGACCCGCAAGGCGCTGGCGGCGGCGGACAGCGACTCCAGCTATCTGGTGGCCAACGAGTTCATCAAGCGTCGCCACGACATGAGCTTCGTGCGGGACGTGGTCAACGACGAGAGCCAGATCCCCAAGATCCTCGAGAAGATGCAGAACAAGATCGACGAGCTGGGCTCCCAGGTGGCCCACGAGGCGAAGAAGTTCGCCAAGAACCCGAACCGGGTCTATCTGGTCGGCGGCGGGGCGTCGCTGATCTTTGATGCCATCAAGGCCGCCTACCCGACCCTGGGTGACAGGGTGGAGCTGCTGGACGACGCCCAGTCCGCCCTGGCGCGGGAGATCTGCCTCTACACCACGGAAGAGGAAGAGGTGTACCGGGAAGCGCCGGTGATGGCCGGGGTCGGCGATGAGTAGTCAACTCAAGCGCATGACCTTCTCCATCTTCATGGATCCGGGTGCGCTGAAGTCTGATCGCTACGCGGCCGGGATCTTGCAAAGCTGGTATCAGCGGGCGCGCAAGATCCAGGACGATGTGGAGGAGTTTGACTTCTCCAAGAGCCGTTTTCACAAGGACATCTACCTCTCCGGCATGTTCCTCTATGTGCTGGCCCCCAGCCTGTGCAAGGGGATGGCCAACGCCTTCGGCCCGGAGCAGGTGAACCTCGCGACCCTGCGCCACGTCTTCGCCGGTTGCGGCTTCGATCTGGGGGAGGGGGCGACCCCCGCCATGACCGACACCCTGATCGACGAGATAGTGGCCAGGCTGGCCCCCCGGCTCGAGCAGGGGGACTCGGCCTCCCTGGTGGAGGAGATAGTCCAGCGCCTGGGGCAGCCCCAGACCGCCGCCTCCCAGGTCCACCTGGTGGACGAGATAGTCCAGCGTCTGGGACAGTCACAAGGTGGCCTATCCCAGACTGACCTGGTGGACGAGATAGTGAGCCGCATCGGCGAGCAGCAGCCTGCCGGGCTCTGGGACGAGCTGAAGCAGGGGCTGCCGGCCCCGCTCGATCACGAGCTGCTGGCGGAAGCCATCGCGGGCAAGCTGCCCTCCGCGGCGGCGGAGCCGGATCTGGCGCCCCTGGCCGGCAGCATCCAGCAGCTCTCCCGCCAGCTGGAGGAGCAATCCAGGCTCATCCGCGAGCAGCATCTGCTGATCCAGCGGCTGGCCAGCCAGCCGGGCCGGCAGGTTGGAGGGAATGAGCCGGGTGCCGAGCCACTGATCGAGGATCTCTCGAGCCAGGTGGCGAGCATGAAGAGGGTCAAGGCGAAGGGGATCTTCTAGGGCCATGTCGACACTGCGATGCAAAAAAGCCGAACCCCGGGGTTCGGCTTTTTTGTGGGCGCCGATCAGGGCTTGGAGCAGACCGGGCAGTCGGGGCGTTTGGGAAGCTTCAGCTCGCGAAAGCTGCCACCCAGACCGTCGATCATCAGCAGGCGGCCGCTGTAGCTCTTGCCCATGCCGGCCAGCAGCTTGATGGCTTCGAGGGCCTGCAGGCTGCCCACCAGCCCCACCACGGGAGCCAGCACCCCGGCCTCGACGCAGGTGAGCGCCTGATCGCCAAAGAGGGCGCTCAGGCAGGCGTAACAGGGCTCGTCCTCCTGCCAGGTGAAGCTGCAGAGCTGCCCCTCCAGCCGGATGGCGGCGCCGGACACCAGGGGCACCCGGTGCGCGCGGGCGCGCCGGTTGAGCAGGTTGCGGATGGCGACGTTGTCGGTGCAGTCGAGCACCAGCTGGTGCTCTGGCAGCAGGGCATCGAGCAGCGCCTCGTCGGCGACGGCGGCGTGGGTATCAACCCTGAGCCAGGGATTGAGGGCCCGCAGCGTCTTGGCGGCGGAGTCCACCTTGTACATGCCGATGCGCTCGTCGGTGTGCAGCACCTGGCGCTGCAGATTGGAGAGCTCCACCCGATCGAAATCCACCAGGGTGAGGTGGCCGACCCCGGCCACGGCGAGGTACTGGGCGGCGGCGCAGCCCAGGCCCCCGGCACCGACGACCAGCACGCGGGCCTGCTTGAGCGCCTCCTGCCCCTCGAAGTCGAAGGATTTCAGGATGATCTGGCGGTTGTAGCGCAGGAGCTCGGCATCGCTCAGGATCTCGCTCACAGCAGCAGCCCCGAGAAGGGTTCGACGGTCACCGTCTCGCCGGCGGCCACCTTGCCCCGTTCCTGCTCGAGGACGATGTAGCAGTTGGCCCGGGACAGGGAGCTGAAGACCCCGGAGTCCTGGGAGCCGGTGCTGCGCACCTCGAGGCCGTTCGGGCCCGCGCTCAGAATGCCTCGCTGGAAGTCCAGGCGCCCCGGGCTCTTCTTGAGCGGCTCGGTGGCGGTGGCCTTGAGAGGGAGCGGGCGCTCGAACTGCTGGCCGGCCAGCCTGGCCAGCGCCGGTTGCACCAGCTGATCGAAGGTGACCATGGCGGAGACCGGGTTGCCCGGCAGGCCAAAGAACCAGGCGCTCGGCAGGCGGCCGAAGGCAAAGGGCTTGCCCGGCTTGATGGCGAGCTTCCAGAAGCCGATTTCGCCGAGCTCCTCAAGTAGCTGCTTGGTGAAGTCCGCCTCGCCCACCGAGACACCGCCCGTGGTGATCAGGGCGTCGGCCTCGCGGTCGGCCTGCAAGAAGGCGGCGCGCAGGGCGGCCGGATCGTCCGGGATGATGCCAAGGTCCAGGCAGTCTATGCCCATGCGGCTCAGCATGGCCTTGACACCGTAACGGTTGGAGTCGTAGATGTCCCCGTGCCGGAGCGGGGTACCCAGGGGCTTGAGCTCGTCCCCCGTGCTGAAGATGGCCACCTTCAGGGGGCGGCGCACCGAGACGCTCGCGATGCCGAGGGACGCCAGCAGCGGCAGCTCCCGGGGGCTCAGGCGCAGGCCGCTGGCGAGCACTCTGGCCCCCTGCGCCAGGTCCTCGCCGCGGCGGCGGATATTCTGGCCAGGCTGGGGATGAGTCAGAAAAGTGATCCCGTTGTCGTTCGCCTGCGTTTCTTCCTGCATGACGACCGCCTCCGTGCCCGCGGGCACCGGGGCCCCGGTCATTATGCGGATGCAGTGGCCGGCAGGCCATTCCCCCTCATAGGGCTGGCCCGCGAAGGCCTTGCCCGCCACGGGAAGCGGCGCCCCGGCGGCGAGATCCGCCAGGCGCACCGCATAGCCGTCCATGGCGGCGTTGTCGAAGGGGGGCACCGACAGGGGGGAACTGATCTCCTCGGCCAGGATCCGATCCAGCGCCTGGGGCAGGGGCAACCGCTCCGTCTCGCAGCAGCAGCTGAGTTGTTCCAGCATCCCTTGCAGGGCCTTGTTCAAGGGGAGGAGTGCACCGGTATCGAATCCCATCATCATGACCTCTCTGGTGTGTAGGGGGCGGATTATCCCAAAAATCCGCCCGAATGGGCAGGCCGAAGGTGCGGGAATGGGGGCAGGCCCCCCGGGGGTGGGGCGGCAGTCCTCTCGCACCACCAGGTGGGGGCGGGTCCGGGTTCAGCCTATGTCCCCGAACGGGGAGGTGGATAGAGAGCAAAACGGGGCGGTTTGACATAAAGTCGGGTGCCGGACTTGAGTTAGCCGGAATTATGACAATAATCGCCCTGTAAGATTGCGCCGCGGCACCATGTCGCAGGCCAGCACAGTCCCTGAGCGTGGGAGAGAAACAAGATGACGAGCTTAAGCCAGGAAGCCCTGTTGGTCAGGGCGGCGCTCGAGGCCCAGGGCCTCGAGACACCTCTGGTGGCCAATGCATTGAACGGCCAGCAGAAGAAGGAAAAAATCGAAGGTCATATGCGCGCCATCATGGAGACGCTGGGGCTGGATCTGGCCGACGACAGTCTGGCCGAGACGCCGCACCGCATCGCCAAGATGTACGTGAATGAGATCTTCTCCGGCCTCGACTATGCCACCTTCCCCAAGGTGACGGTGATCGAGAACAAGATGAAGGTGGATGAGATGATCATGGTGCGGGACATCAGCCTCACCAGCACCTGCGAACACCACTTCGTCACCATAGACGGCTTTGCCCACGTGGCCTACATCCCCCGCGGCAAGGTGATTGGCCTGTCGAAGATCAACCGCATCGTGCAGTTCTTCGCCCGCCGTCCCCAGGTGCAGGAGCGGCTCACCCAGCAGATCCTGCTGGCGCTGCAGACCCTGCTCGGCACCCAGGATGTGGCCATCAGCATCAAGGCGACCCATTTTTGCGTGAAGGCCCGTGGCGTGATGGACTCCACCTCCTACACCACCACCACCTCCCTGGGCGGCGTCTTCAAGACCCAGCCCGATACCCGCGCCGAGTTTCTCGGCGGCCTGAAGGGTTAGCAACAGGGGGCATGCTCCGGTATGCCCCGCCTGCCCGTTTTTTTCTGAAAAAATCCTAAAGCCCGGGCAATGCCGGCCGATATGGCTCTCCGTGTCGCCGGATGGCCGGTCTTTCAGTGCCGTGCGGCGCCCTCATCCCACGGTGCAACAGCGGTGCCAGCGCATGGCGTTGCCCTGGTGTACACCGACACGGATGAGACCCTATGTACTGCTAAGGATGGCGGTGATGGTGCTCGCGCCCTTGGGCCGACGCCGACCAATGCCCCTTGTTTTCCCCATGCAGGACATGCCATGAACACCATGACGATAGGCAAGAAACTTACCGCCGGCTTTGCCGTCCTCGGCCTGATGATGGCCTTTATCGGCGGGGCCTCGCTGTTTGAATTCAGCAAGATGAACCGGGCCGCCATCGGCTTCACCGACAGCATTCTGCCCGCGGTCGTGCGTACCAGCACCCTGGGCGAGACCATCAATGCCCTGCGCCGCTACGAGCTGGATGTCTTCCTGGTGGCGGACGATCCCCAGCAGAAGGCCCGCTATCGCGACGAGAGCGAGAAGAGCCTGCGGGACGCCGCGCAGCAGATAGCGGCCCACGATGCCACCATCTGGGCGGAAGATCTGGAGGAGCGGCGCACCTTCGACATCGTCAAGGCGGACTGGGAGAAGTACGTCGCCCTGCACCAGCGCATCCGTCAGATGCAGGACGCAGGCCAGATGGCCGAGGCCCAGCACCTCTTCATGGCCGAGGGGGTGATCCTCTACACCAACCTGAGCAAGTCGGTGGGGGATCTCATCCGCATCAATCACGGCTACTCCGTCAGCTCCCGTGCCGAGGTGGTCGCCGCCTTCGACAGCGCCAAGCTGAGCGTCACCCTGGCCCTGATCATCGGCCTGGCGCTGGTGATCGCCCTCTCCGTGGTACTGACCCGCCAGATCCGCGACCCGCTCATCATGCTGGCCCGCCAGGCCCAGCGCATCGCGAGCGGCGATCTCGGCAAGGGGGAGCTGCAGGAGTGGATCCGTGGCAACCGCTTCAACCGCGACGAGCTGGGTCAGCTGGGCTCGGCCATCGACCGGATGCAGGAGGCGCTGGCTAGCCTGGTGAGCGAGATCGCGGGTTCGGTGAGCCAGCTCAGCAGCGCGGTGGAGGAGGTGAGCGCCATCTCCGAGCAGTCCGCCAAGGGCATGGCCAGCCAGCAGAGCGAGGTCTCCCAGGTGGCCACCGCCATGAACGAGATGCAGTCCACTGTCAATGAGGTGGCCCGCAACACCACGGACGCCATGGGCGCGGCCAAGCAGGCTTCCCGTACCTCGGCCCAGGGCAACGAGGTGGTGCGTGGCGCCATTGGCAGCATAGAGCAGGTCTCCCGCCAGATAGAGCAGGCGGGGGCCGTGGTGCAGCAACTGGAGACCGACAGCGCCAGCATCAGCATGGTGCTTGACGTCATTCGCGGCATCGCCGAGCAGACCAATCTGCTGGCCCTCAACGCGGCCATCGAGGCGGCCCGGGCTGGCGAGCAGGGGCGAGGCTTTGCGGTCGTCGCGGACGAGGTGCGCAGTCTGGCCCAGCGCACCCAGGCGTCCACCGCCGAGATCAGCAAGATGATCGAGGTGCTGCAGGAGCGCACCGCCGAGGCGGGCAACGCCATGCAGCTGAGCCGCCAGCAGATGCAGGAGAGCGTCGAGCTGGCCCGGGAGGCGGGGGGCAGCATCGACAGCATCAACGGTGCCGTCACCCAGATCACCGACATGAACACCCTGATCGCCACCGCCACCGAACAGCAGAATGCGGTCACCGAGGAGCTCAACCGCAGCATCGTCAATATCCATGCCGCCGCCGACGAGAACGCCCTGGGGGCACAGCAGACCGCCCAGGCCTGCGTCGAGCTGAGCAAGCTGGCCACCTCGCTGCACCATATGACCCAGCGTTTTACCCTGTAAGCCTTGTTCGGCAGATAACAGAAGGCCCCGCCAATTGGCGGGGCCTTGTCGTTTCTGGCTGGTTTGTTGATCGTAGGGTCGATTAGTGCAGCGTAATCGGCCGGCGCCAGACTGTTTATCCGATCATTTAGCTCAATCCGACTATCTCACCGTCGTCGTCGATATCGATATGACGGTAGGCCGGCAGGCTGCCCAGGCCCGGCATGGTCATGACGGGGCCCGCCAGGGCATAGACGAAGCCGGCGCCGGCGCAGAGCCGCACCTCCTCGACGGGCACCTCGAAGTCCGTCGGCACGCCCTTGAGGGCGGGGTCATGGCTGATGGACAGCGGCGTCTTGGCCACGCAGACCGGCAGGTGATCCCAGCCATCGGCCGAGAGACTGGCCAGCTGCCGGCGCGCCTTGTCCGACAGTTGCACGCCGCGCCCGCCGTAACCGCACTCCACCAGGGTGGCGAGCTTGGCGGCGAGGCTCGCCTCGTCGGGGTAGAGCAGCCTGACCTCACTCGGCTGCTCGCAGGCCGTCACCACGGCGCGGGCCAGATCCGCGGCGCCCGCCCCCCCTTGGGTGAAGGCTTGGGAGAGGGCGACGTCGCAGGCCCCGGCGCGGCGCGCCTCCTCTGCCAGCAGGGCCAGCTCGGCGTCGCTGTCGCTCGGGAAGCGGTTGATGGCCACCACCACGGGCACCCCGTAGCGGCGGGCGTTCTGGATATGCCAGGCGAGGTTGGCGCAGCCCGCTTTCAGGGTGGGCAGATCTTCCCCCAGCAGGCTGGCTGGCAGGCACTGGCCCGGGCGGATGTCGAGCAGGCCGCTGTTGGCCTTGAGGCCGCGCACCGTGGCCACCAGCACCACGCAGGCGGGGGCGAGGCCGGACTGGCGATACTTGATGTTGAAGAACTTCTCCAGCCCCATGTCGGAGCCGAACCCCGCCTCGGTCACCACATAGTCGGCCAGGCCCAGGGCCATGCGATCGGCGATGACGGAGGAGTTGCCGTGGGCGATGTTGGCAAAGGGGCCGGCGTGGACCAGCACCGGGGTCTGCTCCGTGGTCTGCATCAGGGTGGGTTGCAGGGCGTCTTTGAGCAGCACCGTCATGGCCCCCGCCACTTCCAGCTGCTCGGCGGTCACGGGTTGGCCGCGAAGGTCGAGGGCGAGCTGGATGCGGCCGATGCGCGCGCGCAAGTCCTTGAGATCGCTCGCCAGGGCCAGAATGGCCATCAGCTCGGAGGCGGCGGTGATGACGAAGCGATCGGGGCGCTCGACACCGTCGGCGACGCCCCCCTGACCGAGGGTGAGGTGGCGCAGGGCCCTGTCATTCATGTCCAGGGCGCGCGGCCAGAGGATGTTGGCCGGGTCGATATCCAGGCGCGCCAGCCCGGTGTTGGGGGTGAACGCCTCCCCGAGTTTCTGCTCGTGGAACAGGCGGGCATCGAGGGCGGCTGCGGCCAGGTTGTGGGCGGCGGTGAGGGCGTGAAAATCCCCGGTGAGGTGGAGGTTCATCTCCTCCATCGGCACCACCTGGGCCATGCCACCCCCGGCGGCGCCTCCCTTGACCCCGAACACGGGGCCGAGGCTCGGCTGGCGTATGGTGGCGATGCCGGACTGGCCGATGTGGTTGAGCCCCATGGAGAGCCCGATCGTGGTGACCGTCTTGCCCTCCCCGAGGGGGGTCGGGGTGATGGCGCTCACCAGCACCAGCTTGCCGGGCTCGCGGGCGGGGGCGTGATCGAGCAGCGCGAGGTCGAGTTTGCCCTTGTAATGGCCGTGGGGGTGGAGATGGGCGGCCGCTATGCCGAGCTGTGCTGCCACCTCGGCGATGGGCAGGCGGGGGGACTGGCGGGAGATCTCGATATCGCTTAGCATCAGCACCTCGTTGGCATGTCGGGTCAAAGATGCGGCGAAGTCTAGAGGAATCAACAGGGTAATCCAATGAGCAATACTATTTTATCCGGCAGTCGTGAGCCCCATCAAAGCCCCATCCTGCTGGATCTCAACGCCCTCTATCACCCGCCCAAACGGCCCCTCACCGCCCTCGGCATCGTCAGCGCCTTCATCCCGCTCTTTGGCTACGGCTGGCAGGCGATGACCCAGGATCCCGAGACCCATTTTCGCCACGAGCTCGGCAAGCGCATCAACAGGCACAAGAGCGACGAGGCGAACCTCGCCCTGATCCTGCAACTGGCAGCCATGCTCGACTGCCACTGCCTGCACATCACCCTGCCCTATGCGCTGGGAGAGGCCGAGCTCGCCGCCTTGCGCCAGCGCCTGCCGCGCTGGCAGCTGACGATGACCGAACTCCTGTTGGTGGCCGAGCTGATGCCCACTCCCTGAGCCCGGGCTCAGGTCTCCCTGTCCCAGTAGTGGGGCGCCAGGTAGCGCTCCTGCACGAACTCGATGAAGCAGCGCACCTTGGCCGAGACGAAGCGGCGGTGCGGATAGAGGGCGTAGAGCCCCACCTGCCCCTTCTCCCACTCCGGCAGCAGGGGCACCAGCGCCCCCGAGCGCAGCGCGTCACCGACGATGAAGGTGGGCTGCAGTATGATGCCCTGGTGGTCGCAGGCGGCCCGGGTCAGGGCCACCCCGTTGTTGGCGCGAAGGGGCCCCTGGGGGCGAATGCTCTGTTGCTCCCCATCCCGTTTGAAGACCCAGTCCGGCTGGGTCAGGGTGTAGATGAGGCAGTCGTGCTGCTTGAGATCCTCCGGGGTCCTGGGGGTGCCCCGGCGGGCCAGGTAGTCGGGGCTGGCGCACACCACCATCTTCATCATGGCGAGCGGCTTGGCCACCAGGGAGGAGTCCGGCAGGTTGCCGATGCGCAGGGCCAGATCGAACCCCTCCTCCACCAGGGCCACCCGCCGGTCGCTGTACTCAATCTCGAGCTTCAAGTCCGGGTAGCGCTCGCGAAACAGCGGCAGGGCGGGGGAGAGGTGCAGGTAGCCGAAATCCATGGGCACCGAGAGCTTGAGGGTGCCCTGGGGCTGCTGGTTGTTGTGGGTGAGCTGGCTGTGGGTCTCCTCGAGCTCCGCCAGCAGGGCCAGGGAACGCTGGTAGTAGAACTGGCCCGCCTCTGTGGGGTTGACCTGGCGGGTGGTGCGCGACAGCAGCCGGGTCGACAGCGACTCCTCGAGCTGCTGCATCAGCTTGGACGTCATGGCGACCGAGATCCCGAGCTGGTGGGCGGCCTTGGTAAAGCTCTGGCACTCCACCACCTTGATGAAGGTGCGCATGGCGGCTATCTGATCCATATTCCACTCTCAGTTGATAATTATTTTAATAAATCGATGATTATCTATTGCTACGAGGAGGTTAGCATTTTGGACACAGATGTGAACCCCCAATGAAGGAACGATCGGAATGAAAATGACCAAGGCCCTGCTGGCCTCCTGCCTGTTTATGGCGGCTCCCCTGATGGCGGCCGATTACGATGTCGACGCGGCCCACACCACAGTCCAGTTCAAGGTGGGCCACCTCGGCTTCTCCGAACTAGTCGGCCGGTTCAACACCTTCAGCGGCACCTTCAGCATGGACGACGCCAACCCGGCGGCGGCCAAGGCGAGCTTCGAGATCGACGCCGCCAGCGTGGACTCCAACCACGAGGCCCGCGACAAGCACCTGCGCAGCCCCGACTTCCTGGACGTGAAGCAGTACCCCAAGATGACCTTCGTCAGCACCGGCTATGAAGGCACCAAGGAGAAGGGCGTGCTCAAGGGCACCCTGACCCTGCACGGCGTCGCCAAGGAAGTGGCCTTCGATCTGGTCCACATCGGCGAAGGCAAGGATCCCTGGGGTGGTTACCGCAGCGGCTTCAACGCCACCACCACCATCAAGCGCAGCGACTTTGGCGTGAACTACATGGTGCCGAACATCCCGGACGAGATGAACATCAGCCTGTTCGTCGAAGGCGTGCGCAAGTAATGGGCGCGGCACTCCTGCTGCAAACCCTGGCGGCCCCCTTGGGGGCCGCCTTGCTGTCGTGGCGCTGGCCACGGCTGGGGTATCCGGGGGGCGCCCTGGCGCTCTGGCTGGTGGGCTGCCTGCTGGGCGGTGCCTATGGCCTGCCGGTCAAGGCGTGGCAGTGGTTGCCGCTGTGCCTGCTGGTGCCCGCCCTGGCACAACAGGTCGGCAAGGGGGTCGCCCTGGTGCTGTTCGCCCTGCTCGGCGCCCTGGTGTGGTGGCAGGGGCTGGCCTCGGTGCTCGCCACAGAGCCGCGCATCTGGCTGGCCCTTCTGCCCGCCGTCGCCTGGTACGGCTGGACGAGCTGGCGCGGTGACAGCGAGGAGGGGCTCGGCTTCGCCCTCGCCTTCATCTGGCTGGCGCTGGTCATCGGCATCGACGGCAGCCTGCTGATCGCCCAGCTGGCGGGCGCCCTGGCCGCCTTCGCCGGGTTCCGTGCCCTGCTCGGCGCCTTTGCGGGGGTCAAGGTGGCCCCGGCCGCCCTGGGGCTGGCGCTCGCCTTCGTGCAGATGCTGGCCTGGCAATACGTGGAAGTGCCGCTCTTGGTGCTGCTGCCGGTCTGGTTGCTGCCACTCCTTGAGTGGATCCTGCGCAAGCGCCCCGAATTGTCCCGTTGGGGTCTGTTGATCCTGGTGGCGGTGATCGGTGCCGGTGTGAGTCTGTGGTGGGTATGGCCCCAGGCGTCACTTTACTGATTTCTGCATGAAAAACAGGCTATTACCTTAGAAATTGATGGGCTTGTCAAAGTCTGCACAGATAAAGATTGAGACCCATGGTGCTTTCGGATAAAAAGGATTTTCAATTATCTGGACACACACAGAACCCGGCTATGCCGGGTTCTGTTTGCCTGCTTTCTCGCGGCACGCTAAGGAGGCCACAGTTGCGCAGTCAGGGATCTGAGCATCTGTTTTTTCGCCATTTCACCGAGCAGGGACGCCTCGGGGATCTCTGCATCCTGCTGGTGACCCATCTGCTGCCCGACCGGCCCCACTTCATCCAGGTGCTCGATGGGGTGGGGCGCGTCGGCGCCATCCTGCCCAAACCCAAGTCCGTCCACGGGCCGACCCTGGCCTGGGCCCAGCAGCACTATCCCGTGCTGCCCCTCAATCGCCACTGGACCTCGGATCCCGAAGGGGTCATAGCCCAGATTGCCCCCCTGGTGCGGGAGCATGAGCGGCTCATCATCCTCGACATCGGCGGCTATTTTGCCAAGAGCCAGGCGGTCCTCGCCGAGCACTTCGGGGCGCGCTTTCTCGGGGTGGTGGAGATGACGGAGAACGGCCATCAGCGCTACGAGCAGGAGCACCTGGCCGCCCCCGTCATCTCGGTGGCCCGCAGCCCCCTCAAGCAGGCGGAGGACATCCAGATCGGCCTGAGCGTGGTCTACTCCGCCGAGTCCCTGGCGCGCACCCTGAGACGTACCTTCAACGTCTGCCAGGCCGCCCTGTTCGGCTATGGCAAGGTGGGGCGCAGCATCGCCCGCGAACTGCGCTGCCGCAACCTGCACCTGGAGCTGGTGGAGACGGACGCCCTGCGCCAGGTGGAGGCGCTCTCCCACGGCTTCAAGCTGGTGAACAAGGCCGAGGCCCTGGGGCGGGCCGAGCTGGTGATCTGCTGCACCGGCAACGGGGCGCTGGACATTGCCGACTTGCAGGCCCTGCGCCCCGGCGCCATGGTGGCGTCGGTCACTTCCGCCGACGACGAGTTCGCGTTCTGCCTCTCCCAGCTGCCCTGGCCGAGCGAGGAGGTGTGCCCTCACGTGCTGGCCCTCAGCCGCCCGGACGGCAGCACCATCTTCCTGCTCAACCGGGGGGAGGCGGTCAACTTCGTCCACGGCGCCGTCATCGGCGAATACGTCTACCTGGTGCTGGCGGAGATCATCGAGGGGGTGCACCAGCTGGCCAGGCAGGCATCGGCCTCCGGCCTGCACGAACTGCCCCAGGCCACCATGCAGCGCATCGCCCGCCACTGGTTAACCGATTTTCACGGAGTCACCCCATGACAGAGACACAAACCCAGATGAACAAGCCGCGGATCGAGATCCGCTACTGCACCCTCTGCCGCTGGATGCTGCGGGCCGCCTGGCTCGCCCAGGAGCTGCTCTCCACCTTCGACGGCGAGCTCGGCGAGGTGGCGCTGGTGCCCGCCAGCAAGGGGGAGTTCCGCATCCTGGTGGACGGGGTGCAGGTGTGGGATCGAGTGGCCGACGAGGGCTTCCCCGAGGCCAAGGAGATCAAGCAGCGGGTGCGGGACCTCATCGCCCCGGAGCGGGATCTCGGCCACGCGGATCGCAAGCCCGCAACCGAATGAGGCGTGAAGATGAAAGAGAAGAGGGAGGCATCAGCCTCCCTCTTCTTTTTGCGGTGATTTAGGCCCCCGCGTCCGTCTGGACGGGGACACCGATATAGCGCGCCCGCTTGTGGGGCTTGATGCGGCTCACGTCCACCCACACCAGGCCGTCGATGCAGTGGTTGAAGTCCGGGTCGATGCCAAAATCCATGAACTGCACGCCCCCCGGCTCGCACAGCTCGGCGTACTGCTTGTAGAGGGTGGGGATGGCGCAGCCCAGGTGGTCGAGCCCCGCCTTGAGCGCCTTGAGATCGGTCCCGTAGTCGCGCCCCTCGAACAGGGGCGGCGTCTCGGGGTAGGGGCGGCGTGACGGGGCGAGCGCCAGCTCGGGGGCAAAGTGCTGGCGGTAGAAGCCCACCAGCAGATCCTTGGCCGCCGGCGGCAGGCTGCCGGAGAGGCTCACGGGCCCGAACAGGTAGCGGTACTGGGGGTAGCGGGCCAGATAGGCGCCGATGCCGAACCAGAGGTAGTCCAGCCCCCGCTTGCCCCAGTAGGCGGGCTGGATGAAGCTGCGACCGAGCTCGATGGCCTGTTCCAGCCTCGGCAGCAGCTTCTCTTCAAAACCGAACAGGGTGTGGCTGTAGAGGCCATCCAGCCCCTGGCTCGCCAGCCGCTCGGCCACCGGGGCGAAGCGGTAGGCACCCACTATCTCGAGGCGGGCCGGATCCCAGAGGATCAGGTGGTGATAGTCGTCGTCGAAGGCGTCGAGATCCCGCCGTCTGCCGGAGCCTTCCCCCACGGCGCGAAAGGCGATCTCCCGCAGCCGTCCCAGCTCGCGCAGGATCACCGAGTGGCTCTGCTCGTGGCGGCGATAGAGCAGGATGCGCTGCCCATCCGGGGTCTGGCCGAGTGGCTCGCACCCGTCGACGGCCTGTTTCAGCAGACGGCGATCCTCCGGCAGGGCGATGGGGGCCTCGGTCTGCAGCCCCCCCTTCTTCCCCTTCCCGAGGCGATAGAGGTGGCTGCGCACCAGGGCGGCGGCGGTCTTGGGGGCGAGATCCCCGAGGCTCTGGGGCGGGATGCGCTCCCCCAGGGTGAGGGTGAGGCGGCGCCCCTGCTGGCGAAACAGCTGCTTGACCAGCAGCAGTCCCGCCCAGTCGTTGTTGAGCCAGGCGGCGAGGTAGAAGGAGAGGCCGTTGCGCCCGTCCAGGTGCACCGGCACCAGGGGTGTGCGGGTGCGCCTGGCCAGCTTGATGAAGCCGCTCTGCCAGGGGCCGTCCTTCACCCCCTTGGGGCCGAGGCGCGACACCTCGCCGGCGGGGAAGATGATGAGGGCCCCCTCCTCGGCCAGGTGCTCCCCCATGGCCAGGATGGCGCGCCTGTCCGTCTTGCCCCCCAGGTTGTCCACCGGCAGCAGCAGGGGCCGCAGGGGGGCGAGCTGAGCCAATATCTGGTTGGCCACTATCTTGACGTCCGGGCGAATGCGCCCGAGCAGGCGCAGCAGGGCCAGCCCGTCCAAAGAGCCGATGGGGTGGTTCGCGACCAGGATGACCCGGCCGCTGGCGGGAATGTTCTCGAGCTGCGCCTCGCTCACCCGGCAGTCGAAGTCGAGTTCGGTGAGCGCCTGCTCGACGAAGTCGAGGCCGCGCAGGTGGGGATGGCGCTTGGCGAAGCGGGTGAAGGCCTCCTCGTGCAGCAGCCAGCGCAGCCCCTGCCGGAGCAGGGGGCGGATGAGGGGTTGGCCGGCGAGGCGGGGCAGGTGCTGCCCCAGCAGGGTATCGACGTCGAACATGGGCAAGGCTCCGCTGAACTTTGCTCAAGCTTCTCCCCCCTGCGTTCCCGCCGTGTGGCAGCGCCGTGACGGTTTGATGACGGGGCGAACCCCGTCCTCAATCCCTTACTCTGCCCGCCAGGCCGAGGTGAGGCGCACCAGCGCCACCAGGGTGGCGACCGCCTTCTCCATGGATTGCAGCGGGATGAACTCGTGCTTGCCGTGGAAGTTGTGGCCCCCGGTGAACAGGTTGGGGCAGGGCAGTCCCATAAAGGAGAGGCGGGCGCCGTCGGTGCCGCCGCGAATGGGCTTGATCTTCACCGCCACGTCGGCGGCCTCCATGGCGGCTTTGGCCAGCTCGACGATGTGGGGATAGGGCGCTATCTGGCTGCGCATGTTGCGGTAGTTGTCCTCTATCTCCAGCGTGATGCGGGCCTTGGGATTGTCCAGCTGCAGGGAGGCGACCCGCTCCTTGAGCTGGGCCTTGCGGGCGGCGAAGCGGTCGTCGTCGAAGTCGCGGATGAGGTAGTGCAGGGTGCTCTCCTCCACGGTGCCCTCCATCCGGGCCAGGTGGAAGAAGCCTTCGTACCCTTCCGTGCACTCCGGGGTTTGCTCGGGGGGCATCTCGGCGTGGAAGCGGGCGGCCAGGGTCTGGCTGTTGATCATGCTGCCCTTGGCGGTGCCGGGGTGGACGTTGTTGCCTGTGATGCGCACCGTGGCGCTGGCGGCGTTGAAGTTCTCGTATTCGAGCTCGCCGAGCTCGCCGCCGTCCACCGTGTAGGCCCAGCGGGCCGGGAAGCGCGCCAGCGGGAAGCGATCCGCGCCTCGCCCTATCTCCTCGTCCGGGGTGAAACCTATCCAGAGATCGCCGCGGGGGATCTCCGGGTGGGCCTGCAGGTATTCGACGGCGGTGAGGATCTCGGCGATGCCCGCCTTGTCGTCGGCCCCGAGCAGGGTGGTGCCGTCCGTGGTGATGAGATCCTGGCCCAGGTAGTTCTTGAGGAAACGGTACTGGCGGATGGCCAGCACCTCGTCCCCCTTGCCAAGGCAGATGTCGCCCCCCTGGTAGTTCTCGACGATCTGGGGCACCACCCGCCCGGCCTCGTAGTCGGCGGTGTCCATGTGGGCAATCAGGCCGATGGCCGGCGCATCCGGCTGGTTGCCAGGCAGGCAGGCGGTGAGATAGCCGTTATCATCCAGTACCACCTGGCTCAGACCGAGTCCTTCGAGTTCTTCTTGCAGGGCGCGGGCGAAGACGAGCTGCCCCTCGCTGCTCGGGCAGGCGGGATTGGTGGCGTCGGAGCGGGTATGGAAGGTCAGGTAGTGGAGAAAGCGCGAAAGCAGGGTGTTCATGGACAAGCCTCGGGTCACGGAAGAGGTACCATTGTGGCCAAGACGGCCCGCGCGCTTATTGCGTCAGCGCAGTTTTTGATGGATTTGTCGGGAGCGGGGTGACGCGGGAGGCTGAGTGGCGGTCGTTCTTGCGGGATAAATGTGAATAAAAATTCCAAATAAAAAACTGATTAAGCATATGCGAAAAGGCTGAAATTCATCCCGGCCCAGCACTGGCAAGGGGTGGGGGAAAAAGGCCGGATCACCCGTTATTTTCAGGGTTGTTCCAGACCGGGCTCATCCCCCGCCACCCCAGAGCCCGCCTCGCTGGCAGCAAGATTTGCCCCCTCGATGAAAACCTGTTTTTTAACGCGATTTTTTATTGTCACTGGCGCCGGTAAGTGTGTACACTCCGCGCCGATCCGAGGGCAACCCTGAGCAGGCAGAGGCCGCCAGACACCCACAGGATCATACGCCTATAGGGCGAGGCACGCAGAAACGACAGACACTGCTGGGGAATGGTTTCTTTAATACCGGTTAGGCTCCGGTATCAGGGAGAACAACGGACTCTCATCTTTCAGCTGACCGAGTGAGCCAGCGGCTCATCATCTTCCCTTGTCATGGGTGGTCACTGGCGTTGAGCTGGCTGTGGCGGTTGTCGTCCATCAACACGCATGCGTGCTGAGGCCTTCCCTTCTCTTCCTTGAAACCCTCTCCTGTCCGTCGGGATCGCGGCCGAATGATGAACAAACGGCGTGGCTGATGCCGGTTGTCATCAAAGTACCGCGGCGCTCCGTTAAGGTGGCACCGCATACCGTTGAGCTTGATGTAAAGCCACCAGCCCCACATCAAGACTCGTTACTTCCCAAGATCCACCAGGCAGCCTTGGCTTGCCGCGATGTGCAACAGACGAACCGGGGTGGCCAGGCCACGGCGAGGCAACAGGCCCGCCAGGCGTGCCGCCACGCACCGGATCAGCAGGCCGCCTTGACGCGCCGCCCGTTGCCGTCGATGGTCTGGATGTGATTGAGGGTAACGAAGGCGGCCCACGGCCGCTCATTTGCGAGGCATAGCCCATGACTAACTGGTCCAGCAAGGACTCCTTGAAGGTCTACAACGTTCCCTACTGGGGTGCGGGTTTTTTCAATATCAATGACGCCGGTCATGTGACCGTTTCCCCCGACAAGTCTCGCCCCGAGGCGCAGATCGTGCTGTCCGAGGCCATCGAGCAACTGCGCCAGTCCGGGCTGACCACGCCGGTGTTGCTGCGTTTCCCCGACATCCTCAAGAGCCGGGTCGATGCGCTGTTCAACGCCTTCGGTCAGGCCATCGAGAAGTCAGGCTATCAAGGGGACTACCTGTGCGTTTACCCCATCAAGGTGAACCAGCAGCGTCGCGTCATCGAGACCATCAGTCAGTCCTACAGCGACAAGCCCCGGCTTGGGCTGGAAGCGGGCTCCAAGCCCGAGCTGCTGGCCGTGCTGTCCCATCACCATGCCCAGGGCTCGGTCATCGTCTGCAACGGTTACAAGGACCGCGAATACATCCGCCACGCCCTCCTCGGCAACCTGATGGGCCACAAGGTCTACATCGTGGTGGAAAAACCCTCCGAGCTGGAGATGGTGCTGGACGAGTCGGCTCGCCTCAACATCAAGCCCAACATCGGGGTGCGTGCCCGCCTCGCCTCCACCGGCTCCGGCATGTGGGAATCGAGCGGCGGCGCCATGTCCAAGTTCGGCCTCTCCGCCTCCCAGATCCTGGCGCTGGTGGAGCGTCTGCGCAGCCTCGGCAAGCTGGACTGCCTGCAACTGCTGCACTTCCACCTGGGCTCCCAGATCGCCAACATCCGCGACATCCAGGGCGGTATCCGCGAGTGCGGCCGCTTCTACGCCGAGCTGTGCCGTCTGGGCGCCAATGTCGAGGTGGTGGACGTGGGCGGCGGCCTCGGCGTGGACTATGAGGGCACCCGCTCCCAGAGCCACTGCTCCGCCAACTACAGCCTCTCCGAGTACGCCAACAACGTGGTGTGGGGCATAGGCGACGTGTGCCGCGAGTTCGACCTGCCGCACCCCACCATCATCAGCGAGTCCGGCCGTGCCCTGACCGCCCACCACGCCGTGCTGGTCACCAACATCATCGGTGCCGAAGGGGTGGAGGTGAATGACATCAGCGCGCCGGACGAAGACGCGCCCACCATCTTGCAGAACATGTGGAAAGGCTGGCTGGACCTGCGCGGAGAAGATCCGTCCCTGCTGGAGATCTTCCACGACTCGATGGCGGATCTGGCGGACGTCAACACCCAGTACACCATGGGGCTGTTGAACCTGGAGCAGCGCGCCTGGGCCGAGATGCTGCACCAGAACACCTGCCTGGCGCTCAAGGAGCTGCTCAACCCGGTCAACCGCAACCACCGCGCCCTGGCCGACGAGCTCTCCGAGAAGCTGGCGGACAAGTGCTTCGCGAACTTCTCCCTGTTCCAGTCCCTGCCGGATGCCTGGGGCATCGGCCAGGTGTTCCCGGTGATGCCGCTCGCCGGCCTCGAGCGTCCGCTCACCCGCCGCGGCATCCTGATGGACATCACCTGCGACTCCGACGGTCAGGTGGAGCACTATGTGGACGGCCTCGGCGTCGAGAAGACCCTGCCGATGCCGGAGTACGGTGCGAACGAAGAGTGCCACGTCGGCTTCTTCCTGGTAGGCGCCTATCAGGAGATCCTCGGCGATCTGCACAACCTGTTCGGTGATACCCACTGCGCGGAAGTGTGGCTGGACGAGGAGGGCAAGATGGACATCCGCAACGTGGTGCGCGGCGACACCGTCGACCAGCTGCTGCGTTACGTCAACATAGACCCGTCCGTCATCCGCGAGAACTACCAGCAGATCGTCTCCCACCCGGCGCTGGACGATGCGACCCGCAAGGCCCTGCTCGAAGAGCTGGAGCTGGGGTTGCAAGGCTACGCCTACCTGGAAGACGAATAAGCCCAGGCTTGTTCGCCCCGTCGCTGACAGCAAAAAGACGGAAATGCAAAACGGCGCCTTCGGGCGCCGTTTTTGTTGGCCGCGGGCTAGCCCCATGGAGGTGGTTTGCGATACGAGCGGCACCCATGATCCCGAAAGAGGGCCAGGCTCGTGCGCCCCCTTGATCCGAATCAAGTTTGGATCCGGCCGGTTACCTTAGGGTCGAACAGGATGTTGGTGGTATGTAACAGAAGGAGAGGTGTATGGAACTCAAAAGGGACCCGAGATGCTATACCGACGTCTGTATCGACGGTAAGTGGTATCACTACGATCATTGCAGTACCCAGGTTTATATGCTGATGGGCGGGGCGGCGCCTAGCCTGCAGCTCGCCTATGAACCGGCCAGCGAAGAGGAGCTGATCGCCATGCTCCGGCAACTTGCCTGCGGCTGAGTTGTGCAAGGCCATCGGCACAGTGCCGATGGCCTTGGTGCAGCCGATTCAGTGATGGCCCTTGCGGCCAAACAGCTTCCTGGCCATCTCCTGCATAAACACCGCCAGCCCGTAGCTGGCGTCCGACTTGCCCACCTCGTCCGCCACATAGAGGAAGTCGGACTTGTATTTTTCCACCGCCTCCCGGGGGCTGGCGGCATCGATGAAGTCCTCCTGCACCTCGAACCCCTGTGCCAGCAGCTCAGCCTTCTCCGTCAGAAAGCTGGGGGAGGCCATGTCGACATAGGTGTACTGCTGCCGGTTGGAGGCCGGAATGCTGAAAAACTGGTATCTGGCCATCTGTGATCCTCGCCTGTGCGGCGTTGTCGATCGGATAGGTGCTGGTCGAACTGTCCCTGCTTGCCCCAATACAGGGGTGGTGGGCGGCATTCGAGTCTTTAGTGGGGCAGCCTATCCCGAGTCAGCGAGAGACGCAATCGGGAATTTTTCCGGGGTATGGCAGGAGCCGGACATGGCAGGGCGCAAGGGATAGCCCCATGTTCGGGAGATACCGCGTCCGTGTCAGGCGGACTCGGCGAGCACGCCGTCCTGGGGCCGTTCACCGCAGTGGGCCAGCAGTTGATCCCCTGCCATGGGGCGCCCGAGCAGATAGCCCTGCAGGGTGTCGCAGCCCAGCTCGGTCAGCAGGGTGCGCTGGGCCTGGGTCTCCACCCCTTCGGCTACGATGCGCATGCCCAGGGCCTGACCCAGGGCGACGATGGCGGCGATGATGGTGGCATCGTCTCCCCCCTGCACCAGGGTAGTGACGAAGCCCCTGTCTATCTTGAGCTCGTTGGCGGGGAAGCGCTTGAGGTAGAGCAGGCTGGAGTAGCCGGTGCCGAAGTCGTCGATGGAGATGCCAAGCCCGAGCTCGGCCAGGCGATTGAGGATGGTCAGGCTCTCCTCGGCGTTCTCCATGGCGGTGGATTCGGTGATCTCCAGGGTCAGGTGACGGGCCTCGAGCCGGTGACGGGAGAGCGCCGCCTGCACCTCCTCCAGCAGGCCGGGGCTGGCCAGCTGTATGGTGGAGAGGTTGACCGCCACGCTCCAGTCGTGGTGCCCCGCCGCCCGCCAGCGGCTCATCTGGCGGCAGGCCTCGTCGAGCACCCAGTTGCCGATGGGGATGATGAGGCGGCTCTTCTCCGCCAGGGGCAGGAAGCGGACCGGGGAGATGGCACCATGCACCGGGTGCTGCCAGCGCAGCAGCGCCTCGGCGCCGACCACCTGACCGCCGCGGGCCGCGTATTTGGGCTGATAGTGCAGGGCCAGCTCCCCCCGCTCCAGGGCGTGTTGCAGCTCCCTTTGTAGCAGGAACTGCTGGTGGGCGTTGGCGTTCATGGCGCTGTCGAAGAAGTAGTAGTCGTTGCGCCCCCGCTCCTTGGCGTAGTACATGGCGGCGTCGGCGTTGAGGGTCAGCTCGTGCAGGCTGGTGCCGTCCTGGGGATAGACGGCGATGCCGATGCTGGCGGTGATGTGCAGGCTGTGATGTTCCCACTCGTAGGGCTGCGCCAGGGCGGCCAGCAGCCGCTCGGCGAAGGCCGTGGTCTGGCCCAGATCCCCCGGCGCCAGGGCCAGCACGAACTCGTCCCCCCCGAAGCGCGAGGCGGTGTCGCTCCCGCCGAGCAGCCCGCTGATCCGCTCGGCGACCTCGACCAGCAGCAGATCCCCGGTATGGTGGCCGTGGGCGTCGTTGATGATCTTGAAGCCGTCGAGATCGAGAAACAGCAGGGAGAAGCTGCGCTGGCTGTGCTGGCACTCCTGGATGCGCTGCTCCAGCCGGTCGGCGAACAGCAGCCGGTTGGGCAGCCGGGTCAGGCTGTCGTGGAGCGCCAGCTTGAGCAGCTCGTCGTGGGCCTGATGCAGGGAGGTGGAGAGCTTGGCGGCGTGGGCGTCCAGCATGGAGAGCACCAGGGCGATGGCGAACACCGCCAGGGTCACTATGATGACCACGGTCGCCAGCCACTGGGTATTGAGCCCGGTATAGAGGGCGCCGCACAGGCTGCCCTCGGGAAACTGGGCCGCCGCCATGCCGGTGTAGTGCATGCCGATGATGGCGCCCCCCATGACGAGGGAGGCGAGAGCCTTGCTGAAGAAGGCGCGCGGCGAGCTGTTGCGCAGGCGAAACGCTATCCAGAGCGCGGCGCCGGAGGCGAGCACGGCGATAAGGATGGAGAGGATGAAGAGCCCGGCCTGATAATGGATGCCGGGCTCTATCTTCATGGCGGCCATGCCGATGTAGTGCATGGTGGCGATGCCGGCCCCCATCAGCAGGGCCCCGAACACGACCTGATGCCAGGGAAGCCGGGGGCGGCTCACCAGCCAGAGCGCAAAGGCCGACGAGCCGATGGCTGCCACCAGAGAGAGGCCGGTGAGGGTCAGATCGTAACCCAGCGCGATGGGCAGGTTGAAGGCGAGCATGCCGATGAAGTGCATGGACCAGATGCCGAATCCCATGGCAAAGGCCCCCCCCGCGAGCCAGAAGGCGGCGGCCCGGCCCCGGTTCTGGCTCACCCGGCTCGTCATGTTCAGCGCCGTGTAGGAGGCGAGCACCGCCACCAGGATGGAGAAGAACACCAGATCCTGGCTGTAATAGCTGTCGAGCATGGGGTGGGTCGCGATCACGTTCATCTACTCTGGGATGGACAACGGCCTGAGCCTTGGCCGGGGCGCGGGGGAAATCGGGGTGGGGATTGTACACCAGGCCCCCCCGGGATGAGCCAGAGATACGTACCGAAATGGCCCCAGGATCAGAGTAAAAATGCTGAAATCATCCCTTTCGAGCTAGCCCTTTCCGCTCCCTGTCAAAAGAGGGGTTTCAAATTTTCCCGCTTTAAATTCAGGGGTATAGAAAATCTGGGGGACAGATCCGTTGAGAGTCTCTGCATATCCAATCCCGGAAAGTGACAATGCCAGAGGGGCTTGGTGGTGCTTGTGCACGAAGGTTTATCTGGGACTCTTGCCACACTGACGCGTTCACTATGACCATGGGGGAGACCAGGGTGCAACCCATGGTGTCAGGCCCCGTTTGCGCCTATGTCGGGCTCTTCTGTTATCATGCCCCTCCCGTTTTCGTTATCTCGTTGAACCTGCTGGAGAACCCATGTCTCGTACCCTCTACCTGCTGCGCCACGGCCAGACCCGTTACAACGCCGAATTGCGGTTGCAGGGGCGCTGCAACTCGGAGCTGACCCCCAGGGGAGAAGCCCAGGCCCTCGCCATGGGGAACCGGTTGAATGAATTGCTGGCAGAGCCCGCCAGCTGGACCCTCTATGCCAGCCCCCTCGGCCGGGCAAGGCAGACGGCGGAACTGGTGTGTCAGCGGCTTGGACTGGGGAGAGAGTGCATCATCTGGGACGAACGGCTGGTGGAGTTAGGGATGGGGGAGTGGGAGAGTCGCCGGGTCCCCGAACTGCTGGCGGCTCACCCCGAACTCGATCTGGAGGAGCCGGACTGGTATCTGCGGGCCCCGCATGGCGAGAGTTTTGAGAGCATTCAGCGCCGGGCCCGGCAATGGCTTGAGGACGAACACATTGCCGAGCAGGCCATCGTGGTTTCCCACGGCCTGTTCGGCGCCATGCTGCGCGGTGCCTATGCGGATCTGGGCTACGCCACCACCTGGCTGCAGGAGCTGCCGCAGGATGCCTTCTTCAAACTCAGCGGTGGCCGCATCGAGCGGATTGCCTGCTGACCACACGAAGGCGGCCCGCCGTGGGGGGCCTTGTTGTGATTGGTGCTCAGCCAACTGCCAGTTTGGCCGCTTCTTTCCACATAAAAGGCGGCATCGGAGTAGTGAGCAAAGCGTCTGCCGTCCCTACGAGCAAGATGTGCGGCGTTTCAGTCAGTGCACGGTCAAGGCGCAGGCACTGTTTGGCAAATTGTGCGATGACCTGACACGGCAAGACGACAGCAGTTGGCAGCTTCCCAAGTACCGCACCATGTACTGCGCGGCGGCTGTCGGTTATCGCCCCATGATTGCGGAAATCACCGACGCCAAGTAAAACCCGGTGAAGCTCGCGGAGCGGGCCTGTAATCAGGCCATTCTGGCTGCCATGGGCAGTGAAGACGAAGCCCTGCTGGCCCAGCGTGACAAGGCGTGCGCCGCCGTGCGCTAAGGTATTTCCCTAGTGAAAATAATTGGTTAGAAACACCCCTGTGCACCATTCCACAGTTTCCATTGTGGCGGGCGGCTATGATGGGGAGGCAATCACCACCACAGGGAGGAAGCATGATCAGCCATATCGACCATCTGGTATTGACGGTGAGCGACATCGAGCGGGCGGTGGCGTTTTACAGCGGCGCCTTCAAGATGGAGCCCATCACCTTCGGCGCGGGGCGCCGGGCGCTGCGCTTTGGCAACCAGAAGATCAATCTGCAGTTGCTGGGGGAGGAGGTGCGCAACCGGGCGCAGGTGGGGTCGGGGGATCTCTGCCTCATCACCCGCTGGCCGCTGGATCAGGTGATGGCCCAGCTGGCGAGCCAGGGGGTCGAGATAGTGGAGGGGCCGGTGACGAAAAGTGGCGCCTGCGGCCCCATCGAGTCAGTCTATTGCCTGGACCCGGATCGGAACCTTATCGAGATCAGCCGTTATCGCTAAGCCTCGCCGCCCAGAGCGCAGGTAAGAAGGGATAGGCCAGGCCAGTGACGGCTGAGTGCCTGACTCAGGATCACAGCAGACAACAACGGCAGCCTCTGGCTGCCGTTGTTGCGTTGATGCCGGGTATGGCGAGAACTAGCAGACCCCTTGCGCCAGCATGGCGTCGGCCACCTTGACGAAGCCGGCGATATTGGCGCCTGACTCGTAGTTCACATGGTCGTCATCATCCTGACCGTAACGGACACAGGTGGCGTGGATGCTGGTCATGATCCCCTTGAGGCGGGCGTCCACCTCCTCCCGGGGCCAGGAGAGGCGCTGGGCATTCTGGCTCATCTCGAGGCCCGAAGTGGCGACGCCCCCGGCGTTGGCCGCCTTGCCCGGGGCGAACAGTACCCGGGCGTCGTGGAAGAGGCGGATGGCGGCGGCGCTGGAGGGCATGTTGGCCCCCTCGGCCACCAGTTGCACGCCGTTGGCGATAAGCGTTGTGGCGTCCGATGCATCCAGCTCGTTCTGGGTGGCGCAGGGGAGGGCGACGTCGGTTGCCAGGTGCCAGGGCGTGCGGCCGCTGAAGAACTCGAGCCCCAGCTCGTGGGCATAATCCGCCACCCGCTTGCGCTGCTCGTTTTTAAGTTCCATCAGACGGGCCAGCTTCTCCGGGGTGAAGCCGTCCGGATCATAGACGGTGCCGCCGGAGTCGGAGGCGGTGATGACCCGGGCGCCGAGGGCCATCGCCTTCTCGATGGCGTACTGGGCCACGTTGCCCGAGCCCGATACCGAGACCCGCATTCCCGCCAGCGACTGGCCGCGATGGGCCAGCATGGCCTCCACGAAGTAGAGCAGGCCGTAGCCGGTGGCCTCAGGGCGAATGAGGCTGCCGCCAAAGGAGAGCCCCTTGCCGGTGAAGACGCACTCGGCGCTGTTGGTGAGCTTCTTCATCATGCCCGCCATGTAGCTCACCTCGCGCCCGCCCACCCCGATGTCGCCGGCCGGCACGTCGGTGTTGGCCCCGAGGTGGCGATAGAGCTCCAGCATCAGGGCCTGACAGAAGCGCATCACCTCCCCCTCGCTCTTGCCCTTGGGATCGAAATCGCTGCCCCCCTTGCCGCCGCCCATGGGCAGGGTGGTGAGGGCGTTCTTGAAGGTCTGCTCGAAGGCGAGGAACTTCAGCACCGAGAGATCCACCGAGGGGTGGAAGCGCATGCCGCCCTTGAAGGGGCCGATGGCGGAGCTGTGCTGCACCCGGTAGCCACGGTTCACCCGCACCTGACCCTGGTCATCCACCCAGCTCACCCGGAACTGCACGAGGCGCTCGGGCTCCACCAGCCGCTCCAGCAGACCGTGCTGCAGGTAGCGGGGATGGCGCTCGATAAAGGGCCAGATGGAGGCGACCACCTCGCTCACCGCCTGGATGAACTCGGGCTGGTGGGGGTTGCGGCTGGCCACCTGGGCCAGGAAGGCCTCCTGGGAGAGGGAATGGTGCATCTTTGACTCCTGTCGTGAACGATGAAAGTGGCGTCCTGCCAGAGAGGGAAGCGGTTCGTCAGCAGAGGCGGTGAGGGGAGGGGAAAAAGTCTCGCCCTGCGCCCCGGCGACCTGTCGTCTCCCGTCATCGGCGGGGCAGAGCAGATAATTCGCGATGACTAAAATCTTTTTATGCATTTTTGCTAGATAAATATCAAGTTTTAGTTCATCCCGCTCTTTGACGAGGACGAGACCGCCCTCTCTGGCGGCGGGGCGGTCAGGGCGCGCCATCCGGACATCGCCAGGGCCTGGTCGCATGCGTCAACCGGGGGTCATGACGGCAAGGGGCCGCACAGTGAGGGGGCAGATGGCCGAACAGGGGATGGGCGCCACAATCCGGCGACGGGGACCGGGCGCGGGAGGGGGCGATGTGCTACTGTAGCGGCGTTTTTTGCCGAACATGCAGGGCACGGGCCCTTTTTTCCATGGAGTTGTATGCAGACGAACCCGACCACACGCCGGCTGAGCCAGCCGACCATCCCGACAGCCCTCGCGACCCGGGAGGTGCCTCATGCTGGCCGATGAATCCATGCGCCTGAACAAATACATCAGCGAGAGCGGCATCTGCTCGCGCCGCGAGGCCGACCGCTTCATCGAGCAGGGCAACGTCTTCATCAACGGCAAGCGGGCCGGGATCGGCGATCAGGTGTTTGCCGGGGATCTGGTCAAGGTCAACGGCCAGGTGATCGAGCCGCGGGAAGCCGACAGCCTGGTCTTCATCGCCCTCAACAAGCCGGTGGGCATCGTCAGCACCACGGAGGCGGGGGAGAAGGACAACATCGTCGACTTCGTCAACCACAGCACCCGCATCTTCCCCATCGGCCGGCTCGACAAGGACTCCCAGGGACTCATCTTCCTCACCAACCACGGGGATCTGGTGAACAAGATCCTGCGGGCGGGCAACGATCACGAGAAAGAGTACCTGGTGACCGTGGACAAGCCGGTGACCGACGAGTTCGTCCGGGGCATGGCGGCCGGGGTGCCCATCCTCGGCGCCGTCACCAGGAAGTGCAAGGTGAAGAGAGAGGCGCCGTTCGTGTTTCGCATCACCCTGGTGCAGGGGCTCAACCGCCAGATCCGCCGCATGTGCGAGCACTTCGGCTTCGAGGTGACCAAGCTTGAGCGTATCCGCATCATGAACGTCAGCCTCAAGGGGCTGCCGGTGGGGGAGTGGCGCGATCTCACCGACGACGAGCTGATCGAGCTGTTCAAGCTGATCGAGGACTCCTCCTCCGAGGCCAAACCGGCCAAGGGGGCTCAGGTTGCCAAGCCCAAGGCGGCTGCGGCCGGCACGCCGGCCCAGGCCAAGAAGCCGCGGCGCAGCGACGATCACGAGATCGGCGGTCGCCCCAATGTGCCGGGCCCCGAGGCCTTCGAGAGGAAGAGCCCCTCAGGCAAAGGCGGCCAGGGCAAGGGTGCGCCCGGCAAGGGGGCCAAACCAGCCCAGGGCAAGCCGCGCACAGGGCAGGGCGGGCGCCAGAAGAAGGGGCGCTGAGCACTCCGACATCCCCCCATCCCCATTGAAGACACCGGCCCCTGGCCGGTGTCTTGTTTTGGGGCACAGTGACGTCAGGGCAAGGGGGTCGGATCAGGCTGGCGTGTTGTCGGGCGCCGGCATAGCCATTGTCTCCGCCTGGCTTCGAGGCAGGCGCATCGCGCCTGGGTAGTGGCGGGGATCGAGGCGCAGCACCAGCAGGCTCATCAGCACCAGGGCGCCGAGCTGCCACTGCCAGGCGGTGGCGAAGTCACCGCTCAAGTTGTGCAGCCGGGCCGCCACCCAGGGGCCGGTGGCCGCCACCATGAAGCCGACCCCCTGCATCAGGGCGCAGAGGGCGCCGGCGCGGCGCGGGTCCGGCAGGTGATCGAGCGCAATGACCATGATGAGGGAGAAGCTCCCCCCAAGCCCGGCGCCACACAGCAGGCACCAGAGAATGGGGGCGCTGGTCGGCGCCAGCCAGAGACCGCCAAAACCCGCCAGCTGCAAGGCGATGGCGAGTGCCATCCAGGGGCGTCTGTCCAGCCGACCGGCCGCCAGCAGGGGCAGGCCGAGGCCGCTCGCGGTCTGGGCCAGGGCGAGCCAGGCCACCAGCTCGCCCCCTTGCTGGGCGCTCCAGCCCGCCGCCATGTAGGCCGGGGCCAGCCAGGCCACGACGATGCCGTAGCCGCTGTTGATGATGCCAAAGCAGGCGATGAGCAGCCAGGTGCGGGGCAGGCTGATGAGGCGCTGCTCGCCGCCGCCGGATACCGCCACCGGCGCCGCAGGCAGCCGCACCCGCCAGGCGAGCCAGCCGAGGGCCAGCAGCACCGGCAGGCTCCAGAGCGCCAGCGCCCTGGACCAGTCCATATGCTCGGCGAGGCGCGGGGTGAGCACGGCCCCCAGCGCCCCGCCCCCCATCATGCAGGCGGAGAAGATCCCCATCACCAGGGGCACCTTGCGGGCGAAGCCCTGCTTGATGAGGCCGGGCAAGACCCCCTGCACCAGGGCCGAACCCAGGCCGCAGAGGGCGGCACTCGCGATGAGCAGGGCGCCGCTCGCCAGCTCGACGCGCAGGGCGCTGCCGAGGGCGAGGAGCAGCAGGGCCGCCCCGAGCAGGGGACGCGGTCCCGTGCGGCCAAGAAGCGCCGGGGTGAGCAGGACGCCGACCCCGATAAGCCAGAGTGGCAGCAGGGTGACCCAGGCCAGGGTGTCCATCCCGAGGGCGAGCCTGGCGTCTAGTTGGGGCGCCAGGGGGCCGATGGCGGTGAGGAAGGGACGCAGGTTGAGGGCGATCAGGATCACCAGCACCAGCAGGGCGCCGCTGCCAGGGGAGATGAAGCGCTTATTCATGGGGCAGGGGGCCGTAGAGGGCCTCGGCCGGAATGGGGCTCGCCAGCTTGACGAGGGGCAGGGGCGGCGGGCAGAGCGGCAGTCTCAGCCTGTCGTAGGCGGCGCCGCTGTCAAAGCCGAAGGGGGCGGCGTCCGCGTTGTCGAAGGCGTAGTAGACCGCCTGGATGCCGTTCATCACCAGGGCGGACAGACACATGGGGCAGGGGTGGCCGCTGGCATAGACGATGGCACCGGCCAGCGGCCCCTGGCGGCTCCCTTCCCGCAGCGCTTCCAGCTCCGCGTGGCGGGTGGGGTCGCCCGCCTCCAGCATGCGGTTGACGGCGCTCGCCACCAGCCGGTTGTCCCGCACCAGCAGGGCGGCGAAGGGACGGCCTCCCTGCTGGCGGTGGGTCAGGGCCAGGTGCAGGGCCTGCTCCAGCCACTCCTGATGGCTGGGGGACGAGAGGGCGGTGAGGGTGCGAAGGAGGCGGTCACCGGACTGGCTGGGGTGTGGCATGGGTCATCCTGGAAAAAGACAAGGGATGGACGCAGCCTAGAGGCTAGCCATGTCATTTGGAAATTAAATGATAAAATGACTTTCAGTGGTTTTATAAATGGAATGACCCATGGAGCGCCCCCTGCTGGATCCCCAACTGCTGCGCAGCTTCGTCGCCATCGTCGAGACCGGCAGCTTTACCCGCGCCGGCGAGCGGGTCCACCTGACCCAGTCCACCCTGAGCCAGCAGATGCGCCGCCTGGAGCAGCAGCTCGGCTGCACCCTGCTCGACCGCTCCGGTCGCCAGGTGGTGACCACGGCCCAGGGGGAGACCCTGCTCGGCCTGGCGCGCCGCATCCTGGGGCTGCTGGCCCGGGCGAGCGAGCGGGTGGGGGAGGCGAGCCTGCCCCTGCGCCTCGGGGTGCCTGAGGATTTCGCCGCGGGGGCCATGACCAGGGTGCTGGCCAGCTTTGCCCGTCAGCATCCCGAGGTGAGGCTGGAGGTGCACAGCGATCTCAGCCACGCCCTGTGGCAGGGGTTCGAGGCGGGGGAGCTGGATCTGGCCCTGATCAAGCAGGGGGGCGGGCAGGGGGAGCCCATCGCCCGCTGGCGCGAGCCGCTCGCCTGGGTCGACAGCCGGGAGTGGCCCGCCGCCGGGCGAGTGCCGCTGCCCCTGGCGGTGTTTCCGAGCGAGGGGCTCTACCGGCGCCAGATCACCGACACCCTGGATGCCGAGGGGATCCCCTGGCGCATCGCCTATGTGAGCGCCAGCCTCGCCAGCCTGCAGGGCGCGGTGAGCGCCGGGATAGGCGTCAGCCTGCTGCCCGCCCGCTTGCGGCAACCGGATCAGGTGGTGCTGACAGGCTGGCCCGAGGTGCGCCCGGTGGAGCTGGCCCTGCATCAGGGGCCTGGCACGAGCGAGCCCCTCGCCCGGCTGGGGGAGGCCCTGATGGCGCTCTGTGACGAGGTGATGGGACCGAGGTAGGCACAACCCCGGGCCCGATGGCTCAAGCCAGGGAGTGCCTCGGCACCACGGCGAGCCAGAGCTCCACCTCGCCGCTGCCGGTGGCGGCGTCAAAGTCGGCGCCGTAGCGTTCGAAGTCCGGCTTGTGGGCCGACTCCCAGCCGGAGCCGGCCAGCCAGTCGAGGGCTCCCTGCCAGGTCTGGGGCATGGTGGAGACATGGCCCAGATGGCGGAAGACCGCATAGGTCTGGGGCGTGATGCGCATCCGGCCGAGCCCGGGGGGCAGCACCTCCAGGGCGGCGACCTCCACCGCGCACATATATTCACAGGTCGTGGGGGTCACGCCGCAGATGACGCCGTAGGCGTGCTCCCCGAGCTGGCCAGGCAGGGGCGTGAAGGCGCCGAAGTCACGCCACTGGCCGCCGAAGTCGGCGTGCTGGAACTCGTGGTGGCGGCGCAGGCCGCCAAGCAGCATGGCGCTGCCGGTCTCAAAGCGGATGGGCTCTGACATGGCGTCTCCGGTGACAGGGTCAGTGATCCCGGCCCTCCCTCAGCTTGCGCTCATAGTCCTGACGGACGATGGCGAGCGCCGCCAGGGCGAGCTCGGGGGCTATCTGGTTGGTCTCAAGCAGCTCGATCAGATCGACGGCGAGCTGCACCTCGGCGGGGGCGGTTTCCAGTGACATTGTGTTCTCTCGTGGATGGGGGGCGCCATTATAGCGCCGGCGGCCCGTGAAACACGCCCCGGTTGCGGGCTTGCCCTCACAGATGCTGGCGCATCTCCTTGTCTATCTCCGCGCGCAGGGCCATCAGCTTCCTGGCGTACTGCTGCAACTGCAGATCGCCCTCGCTCACCGGTTGCCACTGGGGGACCCGGGTCGGGTTGCCCTGCTCGTCCATGGCCACGAAGATGATGATGCAGTGGGTGGTCTTGTGGCGCTCGGGGTCGGTGGGGTGGCGGCTGTAGACATCCACCGCCAGGTGCATGCTGGTGGTGCCCGTGTGGATCACCTTGGCGTGCACCTCCACCAGCTGGCCTATCTGGATGGGGCGCAGGAAGCGGATGCCCCCCACGTAGACGGTGACGGCATAGCCGCTGCACCAGCCGGCGGCGCAGGCATAGCCGGCCTGATCGATCCACTTCATCACCATGCCGCCGTGCACCTTGCCGCCGAAATTCACGTCGGCGGGCTCGGCCAGAAACTGCAGGGTCAGCTCGCGGGGTGGGGTCATGTGTTCTCCTCTGTGGGTTGTCCAGGCATCACTGCCGGTAACTCTTGCGGTAGGCCTCGGCCTGCTGGCAGGGGGGCAGATTCGAAAAGTCGGGGCGCTTGTTGCCCTCCCGCTGGCCAAAGCTGGCGAATTCCTGCTGGCAGCGGGTCACCTTGCCCCCCTCCTTGATGCAGGCGTCGATGCGCTGCTGCCTGCCCTGCACGATCAGCTGCTGCTGGGCGTTGAGGCAGGCGCGATCCAGTCCGGCCTGGTGGGTTTCCCTGTCCTGTTCGGCGGCGAGCAGGCCGCCCGACAGGCCGCAGGCGAAAAGCAGTATGACAATCTTCATGATGGTTTGTCTCCCGTTGGGGGGCGTCCCGCAATGACCAGAGCTATCCCCCCCAGGATGCCCAGCGATGACAGTGACAGCCGCCAGGACCAGGACTCATCCAGCAAGAGGAGGCCGGCCATGGCGGCGAGCAGTGGCACCAGCAGTTGCACGCTGGCGGCCAGGGTACGCCCCAGCTGGGGCAAGACCAGATACCAGAGCGCATAGCCAAGGCCTGAGGCCAGCGCCCCCGAGGCCAGGGCGTAGCCGATGGCGGTCGGGCTGGCCTCGAGTCGGCCCAGCAGCAAGTAGATCAGGGCCGCGGGCAGGCTGGCCCGCAGGAAGTGACCGGCGTTGGCGGCGAGGGCGTCGGCAAAGCGCGGCGCGCGCAGGGTATAGCAGGCCCAGGCGATGCCGGCGGCGATCATCAGGACGGCCCCCAGGGGGTCGGGGGCCGTGATGCCGGGCAGCAGCAGCAGGATCAGCCCGGCGGCGGCGATGAGCAGGCCTGTCCACTGGAGGGGAGGCAGTCGCTCCCCGCGCAGCAGGGGCGGGGCCAGCATGCTGAGCTGGACGGCGGCGAACAGCAGGAGGGCCCCGGTGCCTGCGGTCAGGGTCAGGTAGGCAAAGGAGAAGGCGGCGCCATAGGTGACGAGGGCCAGGGCGCCGCCCCAGTCCCCCTGGCGGGGCGGCTGGGGGCGGCGGGCCGAGCAGAGCAGGATCAGCACCAGGGCGCCGCTGGTCAGGCGCAGCAGGGTGAACAGCGCCGGATCCATGCGCTCTTCGAACAGCGCCAGACGGCAGAGAACCGAGTTGGCGGCGAACGCCACCAGGGTCAGCAGGGTCAGCAGCAACAGACGGGACGGCGGCATTTATTCACCTTGAGTTCAGTGGCGGCGAACCAGCATGAAACACTATGCAACGAGGAGGGGCTATGAAACAAATACTCGATCAACTGCTGAGCAGCGGCAAGGGCTGGCTCGACGACGGTGGTGACACGCGCAAGGCCCAGATGAAGGGCATGGCCCAGGGCGGGCTGGCCGCCGGGGCCATGGCGCTGCTGCTTGGCAACAAGAAGATGCGCAAGTACGGCACCAAGGTGGCGGCGGTGGGCGGCGCGGCGGCCCTGGGTGGCCTGGCCTACAAGCTCTATCAGGACTGGCAGGCCCAGCAGTCCGCCCCGGCTCAGCCCACCCATCCCCTCGACACCCTGCAGGGCAATGCGCTGGATGCCCGCGCCACCCTCCTGGTGCGCGCCATGGTGGCGGCGGCCCGGGCCGACGGCCACATCGACGCCGCCGAGCGCCAGAAGATCCAGGCGTACCTGACCGAGCAGGGGGAGCGGGATGCGGCTCGCTGGATCGACGCCGAGCTGGCCCGCCCCCTCGATCCCCACGTCCTGGCGCGGGAGGTGACCGACATGGAGCTGGCGACCGAGGTCTACCTCGCCTCCCTGCTCGCCATCGAGGTGGATCACTTCATGGAGCGCGGTTATCTGGACGAGCTGGCTAGGGCATTGAAGCTCGATGACAACCTCAAGGGCAGCATAGAGCGGCAGGTGGCCCAGCTGAACGGGCCGGGTTGAGCCGCGCCATCGTGTTGACGACCAGGCCCCATCGCGGGGCCTGGTCGTTTTCTTCGGGCGGCTTGCTGGTTGCCGGTGCAAGCCAGTAAGATGCGGGCTCAGGCCAAAGGGTGACGGATGAGACTCTATCATCCCCGCCGGCCCACCATGCAAGGAGCATCAGGTGAACATTCGCAAGGCCAATGAACAGGATATCGACGCCATCCTCGAGCTGAACCGGCAGATAGGAGAGATCCACTTCGAGCAGGCCCCACAGGTGTTTCGCCCCCCATCCCCCGAGGAGCGCACCTTCTTGCTCGATGCCATCGCCGCCGAAGGTCGGCTGTTTTGCGTGGCGGTGGTGGCGGGCAAGGTGGCGGGCTTTCTGACCGCGCGCATCGACATCAACGAGACCATCCCTTTTCTCAGCAAGCAGCCCATTTGCCGCATCAGTACAGTGGTGGTCGATGAGGGGCATCGCTCCCAAGGCATCGGCCGTGCGCTGATCGCCCATTGTGACGGCTGGGGCAAGGCCCGGGGCGCGAGTCAGCTGCGCCTGGAGGTGATGTCGTTCAACACGCGGGCCAAGGCACTTTACGAATCCTTGGGTTTTACCCGCCAGTCGGAGATTTACGCCCGATAAGCCGGTGAGCCGCGCGATGAACAAGGCCCCGTTATGGGGCCTTGTTGCTGTCGCAGGGACTGCGCTCGTGCTCAGCTCTCCGCCGGCCAGGGGCCGAGCTCGATGCAGTGGCCGCGATAGAGCGGGCGCTCGCTCCCCTTCGCCATCACCAGCAGCTCGCTGCTCGCCTTGAGCTGCTTCCATTCGGTCGGGCTCATCAATCGGCCCGCCATGACCTCCCCGAGGGGGGCCAAGGGCACCAGCTTGGCGGACTCTTTGTCGCGCATCCAGAGCATGGCGTCGGTGGGCAGGCTGAGCGGGCTCGCCTGGTTCTGTTGCAGGCGGATGCTGGACTGGCCCGGCCGCTTGCCCTGATAGGCCACCAGCACGAAGGGAGCCTCCTCGCCCGCGGAGGACATCATGGCCAGGTAGCGCACCGGCTGGATGGGGGCGGAGGGCCAGGGGAGCAGCGGCTGCAGCCACAACCCGAGCAGCAGGGAGGCGGCCATGGCGAGCGGCCACCACAGGCGATGGGGCCTGGGTTTGGGAGAGATCCCCTGCTCTATGTTGCGCCAGACGCTGCGGGGCAGGGGCGGGGCGGGCTGGGGTTGATGCAGCAGGGGTTGATGCAGCAGGGGATCCAGATGTTGTTGCCACTGCTCGATCCACTGCCACCAGTCGGGGTCGCGGGCCATCAGCCGGCTCATCCTGCCCTGCACCCGCGGGCTCAGGGTGCCCAGCACATATTCGCCGGCGAGCCGCTCGCGCAGGGCGGGATCCCGGTAGCGTTGGGGGGTCACTGGGTCAGACATAGCTTGAGCTCCTCCAGTCCGCGCCGGATCCAGGACTTGACTGTGCCAAGCGGGGTCTGGGTGTGGGTGACGATCTCCTGGTGGCTCAGGCCGTGGCGATAGGCGAGTACGATGGCGTTGCGCTTGTCGGCACAGAGCCGCCCGAGGCAGTGCTCGAGGGAGAAAGAGGGGGCAAGCCCCTCTGTGTCTCCTGGCCGGGTCTCCTGGCTGGTTCTCTCCTCCCAGGACTCCTCCAGCGGGGTCTCCCCGTGGCGCTTCTTCGCCCGCAGGGCGTCGATGGCCAGATTGCGCATGCACTGGCAGAGCCAGGCCCAGGGGTAGTCGACGGGATGGGCGCCCTGACCGTGCCAGATCTTCAAAAAGCCCTCCTGCAATATGTCCGCGGCCCATTGCCTGTCTTTCAGCAGGCCATAGAGCATGGCGTACAGGGGCTGGCCCGTCAGCTGGTAGAGGGCTTCAAACGCCTGCTTGTCCCTCTGCTTGCTGCGGGCGAGCAGGTGGGCGAGCTGCTGGTTGTCGATGTTCACTCAGACCTCATAGTTGGACGCGGTGCCAGACATGCTTCACGCCATCCCCGCGGCTCTGGCCGGGCTGCTCATCCTTGATCCAGCGATAGAGCGGCTGGCCACGGTAGCTCCACTGATAGCGGCCGTCGTCGCGCAGGACCAGGCCGATCCCGGCGTCTGCGGCCTTGCCGACCCCCGCCTTGACCTGCTCCGCGCTGGCCAATGCGGGCGGCCACTTCTCGGCGCACTCAGCATAACAGGTTGATTTTCCTTGGGCATCCTTGTCGAAGCGGTAGAGGCTGAAGCCCTTGGCATCGACCAGATAGGCCTTGCCGTTCTCCGTCATCCGGGCGATGGGCAGCTGCTCGGCGCCGCTCAGGGGCTGGGTGTCCAGGGCACAGGCCGAGGCGAGGGGCAGGCAGGCGAGGCTGATGAGGAACTTGTTCATGGCGTTCTCCTTGGGTTTGTTGGCGATGGTCTTTGGGTTATGGGAGGTCAGGGTTAACGGGTCCAACCATCCTGGGCGAAGAAGGGCTCGCCCTTGGGGCTGTCGATGAAGTCGAGGAAGCGCTGGGCGCCGGCATCCGCGCCCTGCGCCTTGCTGATCAGCAGGCCGCGATAGACGCGGCGCTCCGGCTCGATCTCGACGAAGTCGGCCTTGTCCTGGTGGTTCAGGGGCCAGTGCACCCAGGTGATCCAGGCATCGGCCTGCTGATTGGTGAAGGCCCGGAAACTGGCGCCGCTGCCCTGCTCGAAGGCGACGATGTTGCGCCGCAGCTTCTGCACATCGGCCAGCTTGCCCTTGCGGCCGGCCACGTCTTCCCAGAGGCCGGTGCCCGAGGTGTTGTAGTTGCCGAGCCCCTCGGTCACCACCACCTTGAGGGGGCGGTTGATCAGATCCTCCACCCCCGTGATCTGCGCCGGGTTGCCCTTCTGCACCGCGATGACGCTGCGGCGCAGGTAGTAGGCGTGGGCGCTCTGGGGGTCGAGGAAGGGGTAGCTTCGCAGGTAGGCGGACATGGATTGCTCGGCCCCGGCGAAGATGAGATCCGCATCCTTGACGGCCCTGTCGCGCCAGCCATGTTCGGGGCCGGCGGTGACCTCGACCGGGATCCCGGTCTCCTGCTGGAAGGCCGCGGCCGCCCGTTTCAGGGCGGTGTCCGGGCCACCGGGGCCATAGAGGCGGATCACGCCGTCGCCGGCCTGATGGACGGGGTCGGTCTGGGCAGACTGGGGGAGGGTAGCGGCCTGCAGCGGCTGGATAAGGGCCGAGCAGAGCAGGGCGAGCCAGAGGGGTTGGGATTTCATCGTCTCTCCTTGATTGAGGTTCAAGCAAGAGACGCGGGAGGAAGGCGATTGGATGCAGCCGAGCAGAAAAAAATCGGCGTCGTCGAGTCGGGGCCGCCTAAGTCGACGGCGAGCCCGCCTCGCAGGCGGGCTCAGAGGCAAAGTGGCTAGCCCTGGTCGGTGCCGAGCTGCTGGTGGATCAGCGCCGCCAGCCGGGCAAGGGCCGCCTCCAGCGCCGGGCTCCAGGGATGGGAGCTGTTCAGGCGCAGGCAGTGGTTGTGCTGGCCCTGGCTCGAGAACAGCGCCCCCGGCGCGAGTGAGAAGCCACAGGCCAACGCCTGTGTGTGCAGGGCCCGACCGTCGAGGCGGGGGTCGAACTCCAGCCAGAGGAAGTAGCCGCCATCCGGGGCGCTGATCCGCACCTCCTCCGGGAAGAGGCGCAGCAGGGCTGCCCGCATCTGCTGCTGGCGCTGGGCCAGGTTGTGGCGCAGGCGGCGAAAGTGGGCGTCCACCCCGCCCTGGCGCAGCATGTCGGCGAGCGCGAGCTGGCTCGGCACATTGGTGGAGAGGGTCGATATGAGCTGCAGCCGCTGGATGCGCTCGGCATGGGGCCCCGCCACCACCCAGCCGACCCGAAAGCCCGGCGCCAGGCATTTGGAAAACGAGCCGCACAGCAGGCTCTCTCCCCGCGCATCCCAGCACTTGATGGGGCGGGGGCGCTCGCGGCCAAAGTAGAGCTCGGCGTAGACGTCGTCCTCCACCAGGGGCACCCGGTGTGCGTTGAGCAACTGCATCAGCGCCTCCTTGTGGCCATCCGGCATGGTGTGGCCCAGGGGGTGCTGGACGTTGCCCATCAGCCAGCACGCCTTGATGGGGCGCTCGGCGAGCGCCTGGGCCAGCAGCGCGAGATCGATGCCGACCCCGGGGCGCACCGGGATCTCCACCACGTTGAGCTTGAGCCGCTCGATGGCCTGCAGGGCGCCGTAGAAGGTGGGTGACTCCACCACCACCCAGTCTCCCGGCTCGGTCAGCACCTGCAGGCTGAGGGAGAGCGCCTCCATGGCGCCGGTGGTGATGATGATCTCTTGGGGGTCGACCGCCAGGCCGTCGTCCGCGTAGCGGCGGGCGATGGCCCGGCGCAGGATCTCGTTGCCGGGGGGGAGGTCCGCCACCGTGCTGAAGGGATCGAGCCGGCGCATGCAGCTCCCCAGGGCCCGGCCGAGCTGGGGGTGGGGGAAGAGGGCGGGATCCGCCACCGCCATGCCCAGCGGCACCAGATCCCGGGACTTGCTCGCCTGCAGCACCTCGAACACCAGATCGTTGATGTCCACAGATCCGCTGTAGCGGGCCTGCCGGGGGGCGCTGATGCGCTGGGGGGAGGCGGCGGCCTTGACGTAGTAGCCGGACTGGGGCCGGGCCAGCACCAGGCCGCGGCTCTCCAGCAGCTGATAGGCCTGCAGCACCGTCATGGGGCTCAGGTTGTGGGTCTTGCAGCTCTGGCGGATGGAGGGGATGCGCTCCCCCGCTCGCCAGACGCCGCTCTCTATCTGTTGCTGCAGCTGATCTGCCAGTTGGCCGTAGCGGGACATGGTGGGCTCAAACTGTTATAGGTGGATTTCACTATAACTGCATCTGTTATAGGTGTCATGGCGCGTGTTGTACTGAACGGGCGAAAACCTGCCTGTTAAATGCAACATAGAGAGTCATGCATGATAAGCCTGGATGATGTGGTCAGCCTCTCCCGAATACAGTTCGGCGCGACGGCGATGTTCCACTTTCTGTTTGTGCCCCTCACCCTGGGGCTGTCCTGGATCCTGGTGATCGCCGAGTCGGCCTACGTGATGACCGGCAAGGTGATCTACAAGGACATCACCCGCTTCTGGGGCAAGCTGTTCGGCATCAACTTCGTGATGGGGGTGACCACGGGGATCACCCTGGAGTTCCAGTTCGGCACCAACTGGGCCTACTACTCCCACTACGTCGGCGACATCTTCGGCACCCCGCTGGCGGTGGAGGGGCTGATGGCCTTCTTCCTCGAATCCACCCTGGTGGGCCTCTTCTTCTTCGGCTGGGACAAGCTCTCCCGGGGTCAGCACCTGCTGGTGACCGCGCTGGTGGCGCTCGGTTCCAACCTCTCCGCGCTCTGGATCCTCATCGCCAACGGCTGGATGCAGAACCCGGTCGGCGCCGAGTTCAACCCCATGACGATGCGCATGGAGCTGACCGACGTGGCGGCGGTGATCTTCAACCCGGTGGCCCAGGTCAAGTTCGTGCACACGGTGGCGGCGGGCTACGTGGCCGCCTCCCTGTTCGTGATGGGGGTGAGCAGCTGGTATCTGCTGCGCCGCATGGAGGTGCGCTTCGCCCTGCGATCCTTCGCCATCGCCTCGGGCTTCGGCCTCGCCGCCATCCTCTCGGTCATCGTGCTCGGGGACGAGTCGGGCTATCGCACCGGCGAGGTGCAGAAGGTGAAGCTCGCCGCCATCGAGGCGGAGTGGCACACCGAGCCTGCCCCTGCCTCCTTCACCCTGTTCGGCCTGCCGGATCAGAGCGCCGAGACCACCCACGCCGCGGTCAAGATCCCCTATCTGATGGGCATCATCGCCACCCGCTCCCTGGATGAGCAGGTGACCGGCCTCAAGGATCTGAAAGCGCAGCACGAGAAACGCATCCGCAGCGGCATGCTGGCGTACGACGCCCTGGAGGCGCTGCGCTCAGACGGGAGCAATGCCGAGGCCAGGGCCACCTTCGAGCGCCACCGCGCCGATCTCGGCTACGGCCTGCTGCTGACCCCCCATACCAAGGAGATTGGCAAGGCGGACGAGGCGGCCATCGCCAAGGCTGTCGATGACTCCATTCCCCAGGTGGCGCCGCTGTTCTGGAGCTTCCGGCTGATGGTGGGCATAGGGGTGGTGTTGCTGGCGCTCTTTGCCGCCGCCTTCCTGCAACTGTGCCGGGGCCGGCTGGTGCAATCGACCCGACTGCTCAAGGCCTTGTTCTGGAGCATACCGCTGCCCTGGATTGCCATCGAGGCGGGCTGGTTCGTGGCCGAGTTCGGTCGCCAGCCCTGGACCATCAGCGAGGTGCTGCCGGTCTCGGCCTCCGTCTCCCTGCTGCGCCCGGGCCAGCTCTGGTTCAGCCTGATCGCCATCTTCCTCATCTACAGCACGCTGCTGGTGGTGGAGCTGTTCTTGTTGCGTCACGTGATCCGCAAAGGGCCCGCCAGCCTGCAGACGGGTCGTTATCAAGGTGAAGTGTTGAAAAACGGGAGTCCCGTCTGATGGATTACGAAATCCTGAAACTCGTCTGGTGGGGGCTGGTACTCTTCCTGCTCATCGGCTTCGTGGTGATGGATGGCTTCGATCTCGGGGTCGGCATGCTGTTGCCCGTGGTGGCCAAGGACGATGAGGAGCGGCGGGTGCTGCTCAACAGCGTGGGCCCGGTGTGGGAGGGCAACCAGGTGTGGCTCATCGCCGGTGCCGGCACCCTGTTCGCCGCCTGGCCCCTGGTCTATGCCGCCTCCTTCTCGGCGCTCTACGTGCCCTTCATGTTCCTGCTGTTCGGCCTCTTCCTGCGCCCGGTCGGTTTTGACTATCGCAGCAAGCTGCCGGATCCCCAGTGGCGCCGCTGGTGGGACCGTGCCCTGGTGGTTGGCGCCCTGCTGCCGACCCTGGTGTTTGGCGCGACCCTCGGCTTCTTGCTGCAGGGGCTGCCGTTTCGCTTCGACTCGGCTCTGCGCATCCACTACGGCGCCTTCGAGTTCCACTGGCCGCTGCTCCTGACCTGCATGGGCACGGCGCTGGCCCTGCTGATGCTGCACGGCTCCAGCTTCCTGCAGTGCAAGACTCAAGGGGTGATAGCGGCGCGCTGCGCCCGCCACAGCCGCTGGCTCGGCCCGCTGGCGAGCGGCCTGTTTGCCCTGGGCGGCTTCTGGCTCAGCCAGATGCGGGGCTACCGGATAGCCGAGATGGGGGATCCCAACGGCGCCCTGACGCCCCTGATGAAGCAGGTAACGACGGCACCGGATGGCTGGTTTGGCAACTTCGTGGCGCACCCCGGACTCTGGGCCGTGCCTGCCCTGGGCCTCTTGCTGCCGCTCTTGAGCACGCTGGCAAGCGCCCTTGGCTGGGCGCGGCTGGCCATCGTCGCCAGCGGCGGTGCCTGCGCCGCCATGATGTTGACCATCGCCATCGCCCTGTTCCCCTTCGTGCTGCCCTCGTCCCTGGATCCGTCGAGCAGCCTGACCCTGTGGGACGGCACCTCCAGCGAGCGTACCCTGCTTATCATGCTGGGCATCGTCGGCGTGCTGATGCCCATCAACATCGGTTACACCCTCTGGGTCTACTGGGTGGCGCGGGGCAAGATGAGCACCGAGCAGGTGCGCGAACACGGCCATAGCCTCTACTGACACGGGAATTGAGGAGTCTTCGATATGTGGTATTTCACCTGGATACTGGGGCTGGGGTTTGCGCTGCTGTGCGGCCTGGTCAATCTGCTCTGGCTGGAGGCGCGCTGGGCCGCGGATGAGGATCTCAAGGAGTCTTGAGCCGCGCCATCTTGCCAATGAAAAAGGCCGACACCCAGTGTCGGCCTTCTCGTTCTTTTGCGTGGCGGATCAGATTGCCGGCGCCAGTCTGGCTTCGCGCTTCTCGCTGGCATGGGTCAGACCATAGGCCAGCAGCACGATGAGGGCGCCGATCCAGGGGGTGTGCATCAACCCCAGGTGCTCCACCACGAAACCGCCCACCACGGAGCCGAGCGCTATGCCGACGTTGAAGGCGGCGATGTTGAGGCCGGAGGCCACGTCCACGGCGTTCGGGGTGTGCTGCTCGGCCTGTTTCACCACCAGCACCTGCAGGCCGGGCACGTTGCCGAACGCGAAGGCGCCCCACACCAGCACGGTGAGCACCGCCAGCACCGGATGGGGCGCGGTGAAGGTGAGCATCAGCAGCACCAGGGCGAGACCGGCAAACAGCAGCTTGAGGGCGGGCAGCGGGCCCATCTTGTCCGCGAGCTTGCCGCCCCAGATGTTGCCGACCGCCACGGAGACGCCGTAGACCAGCAGGATCAGGCTCACCGCGTTGGCATCGAAGCCGCTCACCTGCTGCAGGATGGGGGCGAGGAAGGTAAAGGCCGTGAAGGCACCGCCGTAACCCAGCGCCGTCTTGGCATAGACCAGCAGCAAGGGCTTCCTGGTCAGCACGGCGAGCTGCTCACCCAGGCTGGCGGAAGCCCCCTTGGGCAGGTTGCCCGGGATCAGCAGCAGGCTGCCGGCCATGGCGATGACCCCGAGTGCGCTCACCACCAGGAAGGTCTCGCGCCAGCCGAACTGCTGGCCAATCCAGGTGCCGAGCGGCACGCCGGTCACCAGGGCCACGGTCAGGCCGCTGAACATGATGGCGATGGCGCTCGCCGCCTTCTCCTTGGGCACCAGGCCGGTGGCTATGGTGCTGCCCACCGAGAAGAAGACCCCGTGGGCCAGACCGGTCAGCACCCGGGCGACGATCAGGCTCTCATAGCCGGGGGCCTGCCAGGCCAGCAGGTTGCCGGCGGTGAAGAGCGCCATCAGCCCCACCAGCAGCCACTTGCGCGGCAGCTTGCCGGTGAGCGCCGTGAGCACGGGGGCGCCGATGGCGACGCCCAAGGCATAGAGGCTGACCAGGAGGCCCGCCGAGGGCAGCGAGACGTGCAGTTGGTCGGCGATGGTGGGAATGAGCCCCACGATCACGAATTCGGTGGTGCCGATCGCAAAGGCACTGAGGGTGAGGGCAAACAACGCCAGTGGCATAACAACTCCTTGGATAGTGGCTCCCGACGGGAGAATGGCGCCAGTATGCCGATGGCGTTTGTTGGTAAAAATGACGGCGATATCAAATGACTTTTGCCAAATCAGCATCAATCAGAGGCGGCAGGCCATGGGGGATAAAGGGAGCGTGCCGGGGGACGGACGAAAAAAAGCGGGAGGCATTGTGCCTCCCGCTGGTGCCGAAGAATGTCATTGAGCCTTATTTGCTCCCTTCTCCCCTTGCGGGAGAAGGGTTGGGGATGAGGGGGATCAATCCCAATTCGGTGCAAAGTCCGGGTTGGCGCAGCGCTCGCCTCTGTCCAGTGTGGCGATGGCCGCCATCTCCTCGCTACTGAGTTGTACCTTGAGGGCGGCCAGGTTGGCAGCGAGGTTCTCCCGCTTGGTAGAGCTCGGGATCACCGTCATGCCCTGGGCCAGCAGCCAGGCCAGTGACACCTGAGCCGCCGAGACGCCGTGGCGCTTGCCGATCTCCATCAGGAGCGGTTCGCTCAGTACCTTGCCATAGGCGAGCGGCATATAGGCGGTGATGGCGATGCCCTGCTCCTGGCAGAATTTCACCACCTTGCGGTTTTGCAGCAGGGGGTGGATCTCCACCTGCTGGTGGGCGATGGCGCCCGGCCCCAGGATCTCGACAGCCTGCTTGAGCTGGGCCACGGTGAAGTTGGAGACCCCGATCTCCCGGGTCAGGCCTTGTGCCTTGGCCTCGGCGAGCTGCTCCAGATAGACCGCCATCGGCACCTCATCCTGGGGGGAGGGCCAGTGAATGAGCGCCAGGTCCAGATAGTCGGTGCGCAGTTTTTCCAGGCTCAGCTCCAGGCTCGGGATCACCTTGCCCGGACCGAACTCGCTGGTCCACACCTTGGTGGTCAGGTAGATATCCTGGCGGGGGACGCCGCTTTCGCTCATCAGCTGGCCCACTTCGGCCTCGTTGTCATAGATCTGGGCGGTATCGATATGGCGATAGCCGAGCGCCAGCCCCTGGAGCAGGGAGTCACGCAGGGGCTGATCTTTCAGGCGGAAGGTTCCAAGACCCAGGTTGGGCATCTTCATCATTATTCAATTCCTCAGGTTATTGTTTTTTACGCTCAATCTTGTGCCAACCCGGCCCGCTCCTATGGCGGACAGGGGAGGGGCCGCAGGGACATCAGACGCGCCGGTAGCGGCTCACGACCCGGCTGGCAAACCAGGGGGAGGCCAGGCTGGCAAAGGCGATAAAGTGGGGCTGCTGCTGGTGGGCGAGCAGGGCGGCCTCGCTCTCCCACTCCTCGTGCAGCATCCAGCCGTGGGGGCTCTCCAGGCTCTGGTGCAACTGGTAGCGCAGACATCCCGGCTCTTGCAGGGTAGCCGCAATCAAGGGGTCCAAGGCGGCGCGAAACCGGTCAGAAAATTCGGGTTTGGCGTCAAGCTGGGCAATCACGATCACGGGGAACGGCATCTGAACCTCCTTGCAATTTCGGGGGCCAGTATGCCCGCCGCAGACTGGGGGATACAGGGCAGCAGTTGCAAAACACTATTGAGGTGAGTGCAGCAATGGGAGAGAGAAGAGACCGGCGGGCAGCCGGCGCCGGGGAAAGGTTCATATGTAAAGCAGAGAGCAGGGTGGGCTGGGGTGCCCACCCCTCGCTATCAGGCCGCCGGTTCGGACCAGACCGCAAACTCATTGCCGCTGGGCTCGACAAAGTGGAAGCGGCGGCCGCCGGGGAAGTCGAACAGCGGGCGGTTGATGATGCCGCCATGGTGCTGCACCTTGGCCTGGGTTGCCTCTATGTCGGCGCTGTAGAACACCAGCAGGGCGCCCCCCTGATGGCTGTGACTGCACAGATCGGCGCGGTAGAAGCCACCGTCCAGCCCTTCTCCCTCGAAGGCGCAGTAGTCGGGGCCGTAGTCGGCGAACTGCCAGCCAAAGGCGGCGGTGAAGAAGGCCTGGGTGGCGGCGAGATCCCTGGCCGCAAACTCCACATAATTCAGTTTTTCATGGGCTTTCATAAGGTACCGCTCCCTGCTGATAAGTGAGGCCGGGTGTCATCTATCTGGGCTGCCAGCGTTTTTGCGTGCGGATCGTGGAGTGGGGCAAGGCGTCCCAGGGCGTCAGCTTGAGCTGCTTGCGCCGAAACCAGAGCCAGGTCGCCATCAGCAGACCGAACCCTATGCCGAACAGGGCGCTCTGGCGCAGGGCGAAGGTCGGGCTCACCTCATCCTGCCAGCCGAGGTACCACATCAACACCCCCCAGATGGCACCTGTCGGCAGACCAAAGGCAAGCAGGTTGACCATAAAACGTTCATAGTGGGGCGGTCTTAGCCGCAGGCCCAGCCTGCGCAGCAGTCTGAGCAAGGGGGGATTGTAGTTGGCGTGCCACACGCCTTTGCTTTCAAGCTCCTGGTGGGCTGCCCCCAACCGCTCTGCGAAGTTCATGATGTTCATCCTTGCGATGGTTTGGCGCCATACGATGCCAATTTTCGGCATTGTAACCACAAGGCCGGGAGCAAAACAGGCGGTTGCTCACGTTATGTGGACGGCAAGATCCGTCTCTGGTGACACCTGCCTTGCCAACTCCAGGCCATTTCGCCTATAAAGGCCCATTACTCTTGCCAGGATGACAACAATGAAGACCCATTCCGATGAACTGACCCTGTTTGTGGCCGTGGTGGAGGCGGGCAGCTTTCGCCAGGCGGCGGAGAACCTCGGCATGGACAATTCGGTGGTGAGCCGCGGCATCAAGCGCCTCGAAGAGAAGCTCGCCACCGTGCTGCTCAATCGCACTACCCGCCGGGTCAGCCTGACCGAGGAGGGGAGCTGGTTCTATCAGCGGGCGGTGAAGATCCTGGCCAAGATGAGCGAGGCGGAGGGGCTGCTGCTGATGCGCCGGGAGCAGCCGGAGGGGATCTTGCGGGTCGATGCCGCCACCCCCTTCATCCTGCATCGGCTGGTGCCCATCATCGGCGAGTTTCGCCGCCGTTACCCCGGTATCGAGCTGCAACTGCACAGCTCGGAGGGCTTTATCAACCTGATGGAGCGGCGGGTGGACATGGCCATTCGCATCGGCGAGCTGACCGACTCCTCCCTGCGGGCCCTGCCGCTCGGGCGTTCCAAGCTGCGGCTGCTGGCCTCGCCGGACTATCTGGCGGCGCGCGGCACCCCGCGCCAGCCGGCGGATCTGCTGGCGGGTCACGAGCTGCTCGGCTTTTTGCATCCCGATCACCTCAACCACTGGCCCCTGCTGAGTGCGGAGCAGGGGGACAGGTTCGCCATCACCCCGACCCTGCGGGCCAGCAGCGGCGAGACATTGCGTCAGCTGGCGCTGGCGGGGCAGGGGATCGTCTGCCTGTCGGACTTCATGACGGGGGATGATCGGGCGAGCGGCGCTCTGGTGGAGGTGCTTGCCCGCAGCAACAGCGGTGCCTCGCGCCCCATCAATGCGGTCTTCTATTCCGATGCCCAGCGGGACATCCGGCTGCGGGTCTGGCTCGATTTTCTGAAGGAGCAGCTCGGCGCCGAGGCGTTGTAGAGGGCATGCCGACAGTTCCAACCCCCTCCCGGCCTCCCCCTCCACGAGGGGGAGGGGTCATTTTCTCCCCCCCTTGGCAAGGGGAGGGAACCGAGGGGGCTTGCGAGCGCCAATAAAAAGAGGCCGACATCGCTGTCGGCCTCTTCAGTTTTTTCATCTCAAGGATGCACCGGTTGCCCGATCAATCCTCCTCGGCCCAGCGGCGTGAGCGTTCCACCGCCTTCTTCCAGCCGTTGTAACGCTTGGCGCGATCGTCCCTGTCCATCTGCGGGATGAACTCGCGGTCCACGCTGAACTTGTCTTCCAGCTCTTCCGAGCTCTTCCAGAAGCCGACGGCCAGGCCGGCCAGGAAGGCGGCGCCCATGGCGGTGGTCTCGATACGGGTCGGACGCACCACGGGGGTGTGCATCATGTCGGCCTGGAACTGCATCAGGAAGTCGTTGGCCACGGCGCCGCCGTCCACCTTGAGGGCCGCCAGCTTGATGCCGGAGTCCTGCTGCATGGCATCCAGCACGTCGCGGCTCTGGTAGGCGATGGATTCCAGCGCCGCACGGATGATGTGGTTGCGGTTCGCGCCCCGGGTCAGGCCGACCATGGTGCCGCGAGCATACGGATCCCAGTAGGGGGCACCCAGACCGACGAAGGCCGGTACCAGGTAGACGCCGTTGGTGTCGCCCACCTTGGAGGCGAAGTAGTCGGTGTCGCGGGCATCGTGGATGATCTTGAGCTCGTCACGCAGCCACTGGATGGTGGCGCCGCCCATAAACACGGCACCCTCGAGGGCATAATTCACTTCCCCTTTCGGACCGATGGCGACCGTGGTCAGCAGGCCGTTGCTGGAGCGCACCGGCTCGGTGCCGGTGTTCATCAGCATGAAGCAGCCGGTGCCGTAGGTGTTCTTGGCCATGCCCTTCTCGAAGCAGAGCTGACCGAACAGGGCAGACTGCTGGTCACCGGCGATGCCGGCGATGGGGATGCGGGCGCCGCCGCCACGGGTGGTGTAGCCATACACCTCGGAGGAGGGTTTGACTTCCGGCAGCATGGACATGGGGATGCCCAGCTCGTCCAGCATGCGCTGATCCCACTTCAGATCGCGGATGTTGTAGAGCATGGTGCGCGACGCGTTGGTCGGATCGGTGACGTGCACCTCGCCGTTGGTCATCTTCCACACCAGCCAAGTGTCGATGGTGCCGAACAAGAGCTCGCCGTTCATCGCCTTCTCGCGGGCCCCTTCCACGTTGTCCAGGATCCACTTCACCTTGGTGCCGGAGAAGTAGGCGTCCAGCACCAGACCGGTGTTCTCGCGCACATACTCTTCCAGGCCGCGGGCCTTGAGCTCCTCGCAGATGGCGGCGGTGCGGCGGCACTGCCATACGATGGCATTGTAGATGGGCTTGCCGGTGGCCTTTTCCCAGACGACTGTGGTCTCACGCTGGTTGGTGATGCCGATGGCGGCGATCTGCTCGCTGTGCAGGCCGCTCTTGGCCAGCACCTCGGTGAAGACGGAGGACTGGGTCGCCCAGATCTCCATGGGGTCGTGCTCAACCCAGCCCGCCTTGGGGTAGTGCTGGGTGAATTCGCGCTGGGAGGTCGCGACGATGTTGGCATCCTGATCGAAGACGATGGCACGGGAGGAGGTGGTTCCTTGATCCAGCGCGACGACATATTTCTTTTCAGCAGACATGATGTTCTCCACGTTCTTATTTTCCACGTTGGGGGGACCGCTCTCAGGCGGCGGCCTCTTCTTTATTGGACAGCTTGGCGGCTTCTTCGGTGGCGACGCGGTTGCCCGGGACGCAGGGAGCCAGCACTTTCACATACAGGGCGGTACCAAGCTGGGCGCCGACGATGGGGCCGAGGATGGGAACCCAGAAGTAGGGGTTGTCACGACCGCCGGTCAGGGCCACGTCACCCCAGCCTGCGACGAAGGCGAACAGCTTGGGACCAAAATCACGGGCCGGGTTCATGGCAAAGCCGGTCAAGGGGCCGAGGGAGGCGCCGATCACCGCGATCAGGATACCGATCAGCAGGGCGGCGGCGAAGCCCTTGGGGGCGCCGTTGTTGTTGTCACCCAGCGCCATGATGCCCAGCATCAGCACGGCGGTGATCACCAGCTCGACCGCGAACGCCTGCATGTTGGAGAGCAGGGCATTGGGGTAGGTGGAGAAGATGCCGGCGGTGCCGAGGCTCTCGACGCTGCCGCGCACCACGTTGTGGGTCAGCTCCCACTGGGTGAACAGGTTGCTGTAGAGGGCGTAGACCAGGGCGGCGGAGGCGAAGGCCCCGGCTATCTGGGCGATGATGAAGGGCACCACCTTGCGCTTGTCGAAGCCGCAGAAGGTCATCAGGGCCAGGGTCACGGCAGGGTTGAGGTGGGCACCGGAGATGCCACCGGTCACATAGATGGCGATGGCGACACCCAGGCCCCAGGTAATGGAGATTTCCCATTGCCCGAAGTTGGCGCCAGCCAGCACCAGGGCGGCCACGCAGCCGACGCCGAAGAAGATCAGCAGGCCGGTGCCGATAAACTCGGCGAGGCACTCGCCAAGCAGGGTATTGGGTCTTTGTATGCTCATAGTTGTTATTCCTTATATCCACCCACAGTAGGTTTGATGTTCCGTTTCGTTATCTTGCATTCCCATTTATTGCGTCCGAAAACGTTTCTTCTTGTTGTTTGAGTCTGCGCAAACGTTATGCTCGTTTGCGCTCGTTCTTGGACGAGTGAGAAAATAAACCTTCTGTGCCAATTCACCAGACCCCCGCCACCGGAAATGTGGGCAAGATCCCATTCATTGCTAAGAAAATGTGACGAAAAGCAACTCTCAGGGTCTTAAATACTCCTTAGTGGGTATCCTAAACCCTTGTTCCACGCGGTCTGGCCGTCGATGCGCGATCACTCACGGGGTGATTTATTTTGTAATAAAACTGCAATAATTCCGTCTGCATCACAGATTAAATGTTCACAAATGAGCACAATCAGCTCGCTTGCGAATCAGGACTCATCTGGTCGCCAGCTTGACCGGGGCACCCTCAACCGCCCATGACAACAATAAAAGGAAGCAGAACATGCTTAGTCTCTTCAGGCCTGCACCCCATATCGACAGGCTACCGGCCGACAAGATAGATCCCTTCTACAAGCGCCTGCGCTGGCAGGTGTTCTTCGGGATCTTCTTCGGCTATGCCGGCTACTACCTGGTACGGAAAAACTTCAGCCTAGCGATGCCCTACCTCATCGAGCAGGGTTTCTCCCGCGGCGATCTGGGTCTGGCCCTCTCCGGGGTCTCCATCGCCTACGGCCTCTCCAAGTTCCTGATGGGGAACGTGTCGGACAGATCCAACGCCCGTTACTTCCTCTCCGCCGGCCTGCTGCTGTCGGCCGGCATCATGTTTATGATGGGCACCATGCACTGGGCCACCTCCAGCATCGCCATCATGTTCGTGCTGCTGTTCCTGAACGGCTGGGCACAGGGCATGGGCTGGCCGCCCTGCGGCCGCACCATGGTGCACTGGTGGTCACAGAAGGAGCGGGGGGAGATCGTCTCGGTCTGGAACGTGGCCCACAACGTGGGCGGCGGCATGATAGGCCCGCTGTTCATCCTCGGCATGGGCTGGTTCAACGACTGGCGCAGCGCCTTCTACGTGCCGGCGGCGGCGGCGGCGGCCATCGCGGTGATCGCCTTCTTCGTGATGCGCGACACCCCGCAATCGGTCGGTCTACCCCCCATCGAGGAGTACAAGAACGACTATCCGAAGGATTACAACGAGAGCCACGAGCAGGAGTTCTCCGCCAAGGAGATCTTCATGAAGTACGTGCTGCACAACAAGCTGCTCTGGTACATCGCCATCGCCAATGCCTTCGTCTATCTCATCCGTTACGGCGTGCTGGACTGGGCGCCCACCTACCTGAAAGAGGCGAAGGATTTCAGCGTGGATCACTCCTCCTGGGCCTACTTCCTCTATGAGTGGGCGGGGATCCCGGGCACCCTGCTGTGCGGCTGGATCTCGGACAAGATGTTCAAGGGCCGCCGCGCCCCGGCCGGCATCCTGTTCATGGTGCTGGTGACCCTGGCGGTGCTGGTCTACTGGTTCAACCCGGCGGGCAACCCGACCATCGACATGATGGCCCTGGTCGCCATCGGCTTCCTCATCTACGGCCCCGTCATGCTGATCGGCCTCTACGCCCTGGAGCTTGCGCCGAAGAAGGCGGCCGGCACAGCGGCGGGTTTCACCGGGCTGTTCGGTTATCTGGGCGGCGCGGTCGCGGCCAACGCCATGCTGGGCTATACCGTCGACCACTTCGGCTGGGACGGTGGCTTCATGGTGCTGACCATCTCCTGCGTGCTCTCCATCGTGCTGCTGGCCATGACCCTCAAGCACGAGAACATCTCGATCGCGCACAAGGCCGCTGCCGATAAGGCATAAAACGTGATCCTGCCCTTATCGATTGGAAAAGGGATAGGGTACACTGCCAAAGGCCCCGCACCTGCCGGGGCCTTTTTTCGTCTCATCTGCGGAGTGCAAGCGTGAAGCAAACCCAACGACATCTGGAGATCCTGGACGTCCTGACCCGGCAGGGTTTCGTCTCGACCGACGATCTGGTGACCCATTTTGACGTCAGCCCCCAGACCATTCGCCGGGATCTGAACGATCTCGCCGAACAGAACAAGATCCGGCGCCATCACGGCGGGGCCTCATTGCATTCGAGCACCGTCAACACCGCCTACAGCGCCCGCAAGGTGATGCAGCTCAAGGAGAAGGAGCGCATCGCCCGGGAGGTGGCCGCCAACATCCCCGACGGTTCGTCCCTCTTCATCGACATCGGCACCACCACAGAGGCCATCGCCCGTGCCCTGCTGGATCACCGGGAGCTGCGCATCGTCACCAACAACCTGAACGTGGCCAGCATCCTCACCGCCAAGGATGACTTCACCGTCATCATCGCCGGGGGCGAGATCCGCAACCGGGATGGCGGCATCGTGGGGGAGGCGACCCGCGACTTCATCGGCCAGTTCCGCATGGACTACGGCGTCATCGGTATCTCGGGCATCGACAGCGACGGCTCATTGCTCGATTTCGACTACCACGAGGTGAAGATCGCCCAGGCCATCATCGCCCATTCCCGCCAGGTGTTCCTGGCCGCCGACCACACTAAGTTCGGCCGCAACGCCATGGTCAACCTCGGCAACCTCAGCCAGATCCACGCCCTGTTCACGGATCAGGAGCCGCCGGAGAAGCTGATGCGACTGATGTCTCAGCATCAGATCGCCTGCCATATCTGCTGATATTTCCACTGCTCTAGCATCAGGCCGCCCTGTGGCGGCCGCTTTTCTTTCTGCACACCCCCGGTCTGCGGCGTCTCCCTTGCGGCGCCAAAAAGGCCAGTTCCAGGCGCTGAATTCCATACCTTGAGCCCCTGGCTCTGCACCAGTACATCAGGAGCCAGTTCCCCCGCACCAGGCGCTTGCCCCAGACGCCCGGCGGCATGCCCCATGAGGGCTTTCACGCCATCGCGTCCATCGCCTCGTCTCGTGCACGTTCCCTCCCATCCGGGGCCCTTTGCCCGCCTCTCTGCCCGGGACTGGTGTTTCCGGCAGGCCGTAGCCTTGCCTGGCCGTCACCGACTGGCAGCATTTTTAGCATTGTGAAAACAATCGCGATCACATTTCTCTCACGAAATGTTCGTTTATTGTTTTTTCATGTTCTAATATGAGCGAAATCAAACATTGCTGTCATGGCAAACACAAAATAAGAAAGTAGGTGAACATGAGCGAACATTATGATCTGGTCGTCGTCGGCGGCGGCATCAACGGGGTCGGCATCGCGGCAGATGCGGCGGGGCGGGGGCTGAAGGTGGCGCTGTTCGAGGCGAGTGATCTCGCCTCTGCCACCTCGTCCAACTCCAGCAAGCTGATCCACGGCGGCCTGCGTTATCTCGAACATTACGAATTCCGGCTGGTGAAAGAGGCGCTGGCGGAGCGGGAGGTGCTGCTCGGCATGGCTCCCCACATCGCCCGTCCCATGCGTTTTCGCCTGCCGCACCGACCGCACCTGCGCCCGGCCTGGATGATCCGTGCCGGCCTCTTTCTCTATGACAACCTGGCCAAGCGCGACAAGCTCAAGGGGAGCTGCGGTCTGCGCTTCCTGCCGCAGGACGGTCTCAAGAGCGGTATCCACAAGGGCTTTGAATACTCGGACGCCTGGGTCGACGACGCCCGCCTGGTGGTGCTCAATGCCATGCTGGCGCGGGACAAGGGCGCCGACGTGCAGACCCGCACCCGCTGCATCAAGGCGGTGCGCGGCTCCAAGCACTGGACCCTGACGCTCGAGCGGGAAGGGGGCGAGCAGTTCACCGTCAGCTGCCGCGGTCTGGTCAATGCGGCGGGCCCCTGGGTCAAGACCTTCTATGACGAGAGCCTGCACGAGAAGTCCCCCCGCGGCATTCGCCTCATCAAGGGGAGCCACATGATAGTGCCGCGCATCCACGAGCGCGAAGAGGCCTACATACTGCAAAACGAGGACAACCGCATCGTCTTCGTCATCCCCTATCAGCAGGATTACTCCCTCATCGGCACCACGGACGTGGAGCACAAGGGGAGCCCGCGGGAGGCGAAGATCAGCAGCGCCGAGATCGACTACCTGTGCAAGGTGGTCAACGCCCACTTCACCAGGCAGATAAGCCCGGCGGACGTGGTCTGGACCTACGCCGGGGTGCGCCCCCTGTGTGACGACGAATCCGATTCGCCCCAGGCGGTGACCCGGGACTACACCCTCGAGCTCAGTGGCGAGTCCGACGGGGCGCCGCTCCTGTCGGTGTTTGGCGGCAAGCTCACCACCTACCGCAAGCTGGCCCAGGCCGCCTGCAACAAGCTCAAGCCCTGGTTCAGCCAGATGGGAGAGGACTGGACCGCCTCCTGCCGGTTGCCCGGTGGCGAGTTCGACTGCTCGGTGCGCGAACTGGCGCGCGCCTTTGCGCTGGAGTTCGACTGGCTCGATGATCGCAGCGCCCTGCGCATCGCCGAGGCCTATGGCGCTCATGCCCGCCTCTGGCTGAAGGAGGAGCGCGGTCAGCACTTTGGCGCCGGGCTGTATGAATCCGAAGTGCGCTATCTCATCGCGCGGGAGTGGGCCTGCAGCCTGGAAGACATCCTGTGGCGCCGCAGCAAGCTGGGGCTGCGCCTGTCCGAATCCGAACAGCAGCAGCTCGGCGCCTGGCTGCTCGAACACCACCACGCCCTGCCCAAGGCCAGCTGATGACCCACGGCGGGCGGCCTTTGCCGTCCGCCGTCAAACTGCAATAAACCTCTGCTATAACAATCACCTACACCAAATAAACAATAACAAAGAGAACCCTTGATGAAACAACCTCACCGTACCCTGGTGGCCCTTGGCCTCGGGGCCGCCCTGGCGCTGCCCGCGCTGGCCTCTGACGAAGGCAAAATCGTGATCGCCCACCGTGGCGCCTCCGGCTACCTGCCGGAACACACCCTGGAATCCAAGGCCCTGGCCTATGGCATGGGCGCCGACTATCTGGAGCAGGATCTGGTGATGACCAAGGATGACCAACTGGTGGTGATGCACGATCACTTCCTCGATGGCATCACGGATGTGGCCGAGCGCTTCCCCGGCCGGGCCCGCCCGGATGGTCGTTACTATGTGGTGGATTTCACCCTGGACGAGGTGCGCTCCCTGCGCATGACCGAGCCGTTCCAGCTGGTGGACGGCAAGCAGGTGCCGGTCTATCCGGCGCGCTTCCCGCTCTGGAAGTCCAGCTTCAGGATCCATACCTTCCAGGAAGAGATCGAGATGATCCAGGGGCTCAACAAGAGCACCGGCAAGAACATCGGTATCTACCCGGAGATAAAAGCCCCCTGGTTGTTCCGCCACGAGGGCAAGGACATCTCCAGGGCGGTGCTGAAGGTACTGAAGGAGTACGGCTACACCGGCAAGAACGACAAGGTCTATCTGCAGTGTTTCGATGCCAACGAGCTCAAGCGCATCAACGGCGAGCTGATGCCCGCCATGGGCATGGATCTCAAGCTGGTGCAGCTGATGGCCGAGACCGACTGGAACGAAACCATGGTCTACGACGCCAAGGGCAAGGCGACTCCCTACGACTACGACTGGATGTTCAAGCCGGGGGCCATGAAGACCATCGCTACCTATGCCGAGGGGATAGGTCCCTGGAAACCCATGGTGGTGACCGAGCCGGGTACTCCTGGCAAGCCTGTCTTCACCGGCATGGTGAAAGAGGCCCACGCGGCCGGCCTCAAGGTGCATCCTTATACATTCCGTCAGGATGAGGGGCAGATCCCTGCCTATGCGAAAGACTTCACCGATCTGCTCAACATCTTCCTCTACCAGGCCGATGTGGATGGCGTGTTCAGCGACTTCCCCGACAAGGCAGTCGAGGCTATCAAGGCCCACGGCAAATAATAAAAGAAGAGCAACACGGGAACGCAAGCGGGGCCAGGTGCCCCGCTTTTTTTGTGCCCGGTGTCATCGCCGGGATGAGGGACGGTGAGAGGGGGCAGAGAGGGAGAATGTTGAAAATGGATGGGTGTAATTAAATATTTACATTTTGGCGCTGCTCAGGCCCCGCTAGTCGCTACTTTCGAGTTGTCTCATCCTGCATTCTTGGTCATTTATCCATCTATTAGCGAATAAACCCACTTGTTTCACTTGATTGTTTGTTTTTAATTGGTAAGGTGAGGGCGGTTGCGTAACAAGGTGCTGACTCGTGTAAATGAAAATGAACGGTTGGCCCCCTTGGCTTGAAACAGTAGAGAGAATGAGAAGATGCAAAGAGATCCCCTGAACAACATCCATATCCAGTCCGAACAAGTGATGATCACGCCTGCCCAGCTCAAGGAGAAACTGCCCATCTCCGATCGCGCGCTGGCATTCGTGCAAGGGGCCCGCAACACCATCGCCGACATCATCCACCGTCGCGATCACCGCCTGCTGGTGATCTGTGGTCCTTGCTCCATCCACGACATGGACGCCGCCAAAGAGTACGCAACCAGACTCAAAGCGCTGCATGACGCCTATCAGGACTCTCTCTACATTGTCATGCGGGTCTACTTTGAGAAGCCGCGCACCACGGTCGGCTGGAAAGGCTTTATCAACGATCCGAACCTGGATGGCACCTTCGACGTGGAGCTGGGTCTGCACCGCGCCCGCGAGCTGCTCTGCTGGCTGGCCGAGCTGGAGCTGCCGCTGGCCACCGAGGCGCTCGACCCCATCAGCCCCCAATACCTGGCTGAGCTCTTCTCCTGGTCGGCCATAGGTGCCCGCACCACCGAATCCCAGACCCACAGGGAGATGGCCTCCGGCCTCTCCATGCCGGTCGGTTTCAAGAACGGCACCGACGGCAACCTGGGCACCGCCATCAATGCGCTGCAGGCGGCCTCCAGCCCCCACGCCTTCATGGGGATCAACCAGCAGGGCCAGGTCGCGCTGCTGCAGACCCAGGGCAATCCGGATGGTCATGTGATCCTGCGCGGCGGCAAGCACCCGAACTACGACTCGGTCAATGTGTCGCTGGCGGAAGAGGCGCTGGAGAAGGCGGGCCTGCTGCCCGGTCTGGTGGTGGATTGCAGCCACGGCAACTCCAGCAAGGATCACCGTCTGCAGCCCAAGGTGGCGGACAACGTGATCCACCAGATCCAGGAGGGCAACCGCTCCATCATAGGGGTGATGCTCGAATCCAACCTGTTCGAAGGCAACCAGTCCAGCGAGCAGCCCAAGTGCGAGATGCGCTACGGCGTCTCCATCACCGATGCCTGCATAGACTGGGAGACCACGGATGCGCTGCTGGCCCGCTGCCACAGCCAGCTGGCGGCACCACTTTTGGCCAGAACCAAGGCATAAGCCGTGGTATCTTGTCAGCACTGATTGAACAATCGAGGTGCCACCGGCCGAGGCGGTGACACCTCGTTGCCTCTTGAATCACAGGGCGTCGCTGCGGGCGGCGCCGCAGGGACCGGACATGGCTGAAGAGTTGAATGCCCTCAGGGACAAGATAGATGCGGTGGACAAGCAGCTGATTGATCTGCTGGCCGCCCGTCTCGCCCTGGTGGGGGAAGTGGGGGAAGTGAAGAGCCGACACGGCCTGCCCATCTACGCGCCGGATCGGGAGGCGAGCATGCTGGCCCGCCGCCGAGAGGAGGCGCAAGCCCTGGGGGTGCCCGGCGATCTCATCGAAGACGTGCTGCGCCGGGTGATGCGCGAGTCCTATATTCTGGAATCCGCCAGCGACAAGGAGCACCACTTCAAGTGCATGAAGCCGGAGCTTGGCAAGGTGGTGATCATCGGGGGTCAGGGCCAGCTCGGCCGCCTGTTCGGCAACCTGTTCAGCCTCTCGGGCTACCGGGTCGAGACCCTGGGTCAGGCGGACTGGCCGCGCGCAGACGAGATCCTGCACGGCGCCGGGCTGGTGATGGTGGCCGTGCCCATCGACGTCACCTGCGAGGTGATCGACCGGCTCGGCAACCTGCCGGCGGACTGCCTGCTGGTGGACGTGACCAGCGTGAAGGCGGCTCCGCTCGAGCACATGCTGGCGGTACACCAGGGGCCGGTCCTCGGGCTGCACCCCATGTTCGGGCCGGACGTGGCGAGCCTCGCCAAGCAGGTGATCGTCTGCTGTCAGGGGCGCGAGCCCGCCGCCAGCCAGTGGCTGCTGGATCAGATGACCATCTGGGGGGCACGGCTGCAGCAGGTGGAGGCCAGGGCCCACGACGAGGCGATGACCTTTATCCAGGCGCTGCGCCACTTTGCCACCTTCGCCTACGGCTGGCACCTCTCCCGCGAGCAGGCTAACATCGACCGCCTGCTGGCGTTGAGCTCCCCCATCTACCGGCTGGAGCTGGCCATGGTGGGACGGCTGTTCGCCCAGGATCCCCACCTCTACGCCGACATCATACTGTCGTCGCCGCAGAATCTGGCGATGATCCGCCGCTACTACCAGAACTTCGGCGAGGCGCTGGGGCTGCTGGAGCGGGGGGATCGGGAGGGCTTTATCGAGGCGTTCAGCCAGGTCTCCGGCTTCTTCGGCGAGCGGGCGGACGAGTTTTTGCGCGAGAGCCGCACCCTGTTGGCGCAGGCCAACGATCGTCGCCATCACGGCTGAGTGCGCTGCATATTATGCAAAAGGGGCCCTTGGGCCCCTTTTCTCATGCTGCTGGTAGCATATCCGGCATCCCATCAGACGGTGATGGCCGGCTCGGCGGCGGGCAGGCGCAGATCGGCGTCATCCCAGCCAAGCGGCAGGGTGAGCAGCTGATCGATGAGCTCCCGGCGATCGGATTTCTCCAGATAGGCGAGGTAGAGCGGGCGGCTCAGGGCCTGTCCTCCCTCCACCAGATGCAGCTTCCCCTGCTCCAGGAAGGGGCTCACCATGCGCCTTGGCAGGTAGGCGGCCCCGCCGTTGGCCAGCACGAACTGCAGCGCCATGCTGGCGGAGCTCGAGTGCAGCACCGGGGTCTTCTGCAGGCTCTGCAGCCGGCTCGACGGTGGCTCGAAGCTGGTGCCCCAGTCGAGGTGGATATGGGGCATCTGCATCAGGCTGTCGGCGCTGGCGGCCGGCTCCCGGCTCACCAGCTCGAACACCAGTTCACCGATGGGGTGCAGGGCGATCTCGTCGATCTTGGTCGGCTCGGAGAGCAGGGCGAGATCGAGGGAACGCTCCAGCAACTGGCGGCACAAATGCTCGCGGGAGGCGGTCTCGAGGCGCACCGCGAGGCCGGGGGCCAGGGCATAGACATGGTTGAGCCAGTCGTTGAAATCGAGCTCCCAGAAGATGGCGGGGGCACCGATGGCGAGCTGCTGGCTGAAACCGGGGGAGAGGGCCACGTCCTGCTTGGCGCGGCCCAGGGTATGCAAGATGGCGTCTGCATAGGGCAGCAGACGCTCACCGGAGGCGGTCAGGCGAATGTTGTTGCGGTGACGGGCAAACAGACTGACCCCGAGTTGCTGCTCTAGCTGGCGGATCCGAAAGCTCACTGCAGACTGGGTCAGGTAGAGATTCTCAGCCGCCCGGCCGAAGTGGCGGGTCTTGCTGACCTCGATGAAGGTCCGAAGCAGCTCGGTATCCATTAATCGAGGGACTCGTCGCTGCCGCCACCACCGCCCTCAAAGCTGCCGCCCGCATCTTCATTGGCGCCACCCGCGACTGTGCACAGACGGTGCACGCGCTTGGGACCAATGACCTTCAGGTACTTGAACCACACCTTGGCGTGGGGGTTGCTGCCGGCCGCGCCGGACTTGACCTGTTCGATGAAGGCACTTTCTACGTCATCACGCGGGGCCTGGTTGCCCTGATAGAGCGCCAGCATCACGGTGCCATATTTTTCCAGACTGTCCGCTTCGGCCACGGTGAATTCGCCACTGCGACGCAGGCCACGGGGAAAATGTTTGAAGTCGTTGAAACGCTTGTCTGATTCGAAGCTCATAGTGCTCTTGTTCTGGTTAGTTTGACCTTTGCGGGCAAGTATCATCAGGCCGTCGCAGAGTGCAAAATCAATTTTCTTACTATGTTAATAAATATCTTTTATCGAAAAGGGTTTGTCGCATCCCGAGTGGGCATTTTGCGGTGCGCTGCACAAAAAATCCTGAAAAATAGTGGAGTTATGTCAGTTTTTATACAGGAAAAAGCGGTTCTGACAGGGTGAAAACAGAAAAAATAAGGCGCCATACGGCGCCTTTTGTCTCTTCATGACGGAGCTGAACCTGAGTGCCCTGAACTCACTCAATCATGGCTGGCTGGGCCAGGTTGTCGGCACGCCACAGACGATAGCGCACCTCATACTCCTGGGGCACATAGATGACGAAGGGCAGTTTGGAGTTGTAGTTCACGAAGAAGCCCTGACCGTAGATCTGGACGAAGCTCTCCTTCTTCTGACCATCCGGGCAGGCCATCAGGGTGCTGACGGGGCCGGAGACCTGACCCAGGGTCAGGTAGTTGTAGCCCCAGCCCTTGACGCTGTGCTGTTCCAGGTTGCCGGCGAAGCGCGGCAGGTTGCAGTCGACCAGCATCTTCTTGCCGACTTGCAGTTCGACCATCATGTCGGCTTCGTTCTCGACTTCCGGCAGACGGATCACGACACGTTCCTGGTTCACTTCGGCGGCGGGGAACATGCTGATATCAAATTTTTTCGGTTCGGCGGCGAAGGCGTGGCCACCCAACAACAAGGCGCCCAGCAGGCTAAAACGCAACACGGTTTTCATCTGTACCTCATGGGATTGGTTCAACGCCGCTAGACTAACCGCTCTGCGGGTTTCATGCCAGCGCTCCGGGGTGCAAAACCTGTCTGAACCGGCATGCAGTGACGCAATTTGATGCTTTTTTGACGGCCAGGGTCATACCGTCGCCATCCGCCACCTATCCAGCTGGGATCTGAAAGAGCCCCAATCATGGATGTTTACCTCACCAGCAGGACTTGTTTGGCCCAAGCGCCGAGGGTGCGCAGGCCGACGGAGGCGCTAGTGATGTCGAGATAGGTCACCGTCTTGCCGGCGGGGAAGGGGGTGGACGACCCGAGATAGACGCAGCCGTCGTTCACCGCCTTGCCGTCCCCGGCCATGGCCGCGAGGGAAGATGATCTCGTTCAATGCGGGTTGTTAGCAGGTTGCCTTCGTCGCCACCGCGTGCTGGCAATAAAAAGCCCGCCAAAGGGGCGGGCTCGCTCAGGTGGCTTGCACCGGTCAGGGGGCGCGATAGAAGCGGTTCAGCTCGTTCATCACCTGGATCAGGGTGCCCATGTCCGGGGTACCGTGCTTGATGGGACGATAGGTGTCGCGGTCCAGCAGCTCGAAATCCCCCTGCTTGTTGAACTGGGTGATGGTGTTGCCCTGATAGATGGCGAAATCGTTCTGATCCCCCGCCAGCAGCCAGTTGCGCGGGCTGGCATCGAACAGGCTGCGCCCCGTGCTGTAGTCGCGGGGCGGATTGCGTACCCCCAGCATGCCCTTCATCAGGGTTGGCACCAGATCCAGGTGGCTGCTCGCCTGCTCCTGGATCTTGCTCTCGGTGCCCGGCCAGGCCAGCACCATGGGCACCTGCACCTGATAGGGGGAGTAGTTGCTGCCATAGCCCCAGCTGTTGCTCTGGGTCTCGTTGAACTCCTGACCGTGATTGGAGGTGACCACGACTATGGTCTGCTCGCCGAGCCCCTGCTGCTGCAGTTGCGAGAGCATCTGTTCGAGCAGCTGGTCGGTGTAGAACACCGCGTTCTTGTAGCGATTCTCCAGCTTCTGCAGATTCTCTGGCCTGTAGGCGGTGGCCGGGTTGAACCGGGTCAGCTCGGGCTGGAAGGGGCCCTTGATGCTGGCGGGCACCTGATAGTCCCCCGGGCTCGACAGATAGACCAGGGAGAACCAGGGTCTGTCCGCCGTGCGGTTGTGGAGCCACTGCTGCCAGTCGTCGATCAGCAGGCGGTCGTCGGTCTGGCGCGAGACGAAGACCTGCTTGCGCAGGCCGGCGAGCAGGCTCTGCTGATACTGCTTGGCATCTTCCAGCGCGCCGAACAGGCCGAACTGGTAGTCTTGGCGCAGCATCTCGTCGAACAGCACGGGCGGACGCTTGTCGGTGCGAATGTCGCCGTAATAGTGGCCGGGCAGGCCATAGAAGAGGCTGAACATCCCCATGGCCTCATCGTTGCCGCCGCTCATGTGGTTGCGGAAGCTGATGTGCTGATCCGCATAGCGCTGCAGATTGGGCATGTTGATGTTGTTGAGCATGTCCGCCCGCAGGGAATCGACCACCACCACCAGCAGGTTCTTGTGATCGCCCGGGGCGTTCACGCTGAGGGGGCGCAGCGGATAGAGCAGCCGGTGCTCCGCGCTCCCCTGATCCTCGGCCTTTTTCTCATACTGCTCGAGATCCAGCCAGCCATGCTTGGCCAGGAAGCTCCTGGCGGTCATGGGGTAGGAGAGGGGGAAGTTGGCCCGCTGCATGGTGATGGGCTGATACAGGGTGGCATCCGCCCAGCTGTTGACCAGGTGGGTCAGGATGAAGCAGACCAGCAGGGCCAGCCCCACCTGATTGCCGTACTGACGGCGCTTGCGCTTGTTGATCTTGCGCCATACATAGGCCGACAGCAGCAGTTGCAGCAGGAAGATGGTGGGCACGGAGACGAAGATGATGCTCCAGATAGAGCCCTCTTCGGTCTGCGCCTGATCCAGCAGCAGTTGCCACACCTGGCCGTTCAGGTGGAACTTGAACAGCTGGAACACCTGGGTGTCGATAAGCAGCAGCACCAGCGCCAGGGTGGCGATGATGGCCGAGATGAAGCGCAGCGGCTTCTCTCTTGGTAGGATGAAGCTCAAGGGGAAGATGGTCAGCAGATAGGTGACGAAGCTCAGGAACGAGAAATGGCCTATCCAGCTGATGATGAGATAGGTCACGCCGAGCGTGGTCGACGGCCAGCTGATGGAGCCCAGGTAGCGGGTCGCGATCAGCATGGCCAGGATGATGTTGAAGAAGGAGAACCAATGCCCCCAGGTGATCAGGCGAGAGACATTATCACGATAGGGGTTGCCGGTTTCGACCATAATGATCCATCTGCTTGAAAAACATCAAAGAATGCGAAGAAACTCAATGCGCATCGCGGCGATGGTCCACCGAGGCGGTGAGCGCCTGAACGAACTTCTCGGTGATCGCCTGGCGCTGGGCCGGAGCCATGCCGTTGATGATGTTGGTGGTCAGGTTGCCAAGCACCATCAGACTGAGATCCACCGGCGCCTTGTGTTTCTCCAGGGCGGTGATCAGGTCGTTCATCAGGGCGTCAAACTGCTCGTTATTGTACTTTGATACGATGGGCATAATCTTGGGTTCATCTCGGTTCAAAGCGCCTTATAATACTTCACCCTTTCGGCTAACACTATGGCTTTGTGACATGAGTCTCGATATCGACAAGATCATTCTTCACTCCCTGCGGCCCGGCAACGATGGCCAGCCCCACGCCGATACCCGCAGCCAGACCCTGCCTGCCGACGAGGCGGTGCAGGGGCTGATGGCTGAACTGCATCGCATCTACAACGGCAAGGGGGGCAAGGGCTTTGGCTTCTTCGTCGACCCCGAGGCCGCCGTCGCCGAGCTGGCCGAGGGCATCGATGCCCCCAAGCAGCCCTCTCCCGCCTTTCGCATCGCCCTGGAGCAGCTGCTGGCCGAGCAGACCGAGTTCGTTCCCTTCTCCGTCAACCTGACCCAGATGCTGGTCAAACAGCTGGTGGAGCACGCCCTGGACGAGCAGGGGGTGTTGCTCATCGCCAAATACAACTATGTGGGGGTCGACTATCTGATGGTGGCCCTGCTGGAGGGCAAGGAGAGCGTCACCGTCAGCGAGGCGCTGGAGCTGCGCCACATCCAGTATCTGGACATCGGCAAGCTCAACCTGGTGGCTCGCATCGACTTGACCGAATGGAAGACCCAGCCGGAGTCGCGTCGCTACATCACCTTCAGCAAGGGGCGGGTTGGCCGCAAACTGGGGGATTTCTTCATGGATCTGCTGGGTGCCCGAGAGGGCATGGATGCCAAGGTGCAGAATAAGGGCCTGCTGCAGGCGGTAGACGACTATTGCGACAGCCGCCAGCTCGAGCCGGCCGAGCGCAACGACTACAAGAAGCAGGTCTTCAAATATTGCACCGAGCAGGCCAGCGCCGGCGAAGAGATCGAGATCAGGGAGTTGTCGGCGGAGCTCTCCTCAAAAGAGGCGGGAGAGGGCGACCTCGATTTCTACAGCTTCATCGGCCAGGAATACGAGTTGGAGGAGCGCTTCCCGGCGGACAGGTCCACCCTGCGCGGGTTGACCAAGTTTGTCGGCTCCGGTGGCGGCCTGACCCTGAGCTTCGAGCAGAAATTGCTGAACAGCCGGATCTTCTACGATCCCCAGACAGATACCCTGACCATCAGGGGGGTGCCGCCCAACCTCAAGGATCAGCTGCTGCGCCAGTCGTAATGTGATCCACCCATCATTTTTTGCAAAAAGGCACCGGAGTCCGCTCCGGTGCCTTTTTATTTAAGGGGGTGATGAAGCTGGAAACCGTTGCAGTACTTTTGTTAACACATTAAACAAAATAATCGGGGTGAAAGGGTTTTCAGTGGGATGAAATCCCTTTCATTGGTGTAAATTTATTTCTTTTCGGTAATTTTATTTCCGTATCTTGGCAAAAATATGGGGGGAACTCTCGTTAAGTCGCTGAAATAAGAAAATGTTTTCATAACTTTCTGGAAGAAAATACGTAATTGCATTTCAAAAATGCGAGGCGTGTCATGTGAGGCATTGAACGCTTGGGATAATATTCATCTCGCACACAATGCTCTTACAGCGCGGAACTAATACAAGGAAAGGCTCATGAAAAAGAAATTGCTGTCATCCCTGATCGGTCTGGCTACCCTGGGCGTGGCTTGCTCTGCCACTGCTGCGATTGATGAAGGTCAGCTGACCATCTGGATCAACGGTGACAAGGGCTACAACGGCCTGGCCGAAGTCGGCAAGAAGTTCGAAGCCGAGACCGGCATCAAGGTGACCGTGGCTCACCCGGATCAGGTTGAAGTGAAATTCCAGCAAGCCGCCGCTACCGGCAACGGCCCGGACATCTTCTTCTGGGCTCACGACCGTTACGGTGAGTGGGTCAAGTCCGGTCTGCTGGTGCCCGTGACCCCGAACGCCGCCACCAAGGCCAAGTTCGAGCAGTTCGCCTGGGATGCCATGACCGTCGATGGCAAGACCTACGGCTATCCGGTCGCGGTCGAAGCCGTCAGCCTGATTTACAACAAGGATCTGTTGCCCAACCCGCCGAAGACCTTCGAAGAGATCGCCAAGATCGACGAAGAGCTGAAGAAAAATGGCAAGCGCGCCATCATGTGGGCCTATGACACCCCCTACTTCAGCTACCCCCTGGTGGCTGCCAACGGTGGTTATGCCTTCAAGAAGACCGCTACCGGTTATGACGTGAAAGACACCGGCGTGGCCAACGCGGGTGCCAAGGCCGGTGTCGGCTACATCTCCGAGATGATCAAGTCCGGTCACCTGGAGAAGGGCATCGACTACGGTGTCATGGATGCCAAGTTCAACAAGGGCGAAGTGGCCATGATGATCAACGGTCCCTGGGCCTGGAGCAACCTGGACAAGAGCGGCATCAAGTACGGCGTAGCGCCGCTGCCGACCCTGAAGGGTAACCCGGCCAAGGCCTTCGTCGGCGTACTGGGTGCCACCATCAACGCCGCCAGCCCGAACAAGGATCTGGCCATCGAGTTCCTGGAAAACTACCTGCTGACCGATGCCGGTCTGGCGCCGGTGAACGCCGACAAGCCGCTGGGTGCCGTGGCCCTGAAGTCCTTCCAGAAGACCCTGGAAGCGGACCCCAACATCAAGGCCACCATGCAGAACGCCCAGAACGGCGAGCCGATGCCGTCCGTGCCCGAGATGAGCCGTTTCTGGTCCTCCTTCGAAACAGCCCTCAAGAACGTCACCTCTGGTCGTCAGAGCGTTGACGAAGCCCTGGATACCGCTGCCAAGCGTATCGTCCAGTAAGCACGTATCAGGGAGGCCTTCGGGCCTCCCACTCTCTCCAATCTCTCTTGGCGCAATAAAGGTTAATTGGCATGGAAGTAGTACCTTCTATCGAATCCTATGCCGGTCCGAAGAAAGACAAGTACGTCTGGCTGAAGTGGACCATGGCGGCACTGATCGCAGTGCTTAATGGTTATGCGGCCGTGATGATGTATGCCAGCGGCGAGTGGGTCTTTGCCCTGCTCGATCTGGTGGTCGTTTCCGTCGGTCTCTATGTCTTCATGAACAAGAAGACCTATGCCCACCGCTATATTTTCCCCGGTGTGGCAGGCATGGTTGTTTTTATCATCTTCCCTCTTGCCTACACGATCGGCATCGCCTTCACCAACTATTCGGGATCCAACCTGCTCTCCCTCGAACAGGCTCGGGATTACCATCTGAAAAAGACCTATAAGGTGGCGGGCGGTGAATTCGATTTCACCCTCTTGGGTGGTGAGAACAATCAGTTTCAGCTGCTGCTGCAACAGGACGACCAATCCTTTATCAGTCAACCCCTTACTCTGTCGAACAACAAGGCACGTGAACTGGCTGTCCGCGAGGGCCGGGTTCATGACGAGCCACAGGTTGTTCAGTTGCAGCCCCTCAACGGGGAGGCCATCGACCAGGTGGCGCCCATCCGGGCCATCGTCGATCACCGCACTCACCTGAGTGCCCTGGATCTGGTGCTGCCCGATGGCAACATCCACCTGACCCTGAGCAGCCTGCGCAAGTTTGCCGCCCAGAAGCAGCTCTATACCCAGCTGGTGGACGGCGTCGTGCTCAAGTCCGGCGTCATGATCAAGGACAGCAACCTGCTGCGTGACAACCAGAGCGGCGAGCTGATGCTGCCCAACGGCGACACCGGCTTCTACCAGTACATAGACGCGGAAGGCCACTTCGTCGGCAAGGGCATAGCCCCGGGGTTCGTGGTGAGCGTGGGGTGGAAGAACTTCATGCGCATCATGACGGATCCGGGCATCCAGGGTCCCTTCATGCAGATCTTCGTCTGGACCGTGATCTTCTCCGCCTGCTCGGTCGCCTTCACCCTGGCCATCGGCATGGTGCTGGCGTGTCTGGTGCAGTGGGAGCAGCTCAAGGGCCGTGGCTTCTACCGGGTCATGTTGATCCTGCCCTATGCGATACCGGCGTTCATCTCCATCCTGGTGTTCAAGGGCCTGTTCAACCAGAACTTCGGCGAGATCAACCTGTTCCTGGAAGCGGCGTTCGGCATCAAGCCCGACTGGTACACCAACCCCTTCCTGGCCAAGGTGATGATCCTCATCGTCAACACCTGGCTCGGCTACCCCTACATGATGATCCTCTGCATGGGCCTGCTCAAGGCCATCCCGGAAGATCTCTATGAGGCGTCCGCCATGGACGGTGCAGGTCCGGTACAGAACTTCTTCAAGATCACGGTACCGCTGTTGATGAAGCCGCTGACACCCCTGCTGATCGCATCCTTTGCCTTCAACTTCAACAACTTCGTGCTTATCCAGTTGTTGACGAACGGGGCACCGGACATCATCGGGGCCACCACGCCGGCCGGGACCACCGACCTGCTGGTGAGCTACACCTACCGGATCGCGTTCCAGGGCTCGGGTGGTCAGGACTACGGTCTGGCCAGTGCCATCGCCACCGCCATCTTCCTCATCGTGGGTGCGCTGGCCTTGCTCAACCTGAAATTGTCCAAAGCCGACAAGCAACTGTAAGGAGGCTTCAACATGGCAATCGTACAACCCAAATCAGTGAAATACCGGGTGTGGGCAACCCACCTGGTGATGTGGGGCTTCCTGGCACTGATCATCTTCCCGCTGATCATGGTCATCGCCATCTCGTTCCGTAACGGCAACTTCTCGGTGGGGGAGATCATCCCCACCAATCCGACCCTGGATCACTGGAAGCTGGCGCTCGGCATGTCCATCACCAACGCCGACGGCAGCATCACGCCGCCGCCGTTCCCGGTGCTGACCTGGCTGTGGAACTCCATCAAGGTCGCAGGCATCACCGCCCTGATGATAGTGGTGCTCTCCACCACCTGTGCCTACGCCTTCGCCCGCCTGCGGTTCCGTGGCAAGTCCACCATCCTGCAGGGCATGCTGATCTTCCAGATGTTCCCGGCCGTGCTGGCCCTGGTGGCCATCTATGCCCTGTTCAACAAGATTGGTGACTACATTCCCTGGCTCGGGCTCAACACCCATGGTGGCCTGATCCTAGCCTACATGGGCGGCATAGCCCTCCACGTCTGGACCATCAAGGGCTACTTCGAGACCATCGACTCCTCCCTGGAGGAAGCGGCGGCCATCGACGGTGCCACCCCGTGGCAGGCGTTCAGGCTGATCCTGCTGCCCCTGTCGGTGCCCATCCTGGCGGTGGTGTTCATCCTGGCCTTCATCGGTTCCATTACCGAGGTGCCCATGGCCTCCATCCTGCTGCAGGATGTGAACAACCTGACCCTGGCGGTCGGTGCCCAGCAGTACCTCTATCCGCAGAACTACCTGTGGGGTGACTTCGCGGCGGCCGCCGTGCTGTCAGGCTTCCCCATCACAGTCGTGTTCCTGCTGGCGCAGCGCTGGTTAGTCGGTGGCCTCACCGCCGGTGGTGTGAAAGGTTAAGTGGCGCCACGCTGCCTGCACCAAGGTGTTCCTGCTGGTCTACCTCAGGGCTGGCTGGTGGGCGGTCTGACCGCAGGCGGTGTGAAAGGTTAACGGTTAATGGCCGGGGGAGCCGACTCCCCCCGCCGTCACGATTTGCAAAGATTCAAGAGCGGAGCTCGACATGGCTGAAGTAGTACTCAACAACGTTCGCAAAAATTACGACCCGGCTGTCCACAAGGACACCCTGCGCAGCATCAACCTCGACATCAAGGAAGGGGAGTTCATCGTCTTCGTCGGCCCGTCCGGCTGCGGCAAGTCCACCCTGCTGCGGATGATCGCGGGTCTGGAAGACATCACCAGCGGCGAGCTGACCATAGGCGGTCGCTACATGAACGACGTGCCGCCGGTGGAGCGCAACGTGGGCATGGTGTTCCAGTCTTACGCCCTCTACCCGCACATGAACATCTACGAGAACATGGCCTTCGGCCTCAAGCTCAAGAAGATGGACAAGGAGAGCATCCACAAGCGGGTGATGCGCGCCGCCGAGATCCTGGGGCTGGAGCCGCTCTTGGAGCGCAAGCCCAAGGCCCTCTCCGGCGGTCAGCGCCAGCGGGTCGCCATCGGCCGCAGCATAGTGCAGCAGCCCCAGGTGTTCCTGTTTGACGAACCGCTCTCCAACCTGGATGCGGCCCTGCGGGTCAAGATGCGCATCGAGATCGCCAAGCTGCACAAGGAGCTCAACTCCACCATCATCTACGTGACCCACGATCAGGTGGAGGCCATGACCCTGGCCAACCGCATCGTGGTGCTGAGCCCGCTCAAGGGCGAGGCGGCCACCAACCTGGAGCAGTTCGGCACCCCCCTTGAGCTCTACCACAACCCGGACAACAAGTTCGTGGCGGGCTTCATCGGCTCCCCCAAGATGAACTTCCTGGCGGGCGAGCTGGTGGAGATCGGCGAGCGGGAAGCCATGGTCAAGCTGACCACGGGTGACAGCGTGCGGGTGCGGGTGGATGCCCGCCGCGGCGCCGTGGGCGACAAGGTGGAGCTGGGCATTCGTCCCGAGCACCTGGTGCCGCTGGGCCATGCCCATGCCGACAGCCGGGTGAGCGGCGTGGTGCAGGTGGCCGAGCACCTGGGAGCGGAGTCCTTCGTCTACATGGACGTGGGTGGCCACGACTTCACCGTCAAGGCGAGTTCCGACGTGGACGTAGCCACCGGCCAGGAGTACAGCGTCGGCATTCCGGCCGAGGCCTGTTACCTGTTCGATGCCAGGGAACAGGCGTTCCCGCGCACCGCCAAATATATCCGCACCTGATCGCGGTCAGGATGCCGAGGTTTTCCTTTCTTCATGTTCAATGCCTTTTGCCGGTCGCAAGACCGGCTTTTTATTGCCTGCCGTTCGGGACTGGTGGGGGCAGGTCAGCGGGTTTGGCTGGCCTGGGCTGGAGAGAGGAGGGCGTTGATGCCCCTGATCTTGATGGGAAATGCCCAGGGGCTCGCCCGGCGGGTCGGGCGGCACCTGGTCACGCCTCCTTTCTCGCCTCTTTCCCGGCGTCGAACCCGGCGGTGACGTCAGGTACGAAGTGCTGGCTGGAGAGAGGGGGGCGTTCATAACCCTCGGTCTTGATGGGGGGCAGCTTGATGGGCTCGTAGTGGATCGCCTCGTAGGGCACCTTGCCGAGCAGGTGGGAGATGCAGTTGAGGCGGGCACGGCGCTTGTCGTCCGCCTCCACCACGAACTAGGGACTGTCTTGCGTGTCCGTGTAGGTGAACATGTCGTCCTTGGCGCGGGAGTACTCCACCCAGCGGGAGCGGGACTGCAGGTCCATGGGGCTGAACTTCCAGCGCTTGATGGGGGTGTTGATCCGCTCCTTGAAGCGCTTCTCCTGCTCCTCGTCGCTGACCGAGAACCAGTACTTGATGAGGGTGATGCCGGCTCGGATCAGCATCCGCTCGAATTCGGGGCAGGCGCGCAGGAATTCGCGGTACTCGTCGTCGCTGCAAAAGCCCATCACCCGCTCGACCCCGGCCCGGTTGTACCAGGAGCGGTCGAACAGCACCATCTCGCCGGCGGCGGGCAGGTGGGCCACGTAGCGCTGGAAATACCACTGGGTGCGCTCCCGATCCGATGGCGCGGGCAGGGCGGTGACCCGGCAGACCCGGGGGTTGAGGGGCTCGGTGATCGCCTTGATGACGCCCCCCTTGCCGGCGGCATCCCGCCCCTCGAACAGCACCACGACTTTCAGCCCCTCCTGCTTGACCCATTCCTGCAGCTTGACCAGCTCCTCCTGCAGGTGGGCGAGGTGGTGCTCGTAGCTCTTCTTGTCCAGACGGGGGCGCTTCTTGCTCTTCTCCTTGGCCATCGGCCTCTCCTTGGTGAGTCCTCTTGTGAGTCACTCCAGCTTGCACCAGGCCGGCCCCTCTGCCAAGGGAGGCGTGATACACTGCCGCCCCGTCAGCCGCTGGCAATAGAAAAACATGACGCCATTGATGGCGATTTGCACAGCCGTCTCATCATCTCAGTTGGCAACAGGAGAAAACATGAAGCAGTTTATGGAGGTAGCGGGTCGCCGGATGGCCTATCTGGACGAGGGGCAGGGCCCGGTGCTGCTGCTGGGCCACAGCTACCTGTGGGACAGCGCCATGTGGGCGCCGCAAGTGGAGGCCCTCAAGGGGCAGTATCGCTGCATCGTGCCCGAGCTCTGGGGCCATGGGGATTCCGATGCCACGCCGGACGGCCCCTGCACCCTGGCGACCCTGGCCAGGGATCATCTGGCCTTGCTCGACGCCCTCGGTGTCGACGACGTCGTGCTGGTAGGGCTCTCCATCGGCGGCATGTGGGGGGTGGAGCTGGCACGCATGGCGCCCGGGCGCATCAAGGGGCTGGTGCTGATGGACAGCTTCGTCGGTCTCGAGCCCCAGATCACCTGCGAGCGCTACCTCGCCATGCTGGCCGCCATCGAGCAGTTGGGGAGCATACCCGCCCCCATCGTCGAGCAGGTGGCGCCGCTCTTCTTTGCCCATCAACCCGATACCGCCCTGATGGGCGGCTTCAAGGGGCGGCTCACCGCCTGGCCGGTCGACAAGGTGGCGAGCCTGGTGGCGGTGGGGCGCGCCTTCGTGACCCGGGAGGATCGCATCGACTGGCTGGAGGAGATGGCGCTGCCCGCGCTGGTGATGACAGGCTGCGAGGACAAGGCCCGCCCTGTGCTGGAGGGTTACCTGATGGCCGAGGTGCTGGGCTGTTCCTTCAGGGAGATCCCGGCCGCCGGCCATATCTCGACCCTGGAGAACCCGGCGTTCGTCAACCGGGCGCTGGCCGAGTTTCTGGCCGCGACCGGAACGTGGTGACGGCCCGTCAATGACAAAGAAGGGAGCCTTGGGCTCCCTTCTTGTTGGTTGGCTTCGCCAGCCGAGCCGGGTTACCAGATATAGCCGATGCCGACGCCCGCGTAGAGCTCGCCATCGTGCTGGACTATGGGGCTGTTGGCGATGTCCTTGTCGTAGCGCTCGTAGTTGGCGGCAAACATGCCGATCCAGTGGGGGCTGAAACGGTAGCTGGTGATGATGGCGGCCATGGGGGAGAGGGTGGTGCCCGTGTCCCACTCGGCGCGCTGAGCCCTGGCCTCGCTGCCCGAGACGCCGCCGAAGTAGTAGTTCGCCATCTTGTCGCTGCGGATCATCACCCCCATGCCGGGCATGATGAGCAGCTTGTCGCGAATGATGGGAAAGTCGGCCCACAGCAGCCACTCCTGGCCGTTGCTGGTCCCGGTCACGTCCGTGCTGATGCGGGTGCTGAGCAGGGCGTAGGGGGTGATGAGGCTGGCGCCGACGCCCCCCTCCAGCTCCCACTCGCGCTCCTCCATGCCCGCGAGCTCGGGGGCATCGTCGGGATCCAGGTTGCCGAATCGCACCCGGCCATAGCCGTAGGCGGCGAAGTTCTCCTCCTTGTGGAAGTAGTAGCGGGCCCTGTCCCCGAGGAACATGAACCGATCGCCGAAGTAGACGGCGCCCGGCACCGCGAGGGCGGTGTCGTCCTGCCCCTGGTAGCGGGCATCCCCGCCGATGACGGCGCCGCCCAGCACCAGCCCCTTGGGCACCGGGCTGGTGGGGCTGTCCTGCACGAAGATGTCGAGGGAGCCGAGATCGATCTCGGCCCGGACGGGGACGGTGAACAGCAGGGCCAGCAGACAGCCGAGGGGCGCGTGGCGCAGGGCGCGAACAGGGGGCATGGAGAGATCCTTTGAATCTGGGCTGGAACGGGGCAGAGAATACTGCCGCGGATGCCGTCAGTGAAGCCTGTTTCCATTGTCAATTCAAGTTGATAGCAAAAAAATGACGCGGAGGTCCTGGGATGGCGCGAGGAGGCGCCCATTGACCCCGAGAGTCGTCCTGCGTGGCGGCAACCAAGGTGGCGAAGGGGAATAGAGAGGGGCCTGGATAAGAAAGAGAGGCTTGCGCCTCCCTCTGCATCAGGGGGTGGGACGGGGCTGATCGTCCCGCTTGGGCCAAGCGTTGAGCACGGCTTTCACCAGGGTGGCCAGGGGGATGGCGAAGAAGACTCCCCAGAAGCCCCACAGGCCGCCAAACACCAGCACGGCAACGATGATGGCCACCGGGTGCAGATTGACCGCCTCGGAGAAGAGCAGGGGCACCAGCAGGTTGCCGTCCAGGGCCTGAATGACCAGATAGGCCACCATCAGCCAGGCGAAGTCGGGGGTCAGGCCCCACTGGAACAGGGCCACCATGGCGACGGGCACGGTCACCGCCACCGCCCCTATGTAGGGGATGAGCACGGAGAAGCCGACCGCCACCGCCAGCAGCACCGAGTAGCGCAGCCCCATCAGGGCGAAGGGGATGTAAGTGGCCACCCCGACGATGAGGATCTCGATCACCTTGCCGCGAATGTAGTTGATGATCTGGTCATTCATCTCCACCCAGACCCGGTTGACCAGGGTGCGGTTGCGGGGCAGGAAGCGGCGCAGGCCGCCCATCAGCACCTGCTTGTCCTTGAGCATGAAGAACACCATCAGAGGCACCAGGATGGCGTAGATGAGGATGGCCACCACGTTGATGAGGGAGCTGAGGGAGGCGCTCACCAACTGCTCGCCCCCGGTCAGGATGCGCTGGCGGATGTTGTCGATGATGGTCTCGACCAGGCTGACGTCGATGATCTCGGGGTATTTTTCCGGCAGGGTGCGCACATAGTCCTGGGCATGGGCCAGCATGGACGGCGCCTCCTTGGCCAGGTTGACGCCCTGGCTCACCAGCGTGGGGATGAGGCCCAGCACCATCAGGGTGGTCACCGTGATGAACAGCAGCAGCACCAGACTGGTGGCCAGGGGGCGGGAGAGCCCGGTGCGCTGCAGGCGGCTGACCGGCCACTCCAGCAGGTAGGCCATCACCAGCGCCACCAGGAGCGGTGCCAGCAGATCGCCGAACAGCCAGAGCACCGCGAAGCAGAACACCAGCAGCAGGAAGAGGGTGACGGCATCCGGGTCGGAAAAACGGGTCTGATACCAGCGCTTCAATACATCTAACATCGAGGCTTCCTTGAATGACGGGTCATGGCAGGGAGGCGTCGCCCGATGCCGGTGGCGGCATCCCGGCGACCACGAGCAGCAGGGAGAGGCGGGTGGCGGACTCCTCCAGTGGCCGGACGTCGTGACCCTGGCGGCGCAGATAGGCAGGAATGTCTTGCCTTGAGCCGGGATCTCCCAGAAGAATGAGCAGGGATTGACCGGGCCGAGCCTGGCGCAGCCAGAGCTTGAGCCGAATGAGGGGCTCGGGACAACGCCAGGGGGTCAGGTCGAGCTGTTCCATGGGAATTCCATCGCGTGTGTGGCCGTCATTATGGCCGTGATGGCAGGATGAAACAACGCTTGTGGGCCTTGAATGGCAAGGGTATTCTGCCGATGCCCGGTAGGGTCTGATTGGAGATAGAGATAACGTGGCACGTTTTTCCCCCCTGATAGCATCACTTCCCCTGCTGGTCTCCCTGATGGGCGCCACCTTCCACGCCCAGGGGAGCAACCAGTTGCCCGACATCGGGACCGCCGGGGTCGCCGCCCTGCCCATCGAGCAGGAGGTGCGCTATGGCAACGCCTTCATGCGCTTCGCCCGGGCGGGCCTGCCCATCATCGACGATCCCGTGCTGAACGAATACATCGACGATCTGGGTCAGCGACTGCTCACCAACGCCGACGGGGTGCGTTTCCCCTTTACCTTCTTCCTCGTCAACGATCCCAGCATCAACGCGGCCGCCTTCCTCGGTGGCCGGGTCAAGGTGCACACCGGCCTCTTCCTCTACGCGGAGAGCGAGAGCGAGCTGGCCTCTGTCCTGGCCCACGAAATCACCCACGTCACCCAGCGCCACATCGCCCGCTACATGGAGGCCCAGGCGAGCAGCTCCGCCATGACCCTGGCCGGTCTGGTGGGCTCCATCGCGCTCGCGGTGATCAACCCCACCGCCGGCATCGCCGCCTTGCAGACCACCTTGGGCCTGTCGATGCAGTCGGCCATCAACTACACCCGGGACAACGAATACGAGGCGGATCGCATCGGCATGAAGACGCTGTATGACGCCGGGTTCGATCCCATGGGCATGGCGAACTTCTTCCAGAAGCTGGCGGCGGAGTACCGCTTCGCCAGCAAGCCGCCCGAGATGCTGCTGACCCACCCCCTGCCCGAGACCCGGATCAGCGAGGCCCGTGCCCGTGCCGGCAGCTATGGCCGCCGCGCCCTCGCCCCCAGCCTCGACTTCTGGCTGGCCAAGGTGCGCATCCAGGTGCGCTATGGCACCGAGACCCCCCAGGGGTTGCTCACCTACTTCGACAGCCGCCTGCAGAAGGGGGATTACCCCGTCAAAGACGCCGCCCTCTATGGCAAGGCGCTGGCCCTGCTGCAGCTCAAACGCACCGACGAGGCCGACGCCCTGATGCAGGAGCTGGCCACCCGCCATCCGGAGGATCTCTTCGTGGTGGACGCCCTGACCGACATCGATCTCGCCAAGGGGCGCAGCGCCCAGGCCATCGCCAGGCTGGAGCGCTTCCGCACCCGGATGCCGGACAACGAGGTGGTGGTGGTCAACCTCGGCAACGCCTATCTGGAGGGGGGGAACTATCAGAAGTCCATCGCCATCCTGGACCCCTATGCCCGGGAGCACGACGAGAACAGCCTGGCCTGGAGCCTGCTGTCGGATGCCTACCGCAAGGCGGGCAGGATGACGGACCTGCACATGGCGCGGGCGGAGACCCTCTCCCTGCGCGGGGACTACCAGGCGGCCATCGACGAGCTGATCGTGGCCCGCGGCACCACCAGCGACAAGTTGACCCTGGCCCGCATCGAGGCGCGCATCACCCAGCTGGAGCGGGCCAAGAAGGATCTGGACAGCCTCAAGGGGTAAATGCTCGTCCGCCATCCGTGAAACGGGGTGCCCCAGAGATGGGGCACCCCGTTTCGTTGCCGGGCTCGGCGCGCCGCTCAGGGAAGCGCCGCGACCCGCGCGGTGAGGGCGACCAGCCTGGCCTCGTCGAGTTCTCCCACCAGGGTCTCCAGCAGGCGCCCCTCGCCATCGAGCAGGTAGCTGGTGGGCAGCGCCCCCGGCCTTGGGAAGGGGAGGCGGGACTCGTCCTCGGGGATCAGCAGGGGCACGGCTATCCCGTGGCGCCGGGCCAGCGCGGTCAGCTCGGCGGGGGAGGCGGGATCATAGTTGATGGCGATCACCCCAATTTGCCCCTCCCGGTGCAAGGCCGCGAGCAGGGGCATCTCCCGCAGGCAGGGGGCGCACCAGGGGGCGAAGTAGTTGACCAGCAGCGGCTTGCCGGCAAAGTCGGACAGGCTCACGGCCTGCCCGGTGGCATCGGTGAAGCGCGGCGCCGGCGAGCAGGCCCCCAGCAAGGCCGCCACAATCAGCCAACAGATCCGTTTCATTTCCATATCCTTCCCGCTTACCCTGCCCATCGGTTTCCCCTACAATAGCGCCACTTGTCGTCCCATCTTGCAATATCAGGGAGTTACCATGAGCGAGACCCAAATCTATCACAATCCGCGCTGCTCCAAGAGCCGTGAAACCCTGGCGCTGCTGGAACAGCACGGGGTTGCCCCCGAGGTGGTGCTCTACCTGGAGCAGGCGCCGAGCGAGGATGAAATCCGCACCCTGCTGGGCCAGCTGGGCTTCACCGATCCCCGCCAGCTGATGCGCACCAAGGAAGATCTCTACAAGGAGCTGGGACTGGCCGAGCAAGCGGGTGATGCCCTGATCGCCGCCATGCACCAGCATCCCAAGCTCATCGAGCGCCCCATCGTCATCAGGAACGGCCAGGCCCGCATCGGCCGCCCGCCCGAGCAGGTGCTGGAGATCCTCAAGTGAGCACCCGCTTCGCCCGCCTGCTGACTCTGGTCGGTTACTTTGGCCTGCTGGCCTGGGTCCTGCTCTGGCACCTGTGGCTCTCGCCTCACCCTGGGCTCGCCCCCTGGCTGCTGCCGGTGATCTGGACCGTGCCGCTGCTCTTCCCCTTGAAGGGCATAGTGCAGGGCAACCCCTACACCCATGCCTGGGGCAACTTCGTGCTGATGCCCTACTTCCTCCACGCCCTGACGCTCATCACCACGGACGAGGGGGAGCGCTGGCTCGCGGTGGTGGAGCTGATCTTCACCACCCTGGCCTTCGTGGGCACCATCTATTATGCCCGGCTGCGGGGCCGGGAGCTGGGCCTCAGCATTCGCAAGAAGAAGGAGGAGCGCTGAGCCGCTCTACCGCTGGCCGTTCGGCAGCAAAAAAGGCCCCTGATGGGGCCTTTTCTGTCAAGAGGGGTCAGAGCGTATTCTTGTAGATCTTGCCGTCCTTCATGATCACCTTGAAGCGGTTGGCCGGATCGGCCACCAGGGCGAGATCCTTGAGCGGGTCACCGTCGATCAGCAGCAGATCGGCGAGCGCCCCGGTCTCCACTACCCCCAGCCTGCCCGGGTAGGGATTGCGCGGGCCCGAGAGGGCCAGCAGCTCGGCGTTGTCATGGGTGGCCATCTTCAACACCTCGGCCGGGGTATACCAGGTGCCCATCTTGGCCAGCATGGTGCCCTGATCGGCCGCGGCCTGGGCGCTGAACAGGGCGTCGGTACCGAATGCGGTCTTGATGCCGAACTTCTTGGCCATGGCATAGGCGTGGTCGGTGCCCTTGTACATCTCAAGCTGCTTCAGACGGTTGGCCGAGCCCTCCGGGAAGGGGGACTTGCGATCGTCGGTGAAGGGCTGCAGGCTCCACCAGACCCCCTTCTCGGCCATCAGCCTGGCGGTATCCTCGTCGAGCATCTGACCGTGGTCGATGCACTTGACGCCAGCCTCGATGGCCTGGCGCACCGCCTTCGGGGTATAGGCGTGCACGGTCACATAGGTGCCCCAGTTGTCGGCGGCCTCCACGGCGGCACGGATCTCCGGCACCGTGTACTGGGTCACGTCGATGGGATCATAGTTGGAGGCCACACCACCACCTGCCATCACCTTGATCTGGGAGGCGCCGAGGGCCAGCTGCTCGCGGGTGCGCTGGCGCACCGCATCAGGGCTGTCGGCGACCATGGCCGCGTTGGCCCGCTCGCCGAAGGAGTATTGTCCCGCCAGCGCCGGCAGCTCGTTGGGCAGACGGAAGTCGCCGTGGCCCCCCGACTGGGAGATCATGGCGCCGGCGGGCCAGATACGGGGGCCGTCGATGAACCCCATGTCTATCCCCTTCTTGAGGCCGAACACGGGGCCGCCGAGATCGCGGGCACTGGTGAAGCCGCGCATCAGCATGTCATGGGCGGCCCTGGTCGCCGCCACCGTGGTGAAGGTGACGTCGTTGGTCAGCACGGCGATCTGCGGCAGGGTGGCGAACATCAGGTGGGTATGGGCATCGATGAGGCCCGGCATCAGGGTCTTGCCCTGGCCATCGATGCGCTGCACCTCTCCCCCCACCTTGATGCCGCCCCGGCTGATCTGGGTGATCAGGTTGCCTTCCACCAGGACGGAGGAGGGGGCGCTCAGGGCGCCTCCCTTGCCATCGAATATGCGTACGTTGTCGAACAAAATGGCGGGGCGAGCCGCTTCGGCGGCGTGAACGGCGCCGCCGATCAGGAGGGCGCCGCACAGGGCGCTACGGAATAATCGCGATGACATGAAGAGGTCTCCTTGGGTCTTGAGGGCGCTGAGCCTGGCCCAGCCGTGCCCGCTCGGTCTGAGTCCGGGCGAAGCGGTATCGCCAGTCTCCTCCCTTTTGGGGTGTCATAAAAGACCCAATCTGATCCATCACCCGTTTCACTCCTCGTCCCGCCCGCGTCTTCGGCCACGGGGGCCGGGCTGCAACCTAGGGAACCTGGTGGTCCCCGGTGGTGCGGTGCGCGGCGATCTGCTCCTCGCAAAAGCGCATCAATTCGGGATAGAAGCGCAGGAAGGCGTGCTCCGCCTCGGCCCAGCGCGCCTGGTCCAGGGTCAGCAGCGCGTCCCCGAGCGGCATGGGGCGCCGTAGGCGGCGGCCTATGCCGTCGAGAGCCTGACCCAGCCCCGCCCTGTGCTGGTAGGAGGCGATCCAGTCCTGCTCGGCCATGCGCCTGAGGGTCGGCGGCAGTCCCTGTGGCAGGCGGTGATGGTCCGCCAGAAGTTGACCATAGCTCTGGTGCAGGAAGCGGGGCAGGGGCTGCGGGCTGAATTGCCGCCAGTGCAGGCTGAGCCAGTGGTCGTAGAGCATGTCCACCAGGATGCCGCCGAAACGGCGCCAGGGGGCCTCGAAGCCGGTGACGGCCGCCCGGTGGGCGGGGTGGGTGTCGGTGAAGGCATCTATCTTGCGGTGCAGCCAGATCCCCTCGTCGAAGGGGGCCGGCAGGCCCGATGGCAGCGGCCCCTTGACGAAGTCCCCCAGCAGGTTGCCGGTGAGGGAGCTCTGGGTATGGGCCGCCAGATGAAGATGGGCCAGAAAGTTCATGGGCTGCGGCTCGCGTGCCAGGGTGGAGTGGGTGATCCGAGCCTAACGGATGCCGGCCGGATTGACCATGGGCAGGATTTTTCATCGCGCCGTCAGCGCCCCCTTGCGGGGCAAATTTGGGGCGTGGTAAGGTGCATGTCATCTTTGTCACAGGACGCGACAAATCACCATGATGCGCAAAGCCAGAGGCTTTTTTCTGGCCTTCTACTTCAAGCCTTTCTATCTCTCCGAGTGGTTCGACGAATAAGTCGAGGCCCCGGAGCAGTTCATTGACGCCAGCCAATCGAATGATGCCCATGGCGGCGTAATCCTGCTCATCTGCAATTTGCCGTTTTTTGGCCGTCGCTTGCCCGCGCTTGCGATGCCTTGACCGCGCCTGTGCGCTTTCTATGTAATGGAGTACTCATGATGAAGACCACACTGACCCTGTCAGCCCTGTTTGCTGCCTGCCTGCTGGCCACCCCCGTCACCGCCAAGGAGTGGAAGACGGTGCGCTTCGGCGTGGAGGGGGCCTATCCTCCCTTCTCCTGGACCGACGCGTCGGGGGAGATAAAAGGCTTCGACATCGATCTGGCCAACGCCCTGTGCCAGCAGATGGCCGTCAAGTGCGAGCTGGTGGCCCAGGACTGGGACGGCATGATCCCGGCGCTGCTGTCGCGCAAATACGACGGGATCATCGCCGCCATGTCGATCACCGACGAGCGGCGCAAGAAGGTCGACTTCACCGAGAAATACGCCCGCATCCCGAACCGCTTCGTGGCGGCCAAGGGCACCGAGCTGACGCTGACGCCGGAGGGCATGGCGGGCAAGCGCATCGGGGTGCAGCGTGCCACCACCCACGACAAGTACCTGACCGACAACTTTGGCTCCAACGTCACCATAGTGCGCTATGGCAGTGCCGATGAGGCCTATCTCGATCTGAAGGCGGGTCGGGTGCTGGCCCTGCTGGCCGATGCATCGGCCATCGATCAGGGGCTGCTCAGCAAGGAGGGGGGCGACAAGTTCGAGTATGTGGGGCCGGCCCTGACCGATCGCCAGTGGTTTGGCGACGGCATGGGGATCGCGGTGCGCAAGGGGGATCAGGATCTCAGGGCCAAGCTGAACGAGGCGATCAAGGCCCTGCGAGCCAACGGCAAGTATCAGGAGATCAACCAGAAGTACTTCAAGTACGACATCTATGGCGGTTGATGGGTAACAGGCAGAGGGAGCTTGCTCCCTCTTTTTTCATGCAGCAAGGAGATACCCCATGTTGACACTGATCGAGGGGGCCGAGGTCTTCACTCCGGCCCCCCTCGGCCAGCAGGATCTGCTGGTGGCCGATGGTCGCATCGCCTGGATGGGCAAGGGGCTGACGGCCCCGGCCGACTGGCCGCTGGTGCGGGTCGACGGCCGTGGCCGCTATCTGGTGCCGGGGCTGGTGGACCCGCTCGCCCACATCACGGGGGGCGGCGGGGAGGGGGGCTTTGCATTTCGCACCCGGGAGCTTGCCGCCGACGAGGCCCTGGCAGCCGGGGTCACGACGCTGGTGGCGGCGCTCGGTACCGACAGTCTGACCCGCACCCCGGCCCAGGTGCTCGGCAAGGTGCGCGAGTTTCGCGCCGCCGGGGTGAGCGCCTACATGTATACCGGCTCCTACCACCTGCCGGTCAAGACCCTCACCGGATCGGTGGAGTCGGACATCATGCTGATCCCCGAGGTGCTGGGGGTGGGGGAGGTGGCCATCAGCGACCACAGATCCAGCGCCCCCACCCATGACGAGCTGGCGCGGCTGGCGAGCGAGGCGCGGGTGGCCGGGTTGCTCTCGGGCAAGAGCGGAGTGAGCTTCTTCCATCTGGGGGACGGTCGGGGTGCACTGGCGCCGCTGCGGGCCCTGCGGGACGCCACCGACATCCCGCTGCGCCAGCTCTACCCCACCCACTGCAACCGCAACCCCTGGCTCTTTGCCGAGGCCATCGACTGGGGTCGGGCCGGGGGCTGGGTGGATCTCACTGCCTCCAGCTTCCCCGACCTGCTGGACGATGGCGAGCAGCTGGCGGCGGATGCCCTGGTGGGGCTCCTGGCGGCCGGCGTGCCCTGGGATCGCATCAGTTTCAGCTCGGATGCCAACGCCAGCCTGCCGCGTTTCGACGGCGAGGGGCGCCTCATCGAGCTGCGCAGCGGCCAGATAGGGAGCCTGTGGCAGCAATGCATCCGGGCCTGTGCCCTCGGCGTGCCCCTTGCCAGCGCGCTGGCGGTGGTGACGGCCAACCCGGCCAGGGCGCTGGGGCTGGTCGGCAAGGGCTCCCTGGGGGTGGGGCAGGACGCGGATCTGCTGCTCATCGACCCCGAGACCCTCGCCATAGAAAGGGTCATGAGCGGCGGCCAGTGGCGAGCCTGAGTGGCGCATCAGCCGGATCTCTTCATCCCCGTTCACATACGAAAAACCCGGCATGGGTGCCGGGCTTCGTTTTTTGCGGTGTGTGTCCCGGTCAGATGGCCAGGAACCCCAGGATCAGGATGGGGCCGAGCAGGCTCAGAAGGAAGCCGGAGACGATGGCCACCGGCACCACCTGGATGCCGCCGGACTTCTGGATGACCGGCAGGGTGAAGTCCAGCGCCGTGGCGCCACCGTAGCCGATGGCGGCGGAGGGGTGGCGGCGCATCAGGATGGGAATGATCAGGATGGCGATCAGCTCGCGCCCCAGATCGTTGATGAAGGCGGCCGAACCCAGCACGGGGCCCAGCTTGTCCGCCACCAGGATGCCGGAGAGCGAGTACCAGCCGAAACTGGAGCTCATGGCCAGCCCGTGGGCAAAGGGCATGCCCAGCAGTTGGGCGGCCAGCAGGCTGCCGAGCCAGCTGCTGACGATGACGGTGGCGGCGATCTTCATGCCCCAGGGGTTGAGCAGGATCTGGCGCAGGTGCATGCCGGAGTTGCGCATCTGGATGCCGATGAGCAGCAGCAGCAGCATCAGGGCCCATTCGCTCAAGCGGTCGATGGGCAGGGCGCGCAGGTCCACCAGCAGCCCCAGCAGGACGCCCCCCAGCACCACGAAACAGAGCTGGAGGGATTCCCACAGGAGGTGAAGCTTGCTCGGCATCTTGCCATCGCTCGCCTCGTGGGTGGGCGGGCTGCGCCTGTCCAGCCACCAGAGGGCCAGCAGGTTGCACAGGGTAATGGCGGTCAGCATGATGCTGGCCACCTTGAAGATCACCGCCAGGTTGCTGCCCAGGTTCTCCACGTAGGCGAGCCCCAGCCCCATCAGGAACAGGATGAGATAGACCATCTTGCCCAGCGATTGGTTGACCAGCTTGACCAGCCGGGTGGAGGAGAGGGGGATCAGATAGCCGATCACGAGCGGCAGCAGGATCAGCAACACATTGAGCAACATCGGGGCCTCGGTCACAAAACTGGGAGAAACGGCACCTTATCACGACTTGTTGCGTCTGTGTCACATATCCCGGTGTTTGAGTGCCCCATACGGGCCTTTTTTATAACATTGTTATGTTTTTTTGAGGAGGGAGGGGAGGGGCAAGGTCCGGGGATGGGGGGCACATCGCCAGTAAAATCAATTCCATCCCCGTAAAATTGTGCGACGGCTGTGGCTATGCAGGATGAATAAAGTCATTTTGGGTGACATCCGGCGTGGATGGTGGAATATTCTTGCCACCAGTGCGTTGCGAGTATAAAAGGTCGGTATGGCACCGGTGACAAAAATTGCATTTTATGCAGACAAAGTGCTGAAAAATACCGGTCAGGCCAATAAAAATACAGATAAACCACCAAATACCTCGGTTCTGTATTGTTTTTTAACTACCTGAATGATATTTTCGCTGAAGGTTGCCATCGGTTAACGTTTTGTTAAATGTTCCGGTGGTGGTGTCACGCCGAAGCGGCGTCTAGGGACAGACAAGGTTGTAATGGATGAGCGACGTTGCCGCACTGGAAGTTCGTGATCTGCACAAGTATTTTGGCACCCACGAAGTGCTCAAGGGCATCGATATGACGGCCCACAAGGGGGATGTGATCTCCCTCATCGGCTCCTCGGGTTCGGGGAAGTCGACCTTTCTACGCTGTATCAATCTGCTTGAAACCCCTTCGTCGGGCAGCGTCTCCCTGCATGGGGAGCTGATCCGGATGAAGACCAGTCGTTCCGGCGAGCGGCTGCCGGAGGACATGCGCCAGGTGGAGCGTATCCGCAGCCGGCTGGCCATGGTGTTTCAGAGCTTCAATCTCTGGTCGCACATGACCATCATGCAGAACATCATCGAAGTGCCCATCCAGGTGCTCAAGGTGCCCCGTGCCGAGGCCATCGCCAAGGCGGAGCATCTGCTGAACCGGGTCGGGCTCTGGGAGCGACGCGACTACTACCCCGGCCATCTCTCAGGTGGCCAGCAGCAGCGGGCGGCCATCGCCCGTGCGCTGGCGGTGGAGCCGGAAGTGATGCTGTTCGACGAGCCGACCTCGGCCCTCGACCCCGAGCTGGTGGGCGAGGTGCTCGGCCTGATGCGCGAGCTGGCGGAAGAGGGGCGCACCATGATGGTGGTGACCCACGAGATGTCCTTTGCCCGCGACGTGTCGAACAAGGTCATGTTCCTGCATCAGGGGCGGGTGGAGGAGGAGGGCAATCCCAAGGAGATCTTCGCTCATCCCAAGTCGGAGCGATTCAAGCAATTCATCTCCTCCATCTATTGATGGACGGGATGCTACTTCCGTACTTTCAACGATCGACGTGTTTATCAAGGAGAGATACATGAACAAGCTGATGCTGGCGACTGCCGTGATGACGGCCCTGTGTTCCGGTAGCCTGATGGCCAAGGAGTGGAAAGAGGTGCGGATCGGGGTGGAAGGGGCCTATCCTCCCTTCTCCTGGACCGAGCCGAGCGGCGAGGTGAAAGGCTTCGACATCGACATCGCCAACGCCCTGTGCGAGGAGATGAAGGTGAAGTGCACCCTGATCAAGCAGGACTGGGACGGCATCATCCCGGCGCTGCTGTCGCGCAAGTATGACGCCATCATCGCCACCATGGACATCACCGAAGAGCGCAAGAAGAAGGTGGACTTCACCCAGAAGTACCAGCACATTCCGGCCCGCTTCGCCGCCAAGAAGGGCACCGAGATCCAGCTGGACAAGGCCTTCATGGATGGCAAGACCATCGCCGTGCAGCGTGCCACCTCCATGGACACCTACATCACCGACAACTTCCCCAATGCCACCATCAAGCGCTACGGCACCGCGGATGAGGCCTATCTCGACCTGAAGTCCGGCCGCGTCGATTACGTGATGGCCGACTCCGCCGCCATCAGCGACGGCCTGCTGAAGAAAGAGGGCGGTGATGCCTTCGAGTTCATCGGCCCGAAACTGACCGATCCCAAGTGGTTTGGCGAGGGTGCCGGCATCGCGGTGCGCAAGGCGGACAAGGATCTGAAAGAGAAATTCAATGCCGCCATCCTGGCCCTGCGCGCCAACGGCAAGTACAAGGAAATCAACGACAAGTACTTCGACTTCGACGTGTACGGCGAATAAGTCAACGTCAGGCGAACAACGACAGGTTGATCCCGTCAGTAGTCATCGGGCCCGTTGCCTTCCGCTGGGAGTGACGGGCCCGATTGCGATGGAGCTGCATTGCATATGTTTGATTTGAAAGGATACGAAACCTCCCTGCTGGAGGGGGCCTGGATCACCCTGGAGGTGGCGATCGCCTCCCTGCTGCTGGCCCTGGTGCTCGGCATGCTGGGGGCCCTGGCCAAGCTTTCCCCTTACAAGTGGGCGCGCGGCATCGCGGCGGCCTACACCACCGTCATTCGCGGCATCCCGGATCTGGTGCTGATGATGCTGCTGTTCTTCGGCGGTCAGGTCCTCATCAACGGGATCTGCACCTGGGTCAACGAGGCGTACAACAACTACCTGCTCGAGAGCAATCCGAACCAGGAGTGGGTCTCGTTGCTGCCGGATTACATCGACATCAGCCCGTTTGCGGCCGGGGTGGCCACCATCGGCTTCATCTTCGGCGCCTACATGACCGAGACCTTCCGCGGCGCCATCCTGGCGGTGGACAAGGGAGAGCTCGAGGCCGCGCGCGCCTTTGGCATGCGGGCGAGCCAGGTGTTTGTGCGGATCCTCTTCCCCCAGATGATGCGCCACGCCCTGCCGGGGTTTGGCAACAACTGGCTGGTACTGCTCAAGACCACGGCCCTGGTCTCCATCATCGGGCTCGATGACATGGTGCGCAAGGCGTCGCTCGCGGCGGGCTCGACCCAGCAGCCGTTCACCTTCTACATGGCGGTGGCGCTGATCTTCCTGATCTTCACCGCAGTTTCTACCTCGGCGCTCAAGTGGGCCGAGCGTCACTACGCGATCAAGACGAGGTAAGCCATGGATTTCTCGATCATTCTCACGGAGTGGCCCACCTACTGGGAGGGCTTCTACACCACCATCTGGCTGGTGGCGGCCTCCCTCATGCTGGGGCTCCTGCTGGCGGTGCCCATGGGCATATTGCGCAACAGCCGCAACTGGCTGATCAAGGGACCGATCTGGGCCTATATCTACTTCTTCCGCGGCACCCCGCTGCTGGTGCAGCTCTTCATCATCTACTACGGCGCCGCCCAGTGGGAGTGGCTGAAGAACAGCGCGGCCTGGTCCCTCTTCTCCGAGGCCTGGTTCTGCGCCCTGCTGGCGTTCACCCTCAACACCGGTGCCTACACCGCCGAGATAGTGCGGGGCGCCGTGATGAACATGCCCAAGGGGCAGATAGAGGCGGCGAGCGCCTTCGGCATGACCCGCTGGCAGACCCTCACCCGCATCATACTGCCCAACTCGTTTCGCCGTGCGCTGCCCGCCTACAGCAACGAGGTGATCTTCATGCTGCAGGGCTCGGCGGTGGCGGGCATCATCACCATAGTCGACCTGACGGGGGCGGCGCGGATCATCAACTCCCGCTACTACAGCCCGTTCGAGGCGTTCCTGACCGCCGGCCTGCTCTACATGCTGCTCACCTTCGCCATCGTCTGGCTGTTCAAGAAGTGGGAGGCCCGCTGGCACGCCCACCTGCGCCCCCGCAGCGTGTGACCGCCACCTGCAAAAAAGCCCGCATCCGCGGGCTTTTTCCTGCTCGGTATGAGTCAGAGCATGGTCATCGGTGTCAGCATCTCCTCGGTCAAAAGGCAAAATGCGCTCAAGATGGTCATGCTCAAGGCCCCGACAACGCCGGAAGAGAGGGTTTGGCGTTTGCTCTTCTGGACAGAAGCCGATTGCTCATTGTGTTGGTCTATCTTGTTCACCACGGCCATGGCACCCATGTCCAGATGACGGTAGAAGCTGGCATTGAGCTGGGTCAGATGCAGCAATGACTGACGCATCCGTTCGAAGGTCTCGCTGCAAACCGGGCTCTGCTTGTGCCAGAACTTCGCCAGCGTGCCCCGGGTGGTGAGCCCTGGCAGGTCGTAGAGGGCCCTCCCCATGCAGTAGGTGGGTACCTGGTGCAGCAGCGCGGAGAGGCCAACCGTGCTGTTGATGGTGATGACCCCCTTGAGCAGCGGATAGAGGGTGGGCAGTGGCAGTTCATAACCATAGAACACCCGTCCTTCCAGCCCGAGCAGCGTGATAAGCCGGTTGATCTGGGGTTGATAGCTGACATAGCCCCGATCCATGGGGTGGTGTTTGAACAGCAGTACATCCTCGCGGCGGGCGTGCTCGGCGAAGGAGTTCATCACCTGGGCGATCATCTCTTCCACCCCGCTCAAATCCGAATGTTCACGGATCTGAAAGTCTTCGGTGACCTGCAGGGGCACGAAGAAGATGTGCCCCTGATGCCGGGGCAGGGCCTTGAGCAGGGAGTGGTCGCTCCATCTGTGCTTCCACTTCACCAGGCCCCCCGCCACCCAGCCCCTGGCCTCCTGATAGAGGCTCCAGGGTCTGTGATTGACGAAATGGGGATAGCGCCAGCGTAAAAGACTCTTGTTGATGTGGTAGCGGCTGGCATACCAGGCCCGGCGGGCGAAGGTTTTGCCCACCTTCAGCCGCGCCTCGTAAGGGGTTGGCCAGGTCATCTCGGCCAGGGAGTCACGTTTGGCATAGAGAGGGCTGAAGGCGTTGACGCCTCCTTGCTCCAGCGTCACAAAGTCGGGACGCAGATAGCCCTCCTCCATGGCCCAGACGCGGATTTTTTTCAGCTTGCAAATACGGATGGCCTGCTGGTGGTAATAACGGCAATCACCGTAACAGATGAGGCTGTCGATGCCATGGCGCTTGATAAAGCGGCGAAAGAAGGTGTTCCAGGTCTCCGGCTTGCCGGTGAAGCGTTCGTTATGGCCTACGCAGCGCCAGCACTCATCCCCCCCGTTGAAATGGATCTTGTAGACCTCGTGACCGGCGTCGGAAAGCGCCTGGCTGAGGCTCTGAAAGAAGGGGCCCAGCGGTCCTTGCAGCAGCAAAATCTTCATGTACGACTCATCTCATCAACTGGGGAAAGGAAGGGCGTTGCAGCAGGGCTTGCGCCAGATAGCTCAGCTTGACTTGCCAGCGTTGCCAGCGGCTCGACTTGTGGCCGGAGGATTGACCTTGCGCGGCCAGTTGGCGGATCAACTGCTCCGGGCTTATCCAGAGTCCGCTCTGCCAATCGATATAGAGCGGATAGGCCACCAGCGTCAGATAGACCAGTGCCGCCAGGGGGAGCTTGCGCTGGCGCCGGGCCGGGGGATGGGCATCCGTGGTCAACCCCCAGCCACTGTAGAAGGGCTGACCCCAGGTCGTCACCTTGACCCCTTGTACCAGCGCCTCGAAGCCGCTCAGGGAGGTCATGGTGTGCAGTTCATCCACGTGGGGGTAGAGGCTGGTGAGGCCGATATCCAGCACCTGGCTGTCCACGCACTCCGCCAGACAGGCTGCAGAAATGGCGCCGGCCCGATTGCCCGCCACCACATCCGGGTGGGGTTTGTAGAGGATGTGGGCCTCTGGCTTGGCGGCGCGCACCGCCCAGAGCAACTGCTCGTTGCTGCGAATGGTCGGGCTGCCGGTCAGGATGGAGGCATCCCCATCCACCTGACCCACCACCAGCACCAGGGGACGGCCATCGGCGGGGGGCGTGAAGTGCGTCGGCGCGCCGACATTATACTTGCTCACCTTGTTTTGGCGCAGCAGAGTGAGCAGTTGCTCACCCCGGTCGAGCTGTGACTGGGTCAGCTCCTGGTAATTGAGCAACTGTTCAAGCCCGCTGGGGCTGCGGCTGTCGAAATAGATCCCGACCGGATCCAGCGACAGGGAAGAGGGGCGACACAGGTTGGAGCCCAGCCCCTTGGAACGGATAAAGCCATCCTCCACCCGGATGGCCGAGGTGAGCTCTGGGTAACGACTGCCCCATACCAGCACCTGCTCGTCACCGGTCAGCCGTTTTGGCGGCTTGCGCACAAAGCAGAGCTCTTCGGCCAAGGGCTGGCAGAAGGCCTGCATAAAGGCGCGCTTCCACAAAGAGAACCCCACCAGATAGAGCCTGCGCCAACGGGGGGCTGTCTTCTGCTGGCGGGCGATGATGGCGATCACCTCTTCCACCTCGCAGCGTTGGCCAATCACGGGATCCAGATAGCGGGGATAGCAGATCAGCGCCGCCGCCACTAGCTGGGGCAGTGACACCTGAACGGTGCGGCGTTCACACTGTTTGCTGTCCTGGGTCAGACCCCACCCCGCATAAAACGGCATGCCGAAGCAATACACGGGTTTGCCCAGCAGGAGCGCCTCGAAGCCGAGCTGGGATGACACTGTGTATACGGCGTCCACCAGATTGAGCAGGGCATGGGGATGACAATGGTCGGCAACGATCTCTACATCGCTCGGTCTCAGTCTGGCCAGCACGCCACTCTTCTTGCCAAAGCGGGTGTCCGGGTGGGTGCGCAGCAAGAGGCGAGCATCGGGATGATTGCGCCGTGCCGTTTCCACCATGGCGATAAAGTCCGCCTCGCTGGCCAGGGCGCCGGGAATGGAGAGGTCCCCGGCCACCTGATCCACCAGCAAGACTCTGGGCCTGCCGTCTTGCCGCAGGCGCTGGGCCAGCGCCGCGGGCAGCCCGGCGACATCCTTCACCATCAGGCTGGGTGACGAATAACTTGAGAGAGAGGTGGGTCGCTCGGCATAGCAGTTGTATTTGGTGACCCCAAGGCGCACCAGCTCGTGGACAAGCCGTTCGGCTCGCGCCAGCATGGCGGCGTCATTGGGGGTGGCGATCAGCTGTTCGAGCCGGCTGGGCTGGCGGGCATCGTAATAGATGCCGACCGGATCGGCGATAAGGGATACCGCCTTGCCGCCATTGGCAGGATGGCCGATATAGCCGATAAAGCCATCTTCCAGGTGCCAATAGGGCAGGCCCAGATCTTGCGCCTGCTGCTTGATCTGGCGGGCATTGGCCTTCTGGCCCCAGCCAATCAGCGCATCCCCCGGCTGGGGGGAATCAGGGGAAACAAGGCGCGCCAACGGCTGGTCAAGGCAGGCGCTGATCTGGGCGCTGCGGGCCATAATGCCGCCAGATTGAGTCCATAGAGTCATGCAAAATACTCAGATAAAAAGAGTTCAGCGAGACGCGGGCTTGAACATGTCTTTGAAAAAAGCCCGTGGGTTGAGGTACAGCTTGCGAACTTTGCGCCACAGCGGGCGCTTGAGCGTGATCCCATCCTGCCAACGTAACAGTCCCGGGTAATCACTGACGGGATACCCCGCCTCTTCCTGCAGGTGGATCATCCACTCCCGAAAGTCCGGCAGCTCGCCATTGAGGTCATTGCAGGGCACCACGGGCCCCTTAAGAGGGCCTCGCTCAGCCTCGCTGCGTGACAACATCTGTTCCAGCATGGCGTCGTTGCCTGCACGGCGACGATGATAGGGATGGGTCAATGGACGCGGGTGCCACTGATGCACCAGGAAGCGACCGGCAAACAGGTGGGGGAGGGCATAGTAGCTGAAATAGCGACGAAAGCCCTGATAGTCCCCTGGATGCTGCGCCTTGATATTGAGGGCATAGTCATCCGGCCGCGGCCCAATGGGATAGTGACGGGTAAGCCGGTCGATAAGCTCCAGATCCTCGCCCCCATGGCCCACAAAGCGCTCGTCAAAGCCGCCCAGTTGCAAGAACCACTCGCGGTTCATCAGCAGGCAGCTGCTGGCCAGGGCGATCCCCTCCACCCTGTGATTCTCCCCGCGCAAGAAGGACTCCAGACAGCCCTGAAAATCGCCGTCAAAGCGCTCGGTCTCTTCCTTGGTCAGATAGAGGCAGGGGTACATCTCAAAGGCGGGTTGCCCTTCGTAAGCACACAATCGGCTGCGAGCGGGAAGCTGCTCGGCCAATTGCTGTGAGCAGAGAAGGTCCGCATCCAGGATGAAGAGCGAACGTGTGGTACTGCGCTCAATGCCATGACAGCGAGCCAGCCCCGGCGAGTAGATAGGAAGGGGCTGTGAGTCTTCCAATATCCGGGCATCAAGCCGCCCTGTTAGCAGATGGTGTTGGTTGGTCGGAATCAAAATATCCAGATCACCTGCGATAAAAAGAGACTGGAGGCATGCCTCCAGTCTCTTTACCGCGGAATCCAGACTACCCCGCCCATTCTGCTGAAAGTGGAACGGTGTAATAACGCTGAGATCTCGCGACATGGTGCCCTACGTTCAGTGTGCCAGCAGTTCTTCGAGATAGGCTCGCAGCGTGTCCGACAACTCGGGATGGCGCAGGCCATATTCAATGTTGGCTTTCATATGGCCCAGTTTGCTGCCGCAGTCGTAGCGGATACCGTCAAACTCGTAAGCCATGACCTCTTGCTCCTTGAGCAAATCGGCTATGGCATCGGTCAACTGGATCTCACCACCGGCCCCGCGCTGGGTCTGCTCAAGCAGCTCAAAAATGCGTGGCTGCAGTACATAACGTCCGACGATGGAGAGGTTGGATGGCGCCTCCTCACGGGGCGGTTTCTCCACGACGCCATTGAGTTTATACAGGCGTTCGCTCACCGCTTGCGGCGCAATGACACCATACTGGCTGACTTTTTCCATCGGTACGGCTTCTACAGCCACGGCCGAGCAATGGCTCTCGCCAGCAAGGCCAATCATGGTGTCGAGGCAGGGAGTCTTGTCACAGTGGATCATGTCGTCAGCCAGCAACACGGCAAACGGCTCGTTACCGACGATCTGCTTGGCACACAGTACGGCGTGGCCCAGCCCCAGGGCTTCAGTTTGACGAACATAGAAGCAGTTGACGCCGGCGGGAATGATGTTCTTGACGGTATCGAGCAACGCCTTTTTACCGGCTTGCTCGAGCTTGTACTCAAGCTCGAAGTTGCTATCGAAGTGATCCTCGATGGCACGCTTGGTCCAGGATGTAACAAAGATCAGGTCGGTTATACCGGCGGCAATAGCCTCCTCAACTGCATACTGGATCAGTGGTTTATCCACGACGGGTAGCATTTCTTTCGGACATGCCTTGGTCGCGGGCAGGAAGCGGGTACCCATACCCGCGACAGGAAATACCGCTTTTTTTATTTTCATACCACGCCCTGAAATAGGTGTTAAGTTAACAGTAGGTAATAGCTATCAATTAAATGCTTAGTGATCTAAATATATGTTGGCTAATTGTCGGCTTGACATGCCGCGCTCAATAAATAATCACCCGCATGGAAAGGTAATAATTTTTGATATATATTAATGTAACTCGTGTTTTTACTAAGGTACTAAGTTATTTTAAATTAACGTTTAAAATAGATATTATTCGTCGATTTTTAAATCTTTTTTTAAACTTAGACATATTATCTCACTTATTTTAAGAAGTTGTTCTTTCGATAATCCAGAGAGGCTTTTTTCAATAAAGTTGGAATGCGTACCATTTCTAAGGGCTGGCTCGAATCTTGACTGAAACTTTGCCAGATAGTCCTCCCATGGTAGAAATGGATGGTAGATATGATTGGCTTTTTTAATGGCTGTGTTGATCAACGGGATGGTGGTACTGAAGCAAGAAAAGTTCAATCCTGAGATTGCAGATAAATCAAAGCATTTTAATTTGCTTTTAATAGCAATGGTGGAGACAAATGTTTCATCGTTTGGACATTGTGTTTGTGATTTGGAACTAAAAGACTTAATTCGATAATCTTCACAAATTAAAATTGCTGCTTTGCTCATCCTAGTAATGGGGAACGAACATGAGTATACATCATCTGATATAGATAAACCTGTCTTAGTCCAATACCCGCTTGGATTGGCAGGGCCAAATCTTGGTGCTAAAAAGTCCATATCATTATTATTTAGGTCTAAAAAAAAGTTTTTACAATTGTTCCCGAAATCGATATCTGGCTCCAATAGCCAATACATCGCTCTATCCACGTGCTCCTTGAATGCATAGTAAAATAAATCACCACATAACCAGCCGAATCTATTAGGTAAGATTAGGTTTTTTTTATTGGTGTAGTCACTTAATGACACAATGTTTTCGTAATTTTCATAGCACTTGTCTGAGGTGGAGTCGTCAACTATAAAAAAGATGTCATCTTCATTTATGCCGAAGTCATTCTGTAAGCAATTATATACTCTCAATTCTTCACTTGAAATCTTATGGCACCTGATCCCAATTGCAAATTTTTTATTTAACATCGCTTCCCATCTCAATAAGTAATTTATATGCAGCGTGTGAATCACCAATTATAGACTTCATGCTAACTTCTTTAAGTTTACTTAATTCACTATTTTCTTCACATAAGGCCCAAACCTTTGCACCAGAGCCAATGTAATCGCTGATTTTTGATGGCAGATAGGGATTTATCCCTTTTTCTTTAGAGACTTCAGCATCATTGACTATCAAGCAATCAAACTCCTTGATTACTTTAAGGAAGTCAAGATAGTCAAGATAGCCATTGATCTTAATCATGTCAGAAAGGCCATTAGCATTTACGAAATGAGATGCATCATCTTTTTGTTCTGTGAAAACATGTAGAAGAATATTATCATGACCATGTTCTTTGTATTTTTTTAAAGCATGGACAATATCATCAAGATTTCGCTTTGAATAAAATGCGCCAAAGTAGCCAATATTTTTTATCTTTTTATTTAGTGGGTACGTTGAATTCCCTAGGTTATAGTAAAAATTTTCTAGTGTAGGATGTTGAGAGATTCTTGATTTATTGAGTGCAAGGTTCTTGATTTCCAAGTCTTTTATCATTGAAAGCATGTAATCACGTTGATTAGCGCAAGTAAAAATTATTTCGTCAGCAAAAAGGTAGGGGAGAAGTTCACACCACAAGTAGAGATTATCATTATCTTTATATTTAAATAGAAGGGTGTCAATTATTATTGACTTACCAAGCACATTCTCCTTGATGAAGTTGAGGTCGAGCTTGGAATATCTTTCTTGCGATTTTATATCCCACAAAATTGGGTCGGAAAACTCGGCTATCCATTTAATCGCAGGATCTTCTTTTTTTACAAGGAATGCAGCAAAATGGGATGCGGGCCACATAGCTCGACTGTAAACATCTTCATAGCTAGATTGTTTTCTTGTTGCCCACTTCAGTGTTTCAATCGCAAAACCGTAAATGCCTGACCAGTTAGCAAAAGTGGATGGGGTGTTAACTACCTTACGCTGCTCTATCAAATCGTTAACAAGGAGGTTGAGATCGTTAGAAGTATTTCTCACCTTGCTCATATTGTTATGCACAACATCGACAATTTTCCCATCAGCTCTAAGTCGCTTGGCCATAACGCAAGCACTTGTATCGACATAGGGTGGAAAACAATAAGAGATGATGAGAGACTTAGCCTTCCCTCTATTGATTACTTCATATGAGAAGTCTTCGAGCGATAAAGATTTGAGCTCAAGGATTAACTCTTCCTTATACTCTGGCGACTCATTTATAAAATCCCTTATGAAAGTAGACTGTGCATTTATTTTAGATTGAATAAATCCAAACTGCTCTTTATCGTCAGATTTGTCCTGTAATGACTTCAGCTCCTTTATTACCTGTAGTCGTTGGCGGATACAAAAATCAAAAGTCGATTTCTGTCTTGAAACAGAGTTTTGCGTAATCCTTCTAATATAGAATGCATTATCTGATTCTGGTACTGCAGTGATTTTTGGTTTGAATTTAGATATGTAGTCACAGAAGAATACAACGTCTTCACCACTGCGTAGATGTGGTACAAAACTAATTTTCTTAAGGTTATGAGTCGGAAGAAGTTTGCATGCAATCATAGTCGTGATTGCCGTCACGTCATTATATGAAATCGATGTTTTTATTGACGCTAGTAAATACTGGTTATTGGCACTGTTATCTTTGATTATATCGCCACGTTCATTGATGTCATGAATTCCACTGATAGTAATACTATTTGGTGATCTTTTATTATACAGAGACTGGATATAGTTCTCTGTGATCATGTCATCATTATCTAAGAACAATGTGTATTTGCGATTTGCATAGCCAATAGCAACATTTCTCGCATTAGATGCGCTAGGCATTACATCATGATATATAACTACATCTATATCATTATTTTTTATTTTGAAATCTTCATATAAAGGAATCGAACTTGTGTCATCGCCATTAACAATAATCACAAGTTGTATCAGTGACTTCGGAAATGTTTGCTGGAGAATTGAATGAAGCATATCCGGAATTGTGTTATTGCCTTTGTAACTTGGAATGATAATGCTTACACCATCCAGCAAAGACATGAAATCTGTATCATCATGAAGTAAGTCGATTTCTTTTTCGACACCGCGATGATTAAAGCTGTTTGTAATCCTAATACTGTCTTTGGAATTCCATATTTGGAGTCCAACTAGAATCGATACAGCTGAAGATGGAGGAGTGAATTTTAGCTCAACAAAATCTTCATTCTTGAATATATCAAGGTAAATATATCTACCGACGGTAGACGAAATATATGTTCCAGGAATAGAGCCATTAATTTCATTGCCGTCATCATTTAGGTAAATGATTCTAGCAAGAAGATCTTTATAATTTATTTTTTCAGGTGAGTGTGGGTAAAAACGAAAAATTAATTCGGTGGTTCCTATTGGTGTGAAGCTAAACCAAGTAGGTGTCTTATCAAGGGGTATGTATTCATTCTCACCGAGATTTGTAAATAATTTCAGCTTTGATTGGTAGTATTCCTGAGTGAAATTTTTCTGCGCTTTAAAGGGCCGAGAGGATTGAGTTATGACTTTGTTAGTATTGCGCCGTTCTTTTGCTATTTTATTGATTTTAGTTAATTTTATGAACAATGAAAGCAAACTCTCGTTATTCTTGCGATACATTATCAATGTATTTCCTAGCAAGAAGGAAAGAGAGTTTTTTGCTTTGAAAGTACGTTCCTTTTCTTTCTCAATCTCTACCTGTAATTCATGATTTTTTATTTCTAATGTATACACATGCTCTTTTAGAGCATTAAAGATAGTTTTGTTTATTCCATCCCTTTCAGCCGAAATAGCAAGTTGTTGATTTTCGGCAATAAGAGGTTTCAAATAATCATGTTGCTTTTTTTGCAATATTTTAGAAATTAGGAGAAAATGCTCTTTCTGACTCATTATCTCATTATGTAGCTGCGCTAGTTCTTCTTTGAATAGTATTAAGTTTTTTTCGTCTGATACCTTAGGCTGTTGAACTAATAAATCACTTTCGCTAGAAAGTTGCTGGTTATTTACAGGTGCTACAATGTTCTTTTTTATAAATTTCTTTTTTTGCCGTGCTTTCATAGTAAAATAGTGGACATTAATGCCCACTTTTCCTTATAAAGTTGTTTTTATGCGTTAACAAAATTCAGTTGCTTTGCATTTTTTATATCGGATGCATTGATGCCAATGAATTGTTTGTGCTTGACAAGAATAAGGACTAAATCTGCATTGTTTAACGCATCAGAAATCGATACCAACGTGACATTATTACGATTTTCCAGCACCGGCGGCAGGGTCTCGATATTGGGTTCAACGGCCAGGATCTGGTAGGCCGGGTTGCTCGCCAGGGTCTTGGTGATATCCAACGCCGGGCTCTCACGCAGATCGTCGATGTCCGGCTTGAAGGCCAGGCCGAGGCAGGCGATCTTCGGGTTGGCCAGACCGGCGATGGCTTGCTCGACCTTTTCGACCACATAGTGGGGCTTGTAGTCGTTGATCAGGCGCGCCTGGTGGATGATCTTGGCGGTATCCGGGTTCTGGTTGACGATAAACCAGGGGTCGACCGCGATGCAGTGACCGCCTACGCCGCAGCCCGGCTGCAGAATGTTGACACGCGGGTGGCGGTTGGCCAGCGAGATCAGCTCCCACACATCGATGCCCTGCTTATCACAGATCAGCGACAGTTCGTTGGCAAAGGCGATGTTGACGTCGCGGAAGGCGTTCTCGGTCAGCTTGCTCATCTCGGCGGTGCGCGCTTCGGTAGCGATGCACTCACCCTTCTTCACAAACATCTTGTACACCTGGGTGGCCGCCTGGGTACTGGCTGCATCCATGCCACCGATGATGCGATCGTTCTCGACCAGCTCACGGATCACCTGACCAGGCAGCACGCGCTCGGGGCAGTGCGCCACAAAGATGTCAGGGGTCTGGCCTTTCGCGACGGTGTGCGGGAAGGTCAGATCGCTGCGTTCTTCCGCCAGCCACTTGGCCATCTGTTCGGTGGCGCCAACCGGCGAGGTGGATTCCAGCACCACCAGGTTTCCCTTCTCGAGGATTGGGGCCAGGGCACGCGAGGCGCTCTCGATGTATTTAAGATCCGGCTCGTGTTGGTCGCCTTTAAACGGGGTGGGCACGGCGATCAGGAATGCATCGGCCTTCTGCGGGGCGGAGTGTGCGCTCAGGTGACCATCGGCGACCGCTTGCTTGACCAACTCTTCCAGACCTGGCTCAACGATATGGATCTTGCCCTGGTTGATGGTATCTACCGCATGCTGGTTGACATCGACCCCGATGACGCGAATGCCGTTGCTGGCGATGACGGCGGCGGTCGGCAGACCGATATAACCCAGACCGATGACGGAGATAGTCTCAAATTTCATGATGTATGTGCTCTCAACATATTGGAGGGGCTACCCACCCCTCGTGTGGTTTTTAATATTGTTTATCAGGCAACTTGCAGGCTGCTGTCGATCTGCTGACCCAGGGCGCCACCCAGGCCAAGTACGGCATCCACAATACGTTGGCTGGTCTTGCCATCCCCGTAAGGGTTATTGGCATGACTCATGACTTGATAGGCCAGTTCGTCATCGAGCAGGCGAGTGGTCTCTGCCACTATGGTCGCATCGCAGGTGCCCACCAGACGCACCGTACCGGCCTTGACGGCCGCCGGTCGCTCTGTGGTGTCGCGCATGCACAGCACCGGCTTGCCCAGGGTTGGCGCCTCTTCCTGAATACCGCCCGAGTCGGTCAGGATGAGGTAGCTGCGCTTCATCAGGTAGACGAATGGCAGGTAGTCCTGAGGTTCAATCAGGTGCACGTTGTCAAACCCGGTCAGGTTGCGCTTGACCGGCTCCTGCACGTTGGGGTTGAGGTGCACCGGATAGACGATCTGCACATCATCGCGCTTGGCCAGTTCAGCCAGCGCCTTGCAGATGCGCTCGAAGCCTTCGCCGTGGTTCTCACGGCGGTGACCGGTGACCAGTACCATCTTCTTGCTGGCGTCGAGGAAGGGGAAGCGGGCGGCCAAGTCGCCGTTGAGGGCGGCGTCGCCATCGATCTTCGCCGAGACATCCAGCAGGGCATCGATCACCGAGTTGCCGGTGATAAAGATGGTCTCGGGGGCGATGTTCTCCATGATGAGGTTCTTCAGGGAGCTGACGGTCGGGGTGTAGTGCTGGTCGGCGATGCCGCCGGTGAGACGGCGCATTCCCTCTTCGGGCCAGGGGGAGTAGATATTGCCGGTGCGAAGACCAGCCTCGACGTGGCCAACGGCAACCCTGTGATAGTAGGCAGACTGGGTGGCGGCGAAGGAGGTGGCGGTGTCGCCGTGAACCAGGATGCGATCCGGCTTGAACTCGGCAAATACCGGTTTCAATCCCTGCAAGATGGCCGTAGTGACATCGGTCAGATCCTGGCCTGGCTTCATGATGTTGAGGTCATAGTCAGGCTTGATTTCAAACAGATTGAGTACCTGATCCAGCATCTCTCTGTGTTGTCCGGTGACACAGACCCGCACGTCAATCTTGCGATTGGCCTGGAAGGCCTTGACTATCGGGGCCATCTTGATGGCTTCGGGTCTGGTCCCGAACACCATCAATACCCGCAGCATTTTCGTTGGCATAATATTCACTCCCGTGTGAAATAATTAAGTTTCGTTTTGTTCCAAACTACTTAATAAAGGCTGAGCTCATGATTGAGCTGTGTCAGCCGGTGCTGCCAGGTGTGCTGTGCCAGCACTATATCCCTGGCTTGCTTGCCGAGTTCGCTTCTCTGTCGAACATCGTTCTGCAATCGTACACTCCACTCTCGCGCCGCTTCTCCATCCGGCACCGCGATAATGCTCTTGCCAAAAATATTATCCATGGCCAGCGAAGGGGTGCTGATCACAGAGCAACCCGCCGCCGCCAACTCGAATACCCGACGTGACAACATCGTCGGTGACTGGCTGATGGTATTGATATTCAAATAAAGCTGGTATTGCCGATAAGCCTTGGCTACCAAGGCTGGTGAAATAGCCTGTTTGCAGTAGGGCTGCAATGTATTCGGATAACTGCAACCATTATTTTTCTGCCAGAAGCGATCGAAAATAATCAGCCCCTGGTCTCGCAGCGCATACAGTAATTCTTCCTGAGCCCGACTGCGCTCGGCCAGCTCATTGCCATAATAGCCACCCAAAAAGGCGATACCCGGCCCTCGCTCTCCTGCATCGGCTGGTTGATACCAGTGCGGTTGGGCGGCAAACATCAGCACGCCGATATGTTGAAAGCTCTGATGAGGCAAAGCCCGGTAACGATCCAGTGAGTCGGCATCCGTGGTGTAGACCACATCAAACAGAGCTGCGGCATCAGCAAAACGTTCGAAATGGAAGGGATCTTCCTTGTTCCAGAATATGGTGATGATCTTTCGCTTGCGACAAAACTCTACCAACCTGCTCAGCTCCGGTTTATTGGGGGAACTGTGAGCATAACTGGCTATTTTCCCTTTCCAGCTGTCTTTGTAGCCTCGCCAGGCAGATTCAACAAATAAAAAATCGGGCTTATAGAACCTTAATTTCCATTGCCAATCCAATGGCGTGATATGAATCAGGTCTGCATCGGGTGTCAGGCTGAATGTCGTGAATTGGTCCGCCACTAGCGCAATGCGCGGACGTTTATTTTTATACAAAAGAGTTGACTCACAGCTTAAATAACGTTGGGCTCACGACATTCACACGCAGATATGACAGGGGCATGAATTCTTTCGCCAATATGGCGCCTTGATCAGGCGCCTCGGTAATATTTTTGCTAGTTTCCGGCCATCAGAGATGAAGGCGATGCTCGAAAACCGGTGGCGATTCAGTCGCTCTATCAGTCTTGGTGCTCACGCAGGGTGGCGAGGCCCATTACGATCAACCCATAGAAGAGGAACAACAGTACACCGACGGTGGCCAGGTTGTAGAGACGGCGAGGGTATTCCGCATCTTGGGCCAGGCTCGGGTGACTGATGACCAGCAGGTGTTTGAGCTTGCGATATGCCTCGACCCTGGCCTGCTCCAGGCTGATAAGACCCGTCTTGTAGAGGTCTGCCGCCAGAGTTGCCTGGGTCTGTACATCCAGATAGCCGGCGGTGACTTCATTCATGGCGTTCTTGTCCTGGCCGGTCAGCTTGGCCCGCTCCTGCTCAAGTTGTCTGGTTAGGGCATCGACCCGGCTCTGCACAGAGATGACTGCAGGGGCGCTCTCTTTCATATAGCTGCGCAGTTGTTTGAGCTGTGCCTGCTGGTTTACCAGCTCGGCCTCGATCTGGCTGACTACTCCGAGACGTGCGCTGCTGGTGGATTCGGGGCTGATAAGCTGGTGGCTGTTTTGAAACGCCAGTACCTTGGCCTTTTCATCCTGTAGCCGTTGATAGGCGCGATTGACCTCTTTCTCGACGAAGGCCAACTGATCCAGTGCCACCTGGTGCCCCAGCTTGTTGATAAAACGCTCGGACTCCTTGAGCATCATACCCACCACCTGCTGGCCATATTCGGGATCAAACGCCTGCAACTCGATGGTGAGCACACCCGATAGTTCGTCCAGGCGCAGCGTCAGGTGATCGCGGTAATATTCGATAAAATCTTCCCGGCTGACATCCTGGGGGAGACGGGAGAAATAGTCGGCTTGGCCGCTCTGGTAATGGGCCTTGAGATCAAGTTCTTTGTCCAGTTTGGCCAGCAGATCCCATGAGTTCAGGTAATCCTGGATCAGCAGCACATCCTGATGATTGCTGCCACCTATACCCAGCATCGACAGGGCATCGGGCAGCATCTTGATCTGGTCCGCCTGCTTGATGATGATCTCCGCCCGGCTCACATAACGGTCAGAGGCGATCACCCCGAGATAGAGTGCCGCGATGGTAAAACAGGCCAGCACCCAGAGAAAACTGCCGAGCTTGAGGCTCTGCTGCCAGGAGCGGTGGGCAATTTGGAAGCCGCTGGAGTCGATAAAGAACTGCTTAGGCTCATTGCCGAGCTTGCGCAGTTTGCGCATCAGGCGTGAGGGTCTTTCCGGTCTGATTGGTTGAGTCATGTTAGTTGTTGCTTGTTATAGATTCTGGTAGATGCGGATGGCGTCATCGATATTGTCGAAGATTTCCAATGTGCTGTTGCGCAGCAAGATGCCCATGTCACACTGTTGACGCAGGTTTTTCATATCGTGGGACACCATGATCAGGCTCGCCGTCTCGCGCTTTTGATTGAAGGTATCGATGCATTTTTGCTTGAAGCGAGCATCCCCCACCGAGGTGATTTCATCGGTCAGATAAATATCAAAATCGAAGGCCATGCTGACGGCAAAGGAAAACTTGGACTTCATGCCGCTGGAGTAGGTTTTGATCGGCAGTTCGAAGTGCTGGCCTATTTCGGAGAACTCCTTGACCCACTCCTCCACTGACTGGGTGTCGCGCACGCCGTGGATACGGCAGACGAAACGGGTGTTCTCCCGTCCCGTCATGCTGCCTTGAAAGCCACCGCTGAGTGCCAGGGGCCAGGAGACACGACACAAGCGGGTGACTTTGCCCTGATTGGGCGTATCCATCCCTCCCAGCAGACGCAAGAGGGTGGATTTTCCTGCCCCGTTAACCCCCAGAATGCCGATATTGCGATCTCGCGGCAGCTCGATGCTCACATCCCGCAACACATAGTTGCGACCAAATTTGGTGGGGTAGTACTTGGATACATTGTCAAGAATGATCATGTAATTTCACTTTAGCTGGCGATCAGCCGGCGATGGCTCAGGCGATAGCAGCTCATGGCAAAGGTCAGCAGCAGCAAGGTCATGCCGGACAAATATGCCCAACTAACGTTGGGGCTGGCGTAGCCTGCAATCCAGCCACTGCGTATGAGCTCGAGGGCATGCACCAGCGGGTTCCACAAAAACCAGTGTTGGTACTGAGCGGGTATGGCCGCCAGCGGATACATCACGCAGGAGATAAACATCAGTGGCATCATCAACAGATCGAGGAATTTATTCGCCTCTTGAAACAGATTACAGAGCACGCAAAAGACGATACCGAGGGAAAACGAGAAGATCATCAGCAGGAAATAACCGAGAATAATCTGCAAGGGATCGGCCGGTATGGCATCGAACCCGAACCAGAGCAGCCCCAGGATCAGGATGATGCCCACTATCATGCCTACCATCATCTCGAGCATAAAACGGGCAACAAAGGTGGCAAAGGGGGTGACTTGGCGGTAGCAGAACAACCCCATGTTGGCACTGACTGCCGATTGCAGTTTGCTCACGACATTCTTGAAAAAAATAAAAGGCAGATAGCCGGCGGTGATAAACAAGGGGGCCGGCGCCCCACCAAATCCACTGTGACCGCGCAGCCCGAAGATCAGGCTAAATGCACCGATGATCAGCAAGGGATCGAGCAAGGCCCAGGCATAACCGAGTCGATAGCTGCCGAAGCGGGTCTTCAGCTCGCGGATAAGCAGACCAAAGGTCACATCGCGCAGCACCTGCAAGGGTGTGCGAGGTGTTTGATTGAGAATGGGTTTATGCATTGGGTCATTTACCCTATGACAGACTCGCCATCGGACGAGTCTGTTGTTTATCCGGGAGGTTAGTTACCCAGTACGACGTCCGCCGCCACGGCGATCTGATAGATGATCTGGGTGATGTCTTTGACGGATTGCATGGTTTTGCTATCAACCTTGGGCAAGACCAGGATCTGGTCTCCAGGCTGGACACTACCCTGGCCCTTGAACTCCACCAATCCGTTGGCATGGACCACGGCGATGCGCTTGTCGTTGGCACGCTCGGTAAATCCACCTGCCCACGCGACATAGTCGTCGAGGTCCGCATTGGCGTTATAGACCACGGCTTGCGGCATCAGCACCTCTCCACCCACCTGGATAAGGTCTGTCTTGTTCGGGATGACGATTTGGTCGCCCTGCTCCAGCTGGATATTGGCGATGATGCCTTTATCCGATACCACGACCTTACCGAGTGGCTGGATCTTGCGGGCCTTGTCCACAAACTGCATGACCAGTTCGGCCTCTTTGGCGCGGATGGCAGCCTCCCCGTCCGAACTGGCGGGAGCGGTGAACACGCTGCGTTCCAGTCGGTTGAGCGACTCATCCAGCATCTCTTTTTGTCTGGCTGCCACGCTCTTTCGCATCAGGTAGATGGATTGGTAGTCCGCCAGTTTGGGGTCGATGGGAATGTGGTTGAGCAGGTCGTGCAGCTTGGTCTCTTTGCGGACGGTGAAATAAGAGGGGCCCATATAACTGCCAGTGACCTGCACATCGTACACCTGCGCATGCATGTCATCGTTGAACAGGACTTTGTCCCCATCTTTAAGCTGCACCTGTGCAAAATCTTTGTAAGGAAGATAAATGGAGAAAGGGCCGTTTGGACGATCACCTATGATCCCGACGTGACTCACCTTGGCGAGGGGGAGGGCATAATTGACCAGCTCGGAGCCCAAGGTGTTGCGCTCTTTCAACTCGAAGCGGAACGGATTGCGCACCTTGCCAGCCACATTGATCATCGGTCCCTGGGGTTCCACCAGGATCACATCCTGATCCTTCAGCGAAAACTTGGGCATTCTGCCTTGCTGCATGAATTCATACAGATCGATCTGCTGGATGACTTGATTTTGGCGTAACACCTTGATCTGACGATAGCTGCCCCGTTCAGAGTCGATGCCACCCGCACGCTTGAGGAAGTAGAGCACGCTGTCGGAAGATTGCCCGGCATATTGGCCTGGGCGGATCACCGGACCGGTGACGAAGACGCTGACGGGAGTGGTGGTCAATAAGTTGACATAGATATTGACGTTGTTGGTAAACACATCCCCAATCTTGCTGGTGACCAGGTTATTCACTTGGTTGGCGGGCACGTTCTTGACGTTGATAGGCCCTACATCGGGAATAAAGATATTGCCCTGATTATCGACAGTCACGACGTTGGAGAAGTTGACGGCACCCCAGATCCAGATATTCAGTTTGTCACCCGGCGCTATCAGGTAATTGTCGTTCAGGCCGTCACTGCGCTCTGTTTCATATCCGCCCGCAAAGAGATTGGCGCCGTAGGGGGGAGGGAGTCCAGCCTCGGCCTGTGGCAGCAGTTTGCGCACATCAGATTCGCCCGGCAATAACATTCCTTGTCGGTTTTGCTGGGTGAAGCTGCCTGTCGTCGAGTTAGTGTTGGCCTGGGCGCTAAAGGCCGATTGGCCACCGAGTTGGGGGCCTGTGCTCCCCGAGAGGCTATAGCCAAATGACTGTCCGCTGAGTTGTGCCTGGTCAGGTGCTGCGGCAGACATGGTAGGGCAAGAAGTGCTGATGAGAAACAGGAGGGTACTCAGTTGACGAATGTTCATTGTCTTCAAAACGTTTACCTTCAAGTTTATTAGTCAGCCAACAGGTTGCCGATAGATGCCTGTTCCAATTGGGGCACTAAGTACCATAGACCTTCTTCACTCTTGCATACGGCACTTCTCTGTGAGTGACCTTGAATGTTGTTGAGAAATAGCTCAGCACACTCACGTCCTAGAGCAGATACATAGCGTTGACCAAGGGTGAATGTAGTGCTGTTTGTGTTGAGCGTCGCCCCTTGAGGCAAGGTGTTGAGGGCCTGCTGCATCTCTGCTGCCATAGGCTGATGCTCGTTGGAAGCCGATGAATTAACAAGGGGTCGAGACGCTTGGACTTGCTTTGGCTCATATGCGCAGCCAGCTATTTGCAGTGCCAGCGTTAACGCTAGGAAATGGGTCGTATAACTCATATGTCAATATTTTCCACGAAGTAGAAATCTGAAGCCTGAGGGATAAACTGGGGCGCCGTTATGTTGTAAGAGTGCTTTGTCATTATCTTGGTGAGGATGGCGCCGTTGAGCTGAAAAATGGTAAAGCTACCGCACGGAAATGTCATAGCTCCGGACGAAAAGCAGAAAAATACAGACGTAACGATGCGGCAGGTAATTAATGATTACCCGCGCTATCGATATATATTATTTCGCACCTATGATGTGACATGGTGGCCAAATATGCGTCGCGCATACTACCATTGAGGTTTCGTATGGGTCAACACAAACATGTATCTCTTTGAGACCCCATGACCATAACACATTGTATTGCCATGGCAGAGAGTCCTAGTTGTCTAATACAATGTATTTGATTTTTATTAAGTTTTGGTTCAGCTTCTCCTCAGGGATTGGGGGGCATGATAGCCATCTGCCTGTACATTAACTGTACTGTTTCGTTCTGGAAGTTATCCTGACTACCACTCTTGTCATCATCTTCCATCGATGAAGATGGTAATGGTTGAGCCACCTTATTCAGGGGGCTGTCCCCGAGACGTTTTGGTCGGCCCTATTATGCTTATTTCAGGTATTGAGGGTGGGGGGCACCATGGACAACGGCACCTTCTTCGCACTGCTTCGCTCTTTTGCACAGCTCAGCCCATGCAACTGGTGCGGGCTCAAGAGCAACTTCATGACCACCTAAAACGTAACCTGCTGCACTAGGCCCTCGCTGACCACTACAATGCGTTCTTTATCAGATTATCTTGGTTGCGCTTGATGGATAAATGAAACTGAAACAGTGAATTAATCTGTATTTTTCTTTCAGGTACTACATATGTAGACCAGTCTACTTAAACGGTGTGATTTTTTAGTTTTAATATCCATTGGACAACCCCCCTTCTGACTGACTATGCCTGAAGTGTGCTTGGGCGCTTAAGCATAAAAACAGGATAGGAGGGGAACATGGACGTGAAGGCTCTCTTAGTTGTTGGATGGATTGGTTTGTGGGCGAACTATTCGAGTGTTCATGCCGATGACAACATCATGGCTTTGCAGCTGGGAACACCAGCCGAAAGCGAGAAACTCGACATATTTACTGTCGATGTGAAATATCATCATATGTTCTGGCAATGGGATGAAACGGATTGCCAGCTTGGTTTGGGGGGGCGTGGCGGCCTGTTGGATGTGGGTCATGAAGAAGGGGCAAGACTGGGGGTTGGGGCTCGCGCCGAATGTCTATTGGGCAATTGGGTCGTATGGATGCCGTTTGAAGTGCTGTGGCTAAGCAAATATGAGTTTGGGCACAGGGGAAATGGCTTCAAGGACTATGGGGGGCCTGTCCAGCTATCGACAGGGTTGGGACTGGGTTATGCCTTTCATAAGAACTGGATGGTAGGCTACCAATATGAGCACATGTCCAACGGCAAAATGTATGATTCTAACCCCTCGCTTGATAGTCATACTCTTCATATAGAATATAGATTCTAGGTTGACAGGCTTGGTACGGTATGGCGGTGGTTATTACTCCCTATGCCGCTTATGTGAAGCAATTTATCAGCGCCCCAGATACTCCCGATCGAAGAAGGTGTTGACCCAGTGGGGGCGATAGACGGCGAGCAGTGTCATGGTCATGCCGTTGAGCAGGGCCTCGGGGAAGAGCAGCAGGGGCCAGATGGAGAGGTAGTCGGCGCCGATGGTGTGCCAGGGGTAGGTGCCGCTCATCCCCATCAGCAGGGCGCTGGCGATCACCTTGACCGAGATGCTGAGCGCGCCGCCGAGAAAGGCGGCCACGAACAGGTAGACGAAGAGGTGGCGGGGCAGCCAGGCCCAGCTCGCCAGAAACAGCAGCCAGCTGGTGGCCACCGGCAGGGTGACGCCGATCAGGGCCTGCCAGCCGATGTCCGCGAGTTCGGTGACATCGAAGGCCGCGAGGATCAGCAGGGTGAGGCAGGGTGCGAGCAGGGCGAGGCGCCAGCCCAGCAGCAGGGTCAGGCTGGTGAGGCCGAGAAAGTGGATCTCCAGCCCCTCGTGCAGCCCGGCCCGCAAGGTCCAGAGCGGCACCAGGACGATGGCGCTCCCCAGGCAGAGGTGCTGGTAGAGCGGGTTGGCGTGGAGGGTGCGCAGCAGGGAGGCGTTCAGGCTGAAGGCGAGCAGCACCAGCCAGAGCAGGAGGGCGGCGACTTGTCCTTCACTCATGACCTGTTCCCTCGGATGTCACTGTCGGGTGATAACGCCCTGATGGGCGCTGGCGGCGCAATGAAAAGAGGCCGCCCTCTGCCGGGCGGCCTCCTGTCTCAATACTTCACGTTGGGGTGATACTTGCCGAGGATGCCCTGGATCCTGTCCATGGTCTCCTTGCTGGGGGGCTTGATCCCGACCAGATCGTAAGTGTCTCCCAGCACGTCCCACTTGTGCTTGCCGAGTTCGTGGTAGGGCAGCAGCTCCACCTTCTCGACGCACTCCCCCAGTTCGGCGATGAACTGGCCGAGCCCTTCGGCACTCTCGTCATCGTCGGACCAGGTGGGCACCACCACGTAGCGGATCCACATGGTCTGGCCGCGGGACGCCAGATAGCGCGCGAACTCCAGGGTGTACTTGTTGCTGACGTGGGTAAGCGGGATGTGCTTCTCGTCGTTGATCTGCTTGATGTCGAGCAGCACCAGATCGGTGTTGTCGAGCACCCGATCGAGCAGCTCGTCGTAGTGACGCACGAAACCGTTGGTATCCAGGCAGGTGTGGATCCCCTGCGCCTTGCAGGCGGCGAACAGCTCGGCGATGAACTCCTGCTGCAGCATGGCTTCGCCACCGGAGGCGGTGACGCCGCCGCCCGAGGCATTCATGAAGTGGCGATAGCTGGTGAGATCCTTCATCAGCTCGGGCACGGTGACCTCGCGGCCGCCCTGGGTGTCCCAGGTATCCCGGTTGTGGCAGTACTTGCAGCGCATCAGGCAGCCCTGCATGAACACGATGAAGCGAATGCCGGGGCCGTCGACGGTGCCGCAGGTCTCGACGGAGTGGATCCTGCCAATCACTTCGGTACTGCTGGCGTCGCCGGCTTCAACGGCGGGGATCCGCTGTGCGCCGTGGTCGGCAGGCCCCTTGGTTTCAACGACAGGGTTCCGGTTAATGACTGACATAGACGACTCCAATGGTTCGGACAGGGTACTAGCGGTCGTTATTTTATGACAGAAAGCCCTATAAATCCTACATGTTTAGCCTGGCCGGGCACCGCCAAGCAGATGCTCCAGCGCCTTGACGGGGAGCGGCCTGCTGGTGAGGAAGCCCTGATAATGCTGGCATCCCAGGGCCTTGAGCACGGCGAGCTGCTCCTCTTCCTCCACCCCTTCGGCGGTCACGGTGAAGCGAAAGACCTTGGCCAAGTCCAGGATGGCCTTGACGATGGCCTTGTCCTGCTCGCTGTGCACCAGCGTCTGGATGAAGCTTCTATCCAGTTTGACCTCATCGGCGGGCAGATCGCGCAGATAGGCCAGTGAGGAGTAGCCGGTGCCGAAATCGTCGATGGAGATGAGCAGGCCCAGGGCCTTGAGCTGGCGGATCCTGGCGATGCTTTCCAGCCGGTTTTCCAGCACCACGGATTCGGTGACCTCCAGCAGCAGGCGCGACGGGGGCACGCCGGTGTCCCGCAGTATGTACTCCACCTGCTGTACGAAGCCGGCGGTGTGGAACTGGCGGGCGCTGACGTTGACCGACAGGTGGGGGATGACCAGGCCGTTGTTGAGCCAGAAGCTGTACTGGGCGCAGGCGGTCTTCATCACCCAGTAACCTATCTCCTGGATGAGGGTGGTCTCTTCGGCGATGGGGATGAACTCGCCGGGGGGCACCATGGTGCCATCGGCCTTCTGCCAGCGCAGCAGCGCCTCCACGCCGGAGAGGCTGCCGTTGTCGACCCTGTACTGGGGCTGGTAGTGCAACACCAGCTCGTTGTTGCGCAGGGCATCGCGCAACTGGTTATTGAGGGAGAGCTTGCTCTTCTCCCTCTCCGCCATGGCCTCGCTGAAGAAGATGTGGTTGCCCTGACCGGCGCGCTTGGCCATGTGGACGGCGGTATCGGCCTGCTGCATCAGGATCAGGTGATCCTTGTCGTCATCGCTGAACAGGCTGATCCCCACCGAGGCGCTGCAGTGCAGCTTGTGATCGCCGATGTCGAAGGGGTGGCGGAAGATCGCCATCAGCTCCCGGGCGAAGTGCTCCGCCAGGATCTTGGCGGTGACATAGCCCTGGCCCAGGGCGGTAAACAGCAGGGCGAACTCGTCCCCCGAGGTGCGGGCCAGCACCAGGTTCTCCTGGGGCAGGGACTTGAGGCGCACCACCACGGCCTGGAGCAGCAGGTCGCCGCAGGCGTGGCCGAGGGAGTCGTTGATCGACTTGAAGTTGTCCAGATCCAGCAGCAGCAGGGCCCCCCACTGACCGCTCGGGGTCTGCAGGGTGCGTTGCATGATGTCGTTCAGGCTGCGCCTGTTGTAGAGATCGCACAGGTCGTCGTAATAGGCGAGGCGCTCGATGTGGCGGGCCGTCTCCTTCTCCTGGGTGATGTCGTGGAAGCTGCTGACGAAGTGGCTGAGCTCCCCCAGATCATCCCTGACGCCGCTCACCATGAGCCGCACCGGGAAGAGATGCCCCGCCTTGTGCAGGCACTGCTCCTCCCCGCTCCAGTACCCCTGCCTGTTGACGGCGGCGACCACCTCCTCTTTCAGGCTGTCGCCGTAGTAGGTGGGCCTCAGGGTGTCGATGTGCTGGCCTATCATCTCCTCGCCAGCAAAGCCGGTGATGCGGCTGAAGGAGGCGTTGACCTTGAGGATGATGCCGCCGTGATCCATCACCAGCAGGCCGTCGTGGGTGTTGAAGGCCACCTCGGCCAGGCGCAGGGCATCGTCATTGGCGATGCGCTGCAGCTCGACGGCGGCCCGCTCACGCTGCTCGTAGAGGGCGTCGAGCAGGGGCATGGGGTCGGCAAGCGGCCCGGCGAGCAGCAGGGTGAGCTGACCCAGGGGGAGGCCGTTTGCGCCCTGGAAGGGGATGCCGATGTAGCTCCTGGCATTGAGGGCCAGCAGCTGGCTGGCCTGGGGGTAGCGCAGGGGCAGGTCTTCCACGTAGAGGCTCTGGCCGTGCTGGTAGATCTCCCGGCCCGGGCCCACCTCCATGCGCATGGGCTTGACGGCGGAGAAGGTATCCCCTTCCAGCACGCAGCGCGGAATGAGCCAGAGATCCTGGCCGCGAGGCTGAAACTCGCCGATCCAGCCGATGGTGGCGCCGCTGGCGTCCATGGCCCATCGCACCAGGGCGCGGCAGTAATCGCTGCCGGTCTTGTTGGCCAGTCCGTCGGGAGAGGGGATGAGCGGAGACTCCGTCGCCACGGGCTCCGGTTGCCAGTGGCCCAGCAACTGGGCGCAGTGACGCACCAGTTGCAGCGTCTCGTCGCCGATCAGGGTGGTTTCGGCATACTCGAGGCTGAGCACGCCGACGAGCTTCTCCTGCTCCAGCAGGGCGCCGTCCAGGCGGGAGCTGACGCTGGCATCGGCCAGGTAATAGTGCTGGCTCAGCATGGGCTGGTGCGCCGCCTCCGAGAAGCTCAGGGCGCCCCGGGTGCGCAGGGCGCGGATATAGCGGCTGTCGCCGCGAATGGCGCCAACAGATTCCACCCCCAGGGTGAAGACCGGGGTCAGCTGTTCGCTGCCGAGGGGGCCATTGGCCTGGTAGTGCCAGAGGATCAGGCGATCGGCGCCCAGGCACTCCTTGAGGCTCTCCAGCATGGGGGCGTACTGCCGCTGGCTGGCCATCTGGCTCAGGCGCGGCAGTTGCAGCGACAGGTTGGCCGCACTCTCCTGAGGCTGGGTCTGCAGGCAGATGAGCCAGAAGGCGTCCTGCTCGCGAGAGAGGGAGACATGCCACAGCAGGGAGTCAAAGCGCAGCAGGAGCTTGCCCCCCTTGCCGCTGGCGAGGCGCTGCTCGATGGGCTGGCGCAGGGCTTCCGGCAACTGGGCCGGCCAGGCGCTGCGGGGTTCGTCGAGCCAGTGGAGCGGGGTCTGCATCACATCGGTCAGGGCGACCAGCCGTTGACTACGGGTATCCAGGCGAAAGAACAGCGGGGCCTGGCTGGCGGTCGGGAGATGGCTGAGCGCGGTAGACGACATGAACTGACACTATCCTGTTGAGCAATTGTCGGAGGCCAAGAATACTGCAAAACCGTAGCAAACAAAATTTCATTGATATCTAAATTAGAAATACCTAATCTACTGGTCATCTCATGTTGAGCGGAGTCTTGCAGATGAAACGGATCCTGATTGTGGGTGGTGTAGCCGGGGGGGCGTCGGCGGCGGCCCGCGCCCGTCGTTTGAACGAAGAGGCCGAGATAGTGGTGTTCGAGCGGGGCGAGTTCGTCAGCTTCGCCAACTGTGGGCTGCCCTATCACATCGGGGGGGACATTCCCGACCGGGATGCCTTGCTGCTGCAGACGCCGCAAAGCTTCAAGCGCCGCTTCAACGTGGATGTGCGGGTCTTTCACGACGTCATCGAGATAGACAAGGCCGGCAAGACCCTGCTGGTGCGCAACCTGCAGACCGGTGAGGAGCGGCGCGAGCCCTATGACAGACTGCTGCTGAGCCCGGGCGCCGCCCCCATACGGCCGCCTTTCCCCGGCATCGACAGCCCGGGAGTGCATACCCTGCGGAGCATTCCCGACATGGACCGCATCCTGGCGGCGCTGGCGCACGACAAGCCGCGCCATGTCACCGTGGTAGGGGGCGGCTTCATCGGGCTGGAGATGATGGAGGCGCTGCACCTGCGCAAGCTCGAAGTCACCCTGCTGGAGCTCTCCGATCAGGTGATGGCGCCCGTGGACAGGGAGATGGCCAACCTGCTGCACGCCCGCATCCGGGAGGAGGGGATCGATCTTCGCCTGCGCACCGGCCTCAGTGCCATCGAGAGCCTGGCGGTGCCGGCAGAGAAGACTTCGGCGGTGGCGAGCGCCCAAGGGGGCGGCCTGCGGCTGACCCTGAGCGATGGCAGCCGGCTCGACACCGGCCTGCTGATCCTCGCCATCGGCGTCAAGCCGGAGACCCTGCTGGCGTCCAAGGCCGGGCTGGAGCTGGGACCCCGTGGCGGCATCAAGGTGGATGCCGGGATGCGCACCTCGGATCCCTTCATCTATGCGGTGGGGGACGCGGTGGAGGAGACCGACTTCGTCACCGGCGAGCCGGTGCTGATCCCGCTGGCGGGGCCCGCCAACCGCCAGGGACGCATCGCCGCCGACAACATGCTGGGTCGAAGCGAGACCTACAAGAAGACGCAAGGCACCGCCATCTGCAAGCTGTTCGATCTGGCGGTGGCGAGCACTGGGCTGAACGAGAAGCGGCTGGTGCAGCTGGGCTTGCCGTTCGAGAAGGCCTATGTGCACCCGGGCAGCCACGCCGGCTACTACCCCGGCGCCCACCCGATCAGCCTCAAGCTGCTGTTTGCGCCGGACGGCAAGATCTATGGTGCCCAGGCCATCGGCAAGGACGGGGTCGACAAGCGCATCGACGTGCTGGCGGTGGCCCAGCGCGCCGGTCTCACCGTGTTCGATCTGCAGGATCTGGAGCTCACCTATGCGCCCCCCTTCGGCTCGGCCAAGGACGCGATCAACATGGCGGGCTTCGTGGCGAGCAACCATCTGAAGGGGGATACCCTGCTCTGTCACGCCGCCGAGGTGCAGGCCCGCCACCCTCATCAACAGGTGCTGGATGTGCGCAGCGGCCCCGAGCTCGACAAGCTGGGCCGCATTCCGGGGGCGCTGCACATCCCTCTGGATGAGCTGCGCAGTCGCCTCCATGAACTGCCCAAGGATAAAGAGCTGCTCATCAGCTGTCAGGTGGGGCTGCGCGGCCACGTGGCCTGCCGCCTGCTGAGCCAGCACGGCTTTCGGGTGAAGAACCTCTCCGGCGGCTTCAAGACCTGGCAGATGGCGTGCGCCGAGTAGGGATGGACTGGCGCTAAGGGGCCGGTGAGCCGACTCCTGAGAGAGAAGGGCCACTCCATGGAGTGGCCCTTCTCTCTCGCATCAAGGTCGCTCACCGTTCCGGTGAGGGGGCGTCGTCGAGCTGCTTGCGGATATGGTGCTGAAGTACCGCCAGCATGCAGGCGCCGGAGAGGCCTATCATCAGGGCGCCGTTGACCGCCTCCAGCGGGCCCAGCAACTTCCACTGCGCGCTCATGACGATGTCGCCATAGCCCAGGGTGGCGAAGTTGACCCCGGAGTGGTAGACGGCCTCCTGCAGGGTGTCGAACTCCCCGAGCCACAGGAAGAGCGCTCCCCAGACGCCAATCTGGGCCAGGTTGCCGAGCATCACCAGGGTGATGATGCCAAACAGGGCCAGCATGCCGGCCAGGGCCCCCTCGCGGCGATGGAACCGCTTGACATAGAAGCGGATGCACCAGACGGAGACCAGGGATTGCAACAGCATGTTGACCAGGATCACCGGGATGCCGACCAGAAAAATCGTAAACATATCACTCTCCTAGCTTGGCTTCTGCCAGTGGGCGGCCGACCGGCCACCACTGTTCGAGCAGCAAGATACAGAGCCAGCCATAGCCGGCTACCACCAGATAGAGGCCGCAGCGCATGGCGGCCGCCAGCCACACATCCTTGCCGGTGGCGCTGTCCTCGATGGCGGGCCCGAGCAGGATGAGGGCCGTGATCCAGGCGTTGCTCCAGAACGAGGGCGGGAAGCGGCTGGCTACCAGTGGCACCAGCCGCCGCGCCAGCCAGAGGGTCATCAGGGTCAGCATCAGCACCAGCATCAGCAGGGAGGGCCAGAGGCTGAGCCCCATCCAGAGCGCGAACGCCAGCAGGGCGCCCGCCAGGGTCGAGAGCACCAGCTCCTGGCCCGCCTGCCTGGCATTGAGGGAGGTGCTCTGCTGGGCCAGGGCCACCGTCTTCATGACGGCGGGGATGTAGAACGCCGGATTGCCGAGGGCCAGCAGCCACACCGGCAATACGATGGCCACGGCCCGCAGCGCCAGCCGCTCGGGATGCTCGGGGGGCGGTGGGGCCGGTCTGGCGACCGTGCCCGTCGCTGGCGGGGGAGGGAAGAGGGCGTGCGCCAGCCGGTTGACCAGGGTGCCCACCAGGATCCCCACGGCCATCATCTGGGCGATGGCGATGGCAAGGGACTGCTCGATGAGCCCGGCCACCGGGATCACCGTGATGGCCATGATGAGCAGCATGGCGGCCCCCCCCTTGCCGGCCATCCCCAGCTGCATCAACAGATGGAGCGACAGGGCGATCAGCAGCACGCCGGCCAGGGCATAGTGGGTCAGCAGTGGCACCAGCAGCACGCCGGAGACCATGATCCCCAGCAACAGGAGCCCGCCGACCAGCCCCTTCTTCAGCGCCAGGGGCTCGCCGGGTCGGCACAGCACCACCCAGGCCATGATGACGCCGAGGTGGGGCATGGGCAGGGCCAGGCCGTAACAGATCCCCGTTGCGAGCCCGATGCCCGTGCCAATGCGCAGTACCGTCTGGTCAGCCTGTTCCATGAGGCGCCTCAATAGAGGAAGGAGAAGAGGCTCATCAGCCGGATGTAGAGCCCCCCCAGCCAGTGCATCGGCCCGCGCTCGCCGGTGTAGACCAGCACGTCGGCCTGACCGCCGACCCGCAGCGCCTCGACCGGGGGGAAGTCGTCGGCCTTGAAGGCGATCTTGACCGGGAAGCGCTGGGCCTGGCGCAGCCAGTCGCGGTTGTTGTCCACGGTCGGCAGCGTGCCGGCCGGCTGGCTCTTGCCGTCGCCCACCCCGTAGCCGATGCTGCGCACCTCGCCTTCGTACAGGCGGCCCGGCAGGCTGTCCAGCAGGATGGAAACCCTGTCTCCCGACCGGATGTTGCCGAGGTTGTTCTCCGTCAGATCGGCCGATACCCAGACGTCGTGGATGGCGATCAGGGTCATGACCGGGGCGCCAGCCCCGATAAACTGGCCCGCATCCGTGCTCAAGTCGGTGACAAGGCCGCGGCCCGGCGCCACCACGCGGGTGTTCTGGCGATCCAGCTCGGCCTTGTGCACCGCCGAGCGGGCGCTGAGCAGCTGGGAGTTGTCCTCGCCGCTCGCCCCGGCCGCCTCGATGGCGCGCCGGACGTCGGCCTCGGCCGCCGCCACCTGGCTTTTGGCCGTCTCGCGGCTGGCCTGGGCCACCTCGAGGCGGCGCACCGAGATGGCCCCCGGATCCTCGCGATAGAGCCGCTCCTGGCGTTCGGCATCCTTGGCCGCGTTGTCATAGGCGGCGCGCATGGCCATCAGGGCCGCCTCGGCCGCCTTGACCCCTTCGTTGTTCGCCTTGACGCCGCTCAGTACCGTCTGGTAGTCGGATCTGGCCTTGGCCAGGGCGATGTCATAGGGCTCGGGATCGATCTCGAACAGGGGGGCGCCGGCCTCCACATCCTGATTGTCGCGCACATGGACCTTCTGGATCTGGCCGGACACCTCGGCGGCGATAGGGACCACGAAGGCCTGCACGCGGGCCTGGGAGCTGTAGGGGGTCAGCCGGTCGGCCAGCAGATACCAGCCGAGCAGCAGGAGAATGAGTCCCAGCAGTCCTAGGGTGGCCCGGCGGCTGGCCTGGCCGGGAGAGGCGGTGTTGTCAGTCATGGGCACTTGCCTTCTGTGTCATGGGGCGGGCGGCGTCGAGCAGGGGAGCCCAGTCGGCGCGTTGACGCAGCTGGGCCTCCACCTCCGGGGTGACCAGGGGGCGGGAGCGCCCCTGTTCCCAGCCGCCGCCGAGAGCCTTGTAGAGCGTGATGAGGTCGCGCATCCGGGCGCCGCGGCTGTTGACCAGTCGCTCCTGCTGGCTGAACAGGGCGCGCTGGGAGTCGAGGACCCGCTGAAAATCCGCCATCCCCTCGCGATACTGGGTGTTGGCGATCGCCAGGGCGCGGCGGGCGGCCTCGCCGGTCTGGGTCAGCAGGGCGATCTCCTCCTGGCCGTTGGCATAGGCCACGGCCGCGTCATCCACCTCGCGGGCGGCCTTGAACACGCTGTCGCGGTAGCGTTCGTGAAGCTGCTGGAAGCGGGCGTCCTGTACCAGGATCTGGTTGCCGAGCCGTCCCTGATCCAGCAGGTTCCAGCTGAGCGACGGCCCGACGGCCCAGGAGAAGGTGCCACTCTCCCCGCCGCTGGCATTGACTCCCAGGGTGCCGAGCAGGGTGATGGAGGGATAGAGCTCGCTCTCGGCCACCCCGATGAGGGCCGACTGGGCGGCCAGCTGACGCTCCGCCACCCGCACGTCGGGACGACGGCGCAGCAGATCCGCGGGCATCTCGGTGACCAGGGCCAGCTCCCCTTCGGGAATGGCCCCCGTGCCCTGCGCCATCTCGGGCAGGGGACCCGGGGATCGGGCGAGCAGGGTGGAGAGGGCGTTCTGGCTCTGGCGCAGGCTGGTCTCGAGCTGGGGAATGCCGGAGAGGGTGCCCAGGTACTGAGTCCTGGCCTGCTGCACGTCCAGCTCGGCGCTGTTGCCGCTCTTGAACAGTCGCTCGGTGATCTCCAGGCTGCGCCGCTGGATGCGGGCATTCTCCCGGGCGATGTGCAGCCTGGCCTCCAGGGTACGGATGCTCACATAGAGCTGGGCCACCTGGGCCGCCATCAACACCTGGATGTCGTCATACTGGGCCAGTGTCGCGAAATAGCTGGCATCCGCCGCCTCGACTCCGCGCTGGAACTTGCCCCAGAAGTCGAGCTCCCAGCCGAGGTTGAAGCCGGCGCCGTAGCTGCTGCCCGCGCTGCTGTGGCCGTTGCGGGTCTGACCTGCCTGGAGGAATTCCGCCGTCCCCACCGTCGCCTGGGGGCCGAGCAGGCTCTCGGCAATGCCGAGCTGGGCCTGGGCCTCGAGGATCCGCAGGCCGGCGATCCGCACGTCCGGGTTCTTGAGGAAGGCCTCCTCCACCAGGGCGCTCAGCACGGGATCGTGCAAGCTGTCCCACCATCGGCGGTAGTCGGTCGCCGTCACTGCCTGCTGACCCTCGGTGGCGCTGTGCCAGTTGGCCATCTCCTCGACGCCGGGGGCCTGATAGTCGGGCCCGAGCAGGGTACAGGCGCCGAGCAGCAGGCAGGCGCCCCCTGCAAGCAGGGGGCGAAGGAGAGGAAGTGCGTCGGCCATGGGGTTATTTTTCCGCGTTGGCCAGACCGTCGTTGACCCAGGCCATGAAGATGCGATAGCCGATGGAGAGCAGGGTGGCACCGATGAACATACCGAGGATGCCATTGGTGGCCATGCCGCCCAGGGCCCCCAGCAGCACTACCGGCATGGGCGCATCGACGCCACGTCCCAGCAGCAGCGGCTTGAGCACGTTGTCGGCCATGCCGGCCACGACCAGCAGCACTGAGTAGATGACGTTGAGCAGGGTGCCGTGATCCCCCGACATCCACATGTAGGCGATGGCCGGACCCGTGACCAGGATGACGGGGACCTGGGCAATCCCCAGGATCAGCGCCAGGACGAAGAAGATGCCGACCGCCGGGATCCCGGCGAGGGACATGATGACGCCGGCCAGCAGGGCCTGGATGAAGGCCACCCCGATGACCCCCTGGGCCACGGCCCGGATGGTGCTGGTGCACAGCTTGGTCAGGGCGAGGCCCTTGCGCTCATCGGTGATGCGCATGGCGATGCGCTCGGCGCTGATGGCACCCGGCGCCCCCCAGGCCATGATGATGCCGGCCACGATGAAGGAGGCGACGAAGCCCAGCAGGCCGCCGCCCATGCTGGCGAGCATGCCGACGACCTGTTTGGCTATATCCCCGAGCTGCGGCTTGTAGCTGATGATGAGGCTCGGCAGATCCACCGAGGCCTTGGTCCAGAAGGCGTGCAGCTTGGCACCGATCAGCGGGATGCTGGCGACCTCGGCGGAAGGCGCCGGGATCACCAGGGTGTTGTTGTTCACCTTGTCGACCAGGGCGCTGACGCTGTCACCCAGGGAGCCGAGCATGGCGACGGTGGGGGCCACGATCAGCAGGATGCCCAGCAGGACCAGCAGGGTGGACGCCTTGCCCTGTTTCCCCCCCAGTCGGGCGGCGAAGCGCTGGTGGAGGGGATAGAGGGTGACCGCCAGGATCAGGGCCCACAGCATCATGTTCATGAAGGGGGAGAACACGGTGAAGCAGAACGAGCCCAGCGCCAGGATCAGGCCGAACTTGATGAACATATCCAGGAATCTGGCAACCAATCTCTTTTCGACAATGGACAGATCGTTATTTTCCATTCTGGTATGACTCCAACGGGGGATGGATGCACGACCATGCTGACCCGACATGAACCCAGGGTCAGCAAGCATGGAGTGCGCAGTAATAAATAAAACCATTGCCAACGTGTGGGGGACACATTGAACTCACCTGCACGATATTTACGGCACAGATGTTGAATGTTTAAAAAATATTTAACTACTTGATATTTGGTTGATTGGCGCGCCGAGAGTGGCTAGGCCAGAGAATAATTTATGTCCCCGAGACGCACAAGCTAACAATGGTTACCAGTTTAGCCTGCGTTCAGAAAACCAGGACGAGTTCGCATATATAAAATATCAATCAGAATCCTAACCCCGAATGAATCTTATGGCTACCCTGCCGGCGAACAATATATGTGACGGGAGGGAAGACATCCGCCAGCAGGTTCGGCGTGACAAGGCATTTGGTGTTCCCGGGAGTGACGCTTTATCCTATTGGCTCCTGCGCCGCACTGGCGGCGATTCAACCCGGGATGGAACCTATGCGCCCCTTCAAGCCCTGCCCTGTCACTCGTTTCGCCTGGTTGTTGGCCGGGTTGGTCGCTCTGCTGCTGGCCGGTTGCGGTCCCGACAAGCCTGCCAGCCAGGTGCCGACGACAGAACCGATGGCCCGGCAGGAGGCGGGGGCGCCCGCCTCCGTGGTGCAGGCCAATGCTCGCCAATACCGCGATGCCCCGGCGCTGGCGCTGGTCTTCTCCGGCCCCCTGGCGCCCAAGGCAAACTGGCAGAGCTGGCTTTCGGTCAGCGAGGGGGGCAAGCAGGTGCAGGGGGAGTGGATCCTCGCCGAAGATGGTCGCACCCTCTATTTCCCGAACGTGCAACCCGATAAAAGCTACGAGGTGAGCCTCAAGGCGGGGCTGGGCCCATCCCCCCAGCGCTGGACCCTCAAGACCCGGCCACTGGAGGCGGGAGCCTCCTTTACCGCCAGTGGCATGGTATTGCCGCTGCGCGACGAGCTGCGCCTGCCCATCAGCGCGGTCAATGTGGATGAGGTCAATATCGACTTCTTCCGGGTCGATGCCGAATATCTACCCCGCTTCCTGGCGGAATATCGCCCCGGTGCCGGCATGGGCAACTGGGAGCTTGAACAGATCACCCAGCGGGCCAAGCGGGTGTTTAGCGGCCGCTATGCGCTGGAGCTCGATGCCAACCGACGCGAGACCCGCCTCATCAATGTGAAGGAGCCGCAGCTGGCCGAGGCTGGCGTCTACTTTGCGGTGATGTCGCCCCTTGGCAACTACGACTGGCGCAAGGAGACCACCTACTTCGCGGTGAGCGACATGGGGCTCAGTGCCCGCCGTTACCGCGATCAGCTGGAGGTGTTCGTGAGCTCCCTGGCAAGCGCCGACCCGCTCAAGGATGTGCAGCTCTCTCTGCTCGACGAGAAGGGCAACCGGCTGCAGGTGCAAACCACCGATCCGCAAGGCCATCGTCACTTCGATCAGGTGCAGGGGACCCGCCTGCTGCTGGCCGAGCAGGGCAAGCATCTGGCGGTGCTGCGCCTCGATGGGGCGGCGCTCGATCTCTCCACCTTCGATCTCGGCACCCAGCCCTGGCAGGCCCAGCAGCTCTATCTGTTCAGCGGGCGCGACCTCTATCGCCCCGGCGAGCGACTCGACAGCGAGATCCTGCTCAAGGGGCAGGATGGCCAGCTGCTGCCGGGCATGGCGGTGGAGCTGGAGGTGAAGCAGCCGGACGGCCAACTGCTCGAACAAAAGCGGCTGCTGCCGGACAATTTGGGCGCGGCCCACTACGGTCTGCGCCTGCCGGACGATGCGCCGCTTGGGCGCTGGACCATCAATCTCAAGACCGCTGCTGGCAGCCGCTTCGAGTGGCCTTTTCTGGTGGAGGAGTTTCTGCCGGAGCGGCTGAAACTGCAGCTTGGCAAGGGGCCGGATGGCGAAGTGACGAGTCTGGACGCCGCCCTGACTCTGCCGCTGCAAGGGGACTATCTCTACGGTGCGCCAGCTAGTGCCACCAAGGCCAAGGCGGAGGTGAAGTTAAGCCGCGCCACCATGCCCTTTACCCAGTGGCAGGAGTTCACCCTGGGTGACGTGCTGCTCGCCGAGCAGGCCAGGGATCTTGAGCCACTCAATCTCACCCTCGATGCGCAGGGGCAGGGGACCTTTTCGCTGGCTGATGAACTCGATGGGGTGCGCGCGCTCGGGCCGCTGGAGGTGGCCTATCGGGTCTCCCTTTCCGAGCCTGGTGGCCGCGCCGTCAATCGCAGCCGCACCCAGTATGGCTGGCCCGCGGGCAGCCAGTGGCCGGCGCTCAAGGCCGACTTCGTGGCGGATCGGGTCGAAGGGGGCAAGCCGCTCCCCTTCCAGATCCTCAATCTGGATGACAAGGGGCAGCCGGTGGCGGGGGCGGTGAAGGTGCGCCTCATCAACGAGTACCGCGACTACTACTGGCACTACGCCGATGGCGAGGGGTGGAAGTACGAGTTCAACAGCCAGCCCTATCTGGAGCAGGAGCAGACCCTGCAGCTGGATGACAAGGGGCCGACCCCGCTCACTTTGCAGCTGGCGGCGGGCTGGTATCGGCTGGAGGTGGAGAACAGTCAGGGCCATCAATCGAGCCTGCGGGTGGAGATCGGCAGTTACGCCTGGGGCGGTGGTGGCGAGCAGGCGCGGCCTGACAAGATTGCCATCACCCTCGACAAGCGCGCCTATCAGGCGGGCGACAAGGCCAAGGTGACGCTGGTGGCGCCGCGCCCCGGCAAGGGGTTGCTGATGGTGGAGGATGGTGACGGCCTGCGCTGGTGGCAGCGTATCGAGCTCAAGGGCGCCGGTGGCGATGCCAAGGATGCCCGCGGCGAGTTCGAGATCCCGGTCAGCCCCGAGTGGCAGCGTCATGATCTGCATATCTCGGCCCAGATCGCCGCGCCAGACAGCGCGTCCAAACCGGCTGGCAAGCAGCAGGGGCAGAGCCTGCGCTCGGTCGGGCTGGTGCCGCTCACCCTGGATCGGGAAGCGCGCCGTCTGCCGCTCACCCTGAGCGCGCCGGATAAAGCGGTGCCACTCACCCGGCTGGAGGTGACCGCCACCTCCACCCCCAACAGTCAGGGGCGGGTGGTGCTGGCGGCGGTGGATCGGGGCGTGCTCAATATCAGCGATTATCAACCCCTCGACCCGTTCGAGATCTTCTTTGGCCGCAAGCGCTTCGCCCAAGATTTGTTCGACAACTACGGTCAGGTGATCCCGCCGCAGGATGGCAAGCTGGCCCGCCTCAACTATGGGGGTGACCGGGCTCCGCTGAAAAAGGGGGGCGCGCTGGAGAGCCGGGTCGAGATCGCCGCGCTCTGGAGCGGCGAGGTGAGCTTTGATGAGAGCGGCAAGGCGGTGATCCCGCTCGAACTGCCCAACTTCAACGGTGAGCTGGCACTGATGGCGCTGACCTGGAACGAACAGCAAGTCGGGGAGGCCGAGCGCGCCGTCAAGGTAGTGGCGCCCTTGGTGGCCGAGATCGGCTGGCCGCGCTTTGGCGCCAGAGGGGATGAGACCCGGGCGCTGGTGCAGCTGCGCAACATGAGTGGCGAGGATCAGACCCTCTCCCTTGCCTGGACCCTGACCGGTGGGCTCAAGGCAAACGGCGAGCTGCCCAGCACCTTGTCCCTTAAAAACGGCGAGGAGCAGTGGCTGACCCTGCCGCTCACCGTGACCGGAGCGAGCGGTGTGGCAAGCTTGCAATTGGCGGCCAGCGGCAAGGATTTTGCCATCAGTCGCGACTGGACTTTGCCGCTGCGCTCCCCCTGGCCGGCCGAGACTCGCCAACGTTACCAGATGCTGGCTCCCGGCCAGCAGATGAGCTTTGCGCCAGCTGAGCTGGCCGGGCTGGATCGCGCCAACCTGCAGGGGCTGCTCAGCCTTTCCGGCACCCCGCCCTGGGATCCGGCAGCCCAGTGGCAGGCGCTGGCCGACTACCCCTACGCCTGTCTGGAGCAGACCCTGTCCCGTGCCTGGCCTTACTTGCTGACCACGGCCGATGAGCGCACCGCCTGGAGCAAACCCGCAGAAGGCAAGAAAGCGGCGAACGAGGCGGATGTGCAACGCGCCCTGCTGCAACGGCTGCAGCGGTTGCAACTGCCAAGCGGCGGCTTTGGCCTCTGGGATGGCCGCTCCGACGAGGAGCAGTGGCTCACCGCCTATGCCGCCGATTACCTGCTGGCGCGCAAGGAGGCGGGCGACGCCGTGCCGGAGGCCATGCTCAATCAGGCGCTGAACCGGCTGCAAAGCTATCTCACCGACAGCCAGTACGGCGAGCGCTGGAGCAGTGCCCCCGAGCACAGCCGGCTGGCCTATCAGGCCTACAGCGCCTATGTGCTGGCCCGGGTGGGCAAGGCACCGCTCGCTACCTTGCGCCTTATCTGGGAGCAGCAGGCCGATCACGCCCGTTCCGGTTTGCCGCTGCTCCACCTCTCGCTGGCCCTCTCGGCCATGGGGGATGAGCAGAACGCCGCCAAGGCCCTTGCCCGGGCGCAGGCGACCGAGCGCGGTGACGACTACTTGGGGGATTACGGCTCACCGCTGCGCGATCAGGCCCTTGAGCTCTCCTTGCTGCGCCAGCACAAGCTGGCTGCGGATCGCTGGCCGGCTCTCAGTGCCAAGGTGGCCGATACCCTGGCTCACCGTCAGTGGCTCAGCACTCAGGAGCGGCTCGCCCTGCTGCGACTCGCCCGCTTCGATCCGGCCGTCGACTGGCAGGCCAAGGTGACCTCCTCTCTTGGCAGTGGATCCCTGAGCGGTTCGGCCCCGTTGCAGTTGGGGATCCCCGAGGCGCTGGCGGCGAGCGCCGTCACCAACGAGGGCAAGGGATCCCTCTATGTGCAGCGCACTCTGGTAGGTTATCCCGAACAAGCCCCTACCCGGTTGAGTCAGGGGATAAGCGTGACCCGCAGCTGGTTCAACAGCGATGGTCAGCGGTTCGATCCCGCCAAGGTAAAGGTGGGGGATCTGGTGGTGGTGCGACTCAACGTCAGCAGCGAATCGGCGGTGCCCGATGCCCTGCTGGTGGAGATGGTGCCCGCTGGCTTCGAGCTGGAGAACCCCGCCCTTGGCAACAGCATCAAGCTCGAAGAGCTCTCCATCGAGGGGAAACCAGCGTGGCAGAGCGAATGGAACGATTATCTCAAGCATCAGGAGTTTCGCGATGACCGCTACACGGCGGCGCTGGATCTGAGCGAGGGGAGCAACCAGCAGCTGGTTTACCTGATGAGGGCGGTGACGCCGGGTCGCTATCAGGTGCCGCCGACCCAGGTGGAAGATATGTACCGGCCCGAGCTCAGGGCTGTGGGTGAGGATATCCATGAGGTGATCATCTCTGAGTAACGTTCCCTCCCTTGAGCGGGTTCGCACGCTCACTTTCTGGCGGCGCGGCTGGCTGCGACTGTGTCACGGTGGCCGCATTTGCCGCCACCGACTGAGCCGTCTGCCACGCTGGCTGCGCTTCTCGGTGCTGGGGGCTGCCGCCCTGTTTCTGTCGCTGCTGGTGCTGGATCGGATTTTCCCGCCGCCACCGCTCGACCCCGCCTATGCGCGGGTGGTGCTCGACATGAAGGGGCGGCCGCTGCGCGCCTTTGCCGATACCAGCGGCGTGTGGCGCTACCCCGTGACCCTGGAGCAGGTCTCCCCCCGCTATACCGAGGCGCTGCTGGGCTACGAGGATCGCCATTTCTGGCGTCATCCCGGGGTCAATCCGGTGGCCATGGTGCGCGGGGTCTGGCAGTGGCTGCGCTATGGGCGTGCCGTGTCGGGCGGCTCGACCCTCACCATGCAGGTGGCGCGCCTTATCGAGCCCTACCACAGGAGCGTGCCCGGCAAGCTGCGCCAGATGGCGCGCGCGCTGCAGCTGGAGTGGCACTATGACAAGCGCACCCTGCTCACCGTCTACCTCAACCGGGCTCCCTTTGGCGGCAACCTGGAGGGGGTGCAGGCAGCAAGTTTTGCCTATCTCGGCAAGAGCGCGGCCAAGCTCACCTATGCCGAGGCGGCGCTGTTGGCGGTGCTGCCGCAGGCCCCCAGCCGCAACCGGCCGGATCGCCACCCCGAGCGGGCCCGCGCAGCCCGCGACAAGGTGATGCAGCGGCTGGTAGCGCAGGGTGTCTGGCCCGAGCCGGTGTGGTTGGAGGGACGCATCGAGCCGGTGCTGGCTCGCGGTCACTTCACGCCGATGGAGGCGCCGCTCTTTGCCCGTCTCGCCGCCGACAATCAGGCGGGAGCGCTGGTGCATACCACCATAAACGGGGATCTGCAGCGCTGGCTGGAGGGGCGGGTGGCGAGCTATATCCGCCGCTTCCCGGAGCAGACCTCAGCGGCGTTGCTCTTGGTCGACAACCAAACCATGGCGGTGCGCGCCTATGTGGGCAGCGCCGAATATGGCAACCTGCGCCGCCACGGTTACCTCGACATGGTGCAGGCGATCCGCTCTCCCGGCTCCACCCTCAAGCCCTTTATCTACGGTCTGGCGATGGACGAGGGGCTGGTGCATTCGGCCTCCCTGCTTTCCGACGCGCCAAGGCTGGGCTCGGATTATCGCCCCGCCAACTTTTCCGGTGCCTTTCAGGGGCCGGTGACGCTCGCTCAGGCGCTGCAGCAATCCCTCAACGTACCGGCGGTGCAGGTGCTGGAGGCGCTCGGGCCCGACAAGCTGGTCAGCCGCCTCGACAACGCCGGGGTGCGGCTGGCGCTCTCCGACAAACCCAATCCGGCCATAGCGCTGGGGGCGGCGGGTATTCGGCTCGAGCAGCTTGTGGCGCTCTACAGCTCGCTGACCCGGCAGGGGCAGGTGGCCATGCCGGTCTGGCTGGCGGGGCAGCGAGCGGTGTCGCGCCCCTTGCTGAGTCCGGGGGCGGCCTGGATCATCTGGCAGATATTGAGCGCGCAGGGGCGGGCTGATCAGCCCTTTGCCAGTGAAGCGACCGGCAGGGTCAACCGACTGGCCTGGAAGACCGGCACCAGCTACGGCTATCGCGACAGCTGGGCGATGGGGGTCTCCGGTCGCTGGACCATAGGCGTCTGGCTTGGGCGCCCCGACGGCACCCCCATGCCCGGTTTTTACGGCCAGAGCGCGGCGGTGCCGCTGCTGCTCTCGGTTTACTCGCGATTGGCTGACAACAGCCCTCTGCCGATGCAGCCCAACACGGTCAGCGAAGCGGAGATCTGCTGGCCGCTGGGGCGCAGGGTGAGCGCGACCCTGCCTGAGACCTGTTTGCAGCGCCAGAGCGCCTGGTTGCTGGAAGGGCGCGATCCCCCCACCTTGCCAGATCCCATGGACTGGCCCTCGCCGCTGCGCCAGGTCGCACTGACCGTTGCGGGCAAGCCGACGCTGACACGTTGCCAGGATGCGGCGCAATCCGGTTTTCGGGCCCTGTGGCCGCTGTCGCTGGAGCCGTGGCGCACGCCCGGCGAGCGGCGTCAGGCGCTGCTTGCCAGCGGCTGCGCGGGGGAGGGGCAGAGCGCCGAGCTGCAGGCCCCCATCCGCATCCTGGCGCTGGGGGAGGGCAATCTTATCCGCAGCCAGCGCTACCGGCTGCAGCCCAGGGTGCTGGGGGGCGTCGGCAAGCCGGCCTGGTTTCTCAACGGCCAGCGGCTGCGCTGGGACGGGGATCAGGTGTTGAGTGAGGCGGGTCGCTACCAGCTGGTGGTGGTGGACGAGGCGGGCAACAGCGATCGCATCGAGTTTCGGCTGGAAAATCCCTCCTGAGGGGGCTCCATGGCAGGCGCCAGAATATTGACGACATCGGGGATGGCTCCGATGCCAGGGGTTATCCACCTTCGGCTGGGCGCCGACCGGCTCAGGGCTTGACCTGGCCCAGTCGGGTGAAGAAGTGCTGACTCTTGCGCTGGTGGAAGTGGCTCTTCTTGATGGGGTGAAACACCAGGGGGCTGTCCGGGTGGCTCGCCTTGAGGCGGTGGATCATCGCCATGGCGGGCAGGCTGGTGCTGATCAGGGTGGTGAGCGGCAGGCTGACCGTCTCGGGCCCCAGCAGCGGGTTGAGCCCCTGCTGTGCCTGCTCGAAACGGGTCAGCACGGCGGGCTCGGCGTAGCCGCTGCCCAGCATGGCGAGCAGGGCGTCGAGGGCCTGATGGAACTCGGCCAGCTGTTGGCGAAAACCGCTGCGCCCGCGCAGGGCAATAAGCTCTGCAATGGGGATCTCGCTTAAGTTGGCGGGCACTCGCAGCGGGATCTCGAGGTGGAAGCAATCCTGACCGCCGCGGTTGTGATAGCGCGATTCGAGCAGGTGCAGCAGCCGGTCCAGATAGTCGTGATCCGTAATCAAGGCCCCCTCATTGGCGAGTGCCCACTCGCGGGCGAGGCGCATTGAGAGCAGGTTGGCAAAGCGGCGCGCCATCCTGAACCCGCCCTCTTCCAGACTGGCAAAACCGTGAGCCAGACAAAAGCCGTGCAGCCGCTCCAGCCCCGCCTGGGCCGGACAGAAGCAGTCGTGGTTGGCCGGCGTGCGCCAGCGACCGATCAACTCCTTGTTGCCAAACACCTTGTGGCGGACGAAGTCGGGGGCAACCAGGCCGGCAATCTGGTTCTCGATCTGGGGCGTGATGGCGGCGAAGAAGGCGGGTGCTGGCGGTTCGGCCAGCAGATCGGTCTGCCGGCGCAGGGTCTCGAGCAGGGCGGTGAGGCCGCTCTTTTCACTGACGGTGAAGACGAAGGCGAGCCGCTCCAGATAGAGCAGGGCAAACTTGAGCCAGAGTTCATCCCGCACTTCCATGCCGGGGTAGTAGATATGGGTTTTCATGGGTGCCGTGTTGCCGGGGCGCAGGCTGGGGAATATACGCAAGATGGCCAGGGTGCGGCAAACATTGCGTGGGGGAATGTGAGCGGCCGCTCATCCAGTAGGCGCTGGCCACAAAGTTCTGATATAATTCGCGCCCTTAAATCGAGGCCACCCGAGTCAATACCATGAAGTTCATTATCAAGCTGTTCCCGGAAATCACCATCAAGAGCAAGTCGGTTCGCCAGCGCTTCATCAAGATACTGCAGGGCAACATCCGCAATGTCCTGCGCCGCTTCGACGACGATGCCCGGGTGCGGATGGACTGGGACAAGCTGATCGTGAGCTCCCGTAACGACCAGTTCCGCGAGCAGGCCATCGAAGCGCTCGCCTGCATCCCCGGCATCCAGGCCTTCCTCGAGGTGCAGGCCAGCAAGTTTACCGACCTGCACGACATCTTCGAGCAGGTGAAAGCCGTCTGGGGTGACCAGCTCGAAGGCAAGACCTTCTGCGTGCGCGCCAAGCGCCACGGGAAGCACGAGTTCTCTTCGCTGGAGATCGAGCGCTACGTGGGTGGCGGCCTGAACCAGCACTGCGTGAGCAACGGCGTGCGCCTCAAGAACCCGGACGTGAAGATCAACCTCGAGATCGACGGTGAGGAGCTCTTCATCGTCAGCGCCATCCACCAGGGCCTGAGCGGCATGCCCATCGCCACCCAGGAAGATGTGCTGAGCCTGCTCTCCGGCGGCTTTGACTCCGGTGTTGCGTCGTTCCAGTTCATCAAGCGCGGTTGTCGCGTGCACTACTGCTTCTTCAATCTGGGCGGTGCCGCCCACGAGATCGGCGTCAAGCAGGTGGCCTATCACCTGTGGAACCGTTTCGGCTCCTCCCACCGGGTACGTTTCACCGCGGTGGACTTCGAGCCGGTAGTCGCCGAGATCCTCGAGAAGATCGACAACGGTCAGATGGGCGTGGTGCTCAAGCGGATGATGATGCGTGCCGCCGCCAAGGTGGCCGACGAGTTCCAGATCCCGGCCCTGGTGACCGGCGAGTGCGTGGGCCAGGTCTCCAGCCAGACCCTGACCAACCTGAACGTCATCGACCGGGTGACCGACAAGGTGATCCTGCGCCCCCTCATCACCTGGGACAAGCCGGACATCATCAGCGAAGCCCGTCGCATCGGCACACTGGAGTTCGCCGAGACCATGCCGGAGTATTGCGGTGTCATCTCCAAGAAACCGACCGTGAAGGCCGAGCTCTCCCGCATCGAGGCGGAAGAGGCCAACTTCGACTTCGCCATTCTGGACAAGGTGGTGGCCGAGGCCCGTTACCTCGATATCCGCCGCATCGGTGAGGAGACCGCCGCCGAGGTGCAGGAGGTGGAGACCACGGCCGCGACCGGTGATGACGAGGTGATCCTGGATATCCGCTCCGTGGAGGAGCACGACGAGAAGCCGCTGGTGGTGGAAGGGCGCGAGGTGCTGCACATCCCCTTCTTCAAGCTGGCCACCGCCTTTGGCGATCTGCCGCAAGAGAAGACCTACCTGCTCTACTGCGATCGCGGCGTGATGAGCAAGTTGCAGGCGCTTTACCTCAAGGAGAAGGGCTTTGCCAACGTCAAGGTCTATCGTCCCTGAGCGGTTGACCCTCGCCCATAAAAAATCCGGCCAAGGCGCCGGATTTTTTATTTCACTTCCATGGATGCAGAGGGTCAGGGACAGGGAACCGGGGTAAAGGTCTCCTGGCCCTGGCAGCGCCAGCCCATCTCCGCCTGACGCATCTGCCACAGGTTGTTGCTGCGAAACAGGGTCAGGATATAGAGCATGTCGTTCCGCTGGCCATCGAGAGCCACCGACAGCACGAGATCGTTGTCCAGCTGCTGGGCATGGATGCGGGTGGGGACGTCTTCATGGCCCACGAAGCGGCGAGCCACCTCGCGATAGTCGTTGACCCAGCCTTGCTGATTGCTGCTCGCCTGACGGATCTGCTGGTTGAACTGCTGCACCGGGGTGGATGCCAGACGCCCGAACAGGGTCTGTGCCCCCGCATGAGCCGCCACCATCATCAGCGTCAGCGTGGTAATGAGCCCAAGTTTTTGCATGAGGTATTCCGGCTTGAAACGACCCCTGTATGACAACAGAAAAGCCGACTTGGTTCAATCTTGTCCCTGTCGGGATGGGATCTCGCCCACTCCGGCGTCCCTCAGTTGCGCTGCAGCGAGAAGGTGGGCAGGGAGAGATGCCAGTAGATGGCCGCCACCCGAAGGCCGAATACCCCCAGCATGCTGATGAGCATGGCGCTCACCCTGTCCACTCCGACTTCCAGCGACAGGGTATAGAGGATGCCCCCCAGGATGCAGGCGGTGGCGTAGATCTCCTTTTGCAGCACCATGGGCACCTCCCGGGCCAGCACGTCCCGGATCATGCCGCCCGCGACGCCGGTCATGGTCCCCATGATCACCGCAATGAGCCCGGGTGTGCCGAAATTGAGCGCCTTCTGGGCGCCGATCACGGTAAAGAGTGCGAGACCGAAGGCGTCCGCCACCGGCAGCACATACCAGGGCATGCGGCGAGGCAACTTGACCATCCACATGCCGACGAGGGCCGTGGCGATCACTACCCAGATGTAGAGGGGGTCGCGAACCCAGAACACCGGGGTCGCCCCCAGGATCATGTCGCGGATGGTGCCACCACCGATGGCAGTCACCGCGGCCAGCACCATGACGCCAAAGCCGTCCATTCGAAGGCGCCCTGCCACCAATACTCCCGAAAACGCGAATACCGCAGTACCAAACATGTCGCTGATGTAAACGATCTGCTCAACCAGAGTCTGCATGGAGAACAACTCACGTCCAATAGATGATGGGGCGGCGATTTTAGGGGCAAGCCGTGGGGATGAGCAATGCGGGAGTGCAAAAGTGGGAGCCAGCGCCGGTTTCTGAATAAGGGGTTGAGGTAGGCAAGTGGGCAGCATCAGGCCGCAATACGGCCATGGTGGGATTCAGTACAGATTTATCCTCTTGGAGGCAAAAAATGTTCTAAAGCATCGGGCTGTGGTGCCGTTACTAAGGGGGAAGCAAATGGAAGGGTGTCAGGAAGTCCAACTTTTTGCAGTGCTGCGGATCTGGTCATCACCACGTTGAATCAGGTCTGCCTCAGTCACCGGCAGCGGATTGGCCCTGCGGACTGACGATGGATCTCAATCGCAACGCGCCCTGGGATCCGCAGTTTTAGACTCATCAGGAGAATTCAATATGTCCATGTACATCAACACCAACGTCTCGTCCCTCAACGCCCAGCGCAACTTGATGAACTCTAGCAAGTCGCTGGACACTTCCTATACCCGCCTCGCTTCCGGCCTGCGTATCAACAGCGCCAAGGACGATGCGGCCGGCCTGCAGATCTCCAACCGTCTGACCTCCCAGATCAACGGCCTGGATCAGGGCAACCGCAACGCCAACGACGGTATCTCCCTGGCGCAGACTGCGGAAGGGGCCATGGACGAAGTGACCGGTATGCTGCAGCGTATCCGTACCCTGGCCCAACAGTCAGCCAACGGCTCCAACTCCGATGACGATCGTGCCGCCCTGCAAAAAGAGGTCAATCAACTGGGTAGCGAGATAGATCGTATCTCCAAGGACACCACCTTTGCGGGCACCAAGCTGCTCGATGGCAATTATACTGGCACTTTCCAAGTGGGGGCTGATGCTCACCAGACCATTGGTTTTGACATGACCAAAGCAGGTGCGGCTGGTGTCGATATTTCGGCAGAAGGATTCAGTATTAAAGGAATCGCTTTGGCAGCAGGAACAGTTAACGACGATGGTGATGATGGTACTACTGCCGAAGTAGACGTAAGTACTATTTTCAAGGGCGGTGCTGCGGGGGAAATTAATATATCCACAGCAGCAGAGGCACAAAAAGTACTTGCAGCGGCCGATGCAATGATAGGTGTGGTGGACGATAAGCGCGCCGAACTGGGTGCGGTGCAAAACCGGCTGGACTCTACCATTCGCAACCAGTCCAATATCTCCGAGAACGTCAGCGCCGCCCGTTCCCGCATCCGCGACGCGGACTTCGCCACCGAAACCGCCAATATGACCAAGCAGAACATTCTGCAGCAGGCGGCCTCCAGCATCCTGGCCCAGGCCAACCAGCGTCCGCAGTCGGCTCTGTCGCTGCTGGGTCGCTAAGACGGTCCTGATCAACCTTTGAATTAAGGAGCGGCAGATGGCCAATGAACCCATCGTCATGGCTTCTACCTCGACGCTCACTTCCCATGGCGGCCTTCGGGCCGCCATGCCTGTTTCTGCGCCATCGGCCTCTGCTGAGGAGCAAACCGTCGAGCAGGGAAGCGCCGACTTGGCAAACAAGACTGCGAAGGAAGAGCCTTCGAAGGCCACAGCGTCATCATCCAAGAATAATGATGAAACTGAAAAGCAGGCCCAAGAATTGCAGGAGAAATTGGCCAGCTTGGGCAAACTGAAGGGGTGGGCCATCCATTTCAGCCTAGTGCCCGAGTTTGATCGACCGGTGATCAAGGTGATCGATGCCGAGACCAAGCAGGTGATCCGGCAAATCCCGAGTGAGGAGATCCTCCAGATGAACAAGCGGCTACAGGAGATGGGGCAGCATCAGGGCGATGGCTCCGGCCTCTCCGGCCTCTCCGGCCTCTCCGGGCTGCTATTCGACGGTCAGGTATAGGTTTTTAACGAGATAAGAGGAGCATATTATGGCGATTACCTCCGCCGGGGCGGGGTCTGGCATCGATCTCGAGAGCGTGATCTCGGCGAGCGTGGCCGCCAGGAAGGCACAGTTGCAGCAGCCCATCACCATCAAGCAGAACAGCACCAATATCACCTTGTCTGGCATAGGCCAGCTCAAGTCCTCCCTCTCTGCCTTCACCGATATCCTGGATACGCTGAGCAAGCCCGGCGCCTTCAACAAGCGAGCCATCAATATCACCCAGAACAAGGATGATCCTGTACTGGCAGTGGAGAGCAAGAGTGGCACCTCCAACGGTCAGTACAATATCACCGTCAACAAGTTGGCAACCACCAGCCGCCAGGAGGGCATCTTTGATAGTTCGACGACCGCGGTTGTCACCCAGGACGGTCAGCTGACCTTCAAGGCGGGGGAGAAGGAGTTCACGGTCGATGTCAAGGCGGGGGATACCCTGCAAACTATCCGCAAGCGCATCAACAATGATGGCGACAACTTCGGGCTTAGTGCCAACATCGTCAATACCGCCGATGGCAAGGCGAAGCTTGTCATCGATTCTGGGGTCTCGGGAGATGGCAAGGATCTGGTCATCTCGGGCAGCACGACCGAGTTGCAGAATGAGTTCACGAATAAGATGGCAGAGACGCAACAGGCGTCCAGCGCCAAGATCCTGGTGGATGGCAATGAGCTCAAGAGCGATACCAATGTCTTCGATGACGTCATCCAGGATCTGAAGATCACCGTGCTGCGGGTCTCCGATACCGACAGCAATGGCGATCTCAAGTCCAACAAGGTGGATATCACTACCGACAAGACCTCTGTCCAGGAGACGGTACAGAAGTTTATCGATGGCTATAACGCCCTGCAGAGCAAGTTAACAAGCCTTGGCAAACGCAACAGCATCGTCGGCGGGGTGAGTCAGGACGATGGCGGTGCGCTGGCGGGGGACTCCACCACGCGGGCCATCAGCAACTTCATGTCCAATTTAATTACCACCCCCTCTGATACCAGTACCATCTACTCCACCATCTTCGAGATGGGCATCAAGATGGATAACAAGGGTCAGCTCTCCCTGGACAAAGAGAAATTTGGCGAGGTGGTCGACAAGAACTTCGACCAGGTGGCGGGCCTGTTTGGTGGTGAGGATGGTCTGGCTGCCAAGTTGACGAATGGTTTGAAGGAATATACCAAGACCGGTGGCCTGCTGGCACAACGGACCGATACCCTTAATGCGGATCTGCGCAGTCTGAGCCAGAAGCAGGCCACCACCAATGAACAGCTGGTTAAATATGAGGCGGCCCTGCGCGCCCAATACGGCAGTCTGGATGCTCTGCTTGTGAAAATGAATAATTCAGCGGCAGCACTCTCTGCATTGCAAATAAGCAGTGATTGAGCGTGACGTTTTTTCGGGAATTGATGATATGTACCACAGAAATCTGAAAGCCTATAAGGCAACCAGTATTGAAGCAGACCTCGCGGTTGCGGATCCCCATCGCGTCATTCAACTGATGATGCAAGGGCTACTGGAGAGCCTTGCACAGGCGAAGGGAGCCATAGAGCGCAAGGACATGGAGGAAAAGGCCAGGACCATCTCCAAGGCACAGGGGTTGGTGCATGGCCTTCAGGATGGGCTGGACATGACGCAGGGGCAGATCGCAGAGGATCTGTTTGCGCTCTATGCCTACATGGATGAGCGTATCTGGGAGGCCAGCGTGCGACGTGACATCCAGCCTCTCGACGAGGTCATGACACTGATGGTGACGATCAAATCGGCTTGGGATCAAATCACCGACGCGGATAAGCAGCAGGGGTTCCAGCTAAGACAAGCCTCAGGGAGTGTGTAGTGGATGAGCTAAATGCTTATGGTGATGCCCTGACCAATAATATCGCGACACTGCAGCGATTGTTGGCGGGCCATCAATATGAAAAGGCCTTAACTTGTATGGATGAGCGCCTGGCGATCATCGCGGCACTGACAGCATTGTCCCAGCAGAAGAAGATGGCGTCAGCGGACATGGCTACCTTGGTCAGAGACCAACTAGCAAAAGAAGAGAGGCTGAGAAGTCTGGCTGAGACGTTCAAGAATGAGATCGCCATGCAGATAGTGTCCCTCGGCAGGGCCAGCAAGGCAAAGTCTACCTATCATGGGAATAGGTGAGATCTAGATAGCCAAGGTTGCTTGTCGCTTGGTGTGATAGGAGTCACGAGCGGCAGTGATGGATTATATCTCTTGTTACATTGTCGAGCGTTCAGTTTGCTTTCCTGACATAAAGTGAACATGAGTCGTATGCAATCGCTTAGGTCGTTATATGCCTTCATTTATCGTTGAGTTCTGGTCGAATATCTTTGGCGTACTGGCAAAAGTTTCAGTATTTACCCTGGTAAGGAAGCTGTTTCCCTCAGCCATCACTGCTCGATTTGTCGATTGCTGGGTGCTGAGTCACCTCCTTCTATCCATGGTGGCAGTCGTGGTCGCTGTTTACTCACCCTATCCTGTGATGGGATATATCTTCATGGGGTATGGTTTTCTTCGAACCTTTGAGATCGTCGTATACCAGACGAATGTCTTGTTGTTCGATGAGTATCGGGTCGTAAAAGCAGGGGGGGAATACAGATTAGAGGGTTACCGTCGTATCGTATTGTTGCTACTGCACAATTACTTCGAAATCATACTTTGGTTGGCGTGCACCTATACGGTGATGGCCGCTGACTTTGATCACAAATGGCAGCCGGGAACGGGAACTGTCTTTGGTGGTATTTATAGCAGTTTTATCACGATGACATCATTTGGTGATTTCGACTTATTGCCAAAAAGCACTATGGCTGCCTCTGTACTGCTTTTTCACGCGACCGTCGGTCTTTTCATGACACTGCTAAGTCTGGCCAGATTTATTAGCCTGATACCTGCACCGAAGACACGTGATCTCGTAGAAATGAAACAAATGGAAAGTTCCAACGATAACCAGTAACTAAGGGGGGAGTCAATAATAATGTTAGCTCTGCCCTAATAACCATTAGGTGATGATGACCTGCTATGTAGGCATGCTCTTTGCCTTTTAATAAAACCTACGTTCTTGAAAGGGGTAGGTGAATCCGGATTATTTTCTTGAGGACACCGTCATGGCCCATACCCTATTAACCCCCAGGTACTACACGGATTTTCACTGTATTGGCGATCAATGTGAGGACAATTGCTGCCATGGATGGACGATATCCATCGACAAGAAGACCTATCGTCATTATGTCAGTCACCCGGATCAGCTGATTCAAAGCACGGCCAGGCAACATATTGAGAAGGTGAAAAACTCAGACGCTCACTGGGGGACTATCCGTATGGACGAGTCTGGCGCCTGTCCTTTTCTGGACGGTGTCGGATTATGCAATGTACATAAGAAGATGGGGGCCGAGGCACTGAGTCACACCTGTAAGAGCTACCCCAGGCAGTTGCGGCAATTTGGTACCCAGCACAGGCGAAGCCTGGTGCTCTCCTGCCCGGAAGTGAACCGACAGGTGCTCTTGAATCCAGATGCCATGATGGTTGAAGTCACCCCCTTCAAGGGACAGGCCAAGACCTCCCCTGTCTCCAGTTCCCTCGACACGCTGCATTCATTGAGCATCGACGTGCTGCTTGCCGATGGTATGACGATAGAAGACAAGCTGTGGCTGATCGGTATGCTGGTACACAGGGATGAAGGCAAGGGGTCCCATCAGGCATTTATTGAACAATTGGCTCCCATGATCAATGATGGTCAGTTGAGCGCGGCTTTCTCTCAAATTCCTTTCATTGGTAAAGTTCAGTGGTGGGCATTGCGTACTCTGACTCATCTGTTAATACAAAATCAGCAGCGTCGAGGGAGAGCAATCATGGTCCGCTGTCTGAATAAGATCAATCAGGTGTTAGAGGGAGAGTTTAATGAGGACAAGCTGCTGCTGATACACCAAAGCTGGCACCAGAAAGTAGTGCCATTTTTAACGGAACGCCCCCATATTCAACAGAACTATCTGCTTTATCATGTCTACCATAATCAGTTTCCATCAGAATCTGGTACTCCTCAAATAGCGTATCAGCTTCTTATTGCAGATTATTTCCTGCTACGCAGTTATTTGTCCTTGATTGCGATGGATGAGGCGCCACTCACCGAGCGGGATATCACGGATCTGTTTTATAGCTACCATACACTCCGCCAGCATAACGCGAAATTTGCGACTGTATTGGAGCAAGGGTTGCAGCAGTCGGGTCTGGCGAGTGATATCACCCTGTATGCCCTCTTGAAAACGGGCCGTGAGCAAGGTTGACACCGCTGGATATATGGCCTGATGCGGGTTTTTCTGAGTAATCCGGTTGCGATTGTGTGCAAGGGGGATGTTACCCTCCGCTGCGGCTCTTGATCGCGCTAGCCAGGATCGCCTCGCATACCTGCTCCACCGCGTTGAGGGCGCGGGGGGTGAAGCGGTGCAGCTCATCGGCGTTGATGAGGGCGAGCCGCCGCTGCTTGACGGCGTCCAGCATGGGCCACTGTTGCCAGTGCGCCAGCACCTCAGGGTCCTGGCTGCCGGCCAGGATGAGATCCGGGTCGGCCTTGATCACCTGCTCCAGCCCGACCTGGGGATAGGGGGTCGCCGCCTTGGCCATGATGTTGCGGCCGCCGCACAGGGCGATGGCCTGGCCGGGCCAGGTCGAATCATTGACGCTGGTCAGCGGCGGATACCAGAGCTGGTAGAAGACGGAGACAGACTTGGGCTTGCCATAGCGCGCCGCCAAGGCATTGAGTCTGGCCAGATAGGCGTCGGCTCTGGCGTCGGCTTGTTGTTCGACGCCGAGCAGGCGCCCCAGGCTGCGCATCTCGGTGGCCAGCGAGGCAAAGTCGGTGGGCTCCGAGTAGAAGACGGGGATACCGAGCTTCTCGACGGGGGCCAGCATGCGGGCCTGGGCCGAGCGCCAGGCCACCACCAGATCCGGCTTCTGGGCCAGCAGGGCTTCGAGGTTGATGCTGCGATAGTTGGCGACCCGCGGCAGGGGCGCCACCTCGGGGGGATAATCGGAGGCGTCGTCGGTGGCGACGATGCGATCCCCGGCTCCGATGTCATACAACAGCTCGGTCAGATGGGGAGTGAGGGTGATGATGCGCTGTGGCGCCGGAGGCGTTGCGGCCAGCAGGGGGGCGCTCAGCAGGCAGAGCAGCAGGCAGAGGGCCCGCCAGTGCAAGGGATTAGCCATGGTGCAGTACCAGCAGGGTCAGGAGCAATGCCACGGTCAGCCAGCCCCAGCCGATCAGCAGCAGGCGGTGCAGCAGGCGCCGGGGCAGGAGGGCATCGGGCTCTTCCCCCTCGCCCAGCACAGGGAAGCGCACCAGCTGGCCCCGATAGTAGCGCGGGCCGCCGAGCCGGCTGCCCGTGGTCAGGGCCAGCAGGGCGAGCAGGCAGCCCATGGCCGGATAGGGCCAGTGCAGGGCGGGGCGCAGCCTGCCGCCGAGGCGGCGCAGCCGGGTCAGGCACAGGGGGAGCGCCAGCAGCAGGATGGCGGGGGCGCAGAGTCCCTGGTACAGCGCCGCGGCGGGGCGGCCGAAGTGGACGAACTCGGCCTGCTTCGGGCTCCAGGCCTGGTTCATCAGCTGGGCGAGGCGCCAGAGCAGGGCACCCTGCACCCCGGCGAGGGCAAAGCCCAGCAGGGGGCCGGCCCACTGGCCCACGAGGCGCAGCACGCAGGTCTCGCTCACCGCCTTGTTCAGCCCCATCACCGACAGCTTCCCCGTCTCGCGCCTGAGCCAGGGCGCCGCCTGCAGCCTCGCCACCACCAGGGTTTCCTGGGTGGCCAGGGCGCGGCTCCCCTGGGCGAGTTCGCGCAGTGGCCGGGATTCCAGCATCAGCAACAGAAACAGCAGGTCGAACAGGGGCTCCGACAGGGCGAGATTGCGCACCGCCCAGAGGCCGGCGGCGCAGGGCACCCAGACCACCAGCAGGGCCAGGAGCCCGGCCTGGCCCTGCTGGCGGGGCGTACCGTCGGGGCGATAGACTTTCTGGCCGAGGCGGGTCAGCAGCGGCACGACGGCGCCGGGTCGAAAGCGGGCCGGCCAGGGCAGCATGGCCTCCAGCAGGGCCGCGCCCACCATGATGGCCGCCGTCGTCGAGGCGAGGACGGTCACCAGGGCGTCCCAGGAGAGGGTATCGATCACAATTTACCGAGCAGCGCGATGATCACCTCGGCGGAGTGTTGACCCGCCACCTCGATGAAGGCATCGAAGGATTCCACCTGCTCCTTGCCGGCGATGTCGGACATGGCGCGCACCACCAGGTAGGGCACCTTGAACATGTGGCACACCTGGCCGATGGCGGCCCCTTCCATCTCCACCGCCAGCATCTGCGGGAAGTCGGCACGCGCCTTGGTTATGGCGTCCGGCTTGCACATAAACTGGTCACCGGTACAGATGAGGCCGACCTTGGTCTGGTGCTTGCCTTGCTCGGCGATGCAGGTCTGGGCCAGGGCGATGAGCTTGTCATCGCAGGGGAAGGCGGCGGGCTGCTGGGCCATCTGGCCCATCTCGTAACCGAAGGCGGTCACGTCCACGTCGTGGAAGCGCATCTCGCTCGCGATGACCACGTCACCGATGTGCAGATCCTGGGCGAAACCGCCGGCGGAGCCGGTGTTGATGACGCAGTCGGGGGCGAATTTTTCCAGCAGCAGGCTGGTGGCGACGCTGGCGGCGACCTTGCCGATGCCGGAGCGGGTCAGGATCACCTCTTTACCGGCCAGGCGGCCCTGATAAAACTCGCAGCCGCCCAGTTGCAGGGTGGTGGGTTCGCTCAGCTGGCTGCGCAGCAGGGCCACTTCCTGCTCCATGGCGCCGATAATACCTACTTTCATCATCTACCTCGTCTCGATGGCCGCTGGGCCGAAAAAGTTGGCGGGGATGATAACAAAACTTGGCGATGGCGCCGAGCATTCCTATGGGGCTGGCGGGGCATCTCCTGCGTCAGTGGGAGAGCTGGACAAGGGCGGCCGGCTCGCCGCGCTCTGCAAGCCGTTACAGTGTGCTGGCGAACAGGGCCAGCCGCTCGGGAAGCGCTTTGTGGAAGACTACGGAGTGTACGGGGTGCCGACGCGTTATCCCAGCGCGGTATCCAGGGTCATCATCAGGGCAAAGCCGACCATGAGGCCCAGGGTGGCGTGGGTCTGGTGGCCGTTGCGGTGGGTCTCGGGGATCACCTCGTGGGAGACCACGAACAGCATGGCGCCGGCGGCGAGCCCCAGGCCAATGGGGTAGGCGATGGCCATGCCGCTGGCGAGCCCCACCCCGAGCAGGGCCCCGAGCGGTTCCAGCAGACCGCTGGCGATGGCCACCAGCACGGCCAGCGGGGGACGAAAACCGGCGGCGCACATGGCGAGCGCCACCGCCAGCCCCTCGGGAATGTCCTGCAGGGCGATGGCGGTGGTGAGCGGCAGACCGACGGCCATGTCACCCTGGGAGAAGCTGACCCCGATGGCCATGCCCTCCGGCAGGTTGTGCAGGGCGATGGCGAACACGAACAGCCAGACCCGGGAGCAGCTCTCGTGGCCGGGACCGCAGGGCCCCGTCTTGTCGTGCTCGTGGGGTGTGAACTGATCCAGCCCCAGCATCAGCAGGACGCCGAGAGCCATGCCCGTCACCACCACGGCGGCGGCGAGGAAGCCGTCGCCTGTGATCCCCTCCGCGGCCTCAAGGCCCGGCAGCAACAGGGAGAAGGCGCTGGCGGCCAGCATCATGCCGGCGGCAAAACCCAGCATGGCGTCTTCCACCCGTTGAGGAACGGCCTGCAGGAACAGGGCCGGCAGGGCGCCGAGCGCCGTGGCGGCAAAGCCGGCGGCACCGCCGATGAGGCCATAGCGCATGCCGGCGGTGATGTCACCGGCCGCCAGCACGACCAGACTCTGCAACAGGAGCAGCAGGACGGCGGCCAGGGCGAGCAGCAGCCCCAGGGCGACGAGGGGGCGAGCCTGGATCTGCTCGCGCAGTTGGACGGACCAGGAGGGGGAGAGTGTCGACGCGTTTTCCATGGAGCCTCGGGCGCTGTGATCAAGAGACGAGGGTGCCATTACATAACCTGGCCCCCCGTTTGTCCATGGCGCCGGGGCGATTGCGACAATCGGTTCAAGTTTGGCGCCCGGGTGGTCGCTCTGTAGCGGGCTCCCGGGCCGAGCGACATAGGCCCGGGGTGGCGAGGGGAGGGGAAAGGCCCCGTCCTTGCTCGCGCGTCGTCATTTCCCGTCAGGAGTCTCGGGTCACCGCTTACATGGATGTGATCATTGTGTCACTGCGTCTTCGCAGTCGAGGATCACCAGCCAACATGTCTTACAAGCATCTCTCCATCGGCAAGAAGATTGCCGCCGTTTTCTCGGTCATCGCCGTCATCAACATACTGTTCGGGCTGTTTCTCGCCAGCGAACTGCGCGGCGTGCGGGACCGGGTGCTGAATTTCACCGACTCCACCCTGCCGAGCGTCATCTCGGTGGAAAACCTGCTCTACGACGTCTCCTATGTGCGGCGCGCCCAGTTTGCCCTGCTGATGGTGGAGGATGTCGTCGACAGGCAGGTCCGCCGCGGTCGTATCCAGGAGAGCCTGGGCAAGGTGGAGCAGGCGCTCGGCGCCTATGAGGCCACAGTGGGGGCCGAGCACGAACGCCGGGCGTTCAACCGGGTCAGGCAGCACTGGCTGCAGTATCTGGGGGCGGTCAACCGGGTCGATCAGCTGTTCTCTCTGGGGGACAGGGAGCAGGCCAGGGACGTGCTGTTCGGCTCCAATGCCGCCTATAGCGAACTGGAGCAGTCGGTGAACGCCCTGGTGGAGGTGAACCTGGGCTTCGTGCGGGAGAACCGCGGCAGCCTGCTTGGCAGTGTCAACAGGGTGACGCTCTTCGCCTCGGCGAGCATAGGCGCCCTGCTGCTGTTCATGGGGGTCATGACCTGGTTCCTGACCCGCCAGATCTGCCTGCCGCTGCAGGCCGTGGTCGCCCAGGCCAACGCCATCGCCCAGGGGGATCTGACCCACGATCTGGATCGCCGGCACATCGGACAGGATGAGCTCGGGATGCTGGCCAGGGCCTCCCTCAAGATGCAGGACAACCTGAGGGGCCTCATCGAGGAGGTCATCGCCGCCGTGACCCAGCTGGGCGCCGCCATCGAGGAGGTGAGCACCGTCTCCGAGCAGTCGGCCCAGGGGATCCAGAGCCAGCAACAGGAGATCGCCCAGGTGGCGACCGCCATGGCCCAGATGAAGGCGACGGTGGCGGATGTGGCGGGCAACACCGAGGTCGCCTCCGAGTCCGCGAGCTCCGCCAATGCCCTGGCTCGTCGTGGCAGTCAGGATGTGCAGGGGGCCCTGGATGCCATCACCCGGGTGGCCGGTGAGATGGAGCAGGCGGGCAACCTGGTGAGTGAACTGGAGAAAGAGTCCGCCCAGATCAACCTGGTGGTGGATGTCATTCGCGGCATTGCCGACCAGACCAACCTGCTGGCACTCAATGCCGCCATCGAGGCGGCCCGTGCCGGTGAGCAGGGCCGCGGCTTTGCGGTGGTGGCCGACGAGGTGCGCACCCTGGCGGGGCGTACCCAGGCCTCCACCGGCGAAATCGTCGCCATCATCGAGACCCTGCAGGCCCGTGCCAATCGGGCGAAGTCGGTGACCGGCCAGAGTTGCGAGATGATCCGCCAGTGCGTGAGCCAGAGTGAACGCACCAGTGCGGGCATTCTTCAGATTGAAGAGGCGGTGGCCCAGATAGCCGACATGGCGATCCAGATTGCCAGTGCCTGTGGCGAGCAGGATGCGGTCTCCGATGAACTGGGCCGCAACGTGGCGCGCATCAACGATTCCGCCAACGAGGTCGCGACCGGCGCGGATCACACCGCCAAAGCCTGTCTGGAGCTGAGCCAGCTGGCGGCGGGTCTGCGCCAGAGCATGGGGCGCTTCCGCCTGGCCTGACGGTGGTTGCAGCCAATAAAAATGGGGCCCTGGGCCCCGTTGTTTTTCTCACCGCCAGGCGGCGTGGGTTCAGGCGCCCAGGCCGTTACCGGCGTCTTTCTTGGCAATCAGCTCAATCTTGTAACCGTCCGGGTCTTCCACGAAGGCGATGACGGTGGTGCCGCCCTTCACCGGGCCCGGCTCGCGGGTGATCTTGGCGCCGGCGGCGCGCAGCGCCTCGCAGGTGGCATAGATGTCGTCCGCTTCCAGGGCGATATGACCATAGGCGGAACCAAGCTCGTACTCGCTCACCCCCCAGTTGTACGTGAGCTCGATGACGGCTTCATCCTTCTCGTCGCCGTAGCCGACGAAGGCCAGGGTGTACTTGTATTCGCTGTTCTCGCTCTTGCGCAGCAGTGTCATGCCCAGCACTCGGGTGTAGAAGTCGATGGAACGTTGCAGATCGCCGACGCGCAACATGGTATGCAGAATTCTCATTGCTCAATTCTCCGGGTTGGTGGATTGGTACTGCCTTGAATCCATGGCCCGAGACCGGATCCGCAGAGGCCTGCAGATCAACTCTCGGGATAGACCTTCTCTTTGTATTCGCACAAATCTTCGATGATGCAGGAGCCGCAGCGGGGCTTGCGGGCGAGACAGGTGTAGCGCCCGTGCAGGATGAGCCAGTGGTGCACGTCCAGCTTGAACTCGGCGGGGACCACCTTGAGCAGCTTCTCCTCCACCTGATCCACGTTCTTGCCCACGGCAAAGCCGGTGCGGTTGGAGACCCGGAAGATATGGGTGTCGACGGCGATGGTGGGCCAGCCGAAGGCGGTGTTGAGCACCACGTTGGCCGTCTTGCGGCCGACGCCGGGCAGGGCCTCGAGGGCCTCGCGATTCTCCGGCACCTCGCCGCCGTGGCGCTCCAGCAGAATGGCGCAGGTCTTGATGACGTTCTCGGCCTTGGTGTTGAACAGGCCAATGGTCTTGATGTACTCCTTGACCCCGTCCACCCCCAGTTCCAGTATGGCCTGGGGGGTGTTGGCCACCGGATAGAGCTTGTCGGTGGCCTTGTTGACGCTGACATCCGTGGCCTGGGCCGAGAGCAGCACGGCGATGAGCAGCTCGAAGGGCGTGGTGAAGTTGAGCTCTGTGGTGGGGTGGGGGTTGTCATCGCGCAACCGCTCCAGGATCAGCCTGCGTTTCTGGTTGTTCATGGCTCTCTCTTGTCTCAGAGCTGGGTAGTGCGGGCGCCCGCCGCCGGCACGGTGCAGTGGGCCTTCTCGGCACTCTGCTTGCGGCCCATCCAGTCGTTGATGGCGTTTTTGCCGGCGATCATCAAACCGAGGCCGATGAAGCCGCCTGGGGGCAGGATCGCCAGCAGCAGGCTGGCGTCGGCGTGGAACAGCTCGACGCGCAATGACTTGGCCCAGTCACCCAGCAGCAGCTCGGCACCGTCGAACAGGGTGCCCATGCCGATGATCTCGCGAAGGCCCCCCAGTACCAGCAGCACCAGGGTAAAGCCCAGCCCCATCATGAAGCCGTCGAGGGCGGCAAGCAGGGGCGGGTTCTTGGAGGCATAGGCTTCGGCGCGGCCGATGATGACGCAGTTGGTGACGATGAGGGCGATGAAGATGCCGAGCGCCTGATAGAGGCCGTAGGTGTAGGCGTTCATCAACAGCTGCACGCTGGTCACCAGGGCCGCGATGATCATCACGTAGACCGGGATGCGGATATCCTTGGGCACCCAGTTGCGCACCAGGGAGACGGCGAGGTTGGAGCAGACCAGTACCACCATGGTGGCAAGGCCGAGCCCCAGCGCATTGGTAAAGGTGGAGGAGACCGCCAGGGTGGGGCAGAGCCCCAGCACCTGCACCAGGGAGGGGTTGTTCTTCCACAGTCCCTGCAGCATCAGCTCCTTGAGCTCTTCGCGGCGGCCACTTTCCCCGGCGGGTTGGCTGGCCGTGTCAATCACGTCGACTTGTTCCATTGCGTGTGCTCCGGCGTTAGGGGTTGGTATGGCAGGAGGGGGCATCGTGCAGCAGTTCGGGGTGCTCCTGTTGCAGCCTCAGCAAATTTTTCACCGCCTTGACCACGGCCCGCGGGGTGATGGTGGCGCCGGTGAAGGCGTCGAATTCGCCGCCATCCTTCTTCACCGCCCAGGTGGCGTCGTTGTCGGCCGTGAGGGACTTGCCGGTGAAGCTGTCGATCCAGCTGGATTTCTTCAGCTCTATCTTGTCACCAAGCCCCGGGGTTTCCTTGTGGGCCAGCACCCTGACCGCGCTGACGGCCCCCTTTGCATCGGTGCCGACCACCATGCGAATGGCCCCACTGTAACCATCGGGGGCCACGGTTTCCAGCGCGTAGCCGGTGTGCTCTCCCTTGAGGGTGGCGGTATAGAGCGGCATCGGCTGATCGCTGCCCAGGTATTCCCGGCTCCTGACCAGCTTGCAACTGGCCACCAGATCGTTGTCATAGCTTCCCTCCGGCAGCAGGGCTCCGAGGGTGCGCAACTGCTCCAGCTGCTGCTGGTGGGCGATGCGATCCCGGGTCAGCTCGTTGGTCAGCACCACCATGGCGGTGCAACCCAGGGCGAACAGGGCCAGGGTCAGGCCGTTCTTGCGCATGCTCTTCAACATGGGAGGCTCTCCGTCTCGCGTGTCCGGCAATTCAGATATGGGTTCATTTGCGACGGGCTCCATAGACCTTGGGGCGGGTCAGGCTGTCAATCAGCGGCACGCACAGGTTGGCCAGCAGCACCGCGAAGGCGAAGGCGTCCGGGTAGCCGCCAAAGCGGCGAATGAGATAGACCAGCACCCCGATGAGGGCACCGTAGACCAGGCGCCCCTTCGCCGTGGTGCTCGCGCTCACCGGATCGGTGGCGATGAAGAAGGCGCCCAGCATGGTGGCGCCGCTGAACAGGTGCAGCATGGGGGTGGCGGTGGCATCCGGCGTCGCCAGATAGCCCAAGGTGGATGCCAGCAGCAGTGAGCCCAGCACGGCGGCCGGAATGCGCCAGTTGATCACCTTCTGCTGCAACAGGAAGAGGCCCCCCAGCAGGTAGCCGAGGTTGACCCAGCTCCAGCCGATGCCGCCCCAGCCCTCGAACACCTTGTGGGTCATCACCTCGCTAGCGGTGAGTCCCTGGGTCAGCCCGGTCTTGAGGGTATCGAGCGGCGTGGCCATGGTCAGGCCATCCACCCCCTGCTTGAGCTGCAGCATGCTGTAGCCGTCCAGGCTGAAGCCGGTGAAGATCACCGAGGCCGCATCGCCGAAGCCGATGTCATAGGCGGCGATGCTGGAGGGGGGAAGCCAGCTGGTCATCTGGACCGGGAAGGAGACCAGCAGCAGCACATAGGCCACCATGGCGGGGTTGAACAGGTTCTGACCGAGCCCCCCGTAGAGGTGCTTGGCGATAATGATGGCAAAGGCGGTGCCGATCACCAGCATCCACCAGGGCAGCAGGGGGGGCAAGGCGAGGCCGATCAGCACGGCGGTGAGGGCCGCGCTGCCATCCAGCAGCGCCGGTTTGACGGGGCGCCCGCGCAGGCGAAGGACGAAGGCCTCACAGCCCAGTGCCGTGACCAGCGCCAGCAGGATCTGGATCAGGGTCCCCCAGCCGAAGAACCAGGTCTGGGCCAGAAAACCCGGCAGGCAGGCCAGGATCACCAGCACCATCATGGTCTGGGTCTGCCTGCGGTTGTGGGCAAAGGGCGCACTCGCGATATTGAACATGGGTCAGTGGCTCTTGTCGGTCGAAGAGGAAGGGGAAGAGGCTGCAGCCTCGGCGGCCAGCTTCCTGGCCTTGGCGCGGGCGATGGCGGCGGCCACGGCGGCCTTCTTGGGATCGGCGTCGGCGGGCTCGGCCAGGACCGATGCGGGGGGGGCCTCGTCCCGGTGCTCCCGCGGGGGTTCGCTCACGGCGTCGCCACCGGCAGCCTGGGCTGCCTTCCTGGCCTTGGCGCGGGCGATGGCGGCGGCCACGGCGGCCTTCTTGGGATCGGCGTCGGCAGGCTCGGCCAGGGTCGATGCGGGTGATGCCTCGTCCCGGTGCTCTTGCGCGGTCTCGCTCACGGCGTCGTCACCCGCAGCCTGGGCGGCTTTCCTGGCCTTGGCGCGGGCGATGGCGGCGGCCACGGCGGCCTTCTTGGGATCGGCGTCGGCGGACTCGGCCAGGGTCGATGCGGGTGATGCCTCGTCCCGGTGCTCTTGCTCGGTCTCGCTCACGGCGTCGTCACCCGCAGCCTGGGCGGCTTTCCTGGCCTTGGCGCGGGCGATGGCGGCGGCCACGGCGGCCTTCTTGGGATCGGCGTCGGCGGACTCGGTCAGGATCGATGCGGGGGGGGCCTCGTCCCGGTGCCCCTGCGTAGTCTCGCTCACGGCGTCGCCACCGACAGCCTGGGCGGCTTTTTTGGCCTTGGCGCGGGCGAGGGCGGCAGCCACGGCCGCCTTCTTGGGATCGACCTCTACGGCGCCGCTCTCTACGCCATCAGCGGCCTCAGCCGCCTTGGCGGCGCGACGTGCCAGCGCCTCCTGCTTGCGCGCCTCTCTGGCGGCAATCATGGCGCCGTTGTCCGGTGCTGGCTCGCTGGTGCCTGCCTGGGTGGTCTCCTGCTTGGCCTTGAGGCGGGCCAGGGCAGCGGCGACGGGATCTTCTCCCCCCGCGGCCGTCATGGCCTGACGGCGCTGGGCCGCCGCCTCGGCATGGCGTGCCTCCCGCGCGGCCTTGTCCCGCTCGAAACGGGCCTGCTTGGCCTCGAAGCGCTGCTTGGCCCGCTCGGCCTTCTCGTGCTCGGCACGGGCCTCGCGGATGTCGTCCTTGGCGATCTTGTAGTACTGCACCAGGGGGATCTCGCTCGGGCAGACCCAGGCGCAGGCCCCGCACTCGATGCAGTCGAACAGGTTGAGCTTCTCGGCCTTGTCGTACTCCTTGACCCGGCTATACCAGTAGAGCTCCTGGGGCAGCAGGGTGGCCGGGCAGGCGTCGGCGCAGGCGCTGCAGCGGATGCAGGCCTGTTCGGGGCCGGGCGGCGGCAGCTCTGCCCGGGTGGGAGAGAGCAGGCAGTTGGTGGCCTTGACCACGGGCACCATGGCGTGGGGCAGGGTGAAGCCCATCATGGGTCCCCCCATGATGACCCGCTGATCCGCCTCCGGTTGCAGCTCGAAGCGTTGCAACAGCCAGCGAACCGGGGTGCCGAGGCGCACCCAGGCATTGCCGGGCTTCTTGAAGGCGTCGCCGGTGAGGGTGACGATGCGCTCGATGAGCGGCTCGCCGTCGATGATGGCGCGCTTGATGGCGAACACGGTGGCGACGTTGAGCACCATGATGCCCATGTCCACCGCACGGCCGCCCTTGGCGACCTGGCGTCCGGTGAGCAGCTCTATGGTCTGCTTGGCACCGCCCGAGGGGTACTTGGTCGGCACCGACTTGACCAGCACATCCGGGTCTGTGGCATGGCGGTTGAGGGATTCGATGGCCGCGGGCTTGTTGTCCTCCACACCGATCAGGGTGAGCTTGGGTTTGAGCAGGTGCTTGAGGACCCGGATGCCGTCCATGATCTCGTCGGCATACTCCTGCATCAGCCTGTCGTCGGTGGTGATGTAGGGCTCGCACTCCAGGCCGTTGACGATCAGGATCTCGGTGAGCTGGCCGCGGCCGTCGAGCTTGCTGTGGGTCGGGAAGACGGCGCCGCCGAGGCCGGCGATCCCCGCCTGCTGAATGCGCGCGAGCAGCTCGCCCCGCTCCAGGTTCCAGTAGTCCGGTTGGGGTTTGCGCTCGCCCCAGGCATCCTCTCCGTCCGGGGTGAGGATGACGCAGAGATCGTCGAGGCCGGAGGGGTGCGCCACCGTGTGCTGTTCGATGGCGGTGACGGTGCCCGAGGTGGAGGCGTGCACCGGCACGATGCGCCCCTTGTCAAAGCCGGTCAGCGGCTGGCCCTTCTTGACCCTGTCCCCCACCCGCACCAGCAGTTCGCCGGCGGGGCCGGCATGCTGGCGCACCGGGATGATGAGCTGGGGGGGGAGGCCCGCGTCAACGACGGGGATCAGGCTGGACTGGTGCTTGTTCTCGGGGGGATGAATGCCGCCGTGAAAATCCCACAGAGTGCCGGCTTTGATGCGTTCGAGCAGATGCTGCATGGTTACTCCGCTGTTTATTCCACTATCTTGACCGGAATGGCGACCTTGGCCAGATCCCATTTCCAGTTGTCGACCGTGGTCGGCACCGGGATCATTTCGATACAGTCGGTCGGGCAGGGGTCGACGCAGAGGTCGCACCCCGTGCACTCGGCCGCGATGACGGTGTGCATCGCCTTGGTGGCGCCGAGGATGGCATCGACCGGGCAGGCCTGGATGCATTTGGTGCAACCTATGCACATGTCCTCGTGAATGAAGGCCACCTTCTTGACCGGGGTTGCCGCCTCCTCGCCCCCGTCCAGCGGCTGGGGATCGACCCCCATCAGGTCCGCTATCTTGCGCATGGTGGCGTCGCCACCTGGCACGCACTTGTTGATCTTGTCGCCATTGGCCAGGGCTTCGGCGTAGGGCTTGCAGCCCGGGTAGCCACACTGGCCGCACTGGGTCTGGGGCAGCAGGGCGTCGAGCTGATCGACGATGGGATCGGCCTCTACGTGAAACTTGACGGCGGCAAAGCCCAGAATGATGCCGAAGGCCAGGGCAAGCAGGGCCAGCACCAGAATGGCAAAGAGTATGTGAGTCATAGCGCTATATCTTGATGAGGCCGGTAAAGCCCATGAAGGCCAGCGACATCAGGCCGGCGGTGACCATGGCGATGGAAACGCCACGGAAGGGGGCCGGCACGTCGGCGGCCACCAGGCGCTCCCGCATGGCGGCAAACAGGATCAGCACCAGGGAGAAGCCGGCGGCGGCACCGAAGCCGTAGATGATGCTCTGGATGAAGTTGTGGCGCTCGTTGATGCTGAGCAGCGCCACGCCGAGCACGGCGCAGTTGGTGGTGATGAGCGGCAGGAAGATGCCGAGCAGGCGATACAGGGTCGGGCTGCTCTTGCGGATCACCATCTCGGTGAACTGTACCACCACGGCGATCACCAGGATGAAGCCCAGGGTGCGCAGGTAGGCGATGTCCAGCGGGATCAGGATGTAGTGCTCCATCAGGTAAGAGCAGGCGCTGGCGAGCGTCATCACGAAGGTGGTGGCCAGTCCCATGCCGATGGCGGTTTCCAGCTTGCCCGAGACGCCCATGAAGGGGCAGAGGCCGAGAAACTTCACCAGCACGAAGTTGTTGATCAGCACGGTGCCGACCAGTAAAAGCAGGTACTCAGTCATTGACGATGGGTTATCCGGTATGAAGGCGGCGGTATTATCTGATGTTAGGTGCCTTTAGACAACCGCAAGGCCGCATGGTTATTATTCGACTGGCCAATTCATGGAGGCATAGTGCGCCCTTTACCCATCCTGACCCTGACCCTGGCCATGCTGCTCTGGTCCAGCTCCTTCATCGCCCTCAAACATGTGCTGGAGGTCTGGTCTTTCGGCCAGGTGCTCTTCATGCGGATGGGGGTGGCCTCGGGCTGCTGGCTGCTGTGCTACCGCCGGCTCGGCAATTTTCACTATCGACAGGGGGACTGGCGCTGGCTGGCCCTGATGGGGGCGCTCGAGCCCTGCCTCTACTTCCTGCTGGAGGTGAACGCCCTGCGTTACACCAGCGCCGGTCAGGCGGGCATGGTCTGCGCCCTGCTGCCCCTGATGGTAGCCCTGGTGGCCTTCGTGCTGCTCAGGGAGCGGGTGAGCCGCCGCCAGCTGCTCGGCTTTGCCATCGCCATCGCCGGCATCGCCCTGCTGGGACTGGGAGAGGGGGCCGACGAGTTTGCCCCCAACGCCCTGCTCGGCAACAGTCTGGAGATGGGGGCCATGCTCTGCGCCGCCACCTATTCCGTGGTGTTCAAGAGGCTCTCCAGCCGCTACGGCGTGATGACCCTGACGGCCCTGCAGGCCTTTGTCGGCACCCTCTTCTTCGCGCCTTTTGCCTTTTCTTCCCCCTGGCCTGCCGCCTGGGCCTGGCAGGACATGGCGGTCATCGTCTTCCTCGGCGCCTTCGTGACGCTCGGCGCCTACCTGCTCTACAACTGGTCGGTGACCCAGGTCAAGGTGACCCTGGCGGCGGCCTATGTGAACCTCATCCCGGTGTTTACCCTGCTGCTCGCCTATCTGCTGCTGGGGGAGACCCTCAGTCCCTTGCAATGGCTTGCCTGCGCCGCCGTGCTGGCCGGCATCGGGGTGGGCCAGCTGCCCTCGGGCAAGCCGCGGCCACAGGCCATCACCACGGGGGGATGAGTCGCCGCCGTTGGGCTACAGTCTGGACAGGGGAGCATCCCGGCCATGAAGGAGCCACACCATGAGCGACATGATCTTGCTGGCCGAGGCCAAGGCACTGCTGAGCCACCACCCTTTTACCCTGGCCGATGCCAGGGCGCTGGAGGCGCTGGAGGAGGAGGCCGTGGGGGAGGAGGGGCTCTGCATCGCCGAGCTGTGGGAGGCGGCCCTCGGTCAGGCCGACGAGGAGGCCAGGCACTATCTGCTTGGGGAGGAGTGATCCGTACCCGAGGGGCTTTATGACCCATAAAAGCGCGGGGCTCTTGGCCCCGCGCTTTTATGGGGGGCATCACACTAGATGGAGAGGCTCTTGACGGTGTCCGAGACGGAGTTGGCGTCCTCGATGATCTCCTTGATGACGTCGGCGATGATGTTGGCCTGATCCTGCCCGGCCACCGCCTTGTCGGAGACGACGGAGACGGTCTGGGTGATCTGGGAGGTGATCTCCGAGTTGTGCTTGATGACGGAGACGATCTCGCTGGTGGAGGTCGACGTCCTGGCGGCAAGCTGTCTCACCTCGTCCGCCACCACCGCGAATCCCCGTCCCTGCTCGCCGGCCCTGGCCGCCTCTATGGCGGCGTTGAGGGCCAGCAGGTTGGTCTGATCCGCGATGCCGCTGATGGTGGAGATGATGGACTCTATGCTCCTGGATTGCTGATTGAGCTGCTCTATCTGCCTGCTGACCGCGTTGACCGAGTGGTTGATGTGGGAGGAGGTCTCCAGCACCCGATCGATCACCTCCCGCCCCTTGGCGGCACTGGCGACGGTTTCGCTCGCGATGGCGCACGCCTTCTGGGCCGCTTCCCGGGTGGAGATGGATTTTTCTACCCGCTCGGTGATGTCGCTCGCCAGCTTGATGATTTTGACCACCTTGCCCTCGTGGTTGAAGATGGGGTTGTAGGTGGCTTCCAGCCAGATCTTCTCGCCACGGTGGCCCAGGCGCATGAAGAGGCCGGACTTGATGTCCCCCGAACCGAGATCGTGCCAGAAGTTGGGATTTTTCTGGTAGAACTCGGGGTCGCAGAAGAGGCGATGATGTTTGCCGACCACCTCTTCCAGCCGATAGCCGAAGCAGTGAAGGAAGTTCTGGTTGGCGTTGAGCACTGTGCCATCGGGCTGGAAGTCGATGACCGCCAGGGACTTGTCCAGCGCAGCCAGCAGGGCCTGGGTGCGCTCCAGGGTGGATTGCTGCTGGGTCACGTCCGAGGCGACCTTGGCGATCCGCACCACCTTGCCGTCGATGACGATGGGGAAATAGGTGGCTTCCAGCCACACGGCCTTGCCCGATTTCGACTGGCGGATGAAGCGGCCGCTGCGGGAGACGCCGCCGCGCAGATCCTGCCACAACCCCTCGTAATCGTGTGTCTTGACGTCTTCCGGGAAGCAAAGGGCGCTGTGATGCTTGCCGATCACCTCTTCACGTTCAAATCCCACGATCTTGAGAAACAGCTCGTTGGCGAAGGTGACCACTCCCGCCGGGGTAAACTGGACGAAGGGCACCTGGGACTGGATGGCCCGCTCGAACGCGTCCAGCTCCACCATCCTTTCCGCTTGCTCACTGGCTTCCTTGCTTGTTTTTTGATTCCAGAACATGACAGAGCTCCTCCATGAGACCCTTGAATGACAGACCGTGCTTAATCTGAGTGAATTAACAATAGCATTGCTCTTTGATGAATCATCATCGGACCTGAGTTAACTTTTTAATTTTCAATGCTGATTTTATGATTGCTGGATAATAAGGTCTCGAATAAGGCTCTTTTATATTGTTACCCTTCTCTGGCTGCATCTGATATTGGCATGACGGTGTCTCTTTTGACACTTGATATTGTCGTCTCTACATTGGAGGTTTTATTTCATCGCTTCGGCTGTCGATGAATATCGACCGACGTCGGTGAGGGCTGCATGGCATTGAGGCGCCGGGATATCGGTTGGTGGATTAGCGGCCGGCAGGGTGGCTGAAACAGACGATGAATCGGTATTGATTGTATGGGAAATAACCCCATGCACATGCCAGTGATCCCCCGATAACCCTTTTACACAGGCGAAGCGCAATATTCCCGGCTCGGCAGCATCTTTATGAATCCGGATGAAACGGGGAGAGCGCTTATTTTGCCTTGAGGGTGGAGAGCCGCTTGTTCAGCGCCTCCATCTCGTCCTGATATGGACGTGTCACGGCCTGCACATCCAAGCGCCGGGTGTCGCCGGTCTCGGTGGTGATGGTGTCTGACTGGCCCTCGTTGAACCTGGTCATCTCGCGGTTCATCTTCTGATCCTTGGCATCCAGTTCAGTGCGCATGGCCTCAAGCTGGCGCTGCTTCCGACCGCTGGCCAGGTTCTCTTCGATATCCCGGGTTCGCTTGTTCGCCCGCTCGACCTCCTCGGCCGAGGGGGTGAAGATGTTCATCCTCACCGGCTCGCTGTCACCGGTACAGGGGATGTCGCTGAAGGTGATGCTGCCGTTGACGGTGCATTTGTAGACCTCGGCAGAGAGCGGGGTGGCCGCCGCCAGCAGGGCGAGGCAGATGACCAGGGTGCGTGACATAGACTCCTCCTTGAATCCTCCCCTTGCACACTAGTACATGGTGCCGGGTCAGACAATTACTCCCGTCATCCGCGATGAAAGCGAGGGATTGCCCGTGTCGCCGCGTCCTCTTTACCTGCGAACGGGGTGGCATATCCTGCACACAGGGTGCCCAGTTGCCGTGCGAAACGGCGGATCTCTACCGGTTTTCCCCGCCGTTCAACACATCAGAGCACCATAACGGGCCACAATGAGGTATCTTATGCCCCGATTTCATCCATTAAACGGATCCGAGACCCCATATGATCATCAAACCCAAGGTTCGCGGTTTTATCTGCACCACCACCCACCCGGTCGGTTGTGAAGCCAATGTTCGTCGTCAGATCGCTTATACGAAGGCCAAGGGCGCCATCGAGAATGGCCCCAAGAAGGTGCTGGTGATCGGCGCTTCCACCGGTTATGGCCTGGCCTCCCGCATTGCCGCCGCCTTTGGTAGCGGCGCCGCCACCCTCGGCGTCTTCTTCGAAAAAGCGGGCAGCGAGACCAAGACCGCCACTGCCGGCTGGTACAACTCCGCCGCCTTCGACAAGGCCGCCAAAGAGGCCGGCCTCTACGCCAAGAGTGTCAACGGCGATGCCTTCTCCCACGAGTGCCGCGCCAAGGTGATCGAGCTCATCAAGCAGGATCTGGGGCAGATCGATCTGGTGGTCTACTCCCTGGCCTCCCCGGTGCGCAGGCTGCCGGACACCGGCGAAGTGGTGCGCTCCGCCCTCAAGCCCATCGGTGAGGTCTACACCTCCACCGCCATCGATACCAACAAGGATCAGATCATCACCGCCACCGTCGAGCCGGCGAACGAGGAAGAGATCCAGAGCACCATCACCGTCATGGGCGGCCAGGACTGGGAGCTGTGGATGGCGGCCCTGCGCGATGCGGGCGTGCTGGCTGACGGCGCCAAGTCCGTGGCCTACTCCTACATCGGTACCGACCTGACCTGGCCCATCTACTGGCATGGCACCCTGGGCCGCGCCAAGGAAGATCTGGATCGCGCCGCCGCCGCCATCCGTGGCGATCTGGCCGCCAAGGGCGGCACCGCCCACGTGGCCGTGCTCAAATCCGTGGTGACCCAGGCCTCCAGCGCCATTCCCGTGATGCCGCTCTACATCTCCATGGCCTTCAAGATCATGAAGGAGAAGGGCATTCACGAGGGCTGCATGGAGCAGGTGGATCGCATGATGCGCACCCGCCTGTACGGCGCCGATCTGGCGCTGGACGAGCAGGCCCGTATCCGCATGGATGACTGGGAACTGCGTGAAGACGTGCAGCAGACCTGCCGGGATCTCTGGCCCTCCATCACCACAGAGAACCTCTGTGAGCTCACCGATTATGCCGGCTACAAGCAGGAGTTCCTGCGTCTGTTCGGTTTCGGCCTGGACGAGGTGGACTACGAGGCGGACGTGAATCCGGACGTGACTTTCGACGTGGTCGAGCTCTGAGTCTGACTCAAGTGAAAACAGGGCCCTGCGGGGCCCTGTTTTTTTGGCAAGAATTCCGTCAGACTGCGGAATTTTATTATCCACGATCACCTTTTCCCCATATCAAACCCGCTAGGCTTGCGCTGTCTGGATCACATGACGGCATTGCCGAGGTACGGAAGCTATGACCACTCCACATGAAGCGCCCAAAAAGCGCCAACTCCCCACTGTCTATACCCTGCTTTTCATCATCATCGCCCTGATGGCGGCCCTGACCTGGGTGCTGCCGGCGGGCAAATACAACTACGTGACGGCCAAGACCCAGCAGCCGATTGCGGCGGCGGCCGTGGCCGACTACGGCGGCGACGAGCGGCTGTTGCCGGTGCCCGGCAGCTACACCGAGCTCCCCTCCCAACCGCAGGGGGTATTCGATGTGCTCAAGGCGCCGATCCAGGGCTTTCACAAGGCAGCCGACGTGGCGCTGTTCGTGCTCATCATCGGTGGTTTTCTGGCGGTGACCATGCAGAGCGGCGCGCTGGATGCCGGGGTGGGGGCCATAGTGCGCGGCTTTGCCGGCCGAGAGCAGTTGCTGATCCCCGTGCTGATCGCCCTGTTTGCCCTCGGCGGCTCCACCTTCGGCATGGCGGAGGAGACGGTGGCCTTCTGGGCACTGATCGTGCCGGTAATGATGGCGGCGGGCTTCGATCGCATGGTGGCGGCAGGGATCATCCTGCTCGGCTCCGGGGTCGGGGTGCTCGCCTCCACCGTCAACCCGTTTGCCACCGGCATCGCCTCCGGTTTTGCCGGTATCCCCATCGGTGAGGGGATTGGCCTTAGGGTTGTGCAGTGGCTGCTGCTGGTAATCTTCGCCTCCTGGTTCGTGATGCGCTACGCCAAACGGGTGCAGCAGGACAGGTCCCGCTCCGTGCTGGCCGACATCGCCTATGACGACGAGTTCTCCCAGATGAAGAGCGGCAACCTCGCCTTCAGCGGCAAGCAGAAGCTCACCATGCTGGTCTTCTTCGGCACCTTCCTGCTGATGATCTATGCGGTGGTGCCCTGGTCGGATCTGGGCATCGATCTGCTGCCCACCTTGGGCTGGTGGTTCGACGAGCTATCCACCCTGTTCTTCAGCGCCTCCATCCTGATCGCGCTGATCAACCGGATGCCCGAGTCCAACTACGTGGCGACCTTCCTCAACGGGGCGCGGGATCTCATCGGGGTGGCCCTGGTGGTGGCGGTGGCGCGGGGCATCTATGTGGTGATGGAGCACGGCGTCATCATCGACACCATATTGCACTGGGCCGAGGGGCTGGTGAGCGGGCTGTCGTCATCGGTGTTTATCCTGATGGCCTATCTGGTGCACATCATCCTGAGCTTCTTCATCCCCTCCACCTCGGGGCTGGCGACCGTTTCCATGCCGCTGATGGGGCCGTTGGCAGACTTCTCCGGCATCTCCCGGGATCTGGTGATCACCGCCTATCAGTCCGCCTCCGGCTGGATCAACCTGTTCGCCCCCACCGCCGCTCATCTGGTAGCGGGGCTGGCGCTGGCCAGGATCCCCTACGATCGCTTCGTGCGCTGGGTGCTGCCCTTCATCATCGGGGTGGCTCTCATCACCATGGGGGTGCTGGTGGCCGGGGCCCTGCTGCACGGCTGATGGGACGTCACACGACAGACAATAAAAAGGCTCCCGAAGGAGCCTTTTTCATGAGCCTTGCTTACTGCTTGTAGCCCTTGAGGAAGCGGGCGAGGCGGCCGATGGCCTCCTCCAGCTCCTCTTCCCGGGGCAGGAACACCAGGCGGAAGTGATCCGGTGCGGGCCAGTTGAAGCCGGTTCCCTGCACCAGCAGGAGCTTCTCTTGCTGCAGCAGGTCGAACACCATCTTCTGGTCGTCGCGGATGTCGTACACCTTGGGGTCGAGGCGCGGGAACATGTAGAGCGCCCCCTTGGGCTTGACGCAGGAGACCCCGGGGATCTCGTTCAAAAGCTCCCAGGCCTTGTCGCGCTGGCGGCGCAGGCGACCGCCCGGCAGGATCAGCTCGTTGATGCTCTGGTAACCCCCGAGAGCTGTCTGGATGGCGTGCTGCATGGGCACGTTGGCACAGAGGCGCATGGAGGCCAGCATCTCCAGCCCTTCGATGTAGCCCTTGGCACGGCCCTTGGGCCCGGTGATGACCATCCAGCCCTGGCGGAAGCCACAGGCGCGGTAGGCCTTGGAGAGGCCGTTGAAGGTCACCACCATGACGTCGTCACACAGGGTGCAGACGCTGGTGTGGGAGATGTCGTCGTAGAGGATCTTGTCGTAGATCTCGTCGGCGAAGATGATGAGGTTGTGCTGGCGGGCGATCTCGATCACCTCCAGCAGGAACTCGCTGCCGTAGACGGCGCCGGTCGGGTTGTTCGGGTTGATCAGCACCAGGCCGCGGGTGCGCGGGGTAATGCGGGCGCGGATGTCGTCGAGATCCGGATACCAGTCGGCCCCTTCATCGCAGCGATAGTGCACCGCATGACCACCGGAGAGGGTCACGGCCGCAGTCCAGAGCGGATAGTCGGGGGAGGGGACCAGCATCTCGTCGCCGTTGTTGAGCAGCGCCTGCATCGCCATCACGATGAGCTCGCTGGCGCCGTTGCCGATGTAGATGTCGTCGATGTCGACCTTGCGCATCCCCTTCTGCTGGTAATACTGCATCACCGCCTTGCGGGCGGAGAAGAGCCCCTTGGAGTCGCAGTAGCCCTGGCTCTGGGGCATGTTGAGGATCACATCCTTGATGATCTCCTCCGGCGCTTCGAAGCCAAACGGGGCCGGGTTGCCGATGTTGAGCTTGATGATGCGGTGACCTTCGTCTTCGAGACGGCGAGCTTCCTTATGCACCGGGCCGCGGATGTCATAGCAGACATCGTCGAGCTTGTGCGACTTGTCGATAGTGAACATGGTGAGCGTGATTCCTTCCCCGTGGGGCGCGTTGGCAGAAAAGCGGTTTTTAGTATCAAATTTCTCTGCCCCTATTCTTCACAGAATTGAATGCTAGAACAATCTAATTTATGGAATAAATCCCTGATATTTACCCCTAAAACAGGGTTGCTGAGGTGTTAAATTCAGCAGGATCTTTTGCCTGTTTCGCGAGAAACCAGTGAAAGATGAGGGGTGATCCCATAATGCCACCGGAGTGTATTGAAATCTCCACACCATCTGGCACGATTGGCTGGGCCGAAAAACGTCGCCAGACCCTTTCGGCCAAGCCCGTTTCCCGTCGGACTGGCTCTCATCAACCCATGGAGGCACTGCCATGCAAGCACCCCAACCCGGTCGCTATCGTCACTTCAAGGGGGGCCACTACCGGGTGCTCACCCTGGCCCTGCATACCGAGACCGGGGAATCCCTGGTCGTCTATCAATCGGAGCAGGACGGTCAGGTCTATGCCCGTCCCGTCGCCATGTTCATGGAGTGGATTGAACATCAGGGACAGGTGGTGAGCCGCTTCACGCCGGTGGCCTGAGGCAGGCTTGGCGACATGAAAAAAGGCGCCAGAGGCGCCTTTTTTCATGGTGTCGGGGCTTAAAGACCCAGATTGGCTCTGGCATAGGCCTCAAAATCGGTGCAGCCGCCGATGTGCTGCTCATCCAGGAAGATCTGCGGCACAGTGGTGACCGGCTTGCCCGCCTTGGCGGCGAGATCGTCCTTGGTCAGCCCGGCCACGTTGATATCCACGTAGCGGAACTCGAAGTCATCGCGCTCCTCGGTCAGCTGCTCGGCAATCTGCTTGGCGCGCACGCAATAGGGGCAACCGGGACGACCAAAAATCTCTACAAACATCTTTTCTCTCCATTAAACAGGCCGTTGAAGAAGGCCATTGAGACGAGGCTGGGCACAGCATAGCCCCGCCGCCGTGCCAGTCAAAGCCGAAAATAGCGATGCGTCCGTTCGCCAACCCCGATTGCGCCCATTGCTGATGAAGGCTCCAGAGCCCCTGTCTCGCGCCAAGGTCGGGGAATGGGGCAGCCTTGCTGGCAAGGCCACCCATATCGTTCATCACTGCTCGGCGATCTGAATGGGCTGCTGCTGGTAGATGCTCTCCAGCACGCCTTTTTCGAAGACGGTCCAGGGCCAGGGGGCCTTGCTGGCGCGATAGCGCTCGTGGGTGGCGGGGTCTTGCGACAGGCCGCGCTGGAACATCACGAAGGCCTTGCGCTGACCACTTGCGGTGTCGATGAAGCCGGCTAGGTTCGACGTGCCTGTGATGGTGCCCGTCTTGGCGTGCACCTTGTTCTTCATCATGGGGGCGGTGACGCTGCGCCGCCAAGCCAGGGTGCCGTCTACCTGGGAGCTCGGCAGCAGCTTGATGAAGTCGAGCTCGGCGTCGTTTTGCTGGATGAAGCTCAGCACCGACAGCATCTGGCGCGCGCTGATGAGATTGTGGGCGGAGAGGCCGGAGCCGTCGGCCAGGGTGGCGTTGCCCAGATCGATGCCGTGCTTGGTCAGGATGGCGCGCACCGCCATGGTGCCGCTGCGATAGCTGCCCGGCTTGTTGTAGTAGTGGCGGCCCACCGTCTTCAAGAAGGTGTCGGCGTAGAGGTTGTCCGACTTCTTCAGCATCTTGGCGAGCATCACCGGCAGGGAGACGGAGTAGTGGGTGGCCAGGGTTTCGGCGCCCACCGGCGCCTGGTGGGTGACCCGCAGCAGGCCGTCGTGGCGGATACCGGCGCGGTTCATGGCCCAGCGGATGTTGTCCCAGCCCCAGGCTTCCACATCGTGAATGGCGAAGCGCAGCCCCTGTGGCTCCTTGTTCGGGGTGATGCAGCCCTTGAGCTCGTAGAAGTTGCCCTTGGCCATGTCCACTTCCAGGGCGCAGAACTGGCGCGCCATGTCGCCATAGCTCATCACCTCCACGTTGTCGGCGCCGATGCCGATGGGCACGCCGGTGGCCACGTTGCCCACCGCCGGTCTGCCGATCTGGGTGGCGGTGACGGTGCCATAGGCACAGTTCTTGTCGATGATGACGGAGGAGACGGGGGCGGCGAAGCAGAGGGTCTGATCCCCCCAGGACCAGCCATTGCCGCGCTCATAGCCGTTGTAGGCGCCGGTGTTGACGTAGACGTTGCCCTGGATGCGGGAGACCCCGAGCTGCTTGAACAGGGCCACCAGATCCATGCGCGACAGGGTGGGGTCGCCCACGAAGTTGATCCAGATGTCGCCGTTGATGGTATCCCCCTGCTTGGCGCCGGACTGGGCCTGGATATCGGTGGCGAAGCGAAAATCGGCGCCGAGCTCGAGGCGGGCCGCCAGGGCGGTCAGCACCTTCATGGTGGAGGCGGGCGCTATCATGTCGTCCGCGTTGCGGGAAAACTCGATGCCGTTGTTGCCCTGGACGATGACGGCATACTGGCCCCCCTTGGGCGGGGTCAGCGGGGTGGCCTGGGCCACCAGGGAAAAGAGAGCACAAAAACCAATCAACAGCCGCTGCATAACATCCTCTAACGTGACGAAGGGGCGCGGCAGTGGTGCCGGCCCTGACCATTCAACCTTGTGTCACCAGCCGATGCGGGCTCGGCCGTGACGAAGCCATTCATGATGCCGGTCACCCCTTGCCGCTACGTCGAGGCGTTGGCGGTGCGGTAGCGGCCGTCATAATCAAAAATCTTCTCCTTTATCTGCCAGAAGCGGCCCGATTTGCGGGCGATGACGAAATCGGGGTGGCGAAACTGGCGCTCCAACGCCAGTACGCTCGCCAGGGTGGCAAATTCGGGCTCCAGGCCCGGGGCGGGCCAATGATGACGCACAAAGCGCTGTTGAAACAAGCGTCGCGCGCCCTCGGAGTGAAAACCGAAGTACTCGCTCAGGGTGAGACCGTCCTCGTCGTGGTAGGTCACCTCCAGCCGCTCCCCCTGTTTGCCACGCCCGGCACTCAGCGTCAGGCCGGCGCAGCGGATCACCATGCAGTCCTTGAGATTGAGCGCCTCCTTGAGTTTGTCGTCAGGGTCCACCAGCAGCTGATCGCAGTGCTGGCAGCGGCGGGCGGCGATATCGTTCTCCGCCCCGCAAGCCGGGCAGATCTTGGCGCGAAAGCGGTAGTCACACTCCTCGCGATGGCCCTCGTCATCTTCAAACAGTCCCTGACAGCGACGGCCGTAGTGCTCGATCACCTTGCCATCCTCGTCGGTCTTGCCCCAGAAGGTGTTGGCAAAGCCGCAGGCGGGGCAGGGCACCAGCACCGGCTCGGTGCCGGCGTGGGGCCTGGGCTCCCCCACCTCGGGGGTAAACAGGTTGAAGTTGTTGCCGGCATAGTCGAGCACCAGACAGTCGATCTTGCCCGGCGACAGGCGCAGGCCGCGCCCCACGATCTGCTGATAGAGAGACACCGACTCGGTGGGCCTCAGCATCACGATGAGATCCACGTGGGGGGCGTCAAACCCCGTGGTCAGCACCGCCACGTTGACCAGAAACTTGAGCTCGCGGACCTTGAAGGCATGGATCAGGGCATCGCGCTCCGGACCCGGGGTCTCTCCGGTGATCAGGGCGGCCTGTTCCCCGCGCGCGCCCAGCAGGCCGTGGATTTCCCGGGCATGCTCGACGGTGGCGGCGAAGATCATCACCCCCTGGCGCTCGCGGGCATACTCCAGCACCTGGCTCAGGATATGGGGGGTGACCCGCTCCTGGCGTTTGAGCTCGCCGTTGAGCTCCGACTCACTGAACAGGCCGTTCTCGCGCGGCACCAGCCGGCTGAAGTCGTAGTGGACTATGGGGGCATCCACCAGGCGCGGCGGCGTCAGGTAGCCGTTTTTGACCATGAAGCGCAGGGGCAGCTCGAACACGCAGTCGCCGAACAGCCGCTCCCCGTGGCTCTTGACCATGCCGTGGTAATGGCGCCGATAAATCCAGCCGAGGCCGAGACGATAGGGGGTGGCGGTGAGACCCAGGATCTTGAGGGCCGGATTGGCGGTCTTGAGATGGGCGATCACCTGATGGTACTGGCTGTCGTCATCGAGCGAAACCCGATGACACTCGTCGATGATGAGCAGGGAAAAGGCCCCGTCAAACGCGGCCAGATTGCGTGCCACCGACTGCACCGAGCCGAACACCACCTGGGCGCTCGCCTCCTTGCGCGCGAGGCCGGCGGCGAAGATGTCGGCCTTGAGCCCCCAGGCCTCGTACTTGGCGTGGTTCTGCTCCACCAGCTCCTTGACGTGGGCCAGCACCAGCACCCGGCCACGGGCCTTGCGCGCCAGCTCGGCGATCACCAGGCTCTTGCCGGCGCCGGTGGGCAGCACCACCACGGCGGGATCCGGGTGCTTGCGAAAGTGGCGGATCACGGCGTTGACGGCGTCGGTTTGATAGGGTCTGAGAACGAACATGGGGAACGGTTGTGGCGCAAGGTGGCGCCATTATAGGGATCTTGCGGCGAAAATGCAGCGAGGGGAGGGGGCGGTGCCCCAGACGAAAACGGGCCGGCATGATGCCGGCCCGCAGACACTGGCGAGTGCTTAGTGGAAGGGGAACAGGTAGTTGAGCCAGCTGCCCATGCGCATCAGGATCTTGCGCATGATGGCCACGTGGTGGAAGTGCTCTGTGTAGATGGCGGCCTGGCCGCTGGAGCCGGCAATCACCTGGTACTTCGCCCACTCGGGATCGGTGATCTCGAGGATGATGGGCAGGCGGCCCGGTACCTGGGCGGAGGTTTGATCGATGAGCCCTGCCTGGGCCTGGATGTTGCCCGGCGCCATGGCGGGGATCACGGACTGCACCCTGGCCTTGAAGATCCGGCCGGGGATACCGTCCAGCACCACCTCGGCCTCATCGCCATCCTTCAGCCGCTGCATGCTGTTTTGCCAGAACCAGCCGACGTAGGCGTTTTCATCTTCATGGATGAAGGTCATCACGGGACGGTACATGAAGGGGGCGGCGATCATGCCGGGACGCAGCGCCAGCTGCACCACATGGCCGTCGCTCGGGGCATAGACCACGGTCTGATCCAGCTCGTACTTGGCGATGTTGAGCTGGGCGCTCAGGTCATCCAGCGACGCCTTCTGTTGGTCAATCTGGGCGACGATGTCGTCCACGTTGGCCTGGGTCACGTCGAGATCACGCTGCTTGCCGATGCCGCGACGCATCAGCTCCTGGGCGCGATCCCGGTCCAGACTGGCGGAGCGCAGTCTGGCATCGAGGGCTTTGAGGAAATCCTTGTTGGAGGCGAGCCGCGCCGTCAGGCTGGCGACTTTCTCCTGGAAGGGCACAGCATCCAGGCGAAACAGCACATCACCCTGCTTGACCGGCTGGTTGGCCTTGACCGGTACCTCGGTGACCCGCCCCTTGACCAAGGGAACGACGGGGGTGGAGACGTAGTAATTGCGGGCCAGCTCCGAATAGGGGTGGTTGTAGTTCATCAGCGTGATGAGCGCCCCGATAATGAAGACACCCCCGAGCACGGCCGTGGGCACACTCCACTTGTTGAGCGGGATCTTGAAGATCTTGAAAATACCTACGCAGAGGGCCGTATAGGTGAGAATAAGTAGCAGGTCCATGTAGGGTCACCTATTTATCTGTTATCTGTCTGTTCGAGCGTGGTCATGCGGGCTTGCAGTGTGGCCAGCTCTTGCTTGAGCGCGCTGATCTCGTCTTCGTCTTTTTGCAGCCGTTGATTGAAACCCCAACCGCGATCGGGGCGATAAATCGTGGCCCAGATCCAGAGGAAGGGCCAGAGCACATGCAGGGTGAACAGGCTGACCCAGCCTGCCACGTGAATGGCGTCCTGGTGAGGGTGCTGACGATGCTTGGCAATCTCGTACGGAATATCGTGAATGACGATAACGCCATAGAACATGACCAAGACGACAAACACCAGTATTCCCAGGGCAATGTAGTCAAGTACCATCGATTTCTCCCATCTTAGTCGCGAGGTAATGCCTTGTTTCGTCTAGACAAGGCATCCGGCCATGATGACAGCATATTAGCTGAGTGCAAGAGTGCAACCGGGGAGTTGATATTCCGGTACAGGCCCGGTTAACCGGTTGGCTATTTATCGCCCATCCTTCATTTCCTTCTGTAAAATCAAACGGGAACGAGATTCGTCTGTCTCATGGCTAAAGGACGGGAGACGCGATGGAAAGGGGATGCAGGATGGGCCGCCGGTGGGTGGCACTGTTATTGTTCGTTGCCGTGCAAAGCGGCAGCACCAGGGCCGCAGAACCCAGGATGGAACCGACCGAGCAGGAGAGGGCCCAGACCCTGATCCTGCTCCATGAGCCCATCGTCATGTTGCAGGCGACCTTCGGCAGCCTGGACGGGGCGGCCCGGGTGAGGTTGACCCATGAGCGGATCCAGCGCCTGGACCCAGCGGATCTGAACCATCCCATCACTGTGGTCAAGGGTCGCCGGCAAGGGCAGGAGAGCCGGGAGTTTCTGGTCAATGGCAAGCGGATCCTAGTGCTGATGGAAGGAGATCTGGAGACCCTAGACGAACTCAGCCTGGAGCAGGCGAGCGAGCGCGTGCGGGGGCGGCTCGACAAGGTGCGCCTCAAGTACCTCGAACTGCACTCGCGCCCCTATCTGATCAAGGCAGGCGGCAAGGCGGTGGCGGCCAGCCTGCTCTTCTTCGCCGTCATCTGGCAGCTGCAGCGGGGCCACAAACGAATTAGAAGGTGGCTCGCCAATCGCCTGCTGCAGCAGAAGGGGTTGATCCCGCACCAGTGGCGCCAGGTGGCGGGCAACGTGGAGGTGCGCCTGCTTGGCCTGGTGACCCTGTTGCTGCTCTTCATGCTCACCTATGGCTGGCTCACCTATGTGCTTGGCCTCTTCCCCCAGACCCGGGCCTGGAGCGAACGGCTGGGGGATTCCCTGTTCGCCCTGTGCGGCGACATGCTGGAGGGCATGATAGCCGCCATGCCGGGGCTGGTGACCGTGCTGCTGATCGTGTTCATCACCCGCTTCTTCATCCGGGTGCTGGCCATCCTCTTCGATCGCATCGAGCGCGGTCAGTTGCGGGTGCAGGGGGTGCATGCGGAGACCATAGGGGCGACCCGGCGCTTGCTCTCCGTGGTGATCTGGCTGTTTGCCCTGACCGTGGCCTACCCCTACCTGCCCGGTGCCGACTCCGACGCCTTCAAGGGGATCAGCGTCTTCTTCGGTCTGATGGTGACCTTGGGGTCGGCCGGCATCATGAACCACGCCATGAGCGGCCTGGTGCTCATCTATTCCCGCGCGCTGAGGCCCGGGGATCTGGTGCAGATTGGCGAGGTGGAGGGGATGGTGAGCGAGCTCAATGCCCTCTCCACCAAGCTGGTGACGCGCCAGGATCACGAGGTCACCCTGCCCAATGCGGTGGTGGTGGGAGGCAAGGTGGTCAACCTGACGCGGCTGGCGGGGGAGAAGGGGGTGGCGCTCCTGACCAGGGTGACCATAGGCTACGATGCCCCCTGGCGTCAGGTGCACGCCATGCTGGAGCTGGCGGCCAGACGTTGTACCCTGCTCAACCAGGACGAACCGCCCCTGGTGCGGCAGTTGAACCTGCAGGACTGGTATGTGGAATATGAGCTGCAGGTGCGGATGAAGGGGGATCTGCTGCCCGCCGTGGTCAAGACGGAGCTGCACGGTCATATCCAGGATGTCTTCAACGAGTTCGGGGTGCAGATCATGTCCCCCAACTTCATCGCCCAGCCGGAGCAGGCGGTGCTGGTGGCCAGGGATCACTGGTATCAGTCGCCCGCGCAGCCTCCAGAGGTTCCCGCCGGCAGTGAGCCCCCACCCAAGACATGACCCCAAAAAGAGGAGGCCCGGCAGCAATGCCGGGCCTCTTGTCATGGGGCAGCGTCAGTCTCGCGACTCAGCTCTCCTTGGCTTCCCGCAACTGGGAGGGTCTGAACTTCACCAGGAAGGCCAGGGTGATGAGGGCGGTGCTCACCAGACCGATGAGGGTGGAGACGTTCATCGCGAGACCAAAGCCGATGGGGGCGTTGGCCAGGTAGGTGATCACCACGGCGGTCATGAAGATGGCGGGAATGGTGCAGACCCAGTGCAGCTTGCCCTCCTTGATGAGGTAGGCGGCGGCGGCCCACAGCATGATGACGGCCGTGGTCTGGTTGGCCCAGCCGAAGTAGCGCCAGATCACCCCGAACTCGGCCTTGGAGATAATGAAACCAAGGATGAACATCGGTATGGCGATCAGCAGTCGCTTGGCCATGGGCTTCTGGGTCAGCTTCAGGAAGTCCGCGATGATGAGGCGGGCGCTGCGAAACGCGGTGTCACCCGAGGTGATGGGCAGGATCACCACGCCGAGGATGGCCAGGATGCCGCCGACGGTGCCGAGCAGGCTGGTGGAGACCTCGTGTACCACGGCGGAGGGGCCACCGCTCGCCAGGGTGGCGTTGAGCGCCTCGGTGCTGTCGTAGAAGGAGAGACCCAGGGTGCACCAGATGAGGGCGATGATGCCTTCCCCTATCATAGCGCCGTAGAAGATGAAGCGGCCGGAGCTTTCGTTCTGCATGCAGCGCGCCATCAGCGGCGACTGGGTGGCGTGGAAGCCCGACACGGCGCCGCAGGCGATGGTGATGAACAAGAGCGGCCAGAGCGGCAGTTCGGTCGGGTGCAGGTTGGAGAAGTCCATCCCTGTGTTGTAGAAGCCCTTGCCCGAGACCATGAGGCCGATGATGAGGCCGACCGACATGAACACCAGCAGAGCGCCGAAGATGGGGTAGAAGCGACCGATGATCTTGTCGATGGGGACTATGGTGGCCAGGATGTAGTAGGCGAAGATGGCCGCAATCCAGTAGACCAGATCGGTGGAGGTGAGGTTGGCGAGCAGGCCCGCCGGGCTCAGCACGAACACTACGCCCACCAGCATCAGCAGCACCACGGCGAACAGGTTCATGAAGTGCTTGGCGGCGTTGCCGAGGTGCTCGCCGACCACGGTCGGCACCGAGGCGCCCCTGGCGCGCACCGACAGCATGCCGGAGAAGTAGTCGTGCACCGCGCCGGCGAAGATGCAGCCGAAGACGATCCAGAGCATGGCGACCGGGCCGTAGAGGGCACCGAGTATGGGACCGAAGATGGGGCCGACGCCGGCGATGTTGAGCAGCTGCACCAGATAGACCTTCTTGTCCGACATGGGGACATAGTCCACCCCGTCCGCCATGGTGATGGCGGGGGTTTTCAGCTCGGGTTTGGGGCCGAATATCCGTTCGATGAATTTGCCGTAGAGGAAGTAGCCGGCTACGAGCAAGCCGACACAGAGGAAGAACCAGATCATTGTTACGCTCCTGCCTTGTTATTGTTGGGTGTGCGCGACCAGTCTAGATGTGCGCCCCTGTTAACGGCAGGTAAAGAAGATGAGCGGTCATATGGCGACCCGAGCGGTCGGTGCTCGTGATCCGGCTCACATCGTGGGGCTTATTCCAGCCCCAGTTCGTCCTTCAGTTCCTTCAGGTAGCGGCGGCTGACCGGTACCCGGGCACCGCTCGGTGTCACTATCTCCGCCAGTTGGTTCTCCAGCAGCCGGATCTCGAAGATGGCTTCGGGGGCGATGAGATACTGGCGGTGGCAGCGCAGCAGCGGGGTCTTCTCCTCCAGGGACTTGAGGGTGAGCTGGGTGTGAAACAGCTCGCCCCGGCTGGCGACGTGCACCCCGCCGAGATCGGAGAAGGCGTACTCCACCTGTTCGATGGGCAGCAGCCGCACCCGGTTGTGCAGGTAGCCGGGGATATGGCGGATGGTCGGGGCCAGGTTTCCGACCGGTTGCGGGGTGATGTCCTGCCTGAGTCGCCCAAGCGTCTTGGCGAGGCGCGCCGGCTCCACCGGCTTGAGCAGGTAGTCGAAGGCGTTCTTCTCGAATGCCTGGATGGCGTAGTCGTCGAAGGCGGTGACGAAGACGATGCGGGGCAGGGGATCCAGCATGGCCACCAGCTCCATGCCGCTCAGCTTGGGCATCTGGATGTCGAGAAATACCACGTCGGGCTTGAGCCGCTGAATAAGCGGCAGCGCCTCGATGGCGTTGGCGGCCGCCCCCAGCAGTTCGATATCGGGCTCGGCGGCCAGGTGCTGCATCAGCTCCTCGCGGGCATAAAGCTCGTCATCGACGATCAGGGTGCGGATCATGGGGTCTCCTAGGTGACTGGGGGCAAAGATGGTGTGTTGCGGGGGCCGGGTCATGACGCCTCCCTGGGCAGGGTGACGGAGACCCGGGTCCAGCAGTCGGGCACGCAGCTGACGCTCAGGCCATAGCGGTTGCCGAAGGCGCTCTTGAGGCGCCTGTCCACCAGGGTCATGCCGAGGCCGTCGCCGACCGGTTTCTCCTGCCAGGTGCCAGCGTTGTCCTCCACGTGGAGGGTGACCTGTTCCGCCGTTTCCTCGGCGTAGAGGCGAATGCGCCCCTGCTCCAGCAGGGTGGAGATGCCGTGCTTGATGGCATTCTCGATGAGAGGCTGCAGGGTGAAGCTCGGCAGCTTGAGGCCGGCGAGGGCGGGCGGGATCTCGTTTTGCACCGTCAGCCTGTCGCCAAAGCGGGCCAGCTCGATCTCCAGATAGGACTGGCAGTGCTCCTGCTCCTCCTGCAGGGTGGCTAGGCCGCTCTGGCGCTTGAGGTTCTTGCGAAAGAACAGGGAGAGGTGCAGCAGCAGCTGGCGCGCCCGCTCGGGCTCGCGCCGGGTGATGGCGCTGATGGTGTTGAGGGTGTTGAACAGGAAGTGGGGATTGATCTGGGCCTGCACCAGCTTGAGCTCGGACTGCACCAGCAGCCGCTGCTGCTGCTCCAACCGGCCGGTCAGCAGCTGCTGGGAGAGCAGGTTGGCGATCCCTTCCCCCAGGGTGTGGTTGATCTTGAGAAACAGCCGCTTCTTGGGTTCGTAGAGCTTGATGGTGCCGATCACCCCCTGATCCCCCTGCAACGGGATCACCAGCACAGAGCCGAGCTGACACTGGGGGGAGATGCTGCAGCGGTAAGGCTGGCTGTTGCCGTCGGCAAACAGCACCTTGTTGCGGGCGATGGCCTGCAGGGTGATGGCCGAGGTGATGGGGGTACCAGGCTGGTGGTGCTCCTCGCCGATGCCGATGAAGGCGAGGATCTTGTCGGTATCCGTGATGGCGACGGCCCCGACGCCAGTTTCCTCCTGGATGATGCTGGCGATCTTGTGGCTGGCCTCGGGGGTGAAGCCCTGGCTCATGATGCCGACGGTGCGGTTGGCGATATTGAGCGCCTTGGCGGAGAAGACCCGGGAGAACTTCTCGTACATCTGCTGCTGATCGCGGATCATGCTGATGAAGAGCGCGGCGCCGCAGGAGTTGGCCAGGATCATGGGGGTGGCGATGGTGCGCACCAGCAGCAGGGATTTATCGAATGGCGTGGCCACCAGCAGGATGATCACCATCTGCATGATCTCGGCGTAGAGGGTGGTGAAGAAGGCGATGCGCGGCTCGAACAGCGCATCCATCTTGCCCGCCCGCATCAGCCGCCAGTGCACCAGCCCGCCCAGCAGCCCCTCGCAGGTGGTGGAGATGGCGCAGGCGAGATCGGTGAACCCCCCCAGGGTATAGCGGTGCAGGCCGCCGGTCAGCCCCACCAGGAAGCCCACCAGCGGGCCCCCCAGCAGCCCGCCCAGCACGGCGCCGACGGCGCGGGTATTGGCGATGGCGTCGTCGATGTCCAGCCCCACATAGGTACCCAGGATGCAGAAGCTGGAGAAGATGAGGTAGATGAGCACCTTGTGGGGAAGTCTGACCGAGTAGTTGGCCAGGGGGCGCAGCAGCGGACTCTTGGAAAAGAGGTAGGCGATGACCAGGCTGACGCTCATCTGCTGGAGCAGGGAGAGAACTAACTGCATAAAAAACCTTCTTCAAGAATCATGCCGAGCCCGTGAGTCACCCTGGCGTATTGTGAGCCAGATCTCGTCCTGGTGCATGCCGCGCCCCTGTTGCGGAGGCAGTTTGCCAGAATGGAAAAATAAAACCATATAAAATCAGAGTGTTAAATTGATATTTGTGTAATCTGCCAGCGCTTGGTATTGCTGGAGAGAGCATGAATGTATCCGCCGGATACACCACACGGAGGTGGCATGCTCCGCCCGGCCTTCGGCTGGGCGTTTTTTATCCGGTGCCAATGGCGGACGATTTCGAGGGGGCTTGAGCAATTATTCAGGTTTGTCCAATGAGTTATCCCCAGCTTCTGGGGATAACTCAGAAGGCGAAATAGTAGCAGACCCGCCGACCCAGGCCGAAGAAGGCCCGCTGCCCCTCATCCAGCTCCTCCAGCCTGAGGGTGGCCACAATGCTTCGCGCATCTTCCCGCAGATCGATCATGGCCACCCCCTCCGGGCGCTGCCCCTTGATGTAGGGCTGTACCTTGGGTTTGAGGGGCAGAGTGGGCTCGGTCGACAGCACCAGGGCCACCGAGTCGTCGTCGAGGCGCACCAGGGAACCGGGCGGATAGACCCCGAGCACCTTTATCAGCAACCTGACCAGATCCTGATCGAACTTCTTCTGTGACAGCTTGAAGAGCTGGCCTATGACCTGGCTCGGCCCCGCGGGCTGTAGGCCGCTGCGGGGGTGAAGGGACTCGTCGTAGTGATCCACCAGGCCGATGAGGCGGGCGAGGGGAGGGATCCTGTCGCCCTGAAGGCAGAGGGGAAAGCCGCTGCCATCGAGGCGCTCGTGATGCAGATGGGCCACCTCGCGGATCCTGGGCTCGAAGGCCTGCAACTGGTTGAGCATCTCCAGCCCGTACTGGGGATGCATGTTGAGGAAGTTCTGCTCTGCCTTGTTGAGCTCGCCCCGTTTCTGGGTGATCTGGCTCGGGATCCTGAGCTCACCGATGTCGTGCAGCAGGCCGGCCAGCCCCGCCTCCTCGATCTCGACCGGGTTCATGCCGAGTTCTCGCGCCATCAGCATGGCGATGAAGGCCACGCTCAGGCTGTGCTGCAGCAGGGTATCCGTGTGCTGGCTGCGGATGAGGTGCAGACCGAGCGGCCCCTGATGCTCTGCCAGACGGGCGGCGGTGTTGCGCACTAGCTGGGCGGTATTGGCCAGGCCTTCGTCGGGCTTGAGGTTGAGGGCGCCGAGTGCATCGCGCAGATCCGACAGGGATTGGCCAAAGGCCTTGTCGGCGGCGCGCAGGGAGCGTCTGAATGCCTTCTCGTCGAAGGTGGGGGTCATGGGGGTCAAGGGGGCGTGTTGCACCATGTCCGGCCCGGGTGCGGTGGCCGGTTCGGCACTCAGCAGGGGGGTGACGGGCAGATCGCTCTTGTCGGGATCCACCATCAGCAGGGTGAGTTCGAGGTGGCGGAGGATCTCCAGCTGCTGCTGGTCGCGGATCTTGAAGGCGTTGAACAGGAAAGGGTGACTGGTCCATCCCGTGGGAAGATGGATGTAGTGGCCGACTCTCAACTGCTCGATGGAGGCCTGGATCAGCGCCATATGCTAGCTCTTGTGTCGTGTTTGCCTACCAACAAGCTAGCAAAATTAAGCAGATAGACAAATAAAAAGCCCGCGCAACTGCGCGGGCTTTGTCATCCTGGCCGATTATCAGGCCTTGGATTTCTTCTTGCTGTCTACCTTGGCCTCGACCTTGGCTTCAACCTTGGTCGCTACCTGAGCTTCCTCGACGAAGGGACGACCGTAGTAGGTGTCCATCAGGATGGCTTTGAGCTCGGTGATCAGCGGGTAGCGTGGGTTGGCGCCGGTGCACTGGTCATCGAAGGCTTCCAGGGCCAGCTGGTCAACCTTGGCCAGGAAGTCCGCCTCGTTCACACCGGCTTCACGGATGGAGGCCGGGATGCCCAGGGTGGCTTTCAGCTCGTCCAGCCAGGCCAGCAGCTTCTCGATCTTGGCCGCGGTGCGGTCACCGGCTGAGGTCAGACCCAGGTGGTCAGCGACTTCGGCGTAGCGACGGCGAGCCTGCGGACGGTCGTACTGGGAGAACGCGGTCTGCTTGGTCGGGTTGTCGTTCGCGTTGTAGCGGATGACGTTGCTGATCAGCAGGGCGTTGGCCAGACCGTGGGGAATGTGGAACTCTGCACCCAGCTTGTGGGCCATGGAGTGACACACGCCCAGGAAGGCGTTGGCAAACGCGATACCGGCGATGGTGGCGGCGTTGTGCACTTTCTCGCGGGCAACCGGGTCGTTGGCGCCGTTCAGGTAGCTGGAGGGCAGGTATTCCTTCAGCAGTTTCAGGGCTTGCAGCGCCTGACCGTCGGAGTACTCGTTGGCCAGCACGGAGACATAGGCTTCCATGGCGTGGGTCACGGCGTCGATACCGCCGAAGGCACACAGGGATCTGGGCATGCCCATGACCAGGTTGGCATCCACGATGGCCATGTTCGGGGTCAGCTCGTAGTCGGCCAGCGGGTACTTCATGCCGGTGGCGTCGTCGGTCACGACCGCAAACGGGGTCACTTCAGAACCTGTACCGGAAGTGGTGGTGATGCAGACCAGTTCGGCCTTCACGCCCATTTTCGGGAACTTGTAGATACGCTTGCGGATGTCCATGAAGCGCATGGCCAGGTCTTCGAACGCGGTGTCCGGGTGCTCGTACATGACCCACATGATCTTGGCGGCATCCATGGGGGAACCACCACCCAGGGCGACGATCACGTCCGGCTTGAAGGAGTTCGCCATCTCGGCGCCCTTGCGTACCACGGACAGGGTGGGGTCGGCTTCCACTTCGTAGAAGATCTCCACTTCCATGTTCATTTTCTTGAGCAGGCGGACCACTTCATCGGCATAGCCGTTGTTGAACAGGAAGCGGTCGGTCACCACCATTGCACGCTTCTTGCCTTCCAGGTCGCCCAGGGCGATCGGCAGGGAGCCACGACGGAAGTAGATGGATTTCGGAAGTTTGTGCCACAGCATATTTTCTGCCCGTTTTGCGACTGTCTTCTTGTTGATCAGGTGCTTGGGACCGACGTTCTCGGAGATGGAGTTACCACTCCAGGAGCCGCAACCCAGGGTCAGGGACGGGGCCAGCGCGAAGTTGTACAGGTCACCGATACCACCCTGGGTGGAGGGGGTGTTGATGAGGATACGGGCGGTCTTCATCTTGTCGCCGAAGTACTTGATGCGGTCGGCGTTGCGATCCTGGTCGGTGTACAGACCGGAGGTGTGGCCGATACCACCGATGTTGACCATGTCACAGGCCATCTCGACGGCTTCTTCGAAGTTCTTGGCGCGGAACATACCCAGGGTCGGGGAGAGCTTCTCGTGAGCGAACTCGTCCTCGGCACACAGCTCCAGACCTTCACCGATGAGGATCTTGGTGGTGGGGGGGACGGTCACGCCGGCCATGGCGGCGATCTTGGTGGCAGGCTGGCCCACGATGTCGGCGTTCAGCGCGCCGTTGATCAGCAGTACTTTACGCACCTTGTCGGCTTCATCCTTGGACAGGATGTAACCGGCGTGAGTCGCGAAGCGCTCCTTGACCTGGTTGTAGATGGAGTCGACCACGATGACCGCCTGCTCGGAGGCACAGACCACACCGTTGTCGAAGGTCTTGGACATCAGGATGGAGGCGACGGCACGCTTGATATCGGCGGTCTCGTCGATGACGATGGGCACGTTGCCCGCACCCACGCCGATGGCGGGCTTGCCGGAGGAGTAGGCGGCCTTCACCATGCCAGGACCACCGGTGGCCAGGATCAGGTTGATGTCGTTGTGGCGCATCAGGGCGTTGGAGAGCTCGACGGAGGGTTGGTCGATCCAGCCGATGATGTCTTTCGGCGCACCGGCGGCCACGGCTGCATCCAGTACCAGCTTGGCTGCGGTATTGGTGGAGTTCTTGGCGCGGGGGTGCGGGGAGAAGATGATGGCGTTGCGGGTCTTCAGGGAGATGAGAGCCTTGAAGATCGCGGTGGAAGTCGGGTTGGTGGTCGGTACTATACCGCAGATGATGCCTACCGGCTCGGCGATGGTGATGGTGCCCATCTCGTCATCTTCACTGAGGATGCCGCAGGTCTTCTCATCTTTGTAGGCGTTGTAGATGTATTCGGAGGCGAAGTGGTTCTTGATGACCTTGTCTTCGATGATACCCATGCCGGATTCGGCAACGGCCATCTGGGCCAGGGGGATACGGGCGTTGCTGGCGGCCAGTGCGGCGGCGCGGAAGACCTTGTCTACCTGCTCTTGCGAGAAGCTGGCGAATTCACGCTGGGCTTCCTTGACGCGGGCAACCAGTGCATCCAGTTCAGCCAAATTGGTTACTGCCATGTTTATCTCCTGATGATTTGAAAACTGTTTAGTAAGACCTTGGCAATGCCCGGCAATTATAGTCGCCCTGTCAAGGAGAGAATCACCACAACGGGGTATTTACATGCCTTAGTAAACTGCTTTCTGACTCGATTATAGGGCCGGGATGTGTCAGAAAAGATTGATCTGGATCATATGTAACAAAAGAACAAAAGAAATTTTGTTTCACCCGCCAGACTGACCGAATGTTGCTAACCTGTTGCGTGCGCCTAGAGTGCTAACTGCAAGAGAGGCAAGGATTTTTGCGTCCGGGTTCGGGTCCTTGCCCCTGTCCTCCCTCCTTTTCGGGTGGCGCGGGAACAGACAAGGGGGAGTGTCATGGTGACACGGCCACGCTGGAAGTGGGGCATGCGTTTCAAGTTTGTTGAAAAAGCGGCTTGTTACTTTCATCCAGTTGCCGCACCCGGCGCACAAGATGCTGAAGGTGAGGCGACGGCACAGGCAATGATGGGCCTATGATGGCAGAAGAGGGCGGTCGCTGGCCGTGGCGCGGGCGGATAGCCACTGTGCAGGAGGCGCCGGGGTATGCCGATATCCGGCCAGCGGTATGGCCGTTTGTGGAGTATCAATATCGTGATGAGAGAGATGAGCAGAATAAAATGCCGACGGGTTGTATCATGCCGTTAAATATTGACCATATTGCTTAACAACTCGATATGTTGAATTTCGTCGATACATTAGAGGAACTAACTAAAAAGCCCCGGTAAGGGTGAGATTATTTGATTGGAGAAGGGAAAAGTCCTGGTGTAAATTTACGCGCAGTTTGATGGGGATGGCCCTCAGTGGCCCGGCTTGGTTCTGGATGGCGCCTATGGCAGCAATTGACTTCTCTTTATACCTGAAATTCTTCGTCGGCCTCTTTGCGATCATCAACCCGCTGGGTCTGTTGCCGGTCTTTGTCAGTCTGACGGGTCACATGCAGCCGGAGGAGCGCAGGAAGACCAATACGACGGCCCACATCGCCGTGATGATCATCCTGATGGTCTCCATGTGCATGGGGCAGTTGATCCTCGACGGCTTCGGCATCTCGCTGGCCTCCTTTCGTATAGCGGGGGGCTCGCTCATCACCCTGATCGCCTGGTCCATGCTGCAGGGCAAGCTCGGCGAGGTGAAGCACAACAAGCAGGAGAAGGGGGAGCTGGCCGCGCGCGAATCCATCGCCGTGGTGCCCCTGGCGCTGCCCCTGATGGCCGGGCCAGGTGCCATCTCGTCCTCCATCGTCTATGCCAGCCAGAAGACCCTGCCCCAGCTGGCCGGCATGTTCCTGGTGGTGGTGGCGTTCGCCTGCTGCTCCTGGCTCATCTTCCGCGCCGCCCCCCTGCTGTTCAAGCTGATGGGCAACACCGGCATCAACGTGGTCACCCGTATCATGGGTCTCATCATGATGTCCCTCGGCATCGAGATCATAGTAGCCGGCATCAAGGGAGTCTTCCCCGGCCTGATGTGAGCCAGGTCTGTTTTGTCGGAGCCGGTCCCTGTGACCGGCTTTTTATTGTTTCTTTTTTGTTGGTCATTTCCTAGAATCGAGCGGCTCTGTATGAAAAATAACCGCCGCGCGATATTTAAATGCTGAATAAATGGTTTAAGGCTGTTTTTTTGACCATTAAAGTGGTCCCGCACTGATGATATCTATTGCATTATCAGAATTGTCAGGGAATTATGCGGGCAGCGAGGTGTTTGTCTCGTGGATAACAAATGCATGGAATGTTCTTGTTGGAGTATGGAAATGACTCATAGAAAAACAATTATTAATACCCTTTTATTGACCGCACTCTTTGGTGGCGCCACCCTGGCCCAGGCCGCCGATGTCCCCGCCGGTACCAAGCTGGCTCCCGAGCAAACCCTGGTGAAGGGCAATGGCTCCGAACCTGCCACCCTGGATCCGCACAAGACCGAGGGAACGGTAGAATCCAATATCCTGCGCGACCTGTTCGAGGGTCTCGTCACCTCCGGCCCCAAGGGTGAGACCCTGCCCGGCGTCGCCGAGTCCTGGGAAACCAAGGACAACAAACACTACGTGTTCCACCTGCGCAAGGATGCCAAGTGGTCCAACGGCGATCCCGTCACCGCCCACGATTTCGAATTTGCCTTCAAGCGCGCGGTGGATCCCAAGACGGCCTCTCCCTACTCCTGGTACATGGAGATCCCGACCATCGTCAACGCCACCGACATCATCGCTGGCAAGAAGCCGTCCGACACCCTGGGTGTGAAGGCGGTGGACGATCACACCTTCGAGGTGCAGCTGGAGAAGGCGGTGCCTTACTTCGTCAGCATGCTTTCCCACACCACCACCTATCCGGTCCCGAAGAAGGTCATCGAGAAGTTTGGTGACAAGTGGACCCAGCCCGGCAACATGGTGTCCAACGGCGCCTACGTGCTGAAGGACTGGGTGGTCAACGAGCGCGTCGACGTGGTGCGCAACCCCAGCTACTGGAACAACGGCAAGACCGTCATCGAGAAGGTGACCTATCTGCCGATCCAGTCCACCAACGCCGAGCTGAACCGCTATCTGGCCGGCGAAGTGGATCTCACCTACAACATGCCCATCGAGCGCTTCAAGCAGATGAAGAAGGATCTGCCGGACGAGGTGAAGGTGAGCGGCTATGTGGGCACCTACTACTACCAGTACAACTTCAAGCACAAGCCGTTTGACGACGTGCGGGTGCGTACCGCGCTCTCCTACGCCATCGATCGCAACGTGATCGCCGACAAGGTGATGGGCAAGGGCGAAACCCCGGGCTACACCCTGGTGCCCGACTTCGTGGACGGCTTCAAGCCGGTGGCGCCGGCCTGGTCCAAGCTGACCCAGGCGGAGCGCGACGCCAAGGCGAAGGAGCTGCTGACCGAAGCCGGTTACGGCCCGGGCAAGCCGCTCAAGTTCGAGCTGCTCTACAACACCGACGACAACCACAAGAAGGTGGCCGTGGCCGTCGCCTCCATGTGGAAGAAGCTCGGCGTGCAGGTGAGCCTGGTGAACCAGGAGTGGAAGACCTACCTGGAGACCAAGAAGCAGGGTAACTTCGACGTGGGCCGCGCCGGCTGGATTGCGGACTACAACGAAGCCTCCTCCATGCTGGATCTGATGCAGACCACCCACGGCAACAACGACGGCAAGTACTCCAACCCCGCCTTCGATAAGCTGATGAGCGAGTCCCGCAACCAGGTGGATGCCGATGCGCGCAACAAGCTCTATGTCCAGGCCGAAGAGATCCTGGCCAAGGACATGCCGATCGCCCCCATCTATCAGTACGTGACCTCCCGCATGGTCAAGCCCTACGTGGGCGGCTACCCGGCCAACCCGCTGGACAACATCTACAGCAAAGACATGTACATCGTTGCTCACTGAGTAAAGAAACAAGTCGCATAACAAGCAGGGCCCGCCAGACGGCGGGCCTTTATTACAACCGCGACCCTTTGGAAGCAGTACAGGACAGGAAATGTCTATGTTGAAATTCATCCTTAAACGTCTATTGGAAGCGATCCCGACTCTGCTGGTCTTGATCACCGTCTCCTTCTTCATGATGCGATTCGCCCCGGGCAACCCCTTCACCAGCGAACGCGCCCTGCCGCCGGAAGTCCTGGCCAACATCGAGGCCAAATATGGCCTGGACAAGCCCATCGGCATGCAATACCTCACCTATCTGGGCAACCTGGTCCAGGGAGATCTGGGGCCCTCCTTCAAGTACAAGGACTTCACCGTCAACGATCTGGTGAGCCAGGCGCTGCCCGTTTCCGCCAAGATTGGCTCGGTCGCCTTCCTGCTGGCGGTGACCCTGGGGGTCACCTTCGGCACCATAGCGGCGCTCAAGCAGAACACCCTCATCGACTATCTGCTGATGTCGTCGGCCATGGCCGGGGTGGTGATCCCGGGCTTCGTATTGGCACCGCTGCTGGTGCTCTTCTTCAGCATCTATCTCGGCTGGTTCCCGGCGGGGGGCTGGCAGGGGGGGGGCGCCCAGTTCATGGTGCTGCCGGTGTTCGGCATGATGATGTACTACATCTCGGCCATCTCCCGCATCATGCGCGGCAGCATGATCGAGACCATGAACTCCAACTTCATCCGTACCGCCCGCGCCAAGGGGCTGCCCCTGCGCCACATCATCCTCAAGCACGCGCTGCGCCCGGCCATGCTGCCTGTGGTCTCTTACCTGGGTCCGGCCTTCGTGGGCATCATCACCGGCTCCGTGGTGATCGAGACCATCTTCGGCCTGCCGGGGATTGGCCAGCTGTTCGTCAACGGAGCGCTGAACCGTGATTACTCCATGGTACTCGGCCTGACCATTCTGGTCGGCGCCCTCACCATCACCTTTAACGCCGTGGTCGATATCCTCTATGCCGTCATCGATCCCAAGATCCGTTACTAAGCCGGGAGTTCATCATGGTAGTCACAACTGAAAAGCGCGAAGCCGTCGAGGCGTTCGCCCAGAAAGTGGAAGTGGTGGAAGGACGCTCCCTGTGGAAGGATGCCCGTCGCCGTTTCCTGCGCAACAAGGCGGCCCTGACCAGCCTCATCATCCTGACCATCATAGGTCTGGCGGTGATCGTCGGGCCCCACCTGTCCCAGTACACCTTCGACGATCCGGACTGGGGCGCCATGCAGACCGCTCCTGACATGGAGACGGGTCACTGGTTCGGTACCGACAGCCTGGGTCGGGATCTTTTCGTGCGTACCCTGCTCGGCGGGCGCATCTCCCTGATGGTCGGTATCATGGGGGCCCTGGTGGCCGTCATCATCGGCACCCTGTATGGCGCCGCCTCCGGCTTCATCGGCGGCCGGGTCGACAGCCTGATGATGCGGGTGCTGGAGATCCTCAACGCCTTCCCCTTCATGTTCTTCGTGATCATGCTGGTGACCTTCTTCGGTCGCAATCTGGCCCTCATCTTCCTCGCCATCGGCGCGGTGAGCTGGCTCGACATGGCGCGGATCGTGCGCGGCCAGACCCTGAGCCTCAAGAGCAAGGAGTTCATCGAGGCGGCCCACGTCTGCGGCGTCTCCAAGTGGAAGATCATCACCCGCCATATCGTGCCGAACGTGCTCGGCATAGTGGCGGTCTACGCCACCCTGCTGGTGCCGGGGATGATCATGTTCGAATCCTTCCTGAGCTTCCTGGGGCTGGGGGTGCAAGAGCCCATGACCAGCTGGGGCGCCCTGCTGGATGAAGGCTCCAAGTCGATGGAAGTGGCCATCTGGCAACTCCTGTTCCCCGCCGGTTTCATGGTGGTGACCCTGTTCTGCTTCAACTTCCTCGGGGATGGTCTGCGTGATGCCCTGGATCCAAAGGATCGCTGACAGCAAGGAACAGGCAAGACGCCAAGGGGCCGTAAGACCCGTTCAGGGACGCGCTGCGTTCGGGATGGGCAGGCCGGCATCACGACAGCGCGATAAGGAGTGCTGATATGAAATTACTGGATGTGAAAGATCTGCGGGTCGAATTCAAGACCCCGGACGGCAATGTGGTGGCCGTCAACGACCTCAACTTCTCCCTCTCTGCCGGCGAAACCCTGGGGATCGTCGGGGAGTCCGGTTCGGGCAAGTCCCAGACCGCGTTCGCCATCATGGGGCTGCTCGCCAAGAACGGCGTCATCACCGGCTCGGCCAGGTTCCAGGGGGAGGAGATCCTCAACCTGCCGGAATCCAAGCTCAACCGCATCCGCTCCGAGAAGATCGCCATGATCTTCCAGGACCCCATGACCTCTCTCAACCCCTACATGAAGGTGAAGGATCAGCTGATGGAAGTGCTGATGCTGCACAAGGGGATGACCAAGGCCGCCGCCTTCGAGGAGTCGGTGCGCATGCTGGACGCGGTGAAGATCCCCGAGTCGCGCAAGCGGATGAACATGTACCCCCACGAGTTCTCCGGCGGCATGCGCCAGCGGGTGATGATCGCCATGGCATTGCTGTGCCGGCCGCAGCTGCTCATCGCCGACGAGCCGACCACGGCCCTGGACGTGACGGTGCAGGCCCAGATCATGACCCTGATGAACGAGCTCAAGCGCGAGTTCAACACCGCCATCATCATGATCACCCACGACCTCGGTGTCGTGGCCGGCATCTGTGACAAGGTGCTGGTGATGTATGCGGGCCGCACCATGGAATACGGCAGGGTGAACGACATCTTCTATCGCCCGAGCCACCCCTATACCGAAGGGCTGCTGCGCGCCATTCCCCGCCTCGATACGGAAGGGGAAGTGCTGCCCACCATCCCGGGCAATCCGCCCAACCTGCTGCGTCTGCCCACCGGCTGCCCCTTCCAGGAGCGCTGCCACCGGGCCCACGAGATTTGCGGCCAGCAGTCTCCCGTCCTGACCCCCTTCGGCGACGGTCGGGAGCGGGCCTGCCACTGGGTATCGGATGCCATGATCAAGGGAGTGAACTAAATGGGTACTGACAAGAAACTGCTGCTGGAAGTGTCCGACCTCAAGGTTCACTTCAGCATCAAGAGTGACAAGGCCTGGCCCTGGGCCAAGCCCTCCGCCCTGAAGGCGGTGGATGGCGTCACCCTGCGCCTGTACGAGGGGGAAACTCTGGGGGTGGTGGGGGAGTCCGGCTGTGGCAAGTCCACCTTCGCCCGCGCCCTCATCGGCCTGGTGCCGGCCACCGACGGCAAGGTGGTGTGGCTGGGGCAGGATCTGACCAAGCTGGAGCAGAACGCCCTGCGGGAGAAGCGCAAGGAGATCCAGATGATCTTCCAGGACCCGCTGGCCTCCCTGAACCCGCGCATGACCATAGGCGACATCATCGCCGAGCCCCTCATCACCTTCTATCCCAAGCTCCCCAGGGAGGAGGTGAAGGAGAAGGTGCGCGCCATGATGACCAAGGTGGGCCTGCTGCCCAACCTGGTGAACCGCTACCCCCACGAGTTCTCCGGCGGCCAGTGCCAGCGCATCGGCATCGCCCGGGCGCTGATCCTGGAACCCAAGATGATCATCTGCGACGAGCCGGTCTCGGCGCTGGATGTCTCCATCCAGGCTCAGGTGGTGAACCTGCTGAAATCCCTGCAAAAGGAGATGGGGCTCTCCCTCATCTTCATCGCCCACGACCTCTCCGTGGTCAAACACATCTCGGATCGGGTGCTGGTCATGTACCTGGGCAACGCTGTGGAGCTCGGCACCGGCAAGGAGATCTTTGCGAACCCCCTGCACCCCTACACCAAGGCCCTGATGTCGGCGGTGCCCATCCCGGATCCGGACGTGGAGCGCAGCAAGACCATCCAGATCCTAGAAGGGGACTTGCCGTCCCCCATGAACCCGCCCTCCGGCTGCGTGTTCCGCACCCGCTGCCCGGTGGCGGGCCCGGAGTGTGCCAAGACCCGGCCCATGCTCGAGGGGAACTTCGACCACGCGGTTTCCTGTCTCAAGGTGGATCCGCTCTGAGACAGATGGGATGACGAGGGGCGCCCGGGTGGCGCCCCGTTTTTTTGTCCGGGGCAGAAGATGCCTCTTGGCGCCATCTTCCCGGGCTGTTACTATCCGCCGCACAAGGGGAGTAACTTCTCGCCGGTTTGTCGTCATTACGGTGCACCCATATCCTGCAGTGCACCCGGCAGCCGGGCAGCAAATTGAACTTGCTGTAAGTGAGACCTTGCCGAGAGGCAAGGTGTATCTGCTCCAAACGCAAACCCACGCCTCTCGGTCGTGGGTTTTGTCGTTTTGGGAGAAGTGAAAAATGGGTGAATGGTGGATGTGGACCGGTTTCTTCAGCATAGTGCTGGTCCTGTTATGGATTGACATACGCTTCGTCGGCGGCGGCAAGGCGCACAAGGTGTCGCTCAAGGAGGCAGGGATCTGGTCCCTCATCTGGGTGAGCGTGGCGCTCTTGTTCAACCTGGCCATCTGGCTCTGGCTGGATCACAGCGTGGGCCGCGAGGTGGCCAACGAGAAGGGGCTGGAGTTCCTCACCGGCTACCTCATCGAGAAGGCGCTGGCGGTGGACAACGTCTTCGTCTGGCTGATGCTGTTCGGCTACTTTGCCATTCCGGCCGAGCTGCAGCGCCGGGTGCTGCTCTACGGTGTGCTGGGCGCCATCGTCATGCGGGCCGGCATGGTGTTTGCGGGCAGCTGGCTCATCGAGCAGTTCCACTGGATCCTCTACCTGTTCGGCGCCTTCCTGCTGCTGACCGGGGTCAAGATGCTGTGGGCCGCCGACAAGGAGCCGGATCTCGCCAACAACCCGCTGCTGCTCTGGATGCGCCGCCGCTTCAAGGTGACCGAGACCCTGGAGGGGGAGAGCTTCTTCGTCTGGCGCGACGGCGTGCGCTACGCCACCCCGCTGCTGCTCATCCTGGTGCTGGTGGAGGTGAGCGATCTCATCTTTGCGGTGGACAGCATCCCGGCCATCTTCGCGGTGACCACGGATCCCTTCATCGTGCTGACCTCCAACATCTTCGCCATCATGGGCCTGCGTGCCATGTACTTCCTGCTGGCCGGGGTGGCGGAGCGCTTCGCCCTGCTCAAATACGGCCTGGCGCTGATCCTGATGTTCATCGGGGTCAAGATGCTGCTGCTCGACATCTTCAAGATACCCACCGGCATCGCGCTGGGTGTGGTGGCGCTGATCCTGCTGGCGTCCATGGGGCTCAGCCTCTGGGTGACTCGAAAGAAAGAGGGCGTGAAAGCGGCTTGATGGCCAAACCACTGAAAAGGGCTCCCGCGGGAGCCCTTTCTTGTTTCCGATCCGCGGTCAGCGCGTGATCTTCTTGGGGTTGGTGTAGCCCCAGACGGTGTACATGTCCGCCAGCAGGGCGCCGTTGTACTCTTCCAGGTCAGACTGCTTCACCTCGGCGTCACCCTGGCGGCCGAACAGCACCACCTCGTCACCGGGCTTGACCCCCTTGAGATCGGTCACGTCCACCATGATGGTGTTCATGGAGGTCTTGCCCACCACAGGCACCTTCTGGCCCTGGATCAGCACATAGGCCTTGTTGCTGAGCGCCCGGCGATAGCCGTCGGAGTAGCCGAGCGGCAAGTTGGCGAGCAGGGAGTCGCGCTTGAGGGTGAAGGTGCGGTCATAGCCGACGGTGTTGCCCGCCGGGTAGTGATTCACCGAGGCGACCTGGGTCTTGAACGCCATCACCTTCTTGTACTCGGTGTAGGAGGGGATGGTGTCGCCATAGATGATGCCGCCCGGGCGCACCATGTCGAAGTAGGCTTCCGGCACTTCCAGGGTGGCGAAGGAGTTGGCGGCATGGATGGTGAGCTTGCTGCGATCCAGCTTGCCCGCGTCGATGAGCCACTGGTAGTCCAGCTTGAACTGGGCCAGCCCCAGCTTGACGTCCTCTTTCTCCTCCACCGGGAAGTGGGTCATGATGCCGACCGGGGTGATCCCCTTGAGCTTGAGCATGGCCAGGGCATCTTCCTTGGAGTCCGCCAGGCGCAGATCGATGCCGTTGCGGCTCATGCCGGCGGAGTTCAGACCGATGTGCACCGGGATGGTGGTGTGGTGGCGCTGGGCGATGTCGGCGATCCCCTGGGCGCTGGCCAGGCTGCCTACCAGCTCTTCCAGCTTGTAGGGCAGGGCCTGCTCCACCTCGGCCGGGGTGGCGGCACGGACCCGCATCAGCCGGCCTTCGAAGCCCTTCTCGCGGGCCACCCGGGCCTCTTCATTGCTGGCGATGCCGATGCAGGGGATGCCCGCCTTGACCACGGAGGGGACCAGCAGGTCAATGCCGTGGCCGTAGGCGTCCGCCTTCATGATGGCGCAGATCTGCGGCCCCTTGTCACCCAGGCGATCCTTGAGGGTCTGGATGTTGTGTTCGAAGGCGGTCAGGTCCACTTCCAGCCAGGCGTTGGTGGCGGTCTGCTCCTGGCCGTTGCGGGTGTCGCTGGCGAGCGGCAGATAGGGGGCGGCGACCGCCTGACCGGCGAGCAGCCCGAAGATCAGGGTCGCGAGCAGCGTTTTCTTGTGCATGGGATGTTACCTTCTTATTGTCTCTGTTGAGGCGCGTCCTGGTGTGGACGCGGGCGTAGGTATCTTGGTAATTTATTCGTATGTGGATGATATTTATCCATTTTTCCCAAGGTGCCAGCGGCGAGAGTGTATCTTAATGGCGTCATTCGTGGCACATGCTGCAGGAATAAAATATGCGTTTAGTGGTGCGGATCCCACCTTTGCTGCTGTTTGTGGTCATCGCCCTTGTCATGTGGCTGGGGCGGGGAGAGGCGAGGGGGGCAGAGCCCCTGCTCCTGCCGGCCGCAGCCCTGCTGCTGGCGGGAGCCTTGCTGGGAGGCGGGGCACTCCTGCACTTCTGGCGCCAGGGGACCAGCGTCCACCCCATCCGCCTGGATCAGAGCCGGGTGCTGGTGACCCGGGGCGTCTATCGCATCAGCCGCAACCCCATGTACCTGGGGCTGCTCTGCTGGACCATGGCGCTGGCCTGCTATCTGGGGGGCATGATGGTGTGGCTCGGGCCGCTGCTGCTGTGGGGCTGGCTCACCCGCTTTCAAATCCTGGCGGAAGAGCGGGCGCTGCACAGGCGCTTCGGCGATGCCTATGCCGATTACTGCCGGCGGGTGCGGCGCTGGTGTTGAGGGGGCTCCTGGCCGATTGCACATAAAGAAACGGCCCGCAGAGGCGGGCCGTATCGAGAGCGCGGGTCGGGATCAGGCCTTGGCTGTGTCGACCTGGCCGAGGGGTTCGCTGTCCCCCAGGCTGTCCTCGCTCTTGGCCACCACGCTGGCGGCGATGGCGTTGCCCAGCACGTTGGTGGCGGAGCGGCCCATGTCCAGGAAGTGATCGATGCCGAGCAGCAGCAGGATGCCGGCCTCCGGGATCTGGAACTGGTTGAGGGTGGCGGCGATGACCACCAGGGAGGCGCGCGGTACGCCAGCCATCCCCTTGGAGGTGACCATCAGCAGCAGCAGCATGGTGATCTGCTGGGCGGTGCTGAGCTCGATGCCATAGGCCTGGGCGATGAACATGACCGCGAAGGTGCAGTACATCATGGAGCCGTCCAGGTTGAAGGAGTAGCCCATGGGCAGCACGAAGCTGGCGATGCGCTTGTCACAACCGAACTTCTCCAGCCTGTCCAGGGTCTTGGGGTAGGCGGCCTCGGAGCTGGCGGTGGAGAAGGCGAGCAGGATGGGCTCGCGGATCATGGCCAGCAGGGTCAGGATGCGGCGACGGATGAAGAGGCTGCCCATGACGATGAGCAGCAGCCAGAGGCAGGCCAGGGCCAGGTAGAACTGGGCCATGAAGCTGCCGTAGGTGGCGAGGATGCCGAGCCCCTCCTTGGCCACCATGGCGGCAATGGCGCCGAACACGGCGAAGGGGGCGAAGTTCATCACATAGCCGGTCACCTTCAGCATGATCTCGGCGCCGCTGGCCATCAGCATGACCACGGGCTTGGCGGCATCCCCCAGGGCGGCGGCGGCCAGGCCGAAGAAGAGGGAGAACACCACGATCTGCAGGATCTCGTTGGTGGCCATGGCCTCGACCACGCTCTTGGGAATGGCGTGGGTCACGAAGTCCTTGAGGGAAATGGCGGCTGCGGTCACGCCGGAGCTGGCGCCGTCATCGGGCAGGGAGAGGGAGAGCCCCACCCCGGGTTGCATCAGGTGGACCATCACCAGACCCAGGGTCAGGGACATCAGGGAGGCGAGCATGAACCAGCCCAGGGTCTTGACGCCGATGCGGCCCACGGTGCGGGTGTCGCCCATCTTGGCGATGCCGACCACCAGGGTGGTGAACACCAGGGGGGCGATGATCATCTTGATCAGGCGCAGGAAGATGTCGGTCAGCAGGGTGATGTCGCTGGCAAAGCCGGCGGCCTCTGCAGGGGCAAACAGGCGATAGCCTTGCCCGGTAACAATGCCAAGCATCATCGCGATGAGGATGGCAACGGTCAATTTATTCATTTTCATGGGGGAGTCCCAGTCTCGATATGTGCAGTGCTGTACAGGTAGGCAGGGTGCCACCTCAGTCCTTTTTTGTGATCCGGGCCGTGGAATCCAGACAGCCGGTGTGCTGGAGCATGCCTAATCGCGAAGGGGAAATCCAGCAACTTATGGCAGAACCTTATGTGGTTATTAGTGGTATGTGATGTAAATCTTGTTAATTAATTATATTAATCGCTGTTTATTTTAATCTTTGCAATATAAACAGCTTCCAGGCTCTGGTCGCCCGATGGGCGGTTTTCCAGGGTGAAGGTCAGCAGTGCCGAGGTGCGATGCTCCACGTGCATCTCGTCCATGAAGGTATCGGGCTCGTATTCGTCGAAGCCGAATCGGGGGCGCGCTGGCGTGACCCTGACCGCATCCCGCGACAGGGTCAGCGTCTGCACCAGCACCCAGGCGTACCCCTGTGCCAGCGCCATCTCCCCGGCCCGCTTGAGCACGTATTTGCGCGCCGTCTCCCTGTCCACCAGCTCGTTGCCGACAAACTCCAGTTGCCACTGGGTAGGCCCGAGCCGGGTCTGGGAGAAACCGGTCTGGCCGTTCCAGAAGGATTTTTCGCTGTCGTAGGGGGTGGCGCAGCCCGCGAGCTGGCCGAGCAGCAGGCCGCACAGGAGAAGACCAGGGAGGGGAGAGCGGGGGAGCGGCATCTGAGGGATCCGGGCAGAAGACAGAGCACCACTACAGCACAATGGACATGGGGAGACAATGAGGGGCGCAGCGGCGCAAAAAGAAAAGGCCTTGTCGTCTGACAAGGCCTTTCTCGGGGAATTTGGTCGGTGTGAGAGGATTCGAACCTCCGACCCTCTACACCCCATGCAGATGCGCTACCTGGCTGCGCTACACACCGACGGAGTCAGCTCGGCTGACGGGGAGGGAGTTTATGGAGATGCCCCGACCCTGTCAACAGGGGAAATTCAGGTTCGAGATCGTTTGCCTGCTTTGCGAGCAACTTCGGATCAAAGTGCGACCAATCACCCGGGGTTGCGCTGTTTTCCCGGCTTGTCGGCCAAAAATGACGGCCACCCGATGGGTGGCCGTTTGGCATCAGCGAAGACTGGTCAGCGGTTAAAGGTCAGTCGCTTGCCAAGCACCTTGTCGGTGACCTGGCCGTTCTGCCAGGCGACTTGACCGTACACCAGGGTCATCTCAATCAGGGCGCGCTGGAAGCGCTCATCACACATATCAGCGATTGAAGGTCAACCGCTTGCCCAACACCTTGTCGGTGACCTGGCCGTTCTGCCAGGCGATCTGGCCGTTCACCAGGGTCATCTCTATGGTGCTCTGGAAGCGGTAGCCGTTGAACGGGGACCAGCCGCACAGGTAGAGCAGGTTGCTGTCGGTGACCACGTAGGGCTTGCCGAGATCCAGCAGCACCAGATCCGCGAAGTAGCCCTCCCGGATGTAGCCGCGATCCTGCACCTGGAAGCGCTCGGCCACCGCGTGGGAGGTCTTCTTGACGATGGTCTCCAGCGAGAAGACGCCGTTGTGGTAGAGCTCCAGCAGCGCCTGCAGGGAGTGCTGCACCAGGGGCACGCCGGAGGGCGCCTTGAAGTAGCTGTTCTGCTTCTCTTCCCAGGTGTGGGGGGCGTGGTCGGTGGCGATGATGTCGAGCACGTCGTTGCGTACCGCATCCAGCAGGGCGTGCTGGTCGGCCGCACTCTTCACCGCCGGGTTGCACTTGATCTGGCTGCCCAGGGTGTCGTAGTCCGCCTCGTTGAAGAAGAGGTGGTGTACGCAGACTTCGGCGGTGATGTTCTTGTCCTTGAGATCCTTCAGGTCCGGGGTGGCGGTAAAGAGCGAGAGCTCTTTCGCCGTGGTCAGGTGCAGCACGTGCAGCTTGGCGCCGTACTGCTTGGCCAGGGAGACCGCGAGGCTGGAGGACTTGTAGCAGGCGTCGGCGCTGCGGATGCGGCCGTGCTCGCGCATGGGCACGTCCTCGCCCCACTTGGCGCGAGCTTCGTCTTCCAGCACCTTGATAGTGGGGGTGTCCTCGCAGTGGGTGACGATCATCACCGGGCTCTCGCGGAAGATGGCCGCCAGGGTCTCCTGGTTGTCCACCAGCATGTTGCCGGTGGAGGCCCCCATGAAGATCTTGATGCCGCAGGACTGCTTGGGATCGAGCTTCTTGATCTCTTCCAGGTTGTCGTTGGTGGCACCCAGATAGAAGCTGTAGTTGGCGGCGGCGGAGTTGGCGGCGATCTGGTATTTGGCTTCGAGGGCGTCGAGGGTGGTGGTCTGGGGATTGACGTTGGGCATTTCCATGAAGCTGGTGGTGCCACCGGCCACGGCGGCCCGGGATTCGCTGGCGATGGTCCCCTTGTGGGTCAGGCCCGGCTCCCGGAAATGGACCTGATCGTCGATCATCCCGGGGATGAGGTGACGACCGGTCGCATCGATCACCACCGCATCGGGGGCGCTGATGTCCGGGGCGACGCGGGCGATCCGCTCCCCCTCGATCAGGACGTCGGAAGCATAGATGCGGCCTTCGTTGACCAGGGTGGCATTCTTGATAAGCAATTTGTTCATGGGGGGTTCCAGTTCCTTTGCCGATAATCCGGGGTCATAATATCGCAAACTGCACTTTCTCTGTAGCAAGGCCTGAGTAATGAAGTTATTTGTTAGAGATTTGACTGTGATCGATTCCAGCTATTTGTGCGAGCGCCGCGGCATGGTGGGCGAGAGCTGGCTGGTGGACATCGAGATGAGCGGCGAGCTCAACGAGATGAGCATGCTGCTGGATTTCGGGCGGGTGAAGAAGCTCATCAAGTCGATCATCGATGACGAGGTGGATCACAAGCTGCTGGTGCCGACCGGGAGCCCCCTGGTGCATGTTCAGCCCCTGGACAACGACGAGTGCACCGTGGATCTGCTGCGCCCGGGTCGCTCCATCCATCTGCGTTGCCCGACCCAGGGCTTTGCCTTCATTCCCGCGCCCCAGGTGGATAAAGAGTCGGTGACCCGTTATCTGCTGGCGGTGCTGGCCAAGCGGCTGCCGGGCAATATCAAGGATCTGACCCTGACCCTGCGCCAGGAGGCCATCGAGGGCGCCTTCTACCACTACAGCCACGGCCTCAAGAAGCACGACGGCAACTGCCAGCGCATCGCCCACGGTCACCGCTCCCCCATCGAGATTTCTGTGGACGGGGAGCGCGACCAGGAGCTGGAGCTGAACTGGGCCGAGCGCTGGGCCGACATCTACCTCGGCACCGAAGAGGACAGGGTGGCCCTGTCCGAGCTGGCGCTGAGCGAACAGGCCAGGGCCATCCTGCAAGAGGCTGGCGAACACTACGTCGGCTTCAAGTATGTGGCGCCCCAGGGGCTGTTCCAGCTCGCCATGCCGGCGGCGGAGGTGGAGATGATCGACACCGACACCACCATAGAACTGCTGGCCCACTACATTGCCCGGGAGGTGAAGAAGCAGGTGGGGGACAAGTTCGTGAAGATCGTGGCCTATGAAGGGGTCGGCAAGGGCGCCATCGCCTACGCCTGATCCCCGCTGCGTTGTCCAGATGAACAAAAGGCCCCGCTGTTGCGGGGCCTTGTCATTGTGGGTGTTGCGCCCCTCAGGCGCTGAGCCGGAAGCGCTGCACCAGGGTCTCCTGCTGCTCGGCCAGGGAGTCGAGCTGCTGGCTGGTCTCGGCCACCCGCTCTATCCCCTGGTAGTTGAGATCCGAGATGTCGGAGATGCGGTTGAGGTTGGTGGCGATGTCCGCGCTGGTGGCCTGCTGCTGCTCGGCGGCGGAGGCGATCTGGCTCGACATGTCGCTGATGAGTACCACGATGCCCTGCACCTCCTCCATGGCGTTGTTGGCCTGGGAGCTCTGATCCACGCAGCTGTCCATCTCGCGGGAGCACTCCTGCATCACGTTGACCGCCCGGGCGACCCCCTGCTGCAGGTTCTCGATCATGGTCTGGATCTCGCTGGTGGACTGGGCGGTGCGCCCGGCGAGGTTGCGCACCTCGTCCGCCACCACGGCGAAGCCGCGACCCTGCTCCCCGGCACGGGCGGCCTCGATGGCGGCGTTGAGGGCCAGCAGGTTGGTCTGCTCGGCGATGCCGCGGATGACGTCGAGGATGTTGCCGATCTGGCCGCTCATGGCGCTCACGTCGCCGATCACCTTGCCGGTCTGCTGCAGCTTGCCCGCGAGCTGATGGGTGGTGGTGATGTTGCCTGCCATCACCTTGCGACCCATCTCGGAGGCCTTCTCCACGTCCATCACCCGCTCCAGGGTCTGGTTGGCGGCCTGGGCCACCTCCCGCACCGAGGCCTCCATCTGGGTCATGGCGGCGGCGACCGAGGCGGTCTCCTGGCGCTGTTTCTCCAGATCCGCCCGCACCGATTCGGTGGTGTGGCGGTTGTCGTGGGCGGCGCTGTTGAGCTGGTTCGAGGCCTGGGAGAGCTGCCTGAGCACGTCACCCATCTGGTGGATCAGCAGGTTGATCTGGCTGGCGAGCTGGCCGAACTCGTTCTGGCTCTTGAAGCCGACGCGCTGGGTCATGTCCCCCTGGGTCACCTCGGTCAGCACCCGCAGCAGCTCCTTGAGGGGCTGGCGAATGGCCTTGCCCAGGGTGAAGGCCACCAGGATGGCGACGAAGATGGCGATGGCGATGCTGATCCCCTGGGTGAGGGTGCTCTGGGTCTGCACCCGATCGGAGGCCTTGATGCTGGCGTTCATCAGTTGCTGGCTCTGGGCCGTGATCCCCTCCAGCTTGTTCTGGATGCCAAGGATGAGCTGGCTCGCCTGCCGGCTCTGCTCGCGCATGGCCTGCTGCTGTTTCATCAGGGCCAGGTACTGGGCCAGCACCCCTTCGTTGCCCGTGGTATCGCGCACGAACCCGTGGACGTAGTGACCCATGTTGTTGTCGAAATCCTTGAGCTCCCCCTGGAGATCCTTGATGGTGCTGTTGAAGCCCTCGATCTGCATCTTGTTGCGCTTGAGCGCAGCCTCGATGGGGGCGGGGATGCTCTGGTTCAGGGCATCCATGGTGGAGAGCTCGATGGCGGAGAGCTTGGTGGTCAGGGTCTCGGAGAGCATCTTGATGAAGCTGTCGTCGACGGTGACCATCATGTCGCCGAGGTTCTTCTTGAACTGGGGCAGGCTGACCTGGAACTGGCCCTTGGCCAGATTGACCTTGTGCAGCCGGGTGAGCAGGGCCTCGTGTTCGCCGGGCAGGGTCTGGGTCAGCTGCAGGTAGTCGTCGACCAGCTTGCCGAGGGCCTGCATGTCACCCTGCAGCTGGGGGTGGGCCGCCACCTGCTGCTTGAGGCTGGTGAGCATCTTGTCCACCTGGCCCTTGGCCTGCTGCAGTTCGGCCACTTCCTCGGGCAGGCGCTTGAGATCCTGCTCGGTCAGCACGTCGGTGAGCCACTTGTTGGCGCTCAGCAGGCTGATCTGGGTCTGGCTGCTGGCGAGCACCAGCGGCATGGACTCCTGGGTCACCTGATCAAGGGCGCCGCTGAGTTCGCTCTGGCTGCGAAAGGTCAGTACCGCGCTGGCCACCATGACGGCGACCAGGATGGCAAAGCCCAGATAGACTCTCTGTAAGATCGAGAGGTCTGACATTGTTTGTTTCATTATTGTCCCGCTGTCTGTGCAAAAGTCCCTTGCCTGAGTACCCCGTCCCTTTGATACCCTGCATGCCCCGAAGGGTGCGCTGCCGTGGCAGTAGGGACGATATCCTCACTATCGGTATTCTTCACAATAACTGAAGGGATTGGGACAACGGCTGTGTCAAATGTCGGCTTGTGTCACACTTGGCGGGCCGTGGCGGCATTTTTGGGAGTCGCTTGAGGTTTGTGTTAAATTTTCTTTTTCATATAAAGGAGTTACCCATGGCGCAAGAAACCATTTTCAGCAAAATCATCCGCAAGGAGATCCCCGCCGACATCCTTTATCAAGACGAGCTGGTGACCGCCTTTCGCGACATTCAGCCCAAGGCCAAGACCCACATCCTGATCGTGCCGAACGTGCTGATCCCCACGGTCAACGACGTGGAGCCGGATCACGAGCTGGCGCTGGGGCGGATGTTCACCGTGGCACGCAAGCTGGCGGCCGAGGCCGGCATCGCCGAGAACGGCTACCGCCTCATCATGAACTGCAACCGCCACGGCGGGCAGGAGGTCTACCACATCCACCTGCACCTGGTCGGTGGCCAGCCCCTGGGACCCCTGCTCAGCCTGTGATGCGTCCCGCCTCGCTGACCGGCCTGCTGTTGGCCGGTCTGCTGCTGGGGGGCTGTGCCTCCCAGTGGAAAGACATCTTCGTCTCCTATTCGGATCAGATGGTGCCCCTGCGCAACGCGCTGCTGCTGGGTCAGGCCGCCGAGGCCCTGCCCGAGGTACGCGAGTCGACCCCGGGGGACGACACCTATGTGCTGGACCAGCTGGAGAAGGGGCGCATCGCCTGGCTGGCGGGCCAGGATGGAGTCAGCAAGCAGGCCTTCGCCGCCGCCGATGGTCGCCTCGCCTGGGAAGACAATCAGGCCCAGTACCGCCTGAGCCATGGGCTGGCCCAGGCGGGCAGCCTGCTGACCAACGATCAGACCATGGCCTACCGGGCCCCGGACTACGAGCGCACCATGCTGCACCACTACCTGGCCCTGGGGTACCTGCAGCGGGGGGATGCCGAGGGGGCCCTGGTGGAGGTGCGCCGCGCCAACCAGGTGCAGGAGCAGGCGCTCAAGCGCCGGGCCGACGAGGTGCAAAAGGCCGGAGAGGAGGACGAGGCCAGCGGAGAGATGCGCCAGCAGATGTCGCGCGCCGCCCCCGAGCTGGATCGCCTGATCGGCAAGGTCAAGAACGGCTTCCAGAACGCCTACACCTTCTATTTTTCCGGCGTGCTCTACGAGGCGGCGGGGGATCTCAACGACGCCTGGGTGGACTATAGGCGCGGCTACCAGATAGCGCCGGACAACCGGAGCCTGCAGGATGCCTTGCTACGCCTGGCTGTGCTTAGGGGCTCGCCCGATGAACTCAAGGAGATCGAGCAGCAGGTGGGCCGCAAGGCGCCGCCCCTTGCCAAGGGCGAGGGGCAGGTGGTGGTGCTGTTTGAAGATGGCCTCATCCCGGCGCGGCGCGAATTCTTCCTGCCGCTGCCCCTCTCCACCTCGGGCGGCGATTTTCGTACCTTTACGGTGGCTGTGCCCTATTACGACAACAGGGCGAGCGACACCGGGCCCCTGACCGTCACCCTCGGCCAGCGGGTCGAGCAGACCAGCGAACTGGTGCGGCTCGAAGCCCTGGCCGCCAAGGATCTGCAGGAGCGGCTGCCGGGCATGCTGACCCGCCAGGCCCTGCGGCTGGTGGCCAAGGAGCAGATGCGGCGCGGCGCGGCCAAGGAGGGGGGGGATGTGGGCAACATCCTGGTCGGGATCTTCAACACCCTCTCGGAGCGGGCGGATACCCGCAGCTGGCTGACCCTGCCCGCCCAGGCATCGAGCTGGCAGGGGAGGGTGACGGCGGGAGAGATCACCCTGACCCTGGGGGCGGGCAGTGCCATGCGCCAGCTGCCGCTCACCGTGCACGCCGGGCGCACTACCCTGGTGTGGGTGCAGCGCCTGGGCGCCGGCTTGAGCACCCGGGTGCTGCCCCTGTGAGGGCCTCCCGGCAATGGCAATCCACCTGAGTGACCGGTCTGGCCAAAGGCCGCCGGCGAGGAGAACAAGATGAAAGCACAAGGGTTGGCCCTGGGCCTGGTTCTGCTGCTGACGGGCTGCGCTACCAATACCTCCGGCATGGCGCTCTATGGCGCGCCCGGGGCGGCGGCGGTGGCGGAGCAGCACCAGAACGTCGACGTCACCCTGACCGAGCTGAGCCGACGCCAGCAGAACGGCCTGTTGCAGGTCAACGTGGCGGTGGCCAGCACCCAGCGCGGTGACAACAAGCTGCAATATCTCTTCTACTGGTATGACGAGGCGGGGCAGGAGCTGGCCAGCGACGGCCGCGGCTGGACACCCCTCAAGCTGCACGGCTACCAGACCCGCACCCTGTCCGCCCTGGCGCCGAGCCCGGCCGCCCGGGGCTACCGGATTTACGTACGCGAAGTGATTGAGGAATCCTACTGATGAAAATGAACCATGCCCTGCTGATCTTGAGCTCTGCCCTGCTGCTCGGCGGCTGCTCCAGCACCACCGTCAGCTATGGCGATCCCACCGAGACCGAGACGGTCACCGTGGATTACGGCTCAAGCGACCTGCAGGCCATCGCCGACAAGATGGCGGACTCCATGCTCGCCTCGCCGGCGACCGCCGAGATCACCGCGGGGGGCCGTCCCGTGATGTTCATGGACAGCATCCGCAACAAGACCTCGGAGCACATCGACACCGAGGCCATCACCGACACCCTGCGCACCAAGCTGCTGCGCGCCGGCAAGTTCCGCTTCGTGGACATGAGCAAGGTGAGCGCGGTCAAGCAGCAGCTCGAGTACCAGCAGGGCAGCGGCATGGTGGATCCCGCCACCATGGTGCGCCTGGGCAAGCAGACCGGCGCCCGCTACATGGTCTATGGCAACCTCGCCAGCATCGTGAAGGACAACGGCAAGGTGAAGGACGTCTACTACCAGATGACCATGAACCTGATGGATCTGGAGAACGGCGAGCTCTTGTGGGCCGATCAGAAAGAGATCCGCAAGCAGGCGAAGACCTCCACCTTTGGCTGGTGAGGACCCGCGCGGGCAGGGGGATCTGGCGGAGCTGGCGCTGCTCGCCAGCCTGCCGGCCCCCTGGAACCAGGGGCGCCTTGAGCCGCTGGCGAGCGGCCTGACCAACGGCAACTACCGGCTCAGCCTCCCCTCGGGAGAGTGCGCCTTCCTGCGCCGCGGCCACCCGGATCCGGTGCGCCTCGGCATCGATCGCGCCACCGAGTGGCGGCTCTATCAGGGGGCCGTGGGGCTGGGGCTGGCACTGCCCTGCCATCACGGCGATCCCGCCAGCGGCCTGATGCTGCTGGCGTGGTGCGACGAGCCGAGCTGGGCCGAGCAGCCGCCCGCGCCCGAGGCACAGCCCGCCCTGCTGGCCGGGGTGCTGGGGCGCCTGCACCGCCTGCCGGTGCCCAAGGTGGTGATGGCGGTGCGGGCCCACAGCGCCGGCTATCGCGCCCGTCTGGCCCGGGTGCCGGCCTGGCTGCCGGCGCTGGAGCGGGCCCTGCTCGCGAGCCGGGAGCCTGATGATTGCTGGCTCCCTTGCCATCACGATCTCAATCCGGCTAACTTGTTGGGACCTCGGCCCTGGGTCATCGACTGGGAGTACGGCGCCGCCGGTCATCCGGGCTTCGAGGTCGCCAGCATTCAGCGTACCCATGGCTGGAGCGAAGAGCAGCGGCGTCAGTTGGAGAGCTGCTATCTTGAAGGCATGGGAACGCATAAGCTGCTCAATGCCAAGGGATTTCAGGCCGATGCCTTCCTGCCATGGGTCGACTACATCGGCCTGCTGTGGGCGCTGCTGATGGCCGAGCGGCAACCCGGGCCCGAGTATCAGGCCCTCATCGACACGAACCGCCAGCGCCTGGAATGAATCCGGCAACGGCATGACTGACGCTTGTTTTCAATGAATGGGAGGCATGCATGGTGACCACATTCTCATGGCGTCAACCTCGTAGCTGGAGCCTGCTGCTGCTCTGCCTGCTGCTGACGGGTTGCGCCACCCGGGTGATCTACTACTGGCTCGACTCGGCCATCGTCTGGCAACTGGACGATTACTTCTCCCTGAATCGCAGCCAGAAGACCCTGCTGGATCAGGAGGTGAAGGGGCTGATGGCCTGGCACCGGCAGCACGAGCTGCCCCTCTACGCCCGGGATCTCGATGCCCTGGCCAGGGCGGTGGCCAGCCCCATGACCCCGGCCCAGGTCACCCTGCACCTGGACAGAACCCAGGCGAGCCTGACCCGCACCCTGGAGAACGCCATTCCTCGCACGGTGCGCCTCGCCAAGACCCTGACCGACGACCAGGTGGCGCATTTCATGGCCGATCGGGTGAAGCGCCAGCAGGAGCGCCAGCACGATTTTGCCACCGAGTCGAAGGCCGAGATGATCAAGGGCTTTCGGGAGAAGATGAACGAGCGCCTGGTGTTCTGGATTGGCAAGGTGAAACCGGCCCAGGCGCCCCTCGTCAACCAGTGGGCCGAGTGGCAATACGAGATGATGGCCCCCTGGCTCGATTTCCAGGAGGCCTGGACAAAGGAGCTGGACCGGCTGATGAAGCAGCGCCAGAGTCCGAATTTCGGCCAGGAGCTGACCCGGTTGCTGCAACAGGGGGACGGGCTGATGGATGGCCGCTTCACCGGCTATACGGACCAGTCACGCCAGCGCACCATCCAGTGGCTGAGCGATCTCAGCCAGTCCATGGATCTCTCCCAGCGGGCTCATCTCTATACCCTGCTCAAGGACTATGCCGAGGACTTCGAGGGCATGACCCGCAGCCGCTGAGGGCGCGGGACCTGAGCGCAAGGGCGGCGGGCCTGCCGCCCTTGTTCTTGTGGGGCAGGCTGTGGTAGCTTGCCCTTTCTATTGTTTGGGAATTAACTTTTTGAGCCTGACTGACAACGTGAAACTGGCGGCGATGACCCTGCTCATCACCCTCGCTCTGTTGTTCTCTACCCTCTCGGTGGAGGGGCTCAGGGTTCCCGCGTCCCAGCCCTCGGCCCAGCAGGCCCACTCGCTGGCGGAGGGGGCGGCGTCTTCCGATGCAAGCCTGGCGGCCCACGGCGTCAGCGGCAGTGACGACGGCATCGTCAAGTTCGTCGGTTCCCACCAGAATCACCTGCTGCGCCTCGAGCACTCCCTGAGTCGCGATCATCAGCCCGGCAGCGTGGTCTACGAGCTGGTAACGAGCTGGTCCCAGCAGGCCATCCTGCTGTTGCTGTGCGGCCTGCTGCTCTATGCCGCCCTGTCGTATCCCCGAACCAGTTTCCGCGACAGGTTTGCCACCCTTCACCAGCGGCGCTTGCAGCGCCGGCATCTGCAGTATCGTTTCGCCCAGAGCTTCCTCGCCTGATCCCGATGGGGTCAGCTTGCCACCTGTTGCCTCATCTTCTCTCTGTTGCTGTTCACCTTCAGTGAACGGCTAGGCTGTCTTGTTTCATTTTTTTGCACGGTGCGACCCGGTGTCGCCCCCTGCCATCGCCTGACAGAGGCCGATTTCATGAGAAAAAAGAGTCATACCGTGTTGAACCGCATGAGCCTGTGGCAGTACGCTCTGTTGCTGCTGATGCTGGTCACCTTCGCGTTCTATTCCCTGCCCACCTTCTTCGGTGAGCAGCCCTCCCTCGGCCTGCACGGTCAGTCGCGCCTGAGCGACGCGCAGCGCACCCTGCTGGCCGACAACCGCATCGAGCCGCTCAAGCAGGTCGCCCAGGGCGATCGGATGGAGCTGGTGTTCGCCAGCCAGGGGGAGCAGCAACTGGCCAAGCAGTTGCTGGAGCTGCAGGGGCTGGACAGCGCCGCCCTGACCCTGGAGTTCTACTCCAACGCCCCGACCTGGATAAGCCGGCTCGGCGCAGACCCCATCAAGCTCGGGCTGGACCTGCGCGGCGGCTCCCAGCTGCTGATCGGGGTGGACGTGGACTTCGTCATCGACAACCAGACCAAGAACCTGGTGGATACCCTGCGCACCCGCTTTCGCGAGGCCAACCTGCGCGGTGCCAGCGTGATGCGCACCGCCCAGGGGAGCGTGACCGTCACCCTGCCCGACGTGGCGGGGCAGGAGGCCTGGCTCGCCATCATCAAGGAGAGCGCCGGTACCCGCCAGGATCAGTGGACGCTGACCCGCTCCGGCAACGCGCTGACCCTGGTGCTGAGCGACGCCGAGCGCACCCTGCTGGTGAACAACGCCGTGACCCAGAACCTGTCGATCCTGAAAAAAAGGATCAACGAGCTCGGCATCGTCGAGGCCTCGGTGGTGCGCCAGGGGCAGGACGGCATCCGCATCGAGCTGCCGGGGGTGCACAACCCCAGGCAGGCGAAAGAGGTGATCGGTGCCACCGCGTCCCTGGCCTTCTATGAAGCCAAGGCCGACAGCCGCTTCGTGATGGCGGATCGCAACGGCCAGTCGGTGGGACTGGCCCGCCAGCCGGTGCTGAGCGGCGAGCACATCGTCGATGCCCGCGCCAACATGGGGGAGATGGGGCAGCCCCAGGTCAACATAGTGCTGGACACCCTGGGGGGGAGCAAGATGAACCAGTTCAGCCGCCAGCACGTGGGCAAGCCCATGGCCACCGTCTTCACCGAGTACAAGACCAATGCCGAGGGCAAGCTGCGCGCCCGCAGCGAGGTGATCAACGTCGCCACCATCCAAACCGCCCTTGGCAACCAGTTCCGCATCACCGGGATTGGCAGCCTGCCTGAGGCCCAGGAGCTCGCCATGCTGCTGCGGGCCGGTGCCCTCACCGCGCCGCTGAAGATCCTGGAGGAGCGCAGCATTGGCCCGACTCTGGGTCTGCAGAACATAGAGGCGGGTTTCACCGCCCTGGCGTTCGGCATGGCGGGCATGATGCTGTTCATGATGGCCTGGTATCGCAAGTTCGGCTGGGTCGCCATCACGGCGCTGGTTGCCAACCTCCTGATGCAGGTGGGGATGCTGGCAGTGCTGCCGGGGGCCGTGCTGACCCTGCCGGGGATCGCCGGTCTGGTGCTCACCGTGGGCATGGCGGTGGATACCCATGTGCTCATCTTCGAGCGGATCAAGGACCGGCTGCGGGAGGGGGGAAGCCTTGCCAACGCCATCGACTTTGGCTATCGCTCGGCGTTTCGCACCATCTTCGATGCCAACATCACCACCCTCATCTGCGCCGTGGTGCTCTATGCCATCGGCTCCGGGCCGCTGCAGGGCTTTTCCATCACCCTGATCCTGGGGCTCATCTCCAGCATGGTGACCGGCATCTGGGGCACCCGCGCCATCATCAACCCCCTGTGGGGCAACAGCCGCGCCAAGCTGCTGAGGGTATGACCATGAACCGACTTCATCACCATGATGCCGCGCCCGTGAGTCTGCATGACCTGCGCACCGACCGCTTCCTGCCGGGAAGCCTGAACCACCTGACGTCGAGGGAAGAACAATGCTGAGAATGATCCTGGCCATGGGGCTGACCCGCTGGCGCTATATCGGGCTGTGGGCCTCCGTGCTGCTGACCCTGGCCTGCGTGGCCGTCCTTGCGACAAAAGGGCTCGCCCTCGGGCTCGATTTCACCGGCGGGATCCTGCTGGAGTTTCGCATCCAGACCCTGAAGGAGGCCCATGAGCTCAACGCCCTGATGACGGCGCCCCTAGCGGGGGTGGTGGAGCTGCACGGCGCCGGTGTGCCCGGCGAGTGGCTCATCAAGCTGCCCCCCCACGAGCTGCCCTGGGCGGCGGAGGATCTGGCGACCATGCTGGGGCAGCAACTCGCCCTGCCGGTGGAGCTCTTGCGCACCACCATAGTCGGGCCCCAGGTGGGCGCGGAGCTGTTCCAGCAGGGGATGCTGGCGGTGCTGGTGGCCTCGCTCGCCATCTCCGCCTACCTGGCGGTGCGCTTCGAGTGGCGCCAGGCCATCGGCATCCTGGTGTCGGTGCTGCACGACGGTCTGGTGGCCATCGGGCTGCTCGCGCTCTTTGACATCGAGTTCGACCTCAACGTCATCGCGGGCCTGATGGCGGTGATAGGCTACTCCCTCAACGACAGCATCGTCATTTCGGACCGGTTGCGGGACTTGCTGGGGTCGCGTACCCGCATGGGGATCCACGAGTGCTCGGACGTGGCCATCAAGGCCACTTTCAGCCGCACCATGATCACCTCGGGCACCACCCTCTTCACCGTGGGGGCCCTGCTCCTGTTCGGCGGCGACGCACTCTACGGCTTCTCCTTCACCCTGTTCGCCGGCATCCTGGTGGGGACACTCTCCTCCATCACGGTGGCCTCCACCGTGCAGGAGCTGCTGGGACTCTCCCCCCAGGCCTACCAGAAACAGGAAGAGGAGCTGGCAGAGGCGGCATGACCGCAGGCCAAGCCATGAGAAACGGGCCCTAAGGCCCGTTTTTTTATGCACGTCTGGCCGCGCGGCTCAGAAGCCGGAGCCCGGCTGGCGCAGAAATGCCACCTCCTCCGGGGTGCTCTCGCGCCCCAGGATGGCGTTGCGGTGGGGGAAGCGGCCAAAGTGCTGGATGATGACCTGATGGCGGCGGGCGAAGTCGGCGAACCCCTCGAAGGTCTCCCGGGCCGGGCCCTGTGCCTGCTCGGCGGCCAGCGCCTCGAACAGGGCCACGCTTCTGGCCTGCTGTTCCCGGGACTCCGCATGCTCGAGGGGCAGATAGAAGAAGACCCGGGCCAGCGGCGAGAGCCCCCTGTCCGCCCCGAACGACAGCCCCTTGAGGCACAGAGCCCGCGCCTTGTCGTCCTGGGCGAAGGCGGCGGGGGTGCCGCGATGGAGGTTTCGCGGCAACTGGTCGAGCAGCAGGATGAGCCCCAGGCGGCCCGCGGGGTGATCCGCCCAACCGGCGAGCTCGCCCGCCGCGGCGCTGGCCGCCAGCTCGCCGAAGCGCCGGGCCAGCAGGGCGTCGGTCTCGCTGCTCTTGCCCCACCAGAGGGGGGCCTGGCGCGCCGCACGGCGGGCGTCATCGGCATCGTCACCAAACCAGAAATCGATCAGAGGTTGCCAGGGTTGCATGGAAAACTCCTCGGGCCCGGGGCCTTGAAGTGAACATGGGGCAGGGGAACCCTGCCATGGGGGGCTGCCGCCGTGGCGGCTTCCCGTTACACTGTGCCATCTTTTGCCCCAAAGGGTGATCCCCGGATGGGCCCGTGATCCCCTGCCCCCCTCATCACCCTGACCGGGGCAGCCCGGATGTGTCCCACTGAATAGAAGGAATGCCAGATATGGCCGGAACCAGTTTGTTGGCCCTGCTCGACGATATTGCCAGCGTGCTCGATGACGTGGCGCTGATGACCAAGATGGCGGCGAAGAAGACCGCCGGGGTGCTGGGGGACGATCTCGCCCTCAACGCGGAGCAGGTCTCCGGGGTGCGGGCCGAGCGGGAGCTGCCCGTGGTGTGGGCGGTGGCCAAGGGGTCGTTTCGCAACAAGCTCATCCTGGTGCCTGCCGCCATCGCCATCAGCGCCCTGGTGCCCTGGCTCATCACCCCGCTGCTGATGCTGGGGGGGGCCTACCTCTGTTTCGAGGGGGCCGAGAAGCTGGCGCACAAGTTCCTGCCCCATGAGGCCGGGGAGGAGGCCCAGGCCGCCCCCATCCCCGACGATCTGGCGGCCTTCGAGCAGCAGAAGATCAAGGGGGCCATCCGCACCGACTTCATCCTCTCCGCCGAGATCATCGTCATCGCCCTCGGCACCGTACAGGGGTCGAGCCTGGGGCTGCAGATCGCCGTGGTGGCGGGCATCGCCCTGCTGATGACCATAGGCGTCTACGGCCTGGTGGGGCTCATCGTCAAGCTGGACGACATCGGCCTGCACCTGCTGCAGGCCCCCGATGCCAGCGCCCTGCGCCGCGCCCTGGGGCGAGGTCTGCTGGTCACGGCGCCGCGCCTGATGCACATGCTGGCCCTGGTCGGCACCATCGCCATGTTCATGGTTGGCGGCGGCATCCTGGTCCACGGCTGGCCCTTCGTCCACCACCTGATCGAGGGGGCCGCGGCGGCTGTCGCCTCCCTGCCCGGCATGGGGGCGGCCCTCGCCCTAGTGACGCCGACCCTGCTGAACGCCCTGGTGGGTGTGTTGGCTGGCCTGCTGCTGGTGCTGGCCATGACCCTGGTGAGCAAGCTCAAACCCGCCAAGTAAGGCGTTGTTGTGCGGGGCGGCCGACAGGGGCCGTCGCACCGCGCCTTCCTCGTGATTCCGGTTGCCTCGAATGGGGGCTAGGCAAGTGCCTGGCCCCCTTCGTACTATCCGGGCTGTCACCCGCCCGCAGAGGCGGGGCCCCGATATGGACGCAAACAGACAAGGACAACCATGAAACCACCCGTTTGGCAGGATGATCACATCTATGCCGCCCCCGACGATACGGCCATCGACGCCGCTTTCTCGCAGGCCGCCCGCGCCCTCACCGGGCTCGACGCCCTGCTGGCGGACCTGCCGGATCCCGCTCACCCCATCCCAGACCCCAACGCCCTGCGCCACCTGCTGCGGGCCATCCGACGCCAGGCCAACGGGGTGAAGACCCTGGCCTGGAACAGCCAGACCTATGGCTACAACCGCCTCAGCCGGGACGGTCGCGACGAGGCCGCCAGGGTGCTGCTCTCCCGGGGCCAGCAGTTGCAGGCGACCCTGGCCCAGCGCTGCAAGCCGGTGGCCCTGTTCTGGGTGCGTGCCCCCGAGGCGCTGGTGCGCACCCTGCTGCAGGATCCCGAGCTCTTCGAGCTGGCCTACCACATCCATCACGACAGGGCGCAGCAGGATCAGTGGCTGTCGCTCGAGAGCGAGCAGCTCATCGAGGGGCTGGCGGTGGACGGCCTGCAGGGGTGGGGGGATCTCTACGACAACCTGGTGGGCCGGCTGATGCCGGTGGTGGAGGGGGTTCCCATGGGGCTGGCCCAGGCGGACAACCTGCTCGCCCACCCGGACAGGGCACGCCGCGCCGCCGCCTGGCACGCCATCCAGACCGCCTGGGCCGCGGAACAGGAGACGGTGGCCGCCATCCTCAACGCCATCAACGGCTGGCGCAACGAGATCGTCCGTCAGCGCGGCAGGGGAGGCAGGCTGGATGCCCTGGCGGTCTCCTGCCATCAGGAGCACCTCACGGGCGCCACCCTGGAGACCCTGATGGCGGTGGCCGACGAGCACAAGGCGCTGGGGCGCCGCGCCCTGCGGGCCATGGCCTGTGCCCGGCAGATCACCGATTTTGCCCCCTGGGATCTCTATGCCCCGGCCCCGCTCGCCGTGCAAGGCAGGATGAGCTTCGAGCAGGCGCTGAATCTGGTGGTGGAGGCCTTTGCGGCCTTCGATCCCGAGATGGGGGCCTTCGCCCGCATGATGGCGGATCGGGGCTGGATAGATGCCGCTCCGAGCGACCACAGACGCAGTGGCGCCTACAGCACCGAGTATGCCGACCCGCCGGAGCCGCGTGTCTTCCTCACCTTCGAGGGGACCATGGACAACGTCATCACCCTGGCCCACGAGCTTGGCCACGCCTGGCACAGCTGGCTCTTGCGAGACCTGCCCCTGGAGCAGCGCGACTACCCCAGGACGCTGGCGGAGACCGCCTCCCTCTTTGCCGAGACCCTGGTGCGCGACGCCCTGCTGGCCGCCACCGACAAGGTGGAGCAGCGCCGGGCCATCGCCTGGTTGGACGGGGAGCGGGCTGCGAGCCTGCTGCTCGACATCCCCGCCCGGTTCACCTTCGAGCGGGTCCTGGTGGCGGCGCGGGAGCAGGGGTATGTGGGGGCGGGGCAGTTGCGGGAGATGATGAAATCGGCGCAGCAGCAGTGGTATGGTGACGCCCTCAGCCAGTATGACGAGCTGTTCTGGGCCAGCAAGGGCCATTTCTCCATCGCCGAGTCCGGGTTCTACAACTACCCCTATCTGTTTGGCTATCTCTTCAGCCTGGGGCTCTATGCCCAGCAGGCGCGGGCCGGGCGGGCGTTTGTCCCCGCCTATCGCGCCCTGCTGCAAGATACCGGCCGCATGAGTGCCGAGGCGCTGGTGGAGAAGCACCTGGGGGTCGACATCCGTGCGCCCGGGTTCTGGCAGGAGAGCCTGCGTTATGTGGAAGAGGCGGTGGAGCGCCTCGAGCGGCTGGTGTGAGGCCAGCCCGCGAAGTTCGTGGCCCTCGGGTCACCCCGGTTTCACGACGGGCCTGGCCCGTCCCTGACGATGAGCGTTCGATGCAACAACGAGTCTACCCACAGCAGTGGCAAAATGAGCATATCTACCCCTCCCTCGACAGCAGCGTGCTGGAGGCGGACATGAGCCTGGCCCGCGCCAGCCTGGCGGAGCTTGGCGGCTTTATCGAGGGGCTGGCGCAGGCGCAAACCAGCCTGCCGGCCCTGCAGGACTTCCTGCGGGAAGTGCGCCTGCGGGCCCGGCGTATTCGCGACATCGGCTGGAACATCGCCGTGCTGGCGGCCTGCAAGGGGAGCCAGGATGCCCGGGACGGGCTGGCCAAGCAGCAGGCCTCCCGCGCCCGCGCCCTCAACGCCGATCTGTTCAAGACGCTTGCCCCCATCGAAGATCTGATGCTGGCGCTGCCTGCGCCCGAGTTTGAGCAGCTGATGGCCGATCCCCTGCTGGGGGAAGAGGCGTACCGGCTGCGCCATGAGCGCCGATTGCAGGATCAGCGCCTGCCGGTGGAGGCGGAGCAACTGGTCATCGGCCTGGGCACCGACGGCCTGCACGCCTGGGGCAACCTCTACAACGATCTGGTGGGCAAGATCCGGTTGGTGATCGACGGCCGCGAGATGGGGCTGGCAGAGGCGAGCAACCTGCTCTCCAGCCCGGATCGGGTCCTGCGCAAAGAGGCCTTCGATGCCATCAGCGCCGGCTGGGAGGGGGAGCAGGAGACGGTGGCCGCCATCCTCAACGCCCTCAACGGCTGGCGCCTGGAGCTCTCGCGCCAGCGCGGCAAGGTTCGGACCCTCGATGCCCTGGATCTCTCCTGTCACCAGAGCCATATCGAGCGGGCGACCCTGGATACCCTGATGCAGGAGACCTGGCAGGCCCGCCACCTGGGCCAGCGGGCCCTGGGGTTGATGGCCGGGCGTCTCGGCCTCGAGGTGCTGGGGCCCGAGGATCTGTTTGCGCCGCCCCCCGCCGCCAGCCGCCGGGAGATCCCCTTCGAGGAGGCGATCGGGATCATCGCCGAGGCCTTCGCCCGCTTCGACCCCGAGATGGGCGACTTTGCCCGCATGATGGCCGAGCGCGGCTGGATCGATGCCGCCCCCACCCCGAACCGGCGCACCGGTGCCTATTGCACCAAGTTTGCCGAGCCGGTGGAGCCGCGAGTCTTCATCACCTATGCGGGCACCATGGACAACGTCATCACGCTGGCCCACGAGCTGGGGCACGCCTGGCACAACTGGCTCATACGAGACTTGCCCATGAGCCAGCGCAGCTACCCCATGACGCTCGCCGAGACCGCCTCCATCTTCGCCGAGACCCTGGTGCGCTGCGCCCTGTTCGAGCAGGCGCAGAGCCCCGAGGAGCGCCTTGCCATCGCCTGGGCGGAGGCCGACGGCGCCGCCACCTTCCTGGTCAACATCCCGGCCCGCTTCGACTTCGAGCGCGCCCTGGTGGCCGAGCGGGAGTCGGGCTATGTCTCGCCGGCGCGGCTCAAGGCGCTGACCGACGAGGCCTGGGGGCGCTGGTATGAAAAGAGCCTCAGCCGCTATCACCCTATGTTCTGGGCCGCCAAGGCGCACTTCTCCATCGCGGGCTTCGGCTTTTACAACTACCCCTATCTCTTTGGCTATCTGTTCAGCCTCGGGGTCTATCAGCAGCTGATGGGCCGCCAGGCGGCGGGGGAGGAGAACGTAGCCGGGGCCTATCGCGCCCTGCTGCGGGACACCGGCCGCATGAGCGCCGAGGCGCTGGTGGAGAAACACCTGGGGCAGGACATTCGCCAGAGCGCCTTCTGGCAGGGGAGCCTGGCCCTGGTGGCCGGCGCGGTGGAGCGCTTCGCCCAAAGCGGCGGCTGAGTCACGACAGACCCGGTTCCCGCCATGTTCCTTGCAGGGGCATGGCGGGGCAAAGGGTTCTGCCCCGCGGTTTTCCGGCCCGGACGGGCGTGATCCAAAGCAAGAAAGTCAGATGTTTTGGTGGCGCAAGGCCCTGTCGCTGGGGTAGTTTCGATAGAACCGACACAGTTTTTGAGGTCTTGTCCATGATCATCTATCTGCATGGCTTTGATGCCACCAGCCCCGGCAATCATGAAAAAGTGCTGCAGTTGCAGTTTATCGATGATGATGTGCGCTTCGTGCACTACAGCACGGTTCATCCCCGCCACGACATGAGCCACCTGCTCAAGGAAGTGAAGAAACAGCTCGACATGAGCACGGACCCCAAGCCCCTCATCTGCGGCGTGGGGCTTGGCGGTTACTGGAGCGAGCGGATCGGGTTTCTGTGCGGCATCAAGCAGGTGATCTTCAACCCCAATCTGCACCCGGAAGAGAACATGCAGGGCAAGATCGACAGGCCGGAGGAGTACGAGGACATCGGCACCAAGTGTGTAACCGAATTTCGTAATAAAAATTCAGGAAACTGCCTGTGCATCCTTTCCGTTCAGGATGAAATCCGCGATAATCGGGACACTGAACGTGAATTGAAGAACTATTACGACATCGTATGGGATGAGCGCGAGACCCATAAGTTCAAGAACATCTCGCACCATCTGCAACGGATGAAGGCCTTCAAGGAAGCCTGAGCCATCACGTCAACCGATTTCGTTTTAGGGAGCCAATGGCTCCCTTTCGTTTTGAGGAACCAAGGAAAATCATCATGATGAATATTGTCGTTGTAGGCGGTGGCGCCGGCGGTCTCGAGCTTGCGACCAGCCTGGGTCGCAAGCTGGGCAAGAAGAACAAGGCCAAGGTCACCCTGGTGGATCGCAACCGCACCCACCTGTGGAAACCCCTGCTGCACGAAGTGGCCACCGGCTCCATGGACGCGGGCATCGACGCCCTGAGCTACCAGTCCCACGCCAAGAACCACGGCTTCGAATTCCAGCTCGGCAGCCTGACCGACATCAAGCGCGACGAGAAACGCATCGTGCTGGCCCCCATCCACGACGACAGTGGCGCCCTGGTGGTCAACGAGCGGGAAGTCCCTTACGACATCCTGGTGATGGCCATCGGCTCCGTCTCCAACGACTTCAACACCAAGGGCATCAAGGATCACTGCATCTTCCTGGACAGCCCCTCCCAGGCGCACCGCTTCTACAACAGCATGATGAACCGCTTCCTGCAGTTCGCCACCGAATACCAGCCCGGTGACAAGGTGAAGATCGCCATCGTCGGCGGCGGCGCCACCGGCGTCGAACTCTCCGCCGAGCTCTACAACGCGGTGGAGCAGCTCTATGCCTACGGCTTCAAGAATCTCACCACCGACAGCCTCAAGGTGACCCTGGTGGAAGCGGGCCCCCGCATCCTGCCGGCGCTGCCGGAGCGCATCAGCGGCTCCGCCCACCAGGAGCTGGTGAAACTGGGCGTGGACGTGCGCACCGCCACCATGATCACCGAAGCGACCGCCGAGGGTCTGCACACCAAGGATGGGGAGCTGATTGAAGCAGACCTCATGGTGTGGGCCGCGGGCATCAAGGCGCCGGACTTCATGAAGGAGATCGCGGGCCTCGAGACCAACCGCATCAACCAGCTGGTGGTCCACGAGACCCTGCAGACCACCCGTGACGAGAACATCTTCGTCATCGGCGACTGCGCCGCCTGCCCGCAGCCGGACGGCAAGTTCGTGCCGCCGCGCGCCCAGTCCGCCCACCAGATGGCGACCCAGGCGTTCAAGAACATCCTGGCCAAGATGAACGGCGGCGAGATGAAGCCCTACCGCTACCACGATCACGGCTCCCTGGTCTCCTTGAGCCGCTTCTCCACCGTGGGCAGCCTGATGGGCAACCTGATGCGGGGCTCCATGATGGTGGAGGGCTACATCGCCCGCATCGTCTACATCTCCCTGTACCGGATGCACCAGGTGGCCCTGCACGGCTACATCAAGACCGGCCTCATCATGCTGGTGGGTCGCATCAACCGGGTGCTGCGCCCGAGCATGAAGCTGCACTGAGTGGTATTGGTAGACACTCAGATCAGAAGGAGAGGCCAGGGCCTCTCCTTTTTTATGGCCGAAGCGGTGCGGCAGATCCCGAAGTGGCGCGGCAGGGGGATGTCCCTTGGCGACGGTTTGGGGTAGTCTGAAACCCGTTTTCACCCCAAGGAGCGCAAGATGATCCTCTCAACCACCCCCACCCTGGAAGGCAAGAGCATTCGCGAGTACCGCGGCATCGTCGTGGGCGAAGCCATCCTCGGCGCCAACATCTTCAAGGATCTGTTCGCCGGCATCCGCGACATCATCGGCGGTCGCTCAGGTGCCTATGAAAAGGAGCTGGCCCGGGCCCGGGAGATCGCCTTCGAGGAGCTCAGGGAGCGTGCCGCCGCCCTGGGTGCCAACGCCGTGGTCGGCATCGACATCGACTACGAGGTGGTGGGCCAGAACGGCAGCATGCTGATGGTCAGCATCAGCGGCACCGCCGTGGTGGTGTGAGCCCGTTTTCACCCCTTGCCAGCCAGCGCCCCGAGCCGATCCTGAGATCGGCTTTTTTGTGCGTGTTTTCCACTGGTCTGGTGAATGAGAGATGGATTAGGATGAGACCTCTTACCTGGGTTTTCCCGGCGCCCCCTCTTGGCTACAGAGATCTATCCATGACCTTACTCAGGCCGCCGGGGCTCAAACCCGGTGACACCATAGGTTTTTTCTCTCCTTCCAGCGCAGCGACCGCCTGGGCCCCCCACCGTTTCGAACGCGCACAGCACTTCCTGGCCGCGCAAGGCTTCGGGCTCAAGGCCGGCAGCCTGACCGGGGAGCAGGATCACTGGCGCTCCGGCTCCATCGCGGCGCGGGCCGCCGAGCTCAACGCGCTGATCCGCGACCCGCAGGTGCGCGCAATCATGTCGGTCATCGGCGGCAACAATTCCAACTCCCTGCTGCCCTATCTGGATTACGAGGCGCTGAAACGGGATCCCAAGATCCTCATCGGCTACTCCGACGTGACGGCGCTGTTGCTCGGCATCCACGCCAGAACCGGGCTGGTCACCTTCTACGGTCCGGCGCTGGTGGCCTCGTTCGGCGAGTTGCCCCCGCTGGTGGACGAGACCCTGGCCGGCTTCCTGCCGATCTGCATGGCCGGTGGTGCAGAGGTGCCCCACCGGCTGCCGACACCGACGCACTGGAGCGAGGAGCGGCTCGATTGGGAGCACCAGACGCGTGCCAAACGGTGCCATCCCAATCGGCTTCACTCGGTGGGGACGGGCAGGGTGCGGGGCCGGCTGATGGGCGGCAACCTCAACACAATGGCGGGGATCTGGGGCTCCCCCTATATGCCGCAGATTGAACGCGGGGATATTCTGCTGCTGGAAGACAGCCTGCTGTCCGCCGAAACCGTTGAGCGATCCTTCGCCCACCTCAAGCTGTGCGGGGTGTTCGATCGCATCGGTGGCCTGGTGCTCGGCAAGCACGAGCTGTTCGACGATAGGGGCAGTGGCAGGCGGCCGCTGGATATCCTGCTGGAGGTGGTGGGGGAGCCGGGCTTCCCCATACTGGCGGAGTTCGACTGTGCCCACACCCACCCCATGCTGACGGTGCCGCTCGGCATAGAGGTGGAGCTGGATCTCGACAGGCAACGTCTCAGCCTGTGTGAACCCTGGCTCCGTTAGTCGGAAGAGAAAAGCAAAGAGGCCGCTGCAGCGGCCTCTTTGCTGTCTGGATATAGCATCAAGGCAGGGCATCGGCCCGGAAGCTGGCGCGGATCTGCGGCACCAGGGGGGAGGGGTCGAAGCCCTTCTCCTCCCCGAGCACAGGGTGCAGCAGGGGCTTGTCCTCTATGGGGGTGAAGTCCCCCGCCAGCAGCGCTCGGGTGGCCTGACCCATCTGGTAGAGCTGGCGCACCGGGGCGAACTGGCGGGCGAGATCGAGCCCCTCATCGGCGCGGGTGAAGGCCATCATGGGGATCTGGTAGGCGGCGTCCCGGGGCGGCTTGGCGCCGTGGATGCCCTTGCCCGCCGACATCAGGAAGGGTTGGTGATCCCCGAAGGCCACCACCAGGTAGCGCTTGCCGGAGCGATCGAGCGTCTTGAGCAGCCGCTCCAGGGAGGCCATGGCATCCACCACCCCGGTGTAGTAGGTGTTGAGCAGCTGCCGCTCCGCCGGGCTCTGATCCGGGCAGGCCCGATCGATCTGCTGGGCCCGATAGCGATCCCCGTCGAAGGGGCCGTGCCCCTGCATGGTGACCGCGTAGGCGAAGAGGGGCCCGTCGTCCTGCGCCGTGCGTTTCAGCAGGTGATCGATGAGGGCATCGTCCGAGATATAGAGCCCCTTGTGCTCCAGGCTGGTGAAGCGGGTGTCGAACCAGCGCTCCTCGTAGCCGAGCGACGGGATCGCCTTGGCACGGCCCCAGAACTTCTCCACATAGGGGTGGGCGAACAGGGTCTGGTAGCCGCTCTGCTTCGCGCTCTGGGCCAGCCCGGGCACCTGGTTTGACAGGTAGTAGTAGGGCACCACCCCCTGCTTGAGCAGGCCCGCCGGCAGCCCGGTGTTCATCTCGAACTCCGCCAGCACCGTCATGCCCCCCGTGGTGGGGGAGTGGATGGTCTTGTGCCACTGCGCCACCCCGGCGGGCAGGTTCAGGGTGGGGGCGGGGGCGCAGATCTTGCCCTGCCAGTCGAGCCAGAGCGACTCGTATTGCAGCACTATCACCAGATCGAAGCGCGGTGGCTGGCCCAGGACCGGCTGGCTGAGCTCGGGAGTGCGCTCGTTGATCTGCAGGGGGTAGCGAAAGACGTTGCCGCTTTGCAGCATCTCGTCCACCAGGTTGAACAGGTAGAGGCCGGGACCGGCACGGATGATGTCCCTGTGGTAGTTCACCGCCCTGTCGACGTAGCGGATGTTGGCCCCGAGCAGCTTGTTGCCGGTCTGGGTGGCGAACACGCACAGGGCGAAGAAGGCGGCGGTGGCGGCGGCCGTGCGCAGGATCCAGCGGGACAGGGCGAAGCGCCAGCACAGGTACAGCAGCCCCAGCACGGCCAGCACCGGCAGCACCGGGTGTTGATCCAGCAGGATGTGGAGCAGGGCCAGCAGGTTGCCGAGATCGTCCCCCCCGAGCGGCACCCCGTAGATGGCGATCTTCATGAAGTTCGCCAGCAGGCCTATGCCTGAGAGGGTGGTAAAGACCAGCCCCATGTAGAGGTTGAAGCCCGCCAGGGCGCACAGGCTCCAGCCCAGCACCATGCTGCCCCAGGCGAGATAGTAGTGTTCAGGCCGAAAGCCGGACCAGAACAGAAACTCCCCCAGCTTGAACACCACGAAGCCGTGCAGCAGCACGAAGGTGAGGTTGCCGAGCAGCAGGCTGCCGAGGATCCGCGAGCGGTAGCTGCGGCGCAGCCGCGGCATCAACACCCTGAGCATGGCGGCGCTCATCAGCAGCACCAGCAGCAGGCTGGTCATCAGATAGGTCAGGTTGAAGCCGCGCTCCGGCAGGGTCTGCAAGATCTGGCTGTACTCCCCGCTCTGCGGCCGATCTTTCAGCAAGAGGCCGATGCGCAGCTGATAGCGGCTGTCCAGGGCATCATCCGGCGCCCGCAGCGCACTGTTGAGATCCAGGGTGCAGCGCTCCTGGCGGCACTTCTGGCGCTTCTCTGCCGCCTGGCTCAGCTGATCGATGCGAACACCCCTGTCGTTGAGCAGCTCCACTCGCACCTTGTCCCCCTCCTGCAGCGGCTTCAACAGTTGCCACTGGCTGCGTACCACCAGATAGAGGCCACGGCTGTCGCTCTTGTAGAGCAGGCTGTAGCGGGAGAGGGTGGCGATGGGCTGATCCGCTGGCCCCAGGATCAGCGGTTGCGCCCGCCCGAGCCAACCGACGGGGTTGAGCAGCGGCAGGGCCAGGGTCAGCAGCAGCAGGGCGGTCAGTCCCCCAAGCAGCCATCCGGCCAGGGGCCGGGACGGGGAGGGGCAGTGACCGGAGACGGGGGCATTCATAGGGGCTCATCCTTGGAGCGGGCACGGCAGCAACGCTGCATCTATTTTGACCAGATGGTGAGGGGCTTGTTCCTCGATGTCAATTCAATGACAAGGGGATGAATATTTCGTGACGACCGTGACTTGCAAAATGTGATCCCGATCCGCCAGGGGGGCTCATTCTGTGATGAAAGCGTCATCATGGGGCTTTGCCGCTGGTCTGCCGTCGTACCGCTGTTTAGTCTCAGAGCAACGGTTGGAGGTACATGTATGAATCCCAAGGTTGCGGCGCGTCAGGCCAGGTTGCTCCAGATGCTGGAGAACAAAGAAGAGATCCGGATCGGGCGGGAGCGGGACTGTCCCTTACCGCTGGCCCAGCTCATCAGGCTGACCGAGGATCACCCGGCGGTGATCAGGGCCTATGGCCACGGACTCACCGCCGAGGTGTTTCATCTCAAGGTGGAGGGCCATCACTGGTGCCTGAAACGGTGCCGGCAGGACTCCCTGGTGGCCAATGTGGACGGCAAGACCGCCTTTCTCACCGAGCTGGAGCGCCGCCGGGAGATCGAGTCCCTGCGGGAATTGCACCCCACCATCCTCTCCAACGTGGTCTGTACCAGCTTCGGCTCAGCCCGGGCCGGGGTGCTGGTCTCCCCCTGGCTGCGGGGCGAGCCGGTGCGCGAGCTCTGCAAGCGCAACCTGGCGCAGATGCTGGCGGTGGAGGCCGAGCTGGCACGCTGGGGCTGGTTTGACTGGGATCCGAGCCCGGGCAATCTGCTGGATGACGGCCAGCAGATCTCGGTGTTCGACTTTGGCTACATGTGGCCCTTCGATCCCCTGTACGAATTCAACTCCAATGGCCTCACCGACCCCGGCTTCCACGTGCCGGAGCGGCTCGAGACCCGCACCCTCTCCGGGCTTTGGCTGGATGTGGCCGACCCCCTGCCGCTGTTTCGCCACTGGCGCGAGCTCTGCCTCGCCTGGGCGAAGGGGGAGCTGCAATACTTGTCGCGGGAGGGGGCGAGCGCCCCCGTGCTGGCCCGCATGCAGGGGCTGGTGGGGGAGTGGAGTGCGGCGCTGGCAAGCGACGAGGCGCTGGCGGCCAACTGGTGGCGCGACATGTACCGCAGCCACCGGCTCGACATCCAGGACGATCTCAGCGGCAAGAGCTGCGGCCCGCTCACCCTGCGCCGCCTCGACTGGCTGGAGCTGGCGGTGCGGGATCACTTCCCGGCGCTTGCCGAGAACCTGGAGCACGATGAGGCCGGGCTCGGTCAGGCCGGTCTGTTGCAGCGGCTGGGGGGGCTGCGCGAGCAGATCCGGGCCAACCTGCTGCCGCCCGCGCGATCCTAGGGCATACCTGCACGACAAGAGGGGCGCCGCGGCGCCCCTCTTTGTTGTCGGTCTCGTGGTGGCTCCAGAGAGGGAGGATGGATGTCCCTCAAGCCCCTGCTCCCGCGAGGGAAGCAGGGGGGCCCGCCAGGTTTTGTACTGGCCAGGAGAAGAGCGTTGCTCAGTCGAGCAGCTCCCGGTGCAGGCAGTTGACGATGTGGCCCGCCTCGTCCTCTTTCACCAGGAAGCAGAGATTGTGGGCGCTGGCGCCGTAGCAGATCATCCGGATGTTGTGCTCGCGGATGGCGTCGAACACCTGGCTGCCCACCCCGGCCGCCTCGCTCATGCGGTTGCCGATGAGGGCCACCAGGGCGAAGCCGGTCTCCACCTCCACCTTGCACAGCTGGCCGAGCTCCGCCAGCACCTTGTCATTGAGGATGGGTTCGCCGTTGCTCTGGCTGCCGGTGTGATCCAGGGTCAGCGACACGCTCACCTCGGAGGTGGTGATGAGATCCACCGAGATGCGGTGGCGGGCCAGGATGCCGAACACCTCGGCCAGGAAGCCGTAGGCGTGGAACATGTTGAGGCTGTGCAGAGTGACCAGCACTTGGTTGCGGCGCAGGGCCACGGCCCGGAACAGGGGATTGGTGCTGGTGCTGGCGCGGATCCAGGTGCCGCCGGCGGCCGGATCCCTGGCGGAGCCGACGAACACCGGGATGTCCTGGCGCAGGGCCGGTTGCAGGGTGGCCGGGTGCAGCACCTTGGCGCCGAAGGTGGCCATCTCCGCCGCCTCCACGAAGCTGATCTCGGGGATGGGGCGGGCCCGGGTGACCAGGCGCGGATCCGTGGTGTAGATGCCGGGGACGTCGGTCCAGATCTCTATGCTGCCTGCGTCCAGCGCCTCGGCGAGCAGGGCCGCGCTGTAGTCGGAGCCGCCGCGGCCGAGGGTGGTGGTACGGCCGTCGCCATCGGCGCCGATGAAGCCCTGGGTGATGACGAGGTGGTCACCCAGCAGGGGGCCCAGCGTGGCTTGGCAGAGGGCGCGGGTCGCCGCGAGATCCACGGTGGCCTTGCCAAAGCGGCTGTCGGTGCGCAGCAGCTGGCGCGCATCCTGCCACTGGGCCTTGACGCCGCGCTGGTGCAGCAGCTCGGTGAACAGCCGGGTGGACATCAGCTCGCCGCAGGCGATGAGCCTGTCCGCAAGCTCGGCGTCGGTGTGCTGACAGGCCTGGCGCGCCATGGTGCGGATGTCGCCGAGCTGGGCGTGAATGAGGGCGCTCACGTCGCTCGGGTTGCCGAGCGCGGTCAGGATGGCCTGCTGGATCCCGGTCAGCTTGTCGAGCAGGGTGTCCTGCCCGGCTTCGTCCAGTTCGCCCTGGGCCAGGCTCACCAGCAGGTTGGTGACGCCGGCGCTGGCGCTCAGCACCACCACCCGGGTCGCCGGATTGGCCAGCACCACGTCGGCGCAGTGGTTCATGGCCGCGGCATCGGCGACGCTGGTTCCGCCAAACTTGGCGACGTTGATGAGGTTCATTGCATACTCCTGTCTCAAGGTGAAAATCCGGTTTCATCGGGCAAAAGAGAGGAGGAGGCAAAAAATGGCAGGAAAACGTGAGGATCCCGGCCAGAAGCACTCCACCCGTGGTGCCCATCCCGCAAGGATCCTGCTGGATGCCTGTGGGATGCACACGACCGATGACAACCCGGGGGATTCAGCCCCCGCAGCCGACGTGGCGGTGTCCAGTCACTCGCCTCGTCTCGGCGCTGCTCCCCCTGACCCAAGTTCGCAGGACGCTGGTGTCCTCCCTTGGGCTGCCTGGGCAGCGCTCCTCTTCTGGTGCCACCCTGGGGTGGCGTGCATGTACAAATACCCTGCACTGGATTGCACTGTCAATCGAGTTTGTAAAAAAGTACACAATTGACGGCAACCAGACACAAGATCAACAAGTTACGAAATGGTCTTGGACAAAACCTTGGAGCGGCGCTGCCAGTTGTAGAGGCGCTGGCGCGCCACCGGCAGATCCTCCACCTCCAGGGGATCGAAGCCCCGCTCCCGGAACCAGTGGATGGAGCGGGTGGTGAGCACGAACAGGCGGCGGATGCCGAGCCGCTTGGCCCGCTCGGCCACCTTGGCGATCAGGGTGTCGCCCCGGTTGGAGTTGCGGTACTCCGGGTGAATGGCGACGCAGGCCATCTCGGCCATCGCCTCCTCCATAAAGCAGTAGAGGGCGGCGCAGCCGATGATGAGGCCGTCGCGCTCTATGATGGTGAACTTGTCTATCTCCATCTCCAGCTGCTCCCGGGAGCGGCGCACCAGTATGCCTTCCTCCTCCAGGGGGCGGATGAGATCCAGGATGCCGCCGATGTCCTCTATGGTGGCGGCCCGCGCCCGCTCGGCGCTTTCGCGCACTATCTGGGTGCCGAGGCCCTCGCGGCTGAACAGCTCCTGCAGCATGGCGCCGTCATCCTGATAGCTCACCAGGTGGGAGCGGGGCACGCCACCCCGGCAGGAGGCGATGGCCGCGCGCAGGTAGCGGGCGGTGCCGGACATCTCTTCCCCCGCCTGCTCCAGCTCCGCCAGCAGCTCCTCGGCCTGCTCGGGGAAGAGCTCGGAGATGGCCTCTCCGTGTCTGTCCATGACCCCCTGGGTGCTGCTGAAGCAGATGAGCTTGTCCGCTTTCAGATCCACCGCCACCCGGCGGGCTACCTCTTCCGAGCTCAGGTTGAAGCTCTCGCCGGTGACCGAGCAGCCGATGGGGGAGATGAGCACCAGGCCGTGCTGATCCAGCTGGCGGGTGATCCCCTCCACGTCGATGCGCCGTACCCGGCCGCTGTGGCAAAAATCGATGCCGTCGTCGACCCCCAGCGGTTGGGCGGTGACGAAGTTGCCGCTCACCACGCTGATGCGCGCCCCCTGCATGGGGGTGTTGGCCAGCCCCATGGAGAGCTGGGCCGTGATGTCGTATTGCAGACCGCCGCACACCTGCTTGATGATGGCGAAGCTCTGGTCGTCGGTGACCCGGACCCGCCTGTGGTACTGGGCCTGGATGCCGGCGCGGGCCAGGGCCTCGTCATTTTGCGGCCGCGAGCCGAACACCAGCACCAGGCGAATGCCGAGGGTCTGCAGCAGGGCGATGTCGCTGACGATGTTGGCAAAGTTGGGGTGGCAGATGGCTTCCCCGCCGATCATCAGGACGAAGGTGGCACCCCGATGCACGTTGACATAGGGGGTGGACTGCCGAAAGGCATGGACCAGGCTGGGTTCGCGTTCACGCACGTGTTTCATTCCATAAAAAAGCAGCAATTCGCTCAATATATGAAAATTAATTCACAAATCAAGACTAAATATTGCATTGGTGTTTTTTTGCCGTGATTTTGACCAGGGGGAGGGAGAGGGGCCGCGAGGCGCACCGGAGGGCGGCCCCCGCCGCGGGAGGCCGCCCTCGGTTGATCCGGGCTAGGAACCTGTTATCTTCGGTGTTCCTTTTCGTCAGCCGCATCGCGCGGGGTTTTATACAAGGACAGGGTATATGGAGCAGATTATTTCACCGGCAGAGGCCCTGCCGGGACGGCGGGAAGCGCTGGAGATTGGCCAGCAGCACGCGGTAAACGGTCATCCGACCCAGGGGCCCTGGCCCGAGGGGATGGAGCTGGCCTGGTTTGGCATGGGGTGTTTCTGGGGCGTCGAGCGGCTGTTCTGGCAGCAGCCCGGGGTCTATTCCACCGCCGCTGGCTATCAGGGGGGGCTGACCCCCAACCCCACCTACAAGGAGGTGTGCAGCGGGCTGACCGGCCACGCCGAGACGGTGCAGGTGGTGTTCGATCCCAGGGTCATCGGCTATGGGGATCTCATCAAGCTGTTCTGGGAACACCATGATCCGGCCCAGGGGATGCGCCAGGGCGGCGACATCGGCACCCAGTACCGCTCGGTGATCTTCTATGCCGACGAGAGCCAGGAGGCCATCGCCCAGCAGAGCCTGGCCGCCTACCAGCAGGCCATGACGGCGAGCGGTGACGGGCGCACCATCACCACCCGCATCCTGCCGCTGGCGCCCTTCTACTACGCCGAGGATTATCACCAGCAGTATCTGGAGAAGAACCCGGAAGGCTATTGCGGCCTGGGGGGCATAGGCGTCTGCCTGCCCCCCAGCCTCAATCGCTGAGGCGTCGTCGTGCAACACGGGGCCAGCGGGCCCCGTGTCACATTTTTGAAAGAAGGGTGAAATAAATATCGAGAAAATACCGTCTGGCGGGGAACTAAACTGAACCAGGGCTGACCAACAGGTTAGCTACCATGGATGGAAGCCAAGACCAGACACCTTTGTTGCTCCGATATTCATTCAACTGACAAGCGCGATGAATTGACAATGCTAGCAAGCAGGGCTGCCCGATGAGGCGGCCCTTTTCATTGGCGTCTCGCCTCATTGGCGTCTCGACGCGGCACGGACGAGGGGCGGGAAGGGTCTAGCCTATGGTGTTGTCGAACAGGTTCTTGATGAGATTGATGAACTCGTCGAGGAAGGCGTGCTGGGCCGGGGTGGGGGCGCGTAGCCAGACGGCGGAGAGCACCTCCTCCAGATCGGCCACCACGGCATCGGCCTCCTGCATGATCATGAAGCGCACCTTGGGGTCGAGCTGGGGATTCTGCTCGCAGATGGCCATCAGGTTGTCGGCCACCCGGCTGCTCACCAGATCCTCTATGGTCTGGGTGCCGCTGCCCTGCTGCTGGCTCTCGAACAGACCCAGACTCTCTACCAGATACTCGATCAGCGCAATGTAACCGTCGCTCTCTACCACCATATGGTCGCCCTTTATTCAATGCCTTGGGGAAATGGTGGGTATTTTAGTGGCTGGCCCCCGCTTGGCAAGCGGCAGTAGAGGCGATGGCGGATAAAACGGACGCCGCCACGGTCCACCGTCTCCACTCCGGCCAGCTCGAAGCCGTGGCGCAGGAACAGGGCGAGGCTGAAGGCGCTCGCCTCCGTGGTCAGGAGACGCAGTCCCAGCCGGACGGCGTGCTCGAGCACCGCCTCCAGCAGCAGGGTGCCGATCCCCTGGCGCTGATGATCCGCGCTCACGTAGAGCAGGCTGAGGTGGCCGTCATCGCTCAGGGTGGCGAAGCCAAGGGGCGTCTCCCCCCGTTCGACGACCCAGCCGTGGTGCTCGCGCAACTGGCTGGCGAGGCCAGGGTGCTGGGCCCCCCTGGCCCATTGCTCCACCTGCTCCTGGCTGTAGTGCTCCGGGCCCAGGCGGCGCACCGACTGCTCGAACAGGGTCAGCAGCGCGGGGATGTGCTGCTCCCTCAGGGGCCTGATCCGGGCGGGCGCGGTGTTTTGTGTCTGCGGCATGGTTGTTATCCTGCCTTTGCTGATAAGGTCGGCGCCTGTGGCCGCTTGGCTTTGGGCAAGCCCGCCACCACGCGCTGGTAGGAGTGCACTATCCAGCCCTGCCAGAGCTCGTCCGGCAGGCTCTCGCTCAGGGTCACCGTGTTCCAGTGCTGCTTGTTCATGTGCCAGCCCGGTTTCACCTCGGGGTGGATCTCCCTCAGCAGCAGGGCGAGCTCGGGCTCGCACTTGAGGTTGATGCGAAGGGGCTCGGCCTGCCAGTCCACCAGGGCGAACATCTTGCCGGCGATGCGATAGACCAGGATCTCCGGGCCGAAGGGAGCATCCTCGGTGGCGCCGGGCTGGTTGAGCAAAAATTCACGCAATTGCACGAGTGTCATGGAGGACTCCGCTCTGGTCCGATCATGGAGGAAGCATGTTCACCGGGGTGAGCCATCTGTTAATATGCGCGCCGAGTATACCCCCCATCACCCCGGGAGCCCACGAGATGTTGTACCACAAGACCTTTGAACTGGGCCCCGATCGGGATTGGGTGGTGTTCGTGCACGGGGCGGGCGGCAGCTCCTCCATCTGGTTCAAGCAGCTGCGTGCCTATCGCGAGCACTTCAACGTGCTGTTGCTCGACCTGCGCGGCCACGGCCAGTCCAACCAGTTGCAGCAGGTGGTGAAGGGGCATTACAGCTTCCGGGCGGTGACCGAGGACATCTTGCGCCTGCTCGATCACCTGCGCATCCCCTATGCCCACTTTGTCGGCATTTCGCTGGGTACCATCCTCATTCGCCACCTGGCGGAGCTCTGCCCCGAGCGGGTCAAGAGCATGGTGCTCGGCGGCGCCATACTGCGCCTCGACATCCGCTCCCGGGTGCTGGTGCAGCTGGGCCGCCTCGGCCAGCACTTCCTGCCCTACATGTGGCTCTACCGCCTGTTCGCCTTCATCATCATGCCGCGCCAGCACCATCAGGAGTCCCGCAACCTCTTCGTGCGCGAGGCCAGAAAGCTGTGCCAGAAGGAGTTCAAGCGCTGGTTCCGTCTCGCCACCGAGGTGAATCCCCTGATGCGCTACTTTCGCGAGCGGGCCCTGCCCATTCCCACCCTCTACGTGATGGGGGAGGAGGATCACATGTTCCTCGCCCCGGTGCGCGAGCAGGTAGCCCGCGACCCTTACAGTTGCCTCGAAATCATCGAAAAGTGCGGCCACGTCTGCAACGTGGAGCAGCCGGATCACTTCAACCGCCAGTCCCTGGCGTTTCTCTCCCGTCAGGCGGGGACACAGCCTGCCACCTGACTCCAGGCGTTGCCGCGAGCCTGCTCACACGAAGTAGTGGGCGATGTCGAGGTAGCGCTGGCGGATATGCTCGATAAGCAACCTTATCTTGCGCGGCGGCTGGCGGGTGAAGGGGTAGACGGCGTAGATGCCGAGCTTCTTGCCCACCTGATCGGGGAAGAGATCCACCAGCTCGCCGTTCATCAGATCGTGATAGACCAGACAGCGCGGCACATAGACGATGCCGCGCCCCCCCAGCGCCGCCTTGCGCAGGGCACCGGCGTTGTCGGTTGAAAAGCTCCCCGACACCGACACCAGATAGTTGCCCTCTTCCCCCTTGAAGGCCCACTCCGAGGCCCCCGTGCTCTGGTAGGCGTAGCGCAGGCAGTTGTGGGTGAGCAAGTCTGACGGCTCCCGCGGCGCCCCGAAGCGGCGCACATAGGCGGGGGCGGCGCAGATGACCCACTGGGAGTCGAGAATGTGGCGGGCAATCAGGCTCGAGTCATCCAGATAGCCGGTGCGAATGACCAGATCGAATCCCTCTTCCACCAGGTTGACGAAGCGGTTGTCGAGCGACATCTCCACCGTGAGCCCGGGGTGCTGCTGGCAAAAATCGGCCACCGCATCGGCGAGCAAGAGCTCCCCCGAGATGGTGGGCACCGACATCCGCACATGACCGCTCACCTTTTCACCGAATCCCGCCACCGCGTCGAAGGCGTCCAGTGCGGCGGCCTTCACATTTTTGGCACCTTGATAGAGCGCCTTGCCCGCCTCGCTCAGGGTGAGCCGGCGGGTGGTGCGATAGAGCAGCTGGACCCCGAGTTCTTCTTCCAGGCGTCCGATCCGCTTGCTAACCACTGAATTTGTCAGGGAATTTTGTTCAGCCACCTTGCTGAAGGAGCCGGCCTCCACCACCTGGGCGAAGAGAATGAGGTCGTCGGTACTGGCCATATTTGTCGATTTTAGGAATGAATGTTGTTCATTATTTCCATATATCGCGAAAAAGGAACAGGGTAAGGTCACGTTCGCTTAACAAAACAACAACAAGGTGCGCCCGTCGCACGACCTCTGGACAAGGATGCAATGATGACAGACACCCTGTTGGCCCTGGTGGCCTTCTCGCCGATCGTGGTGGCCGCCGTGCTGCTGGTCGGCCTCAACTGGCCCGCCAAGCGCGCCATGCCCATCGCCTTTATCCTGACCGTATTCATCGCCCTCTGGGGCTGGCAGATGAGCCCGACCCGGGTGCTCGCCTCCAGCCTGCAGGGGCTCATCATCACGGTGACCGTGCTCTGGATAGTGTTCGGCGCCATCCTGATGCTCAACACCCTGAAACACACCGGTGCCATCGCCGCGATCCGCGGCGGTTTCACCAATATCTCGCCGGACCGGCGCATCCAGGCCATCATCATCGCCTGGTGCTTCGGTGCCTTTATCGAGGGAGCCTCAGGGTTTGGCACCCCGGCCGCCATCGCCGCCCCCCTGCTGGTGGCCATCGGCTTCCCGGCGCTGGCCGCCGTGCTGCTCGGCATGATGATCCAGTCCACCCCGGTGTCGTTTGGTGCGGTGGGTACCCCCATCCTGGTGGGCATCAACAAGGGGCTGGATAACCAGGCCATCGGCCACACCCTGAGCGCCGGCGGCAGCAGCTGGGACATCTACCTGCAGCAGGTGACCACCAACGTGGCCCTCATTCACGCCACCGTCGGCACCCTGATGCCGGTGCTCATGGTGATGATGTTGACCCGCTTCTTCGGCCGCAACCGCAGCTGGACCGAGGGGCTCTCCATCCTGCCCTTCGCGATTTTCGCCGGGCTCGCCTTCACCGTGCCCTATGCCCTCACCGGCATGCTGCTCGGCCCCGAGTTCCCGTCCCTTATCGGCGGCCTGGTGGGGCTGGCTCTGGTGGTGACGGCGGCGCGCCACGGTTTTCTGGTGCCGAAGAACACCTGGGATTTCGCCCCCGAGAAAGAGTGGCCCGCCGAGTGGCTGGGCTCCTTGAAGCTCGATCTCAAAGAGGCTGCCGGCCGCCCCATGTCGCTCATGCTGGCCTGGCTCCCCTATGTGGCGCTGGCCCTCTTGCTGGTGGCGAGCCGGGTGAGCCCGGAATTCAAGGCAAGCCTGTTGTCGGTGAGCCTCGCCTTCACGGATCTGCTGGGTGAGAAGGGGGTCAGCGCCTCCATTGAGCTGCTCTACCTGCCGGGGGGCCTGCTGGTGTTCTGCGCCCTGCTCGCCACCCTGATTCAAGCCCGAGCCCTGGCGCCCCTCGGCTGCGCCGTGAGCGAGTCGAGCCGCACCCTGATCGGCGCCGGTTTCGTGCTGATCTTCACCGTGCCCATGGTGCGCATCTTCATCAACTCCGGCGTCAACGGGGCGGATCTCGCCAGCATGCCGGTGACCACTGCGAATTTTGCCGCAGGGCTCGTCGGGGAGTTCTTCCCGGCCCTGAGCGCCACTATCGGCGCGCTGGGGGCCTTTATCGCCGGCTCCAACACGGTGTCGAACATGATGTTCAGCCAGTTCCAGTTCGAGGTGGCCCAGACCCTGGGGGTCTCCACCGCCGCCATGCTGGCGCTGCAGGCGGTCGGTGCCGCGGCCGGCAACATGATTGCCATCCACAACGTGGTGGCGGCGTCGGCCACCGTGGGCCTCTTGGGGCGCGAGGGGGCGACGCTGCGCAAGACGGCGCTGCCGACCCTCTACTACCTGCTGGCCACCGGCCTTATCGGGCTGGCGCTCATGTACAGCTTCCACGTCTCGGACGCACTGCTGCAGTTGAAGTAAAGGAGAGCAAGTGATGAAGGTAATGCGGGTCTATCCGGCCAAGCCGGCCGATGTCTATCTCTACGCCACCTGTCTGGTGGACCTGTTCGACCCGGTGGCGGGGCTCGATGCCATCGCCCTGATCGAGCGGGAAGGGATAAGGGTGCACTTTGTCGAGAAACAGACCTGCTGCGGGCAGCCGGCCTACACCTCGGGTCACGAGGAGGAGGCGCGCAAGGTGGCGCAAAGTCAGATGGCGCTCTTCCCCGAGCCCTGGCCGGTGGTGGTGCTGTCGGGCTCCTGCGGCGGCATGATGCACCATCACTACCGCCGCCTCTTCCCGGACAGCCCCGAGGTGGCGGCGTTTTGCGAGCGGGTGTTCGAGCTCACCGAGTTTCTGGCCCGGGTCTGCCGGGTGCGCTGGCGCGCCGTGGGGGAGGCGAACATCGTCATGCACACCTCCTGCTCGGCCCGGCGCGAGATGCAGGTGCACACCACGGCCCGCAGCCTGCTGGGGCAACTGGGCGGCGTCACCCTGCACGAACAGGCTTATGAGAGCGAGTGCTGCGGTTTTGGCGGCACCTTCTCGGTGCGCCACCCCCACATCAGCCAGGCCATGGTGGAGGACAAGACCCGCCACCTGCTGGCGACCGGCGCCGACACCCTGGTGAGCGCCGACTGGGGGTGCCTCTTGAACATCAAGGGATCCCTGGCCTATCAGGGCAAGACGCTCCCCGCCACCCATCTGGCCAGCTTCCTGCTCGCCCATAGCGAGCCGGTATCAGACAAACAAGGGGCTCAGGCCCTGCAAAAACAGGGGGCCCATCATGAGTGATCACGCCAAGTATTCGCCGCGCCGCTTCCACCCCCAGGCCGAGGCGGCCCTGGCCGACCCCGTGCTGCGCCAGAATTTTCGCGGCGCCATGGATTACCTGCGCGGCAAGCGGCGCGACGCCTTCGCCGACCCGCAGGAAGAAGCGGCGGTGCGCGATGCGGCCGAGCAAATTCGCCAGCGCTGCCTCTCGCGCTTGCCGGAGCTGCTGGAGCAGCTCGAAGCCAACTGCGAGCGCAACGGCATCCGGGTGCACTGGGCCCAGACACCGGCCGAGGCCAACGCCATCATCCTTCGCATCGCCCAACAACACGGGGTGAGCAGCATCGTCAAGGGCAAGTCCATGGTGAGCGAGGAGGTGGGCTTCAACCACGAGATGGCGCGCCACGGCATCCGCTGCCTTGAGAGCGACATGGGGGAGTTTATCGTCCAGCTCGACGGCGACACCCCGTCCCACATCATCATGCCCGCCATCCACAAGAACAAGCAGGAGGTGAGCGACACCTTCGCAAGCAACCTGGAAGGCTTCACCCCCACCACCGACGTGGACGAACTGATCCAGACCGGACGGCGGGCCCTGCGCGAAGAGTTTCGCCGCGCCGGCATGGGGCTCTCCGGCGTCAACTTCGCGGTGGCCGAAACCGGCAGCCTGTGCCTCGTCGAGAACGAGGGCAACGGGCGCATGTGCACCACTGTGCCGAAAGTGCACGTGGCCATCACCGGCATCGAGAAGGTGGTGGAGTTTTTCAGCGACGTGCCGCCCCTTTACAGCGCCCTGACCCGCTCGGCCACCGGCCAGGCCATCACCACCTATTTCAACGTCATCAGCGGCCCGCGCCGGGCAGGGGAGCTGGACGGCCCGGACGAGGTGCACCTGGTGCTGCTCGACAACGGCCGCAGCCAGGCTTACCGGGACGAGGAGCTGCGCAAGACCCTGCAGTGCATCCGCTGCGGCGCCTGCATGAACCACTGCCCGGTTTACACCCGCATCGGCGGTCACGCCTACGGCACCATCTACCCGGGCCCCATCGGCAAGATCATCTCTCCCCATCTGCTGGGTCTGGAAAGCACCCAGGATCTGGTCACGGCCTCGAGCCTGTGCGGCGCCTGCGGCGAGGTGTGCCCGGTGCGCATCCCCATTCCCGACATGTTGCAGCGCCTGCGCCGGGAGGCCAAACACGACGCACAGCCCGGCCACGAAACGCTGGCGGGGCAGGGGGCGGCCAGGAGCCGGCTCGAAACCCTTGCCATGCAGGGCTTTGCCTTCGCCGCCACCCATCCGCGCCTCTATCACGCCGCGACCGGTGTGGCCGGTCGCCTGCGTGGGCTGATGCCCAAACACTTAGGCCCCTGGACCCAGTGCCGCGAAGCCCCCAAACCCGCCCCCCAGAGCCTGCACGCTCTGCTGCGCCAGAAGAAGAAGGAGTTCTGATATGTCGAGCAAAGAGGCTATCTTGAACCGCCTGCGCGGCGCCGCCACCCCCATTGCCCACGCACAGCACGCCTGGCAGCCCTGGCGCGGGGAGGATGAACAGGCGCGGCGCGAGCGCTTCCTTAGCATGATCACCGCCAGCCACGCCGAGATCCTCACTGTCCAACAGGCAAACCTGGCCCGTGATCTGAGCGCCTGGCTGGATGAAGAAGGCGTGACGAGTCTGGCCTGTGGTCAGGGCGGCCGCTGGCAGGCGGCGGTCGCGGCCGCCTGCGCCGGGCGCTCTGTGCTGACCCCCTCTGGCGAGTTCGCCAGCTGGAAAGACGAGCTGTTCGACGTTTGTCAGGCGGGCATCACCCACTGCGCGGGCGCCATCGCCGATACCGGCACCCTGGTGTTGCTGCCGGATAGCGGCGAGCCGCGCACCTTATCCCTGGTGCCCCCCTGCCATATCGCCCTGCTGGCGGCCTCCACCATCGCCGACAACCTGGCGGGGCTGGTGGCGGCCGGGCGCTGGCAGCAGGCCATGCCCACCAATCTGTTGCTGGTCTCCGGACCCTCCAAGACCGCCGACATCCAGCAGACCCTGGCCTACGGCGCCCACGGCCCGAGCCGCCTGCTGGTAGTGCTGGTGGAGGATTGCTGATGCGCTGGAACCAGTTTGATGCCGCCGTGCTCTCGCGCATCCCGCCGGAGCGGCTGGTGAGCGACCCGGATCTGCGCCTCGCCCACGGCACGGACGCCAGCTTCTACCGTCTGGTGCCCGAGCGCATCGTGCGCCTCGACTCCCTCGATGAAGTGCGCTTTGTGCTGGGGGTGTGCCGCGAATTGGGCCTGCCGTGCACCTTTCGCGCCGCCGGCACCAGCCTCTCGGGCCAGGCCCTGAGCGACTCTGTGCTCATTACCCTGACCGACAGTTGGCGCGGCCACCGCATTTTGGACGAGGGGGCCCGTATTGCCCTGCAACCCGGAGTGATCGGCGCCGATGCCAACCGCTATCTGGCGCCTCTGGGGCGCAAGATTGGGCCGGATCCGGCCTCCATCAACGCCTGCAAGCTCGGCGGCATCGCCGCCAACAACGCGAGCGGCATGTGCTGCGGCACCGCCCACAACAGCTATCACACCTTGCACGCCATGACCCTGCTGCTGGCCGATGGCACCGTGCTGGATAGCGGCGATCCCAAGAGCCGCGCCGCCTTTGCGGCCAGGCGCCCGGAGCTGCTGATGGGGCTCGCCGCCCTGCGCGCCGAGGTGCTGGCGAATGAGGTGCTTGCCGCCAAAATTCGCCACAAGTACCGGCTCAAGAACACCACCGGCTACGCCATCAATGCCCTGCTCGACCATGAGGATCCCATTGATATCCTCACCCACCTGATGATCGGCTCGGAGGGGACCCTCGGCTTTATCGCCGAGGTGGTGCTCGACACCGTGCCCGAATACCCCCACAAGGCCTCGGCCCTGCTGGTGTTTCGGGACGCCGAGCAGGCCTGTCTGGCCACCTCGCGCCTGAAAAGTGCGCCGGTGGCGGCGGTGGAGCTGATGGATGGGCGCTCCCTTCGCTCGGTGGCGGGCAAGCCCGGCCTGCCGGACTTTATCAAGACCCTGGACCTGGCTGCCTGCGCCCTGCTTGTCGAGGTGCATGGGGAATCGAAAGAGGAGCTGGTCGATCGCTGCGAGCAGGTGACGGCCATGGCGGCCGAGTTTGTTCAGGTCGCTTCTGTGCCTTTTACCACCGACAGCGCCGGGCTCTGGGCCATTCGCAAGGGGCTCTTCCCGGCGGTGGGGGCGGTGCGCACCACAGGCACCACCGTCATCATCGAGGATGTCGCCTTTCCCATCGAGCGTCTGGCCGAAGGGGTTGCGGGGCTGCAACAACTGTTCGATCGCTTTGAATACGCTGAAGCCATCATCTTCGGCCACGCGCTGGAGGGGAACCTGCACTTCGTCTTTACCCAGGGGTTCGATGATCCGGCGCAGGTGGCCCGCTACGGCGCCTTTATGGATGCGGTGGCCGAACTCGTCGCCGTGCGCTTTGGCGGGTCGCTCAAGGCCGAGCACGGCACCGGCCGCAACATGGCCCCCTATGTGGAACTGGAATGGGGGCCGGAGGGGATGGCGCTGATGCGCCGCATCAAGGCGCTGCTCGACCCCGATGGCCTGCTCAATCCCGGCGTCATCATCAACGACGACCCCAGGGCTCACCTGGCCCACCTCAAACCCATGCCGGCGAGCGATGCCATCGTCGATCCCTGCATCGAGTGCGGCTTTTGCGAGGCGGTCTGCCCCTCGCGCACCCTGTCGCTCTCGCCGCGCCAGCGCATCGTGCTCTATCGCGAACTGGCCCGCCGCAATCGTGCCGATGAGCCCTCCAACCAGCTGGCCCGGCTGTTTGACTATCAGGGCATCGACACCTGCGCCGCCACCGGGCTCTGCGCCGATCGCTGCCCGGTCGGCATCAATACCGGTGCGCTCATCAAGAAGCTGCGCACTGACAAATACCGGCGCTTCGTGCCCATCGCCCGCTGGAGCGCCGATCACTTCGCCGGCGTCACCCGCACGGCTCGCGGAGCCCTCGGCCTCAAAAGGATTGCCGGCAAGCTGTTGGGGGACAAAGCGCTGGCCGGATTGGTGAACGGGGTTCGCCATCTGAGCGGCCAGCGCACACCCGCCTGGCTGCCGACCCTGCCGGGGCCGAGCCGCTACCGGTGGTCGCAAGGGGAGGGGAGCAATGATGGATCCATCGAGCGCGCCGTGGTCTATCTGCCTTCCTGCGCCAGCCGGGTATTCGGCCAGCAGGAGGATGCCCCGTCACTGCCGGACGTGGTGCAATCCCTGCTCCGTAAGGCGGGTTGCCGGGTCATAGTGCCGGCGAGAGTTGAGGGGCTCTGCTGCGGCATGCCCTATGACAGCAAGGGGATGGTCGAGGTGGCAGCTGCCAAGCGCAGTGAGCTGGCGGTGGCGCTGTGGCAGGCAAGCGAGCAGGGGCGCTGGCCCGTGCTGCTCGATACCAGCCCCTGCGTGCAGCGACTGCTGTCGGGGGCGCTCGGCAAGGGGCTTCGGGTGTTCGAGCCCTCCGCCTTTGTGCTGGAACACCTGCTACCCCACCTTGAGCTGACCCCCATCGACGAGACCGTCATGCTCCATATCACCTGCAGCAGCCGGCGCATGGGGCTGGGGGAGACGATGCTGGCGGTGGCCCGCGCCTGCGCCCGTGAGGTGATAATCCCTGAGCATATCCAGTGCTGCGGCTTTGCCGGCGACAAGGGGCTGATGACCCCGGAGCTCAACGCCGCGGCGCTTGCCAGCCTGCCAGCCCAGGTGCCCAGCGATTGCCGTCAGGGTTTCAGCAACAGCCGCACCTGCGAAATGGGGCTCAGCCAGCACGCCGGCATTCCCTATCACAGCATCCTTTATCTGGTGGATCAGGCGGCGAGATAAAGAAAGCCCCGGCAGAACAAGTTCTGACGGGGCTTTCTTTGTTGGAAAAATAGGAGCAAGAGTCTGACGTCTATTTTTAACGCCTATGGCCGCTAGCTGCTTCACACCAAGTTCTCATTATGTAATGTTCAACTCAGCCAGGATGCAATAGACACTAACCCTACTGGAATAACGATCATCATTGCTAGAACACCAAGGCAGCCGCTACCCCGGCTTGATGATGAGTGGAAATTATTACTTGTGTTTTCTCGGTTATTCAACCATTCAGCATGGCAATTTGAGCAATAGAGTTTTATTGTGCCCGTATTCCAAGCACGAATGGTGCGATTGTCAAACGGAGCATTGCAGCGACAGCGAGAACAGGTAAAAAATTTGTTTGAAGGTTTTTTTGGACGACTAAATAGAGCCAGTGGTATTATTGCAAAAAATGCAATTGGAAGTGATGTTGTAAGGTCTTTTTCTTTAAAATAGTTAAAGCCAGCTAACGTTATCAAAACTATAGCCAGGATTAAAAAAACATAATCCAGAGGTGTTTTTCTGACTGGTTCAAGGATGATTTTTTTATCACTTGACCCTCCCTTAGCACGATGGCTTTGTTTGGAAGGCTGTGTGATAGGACGAAGAGTCCAACCTTCATAGTAAACTTCTGTAGCTCTCACTCGTCGCTGACTATCGGTTTCAGTCTCAAACAATACCTCGTCATTAATCTGTGGCCTTCTGTCTTTGGGGCTTACAGCAGAAATATGAAAGAATGTTTTTTCTGAACCATCTTCTGGCGTAATAAATCCAAAGCCCTTGTCATCATTCCATTGAGTAATTTTTCCTTTCATTTTCTTCCCTGGGTGTCGAATGTTGAATTGACTGTGTTAATGTTCGAGGGATTGACAAAGAAAGTGATTTTTTATTCTTGTGTCCCTAGATGCTTTCTATATAGAGAAAGGTCTCACTGTGATTTTTATATCGTATACCACATTCAATCTTGATGTTGTGGATATATGACCCCCTGCCTAACTATCAGACAAAGATGTTTACTGGTGTCCAGTCCTATTTCATTACTCATTAAATCACACGGCTACCGCACGGAATATAGCCTCCGTTGTGCTGCGGTTAACCGATTGAAGAGGTACGAACCATCGCCGCTCCCTGGCTGCCTTTAGGGCTATGAGGGTCGCATGGACAGGGTACCAAGTGCAGCAGTCTATGTTGAGCAAAACGTTTTACTTTGGGTGTGGTTTGGTGAGTATTTTTGATGGGGATCAGAAATTGGAGGGGGCAGGAAATTTGGTGATGGCTGTTATTGGGAGGCTGTCTCAGAACCAAACCGTAGAGATGGTAACGGGGCGTAGACTTCGCCCCGCAACACAAAAAAGAGACGCAGCGAGAAAATGGGGGAGGCCTTGGGTTCAATACCCCGTCATCTCCAGATAACCGACGCCCTTGGCGTCTCCCGAGACGGAGACCGCCCCTTCCCAGTAGTCAAAACGCCCCGTCATGGCCTGATTGGGTTGGCGGGCCTTGATGACGAGATTCAAATCGGCGGCTGCCAGCTGCCACTCGATGGGGTAGGGCTGCCCCTTGGGGCCGCGCCAGGTCTTGCCGGGGGTGAGGTGGATCTGCTCTGGGTTCAGCACCCGGCTGCTGCCGTCCCGCTCGATCAGGATGCCGTAGCGGTTCTCCGGCTCAGTGCGGCCCGATTTGGTGCGCAGGCGAAACAGCATCAGCTCGCGGCCATCGTCAAATTGCAGCGAAAACCAGTCCCAGCCCGATTGCCACTCGGCCAATACCGAGCTGCTCCACTCGTGATCAAACCAACCCTCACCGCTGACGTTGCGGGTCTCCCCATCCAGGGTCAGGGTGCCGGTTATGGTCAGGCGCGGGTAGGAGTAGTAGAAGGAGGCGTTGCCCGGGCTCTTCTCGCTGTAACCCTGTTTGCCCTGTAGCACCGCCGGCTTGGCGGCGCTCACCTTCACATCAAGATCTCCCGCCTTGCTTTGCACCTTGAGGGTGGCGGGAAAGAGCGCTTCCCCTTGGGAGGCCAGCACCCACTCTTTCAGCCAATACTCACCGCCGCTGGCACCGGCGAGGCCCGGCCCCTGGCGGCTGGTGCGCTCGTCCTGCTGGTGGCTGCCTTTGCTCACATCCGTGATGGCGAACTGGGCCAGCCAGAGCTGGGGTGTGAGCCAGGGGTTGTCGGATTTTATCTCCTGCTCGATGCCTTGCCTGAACAGGGTCCACTGCATGCCGTAGCCGCGTCCCTGCTCGTCTTTCAGGTTGCCGGTGAGATACCACCACTCGGAGCGGTAGTCGGGGTGGGCGCCGTGATCCGCGGGCAGGCGGATGGACTGACCCGGCAGGGCCTTTTTGAAGTGATCGCTGCTGCCACCCAGGATGGCGCCCAGATCGTTGGCACTGATCCCGGTGCCATACAGGGTGCAGATCAGCGCCAGCGAGCAGATGTTGAATGTTTTCATACCACTCTCCTTGCGGCGTACCAGGAGGCGAACGCGCCAAAGACGGGAGCGAGCAGGAGCGCCGTGACGGCGTGCAAGGGGGCGGCCTCGAAGGCCAGCCGCCAGCCGAAGGCGCGGGGGTTGACCACCTCGATGAGCACCCAGGCAAGGCCATAGCCCACCGGCAGGGCCAACAGCGCGGTGAGCAGCCCCAATCCCGCCCCCTGCCACACCAGTAACCGGCGGCAGTGGCGGGGGCTCAGGCCAAGGCTCTGCAGGGTCTGCAACTCGCCGCGCCGGGCCAGCCCCAGCACCATAAAGGCCGAGCCGATGCCGACGAAGGCGATCCCCAGGATCAGCAATTTCAGCAGCTCGGTCACCACAAAGGTCTGGTCGAACACCTTAAGGGCTGCGGCGTGGATGGCGGGGGCGGGCAAGAGGCTCACCCGCTCGCCAAAACGGGCACGCAGCCGATCGCTCAGGCCCTCGGGGTCCGTGCTGAAGAGGGCGAGGGATTGCACGGCCCCGTCCTCGAAGGCGTGCAGTATCTGCCCCTTGTCGCTGCCGTAATCCTGATAGACACCGGTGACGGTGAGTGCCCTTGGGCCCTGTTCGCCGGTGACTTCGAGTGTCTGCCCCACCCTGACCCCTAGGCGCACCGTGAGCGGTTCGCTCGCCAGCACCTCGTCGGGGGCGGCGGGCCAGCGCCCGGCCAGCAGCGGATAGGCGGTTTTGAGCTCGGGGATAAAGTCCATCTGTGCCCACTCGATGGGCTGCCCCTGCCAGCGGGCGGGATGCACGGCGCGGCGGGAGGCGGCGCGCACGTCTGGCGCAGCAAGAATGGTGTTGAGAGTCTGCTCGCCCAGGGCGCCGCGGTTGCCCGCCACCCCTCTGGGGGCGCTGACATAGAGATCGGCGGCCAGACGCTGGCCGAGCCAGATCTCCACGCTCGAGCGAAAGCTCGACACCATGACCCCGATGCCGATGGCCGCCGCGATGGCCAGTTGCAGCGCCATCACCGCGATGGCGGTGCGATCCAGATGGTATTGGGTCTCGGCCACCGCGAGCCGGGCGGTAAGGGGGCCGCCGGGGCGGGATCTCAGCCGTCCCAGCACGGCGCGCAGCACATCGGGCAGGGCGAGCGCCATGGCCAGCAGCCAGCCGCCGGCCACGAAGAGGGCGCCGCCGAGCCCCGTTTGCGGCAACAAGAGGCAGAGGGCGCACAGCAGCAGGATGGCGATGGCCAGCCCCCGGCGTTGCCAGGGGTGAGCCGGCGGGCGGCTGTTTCCTTCCCGAAGCGCCAGGGGGGATTGGCGCAGCAGCGCCCACCAGCCGGGGAGGTTGGCGGCAAGGGTGCCAGCCAGGCCTATCAGCAGCGCCTTGATGAGGCTGGTCGGGGAGAGGCGCAGCATATCGATGGGGTTGGGGCCGTAGAGGTCGGCCAGCGCCTGGGTGAGCTGCCCCATCAGGGTCAGGGCCAGCAGGCTTCCCAGCAGCAGCCCGAGCAGGATGCCGAGGGTGGCGAGGATAACAAGCTCCAGGATGAGCCAGCCAAGCACCCGGCGCGGCGGCATGCCGAGGATGATGAGCTGGGCCAGCTGGGGGCGGCGCACGCTCTGCACGAAGCGCTGGGCGTTGAACACCAGAAAGAGCCCCACCGCCATGGCGAGCAGGGAGAGCGCCGTAAGGTTCAGCGCCAGGGCATCGCCGAGCTGGCTGACATCGAGGGCCGGGCTGATGGGTTCGAGCCAGAGCGGCTGATGGGGGAACTCGGATCCCTGCGCGGCCTGCAAGGCACTTTGCAAGGCAGTGGCCTGCGCGTCGCTCAGCTTGAAGACGATGCGATCCAGCCTTCCGGCCTTGCCAAGCAGGGGCTGGGCGAGGCCGATGTCGGTCACCAGCAGCCGCTCCATGGGGATGGCGCCGGGCTCGAAGGTGCCCGCCAGGGTGAGGGTGAGGGGGCGCTTCGACTCGTCGCCCAGCACAAAGGTCCGCGACTGGCCCGGCTGCCAGTCGAGACGTCTGGCCTCGGGGGCCGCGAGCCAGACGCTGTCGGCGCGGCTTAAGGAAAAATCGGGTTCGCGTGTCGGCTGCTCGCCAAAGAGTCGGCGCAAGGGGCCGGGGTTGAAGAGATCCATACCCAGGAGCTGGAAGCTGCGCCCCTGCGCGTCCTTGAGCCAGGCGTGCAGCTCGGGCATGGCATCAAGGCCCGGCTGGCTTCGCACCAGGTGCACGTAGAGCCGCTCATCCAGCCCGCCCCGGGGCGCCAGCCGGTAGTTGGCCTCCCCGGCGAGCTGGCTGCGGGCGGCGACGAAGTTGGTGCGGGCGCTGTGGTTGAGCAGCTCGATGGCCACCACCAGGGTGACCCCGAGGGTGAGCCCGGCCAGGCTCATCAGCAGTAGCCAGGGGTGGGCGCGATAGAGGCGCAGCAGCGCCTTCAGCGGCAGCATGGCGCCCCCGGGCGGCGGGCGTCACTCATGGCGGTGCCCCTTGATCTCGACCAGCCGGCCCCCCTCCAGGCGCAGCACCCGATCCGCCAGGGCGCCATAGCCCGGGTTGTGGCTCACCAGCAGGAGGCCTGCGCCGGTATCGCGCACCGCCGCCATCATCAGGGCCATCACCTGCTCGGCGTTGTGCTCGTCGAGACTCCCGGTGGGTTCGTCAGCGAGCAGCCACCGGGGTCTGTGCATGAGGGCCCGGGCCAGCGCCACCCGCTGGCGCTGGCCGCCGGAGAGCTGCTCCGGCCAGGCGTGGCGCTTGTGGCTCATGCCAAGGCGCTCGAGCAGGGCATCGAGGCGTGCGTCGTCCCGGGGCAGGTGATTGATCTCCAGGGGCAGGCGCAGGTTCTCCTCCACGGTCAGGGTCGGCAGCAGGTTGAAATCCTGATAGACGATGCCGAAATGGCGTCCGCGCAGCCGGGCCCGCTCGTCCGCAGGCTGGGTGTCGAGACGGGTCTGTCCCAGCCAGATCTCCCCCTCGTCCGGGGCGATGAGGCCGGCGATGAGGTTCAGCAGCGTGGACTTGCCACAGCCGCTTTGCCCCAGCAGCAGGCAGGTTTCCCCGGCGGCGAGCTGGAGATCCAGCCCCGCAAACAGGGGGAGCGTCTCGCCGCCGCTGGCGAAGCGTTTACTGAGGTTGCGCAGGCTAAGCATGGGATAACCGGTTGATGGTCAATGGCTTTCACAATGTCAGTCACTATGCCAGTTAGTGATCGCGCCTGCAAAAGGGATGAGGATCCTCGCTGGATCCCGCTCGCCTGTGGTGGTTAGAATAGGGCCCTCCATGGGTCACAGGATGAGCAAGGATGTTACACAAGCAAGTCAGTTTTATCGTCGACAGCAAGGGCGTCAAGCAGGCTGCCGTGGTTCCCATCGATATCTACAACGAGCTGATGACCCTGCAAAAGGCGCTCTCCGACAACAAGCCGGGGGAGCGCGAGCTCTACCACTTCAACGGCAAGGGGGCCGAGGCTCACGGTTATCCGGTGGGCAAGCGGCAGAACCCCGGCTTCATGGTGCAGGCGGGCTCCACCGCCAACGGCGAGGATGCCGCCTCCCTGCGCGAGGCGGTGATCGAGCTGCGCCAGGAGCTCCTGGGCAAGGGGGTACTCAGCCCTCGCCCCGAAGGGGGCTTCGTCTTCACCGCCGATCAGCTGTTCAACAGCCCGAGCCTGGCCGCCAGCCTGGTGGCGGGCAACAACCGAAGCGGCCTGGATGCCTGGCAAAACAGCGCAGGCTACACCCTCAAGCAATCCGGCTTTGGCAAGAAGGCGCCCTGACGACGGGGCCCGGTGCCGGGCCTCGCTCCCTTGATGTGAGCGCCCGCCCTGGGCAGGTCAGATGGCAGGGGGAGGGCGGCTTCCCTCTGTGCTGCTAGCCTCAATGCCAGACGGTTCTCAAGAGAAGCACCCATGTCTGGACTCCTGCGCCTCGCCCCCCTGCCCGTGTTGGCCCTGTTCTGTGCCCCCGCCTTCGCCGAAGGCGGCCCCCTCAACCTGACGCACACCGCCATCGGCCTCTTTGCCCTCGCCCTCTTCGCCCTGGCCTATGCCCTGGTGATGGCCGAAGAGTACCTGAAGCTGCGCAAATCCAAGCCCGTGCTGGTGGCCGCCGGCATCATCTGGATAGTCATCGGCCTGGTCTACGCGGGGCAGGGGCTGAGCCCGCTGGCGCAGGCGGGCTTTCGGCAGACGCTGCTGGAGTATGCCGAGCTGATGCTCTTTTTGCTGGTGGCCATGACCTATGTGAACGCCATGGAGGACAGGCTGCTGTTCGCCGTGCTGCGGGTGCGCCTGGTGCAGGCGGGCTTCAGCCTGCGGACTCTGTTCTGGCTCACCGGTTTTCTCGCCTTTTTCATCTCCCCCGTGGTGGACAACCTCACCACGGCGCTGCTGATGTGCTCCGTGGTGCTCAACGTGGCCAACGGGGAGCGCCGCTTCATCAACCTGGCCTGCATCAACATAGTGGTGGCGGCCAATGCGGGCGGCGCCTTCAGCCCCTTTGGCGATATCACCACCCTGATGGTGTGGCAGGCGGGCAAGGTCTCCTTCACGCAGTTTCTGCTGCTCTTCCTCCCCGCCCTGCTCAACTTCCTGGTGCCGGCCAGCCTGATGAGCCTGATGGTGCCACGCCTGGTGCCCGCCATGTCCGGAGAGGCCCTGGTGCTCAGGCGCGGGGCCCTCACCATAGTGCTGCTCTTTCTCCTCACCATAGTGACCGCCGTCGCCTGCCATCATTTTCTGGCGCTGCCCCCCGTGCTCGGCATGATGACGGGGCTCGGTTACCTGCAGTTCTTCGGCTTCTACCTGCGCAAGACACAGCCCGTCACCCTGGCCCGGGAGCGGGCGCTCTACGCGCGCACCGGTGACGAGGCCCGGTTGCTGCGCCTCGGCTCCATCGTGCCGTTCGACGTGTTCAACAAGATAGCCAAGGCGGAGTGGGACACATTGCTCTTCTTCTACGGGGTGGTGATGTGTGTCGGCGGGCTCGGTTTCATGGGCTATCTGGCGCTCGCCTCCCAGCTGCTTTACCAGGGGGATCCGACCCTGGCGAACGTCACCATCGGCCTGCTCTCCTCCCTCATCGACAATATCCCCGTGATGTATGCCGTGCTCTCCATGGAGCCGCAGATGAGCACGGGGCAGTGGCTGCTGGTGACCCTGACCACCGGGGTGGGGGGCAGCCTGCTCTCCATCGGCTCCGCCGCCGGGGTGGCCCTGATGGGGCAGGCCAGGGGCATGTATACCTTCGTCGGCCACCTCAAGTGGTTGCCCGCCATACTGCTTGGCTATATGGTCGGCATAGGGGCGCATCTGTGGCTCAACAGCGCCCTGTTCTGAGGGATTTGAGGAGGGAAGATGGGACAACTGTTCGGGGGGCTCTCGCCGCGCCATATGGCCTTCATCGAGGCGCAGAAGATCTTCTTCGTCGGCACGGCGGCGGGCGAGGGCACGGTCAACGTCTCCCCCAAGGGCGGGGACTCGCTGCGCGTCCTCGATGCCAACACCCTGTCCTGGCTCAATCTGACCGGCAGCGGCAACGAGTCGGCGGCCCATGTGCTGCACAATCCGCGCATGACGGTGATGTTCTGCGCCTTCGAGGGGGCGCCGCTTATTCTGCGGGCCTATGGCCGGGCGCGGGTGCTGCACCGGGGGGACGGCGACTGGGCGGCAGCGCTGGCACGCTTTCCCCCAAGCGTCGCGGCTCGCCAGATCTTCCTGCTGGACATTGAACGGGTCCAGGCCTCCTGCGGCATGTCGGTGCCCCTGTTTGACTATCAGGGGGACAGGGAGGATCTCGCCAATTGGTCGACCCGCCAGGGGCAGGAGGGGATCGCAGCCTACTGGCGCAAGAAGAACCAGGTGAGCCTGGATGGGCTGGAGAGCGAGATCCTGGTGCGCAGCGGGTTGCCGCCGGCCCCCTGAAGGTCAGCCCGCCTCCATGCAAGAAGCCCCGTCCGTGGACGGGGCTCCTTTTTGGGACTGCAGCGACGCCGCCTCAGGCGCTGCGCTTGCCGGTCAGCAGCCAGTAGCAGAGCGCCGAGCCCAGACCGCAGCCGGCGATGGCGACGGCCATGGGCAGCGGGGACTCGGGCGGATTGAGGTTGACCAGCACGCCCACCAGGGCACCGATGCCGAAGCGCAGGGTGCCCGCCAGCGCCGAGGCGGTGCCCGCAGACTGGGGGAAGTGGCCCATCAGGCCGGTCATGGCGTTGGCCCCCACCAGGCTGATGTGACCGACGAAGAGCACCACCGGGATGACGATGCCCCACAGGCCCCCGGTCTGGCTCCAGGCGTTGTAGATGAGCAGGGCCCCGGCCAGCGGCAGCACCGTCAGGCCGTATTGCAGCATGCGCTCGGCGCCCACCCCCTTCACCAGGCGGCTGTTGACGAAGGTGACCACCATCATCAGCAGGATGTTGAGGCCGAACAGCCAGCCGTAGTGCTCGGTCGGCACCTTGAAATACTCGATATAGACGTAAGGGGAGGCGCTCAGGAAGGCGAACATGCCCGAGCTCGACAGGGCGCCGCACAGCACATAGCCCATGGCGCCGCGGTGGGAGAGCACGCCCCAGTAGTTGCCAAGCACCTGGCCGAGCCGCAGGGGCTGCTTGTGCTCGGGCTTGAGGGTCTCCTCTATCTTCCACTGCATCACCACGCAGATGAGCAGGCTGATCCCCACCAGCAGCCAGAAGATCACCCGCCAGTCGGCGTGAGCGCTGATGTAGCCCCCCACCACGGGGGCTACCAGGGGGGCGAGCGTCATCACCAGGATGACGAAGGACATGGCCCGGGAAAACGCATCCTTCTCGAAAAGGTCGCGCAGCAGGGCGTTGACCACCACGGATCCCGCCGCTCCGCCGGCGGCCTGCAGCATGCGCCAGGCGAGCAGTTCGGGCAGAGAGTCGGCCATGGCGCAGCCCACGGAGGCCACGGCAAACATCGTCAGGCCCGCCAGGATCACCGGCTTTCTGCCGAAGCTGTCGGCGAGCGGCCCGTAGAACAGCTGACCGATGGCAAAGCCCCCGAGGAAGGCGCTGATGGTGAGCTGGGCACCGTCGATGCTGGTGGCCAGATCCCGGGCAATGGCCGGAATGGCGGGCAGGTACATGTCCACCGCGAGCGGGGTCAGCCCCGCCAGGGCACCGAGCAGAATGAAGAGAAAACGGGGGGAGAGGGAGCTGGCTTGAGGCATAGAGTATCCGTGTCGTGGGCAAGAGGCCAAGGGAGCAGGTGATCAGTCTATCAGCTTTGGCGGGCTTGGGCAGGCTCATCCTGCCCAGGCGCCGCTCGGGGGGCGGGGCGGCAGAGCAGCAGGAGCCAGGCCAGCCACCCGAGCAGCGAGAGGGCATTGCCCGCCCGCTCCGGCCAGCGGGCCGCAAGCCTCAGCGTGAGGCTGTGGCTGCCCGCCGGTACCCAGACCTGCATCAGCCCCTGGGGATTGGCGCTCACCGTCAGCATCAGGCGCTCGTCCAGCCAGGCCTGCCAGCCGGGGTAATGGTACTGGTGCAGGACGAGCCGGGTCGGCACCCTGGCTGTCACCCTGAGGGCCAGCTCCCTGGGCTGCCAGCGATCCAGCTCCCAGCGGGCCCCCGGAGGCTCGGCGCTCACCGGGGGCTGGAACTCCTCCTTCCAGGCCAGCAGGGTCGGGGCAAACATGCCCCCCGGAACCTGCCTCGGCCTGTATTCCCGGGCGCTGCGCTTGCTGTCTAACTCGAACGCCATGGCCGTCCGGGTGGGGGCCTGGGTGAGGGGGGCGTGGCGCACGTAGGCCAGGGTGGAGAGAAGCGTCAGCAGGAGCAGGCCCCACCAGAGCCCCTGCCAGGGGCGATGGGACGGGGTGCTCAGGGCCACCACGGCGGCCGTGGCGAGGGCAAGGACAAGGTTCAGCCGCCAGGGAAACTGCACCCGCTGCAGGGGGGGCAGCAGGCTCCAGAGCGGTTGGCTCGGGGGCAGCATCATCAGGAAGGCGGCGACCCCGATCGCCCCCCAGCAGGCGATCTCGGGGTGACGTGGCTCCCGGGCGGCGGCCCAGGCGAGCAGCAGCAGGGCCATGGTCAGCACGCTCTGCCACGCCAGGTGGCCGCGAAAGCGCCAGTCCCCCCAGCCCGAGGGCAAACGGTCGAGGAAGTTGCGCCTATAGTCGAACATGCCGCCGCGCATCAGCTCCATGGAAATGGCTCCCTGATCCGCCAGGGCGGGCAGCAGCAGGGTGGCCGCCATGCAGAGCGCCAGCCCCTGGGCGCAGAGGGCGAGCCAGCAGGGACGCAGGGCACGGGTGCGCCAGGCGAACCAGAGGGCGCGCAAGCTGACCAGCCCCATCATCAGCAGCAGGCTGGGCAGGTGGGAGAAGGCCAGCAGCGCCAGCCCCAGGATCAGCAGGGGGAGCCCCTTGCGTCGGCCGCGATGGGCGAGATCCTGGCCAAGCAGGATGAGGGGGGCCCAGGCGAAGGCCCAGAACTCCGCCAGGGCGAAGCGGGCATAGAGATCCATGGCGACGTGATAGGGCAGGATCAGGTAGAGCAGGCTCACCGTCAGGGCCCGGCCAGGGGAAGTGGTGGCACGCAGCCACAGATAGGCAAACATGCTGGAGAGCAGCAGCGCCAGGGTGGCGCTGCCGAGCAGGGGGTAGACGGCCTGCTGGGCGGGGGCAAGCGGGCCGGCAAACAGGGCGCTGGCGTAGTAGGGGAGCGGGGGATAGAAGAAGAAGGTGGGACTGCCGAAGCCGCCGTTCATGGCCATCAGCCAGCGGGGATAGAGCTCCCCCTGCCAGAGCTGGTGGGCAAAATAGTGGCCGGAGAGGAGATGATGAAACAGATCGTGCCCCTGGCTGCCCCCCTGCAACCAGAGCGGCAGCATCAGCAGTGCGCTGGCCAGTGTCAGCACCAGGGCTGCCAGTCCCCACTCCTTGCCTACCTGCATGCCTCTTCTCCCCGCCTCTCCCATGCGCAGTGAGTGTAGTCGAGCCGGATGACACCAGGATGCGCCGCCCGGCGGGCTATGGACGCGGGATGGCGAGCCAGAGGCCGGGCTCGGCGTGAAAACGGGGGGCAAACCAGACGGCGTCATAAGGGCCGGGCAGATCCCCTGCCGCCAGAGGGCGGCGGCTGAGGCGACAGGCCCCTCGTGTGAGCGCAAGCCTGGCATCCCCCTGGTACCAGCCGTCGGTGACCGGCAATGCCGTGGTTTCGCGCAGCAGCCTCACCCCCCACTGGGTCACCAGGGCCGGGCACGCCTGCTCGGCCAGCCTGGTGGCCCGGGTCATGGCCGGCGCGGCCGGCGGGGTGAGGGTGCAAAGCAGCAGCAAGAGAGCCCCCACCATGGCCGGCCGCTCGCCCCGGTGTGGCAGCCTGCCCGCCAGCAGCACAAGGCCGAACAGGGTAATGGGCGCCAGATGGCGGGGATTGTCCGGGTTCTGGCCAAACAGGGTCCAGAGCAGCAGGGCAAGCCAGTAGAGGGACCAGCAGGGGAAGAGGGCGGCAGTCTTGCCTTTTGAGCGCTGCCAGAGCGGTAGAACCAGCAAGGCCCCCATCATCAGGGGCCAGAGCGGAGTCAGTTGATCGTTGAAGGTGTTCGTCCAGCTTAGCAGCCGATCGCCGTGGGCCGCCGCCGTGTTGCCCCACAGGGTGAAGTGACCGTCGGTAAAGCGGCGCCCCTCGCTGAAATAGGCCCAGCCATCGGCCTGCCAGACAAACAGCAGGCAGGCTAGCCCCACCAGCGCGATGGGAAGCACAAACCTGATGCGCGTTCCCTTCTGCGCCATCCCGAGCCAAAGGGGCAGCAGGGCCAGCACAAAATAGGAGGGACGCAGCGCCAGCATGAGGCCCAGCAGCAGACCCGCCAGTGCTATCTTGCGCTGTTGCAAAGCCAGCAGTGTCCCCAACCAGGCGGCCAGCGCCGGCCCGTCCGAGAGGCCGGAGAGCGCCAGCGTCGGGGTGAGCGGCAGGGCCAGTACCAGCAGCCAGACCGGCGCCAGCAGGCTGGGCCGTTGCCACAGCCTGACCGCCAGCAAGGCGGTGAGCGGCGCCAGCAAACTGCTCCCCAAGAGGCTTGCCCACTGCACCGCACGGGCGGGCTCGTCCACCAGCAGATTGATCAGCCGCGCCAGCCAGATAAAGGCGGGGTAGCCCGGAAAGTGGGGAGAGAACTCCAGCACGCTGAAGCGCACCACCCCGTGGGCGAAGTTCAGGGCGTCGTCGGAATCGAGGGCCACCGGGAAGGCCAGCAGCCAGCCGAGCCAGACCCCTTGCAGCAGAAGCAGCAGGCAGGGGCGAATGGGGAAGCGCAATCGGCCGTGGTGACGCCCCCCTTCCCCCCTTGCGGGAGAAGGGTCGGGGATGAGGGGGGCCGTCGTCATCAATGAGAGGTCATCAAAGCGGCGCCAGCACGGCCATCAGCGCCTTTTCCGCCTCGGCGAAGGCGGTCGGATCGGCAGGCTTGGCGCCCACCCCGAACACCCCCGGGTTGCCGATGGCATCCAGCACCCTGGCCAGCGCCTGATCGGCGGCCTTGCGATCCCCTTCACCGAGGGAGGGGAGGATGAGGTCCAGGAAGCGCTTGCTCTTGACCACCAGCACCTTGGCAGTTTGGTAGTCGCCAAGGTTCTGGCCGGCCCCCTCGAGGCGGCGCTCTATTTCGGCCTTGTAGGCCCGGTTGAGCAGGGCCGCGGTCGCCGCGGCGTCTTTGGCCTTGATGGCGGCCGCCAGGGGCGCTTGCAGTTCCACCTTGTGGTGCTCTTCCAGATAGGTCAGCTCCTCGGCGATGTCGCCCAAGGTGGTGCTGGCATCCTTGCCGTCAGTGGCGGCGCCAAGCAGCGCCTCGCGGGCGTCGATCAGCGGCTCCTTGCCGGCGGCGGCGTAGGAGTAAGCCTGCGCCTGCCCGCTCAGGGTCAGCAGCGGGCCCGTCAGCAACGCGAGGGCGATCAAGCCGTGGCGTATGGTCATCCTGTTCTCCTTGTTGATTTGTCCTGGCGGCATGGCGCCAGTCCTGATCCGTTGGACCCCACCCCGACCCTCCCCTTGTTAGGGGAGGGAGCAGATCGCCTTGCCGACAACGTCGGTAAAGCACCTCCCCATTTCGAAGGGGGAGGCCGGGAGGGGGTTGGCTTACGGCGTAGGCCTCAGGCCACGCTCTGGGTTTCGATCACGGTGTTTTCGTTGCGATGATTGAAAATGGCGTGGCGTCTGTCCACCCCGTCGATCACCATGTCGGCGGCCATCATCCCCATCTCCATGGCGGTGTCGGTGAAGATGTAGCGAAATGTCCCCTGACGGCCGGTCATGATGAGGTTGGTGATCGGCATCAGCGCTTGGATGGCTTCGTTGCGGCGGGCCTGATAGCCGAGATCCATCAGCGGATAGGCGTATTCGCTGCGAGCCTCGAAGGTCTCATCGCCAAGTTTCTGGGTATCGACGCCGAGGCTGGCGAGATCGGCGGTGACCCGACCGCGCAGCTCGGCCAGCGGCGCCTGCCAGGTGGCACCCCCCGGATTGCAGGGGATCTCCAGCATCACGGATGTTTGCCCCTGGGGCGCCATAAAGGGGCTGCGCCGGCGCGGCTCCTGCAGACGGGTGGCCAGAATATGGGGGTCGGAGAGGTACTGCCAGGTGTTGTCCGACAAGTTCTCCTGTTTGAGCGGCATATTGACGAAGCGAAGCGACCGGTAGTGCAGATCGCACGGCAAGCCCAGATGCCGGCAGGTGAGCGGCAGCGGCAGGGTGGAGATCACCTGATCGAAGGCGGCGCTCTGTTCAATACCCTCCTGTTGCCAATAGACCCGTTCGATGCGGCCATCGACCTGCTCGAGGCGGGTGATGGTGGCGCCGGTCTTGAGCAGGGCCCCCTCTGCCACCAGCCGCTCCCCCAGGGTGGTGAAGATCTGGCCGAAGCCGTACTTGGGGTAGCGATACTTGCGGGCATAGGTGCGCACCGAGAGGCTGCCGCTGCGTCTTGGCAGCAGTCGGCGCGCCACGTCCTTGAGATCGATCAGGCTGATGCGCTGGCCGGCCCAGTCGGCGGAGAGCTTGTCCGGGTTGATGCCCCAGAGCTTCGCCGTATAGCCCTCGAAGAACTGGCGATAGAGGGTGCGGCCAAAGTGGCTCTGGATCCACTCGGCAAAGCTCGCCTTGGCGAAATCGGTGGGCTTCTTGGCAAAGGGCAACAGCAGCAGATCCTTCACCGCCCCGGCCATCAGGGCGAGCGGCGCCGTCTTGAGCAAATTGGGCAGGTTCAAGGGGTAGTCATAGGTGCGCCCGCCAAAGCGGATCACGCTCTTGCGCATTGCGTGGAGCAGATCGTCCCCCATCAGCTCGTCGATAAAGGCGAGCAGCTCGGGGTTCTTGGTGATGAAGCGGTGGCCGCCGTAGTCGAAGCGATACTCGCCGTCGCGCCCCTTGAAGGTCTGGGTGGCGCACATGCCGCCGACGACCGGCTCCTGCTCGAACAGGGTGACCGTAAAACCGGCCTGGCGCAGGCGCCAGGCGGCCATCAGACCGGCAGGGCCGGCGCCCAGCACCGCAATGTGCTTCTTGTTGTTGTTGTCGTTCATGAGTGTTCCGAAACGGCGTGATAGCTGGGGGAGCGCGCCTGTGCGCGGCTCCCGAACAGAGTGTGATCCCGGGCTCAGCCCCTGGCCGGGGCGGCGCTCCCCTGCGGGCGATAACTGCGATGCCAGAGGGTGACGAAGATGGCCAGATAGGCGCCCCAGGTCAGCAACTGCAGGCCGGCCGGCGAGGCATTGTAACCAAACAGGGCGCGCAGGAAGGTGCCGAAGACCCCCTGATCGTCGAGCACATGGCTGATGTTGAACACAGGCGTGGTCCAGAAGGTGATGACGTCCGCCGCCTGCAACATGTTGACGGCGGACGACAGCAGCCCCGCGGCGATGATGATGATGAGCAGGCCTGTCCAGCGGAAGAAGGGGGCCAGCGCCACCTTGCGGGTGGAGCGCAGCAGCCCCCACACCAGCACCACAGAGACCAGCAGTCCCGCCAGTGCGCCCACCAGCCCCTCGTGCAGATCCACCCCTTGCCCGGAGTAGACCAGGGCCGAGAAGAAGAGCACGGTTTCAAAGCCTTCGCGCATCACAGCGAGGAAGGCGAGCAGCACCAGACCAAACAGGTTGCCACCGTCGATGGCGGCATCGATGCGCGCCGTCATGGCCCCCACCTGGGACTTGGCCTGCTTCTGCATCCAGATAGCCATGTAGGTGAGCACCAGGGTGGCAAACATCAGGATCCCCGCCATCAAGAGGTGGTTGTAACGCTCGCTCTCGAACTGGCTCACCACCACCTGGAACAGGAAGGCGACCACAAGGGAGGCGACCAGTCCCAGCCCCACCCCCAGATAGATGAGCTTGTTGTAGCGGCTCGCCCCCAGCTTGGCGAGGTAGGAGAGGCAGATGCCGACCAGCAGGAAGGCTTCCAGCCCCTCGCGCAGGGTAATGAGAAAACTTGCGAACATCAGGATTGAGGCTCCGTATCGGGCGTAACGGGGAGGGGCTGCAGGGTCAGTTGCAGCCGATTGAGTTGCACTATGGGTGGCTCCGGCAAGCTCGGTTCGGCGGCGCGCACCGCATCACTGACCCACTTGGGGTAGGTGCGGAAGTTGAGTCTGATATCGGCCTTGAAGGGCCCCTGGGCATCCGCCGGCAGCGGCCAGGCTTCATCGCGCCAGCCATCGGCCGGGATGCGGGTATCTTCCAGCAGTTTGGCATAGCGCCAGAACTTGAGCCCCACCGGCTTGCCCTCGGCGTCGCCGAACACCTTGCGAAACAGCCGCGCATCGTCGGGCACGGCGCCATCTACCGGCTGGCCGCTTTCAAGCACCAGCTTGCCGCTGGCGTCGGTGACGGTCAGCTCCAGCCAGAGTTCACGGAAATCGGCCACCCCGGTGGGCAGGGCGTGGCCTGCGCCGACGTTGGCGACCCGCACCACCAGCGCGGGCTGGCCGCTCTGGTTTTCAATGCGGGCCGAGAGGGTGGCGCTTGAGCGCAAGAGCTCCAGACTCTCCTGCTCAAGCGTTGCACTTCTCAGCCCCACCAGCTGATGCTGGGCGCCGGTAAAGTTGTGGCGATAGAGCCGTTCTTTCACTGTGCCGTTTTCGGTGGACTGGCCCGCCACCGGCGCGCCGCCGTTGCCCGGCTCCGGGTTCATATGGCAGTCGATGCAGGTGCGCCGCTTGGCGGGATCCTCCGCCTTGGCGAAGCTGGAGTTTTCCCACTCGCCCCAGGTGTTGACGATATTGGCGCCGGTGCCCGGGGCAAACTCGTTGTGGCAGGACTTGCACAGGGCCGCGTCCCGGTAGAAATCCTTCTGGTAGGATGCCTTGTGCATGGCGGGGCGGGCGTTGATCTGCCGCTCGGCCAGCCAGTGCTGGAGGCTGCCCCCCGGGGCATCCTCGAACACATAGCTCTCGCGGTCTTTCAGATTCACGGTGAAGGCGCTGTTGCCGCCGGCATCCTCGAGCTTGGTGATGCGATGGCAGAGCACGCAGCCGGTCCCTTCCTCCACCACGGGTTCGCCTTTCTGATGGGCGGCAATGAGCGAGGCACCGCCCTGCTCGAACATGTGGGAGCCCTTGGGCAGATCAGTCTGGCCGTTCAGCACCTGCTGGGGCATGTGACAGCCCTGGCACCACTGGCCGAAGGCCTCGCCCTCGGTCTCCCGGGCCAGCGCCTGCACCACCTTGTAGTAGGGGTGGGAGTTTCCCATCAGCCGGTGGTTGCTCTCGCTCCAGTCCTGGAACGCTTGGCTGTGGCAGTTCTGGCAGGAGGCGGAGTTGAGCCACTCTTTCGGGTGAGTGGTCGGCGCCTTGGCGGGATCCGAGCGCGGGGCATCGAGCCGCAGCCAGTTGGCAAGATAGGGGAGGTTGCCATCGGCGGTGATGAAGGCGTGCAAGTCCTCCATCATCGCCTTCACCTCGGGCTGGGGCCTTGCGGGGTCGACCAGTTCTGCGCCATCGCGGGTGTCGTGGCCCATGCCGCCCTGGGTCTGCTGGGTCATGCGCAGGTATTCGCCGACAAAGTCCCCCGCCACCATGTTGGCAAGGTTGGCGTGGCCGTTGATGGCGTTGTCGCCGCTCTGCTGGCGATGTGCCGCCATCAGATGACGGTTGGTGAAGTTGAACCCGTCCAGATGGCAGGAGTTGCAGCTCATCCAGTTGTCCCCCGCCATGGGGAAACGTGAGTTGGAAGCTGTGTTACCCAGATTGAACAGCCGCTCGCCGCGCTTGAGGGGCTCGGGGCGGGGATCCGTCTCCACCAGTTTGGCGAAGTGGGGCACATCCACCGTGACCCGGGCGAAGGGGCCGCTGCCGCCGCTATTGAGACGGGTGAGATCCTGCCCCATGGCGTTGTGCACCAGGATGTGGTCGCCATCGATCAGCAGATCGCGCGGATTCTGGCCCGGCAGGTGGCGAAGGAGCTGGGTCGCCTTGGCGCCCCCCTGAAACTTCTTGCGGCGGTGGCGGTTGTTGTTGGATTTGCCGCTGCGGGAGAGGTCGAACACCAGCAGATCTTCCGAGCCCGCAAGGGTCAGATAGACCCGCTTGCCGTCGGCGGCGAAGCGCGCCGCGAAGGGGTTGGAGACGATCTGGCTGCGGTTGCCGACGCTTGGCAGGTTGATCTGCAAAAAGAGCTGCTTGCGCTCGTCGACCCGCTCCTTCTCTTCATCGAGATCGATGATGGAGACAGCCGGGAAGACGGTGCTCTGAAACTGGAAGGGGTGGTCGAAACTCCACAGCACATGGGGCAGCCAGGCTTCTCTGCCATCGGGGGAGAGGGCGATGCCGTCCAGCAGGCGCGGCAATCCCTGGGAGTCGCTCGGGGTGTTGCTGTGGGTTTCCGCCAGGGTGATGAGCCTGGGCTTGGGCAGGACGCTCTCTAGCAGAGAGGTACCCTTGGCGCCGCTGCCCAGTTTGGCGAGATCATAGATGGCGAGCTGGCCGGTCATGGCGTGGGTGAGCAGCAGGCGATCGTCGTCGGTCAGGGCCAGCCCGCGGGGTGTCTCGGCGGTCTTGACATCCAGCTGGAGGTTGCCCGCGCTGTCATAAGCCTGAAGGCGGCCCCCCTCGAACAGCGTGACCCAGAACCAGCGCCGCCTGGGGTCGAAAATGACGCCATAGGGTCTATGGCCGGTGGGGATCGCCTTTTCCAGGTCGAGATCATCATCCAGCAGCAGCAACCGATCGCCGCTGTAGTCGGTCACCAGCAGGGTGCCGTTGTCTGCGCGAGCCAGCTGGCGCAGATCGCCTCCCAGCTGCACCTCCTTGAGTCGCTTGCCGCTATCACGCTCAAGCAGGGTGACGGAGCCTGCGCTCTGGTTGGCGGTGACTAGGCGCGGAGCACTCCCCTCGTCATAGGCAATCATGGCGGTGCCCATCTCCTGGGCCGAGGCGGTCCCCAGCAGCAGGGTGGCGAACATCAGGGATAACAACAACTTCAACATAAGATCAGGTGCGCCATGTCAGTATGGTCCAGCGCCAGGCGTGGCGCAGCACCAGGGGCGTCAACGCGAGCGCGCTCAGCCAGTGGGCCCAGCTGGCAAGGTTGCCGAGGCTATCCCCCGGGGTGCCGTGCAGCACCAGCACCAGTCCGCTTGCCAGACAGACCAGCAGCAAGGCTTCGATGATGCGACCCGTGGTGCGCAGAAAAGGCTTGCGGCTCTTGCGCAGCAGGCTGCGATGGGAGAGCCAGAAGGCGCCAAACAGCAGGGGAAACAGGGTGAGCGAGAGGGCGACGTGCAAAAACAGGTTCCAGCGCGCCAGGGACCAGGTCGGCGTCAGGGGTTCCCACAGCAGCAGACCGGAGAAAAACATCAGGTAGAGGGCTCCCTCGGCCGCCTGATGGTGATAGGCCAGCCATTGCCAGCATTGTCGCGGTGAGAGGGAAAGACTCGTCATGGGTGCTCCAGCACCCGGGCGCTTCAGCCCGGGGCGAGCAAGTTTACAATGCAGTAAGGGTAATGAAAAGAGTTATCAATTCGGCTCTTGATGAATAGACCCTGAATGGCGCCGGGCCCTATTTGTGCTCCGCCAGCCGCTCGGTCACCGCATAGATAAGTGCCGCGGTGGAGAAGGCCAGAAACACGATGACCGACCACTTCATCTCAGTCTCGTTGCCGGTGCCGTCGTCGAGGAAGGCCTTGAGCACCTCGATGCCGGCGATGGTGACCAGGGAGTTGATGACGATGAGCTTGAGGGACGCGAAGTTGATCTTGCTGAGCCAGTTGTCGCCGAGGGCCGCTCGCTGCTCCGGGGTCTTGATGAACTGCACATAGCCGCAGATGGCCACCAGGATCAGCATTTGGGCCACCAGTACGAAGTCCACCAGGGTGAGTACCCCAGTGATGAGATCCAGGTAGTGGATGTCGATGATGTCGCGGCACAGCACATAGAGCTGCATGGCGAACTTCACCATCAGGAGGGCGACACAGATCAGGATGCAGACATAGAAGGGGAACATCATCAATCGGCTGCCGTTGAGCATGACGTTGAAGCGGCGCATGGGAAACTCCATCGAAAAGGAAGGCAGCCAGAATATCCGGAAAGAAAGGAGCGGGAAAGCGCCTGGGCGCTCCCCGCCCGGCCTAGAGGGGAAAGGTGGGGAGGCCCCGAAACAGCTGCTGCAACCCCTCGCCCCAGGCCTTTCGCAGCGCCACGAAGTGGGGGTTCTGTTCGGTGATGCGGTGCAGGTGTGCCGCCGAGAAGCTTCCCTCGGCATAGACCAGGGCGTCCAGGGGCAAGCCCACCGACAGATTGCTGCGCAGGGTCGAGTCGATGGAGATGAGGGCGCACTGCAGGGCGGTCTGAAGCGGCGTCTCATGGTGAATGATGCGATCGAGGATGGGTTTGCCGTACTTGCTCTCACCAATCTGGAAGTAGGGGGTGTCGGCGCTCGCCTCGATGAAGTTGCCCTCCGGATAGATGTGGAACAGGCGGTGGCGCTCCCCCCGGATCTGCCCCCCCAGCAGGATGTTGCAGCCGAAGTTGATATGGCCCTGCTGCTGACCCCCATCCCGGCTGATGACGGTGCGTATGGTCTGGCCGATGAGGGCGGCAGCCTCGTAGAGGCTGGGGAGGGCAAGGAGCTCCTGCCCCTGTGTCAGCAGGCTGATGACGCTCTGGGTGGTGGCCAGATTGCCCGCGCTTTGCAGCACCAGCACCCTGTCTTCCCCGGTGAAGAGGTGCAATTTGCGGAAGGTGGCGATGTGATCCACCCCCGCATTGGTGCGCGAATCGGACGCAAACACCATGCCGTCTTGCAGGCACATGGCGACGCAATAGGTCATGACCGCGCTCCCGCCAGGACTCTCCCGGCCTTCATTGCTGCTGTCCATCCAGGCGGGTCACCTGCGCCTGGCTCTGCAACTGCTCGCACCCGCCGCCATAGCGCACGCCGCGCACCGGACAGGCATCCAGATAATCCATGCCGACCGCGAGCTTCAGGTGCTCGCTGGTGGAGCTGGTGAGATTGGTGACGTCGAAGGTGTGCCAGCGCGCCTCAATCCACACCTCGGCCCAGGCGTGCATCGCCACGTGGCTGTTGTCCTGGCTGTAGAGGTAACCGCTCACGTACCGGGCCGGCAGGCCGGCGTGGCGGCAGCAAGTCAGGAAGACATGGGTGTGGTCCTGGCAGACGCCGCTGCCCGAGGCGAGGGCCTCGTCGGCGCTGAAGGTGGCGTCCGTGCTGCCGGGCTGATAGGGCATCAGCACCAGGATGCGTGCCATCAGGCTCTGCAAGTCGGCCAGGGTCGGCTCCTCTGGCAGGCAGGCCTTCGCGAGATCCTGCAGGGCCGGGGTCGGGCGGGTGAGGGCGGTGGGCCTCAGGTAGCTCAGGGGGGAGATGAGAGAGCTCTCTTCATCCTCCGGGGCGTCGTCGCGGATCTCCACCTCCCCGTGGGCGCGGATCAGGATCCCCTCGTGGGGGGACTCCAGGCTCAGCACGTGCAGTATGTTGCCGTAACCGTCCGTGGTGCAGGTGGCCTCCCCCGGCAGCTCCAGCTCCCAGGAGAGGATCTGCTGGCGGGCCGTGCTGTGGGGGGTCAGGCGCAGGTACTGGGTGCTGCGGCGCACCACGTCGGCATAGTGGTAGCGGGTCTGGTGATCGATGATGAGTCTCATAATACCTCCAGGTAGGCGGCGTGGATGCTCTGGCCGATGGCGCCGATGTCGCTGAGGAAATCACTCAGGTACTCCTGCATGCCGAGGGCAAAGACATCGTCGATGGTGCCATAGGTCAGATGGGCGTTGAGTATGGTGGTGAGACGCCGTGGCGTCTGACCGGCGTTGCCCTCGATCTGGGCCAGGATCAGCTCCATCTCGTCGAGGCAGGCCCGCAGGGAGCGCGGCACTTCATTGCGCAGGATCAGCAGCTCGGCGATGGAGGCGTGGGAGAGCGTCTTGTAGAAGGTCTGGTGGGCCTCGTAAGCGCCCACCGAGCGCAACAGGGCGTTCCAGCGGTAGAACTCGCGCACGCTGTCCTCGTCCTCCCGGATCACCTGATACTTCACGGTCAGGATGCGCGCCGTGTTGTCGGCCCGCTCGATAAAGGTGCCAAGGCGCAGGAACCAGAGCACGTCACCGCGCATGATGGTGCCATAGGTGGCGCCGCGAAACTGGTGGGAGCGCTCCTTGATCCAGTCGAAGAACTCCTGGGCCTGGCCGCTGGAGAGGCCCGCCTGGCGCCGCCGGCGGATCTCTATCCAGGCGGCGTTGATGCTCTCCCACACCTCACCGGGGATCTTGCCCCGCACGGCGTGGGCGTTGTCCCTGGCCATGCGCAGACAGCTGAAGATGCTGACCGGGTTCTCCTCGTCGAAGCAGAAGAATTGCAGCAGGTTCTCCATGTTCACCTGGCCGTAGCGGGCCAGGAAGGGCTCGTGGGTGCCGCTGATGGTGAGGGGCGCCACCAGCTCGCTATGATCGGCGTCGATGGAGGGCATCAGCGACATGGTCTGGGTGACGTCCAGCATGCGGGCCGTGTTCTCCGCCCGCTCCAGGTGGCGGGACATCCAGTAAAGTTCGCTTGCGGTGCGGCTCAGCATGGGCTGCCCTCCATGACCCAGGTGTCCTTGGTGCCACCGCCTTGGGAAGAGTTGACCACCAGGGAGCCTTCGGTGAGGGCGACCCGGGTCAGGCCGCCCGGTACCAGGCGCAGCTCCTGCCCCGTGAGGACGAAGGGGCGCAGGTCGATGTGGCGGGGGGCGATGCCGGCGTCGACGAAGGTCGGGCAGGTGGAGAGGGAGAGGGTCGGCTGGGCGATGTAGTTGTCCGGCCGAGCCTTGAGCAGCTCGCGAAAACGGGCCAGCTCCTCGCGACTGGCGCAGGGGCCGATGAGCATGCCGTAGCCACCGGCGCCATGGACCTCCTTGACCACCAGCTCCTCCAGATTGGCCAGCACGTGGGAGAGGGCCGCCGGCTCGCGGCACTGCCAGGTGGGGACGTTGTTGAGGATGGGCTCTTCCCCCAGATAGAAGCGGATCATCTCCGGCACATAGGGGTAGATGGACTTGTCATCCGCCACCCCGGTGCCGATGGCATTGGCCAGCACCACGCCGCCGGCGCGGTAGACCGACAGCAGTCCGGGCACGCCGATGAGGGAGTCCGGGTTGAAGGCGAGGGGGTCCAGGAAGTCGTCGTCGATGCGGCGATAGATGACATCCACCCTTTTCAGCCCCGTAGTGGTGCGCATCAGCACCTGACCATCCTTGACCACCAGATCCGCGCTCTCCACCAGCTCTACCCCCATCTGCTGGGCGAGGAAGCTGTGCTCGAAGTAGGCGCTGTTGAAGCGCCCCGGGGTCATCACCACCACGCAGGGGTTGTCCACCGGGCTGCTCTCGCGCAGGGTCTGGAGCAACAGGGCCGGGTAGCGCTCCACCGGCGCGATGGGCTGGTTGTGAAACAGCTCCGGGAAGAGGCGCATCATCATCTTGCGGTTCTCCAGCATGTAGGAGACCCCGGAGGGGGTGCGCAGGTTGTCCTCCAGCACATAGTAGTCACCGTCGTGGTTGCGGATGATGTCTACCCCGGTGATGTGGACATAGGTGTCCCGGTGCAGGTCGACCCCCTGCATGCAGGGCTGGTACTGGGCATTGGTGAGGATCTGGGCGGCCGGGATCACTCCCGCCTTCAGGATGCGCTGATCGTGATAGATGTCGTGCAGGAAGGCATTGAGGGCGGTGACGCGCTGGCGGATCCCCTTGTCCAGATGTTGCCACTCCCGGGCGGGAATGATGCGGGGAATGCTGTCGAACGGGATGAGGCGCTCGGCGCCGTCCCCATCCCCGTAGACGTTGAAGGTGATGCCGACCCGGCGAAACAGCAGATCGGCCTCCTCACGCTTGCGCTCTATGCTCTTCTCGTCGGTCTGGTGCAGCCACGACAGGTAGGCGTGGTAATGATCGCGAAACTGGTTGTCGGTGAGCAGCATCTCGTCGTAACAACCGGGTCCGGGGGGCTTGATGGGTAGCATAGGCAACTCCTTGTGACGTCCCTGATCTCAGGAATTGCAAGGGGTGTGCCAGCCAATTGAGTCGCTGCCGAGGCCTGTATCATTAAATTTTTATAGAAAAAATCATATGGATGACTCTTCTGTCATCAGTGGATGGCCGAGAGTGCACCAGAGTGGTACCCCATGGAGGGTATGCCTGCGCCATCTTGTGGCGGCAAGACCCGACGGCAAGGGACGAACGCATCGGGAGGCGGGCGCGGGAGGCGACCGCCCTTGCCCCGAGGCGTGGCAGGGGAAATGAAAAAGCCCAGCCATAAGGCTGGGCTTTGGAAGATGGCTCCCTCGACAGGACTTGAACCTGTGACATACGGATTAACAGTCCGCCGTTCTACCGACTGAACTACGAGGGAATTGGCTCCTCCTACTGGACTTGAACCAGTGACATACGGATTAACAGTCCGCCGTTCTACCGACTGAACTAAGGAGGAATTGCCTGTCTCGTCGAGACGGGGCGGATATTAATGGCCTGAGGGACGGGTGTCAACCCGATGGCTTGCGTAAAAAATGGCTTTTTGGCCTGTTTGTCCAAAACTTGGTCGCTGTGGACTATTTTCAGCACAATCAGCAGCTTGAGATGCCCTTGCGGGAACATGCACGCCTGTGCGTCCCCTCCTTCATCCAGAGGTGCAGGTCAGGGTTTTTCTTGGGAGGAACAGCACGGATGGCGGCCGCAGTTGGCGGGAAACGGCGCGCAAATACAGGGGATAGGCGACAATATTGCGTGCTCATGTCCATTTCTTGATCCCGCCCATCGAATTATCGGGCCGGCTCGGGTATGGTTGCTCAGGATACCATCGCCGCGTCGACAGCTCTGCCGGCCCTTGATGATGATCGGGTGCCGGTTCACCCCGGCCTTTGTCTCCTTCTTCTGGTATTACCCTAGACATGCACAATCAAGCTTCCTTACAAGGCGTGAAGCTGGCTATCGCATTGCGCCAATCCTGCATCGACGAACCCTATGGCGTGGCGCGCTTCGGCCGCGACCTCATCGCCGGCATCACGGTCGGCATCATCGCCATCCCGCTCGCCATGGCGCTGGCCATCGCCAGCGGCGTGCCGCCCCAGCACGGCCTCTACACCGCCATCATCGCCGGGATCGTGATCGCCGTGACCGGGGGCTCCCGTTTCTCCATCTCGGGCCCTACCGCCGCCTTCGTGGTGATCCTCTATCCGGTGGCCCAGCAATTCGGGGTGGGGGGACTCTTGATGGCCACCCTGATCTCGGGCTGCTTCCTGGTGGCCATGGGGATGGCGCGGCTCGGGCGCCTCATCGAGTACATTCCGCCTTCGGTCACCCTGGGCTTCACCGGCGGTATCGCCATCGTGATCGCCACTTTGCAGATCAAGGACTTCTTCGGCCTGCAGGTGCCCGATATGCCGGAGACCTATGTCGGCAAGGTGCAGGCGCTGGCCCATGCCCTGCCCAGCTGGCAGTGGGGTGACACGCTCGTCGGGGTGGCCACCCTGGCGGTGTTGTTGCTCTGGCCCAGATTGCGGCTGCCGGTGCCGGGCCACCTGCCCGCCGTGCTGGTGGGGGTGGGCCTGGGTTTTGGCCTGCATCAGTTCGGGGTGGACGTGGCCACCATAGGCAGCAAGTTCAGCTACACCCTGGCCGATGGCACCCAGGGGATGGGGATCCCCCCCATAGCGCCGACCCTGGTGATGCCCTGGGCCCTGCCGGGACCGGACGGGGCGCCGGTGGAGTGGAACCTGGCCGCCATCGAGCGGCTGCTGCCCGCCGCCTTCTCCATGGCCATGCTGGGTGCCATCGAATCCTTGCTCTGCGCCGTGGTGCTGGATGGCATGACGGGTCGCAAGCACAGCTCCAACGGCGAGCTGGTGGGGCAGGGGCTTGGCAACATCCTGGCCCCCTTCTTCGGCGGCATCACGGCGACGGCCGCCATCGCCCGCTCCGCCGCCAACGTGCGGGCCGGGGCCACCTCGCCCATCTCCGGCATCGTCCATGCCCTGGTGGTGCTGGCCGCCATCCTGGTGCTGGCCCCCTGGCTCTCCTGGCTGCCGCTCTCTGCCATGGCGGCCCTGCTGCTGCTGGTGGCCTGGAACATGAGCGAGGCCCACAAGGTGGTGGATCTGGTGCGCCGTGCCCCCAGGTCCGACGTGCTGGTGCTGCTGGTCTGCCTGTCTCTCACGGTTATCTTCGACATGGTCATCGCCATCACCTTCGGGGTGATCCTGGCTTCGCTGCTGTTCATGCGGGAAATTGCGAAGATGACCCGGCTGCACAACCTGGCGGAGCACAAGCGCTATGCGAGCGAGGTGCCGGCCCAGACCCTGATCTACAAGATCAACGGGCCCCTGTTCTTTGCGGCGGCGGAGCGGGTCTTCGACGAGTTGCTGGCCCAGGTACGGGATCACAAGGTGCTGATCCTGCAGATGGAGGCGGTCTCCATCCTGGATGCGGGGGGACTCTCCGCCTTCCAGCAGTTTGCCAGACGGATGGCCAAGTCGGGTGTCCGGCTCAAGGTGGCCGAGTTGCAGTTCCAGCCCCTCAAGACCCTGGCCCGGGGCAAGGTGCGCCCGGTGGCGGGGGAGTTGGAGTTCTACGGTTCGCTGGAAGAGGCCATTCGAGGAGAACATTTGCACGAAGCGGTTGAAAATTGATGGAAAGGGATAGGAAACGGCAACTTTTTGGTCACTTGGTTCGCTAATTGAGCAATCAGTGGCAAAAGATAAAAAATTGGATTGACCGGCCCGCTCCTATCCCTTACATTACGCCCCGTTCCAGCGCAGCAGCGCAACGAACCCGTGTTGGCTGAACACGTTAAATCACAGACAGAACTTTGGTGGGGTGCCCGAGGGCTGCCCACGACGAAGTTGGCAAGAAGCACGCATCGCGTGATACGAAAGCCACTTCAAAGAAGTGAAAATTTGGTGAGGTGTCCGAGTGGCTGAAGGAGCACGCCTGGAAAGTGTGTATACGGCAACGTATCGAGGGTTCGAATCCCTCCCTCACCGCCAAATATAACCCGTTGAATTTCAACGGGTTTTTTCATTTCTAGACTTACGTGATTTTTTTCCTGGATCAACTGGGTGGAACAATCATGTATCTGAGTAAAAATGCCTCCGGCACCTACTACACTCGTCTCCCGCTGCCTAAGTCACTACGTGACCGTGGCTTGCCCTTCGCTATCCGTACTTCCCTTTGCACCAAAGATAGGCAGCTCGCCGTAGACCGCAACCTAGCAGTGGCAGCTCGTACTCGTGCACTAATCGCGGCTACCCCTGCCGATACTACACCCCGCAGTTTCTATCGCTGGATCCGCGCCGATCTAGACGCTTTCAAAGCTGCGGGATTTGCTGCATCTCTTACGCCCTCCCAATCCATTGCTTCCCCCATCGAGTCCTCGACTTGCCCCGCCAAGGGGATTGCCCTTACCCAGGCGTTGACACAGTTTCTCGACGCCAAATCGAGTGAGGGGATCCAACATAAATCCGTGGGCCAGCTCCAACTTCGGATCAACGCCTTCGTCACCTGGGCCAAAGGGGTCAAAGCCGATCAGGTGACCCCAAGCTTGGCGCAGGAGTACCGCAACATCTTGCTGCGCAAGAGCGACATCAGTTTCAAAACTAAGACCGATTATCTGGCAGCCCTGAAACAGTTCTTCCGTTGGTGCGTGGCACTGGACTATTGCAGTCGTAACCCTTTCGATGGGCTGACGGCAGGTAAAAGACCGAACAAACGGGCGGATGAAGAGCGAGTGCGCTGGCATCGCCCTCAACTGGCCCAACTGTTTGCCAGCCTGCGCAGCAAACAATCCCAGAAAGGCAGAAAGTTGAAAATTCAGGACTGGTGGGTGCCCCTGCTGTGCCTATACGCAGGGTTGCGGCCTTCCGAGGCCTGCCAGCTCAAAACTCAGAACATCAAACAGGTTGAGGGGATTTGGTGTTTGATGGTCGATGCGGGAGAGGCGGATCAGCAGCTCAAAACCGTCAATGCGTACCGTACCGTGCCACTGCACAGTGCGTTGATCGGACATCAATTCCTGGACTATGTGGAGAGTCGTCGCAGTCAAGGGAAGGTATTTTTGTTCGATGACCAACCATCAGGCAAAGACGACGACTGGGCGCATAACATCACCTGTCGCTTCCAACGCCACCTCAATGAGGCTGGCATCGTAGGTCAGGGCCGTCCCACGCTTTACGGGCTGCGGCATACCTTCATCGATGAGTTACAGCAGGCGGATGTCGCTGAGCATGTTGTAGCCGAACTTGCGGGACACAGTAAAAACGGCCTGACGTTTGGCCGCTATGGCAAACGTGTGAACATTAGGGAAGGTGCGAACAAGTCCCTGATATGAGATCATGTTTGTCATTTGGAGCCATGGAACAGGGTTCATCATGAGTCATCAACTTACCTTCGCCGACAGTGAATTCAGCAGTAAGCGCCGTCAGACCAGAAAAGAGATTTTCTTGTCCCGCATGGAGCAGATTCTGCCATGGCAAAACATGGTGGAAGTCATCGAGCCGTTTTACCCCAAGGCTGGTAATGGCCGGCGACCTTATCCGCTGGAAACCATGCTACGCATTCACTGCATGCAGCATTGGTACAACCTGAGCGATGGCGCGATGGAAGATGCTCTGTACGAAATCGCCTCCATGCGTCTGTTTGCCCGGTTATCCCTGGATAGCGCCTTGCCGGACCGCACCACCATCATGAACTTCCGCCACCTGCTGGAGCAGCATCAACTGGCCCGCCAATTGTTCAAGACCATCAATCGCTGGCTGGCCGAAGCAGGCGTCATGATGACTCAAGGCACCTTGGTCGATGCCACCATCATTGAGGCTCCCAGCTCGACCAAGAACAAAGAGCAGCAACGCGATCCGCAGATGCATCAGACCAAGAAAGGCAATCAGTGGCACTTTGGCATGAAGGCCCACATTGGTGTCGATGCCAAGAGTGGCCTGACCCACAGCCTAGTCACCACCGCGGCCAACGAGCATGACCTCAATCAGCTGGGTAATCTGCTGCATGGAGAGGAGCAATTTGTCTCAGCCGATGCCGGCTACCAAGGGGCGCCACAGCGCGAGGAGCTGGCCGAGGTGGATGTGGACTGGCTGATCGCCGAGCGCCCCGGCAAGGTAAGAACCTTGAAACAGCATCCACGCAAGAACAAAACGGCCATCAACATCGAATACATGAAAGCCAGCATCCGGGCCAAGGTGGAGCACCCATTTCGCATCATCAAGCGACAGTTCGGCTTCGTGAAAGCCAGATACAAGGGGTTGCTGAAAAACGATAACCAACTGGCGATGTTATTCACGCTGGCCAACCTGTTTCGGGCGGACCAAATGATACGTCAGTGGGAGAGATCTCACTAAAAACTGGGGATAACGCCTTAAATGGCGAAGAAACGGTCTAAATAGGCTGATTCAAGGCATTTGCGGGAGAAAAAATCGGCTCAAACATGAAGAAATGAAATGACTGAGTCAGCCGAGAAGAATTTCCCCGCTTATTCGCACCTTCCCTAGAGAAGTGAATCGCCCCGGCTTCTCTAGACACTTTCGAGCCGCTCGAAATATTGCTTTTCACACTCTACTGGCGATAGCCCATTGTTGAAACTGTGCCGGCGCTTGGGGTTGTAAAACATTTCAATGTAATCGAACACATCCTGCCGGGCTTCCTCGCGATCCGCATAGGTTTTACGTCGGATCCGCTCGCGTTTTAGGAGCTGGAAGAAACTCTCCGCCACCGCGTTATCATGACAATTGCCACGTCTGCTCATGCTGGCCTTAAGCCGATGATCCCGCAAAAAATCCTGCCAGTCATAGCTGCTAAACTGGCTCCCTTGGTCGGAATGAACCAGCACTTCCTGCTCCGGTCGCCGTCGCCACACCGCCATCAGTAACGCGCTGATAGCCAGCTCTCGGTCGATACGTGGCCCCATTGACCAACCAATGACTTGTCGTGAGAACAAATCCAATACCGCGGCCAGATAGAGCCAACCTTCATGGGTTCGGATATAAGTGATGTCTGTTACCCAGACCTTATTTGGCTCAGTCACATCGAACTGGCGTTCAAGATGGTTCGGTGCAACCACCGTTGGCCGGCCACCATAATGACCGGGACGGCGGCGATAACCGGTTTGTGAACGTAAACCTTCATGACGCATTAATCGCGCCACCCGGTGTTTCCCACAGGTCTCGCCCATCTCTCGCAGGTCATCCCGGATCTTGCGATAACCATAGATGCCCCCGCTTTCTAGCCAACATTGCTTGATCTGGCCAAGAAGGCGTTGGTCTTCCAGGGCTCGGGCAGATAAAGGCTGGTGCTGCCAGGCGTAATAACCGCTCGGGTGGACATTCATCATCCGACACAGTCTGCGGATGGGATGTGCGGACGCGTGCTCCCGGATGAAGGCGTACCTTACCCTGACAGCTTGGCAAAGTACGCGGCGGCCTTTTTTAAGATATCTCGCTCATCGGTGACGCGACGCAGTTCAGCCTTGAGGCGCCGAATTTCGGCTTGCTGGCTGGAGTCATCCTGTTGCTGCGCTTCGGGTTGGCTGTAGCGTTTGATCCAGACATAAAGACTGTGGCTGGAAATACCAAGTCGTTCAGCGACCTCTGCTACTGGGTAATTGCGCTCAGTCACCTGCTTGACGGCTGCCAGTTTGAATTCTTTTGTGTAACGTTGCTGCTTGCTCATAACACCTCCTGATTGACCTCAGTTTGAGGCTCTTGAGGTGTCTAGGAAAGTAGGGGCGATTCATACGGTGACTCCAGATAACACGGTAGGGGTACCGTTTTGTTATCCGGTTTGAAGCCGTATGACCACTCCCTTTTGTGGGCAACTGTCAGGTGAATACCATCTCCATACAGACCACATCCCCTGATGTCCAAAGAGGGAGGGTGAGAACCCTCGCCGGTTCGAGCAGAGCGGCTTGCCGCGATGAACGGCCAACGGCCGCCCCGAAGGGGTGAGCCACGCAGTGGCGAATCATCCCTCCCTCACCGCCAAATAAAACAAAAGGGCCTGTCGAAAGACAGGCCCTTTTGTTTTATCCGGTGACGGGCGGCTCGGTTCTAACCCTGGTTCGACAGGCGGGCAGGAAAGCCCGCCTGGACGGCCAGAGGCCGCCCGCAGGGCGAGCGCCAGGGATGGCGCGAGTCAATCCCGACCCATCCTCAGATGTTAGAACCGACCTGATGGTCGGTTTTTTGCTTTGGGGAAGAATGATCCGCTCATGTTGAAGAGGGGGGGGGAGAACTCTCGCCGGGTTCGAGCAGGGCAGCTTGCTGCGATGAACGGCCGCAGACCGCCCCGAAGGGGTGAGCCACGCAGTGGCGCATCATCCCTCCCTCACCGCCAAATTACAAAAAACCGACCCCAGGTTCGGTTTTTTGGTTTCGGGGTCGGCCAATCTCGGGAGCCGATGAGGGAGGGGGAGCCCCTTGCCGACGGCGGGCGTTTCCCCGCTACTGCCAGCCCATAATCTCCCCTCTCCCGGCTCTGTTGCGGGCCCGGCCTATTGCTCAGAAGATCACCCCGACCAGCCTGTCGAGCAGCGTCTCGAAGGAGAACAGAGTGAGGAGCAGGGGCAGGAAGGGGGCGACGGTGGCCAGTACCAGTTGCAGGAACATGTCCCGGCTAAATGGCATGGGCCTGATCTCCTTGATGATGGCGTAGGCGTTGCCCAGATCGGCGAGGGACTGGATATCGGCGGCGCCGAGCAGGGTTTCCCCGTCCCGATCGGCCGTGCGCAGCCATCTGTGCTCGAAACTGCGGCTGTATTCGGCCGCGAGGGCGCCATATTCCCGCAGCCCCTGGCGCTTGGCCTTCAGGATATGAGGGGTGAAGACCGCCAGGGGAGCCAGCACGAGCAGCAGGCCGAAACCGGCGAGCAGTATGATCTCCGGCTTGTAGGCGGTCAGCACGGCGGCGTCATGGAAGATCCGGTTGGCGATGAACCCGGCAAGCTGGGCACCCAGTGCGGTTAGCAGAGGCGAGTAGGCATAGGCCGAGCCGCCGAGAAAGCCGAGGCCGCAGTTGCGATCCGGATGGGTCGGCATGAGGACGAGCGGGATCCGGGATACCTGCCAGAGGAAGCGGGCCCAGATCAGGATCCGGTAGAGCCAGCGCAGGAGCAGGAACTGGATGATGGGGTTGCTCACCCAGAAGAACCAGAATCCGGGCAGGGTCAGGGACACATGCCCCTCCTGAAGGGTGGCGTACCAGGTGGAGGAGTTCAGCACAAAGGTACTGGTCCGGATGAAGTAGCCCATGGAGAAGACGAAGAGGATGAGGCCGATCTCCACGGGAATCGAATTTCGCCAGCTCATGGCGCTGCGAATGGCCTCGTGGAAACGAGGCATGGAGAGCGGGTCTATCAACCCGCGCTCGACAAACTGGCTGACGATCCCACGGATGCGCTGGTGGACGATCAGCTCGGCAAACACCAGCAGGGAGACGCAGATGAGGAAACGGACATGGGTCTCGATGTCCAGCAGGAAGGGCACGGCCACGCCCTGCAGCAGGCTGCCCTCCCAGCCGCACAGCAGCAGGAGGGGGATCCAGCAGATCCCGCACAGGATGAGGATCCGTCGCCTGATATGGGCCTCGATATCGCCAAGGTGGGCCCGGCTCCACAACTGGTAGAGGGGACCACCCAGAATGAGGGAAAAGTTGGCTGGATCCGAAAGCTGAGGGGAGAGCGGATCGGGCGGGGCGACAGGCTTGTGGTGGGACATGATGTGATCACCTTTATGTGTGTGATGACGATGGCATCCGGCGAGAGTGGGCCGCTTTCTTGTTCAACGTGAGGGCGGTACACGCCGGCATCGGGAGCTGGCGCCATGGGTGTCGTAAGAGCTCCCGTGATCGCCGCGCCTCTTGTCTGTCGTGAGCCCGGATGGGCAGGGCAGGCAGGGGAAAATCACGGCCAGCGCCATGGGATGACACCAATGGGTCTGAACCAGCCCCCATGGTGATAGGTATAGCGCTCGCCATGTAAGCGGTGTGATAACCGAGCAACATTTTTGCGTGGTGTGAACAAGTTATATGTGAAGGGCATAATGGAAATGCTGTGTGCTGATGATGTAGCTGAACACAACCCGGCCAGAACCCAGCCAAAGTGTGATCTTCATCCAATTGAGTCAACAAGGGCCTCTGCTGCCAACTAACGCCGTTATTTTATTTGATGGCCTGAAACGTATTTCCTGCAGTCATCATGCATTGATTAATTTATTCAATGCCCGGCGAGTCAATGGCTTGATTCAACAGCGACGGACCTTGCCTCAACAGACCCTGAGGAGATGAAGTGAAGGGTTAACAGGGGCTGAAGACAAATTCTGTGACTACGCTTTTATTTTTCAATATTCATTGTCGGAGTTTATATGAACTTAATTCACATATTGATTGATATGCTCCTTTTGGGGTATTTTAGGTTGCAAAGATAAAAAATAAGTGCATGTTATATATAGCTTTTTATTTTCACCTCACTGGATCTGGAGCGCATTAAAGTGTGGTGACTTGATAAAGATCAACATAAAGGAGGAGGGGGAGGAATAGCATTCCCGCCATTAAGCATTTGTCAAACAATGCTCACTGACGGGAATAAGAAGAATGGTCGAGGATACTTTTTTATCGGCTCATGGAATTAATCGCCGTGATTTTATGAAATTGTGCGCCGGGATGGCCGCAACCCTTGGATTAAGCCAGCATGCGGTGGCCAAGATGGCTACCGCGCTCACCAGCCCCGAGCGGCCACCGGTGATCTGGATTGGGGCGCAGGAGTGCACCGGTTGCACCGAGTCGCTGCTGCGCGCTACCCACCCCACCATAGAGAACCTGATCCTCAACACCATTTCGCTCGAGTATCACGAGGTGCTCTCGGCGGCCTTCGGTCATCAGGCCGAAGAGAACAAGCACAATGCCATGGAACGTTACAAGGGCAGGTATGTGCTGGTGGTGGATGGTTCCATCCCGCTCAAGGATGGCGGCATCTACTGCATGGTGGCTGGCGAGCCCATCGTCGACCATATTCGCCGCGCCGCCAGTGACGCCGCCGCCGTCATCGCCATCGGCTCCTGCGCCGCCTGGGGCGGGGTGCCCGCCAGCGGTGGCAACCCGACCGGCGCCGTCAGCCTGGAAGAGGCTCTCGGCAACCTCGGCACGCCGATTATCAATATCCCGGGCTGTCCGCCCAACCCCCACAACTTCCTCACCACGGTCGCCTACTACATCACCTACGGCAAGCTGCCGGCGCTCGATGCCAAGAAGCGCCCGCTGTTTGCCTATGAGCGGCTCATCCACGAAAACTGCGAGCGCCGCCCGCACTTCGACGCCGGCCGCTTCGCCAAGGAGTTTGGCGACGAGGGCCACCGTCAGGGTTGGTGTCTCTACCACCTGGGCTGCAAGGGGCCGGAGACCTACGGCAACTGCTCGACCCTGGAGTTCTGCGACGTGGGCGGCGGCATCTGGCCGGTGGGCATAGGCCATCCCTGCTACGGCTGCAACGAGCAGGGGGTGGGGTTCAGCAAGGGGATCTTCCAGCTCGCCAAGGTGGAAAATCCGACCCCCAGGGTGGAGAAACCCGACGTGGCCATTCAGGAGGGGGGGCATATCTCGCCCACCGCCACCGGCCTTATCGGGGGCGCCCTCGGGGTGCTGGTCGGGGTGAGCCTGATGACGGTGCGCGAGCTCGGTCGCCAGCAGAAGCGCCACGAAGCCGGGCAGCACCCATCACGGGAGGAGTGACCGTGAACAGACGCAACTTCCTCAAATTCGCCTCCGTCGGTGCGCTGGCGGCGGGCGCCACTATGCCGGGCACCGCCATGGCCGGGGCCCAGAACAAGCCGCCCATCCCCGGCGCCCTTGGCATGCTCTACGACTCCACCCTCTGCGTCGGCTGCCAGGCCTGCGTGGCCGAGTGTCAGCGCCTCAACGGCAACCCGGCCAATCCGGCTGACACCACCTGGTCTGGCAACGACAAGCTGAGCCCCTACACCAACAACATCATCCAGGTGTGGAAGAGCGGCACCGGCGAGCACAAGGATCAGCTGGTGGATGGCTACGCCTACATCAAGAAGCAGTGCATGCACTGCGTCGATCCCAACTGCGTCTCCGTCTGCCCGGTGCAGGCGCTGACCAAGGATCCCAGGACCGGCATAGTCCACTACGACCCGAGCGTCTGCACCGGTTGCCGCTACTGCATGGTGGGCTGCCCGTTCGACGTGCCCAAATATGACTACGACAACCCGTTCGGGGCGATCCACAAGTGCGAGCTCTGCAACCAGAAGGGGCTTGAGCGCATCGATCAGGGCAAGTTGCCCGGCTGCGTGGAGGTGTGCCCCACCGGCGCCGTCATCTTCGGCACCCGCGAGGAGCTGATGGCCGAGGCCAAGCGCCGGCTGCTGGCGACCCCGGGCAGCGAATATGCCTACCCGCGCCAGACCCTCTCCGCCAACGACCCTTACCTGCATCAGGTGCCGAGCTACCAGCCCTACGTCTATGGCGAGAAGGAGGGGGGCGGCACCCAGGTGCTGGTGCTGGCCGGGGTGCCCTATACCAAGCTCGATATGCCTGACTTGCCGGAGCTCTCCTCCGGGGCGCGCTCCGAGCACATCCAGCACACCCTCTACAAGGGGATGGTGCTGCCCATGGTGGTGCTGACCGGGCTCTCTGTGCTCATTCGCCGCAACAGCAAGAAGAACGGCCACGATCACCACGATCACCAGGGGGACGAGGGCCATGGGCCGGGCAGCCGCCCGGATCAGGGATCGACAAAGGGAGGCAAGGATCATGAGTAGTCACAAGGCACATCCGCTGGGGGGCAGGCTGGTCAGCTGGCCCGTGCTGGTGCTGGCCCCCTTCGCGGTGCTATGCGCCATGCTGATCCTCAAGCGCCTGGTGTTCGGACTGGGCTCGGTCACCGATCTCAACGGCGGCTATCCCTGGGGGCTCTGGATCTCCTTTGACCTCTTGATCGGCACCGGCTTCGCCTGCGGCGGCTGGGCACTGGCCTGGGCGGTCTACGTCTTCAACCGGGGCGAGTATCATCCCCTGGTGCGGCCGGCCCTGCTGGCGAGCCTGTTCGGCTATTCCTTGGGCGGCCTCTCCATCACCATAGACGTCGGCCGTTACTGGAACCTGCCCTACTTCTATCTGCCCGGTCACTTCAACACCTCTTCGGTGCTGTTCGAGACGGCGGTCTGCATGACCATCTACATCGGGGTGATGGCGCTGGAGTTCGCCCCCGTGCTGCTGGAGAAGTTCGGCTGGAAGAGCTCCATGGCCCGGCTCAACAAGATCATGTTCTTCATCCTGGCGCTCGGGGCCCTGCTGCCCACCATGCACCAGTCCTCCATGGGATCCCTGATGATAGTGGCGGGGGAGAAGATCCATCCGCTCTGGCAGAGCTACGAGCTGCTGCCGGTCTTCTCCTTGCTGACCGCCTTCATCATGGGCTTCTCCATCGTCGTGTTCGAGGGCTCCCTGGTGCAGGCGGGGCTGGCGGGGCGCGGCCCCAACGAGAAGTCGCTCTTCTACAAGCTGACCCAGGTGATCGACATCTTCCTGATCCTGTTCGTGGCGCTGCGCTTTGCCGAGATCGTCATCAACGACAAGTCGGAGTACCTCTCCGAGTGGAACCGCTACGCCTTGATGTTCTGGAGCGAGATCGCGCTGATGATCTTCCCGCTGCTGGTGTTCCACTGGGACAAGAGCCGCCGCGATTCGCGCATGTTGTTCCTGGGGGCCCTCAGCATGCTGCTGGGCGCCGCCCTCTGGCGACTGGACTACTCCCTGCTCGCCTTCAACCCCGGCAATGGCTACCACTACTTCCCCTCCGCGACGGAAGTGCTGATCTCCCTGGGCTTCGTCGCCATCGAGGTGTGTGCCTATTTGCTGCTGATCCGGCTGCTGCCGGTACTGCCATCACTTGAACGTGTTCACCAAGATTATCAGGCCCGAGGGAAAGCCAACGTATGAGCCAACGTATCACCATAGACCCCATCACCCGCATCGAGGGGCACCTGCGTATCGACTGTGAAATCGAAGGCGGCGTCGTCACCAAGGCCTGGTCGTCCGGCACCATGTGGCGCGGGATGGAGGAGATCGTCAAGGGCCAGGACCCGCGCGATGCCTGGATGATAGTGCAGCGCATCTGCGGGGTGTGCACCTCCATTCACGCCATCGCCTCGGTGCGGGCGGTGGAGAACGCCATCGGCGCCAAGGTGCCGGTCAACGCCCAGTACATCCGCAACCTGATCATTGCGGCCCACAACATCCACGATCACATCGTCCACTTCTATCAGCTCTCCGCGCTGGACTGGGTGGATATCACCGCGGCCCTCGAGGCCAGTCCGCAAAAAGCGGCCGACCTGCTCAAGGGGGTATCGACCTGGTCCCTCAACAGCGCCGACGAGCTGACCAAGGTGCAGGACAAGATCCGCGCCCTGGTGGCGAGCGGCCAGCTCGGCATCTTTGCCAACGGCTACTGGGGCCACAAGGCGATGAAACTGAGCCCGGAGGTGAACCTCATCGCCGTGGCCCACTACCTGCAGGCACTGGAGTGTCAGCGCGATGCCAACCGCATCGTCGCCATCCTCGGCGGCAAGACTCCCCACATCCAGAACCTGGCGGTGGGCGGGGTGGCCAACCCCATCAACCTGGATGCACCGAGCGTGCTCAACCTGGAGCGGCTGCTCTACGTGAAGAGCTTTATCGACCGGCTCGGCGAGTTCATCGAGCAGGTCTACAAGGTGGATGCCGCCATCATAGCCGCGCACTACCCCGAGTGGCTGAACCTGGGGCAGGGGGCCAAGCACTACCTGAGCGTGCCGGAGCTCCCCACCGACGCCGACGGCGGCAGCTTCCTGATGCCGGGCGGCTATATCGAGAATGGGAATCTGGCGGGTTATCGTCCCATCGAGAGCCATCAGGACGCCTGGCTGATGGATGGCATCGCCGAGAGCAACAAGCACGCCTGGTACAAGGATGACGAGCCCCTCAAGCCGTGGGAGGGCAAGACCGAACCGAACTACACCGGCTGGCAGGATGACGGCAAATACTCCTGGGTCAAATCCCCCACCTTCTACGGCAAGGTGGTGGAGGTGGGGCCGCTCGCAGACCTCCTGGTCAAGCTCGCCGCCAAGCACCCGGAGTCGGTGGCGCATTTCGATCAGCTTAACGGTCTCTACAAGGCGCTGACCGGTTCAGCCATCAAGACTGAACAGCTGCACTCCACCCTGGGCCGCATCATCGGCCGCGCGGTGCGCTGCTGTGTGCTGAAAGATACCCTGGCGCACCAGTGGAAGGCGCTGGTGGACAACATCGGCAAGGGGGATGTCAGCGCCTATATCAAGGCCGAGATCCCGGCGGACAAGGAGTTTCGCGGGGTGGGCTTTGAAGAGGCGCCGCGCGGCATGCTATCCCACTGGGTAGTCATCAAGGGCGGCAAGATCGAGAACTATCAGGCGGTGGTGCCCTCCACCTGGAACTCGGGCCCGCGCAACTTCAACGACGAACCCGGCCCCTACGAGCAATCCCTGGTAGGCACCCCGGTGGCCGATCCGGCCAAGCCGCTGGAGGTGGTGCGCACCATTCACTCGTTCGACCCCTGCATGTCCTGCGCGGTGCACGTGGTGGATACCCAGAGCGGCGACGTGACTCAGGTGAAGGTGCTGTGATGAACACCCTGATCCTGGGCGTGGGCAACCTGCTGTTGAGTGACGAGGCCGTCGGGGTGCGGATCGTCGAGGGGCTGGAGCGCGACTACCGCTTCGCCCCCGACATCGAGCTGCTCGATGGCGGCACCGCCGGCATGGAGCTGCTCGAAGCCATGGCCAGTCGCGACCACATCATCTTGGCGGACGCGGTGCGCAGCGGCAATCCGCCGGGTACCGTGGTGACCCTGAAAGATGAGGAGATCCCGACCCTGTTCGGTCGCAAGATCTCCCCCCATCAGCTGGGGCTGGCGGACGTGCTCTCGGCGCTGCACATGACGGGGGAATCCCCCAGGCGGCTCACCCTGATCGGGGTCGAGCCTGAATCCCTCGAGCCTCGCATCGGCCTCACTCCCGTGGTGGCGGCGGCGCTGGGGGAGGCGACGGATCGGATCCTGACCCTGTTGGCCAGTCTGGGTGCTCCGGCCATCCCGCTCTCTGAGCAGGAGAAGGCCGAGCGAGCGCGGGAGGGCGTATGGCGCAATCCATGGTGAATGAGGCTGTGAACGAAGCCGCGACAGAGCCGGCGCAGGAGTTTGCCGGTTTTGCCACCAATCCCGCGCCTCTGCTGGTAGCCCAGTACGAGCGGATCGCCCGGGAGGAGATGCAAGGGCTGCCCTTCTATCACCCGGCCATGCCCATAGTGGCCGAGTGCACCCTGTTTGAAGGGCAGTGGCTCGGCTGCGTGCTCACCCCCTGGATGCTCTGCGTGGTGGTGCTGCCCGGGCCGGATCAGCTCTGGCCGGTGCGTGGCAGCCGCGATCGGCTCGCCCTGCAGCTCCCCTGCGGCAACCTGACCTTTATGGTGGGAGAATTGCCCGAGACGGGGCAGTTGCTGGCCTGTTCGCTCATGTCCCCCATCGACCCGCATCTCGGCGCCGACGAGGGGCGCACGCTGGTGAGCAGCACCCTCAAGATGTTGCTTTCGCTTCCGGTGCAGCAGGGGGCTGGCGGCGTGGATCTGGGGCGCCGACGACTGTTCGGTGTCCTGCGCCGAGGTGAATGAACGAGGCGAACAAGGAGTTTCATGACAATCCCATTCTTTGGCCGTCGCAGTGGGCTCGCGGCCGCTGTGCTGGCCCTGCTCTCGGGCGGCCTCTCTTTCGCCGCGCTGGCTACCCAGCCCGTCCCCGCCGAACTCACGCTCGCCATCGGCGCTGAACCTACCGAAGGGTTCGACCCTCTGCTCGGCTGGAGCCACGGCAGCCATCTGCTGCTGCACAGCCCGCTGCTCAAGCAAAACGCCGACCTCGGCTGGCAGAACGTGCTCACCCAATCGGTGACCCCGAACCAGGATGGCAAGGGGTGGCTTATCCGCCTCAAGCCGGATCTGACATTCTCCAACGGCGCGCCGCTCACCGCCGAGGACGTGGCCTTTACCTACAACAGCGCAGCCCGGGGCGGCGGCAAGATCGACATGGGCAACTTTGTCTCGGCCAAGGTGCTCTCGCCTACCGACGTTGCCATATCTTTAAGCGCCCCCCAGAGCACCTTCGTCAACGTGCTGGGATCGCTCGGGATAGTGTCGAAGCAGGATTACGATCCCAAGGCTTACGCCCGCCATCCGGTCGGTGCCGGCCCTTACCGGCTGGTGAGCTTCCTGCCCGGCCAGCAGCTGGTGGTGGAGGCGAACCCCCATTACGCCGGCGGCAACAATGACTTCAAGCGGCTGGTGTTTGTCTTTATCGATGAAGAGAGCGCCTATGCCGCCGCCCGGAGCAGCCAGCTCGACCTGGTGCGCATCGCCCCGTCGCTGGCCCCCACAGTCCCTGCCTCCCTCAAGCTGTGGGTGCGGCCAAGCGCGGAGAACCGCGGCATCGTCTTCCCCATTCCGCCGGCGGGTGGCAAGGATGCCAAGGGTTATCCCATCGGCAACGACGTGACCTCGGACGTGGCGGTGCGCCGCGCCATCAATTATGCCATCGACCGCAAGCTGCTGGCCGATCAGCTGCTGGAAGGGCACGCCATCCCCGCCTACAGCGCGGTAGAAGGCTTGCCCTGGCTGAATAAAGCCACCGCCTTCAAGGATGGGGATGTCGTCCACGCCAACGCCCTGCTCGACGAGGCAGGCTGGAAGAGGGGGAGCGACGGCGTTCGCCACAAGGGCTCCCTGCGCGCCGCCTTTACCCTCTGGTACACCAGTGGCGACAGCACCCGCCGGGATCTGGCGGAAGCGGTGCGGGCCATGCTCAAACCCATCGGCCTCGAGGTGAGCCTCAAATCCGGCAGCTGGGAGCAGGTGGAGCGCGAGATGCACGCCAATCCGGTGCTGATGGGGTGGGGGAGTCTGGATCCCATGGAGCTCTATCACCATTACCAGAGCGGATCCGCTGGGGTGGAGTTCTACAACCCGGGCTATTACCAGAATCCGGTGGTGGATGGCTACCTCAAGCAGGCGCTGGATGCCCCGAACTGGCAGGCGGCCGTGCCGTTCTGGCAGCAGGTGGAGTGGGATGGCAAGCGTGGCGCCGGGGTGCAGGGGGATGCGGCCTGGGCATGGCTGCTCAACGTGCAGCACACTTATCTGGCCAACCGCTGCATCGACCTTGGCAAGGGGGCGCCGGAAATTCACGGTAGCTGGTCTTTGCTGGGCAACCTGCAGGATTGGCGGTGGACGTGCCGCTAAGTTCGTCCACCATGATGACTGCAACTCTGAAAGCCCTGCTGCGTCTGGCAGGGCTGCTCTGTCTGGTCTCTGCTGCCACCTTTGTGCTGCTCAGCCATTCCCCCATCGATCCCATCAAGGCCTATATCGGGAGCGATCTGCTCCATGTGCCGCCCGAGCAGTACGCCCGCATCGCCGCTCGCTGGGGGCTGGATCAGCCGCTCTGGTTGCGTTACTGGCACTGGTTCACCCAGGTGCTGCGGGGGGATCTCGGATACTCCATGCTCTACAACGCGCCTGTGAGCGAGGTGATAGGTCAGCGCTTTGCAGCCTCCTTCCTGCTGCTGGCGGGCGCCTGGCTGCTCTCCGGCTGTTTCGGCATCGGGCTTGGGCTCTGCGCCGGTCGCTATCTCAACCGCTGGCCCGATCGCCTGATCTGCCGCTTTGCCTACCTGCTCGCCTCCTTGCCCACCTTCTGGGTCGGCCTCTTGCTGCTGGCGCTGTTTGCGGTGCACTGGCCACTGCTCCCTGTTTGCTGCGCCTGGACGCCGGGGCTCGCTGCCGATGAGGCGCACTGGTTGATGCGCTTGCGCCATCTGTTGCTGCCGGTGACCACTCTGGCCCTGCTGGGGCTTGGCAATATCGCACTGCACACCCGGGAGCGGGTGGCCGAGGTGCTGGCGAGCGATTTTATTCGCTATGCCCGCGCCCAGGGCGATGGCGGCTGGCCCATGCTGCGCTTTCACGTGCTGCGTCACGCCCTGACCCCGGCCATCTGCCTGCAGTTTGCCTCCCTCGGTGAGCTGATCGGCGGATCGCTCTTGGCAGAGAAGGTCTTCTCCTACCCGGGGCTCGGCCAGGCCACTGTGGATGCGGGGCTGCGGGGAGATATCCCCCTGCTGATGGGGATTGTGCTCTTCTGCACCCTGCTGGTCTTTTTGGGCAACACGGCGGCGCGGGTGCTGCTGGCCCGCATCAACCTGGGCTGGGAGGGTGTGCATGCTGTTTAATCCGCTCCCCTCCCTGCTGCGTCTGGGTTTTGCGCTGATCTGCCTGCTGCTGCTGGCCAGCTACGGCTGGAGCCTCTCTCATCAGGATGTGCCGATGGATCTGCTGGCGCGCCAGCAGCCCCCCTCGCTGGTGCACTGGTTCGGTACCGATCAGATGGGGCGGGATCTCTGGCTGCGGGCCTTTCAGGGTACCTTCACCAGTCTGGAGCTGGGGCTAGGCACGGCCCTTTGCAGCGGCCTGCTGGCCATGGTGGCGGCAAGCCTCTCGCTTATTCATCCCAGGTGCGATGCGGCGGTGCGCCTGGTGATCGATGCCATGCTGGCGCTGCCCCATATGCTGCTGTTGATCCTGATCTGTTTTACCTCAGGGGGCGGCATGCGCGGGGTGATCCTGGCGGTGGCGCTCACCCACTGGCCCAAACTGGCGCTCATTCTCCGCGCCGAGGCGCGGCGGATCGCCTGCAGCGACTACGTGGTGCTGGCCCGCTGTCAGGGGATGGGAGCGCTGCGCCGCTGGCGTACCCACCTGCTGCCGGGGCTGTTGCCCCAGTGGTTTATCGGCACCTTGCTGATGTTCCCCCACGCGGTGCTGCACAGCGCCGCCCTGAGTTTTCTGGGCTTTGGCCTGGCGGCCAACGAGGCCTCGCTGGGGCTACTGCTGGCCGATGCCCTGCGCTATCTGGCTAGCGGTGGCTGGTGGCTGGCCCTCTTCCCCGGTCTGATGCTGCTGACGTTGGTTTTACTGTTTGATCAGGCCACTCGCACCCTGCAACAACTCTGGTTTGGGTTTGGGGGAGATACATGCTGAGTTTTGAAAGCGCCATCTGGCGTCAGCACAGTCTGGCTGGCGCTGCTGTTCGCTCAGATGACTCGCGAGCCCTGTAACAGTTGCTGTGGCACAGGAGTGAACCATGCTGAGTTTTGACCATGTGACCATAGAGGCGGCCCACTACTCCTGGCTGGGGCGGCGCAACTGGCGGCCGCTGTTGACCGATATCAGCCTGCAACTGGCGCCGGGGGAGATAGTGGCGCTGGTGGGGGGGAGCGGCGAGGGCAAGAGCCTGTTGCTGCAAAGCGCCCTCACCCTGCTGCCGGACAACCTGCGGATGCGCGGAATTATCTCCCTCGATGGCACGCCTCTGTGCGATGCCAGCCGGGCCGGACTGCGCGGCCACACCCTCTGCTATGTGCCGCAGGGGGTGAGCGCACTCAATCCGTTGCTGACGGTGGAGCGTCAGCTGGGCCGTGCGGCGCGCCTCTGCGGCCAGAGCGCTTCCCGCGAGCGGCTCGGCCAGCAGTTGCTGCGCTACCAGCTGCCCGCCGCCACCCTGGACCGCTATCCGCGCCAGCTCTCCGGCGGCATGGCCAAGCGCATCCTGGCCTGCACCGCGGCCCTCGGCGGTGCCCGCTACATTCTGGCGGACGAGATCACCGCCTGGCTCGACGAAGAGCTGGCTTGTCTGCTGCTCGGCCAGTTGCGTGAATTGGCCAATCAGGGCAGCGGCATCCTCTGGGTGACCCACGATCTGGCGCTGGCGGCCCGCTTTGCCGATCGCATAGTTGCGCTCCATCAGGGGCAGGTGAGCGACACCTTGAGCTGCCACCATCTGCGCCAGGGGCAGGGGAGCGAGATGCTCCGCGCCCACTGGCAGGCGCTGCCGGAGTTCAATGCGCTTTTCTCTGTGCCGGAGGTGTCCTGATGCTGGAAGTACGAAATCTTACTATCACCCAGGGGGAACGCCCCCTCTGGCAGGGGCTATCGCTGACGGTGAAAGCGGGCGAGCGGCTCGGCATCTCCGCCCCGAGCGGTTATGGCAAGACCACGCTGGGGCGGGTATTGGCAGGTTGGCAACCGGTTGGGGCAGGCGGGCAGATCCTGCTGGATGGGCAGTCTGTGCCTGAACGGGTAAAAGGCTATCACCCCATCCAGCTGGTGCCCCAGCACCCGGAGCTCACCTTCAATCCCTATCGCACCACCGGGCAGGCGCTCTGGGATGTATGGCGCCCCGATGACGCCATGCTGGCCCGCTTTATGGTCAAACCCGAGTGGCTTGGTCGTAAACCCGGTCAGCTCTCCGGCGGCGAGCTGGCCCGCATCGCGCTGCTGCGCGCCCTCGATCCCCGCACTCGACTGCTGATTGCCGACGAGGTGACCGCCCAGCTGGATCCGCAAATCCAGCGTCAACTCTGGCGGGAGTTGATGATTGAGTGCGAGCAGCGCGGTCTCGCCATGCTTGTCTTCAGTCACCAGCAGGCCCTGCTGCGCCAGGTTTGCCATCGGGTACTGCGTTTTGGCGAGGAAGTGGCTGAGCAGGCACTGATGGCTCGCAGCGTGGCCTGAGGGGAGGCTCCTCCTTCATCACCTGGCCTTCTCCCGCGAGGGGAGAAGGCGATGCATGTGCGATGCCCAGGAGGTGGCTGATGATGCCGACGTTGCCAAGCCTCACGGCGGGTATTCGGTATATCCTTGGGTCCCTTGCAGACATCCTGGCCTGTCTGGCATAACGAGGGGGCGCCCTGTCAGGGGCGCAATCAGCATCCTGGGGGGTCATCAGATGGCCGGGCCCACCATCTTGGACATCATTCACTATGAATTGCATGGAACTTAAACCGTTCAGTGACGTGAGCGCGGTGGATTTTCTGCCCGTGGTCAACGATCAGACCGTGAGAACGCATCTGATTGATCATCCTCCCTTCGATGTGGCCAGTGTGCGCGCCTGGATGGATGACAAGATGCGAATAGACAGGTTACCCGGTTGTCGGGTGCGTGCCGTGGTCATTGACGGTGAACTGGTGGGATGGTGCGGGATACAACCCGACGACGAGGGGGTCGAGATGGCCGTCGTGATCGCCAAGGCGGGTTGGGGGGCGGGGATAGCCATCTTCAAGGAGATGATGGAATGGGCAAGGCAGATGGGGCATAGGGAGGTCATGTTTCATCTGCTGAGCACACGCCCTGAATATCGGGCTCTCGCCAGGCGCTCCACCAAGGTGAAGAGGACGACGCTGTCGGGGAATGATTTCACCACCTATTGCCTCAGCGTGGAAAAATGGTTTGCGGGTTGATGATGGACAACGCGCCCCTTGCCAGTACAAAAGCGGGAGGCATCAGCCTCCCTCTCTTGTTTTCTACCGTTATCAGCGGCGTTTAGCCGGTTCAGGCACTGGCCAGCCAGTTGAGCCAGGCATCCATCCCTTCACCCGTGGTGGCGCTGACCTGGATCACCTGGATATAGGGGTTGACCCGTTTGGCGTTCTCGATGCAGCGGGCCACGTCAAAACTGACATAGGGCAGCAGATCAATCTTGTTGATCACCATCAGCTGGGCGGCGGCAAACATGTCCGGGTATTTCAGCGGTTTCTCTTCCCCCTCGGTGACGGAGAGGATCGCCACCTTGTACTTCTCGCCGAGATCGAAGCTGGCGGGGCAGACCAGATTGCCCACGTTCTCGATAAAGAGGATGCCCCCTTCATTGGCGGGCAGCTGGTGGCAGGCGTCGTGGACCATCTTGGCGTCCAGATGGCAGCCCTTGCCGGTGTTGATCTGCACGGCAGGAACGCCGGTAGCACGGATGCGATCCGCATCTCTGCTTGTCTGCTGATCCCCCTCGATCACCGCGCAGGGGCGCAGCCCTTCGAGTCGGCGCAGGGTTTCGCACAGCAGGGTGGTCTTGCCTGAACCCGGACTCGACACCAGGTTAAGCACCAGCTGGGCCGCCTCGTCGAAGTGTTCGCGGTTGTGGGCCGCCAGCGCATTGTTCTTGGCCAGCACATCCATCTCGATGGCGATCAGCTGGCGCTGTCCCATGCCGGGCACCGACAACCCCGCTTCCCCTTTGCCGTAGTGCAGATCACCCTGATGATGGTCATGGTCATGGTCATGGTCATGGTCATGGTCATGGTCATGGCTGTGATCATGGGGATGCGCGTGGGAATGGCCGTGGTCATGAGAGTGGGTATGTTCATGATGATGGTCGTGGGGGTGATCATGCCCCTCGTGGCTTATGGGAGCCCGTACCCCGTGGTAGTGGTGATGGACATCCCCCTGATGGTGGTAGTGGTGGTGAATGATCAGGGTGCGCGGCGCGCTCTGTTCGTGGGCATGATGGTGATGGGCGTCATGAGCATGATGATGGCCGTGCTCATGACCATGTTCATGGTGATGTTCATGCTCATGATCGTGCTCATGGCCGGCGATCCGCGCCTGGCCGCATCCGCATACGCTACACATATCAACTTACCTCGATGTCGGTGATGCGCAGGCTATCACCCTGCGCGACTCGTAATTTGTATCCGCCACACTCGGGGCAGGCTTGCCCGCGCTCGGTGAGGGTGACCGTCTTGTTGCAGTCGTAACACCAGGCTTCTGCCGCCTGGTGCTGAAAGTGCAGCTGGGCCCCCTCAACGGCGGTGCCCTTGGCGGCCGCCTCGAAACAGAAGGCAATGGTGTCCGGGTCGACGCAGGAGAAGCTGCCGACCTCGAGCCAGAGGGCGGTCACCTTGGTAAAGCCCCGCTGGGTGGCCTGTTCGGCCGCCAGATCGATGGCGGCCATAGCCAGAGACATTTCGTGCATGGTGGCTCCTTAACCGGTATGGGGAGAAGCAGTGACTCCTCCCCCTAATTGGGAAAACGGCATATGGGTGAACGATATGGCCGATCAACAGATCCGCGGCAGCAGTTCCCCTTGCGGCAACTCCAGATAACGGCGGCTGCCCCAGGGGTTATTGAGGATCACCTTGTGGCGATCGCTTGCCTGCACCACGCCGATCCGGCTGGCTGCTGGGTTGAATTGCCGCAAGATGCCCAGCGCGTCTTGCGCCTGTTCGGCAGGCAGGGCCAGCACCATGGTCCCCTCGTTGGCGAGATCATGGGGTTCGAAACCGTATAGCTCGCACAGGCCGCGCACCGGATCGCAGACCGGAATGGCGGCCTCCTCCAGCTCGATGGCAACGCCGGAAGCAGTGCTCCATTCGTTCAGCACGGCGGCAAGGCCACCGCGGGTGGCATCGCGCAGGGCGTGAGGGGTAATGCCTGCCTGCAGCAGCGCTTCGACCTGAGGCCAGAGGGTGGTGCAGTCGCTCTTGAGATCAGATCCCAGTTGCAGGGCGTCACGGGCCATCAGGATGCAGGCGCCGTGGCTGCCGATATCCCGCGACACCAGGATGGCGTCACCGGCTTTGAGGCTTCGCACCGAGATGCCCCGGCTCTGTTCAGGCAGCGGGAAGGTGCCGACCCCGCTGGTGTTGATAAAGAGCTTGTCGGCTGCTCCCTTGGGCACCACCTTGGTGTCGCCACAGACGATGCGGGCGCCGCTGTTGGCAAGTTCAGCCGCCATCGACTCGACGATGCGGGCCAGATCGGCGTAGGGGAAGCCCTCCTCGATGATAAAGCTGCAGCTCAGATACTCGGGCTTGGCCCCCATCATGGCGAGATCGTTGACCGTGCCGGCGATGGCCAGCTTGCCGATATCGCCCCCCTCGAAGAACAGCGGCGAGACGGTAAAGCTGTCGGTGGTGAAGGCGACGGGGCCCTCTACCGGCAACAGGGCGGCATCTTCACCGCGCAGCAGGATCTCGTTGCCAAAGTGGCGAAAGAAGAGCTGGTTGATCAGCTGATTCATCTCGACGCCGCCGCCGCCGTGGCTAAGTTGGATTTCTCTCATCGTTCCTGGATCCCCATATATCGGTAGTAGGCATTGCAGGCCCCTTCGGAGCTGACCATGCAGCTGCCCATGGGCTGGGTCGGGGTGCAGCCCCGGCCAAAGACTTTGCACTGGTTCGGCTTGGCCAGGCCGCGCAGGATATCGGCGCACTGGCACGCCTTGTGGTCATCGATCGGGGCCTCACTGAGTTGAAAGTGACGTTCCGCATCGCGCCTGGCGAAGGCATCGCACAGGCGCAGGGCGGAGGCGTTGATATCCCCGAGGCCCCGCCAGCGAAAGTGCTCGCGGGTCTCGAAAAAGCGCTCGACCAGCCGCTGGGCGGCTTTATTGCCGCTGGCGGTGACTGCGCGGCTGTACTGCACCTCCAGCGCGTAGCGCCCCTCCACCTTCTGGCGCACCATCATCAGCAGCGCCTCCATCACGTCCACCGGTTCGAAGCCGCTCACCACCACCGGCACCTGATAGCGTTCGACGATGGGCAGGTAGATATCGGCGCCTGTGATGACGCTGACGTGGGAGGGGCCGATAAAGGCGTTCACCTTGGCCACTCCGTCGGCCATCACCGCATGAATGGCGGGCGGCACCAGCACATGGTTGATGTGAAACAGCAGATTCTCGACCCCTTGTTCTTCCGCGGCTGCTAGCAGCGCCGCTGTCATCGGGGTAGAGGTCTCGAAACCGATGGCGAAGAAAACCACGGTTTTGTCCGGGTTTTCAAGGGCGATACGCAGGGCATCGAGGGGGTCATAGACCGGGCGGATATCGCTCCCCCTGGCCCGCTGCTGGGCCAGCGTACCCTTGGAGCCCGGCACCCGGATCATGTCCCCCAGGGTGACCAGAATGACGCTGGGCTGGCTAGCCAGCTCGATGGCCTGATCGATGCGCTCTTTCGGCATGATGCAGACCGGGCAGCCGGGGCCGTGGACGAACTCGATGCTGGCCGGCAACAGCTGGTGCAGGCCGTACTTCATGATGGTGTGGGTATGGCCGCCGCACACCTCCATCACCCGCAGCGGTTCGGGCAGATCTTTGGCGAGTTCAGTGATCTGGGCGGCGAGGGCGCGGATCACCTCGGGCTGACGAAAGCCCTGAAAGAGGTCGTTCAAGGTCAGCATGGCAAGATATCCTGTTTGGGCATCAGGGCCACCATCTGGCGGAAGCTCTCGAGGCTGGCCAGCGCCTCCGCTTCGTCAATCTTGCTCATCACAAAGCCGATATGGAGCAGCACATAGTCGCCCACCTGGAGAGGCTCTTCGAGCAGCATGCAGCTGACGCGCCGCTGTACCCCCAGGGTGTCGACGGTGACGCAGTTATCTTCGGGGTGCAGTTGCACCACCTGAGAGGGAATGGATAGACACATGGATTTCAGGACTCCGACAAGGTGGCACAACCGGTAGCGACAGGCTGGTGCGTGGCAAGATGGTGGATGGCAAACCAGAGCTGACCGGCGGCTATGCCACCGTCATTGAGCGGCAGGATTTCGCTGGTCAATACCTGCCGGCCGGCGGCTTCGAGTGCGGGGACCAGCTGGTCCATCAGCACCCGGTTTTGAAAGACGCCGCCCCCGAGCGCCACTGGATAGCCGGGGAAACGCTCGGCCAGGGCAACGATCAAATCGCTGATGGCGCGGATAAAACCGGCAGCCAGGCTGGCGGTGGAGGAGCCTTTGCGCCGCTCGCTGACAAGGGTATGGATGAGCTCTGCCCATTGGATCTGCAGCGGCCCTTCCGCTGATTGGCTGAGATCAAAGGCGAGGGGGAAGGGCTGTTCATCGGGGGCCAGCTGCAAGGCAGCCGCCTCCAGCAAGAGCCCCGCTTCGCCTTCGTAATCCGGGGTATCGATCACCCCCAGCAGCGCTGCGACGGCATCGAACAGCCGCCCCATGGCGCTGGTATGGGGGGCGTTGCGACCGAGATGCCAGAGCTGGTGCAGGTTGCTGAGCCGCTCAAGGGGCAGTTTGTTGACCCCCGGAATATCGAGGGAGCGGATCTGCTCCACGCCATAGGATTCGAACAGCAGCCCCAGCAGTTGGCGCACCGGCTCGCGGATGGCCGCCTCGCCGCCGATCAGCTTGAAGGGTTGGAGGTGGGAAACCCGTGTAAAACTTTTCACATCGGCCAGCAGCAGCTCGCCACCCCAGAGGGTGCCGTCATCCCCAAGGCCGGTGCCATCGAAGGCAACACCCAGCACCGGGCCCGTGATGTCGTGCTCGGCCATCACCCCCAGCAGGTGGGCGTGATGGTGCTGCACCTCGAGATGGGTCGCACCCTGATCGCGGCAATAGTCCCTGGCCCACTGGTGGCTGAGGTAGCCAGGGTGGCGATCCGAGACCAGCAGCTGGGGCTTGAGATCGTAGAGGTCGCGAAAGGTGGCGAGGGTCTGCTCGAAGTGCTCCTGCATCGGCAGGCTGTGCAGATCGCCGATATAGGGGCTGTAGATGCGCTGGCGGCCGAAGGCGAGCGCCAGCTGGTTCTTCTGCTGCGCCCCGACCGCCAATAGCGGCGCCTTGACCGCCTCTTTCAGGCTGGGGGTGCAGGGGGCATAGCCCCGGGCCAGCCGCAACGTCTGGCGTCGCCCGCCCGCCCACTGCACCAGACTGTCGTCGCACGGGTGCAGGATGGGGCGGTTGTGATCCAGAATGCCGTCAATCTCGCTGCCGAGTTCCCTGACCACCGCCTCGCACTCGATAAGGATCGGGCTGCCGCGACCATTGGCACTGGTGGCCACCAATGGGATCGCGCAGGCATCCAGCAACAGCTGATGGAGCGGGGTATAGGGGAGCATGACGCCAAGGTAGGGGATGCCGGGGGCGATCCCCTCGGCCAGCGGGGCCGCGCTATGTTGGGATTCTGAGTGCCGATCATCGTTTTTGCGTTTGCGCAGCAAGGTGATGGGTCTGGCCTGAGAGGCGAGCAGCGTCCACTCGTCTTCGCTGCCGGTGACATGCAATTTGGCCTCGGCAAGGGAGCCCATCATCACCGCCAGCGGCTTGCGCGCGCGCCGCTTGAGCGTTCGCAATCTGGCAACACTCTGTTCATTGCGGGCATCACACATCAGGTGATAACCCCCCATGCCCTTGACCGCGATAAGCTTGCCCGCTTGCAGGGCGCGAGCAGCTGCTTGCAAGGCATCCTCGCGCTCGGCCAGCGCATCGCCACGGCCATTTCGCCAGCTGAGATGGGGCCCGCACTCGGGGCAGCTCACCGGCTGGGCGTGGTAGCGTCTGTCCAGCGGGTTTTCATAGGCCGCCGCACAGCGCGGGCACATGGCAAAGTCTGCCATGGCGGTATGGGGTCTGTCGTAGGGGAGGCGGCGGATAATGGTGTAGCGCGGGCCGCAGTGGGTGCAGTTGGTAAAGGGGTAGTGGTGATGGCGATCGTTGGGATTGGCCACGTCCGTGGCGCACGCCTCGCACATCCCCTGATCCGGCGAGATGGCGACCGTGGCCGCGCTCTGCTGCTGGCTGGCTTTAATTCGAAACTGGCCATGAAATTGGCCATCGAAGTCGGGATCATGAGCGAGGGGCAGTTCCCGCTCGCTGAAGTGATCGATACGGCTGAGCGGCGGCGCCAATTCGCGCAGTTCGCGGGCAAAGCTGGCCAGCTGCTCAGGGGAACCCTCGGCGCCTATGGTGACTCCGCTCGCGTCGTTCAACACATAGCCGGCAAGGCCGTGGCGCAGTGCCAGCCCATAGACGAAGGGGCGAAAGCCAACCCCCTGTACGATGCCGTCGATATGGAACTCGCGGCGCAGCCGGGACAGTGTCGGGGTCTTGGCCGTCATGGCGCCACCCTGAGGGGGGTCAGGCCGGGCCAGATGGCGATCATCTTGAGGGGTGTCATGTGACATCGAACTCCCATCTGCAGGCCTGCCACCACGGCGCCGGCCATTGGGTACAACGGACAGGGGCAGGACAGGAATGCAATGCGCAGGGTTGCAACGGGCTGCGTCTCGATAGCGGGGGCGTAGCCTGGGCAGGGGAGGGAAGCGGGCCTCTCATCCTGCCGCGGGGGCCAAGTTTACCGGGGCACTTATCGCCATTACCTTGATCTCGCACCGGTTTGAGTGCCAGACGCGGCGCTTCTTTGCGATCCTGTGAGGGGCGCCACGTCTCCTGGCGGCTCGAGATCCCGTGGGGAAAACCCAGGCTTCCAGACACGCAAGAGGGAGGCGGTTGCCTCCCTCTTGCGTGTCATGGCCTTGGGCGCGGCGCCCGCCATCAGATATCCACCTGGGATCCCAGCTCGATCACCCGGTTGGGCGGGATCTCGAACTGATCGGGCGCCCGCAGGGCGTTGCGCTGCAGCAGCATAAAGAGCTTGCCGCGCAGATAGAGGTACCAGGGGCGCTCCTTCATGATGAGGGACTCGTGGGCCATGAAGAAGGAGGTCTCCATCATACGGCAGCTTAAGCCCTCAAGGTTGCAGCGGTGGAAGATCTCCTCGACGTTCGGGGTCTCGCGCCAGCCGTAGCTCGCCACCACCCGCCAGAAGGTGGGGGAGAGCTGCTCGATGCAGACTCGGCGCACGTTGTGGACATAGGGCACATCCTCCACCTTCAGGGTGAGCAGGATGACGCGCTCGTGCAGCACCTTGTTGTGCTTGAGGTTGTGCAAGAGCGCATGGGGGATGACGTTGACCACTCGCGACAGATAGACCGCAGTGCCGGCCACCCTGGTCGGCGGGGATTTTTCGAGCGACGCTATCATCGGCTCAAGCGAGTTGCCGTGCTCGTTCAGGCGGCGGATAAGCTGGAAGCGCTCGCTCTTCCAGCTGGTCATCAGGGTGAACATGACGGCCCCCAGAGTGAGCGGCAGCCAGCCGCCGGAGAAGACCTTGGCGAGGTTGGCGGCAAAGAGCGGCACGTCGATGGCGAGCAGCAGGGCGAAGAGGGTGGCCACCAGCGGCTTGCGCCAGTGCCAGCTGTGGCGGGCCACCGAGCAGGAGAGGATGGAGGTGAGCACCATGGTGCCGGTGACGGCGATGCCATAGGCCGCCGCCAGGTTGCTGGAGTGCTCGAAGCTCATGATGACGATCACCACAGAGAGATAGAGCAGCCAGTTGATGACCGGAATATAGATCTGGCCGGACTCCTGCTCCGAGGTGTGCACGATGCGGATGGGGGAGAGATAGCCGAGTCGCACCGCCTGCCGGGTGAGGGAAAAGACCCCGGAGATCACCGCCTGGGAGGCGATCACCGTCGCGAGCGTCGCCAGCAGCAGCAGGGGCAGCAGGGCCCATTTGGGCGCGAGCAGGAAGAAGGGGTTGGCGATGGCCTCGGGATTGCCGAGCAGCAGGGCCCCCTGGCCGAAGTAGTTGAGCACCAGGGACGGCAGCACCACCATAAACCAGGCGCGGCGAATGGGGCTCTTGCCAAAGTGCCCCATGTCCGCATAGAGCGCCTCCACCCCCGTGATGGCCAGCACCACGGCGCCCAGGGCAAAGAAGGAGGCGCTCTGGTAGGTCATGAAAAAGCGCAGCGCCCAGACAGGGTTGAGCGCCCCCAGCACCTCGGGGTGCTGGAGGATGCTGCGAAGCCCAAGCACCGCCAGGGTCAGGAACCAGATCAGCATGATGGGGGCAAACAGCTTGCCCACGGCGGCGGTGCCGTGTTTCTGGATGGCGAACAGCAGGGTCAGCACCAGCACCGAGAGCGGCACTATATAGGGATCCAGGGAGGGGGCCGCTATCTTCAAGCCCTCGATGGCCGACATCACCGACATGGCCGGGGTGATCACCACCTCGCCATAGAAGAAGCTGCCGCCGACGAGCCCCAGGATGATCAGCACCGGCGTCCACCTCTGCGGGGTGTTGCGGGTTGCGAGCGACATCAGGGTGAGTATGCCCCCTTCGCCCGCGTTGTCCGCCCGCATCACGAAGGAGAGATACTTGACCGAGACCACCAGGATCAGCAGCCAGAAGATAAGCGAAAGAAAGCCCAGGATGGAGGCGGGTTCGACCCCGAAGCCGAACTGGCCGGAGAGGCACTCGCGCAGGGTATAGAGCGGGCTGGTGCCGATATCGCCATAGACCACGCCGATCGCCGCCAGCATGACGCCGGACAGGGCGGGTTTGTTAGTACAGTTCATAAAGTTGTCTGTCAGTGTGATGGTGACGATTGGCCAGCACGGGCCTCCCCCGTCTATCGGGCGTGCGGTAGGTGCCGCATGAGCGCATTAATGGATTGCGATGGGAAAGGGAGCTAACTGGATATAAAGAGGCTCATCATGGGATACAGTCTGTTCATCTGTCGTTAAGCTTATAATGACACACACTCTGCGGGTTCATGCTCAGGTATAAATAATCAAAACGTCCTTTTGAGTAAGGCTATTAATTGGCCGTTGATTGAAATACTCACGCGCTATGCTGGCAACCGTTTTTTATCTGGGGAAGCGGTTTGGCCACTATTTTTCCCGGGAGGAGTGAAAAATAGACGATAAAATAGTGACTAATTAATTGCGGTCAGGATGGCAAAGAGGAGGGAGTTGGGTAGCAATGGAGTCTTTATTTGCCTGAAAGGAATAAAGGTAGGGTGCAATGAACGAAGTGAATTGCACCCTACAAAATTATTTTTTCAACGGATAATCTGTGATTTAAATATATTTGTTTCAACCACCCTTTCCACATTATCAAACGATGATTCTCCCATTTTTAAAGCCTCAACAAGGTCGAAGTAACTAGGCTTAATAACAAGTCGATTCCAAGCGCTCAACAAGTACTCTCTAAATGCTACAGTTCTATTATATCTATCTTCAATGTTGAATGACTCGCATCCTGCACGCATCTTATTTACTATTTCAGGATTGAATATAGGAGTGTCAAATAACATTGCATCCAAATATGCAAAATCACTAATCCAGCGCTTAAGATGATATTGCCCTGTCGATGTAATTCTAAACTTCACAGGCATTTCACCAATCAAACCTGTTTCGTCTTCATCAAAAGTAAAACGTTGCGAGGTTTCAATTAGTTTCTTGTTGGTGGCTCTTCTTAACGCATGTTCTGTTTGTGCAGGTATGTATCCAGTACCTTGCATTTCTGAAATTATTTCTTTTGTATTACAAAATCCATCTCGGTCTTGTAGTTCACTTTTATCTGATAAAATAGCGAGAATGAACGGGACAAGGAAATGCTCAGATTCATCAGCTATTGATATATCAAAAATGTTCATTGCTAAAGATGTGTTTGGATCAAAATGAGAAAATTCACCTAACAGCGCCTGTTTTGAAAACTCATGTACAGGAATGATATATCTACCTTCGAGTTCATATGTTCTAATTATTTTCTCTGCTTCCACATTAGGGCTTCCAATAAATCCAGTTATGAAAGTGAGAGCTTGTCTTACATTTCCCCCCGTGATGTTTTCTATAAATTCACCAAGTGATTTATTTCTTCTCAATGATTCGAGTAAAACCTTTATAAAAATAGATAAGTTGTCGATATTTATTCTTACGAATTCGACTTTTTCCAATGGGATCTTACCTTCGGACATTTCAAGAGCAAACTGAAGCCTTTTATCTAAAACTTGATCAATTCTTGGAGGGGAAATAGTAAATACTTTATGAGGATAAGCTGTCAGGGCACCTGAGGATTTTGATTTGAAGAACGTTTGTGGTCGCACAGATATGAAGACTAGTGAGCTCCATTCTTTAGCCAACTCTTGAGAAATGACGAAAGCTTGTTGTTGTGTGTCAAAGTCTCTTTGGTCTGCATTATCAATACAGATTATTACTTGTTTTTTGCTTTGTTTGGATAAATGTGCAATAGAATTTTTTAAATGCTCATCTTTATTGTTTATTTTTGATGATAGCATTTCTAATTGCTTCTCTTCATATTTTTCTCTGTTCGTCTCTCTGAGTTCTCCCCAAATGCCACTGGCAAATCGCTGTATTTCTCTTGAGTATACGCCTCTTACAAATTTTAATTCTGATGTGTCGGTGTTATATTTGCAGAGCAATTGATCTTCAATCTCATTCAGAATAAATTGCTGAAGATTTGTAGCTAATGTGGCTTTTGCACCTAAATCAATATAAATGTATATCGCTTCATTGAATTCTTTAAAGGCGCTAGAGTAAATAAGATTTTTTACAAAAGATGTTTTGCCTACGCCCACATCACCAATCAGTACAATTGGTCTTTTGGATAATGCCTCTGCCATTATGCTAGGATCTAACCCGTGTTCTCGTTTATCTGGTTTTACGGATGTGAGTTTAGGTGACGCCTCACTATCACTAAATAAGGCGGCATAACGAGCTTGGATCATTTCTTTACTTAATAAAGCATATTTTGAAAGGGCACCACTTTCGCAATAACATTTTTTATAAAAAATCTCCTCGTTTTCTGTGCTTTCTAGTGCATCTTGTATTATCAACTCTGATATTTGACGTAGAGAGGTTTGAATTTCACTTGCATATCTAACCTTGGGATACATTGTAAGGTATGATGATAATTTATTAGGTATTCCTTTCATATCGGAAGCCAAATACTTTATTAAACGCTGTTCTTTTACTCCAAAATAAGATAGCATATTCCATGCTAGAGTAAAATTATCAAGCATATCAGATAAACTATCAAAGACTAGTGCTTTTCCATCAAGAGGAGAACAGCCATTTTGATTGCTTGCAATGAAAGATATATATTGGTGACCATTTGTAGCAACGGCAATAGGTGTTCCTCTAGAAGCGCAATAATGTTGAACCTGCCTAATTGCGTTACCTAAATCATCGTTGGCTTTTAATAGAGTGGGCAAGTCTATAATATTTTTCTTGGATAATCCTGCTGGTATTTCAAAAACTCTACCTTCTCGTTTTGCTTCGATAATTACTTGCCTTGGAGAGCCTAGCTCATAGTCTGTAAACGTATTTTGTTCATATTCCTCTACTTCTATTTGATCATCTGGCCATGCAAAAACATCTGTAATTATCTTATTTATGATGTGGTGTCTTGTTTGTGCCTCATTTCTTATTTTTTCAAGATCTGAATTTTCTTCAATTATTTTTCTTAAAAATTGTTCACATTCATGCATGGTTTTCATTATATCTCCCTGTGTCTTCTAATACTGAAATCTAGAGTTCTTACATTTAGTTTGCAGCATTGAATTTATGTTGACTGAACTCGTGATTCCCTGAGGTGTCCCTTCGGAACCAGTCTCCAAGTGGCACATATTAACCGGAGGGATAGAAAACTGAAGGGGCAGGGGCCTAAAATCGGCTCTGGCTCAACAAATCAGTCAATAATCGGCTCATTTTTGTTCGGTTTAAATTGATGATAGCCTGACAGCTCGATAGCAAAACCAAACAACTTGGCCGCTGCCCCAAGCTGCTTTGGCATGCTGCACAGCCCAATTTGGGCCCTTGGTATGGCTTTTCTCCCCGGATTTTGTTCCTCCGCTTGTATGGTTTATGGCGGCCGATCCTGGCTGCAAACTCCTTTGAACGGCTCCATCACGCGGTTGGGTCAGGGGCTTGTCAGCCAGTGTCGAGCTCGTCACTTTTGTTATGTCGATCAGGGGGACAGCCCCTTCGTCACTCTGGTCATTTGCGGCAAATACTGCCTTTATCATCCCGATTACCTTTTTATTTTCACAGTCTTGCGATTTTGTGGCGGGCCGTCTGCCGGTGTTGGTCTGATAAATGCCTTGTGGGGGGCTGGCGCCTCTTTGCCTGTCGGCGGGCGGCCCGGTGTAACGAACCATTTAGGATCCCTCTCTATAAACAGCTTCGTGATTGCAGGTCCCAGTCTCTGTAAACCTGTGAGGTGGCGTGCGCCGTTTCACGCCTGTCCGGGCTCTGCGTTCAGAGTTGAGGCTGCCTTGAGTAGCCACTCGGTGGGGCACCGATCATTGGCGCCCGGGGCTGGCTCGGGTATAGTCCTGCGCCAACAAGATAGGTTCGGATGGAGGAGTCGGCGCCGCGTCAGGCAAGCGGGCCGAATCACTCCTTCGGCGCGGCGTTAAAGGATATCCCCATGAAATTCAGTCCCCTGCTCGATGAGATGATGAAGGCGCTGCAGGTCTTGCCGGGCGTGGGCCCGAAATCGGCCCAGCGCATGGCGTTCACCCTGCTCGAGCGCGAGCGCAGCGGCGGCCTGCGTCTGGCTTCCCTGCTCAACCGGGCGCTGACCGAAATAGGTCACTGCAGCCACTGCCGCACCTTTACCGAGAACGATCGCTGCGAGATCTGCGCCAATCCCAAGCGCGAGGAGAACGGCCTGCTCTGCGTGGTGGAGAGCCCGGCGGACGTGGCCGCCATCGAGCAGACCGGCCAGTTCTCCGGCCGCTACTTCGTGCTGATGGGTCACCTGTCGCCGCTCGACGGCATAGGCCCGGAGGAGCTGGGGCTGGAGATCCTGGAGCGGCGCCTCAAGGATGAGCACATCAAGGAGCTGATCCTCGCCACCAACCCCACCATCGAAGGGGATGCCACCGCCTGGTATATCGCCGACATGGCGCGGGCCGCCGGGGTCGAGGTGAGCCGCATCGCCCACGGGGTGCCGGTGGGCGGGGAGCTGGAGCTGGTGGATGGCACCACGCTTTCCCACTCCCTGATGGGGCGCCAGCGTCTGAGCTGAAGACGCCACGAACCCCACCCCAGCCCTCCCCTTGGCAGGGAAGGGAGCAATGGATGCCACCCCAGCTCTCCCTTTGGCAGGGGAGGGTGCAATGGATCTCACCCCACTCCTCCCCTTGGCAGGGGCGAGCAAGGCTGACCCCGCTATTGGCTCCACTCTCGATCCCAATCTGACCCTCCTCGCCAGATAGGGGACGACAGTGTACCTCCCCCTTATGAAGGGGGAGGCCGGGAGGGGGTTGCATGTGGGCCAAACGAGGGGCCGGTGTGCAAATTTGCTCTCAAGTTTGCACGCAAGCCCCTTGATATTTGAAAGGCCAACCCCATCTAGCTTGGGAATCTGTTCAACCCGACGTTTTGAGGATTGGTCGATGACCCAAAGTGTTCACGCCGAAACCCACGGCTTTCAGACTGAAGTCAAACAATTGCTGAGCCTGATGGCTCACAGCCTCTACTCCAACAAAGAAGTATTCCTGCGCGAGCTGATCTCCAACGCCTCCGATGCGGCGGACAAGCTGCGCTTCAAGGCGCTTTCCGATGCCTCTTTGTTCGAAAACGACGGCCAGCTGCGCGTGCGACTGGTGGTGGACAAAGAGAACAAGACGTTGACCATTTCGGACAACGGCATCGGCATGACCCGTGACCAGGTGATCGAGCACCTGGGCACCATAGCGAAATCCGGCACCGCCGAATTCTTCAAGCACCTCTCCGGCGATCAGGGCAAGGATTCCCAGCTGATCGGTCAGTTCGGGGTGGGCTTCTACTCCGCCTTCATCGTGGCCGACAAGGTGACCGTGGTCTCCCGCGCCGCCGGCAGCGAGCCGGGTCAGGGCGTGCAGTGGGAATCCGAGGGGGAAGGCTCCTTCACCGTGGCCGACGTGACCAAAGAGGGCCGCGGCACCGACGTCATCCTGCACCTGCGTAGCGATGAAGAGGAGTTCCTGGACGACTGGCGCCTGCGCTCCGTGGTCGCCAAGTATTCCGACCACATCAGCGTGCCGGTGGAGATGTATAAAGAGGGCACCCCGGATCGGGAAGAGGATGGCGAGACCATAGTCGGGACGCCGGGGGAGTGGGAGCAGGTCAACCGCGCCACCGCGCTCTGGACCCGCAACCCGAAGGACATCAAGGACGAGGAGTACCAGGAGTTCTACAAGCACGTCGCCCACGACTTCGAGGATCCGCTGCTGTGGGGTCACAACCGGGTGGAAGGGGCCCAGGAGTACACCAGCCTGCTCTACATCCCGGCCCGCGCGCCGTTCGATCTCTACAACCGCGAGCAGAAGCACGGCCTCAAGCTCTACGTGCAGCGCGTCTTCATCATGGATGACGCCGAGCAGTTCATGCCGACCTACCTGCGCTTCGTGAAAGGGGTGCTGGACTCCAACGATCTGCCGCTCAACGTCAGCCGCGAGATCCTGCAGGACAACAAGGTGACCGCTTCCCTGCGCAAGGCCTGCTCCAAGCGCGTGCTCACCATGCTGGCCAAGCTGGCCAAGGATGATGCCGAGAAGTACGCCAAGTTCTGGAGCGAGTTCGGCAATGTGCTCAAAGAAGGCCCGGCCGAGGATTACGCGAACCGCGAAGAGATTGCCAAGCTGCTGCGCTTCGCCAGCACCGCCGGCGAGGGCGAAGCCCAGACCGTCTCTCTCGAGGATTACGTTGGCCGCATGAAGGAAGGCCAGCAGAAGATCTACTACATCACCGCCGACTCCTATGCCGCGGCCAAGAACAGCCCGCACCTCGAGATCTTCCGCAAGAAGGGCGTCGAAGTGCTGCTGATGTGGGAGCGGGTGGACGAGTGGCTGATGAGCCACCTCACCGAGTTCGACGGCAAGCAGCTGGTTTCCGTCACCCGTGGCGAGCTGGACCTCGGCGATCTGGAAGACGAGGCCGCCAAACAGGCGCAGGAGGAGGCTGAAAAAGCCAACGCCGGCCTGGTGGAGCGGGTCAAGAAGAGCCTCGGGGATGCGGTGAAAGAGGTGCGCGTCACCCACCGCCTGACCGACTCTCCGTCCTGCATCGTCACCGACGCCTACGGCATGAGCACCCAGATGATCAAGCTGATGCGCGCCGCCGGCCAGCCGGTGCCGGAGCAGAAGTATATCCTGGAGCTCAACCCCGACCACGCTCTGGTGAAGAAGCTCGGCACCATCGAAGACGACAGCCTGTTTGGCGAGTGGGTCGCCCTCCTGCATGAACAGGCCCAGCTGGCGGAGCAGGGCGGGCTGAACGACCCGGCGAGCTTCGTCTCCCGCATCAACCGTCTGCTGCTGCAGGCGTGATCCCCTGACCCAAGGCCCACTGCATGCAGTGGGCTTTTTTTTGTGGCCGACGCCGCCCCTGTGTGCGGGAGGAGGCGGCCCAGGGATCGCTATTGCCCGCTTCGGGTGAGTGCTGCATTTTCAATCATTTTTCGGTGTTGTCGTCTGCGTCTTTGGTCGCAGAGACGGGGCGGGAAAGTGGTGATAATCTGGCCACTCACACGGGGCGAGCTTGTTAATACGGGCGAAAACGTGTAGTTTTTTGCCTTCTCAAGAATTGAATAACCAATCAACTAGGAGCGTGTATGCGCATTGTTCTGTTGGGAGCTCCGGGCGCCGGCAAGGGTACCCAGGCTCAGTTCATCATGGAAAAACACGGTATTCCGCAGATCTCCACCGGCGACATGCTGCGTGCGGCGATCAAGGCGGGCACCGAGCTGGGCCTCAAGGCCAAGGCCGTGATGGACGCAGGTCAGCTCGTCTCCGACGACATCATCATTGGCCTGGTCAAAGAACGCATCGCGCAACCGGATTGCGCCAACGGCTTCCTGCTGGACGGCTTCCCCCGCACCATTCCCCAGGCGCAAGCCATGAAGGATGCCGGCGTGGCGGTGGACTTCGTGCTGGAGTTCGACGTGCCTGACGAAGAGATCGTCAAGCGCATGAGCGGCCGCCGCGTGCACTCCGGCTCCGGCCGTACCTACCACGTGGTGTTCAACCCGCCGAAGGTGGAAGGCAAGGATGACGTGACCGGCGAGGATCTGGTGATCCGTGCCGACGACGAAGAGACCACGGTGCGCAAGCGTCTGGATGTCTACCATCAGCAGACCGCACCGCTCATCGGCTTCTACGGCAAGGAAGCGGAAGCGGGCAACACCCGTTACGTCAAGATCGATGGCACCCAGCCGGTGGAGCTGGTCAGCAAGCAGCTGGCGACCATCCTGGGCTAAGCCCGCCATTGCCATCGTCCCCAAGGGGCCAGCGGCAATGCGCCATTGAGACAAGGGCCCGGCATGGGCCCTTTCTTGCATTCAGACATCGCAACAGAAAGACAGGAAGCAAACGTGACCACGAAAACCGGGATCTTGCTGGTCAATCTGGGTACCCCAGCCGCGCCCACCACGGCCGCCGTCAAGGCGTTTCTCAGCCAGTTTCTGCACGATCAGCGGGTCGTCGACCTGCCGCGCTACCTCTGGTGCCCCCTGCTCCACTTCATCATATTGCCGACGCGCTCGCCCAAGGTGGCCAGGCTCTATCGGCAGGTGTGGACAGAGCAGGGCTCGCCCCTGATGGTCATCAGCCAGCAGCAGCGCGCGGCCCTGGAGCAGGAGCTCAAGCGGGAAGGGGTCGAGGTGCCGGTGGCGCTGGCCATGACCTATGGCTCCCCCTCCCTGGACGAGGGCTGGCAGGCCCTCAAGGCCCAGGGGGTCAACCGGGTGATCCTGTTGCCGCTCTATCCCCAGTATTCGGTCAGCACCACAGCCTCTGTGTTCGATGCCTGGGCCAGGGCGATGAAGCAGGAGCGCAACCTGCCGGTGGTGCGGCTCATCCGCGATTACCACGCCCACCCGGAGTACATCCAGGCCCTGGCCATGAGTGTACGTCGCCACTGGGAGCAGCACGGCCAGGGGGAGCATCTGCTGATGTCCTTCCACGGCATTCCCGAGCGCTACGAGCGGGAGGGGGATCCCTATGGCCAGCAGTGCAGGCGCACCGCCGCCCTGCTGGCGGAGGCCCTCGGGCTCGCCCCCGAGCAGTGGACCGCGAGCTTCCAGTCCCGCTTCGGCAAGGAGGAGTGGCTCAAGCCCTACACGGACCAGACAGTGGCGGGATTGCCCGCCCGCGGCGTCAAGCGGCTCGACGTCATCTGCCCGGCTTTTTCGGCGGATTGCCTCGAGACCCTGGAGGAGATCCAGGTGCAGAACCGGGAGATCTTCATGGACGCCGGTGGCGAGCAGTTTGAATACATCCCGGCCCTCAACAGCGATCAGGCCCATATCCGCATGATGGTGTCGCTGATCTGCCGCGAGCTGGCGTGATGATTGTCTGCATCCGGCCGCGTTCAGGACGGCGGATGCCCGGGTTTCACGATAAAGGAGTGTCTTGATGATGCATATCACGCTGATCTACGCCGGCCTGCTCGGGCTCTTGTTCCTGCTGCTCTCGTTCTGGGTGGTCAAGCGCCGCGCCCAGTTCAGGGTGATGATAGGGGAAGGGGAGGCACCCGAGATGCTCGCCGCCATCCGCGCCCACGGCAACTTTGCCGAGTACGTGCCCCTCACCCTGCTGCTGATGGCCCTGTGCGAGCTGGCGGGCGTCGGGGCCTTCTGGCTGCACCTCGGCGGTGTCTTGCTGCTGGTGGGGCGCATCCTGCACGCCATCGGCATCCAGATCCCCAGGGCCCCCAACAAGCCGCGCCTCTTCGGCACCCTCTTCTTCTGGCTGTCGCTGGGTATCTTCTCGGTGCTGGCCCTGGTGCAGGGGCTCTCGCAAAGCTGAATGTCACCCCGCAAAACCACCCCGTCACGGGGTGGTTTTTTTGAGGGCGAAAGATCAAACGTTTGCCCCGCAACCCCTTGTCTATACTGACCTCAAAATTCAATCGTGCGACTTTTCGGCGTGGTGGATTGTGTTAAAATCCCGCCCCTCTTTTCCCCAGAGCACAGAACATCGCCATGAAATTTCCCGGTCAGCGCAAGTCCAAACACTACTTCCCGGTCGACAGACGGGATCCCCTGATCCCGCAGAGCTCCCAGCTCACCGAACTGGGCAAGGCCTATGTGGTGGGCATCGATCAGACTCTGGTGGACATCGAAGCCCATGTGGACGAGGACTTCCTGAATCGGTACGGCCTGAGCAAGGGTCACTCCATGCTCATCTCCGACGAGGTGGCCGAACAGGTCTACAACGAGCTCAAGGCCAACAACATGGTGGTGAGCGAGTTTGCCGGCGGCACCATAGGCAACACCATGCACAACTACTCCGTGCTGGCGGATTCCCACTCCATCCTGCTCGGGGTCATGAGCCAGGACATCCGCATCGGCAGCTACGCCTACCGCTATCTGTGCAACACCTCGTCCCGGGTCAACCTGGACTACCTGCAGCCGGTGGACGGCCCGGTCGGCCGCTGCTTCACCTTCATCACCGAAGGGGGGGAGCGCAGCTTTGGCATCAACGCCGGCAAGATGGACCATCTGGACGTGGACCACATCCCCGAGTCCATCATCAAGGAGGCCTCGGCCCTGGTGATCACCGCCTACCTGGTGCGCGGTGCCGACGGCACCCCCATGAAGGAGGCCGCCATGGCCGCCGTGCGCTATGCCCGCGAGGCCGGCGTGCCCGTGGTGCTGACCCTGGGCACCCGCTTCGTCATCGACGAGAATCCCCAGTGGTGGCGCGACTTCATCAGCGAGAACGTGACCGTGCTCGCCATGAACGAGGACGAGGCGGAGGCCCTGACCGGGATCAAGGATCCGCTCGGCGCGGCCGACAAGGCGCTGGACTGGGCCGACATGGTGCTCTGCACCGCCGGCCCCATCGGCCTCTACATGGCGAGCTACACCGACGAGGACTACAAGCGCGAGACCACCCACACCCTGCTGCCCGGCGTCATCCCCGAGTTCAACATGTACGAGTTCAGCCGCCCCATGGCCCGGGACAAGTGCCGCAAGCCGGCGCGGATCTACTCCCATATCTCCCCCTACATGGGCGGCCCGGAGAAGATCAAGAACACCAACGGCGCCGGTGACGGGGCGCTCTCCGCGGTGCTGCACGACATGGTGGCCAACGCCTACCACCGCATGAACGTGCCGAACTCCGCCAAGCACCTCTCCGAGTTCCTCACCTACTCCTCCCTGGCTCAGGTGTGCAAGTACGCCAACCGGGTCAGCTACGAGGTGCTGGCCCAGAGCAGCCCGCGCCTCTCCCGGGGCCTGCCCGAGAAGGAAGACAGCCTGGAAGAGGTGTACTGGGAGCGCTGATGGCGCCGGCCGGTCATGAAGCCAAGAGGGTGCCATAAGGCGCCCTTTCTTGTTTTTGGGCTGGATCATGTTTTTGGCATCGCTTTTGCGTGCATCGTGGACAGTCCGCGCCCCGGCGACATACCTTGTGTTAACGACATGTAGCGGATGCGGGGTGAGGGTATGTTGAGACAATGGAGTATCGGGCGGCGCCTGTCGCTGGTGACCCTGATGGTGCTGGCGTTGCTGGGACTGCTGCTGTTCTTCTCCCTGCAGGTCTATCACCAGGGGTTGATGGGGGAGAAGAGCCGCCAGACCCGGGCCCAGGTCGAGACCGCCTACAGCCTGGTGGCGGGACTGGAGGCCAGAGTGCGCAAGGGGGAGCTGGACGAGGCGAGCGCCAAGGCCGAGGCGCTGGCGCTGCTCAGGGGGCTGCGCTATGGCGAGGAGGACTACTTCTGGATCAACGACAGCCACCCCACCATGGTGATGCACCCCATGAAGCCCGAGCTGGACGGCAAGGATCTCTCCGGGGTGGAGGACAAGCAGGGGCTCAGGCTGTTCGTCGCCTTCGCCGATCTGGCGAGGGCGCAGGGGGCGGGGGAGGTCGCCTACTACTGGCCCAAGCCCGGGGTGGACGAGCCGGTGCGCAAGATCTCCTACATCAAGCGCTTCGCCCCCTGGGACTGGATCATCGGCACCGGCGTCTATGTGGACGACGTCGAGGCCCAGTACCAGGAGGTGCTGCGCACCCTGCTCGGCATAGGGCTGGTGCTGGCCGTTCTGCTGTTTGCCGTGGTCGGCCTCATCGTGCGCAGCATCGTCGTGCCGCTCTCCCAGTCGGTCTCGGCCCTTGGCAACATCGCCAGGGGGGAGGGGGACCTGAGGTTTCGTCTGCCTGAGTCGGGGCGGGACGAGCTGAGCCAGCTCAGCGTCAACTTCAACCTCTTCGCCGGCCAGATGGCGCAACTGGTGGCACGCAGTCAGCAGATCGCGAGCCAGAACCGGGAGCAGGCCCATCAACTGGAGCGGATCGTCGATCGCACCGGCGCTATCGTCACCGGTCAGGAGCAGGATACCCTGCGGGTGGCCAGCGCCATGGAACAGATGACGGTGAGCAGCCGCGAGGTGGGCCAGCACGCGGCCCAGGCCGCCGAGGCGGCGGACTCGGCGCTCAATCTGGCCCAGCATGGCCGCCAAGTAGTGGCCCAGACCCGGGAGACCATCCGCCAGCTGGCGGACGAGATGGTGGAGACGGTGCAGGCGGTGAGCCGGCTGGAGCAGGAGACCCAGCAGATTGGCTCCGTGCTCGACGTGATCCGCGGGGTGGCGGAGCAGACCAACCTGCTGGCCCTCAACGCCGCCATCGAGGCTGCCCGGGCCGGCGAACAGGGGCGCGGCTTTGCCGTGGTCGCCGACGAGGTGCGCACCCTGGCGACCCGCACCCACAGCTCCACCGACGAGATCCGGCAGATGATACAGCGGCTGCAGGAGGGGGCGGGCAAGGTGGTCGGCGGGATCACCCAGTTGCAGCAGCTCTCCCGCTCGACCGCCGACCGGGCCGGTGATGCGGACGCCGCCATCCATGCCATCGATGGATCCGTGCACACCATCACCGCCATGAATGGGCAGATCGCCACGGCGGCGGCCGAGCAGAGCCGGGCGGCGGAGGAGATCAACCAGCGGCTGGTGGCCATCACCCAGCTGGCGGCGGATGCCCTGGCCCAGAACCACCTGACCGAGCAGGCGTCCGGGCAACTGGCGCTCGCCTGCGACGAATTGAGCGCCCTGGTGGCGCAATATCGCATCTGACGGCGTTTATCCCTGTCTTTTTGGGGATAAGGCTTGAGTCTGGGGGGCTTTTGGGACACCATCAGCCCCATTCTCGGCCAGCCCTGGCCGACTGCCTGCCATTGCTTTGCAAGAGAGAGACCCCATGAGCAAACTAACTGACAATCTTGACGCCAATTTCCAGCTGTTCATCGAAGAAGTCCGCGAGTCGGGTCAGGTGTGGGGTCTGCGCTACGGTGAAGACTGGGTGGTGTGCCGCTCCGCCGAGTTCGAGGACGCCGACGTTATGCCGCTCTGGTCCGCGGAGGCCGATGCCCGTCTGCACTGCGTGGACGAGTGGGCGGATTACGAGCCCGAGGTGATCGAGCTGGAAGAGTTTCTCGACATCTGGATCAACGATCTGGACGAGGACGACGTGCTGGTCGGCCCGAACTGGAACGCCGATCTGGAAGGCCAGGAGCTCGAGCCCATCGAGCTGGCCAAGGCGCTGGTCGAGCTGGACGCCTGAGTCCGCCCCGGCGACAGCCCTGTCCATCCCCAGAAACCGGTTCCCGCGAGGGACCGGTTTTTTTATGCTGGGCCCTGAACCCGGCTGAAAAGGCGTTTTGGCTTTGCACCCGCTCCCCCGATGGGTCATCATGATCCCTTTGCCGATCGGGAGATGACATGTTTGTCTTTGACGTGACCACACGAGCGGGGGCGCAGGCGCAGATCCGGGTGCAGGCGCTGGACTGGGGCCAGAGCGGCCCGGTGAGCTTCCAGTGCGACAGCGACGAGCTGGCCCTGGTGCTGCTGACCGGCTGTCGCTGCGATGCGGTGGGTTACTTCAACCTGCTGGGGGGCTGCAAGCCGCTTTATGTGGAGCAGTGGCTCGCCTACCTGCAGGAGCGCGGCCATCTCGACAAGCAGAGTTGCCGGCTGGAGAGCCCCTCCCAGGACGATTACCTGGCCCGGGCCGGACTCGCGGACGACGAACTCAATGCCCTGCTCGGCCAAGTCTACAAGGTGGCCGGGTTCAACCGTCTGCAGATCAACCGTTACCTCAAGCATCGCCACAACCCGACCATGCTGGCGACCCGTTACGACCAGAAGGAGCTGGAGCGCTATCGCCAGCTCAACGACATCATTCTGACCCTGTTGAAGCTGAAACGCTCTCCGTGAAGATCCCCTGCTGACCCATCTCCGGCCCCAGCTCCTGGGGTCGGGCGATCAGATAGCCCTGCAGGCCGTCCACGTACATGCTCTGCAGCATCTGCTTCTGTCCTATCTGCTCCACCCCCTCCGCAATCACCAGGCAACCCATGCGATGGGAGACGTCGACTATCATCCGCACGAACTGCTGGTTGGTGAGATCCTGCTCCAGCTCGGTGATGAGGCCGGGATCCAGCTTGATGTAGTCGGGCTTGAGCTCGCGAAACAGGCTGAAGGAGCCGATCCCCTTGCCGAAGTTGCAGATGGCCGAGCGGCTGCCGTGGCGCCTGAGCAGCTCGAACAGCCGCTTGGCCCCCGTCAGATTGCGCTCCAGGTGTTCCTCGTCGAGCTCGAACACCAGGTTGGCCCCGATGTCAGGATCCTTTTGCAGCTGATGGTCGAGCCAGATGAGGAAGGCGCTGTTTTGCAGCAGGCTACCCGGCAGGTTGAGGCCCCAGCGGCTGCTGTGGTTGCCGAACGCCCTGTACTGGCGGATGACGTGACGGATCACCATCTGGGCCAGGCGCAGCACCATGTCCAGCCGCTGCGCCATGGCGAGCAGGGTGTCGCTTGGCAGCACGGTGCCGTCGCTGCTGCAAAAACGGGGGTAGATCTCGTGATAGGCCAGCATGCCGCGATGCAGGGGCTGGATGGACTGGCTGGTGAAGCTGACGCTCTCCTGCTCCAGCAGCTCGGTCAATACCTGGGTCCAGTGGCGTTGCCCCTGAATTTCGACCACCTCGTCGCTCTGCTGGATGGCCCAGCCGTTGACTGCCTCCGTCTGGGCCCGCGCCAGTGCCAGATCCGCCCTGGCCAGGATGGCCTCTATCTTCTGCTCGCTGCTGAGCCGGGTCATGCCCGAGTAGGCGGCGCTCTCCAGCTCATGGTCGTGCTGGTAGCGATCGAAGGCGAGTTTCAGATCCCGTCCCAGCAGGTGCGGGGGGATCTGGGCCAGGGGGGGCATCAGGACCGCAAAGTCGGCGCCCGAGATGCGATAGACCTGGTGGCCGGGGAAGCGGCTCACCGTGTGGCTGATGAGGGCGGCGATGTCCCGGATGTAGGCATCGCCGGACTGGAAACCGCGCTGGGCGTTGAGCTTGCCGAGCTCGGTGGCGCGGATCAGCACCAGGATGGCGGTCTGGGTGTTCTCCTGCTGCAACAGCTCGGTGAGATCGCGCCTGAAGGCATGGCGGTTGTGCAGGCCCGTCATCTCGTCCCGGGTCGCCTGGTTGTGCAGCTCGGTGATCTGGCGATGGGCGTCGAGTTCGGCCTCATTGAAGGAGGCGAGCAACTGGCGCAGTGCCGTCTGTGCCTCTACGCTGTCCAGCATGGCGGGGTCGCGCTGCTGCAGCGCCTGCAGCCAGCGCTGCTCCTGCCTCGCCCGTTCCCCCCGACGCACGCTGTGGGTGAGAAAGAGCAGCAGGGCAAAACCCGTCAGGGTGGTCGTCATGACCAGCAGCAGGGTGAGCGGCGAGGCGGGGGGGGCGAGCAGGATCCCCTGCAGCAGCAGCATGGGAATGCAGACCAGCGCGCTGACCAGCAGCAGGTTCCCCTCATCTTTGTTCAACATCGTTCCATCCTTGATGATGTTCGTGATGTAGAAATTCTAACCAAGTCGCAGGCGCAATACATGAGTACTCACGCAACTCCATGATAAAGCGCCGGCGGAATGCAACTAAATGTGAGTGAAAACACTTTCACAGTCTGTAAAAAAGGCGAAGATGGGTTGAAAACAGCCCCAACAGAGCAGAGGTAGATATGTTGCTAGAACCCGTAGACACAGCCAAAGCACGGCAACTATTGAATCAGAGTATGGCCTTGGTGCTCGCAGGGGGACGGGGCAGCCGCCTGAAGCAGTTGACCGACAACCGCGCCAAGCCCGCCGTCCATTTTGGCGGCAAATTCCGCATCATCGACTTCGTGCTCTCCAACTGCATCAACTCCGGCATCCGCCGGGTGGGTGTGGTGACCCAGTACAAGTCCCACAGCCTGCTGCGCCACCTGCAATCGGGGTGGTCCTTCCTGCGCTACCAGATGAACGAGTTCATCGATCTGCTGCCCGCCCAGCAACGGGTGGACGAGGTGCACTGGTATCGCGGCACCGCGGACGCCATCTACCAGAACGTGGACATCATCCGCGACTACGGCCCCAAATACATAGTGGTGCTGGCGGGTGACCATATCTACAAGATGGACTATGCCGCCATGCTGCTCGATCACGTGCGCCTCGGTGCCAAGGTGACGGTGGCCTGCATCGAGGTGCCGCGCGCGGAGGCGTCCGCCTTCGGGGTGATGGACATCGACGAGCAGCGCAAGATCCGCGCCTTCGTGGAGAAACCCGCCAACCCGCCCGCCATGCCGGGGAATGACCAGGTCTCCCTGGCCTCCATGGGGATCTATATCTTCGATGCGGAGTACCTCTATCAGCTGCTGGAGGAGGACATCCACAACCAGGAGTCCAAGCATGACTTCGGCATGGACGTGATCCCGCGCATCGTGGGGGAGGGCAAGGCGTTTGCCCACCCGTTCACCATGTCCTGCGTCGGGGCCAGAGAGGGACAAAAACCCTACTGGCGCGACGTGGGCACCCTGGACTCCTTCTGGGAGGCGAACATGGATCTCGCCTCCGTGGTGCCCGAGCTCGACATCTATGACGAAAACTGGCCCATCTGGACCAGCCAGAACATGTCGCCGCCCGCCAAGTTCGTGCAGGACAGAAACGGCCAGCACGGCATGACCATCAACTCCATGTTTGCGGGGGGATCCATCGTCAGCGGCTCCTTCGTGCTCAACTCGGTGCTCTTCAGCAATGTGCGGGTGCACTCCTTCTGCACCCTAGATCAGGCGGTGATCTTCCCCGGTGTCGAGATCGGGGCCGGCTGCCGGTTGCGCCGGGTGGTGGTGGACAAGGGCTGCAAGCTGCCCGACGGCCTGGTGGTGGGGGAGAATGCGGACGAGGATGTCCGCCGCTTCTACCGCTCCGAGCAGGGCATAGTGCTGGTGACCAAGGAGATGCTGGCCAAACTGGGGTGACGCCATTGCCAGACGCCACAAGTAAAAAGGGAGCCGCTATGGCTCCCTTTGCTTGTTCAGCCGGTGGCTGATTATTTTTCGGTGATCAGGGCCTTGCCGGCCATCACCATGGCGGTGCCGTGCTTGCCACCGGCGGCGGTCACCTGGGGGACGCCGTCTTCGTCGGTGTCATGGCCTGCGCCGTCGATGACGTTCTCGCCGGAGTCGCCGACCCATTCGGCCATCTGCATGCCGCCGTTATTGGTGCCACGGAACCAGCTGACATACTGCCGGGTCAGCTTGGCGAGCTCCAGCTCGGGCGCCTTCTCGGCCCCTTCGTTGCGCAGGTTCAGCATGGCGGAGCGCAGGGCGCCGGAGATGGCGGCCTGGGTCCAGGGGGTGTATTCGCCCTGCGTGCCGGCGAGCCAGGTACCGGCCTTGGCATTGAAGTAGGCCTTGTCGGTGGCGATGAACAGCTCGCGGGCCGCGGTGCGATACTTGGCATCCGAGGTGGCCAGGAAGGCGGCGGTCAGGCCGCGGATGGCGGCAAACTGCGCCTCGATGGACTGGCCCGCATCAAGCTGGCCACCCAGGGTCAGACCGTCGTGTACCAGGCCGTTCTTGCCCTTGAGGTTGGCGAGGATGAAATCGGCCTGCTTGCGCACCAGCGCGAGCGCCTGCTGGCCCTGGGCAGTTTTCAGGTTCAGCTCGCCGTTGTCACCGGCGGCGTAGCCGACCGGCAGGGCATCCTGGGCGCGCTGGAAGATCTGCAGGGCGACCAGGGCGTAGGCGGCGTCAAAAGTGGTGACGTGCTTGCTCTGCTTGCCTGCCTGCCAGCTGTCGACCAGGGTGCCGGCCTTGGCATTGAAGTGCAGGGCATCGAGGTTCTTGAAGGTGAGGTTGGAGAGGTTCAGGGCCAGGGAGAAGGCATCGCTGCCCGCCACCGCCTTGCCCAGATCATTGGCCTGGTTGGCGGCCGGCGCGGCGGCGAACGGGGCACCGTCGAACACGGCGTGGAAGGCCGGGTTCTGATTGGTGTTGGCCGTGCGCTGATCGCTGAAGGCGTAGAACTCGGAGAGCGGCCACAGCAGCATCCAGGCGTCGCGCAGTTGGGCGGAGCCGTCCACCACCTCCAGCTTGCCGATGGCGCCCGCGTCGTTCTTGCTGGTCTCGGTCACTTTCACCTGATGGGGGAAGTAGACCACTCCCTTGGCCGGATCGTACTGCGGGGTGATCTTGGCGCCCAGAGTCTTGCCGTCGAAGCCGAGCTGGTCTTGCAGGATGGCCAGCTTGTCGATGGACTGCTCGGTCAGCATCATGCCGTTGAAGCCGTCGGCGGCAGAGACCCCCAGCTTGTGCTTGCCGTCTTGATCCATGGTGGCGGAGGCGGCTTCCACCTCTTCATCGCTCTCGGCCACGTGCATGCCGCCGAGGAAGTCCTGGGACCACATCACCTCCTTGAGCAGTATGCCGCCCACGGCCGCCGGCACCAGCAGGTTGTCACTGCCGCTCCAGCGCAGGGTGGCATAGTCGCGGAAGTAAGCCGGCACCTGGGTCTTGACGCTCTTCTCGTTGCCCTTGGCGGTCTTGATGGTGATCTGGTCGCCATTGACCGGGGCGGCGTTCACGGCCTGGGCGAACTCCGGGTTGGCGGAGGCGTAGGGCAGGGAGAGGGGATACATGCCCTGGGGGATTTCATCGGCCGGGAAGCCGACGGCCTCGGCCATGGCCAGTACCCGCTTGCCCAGGTCGGCCAGGGTGCCGCCACGGGCCAGGTTCTGCGGTCCGTTCACCAGGTGGGGGCCCATGCCGGACTGGTAGTTGAGGGCGTACATGGCCTCTTCGGAGTATTCGTAGGATTCGATGCCGGCGGCGAAGTCGAACGGGGTGGGCTCATCGGCGCGGTTGGCGTCCAGCACGTCCAGATCCAGGCCGAGGGCCTCGGCCAGCGGCTCGCCGGAGAGCTCGAATTCGGTGTAGGCCAGCATGTTGGCGGCGGTGTTGAAGGTCTTGTCTTCCACCTTGACGGCAGCGTGCGCGGCACTGCTGAGCAACGCACAGGCGATCGCCTGCACCAGTACGGTTTTTCTCATGTCCTTTTCACCCATATATTTGATTTTATTATGACGCTTCTCATGAATCTAAATGAGAATGGTGTGCATTATGGGGCAAAAGGGCGGGCTTGAGAAGTGAAATACCGCGCTTCCGAACGTTGTGGAGAGAAGCGCGGCGATAAGCGTTACATCAGCTTGAAGGGGATCACCAGGCGACCCGGCTCCACCTTGAGGGCCTCGACCTTGTCCTTGATACGCGCCTCGCTCTGGCGGTTACCATCGAGCCGATAGACCGGGGTCTGGGAGAGGAAGAGGGAGAGGGACTGGTTGAAGGTGGGCAGCAGCGGGGTGAGGGCGGCACCCACGTCGGCCGGCTCTGTCTTGACCGAGAGCAGCTCCAGATCGCGCAGGTAGATGGCGCCCTGCTCGGCCACATAGTCCGGGCGTGCGCGCAGGGAGAGGCGGATCTTCATCTGCTGACTGCCCAGGGGGCTCGCCACCTGCAGATCGCCGGCGGCGTCCAGTTCGACCTTGTCGGCCTGGCTGCGACCGATACGGCTCTGCATGTCATCGAGGCGGATCTTGCTCGACATGATGCCGGGGATCCCCAGCTGTTTCTCGAAGGCGACTCGCTCTTTGAGGTATTGGTTGATCTCGCCCTCGCTGACGCTGTACTGAGTGAGGGAGCAGGCGGCCAGCAGCAGGGCGAAGGGGAGCAGTAGCAGGTGTTTCAACATGGGAAAGTTCCATCAAATGGGTGGCAACAACAGATGGCGCCATCTTAGGGGCAAAGCGGGTTGGCCGCCAGTGGGGGGCTTTTCTCCCGTTTCTGTCGCATCCCCCATATGGGGATGGCAGTCCGTTTTCATTCGAGTAGGTTTTGTTGCTCGCCACCAGCGGGCCAGCCGTGGCGCCCTCAAGGGAATATCCACAGACAAGGTCCTGTTTTATCGACTTAAAATCCCATTGACCCCGTGATTTCAAAGCGAGTATTTTACCGCCGCACAAATACAAATTGATAATCATTATCATTTTGAATCATATTTGAGGGTGTAACGTGGATACTCTTGTGATGGAAAATAGCGCACCTGCCCAGGCTGCGTCTTCGCCCGAATTCTTGTTTACCTCGGGTCAGGGCACGCTCAGTGCCACTGACCTGGGCCAGCCTATCACCACCCCCGCCTGTGAATGGCCCATGCTGGAGCAACAGATTGCCGATGCGCTGGCGGCGGCCAGCGCCGCTGGCCAGGCCAATCCTCTGCTGATCGGTGCCTTCGCGTTCGACCCGGCGGAGGCCTCCTGCCTCTATGTGCCCGGCCGCTATAAGTGGGGCGAGAAACTGGCCTCGACAGAGCCGGCATCGGTGACAGAGGCTGAGCATGCCGTCGAGGCCAACCGGGTCATCTCGGTGCAGAGTACGCCGCCGGCCAGCGAATTTCAGGCCTCGGTCAGTGCGGCGCTGGATGCGTTTGCACAAGGCCGGCTCGCCAAGGTGGTGCTGTCGCGCAAACTCACCCTTACCCTGCACCAGCCCGCCGACCCTAAGCAGGTGATGGCCCGTTTGATGGCCCAGAACCCCCATGCCTTCCACTTCTCCCTGCCGCTCGGCCAGGACCGCCGCCTGCTGGGCGCAAGCCCCGAGCTGCTGCTGCGGGTCAGCGGGGGAGAGGTGTTCACCCATCCGTTGGCGGGCTCCGCCAGACGGGCGAGCGAACCGGCGCAAGACGAGATGGTGGCCCGGGATCTGCTGGCTTCTCGCAAGGATCAGCATGAACACCGCCTCGTGATCGACGAGATCCGCCGGGTGCTGACCCCCCACTGCCGCGAGCTGGCGATCCCCGCTCATCCCTCGCTGATGAGCACGGATACCCTCTGGCATCTGGGCACCCCCATCGCCGGGCGGCTCAATGGCGGCGAGGCATCGGTACTGTCACTTGCCTGCCAGCTGCATCCCACCCCGGCCCTGTGCGGCTATCCCACTGATCTGGCCCGCCAGTTCATCCGCGAGCAGGAGCCCTTCCGGCGCGCCCTGTTCAGCGGCATCGTCGGTTGGTGCGACAGCCAGGGCAACGGCGAGTGGGCCGTGGTGATCCGCTGCGGCGTGCTCGATGGCCATCAGGTGGAGCTGTTTGCTGGCGCCGGTATCGTCGCGGGCTCGGATCCCGCCATGGAGTGGGCCGAGACCGGCACCAAGCTGGGCACCATGCTCAAGGCACTGGGCCTGGATTTGGAGGTGGCGCAATGAGCGATACCAACCGCTTCCTGCCCTATACCCGCTGGCCCGAAGAGTTGGCCCAGCTGTACCGCGCCAAGGGCTATTGGCGCGGCGAGCCGCTGACCGCCATGCTGGCACGTCAGTGCGAGCTGGCCCCCGACGCCGAGGCCATCCTCTGCGGCGAGCGGCGCTTCAGTTATCGTGAGCTGGACGCCGCCTCGAGCCGGCTGGCCGCAAATCTGGCCCGCCACGGCCTGGGGGTGGGGGACACCGCACTGGTGCAGCTCCCCAATGTGGCCGAGTTCTATCTGGTGTTCTTCGCCCTGCTCAAGGCCGGTATTGCGCCGGTCAACGCGCTCTTTAGCCACAACCGGCTGGAACTCCTCTCTTATGCCGAGCAGATCACACCGAGCCTCTTTATCGGCTCGCTGACCCATCCACTGTTTGCGAGCAAGGGGCGCGAGAGCGAGCTGCTGGCAAGCATCGGCGCCGAGTTGGTGCTGCTGGATGGTGACGCAGGGGCGCTGGGGCTGACCCGTTGGTTCGGCGAGGGGGATGAGGGGGGCTCCCCGTCCGTCTCCTTTGCCCCGACCCCGGCGAACGAGGTGGCCTTCTTCCAGCTCTCCGGTGGCAGCACCGGCACCCCCAAGCTCATCCCCCGCACCCACGATGACTACCTGTACAGCGTGCGCCGCAGCAACGAAATTTGCGGCCTCGGCCCCCATACCCGCTATCTGTGCGCCCTGCCGGCGCCCCACAACTTCCCCCTGAGCTCCCCTGGCGCCCTCGGGGTGTTCGAGGTGGGTGGCACCGTGGTGCTCGCACCCGATCCCAGCCCCATCAGCTGCTTCCCGCTGATCGCCCGCCACCGGGTCAATCTCACCTCGCTGGTGCCGCCGGCGGTCTCCCTCTGGCTGCAGGCAGCGGAAGCGGATCCCACAGCGCGCACTCAGCTCGAGAGCCTCGACTTGCTGCAAGTGGGCGGCGCCAAGCTGGGGGAGGCGGTGGCCAGCAAGATTGGGCCGCTGCTCGGCTGCCGGCTGCAGCAGGTGTTCGGTATGGCGGAAGGGCTGGTCAACTACACCCGGCTCTCTGATCCCGACGAGAAGGTCATTCACACCCAGGGCCGCCCCATGAGCCCGGACGACGAGGTGCGCATCCTCGATGAGGCGGGCAATCCGGTTGCCCCCGGCGAGCCTGGCGCCCTGCACACCCGCGGCCCCTATACCTTCCGCGGCTACTACCAGAGCCCGGCCCACAACGCCCGGGTGTTCGATGCCGAGGGTTTCTACTGCTCCGGCGATCTGGTGGTACAGGATGCCGATGGTTACCTCACCGTGGTGGGGCGGCAGAAGGATCAGATCAACCGGGGCGGCGAGAAGATCGCGGCGGAAGAGGTGGAAAACCAGCTGCTGCACCACCCTGCCATCACCCATGCGGCCCTGGTCTCCATGCCTGACAGCGCCATGGGGGAGAAGAGCTGCGCCTTTATCGTCAGCACGGATCCCGCCTTGAAGCCGCTGGCCTTGCGCAAGTTTCTGCGCGAGCGCGGGGTGGCGGACTTCAAGCTGCCCGACCGTTTCGAAACTCTGGACGCCCTGCCCATGACGGCGGTGGGCAAGATTGACAAGCAGGGGCTGCGGGCGCGCATTGCGCACGCCATCGCCGCCAACCAGCCTCTACAGCATAAAAACTAGTAAGGAATCATGACGTTATGGCTATCCCAACCCTGAACAATTACGCCATGCCCAGCCAGTGGAAGGCCAACAAGGTCGACTGGACCCTGGAGCCCAAACGCGCCGCCCTGCTGATCCACGACATGCAGGAGTACTTCACCGCCTTCTATGGCGAAAATAGCCTGTTGATTGCTGCCCTCACCGAGCGCCTGGCCGCCGTGCGCAAGCAGTGCAAGGCCCTCGGCATCCCGGTCTTCTACACCGCCCAGCCCAAGGACCAATCCCCTGAAGATCGCGCCCTGCTCAATGACATGTGGGGCCCGGGTCTCAACAAGAGCCCCGAGTTGCAACAGGTGGTGGCCGCACTACGCCCGGAGCGTGACGATATTGTGTTGGTCAAGTGGCGCTACAGCGCCTTCCAGCGCTCCGAGCTGGAGCAGATGCTCAAAGCGCTGGGGCGGGATCAGCTGATCATCGGCGGCATCTACGGCCACATCGGCTGCATGATGACCGCCTGCGACGCCTTCATGCGCGACATCCAACCCTTCTTCCTGGCGGACGGGGTGGCAGACTTCTCCCTGGCCGACCACCAGATGGCGCTCGACTACGTGGCGACCCGCTGCGGCAAGGTGATCCGCTGCGAGGAGGTACTGGCCCTCGCCCCGGCTTCTACCGCCCAGCCCAATTCGTTGTCCGCCAATCCGTTGCTGACGTATGAGGGGCTCAAGGCGCGGCTGCTGAGTCATATCGACGAGGACGAAGGGGAGTTTGATCCCGACGAGAACCTCATCGACTACGGCCTGGACTCGGTGCGGATCATGGCCCTGCTCACCGAGTGGCGCGCCGCCGGGGTGGAGCTCGGCTTCGTGGAGCTCGCCAAGCTGCCGACCCTCAACGGCTGGTGGCGCCTCATCGAGGCCAGGCTGGCAGCCCAGGCGCTGGAGGTGACCCCATGAACCGCTTCCCCTTGACCATCCCCCAGCAGGGGCTCTGGTCCGGACATCTGCTCAACGACGACAACGCGATGTTCAACACCGCCGAGTGCATCGCCTTCGATGGCAAGGTCGAGGCGGCCGTGCTGGCCGCGGCCCTTGCCAAGGCGGTGGGGGAGTGCGAGGCGCTCAAGGGCCACTTCGAACAGGATGGCGAGGCGGTCTGCTTCGTCTCGCATGAGCTGCCCCTGGCCTATGAAGAGGTCTCCCTCGAGCGCGATGACGAGATGCTGGCCCGCGCCTGGGCCTGGGCCGATCTGCGCCGCCCGTTCGAGCTGACCCAAGAGGCGCCCTGCCGCTTCGCCCTGCTGCGCGGCCCCGGCCGCGATTATCTCTACAGCTGCGTGCACCACATCGCCCTCGATGGCTTTGGCACCACCTTGCTGTTCCAGCGCATCGCCGAGCTGTATGCAGAGGGGCTGGCCGGTGAGATGAACTCCCCATCCCCCTTCGGTTCTTTGGCGGAGGTGCTGGCCGAAGAGGCGAGCCGCGAGCAGAGCGGCAAGAACGCCGCCGCCCGCACCTTCTGGCAGGAGCAGCTGCAAGGCTGGCCCGAGGTGAAGTCCTTTGGCGAGACCCGTGCCCCGATTGCCGCCGAATTTATCCGCGAGAGCCGCCCGCTGCCGGCGGCGCTGTGGCAGTCCCTGACCGGCTTTGCCGACGAGCACAAGCTGGGCTGGCCCGATCTGCTGCTGGCCGGCCTCTCTGCCCAACTGTCGCTGTCGAGCGGCCAGGATAAGACCCTGCTCGGCCTGATGATGATGAACCGCATCGGCTCGGCATCGCTGACCGTGCCCTGCATGCAGATGAACATTACCCCGCTGGCGCTGACACTGGGTGAAGAACTGGATCTGGCGGGGGCTGCCGGCGCCGTGGCCAAGGCCAAGCGCGGGGTGCGCAAACATCAGCACTACCGCTACGAACTGCTGCGCCGCGACCTTGGCCTGGTGGGGGGCGACAAGCGGCTGTTCGGCCCGCTGGTCAACATCATGCCGTTCGATCACGCTCGCCGCTTCGGGCCGTTATCTGCCCATATTCTCAACATCAGTGCCGGCCCGGTGGAGGAGCTCACCATCGAGGTGCAGGTCGGCGTCGATGGTCAGCCCAGACTGGATCTGGACGCCAACCCCGGCTGCTACTGTCAGGCGGATCTGGCAGCCATCGCCGATACCCTGTTTGCCCTGCTGGGACGCTGGCTGTCCGAGCCCGCCCAGACCCTGGGGACGCTCAAGGCCGACTGGCTGGCCGAGCAGCGGGCCAGGGCCCTGATCGCCGGCCCCACCCATGAAGTGATCAAGACGCGGCCTGTGCTGGAGGCGCTCTGCCACTTCGCCGCCCAGACCCCGGACAAGATTGCCTTGATTCAGCGCACGGCGCAGGGAGAGGCCCGCTTCAGCTACGAGGCGCTGCTGGCCAGAGCCGAACAGATGGCGGCCGCCTTGCAGGCCGAAGGCGTCGCCCCCGGCGACAAGGTGGGGGTCATGCTGGCCCGCACCCCCCAGGCCATCTTCGCCCAGCTGGCGGTGCTGCTGGCGGGCGCCGTCTATGTGCCCCTCGATCCCGAGCAGCCGCTGGAGCGCCAGGGCCATATTCTGCGGCTGGGGGAGGTCAAGACCCTGATCACCCAGGCCGAGTACCGCCACAAACTGGTCAGCCTGTTTGAGGGACGCACGCTGCTGGCGGGGGATCTGGTAAGCGGCGATCGGCTCAACCAGCCGGCCGCCGGTCGCGCCGTCGCCTACCTGATGTTCACCTCGGGCTCGACCGGCCTGCCCAAGGGGGTGGCGGTGAGCCACGGCGCGCTGGATCATTTCGCCGCCGCCGCCCGCTGCCGCTATCACCTGGATGAAGAGGCGCGGATGCTGCAATTCGCCCCCTTCAACTTCGACGCCAGCATAGAAGAGGTGTTCGCCACCTTGAGCGCCGGCGCCACCCTGGTGCTGCGCACCGACGCCCTGCTCGAATCCATGCCCGCCTTTGCGGCCGGGGTGGAGCAGATGGGGATCACTCACCTCGACCTGCCCACCGCGTTCTGGAACGAATGGGTAGTGGCGCTGACGGCGGGTCAGGCCCACATACCTGCCAATCTGGCCACCGTCATCATCGGCGGCGAGGCGGTCTATCCCGAGCAGCTGGCCCAGTGGCAGCGCCAGGGCCGCTCCGATGTGCGCCTGTTCAACACCTACGGCCCCACCGAGACCACAGTGGTGGTGACCACCCAGGAGCTGCAGCAGGAAGATCCGAGCCAGGCCCAGTTGCCCATCGGCCTGCCGCTGCCCGGCATGCAGGCGCTCATCCTCGGGGCGGGGGAGCAACCCGCCAGCGAGGGGGAGCTGGTGCTGCTCGGCCCACAACTGGCCAACGGTTACGTGGGGGGCGTGCAAGGGAGCTTCGATACCCTGCGTGTCGGTGCGAAGCAGATGCCCGTCTATCGCACCGGCGATCGGGTGCGCCTGGTGGCCGGTCGTCTGGTCTACCTCGGCCGGCGCGACAACGAGTTCAAGATCAGCGGCTATCGCATCCAGCCCGGCGAGGTGGAGGCCCAGCTGCTGGCCCTGCCGGGGGTGGACGAGGCCTGCGTGCAGGGAGTGAGCATCGGCAGTGTGCGCCGGCTGGTGGCCTTCGTGGCGGGGCCGGAGCGCGACAGCCGGGTCATCAAGGCGCAGCTGGCCAGGGTGCTGCCTGCCGCCATGATCCCCACCGACTATCGCCACTATGACCAGCTGCCCCGCACCGGCTCCAACAAGCTGGATCGCAAGGCTCTGCTGGCCGCCTACCAAGCGGGCGGCGAAGCCCTGACCCTGGGCAGCGAGACCGAGAACCGGGTCGGCGCCATCTGGCAGCAGATCCTGGGGCTCGCCACCATGGCGCCCGCCGACAACTTCTTCGAGCTGGGGGGCCAGTCCCTGCAGACCATCCAGATCGTCAACCGGCTCGGCGCCGAGTTCGGGGTGCAGGTCAAGGTCTCCGACGTGTTCGATCACCCGCGCCTTGACGACTTCTGCCGCTTCCTCGACGGCCTGCTTGCCGAGGACGAAGAGAGCGTGGAGATGGTGTGGTGATGAGCAAGGAGCAACAAGCAATGGCCTTTGATTTCACTGGCAAGCGGGTCTGGGTGACCGGAGCCGGGCGCGGCATTGGCCGCGAGGTGGCGACGCAGTTCGTGGCAGCCGGCGCCTGTGTGGTGGGGCTGGATCTGGCGTTTCCCGAAGCCGACTACCCCTATGCCACCCGGCTGCTCGATATTGGCGACTCGAAGGCGGTCAACGCCTGCTGCGCAGCGCTGCTGGCAGACGGCGGGCTCGATGTGCTGGTGAACGGGGCCGGAGTGCTGCGCCTCGGCCCCACCGACGCCCTGAGCGATGACGACTGGCACGACTGCATGACGGTCAACGCAAGCGGCGTCTTCTATCTGCTGCGGGCTCTGGTGCCTCACTTCAAGGAGCAGCGGCGCGGTGCCATCGTCACCATCGGCTCCAACGCCGCCCATGTGCCGCGCATGCAGATGGCGGCCTACTGCGCCTCCAAGGCGGCCGTCACCAGCCTGACCCAGACGGTGGGGTTGGAGCTGGCCTCCTTCGGCGTGCGCGCCAACCTGGTGTCGCCGGGCTCGACGGATACCCCCATGCTGCGCGGCATGCTGCCAAGCGAGGAGGCCATGGCCCGCACCATTGCCGGGTTGCCGGAGCAGTTCAAGCTCGGCATCCCCCTGCGCAAGGTGGCCACCCCGGCGGAGATCGCCCATACCGTCCTCTTCCTGGCCTCGGATCTGGCCAGCCACATCACGCTGCAGGATCTGGTCGTCGACGGCGGCGCCACCCTGAGTGCCTGAGGCTTGAGAAACAGATGAACAATATGATTTTGCTGTTGAAACAGCTGGAACGGCAGGGGGTCAAGCTGGCGCTGAACGACAAGGGCCAGCTTATCTCCCAGTCAAGCAAGGAGGCGGTGACGCCGGCCATCGGCGCCACCATCAAGGCCCACAAGGATGAACTGGTGCGCTGCCTGGCGGCCCGTGCCGCCTTCGAGGCACCCATTGTCGCCGAGGGCGCCCGGCAGGGGCCGCTCTCGTCGTCCCAGAGCGGGCTCTGGTTTATCGAGCAGTACGAAGAGGCCTCCCACCTCTACAATATGCCGGTCTACTTCAGAGTGAGCGGCGAGCTGGACACGGCGGCGCTGGAGTTTGCCTTCGACCACCTGTTTGCCCGCCACCCCAGCATGCGTACCCGCTTCATCAAGGACGAGGCGGGCAGGGGGGCGCAGGAGATCCTGCCCCACACGCCCTTCAAGTTGCAGATTGAGGACGTGAGCGCAGAGCCCGCTGCCGAGCGCGAGGCCTATGTGGCCCGCCGGGTGCGCGAGGAGATCGGGCGCCCCTTCTCCCTGACCCAGGGGGATCTCAGCCGGGTGCACCTGATCCGGCTCGGCAGCCGCGAGCACGTGCTGCTGATCACCCAGCACCACATCATCTCCGACGGCTGGTCGGTCAAGAACATGTTCGCGGATCTCAAGCGTGCCTTTCTTGCCCATCAGAACCGCGAACCCCTGCAGGTGAGCGAGCTGCCGCTCACCTACATCGACTATGCCCGCTGGTTCAACTCACCGCGTTTCCTCGATTATCACGCCGAGTTTAAGCCGTTCTGGGTCGACCGGCTCGGTGGCAGCCCGGAGGTGCACGGTCTGCCGCTCGACAAGCCGCGCCCGGCCCATCAGGCCAGCGGCGGCGAGCTGGTCTTCTCCACCATCGACAACACGCTGTGGGAGAGCTTCAAGCGCCTCTGCCAGCGCCACAGCACCTCCAACTTCATCGGTCTGCACGCCCTGTTTGCATTGCTGATGGTGCGCCAGAGCGGCGAGAAGGAGGTGGTGATCGGCACCCCGCTCGCCTATCGCGAGCGCCACGAGATCGAGTCGCTGGTGGGCTTTTTCGTCAACACCCTGGTGCTGCGCACTCAACTCAGCGGCAAGCCCAGCTTTGTCGACTATCTGCAGCAGTGCCGGGAGGAGGATCTGGCGGCCTTCGATCACCAGCTCTACCGCTTCGAGGCGCTGGCCGAGGCCATCGGTGCCGATCGCACCACCGCCATCAACCCCATCTTCCAGATCATGCTGGTCTATCAGGCCAAGGTGGACTTCAACGATCTCATCCCCGGCTGCCAGCTGGTGGAGGAGACCTCGCCGGTGCTGCCGGCCAAGACCGACATCTCGGTCAAGGTGACCGAGCTGATGGACTCCGTCAGGGTAGACTGGCTGTTTGCCACCGCCCTGTTCGAGCGAGAAACCATCCAGGCTCTTGCCGATCGCCTGCTGCACCTGATGCGCGCCGTGGTGGCGGCCCCCGAGACCGACATCTGGCAGTTGCCGCTGGAGGCGGGCACCGACCAGGCGGCGCTCGCGGCACAGCTTGCCGACCTGCCGCCGGACTACCCGAGCCGTGACACCCTGCTCTGCCATATCGAGCGGCGGGCTATTCAGTTGCCGGACGCGCTAGCGGTCAGCGACGGCGCGCAATCGTTGACCTATGGCGAGCTGGAGGCGCGCGCCAACCGGCTGGCCCACTGGCTGCAGGCTCAGGGGATCACCCCGGGCGCCGCCATCGGCATCCAGGCCAGACGCGATGTCGCCTTCGTGGTTGCCCTGCTCGCCTGCTGGAAGGCGGGGGCGGCTTATGTGCCCCTCGACCCTGCCTATCCCGCCGAGCGGCTGGCCCATATCCTGGGCGATGCATCCATCAGCCTGGTGTTGGGGGGCGTGCCGGACCCGCGGCTTGGCGAGGCGCTGGCGGGCACGACTGCCGAATATCACGATCTGCACGGGCTGGCGCTGGACAAGATGCCAACCAGCACGCCCGTACTGCCCCGGGACGCCGCCATGCTGGCCCAGATCATCTACACCTCCGGCAGCACCGGCCTACCCAAGGGGGTCATGGTGGAGCAGGGCAGCCTGGTCAACCTGATGGCGGATCACGGTGAGCGCATCGACCTTGGGAAGGGTGGCGCCATGTTCAACTGCATGTCCCTCTCGTTTGATGCGGGCAACATGACCAGCTTGCTGCCCCTGTACTGCGGCGCGGCCCTGCACTTCGGCGTGCCGGGCGAGGGGGTGATCAGTGCCGCGATCGCTTGCGGTGCCAGCCACATGATCCTGCCCACGGCACTGTTGGCGAATCTATTGCCACCGACGGATCTCGGTTCCCTCAAGGCCATCGGCTTTGGCGGCGAGGCGTGCCCGAGCAGCCTGGTGGAGCGTTGGGGAGAGCGGGTGGCGCTGTTCAACATGTACGGCCCGACCGAGTGCACCGTCACCGCGCTCTGCGCGCGGCTCACCCCGGGGACGCCCATCACCATAGGTCGCCCCGTCAACCACCTGAAGGCGCTGATCCTGGACGAGGCGGGCAACCTCTGCCCGGTGGGGGTGCCCGGCGAGCTCTGCCTGGCAGGGCTGGGGCTGGCCCGCGGCTACCTCAATCTGCCACAGCGTACCCAGGAGGCCTTTATCGAGCTGGCCTTTGATGCAACGAATGAGGAACGTACCCATCGCCTCTATCGCACCGGCGATCGGGCCCTGCTGCGCCGCGACGGCAACATCCAGTATCTGGGCCGGATAGACGAGCAGATCAAGCTGCGCGGCTATCGCATCGAGCCGGGTGAGATAGAGACCCGGCTTGCCGAATTGTGCCCGGTTATCCGCCAGATCAAGGTGGTGGTGCAGGAGGGGCGTCTGCTCGCTTACGCCTGTTTGCAGGCCGGGGCCAGGGAGCCCGACGGCGATGCCCTGCTGCAGCGTGCCGGCGAGTGCCTGCCCGAATACATGGTGCCGGCGCGCCTCTGCTGGCTGCCCGAGATGCCGCTCACCCCCAACGGCAAGCTGGATTTGCGCCGCCTGCCCGCCATCGTCTGGCAGCAGAGCAAGGTCGAGCCGCAAAACGAATTGGAGCAGACCGTGCTCGCCATCTGGCAAGGGGTGCTCAAGCAACCGCTCGGGGTGGAGGATGACTTCTTCCGTCTGGGCGGTGACTCCATCCTCAGCATCCAGCTCACCACCCGGTTGCGGGATGCGGGGCTGCACTGCAGCGTGAAGGACGTGTTCGAAGCCAAGACGGTGCGCCGCCTCTGCCGCCAGCTCGGCCAGCAGCAGGCGGTCAGCCACAGAAGCGAGCAGGGCAGCCTGACCGGTGAGTTCCCGCTCCACCCCATCCAGCACTGGTTCTTCGAGCAGGGCTTTGCCAGGCCCGGTCACTGGAATCAGGGGGTGATACTGCGCCTGCCGGCCGGGGTGGACGACGAGGCCCTGCGCGGCTGGCTGAATGCGTTGCGCCAGCACCACGATGCGCTGCGCCTGGCGGTGACCCCGACCGGCCAACGCTACCTGGCCGAACTGCCATTGCCGCCGTTGCCGACCCTGGATGCCGCCAATCTCGATGAGGCAGAGCTGCAGGCCCGCCTGACCGAGCTGCAGGGGGATCTCGACCCTGCCAGCGGCCACACTTTGGCCTGGGCCCGCCTGCGCAATCTCTCCCTCGAGGGGGCGCGCGAGGGCGAGACGGTGGAGGGGCTCTTCCTCGCCTTCCATCACCTGGTCATCGATGCGGTCTCCTGGCGCATCCTGGCCGAGGATCTGGCACGGGTGAGCAGGGGCGAGCCACTGCCCGCCAAGGGCAGCAGCTATCGCCAGTGGGGCGAGGGGCTCGCGGCCTACGCCAAGCGAGAAGAGGAGCAGCTTGGCTTCTGGCTGGCTCAGGGGGAGGCCAGCAAGCTAGGCTTGCTGGAGGAGCGACGCGCCGCCGATGGCCGCGCCGCCGCCAGCCTGCTGCAACTGAGTCAGGAGACCACGGCCCGTCTCATCGACACCGCCAACCAGGCCTACTTCACCCGGGTGCCCGACCTGCTGCTGGCGGCACTGACTCGTACCCTGAGCGAGCAGGGTTACGGCAGCCGTCACTGCGTGATGCTGGAAGGACACGGCCGTGAGGCCATCGATGCTGAACTGGACGTGAGCCGTACCCTGGGCTGGTTCACCAGCACCTACCCGCTGGCGCTGGCGGATGCCGGGGCGTGGGATGCACTGGTGTGCGCCACCAAGGAGCAGCTGCGCGCCGTGCCGGACAAGGGGGTGGGCTTCAACGCCCTGCGGCTGCACCACCCCCGTGGTGCTGAGCTGCCCCAGGCCCTGGTGGTCTTCAACTACCTGGGGGTCAGCCATCAGGGCGAGGCCGCTCAAGCCTGGCAACCCCTGCCCGTGGCGCCGGGGGCACCCACGTCCCCTGACAACCTGCCGCGGGAGCTGGTCAGTCTGCACGGTGGCGTGTTTGATGGCCGCCTCACCCTGCGCCAGGTGGGCGCCCTCAATCAGCAGGCGAGCGACGCCCTGATGGCGCGGCTGGCGGACAATCTGACGGCGCTGGTGGAGCACTGCTGCACAGTGAAGGCCCCGCGCCATACCCCGAGCGACTTCCCGGGGCTTGGCCTCTCGCAAGCCGCGCTCGATGGGGTGCTGAGCGGACGCGAGGTGGAGACCCTGCTGCCCATGACCTCGCTTCAGCAGAGCATGTTCCATCACAGGGCGTTGCTGCCCCGGGATCACGCCTATCACCTGCAGACCGAGATGGACTATCACCAGCCGCTGGACGTGGCGGTCTACCGTCAGGCCTGGCAGGGGCAGATCGCCCGCTGGCAGGCCCTTCGCAGCGAGCTGGTGCTGGCGGATGGGGTCGCGCTGCAGCGCATCTTGAAGTGCGCCGAGTTGCCATTCCACTATGAGGACTTGTCCGAGGTGGGAAATGCAGAGGCACGGGTCCAGGCCTACCGTGAGCAGGATCTGGCCCGCCCGATCCCGCTCGAGCAGGCGCCCCTGCTGCGCCTTGCCTGTTTCAAATTGGCCCCCGATCACCACAAAGTGATCTTCAGCGCCCATCACGGCGTGCTGGATGGCTGGAGCGGCCCCGTGTTGCTGGGTTCCTTGCATCGCGGCTATCAGGCGCTGATGAACGGCCTGTTGCCGCAGGGCGAGCCGGATACCGCCTGGCTCGAGTTTGGCCGCCATATCGCCAGCCGAACCCGCAGCGCCGACGCCTACTGGCAGGGGCGGGGCGAGCTCTTGGCCAAGCCCAACGATCTCGCCTGCCTGTTCGGGGTGACGCTGGACGCTCGCTCAAGCGGGCGCCATACCCAGCAGCGACCGGCGGTGTGCGCCACGGCGCTGCCGGCCGAGGTGGCGACCTTGCTCGCCCATCGTGCCCGCGACCTTGGCGTGACTGCGGGCCTGTTGGCCCAATATGCCTGGCACCGTCTGCTGGCTCGCCGCTCTGGCGATGCCGTCACCCTGGTGGGCAACGTGACCCCGGGCCGGGACTATCCCATCGAGGGGATCACCACGAGCGTCGGGCTCTACATCAACAGCCTGCCGTTGGCGCTGGGGTGGTGCACCGAGCTGACCCTGGCCGAGCATATCGCCCAGTTGCAGACCGACCTGATGGCACTCAATGAGCACGGCACCCAGTCGCTGGCGGCACTGACGAAAGGTAGATCGCGTCTCTTCCAGAGCCTGTTCGTGTTCGAGAACTACCCCATGCCGGCGGCCCCTGCCGCCCCCGAACCCCACCAGCTGGTGCCGCGCTTTGGCACCGTGGTGGAGAAGGTGGAGCTGCCTCTGTCGCTCGTGGTCAGCAGTCGGGGCGAGACGTTCCAGCTGCGCCTCGAGTTTGACGGCGAGCAGATCCCCGAGGCCCGGGCCGAGGCGGTGCTGGCTGACTGGCTGGCCGAGCTTGGCTGGCTGGCGCAGGCGGACCTGAGCCAGCCGGCCAGAGTGGCGGCGGCCGCGCCGTTCCCTGTGAGGGCGCAAGTGGCCGCCACCAAGGCTGATGAACCCGGTCTGGCTCAGCCGCCGGCCGAGGCCCGCGCGCTGGTGGCCCTGTGGGAGCGCCAGTGCGGCGTGCCCGGCATCTGGCAACAAACCTTGATGGATTTGGGGGTGGATTCGGTGCAGCAGCTCGCCCTGCTGGCGGCCCTCAACGAGGCGTTCGCACAGGATCGGGTGCCGCTGACCCTGCAGATGCTCAAGGCCCACCCATCCCCCAGCCGGCTCTATGGGCACTGGCTGGTGCGCCAAACGGAGGCCGCGCTATGACAGTGACCATCAAGCATGAGGCTCAACTTGTGCAAACCCGGCCCGCCCCCCGTGAGGGGGCGGCCAACCTGGGTGCGCGGCTGGCGGCTTGCCTCGCTGCTACCCCGCTGGCCCCCGCCATCCGTATGGGTGGGGAGGGCATCAGTGAGGGCGGATCAGATGAGCAGTGGCTTAGCTACGGCGCGCTCAATGATCGGGTGGCCCAGATTGCCGCCCGATTGCAGGGGCTGGCGGTAGGGGAGCGGGTCGGCCTCTATCTCTCCCGCAGCCCCGATCTGGTGGCCAGCCTGCTGGCCTGCCTGCGCCTCGGCCTCACCTTCGTGCCCCTTGAGCCGGACTTTCCGGTGGAGCGGCTGCAGGGGATCGCCCACCAGGCGCGCCTGTCGGCGGTGATCTGCGACGGCGACAGGCCGGCCCCCGCCTTCGGTTGTCCGCTGCGCACCCTCGACGGGCCGGCAGCGGCAGGGGCCGTCTCCTGGCCCCAGGTGGATGACGCCCTGGCCGCCTACATGATGTTCACCTCGGGCTCCACCGGCGAGCCCAAGGGGGTGGTCATCAGCCGGCGGGCCCTGCTCTGCTTCCTCGACGGGATCCGCGAACGGCTCGGGCTTTCACCGAGCTGCCACTGGCTCTTTATCACCACCCCGGCCTTCGACATCTCGTTGCTGGAGATGCTGGGGCCGCTCTGGGGCGGTGGTCGGCTGACGGTGGCCGGCGGCGAGCACAACAAGGATCCGCTGGGAATGATGGCGCTGCTCGAGGCCGACCCCTCCATCAACTGGCTGCAGGCCACCCCGGCCTGCTGGCGCATGCTGCTCAAGGCCGGCTGGCAGGGGCGCAATATCCTCACCGCCCTGTGCGGCGGTGAGGCGCTGGACCCAGGTCTGGCCGAGCAGCTCTGTGCCCGCACCCGGCGGTTGTGGAACTGCTACGGGCCGACCGAGGCCACCGTCTGGTCGCTGGTGAGCGAGGTGCGCTGGCCACCGACTGATGGCCAGATCACCATCAGCCACAGCCTGCCCGGCTATCGGCACTGGGTGCTGGACGAGGTGGGGAAGCCGGTGGCAGAGGGGGAGTGCGGCGAGCTCTGCATCGAGAGCCCGGCTCTGTGCGAGGGGTACTGGCGCAAGCCGGCCTTGACCAGCGCCGCCTTCCTGCGCCTTGCCACCCATCGCCTCTATCGCACCGGCGATCGGGTACGGCGGCTGGGTGCGGACAGCTTCCTCTATCTGGGACGGCGCGACGATCAGGTCAAGCTGCGCGGTTTTCGCATCGAGCTCGGCGAGGTGGAGGCGGGACTGCGTCGTCAGGCCGGGGTGCAGGAGGCGGCGGTGCGTCTGGTGGGCGAGGGGGACGAGGCCATGCTGGTGGGCTACGTGGAGGCGAAAAGCGGGGTGACCCTCAACCGGCTGGCCCTGCGCAAGGGGCTGCAGGCGACGCTGCCGCACTACATGGTGCCGGCGCGGCTCATGCTGCTGGATGCCCTGCCCAAGACCGGCAGCGGCAAGCTGGACAGAAAGGCGCTGCCCTTGCCGGAATAAGTTGGACGTCAAAAGCCATGAATAAAAAAGAAGCCCGCATATGCGGGCTTCTTTGTGGGCTGCAATCACACGGGCTTACTGGGTGATGGGGGCCGCATCGTGTTTGGCCAGCAGCTGCTCGACGTCGTCTATCACCTGAAGGGCCGCCTGGGGGCCGCCGGTGGAGGTCCAGAGCGACCCGTCCACGGCGCCGAAGCGCTTGCCCTTGATGGCGCCGAGCTGCTGGAAGGCCGGGGTCTGCTCGGCCTGCCTCATGGCATCCACCGCATCGCCGCTGGTGCTGAGGGTACCGACCACCAGCCAGTCACCGTCCAGCAGGTTGAGGGACTCAAGGCTCAGGGCCGGAGAGTGGGGGCTCTTGTCGCCGATCTGGTGGGCAGGGCGAGCCAGCCCCATCTCGGTGACCACGCTGCTGGCGAAGGTGCCGCCATGCATGTAGCTCGGCCCCTTGGGGTTCCAGCGCACTATGCTCATCTGCTCCCCCTGATGTTGGGCGAGCTTGCTGCGGGCCTCTGCCAGGCGGGCCTCATACCGGGTGAGGAAGGCCTTGGCCTCGGCACCCCGGTTCATCGCGTCGGCGCTGCGGCCGAACACGGTTTTCCAGGGCTCGCCCCAGTTGCCGGTGACGACGGTGGGGGCGATCTCCTTGAGCAGGGCCAGCAGCTCGGGCTTGGTCTGGCCGGTGAGGATGAGATCCGGCTCCAGATCGATGAGGGTCTCCAGATTGGGGTTGTCCAGATCCCCGACCACGGCGATCTCCTTGCCCGCCTTGTCCAGCAGATAGCGGGGCAGGGTGGACTGGCCGCGTCCATTGACGGTGCCCACCGGCTGCACCCCCAGAGTCAGGGCGCTGTCGAGATCGAGTTCGCTCAACACGACGACCCGCCGGGGCGCATCGGGGACGCTCTGGGGCTGGCCGTTGGCATCGATGACCTGGCGGCTGCCCGCCTGGGCCTGGAAGCCCGTCAGGCTGGCCAGCATCAGCAAGGTGGCCAGCGGGGAGAAGATCTTCATGGTGACATCCTTATGGGTGAAATCGGTGGGCCGGAGTCTGTGGAAAGTGCCTGAGAGCCGCCCGGTCAGCCCCGAATGGGCGGGGACATGCTACCACAAAGCAAGTGAGAAGCGTTGTCATTTGTATTTGTGGCATGACCTCGGCTTGCTTTGGTACCATCGCAGACACCTGTCAGGAGCCTTTCATGTTGCCTCGTTGTCCCTCACTCGATGGATCCTTTGTCCGTCAATCCGATACCTTGTGCCTGCCGGGCCTGGAGACGCTGCCTCTTCATCGGGTCAGTTTTGATCCCGCCGCCTTCTCGCCGGAGTGCTTTGGGGCGCAGGGCATCATCCTGCCTGCTTCATTGCAGGGGGCTGCCCCCAAGCGCCTCGGGGAGTTTCTGGCGGGGCGTCTCGCAGCCCGTGAGGCCCTGCGTCCCTTCGGTCTTGCAGGATGCAGCGTGGCCATCGGAGCGGCCCGGGAGCCACTCTGGCCTGAAGGGGTGGAGGGGAGCATCAGCCACAGCCGGCTGGCGGGAGAGGGGGTGGCCCTGTGTGCGGTGCGCCCGGGCCAGGAGGGAATAGGGCTGGATCTGGAGGCCTGGCTCGATGGCGACCAAGGGGCGCAGCTCTGGCCCGGCATCATGGATGGGGAGGAGTGGGGACGGCTGGAGGCAGGGGCCCGCGCGCTCGGGCTGGACAGGGCCAGAGGGCTGACCCTGGTGTTTTCCGCCAAGGAGAGTCTGTTCAAGGCGCTCTATCCCAGGGTGGGGCGCTACTTCGACTTTCTCGATGCCCGCTGGCTGGGGATGACGGCACAGACCCTCACCCTGGAGCTTAAGGCTCCTCTTACTCCGACCCTGTCCGCCGGCTGGCGCTGCACCCTGCGCTGGCAGCGGCTGCCGGGAGGCCTGCTTACCCTGCTGGCGCTCTGAATCCGCCAGAACGTCAGACAATAAAAAACCGCCGATGGGCGGTTTTTTATTGTTGGTGTCAGGCGCGCTGCTGGTCCGCCGTGGCTTCGGTGCGCCGGCGCGGCACTATGACAGGGGCGCCATCGCCGGGGGCGTGCAGTATGTCCACGTCGGTCTGGTAGAGGCGGTCGATAAGGGGCTTGGTCACCACCTCCCGGGCCGGGCCCATGGCCTGGATGGCGCCATCCCCCAGGGCGATCAGCTCGTCGCAGTAGCGGGCGGCGGTGGCGAGATCGTGGATGACGATAAGCACCGTCTTGCCCTCGGCGGCGACCCGGTGGATGGCCTCCATCACCTCGGTCTGGTGGCCGATGTCCAGCGCGCTGGTGGGCTCGTCCAGCAAGATGATGTCCGCATCCTGGGCCAGCACCATGGCGAGCCAGACCCGCTGGGCCTGACCGCCGGAGAGCGAGCTGGCGCTCTGGTGCCAGATGCCGTCCAGCTGCATCCGCTCCCGGGCCCAGCCCACCATGCGGGCATCTTCCTCGCTCCACTGATTGAACCAGCCCTGATGGGGATGGCGGCCGTATTGCACCAGTTGCTCCACCAGGATACCGGGGGGGACCAGGGGGCGCTGGGGCAGATAGGCGAGCTCCCGGGCCAGGGCCTTGGCGCCATAGGCCCCGAGAGGTTTCTCCTTGAGCAGGATCTCCCCGGAACGGGGCTGCTCCTGGCCCGCCAGCAGTTTGAGCAGGGTGGACTTACCACCCCCGTTGGGGCCGACGATCCCCACCAGCTTGCCCCGGGGGAGGGAGAAGGAGATCTCCTTGAAGATGGTCTTTTGCGGGTAGCCGAACTGGAGTCGGTTCACGGTGAGCGTCATCGGGCGGCCCTCGGTCTGTGTTGGAAATGGATGAATGCCATGGTCAGTCGGCCTTCTGGCGATCTTTGAGCAGGATGAAGAGCAGCAGCAGGCCGCCGAGAATGCGGGTCATGATGCCGGTGGCCACCTCGTGGGGGCTGGCCAGCACCCGCACCAGGGTGTCGCTGGCGAGCAGCATCAGGGCGCCGCACAGGGCGGCAATCCAGAGCGGCACGATGCGATCCCGGCTGAGCCAGGAGGCGAGGATGGGGGCCGCCATGGCGATGAAGACCACGGGGCCGCCGATGGCGGTGCCAAGGGCTGCGACTATGATGGCCTGGGCCAGCACCCCGAGCTGGACCCGGTTCACGTTGACCCCCAGGGTGCTGGCCGTCACCGGTCCCAGGCGCAGCACGCCGAGGGAGCGGGAGAGACAGACGGTCCAGGGGCAGATGAGCAGGAGCAGCAGGCTCACCGGCAGCAGGGTGCCATAGCCCTGACCGACGAAGTTGCCCATGTTCCACAGATAGAGGCTGGTGAGGTGCACCAGGGACTGGGTGGACATGACGAACTGGCCGAGGGCGTTCATCAGCTCCGAGACCCCGATGCCGATCACCACGAACAGGTAGCCCTGTTCCCCCGGCTTGTTGCACAGGGCATAGAGCACGGCGGCGGCAAACAGGGCGCCGAAGGGGGCGGCCCACCAGGGCCAGCTGCCCAGGGTCAGATAGAGGGAGAAGATGATGATGGCAAGGGATGCCCCCTCGTTGACCCCGATCATGTCCGGGGTGGCGAGGCGGTTTCGCACCAGGGTCTGCACCAGGCAGCCCGAGAGTCCCATGGCGGCGCCGGCCACCAGCACCGCCAACAGGCGCGGCAGGCGGATCTTGAAGACGGTCACCTGATCGAGTCGGCTTCCCTCCCCGAGCAGGGTCTGGATCACCCCCATCATGGTGATCTTGCCGGAGCCCAGGGTGAGGGCCAGCAGGGAGAGCAGCACCAGTGCGACGATCAGCGCGAGGGTGATAAGCCAGGCGCGGCGGTGCAGCAGCAGGGTGCGGTGGCCGAGGCGCAGGCAGAGGGTGCCGCTCGGGAGTGAGAGAGGGTTCTTCATGGGCGTGGCACCTTATTTGACGGCCAGCAGGGAACGGAAGCCGCCGCTGCGCACCACCAGGATGAGTACGGGCGCCCCGATGAGCGCCAGAATGACGCCGTTGGGCAGCTCGTAGGGCTGGATCAGCCAGCGCGCCAGCACATCGGCACCGAGCAGAAAGAGCACCCCGAACAGGGCGGAGAAGCGCACCTGGATGGCGAGGCGTACCGGCTCCACCAGGCGGGCGCAGTAGGCGGCGAGGAAGCCGACGAAGCCGATGGGACCGGCGATGGCGATGGCGCAGGCGGTGAACAGGGTGGCGGCCAAGAGCACGCCGATCCGCACCCGGGTGGGGCGGATGCCGAGGGCCCTGGACTGGTGATCGCCCATCTGCATCAGGGTGAGGGGGCGGCAGAGCGCCAGGGTCAGCAGCAGGCCGAGCAGGGCAAAGGGCATCACGGTGAGCACCGCATCGAGATCTGAGGCGGCCAGCGACCCCAGATTCCAGAAGCGGAACTGCTCAAGCACCACCCGGTTGGAGAGCAGCAGGAAGTTGGAGAGGCCGCCGAAGGTGGCGGAGAGGGCGACCCCCACCAGGATGAGCTTGAGGGGGTTGGAGCGCCCCACCATCAGACCGAGGCCGAGCACGATGAGGTTGCCGAGCAGGGCCCCCATGCCGGACCAGAGCAGGTAACCGTAGGCGGATTCGACGCCAAAATAGGTGAGGCCGATCACCAGGGCAAACACGGCGCCGGCGTTGACTCCGAGCAGGCCGGGTTCGGCCAGCGGATTGCGGGTGGCGCTTTGCAGCATGGAGGCCGCCAGCGCAAGACAGACGCCCACCACCAGGGCACACAGGGTGCGGGGCAATCGCAGGGTGTGGACTATCATGGCGAGCTTTTCATCGGCCATGAGGGCGGGATCGCCCAGCAGAAATCCGGCGACCTCGCGGCCACCATAGACACCGGCCCCGGTGGCCAGTGACAGACAAATCAGCAGGAAGAGGAGCAGCACGCCGAGCCAGAACAGCCGAGCTTGGTATCTGAGCACTCAATGACTCCTTGAATTCGGGGAGGCAGAAACGCAAAAAGGGAGCCCCGCGACCGGGGCTCCCGCATACAGGATGGCTTACAGCTTGTAATCGACCCCGGCGTAGACGGTACGTCCTTCAAGGATGAAGTCGGCGTCGGTGGCCACCTGGTCACGCTTGGTGTTGGTGAGGTTGGTGATGCCGAGCTTGAAGTCCAGGGCCGGGGTGACGGTCCAGTTGGTGTTGACGTCCAGGGTCTGGTAGTGCTTGGAGGTGAACGCCTGGGCGTTGCGGGCCGGCACCTTGATCACCTGGCTGCCGACATACTGCCAGGCCAGGTTGGCGCTGACGAGCTCGCTCGCCTGCCAGTCCAGGCCGAGGTTGCCGGTGTGATCCGGGGTCTTGGCCAGATCGTCCCCCGTGCTCCTGTCCACTGAGTCCAGCAGGGTGAAGTTGCCGGTCAGCTTGACGTTGTCCAGCACGTCGACCCAGCCGGTCAGCTCCAGACCCTTGATGCGGGCCTCCTTGACGTTGAGGTAGGTCATCACGGTCGGACGGTAGCCCGGGCCCCACTGATCGCTCTGGATCAGATCCTCGATCTCGTTGTGGAAGCCGGTCACCCCGGCGCCGAAGCGCGCGGCCTCGTAAGCGGTGCCCAGTTCATAGCTGACGGCGGTTTCCGGCTTCAGATCCGGGTTGCCGATCACCTGGCAGGCGCCGCGGCAGGCGGTGGTGGAGAAGCCTTCGCTGGACTGGGCCAGGGTCGGTGCCTTGAACGCCTTGCCGGCGCCACCCTTGATCACCCACTCGTCGGTCAGGGTGTAGAGGGCATAGGCACGGGGGCTGAACTCGGAGCCATAGGTCTCGTGGTGATCCAGACGACCGGAGAGGGTCAGCGCCAGATCGCCGAAGCCGAACTCGTCCTGCAGGTAGACGGCGCTCTGGGTCGCATCCACGCTGCCATTGGCGATGTTGCGGCTGTGCTCCAGCTCGGTCTTGCGCAGCTCGGCGCCCGAGGTGAGCAGGTGATCCCCGAGGTAGCCGCTGACCTGACCGTCCACCGTGTTGTTGGTCTGGGTGATGTCGGCGGCACCGCCATTGAGCTGGGAGTCGTCCATCAGATCGGTCTGCTCGAAGTAGTAACGAGCCCGGCTGTCGAAGTGCTCCCAACGGCCGTTGTGGGTCAGCCCCAGGCTCAGGCGATCGAGCTTCTGCACGTTGTGCGGGGTGGCCGGTGCGGTCGGGGCGCGCGGCACGTTGTTGAAGTAGCTGTCCATGTCGTTCTGGTTGTAACCCAGATCGAAGTCGATGTCCTGGTTGTCCGCCACCAGCCACTTCAGGCTGGTCAGCACGTTGACCACCTCGCGCTTCTCCAGCGCGTCGGCGTCCGGGTTGTTGGACTGATCGCTCTTCCAGTTGTCGCGCTGATACCCTTCCACCACCACGCTGCCCAGCAGCTTGTCGTCGATGAGGGCGCCGGAGACGAAGGCGCTGCCCTGGTTGGCATCGCCGCCTTCCCCCTTGGTGGGCATGCTGTGGGTGTAACCCACGGCGGCCTCGGTCTTCTCCTTGGCCTGGCGCAGGATCACGTTGACCACGCCCCCCAGGGCATCTGCTCCGTACAGGGAGGAGACGGGGCCACGGATCACCTCGATGCGCTCGATGGCGGCCATGGGGATGGAGCTCAGGTCGAAGTCGTTGCCGTAGGCGCTGCCCAGGGTCTCGCGGGCGTTGACCCGCTTGCCGTTGATCAGCAGCAGGGTGTAGTCACCCCCCATGCCACGGATCTTGATCTCGTTGCGGCCGGTGGGGTTGGTGGCGATGATGTTGACGCCGGGCACGTGCTTGAGGGCATCGCCGATGTTGTTGACGTTCATCTTGTCCAGATCGGCACGGGTCACCACTGAGACGCTGGCCGGGGCGGTCAGCTCGGTGTGCTTGGTCTGGGTGGCGGTGACCACCACAGTCTCGTTGGCCTTGACGGACTCGGCCTGGGCCAGGCCCGGCAGAGCGATAAGGCCGAGGGAGAGCAGGATGGGGTTCAATTTAAACGGGCCGTGCTGCAACTGCATTGTCAAAAACTCCATGAATAAAACCAGGGTTATGGGGTCCGGATTCTTCTGATCCGGTGCTCACTGACTTCCTTGTCTGGCAGTACCAGAGGCAGGATTATTGTTATCTCTTGTGCTCTTCAGGCTCCGGATGAGGAGCCAGACGCCGGCGCAGGCCAGGAGGCCGCAGGCGATGTTGATCCAGGCCAGGGTGGCGAAGTCGTGCAGGGCGCCCCGTTCGTCGGAGACCAGGTATCTGGCGGAGAGCAGGCTGCCGAGCCCGGCCGCCACATTGGTGACCGTGCCCTGGAAAGACACGAAGGCGGCGCGCTGATGGGGGGCCGGAATGGCCGCCGTGACCGCGAGGGTGGTGCTGGCGCGGGCGGAGCTCAGCGCCATGAAGAGGGTAAACAGCAGATAGACGGGCAGGCCTGCCGGCAGGGCGAAGCCCAGCAGGGTGACCAGGGCCAGCAGCAGGCTGGTGATGAGGATGGCCCCCTGGGCGCGGCCGCGGTCAATCCAGCCGCCGCACAGGCGCATGGTGGCCATGCTGGCGAGGCCGCCGCACAGGTAGAGGGTCGCGATCTGCTCGCGCGGGAAACCCAGGTTGAACTGGAAGTAGTTCGCGAAGTGCGGGATCAGCAGGAAGTGGCCGAACATCTGCAAACAGAGAATGCACAGGGCCCCCTGGCAGAGCGGCGACCCCAGCAACTGGCGCACGCCCTGGCCTGCCGGGGCCCGGTTGACCGGCAGGGACGGCAGCAGCCGGGCGCACAGCAGGGCCAGCAACAGGCCGCTGGCGCCAAACAGCAGGAAGGGGCTCTGCCAGCCGAGCCACTGGGCCAGCACCAGGGCGACGGGCACGATCAGGATAGCGGCCAGGGAGAACGCCATGCCCACGTAGGCGAGACGGCGTCCGCGATCGCTTGGGGGCACCAGATCCAGCACCGCCGCCATCAGGATGGCGGAGAGCGGGCCCGCCACGCAGCCGGACAGGATAAAGAGCAGCAGCAGGGTCTGGCTATCCTCGGCCAGGGCGCAGGCCATCAGCAGCAGGAAGCGCAGCGTCAGCAACAGGATCAGGGCGGGTTTGCGATTGACCCGATCCAGCCAGGGGGCGGCCAGGAGCCCCATCAGGGCGGCGGCCAGGGTGGCGCCGCCGCTGAAGTCACCGGTCTGCTCCGGCGCCATGCCGAGACTCGTCACCAGATCCGGCCCAAGGGGCATCACCATCATCATGCTGCCCATGGAGAGCATGTTGATGAGCAGGGCCAGATGGATGGCTGCAGGGGTGGAGACGACGGGTTCTGGCTTCATCAGAGGCTGACTCGAAAAAATGAGTCCGAATTGTATCCGAGGGTTTTTGGTGTGACAACAAATGATAACCATTTTTATTTGTATTGAGTGGTCTTTTAATGAGTCTTTGTGAAGGAGGCTCCTGCCATCCGGCGGGAGTCTGGACGAGCACGTTCATTGCAATCGGGGCGCCATGGCCCATGATGGCAGGAGTGATGGATGCGAGGGGAAGGCGATGATGAGAGTGTGGTTATATGGGGTGCTCGGGTGCTGCTGGCTCTGGGCCCAGCCCCTGCGGGCCGAGGTCAAGGTGATCCCGGTGTTTGAGGCGCAGGCCATGGTGCAGACCCTCAAGGAGATCTACCCGGATCTCGGGGTGAGCGCCATGGGCAACCAGCTGGTGTTGAGCGGCAGCGCGGCCCGGTTGCAGGAGGCCGAGGCAACCCTGGCCCAGCTCAACCTGCCCCCCCAGAGCCTGCTGATCGAGTGGCGGGTGGATGGCGCCTCGAGCAGCCGGCAACTGGGAGTGGGTGTTGGCAATGACAATGCCAGACGAGAGTGGCTGGTGGAGGGCGGGGCCCAGGATTACCAGCGCACCCAGCAGGACAACTGGCAGGTACGCGGCCTCTCCGGGCGGCCCGTGCTGCTGCAGATGGGCTCCTATCAGCCGGTCACCTTCTACCGGTGGCAGGGGGGGAGGGTGGTGGCCATGATGCCGCTGGTGAACGGCCTCTACGCCACCGCGACCCTGATAGGGGAGAGGGTGCAGGTGGCGCTCAGCAGCGAGCAGGCTCGCCTGGAGAGAGGGGATGTCAAGACAGGCCAGAGTGCCACCGAGGTGAGCGGCGCGCCGGGTGAGTGGCTGACGGTGGGAGAGCTTTCCACCACCCAGGGAAGCCAGGGGGCCGCGATCGCCAACCCATCAGGCATAAACACGGCCAGCGGCAGCGAGCGCCAGACCCTGCAGATCCGGGTCACCCGTCAATGAGGCTGATCCACGGCGTAATCCCGCAACTGGCGGCTCCTTAGCAGATACCAGAGTGCCCAGAGGCTGGCGATCAGCACCAGGGCGGTGGGCCAGCTGAACGACCACTGCTGCAGGTTGAGGCTGTGCAACTGCATTACCAGGCCGCTCGCGGTGGAGCAGAGCAACAGGGCGCGGCTGTGGCGCCTGAGCCAGGCGCGCGGGCTTCGGGTCTGGCGATAGGTGCCGCCGCAGGCGAGCAGCGCCAGCATGGCGGGCAGGTCGGTGAGCAGGCTGAGGTAGAGGGTGATCCTGTCCGGGTAGAAGAGGGTCAGGATGGCGCTGCCGCTCTCCCGGGTGACGCCGGCCATCAGAAACAGCCAGACCGAGCGGGTCAGCAGCAGGGCGATGGGCCAGAACCAGAGCGGCGGGCGCAACTGGCCGTGATCGTCGTAGCGGTGTTCGGGGTAGAGGGTCATAAGGCCCGTTCCGGGGTTGAACTATTGATGCAGGGGATATGGGGCGGGGGGCTGCCCTTTGCAAGGCGGGGGAATTAATCGGGGGGCCCTGCCCCCCAATCCACGTCTCTCTTGTCCGGTGCCCGGATGGCCGTTACAGCCAGCCCTTGCGCTTGAAGAAGAGGCCGGTGCCGAGGGACGACATCACCATCAGCACCAGGGACATCGCGTAGCCATATTCCCAGGCGAGCTCCGGCATGCGGCCGAAGTTCATGCCGTAGATGCTGGCGATCAGGGTCGGCGGCAGGAAGATCACCGCGGCCACCGAGAAGATCTTGATCACCTTGTTCTGCTCCAGGTTGGTCACCCCCATGGAGGCCTCCAGCTGGAAGTTGATCTTGTCGAACAGGAACTGGGTGTGGGGCAGCAGGGACTCCACGTCGTGCAGCATCTCGTCGATCCACTTGTTCTGCTCCCCCGTCATGCGCTGGCGCAGGCTGCGCTTGAGGAAACGCAGGGCGCGGCGGGTATCGTGCAGGGAGAGGCGGATCTGGCCGTTGGCCTCTTCCTGGGCCATCAGCTCCTTGAGCATGGGGTTGATCTGGTCCGGCTCGAAGATCTGATCGGCGGTGTTTTCCAGGGTCTTGTACCCATCCTCGATGAGATCGGAGAGATATTCCACCTTGAGGTTCTGCACCTCCAGCAGGATGTCCAGGGCGTCTTCGACCTCCAGCCTGTCCTGGCGCATGTAGTGGCGCAGCAGGCGCACCAGGCCGATGTCATCCTCGCGGATGCTGATCAGCAGGTTGTTGCGCAGGGTGAAGGAGACGTGCACCCCCTTGGTGTCGCGGCCGATGCGCTGGGGAAACAGGGAGTGGATGTGCAGACCGTCGGTGTCCCAGTAGAAGCGGGCGGACGCCTCGATGTCATCCAGCTCCTCCTTGTCGGGGACCTCCTCCAGGAACAGGCCCGTCAACCATTCTCGCTCCGCTGTATCCGGCTTGTAGGCATCCAGCCAGACGGTGTTGTCGGGGACGATGTCGTCCGGCCCGAGCGTGACTATGTCCAGCACCTTGTTGTTGAGAATGTAGGCGGTGATCATCTGTCCCCCCTTAAGAAGTCATGGGTAATCAGGGATGGTTGCACAGGTTCATGCGGCCTTAGATCGCACGGAAAGCGATCCCATGAAATAGCATAACGAGGCCGATGGACAACCTGAATGCGGCGAACTATACAGGGGCGGGCCCCGCTTGTCAGGGCCTATTCATCGGGGGTTCAGCCTGTTTGCTCAAAAAATCGGCGAGGTCGGAGCAGCGGATCCGGCCGCGAAAGCGGGGATCCTGGCGCCGCCCTTTCCTATCCCCCCATGGGGGAGGTGGAGCCGTCTTCTTGTGGGTTGTGGGGCGTCCCAGCCGCAAAGGGGCCGCAGGCGGTGGATCCTCAAGGCCGCCGGCTTCCTCGCATATCGGGATAGTGGGGCCCCGAGCCCCCTGGGGCGGGCCGGGACTGTATTCTGGCACCGAGCATCCTGGATATAGCGGGTCTCCTCACATATTGGGATAGTTGGGCCCCGAGCCCCCCTGAGGCGGGGTCCAGACGATGTTCTGACTGGGGTCCTTGATGTCGCAAGTCTTGCAGTGGATACAGTTGGCTGCGTTTATCTGCAGCCTTGGCCGGGTCTCTTCATCCAGGATCTCGAAGACGCCGGCCGGGCAGTAGCGCTGGGCGGGTTCGGCCCAGGTGGGCAGGTTGACCTCGACCGGAATGCGCGCGTCCTGGAGCCTCAGGTGACAGGGTTGATCCTCGTCGTGGCTGGTGTTGGAGAGATAAACGGAAGAGAGCTTGTCGAAGCTGAGCCGCCCGTCCGGCTTGGGATAGTCGATGGGCTGGCAGCGGCTCGCCAGGCGCAACTGGCGGTAGTCCGGCTCCCGATCCTTCAGGGTGAAGGGGGAATTGCGAGCAAAGAGGCGCTGCTCCAGCCAGTTGAAGGCGCCGCCCAGCCAGGGGCCGAAGCGGTGTAGGGCGGCGCCGAAGTTGCGGGCTGCGATCAGCTCCCTAGCCAGCCAGCTCTGTTGCAGCGCGTCCTGATACTCGGCCAGATCCCGCCCCCCTTCATCGCCCCCGCGCAGGGCCATGGCGACCGTGCTGGCCGCCAACATGCCGGACTTCATGGCGGTGTGGATCCCCTTGATGCGGGAGAAATCCAGGGTGCCGGCGTCGCAGCCGATGAGCAGGCCGCCGGGGAAGTGCATGCGCGGCAAGGAGTGCCAGCCCCCCTTGGCGATGGCGCGGGCACCGTAGCTGATGCGCTCGCCCCCCTGCAGGGTCTGCGCGATGAGCGGGTGGTGCTTGAGGCGCTGGAACTCGTCGAAGGGGCTGAGCCAGGGATTCTGGTAGTTGAGATCGACGATGAGACCGACCGCCACCTGATCCTGGGCCAGATGATAGAGATAAAAGCCCCCCTGGCTCTTGCTGCCCTTCCCCTCGCCGAGCGGCCAGCCGCTGCCGTGCAGCACCCGGCCAGGGTGGGACTGGCTCGCCGGCACCTGCCACAACTCCTTGAAGCCGATGGCGTAATGTTGCGGCTGGATCCTGCTCTCCAGGTTGAACGCGTCGATCAACTGCTTGCCGAGGTGGCCGCGGGCCCCCTCGGCGAACAGGGTGTAGCGGCCATATAGCGCCATGCCGGGCACGTGATCCCCCTTGGGGTTGCCCTCCCGATCCAGCCCGAGATCACCGGTGATCACGCCTCTCACCCTTCCCGCCTCCAGAATGAGCTCGCTCGCGGCGAAGCCCGGGTAGATCTCCACCCCCAGGGCCTCGGCCTGTTTGCCGAGCCAGCGGCAGAGGTTGCCGAGGCTGATGATGTGGCTGCCGTCGTTGTGCATGCGCGGCGGCACCGCCCAGTGGGGCAGTTGCAGGGCGCGGCTGTCGCTTTGCAGCAGGTGCACCTGATCGTCGTTGACCTCGACTCCGAGCGGAGCCTGTTGCCACGTATCCGGCAGCAGCTCCTTGAGGGCGACGGGGTCGAACAGGGCGCCGGAGATCAGATGGGCGCCGATCTCGGCCCCCTTCTCCAGCAGGCAGACCGAGAGGGCCGGGGCCTGCTGCTTCAGTGCGATGGCGGCACTCAGGCCTGCCGGGCCGCCACCGACGATGACGACATCAAATTCCATTGCTTCGCGTTCCATCTTGCCTCTGCACTCGACTTGGCCTAGGGTAGTGCTGGTAGTTTACGTAAACGTAAACCACTTTGTCAGCAGAAAAGTGAGTGACGACAAGGTGGACCCACACAACAGGCACGAGGGATGACCGCCATGAAGCTGCTGGTCGCAGTCAAACGGGTCGTTGATTACAACGTCAGGATCCGGGTCAAGGGCGATGGCTCCGATGTGGAGCTCGCCAATGTGAAGATGGGTATGAACCCGTTTTGTGAAATCGCGGTGGAGGAGGGGGTCAGGCTGCGGGAAGCCGGGGTGGCGAGCGAGCTGGTGGTGGTGACCTTGGGCCCCGAGGCCGCGGCCGAACAGCTGCGCCACGCCCTGGCCCTGGGGGCGGATCGGGCGCTGCACTATGTGACCGACGAAATCCTGACTCCGCTCACCGTGGCCAGGGCGCTGCAAAAGGTGTGCGGGCAGGAGCAGCCCAGTCTGGTGCTGCTCGGCAAGCAGTCCATCGATTCTGACAACAATCAGGTGGGGCAGATGCTCGCCGCCCTCAATGACTGGCCACTCGCCACCTTCGCTTCTGCCATCAGGCTGGTGGAGGGGGAATTGCAGGTGACCCGCGAGATAGACGGCGGCCTCGAGACCCTCGGCATGGCGCTGCCCGCCGTGGTGACCGTGGACTTGCGCCTCAACGAGCCGCGTTTTGCCTCGCTCCCCAACATCATGAAGGCGAAGCGCAAGCCGCTGGAGAGCCAGCCGTTTGCCGCCCTCGGGGTGGTACCGGCCGGCCAGACCCGGCAGCTCGGGGTGATGGCGCCGCCGGTGCGCCGTGCCGGCATCAAGGTGGGCTCGGTGGACGAGCTGCTGGACAAGCTCAAGCACGAAGCCGGGGTGCTCTGATGGGCGGGGTAGGAATGCCTCCCGCAGGCCAGGGCGCCGTGCGTGGGGCAAGGGCCCCGGGGAGCGAGAGATCAATGGATGACATTAAGGTGCTGCCATGAGCGTACTTGTGATTGCGGAACATCATCAGGGGCGGATCGTCGACAACCTGGCCCAGCTGGTCACGGCGGCGGGCCTGCTGGGGGGCGAGGTGCACCTCCTGCTGCTGGGGCAGGGGCTGACGGAGGCGGGCGAGCAGGCCGCCGCCCTCACGGGGGTGAGCCGGGTGCTGCTGGCCGAGCACCCCATGCTGGCTGAGGAGTTGAACGACGGGGTCGACAAGCTGCTGGCCAGCGTGGTGAAGGACTATCAGCACTGCCTGATGGCGGCCAGCAGCCAGGGCAAGGATCTGCTGCCGCGGGTGGCGGCGCGGCTCGGCGTCGAGATGATCGCCGAGGTGATCGGCATCGAGGGGCCCGATACCTTCCTGCGCCCCATCTATGCGGGCAACGCCATCGCCCGGGTGGCGAGCAGTGCCCCCGTCAAGGTGCTCACCGTGCGGCCCACCGCCTTCGCCAAGGCCGGACCCGGCGGCGGTCACGCCGTGATAGAGCGTCTGCCGGTGACCGAGATGTGCTGCCGTACCCGCCTCATCGAGCGGCGTGCGGTGCGCTCGGCACGGCCCGAGCTCGGGGCGGCCCGGGTGGTGGTCTCCGGCGGGCGGGCGCTCGGTTCCAAGGAGCAGTTTGCCCTTATCGACGCCCTGGCGGACAAGCTGGGGGCCGCGGTCGGGGCGTCGCGGGCGGCGGTGGATGCAGGTTATGTCTCCAACGACCTGCAGGTGGGACAGACCGGCAAGGTGGTGGCCCCCGAGCTCTATATCGCGGTGGGCATCTCGGGCGCCATCCAGCATCTGGCGGGGATGAAGGAGTCCAAGGTGATCGTCGCCATCAACAAGGATGCCGAGGCCCCCATCTTCCAGGTGGCGGACTACGGCCTGGTGGGGGATCTCTTCACCCTGCTGCCGGAGCTCACCGCCAAGCTGTAAATCTGTCGACGCGGGGCGGGAGGCGTCAATGGTGCGCGCTTGCTCCCATATCCACGCATGTTCTCTGCAAGCCCTGACTCGTTCAGGGCTTTTTTCTGGTCGGTGCCCGGTGGCGCGGGGGCAAAAGCTTGCGCCGGATCCCAAAAAGCCTTTGCCCCCACGGGGGCCTGTCGTGTAAAAACGTTCGAGTCATCGATCACTCTCATCCACTCACGGAAAGCGTCATGAGCAAACAGATTTACAACTTCTGCGCCGGCCCCGCCATGCTGCCGGTTGAAGTCATGGAGCGCGCCCAGCGCGAATTTTGTAATTTCCAGGGGCTGGGAGCCTCGGTCATGGAGCTGTCCCACCGTGGCAAGCCCTATATGGCGGTCGCCGAGAAGGCCGAGGCGGACCTGCGCGACCTGCTGTCCGTGCCGGACAACTACAAGGTGCTCTTCATGCACGGCGGCGGCCGGGGCCAGTTCTCCGCCGTGCCTATGAACCTGCTGGGGGGCGCCAACAGGAAGGCAGATTACCTGGTGACCGGCGTCTGGGCCCAGAGCGCCGTGGATGAAGCCCAGAAATATGGCGACATCCAGACCTTCCAGGGGGTGGCCAAGAACGAGCAGGGGGTGTCCCACCTGCTGCCGACCCCGGCGTTTCGCACCGATGCCGCCTATGTGCACTACTGCCCGAACGAAACCATCGACGGCATCGAGATGTTCGACATCCCGGCCACCGGCGATGTGCCCCTGGTGGCGGATCTCTCCTCCACCATTCTCTCCCGTCCCCTCGACGTGAGCCGCTTCGGCATCCTCTATGCCGGCGCCCAGAAGAACATCGGCCCCTCGGGGCTGGCCATCGCCATCGTGCGGGACGACCTGCTGAACCAGGCCCGCGCCGACGTGCCCTCTGTCTTCGACTACCGGCTCACCGCCAAGCACGACTCCATGTTCAACACGCCGCCCACCTACGCCTGGTATCTGGCCGGCCTGGTGTTCGAGTGGCTCAAGGGGCAGGGTGGGCTTGAAGCGATGGAGGTGCGCAACAAGGAGAAGGCCGACTTCCTCTACGGCTACCTGGATCAGTCCAGCTTCTATGGCAACAAGGTGGATGCGGCCTGCCGCTCCCGCATGAACGTGCCGTTCCAGCTCAAGAACGAGGCCCTGGACGGACTCTTCCTGGCCGAATCTGAGGCCGCCGGCCTGCTGGCGCTCAAGGGGCACCGCATCGTCGGTGGCATGCGTGCCAGCCTGTACAACGCCATGCCGCTGGAAGGGGTCAAGGCCCTGGTGAGCTTTATGGATGACTTCGCCAAGCGCCACGGCTGAGGCGTGTTTCCCCGATAGCATTGACGCCGGGAATGCCCGGCGTCTGTTTTTCCAGAAGATCCTGACCGCCGGCGTTCTCGTCCCGGTTTTGTGCCGCCGCCGGTCTTGCCGCGCGGGGCGCGGGCTGCTAACGTCCGGTCAGGTGATTTACTTGAGATCGTACAGGAAGTCTATGAATTCGTTGCGTTTGGAACCCATTTCTAGCGTGGCCGGTGTGGTCAATCTGCCCGGCTCCAAGAGCGTGTCCAACCGGGCCCTGCTGCTGGCAGCCCTGGCCCGTGGCACCACCCGGCTCACCAACCTGCTCGACAGCGACGACATCCGCCACATGCTGGCGGCGCTGACCCAGCTTGGCGTGAAGTACAAGCTCTCCGCCGACAAGACGGAGTGCACCGTGCACGGTCTGGGTCGCAGTTTCGCCGTGAAGGAGCCGGTCAATCTGTTCCTCGGCAACGCCGGCACCGCCATGCGTCCGCTGTGCGCCGCGTTGTGTCTGGGCTCCGGCGAATACACCCTGGGCGGCGAGCCACGCATGGAAGAGCGCCCCATCGGTCATCTGGTGGATGCCCTGCGCGAAGCGGGCGCCCACATCCAGTACCTGAAGAAAGACGGCTATCCGCCCCTGGTGGTGGATGCCAAGGGGCTCTGGGGCGGCGACGTCCACGTCGACGGCTCCGTATCCAGCCAGTTCCTGACGGCGTTTTTGATGGCGGCCCCCATGGCGGCCGGCGACACCCGCATCCACATCAAGGGGGAGCTGGTCTCCAAGCCCTACATCGACATCACCCTGCACATCATGAAGCAGTTCGGGGTGGTCATCGAGCACGACGACTACAAGGTGTTCTACATCAAGGGCAACCAGAGCTATGTCAGCCCGGGTGACTTCCTGGTGGAAGGGGATGCCTCCAGCGCCTCCTACTTCCTCGCGGCGGGGGCCATCAAGGGCAAGGTGCGGGTCACCGGCATCGGCAAGCACAGCATCCAGGGGGACATCCACTTCGCCGACGTGCTGGAGAAGATGGGCGCCCGCATCACCTGGGGCGACGACTTCATCGAGGCCGAGCAGGGCGAGCTGCACGGCATCGACATGGACATGAACCACATCCCGGATGCGGCCATGACCATCGCCACCACGGCGCTGTTCGCCAAGGGCACCACCACCATCCGCAACATCTACAACTGGCGTGTGAAGGAGACGGACCGCCTGCACGCCATGGCCACCGAACTGCGCAAGCTGGGCGTGGAGGTGGAGGAGGGGCACGACTTCATCACCGTCACCCCGCCAGAGCAGCTCAAGCACGCGGCCATCGACACCTACAACGATCACCGCATCGCCATGTGCTTCTCCCTGGTGGCCCTGTCGGACACCCCGGTCACCATCAACGATCCGGGTTGTACCTCCAAGACCTTCCCGGATTACTTCGACAAGCTGGCCAGCGTCAGTCAGGCCGTTTAAGCCCGTCGGGCCCGCCTTGGTGCGGGCCTTTTCGTTTCTGCTCCCCGCCAGCCCCCCGCCTTTAGCAGCATTGATAAAACTTGCAAGGTTACGTAATAAAATTCTTTATCAGGGAATGTAATTTTCTATTTACACCGACCCGGCACAGGGCTAGATTGAGATCTCTTCATCGCAGTCATCTAGCAGGAAACTTGGTCATGCAGCATCAAACCGACGACGTTCGTATCAGTGAAATCAAAGAGTTATTGCCCCCGGTTGCGGTGCTTGAGAAGTTTCCGGCGACCGAGACCGCATCAAATACCGTGTTTGAATCCCGTCAGGCCATCCACAACATCCTGGCCGGTGAGGATCAGCGCCTGCTGGTGGTGATCGGCCCCTGCTCCATCCACGATCCGGTTGCCGCCCTGGAGTACGGCAAGCGCCTCAAGGTGCTGCGCGACGAGCTGAAAGATCAGCTGGAGATAGTGATGCGGGTCTACTTCGAGAAGCCGCGCACTACTGTGGGCTGGAAGGGGCTCATCAACGACCCCTACCTCGACAACAGCTGCCAGATCAACGACGGCCTGCGCCTGGGGCGCAAGCTCTTGCTGGATCTCAACGACATGGGGCTGCCGACCGCCTCCGAATTCCTCGACATGATCACCCCGCAATACGTGGCGGATCTGATGAGCTGGGGGGCCATCGGCGCCCGCACCACCGAGTCCCAGGTGCACCGCGAGCTGGCCTCAGGTCTCTCCTGCCCGGTGGGCTTCAAGAACGGCACAGATGGCACCATCAAGGTGGCCATCGACGCCATCGGCGCCGCCAGCGCCCCGCACCACTTCCTGTCGGTGACCAAATACGGCCACTCCGCCATCGTCTCGACTCGGGGCAACCCGGATTGCCACATCATACTGCGCGGTGGCCGCGAGCCGAACTACAGTGCCGCCCACGTGGGCGAGGTGGTGAAGGGGCTGGAGAAGGCCGGTCTGCCCCAGAAGGTGATGATCGACTTCAGCCACGCCAACAGCAGCAAGCAGTTCAAGAACCAGATGCTGGTGGCCGAGGACGTGGCCGGTCAGCTGCGTGCCGGCAGCAAGGCGGTGTTCGGCGTCATGGTGGAGAGCCACCTGGTGGAGGGTCGCCAGGATCTGGTGGAAGGGTGCGAGCTCACCTTCGGCCAGAGCATCACGGACGCCTGCATCGGCTGGGCCGATACCGAGGTGCTGCTGCGCAACCTGGCGGATGCCGTGGCTACCCGCAACGCCCTCTGAGCCGACGGGCAGGCCTGCCCGCCCACGGCGATGAACAGACAATAAAAAAGCGCGACCTCGGGTCGCGCTTTTTGTTGGCTCTTGAAGAGGGGGCTTACTTGGCCCGCTCCTGATGGCCGCGCAGGCGGATGTTGATCATCTCCACCACCAGCGAGAAGGCCATGGCGAAGTAGATGTAACCCTTCGGAATGTGCAGATCCAGCCCCTCGGCCATCAGGGCGACCCCGACCAGGATGAGGAAGGCGAGGGCCAGCATCTTGATGGTGGGGTGGGTGTCGACGAAGTCGCCGATGGCCTTGGCGGCAAACATCATGACGCCGACGGCGATGACGATGGCCAGCACCATGACAGGCACGTGATCCGCCATGCCGACCGCGGTGATGACGGAGTCCAGGCTGAAGATGATGTCGAGGATGGCGATCTGCACCAGGGTCGACAGGAAGCCGGCGGTCTTGCTCACCACCCCCGCCTCTTCGGCGGCCCCTTCCAGGCTCTGGTGGATCTCGTGGGTACTCTTGGCGATGAGGAACAGGCCCCCCACCAGCAGGATCAGATCCCGACCGGAGATGGCTTCATTCAGCACGCTGAACAGCGGCTCGGTGAGGCGCATCACCCAGGCCAGGGAGAGCAGCAGCAGGATGCGGGTGCCCATGGCGAGCCCCAGCCCCAGGATCCGCGCCTTCTGGCGCTGTGCCTCCGGCAGGCGACCCACCAGGATGGAGATGAAGATGATGTTGTCGATGCCCAGCACGATCTCGAGCAGGGTCAGGGTGGCGAGCGCGACCCAGGCGGAGGGGTCAGCAATCCATTCCAGCATGATTGAACCTTGGTTGAACTTTGGTTGAGGGGTGAAGTCGCGCATTCTAGCAGGGGGTTATGGCTTGTCCCAGTGGCGGGAAAAGATAAAAATGGCGGCGATCCAACAGGAGGGAAACATGTTTCGATTAGGGCTCATCATCAACCCCATCGCCGGTATCGGCGGGGCCGTCGGTCTCAAGGGCAGCGACGGCATGGTCGCCGAGGCGCTGGCGCGGGGCGCCGTCCCCAAGGCCCGGGAGCGGGCCCGCCAGGCCCTGGCCCCTCTGTGCGAACTGACCACGCCATTCGAGCTGCTGACGGTGGCCGGGGAGATGGGGGCCGGGCTCGCCGCCGAGCTGAACCTGCCCCATCGCATCGTTTACCAGCCCGCCGGGGCCCAGACGAGCGCCGAGGACACCCGGGCCGCCGCCCTGGCCCTGCGCGAGGCCGGTGTGGATCTGCTGCTCTTCGCCGGTGGCGATGGCACCGCCAGGGACATCTGCGCCGCCGTGGGAGAGTCCTGCCATGTGCTCGGCATCCCGGCGGGGTGCAAGATCCACTCCGGGGTCTACGGGGTGACGCCGGCGGCGAGCGGCCGGGTGGTGGCACGGATGATCGCCGGCGAGCTGCTGAGCCTGGTGGATGCCGAGGTGATGGACATCGACGAGGAGGCGTTCCGGGCGGGCAAGGTGCGTGCCCGCCACTACGGCCAGCTGCTGGTGCCCGGGGATCTGCGCTACGTGCAGGCGACCAAGCAGGGCGGAAAGGAGTCCGAGGAGCTGGTGCTCGCCGATCTCGCCGCCGGCGTGGTGGAGCAGATGGAACCCGATACCCTCTACCTGATGGGGTCGGGGAGCACGGTGGCCGCCTGCATGGCGGAGCTGGGTCTCGAAAATACATTGCTCGGTGTGGATCTGGTGGAAAATGGCCGGCTTATCGGGCAGGATCTGTCCGCCGCGGATATCCTGACCCGGATCCGCGGCCGTCGCTGCCGTCTGATCATCACCCTGATCGGCGGTCAGGGACATCTGTTCGGGCGCGGAAATCAGCAATTGAGTCCAGACGTGATCCGGGCCGTCGGGCGAGACCATATCCAGGTGCTCGCGACCAAGACCAAGCTGGCGGCCCTCGATGGCCGTCCGCTGGTGGTGGATACCGATGACCCGGCACTGAACCGGTCGTTGAGTGGTTATCTGCGCATAACCACGGGATACAAGGATCAGGTCATCTACCCGGTGGCCAACCCGGAATAGGACATCAAGGATGCGGCTGGCCTGGCGCCAGAGAGCCGCGATCAACCGGATCGCGGTTTCACTCCCCCGAATTTTTGCCGGCAACCCCGGAAATGAGGCTGCGTTAAATGACGATTCACGATTTTGAACACAAGTTGTTGGGACTGATCGACGCCATGGTCGCCACGGCCAGCGAAGACGAGCTGTTTGCGGGCGGCTATCTGCGGGGTCATATCTCCCTCGCGGTGGCCCGTGCCGAGCTGGAGGGCAAGACGCTGGTGCGGGACGTCAAGAGCTATGTGCTGCGCAGCCTGAACGAGGCCATCCTGCAGGGGGAGCTCTCCGAGCAGGACGAGGTGCTGGTGCAGGAGATGTGGAAGCGTCTGCAACAGCAGGCGGAAGCTTGATCCCATTCGCAGTTCAAACACAAGTTTAAGTAATCTGCTTCCCTGAGTGTTATCAAAAGGTTAATAATGAGGCTCGCCTTTTGTTTCAGGGATTAAACCATGGCCTCCTCCGCACGCATTGCCAACAAACTGCCGCTCGAGATGCTCTATCACTGGGAGCGGCAGTGTCCCGACCGGATCTACCTTCGCCAGACCATCCACCGCGAGTACGTCGACTTCACCTGGGGTGAGGTCGCCGACGAGGCGCGACGCATGGTGACGGCACTGCGTGCCCTGGGGCTGGCCCCGGGGGACAAGGTGGCCCTGCTCTCCAAGAACTGTGCCCAGTGGTTCATCGCCGATCTGGCGATGCAGATGGGGGGCTACGTGAGCGTACCCATCTACCCCACCGCCAACGTCGACACCATCGAATACGTGCTGCGCCACAGCGAGGCCAGGGCGATCTTCGTCGGCAAGCTGGACGACTGGAAGAGCCAGGAGGCGGGGGTGCCCGGCGACCTGCTGCGCATCGCCTTCCCCTATGACACCATGCCGGCGGCCCACCAGTGGGACGATCTGCTGGCGCAATACGACCCCATTCCGGATAGCCCGGTGCAGGCGCCGGATGCCCTGCTGAGCCTGGTCTACACCTCCGGCAGCACCGGCAAGCCCAAGGGGGCCATGCTGAGCGTGGAGCGTTACGCCTGGTCCTGCGAGAAGCTGGTGGAGGCGGTCTCCCTCACCGCGGAGGATCGCGGGTTCTCCTATCTGCCGCTCGCCCACATCACGGAGCGGGTCTACATCTACGGCGGCAGCCTGTTCAGCGGTGCCACCATCGCCTTCCCCGAGTCCCTCGACACCTTCATCGAGGACGTCAAGCGCTGCCGTCCCACCGTCTTCATCTCGGTGCCGCGGCTCTGGGCCATGTTCCGCATCAAGATCCACGAGAAGCTGCCCCAGAAGAAGCTCGCGCTGCTGCTCAAGATCCCGTTCATTTCCGGCCTGGTGAAAGGCAAGCTGCAAAAGGGGCTGGGGCTGGATCAGGCGCGGGTGCTGGGCTGCGGCTCGGCGCCGGTGGCGCCGGCCCTGCTCGAGTGGTATCACAGCATCGGCCTCAATATCACCGAGGCCTGGGGCATGACCGAAAACCACGCCTACTCCACCCTCAACTACCCCTTCCGGGCGGACAAGATAGGCACCGTCGGCAAGGCAGGGCCCGGGGTGACCATCAGGATCTCCGAGGAAGGGGAGATCCTCTGTCGCTGCGACGGCATGATGGTGGGCTACTACAAGGATCCCGAGCACAGCCGCGAGGCCATCGATGACGACGGCTGGCTCCACACCGGCGACATGGGCAAGCTGGACAGGGAGGGCTACCTCACCATCACCGGCCGCATGAAGGACGTCTTCAAGACCGCCAAGGGCAAGTACGTGGCCCCGGTGCCCATCGAGGGGATGCTGGGGCAGGAGCCTATCATCGAGCAGCTGTGCGTCATCGGCTACGGCATGCCGCAGCCGGTCGCCCTGGTGCAACTGGCGGAGAGCGCCATGAAGGCCGACAGGGCCGGGGTGGACGCCGAGCTGGAGGCCGCCCTCGATCGGGTCAACGACAAGCTGGAGTCCCATGCCCGCCTGCGCGGCATCCTGGTGGTCAAGACCCCCTGGAACATCGAGAACGGGGTGCTGACCCCCACCATGAAGATCCGCCGCCACCTGCTGGAGCAGAAGTACGCGGACATCGGCGAGCGCTGGTCCGGCAGTCAGCGCATCCTGTGGGAGTCCTGACAGGGGAGAGAGAGCGGTATCTGGAAGACACATACAAACAGGGGAGCCAATGGCTCCCCTGATTCGTTCCGGCGCGGGATCAGACCGCCAGGTACTCCAGCTGGACGGCGCCCAAGGCCTTGAGGGTGGACTGGGCCGAATCCCGCTGGCTGATCTGGCCATCCTTGCTCTCCAGCAGCACGGCGCGGCGGACGGTGGCGAGATCCTCGCCATTCAGCACCGCGTGGGCGCAGGCCATCTGCATCGGCGGCAGGCTGGGGTTGAAGGCGGCATTCTCGGCATAGCGGCCACAGAAGATGCGCCCGTCCTCGAACTGCAGCGCCACCGCGGCATAGCCCTGGCTGTAGGGGGCATAGCTCTGACGGGCGGCGGCCAGTGCGGCCTGCCACAGGGGATCGTCGCTCTCAAGCACCAGCTCGTCGTGGGCCTGGGGGCTCATCAGGGCGTCGGTGATCTCGAGATCGGCGGGGCCGAAGGAGTGGGGCAGGAAGGATTGCAGCTCGCTGAGATCGTCCGGCAGGGAGACCTTGAGGATCTTGGCGGTGCTCAGTTCGTTCATGAACTGGCGGCAGTGGCCGCAAGGGGTGTAGTTGACGGTGATCTCCGAGATCCCGGTCTCGCCGCCGAGCCAGGCGTTGGAGATGGCGGACTGCTCGGCGTGCACCGAGTGGAACAGCCCTTGGCCCGCGAACTCCATGTTGGCGCCAAAATACCAGGTACCGCTCAGGCCGCAGGCGATGGCACCGACAAAGAACCTGGAGATGGGCGCCACCGAGCAGGCGGCCGCCAGCGGCAGCAGGGCCAGGCGCAGGGCCCTGTCATCCAGCCCGGTGGCGGCTTTCAGGGTCGCCACCTGACTGGGGGTGAAACGGGCCTGGAAATCGTCCCCCAGCATGGGGTGCAGGCTGGCCTGGAGCGGGGCGGAAAGGGTCTCGAATGGCTTGGCAAAGCGGGGATGCATACTGTGTCCTCAAAGGCCAATTGGGGGGCCATTGTAGGGAGCAAGCGCGGCGAAATGTGTGAGCGCGCTCACGCCTTGATGGGCAAAGGGCCGGGGATGGTAAAGGAAACGTTTGTCTTTCGCAATCTGTGCGCCAGCTCCCGGCATCAGGGGATGAGGGTATCGTATGGAGATGGTGAATGGGCACAGAGGCCATGGCCACAGGGGCGGCCATGGCAGCGGGGATCAGGTCAGCCAGTGGTAGAGGGCGAACAGCAGGGGGGCGATGGCCGCGGTCAGCACGCCGCACACCACCATGGCGAGCGACGAGAAGGCTCCCTGGGTGATCCCCTGCTCGGCGGAGGCGGCGGTGCCGATGGCGTGGGCACAGGCTCCCATGGCGAGCCCCTGGGCCTCGGGGTCGGTCACCCGCATCAGGCGGAGCAGGGGGTAGCCCACCAGGGCCCCCAGGATCCCCACCACCACCACCACGGCGGCGGCGATGGCGGGAATGCCGCCGAGGGACAGGCTGACGCTCATGGCGAGCGGGGTGGTGATGGACTTGGTGGCGATGGAGGCGAGCAGCGCCGGATCCGCCCCCATCAGGTGGCCAATCCCTAGCGTGGTACAGACAGAGATGAGCACAGAGGTCAGGGTGCAGAGGAGGATGGGTTTGAGCTTGTCCCGGATCTGGCGCGCCTGCTGGTAGAGGGGCAGGGCCAGGGTCACCACGGCGGGCTCCAGCAGGGCGGTGAGGGGGGCGGCGCCGCCCTGATATTGCGTCAGCGGCAGATCGAGCCAGAGCAGCAGGCCGATGATGACGGCGGTGGGGATCAGCACCGGATTGATGACGGGCCAGGGCAGGCGGCGGTAGAGGGCCCGGGTCATGAAATAGAGCGCCAGGGTCAGGGGAATGGCCAACCAGAAGATCATGGCTGCATCCTTGTGATGACAGGGTGAGGTGACGTGAGCGGCAGGGCGAACCAGAGCATCATGATCGGTTCATCCTCTGATAGAGGTGGCCGACGGCGGCCAGGATCAGCACTATGCCGAGCACCACGCAGAGCATGATGAGGCCAAACGACTGGCGCAGGGGCTCGAGCCAGGCCACGAGACCGACCGCCACCGGCACGAACAGGACGCCCATGTGGCGCAGCAGCAGGCCGCCCCCCAGCTCGACCCAGGAGAAGCGGATGAGCTGCAAGGAGAGCAGCACGAACAGCAGCAGCATGCCGAGGATGCTGCCGGGGAAGGCGAAGGGCAGCAGGGCGGCCAGGGCCTTGCCGGCGAGGAGGCAGGCGATGATGACCAGAAAATCACGAAGGTAGAGCAGGGTGCGTCGGAGCAGCACGGGGGCCTCATCTTGGCAACTGTGAGCGAGGTCGCAGTTTAACAGGCGCGGGGGGCATGGAACAGGGTCAACTGACCCGCAGGGGATACAATGGCCCCCGCATAGTCCCCATCCACAAGCAGGAGATCCCATGTCGTACCCCTCTCTTCTGGCCAGGCTGCGCCAGCTGCCCGCCGATCCCGCCCTGCCATCCCGGCTGTTACAGACCCGCCAGTGGGAGGGCCCTCTGTGCCGGGTGAGGCTCGACAATACGGGCAGCACCGCGGAGTCGGTGCACCGGTGGCGGCTGTTCGAGGGGGATCTCGGCATCGATCCCGCCTCGGCCATCTACGGGGAGGGGTTCCAGATGCTGGCCCAGACCATGGGTAGCTGGCAGGCCCCCGAGCCGGTGGGGCGCTGCCCGGACGCCTCTGTCTACCGCATCACCGACGACGACGGCTATCACACCGTCCACAACCTGCTGCTGGTGGCGCAGGAAGGGGGCTGGCTGCTGCTGGCGTTCGCAAGCTGCCAACGCTTTGGCGGCGAGTTTCGCCTCTACCCGGACGGGTGCCTCGAAATAGTGATGAACGCCGAGGGGCGCGCCTTGCCCGCCGGGCAGCACTGGCAGAGCGAGGCGCTGATCTGCCTGGAGGGGCCGGACAGGGAGGCCCTGCTCGCGGCGTTGGCGGACTATATCGAGGCCGAACACGGGACTCTCGTCTGCGGGGTCAAGGCGCGCCCTAGCGGCTGGTGCTCCTGGTATCACTACTATGCCCAAGTGAGCGCGGACGACATTCGCGAGAACCTGGGGACACGAGCCAGCCGCTTTCCCGAGCTGCGTTACGTGCAGATCGACGACGGCTATCAGGCCAGGATGGGGGACTGGCTCACCCCTTCCGCCAAGTTCGAGCAGGGGGTGGCCGCGCTGGCACAGGAGATCCGCGCCGCCGGCTGCGAGCCCGCGCTCTGGGTCGCCCCCTTCATCGCAGAGCCCGGCTCCCGGGTGTTTCAGCAGCACCCGGAGTGGTTCGTGAAAGGGGAAGACGGCCTGCCGCTCCCCTCCGAGCGGGTCACCTACGGCGGCTGGCGCTGCACCCCCTGGTACGTGCTGGACGGCACCCATCCCGAGGTGCAGGCCCACCTGGAGCAGTTGTTCCACACCCTGCGCGAGCAGTGGGGCATCAACTACTTCAAGCTGGACGCGAACTTCTGGGGCGCCATTCACGGCGGCCGCTTCCACGACCCTGACGCCACCCGGGTGGAGGCCTATCGCCGTGGCATGGCCGCCATCCTGCGCGGCGCCGGGGAGGGGGTCTTCCTGCTCGGTTGCAATGCGCCGCTGTGGCCCAGTCTCGGCCTGGTGCACGGCATGCGGGTGAGCGACGACGTGGAGCGCCAGGGCCCCCGTTTTCGCCAGATAGCGCGGGAAGCCTTCTGCCGCGCCTGGCAGAACGACCGGCTCTGGGCGCTGGATCCCGACTGTGTCTGCCTGCGGAATATCCCGGGCCAGCACGCCAGCCGCGCGGAGTACGACTTCCACTTGGCCGCCCTGGTGGCGAGCGGCGGCATGGTGCTCGCGGGAGACAGGCTGCAGGATCTGGACGACGCGCAGGGAGCGCACCTTGGCAAGCTGCTGGCCCTGTGCGAGGGACGTGCCCCGGCGGCCCGCTTCGACGACATGGGCTTTGCGCGCGGGCGGGTGGCGCTGCCCGGGAGCGGCGAGCTGCTCTGCCTGTTCAACTGGGGTGAACAAGCCACACGGGTCGCGCTGCCGCCGGGGGGAGTGGATTTCTGGGATGACGCTCCCCAGGCAGAGGGGCTGGTGCTGCAGGGGGGCCAGGGGCGAGTGATCCGCTACGGCTGATCCCGGTCAAGGGCCGGGACAGGCATGAAAAAGGCTCCCAAGGGAGCCTTTTTGCCGGAAGGGGCGCTGATCCCTAGAAGTGCCACTCCACGCCGATGGCGTAGTTGGCGGAGCCATAGCCCGGGATCTCGTTGCTGGAGGCGAGCGCCTTGACGGTCAGGCGGTTGCTGAGGGGAATGCCGAGCCCCATGCCGATGGCGATCTCGTCGCTCTGATCCCCCATCATGTCGACCCGCAGGGTGCGATAGAGGGAGAGATCCTGGCTCATCTGGGCATAGATCTGCGACGACTTGTTGTAGAGCTGGCCGAACACCTCCATCTGGAAGCCGTTCTGCGGCGTGATGGCGAGAGGGATGCCGGCGAAGCGGTAGAGATCCGAGTGGTTGAAGTAGCTGTTGGTGATCTGGGGCGTGAAGTCGGTCTGCTGGTAGAGGGTATTGAAGTTGCGCTCGATCAGCCGATAGGTCTGCTCCGGCAGGCGCAGCAGGTAGTCCGGCACCTCGAAACGCACGCCGGCCAGGGCGGCCGAGGGCAGCAAGGCACAGGCGACGAGTGTCAAAGCAGGCAGAGCTGAACGCATAAGACGAGAGATCCCCAACGGTCGAGAGCACGGCATCCATGCCGGTAGCGCATCGTAATTATCAAACTATCAGGAGCTTGGGCCCCGTGCTCATTATGTCTCGCCCGCGGGGTCGGCACAGGGATTTAACTGTGAATCGGCTCACATCTCACAGATCTTCCAGATAGCGGTAGAGACTCTTTAGAATCGCGAAGTTCCGTTCGTTCCCCTGATTCTGTTCGGCCAGGGCTTCCAGGCGGGGCACATAGTCCGGCAGGCGGCGGCTGAAGTAGTCGCTGCAGTGCAGGCGCCAGCGCTTCTGCTCCGCCTCGCTGAGGGTGTGGGGCCAGTTGCGGGCGCGGTAGCGGAAAAGCATTTCCGGCAGCCGTGGATCCGTGAAGGCAAACTCCCGCTCCCCCAGCAGATCCGCCGGGGTGGCGCGCACCAGATCCATGGTGGATTTGTCGCCGTGGCCGAAGAAGCCGGCGTAGAGCTGGGTATCGGGATCCGCATCGCTCTGGCCTGCAAACTCCTGGTTGAACACCTCCACCAGTTTTTCCCGCACCTCGGGGTGGGCGCGCAGCAGATCCAGGCTCTTGCGGCACTGTTCCCGATCGATGCCCAGCTCGTCGGCGCGCTCCGCCGTCAGGGTGGCGGCCGGGGCCAGCACCGGGCACTTGTTGATGTGTACCAGTTTCACCGGAATGGCCGCCAGATCTCCCAGCTCCTCTTTCCTGGTGTAGAGGCGTTCCCTGATCTCCTCGCTGGTGAGCTCGATGAGGGGGGTGGGGTCGCGGGTCAGATCCACCATGATCACCGCGTTCTGGTTGCTCGGGTGCCAGGCGAGCGGCGACACCCAGCTCGCGCACCCCTGCCAGGGGGAGAACATGCCGGAGACGTGCACCAGGGGCTTCATGGTCACCACGTCGATGAGGGCCTTCACCTTGTTCTTGTTGCGCAGCTCAAAGAGATAGCCGAACAGCTTGGGCTGGGCCTTCTTCACCAGTTTGGCCATCTCTATGGTGGCCAGCACGTCGGAGAGCGCATCGTGGGCGTTGGCGTGGGTCACGCCGTTGGCCACCGTCAGTTTTTCCAGTCGGAAGCTCGGCTTGCCCTCCTCGTCAAAGGCCCACTCTATCCCTTCGGGGCGCAGGGCGTAGCAGGCCCGCAGCATGTCGAGGATGTCCCAGCGGGAGTTGCCGTTCTGCCAGGCGTAGGCATAGGGGTCGTAGAAGTTGCGATACAGGGTGTAGCGGGTCACCTCGTCATCGAAGCGGATGCTGTTGTAGCCCAGCACGCAGGTGCCAGCGGTGGCGAACTCCCCGTGGATCTGGCGGATGAAGTCCGCCTCGCACAATCCGTCCTTCATCGCCTTCTGCGGCGTGATACCGGTGATGAGGCAGGCTTCGGGGTCCGGCAGATAATCCGAGGGCGGCTTGCAATAGATGACCAGGGGCTCCCCGATGACGTTGAAATGGGCGTCGGTGCGAATGCCCGCGAACTGCGCCGGCCTGTCCTTCGCCGGGCTGATGCCGAAGGTCTCGTAGTCGTGGAAATAGAAGGTAGGCTTTGTCTGCTGGCTCATTTCGTGGTTCTGAATTGTGTTTATATGCTTGAAAAACAAGTCGTTATACGGAGTGTTATCTCAGATTGTCTCACTTTGTCTGATCTTGATTCAGTCCGTTTCAGACCAGTTTGGTACGTATCTGTGTACACGTCAGGGCGCGTTAATGTGTCAGTGAAAAATCAGATGGCCAATCACAGGAGAGTCATATGCCACTTACTGATGCGAAGCTACGTGCCCTGTATGGTAAGCCCTACTTTGGTAAGACGGAATTGTCAGATCGTGATGGATTGTCAGCTCGGGTCACCGAGCGTGGCACCATCTCATGGCAATATCGCTATCGCTGGCAAGGAAAAGCGGCGAGACTCAAAATTGGACGCTATCCCGACCTTAAACTCGCTGATGCCAGGGCATTGATCCCTGCTATCCGTGGTGCGCTGGAGCGTAATGAACACCCTAGAGTTTTCTGGGATAAGCTCCACCAGAAGCATGATGTCACACTGAAACAGTGCTGCGAGCATTTTCGTGAGCACCATCTGCCCAAGCTGCGGCCTCGTACGGTCATGCTCTATGAGCATACCATGCAGCGCTATTTCGAACCTCTGTTTATTGGTATTCCGGTTGAACAGATCCCGTTTTCCAGCTGGCTGGAGTGGTTTGATAAAATTGGCAAGAAAAAGCCCAAAAATGCCGGTCATTTATTACGCAGATTAAAGTCCATTCTTAGTTTTTGTATTCGGAGAAATCTCATTGGCGGCTCCCCGGTGTTGCAATTACGCACCGAAGATGTTGGATCTCAACCTGAGAGAGGTACTCGTGTGCTGACCATGCGTGAACTCGCTCAGATTTGGATTGCATTTGAACAGAGCAGGGCCAGCCGCGGATTAAAATTGGCCGCCAAACTGGTGATCCTGCTGGGCTGTCGCAGTGGCGAGGCATTGGGGGCGCAGTGGAGTGAGTTTAATCTGGAGGAGCAAATTTGGACGGTTCCCGCTGCTCGTGCCAAAAGTGGATCACCAATACGTCGGCCTATTCCTACCCGGGTGATGATGTTGCTGCAAGAAGCGGCGGCGAAATCTCGGCTAAAGGGGGGGCCAGTATGTCGCTCGCCGGTGAATCCAAAGCAGTCATTGAGCAGTGCGTCCCTGATCCAGCTAGCAGAGCGGGTGCGAGATAAACTGGATCTTCCGTATTGGCGTATGCACGACATGCGTCGGACGCTGAGTACGCGTTTATCGGAGGAGCGCATCATGCCACAGGTAACCGAGAAAATGCTTGGTCACAGGATGGCTGGTGTCATGGCTATTTACAATCTTCATGATTGGACCAATGAGCAACGTGAGGCATATGAGTTATGGGATAAAAAATTAATGGAGGCAGTGAAATCCATTCAGGAAATGTAAATATTATGGAGTCATAAAATAGCGGTATAATTCATCATCTAAGATGAGCGGTTTTCCCTTGATATCCAACTGTTGACCTCTGCGGCAGAATAAAAGCCTTTATTGTGTGGCGGTGGAAACTTGTGTTCTTTAATCCACCTGTACAGAGTCGATCTAGATATGCCAAGTTTGTTTAATAGTGCTTTGGTTTTTATTAGTGCTGGTTCATTCTTGTTCATATAGCCTCCTGTTTTTTAGGAGGTTAAACATCATTGGTGAATGTGTCAATTTGCTCCGTTTTTAGATGGCTTGCTTTTATGATATAGAAAAACAAGTCGCCATGTTCATACTATAAAAATGAACTTTAAAACTGTTTTTGTATATTATAAAAGCAATGAAAATGGTCGTGTATCAATATGGCTCATGGTCATGATATATAAAATTCAATGATAATGGTGCTCAGTTGGGTGTCTTGGATGTGTTTAGAAGGGCGTTGTTTCCCAAATCAGCGATCAAGTCATGACTTCCCCAGTCCTGGGTGACCACTACACTCGGGGCTTTCTGACAGGTAGGCCAAGGGTATTAAGTTTGTTTATGGTGCTAACATACGCCATGACTTCTCCCACTTGGCCGTTGTAGTTACGCAGACTGATTTTCCCTGTCAGCAACAGCTTGAACCGGCGTTGTTTCCCAAATCAGCCATCAAGTCATGCTTCCCCAGTCCTGGGTGACCACTACACTCGGGGCTTTCTGACAGGTAGGCCAAGGGTATTCAGCTTGTTTATGGCGCTCACATACGCCATGACTTCTCCCACTTGGCCGTTGTAGTTAAGCAGACTGATTTTCCCCGTCAGCAACGGCTTGAACCGATACATCGCCGTCTCTGCCAGCGAGCGACGGTGATTCCCCGATATCTTCTTCCAGTGCGCCAGCCCTTCCTTGCGTATCACAAGCACAGCGTCATTTCTGGGATGCCCCTTTTCCCATAACCCCGCGCTCTTACGAGGCGGGATACAGGCTGTCGCCCCTTTGTGCGCTATCAGCTGACGGCTGGCTTTGCTGTCATAGGCACCATCCGCATAAACATGTCCCAGCTTGCGCCGCAGTGGATTGAGCAAGGTCGGCAACACCTCGGCATCATGGACATTTTCCAGCGAGACCTCCGCCGCCACGATATCGTGGGTGGCCGGGTCGACTGCCAGATGCAACTTGCGCCAGACTCGCCGCTTCTCCGCGCCGTGTTTTCTGACCTTCCACTCGCCTTCACCAAACACCTTCAGGCCAGTCGAGTCGATAACCAAGTCGGTGATGCGCCCCTTGCCGGGCTGCCGATAGGCCACTGTCACCGTGCGGGCCCGCTTGCTGACACAGCTATAGTCCGGTGCGCACAACGGCACATTCATCAACTCGAACAGAGAATCGAGTAGTTCCTGAGTGGCCCGCAGGGTGAGGTTGAAAATCCCCTTGAGCATCAGGAAGGTACAGATGGTCTGGTCAGTGTAAAGCGGGCTGCGGCCCCGCCGCCCATGATGGTCGTGGTGAAACCAGTTGCTCATGGCCTCGGCATCAACCCAGAAGGTGAGTGAACCACGGATAATCAAAGACTTGTTGTATTTAGGCCAGTTGGTGATGGGATGAAGCTATGTGCCCATGATGCAGACTTGAAGAGGATGGTGGTGATCAGATCACCGAGTCCTCAGTTAGTTCCATTCAAGCTGCATCGATTTGGGCAACAACGCCCGTTTCTCTATATCGAATGGAGCTGCGGTTCCCCAGAACTAGGATGCTGGGGTCAGTCCACTCGATTGGTTTACTACAGAGTTGCCAAGTTGAACAGGTCTGGATAAGGTGATCACCGGAATACAGCATTGATGAGTGCAGTATTTATTTTCGATGTTCAGGTCCTGGTCTATTCATATTTAATTCAGGGTTAAAAAAGGCTTTTTGTTTTATCACACAGCCAATGAAATATAAATATTATCGCGTACCTTAATCAAATGATTAAATTAAATATATCACTACATGGTTATGCTAAATAAGGCGGCATAGACTATCACTAAATATTAGTATTTTTAATGTGGCACGCTATATAGAAAACATCTTACCCTGAAATACAGGTGTAGATTGAGATGTAAATGATGAATAGAAAGAAAAGATATGTTTTTTAGCATCGCTAGGGATGGCGGCGAAGACTCATAATATGCATAACAAAGAATTTAATGTAATTGGAGTCAATTGGCATCCATCAAGGGTGCCTGGTTATAATTAATGGTATCCCATTGTACTATCGTTGGACAAGGCTCGGAGATGAGTATGAATGTGAAAGAAATTGAATTTATAGTCACTTCCTCCTCATATTTAATGGGTTTTATGCGTTATCTGTGTGATAAGTAGGTCCAGTAAGGGGGGCATATGGGAGTGTCTGCCAAAATATGGCAGCGCCAAATGCTCATTGCCATATTATGGCACGGATTTTTGACCTTGAGATAGTAGTCTAATTAAGTTAACAAATTGTTTTTTAACATTTTATTTTTTAATGAATAGGGTTTGTGTACATGATTAAATCAAAGACATAGGTATGCCAAAACTTGGAAAAATCTCTGATAAAAATTGCCATAATATGGCAATTCCCCCTTTATATGCCATCAAGCAAACCTTGTCATGAATCTGTATTGAGGATGGTATTTTAATGGTCGTAGCTTTGTACCTGGATGTGGCGTTGTTGCCTAAATCAGCCTGACTTCCCCAGATCCAGATGGCCGTGGCACTCGGCGCGTTCAAACAGGTGTTATTGCACGATGGCACCTCCTTTGCGGTGCACCGACGCCTGGCTGCTGACTTTCCCGGCCGGTTCAAGACCATCAGTCCGGCGGTTATCGAGTGCCATATGACCATGTCTTTGTCGGAGCAGAGCCCGCTGTGCATGAGTGTGTCTGCCGATACCGCAGGGGAACGGAAATCTCTGCCCAAGGCCCACACGCTGACCAACTGCCTGCTGCTGGCTGACGCAGGTTACATTGACAGGGCTTGGTTTGGGCAGGTGAATGAAGCCGGCGGATTTTATCTGGTGCGAGGCACGAAAAGCCTAAACCCCAAGATTATCCAAGCCTGGCGCGGTGATGGACGGGAAGTGCCTAAGCTGGTGGGACTGTCACTGAAAGAAGTCGGGCGACGACGTTGTCGGGCCGAGGTACTGGATACGGTGGTGAAGTCTGGCCAGGTCAAGTACTGGTTGATCCGGCGCTGGTTTGCCGAGGAAAGCGGTCCTGTCTGTAGATGACGAACCTGCCGCGATCGGCATGGTCAGCAGAGCAGGTGATGTGCCTGTATCGCTGCCGTTGGCAGGTGGAGTTGTTATTTAAAGAGTGGAAATCGCACAACCGGCTCAAGGGATTTGTGACGGGGGAGAAAGCCATCGCCGAGGGATTGGTGTGGATGAGCCTACTGTCGCTGGTGATGAAGCGACTGGTTGCGCGGAGTGTGATGAGTGGGGAACTCTCGATGCTGAAAGTGTCTTTGAGTTGCATCTTTGGGATGCTTCATCGTAATATGAAAAACGTCTAATTTTCGAGTTGAACCTGTGTCCTTGCTGCAAAAGTATCTCCGAGTGCTCCTTGCGCTTGTTGTAGTCATCAAAGTGGCTACGGCAGGAGAGTCTTTTGAATTGCATGGCAACGTTCACTCCGGACATCATGAAAATGTGGCAGAGCATGCTGTCTCTCCTCAAGACAAGTATCATGATCATTGCGCTCTCGACTTGGCCAACGCGTCAAGCAGCCATTGCGGTGTCAGTATTTACGCGTTAATCGACTCATCAAGAGCCTTGTTCTACGCCAGCATGGGCGTGGATGTTGTCCCTTTCGTGGATCAAGCATGGTCCACGCTTAATTTCCCTCCGCGTCTACGCCCCCCCATGCGCCTAGCCTGATCCCGGCGCAGTCAATTATTAAAAGAGCACTGACACATGAGGTTAACCCTCGTGTGCTGTGGCGTCTGCGGCTATGCAGAGCCTGCATTGCTATCCTGATTGCGTTGGAATGAATTGATATTTATTCATAATCTAGGATGGTTTTATGACGACTTTCAACCAAATGAAAATCGGGTTGGTTCTGGTCTATTTCTTTTTGACCAGTGCAAATGCTGCCTCTTTGCAGCAGGTGTTGGATCATGCGTGGTCTGCACAGAACAACAAATGGCGTTCAGAGGCTGATAGCCATCTTGCCGAAATTGAGCTCAGCCAGTCATGGACACCTGAGCCGCCCAAGCTTGAAGTTTCGCATACCACCGATCAGGTTGATACCAACCATGGACGTCGCGAATGGGAAGTCGGTGTCGGTATTCCTCTTTGGCTCCCAGGGCAAAGGGATAATTCCATCAATGCAGCTGTTGTCGAGCAACGCGCCTTTCAGGGGCGACAAGCGTTTGAAAAATGGAAATTGGCTGGCGAGCTGAGAGAAGCTTGGTGGGAGACGAGATTCAGTGAGGCAGAGGTTGCCAGCGCAACCAAAAAGCTGCGGTTGCTTGAGCGTTTAACGGCTGACACTGCAAAAAAGCTCAAAGCAGGTGAAGTCGCACCGTTAGAGGTCAACCAAGCAAAACTGGCTGAGTTGGATGCCCGAAAGGAACTGGCTTTGGCTACTGCGGCCTATGACCGGGCCATCCAGGCTTTTCAACTCATTAGCCTCGGTGCTGAATTGCCTGATCAGGCTGAAGAATTACTACAAGGCAGTATTGAACATCCCGCATTGGTAAATGCCGCGCTCGAATCAGGAGCGGTGAGCGCGCAACTGAAAAAAACGAGCAACTCAGTGTTGGGTACACCAGAGCTCGGGCTTTCTTATACCTCAGAACGTGATGCCTTCGATGAACCTTACAGTGGCACTGTCAAAGTGGGCGTCACCATTCCCTGGGGTACAGGGACTCAGAATCGCGCCCAAATGGCCGCAATCAATGCATCGTTAAGCCAAGCCAAGATCAATCAAGAACAAACAAGCAGAGCAATTCTGATGCAACAGCGTATTGCGGCTAATGAATTACAACAGGCCAAAAATAACGCCGATAATGCAGGTATTCAGGTGGAGCTTGCTCGAGAGAAATCAGCTTGGGTAAAGAAAGGATACCAAAAAGGCCAATTTGATCTCGCTATGTACCTGAAGACATTACAGGAAGAGTGGCAATCCCAATCCTTACTTATCCGCTCAAGACTTGAAGTTGCTCGTGCCATCTCGCGCAGTAATCAAGCCGCTGGAGTTAATTAATGAAAAGCAAAATTATGCTGGCATCTTGGATGCTGATTGTCCTGTCAGCCCAAGTCTATGCACATGGTGACGAGGATCATGGCTCCAAAGTGGCAGCTCCCACTACACAAAGCCAACCCTTTGTTGAAACCCATTCTCCTGACTTTGAACTGGTTTTGTCACTGTCAGGTTCACAGTTGCTTCTTTATCTGGATCGATACGCAGATAACAAGCCAGTTGATGGCGCTCAGATCGAGATGGACTATGCCGGTCAATTATTCTCATTCAAGCAAGTTAATCCTGGTGAATATACGGCATTAGCCAGCGACTTGACCAAACCGGGCAAGTACCCAGTCAGTTTCACCGTGCTCGCAGGCGACACGTCCGACTTGCTGGATGCCACATTGGTTGTGCCCCCGTATTCTGATGCCCCTGTTAGCTCAGTCAATAATCAGATGTGGTACTGGGTAGGAGGGGGGATCGTTGCTTTCCTGCTCAGTGGTGGTGCCTACCTATTTCGTCGTCGACCCTCCGGAGTTAAAGCATGAAAACGACCAAATTGCTCTCCCTTCTGCTGTGCATGGTCGCGATGCCACTGTGGGCACATGGCGGTGAAGATCATGGTGAAATGCCTCAGACAACCGTATCGGCAGACAAGCCGCAACGCTTGCCTGATGGGCGGGTACTTTTACCCAAGTCGGCTCAGCATCGACTCTCCATTCATACCACCATTGCCGTGGAGGGATCTTATCCCAAGGCTTTTGAACTCAGTGGGCATGTGGTGATTGACCCCAATAAAGGAGGTTGGGTGCAGTCGGCGGGGGCTGGAAAAATCCAGGCGCCCGCCTCTGGATTTCCTCAGTTGGGTGCCGTGGTTCACAAAGGCCAAACGCTTGCCATAGTCCATCCTGCAGCAGATTCGTTCGAAAGCTCACGGCGACAAGCAGAGCTCTCTGATGCGCAAAGTGCCTTGCGTTTGGCAGAGCAGGACGCCACTCGCCTGGCTGACCTCACCGGCAGTGTGCCACGTAAAGACATTGAAGCCGCGGTGATTCAACTCAAAACAGCCAGAGCGAAAGTCGTTGCCCTGAACGCTGGCTCTGCGGGGGAAATATTGCGAGCGCCGGTTGATGGTGTGGTTGCCACGAGTAATGCAATGAATGGGCAGATGGTTGAGGCCGGAACCCTGATCTTCGAGATCATCGCCGAAGACGGTATGCAAATCGAAGCACTTGCCTACGATGCCTCGATGGTGAATGACATTGCCAGTGCGACTTTGAATGGCAAGCCGTTACGCTATCTTGGTGGAGCCCTTTCTTTACGCGATGGCGCCTTGCCAATGCGTTTCAAACCTGAAGTAACAATGCCGCTTGCGCTCGGCCAACCAGTCAAAATCGTGACCCAAAACAAGGCACAAATGAAAGGTATAAAAGTGCCCGCCAGCAGCGTCGTCAAAAATGCAGCCAACGAATCCATTGTCTGGTTGCATGAGAGCGCACTGTTGTTTCGTGCAATGCCAGTACGGGTGTCCCCTCTTGACGGGGAATCTGTACTTGTCCTTGGCGCTCCAGCCCAGGCGCGTGTCGTTACTCAGGGTGCGACCCTGATCAATCAAATCCGCTAAAGAGGTGAAACATGTTTAGCTGGATTGTGAATCACAGCCTGAATAATCGGCTATTTGTCAGCGCGATTGCACTGATCTTGCTAGTTTGGGGGGGATTAGTCGCCAGCCATATGCCGGTTGATGTGTTCCCTGACTTGAACAAACCGACGATCACCATCATGACGGAAGCGGGCGGTATGGCTCCGGAAGAAGTCGAGCAATTGGTCAGCTTCCCTCTGGAGACGTCGCTTAATGGTATGCCGGGCGTGACTCGGATCCGCTCCGTTTCCGGGGTCGGGCTCTCCATTATTTATGCCGAATTTGACTGGGGATCCGATATCTACCGTAACCGGCAGCTGGTTGCAGAGCGTCTGGCTGAGGTCAAGGAAAGCCTCCCCCCGGAAGTGAGTCCTGTGATGGGGCCAATCTCGTCCGTTATGGGCGAAATCATGCTAATTGCGTTTCCGGCTGATCCCGACAAGGTGAGTCCGATGGCCGTCAGGGAATACGTGGATTTTGTGTTGCGTCCACGCCTGCTGTCTATTCCTGGCGTTGCCCAAGTCATTCCCATTGGTGGCGAGGTACGGCAGTTCAGGGTTGAGCCCAATACAGCATTGATGGCTCAACTCAGAGTCAGTTACAGCGACATTGAGGGGGCGTTGCAAGGGTTTTCCAGTAATACCAGTGGCGGCTACCTCGAACTCAACGCACGTGAATACCTTATCCGCAACATGGGGCGCACAACACGTCTGGAGGATATGCAGAACCTGGCCGTGAAAGATGTCAATGGTCAGCCTATTTTGCTCAAGCAAGTTGCCGAGGTGAAATTCGCTCCTGCATTTAAGCGAGGGGATGCAGGCTTTGGCAGCAAGCCTGCCGTCATTGTCAGTGTGCAAAAACAGCCGAATGCCGATTCAGTGAAGCTCAGCACAGAAATCGAACATGCCCTGGACAGCTTGACCAAGAGTCTGCCTGCCGGGATCAGCAAACCGCAGATTTCGTTCCGTCAGGCCGACTTCATTGATGCTTCCATTGATAACGTCAAAGAGGCGCTGCGAGATGGCGCCATCATGGTGGCGGTGATCCTGTACCTCTTCCTGATGAACATGCGGACCACCCTCATCTCCTTGACTGCCATCCCACTGTCTTTAGCTGTGACGTTCCTCATCTTTAAAGCACTGGGTTTGTCTGTCAATGTGATGACGCTCGGGGGCCTGGCAATTGCGATCGGTGAGTTGGTCGATGATGCTTTGGTCGATGTCGAGAATGTGCTCAGACGGCTCAAAGAGAAGAAACCTGTCGGGATCATCAAGACAATCAAGGTGATCGCCAGTGCTTGCAATGAAGTGCGTTCAGGCGTGGTCGTGGCAACGCTCGTCGTGGTACTGGTGTTCGTGCCACTTTTTGCCTTGCCCGGCATTGAAGGACGACTGTTTGCCCCGCTGGGCGTCGCCTATATCACATCGATACTGGCGAGTCTCGTGGTCGCACTGACCGTCACACCAGTAATGTGCTTTTTCCTGTTGCCACGGATGAAGCAGATTGAGCATGGTGATTCGAAATTGGTGAGCTGGCTCAAGCATTGGGATAAACGCATCCTGCAAGCATCTTTCAACCATGCTCGAGTGGCTTTGGCTGGCGCCACGATTTTACTCGTGGTCACCCTGACTACGGTGCCATTGCTGCCCAGAGCGTTTTTGCCGACGTTCAACGAAGGGACCTTGACCATCAGCCTGCTGTTGAATCCTGGCACGTCATTGACGGAAGCCAATCGAGTGGGAAGCCTGGCGGAGAGCCTCATAGCACAGGTCCCTGAAGTAAAAAGTGTTGGTCGTCGCACAGGCCGTGCAGAACTGGACGAGCATGCTGAGGGGGTACATTCCAGTGAAATTGATGTTGATTTGAAGCCATCTGACCGTAGTCGTGAAGAAGTGATGGCCGATATTCGCAATCAGCTAGCGCCACTTCCTGCCACCACGACAGTTGGCCAACCCATTTCGCACCGGTTGGATCACCTGTTGTCAGGCGTCAGGGCACAAATTGCACTCAAGATTTACGGTGATGATCTGGACACCCTGCGTGGTCAAGCTGCACTTTTGAAGGATCAGTTAGCCGAAATCCCTGGTGTGACTGACCTCCAAGTGGAAAAGCAGGTGCTGATTCCACAGTTGAAAGTTAGGCTGGATTACGATCGTGCTGCCAGCTTGGGCGTTGCGCCAGGAACCCTGCTGAAAATACTGGAGACACTCACGGAAGGGGACTCGGTTGCTCAGATCATCGACAGCAATAAGCGTTTCAACTTGGTGATTCGTTTACCTGACAGCGCACGGACACAACAAGGTCTGAGCAACGTGCTGATCGATACCCCTCATGGCAGTGTTCCGCTAAGCCAGGTCGCGACCATTGAAGAGAGTGATGGGCCAAATCAAATTGGCCGGGAAAACAGTCGTCGTCGGATAGTTGTCTCTGCTAACACCGATGGTTCTGACATGGCTGATATTGTTGCGCAGATCCGTGCTGTCATTGCAGCCAATACGCTTCCTGAAGGATATTTCATCAGCTTGGAAGGGCAATTCCAGGCTCAGGAGGCGGCCAGTAAATTGATTGCGGGGCTGTCCTTAGTATCACTGGCATTGATTTTCATGGTGCTTTACAGCCGATATAAGTCCATCACGCTGGCGACGATGATCATGGGAAATATTCCCATGGCCCTCATTGGGAGTGTGATTGCCATGTGGTTGGCTGATATCACTCTATCGGTGGCCTCGCTGGTCGGTTTTATCACGCTGACGGGTATCGCAACGCGAAACGGAATCCTGAAGGTCAGCCATTACATCAACTTGTGTAAGTTTGAGGGTGAAACATTTAGCCAATCAATGATTATTCGTGGCTCGCTGGAACGGCTTACGCCCGTGCTTATGACAGCACTGACTGCGGCTCTTGCTCTCACGCCCTTGCTGTTTGCCGCAGATGCACCTGGCAAGGAAATCCTGCACCCTGTTGCTGTAGTTATATTTGGTGGATTGGTCAGCTCAACGCTGCTGGATTCACTGTTGACGCCACTGATGTTTTGGCTGTTTGGAGAAAAACCGCTCAAACAGTTATTGGACGATTCAGACCAAGATATGTTCTAAACACCCCATATGGGGAATCAACATAAAAGGAAAATATTATGAAACGAGTTCTGGTTGCAACCTTGCTCTCTTTGGTCTCCACTGCTGCGATGGCTGATGGCGAAATGAAACCTATGCATAACGGCATGATGTCTGAAGCCACTTCCGGTGTTCGGGCAGAATTATCCACTGAGGGCAACATGATTATGCTGTACTTGACCAGCCACCATGGGGAAGCCATTGCGACCCAAGGAGCAAGTGGTGAGTTGACCCTGCTGAAAGGTAAAGACAAGCAGGTGTTGAAACTGCAGCCATCCGGCGGTAACTCATTAATGGCACAAGGGGAGTACAAGCCAGTCTCTGATGCTAAAGCGTTAGCAAAGGTAGCGTTACCAGGCAACGTAGTTGAGCAGTTCCGTTTCGATTTTAAATAACATTCACGTCTCGCACTCTGGCAGCAGAAATAAAAACTCTCTGCTGCCAATTATTAACGGAGGTAAACACATGAATCGACGCCAGTTTATCGTGGGGGTAAGCGGTGTAGGGTTGGTTGCGTTAGTGCCAAAATGGATTACAGCCGCAGAAGAGCACATAGTATCTTCAGCAGAGAATACGATGAGCTTATCGCCATTGTCGGGTTTGAAAGTGGCAAAGGAAGCAGCGCTTTTACCAGAAAATGCACTCCCCATAGGGTTACCACTCCCCAGCCTCAGCATGCTCAAAAACACAAGCTCGGAGCCAAAAACCTTTGCTGCGCAACTGACAGCTGTAATGCATGAGGTCGAATTGGCTGCTGGGGTGCGCACAAAGGTATGGGCGTATAATGGGCAATTACCGGGCCCGTTAATCGAGGTTAATGAGGGCGATATGGTTGAAGTTCACCTGCGCAATCAGCTGCCCCAAGCAACAACAATTCATTGGCATGGTCTACCTATACCTCCGAACCAAGATGGTAATCCCCAAGACGCTGTTCCTGCTGGAGCTGAGCGGATTTACCGATACAAGCTACCAATGGATTCTGCAGGTACCTATTGGTACCATCCTCATCCTCATGGGGATACCCCGGAGCAGGTTTATCGAGGGTTGGCCGGTTTAATGATTGTTCGTAGTAAATCCGACCCGCTTGCGGAATTTGTTGAGCAATATCTAGTTATCTCTGATCTAAAACTTACAGCTGATGGGCAAATTCCTGACAATACAGCTGATGACTGGATGAATGGTCGTGAAGGTCAATTTGTGCTTATCAACGGTGCTTATAGGCCGAAAATAACTATCGCAGGTCGTCAGCGCTTGCGGATTTGGAATGCTTGTAGTGCTCGTTATCTCCGGTTAGCCATTCCAGGCCAAAGTATGACTCTAGTTGGCACTGATGGTGGGTTATTGGAATATCCCCAAGTATTGACAGAGATTCTGCTTGTGCCAGGCCAACGAATTGAAGTGATAGTGGGTGATAATAGCCATGCTAACACTATCTTGGAAAGCTTGATTTATGATCGCAATAAGATGGGGGCTGTTTCAGAAGAGCACAAGCGCACACTAGCCACTCTAAATTTAGTCGCTGGGCCTTCACCCGAAATTCCTGAGACATTGCGAGAAATTTCTGATCTAGGCAAACCAGTTCAAACCAAGAAAGTCGAGTTTAGCGAAACCATGTCCATGGATAATGGTCGACACACGATGAATTTTCTGGTGAATGGTAAAAGATATGATATGGATAGAATCGATTTGATCAGCAAAGCCGGCGATGTTGAAGTTTGGGAGATTTTCAACAATTCACATATGGATCATCCTTTCCATTTACATGGAACTCAATTCTTGATAATGGAGCGCCAACGCGATGGCAAAATTGAAATAGTCAACGAAAAAGCATTGTATGATACAATAAATTTGCAGCCATATGAAAAAATATTGATCAAAGTTAGACAGATGGAACTGGGCATCCGACTTTTTCACTGCCACATTCTGGAGCATGAAGGGCAAGGAATGATGGGGCAACTAAGAGTTATTTAATTCAATGGTTACCATATCTGAAGTACATATATTGAGATGGTATTCACTTGACAACCGTCAGCAAAAGGGAGTGGTCATACGGCTTCAAACCGGATAACAAAACGGTAATCTAACAGGGTGACATGAACCAGATAGCACAAAGCGGCTATATCACAAAGAAGTTATATATTGCAAAGCTATATAAGCTATACTTTCTTGACATTCCCCTTACGGGATGGGTCATGGTTTTTTTGAAACATCAACTGCCATTTGACGCAACATCTACCCGAGTCACCCAAGGAGAATCATCATGAACACTTGGAGAAATGGTATATTTTTAGTCGCCTCAGCTTTATTATTTAATACCTCCTTCGCAGCGCAACCCACCGAAGCTGAACATCAGCAACACCATCCGGAAGCCTCGGTTTCTTCTGCCGTGGAGAGTCAAGTGCCAGACAATGGCGGTGTGGCATCCATGGAGATGATGAAACGTTGCGATACCCAAATGAAGGCGATGCAGGAGATGCACGAAAGGATGCGTAGGGCAACAACTCCTGAGCAACGGCAAGCCCTCTACGACGAGCATGCCAAACTCATGCGTTCGGGCATGGCCATGATGACCGAGTTGAAAGGCATGATGAAGGGGGTGAGCACAACCGGGTCCATGATGCAGGTCAACGAATCGATGATGATGCAAAAGCGCATGGACATGATGGAAATGATGATGCAGATGATGATGGATCGGATGGACTTTACTCCCGCCAACTAATCATCAGCTACATGGAGTCTTGCCATGAAATATCATCACCATGAGAGGCAGAGTCTGCCCCCGTCCTTTTGGAGATCGCGTTACGCCATTGGTCTGCTCGTCATTGGCAGCGTGGCGGGATACTTTCTGTTCACCGAGCATTGGGCTCATCTTCGTAGCGCAGTTCCCTATTTGTTGTTGCTGGCTTGCCCGCTGATGCATTTGTTCATGCACGGTGGACACCATCACGGGACACATGCGGATGATGACAGATCCAAGGACAGCACAGAACGCAAACCGGGAGATCGATCATGAGCCATTCGGAATCTGCTTACGGTTTATGGCTTTTGGTTATATTGAATTCGGCAATTTTTATCCTATTTGCCTTCAGTTTTTTCAAACCCAGAAACGCTCGCGACTGGCGAACATTTGGCGCTTATACGGCCTTCATCGTTGCGTTATTCACCGAAATGTATGGCTTTCCGCTCACCATCTATCTGCTGTCGGGGTGGTTGCAATCAAATTACCCTAATTTGGATTTGCTGGCTCACAATACTGGGCACCTGTGGTCGACTCTGCTGGGTAGCAAGGGGGATCCGCATTTCAGCTTGCTTCATATCGCAAGCTATGTACTACTCATCTCAGGCTTTTACCTGCTCTCCAATGCCTGGCATGTGCTCTATCATGCCCAGTGCGACCACACCCTGGCCCACACCGGGCCCTATGCTTATGTTCGCCACCCCCAGTACGTGGCATTTGTATTAATCCTATTGGGATTTTTGTTTCAATGGCCAACGCTGTTGACCCTGCTAATGTTTCCACTGCTACTGCTGATGTATGGCCGACTCGCCCTTGCTGAGGAGCGCGACATGCAGCATGAGTTCGGTGAGGCCTATCGGGTCTACCAGGACGAGACTCCGAGATTCATCCCTAATTTCCAACGCCGCCGACCCGTTTCAGGATCAGGAGAGTGAATCATGTCCCTCCATACCCATCATGCAGATCACCTACAACCTGAGGTGCACCATGCTATCCACGATCCGGTGTGTGGGATGCCGGTAACGGAGCAATCTACACACCACCTTCAATACCAGAACAAGACCTATTACTTCTGCAGTGAGCACTGCCTGGCCAAGTTTGAACAAGAGCCAACCACGTACATCCCGGGTCCAGATACCAGCCACCGTGCGCAGGGTTCGACAGAACTTCAAGGGCAGGCTGGCACAACCTATACCTGCCCGATGCACCCCGAAATAGTACAAGAGAGTCCGGGTGTCTGCCCCAAATGTGGTATGGCACTGGAGTTGGTATTACCGTCTCTGAACGAGGATGATAATCCGGAGTTACGCGACTTTCAGCGCCGTTTCTGGCGTAGTTTGCCTTTCACTGTGTTGGTTATCAGCGTGGCCATGTTTGGGCATCAGCTGTCTTGGCTGCCTGTTCACCTGCAAAGCTGGTTGGAGTTGTTGCTGTCGGCACCGGTTGTCCTCTGGGCGGGCTGGCCATTTTTTGAACGCGGCATGCGGTCGATATACCAGCTCAGCCCGAATATGTGGACTCTTATCGGAATAGGGACAGGCGCGGCCTTTATCTATAGCCTGGTCGCTACGGTACTACCCGACTCTTTCCCGTCATCCTTCGTTTCGATGGGGAGAGTAGGGGTGTATTACGAGGCGGCAGCCGTCATCATTTCCCTGACCTTACTAGGGCAACTGCTTGAACTAAAAGCACGATCCCAGACTTCTGCGGCCATCAAGTCTCTACTGGGACTAGCGCCCAAGACTGCACGACGAATTCGTGGGGAGGGGGTTGAAGAGGATATTCCACTGAGTCACGTTCATGTCGGTGACTTGTTACGTGTTAGACCGGGTGAAAAAATTCCAGTTGATGGCATCGTCATCGAGGGTTGCAGTGCGGTCGATGAATCTATGCTGACCGGTGAACCACTCCCGGTGACCAAACAAATGGGCGACTCGCTAATAGGCGCAACTCTGAATACCAACGGTGCTCTGATCATGCGATCAGAACGGGTCGGCGCTGCCACTATTCTCTCGCAGATCGTACAAATGGTAGCTCAGGCCCAGCGATCCAAGGCGCCCATGCAGCGAATGGCGGATGCGGTCGCCGGCTATTTTGTCGTGGCCGTGGTCGGCATTGCCCTGTTGGTCTTTCTGGCCTGGGGCTTCTGGGGGCCAGTACAGGGCTGGGTCTACGGATTGATTGCCGCCGTGTCCGTCCTAATCATCGCGTGTCCCTGCGCCCTCGGGCTGGCAACCCCCATGTCGATCATGGTCGCCACGGGACAAGGAGCAATTAACGGTGTGCTGTTCAGGGATGCCGCCGCAATCGAGTGTCTTCGTCGTATTGATACCTTAATCATCGATAAAACCGGCACGCTCACCGAAGGTAAGCCGACATTTGAACAAGCCATTGCTGTCGGCGATATGTCGGAGACAACTATCCTCCAATTGGCTGCCAGTCTGGATCAAGGCAGTGAACATCCTCTGGCGGATGCCATTGTGAAAGCTGCCAACGCACGAGGAATCAGCATCGATCACGTTCAACATTTTGAATCACTGGCTGGTCTGGGGGTGCGTGGTGAGGTGAATGGTCAGGCTCTGCTGCTCGGCAACGCCGCCCTGATGGAGCAAAATAATGTCGACCTAGCATCTTGGCAGGCACAGGCCAACGCCTTACGTGAGCGAGGAGCTAGTGTCATGTATCTGTCCAAGGAAGCAAGGCTCGCTGGATTACTGGTGGTATCCGACCCGATCAAGGCGAGTAGTCAGGAAGCCGTCTCTACTTTGCAAGCATCAGGTTTGCGCATTGTGATGGCCAGTGGTGATGCCGTCGCGAGCGCTAATGCTGTCGGGAAACAGCTTGGGATCGAAGAGATCCACGGTGAGGTCAAGCCAGCCGATAAACTGCAACTGGTCGAATCTCTACAAGCTGGAGGGCGAGTTGTTGCCATGGCGGGTGACGGGATCAATGATGCACCGGCGCTGGCCAAGGCAGACGTCGGTATTGCGATGGGGAGTGGCACTGACGTTGCTATGAACAGCGCACATGTAACCCTGGTGAAAGGCGATTTACGCGGTATTGCCCACGCCAGAGTTCTATCGGTGGCAACAGTGAAAAACATGAAGCAAAATTTGCTGTTTGCTTTCATTTACAATGCTTTGGGAATTCCCATCGCAGCAGGGGTTCTGTACCCGCTCACCGGGTGGATGTTGTCACCGGCACTGGCTGCTTTGGCGATGAGCCTCAGTTCCGTTTCTGTTGTATTTAACGCACTCCGTTTGAAGACAGAAATCAAAATAAATGAGTGAATAACCATAAAATTCTGTTCATAGCACTCTTTATGATACAGCCATAATAACGTGACGAGTTTTATAAATTAATTTTTCAAGTATTAAACTGGAACCCATATGGTAATCCCTCCGAAACACAATGTGGGGATTACCGTGTAATCTTGATCTGATAACGGGTATTTCTACCGCCCCCAGGCATTTTTTCAAGGCAGCCTTTCTCTAACAAGTCGGCCAGATGGCGGGTCGCGGTGGCTTTACTGACCTTGGCTACCTTCTGATACTGGCTGGCGCTGATACCCTGCAAAAAGCCGTTTTCGCCGCCGTCCAGCATCCTGTTCAACACCTTGATCTGTTCGGCACTCAGCGGCTCGCCGCCGTGTTGCTGCCAGACACGGCTCTTGGCCAAGGTGCGGGTGATCGCTTGTTGGGCCTGCTCCAACGTGGCATTGAACAACCTACAGAGAGATCACAACTAGCGACGCCACATCAACCAATGATGGGGTAGCCTCAGTAGAGGCTAAAATCGACCTCATCTGGGATGCGTATTTAGTTAACAACTTTAGTTAGATGATAGCTAAAGAGGTAAATCTTATTGATAATTATTGACTTTCCAGTCGCTGTAGACTTTAGCCTAAATATATAGCTTATGTTAATGGCGACGAAGTCTCATAAGCGCTTCAAGATAAAAGTTAATTAAGGGGTTATGATTTAAGATAATTATTGTATTAAAACAACTGCATCTTAGATAAATGTGTTAATGATTTTTTATAATTAAATTCCAAATATTTTTATAATTTCCTTCGTGGTTTTATTATCCATTCAGTTGGTCCCTTTTTCTGAGAGGCTAGAGAATGTAGAGCTTGATTTATAAGATGTATGCCATGTGCACATGGCTTCATATTTACATGATATGTTGATGTCAGGAAATGATTTTATGTGAAACCTCAATGTTTATTCAGGGAGGAAGTGATGAGCATTGATAAACTATCTAATATGTCTAAAGTTTCAATTGAGATGATTCTATACTATCAGAGAATAGGGTTGATTCCTACCGCATATATAAATGAGAATGGCAGTCATATTTATACACACGTCGATGTTTGCAGGTTAGATTTTATTAGGAGTGCAAGAGAGAGCGGATTTTCAATTTGTGAGATTAAAGAGTTGTTTGATTTAAACCCCAACGTATCATATGAAAATTTTGATGTTGAAAGTATCGTTCATGAATATGCAATAGATCTCGATAATAAGATAGATAGGATGCTGGGTAAAGTTGAAGCCCTTAAGAGTCTGTATTTGTTAATTTAAAGTATCTTTGTTTTTTATGTGAAAATATACTTATCATCTGACAATCCTATGTCAGGTGATAAGTATAACTGTACATACAAATGATTTTTATTGGTAATAGTATGGGCGCTTAAGGCGCCCATACTATATAAATTATGATAACGGTTTAGCTAGTTGCTTAAGAATATTGCAGTGTGGGCTTCCATCACCACGACAACTCTCAGCAAGAGCTGTCAGTACATTCTGCATGTGTTGCAGTTCGGCGATTTTTTCTGATATCTCATTAAGGTGCTGTTGTGCAAGTTGTTTAACTGCACGACTTTCACGCTCGGGATTTTGCCACAACTCAAGCAATGAGTGAATATCAGTCAATGAAAATCCTAGGCTGCGAGCTTGACGGATAAAACGCAATTGATTGACTTGTTCACTGTTGTATAGCCTATAGCCTGAATCGCTACGCAATGAGACTTTAAGCAATCCTAACTGTTCATAATGGCGGATCATCTTTGCCGTTAAACCACTGATTTTGGCTACATCACCTATAGTTAATAATGATTTCATATGAGGCACCTTATTTAAATGACATCCGCTGTAAGCGTAGAGCATTGGTAACAACTAAGACACTACTACAAGCCATCGCTGCACCAGCAATCACTGGATTTAAAAATCCCATAGCTGCCAGAGGAATACCAATTGTGTTAAAGGCGAATGCCCAGAATAAGTTTTGCTGAATATTTTTGTACGTAGCACTAGACAGAAGTAACGCAGAGGATACGAGCTCCGGATTACCACGCATCAACGTAATAGCGGACGCGCTTACTGCGACTTCTGTGCCGGTTGCCATTGCTATTCCCAAATCAGCTTGTGCCAGTGCTGGAGCGTCATTGATACCGTCACCAACCATTGCTACTTTAAATCCTTGTGCCTGATAGTCGATTACGGCTTGAGCTTTACCTTGTGGCAATACTTCTGCTTGAACATTATCCAGACCAAGCTCTTTGGCAATGTAAGCGGCGCTATCTTTTGAATCCCCCGTCAGCATTGCCACCTTGATCCCGCTTTGCTGTAATTTTTGAACCGCAGTTTTCGCCTCTGGTTTTGCTTTATCGGCAAAGCAAAGTAGACCAAGGAGTTCAAGCTCACCTGATTTCATTTCTGCTAGCCAAGATACAGATGCACCTTTTATTGAAATTTTCTCAGTCGGTAATGTCAGACCAAGTTCGCGCATCCAATAACTAGAGCCAAGTAGTATATTACGTTTATCAATTACTGCTTTAACACCTTTTCCTGCTACTACAACGAAATCACTAACCTCACTTAATCTAACCTGATGTAGTTGTGCATAATTTACTACAGCTTTGGCTAATGGATGCTCGCTATTTTTAGATAAAGCATAAGCAAGTATTGCAAGATCATCATTGTTGGTTTGCAATGACATTAACTGCATCAGTTCTGGCTTGCCTTCGGTAAGAGTACCTGTCTTATCAAATATTACATAATCAATTTTCGTTGCCTGTTCAAGTGCAATAGCATCTTTCACTAAAATGCCATGTCGTGCTGCAGTTCCTGTTCCAGCCATGATTGCAGCAGGCGTTGCTAAACCGAGTGCACATGGACACGCGATAACTAGTACGGCAACTGCGTGCAATATTCCTTGTGTCCAGTCATTAAACACCATCCCCCAAACTAGTACGGTGACTAATGAGATTAAAAGAACAGATGGTACGAATATACCACTAATTTTATCAACTAGTGCCTGAACTGGCGCTTTGGCTCCTTGGGCTTGTTCAACCAAACGAATAATCTTCGATAATGTCGATTCTGCACCAACTGCAGACGCTTCAAACTCTAAAACACCATCTAGATTAACAGCACCTCCGGTTACATGATCTGCAATAGCTTTATGTAGTGGAATACTTTCACCACTAATTAGTGCTTCATCAACATGACTGCTACCTTTAGTAACAATACCATCAGATGGTATGCGATCTCCGGGGAGCACTCTGACCTTGTCACCCTTTTTAAGATCCGCTACGGAGATCACTTTCCAATCGTCATCGCGCCATACTGTGGCTGATGTTGGTTTTAAATTTTCGAGAGCTTTAAGAGCGTCAGTTGTGCGCTGTTTTGCTCGTCTCTCTAAAAGCTTTCCAAGTAATACCAGAGTAAGTACAGCTGCACTACTTTCAAAATATAGATGTGGTGCTCCATGGTGCCCATCAAAGGTATACCATAAGTAGATCGATAATCCGTAGGCAGCACTAGTACCTATTGAAACTAACAAGTCCATATTCCCAGAGAAGGCTCTTAATGCATGCCAGCCAGCCTTGTAAAAGCGTGCGCCAAAATAAAACTGTACAGGAGTGGCTAGTAACCACTGCCAGAATGGAGGCAACATCCAATCTACCCCAAATAGAACTCCTAGCATTGGTAGCACTAATGGCAAAGTAAGTATGGTCGCGCCAACTACTGGCCAGCTATCTTTTTCATAAAACTTCTGCGTTGATTTCGCTTCAGTCATCTGAGCCGAATTTTTCTCTACGACTAGATCGTAACCCGCAGCAATTGCTGCTTGCTGTAAGGCTTCAATAGAAGCACTGGCTGTAGTGAGCTCTAGGCTAACTTGCTCGGTGGCGAGATTGACTGTGGCAGATATTACACCAGGTACTTTCAGTAGGGCTTTTTCTACTCGATTTGCACAGGACGAACAAGTCATACCCTTAACATCAAACACTCTTTTATGAGTATTTATTTGATAGCCTGCAGTCAGTATCGCATCAATGACATCTTTTAATTTTGCATTACCATTTACTGTTGCTGTTTCTGTCGCCAAGTTAACATTGGCCTGAGTTACTCCTGTTACTGAGTGTAAGGCTCCCTCAATCCGACTTGCGCAGGATGCGCAAGTCATACCTTCTATTGCTAACTGAATGTTTGCTGTCATGTCTGTTACTCCCAAGTACAAGATGGTAGGGCTTGCAGAACAAGTCTGAACCTTTCCATCGTGTCAAGGTCAAGGCTGCCGCTACTAGGCTATGCCATAAAACTAATGAGGATGTAATATCCATTATTATCAATGCTTTAAATCCTGCTCAGTGCCCCATCGCTATCAGTTGACTGATGGCTTTTGATGCCCCTGTGTTCATATCAACGCATGAATGGGCGCCCTACTCGTTAGCTACATCATCAGGTGTTTGATGACATTCTTGGATACTCCACACCGACACTAACTGGTGCGATATGCCAGATCGTTATCGGATGCGTCTATCGCATCTTGCCTCTGAAAATGCCTATAGCAACGGGGCTTTACGAGCAGAGTTGGATAAAAGTGTCTAAAGAAGCCGGGCGATTCACACAGCACACTTGACCCTGTCATTATGGCAACCTTTACAGTGCTTATTGAACTCAGCAAAGGAGACTCAAAATGATGAAGTTCTACGTTTCGGATATGACATGTGGCCATTGCGTTAGCGTAATTACAAAAGTAATTTTGCAGCTACAGGATGATGCAAAAATTGATGCTGATCTTGTCAACTATACTCTTTCGGTAGAGAGTGAGTTAGATGCAGATGAGATTATTGAAGCGTTAAAAGAGGTTGGCTATGTAGCAACTACCATTAAAACTAGTTGCTGCAGTCCATCGAATAGCTGTCATTCCTGATAAAGAGTACTTCTATTACAAGACACCGGTCTGAAAATCGGTGTCTTTTTATGCGGCGCTGGCTGTACTCTTAAAGTAAGGAAATATCAATTAAAGTGATTTAATAATCTTGGGTTCAGACGCAAAAATTGGGGGTGGAATAATTTTTAGGGCAGCAGTTAAATTTATGCAATGTGATTTGTTCAATAATATCAAGGTGATGTTTTTTACTTGGAAATAGCGGATATATTAAACTATATCCTTTCAACTACTTTCAATTATAGGGAGACAGAGGTTGGCAAAATGATGCCCTCTGGAATGCAGCTTCGTATGAGTTTCATGATCTCAAATCACAGATTTGTTCGCACCTTCCTTAGTTCAAGTCAGTTGTTTCTATGAACTCGATTCTTATGAATTGGCGCGTTTGGCAAGTGAATTGGCGCGTTTTGCCTATAGGTTATCCCTTGCCCCTTGTATTGTTCTGCTATGGCTTAATTTGTGGCTCAAGTCTCTTTTGTGCCTCTTTTTTGCCATGGTACATCCCGTTTCCATTCCACAATTGGAATCATCCATATGAAAAACCTCCATATTTTGCGGCGTAGTGAGTCGCCTTTGTTGATCATGCTTACCTTCGGCATCCTGTTGCTTGCAGGTTGCAACGACAATGCCGGCCCGGTATCTGTTGCTCCGCCCGAGGTGAGCGCGGCGCAGGTTGTGGTCAAACCGGTGACCCAGTGGGATGAATACAGTGGCCGCATTGAAGCGATTCAACATGTCGATCTGCGTCCCCGTGTATCTGGTTACCTCGAGAGCGTGAACTATCGGGAAGGTCAGGAGGTAAAACAAGGCGATGTGCTGTTCACTATCGACGCCCGCAATTACCGCGCCGAGTTGGCGCGTGCCAATGCACAGCTTGCTCGTGCGGCCAGTGTGGCAGCACAGAGCCGCAACGAAGCGCGTCGCGCCAAGGTGCTGGCCGCGCAACACGCCATTTCTACCGAGCTGTGGGAGCAGCGCAACGCCGCCGATAAAGCTGCACAGGCCGATATGATGGCAGCTCAAGCTGCGGTCGATACGGCAAAGCTCAATCTGGAGTGGACCCAGGTACGTGCACCGATCGTCGGTCGGGCAGGGCGTGCGCTGGTGACCAAGGGCAACCTGGTTACGGCAGACGGTACGGCGAGTGTGCTGACCACGCTGGTATCGCAAGACAAGATGTATGCCTATTTCGACATCGATGAGAATGCCTTCTTGCGTTATACCGAGCGCGTCCGCACTGACCTCGGTGGCCACAGCGCCAAGATCCCGGTGCAGGTAGGGCTCTCCAATGAGGAGGGCTTCCTCCATACCGGCGAGGTCGACTTTCTCGACAACCGGGTGGAGCGCAGCAGCGGCACCCTTCGCGTTCGCGCCGTTCTTAATAACAAAGATCGCTTGTTGACCCCCGGTTTGTTTGCTCGGGTGCGCCTGCAAGGTGGCCGTATTCCCAATGCTGTGCTGATCGACAGCAAGGCGCTGCTCACTGATCAGGACCGCAAATATGTCTATGTGGTCGATAAAGATGGCAAGGCTCAGCGCCGTGATGTGGTCCCGGGACGAGAAGCCGAGGGGCTTCGCATCATCGAAAAAGGGTTGGTAGCCGGCGATCGCGTGATCATCGAAGGCTATCAGAAGGTGTTCATGCCGGGCATGCCCGTGAACGCCAAAGAGGTGCCGATGCAGGGCGCGGCAGCATTGACGGCGGCGATGAAATGACCGCACCCATGTTCACTGCTGCACGTGTGCTGACACGACCGGTGCCTCTCGAACCGTCTGTTTAAGGACCTATTCCATGGACTTTTCCCGTTTCTTTATTGAACGGCCAATCTTTGCGGCGGTGTTGTCGATCGTGATCTTCGCTGCGGGATTGATCACTATTCCCAACTTGCCGGTGAGCGAGTACCCGGAAGTGGTGCCACCGTCGGTGGTGGTGCGTACTGTCTATCCGGGTGCCAATCCCAAGGTGATCGCCGAAACTGTGGCCACGCCTTTGGAAGAGGCGATCAATGGCGTCGAAGGCATGATGTATTTCAAGTCGGTAGCTGGGTCTGACGGCGTGCTGCAGATGACCATCACCTTCCGCCCGGGCACCGATCCTGACGCGGCAGCAGTCAAGGTACAAAACCGTGTTGCGCAGGCGCAGGCTCGTCTGCCGGAAGATGTGCGCCGTCAGGGCGTGACCACGCAGAAACAGTCACCGACGTTTCTGATGGTGGTGCATTTGACCTCGCCGGGCGGCAAGTACGACACCCTGTATTTACGTAACTACGCGCGTTTGCATGTGAAAGATGCGCTGGCGCGGATCCCGGGGGTAGGCGATACCCAGGTATTCGGTGGTGGTGACTATGCCATGCGAGCCTGGCTTGACCCGGATAAGGTCGCTGCTTTGGGTCTGACGGCCAGTGATGTGATCAGCGCCATGCGCGAGCAGAACGTGCAAGTATCGGCTGGTCAACTGGGTGCCGAACCGATGCCAAACAGCCAGTTCCTCACGCTGATCAACGCCCAGGGGCGTCTGCGCACCGAGCTGGAATTCGGCGATATCGTGCTGAAAAATGGCGATAACGGTGAAGTGGTGCGGCTGGCTGATGTGGCCCGCCTCGAGCTCGGGGCAGGGGATTACACCCTGCGCTCCCAGCTCGATGGCAAGAATGCGGTCGGTATCGGTATCTTCCAGTCGCCGGGAGCCAATGCGCTTGAGATCCGCGATGCGGTCATCAATGCGATGAACCAGATGCAGAAGACCTTCCCGTCTGATGTGAAGTATGAAGCAGTCTACGACACCACCATCTTTGTGCGTGATTCGATCAGTGCCGTGGTGGACACACTGCTCGAAGCGGTGTTGCTGGTAGTGCTGGTGGTGATCCTGTTCCTGCAGACCTGGCGCGCTTCAATCATTCCGCTGATCGCCGTGCCGGTGTCGGTGGTGGGGACCTTTGCTGCCCTCTATGTGCTGGGCTTTTCCATCAATACCTTGAGCCTGTTCGGTCTGGTGCTCGCCATCGGGATTGTGGTGGACGATGCCATCGTGGTGGTGGAGAACGTCGAACGTAACATCGAAGAGGGACTCTCGCCTGTGGCTGCGGCACACCAGGCGATGCGCGAAGTATCCGGGCCGATCATTGCGATCGCACTGGTGCTGTGCGCCGTGTTTGTGCCGATGGCGTTTTTGTCCGGTGTTACCGGCCAGTTCTACAAGCAGTTCGCCGTCACCATCGCTATCTCGACCGTGATCTCGGCCATCAACTCCTTGACCCTCTCGCCGGCGCTGGCTGCCCGTCTGCTCAAACCGCATGATGCGCCCAAAGATGGCCCGAGCCGACTGATTGACTACCTGCTTGGTTGGCTGTTCCGTCCTTTTAATCGGGCCTTCAAAACGAGCTCCGAGCGCTATGAGCGCAGCATCTCCCGCATTCTTGGCCGCCGTGGCTCCGTGTTTGTGGTTTATGCCCTGCTGCTCGGCGCTACCGGTGTGATGTTCAAACTGGTGCCGCCCGGATTTATCCCGACCCAGGATAAGCTCTACCTGATCGCCGGGGTAAAACTGCCGGAAGGCTCGTCGATTGCCCGTACCGACGAGATGCTGCGCAAGGTTGCCCAGATTGCACAAGAGACCGACGGGGTGGCACACACCATTTCGTTCCCGGGTCTTAACGCGTTGCAGTTCACCAACACGCCTAACACCGGGGTGGCGTTCATACCGCTCAAGCCGTTTGCGGAGCGCAATGGTCGCACAGCGGCACAGATCAATGCCGAGATAAACCAGAAGATCGCTGGTCTGCAAGAGGGCTTCGCCTTCTCGATGATGCCGCCGCCGATCCTGGGGCTTGGTAGCGGTAATGGCTATCAGATGTTTATCGAAGACCGTGGCAATTTCGGTTACGGCAAACTGCAAGAAGCGGTGCAGGCGATGCAAGGTACCGTAGTCCAGACACCGGGCATGGCGTATCCCATCACGAGTTATCAGGCTAACGTGCCGCAACTCGATGCCCATGTGGATCGCGTCAAAGCCAAGGCGCAAGGGGTCGCGCTGACCGAGCTGTTCGATACCCTGCAGACTTACTTGGGTTCGACCTATGTCAATGACTTTAACCAGTTTGGCCGCACCTGGCAGGTGATTGCGCAGGCGGACGGGGCGTTTCGCAATAGCGTCGAGGATATCGGCAAGCTGCAAACCCGTAATGCGCACGGCGAGATGGTACCGATCGGTTCGATGGTGACCATCAAGGAGACCTACGGTCCGGACCCGGTGCTGCGCTTTAACGGCTATCCCGCCGCCGATCTGGCCGGTGAGGCCGATCCGCGCATGCTCTCGTCGGCGCAGGTGATGGGCAAGCTGACCGATATCGCCGGGCAGGTCTTGCCGGTGGGGATGACCACCGAGTGGACGGACTTGAGCTATCAGCAGGCTACCCAAGGCAAGGCTGCCTTTATCGTCTTCCCGGTGGCGATTTTGCTGGTGTTCCTGGTGCTGGCGGCACTGTATGAAAGCTGGACCCTGCCGCTGGCGGTGATCCTGATTGTGCCGATGACGCTGCTCTCGGCGCTGTTTGGAGTCTGGATGACCGGTGGTGATAACAACGTCTTCGTTCAGGTGGGGCTGGTGGTGCTGATGGGTCTGGCGTGCAAGAACGCCATCCTGATCGTCGAGTTTGCCCGCGAGCTGGAGATGAACGGTCGTGGCATTGTCGAGGCCGCGTTGAAGGCATGCCGGCTGCGGTTGCGTCCGATAGTGATGACATCCATTGCCTTTATCGCTGGCACGATTCCGTTGGTGCTCTCTACGGGTGCCGGGGCGGAAGTGCGCTCGGTGACTGGTATTACGGTCTTTGCCGGGATGCTCGGGGTGACGCTGTTTGGCCTGTTCCTGACACCGGTGTTCTATGTGGCGCTGCGTAAACTCTCCGGCCGGCCCTTGGTCCAGCATGGCGAGTCGACCTTCGTGGGCGATCCGCTCTGAATTCGGGCGCATTCCAACCTCTTTTTGGACGAGTAACTTTACGATGTATGTGAACTCGAAAACCCATCCATCCCGTCGCGTGCTCACGGTGAGCCTCGCTGCGCTGTTGTCAGCGTGCAGCGTCGGACCGGACTTTGAACGTCCGACCCTGCCGGTCGTGAGCAGCTATGCCCGTTTGGATGCCACTGTGCGTCAAGAGTCGGCTCCTGATGCGGGGCCGGCGTTCTGGCGCGGATTTAACGACCCGGAGCTCACCAAACTGGTTGAGCTTGCCCTGCGTCATAACCACGATGTGCAGCTGGCCCTGGCCAATTATCAACAGGCCAATGCCATGCTGGGTAGCGCAAAGTACGACTTGCTGCCTACGCTCACCGCCAGCTCGCAGGCAAGCAATGAGCGCAGCAGTGCCAGTCAGCAGCCCGGCGTCGCGGCTGCCGATCGCGATTATCACCAATATCAGGGTAGTGTCGGTTTTAGCTGGGAGCTGGATCTGTTTGGCCGCGTGCGGCGTTCCGTGGAAGCGCAGCGCGCCGACACCCGTGCCAGTGCCGATGATATGGCTGCCATGCAGGTGGCGGTGGTGGGGGAACTGGCCCAGACCTACTTCCAGCTGCGCGGCTGGCAGGAGCAGCTGGGCATCGCCCGTGACAACGCCGCCAACCAGGCGCAAACCCTGTCGCTATTGCAACTGCGGCAAGGAGCGGGCATGGCCAGTACGTTTGATGTGGATAGAAGCCGTGCCCAGCTCGAAACCACCCGAGCCAGCATCCCGCCATTGGAGGCGCAAATTGCGCTGGCTACCCACCGACTTGGTGTACTGACCGGTAATGTGCCGGAGTCATTGATTAGCGAACTGGAGGCGCCGGCAGCGCTGGCGCAGTTGCCTGCCAATGTGCCCATGCAGGCTCCTGGCGAGTTGCTTCGCCGCCGTCCGGATGTCGCTGCTGCCGAGCATCGCCTGGCCGCGTCGACAGCGCGCATCGGTGTGGCCACTGCCGATCTCTTCCCCCGATTTACCCTGGGGGGCTTGATCGGTACTCAGGCATTGGATACCGGCTCTCTGTTTGCTCGGGACAGCGAGACCCGGTCGCTGACACTCGGTATTGATGGCTCATTTTTGAATGTTGGCCGCGTTCGCGCGCGCATCGCTGCCAGCAATGCGCGGGCAGCCGGTGATCTGGCCAGCTATGAGAAAACTGTCCTCACCGCGCTGGAAGAGACCGAGAATGCATTGGTTCAGGTGTCACGCAGTGAGCAGCAGCGCCAGCATCTGGAGCAGGCTGCCGCGGCCAGTGTGCGTGCCGCCGAGGTGGCCAAGGTGCGCTTCGACCAGGGCGCCATCGATCTGCTGGAGTTGCTGGATGCCGAAAACGTGCGTCTGCAAAGTCAGGATGCGTTGGCACAGAGTCGGGTCGGATATACCCGGGCCGTGGTGTCGCTCTACAGAGCCATGGCCGGCGGTTGGCCGGAATATGTGGCCGATGAGGCATCCAACAAAACCTGAGCAATGGGCCCTTGTGTGAGCCGATGACATGGCACCTTCACATATCAAGAACGTGAATGACTGCATGGTGTGATGTCAGATATTTTTTTGCTAAAAAGCGGCATTGGCCCACCAATGCCGCCAAGCGGTATCAGCGACCTGACAAGGTCACGTTATCTACTTTGATTGGGTACAGCGCACGATGATCGATCGTTTTCGGATTTCCAAACAGTGGATGCTGCGCATTGCAGAGCGGGGTCTCTCGTTAGAAATGTTGCAGCGCAAAGCCGGACTGCCTGAGCTGTTTTTTCAGCAAGATAAGATCTATGCCTCCACGGCAGAGTTGTTTTCCCTGTGGAGCACGATCACAGACCATTGTGGCGATGTGGCATTTGGTCTCAAGTTGGGCGCAGATATGCGACTCGAGCGCAATCATCCGATGGCGATTGCGGCGGTGTGCAGCAGTTGTTTACGAGATGCACTGCAGCGTCTGGCCCGTTATAAACGGGTCGTCTGCCCGGAAGAGATCCGTGTCGAGATAAAAGGCGATGAGGTGATCATCGACTCCCATTATCTGGCAACCAGTGAGCAACCGCCCCATATCATGACTGATATGGGCTTCTCTTGGATGACGGCCATGGCACGACACAGCTCTGATGGGCATATTCACCCGCTGCGCATCGAATTGACGCGTGGCCCCGAGCATCTCGCGTTGCTGGAGGGGCACTTTGGTTGCCCGATCACCTTCAATGCGTCGCGCAATGCGCTGGTGTTTCGCACCAGCGATCTGGATTTTCCCTTTTATACCCACAACGAAGAGCTGCTCGCCGTGATTGCCCCGCAGCTCGATGCCGAGTTGCAGGAGCATGACCAAAACACCAGAATCACCTACGCGGTGAAACAGGTGCTGAAACGCACTCTCGCAGGTCGGCGTCCGACGCTGCAATCGCTGGCCAAAGAGCTGGCGATGAGTACGCGAACTCTGCAACGGCGGTTGACCGATGAGGGCATCACTTTTCAGCAACTGGTAGAGGAGACCCGCCGCGAACTGGCGCGATCCTATTTGCAGACTGGCGCGATAGAGCCCAACGAGACGGCGTACCTGCTCGGCTACGAAGATTCCAACTCGTTTTATCGAGCGTTCAACGGCTGGGAGGGGGTATCTCCCGGTGAGTGGCTCGAGTTGCAGCGCAAAGTCGCCAGAGGTGCGGTAGTGTATGGTTCTGGAAGGGGGGGATTTGAGGCTTAAAGCGAACCGGCGTTTTAGTCCAGGTAATGGTGAGACACTCGTATCGCGGCTTAGCGGCCGCATGAGCCGATTTGACCGCGCAGCTATCCAGAGAGCCATAACAAGATCATCCTAGCCTTCTCTGCCTTTTGAAACGATCATCCCTCCTCTGACCGTAGCATCAGTCAACCACTCCATGACTGACAATTTTCGCAGCCCTGAGCATCCATGCTGCCACCACGGCAATTTGCCACCTAATCCCACAAAGCAAGGGGGCCAGTTCGCACTGGCCCCTTCTTCCTAAAACGTTTCAACGTCCGCTGTCAATGTTGCCATCTCCTATCTAAAGGAGGGGCCCTTTGGTGTTTCTGGCATGGTGACGCCTTGGAAAGCGGCGAAGTACTGCTCTGTGTGCTGTTGGGTCGGGATGAGCGAGTACGGTTGGTCTATGGTCTGCTGGTGGGTGCTTTCTACATGGATGAGCCCTTCAGACTCGAATAATGTTGTTTGAATTCTGCAGCAAGTGATTTAAATATATAAGGAAAATGAACTTCTGCAGTTTATGTCCACGAACTTCTGCATGTTGTGTTTCACATATGAAACAGCTGGACGGATCTGGCTTGGCTCTATTACGGCACAAGCGGATGAAATCCTGACCCTTCAGTCACTCAAACGAACACCGTTGCTATTTGTAGCAATAACTCTCAAATTTCACCATGTCCCAATTGTGTACCACAGCCATCGACATTAAAGTAATAAATTCATGTAAATCAGAGCATTAAAAAAGAGGTATTGCAAAACGTGGAAGTAGAAGGTGGGCCCGCTGGCCGGGTGCGCTGTGTTGCTCATGTTGTTCGAGATGGGGTATCCGATGACGGCGGCGTCAGGCGCCGGGGTGGGGGTGCCAGGCACCACAATGGTCAGCATGGTAAACCATAGCGCAGGCGGAGCGAAGTACGGGGCGTCTGCCTGGCGCTTTAATGGGCAACGGGGAGGCTATCTGGCGATAGCCCCCAGGCTCTGCGCTACCCGATGAGCGATGGCTTGAACGGCCCCGGTTCAGGGCAGGGGGAAGAGAGGGGTCAGGCTGCCCAGATCCAGCAGGGTGAAGTAGCCGCCCTCGTCGGGGTACCAGCCGCCGGTGTCGATGTAGTACACATTGCCAAGGCGTGCCGGGACGCTCACCGGGGTGTGGCCCACCACCAGGGCGACGAGATCCGCGACGCCGCTCTCGTCCAGCCGCTCGATGCGGCGCCTTGACCAGAGGCAGACGTTCTTGATGGCCCGAAGCCTCCCGCCGCTTACCCCGGCATCGAGTTGGTCCAGCAGGCCCTGCCAGGAGGAGAAGGGGCAATCGGCGTGGAGCAGCCCGACGGGCCCGGCCGGGGTCGCCACCTCGATGGCGATCGGCAGGGCACGATAGTGGATGGCGAACTGCGCCTGTTCGGCCGGGGTCAGGCGCTGAAACCAAGCGCCGCCGTTCTGGAGCCAGTTCTCCCGATCGCAGCTCTCGTAACGGCAGACGTAGTCGTCGTGATTGCCGCAGACGGGGTGAAACCAGGGGCTTGCCAGCCAGTGGAGGACCTCGCCGCACTCGGGCCCGCGATCGGTCAGGTCCCCCACGGAGAAGAGGCGATCCCGGGCAGGATCAAATCCCACCTCTTGGAGCGCCAGCCGCAGCAGCGCGAAATGGCCGTGGATGTCGCCGACGGCGAGATCGCGCCCCTGCGGATTGGGCGCGAAGCGCCTGATGAGGGGCGAGGGTGTCATGGCTTGCCTCCTTGCCTGAGTCGGTGCGCAGTCACGCTGGGTGTGCTATGCCCGGGCATGACCCATACAGGTGCAGCATGGCACGCTTGGTCGCGACCTTGAAGAGGCAAATGCATCGCCCCGTGGCGGCGCATCTCAGGGATAAAAAATGCCAGTCGATGTCGACTGGCATGGTGTGATGGCGGTCCGGCGTCGGGATCAGAGCAGATCTTCGAGCTGGTACTTCTTGAGCAGGGTGTCGAAGGTGCCGTCGGCCTTGACGCTCTCGATGGCGGCATCGAAGCGGGCCTTGAGCTTGTCATCGTGCTTGCGCAGGGCCACCGCCACCCCTTCCCCGAGGATCTTGTCCTGGGTGCCGTTGAACTGGGGACCGACGAAGGCGAACTGCTTGCCCATCTCCTTGTCGAGGAAGCCCACCTTCAACTGCACCATGTTGCCGAAGGTGTAGTCGGCGCGGCCGGACTGCAGATCCAGCATGGGGGACTGGGCGTTGACGTAGCGCTTGATCTTGGCCACTTCACCGTAGCGGGCGGTGACGAAGTTGTCCTGGGGGGTGCCCTCCTGCACCGCGATCACCTTGCCCTTGAAGTGGGCCGGATCGTCGGCAAAGTCGGCGGCCTTGTCGCTGCGCCCCACGAAGCGGTTCTGCATCATGTAGTAGACCTGGCTGAAGTCCACTTTCTGGCGCCGCTCGTCCGTGATGTTCATGGAGGACATGATGGCGTCGTACTTGCGCACTTGCAGGCCCGGCAGCAGGGCATCCCAGGGCTGGTTGATCACCTCGCACTCGGTCTTCATGGCCGCGCACAGGGCATAGGCCAGATCGACCTCGAAGCCGCCGAGCTTGCCGCTGCTGTCGACCATCTCGAACGGAGGGTAGGTGGCGTCGGTGGCGATCACCAGGGGTTTGGCGGCGGCCTGGCCGGCGGTGGCCAGGGCCATCAGCATCATCAGTGTCTTGAGTTTCATGGTCAGTCCCTTGAAGTGTGGTGTCATTCCTAGCGTGCTAAAGGGTGCCGGCCTCAAGGGCCGACGGCTATCTTGCGATGGGTGAGGGCCGGCAGCTGGCTGCGCACTTTGCGCTGGGCCACCAGATCCAGGGTGGCGATGGCCAGGCCCTGACCTTCCTCTACCTGGGCCAGTATCCGGCCCCAGGGGTCGATGATCATGCTGTGGCCGAAGGTGCGCCGCCCACCGGGGTGGTGCCCTCCCTGGGCGCTGGCAAACACGAAGGCCAGGTTCTCCACCGCCCGGGCCCGCAGCAGCAGCTCCCAGTGCGCGAGCCCGGTGGTGTGGGTGAAGGCCGCGGGCAGGGCGATGAAATCGGGGGCAGGATCGAGTCGAAACAGCTCCGGGAAGCGCAGGTCGTAGCAGATCCCGACGCGCAGCACGCCCCAGGGCAGGGGGTGGCTCACCACCTCCCGGCCCGGGGTCATGGTCGCGGCCTCGTCATACTGCTCCTGCCCGGTGCAAAAGCCAAACAGGTGCAGCTTGTCGTAGCGGCTTGCGAGCTGCCCTTGCGGGTCGATGAGCAGGCTGCTGTTGTGCATCTTGCCGGGTTCGTCGCTGGCAAGCGGCAATGTGCCCGCCAGCAGCCAGATCCCGAGCTCCCGGGCCAGCCCCTGTACCCAGGTCAGCAGGGGATGATCGCTCACGGGGGCGGCCAGGGCGACCCGCGCCCGCTCATTTTCCGGCATCAGGTAGAAGTATTCGGGCAGCAGGGCCAGCTCGGCCCCCTCGGCCGCCGCCTGGCGCAGCAGCGCCTCGGCCTGGGTCAGGTTGTGGTCAAGGTCATCCCCGGAGACCATCTGGAGGACGGCAACGCGCAGTGAATCCATGGTGCCCCCTAGACGCCGCACAGGCGCTCGGCGCCCGCCAGCAGGGTGTCGTCGTCCTTGGAGAAGGAGAGGCGGATGACCCGCTGATCCGTGCCGTCGTGATAGAAGGCGGAGACCGGAATGGTGGCGACCCCGTGATCGCGGATGAGCCGCTGCACGAAGAGGCTGTCCGGCTCGTCGCTTACCCGCTCGTAGCTCGCCAGCATGAAGAAGCTGCCCGCCGAGGGGAGCAGGGTCAGGCGCGAATCCGCCAGGGCCGAGACCAGCAGGTCGCGCTTGCGCTGGTAGAAGGCGGCCAGCCCCTGATAGTGGGCCGGTTGCTGCAACAGGTGGGCGAAGCCGTACTGCATGGGGGTGTCGGCGGCGAACATGGCGAACTGGTGCACCTTGCGGATCTCCTCCATCAGGGGACGGGGAGCCACGCAGTAGCCCACCCGCCAGCCGGTGACGTGGAAGGTCTTGCCGAAGGAGAAGACGGCGACGGAGCGTTCCACCAGCTCCGGATAGCGGATGACGCTCTGGTGCAGGGCGCCGTCGAACACCACGTGCTCGTACACCTCGTCCGAGAGGATCAGGATGTCGGTGCCGCGCACCAGGCGGGCGAGGCGCTCCTGATCCCCTGCCTGCCAGACGGTGCCGGTGGGGTTGTGGGGGGTGTTGAGCACTATCATGCGGGTGCGGGGGGTGATGCGGGCGGCCACCTCGTCCCAGGGAATGGCGAAATCCGGCGCCTTGAGGGCGATCACCACAGGGGTGGCTCCCTGCAACTGGATCATGGGGCGGTAGCTGTCAAACGCCGGCTCGAACATGATCACCTCGTCGCCGGGGTGAACCAGGGCGGTGATGGCGCAGAACAGGGCCTCGCTGGCGCTGGCGGTGATGGTGATCTCGTCGCCCGCGTCATAGTGATGGCCGTAGCTGGCTGCAATCTTGGCTACCAGTTGTTCGCGCAGGGCAGGCAGCCCCGTCATGGGGGCGTACTGGTTTTCACCGGCCAGCATGGCCTCGTGGGTAACCCGGATGAGTTCGGGATCGCAGGGGAAGCTCGGCGCCCCCTGGGAGAGGTTGATGCTGGGGTGGCGGGCGGCCAGATCCCCGATCACGGTGAAGATGGTGGTGCCCACCTGGGGCAGTTTGCTGGAAACCTGGGGGATGGACATGGGGCCGTCACCTGCGTGTGTGAAAGAGGTCCCTTTTTAGCCCCCCCAAGGCTTGCCGGACAACGGATTATTCGGCATGGTATGCATGAGTTTTTCTCAAGCATGGAGGCTTGTATGTTGTCCACCCAGCCGCGCACTCAGCTGCCCCTCTATGGCCTGCAGGTCTTCGAGTGTTCTGCCCGCCACCTGAGTTTCACCCTGGCCGCCGACGAGCTGTGCGTGAGCCAGGGGGCGGTGAGCAAGCAGATCGCCCAGCTGGAGGCGCGCCTCGGCCACCTGCTGTTCGTGCGCGGTACCCGTTGCCTCACCTTGACCCCGGCCGCCGAGCGGCTGCTGCCCTTCGTTCGCGAAGGGCTGGCCCGCATGGGGGAGGGGCTCAGCGCCCTGCAGACCCTGCCCCACGAGCAGGCGATCAGCATCAAGGTGCCCTCCTGCGCCAGCCGCTGGTTGCTGCGGCGGTTGCAGGCGTTCGAGGGGGAGGCGGTGGAGGTGCGTGGCAGCCACAGCCATGGCATCGACTTCTCCCGGGAGCCCTTCGATCTCGCCATCGTCTACCAGCCCTGCCAGGGGCGCTATCCCCACAGCCAGCCCCTGTTCCGGGAACGGCTGACCCCGGTCTGCGCCCCCGCCTTTGCCGCCAAGCACCGCCTGTTCGAGCGCGATCTGAACGAGCTGCCCCTGCTGCCCCTGATCCATGCCAGCGCCGATCGGCGGGACTGGCGCAACTGGTTTGCCTCCTTCCTCGACATTCCCTGGCAGCCCCAGGGGGGGCAGCTGTTCGATACCCTGGACTTGGCGATGAACGCCGCGCTGCAGGGGTTCGGCCTCTCCCTCGGGGATCCCACCATAGTGGCCGAGGAGCTGGAGAGTGGCGCCCTGGTCGCCCCCTTCGCCCCCGTGCTGGAGACGGACCACGAATACGCCCTGCTCGCCCGGCCCGACAGCCAACGTCACGGGGTGCTGCGGGTCTGTCACTGGCTGCTGGAGGGGGATGGTCATCCCTGAGGGGACGCGAAATGAAACAGCCCCGCGGGCGGGGCTGTGATCATGGGGTGACGGGAAGGGGTCAGTGGCAGATCTTGTAGTAGACCTCGTTCCAGCGCAGCTGCTCCTTGAGCGCGGGGATGCGGGTGTGCTCGTCGATCACCACGAACTCGATGCCCAGTATGTCGGCAAAGGTGCGCAGCTGCTCGATGTCCACCGCCTGGGTGAACACCGAGTGGTGGGCGGCGCCCGCCAGGATCCAGGCCTCGGCGCTGGTCTGCAGGTCGGGCATGGGCTTCCACAGGGCGCTCGCCACCGGGAGTTTCGGCATGGCCTCTGGCAAGTCCACCACTTCCAGCTGATTGACCACCAGCCGGAAGCGGTTGCCGAGATCGATGAGGCTGGCGTTGACCGCCTTGCCCGCCGGGGCGGCGAACAGCAGGCGGGCCGGGTCGGCCTTCTTGCCTATCCCTAAATGCTGGGCATCCAGCACGGGTTTGCCCGCGGCGATGGAGGGGCAGACTTCCAGCATGTGGGCCCCCAGCACCAGGTTGTTGCCCGCCTCCAGGTGGTAGGTGTAGTCCTCCATAAAGGAGGCCCCCCCCGGCAGGCCTGCGCCCATCACTTTCAGGGTGCGCAGCAGGGCAGCGGTCTTCCAGTCCCCTTCCGCGCCAAAGCCGAAGCCTTGCTGCATCAGGCGCTGGCAGGCGAGGCCCGGCAGCTGGTGCAGGCCATACAGATCTTCGAAGGTGGTGGTGAAGGCGCCGAAGCCGCCGTCGGTGAGGAACTTCTTCATCCCCAGCTCCTGGCGCGCCGCCTCATACAGGGAGGTGCGAAGCTCCCCGCCCGCCTGCACCGCCTCGGTCAGGGTGTAGGTCTCTTCATATTCGGCCAGCAGCGCCTCGATGTCGCTTGCGGGCACGGCGTCGATCACTTTCACCAGATCGCCGACCGGGTGGTAGTTCACCTGATAGCCGAACTGGATCTGGGCCTCAATCTTGTCGCCCTCGGTGACCGCCACGTTGCGCATGTTGTCGCCGAAGCGGGCGATCTTGAGGTGGCGGCTGTCGTGGATGGCGGCGGCGATGCGCATCCAGTTGCCAATCTTCTGTCTGGCCTCTTCATCCTGCCAGTGACCCACCACCACGGTGCGGGGCAGCCGCAGGCGGGCCCCCATGAAGCCGAACTCGCGCCCGCCGTGGGCGGTCTGGTTCAGGTTCATGAAGTCCATGTCGATCTCGCTCCAGGGGAGATCCCGGTTGAACTGGGTGTGGAACTGCAGCAGGGGCTTTTGCAACTGGCTCAGCGCCGGGATCCACATCTTGGCGGGGGAGAAGGTGTGCATCCACACCATGAGCCCGGCGCAGCGCTGGTCGTGGTTGGCATCCCGGGCCACCGCGCTGATTTCATCCAGGGTGGTACCGGTGGGTTTGAGCACTATCTTGAGGGGCAGGTTCGCCCCCTCGTTGAGCTGGCTGGTGATGGTGTGGGCGTGATCGGCCACCTGCTTCAGGGTGGCGGCGCCATACAGGTGCTGGCTGCCGACCAGGAACCAAACTTCCAGCTGTTTCATCAATTCCATGAGTTTGTCCTCTTTTAGGCTTTTGTTTGGCCGTAATAGGCGTGCTTGCCATGCTTGCGCTGGTAGTGCTTCTCCAGCAGGTAATCGGGCAGGGGGCGGGCCCCCGGGTTGATCTGGCCGGTGAGCCAGGCCATGCGGGCCACCTCTTCCAGCACCACGGCGTTGTGTACCGCGTCCTCGGCGCTCTTGCCCCAGCTGAAGGGGCCGTGGTTGGCTACCAGCACCCCCGGCATGGTGAGGATGGGGGTCTGCTTGAGGGTTTCGACGATGAGATGACCGGTCAGCCCCTCGTAGTCCTCCTCCACTTCGCCCGGGGTGAGCAGGCGGGAGCAGGGGATCTCGCCGTGGAAGTAGTCGGCCTGGGTGGTGCCGAAAATGGGGATGGGGCGCCCCGCCTGGGCCCAGGCGGTGGCATGGGTGGAGTGGGTGTGCACCACGCCGCCAAGCTCGGGATAGGCGCGATAGAGCACCAGGTGGGTGGCGGTGTCGGAGGAGGGGCGAAGGTCCCCCTCCACCTGCTTGCCCGCCAGATCCAGCACCACCATGTCCTCGACCCGCATCCGCTCGTAGCTGACGCCGCTCGGTTTGATCACCACCAGATTGCGCGCTCTGTCGATGCCGCTCACGTTGCCCCAGGTGAAGGTCACCAGGCCGTGGCGCGGCAGATCCAGGTTGGCGGCGAGCACCTGCTCCTTGAGGATCTTGAGGTTCATGCCTGTCCCCCCCGGTTGTAGAGCGGCTCGGCGGCGGCGCCCCAGGCGAGGTAGCGCTGGTAGAGGCGCTCGTACTCGGCGACCCGCTCGGGCTGCGGTTGGTGGGTGCGCTCCACGGCGCTCGCCATGTGGCGCTGGGCCTCGGCCACATCGGGATGGATCCCGGCCGCCACGGCGGCGAAGATGGCCGCCCCCAGGGCGCAGCACTGATCCGAGGCCACTACCTGGATGGGTCGGTTCATCACATCGGCGCAGGTCTGCATCACGGTGGCGGACTTGCGGGCGATGCCGCCAAGGGCGATCACCTGCTCCACCGGCACCTGCTGGTGGGTCAAACACTCCATGATGCTGCGGGCGCCGAAGGCGGTGGAGGCCACCAGGGCGCCGAACAAGTCGGGGGCATCGGTGCCGAGGTTGATCCCCGTGAGGGTGCCTTGCAGGCGCTGGTTGGCATAGGGGGTGCGGCGGCCGTTGAACCAGTCGAGCACCACCGGGAGGTGGGCGAGATCGCGCTGCTGCTCCCAGGCGGCGGCGAGGCCGGGCAGCAGCTCCCGCTTGTGGGCCTCGATGGCGGTGCGCAGCTCCGGATACTGGGCGGCGAGGCTGTCAAGGGGCCAGCCGAGCTGGCGCTGATACCAGGCATAGATGTCACCGAACGCCGATTGTCCCGCCTCCAGCCCCACCCTGTCCGGCACCACGCTGCCATCCACCTGGCCGCAGATCCCGGCAATGGCGCGATCGCCTATGGTGGCTTCGTCGGCGATCAGGATGTCGCAGGTGGAGGTGCCTATCACCTTGACCAGGGCATTGTTGCCGGCCCCGGCTCCCACCGCCCCCATGTGGCAGTCGAAGGCGCCGCCGGCGATCACCACCTCGCAGGAGAGGTGCAGCCGCTCCGCCCACTCCGGGGTCAGGGTGCCGACCGGCAGATCGGCGGTCCAGCTGCCGGTAAAGAGGGGGAAGTCGAGATCCTCCGTCAGCAGGGGATCCAGGGCATTGAGGAAGTCGGCGGGGGGCAGGCCGCCCCAGCTCGGGTGCCAGAGGGACTTGTGGCCGGCGGCGCAGCGACCGCGCTTGAGGGTGGCCGGAGCCTGGGTGCCGCTCAGGATGGCGGGCACCCAGTCGCACAGTTCGACCCAGTTGCAGGCGGCGGCGCGCACGGCGGCATCGGCTCGGGATACGTGCAGGATCTTGGCCCAGAACCACTCGGAGGAGTAGATGCCGCCGATGTAGCGGCTGTAGTCGGGGAACTGGCCGCCGTGGCACAGGGCGGTGATGGCCTCCGCCTCCTCGATGGCGGTGTGATCCTTCCACAGCACGAACATGGCGTTGGGGTTGTCGGCAAACTCCGGACGCAGGGCCAGCACGCGCCCCTCTCTGTCGATGGGGGCGGGGGTGGAGCCTGTGCTGTCCACCCCGATGCCGCGCACGGCGGTGCGCTGACTCGGCGTGAGCTGGCTCACCACCGCCACCACCGCCTGCTCCATGGACTCCAGATAGTCGAGGGGGTGGTGGCGGAACTGGTTGGTGACCGGCTGGCAGTAACGACCTGCCTGCCAGCGGGGGTAATAGACGACCTGGGTCGCCAGCTCGGCGCCGTCCTGGCAGCGCACGGCGAGTGCCCTGACCGAGTCGCTGCCGAAATCGAGTCCGATGACGATGTGTTCAGACATAAGTGCTCCTGACCATCAATGAGGGGTGACTGGGGGGAACCATAGGAGATGGGCAGGAGGGGCGGTTAGCCATTGGCTGCTGGAAATATGGATTTTAACGCTGTCAGTGCGACAGGGTGACGGCTCTCTAAAATTCAATATGTGACGAAATTGCTAATTATATAGACGAAATGGCTGCAATCTCATGGCGTGATCCTGCTCTCCATTTTTAATTGTGAAAACGATTACAACTTGGTTCGCTCAATCAGCAACAACAATAACGTCCTGTTTAAGCATGTTTTTATATGGCTGCGACTTGATTGACTCAACGAGCAGCACTGCGTGGATACATGGATTGATAGAACCGTTGGAGACATTCGCATGAACAAAATCGTTAAAGGCATGATCGCGATGGGGTTCGCCCTTGGTATGGCAAATTCTGCTTTCTCGGCCGAAGCGCTGAAGCTGGGCTACCTGGTCAAGCAGCCCGAGGAGCCCTGGTTCCAGACCGAGTGGAACTTCGCCGACAAGGCGGGCAAGGATCTGGGCTTCGAGGTGATCAAGATAGCCGTCCCCGACGGGGAGAAGACCCTCAATGCCATCGACAGTCTGGCGGCGAATGGCGCCAAGGGCTTCGTCATCTGTACCCCTGATCCCAAACTCGGTGCCGCCATCATGGCCAAGGCCAACAGCATGGATCTGAAGGTCATCACGGTGGATGACCAGTTCGTCAACGCCAAGGGCCAGCCCATGGAGCAAGTGCCCCTGGTGATGATGGCCGCCACCAAGATTGGCGAGCGTCAGGGCCAGGAGCTCTACAAGGAGATGCAAAAGCGCCAGTGGGATGTGAAGAGCACCGCCGTGCTCGCCATCACCGCCGACGAGCTCGACACCGCCCGTCGCCGGGTCGAGGGCTCCCTAGGCGCGCTCAAGGCCGCCGGTTTCCCCGAGGGCCAGATCTTCCGCGCGCCCACCAAGAGCAACGACATTCCGGGGGCGCTGGATGCCGCCAACTCCATGCTGGTGCAACACCCCGAGGTCAAGAACTGGCTCATCGTCGGCATGAATGACAACACCGTGCTGGGCGGCGTGCGCGCCACCGAAGGGCAGGGCTTCAAGGCGGAGAACGTCATCGGCATCGGTATCAACGGGGTGGATGCGGTGAACGAGCTCTCCAAGTCCAGCGCCACCGGCTTCCTCGGCTCCCTGCTGCCCAGCCCGGACGTACACGGCTACAAGAGCATCCAGATGCTCCATGACTGGGTCGTCAACGGCGCCGAGCCTGCCAAGTTCACCGAGGTGACCGACGTGGTACTCATCACCCGCGACAACTTCAAGGCCGAGCTGCAAAAGAAAGGGCTGTGATCCCCATCCCTTGATACCCATGCCGGCATGGCGGAGTGCGCCGTGCCGGCTGGTTGGAGTCATGTCATGAATCAAGTTCCATATCTGGAGTTTTGCGGCATCAGCAAGGAGTTTCCCGGCGTCAAGGCGCTGCAGAACGTCTCCTTCGCCTGCCAGCAGGGCACGGTACACGCGCTGATGGGAGAGAACGGGGCCGGCAAGTCCACCCTGCTCAAGATCCTGAGCGGTTTTCAGGCGCCCACCCGCGGGGTGGTGAAGCTGGCGGGTCAGGAGAAAGTGTTCCAAAACACGGTCGATGCCCTTGAGAGCGGGATCGCCATCATCTATCAGGAGCTGCACCTGGTCCCTGAAATGAGCGTGGCGGAGAACATCTACCTGGGGCAGTTGCCGACCCGGCGCGGCGTCATTGATCGGGAGAAGCTCTATCAGGATGCAGCCAGGCAGTTGGCGCGCCTCGGGATGGACGTCTCCCCCGAGACGCCGCTCAAGTACCTGTCCCTGGGTCAGTGGCAGATGGTGGAGATCGCCAAGGCCCTGACCCGGGACGCCAGCGTCATCGCCTTCGACGAGCCGACCAGCAGCCTGTCGTCCCGCGAGATTGAGCAGCTGTTTCGGGTCATCCGCCAGTTGCGGGACGAGGGCAAGGTCATTCTCTACGTCTCCCACCGCATGGACGAGATCTTCGCCCTGTGCGATGCCATCACGGTGTTCAAGGATGGCCAGTTCGTGCGCACCTTCGCCTCCATGGCCGAGGTGGACCGGGATCTGCTGGTCAAGACCATGGTGGGGCGCGAGCTGACCGACATCTATGGCTACAGCCCAAGGCCGCTTGGCGAGGCGGGCTTCAAGGTGGAACACCTGATGGGGCCCGGTCTCAAGGCGCCGGTGTCGCTCGAGGTGAAACGCGGGGAGATCCTCGGCATCTTCGGGCTGGTGGGGGCCGGGCGCAGCGAGCTGATGAAGCTTATCTTCGGCGCCGAGACACCTCGAGGGGGCGAGATATCGGTGTTCGGCAAGCCGGTGGTGATCCGCAGCCCCATCGACGCCATTCGCAGCGGCATCATGCTCTGCACCGAAGACAGGAAGGCGCTCGGCATCATCCCCATCCATTCGGTGCAGGAGAACATCAACATCAGCGCCCGCCGTCACCACGCGTGGGGAGGCTTCTGGATCAACCAGAAGTGGGAGGACGAGAACGCGAGGCTGCGGATCCGCGACATGCGGGTCAAGACCCCGTCTCCCCAGCAGGCCATCATGAACCTCTCCGGCGGCAACCAGCAGAAGGCCATTCTGGGGCGTTGGCTGTCGGAAGACATGAAAGTGATCCTGCTCGATGAACCGACCCGGGGCATTGACGTCGGGGCGAAGAACGAGATTTACAACGTGATTTACGATCTGGCCAAGGTGGGCATCGCCGTGGTGGTGGTCTCGAGCGAGCTGCCGGAGGTGCTGGGCATCGCGGACCGGATCCTGGTCATGCGGGAGGGGGAGATCGCCGGCGAGCTTTCCCACGACGAGGCCAACGAGGTCAAGGCGCTCAATCTGGCCATGCCGGCCCGTTGATCTGCTGACCGCAACGAGATAGCACCCGGAATTTTCAGGAGAAATACCATGACAACAACGACCTCGGTCGGCCAAGCCGCCAACGACACCGCGGCGAGCGGTACCCGCCTGCAACTGACCCGCATCTGGGATCAGTACGGCATGCTGGTGATCTTCGCCATCCTGTTCCTGCTCGCCTGCGTGCTGGTCCCCAACTTCGCCAGCCTTATCAACATGCGGGGGCTCGGGCTTGCCGTCTCCATGTCGGGCATGGTGGCCTGCGGCATGCTGTTCTGCCTCGCCTCCGGCGAGTTCGACATGTCGGTGGGCTCCGTGGTGGCCTGCTCCGGGGTTGCCTGCGCGGTGGGCATCAACGCCACCGAGAGCATCCCCCTCGGCATTCTGGCCGGTCTCTCGGTGGGCCTTGTCTTTGGCCTCATCAACGGCATCGTCGTGGCCAAATTCAAGATCAACGCCCTCATCACCACCCTTGCCACCATGCAGATGGCGCGCGGGGTGGGCTACATCATCTCCGACGGCAAGGCGGTGGGCATCGTGGAGGAGGGCTTCTTCGAGCTTGGCAACTCCGCCCTGCTTGGCATCCCGACGCCCATCTGGCTGACGGCTGTCTGCTTCGTGTTGTTCGGTCTGCTGCTCAACAAGACCACCTTCGGGCGCAATACCCTGGCCATGGGGGGCAACGAGGAGGCGGCGCGTCTGGCCGGGGTCAACGTGGTGCGCACCAAGATCATCATCTTCACCATGACCGGGCTCATCGCCTCGCTCGCCGGCATCATCCTCGCATCCCGCATGACCTCGGGTCAGCCCATGACCTCCATCGGCTTCGAGCTGGTGGTGATCTCCGCCTGCGTGCTGGGTGGGGTCTCCATGAAGGGGGGGATCGGCAAGATATCCTATATCATCGCCGGGGTGCTGATCCTGGGGCTGATGGAGAACGCCATGAACCTGCTCAACATCTCCCCGTTTGCCCAGTACGTGGTGCGTGGCCTCATCCTGCTCGCCGCCGTGCTGTTCGACCGCTACAAGCAGGTGCGCAAAGCCCGTATCTGAGCGATGTCTTTCCTCGTCACCGGGCCGGCCTCGCGCCGGCCCGGTGTTTTCCCCGGCAAGCTGTGAGCCAGTTCAACAATTTCACAACGAACAGCTTGCGAACATAGGGGGTTCCTACGCCGGATCTCTACAATGGCCCATGTCGACTTTTTTACCGAAACCCTGTTTTCCGCCATGTCCTCGATGCAAAAAGAGAAGCCGAAACAACTCAATCCCCTGCTGCCTGGCTACGCCTTCGACGTCTTCCTGGTCTCGGGGATGACTCCCATCGAGCAGGGGAGCGCGCTGGATTTCACCATCGACAGGCCCCACGGCATGAAGGGGTTCATCGTCAATCTGACCATCAAGGGCAAGGGGCAGATCTTTCAGGGGGACAAGGCCTTCACCGTGGAACCCGGCGACCTGCTGCTCTTTCCACCAGCGGCGGTGCACCATTACGGCCGGGCGCCGGATGCCCGGGAGTGGTATCACCGCTGGGTCTATTTCCGGCCGCGGGCCTATTGGACTGACTGGCTCAAGTGGCCCCAGGTGACGGAGCAGGTGGGGCGACTGCAACTGGCGGACAACCAGCTGCTCACCGAATTCGACGCCCTCTTCCTCGACATCGAGGAGACCCACAAGCAGCTGCGGCCCATGTCGGAGCAACTGGCCATGAACCTCTTGGAGCGGTTGCTCATCCGCTGCTACGAGGCATCGTCCCAGAATGCCTATCCCGCCATCGATCACCGGGTCCACGAGGCGTGCCAGATCCTGAGCGAGTCCCTCTCGGCCGAGATCTCGGTGGAAGCGCTGGCGGAGCAGGTGTTCTTGTCCCCCTCGCGCCTCGCGCACCTGTTTCGCGAGCAGGTGGGGGTGAGCATAGTGCGCTGGCGCGAGGATCAGCGCATCATGCGGGCCAAGCTGCTGCTGCAGACCACGCCGCTGTCGGTCGCCACCATAGGCCAGCAGGTGGGCTATGACGATCAGCTCTACTTCTCGCGGGTGTTTCGAAAGCGGGTAGGGGTCAGCCCCACCGAGTACCGCAAGTGCGCCACCCCGCTGTGAGCAGAGCCCAGAGATGACAAAGCCCTCATGACGAGGGCTTTTGTTATCCATGAGGGGCGGATGCGCAATCAGCCCTGACGAGCCTTGAACCTGGGATTGCTCTTGCAGATGACGAACAACTTGCCGCGCCGACGCACGATCTGGCAGTCCGGGTGACGCGACTTGGCGGATTTCAGGGAGGCGAGGACTTTCATTGTTTCTCTTTTCCTTTGCTGAAGAACTGACCGAATCGCTGGCCGAAGCGAGCGACCTGACCTTCCTTGCCGACCTGCTTCTGTTTGCCGGTATAGAAGGGGTGGGAGGCGCTGGAGACATCCAGCGTCACATAGGGGTAGGTGTTGCCATCTTCCCACTCTCTGGTGCGATCGGTGGCCAGCGTGGAGCCGATCAGAAAGCAGGTATTGCTGGCGAGATCGTGGAACAGAACCTTGCGGTATTCAGGGTGGATGTTGGGGCGCATGATTGTCTCTTTTGTTATGTTATATCATGTCTAAAATGATGCTATGGATGAGAATTAATATCAACTGTTTTTTCCATGATGAAGGGGATGCGAGGAAATGCGGGGCATACCGGCAGCACAACGTTCGCGGGGCCTGATGCGCTATGGTGACCGAAGTGAGGGAGCCGTCTTTACTTTTTAAAATTACTGTATAAAAATACAGTTAATTATCATGGAGACGTACCCTATGCGCCTGGAAATCATCATCGACAGAAAACACCAGATCCCCACCTCGACCATGGAGGCCTTGCGCCAGGAGCTGCTCAAGCAACTGGGTGAGCGCTTTCCCGATCTGCATGTGCGGGTGGCGCCGGGCAGCGCCATGGCCCTGACGGTCAGTCGCGCCAGCAAGGAGGAGAAGGAGCTGGCCGAGGCCATGGTGCAGGAGGTGTGGGAGAACGCCGACAGCTGGATGCCGGAAGAAGAGGCCGTGGAGGCCTGACAAGGCGCCGACAAACTGCCCGGGCACAAGTGTCAGCCGGGTCGAGATCTGCCCACCGCTCGCATCGCTTCGAAAAAAACGCAGCCAATGGCTGCGTTTTGCATTGATGGGTGAGCCTGCAGGAGAAGTAGAGGGAAAGGCAGGCTCCAAGCGGACCGTCAGAGCCCCGCCCAGAGCTTGAGGCTGCCGCTCTGTACCCGCTGGTTGGCCCCTGCGATGTCGCCATTGGCGCGAAGCGCCTTGAGGGCAATGGGCAGGGCTGCGCGGACTTCCTCGGCCGTCATGCCGGCATGAAGGGCGGGGTGATAGGCAAGCTTGAGCAACAGGTAATCGAGCCCGGTGGGAAAGCTGTCGACGCTGTTGTCGTTGAAGATGGAGGGAAACACCTTGTCCGAGTCGTTCGGCAGCCCCATCACCTGGGTCAGCTCTTCCACCACGCAGTCGAGAAAGCGGCCCTTGGCCCGGCTGTAATCCACCGGGATGATGATGGTGGCACGGGTGATCTCGAAGCGGCCGTTGGTGGCGAAGTTGGCCAGGCAGATCCCCTCCTTGAGGGCGATGCGCACCGACTCGTCCTGGCGCATGGTGCGCGCGGCCCAGCTCGCCATCTGCTGGTGCCGGGTCATGACGAGGGTGAGATTGGGGTTGCTGCTGACGATCTCGATGGGATGGCCGGTGATCCTGGCAAGGTGCTGGCTCTGCACCCTGACTACCTCGGCCTGCAGCGGCTTGTCGCCGAACTCGTTGATGAGCTTGAGGCGGATGGGGGCTTGCCAGCGGGAGAAGCGTATCTGGGCCTCATGACCATATTCCCGCTTCATGGCGACTTCCATAAAGCTCTGGAGCAGGTAGTCATCGCGCTGCCAGCGCTCCGCCGCGCAGAGTGGCAGGGAGAGGAGCCAGAGCACCAGCCCCCGGGCGAGCCAGGCCCCATGGCGAGCGGGCTGGTGATGGCATGGCCAAGGGCGCATCTTGCCTCCTTGCAAGCTGGGATCAGCGGCTGGCGCGTTCGATGTCACGCCAGGTGAGCCAGAGCCTGAGATCGAACTCCAGTTGATGATAGTCCGGTTCCATGTGCTGGCAGAGCTGATAGAAAGCCTTGTTGTGATCCTTCTCCCTCAGGTGGGCCAGCTCGTGCACCACTATCATCTTGAGGAAGGCGGGATGGGCCTCCTTGAACAGGGCGGCGATGCGGATCTCGTTCTTGGCCTTGAGTTTGCTGCCCTGCACCCGGCTGACATAGGTGTGCAGGCCGAGGGCATCCTTGATCACGTTGATCTTGCCGTCGAAGATCACCTTGGAGAGCGGTGCCGAGCTCTTGAGATAGCGGTTCTTCAGCTCCATGGTGTAGGCCAGGAGCGCCTTGTCGCTCTGGACGAGGTGGGTCTCCGGATAGCGTTTGGCCAGCATCTCGCCGAGCTTGCCCGCCGCGATCAGCTGCTGAACCTGGGCCTTGAGCGGGTCCGGGTAGCCCCCTAGATAGGTCAGTTCCGCCATGATTCCTCCCTCTGTCACGAAAAAGAGCGCCATTGTAATCGCGGTGCCGGGCCTTGGATACCCGGCGTGATGGCGAGCATCCCCTCGTCCGGCACGAGCTGCGCCTTCATCCAATGATAAGGGCCGTCATGATGACGGCCCTTGTCTGATATTTATCGGTGCAGGGTGTCTGTTCAGCGCCTGCGATAGAGGCCTGGATCCACCTCTTCATACCGGCCCACCAGATACTGGTAGAAGGCGAGATGGGAAGGGGAGCTCGGCTCTTTGAGCTCTTGTGCCACCCGCTCCGGCTTGGCGATGATGAACTTGGGCGACTGGCGCTGGATGTCGGCCAGCACCCGTTCGCGCACGTCATAGGGCGGGTTGACGTTGGCAAAGAACAGATAGGCGGAGGCCGGCTGGCGATCGGTCCAGAGGTAATATTGCGGCTGGATGCCGTCCACCCAGATCTTGTCGGTTGGTCCGGTTTCGGCCTTGATGCGGTCGACCCGCACCTGGGCCGGCGGATTGAACGGCCTGCCCTTGAGGTTGCCCTCCCAGGCGTTGTTGACCAGCAGCGCCAGCATGGCGAGCGAGGCGAGCCAGGGGGTGGTGCTGCGCACGTCCCAGGCGCGCCAGAGCGGCACCAGGATCAGCACCGGCAGGGCCCACAGCAGGCTGTTGCCGAGCACCTCGCGCACCCGCTCCAAGGACCACTCCTTGGTGCTCCAGCCGTAGCCAAGCTGCTGGGCCAAGAGCCAGCTGGCGGTCAGCACCACCAGGGAGATGCAGAGCAGGCCCAGGGCATCGGAGTGCTGTTCGCTGCGATCCAGCAGGCAGGCCAGCGGCAACAGGCCAAGCTGCAGATAGAGCACGTCGTAGTGGTCGAACACATGGCCGGAGACCGAGTTGGCGACCAGGGTGAACAGCACGCCGAACAGGGTGGCGCACAGGACGGGCAGATACCACTCCTGGCGCCGGCTCATCATCAGCAGAATGAAGGCCGGCAGCAGCATGACGAGGCCGGTGCGCAGCAGGCCGACGGCTCCCACCTCCGGCGAGAAGCCGTTGCCGTAGCTGCCCTCGAAGAAGATGCCGAAGGCGTAGTACTGGAATTCGGCCAAGAGGCCATGGTGCTGGAAGTAGGCGAGCAACGGGCCGCCGATCACTGCCAGTCCCAGCAGGCTGGAGAAGAGCAGGGCGAAGGCGCAGCGCCACTGCTCGCGCAGGCACCAGTGGCAGAACAGCACCAGATACCAGGCGCCCCAGAAGGCGCCGTTGTTGGTGCGCATCCAGGCCACGACTGCGAAGGTGAGCGCGGCCACCAGGGCCGGTCCCCAGCTGAATCGCTTGTCCAGCAGCAGGGTGACGAAGGCCCACTGGGCGATGAGGGCCAGATGGAACGTCCAGTCCTCGGTCATGTTGCCGTAGTAGTAGCGGGTGCCATAGAGCGCCAGCAGCGCCAGCATGCTGCCAAGGCGCGCGCGCAGGGAGAGGCCGAGCTGGGCGAAGGCCTGCCAGCTCGCGAGCAGCCCCAGCCAGCAGAGCGCCCACTCCAGCAGCCAGATCCCGAAGAAGCCGCCCAGGGAGTAGCCGAGGGCATCGAGGGCGAAGATCATGGGGCCCTTGATGTCGATCATGTCCCGATAGAGCACGCCCCCCTCGCTCCACATCTTGCCCATGACCGCAAACAGGGAGGCATCGAAGCCCGGCGCCATGGCGTGAAACAGCGGATTGCGCAGGCAGAACAGCAGCGCCATCAGGGCGGTGAGCAGGACAACCAGCGGCCGGATCCCGGGATTGTGGCGTTGCGGGGCAAAGTGGATGGCGTGATTCATGGGTGACCTGTTCCTGCGGGAAAGACTGAAAAAGCGGGCTTATCTTGCCGAGCCGGGCGGCACGATGCAATGGAAGAAGAGTAGGCGCCTGAAATAATTCGCAAAAGTAACGTTTTCAGTGCCGTCACGCACAAGAAAGGCGGGGTTTGCCCTGGCCTTGCCGAGCCGCATGAGGCAGGAAAGCGCTGGCGCCTGGCACATTCGCCAGTCGCCCTCCGTGGTCTGGTTGCCGACGGACGGTGACAGGGGGCCGGGCCCGAGGCCCGGCCCCGGTTTAGTGGCCCTGGTACTCCACCAGCGCCGGCAGGGGGGCGAGCTCGGGCAGGTGACGGGCCCAGCGGATGAAGGCATCCGCCAATGTGATGCCGAGCTCCTGATTGTGCTGGGTCAGGGTGCGTGCCAGCGCCGTGTAACCCTCCTTGCCGGAGGCGGTGTAGGCGCTGGAGACCCCCCGATAGATGGCATCGGGCTCGACCGCCTGCCACTGGCCAGGGCTCGCCTCCCATTCGAGGCGGGTGATCCGGCTCCCTTTCGGCCTGTCGGCCCGATAGCAGAAGCGCACCCCGGCGGTGTAGGGGAAGCTGCCGCTGCCGTTGCCGACCACGCCGTTGTTGGTGGCGTTGTCGATGGCCCCCTCCAGCGCCTCGGCGAGCTCATGGCCGTGCACCCGGTAGAGGGTGAGGGGGATGGCAAACGGCAGCAGGCGACCGGCAATGTCCGCCTCGCTCAGGGGGCCGGGTTCGAGGGAACAGCGCACGCCGCCGGCGTTGTGCAGGGCGAAGTCCACCTGCCCCACCTGCTCGCGGGCGGCGGTCAGCATGGCCTGCGCCACCAGGGGGGCCACCTGGCTGCCGGCGGGCAGGGTCGTATCGGGCAGGCGCTGATGGTGCAGGGGCCCGTCGAGCCGGGTCACCACGCGCTGGGTCATGGTTTCGAGCTCGGGGCGATAGCGCCTGGCCAGATGCTGCTCTATCTCGGGGGCCGGTTCACAGAAGTGCAGCCCTGCGGGGGGCTTGGAGTCGAACGGCCAGGGTTGCCAGGGCAGCCACTCCAGCCGGCCGCGGCTTCGCCGCACCCGGCCGTGCTCGTCAAACGCCAGCTCGCACACCCCGAGGCAGAGGGCGCTGTGGGCGGCGTGCAGGATGGCGACGTCGTTGACCATCAAGGGATATTCCCCCTCGCTCTCGAGCCCGAGGGGGGCCAGATCCCCCAGCAGACTGTGGGTGTGGCCACCGACGATGAGGCTGAGGGCCGGGAAGCGCTCGGCCAGCCGCCTGTCCTGCTCAAGCCCCAGGTGGCTCAGCAAGATGATGTGCTGGATCCTCTCGGCCCTGATCTCGCCGAGGGCGGCGTCCAGGGTCTCCTCGATGCCGTGGAAGCGGGTGTGGGGATCCGGATTCGCGATGGCCGCCATCTGCGGCAGCGTGATGCCGAGCAGGGCGAAGGGAACGCCGTCGATGACGCGCCTGTGCCAGGGGCGGCTGGCGTCATGGAGCCTCGGCAGCCCCTGCAGCCGCAGGGGCGCATCGGCGGGCTCCTGGCGACTGTCGAGGTTGGCCGCCAGCACAGGGAAGTCGAGCTGGCGCAGGAACTCCACCAGGGGACCGTTGCCGAGATCGAACTCGTGGTTGCCGATCACCATGGCATCCGGTCGCAGCAAGGCGAGCAGGTCGGCGTTGGCCCGCCCCTTGAAGCGGTTGAAATAGAGGGAGCCCTGGAAGGTGTCGCCGCCGTGCAGGAAGAGGCAAGTCTGACCGGCCGCCTCGGCCTGTTGGCGCAGGGTGGTGAGCCTGCTCAGGATGCGGGCGTAGCCGCCACACTGGGTGCGCCACTCGGACTCGCCGACGGGGGAGAAGCGCATGGGGGCGCCGTCGAAGTGGGAGTGGCAGTCGCTGAAGTGGGCAAGTTGAACCGTAATACTCATTTCGGTCCTCCCTAGAGAAAAAGAGCACCGAGTCTACTGCATGGGGCGGGGGGGATGCCAGCCCGGCGGGCGCCGGGCTGGCGACCAGTCAGGCAGGTACCATGATCTGGGTGGCGAGGATCACCACCAGCAGGCCGACCGCGACCGGCAACGAGGTGCGCTTGACCACCTCGAACGGCGACAGGTTGCCCATGCCCGCACAGGCGACCACCACCCCGGAGACCGGCGAGATGGTGCGGCCCAGGTTCGAGGCCTGCAGCATGGGGATCACCAGGTAGGCGGGGTTGACCCCGAGGCTGGTGGCGAGATGGGGAATGAGCTCCACGAAGGCGTAGAAGGGGGCATTGCCCGAGCCCGTGGTGAAGGCGGCCAGGGTGGTGATGACCACCAGCATCAGCATGATGACGATGCCGCCGGTGCCAAAGCTCTGGGCCAGATCCAGCAGGTTGGCGATGAAGCCGAGCCCCATCAGCCCCTGGGCGAAGACCCCGGCTCCCACCAGCAGCATCACCACGCCGGCGAAAGCGTCGGCCATGCTGCGCCAGCACACCTGCAGCCCGTCCAGCAACTCGCGGCCGTTGCGCTTGCGCGCCAGCTCCAGCAGGGCGGTCAGCACCAGGCAGATGACGATGATGGTGACGATCTCGAGCTTGGGTCCCAGCTTGCCGTCAAACAGCAGCACGCCGATGATGGGGGTGAAGGGCAGGATGGCGTAGAAGCCGGGGGCATCGGTGACGAGATCGCTCGGGGCGACCGGCGCGTTGTGTTCGCCGGACTTCCCATCCAGATAGCGCTGCCAGAAGAAGTGGGTCACCGCCATGGCGGCGATGGCGGTGAGGGAGATGGGCAGGGTCAGCTTGAAGGCGAAGTCGATGAGCTCCATGTTGGCGGCCTGGGCGGCCAGCACCACGTCCCCCGAGGTGGGGGAGAGGATGATGGCGGCCGGGGAGGCGCACACCGCCGCCGCGGCGCCGCGGGAGATCCCCATGTTGACCATCAGCGGGAACAGGGTGGCCATCAGCAGCACCCCGAGGCCGGTGGCGGAGCTCACCGCGAGCGACATGGCGCAGGCCACCAGGTAGGCGGCTACCAGCAGGATGTAGGGGGACTTGATGACGCCGAGCGGCTTGCTGGCCAGCTTCACCAGTATGGTGTTGGCGCCGATGTGGCTCATGTAGCCGGCGAAGCCACACAGCACCATGATGAGCATGCCGAGACCACCGCCCCTGTCCACCAGCAGGAAGCGCACGTACTCGAACACGTCGGTGGCCGCGTGACCGGTGGAGGTGACGCTGGCGGGCAGCACCGCCTTGCCCATCAGGGCGGTGATGACCAGCAGCAGCAGGCCGCCGCTGAGCAATACTCCGGTGGCCGAGTAGCCCTTGAAGATGTAGCGACCCACGGCCAGGGTGACCAGGGTGCCAATAAGGAGTTCCATCATATGCAGGTTCCTGAGAGTGAAGTGATGCCGGGCCTGTCACGGGATAACCGGGGGTTGTGCTGGTTACATCGACACGGGCCAACAAAAACGCCAGAATTATTACCTCATAAGGAGTATTTCACCACGGGTTAGGTGGCTGCCTGTGATCTCGCCTGCAAATCCCCGCCCGACCGGGGTGATATTTCCCACCTTTGTACCATCCCGCTGCCGACAGCAGGTGACAGCGCCCGGGATCGCGGTTAATCTCCCAATCTGACTATTAATTCATTGATTATTAATTGAAATTAAGCTGGGACTCACAAGGGGCAAGGTCGCGGGCAGATGGGACTCTTTAGCAAGACAGGGGTGATGGCGACCCTCATGTATGCCGCGTCGATCGGTGCAGTGCCATCCCATTACGAAGGCATTCGGGTGGCGCCTGACATCAAGGTCGACTTCCAGTTCTACCGGGTGTCCGGTGCCGATGTGGCCGCCGTGATGCGTCAGATCACCGCCTTGTCCCCCGCCCAGGCGGACGGCCACATCGGCAGGGCTAGCTATCAGCTCTCCTGGCAGTTGCAGACGAGGTCTGCGGTGGCGCGCTGCGAGCTGGATCGGGCCAGCGTGACGGCCAGGATCAGGGTCAGGGTGCCGAACTGGATGGACAAGGCCAGGGCGCCCGCGAAGGAGCGCCAGAAGTGGGACAAGCTGGTGGCGGCCATGTTCGACTACGAGAGTCGTCACAAGGACATCCTGCTCGAGAGCGTCAGCCAGCTCGGCACGCGCCTCGCCCAGTTGCCGGTGACCAAGGACTGTGCCGCCTTGCAGCATCAGGGCTGGCGGGCGGGGCAGGAGGTGCTGGAGGCGACCCGCGAGCGGTTCGCCACCCTGGCCAGGCAGACCGATGGGGGGCGCAAGCTCGGGGTCATCTGGCCAGAGCGACCCTGAACAGGGTCGGTGGACAACAAAAACGGGCTGCCCAGAGGGGCAGCCCGTTTTGTCTGAGGTCCGGCCCTGCTCAGGATGCCGGATCGCGCAGGGGCTTGCCCTTGAGCAGCCGGCGCACCCAGTAGCGGGCGGGATGCAGCGCCTCCAGCAGATCGGTCGACAGCGGCAGCGGCTCGCCGCAGATCTCGCCGGCGATCAGCTCCCCGCACAGGGGGGCCGAGCAGAGACCCCGTGAACCCAATGCGCCCAGCACATAGAGGCCGGGATACAGGGGCAGGGCGGGGGCACTCTGCTGATCGCAAGGTGCCTTCGGATAGTGATCCGCCAACGCCGCCAGTCTGGCGACGGGCCCCGCCACCGGCAGGTGATCCCGGCTGGCGCAGCGCACCCCCACCCTGGCCTCGCCGCCGCTCACATCCACCTCGTTTGGCCAGGTCTCGCCCGGCAGGCAGGCCAGCAGCCTGTCCCGGTTCTGGGCCTGCTCCTCGGGACGATACGCCAGATCGGTCTGGTTGCGGCCATAGCTGGCGCCGATGCAGTGCGCGCCACCCTGGGCCGGAGTGAGGTAGCCGTCGTAGCAGAGCACCGTCTTGAGTAGGCTCAAGCTGGCCGTGGTCGGCACATGGCTCACCTGGCCGCGCACCGGATAGAGCGGCAGTTCGGCGAAGGGGAGCAGGGCGGGCAGATGATGACCGGCGGCCACCACCAGATTGGGGGCTTTCCAGCGGCGGCCATCCTGGCTCTCGATATGCCAGCCATCTGCCTGCTCGGCAATGGCGACAGCCTCGGTATTGAAAGCCACCTGCAGCAGTCCGCTGGCCTGCGCCTCCTCGATGGCGGCGCGGGTGAGATCCGCCGGGCAGAGCCAGCCCCCTAGGGGATAGCCGACGCCACCCGCGCCGCAGGGCAGGCCGACCACCTGCTCAACTTCTGCCGCAGAGAGTGGGCGCATCAGCTCGGGGGGGAAGGGGCCCAGGCTCATCTTGGCGAGCTTGGCGGCGGACTTGTCGTCATAGCCGAGCTGTACCACACCGCACAAGTCGAACGCGACCGGATGGCGCTGTGCGAGTGCCTGCAACCGGCTTCTGGCAAAGCCGAAGGCGAGGGAATAGAAGCGTGAGAGCGCATCGTGTTCGCCGTTGAGCAGGGGGTAGAGGGCCCCCTGGCGGTTGCCAGAGGCGCCGGTTGCCGGCTCGCCATCCTGGCACAATAGGGTCACCCTGCGACCCCGCTCCACCAGGGAGAGCGCCGTCATGGCCGAGGCGATGCCGCCGCCGATGATCAGCACCTCGCCGTCCCGACCGGCGGGCCTGGCATACCAGGGGGCCAGGCTCTGCTCGGGGGACTTGCCCTCCCGCGCGCCCGCCAGCATCTCCCGCTTGCTGCCGTGGCCCTTCACCTTCTTCATGGCAAAGCCCGCGGCGATCAGCCCGCGGCGCACGAAGCCGGCACAGGTAAAGGTGGAGAGAGTGGCGTCGGGGCGGGCGAGGCGGGCCAGTCCGTCGAACAGCGCCTGGGTCCACATCTCGGGATTCTTGGCGGGGGAGAAGCCATCCAGATACCAGGCGTCCACCAGACCGTCTGCCGGATGGGGCACCTGGGGCAGCATCTCCTTGATGTCGCCAAACCAGAGGTCGAGGCGGATGCGGCCGCCCGCAAACAGCAGGCGGTGGCAGCCCGATACCGGCAGGGGCCACTGGGCGATGAGCGGCTGGCTAAGGTGCGCGAGCTCGGGCCAGGCCGACAGGGCCTTGCGCAGATCGTCCTGGGCAAGGGGGTATTTCTCGAAGCTGATGAAGTGCAGCCGGGAGCCCTTGCCCGAGGGAGGCGCCTGCTCCAGAAAGGCCGCCATTGTCGCCAGAAAGTTAAGACCCGTGCCGAAACCTGTTTCACCAATCACGAAATTGTCACTATCGTGGTGCGAAAATCGTTCTGGCAGCCGATTTTGCTGCAAAAAGACGTAGCGGGTTTCACTTAGACCGTTATCATTGGAAAAGTACACATCCCCGAACTCACTGGAGACTGGAGTTCCCGCTTCATTCCAGTCCAATCGGGCATGTTGTAAGGATGTTTGACTCACGTTTTCCTCTGCTCGCGTCACAAAATCGCGGGCATTCTACGTGAAAGCAGACCAGTTTGGCAGCCGAAAGCGGGTAGACTCGGTGCCAGTTTTTCCAGACGAGATGAATTAATGAGAAGAGCAGTGATCACCGGTATCGGCGTCATCTCCAGTATCGGCAACAACAAGGAAGAGGTGCTGGCCTCCCTGAAAGCAGGCAAATCCGGCATCACCTATTCCGAGCAGTTTGAACAGTACAACCTGCGCAGCCGTGTCTGGGGTAACATCAAACTCGATCCGTCTGAACTGATCGACCGTAAAGTCATGCGTTTCATGGGTGACGCCGCGGCCTACGCCTACCTCTCCATGCAGCAGGCCATCGAAGATGCGGGCCTGCCGGAGGAGATGGTCTCCAACGAGCGCACCGGCATCGTCACCGGTTCCGGCGGCGCCTCCGGCAAGAACACCTCGGAGTCTGCGGACATCGCCCGTGAGAAGGGGGTCAAGCGCGTGGGGCCCTACATGGTGCCGCGCACCATGTCCTCCACCACCTCCGCCTGCCTCGCCACCCCGTTCAAGATCAAGGGTGTCAACTACACCATCAGCTCCGCCTGCGCCACCTCTGCCCACTGCATCGGTCACGCCCTGGAACTGATCCAGCTCGGCAAGCAGGACATCGTCTTCGCCGGCGGCGGCGAGGAGCTGGACTGGTCTTCCACCATCCAGTTCGACGCCATGGGCGCGCTGTCCACCAAGTACAACGACAACCCGGAAAAAGCGTCCCGTACCTATGATGCGGATCGCGACGGCTTCGTCATCTCCGGTGGCGGCGGCATCCTGGTGGTCGAGGAGCTGGAACACGCCCTGGCCCGCGGTGCCCACATCTATGCCGAGATCACCGGCTACGGCGCCACCTCCGATGGCTACGACATGGTGGCCCCGAGCGGTGAAGGCGCGGTGCGTTGCATGAAGATGGCGATGCAGGGCGTCGGCAAGGTGGACTACATCAACACCCACGGTACCTCCACCCCGGTCGGCGATACCAAGGAGCTGGAAGCCATCCAGACCCTGTTCGGTGCGGATGCCCCCAAGCTCTCCGCCACCAAGGCGATGACCGGGCACGCCCTGGGCGCCGCCGGCGTGCACGAGGCCGTCTACTCCCTGCTGATGATGGAACACGGTTTCATTGCCCCCAGCATCAACATCGAGAACCTGGACGAGAAGGCGGTGGGCCTGCCCATAGTGCGCGAGTATGAAGAGGCTGACCTCAATACCGTCATGTCCAACAGCTTCGGCTTCGGCGGTACCAACGCCTCCCTGGTGTTCAGCAAGTTCAAGGCTTGATGCTCACCGAGTCGAGATGGAAAAAGGCGCCGAAAGGCGCCTTTTTTATTGGTTTTCTGTCATCAGCACGCTCAGCCCGGCTCAGCCCGGCTCAGCCCGGCTCAGCCCGGCTCGGCCAGGGGCAGGCGCATATAGACTGCGCCCTCCCCATACTCTGCCAGCGACTTCTCCGTGGCGGCGGGAACAAACCCCTGCTTGTGCCAGAAGGCCGGGGCATCCTGTACCGCCACCAGACCCGCATGGCGGTAACCCTCTCGGCTCGCGAAATCCAGCGCCGTGGCGAGGAGGCGTTGACCCACCCCTATGCCGCGCGCCTCGGGGGCGACGGCGAGATCGTGCAGATAGAACTCCTCGTCACCAGCCAGTCCCTGCATGGGCACCGAGAGGGGCGGGGGTTGGTGGGCACGCCAGGGGTGGCAGAGCAGGTAGCCCTGCACCTTGCCCCTGTGCTCGGCGACCCAGCAGCAGGCCGGGGCCAGCTCGGTCTTGTTCTGCATCACCTCGAGAGGCTCGGGATCGAACAGGTGATAGCACTGGTGCTGGATGGCCATGATGGCGGGCCAGTCGAGGGCCCGGATGGTGCGGATGTTAATCATAACCTGTGGCGCTATTGCGGTGGGCCAATCCATGACGGGACACCAAAATAGCATAAGGTGCTGATTAGTTGAATCGGAATGGTTTATATGACGCCCTTATAGGTTCAGCGAACGGCTTCCTTGCTCACCACCTTGATCAGTCGGTAGCGCAGAGAGGAGGCATCCGCCGGCACATCGGTCAGCTGCTCCTTGGTGACTTCCAGCTGATAACGGTAGCCGGGCTCGAAGGTGAAGCCCTCGATCTGCTGATAGAAGAGGCTCCAGCTCTCGCCGGGCTGGCCGCGCACCTGCATGCATTTCATGGGGGCGACACCGATGCAGTCGGCGAGTTTGTCCTGGACATAGAGGGTCTCGGTGGTCGGGGTGCTCTGGCAGGCGCTGAGCAACAGGGTGGAACAGAGTAGCAGGGGGGCTTTCATCAGGGTCTCTCCTTGGTGCGAAAGGGCGCGATTAAAGCGGCAAATAAAAAGGCGGTCAATGACCGCCTTTGTAACAAACCATGTCGGTACGCCGGATCAGCGTTGGTCGAGCGGGGTGAACTCGCGCTGCGGCAGACCGGTGTAGAGCTGGCGCGGGCGGCCGATCTTCTGGTCCGGGTCGGAGTGCATCTCGTTCCAGTGGGCAATCCAGCCGATGGTACGGGAGATGGCGAAGATCACGGTGAACATGGACATGGGGATGCCGATGGCCTTCATGATGATGCCGGAGTAGAAGTCCACGTTCGGGTAGAGCTTCTTCTCGATGAAGTAGGGGTCGGACAGCGCGATGCGCTCCAGCTCCATGGCCACGTCCAGCAGCGGATCCTTGATCTGCAGCTCGGTCAGTACCTCGTGGCAGGTTTCGCGCATCACGGTGGCACGGGGGTCGTGGTTCTTGTAGACCCGGTGGCCGAAGCCCATCAGGCGGAAGGGGTCGTTCTTGTCCTTGGCCTTGGCGATGTACTCGGGGATGCGATCCACGGAGCCAATCTCCTCGAGCATCTTGAGGCAGGCTTCGTTGGCACCGCCGTGGGCCGGACCCCACAGGGAGGCGATCCCCGCGGCGATACAGGCGAACGGGTTGGCACCGGAGGAGCCGGCCAGACGCACGGTGGAGGTGGAGGCGTTCTGCTCATGATCCGCGTGCAGGGTGAAGATGCGGTCCATGGCGCGTTCGACGATGGGGTTGACCTTGTACTCTTCGGTCGGCACGCCAAACATCATGTGCAGGAAGTTGCCTGCATAGGAGAGGGCGTTGCGCGGCTGCATGAAGGGCTGGCCGATGGAGTACTTGTAACACATGGCGGCCAGGGTCGGCATCTTGGAGAGCAGACGGAAGGCACAGATCTCGCGATGCTCCTCGTTGTTGATGTCGAGGGCATCGTGATAGAAGGCGGACAGCGCGCTGACCACACCGCACATGACGGCCATGGGGTGTGCGTCGCGACGGAAGCCACGGAAGAAGAAGGCGATCTGCTCGTGCACCATGGTGTGGCGAGTCACCAGACGCTCAAACTCCGCGTATTGGGTCTTGGTGGGGGCTTCGCCGTACAGCAGGATGTAGCAGACTTCGAGGTAGCTGGCCTGGGTGGCCAACTGGGCGATGGGGTAACCGCGGTGCAGCAAGACACCCTGGTCGCCATCGATGTAGGTGATGGAGGATTTGCAAGAACCGGTGGCCATGAAGCCGGGGTCGAAGGTGAAGTACCCTTGCGCGCCCAGCTTTCTGACATCGATCACATCGGGTCCAACGGTACCGGACAGGATCGGTAGTTCAACCGGCTCTTTTCCGGGCAGATGTAAGGTGGCTATCTTATCAGCCATAGCACGTCTCCTTTGCTCTTTTATAATTTGGTTCCAGCCCTACTTTATTACGACTTTCATGACGCTGGCAAAGGTTCTTACCCGTACCACGGCGGCTGGAGCGCCCTATTTGAACCAGAGAACCACAGCTTTGTCAATTTTGCTGGAGGATCATTAATGACTTGTTAAAGCTGTTGTGGGATCTGGTTTACGGTTTTGGATTTTCTGTGTAGCTATTTGATTGTCATTGGTTAAGGCCGCCGATATACTGCGCCACGTGGGTGATGGTCGTCGGTGTTTGAAACGCTTTCGCAAAGCCAGATGTGATATCTAAAATGTTATTTTTGGCTTTCCTGAGTTGTTTTGGTAACAAAAACCTAACAAATGCCACTCCTAGCCCTCAAAGCGTGTGAAAACAATAACTAACGTGCTCAATGGAGCTGAGTGGGCAAAGCCGTGAAAAACAAACAGAGACCTGTAAACCTCGACCTACAGACGATCAGCTTTCCTGTCACCGCCATCGCTTCCATCTTGCACCGTGTCTCAGGGGTCATCACCTTTGTGGCATTGGCCATCTTGCTGTGGATGCTTGGTACTTCACTCGCCTCTCCCGAAGGATTTGAATCTGTCGTTGCCATCATGGACAACGTCCTAGTCAAGTTCGTGCTGTGGGGGATCCTGACCGCGCTGGCCTACCACATCGTGGGCGGTCTGCGTCACCTGGTCATGGACATGGGCTATTGGGAAGAGCTGGAATCCGGTAATCAGAGCGCCCGCGTGGCCTTCGTGATCACCGCGGTTTTGGCGGTATTGGCGGGGGTGCTGGTATGGTAACCAATTCTGCAACTTTCGGGCGCAGCGGCGTTCACGATTACATTCTGATCCGCGCTACCGCCCTCATCATGACGTGCTACGTCCTCTATCTGGTGGGTTTCGTCGCGTTCAACGACATCACCTACGAGGTGTGGACCGGCTTCTTCGCCAACACCTTCACCAAGGTCTTTACCCTGCTGACGCTCCTGTGCGTATTGATCCACGCCTGGATCGGTCTGTGGCAGGTGCTGACCGACTATATCAAGCCGGTCGGGCTGCGCGGTGCGCTGCAGTTCGTGCTGGTGGTGGTGCTGTTTGTCTATGTGATGACGGGTTTCGTCGTGCTGTGGGGTGTGTAAGGTGACTATTCCAACTCGTGAATTTGATGCGGTCGTGATCGGTGCCGGTGGTGCCGGCATGCGCGCCGCGCTGCAGATTGCCCAATCCGGCAAGAGCTGCGCACTGCTTTCCAAGGTTTTCCCGACTCGTTCCCACACGGTCTCCGCCCAGGGCGGGATCACGGTCGCCCTGGGCAATGCCCACGACGACAACTGGCAGTGGCACATGTACGACACCGTCAAGGGCTCCGATTACATCGGTGATCAGGAAGCCATCGAGTACATGTGCAAGACCGGCCCCGAGGCCATCTATGAACTGGAGAACATGGGCCTGCCCTTCTCCCGTTTTGACAACGGTACCGTCTACCAGCGTCCCTTCGGCGGTCAGTCCAAGAACTTCGGCGGTGAGCAGGCCGCCCGTACCGCGGCGGCGGCCGACCGTACCGGCCACGCCCTGCTGCACACGCTTTATCAGCAGAACGTCAAGAACCAGACCACCGTCTTCTCCGAGTGGTATGCCCTGGATCTGGTGAAGAACCAGGACGGCCACGTGGTGGGTTGCACCGCCATCGACATGGAGAGCGGCGAGGTCGTCTACTTCAAGGCCAAGGCCACGGTGCTCGCCACCGGCGGCGCCGGTCGCATCTATCAGTCCACCACCAACGCCCACATCAACACAGGTGACGGCGTCGGCATGGCGCTGCGTGCCGGGGTCGGCGTGCAGGACATGGAGATGTGGCAGTTCCATCCCACCGGCATCGCCGGGGCAGGGGTGCTGGTGACCGAAGGGTGCCGCGGGGAAGGCGGCTACCTGCTGAACAAGGACGGCGAGCGCTTCATGGAGCGTTATGCGCCGAACGCCAAGGATCTCGCCGGTCGCGACGTGGTGGCCCGCTCCATCATGATCGAGATCCGCGAAGGCCGCGGCTGCGACGGTCCGTGGGGCCCGCACATCAAGCTCAAGCTGGATCACCTGGGCAAGGACGTACTCGAATCCCGCCTGCCGGGCATCTGCGAGCTCTCTCGCACCTTTGCCCACGTGGATCCGGTCAAGGAACCCATCCCCATCATCCCGACCTGCCACTACATGATGGGCGGCGTGCCGACCAACGTGAACGGCCAGTGCCTGACCCAGGACAAGAACGGCAACGACGTGCCGGTGGTCGGTCTGTTCGCGGTAGGGGAGATCGCCTGCGTGTCCGTGCACGGTGCCAACCGCCTCGGCGGCAACTCCCTGCTGGATCTGGTGGTGTTCGGTCGTGCCGCCGGCATGCACCTGGTCAACACCCTGGGTGAGATGGATCACGGTCGCGATGCCTCCGAGTCTGATCTTGATGCCGCCCTGGCCCGCTTCAACCGCTGGGAAAATACCCGCAGCGGCGAAGATCCGGTGCAGATCCGCAAGGACCTGCAGCGCTGCATGCAGAACAACTTCTCCGTGTTCCGTGAAGGGGATGCCATGGCCGAAGGGCTCGAGGAGCTCAAGGTCATTCGCGAGCGCCTCAAGTCCGCCCGTCTGGACGACACCTCCAGGGAGTTCAACACCCAGCGCATCGAGTGCCTGGAGCTGGACAACCTGATGGAAACGGCGTTTGCCACCGCGGTGGCGGCGAACTTCCGCACCGAGAGCCGGGGCGCCCACTGCCGCTTCGACTTCCCGGATCGCGACGACGAAAACTGGCTGTGCCACAGCCTCTATCATCCGGACACCGAGTCCATGACCCGTCGCGCTGTCAACATGTCACCCAAGACCCGTGAGGCGTTCCCGCCCAAGGTCCGGACTTACTGATTGCGGAGCCAGCACAATGAACGTCACATTCTCTGTCTACAGATACAATCCGGACGTTGATAACGTCCCGCATATGAAGGAATATCGTCTTGATATTCCTGAAGGTTCCGACATGATGGTGCTCGACGCACTGATCCAGCTCAAGGAGCTGGATCCCACGCTCGCCTTCCGCCGCTCCTGCCGCGAAGGGGTCTGTGGATCAGACGGTCTCAACATGAATGGCAAGAACGGTCTTGCCTGTATCACCCCGCTCTCCGATCTGCTGAAGAAGGGCAACAAGGTCGTCATCCGGCCCTTGCCCGGTCTGCCGGTGATCCGGGATCTGGTGATCGACATGACCCAGTTCTACACCCAGTGGGAGAAGGTCAAACCCTTCCTCATCAACGATGACAAACTGCCGCCCGTGCGTGAGCACCTGCAATCCCCCGAAGAGCGCGCCAAGCTGGACGGCCTGTACGAGTGCATTCTCTGTGCCTGCTGCTCCACCTCTTGCCCCTCCTTCTGGTGGAACCCGGACAAGTTCATCGGTCCGGCCGGTCTGCTCGCCGCCTATCGCTGGCTGGCAGACAGCCGCGACACCGCCGCGACCGAGCGACTGGGCAACCTGGACGACGCCTTCAGCGTGTTCCGCTGCCACGGCATCATGAACTGCGTGAACGTCTGTCCCAAGGGCTTGAATCCGACCAAGGCCATCGGTCAGATCAAGTCGATGCTGCTCAACCGGGCTGTTTAGTATCAGGGCCAGGGCGCCACGCGCCGGGCCCGACCTCTGGATAGCCATCCCGTCCCTGGTGGGATGGCTATGACCCTACAAGCTGCGCTGCAGTGAACAAGATGTACAAGGGATAGAAATGCATAACGGCGTGATGAAGGCCTGGTTGGAGTCATCTCACCTGGCTGGTGCGAATGCAAGCTACATTGAGGATTTGTACGAATCCTTCCTGGAAAACCCCGACTCCGTGGCCGACGAGTGGCGCAGCCTGTTCCAGGCGCTGCCCCAGGTCAATGGACATGCAGTCGAACAACCCCACTCCCAGGTCCGCGACTATTTCCGCCGCCTGGCCAAGGAACCCTCCCGTTACAGCGCCCCCGTCTCCGATCCCCAGGTGGATGCCAAGCAGGTCCGCGTACTGCAACTGATCAACGCCTTCCGTTTCCGTGGCCATCAGAATGCCAATCTGGATCCCCTGGGTCTGTGGCAGCGCGAACCGGTCGCCGAGCTCGATCCCGCGTTTCACAACCTGCAGGGGGCCGACATGGAGGCCACCTTCAACGTGGGCTCCTACGCCATCGGTCGCGAGACCATGGTGCTCTCCGAACTCTACGCCTCGCTCAAGAAGACCTACTGCAGCAGCATAGGTGCCGACTACATGCACCTCACCTCCACCGAGGAGAAGCGCTGGCTGCAGGACAGGCTCGAATCCATCGAAGGGAAGGGCAGCTACAGCATCGAGGAGAAGACCCGCTTCCTCGAGAGCCTGACCGCCGCCGAAGGGCTGGAAAAATACCTGGGTGCCAAGTTCCCTGGGGCCAAGCGTTTCTCCCTGGAAGGGGGCGATGCCATGGTGCCCATGCTCAAAGAGCTCATTCGCCGCGCCGGTGAGCAGGGCTGCAAGGAGGCCGTCATCGGCATGGCCCACCGCGGTCGCCTGAACGTGCTGATCAACGTGCTGGGCAAGCGCGCCCAGGACCTGTTTGACGAGTTTGCCGGCAAGCACGGGGAATCCTGGGGCACCGGGGACGTGAAGTACCACATGGGCTTCTCCTCCGACTTCGCCACCCCGGGTGGCAACGTCCACCTGGCGCTCGCCTTCAACCCGTCCCACCTCGAGATCGTCAACCCCGTGGTCATCGGCTCCGTGCGTGCCCGCATGGACAGACGCGGCGACAAGGACGGCTCCAGTGTCCTGCCCATCACCATCCACGGCGACTCCGCCATCGCGGGGCAGGGGGTAGTGGCCGAGACCTTCAACATGTCCCAGACCCGTGCCTATGGCGTGGGCGGGACTGTGCGCATCGTCATCAACAACCAGGTGGGCTTCACCACCTCCTATCAGCGTGACCTGCGCTCCACCGAATATTGCACCGACATCGCCAAGGCGGTGCAGGCGCCTGTGCTGCACGTCAACGGGGACGACCCGGAAGCCGTGGTGCTGGTGACCCAGATTGCCCTGGATTATCGCAACACCTTCAAGCGCGACGTGGTGATCGAGCTGGTCTGCTACCGTCGTCACGGCCACAACGAGGCCGACGAGCCGAGCGCGACCCAGCCCCTGATGTACCAGAAGATCAAGCAGCACCCGACCCCGCGCAAGATCTACGCCGATCAGCTGATCGCCGAAGGCAGCATCACGCCGGAGCTGGCCACCACCCTGGTGAACGACTATCGCGACACCCTGGATCGGGGCGAGCGGGTGAGCAAGGAGTGGCGCCCCATGGAGCTGCACTCCGTGGACTGGACCCCGTATCTGGGTCACGACTGGGCCATGGCCTATGACAGCACAGTGCCCATGGATCACTTGAAGGCCCTGGGCGAGCGCATCAGCCAGTACCCGGCCACCCATGTGCTGCAGCGCCAGGTCGAGAAGATCTACGAAGACCGCCGCCTGATGGCCGCCGGCGAGAAGCTGGTGGACTGGGGCTTTGCCGAGACCCTGGCCTACGCCACCCTGGTGGACAAGGGGTCCCGCATTCGCTTCACCGGCGAAGACTCCGGCCGTGGCACCTTCTTCCACCGTCACGCCGTGCTGCACAGCCAGACCGATGCCAGCACCTACACCCCGCTGTGCAACCTGCACGACGAGCAGGGTCCGTTCGAGATCTACGACTCCGTGCTGACCGAGAACGCTGTGTTGGCGTTTGAATATGGCTACGCCAGCGCGGAGCCGGCAGGCCTCACCATCTGGGAAGCCCAGTTCGGCGACTTCGCCAACTGCGCCCAGGTCGTGGTGGACCAGTTCCTCTCCTCCGGCGAGCAGAAGTGGGGCCGGATGTGCGGCCTGACCATGCTGCTGCCCCACGGCTACGAGGGCCAGGGCCCGGAGCACTCCTCCGCCCGTCTGGAGCGCTATCTGCAGATGTGCGCCCAGCACAACATGCAGGTGTGCGTGCCCTCCACCCCGGCGCAGGTGTTCCACATGCTGCGTCGCCAGGTGGTGCGCCCCATGCGCCGTCCGCTCATCGTGATGACGCCGAAATCCCTGCTGCGCCACCCGCTGGCGGTGAGCAAGCTCGAAGAGCTGGCACAAGGCACCTTCCAGAACGCCATCGGCGAGATCGATGCGTTGGATCCGAAGGGCGTCAAGCGCGTGGTGTTCTGCTCCGGCAAGGTCTACTACGACCTGCTCGATGCCCGTCGCAAGGCGGAGCAGCAGGACGTGGCCCTGGTGCGGATCGAGCAGCTCTATCCCTTCCCGGAAGAGGAAGTGCGCACCATCCTGGCCGACTACAGCCATGTCACCGACTTCGTCTGGTGTCAGGAAGAGCCGCAGAACCAGGGCGCCTGGTACAGCACCCGTCATCACTACGACAGCGTGCTGCCAAGCCATGCCCGTCTGCGTTACGCCGGTCGCCCGGCCTCGGCCTCACCGGCCGTCGGTTACATGTCCGTCCACGCCAAGCAGCAGAAAGCCCTGGTGGAAGACGCGCTGACCCTGGAATAAACGAGTTGCGGATGAGGGGGCCCGTGTCGGGACCCTCTCTGACCTGGAACAAGCCTGCTGGCCAAGAAGTAACAAGGAACTGATTACATGACTATCGAGATCAAGGTACCGGACCTGCCGGAATCCGTGGCGGATGCCACCATCGCGACCTGGCACAAGAAACCGGGTGATCTGGTTGCCCGCGACGAAGTGCTGGTTGACATCGAAACCGATAAAGTCGTGCTGGAAGTGCCCGCGCCGGAAGCCGGCGTGCTGGGCGACATCCTGCAGAGCGAAGGGGCCACCGTGCTCTCCCGTCAGCTGATCGCCATGCTCAAGCCTGCCCCCGTGGCCGGCGAAGAGACCAAGGAGAAGCCGGTGGAGGCCGTGGCCGATGACGCCGGCGAGGGGTTGAGCCCCTCCGTGCGCCGTCTGGTGGCCGAGCACGACATCGACGTGGCCAAGCTGACCGGTACCGGCAAGGGCGGTCGCGTCACCAAGGAAGACGTGGAAGCCTTCATCAAGAACCTGGGCAAGCCGGCAGCCCCCGTCGCCGCCGTGGCAGCCGCACCGGTTGCGCCCATTGCCCCCCTGGCCGGTCGCACCGAGAAGCGCGTGCCCATGACCCGTCTGCGCAAGCGCATCGCCGAGCGTCTGCTGGAGGCCAAGAACACCACCGCCATGCTGACGACCTTCAACGAGATCAACATGGCGCCCATCATGAAGCTGCGCAAGCAGTACGGCGAGATCTTCGAGAAGAAGCACGGCATCAAGCTCGGCTTCATGTCCTTCTATGTGAAGGCGGTGGTCGAATCCCTCAAGCGCTACCCGGAAGTGAACGCGGCGCTGGACGGTGACGACATCGTCTACCACAACTACTTCGACGTCAGCATCGCCGTCTCCACCCCCCGCGGTCTGGTGACCCCGGTGCTGCGCGACTGCGACAGCATGAGCCTGGCGGACATCGAGAAGGCCATCAAGGATCTGGCCGGCAAGGGCCGTGACGGCAAGCTGACCGTGGACGAACTGACCGGCGGCAACTTCACCATCACCAACGGTGGCGTGTTCGGCTCCCTGATGTCCACTCCCATCATCAACCCGCCCCAGAGCGCCATTCTGGGCATGCACAAGATCCAGGACCGTCCCATGGCCGTCGACGGCAAGGTCGAGATCCTGCCGATGATGTACCTGGCGCTCTCCTACGATCACCGCATCATCGACGGCCGCGAGTCCGTGGGCTTCCTGGTCTCCGTCAAGGAGCTGCTGGAAGATCCGACCCGTCTGCTGCTGGATGTCTGAGCAACTGACTGAAAGATAACGAGGGGCCGCCCAGGCCCCCATTCACAGGGGATTGAGAAACACGAGCCCCGGACGGAAATACCTACAACACGGATAGAGCATCTATGAATCTGCATGAATATCAGGCAAAACAGCTGTTTGCCGAGTATGGCCTGCCGGTCTCCGAAGGTTATGCCTGCGCTACCCCGCAGGAAGCGGCCGAAGCGGCCGACAAGATTGGCGGCAACACCTGGGTCGTCAAGTGCCAGGTCCACGCCGGTGGCCGCGGCAAGGCGGGTGGCGTCAAGCTGGCCAAGAGCAAGGACGAGATCCGCGCCTTCGCGCAAGCTTGGCTCGGCAAAAACCTGGTGACCTACCAGACTGACGCCAACGGTCAGCCTGTCACCAAGATCCTGGTTGAATCCTGCACCGACATCGCCAAGGAGCTCTACCTGGGCGCCGTGGTTGACCGTGGCTCTCGCCGCGTGGTCTTCATGGCCTCCACCGAAGGTGGCGTGGAGATCGAGAAAGTCGCCCACGAAACCCCGGAACTCATTCACAAGGCCGCCATCGATCCCCTGGTAGGCCCGCAGCCCTATCAGGCCCGTGAGCTGGCCTTCAAGCTGGGTCTGGTCGGAGATCAGATCAAGCAGTTCACCAAGATCTTCATGGGTCTGGGCCAGATGTTCCTGGACTGCGACTTCGCCCTGCTGGAGATCAACCCCCTGGTCATCACCGACAAGGGCAACCTGCACTGCCTGGACGGCAAGATCAACATCGACGCCAACGCCCTGTATCGCCAGCCCAAGCTGCGCGAGATGCACGATCCGTCCCAGGATGACCCCCGCGAAGCGCACGCCGCCCAGTGGGAGCTGAACTATGTGGCGCTCGACGGCAACATCGGCTGCATGGTCAACGGCGCGGGCCTGGCCATGGGTACCATGGACATCGTCAACCTGCACGGCGGCTCACCGGCCAACTTCCTGGACGTCGGCGGCGGCGCCACCAAGGAGCGCGTGACCGAGGCTTTCAAGATCATCCTGTCCGACAGCAAGGTACAAGCCGTGCTGGTCAACATCTTCGGCGGCATCGTGCGCTGCGACATGATCGCGGAAGGCATCATAGGTGCTGTGAAGGAAGTGGGGGTGAAGGTGCCCGTGGTGGTGCGTCTGGAAGGCAACAATGCCGAACTGGGTGCCCGTAAACTGGCCGACAGCGGCCTCAATATCATCGCCGCAACGAGTCTGACTGACGCAGCTCAGCAAGTGGTAAAAGCAGCGGAGGCCAAATAATGAGCGTTCTGATCAACAAAGACACCAAGGTGATCTGCCAGGGCTTTACCGGCGGTCAGGGTACCTTCCACTCCGAGCAGGCCATCGCCTACGGTACCCAGATGGTCGGTGGCGTCTCCCCGGGCAAGGGTGGCACCACCCACCTGGGCCTGCCGGTGTTCAACACCGTCCGTGACGCCGTGGAAGCCACCGGCGCCACCGCCTCCGTCATCTATGTTCCGGCCCCGTTCTGCAAGGACGCCATCCTGGAAGCCATCGATGCCGGCATCAAGCTCATCGTCACCATCACCGAAGGCATCCCGACCCTGGACATGCTGGACGTCAAGGTGAAACTGCAGGAAACCGGCGTGCGCATGATCGGGCCGAACTGCCCGGGCGTCATCACCCCGGGTGAGTGCAAGATCGGCATCATGCCCGGCCACATCCACAAGCCGGGCAAGGTGGGCATCGTCTCCCGCTCCGGCACCCTGACCTATGAAGCGGTCAAGCAGACCACGGACGAGGGTTTCGGCCAGTCCACCTGCGTCGGTATCGGTGGCGACCCCATCCCGGGCTCCAACTTCATCGACATCCTCGAGATGTTCCAGAACGATCCGCAGACCGAAGCCATCGTGATGATCGGCGAGATCGGCGGCAACGCCGAGGAAGACGCGGCTGCCTACATCAAGGCCCACGTCACCAAGCCGGTGGTCTCCTACATCGCGGGTGTCACAGCCCCGGCTGGCAAGCGCATGGGTCATGCGGGCGCCATCATCGCCGGTGGCAAGGGCACAGCGGCCGAGAAATTTGCCGCCTTGGAAGATGCCGGCGTGAAAACCGTACGGTCGCTTGCCGATATCGGCAAGGCCCTGCGTGAAGTGACCGGCTGGTAAGATGTTCTAGCCCATTCTCACCGAGAGAAAAATGCCGGCCCTGGGGCCGGCATTTTTTATGGTCCTGGGTTTCCATGCCGCTGGGTGCCAACAGATATCATGCCTCGTTCTATCGGTGGAGCTCGACCTGCATGGGGCCGGAATGAGAGTGCAAACGCCGGTTCGATGGATCATTGCCTGAAGTGCGGGTGGAAGAGGCCCCGGGGAAGCGGCCAGGGCTGTGCACTTATTCGGTTAAAACAGAGATGTCCTGCTGACCATGCTGCGGCATGGTGGCGGCAAAGTTGTTGCGACCTCCTCCCTTGCCGTAAGCAGGCTCCATTCCTCCTGATGGGAGGGCACCTCCAGCTGCGGGTGCTTCTCCCGGGATCACCGAGGAGGAGCAGGACGTGAGCAATAGCGATGCCGCTATCAGCAATGCAAGTTTCAACGTTTTCATGACAACGTCCTCTGTCCAGCTAATGGGCTGGACTTCGAGTTATCAGTTTAGTTCCTGTTGAGGGGTCACAATGCACCCGCGGTGACACTAACCCTAGTCGTTTGAGGCTTGCTGATGGGGATCTCTTATGAAATCAACGGCAAGAACGTCATGGCAAATTTGCCAAAAAATGCGATGAAATGATTAAAGGTGGATCCATTGTACCACTTTGGATGTCGGCGCCGGTCAACCCAGCCTGCGCAGGCTTAGTGCCGATGGGTGTTGGGCTTGACCCTCTGCCTTGAAAAATCGGGCCATAGGGCGTATAACCACGCGCTTGTCAGTGTATTTAGCGAGCCTTCTATGCAAACTCCTTTTTGGCAGGAAAAGACCCTGCAGCAGATGACCATGGCCGAGTGGGAGTCCCTGTGCGACGGCTGCGGCAAGTGCTGCCTGAACAAGCTGATCGACGAGGACACCGAGGAGCTGGTGTTCACCAACGTGGCCTGCAACCTGCTCAATACCAAGACCTGCCAGTGCTCCGACTACGTCAACCGCTTCAAAAAAGAGCCGGACTGCCTGCAGATCACCCACGACAAGATCGCCGAGTTCAACTGGTTGCCTTCGACCTGCGCCTACCGCCTGCTGGCGGAAGGGCAGAGCCTGCCCGAGTGGCATCCGCTCATCACCGGCAACCGCAGCGCCATGCACCAGGCCGGCCAGTCGGTACGCGGCAAGGTGGTGCACGAAGCCTATGCCGGTGACTGGGCCGACCATATCATCACCTGGGCCAGCTAAGCGGCTGCTCAGGTCATCCACAGCATCTATTTGCCACAGGGGCAGGGGAGGAGACTCTTCTGCCCCTGTGGCATTCAGTGGTCACGACGACGAACAGGGTTGTGACTCTCATCCTGGTCCTCGCAGCATCCCGTGGCTGAGTGAAAGGCAGCTTCCTCCCTGCCTCCCCTTGATAATGGGGAAGGGATAAAAGAACAGATGCCTCTCAGCCTCCTAGTCGGCAGGCCAGGGTGAGCAGGCATAAAAAAACCGGCGCCTGGGCGCCGGTTTTTGTTCACCGAGACTCTATTACAGAGAGGCGGTGAAGGTACGGGTGATGACGTCTTGCTGTTGTTCCTTGGTCAAGGAGTTGAAGCGAACGGCATAACCGGATACGCGGATGGTCAACTGCGGATATTTCTCCGGGTTTTCCATGGCGTCCAGCAGCATTTCACGGTTCATCACGTTGACGTTCAGGTGCTGACCACCTTCCAGGTTGGCTTCGTGGTGGAAGTAACCATCCATCAGGCCGGCCAGGTTGGCTTTCTGGGCTTCCATGTCTTTGCCCAGGGCATTCGGCACGATGGAGAAGGTATAGGAGATACCATCTTTGGCGTAGGCGAACGGCAGCTTGGCAACGGAAGTCAGGGAAGCAACGGCACCCTTCTGATCACGACCGTGCATCGGGTTGGCACCCGGGCCGAACGGCGCACCGGCGCGACGACCATCCGGGGTGTTACCTGTCTTCTTGCCGTACACCACGTTGGAGGTGATGGTCAGCACGGACTGGGTCGCCACGGCGCCGCGGTAGGTGTTGAGCTTCTGAATCTTCTTCATGAAGCGCTCGACCAGGTCGCAGGCGATGTCATCGACGCGAGCGTCGTTGTTGCCGAACTGCGGGTACTCGCCTTCGATCTCGAAGTCGATGGAGACGCCATCGGCATCACGTACCGGCTTGACCTTGGCATACTTGATGGCAGACAGGGAGTCAGCGGCTACGGACAGACCGGCGATACCACAGGCCATGGTGCGATAGACGTCACGGTCGTGCAGCGCCATCAGAGAGGCTTCGTAGCTGTACTTGTCGTGCATGTAGTGGATGATGTTCAGCGCGGCGACGTATTGCTTGGCCAGCCAGTCCATGAAGTGATCCAGTCTGTCCATCACGTCGTTGTAGTCGAGGTACTCGGAGGTGACCATTTCGGTCTTCGGACCGACCTGGATCTTGAGCTTCTCGTCCATACCACCGTTGATTGCATACAGCATGGTCTTGGCCAGGTTGGCACGGGCACCGAAGAACTGCATCTGTTTGCCGACGATCATCGGGGACACACAGCACGCGATGGCGTAGTCATCGTTGTTGAAGTCCGGACGCATCAGGTCGTCGTTCTCGTACTGAACGGAAGAGGTCTCGATGGATACCTTGGCGCAGTACTTCTTGAAACCGACCGGCAGCTTCTCGGACCACAGGATGGTCAGGTTCGGCTCGGGGGACGGGCCCATGGTGTACAGGGTGTTCAGCATACGGAAGCTGTTCTTGGTGACCAGGGTACGGCCATCAACGCCCATACCAGCCAGGGTCTCGGTAGCCCACATCGGGTCGCCGGAGAACAGTGAATCGTATTCCGGGGTACGCAGGAAGCGAACCATACGCAGCTTCATGACCATGTGGTCCATCAGCTCCTGGGCTTCTTGCTCGGTGATCAGGCCTTTCTTCAGATCACGCTCGATGTAGATGTCCAGGAAGCTGGAGGTACGACCGAAGGACATGGCGGCACCGTTCTGGGACTTGACTGCTGCCAGGTAGGCGAAGTAGGTCCACTGGACGGCTTCTTTGGCGTTTTTGGCCGGTACGGAGATATCGCAACCGTACTTGGCAGCCATCACCTTCATCTGTGCCAGGGCACGGTGCTGCTCGGAGATCTCTTCGCGCAGACGGATGGTGGCTTCCAGGTTGACACCGTTTTCCAGGTCGGCCTGCAGGGACTTGAACTGGGCCAGTTTGTCGGCCATCAGGAAGTCGATACCATACAGGGCAACACGACGGTAGTCACCGATGATACGGCCACGGCCGTAGGCATCCGGCAGACCGGTGATGACGCCGGACTTGCGGCAGTTCAGGATGTCTTTGGTGTAAACGTCAAACACGCCCTGGTTGTGAGTCTTGCGGTACTCGGTGAAGATCTTCTCGACCATGGGGTCAAGCTGGCGACCGTACACTTCGCAAGAGGTCTTGACCATCTTGATACCGCCGTTGGCGATGATGGCGCGCTTGAGCGGCTTGTCAGTCTGCAGACCGACGATCTGCTCCAGGCTCTGGTCGATATAGCCGGCATCGTGAGCGGTAATGGTGGAGGGCAGGTCGGTATCAAAATCGACCGGCGCGTGAGTGCGGTTCTCGATCTTGATGCCTTCCATGACCTTGTCCCACAGCTTGGTGGTGGCTTCGGTCGCACCAGCCAGGAAGGACTCGTCACCTTCATACGGGGTGTAGTTCTTCTGGATGAAGTCACGGGTGTTGACAGAGGTCTGCCATTCACCGGCTGCGAAGCCTTCCCATGCTTTTTGGAACTGTTCGTTAAGTTCTGCCATTTTCATTACCTCTCAAGGTATTTATGTGTCTGCCGCCATCCTTAATGATGGCGACGGAAGATAAACCAGTAAGTCAGCCCAACCATTACGCCACCACCAATGATATTACCTATGGTGACAGGGATGAGGTTGTGCAGGACGAAGTTGGACACGGTCAGGTCGGCAAAGGTCGCCGGATCCTGGCCGATGGCCTGCCAGAATTCCGGGCTCGCGACGCTGTGGATGGCGATACCGACCGGGATCATAAACATGTTTGCGATGCTGTGCTCGAAACCGGAGGCCACGAACATGGCGACGGGGAGCAGCATCACCATCACCTTGTCGGTGGCGCTGCGGGCGCCGAAGGCCATCCACACGGCGAGACACACCATGAGGTTGCAGAGGATGCCGAGGGCCACGGCCTCGAAGAAGGTGTGGTGGATCTTGTGCTGGGCCACTTTCATGGCGTTCAGCCCCCACTGGCCATCCGCCGCCGTGTATTCCGCCGACATGATGATGAGCCCGACGATGATGAGTCCGCCGATGAGGTTGCCGAAGTAGACCAGTCCCCAGTTCTTGAGCAACTGGGCCCAGCTGATTCGATTGGCCGCCTTGGCCACCAGGGTCAGGGTGGTGGAGGTGAACAGCTCGGCACCGAGCAGCACACAGAGGATGAGGCCGAGGGAGAAGCAGAGACCACCGACCAGCTTGGCCATACCCCAGGACATGCCGCTTGAGCCGGTAGTGACGGTGATATAGAAGACGAAGGCGATGGCGATGAAGGCGCCTGCCGTGATGGCCAGAGGAATAGTCTTGTATGCGGGCTTGGTGGCCTTGGCATAGGTAATGTCTTCGGCCAGTGCGGCGATGGCTTCGGGCTTGAGACAATCAAAGGGTGATTCTGCTTTCAATTCTCATGTACCTGCATATTTTGCCTGTGGAAATCATAACAAAGGGGCAGATCCCCAAAATTGACTCCGATCAAGAATTACAGATTGTGAATGTAATTTTACTACAGGATTTTTCGTCGTCCGGAAGCTTCTCTTTACACCAGGTTTCAGGTGAAACAGAAGTGAAGCATTTATTAATATTCTGATTTTTAAGAACTTATAAACGGCATCTCTAAAAAAGTACCGGCAAGGCACCTTTGCGGAACCCCTGCACCATGGGCATCAAATTAACAACCCCCTAAGAGGTATTTTTTGTCTTTTATTTCATCTTTGAATAAAGGCCAGCCAAAGCGTAGACCATAAAAAAGAAGGGGCCATAAGGCCCCTTCGTCACACTAGCATATCAGTTCCAGGTATGGATTCGTTTGGCTTTTTGCAATTTCTCGTAAGCGGCCAGCAGTTTCTGGTGCAGCGGGAACTGGGAGAGTGACAGGTCGGCGGCTTCCAGACCGTGGAAGCGCGCCTCGCCGCGGGCATTGGCCCAGGCCTGCGCCAGGGTCTCTTCCCCGAACATGCGGGCGAATACCGGGCGGTATTGCTCGGGGTCGCGATCCTCGTCCAGGAACAGCTCGACGCAGGCGCGCAGGGCGCGGTAGTAAGCGGCGCGATCGGCCGGGAATACCGACTGGTTGAACTCCATGGTCCAGTCGATGAGATCCAGGGCGCTCTCCAGCTCACCGGCGGCCAGCGCCAGCATGGCTTTCAGCTCGCCCACGCGCAGGGTGTGCAGGGCGGTGCCCTTGGCGGCGGCGATGCCGAGCAGCTCGCGCACCCGGGTCCGCTCGTCGTGACCCTCTTCATCCAGCTGATCGAACAGCGCCATGTACTGCTCCGCGTCCCACTTAAGCGACGGCAGCGCCAGTATGGTTTCCCGCAGGTGGGCGCCCATGGTGTTGTTGGCCAGCAGCAGATCTTCAACCGGATAGATGTCGGACATGCCGGGCACCAGGATGCGGCAGGCATAGACGCCGAGGTGTTCGTAATCGGCGATATAGACCGGCTGCTCCAGCTCGTGGAAGATGCCGATCAGGTGGTCGAACTCCTCCTGGGAGCTGCCGCGGAAGTCCCAGTCGGCAAACTCGAAGTCGGACTCCTGCTTGAACAGATCCCAGCTGATGAGGCCGGAGGAGTCGATGAAGTGGGTCTCCAGGTTGTGGTGGTCTGCCACCTGCTCGTTGTCGAATGACGGCGGCACGAAGACGTCCAGATCCTTGAGGCTGCGGCCTTGCAGCAGCTCGGTGACGGTGCGCTCGAAGGCCACTTCGAAGCGCGGGTGGGCGCCGAAGGAGGCGAAGCAGGTGCCGTTGCTCGGGTTGAGCAGCACCACGCAGATGACCGGATAGCGGCCACCCAGGGAGGCATCGAAGCTGTAGATGGGGAAGCCTTCGGCCTCCAGCGCATCGATGGAAGCCTTGATGCCGGGGTAGCGGGCGATGACCTCGCTCGGGATCTCCGGCAGGCTGATGGCCTCGGCGATGATCTTGTTCTTCACGTGGCGCTCGAACACCTCGGACAAACCCTGGGTGCGGGCCTCGGTCTTGGTGTTGCCGGCGCTCATGCCGTTGGAGACATAGAGGTTGCCCACTATGTTCATCGGGATGTAGACGGTCTGGTGATCGGACTGGCGCTCGAAGGGGAGGGCGACGATGCCACGCTCCTCGTTGCCTGATTGCAGATCCACCAGCATGTCGGCGGTCACTTCTCCGTCCGGGTTGTAGAACTTGCGGGTGAAGGGGTCGAGCAGGCCGGCGGGCAGTTGAGCCCCCTCGATGGGGAACCACTTCTCGTTCGGGTAGTGGACGAAGTCGCCATTGGCAACCTGTTCCCCCAGATAGAAGTCGGCGAAGAAGTAGTTGGTGGAGAGACGCTCGAAATATTCGCCAAGGGCCGAGGCCAGTGCCGCCTTCTTGCTGGCGCCCTTGCCGTTGGTGAAGCAGAGGGAGCATTCCTTGTCCCGGATGTGCACGGACCAGACGTTGGGCACGGGGTTGAGCCAGGAGGCCTCCTCGATATCAAACCCCAGGGCTTGCAGCTTGGTCTGGAAGCGTTCGATGGAGTCTTCCAGCGCCGCGTCCTTGCCGGGAATAAAAGTGTGGTCGGTCATCACAATATCCTGATTCTTATGGGCTCATGTTTGGACGCAGATAATAGCATGAGTGACGGGGAAAGCGGCCAGGGCAATGCGGTCGCGTCGCGCGCTTGCACGGCGCCAGGGTGATGATGGATTCATCGCTAAGGGGGAGGCACATCAGTTTTTCTGAAGTGCCTTAAGAGAAAGTCGATTTGATTGCGTGAAGGCTTCTTCCATCATGGCGCCTCGTCTGGTGGCGAGGGCTGCCCCTCGCCACCCCGTGTTTTCTCGTTATTGGTCATCGTTTGCTGACCGGGAGTCGCCATGTCCTTCATGATCCCCCGTATTGCCCCTGACGTCGCCCACCTGGTGTCCGGATTCAGAGCACTCAGTATTTTGGTGGAGACTCCTGGGGTGACGCACCCCGAGGTCGGCGCCGCCGCCCTGGCGCGGGCGTGCAAGGCCGTGCAGGCAGGGGAGGCACCCTGGGCTCAGGCGCATCTGTCTGCCTGGGACGAGGTGTTCAAGTCGTTTGGTGCCAAACCCCAGCGTACCCCCTGTTCGGCGCAGGCACTGCGCAAGCGGGTGCTGCGCGATGGCGTCATGCCCAGCATCGATCCCGTGGTCGATCTCTACAACGCGGTGAGCATCGAATATGCCATTCCTGTGGGTGGGGAAAATCTGGCGGCCTATGAAGGGGAGCCCCGCTTGGTGATCGCCGATGGCAGCGAACGCTTTGACACCATAAAGGAAGGGCTGCCAGCCCAGGAGAGGCCTGAGCCCGGGGAAGTGGTGTGGCGGGACGACAGAGGGGTGACCTGTCGCCGCTGGAACTGGCGTCAGGGGGTCCGTACCCGGCTCAGTGTGGAGTGCGGGCAGATGTGGTTCATCCTGGAGAGCCTGCCATCCATGCCGCTGGCTGCGTTGCACCAGGCCGGAGATCGGTTGATCGAGGGGTTGCTGCAGATGATGCCGCAGGCCCGGATCGAGAGAACCCTGATAGGTGAGCCTGGTGGGGCATGACCAGCGCTTCTCTTGCCGCTCACTGGTAAGAGAGATGTCTCTCACAAGCCGCGGGGGTCTGCTTTGACCGCCCGCGGCTTGTTGTGGTTTTTCGAGTTTTCCTTCGTGGGCAGCGCCGCGGCTCAACCGATCAGCTTCAACCCCAGAATGCCGCCGATGATCAGCAGCAGGCAGAGCACCCGGGCAAGGGTGGCCGGCTCGTTGAACAGCCAGATCCCCATCAGCACGGTGCCGACCGCGCCTATGCCGGTCCAGACCGCGTAGGCGGTGCCGAGCGGCAGTTGCTTGACCGCCATGGCGAGCAGCAGCACGCTTACGGCCATGGCACTCAGGGTCAGTAGGGTGGGGAGAGGGCGGCTGAAGCCGTCGGTGTACTTGAGGCCGATGGCCCAGGCGACCTCGAACAGGCCGGCCAACAGCAGGAGCAACCAGGACATAAGGCAGGTTCCGCAGGGAGCAGGGTCGTCCCTGCGCATCAGGAGGCCTCGGGGTCGTCCCCGAGGGGCAGCGGGGCTGCCGGTCGGTCTCAATGATGCCCCAAGTCGTGGCGGGATGCCAACCGGCCGCTCGCAGGCCGGCCAGGCTGGCGGATATTGCAACGAACGGCACAGAATATTGCGCAATTCGACTTGCGCCCGCCGTCACAATCCGTAATGTGGACAGACACATTCTTCGCAACCCATATTTTGTGAACACCTTGTAAACGGCCTGCGCCGGGCGAGGGGCACGGGTGCAACACACGGTTTCTATAGCAGCTATCCAGGGTAGGACATTATGAAAAAAGTAGGTTTGGTCGGTTGGCGTGGCATGGTGGGTTCGGTCCTGATGAGCCGGATGCAGGAAGAGAAGGATTTTGCCCGCATTCAACCCACCTTCTTCACCACCTCCCAGGCCGGTGAGGCCGCCCCCAACTTCGGCGTCGATGCCGGCATCCTGCAGGATGCCTTCGACATCGAGGCACTGGCCGCACAGGACGTCATCATCACCGCCCAGGGCGGCGACTACACCAAGGATGTCTATCCGCGCCTGAAAGCCGCCGGCTGGCAGGGCTACTGGATCGACGCCGCCTCCTCCCTGCGCATGGAGAAGGACGCGGTCATCATCCTGGATCCGGTCAACGGTGACGTCATCGAGCGGGCGCTGGATGACGGCGTCAAGACCTTCGTCGGCGGCAACTGTACCGTCAGCCTGATGCTGCTGGCCCTGGGCGGTCTGTTCAAGGCCGATCTGGTGGAGTGGGTGAGCGTGGCCACCTATCAGGCGGCTTCCGGCGGGGGCGCGCGCCATATGCGCGAGCTGGTTACCCAGATGGGGCTTCTACGTGATGAAGTGGCGGTGGAGCTGGCGGATCCCGCCTCCGCCATCCTCGACATCGAGCGCAAGATCACCGAGAAGACCCGCTCCGGCACCCTACCGGTGGACAACTTCGGCGTGCCGCTGGCCGGCGGCCTCATCCCCTGGATCGACACCAAGCTCGACAACGGCCAGAGCCGCGAGGAGTGGAAGGGCCAGGCCGAGACCAACAAGATCCTTGGGCTAGAAGACGCCGCCATTCCGGTTGATGGTCTGTGCGTGCGCATCGGCGCCCTGCGCTGCCACAGCCAGGCGTTCACCATCAAGCTGAAGAAGGATGTGCCGCTGGCCGAGATCGAAACCCTGCTGGCTGCCCACAACGACTGGGTCAAGGTGATCCCCAACGATCGCGACATCACTGCCCGCGAGCTGACCCCGGCCGCCGTCACCGGCACCCTCAGCATCCCGGTGGGTCGTCTGCGCAAGCTCAACATGGGGCCGGAATACCTGGCCGCCTTCACCGTGGGCGACCAGCTGCTGTGGGGCGCAGCCGAACCGCTGCGCCGCATGCTCAACATCCTGTTGGCCCGCTGAGCATAGGCCGCGAGCAAGTCCCCGAAGCACAGCAAGGAAGGCCTGGCCTTTCTTGTTGTGTGAGGCGGCAAGGCCAATAAAAAAACGGCATCCCTGCAGGATGCCGTTTTTCAATTTATCCAGTCTGACTCTTACATGTTCTGTGCTTCGTTTGGCACGATGACAGAGGCGTGATTTCCTTTCGGCCCCTGCTGCAGTTCAAAATTGACTGCCTGACCCGCTTTCAGGGTCTTGTAACCTTCCATTTGAATCGTGGAGTAGTGAGCGAAGATATCTTCACCACCGCCTTCCGGACAGATAAACCCAAATCCTTTTGCGTTGTTGAACCACTTGACTGTTCCGGTTGCCATACATCTACATCCTTTTATTGATTACCCTGAAGTCGTTGAGTAACCTGCGCCGGCCTTATATAACTAGGGCATGACCCCATAGCAGACGGGCGCCGATTAGCAAGTAACCAATCTAGTCCAACTTTTAAGCGAGTCAAGAAGTTGTTAACAACCGATGTGATCTGGTTAACAAGTCTATTGACAATCGAGAACGAGACGGTAGTAATCTAGAGGTACCAAAGCACAATTATGAGCAAGCAGAAAGAACTCTTTGCTAATGAAGAGATTGCAGAAGCAGAGAAAACGAAGCTGCAACCGCCACCCATGTACAAGGTTGTCCTGAACAACGATGACTACACACCGATGGAGTTCGTGGTGGAGGTGCTGCAAAGGTTCTTTGGTATGGATCTGGAGAAGGCCACTCAGGTGATGCTGAGCGTGCATTATAGTGGTAAGGGAGTCTGCGGCACCTTTACCGCCGAAATTGCCGAAACCAAGGTGGTCCAGGTCAACACCTATTCACGTAACAACGAACATCCACTGCTATGTACCATGGAAAAGGCTTGAAGCTGATGACTTGATGGCGATAACGACACCGCATTGTTGCTGTACTGAGGGGAGGTGCCTATGTTGAACAAAGATCTAGAAAAGACGCTGAACGAGGCTTTCAAGCTGGCCCGTGACGAGCGCCACGAATTCATGACCGTCGAGCACCTGTTGTTAGCCCTGCTGGATAACAGCTCAGCCCATGAGGCGCTGAGTTCATGTGGTGCGGACGTGGAGCAGATGCGCAAGGAGATCCGCGCATTCATCAATCAAACGACCCCGCTCATTCCCCGTGATGATGAAGACAGGGAAACCCAGCCGACCCTGGGCTTCCAGCGCGTGCTGCAACGGGCCGTGTTCCATGTCCAGTCCTCCGGCAACACCGAGGTGAGCGGTGCGAATGTGCTGGTCGCCATCTTCAGCGAGCAGGAGTCCCAGGCGGCCTATTTCCTGAAAAAGGCCGAAGTCAGCCGACTCGATGTGGTGAACTTCCTCTCCCACGGGGTGCGCAAAGACAGCAAGCCCGAGAGTGGTGGCGGCAATGCCGAGTCCGACGATGAGGTCTCTTCCGCCCAGATCGAGAGTTTTGCCACCAACCTCAACCAGCTGGTACTGGAGGGGCGTATCGATCCGCTCATCGGCCGCGATCAGGAGCTCAACCGCACCATTCAGGTGCTGTGCCGCCGTCGCAAGAACAACCCGCTGCTGGTGGGGGAGGCCGGGGTGGGCAAGACAGCCATCGCCGAGGGGCTGGCCTATCGCATCGTCAAGGGCGATGTGCCCGAGGTGATCGCGGGCAGCACCATCTATTCCCTGGACATGGGCTCCCTGCTGGCGGGGACCAAATACCGCGGTGACTTCGAGAAGCGCCTCAAGGTGCTGCTCAAGCAGATTGAGCGCCAGGAAGGGGCCATCCTCTTCATCGACGAGATCCACACCATCATAGGGGCAGGGGCAGCCTCCGGCGGCCAGCTGGATGCGGCCAACCTCATCAAGCCGCTGCTCTCCAATGGCTTGCTGCGCTGTGTAGGCTCGACCACCTACCAGGAATATTCCCAGATCTTCGAGAAAGACCGTGCCCTGGCCCGTCGATTCCAGAAGATCGACATCGTCGAGCCGAGCCTGGATGACACGACCCGCATCCTGATGGGGCTCAAGAGCCGTTATGAGTCTCACCATGGCGTGCGCTATACCGTCAAGGCGATCCGTGCCGCGGTGGAGCTCTCCGCCAAGTACATCAATGATCGCCACCTGCCGGACAAGGCCATCGACGTGATCGACGAGGCGGGGGCTGGGCAACGCCTGCTGCCGGTCAGCAAGCGCAAGAAGGTGATCAATGTGCCGGAAATCGAGGCCATCGTTGCCAAGATTGCCCGCATTCCCGAAAAGTCCGTCTCCTCTTCCGACAAGGAAGTGCTGAAGAACCTGGAGCGCAACCTCAAGATGGTGGTGTTCGGCCAGGACAAGGCCATCACGGTATTGACCGATGCCATCCGCCTGTCCCGCTCCGGCCTTGGCAACGAGCGCCGTCCCGTCGGCTGCTTCCTGTTTGCCGGCCCGACCGGGGTGGGCAAGACCGAGGTCACCCAGCAACTGGGCAAGGCGCTCGGGGTCGAGGTGCTGCGTTTCGACATGTCGGAGTACATGGAGCGTCACACCGTCTCCCGCCTGATCGGGGCGCCTCCCGGCTACGTGGGGTTCGAGCAGGGCGGCCTGCTGACCGACTCCGTGCTCAAGCACCCGCACTCGGTCGTGCTGCTTGACGAGATCGAGAAGGCGCACCCGGACGTGTTCAACCTGCTGCTGCAGGTGATGGACAACGGCACCCTGACGGACAACAACGGGCGCAAGGCCGATTTTCGCAACGTGATCCTGGTGATGACCACCAACGCAGGGGTGCAGGAGACCCAGCGCAAGTCCATCGGCTTCCAGCAACAGGACATGAGCCACGATGCCATGGCGGTGATCAACAAGACCTTCAGCCCGGAGTTTCGCAACCGGCTGGATCACATCATCTGGTTCAATCATCTGGACATGGCGGTGATCCATCAGGTCGTCGACAAGTTCATCGTCGAGCTGCAGGTTCAGCTGGACGCCAAGGGCGTCTCGCTCGAGGTATCGGAGGAGGCGCGCCACTGGCTGGCCGAGAAGGGCTATGATCGGGCAATGGGAGCCAGACCCATGGGACGGGTCATTCAGGAACACCTCAAGAAGCCTCTGGCCAACGAGATCCTGTTCGGTTCACTGGTCGATGGCGGTGTGGTGAGAGTCGAACTGGTGAACAACAGCCTCAGCTTTGATTTTCAGGTCAACGTTGAAGCTGTATCCCACTAACCTGTGCGAGTGCCAGCAATAGCAAAAAACCCCAACCGAGAGGCTGGGGTTTTTTGCTGAATTCCTGGCTTAGCGAGAGCGGAAAACAATACGTCCCTTGGAGAGATCGTACGGAGTCAGAGCCACCGTTACTTTGTCTCCAGTCAGGATACGGATGTAGTTTTTGCGCATCTTGCCGGAAATATGAGCGATAACCACGTGACCATTTTCCAGTTCCACACGGAACATGGTATTGGGCAAGGTTTCGAGAATGGTACCCTGCATCTCAATACTGTCTTCTTTAGCCATTGAATCCTCTTGATAAGCCACAACAAAAAACCGCTGGATCATGCCGGATTTAAGGCTATGTGTAAAGTTTACTCGGGCTTGGCGTCGAATTTTTTCCATTCTCCCTGCACCAGCAACTCGTGGGGCAGGTATTGGCGTTTGTAATTCATCTTGCGGCACTCCTCCACCAGATAGCCCAGGTACAGCCACTGGCGACCGGTGCGCCTGGCAAGTTCCAGCTGGCTCAGGATGGCGAAGGTGCCGAGCGACCGGTCGGCATAATCGGGATCGAAGAAGGTATACATGGCGCTCAGGGAATGGGGGAGCAGATCCGTGGTCGCCACCCCGATGAGGCGTCCCTCCTTGCGTATCTCCATGTAGAGAGGCGGCATCCAGTCGCAGTGCAAAAAGCCTTTATATTGGGTACGGCTCGGCGGATACATGCTGCCATCCCGGTGGCGCTCGCGGATGTAGCGCTCATAGAGCTGGTAATACTCGGGCTTGTCGTCGTAGCTCAGCACCAGCTCGAGGTCACGGTTCAGCTGGCGGATGCGTTTCTGGCTCCGGCTGGGTACGAAGCGTTCGCTGTGGATGCGCAGGGACTGGCAGGCGCTGCAGGCCGGGCAGTGAGGGCGGTAGATGTCGTTGCCGCTGCGCCGGAATCCGGCTGTCAGCAGCCGCTCATAGCCTGCGGCATTGAGCAGCTCATGGTCCATCAGCACCAGCAGTTGCTCCTGCTCGTGGCCCAGGTAGCTGCAAGGATGCCGGGGGGTCAGGCCTACCTTGAGGATCACTTCTTCACTCACAGGCTGATTCTCCTCGGTTGCCAGCAACCGTCCCGCAGTGGTTGCCGGGTCAGGTTTGCCAATGTGGCCAGAAAGCGGTGTCTGGGCCATTCCTGGACCCCCAGGGTGGCCAGAAAAGGGTTCTGCATCTGGCAGTCGATGAGGGCGCCGCCATGGTGGGCGAAATGGCGGCAGAGTGCCACCATGGCCAGTTTGGCGCCGTTGTCGATGCGGCTGAACATGGATTCACCGCAGAAGAGGCGGCCAAGGGAGAGACCATAGAGCCCAGCCTGCAGCCGATCATCCTGCCAGATCTCGACGGAGTGAGCATGGCCGAGCCGATGCAGTTGCCGATAGGCGTCGATCATGGGGGCACTGATCCAGGTGCCGCTGGCACCGCGACGAGGGGCGGCGCAGGCCGCGATCACCTCGTCGAAGGCACGATTGATGAACACCTCGAAGGACGTGCGGCGAATGCACTTCTGCAGGCTGCGGCCTATGTGGAGTTCGTCGGGCACGATGACTCCCCTGGGGTCCGGTGACCACCACAACAATGGCTGATGGGGTTCATTCCATGGAAAGATCCCGCTGTGGTAAGCTGCCAGCAATCGAGCAGGGGAGAGATCCCCCCCTATCGCCAGCAGCCCGTTGGGCTCTTCCAGCGCATGGCTGGGGGAGGGAAACCAGCACAGCTCATCATCCAGTTCGGTAAGATAGCGAGACATAAGGCAGAGGTTCATAGATGAAGGCCATTATCCTGATAGTATCCAGCTTGCTTGGCTTTGTCACGGCACCCGCCTGGGGCGCCGTGTATGAGCGCAACACGGCGCGTCCGGTGGAGCAGGTGGTCTTTGGCCAGGTCGATACGGTGCGCAACATCACCCAGCGCCAGGTGGTGGAGTCCGAGCATACCGGCTGGAAGACCCTGGGAGGTGCCGTGCTCGGCGGCCTGCTCGGCAATCAGTTTGGCGGCGGCCACGGGCGTGAGATTGCCACTGCCGTCGGGGCGCTGGCGGGGGCGGCCGCGGTGCAACATTACCAGTCCGGGGGCAGCGTGGTGGAGAACAAGCTGGTGGAACTCCTGATCAGGAGCGATCAGGACAGGCTCATCAACGTGATCCAGGATTACGATCCGGCCATGGTGTTTGCACAGGGAGACAAGGTGCGCATCCTCTATTTCAACGATGGGGTGCGGGTCGACAAGACTTACTGACGACTCGGTGGGCAGGGAGCCCTGGGGAAGGAAAATGACCCGGCGGCCACCGCAAGGGGCGCCGGGCGGAACTACACGGAGTGTCTTTCGTGAGGCGTTGTCAGGCGTTCTGGGCGACTATCTTGTCGCGCCCGGTGTTCTTGGCCTGATACAGCTGGCGATCGGCCTCGCAGAGCGCCTCGTCCATGGAGAGCCGCCCGACATTGATGACGCCAAAACTGGCGCGCACAAACAGCGGTGTCTCCCGTGACAACGGTTGCTGGCGCATCTGTTGCCGCAATCCCTCCAGCCGCTTGAGCAGCACGGGGACGGAGCAGTGGGGCACCATCAGGGCGAACTCCTCGCCGCCGAAGCGGGCTATCATGGCATCCGGGAAGAACTGGGTGAGCAGCCGGGTCAGGTGGCAGAGCAACTGATCGCCGATGGCGTGGCCCCAGTGATCGTTAACCTGCTTGAAATGATCCACGTCCAGCACGCACAGGGCGAGCGGCGCCTGTTGACGCTGATGCTCCTCGAACCACTTCTGTCCCTCGTTGAACCAGTAGCGCCGGTTGTAGAGCCCGGTCAGGTAGTCGCGATTGGCCGACTCCTGAATGCTGGTGAACTGCTCCAGTGCCTCCAGATTGTGGCTGACCCGGCACTGCAGTTCCTCGGGCTCGAACGGCTGGTTGAGAAAGTCGTTCGCCCCCTGCTTGAGGTAACGGGCCGAGAGGCCGTGCTTGTCCGACACCGAGATGCCGATGATGGCGAGCTGCTGCTTGCTGTAGCGTTCGCGCAGCATCCGCACCAGGCTGATGCCGTCGATCTCCGGCATGTAGTAGTCCACCAGCATGAGCCGGATGGCGGGATGTTGCTCGAGCAGGGCCAGGGCATCCCGGGCACAGTTGGCCTCGTGAACCTGCAGCAGTTGCTTGCGCAGCTGGGCCGCGGTGCGATGGCGGGAGGTGAGCGAGTCATCGACCACCAGCACTTCGATGGCCTGGTTGAGGTAGAGGCGGTGCACCAGGCTGACGGCGTATTGCAGGGAGTGGCGTGAATCCTTCATCACGTAGTCCAGCACCCCGGCCTCCAGCCAGGCCTCCCGCTTCTCCTCGCTGATGTCGGCGGTGAGAATCACCACCGGCAACCCGCGTGCCAGCAGTACGTTGACGGCTTCCCCGCCGGGGGCGTCAGGCAGGGTGAGATCCACCAGGGCGACCACGTACTCTTCGCCATGACAGTCGCGTGCCCCTTCCAGGGTGTCGAACGCATCGATTTCCAGCCCGGTCTGCTGCGCAATGGCCTGGGTCAGCATGCGGCGAACCGTCAGGCTGTCTTCCACAATCATGATTTTCCGTTTCATTCTGCTCCTTAAAAAGAAAAGGGCATGCCGGTTGGCATGCCCTTTATATCTTTATGGTTACTGGGCGTCCAGATATCGCTCGGCATCGAGGGCCGCCATGCAGCCGGTCCCGGCCGAGGTGATCGCCTGACGATAGACGTGGTCGGCCACGTCGCCGGCGGCGAACACCCCGGGGATGCTGGTCTGGGTCGCAAACCCTTCCAGGCCGCCACGCACCTTCAGGTAGCCGTTCTCCATGGCCAGCTGGCCCTCGAAGATCTGGGTGTTGGGCTGGTGGCCGATGGCGATGAAGACTCCCATCAGCGGCAGCTCGGAGGTGGAGTGATCCCGGGTGCTGCGCAGACGCACCCCAGTCACGCCCATGTCGTCCCCCAGCACTTCGTCCAGAGTCTGGTGGGTGTGCAGCACTATGTTGCCGCTCTCGACCTTGTCATGCAGGCGCTTGATCAGGATCTTCTCGGCGCGGAATTCGTCGCGGCGATGGATGAGGTGCACCTTCTTGGCGATGTTGGCCAGATAGAGCGCCTCTTCCACGGCGGTGTTGCCGCCGCCGACTACGGCCACTTCCTGGTTGCGGTAGAAGAAGCCGTCACAGGTGGCGCAGGCGGAGACGCCGCGGCCCTTGAACGCCTCTTCGGAGGGCAGCCCCAGGTACTTGGCGGAGGCGCCGGTGGCGAGGATCAGCGCATCGCAGGTGTATTCCCCGTTGTCGCCCTTGAGGCGGAAGGGGCGTTCGGTCAGCGTCACTTCATTGATGTGATCGAAGAGGATGCGGGTATCGAACTTCTCCGCATGCTCTTTCATGCGCTCCATCAGGGCCGGGCCGGTCAGCCCTTCCGCATCCCCCGGCCAGTTTTCCACTTCGGTGGTGGTGGTCAGCTGGCCACCTTGCTGCATGCCGGTGATGAGCAGGGGATTGAGGTTGGCGCGGGCGGCATAGACGGCCGCGGTGTAACCTGCCGGGCCGGATCCCAGGATCAGCAGTTTGCTGTGAGTGACTTGGCTCATGATGTGATTTCCGAGACGTGATGAGTTTGCGCGATTGTAGGTAATTCGTGATCCGCGGTCAAAGGCCGGCGCATCGATTGGGACAATCGCCAAAGTGAGGGGCAGGGGGGATGGCAGGCATAAAAAAAAACCGCCCATCGCGGGCGGGTTTTCACTCATCTACCTCCCCTCGCGGGGACGCGATCAGTTCAACAGGGTCAGGGGATCCGTGTAGGCCAGGTTGTGGGCCACGGCGACCTCCTTGCAGGTGATCTTGCCCGCCATCACGTTCAGGCCGTGCCGCAGGTGGGGATCGCTTAGCAGTGCGCTGCGATAGCCCTGTTCGGCCAGCTTGATGATGAAGGGCAGGGTGGCGTTGTTCAGGGCCACGGTGGAGGTGCGTGCCACGGCGCCCGGCATGTTGGCCACGCAGTAGTGCACCACGTCGTCGACGATGAAGGTGGGGTCCTCATGGGTGGTGGCATGGGAGGTCTCGACGCAGCCGCCCTGATCGATGGCCACGTCCACGATGGCCGACCCCGGCTTCATGCGGGCAATGTGGTCACGGCTGACAAGTTTTGGCGCAGTGGCGCCCGGTACCAGCACGCCACCGATGACCAGGTCTGCCGCCAGCAGATGGCGCTCCAGGGTCTCGCGGTTGGAGTAGACCACCTTGGCGGCGCCCTGGAACTCGCTGTCGAGACGGCGCAGGGTATCGATGTTGTTGTCGAGTATGGTGACGTCGGCACGCAGGCCGATGGCCATGCGGGCTGCGTTGGAGCCCACCACGCCTCCGCCGATGATCACCACCTTGGCCGGTTCCACGCCGGGCACGCCGCCGAGCAGCACGCCGCTACCGCCGCGGGATTTCTCCAGCGCCTGGGCACCCGCCTGAATAGACATGCGTCCGGCCACCTCCGACATGGGGGCCAGCAGGGGCAAGCCGCCACGGCCGTCGGTGACGGTTTCATAGGCGATGCAGATAGCGCCGCTGTCCACCAGCTCCCGGGTCTGGGCCAGGTCTGGCGCCAGGTGCAGGTAGGTAAAGAGGGTCTGGCCCGGACGCAGCATGGCGCGCTCGACCGCCTGGGGCTCCTTGACCTTGACGATCATCTCCGCCTTGGCGAAAACGTCTGCCGCAGAGGCCAGGATCTCGGCTCCGGCAGCCAGATAATCTGCGTCACTGAACCCAATGCCATTTCCTGCGCCGCTTTGGACGAAAACGGTATGGTTTCGTGCTGTCAGTTCACGTACACTGGCCGGAACCATGCCTACGCGATATTCATGGTTTTTTATTTCCTTAGGTACACCGATAATCATGCTATCCCTCGTCTATCGATTGGTGGTTTATGTTGCCTAGATGTTAAGCGACATTTGCGCCTAGTATATTCAGGTATTGACAGGATTTGTGACCATTATTATAAAATGACTGGTGATTCTTACCAAAAAATAGCCAAAGGATGGAATTAAATGATGGAAGCTAAGAGTCGGCTAAAGGATTTGGACAGGATTGACCGCAACATTCTGAATGAACTGCAAAAGGATGGCAGGATTTCGAACGTTGAGTTGTCCAAACGAGTTGGCCTGAGTCCCACACCGTGTCTGGAACGGGTTCGTCGCCTGGAGCGACAAGGCTATATCGAAGGATATGCCGCCATTCTGAACCCTCATTATCTGGACGCGTCTCTGCTGGTATTCGTGGAAATTACCCTCAATCGCGGCGCCCCCGACGTGTTCGAACAGTTCAACAAGGCTGTGCAGGTGCTCGAGGAGATCCAGGAGTGCCATCTGGTGTCCGGTGATTTCGATTATCTGCTCAAGACCCGCGTCAGCGACATGTCCGCCTATCGCCGCCTGCTGGGGGAAACCCTGCTGCGTCTGCCCGGCGTCAACGACACCCGCACCTATGTGGTGATGGAAGAGGTCAAACAGAGCAGTCGTCTGGTGATCAGCACCCGATAAGCGGGGTTGTGCTGTGACTTGCTCGTTCCATGACGAGTCACGATAGTCAGAAACGAGCGGCCGGTCCGCTCGTTTCTTCATTATTGCTGTTTCACGGCCCGCCTTCAGGCACTGGCTGACAACCGGTGGGCTTTTCAGGGATACTAGGCCCCCTATCCCGCATTCATGTTTTCACAAAGGAGCCGGAGTTTGGCCGATAAAAAGCTGTTTACTCCTTTATCAGGTACACAACGGATCTTCGAGGCCGTCTTGATCGCCATCACCCTGATGGCTGCCTATCTCTTGCTTGCCCTGTTGACCTATCACCCCGCCGATCCCGGTTGGTCCCAGACCTCCTGGCAGGGGGAGGTGAAGAACCTGGCAGGCAGCGCCGGGGCCTGGCTCGCCGACATCACCATGTTTACCTTCGGGGCGTTCTCCTACCTGGTGCCGCCGCTGACGGTGCTGCTTGGCTGGAGCCTGTTCTGGCGGCCGAGCAAGCTGCTGGAGGTGGACTATCTCACCCTGTCGGTGCGGATCATCGGCTTCATCCTCACCGTGCTCGGCATGTCCGCCATCGCCAGCATGAACTTCAACGACCTGCAGAATTTCTCCGCCGGCGGCCTGGTGGGTGACGTGATCGCCTCCGCCGTGGTGCCGCTGTTCGGCGGGGTGGGAGCCAACCTTATGCTGCTCTGCTTCGTGGCGACCGGCATCACCCTGTTCACCGGCTGGTCCTGGCTCACCATAGTCGAGCGGATCGGTGCCGCCTGCACCGGCAGCGTCAGCGCCATCTACCATTTCCCCACCACCCTGGGGCGCTGGCTGACCGGGGGCTGGCGTCAGCCCCGTTATGAGGGACCGGATCCCCTGCTGGAAGGGGGCGTGGGCGCCTTCGACCAGGACGACGAAGACGAGCCCCACGGCAGCTGGACGCGCAATCCCAAGGCTAAAAATCGGGCTCAAAAGACAAAAGCTGACGAGTGGCTGCCGGAGCTGGACGAGGACACCTTCCAGTTCGAGCCGCAGTTTGACGACGAAGATGAGGACGAGACCCCGGCCCCCAAGGGCAAACGCGTGGCCAGCGGCCGTCAGCGCCCCGTGGTGAGCCAGGAGGATGAGGACGACCTCGATCTGCCCTGGGCCGAGGGGGACGATGAACCCGAGGCACCGGTCGCCCCGGCGCCGGTCAAGGCCAAGCGCCGTCCCCAGCCCGGTCTGGCTCCCTTGCCGAGCATCGAGCTGCTGGACAGGCCGCCTGCCAAGACCCAGATGATGAGCAAGGACGAGCTGGAGCGCATGGGCCGGCTGGTGGAGGCGAAACTCGCCGACTACAACGTGCAGGCCAAGGTGGTCGGTGTCTATCCGGGCCCCGTCATCACCCGTTTCGAACTGGATCTGGCGCCGGGCATGAAGGCGAGCAAGATAACCAACCTGTCGCGGGATCTCGCCCGTTCCCTCTCCGCCAGCAGCGTGCGGGTGGTGGAGGTGATCCCCGGCAAGACCTATGTCGGCATCGAACTGCCCAACCGGGTGCGCCAGACCGTCTACCTGCGTGAAACCCTGGACTGCGAGGCGTTTCGCGACAGCCGCAATCCGCTGACCATGGGGCTGGGCCAGGACATCGCGGGGGAGCCCGTGGTGGTGAACCTCGCCAAGATGCCGCACCTGCTGGTGGCCGGTACCACGGGCTCGGGCAAGTCGGTGGGGGTGAACACCATGATCATCTCCATGCTCTATAAGTCCTCCCCCGAGGATCTGCGCTTCATCATGATCGACCCCAAGATGCTGGAGCTCTCGGTCTACGAGGGGATCCCGCACCTCCTGACCGAGGTGGTGACCGACATGAAGGATGCCGCCAATGCCCTGCGCTGGTGCGTGGGCGAGATGGAGCGCCGCTACAAGCTGATGTCCGCGGTCGGGGTGCGCAACCTCAAGGGCTACAACGACAAGGTGCTGGCCGCCATCGAGGCGGGCGATCCCCTGCTCGATCCCCTGTGGCGTCCGGGCGACTCCATGGATCAGATGCCGCCGGAGCTCGAGAAGCTGCCTCACATCGTAGTGGTGGTGGACGAGTTCGCCGACATGATGATGATCGTCGGCAAGAAGGTGGAAGAGCTCATCGCCCGCATCGCCCAGAAGGCGCGGGCGGCTGGCATCCATCTCATCCTCGCGACCCAGCGCCCGTCTGTGGATGTGATCACCGGCCTCATCAAGGCCAACATCCCGACCCGGATCTCCTTCCAGGTGTCGAGCAAGATAGATTCTCGCACCATCCTGGATCAGGGGGGGGCCGAATCCCTGCTCGGCATGGGGGACATGCTCTACATGCCGGCCGGTACTTCCAACCCGACCCGGGTCCACGGCGCCTTCGTCGATGACCACGAGGTGCACAAGGTGGTGGCGGACTGGAAACTGCGCGGCGAGCCGGACTACATCGACGAGATCCTCTCCGGCGAGTCGGACGGCGAGGGCGGTGGCGGCGACTACGGCGGCGGTGGCGACGAGGAGCTCGATCCCCTGTTCGACGAGGCGGTGGCCTTCGTGGTGGAATCCCGCCGCGGCTCCACCTCCAGCGTGCAGCGCAAGTTCAAGATCGGCTACAACCGGGCGGCCCGTCTCATCGAGCAGATGGAGAACCAGGGCATCGTCAGCGCCCCAGGTGGCAACGGCCAGCGCGACGTGCTGGCACCGCCGCCGGTGCGCGATTAAGCCTCACATCATCCTGGCCATGCCCTCTGCGGGCGTGGCCTTTTATCGAGAACGTCTTTATGAAGAGCCTGATGAAAAAACAACTGTTGATGGGTTCCGTGCTGCTGGTCGCCAGCAGCCAGGTGTGGGCCGATACGGCCAGCGATCTCAAGCAGAAGCTGGCAGGGGTGAGCCTGTTCTCCGCCAAGTTTGCTCAGACCGTCTATGACAGCAAGGGCAAGGAGCTGCAAAAGGCGAGCGGCTCCCTGCTGGTGCAGCGCCCCAACCGTTTCAACTGGCACACCACCTCCCCGGACGAGAGCCTGATCGTGGCCGACGGCAAGGACGTCTGGGTCTATGATCCCTTCGTCGAGCAGGTGACCGCTCTCAAGATGAAGGACGCCGTGCTCAACACCCCCTTCGTGCTCATCGCCGGCAACAACAACAGCCTCTGGAAGAACTACGACGTGACCCAGGAAGGGGATGTCTACACCGTCACCAGCCGCAGCCAGGACGAGCTGATCGCCTCCTTCCGCATCACGTTTGATCGCCAGAACAACATCAGCCGCTTCGACGTGAAGGAGGCCCAGGGGCAGTGGAGCGAATTCACCCTGAGCAACTTCAACCGCAAGCCGGTGCTCAAGGGCAACGAGTTCGTGTTCAAGATCCCCAAGGGGGTCGCGCTGGACGACCAGCGCTGATGACCCGCATCACCCCAAGCGAGCCACGCCGATGAGCAACCTGTCGCTGGACTTTTCCGCTGACTTTCGACCGCTGGCGGCCCGCATGCGGCCGCAGACCCTGGATCAGTACATCGGCCAGCAGCATATCCTGGGGGCCGACAAGCCTCTGCGAAAGGCGATCCTGGCCGGCCACTGCCACTCCATGATCCTCTGGGGTCCGCCCGGCACCGGCAAGACCACGCTGGCGGAACTGATGGCCCACTACTGCCAGGCGGAGGTGGAGCGGCTCTCCGCCGTCACCTCCGGCATCAAGGAGATCCGCGCCGCCATCGACAAGGCGAAGGAGAACGGCTGGCGCGGGGTGCGCACCATCCTGTTCGTGGACGAGGTGCACCGCTTCAACAAGAGCCAGCAGGATGTCTTCCTGCCCCACATCGAAGACGGCACCATCACCTTCATCGGCGCCACCACCGAAAACCCCTCGTTCGAACTCAACAACGCGCTGCTCTCCCGGGCCCGGGTCTATCTGCTCAAACGGCTGGAGGAGGAGGACATCCTCGCCATGATCGATCAGGCGATGACCGATCCCCGCGGCCTCAATGACCCCAGCCTCACCTTCGCCCCCGGGGTGAAGGAGGCGCTGGCAAAAGCCGTGGACGGGGACGGGCGCAAGTCCCTCAACTATCTTGAGCTCCTGGCAGACATGGCGGAGCTCGACGGCAGCGGCCACAAGCAGATCGACAGCGCCCTGCTCGCCGCCGTGGTGGGGGAGCACGTGGCGCGCTTCGACAAGGGCGGCGATCACTTCTACGACCTCATCTCGGCGGTGCACAAGTCCATCCGTGGTTCGGCGCCGGATGCCGCCCTCTACTGGTATGCCCGCATGGTGAGCGCCGGCTGCGATCCCCTCTACATCGCGCGCCGGCTGCTGGCCATCGCCTCGGAAGACGTGGGCAACGCCGACCCCCGCGCCATGCAGGTGGCTCTCTCGGCCTGGGACTGCTTCCACCGTATCGGGCCGGCTGAAGGGGAGCGGGCCATCGCCCAGGCGATCGTCTACCTCGCCTGCGCGCCCAAGAGCAATGCGGTCTACACCGCCTGGAAGGCAGCGCTGGCGGACGCCAAAACCCTGCCGGACTTCGAGGTGCCGCCGCACCTGCGCAACGCCCCCACCAGGCTGATGAGCGAGCTCGGCTACGGCGCCGAGTATCGCTACGCCCACGACGAGCCGGGGGCCTATGCGGCGGGGGAGGAGTACTTTCCGCCCGAGCTCGCCGGCAAGCACTACTACCAGCCCACCGAACGGGGCCTGGAGAAGCAGATCGGCCAGAAGCTCGACTACCTGCGCGAGCTGGACAGGCAGAGCCCGAAGCGGCGGGAAAAATAGCGGCAAGGGCCGGGTTCGGCCCGCTACGAGCGGTCTGCGCCTGGCCGGCCGGACCGATTGTGCGTTAATTGGCCAACCGATTCCATCGGGGTCGCCATCCCCCGGAAAACAGGGCAAAACGACCGCAATAGTCCCTGTTCGGGCGGGGGGGCGGTCTGCTACACTGCCCGTCTGACCCCGCTTGTCTTGGCCTGGTGCCATCTTCTTGATTTCGAAGGCCCCATCTTGCTGGCCCGATGCAAAAGACGACAGGGGTGTGCCAACCGATGTTAACTTCCGGATCTGTTTCCCGGCCCGGTCACGACGACCCGGGCCCAGATCCCATTAAAAAAAGTAGGTAAACCATGCTGGATCCCAAATATCTGCGCAGCGACATCGATGAAGCTGCCGCTCGTCTGGCGACACGTGGCTACGTTCTGGACGTAGCGGCGGTCAACGCTCTGGAAGAGAAACGCAAGGATCTGCAGTCCCGTACCCAGGAGCTGCAGGCCGAGCGCAACGCCCGCTCCAAGTCCATCGGTGAGGCTGCCCGTCGTGGCGAGGATGTGGCCCCGCTCAAGGCCCAGGTGACCAAGATCAACGACGAGCTCGAGACCAGCAAGGTCGAGCTGGACGCCCTGCTGGCCCAGCTCAAGGGGATTGCCGATGCCATCCCGAACCTGCCGAGCGACACCACCCCGGTGGGCCGCGACGAGAACGACAACGTGGAAGTGCGCCGTTGGGGCACCCCGCGCGAGTTCAACTTCCCGGTGCGCGATCACATCGATCTGGGTGAAGCGGCCAAGGGCGTCGACTTCAAGAACGGCGTCAAGCTCTCCGGCGCCCGCTTCGTGGTGATGAAGGGCCAGATTGCCCGCCTGCACCGCGCCCTGGCCCAGTTCATGCTGGACCTGCACACCCTGCAGCACGGCTACACCGAGTGCTACGTGCCCTATCTGGTCAACCCGGACAGCCTGTATGGCACCGGCCAGCTGCCGAAGTTCTCCCAGGATCTCTTCAACACCGGTATCGAGGGGGAAGGGGAAGACGAGGGCAAGCTGCGCAAGTTCTCCCTGATCCCGACCTCCGAAGTGCCACTCACCAACATGGCCCGCGACGAGATCTTCGACGAGCAGGAACTGCCCATCAAGATGACCGCCCACAGCCCCTGCTTCCGCTCCGAAGCGGGCTCCTATGGCCGCGACACCCGTGGTCTCATCCGCATGCACCAGTTCGACAAGGTCGAGATGGTGCAACTGGTGCACCCCGAGAAGTCCTGGGATGCCCTGGAAGAGATGGTGGGCCACGCCGAGAAGGTGCTGCAGCTGCTGGAGCTGCCGTATCGCGTGATGGCGCTCTCTACCGGTGACATGGGCTTCTGCGCCGCCAAGACCTACGATCTGGAAGTCTGGCTGCCGGCCCAGAACACCTACCGCGAGATCTCGTCTGTCTCCAACTGCACCGACTTCCAGGCGCGCCGCATGCAGGCTCGCGTGCGCATCGACGGCAAGCCGCAGCTGATCCACACCCTGAACGGCTCCGGCCTGGCGGTGGGTCGCACCCTGGTGGCGGTGCTGGAGAACTACCAGCAGGAAGATGGCCGCATCGCCATTCCGGCGGCGCTGCAATCCTACATGGGCGGCCTGACCCACATCGGGTAAGCGCTCGTTGCAGACGACAACGCCATGGCTTTGCCATGGCGTTGTGCATTCTGGCGCCGGCCGCGTGAGCGGGGCCCCATCGCCGTCCCGGCACGCCCGTCGTGCGTTTAACACATTTTTATCAAGCATTGCGCAATCGTTTTTGTTAGACTGCGCCGCAATTTCGCAGGACATCTTTTTCTATGGTCTGGATTGATTACGCCATCATGGGCATCGTCGGTTTTTCCGCCCTCATCAGCCTGGTGCGGGGCTTCCTCAAGGAAGCCATGTCCCTCGTCACCTGGTTCGTCGCCTTTTTCATTGCCAGCCGCTTCTATCCCGATCTCGCCGTCTATTTCACCTCCTTCTCCGACGCCATGGTGCGCAACGGCCTCGCCATCGCGGCCCTGTTCGTGGCGACCCTGATCCTCGGCAGCGTGGTCAACTATGTGGTGGGCCTGCTGGTGGAGAAGACGGGGCTCTCCGGGACCGATCGGGTGCTGGGGGTCTGTTTTGGCGCCATTCGCGGGGTGCTGATCGTCAGCGCCCTGCTGTTTTTCATGGATACCTTCACCAGCCTCTCCCAGAGCGACTGGTGGGCGGCATCCAGGCTGGTTCCCGAGTTCAAGCCGGTGATCCAGTGGTTCTTCGGGTTCATGATGAACTCGTCCAGTTTTCTTCAACAGGTACAGTGACATCGAGGTAGCAAAGACATGTGCGGTATTGTCGGTATAGTTGGCACCACCCCCGTCAATCAGGCCCTCTACGACGCCTTGACGGTGTTGCAGCACAGGGGACAGGATGCCGCCGGGATCGTGACCATTGACAGTGGAAACTTCCGGCAACGCAAGGCCAACGGTCTGGTGAAGGATGTGTTTGAAGTGCGCCACATGCAGCGGCTCAAGGGGAATATCGGCATAGGACACGTCCGTTATCCCACCGCCGGCAGCTCCAGTGCCGCGGAGGCCCAGCCGTTTTACGTGAACTCCCCCTACGGCATGGTGCTGGCTCACAACGGCAACCTCACCAACGCCAAGGAGCTCAAGGAGCAGCAGTTCAAGGTGGCCCGCCGCCACATCAACACCACCTCGGACTCCGAAGTGCTGCTGAACGTGCTGGCCCACGAGCTGGACCTGTGCGACAAGATGGCGCTGCGCCCGGAGGACATCTTCTCGGCGGTGCGCAAGGTGCATCAGCAGATCCGCGGCGCCTACGCCGTGGTTTCCCTGGTGATCGGCCACGGTCTCATCGGGTTCCGCGACCCGAACGGCATCCGCCCGCTGATCCTGGGTCGCCGGGTCGACGAGCAGGGCCAGGTGGAGTACATGCTCGCCTCCGAGAGCGTTGCCCTCGACGCCATCGGTTTCGAGACGGTGCGTGACGTCGCGCCGGGCGAGGCCATCTACATCACCGAGCAGGGCCAGCTCTTCTCCGAGCAGTGCGCGGAGAACCCGCAGATGAGCTCCTGCATCTTCGAGTATGTCTACTTCGCCCGCCCCGACTCCTGCATCGACAAGGTCTCCGTCTATGCCGCCCGCCTCAACATGGGTCGCAAGCTGGGCCAGAAGATCGCCCGGGAGTGGGACGATCTCGACGTGGACGTGGTCATCCCCATCCCCGAGACCTCCTGCGACGTGGCGCTGGAGATCGCCCACACCCTGGGTCTGCCCTATCGTCAGGGCTTCGTGAAGAACCGCTATATCGGCCGTACCTTCATCATGCCGGGCCAGACCCAGCGCAAGAAGTCGGTGCGTCGCAAGCTCAACGCCATCAGCTCCGAATTCAAGGGCAAGAAGGTGCTGCTGGTGGACGACAGCATAGTGCGCGGCACCACCTCGGAGCAGATCATCCAGATGGCCCGCGAGGCGGGGGCAGCCAAGGTCTACTTCGCCTCGGCGGCGCCGGAAATTCGCTTCCCCAACGTCTACGGCATCGACATGCCCACCGCCAACGAGCTGATCGCCCACGGCCGGGAAGTGGAAGAGGTGTGCAAGCTGATCGGCGCCGACGGCCTCATCTTCCAGGATCTGGAAGATCTGGAAGCGGCGGTGCGGGAGATCAACCCCGAGCTGCGCCACTTCGAGACCTCGGTGTTCAACGGCCACTACGTGACCTCGGACGTGGATCAGGGTTATCTGGACCACCTCAATGCCCTGCGCAGCGACGACAACAAGGCGGTGCGCGAGTGGCAGGAAGGGACCAGCAACCTGGAAATTTTCAACGAAGGCAGTTAAACGTTTTCCGCGTCGCGCTGAAACAACACATGGGGGCCCTGGGCCCCCATGTTATTTTCCACTGCATTAGTACATCACCCGGGATGCCCGGGCGATGCGCCATCAGGCCAGATCTTCCCCGTGGCTCGCGATCACCTTCCTGTACCACCAGAACGACTTCTTGCGCCTGCGCGCCAGGGTGCCCCGGCCGGCGTCGTCCCTGTCCACGTGGACGAAGCCGTAGCGCTTGCTCATCTCGCCGGTGGAGGCGGACACGAGATCGATGCAGCCCCAGCTGGTGTAGCCCATGAGGGGGATGCCGTCTTCGATGGCATCCCCCATGGCCTGGATGTGTTCCCGCAGGTAGGCGATGCGGTAGTCGTCCTCGATCTCTCCTTGCTCGTTCACCTCGTCCACGGCCCCCAGGCCGTTCTCCACCAGGAACAGCGGTTTCTGGTAGCGGTCGTGCAGGGTGTTGATGGTGATGCGAAGACCCAGAGGATCGATGCCCCAGCCCCATTCGCTTACCTCGATGTAGGGGTTTTTCAGGGACTTGACTACATTGGCCTCGCTGGTGTTGCCCTGGTTCATGTCGGCGGCGGCGCAGCGGGAGGCGTAGTAGCTGAAGGAGACGAAGTCGACGGTGTGCTGGAGGATCTCGTCGTCACCCGGCTCCTTGACCAGCACCACCCCCTTGTCGCGAAACACGCGAGCCGCATAGGCCGGGTAGGCGCCCCGGGCCTGCACGTCGATGAACAGCAGGTTCTCCCGCTCCTTCTGGAGCGCGGTCCAGACGTCGGCGGGCTTGCAGGAGTAGGGGTAGAAGCTGCCCCCCGCCAGCATGCAGCCCACCTGGTTGGCCGGATTGACCTCGTGGGCAATCCGGGTCGCCAGGGCGCTGGCGATGAGCTCGTGGTGGGCCGCCTGGTACTTCACCTGCTCCTGGTGTTCCCCCTCTTCGAACACCAGCCCGGCCCCGGAGAAGGGGCTGTGCAGCAGGATGTTGATCTCGTTGAAGGTGAGCCAGTACTTCACCAGGCCGTCGAACGCCTCGAAGCAGGTGCGGGCGTAGCGGGTGAAGAAGGTCACCATCTGGCGGTTGCGCCAGGAGCCGTATTCGGTCACCAGGTGCATGGGCACGTCGAAGTGGCACAGGGTCACCAGGGGTTCGATGCCGTGCTTCTTGCACTCCTCGAACAGGGCCCGGTAGAAGGCGATGCCCTCGGCATTGGGCTCCCGCTCGTCCCCCCTGGGGTAGATCCGGCTCCAGGCGATGGAGGTGCGAAACACGGTGAAGCCCATCTCGGCCATCAGGGCGATGTCGTCCTTGTAGCGGTGATAGAAGTCGATGGCCCCGTGGCTCGGGTAGAACTCGTCCTCCCGCAGGGAGAAGCGCTTCTCCTGGCCGAGCTTGACCGCCATGCGGCTCGGGCCGTGGGGGATCATGTCCACCGTGGTCAGGCCCTTGCCCCCCTCGAGATGGGCGCCTTCCGCCTGGTTGGCGGCCAGGGCGCCGCCCCACAGGAAGCCTTCGGGAAATCTTGCTAACGACATTGGTTACCTCTTGTCATGTCTGATAGGGAGTCACGCGCCGGCGGTGGCCTGTGCCTGGCTGGCCGCGACGGGCTGGGGAGCAGCGTTCTCGCCGGGGGCCTCCACCGGGATGTCCTCAAACCCCATCACCAGGGTCAGCACGAAGGAGAGCACCACGGAGAGCGCCATCACGCCGAACACCCAGGCGATGGTCATGGGGTTGGCCGGATCGAAGAACTGCACGCTGGTGAAGAGGCCGGGGGCCGCCATGGAGTGGCTGGCGAGGCCGGCCATGCCGGCGACGGCGCCGCAGATGAAGCCGCTGATGAGGCTGGCGATGAGCGGGCGCTTGAGGCGCAGGGCCACGCCGTAGAGGGCGGGTTCCGAGATCCCCGCCATGATGGCGGAGGCGGCCGCCGCGAGCGCGGTCTGGCGCAGCTCAGGGTTTCGGGTGCGCCAGGCCACCGCCAGGGAGGAGCCGCCAAGGGAGAGGTTGGCACCGATTTCGGAGGGCATCACCATGCCTTCCTTGCCGGTCTCGGCGATGGTCTGGATGATGGTCGGGGTGAAGACGCGGTGCATGCCGGTCATCACCAGCAGCGGCCAGAGTGCCCCCATGATGGCCACCGACAGCCAGCCCAGGTAGTCGTGAACCGTGTAGACCAGGCCCGAGATGGCGGTGCCAATCCAGATGCCGACGGGGCCGATGAGCAGGATGGCCAGCGGCGCCGCGATGAGCACGATCAGCATGGGCTTCAAGAAGTTCTTGGTGACCGCCGGGGTGATGCGGTCGACCCAGCGCTCGATGTAGGAGAGGCACCAGGTCATCACCAGGGCCGGAATGACGGTGTAGGTGTATTTGACCGCGGTCACCGGGACCAGGGCGAAGGTCACCTGCTCCCCTTCGGCGGCTCTGGCCATCAGCTCGATGAAGCTGGGGTGCACCAGCACCCCGGCGATGGCGATGGCCAGGGACATATTGGTCTTGAACTTGACGGCGGCGGAGGCGGCCACCATCAGGGGCAGGAAGAAGAAGGCGCCGTCCCCGGCCACAGTGAGGATGGTGAGGGTCGAGGAGCCTTTCTCCAGCAGGCCCGTCATCTCCAGCACCATGGCCAGCAGCTTGAGCATGGAGCCGCCGATGATGGCCGGGATCAGCGGCGACATGGTGCCGATCAGGGCGTCGAGGATGGCGGCGCCCATGCGTCGCAGGCTCCAGCCACGTGCGGGGTCTGGGGGCGGCGTCTGTCCGCCCTGGGGCAGCAGGGCCAGTACCTCGCGATAGGCGTGGGAGACGGTGTTGCCGATGATCACCTGGCACTGGTTGTCGGCCTGCACCACGCCGAGCACGCCCTGGGTGGCCTTCAGGGAAGGGCCGTTGACCCGGGCGGGGTCGCTGAGCACGAAGCGCAGCCGCGTCATGCAGTGCGTCACGGCGACGACGTTGTCGGCGCCGCCGAGTGCGGTGATGACGGTGCTGGCCAGGGCCGCATAGTTCTTTGACATCGAGGTTGATCCTTTTAACCAAGTGGGCCCGCTCGTGCTCGCCGCAGCTGATGGCGAGCGAGAAGGCATGAAACTGAATGTGGAACCGGTTCCACATAGCATGCGCAGTTTCCTGTCGGGACACAAGACGGCCGCCCCCCCATTGTGCAGATCCGTGAATGGGATCACTGAACCCGGGCCATGGCGCCATTCTTGCTACGACAAGCCGGCGAGGGTGCAGTACACTGCGACCCGTCGAACGCAAGGGGGACAAGAATGACGACGATGCTGGAGGTGGCGAAGCGGGCAGGGGTGTCGAAGGCGACGGTCTCCCGCGTGCTGTCGGGCAATGGTTATACCAGCCAGGAGACCCGGGACAGGGTGTTTCAGGCCATCGAGGAGAGCGGCTATCGTCCCAATCTGGTGGCGAGGCAGCTTGCGACCAAGAATACCCAGACCCTGGGGCTGGTGGTCACCAACACCCTCTACCACGGCGTCTACTTCAGCGAGCTGCTCTCCCATGCGGCACGGATGACGGAGGAGCGGGGGCGGCAGCTCATCCTGGCGGATGGCAAGCACAGCGCCTGCGAGGAGCGCCAGGCCATCCAGTACCTGCTCGACTCACGCTGCGACGGCGTCATCATCTATCCGCGTTTTCTCAGCGTCGAGGAGATGGACGAGATCATCGAGCAGCATCCCCAGCCCATCATGGTGCTCAACCGGCGCTTGCCACGTCATCCTGCCCACTGCGTCTATGCGGATCAGCAGGCGGCGGCGGCGGCCGTGGTGGACACGCTGGTGGCCATGGGGCACAGGGAGATCGCCTTCATTGCCGGTTCGGCGGATTCGCCCACCGGCGTCGAGCGTCTGGCCGGCTACCGCGAGGCGCTGATCCGGCACGGCATCCCCGTGCAGGACGCATTGATCGCGCCCGGCAGATGGACACCCGCCTGCGGCGCGGCCGCCGTCTCGACCCTGTTGGCGCGGGGGGCCCGTTTCAGCGCCCTGGTGGCCAGCAACGATGACATGGCGATCGGCGCCATCAAACGGCTGCACGAGTCTGGCGTGGCGGTGCCTGATGCAGTCTCGGTGGTGGGGTTTGACGACATCGCCCTGGCTCCCTATGTCATTCCCTCGCTTGCCAGCGTCAAGATGCCGGTGACCGGGATGATCCAGGAGACCATCAGTCGCCTGATCACCATGGTGGAGGAGGGGGGGAGTGACGCACTGCCCTCGTTCAGCGGCACCCTGATCCGCCGTGACTCTCTCAGGCGCCTGACGGGGTGATCATGATGGCGGTGGGCAGGCCCTGCGGGATCCGTTAGCATAAGCGCCCCGGCGTCCCGGCGTCGCGTGTCGTATCAACAGATGAGAGTTCAGATGGATGACCTGTTAGCCCCCGTGCGCCAATTCCTGCATTGCGAGACCCCGGATGAGTGGGTGGAGATGGCGCGGGATCCCGCCCAATTGCCGACCCTGCTCATCGATCACGCCAACTGTGAGAACAAGGCGGCCCTGACCGCCCACAGCCTGGTGCGCCGCTACTGCCTGCCCAAGGAGAAACGCCACCTGCTGCCCAAGCTCGCGTTTTACCGGGAGCTGGACGCCATCCCCGAGAAGGCGGAGATCCTGGGCAAGCGCACCATGGGCGAGGCCGAGCGCACCGTGTTCGCCGAGCTGGAGCGCAATCCCCTGCTGTTCCCCATGGTGCGGCTCATCCAGGAGGAGCTGCACCACTTCGAGCAGGTGCTGGAGATCATGCAGGCCCGCGGCATTCCCTACGGCCCCGTCACCGCCTCCCGCTACGCCCGCAGCCTGCTGGCCCATGTGCGCACCTACGAGCCGGCCGCCGTGGTGGACAAGATGATCATCGGCGCCTATATCGAGGCGCGATCCTGCGAGCGTTTTGCCAGGCTGGCGCCCCATCTGGACGAGGAGCTTGGCCGCTTCTACGTCTCCCTGCTGCGCTCGGAGGCGCGCCACTATCAGGACTATCTGGCCCTGGCGGAGCAGTATGCGGGAGAGGACATCAGCGAGCGAGTCGCCTATTTTGGCCGGATTGAAGCCGAGCTGATCCGTTCGCCGGACGCGCAATTCAGGTTCCATAGCGGACTGCCTGTCAGATCTGACAGTTGTTGAGGTGACGGGGGCTGCCTACCATTGCCCTGTTCCTACTACGAGCGACGCAATCACTTTTTTGAGCGCAATACCCGGCCTGCAAGCCGGGTTTTTTTATGCCTGCGCTAGGGGGAGGGAGCGCCGTGGGGATCAGCGGCGGTACTCGTTGTTGTAGTTCTGGATGAGGCGCCGGGTCACCTCGTGCTGGGGATCGGCGAACACCTTGAGGGTCTTGCCGCGCTCCACCACCCGGCCCTCGTGCATCACCAGCACCTCGTCGCTAATGTGGCTGACGATGCCCAGATCGTTGGCCACCAGCACATAGCTCAGGCCCATGGTCTCCTGCATCTCCAGCAGCAGGTTGATGATCTGGGAGCGCACCGAGATGTCCAGAGTGGAGAGCGCCTCATCCGCGACCACGATTTTCGGGTTGAGGATCAGCGCCCGCGCCAGCCCCACCCGCTGCTGCTGGCCGGCGGAGAGCATCTGGGGGTAGAAGAGGGCGTGATCCGCCAGCATGCCCACCATGCGCAGGGTCTGGATCACCTTCTCCCGGCGCTCCTCCTCGGTCATCTCGGTGTTGAGGCGCAGCGGCGTCTCCAGGATCTGGCCGACCCGGATCTTGCGGTTGAGCGACGTGTTGGGATCCTGGAAGATCATCCGCAGCAGCTTGCAGCGGGTCTGGTAGTCGCCGTGGACCAGGGGCTGCCCCTCGACGGCGATCTCGCCGCCGCTCGGCTCTATCATGCCCGCTAAAATACGGGCGAGGGTGCTCTTGCCGGAGCCCGCCTCCCCGACGATGGCCAGGGTCTGGCCGACGCCAAGATCGAAGGAGAGCGGCTTGATCGCCTCCACGGCGCGGCGCCGGAACAGGCCGGTACGATTCTGATAGGTCTTGCACAGGCCCCTGACCTGCAGCAGGGCGGGTTCGATCACAGGCTTGGCTCCTCGATGGTGACACTCATGGTAGTGCTCATTTCTTCGATTCTTCCATGTTCAGGGGGACGCGGCAGCTGGGGCATGGATGCCCCTTGGGCTTGTCGGGCGGACATGGGCTGGTGATGACCCCGGCTCATTTCTTCGGCTCTTCCATGTTCAGCGGGAAGTGGCAGCTGAACTGATGCCCCTTCACCTTGCTCATCAGCGGCGTCTGCACGCACTGCTTCTGGGCATAGGGGCAGCGGGGGCCGAGACGGCAGCCGATGGGCAGGTGCTGCAGCGGCGGTATTACCCCGGGCAGGGTCTCGAGCCGTGACTTGTGGCGCACCAGCTTGTCGAAGTCCGGGATGGACTTGAGCAGGGCATCCGTATAGGGGTGGTGGGGGGATTCGAGGATCTGCTCCCGGGTGCCCACCTCCACCATCTGGCCGCAGTACATGATGTTGATGGTGTCGGTCAGGTTCGCGATGGCGGCGATGTCGTTGCTGATGATGAGGATGGTGGTGTTGCCCAGCTTGTTCATCTTGTCCAGCAGACGCAGGATCTGGGAGTGGGTGGTGGACTCCATGGCGCTGGTGGGCTCGTCCGCCACCAGCAGACGCGGCTGGTTGGCGATCGCCATGGCGATCATCACCTTCTGGCACATGCCGTCCGACAGCTCGTGGGGATAGGCCCGCATCACCTTTCGGTGATCCTTGACCCCGACCCGGTGCAAGAGCGCGATGGCCCGCTTCTTGCGCCACTGGAAGCGCTGCCAGAACTTGCCGGCGAAGGCGCTGGTGGGGATGGCCTCCTCGAGCTGGGTGCCGATCTCCTCCGAGGGGTCGAGACAGCTGATGGGGTCCTGGAAGATCATGGCGATCTCCCGGCCCATGATGCGGCGCCGCTCCTTGGGGGCCATGGTCAGCAGGTCCATGTCGTTGAAGCGCATCCGGTCGGCTCGCACCGTCCAGTTGTCCTTCTGGATGCCGACGATCACCTTGGCGACCAAGCTCTTGCCGGAGCCGGATTCCCCCACCAGACCGCGGATCTCCCCCTCGTTCAGGGTCAGGCTGACCCTGTCCACCGCCTTGACCTTGCCCTGGGGGGTGTCAATCTCGATGGTGAGGTTGCGTATGTCGAGCAAGGGCATCAGTGGCGCTCCTCATGAGGGTGTGGCACGGCGCGTTGCATCGGTGTGATGCCGTCCTTGATGGTATAGAGCCGCAGTATCATCAATCGTTCCCCTCTTTGAGCGCTTCGCGGATCCCTTCGCCCACCAGCGGTGGGTTGACCAGCACGCCGTACGGCAATGGGCGGAGAACAAGGGTGAGCATGCCTTTCTTCGGCATAGAACATTGCATCAGTCGTTCCCTTCTTTAAGCGCTTCGCGGATCCCTTCGCCCACCAGCGATGGGTTGACCAGCACGCCGTACGGCAATGGGCGGAGAACAAGGGTGAGCATGCCTTTCTTCGGCATAGAACATTGCATCAGTCGTTCCCTTCTTTAAGCGCTTCGCGAATGCCTTCACCCACCAGATTGGTCACCAGCACGCTGAACAGGATGGCCATGCCCGGCAGGGTCACAGTCCAGGGGGCGAGGTAGATGAGATCGCTGGAGTCGGCCAGCATGGCGCCCCACTCCGGCTGGGGGGACTGGGCCCCGAGGCCGAGGAAGCCCACCGCCGAGATGTCGAGGATGGCGGCGGACAGGGTTCGGGTGGTCTGGGTCACCAAGGTCTCGACGATGTTCGGCAGTATGGCCAGGCGCATGATCCGCAGGGGCGGCGAGCCGTCGAGGCGGCTGGCTATGATGTACTCCTTCTGCATCTCGGCGTGGACCGCGTTGTAGGTCGCCCGGATGAAGGGGGGAATGAGCGCCAGCGTGATGGCGATCAGGGTGTTGAACAATCCAGGCCCCAGGATGGCCACCACTATGATGGCCAGCAGCAGGGAGGGGATGGAGAGCAGGGTGTCGAGCAGGTGATGGAGCACGCTCGACTTCACCCCCTTGCTCATGCCGCCGAGGATGCCGATGGCCGAGCCGACGACGAGGGCGATCACCACCACCAGCAGGGCGTTGCCGAAGGTGAGGCGGGCGCCCGCGACGAGGCGGGAGAGGATGTCGCGGCCCAGATCGTCGGTGCCGAGGAAATAGTCGATGTTGCCCGTGCTGGCCCAGGAGGGGGCGAGCAGCAGGCGGTTGCTGTGCTGATCGTCGATGCCGTAGGGGATCACCAGGGGCCCGATGAGGGTGACCAGCAGCAGCAGGCCAAAGCACCAGAGACCCGCCATGGCCAGCGGGTTGCGCCGGTAGGAGGCCCAGGTCTGCTCCAGGGGGGAGAGGATCCTGAGCTCCGGATAGATGTTCGATTTATCGTGCATGATGCAGGCTCCCGCCCTGGCCGTCAGCGGATTCAGTCTTGTCGTGCATAGAGTTCTTTGCGCCGTGCCGGATACCGCATGATGTTGGTGAGCCGTGCGGTGCTGGGCGGGGGGCGCTGGTGCCGAAAGGCGTCATTCGGCTGCTGTGTTCAGTCTTGTCGTGCATAGAGTTCTTTGCGCCGTGCCGGATACCGCATGATGTTGGTGAGCCGTGCGGTGCTGGGCGGGTGGCGCTGGTGCCGAAAAGTGTCATTCGGCTGCTGTGTTCAGTCTTGTCGTGCATAGAGTTCTTTGCGCCGTGCCGGATACATGATGGTGGTCAGCAGCTCGGTGCTGACGCTGATGAAGATGACGAAGCTGGCCACCACCAGGGAGGCGCCGCGGATGGCGGCATAGTCCTGCAGGGCGATACTGCTCACCAGCCAGCGGCCGATGCCGGGCCAGTCGAACACCACCTCGGTGATCATGGCGGAGGTGAGCACGCTGCCGAGTTGCAGCCCGAGCAGGGGCAGTACGGGCGGCAGGGCATTCTTGAGGCCGTGGCGCCAGACGATCTGGCGACGGGAGAGGCCACGACTGGCGGCGGCCTTGATGTAGTTCTGCTTCATCACGTCGATGAGGGAGCTGCGCACGTGGCGGATCACCTCGGTGGTGGGCACCACGGCCAGCACCAGAGAGGGCAGCACTAGGTGGCGCAGGGCGTCATGCAGCGCCGCTTCCCGCCAGGGCTCCTCGCTCAGCAGCACGTCGACGATGGCGATCCCCGTGATGGAGGGGACGTCGTAGAGCAGGCTGATCTGGCCGGAAGAGGGCAGCCAGCCGAGATCCAGGGAGAAGAACATCACCATCAGCAGGGCCAGCCAGAAGACGGGCACGGCATAGCCGACGAGGCCGGCGGCCATGATGGAGAGATCCAGTCCGCGCCCCTGGTAGAGGGCCGCCAGGGTCCCGAGCGGGATCCCCACCAGCAGCGAGATGGCGAAGGCCGCGAGACAGAGCGCCAGGGTGGCCGGGAAATAGTGGCGGATCTCGTCCAGCACCGGCTGGCCCGAGACGCTGGAGAGGCCGAAGTCCCCCGCGAAGATCCGCAGCAGGAAGTCAGGATAGCCGTGCCAGAAGTCCAGCACCTGGGTGACGAGGCGAAACTCCAGCAGGTAGGCCCCCAGGGTCAGCACCAGCAGGGTGATCACCAGCAGGGTGATGCGGCGCAGAATATAGAAAAACATGCTTATGCCTCCAGGTGCGGCTGCGCCGATGGGCGCCGACGGCCGCCGCCGATGGGATGGGTATCAGTCATCGTCACTCCCGATAGGCCTGGTTGAAGGTGGTGCCCCCGAAGGGCATGAGCCTCAGCCCCTGGATGTCGTTGCGACTCACCTGGGTGCGCAGGGCATGGGCCAGCGGAATGAGCGGCAACTGCTCGTTGAGCAGGGACTGGGCATAGTAATAGTTGCGCAGGCGGAAGGCGAGCTGCGGGGTGGTCACAGCGTCGTCCAGCAGCTGATCGAAGGCCGGGCTGCACCAGCGGCTGTAGTTGTTGCCCCGCTCGACGGCGGCACAGCTCAGCAACTGGCGGAAGAAGTTGTCCGGATCCGCGTTGTCGGCGATCCAGCCGGAGAGCAGGCTGTCGTACTGCCCCTTGGCGAGCCGGGTCTCGATGACCGGCCAGGCCTGCTGCACTATCTTGAGGCTCACCCCAATCTTGGCGAGATCGCTGCGCATCAGCTGGGCGGTCTTGAGGCCGTCCGGGTTGTAGGGGCGGGCGCCGGGTTGCACCAGCACCTGCATCTCGAAGCCGTTCGGGTAGCCCGCGTCCTTGAGCAACTGGCGAGCGAGCTTGAGATCCTGCTTGCGCTGGGGCAGGGAGGGGTTGTAGCCCCAGGAGAGCGGCGGCAACAGGCTGGCGGCGCTCTGGCCCGTCTCGAAATAGACCGCCTGCAGCAGGTTCTGCACGTTGATGGCGCTGGCCAGCGCCTGGCGCACCTGCACCTTGTTGAAGGGCGCCTTGCGGGTGTTGAGGGCGAGGAAGGCGACGTTCATCCCCGACTGCACCGACAGATCCAGGTGGGAGTCCTTGTCGATCACCGACAGCTGGCTGGCGGAGGGGGTGCTCATGACGTCGCACTCACCGGTCAGCAGCTTGGCGAGCCGCTTGGAGGATTTGGGGGTGATGTCGTAGACGAGCTGCTCCATCCTGGTCTCGCCCCCCCAGTAGCCGGGATGGCGCAGGTAGCGCACGAACTCGTTGTGGCGGTACTCCTTGAAGCTGAAGGGGCCGGTGCCGACGGGCCTGCTGTCCAGCAGGTTCGGGGTGCCGGCCTCCTGCATCTGCTGCGCATACTCCGCCGACAGCACGATGGCGTAGTCGCTGGCCAGGGTCGCGAGGAAGGAGGCGTCAGGCCGGCTGAGCTCGAACACCACCTCCCGGGGGCCCTTCTTGTAGACCCGCTTGATGAGGCTGCTGAGCCCCAGCCCGTAGAAATAGGGATACTCGCCGCCGGAGACGTGATGGAAGGGGTGCTGCTCGTCCAGCAGGCGCTGCCAGGTGAACAGGACGTCATCGGCGTTGAAGTGGCGTGTCGGATTGAACCAGGGGGTGTGGTGGAAGGTCACCCCCTTGCGCAGGGTCAGGGTATAGGAGAGGCCGTCCTCGCTCACCCGCCAGCGGGTGGCGAGCCCCCCCTCGATGTCCAGGGTGTTGGCATTGACCTCGAGCAGGCGATCGTAGAGGGGGCGGGCACTGGCATCCAGGGTCGCATCCGAGTTGGCCAGTTGTGGGTTGAAGGTCCGGGGAGCCCCTTCGGCGCAATAGATGAGCCCGGTTTTGGAGGCCTCATCGCGTTTTTGACAGCCGCCGACCAGTACCAGGACACCGATCAGCAGGGGGGTGAGCATTCTCATGTTGGAACCATGTTGTCAGACAAAGTTGCCCGCCATGGGGCGGGCGCGTTGCGGGAGCCTGCCGGGCGGGCACTCCCATCGGGGTTGGCGTGCGTCGCGCTGCGCAGTCCACACGCACAGCACGCACAGACCTGGCCTTGGGCAATCAGCCCTGCTCCAGGTTGCCACTGTTGTCATCCCCGTCGAGCAGCTGGTATTTGCGCAGCATGCCCCTGAACTGGTGGTAGCTCAGGGCCAGCAACTGGGCCGCTTTGCGCTGATTATACTGGGATTGCTGCATCGCTTGCTTGAGTAAATTAATCTCGTATTCCGCTACCGCCCCCTTGAGATCCAGCGGCAGGTTCGGGGCAGAGGCACCGTTTACCTGTGTCGGCTCGGGGGTTGCGGCAACGGTCTTGCCGGTGGCATTGGGGCGCCAGGGGGAGTCAAAGGGGTTGAGCACCAGCTCCGCCAGCGGCAACTGGGGGTTGCCCTGGCGATAGAGGCTGCGCTCCACCACGTTCTTCAGCTCCCGCACGTTGCCGGGCCAGGGGTAGTCCAGCAGCAGCTGGGTCGCCTTGCGCGAGAAGCCGGCAAACAGCGGATAGCCCAGCTCCCGGGTCATGCCGTGGGCGAAGTGCTCCGCCAGCATCAGGATGTCCTCGCGCCGCTCCCGCAGCGGGGGCAGGGTGATGACGTCGAAGGCGAGCCGGTCCAGCAGATCGTGGCGAAACTGCCCCTTGTCGGCCAGCGCCGGCAGATCCTCGTTGGTGGCGCACACCAGTCGCACGTCCACCTTGAGCGCCTTGGCGCCACCCACCCGCTCGAACTCCCCGTACTCGATGACCCGCAGCAGCTTCTCCTGCACCCGGGCGCTGGTGGTGGCCAGCTCGTCGAGGAAGAGGGTGCCGCCGTCGGCCCGCTCGAAGCGGCCCTGATGGCGCTTGGCGGCGCCGGTGAAGGAGCCCGCCTCGTGGCCGAACAGCTCGGTCTCCAGCAGGCTCTCGCTCAAGGTGGCGCAGTTGATGGTGACAAAGCTTTGATCCCAGCGATCCGAGAGATAATGTAGGCGGTGGGCGATGAGCTCCTTGCCGGTCCCCCGCTCGCCGATGATCAGCACGGGCTTGCGCAGGGGCGCGAGGCGCGAGGCCTGCTCGATGATTTCTAGAAACGCGTTGGATTCACCCAACAGACTTTCCGTGGCCGTGGTCATCCCTGCCCCTGTATCGTTGAAAAATCTGGTTAATCTTACCAAAAGTTGGTTATTTTAATCATCTCTTGTTTCTGGGGCACTTGAATGTCAACGGGAGTGCCCATATAAATCAACAAGTTAATAATTGTTCCAGATTGGCACACAAGTTGCCATTGTCAATGGAGAAACAACCCGATGCCTATCACAGGAGTACAATCATGAGCATTTTTTCCCGCCTGGCCGACATCATCAATTCCAATCTGACGTCCCTGCTCGACAAGGCGGAAGATCCCCAGAAGATGGTGCGTCTGATCATCCAGGAGATGGAAGATGAACTGGTGAAGGAGCGCTCCAACCTGGCCCGCTTCCTCGCCAACCAGAAAGAGATCGGCCGTCAGGTGAGCCGCCATCAGGAGCGGGTCGCCGAGTGGCAGGGCAAGGCGGAGCTGGCCCTGACCAAGGGACGGGAGGATCTGGCCCGGGCCGCCCTCATCGAGAAGAGCAAGCAGACCGAGCTCGCCGACACCCTCGAACGGGAGCTGCAGGCGGTGAACAGCGGCATCGACAAGCTGGGGGAGGAGATCCGCCAGCTGGAAGCCAAGCTGGAAGACGCCCGTGCCCGCCAGAAGGCGATGGCCATTCGCAGCGAAGCGGCCAGCAGCCGCCTCAACGTCCAGAGCCAAGTGGCCCGTGGCGGCAGCCAGTCCGTGGTCAGCAAGTTCGAGCGCATGGAGCGCCGCATCGACGAGATGGAGGCCCGCGCCGATCTGGGCCAGTCCGACAAGGCGCTCGCCCAGCAGTTTGCCGAGCTGGAAGCCGACGATCAGATCAGCCGCGAGCTCGAGGCCATGCGCCAGAAACTCGGTCAGAGCGACAGCAAACAGGGGGAGTAACAGATGGAAGATCTGCTGGGTGTGTTGATGGTTCCTATGGTGGTCTTCATGGTGGTGGTGGCCCCCATCTGGCTGGTGCTGCACTACCGTGCCAAGGGGCGGATCGGGGCAGGCCTTGCCGACAGCGAGCGGGAACAGTTGCAGGGGTTATTGGCCCGTGCCGAGAAGATGCAGGAGCGGGTCGGGGCGTTGGAGTCGATTCTGGACGCTGAAGTCCCGGGCTGGAGGAGCAGGGTATGACACAGTGGAGCAGAGAGAAACGCAATCTCTATCGTGACCCCCAGCGGGGCAAGATAGCGGGCGTCTGTGCCGGTCTTGCCGACTACTTCGGCGTCGAGACTTGGATAGTGCGGCTGCTGGCCATCAGCGGCCTCATCTTCGCCGGTTTCATCACCTTCACCGCCTACATCGCCGCCTGGTTCCTGCTCGACAAGAAGCCGGTCACCCTCTACGGGGAGCAGGAGGAGGAGTTTGCCGAGGTGCGCATGAAGGCGCGCAGCTGGCAGGCGGGGATCACCCCCCATCAGGCCCTGGGCCGCATCGCCCGTGAGCTCGACAGCCTGGAGCCCAGGGTGCAGCGCCTCGAGAAGCTGGTGACCTCCAAGGAGTTCACCCTGCAGCGGGAGTTCAGCAAGCTGTAATGCCCTGGGCCCGAGGGTGATGCCTCGCGGCCCCTGCGCCCGACCTGACAACAAGGAGACAAAGACCCGCCTTGATACGCAACAAACTCGAACACTCCTGGTCCGTGCTGCAGCACAAGGCCTTCGAGGTGGTGAACCGGGCCCGGGATCGCCACATCCGGCTGGCGGTCACCGGCCTCTCCCGCAGCGGCAAGACCGCCTTCATCACGGCGCTGGTGAACCAGCTGGAGCACGCGGCCATCGACGGCCGGCTGCCGCTCTGGGATGCCCAGCGCCAGGGGCGGATCCTGGGGGCCCGCCGGGTGCCCCAGCAAAACGCCCACATCCCCACCTTTCCCTACGAGCGGGGCCTGGACGCCCTGTTTGGCGAGCCGCCCGCCTGGCCGGAGCCCACCCGCGGGGTGGCCGAGGTGCGCCTCGAGATCCGCTATCGCACCCGCCACCCGGTGCGTCGGCACCTGGGGGAGATCTCCACCCTCTATGTGGATCTGGTGGACTACCCGGGGGAGTGGCTGCTGGACTTGCCGCTGCTGGAGCTCGACTACGAGCAGTGGAGCGAGCAGGTGCGGGAGCAACTGCGCCGCCCCGAGCTGCAGGCCCTGGCCTCGGGCTGGCTGACGCCCGGCTGGCAGGCGGATCAGCCCTTAGAGGAGCGAGCGGCCAGCGAGCTGGCGGCCCGCTACACCGACTATCTGCACGCCTGCAAGCGGGAGCTCGGGTTGCACCTCATCCAGCCGGGGCGCTTCGTGCTGCCGGGGGAGTATGCCGGTGCGCCGCTGCTGCAGTTCGTGCCCTGGGTCTGGGATGCCCCGGCCCGGACCCCGGCCGATGGTACCCTCTACGCCACCTTCAAGCAGCGCTTCGAGCAGTACAAGCAGCACCTGGTGCAGGGCTTCTACGAGCAGCACTTCGCGGGCTTTGATCGCCAGATCGTGCTGGTGGACTGCCTGCAACCCCTGAATGCCGGCGCCGCCAGCTTCGGCGACATGCAGCAGGCCATCGCCCGCATCATGGAGAGCTTCGCCTATGGCAAGAGCAACTGGTGGCGGCGGCTGTTTGCCCCGCGCATCGACAAGTTGTTGTTCGTGGCGAGCAAGGCGGATCACGTCACCCCGGAGCAGCACGCTCCCCTGGTCTCCCTCTTGCAGCACCTGGTGAGTCGCGGCCGGGGTCAGGCCCGCTTCGAGGGGATAGAGACCGAGTGTCTGGCGCTCGCCGCCATCAAGGCCACCGAGGTCGGCAAGGGAATGGCCAATGGCCGCGAGTTCCCGGCCATTCGCGGCACCAGCCTCGCCGGCGAGCCGCTGCTCGTCTTCCCGGGGGAGGTGCCCTCCCAGATACCGCCGGCCCAGTGGTGGCACACCCAGGGCTTCGATTTTCAGGCATTTCGCCCGCTGCCCATGAGCGCCCATCAGGCGCTGCCCCATATCCGGCTCGACGCGGCGCTGGAGTTTCTGCTCGGGGATCACCTCGAATAACCGGCATCGTCCGAAGGAGCAGACAACAAGATGAACGATCAGATCAAACCGGCACCGCTGCAAGGCAAGGTGATCCTGGAACCCGCCCTGGCGGCGCAGGAAGAGCGGCCACCGGCTCCCGCCCAGCGCCTGGAGGAGGCGAGCTTCGAGCGTCTCGAGGCGCTGGACGAACTCACCGAGGTCGAGCCCGCCCTCACCCCCAGGCCGCGCCGCCGCCACCGCCTGCTAGCCTGGGGGCTGGGGGCGGTCGGTCTGCTCTCCCTGGGCCAGTTCGGCACCTTCCTCGTCGATCAGTTTGCCTCGTCTCCGTTCTGGGGCGGCGCCTGGCTGCTCGCCAGCTGCCTGGTGGCGGTGGGCACGGCCGGCGTGGCAGGGCGCGAATGGCTGCGTCTGCGCACCCTTAAAAAACGGCAGGACGTGCGCTCGCGGGCCGAAGACCTGCTCGCCCATCAGGGTGTCGGGCAGGGGCAGGCATTCTGCGAGCAGCTGGCCGAGCGCAGTGGTGACAAGGGGCGGGAGGGGTATCGCACCTGGCTCGCCCAGCTCGACGAGAGCCACAGCGATCGGGAGGTGCTGACCCTCTACAGCCAGCTGGTGCTAACCGAGCGGGACAGGCTGGCACAGGCCAGGGTGGCGAAATGGTCGGGGGAGGCCGCCGTGCTGGTGGCCCTGAGCCCGCTCGCCACCGTCGACATGATGCTGATGCTGTGGCGCAACCTGCGGATGATCGAGGACATCGCCGACGTCTACGCCATCGAGCTCGGCTACTGGAGCCGCATTCGCCTCATTCGCCAGGTGTTTCGCAACATGCTCTATGCGGGCGCCACCGAGCTGGTGACCGAGGTGGGCATGGACTTGCTGGGCGCCGAGCTCACCGCCAAGCTCTCCGCCCGCGCGGCGCAGGGGGTGGGGGCAGGGCTGCTCACCGCCCGTCTGGGCCTGCGCACCATGGAGGCGTGTCGCCCGCTGCCCTGGAGCGCGGACGAGAAGCCGAAGTTGGGCGAGCTGCGCAAGCGGCTGATCGGCCAGCTGGCGGGCTACCTCAACAAGGGGTGAGTGGCGGGCCAGGGGTCGATTGTGGTTGTCACAAATTATTTACAAATGTCCGCGGCAGCCGACCCTTGGGTCGGCTGCTTTTTTGGGGGGCAAACCGTTACCATGATCCCATGGCTCGCAGGCGAGTCACCGCCCGAAGGGCGGGGTCGGCACCCAGAGGATGGAAGCATTCATGGCAAGTCTCTACACGGCGCATCAACCGGATGCACAGGGCAGGGTCCACTACACGGACGAGGAGCACGGCACCTGGCAGATCCTGATCGAACGCCAGCTCGCGGCGCTGGAGGGCAAGGCCTGCGACGAATACCGGGCAGGGTTGGCGCGACTCGCGCTGCCCCGGGATCGGATCCCGCAGCTGGGCGAGATCAACGCCGCCTTGACCCCAGCCACCGGCTGGTCGGTGACTGCGGTGCCCGCGCTCATCTCCTTCGACCGCTTCTTCGCCCTGCTGGCGGATCGCCAGTTTCCGGTGGCCACCTTCATCCGGCGCCGGGACGAGCTCGACTACCTGCAGGAGCCCGACATCTTTCACGAGATCTTCGGCCACTGCGCCATGCTGACCAACCCGGCCTTCGCCCATTTCACCCACCTCTATGGCCGGCTCGGGCTCGGTGCCAGCAAGGAGGAACGGGTCTTTCTGGCTCGGCTCTACTGGTTTACGGTGGAGTTCGGACTCTTGCAGGGGGGCGAGGGGCTGCGTATCTACGGCGGCGGTATCCTCTCCTCCATCGGCGAGACCGCCTACGCGCTTTCCGGCAAACCCGAGCTGCAACCCTTCGATCTGCTGGAAATACTGCGAACCCCCTATCGCATCGACATCATGCAGCCCGTCTATTTCGTGCTGCCGAGCCTGGATACCCTCTACCGTCTGGCACCCCAGGCCATCATGGACGCCGTCGCCCAGGCCCGTCGCCTCGGCCTGCGTCCGCCCCGCTTTGCGCCCGTTTCCGGCAAGCAGGCGAGCTAACCCGTTTCCATCCCCACGATGCTGTAATGAAAGGAGTCCCGAATGTCTGAACTGGCGAGTCAACGATGCGAGGCGTGCCGCGCCGACGCCCCCAAGGTGAGCGACGAGGAGCTGGGCGAGTTGATGCACCTCATCCCCGACTGGCAGCCCCTGGTGGTCAACGGCGAGCTGCAGCTGAGGCGCGAATTCGTGTTTCGCAACTTCAAGGAGGCGCTGGCCTTCACCAATCGGCTCGGCGAGCTGGCGGAGGCGGAGTTTCACCACCCGGCGATCCTGACGGAGTGGGGCAGGGTGACCGTCAGCTGGTGGACCCACAAGATAGGTGGGCTGCATCGCAACGACTTCATCATGGCGGCACGCACCGACGAGTTGCTGAAGTAATCGCCGCCAAAACACGGCACAAGATGGGCCTGCCCGGTGAAAACGGGGCGGGCCCGCATTTTTATGGGGCAGCGCTCGCACTGGCGGGATCGAGTCTGTATTATCCGGTCATTCAGAATGTTAGCTAGGAAGTGTGTGCCGAATGCGTCTTGAAGTCAGCTGTGAAGACCGTCTGGGCCTGACCCGGGAATTGCTCGACCGACTGGTGGAGCACAACATCGATCTGCGCGGCATCGAAATCGATACCTCAGGCATCATCTATCTCAACTTTCCCGAGCTGGAGTTTCGCGACTTCCAGCACCTGATGCCGGAGATCCGCCGCATTCCCGGGGTCTACGACGTCAAGACCATCCCCTACATGCCCTCCGAGCGGGAGCACCACGAGATCGAGGCCCTGCTCAAGGCGCTGCCGGATCTGGTCTTCTCCCTCGACAGCAAGGGGCGGGTGACCCAGGCCAACCAGGCGGCCCTCACCACCCTCGGCTTGTCGGTGGACGAGGTGCGCGGCGTGGCGCTCGGTTCCCTGGTCAAGGGCTTCTCCTTCACCCGCTGGCTGGAGGCGAGCGAGATCAAGCCCCAGACCTGCAAGCTGAGCCTCGGCGGCGAGGAGTACCTCGGGGATCTGATGCCGCTCTTCGTGGCCGAGGAGAAGGGCAGGCAGGCCCTGGCCGGCGCCGTGGTGGTGCTCAAGTCCGCCCGCCGGGTCGGCATGCACTTCAGCGCCCTGCACGCGGTGGAGGTGGGCGGCTTCGAGCATCTGCAGGCCGAGAGCCCCAAGATGAAAGAGGTGCTGGCCCAGGCGGCCAAGCTCGCGATGCAGGATGCCCCCCTGCTCATCGTGGGCGAGACCGGCACCGGCAAGGAGCTGCTGGCCCGCGCCTGTCACGGTGCCAGCCTGCGCTCCAGCCACCCCTTCATGGCGCTCAACTGCGCCGCCATGCCGGACAACGTGGCCGAGAGCGAGCTGTTCGGCTATGCCCCAGGCGCTTTTGGCAACAACACCGAGGGCAAGCGCGGCGTGCTGGAGCTGGCGAGCGGCGGCACCCTGATGCTGGACGAGATCGGCGACATGTCCCCCCATCTGCAGACCAAGTTTCTGCGGGTACTGCAGGACGGCGTGTTCCGCCGGGTCGGGGACGAGCAGGAGGTGAGGGTCAACGTGCGCTTCATCTGCACCACCCAGAAGCAGCTGCTGGATCTGGTGCACGAGGGCAAGTTCCGGGAAGACCTCTATTATCGCCTCAACGTGCTGAGCCTCAGCCTGCCGCCGCTGCGCGAGCGCAAGGCGGACATCATGGCCCTGGCCCAGCAGTTCGTCGCCCGCTTCGCCAGCGAGTTGCAGCGCCCCCGCCCGCGCTTTACCCGCAACATGGCCGAATACCTGACCGCCTACCGCTGGCCCGGCAACGTGCGCCAGCTGCGCAACTGCCTCTACCGTGCCATGACACTGCTGGAAGGGGACGAGCTCGGCCCCGAGCACGTGGATCTGCCGGTGGCGGCCGATGCCATGCCGCTCATCGACGAGTGGTTCGAGGGGGGGCTGGACGAGGCGGTGAAACGCTTCGAGAGCCGGCTGCTGGAGCGGCTCTACCCGGCATTTCCCTCCACCCGCCAGCTGGCCAAACGGCTCGGGGTCTCCCACACCGCCATCGCCAACAAGCTGCGCGAATACGGGATTGGCAAGAAGTAGCCTCGGCGCGACCTGCCGGAGGACTGTCCTGCCCCTCGGGGGCGCCGTTGCGACACGGGGTGACGCACCCTGTGCGTATACGGATGGGGCTCGGCCCTCCGGCTGGTAAGCTCGGTGCGACTCCCCTTCAGGCACACCCTTCATGGGCGTCGGCCCATTCCGGCGCCGGCGTGAACATAAGCGCGGGCATCATGCAGTTGTTTTGTTTCATCCGGATATTGACGTGGCTGGTGCCGCTGGTCTGCATGCTGGTGCTGGCCAACGCCGCCGTGGCCGCCACCTCGGCCGAGGTGCGCAGCGACATGGTGCGCCAGACGGTGCTCGACATCCTCAGCTATACCCGCTGGCCCAGCGAGCCTGCCCGGCTGCAGGTCTGCATCACGGCTCCGACGGAGTACGCGGCATCGCTCCTCGCCATAGACCGCCAGGCCAACGGGCGTCCGGTGGAGGTACATCGCTACGAGTTCGACGACGAGGCGCTTACCCGGCGCTGCGACGTCATCTATCTGGGGATCCTGACCTCGGAGCAGCGCCTCTCCCTGTTCGAGCGGCTGCGGGGGCACGCCATCCTCAGCATCAGCGAGCAGAGCCGCGAGTGCATCGCCGACGCTGTCTTCTGCCTGCAGGCAGGGGAGCGGGTGCGTTTTCGGGTCAACCTGGATGCGCTCGCCCGCAGCGGCGTGCGGGTGCACCCGGCCGTGCTCAAACTCGCACGGGCAGACGAGGATCCGCGATGAGGATCCCGTACGCAGGCCAGAGGCTCACCCTGCGCCAGAGCCTGGGACGCACCCACATGATGATCTCCCTGACCGCCGTCTGCATGGCGGGCCTGTTCCTGACCGTCACGGCACTGCTGGCGCTGCGCCTCTATGCGGATCACAACCTCAAGCTGGTGGCGCGGGCCATCAGCTATACCGCCGAGGCGGCCGTGGTGTTCGATGACGAGGAGGCGGCGAAGGACGCCCTGGAGGCCATCACCTCTCGGGAAGATGTGGCCAGCGCCAGCATTCTGCTGCCCAATGGCCAGGTGCTGGCGAGCTGGCGCCGGGACATCACCACCCCCTGGACCAGCCTGGAGCAGCACCTGGCCCGCCTCATCCTGCCGGGGCCCGTGGTGCAGCCCATGGTGCGGGAGCACCGGGAGATAGCCCGGGTGCACCTGGTCGGCCACGGGCAGTTCCTGTTGCGTTTCCTGCTGCAAACCCTGCTGGCGACCCTGGTGTGCCTGCTGCTCAGCATCCTCGGGGCGCTCCATGTGGCGCGCCGCATGCAGCGCTCCATCACGGCCCCCCTCAAGGCCCTGACCGAGGTCGCCTACAACGTCAGCCGCCAGCGCGCCCTCAAGCAGCGGGTGCCGGCGGCCAATATTGCCGAACTGCACGAGCTCGGGGAGGACTTCAACTCCCTGCTCGACGAGCTGGAGGCCTGGCAGGCCCATCAGAAGCGGGAGAACGCCAGCCTGTTGCACCGGGCGACCCATGACGCCCTCACCGGCCTGCCCAACCGCGCCCTGTTCGAGGCGCGCCTGGGGCAGGCCATCCAGGCGGGCAGCACCCAGCAGGAGCGCTTCGCCCTGATCTATCTCGATTGCGACCGCTTCAAGCAGATCAACGACAACCTGGGCCACGGCATCGGGGACGAGGTGCTCATCGCGCTGGCGCGTCGGGTGCAGCACCAGCTCAGGCCGCTGGATCTGGTGTGTCGCCTCGGGGGGGACGAGTTCGTCATCCTGCTCGCCCCAGTTCGGGGAGATAGCGAGGTGCATGAGGTCATGGCGCGGATCCAGCAGGCGATGAGCACCCCTGTGGTCCTGAGCGACGGCCGCCATCTGGGGGTGGGCATCAGCATGGGCGCTGCCCTCTATCCCGAGCAGGGGGAGACGGCGGACGCCCTGTTGCAGTGCGCCGACGACGCCATGTATCAAGCCAAACGACAACGGAAGGAGGAGGGGAGAGAGCACAAGAGAGCCACGTGAAGTTGAACCGAATTAGTGTAAGGATGATAACAATGACCATTTTGAACCCGATCAAAACGGGGCTTGTCGCGCTGCTGCTGACGTTGCTGGCCGCATGCCAGAGCGTGCCGCAGGGGCTCACGGCGGAGCAGGTCGCCACCCTCAAGGAGCAGGGCTTTCACCTGACCGACGAGGGCTGGACCCTGGACATCTCCAACAAGGTGTTGTTTGCCAACAATGTCGGGGCCCTCAATCCCCAGACTCGTCAGGTGGTGGAGCGACTCGGCAAGGCCCTCATCGGCGTGGGACTGAACCGGGCCAGAGTTGACGGCCACACCGACTCCAACGGCGAAGCCGCCTACAATCAGCAGCTCTCGCTGAAGCGGGCCCAGTCCGTGGCCGACGTCCTGATGTCGGTGGGGATGCCCCAAGGGAACCTGGATATCCGCGGCCGCGGTGAAGAGGCGCCCATCGCCGACAACGGCACCGCCGCCGGACGGGCGGAGAATCGCCGCGTCGCCATCATCATCGGCAACGACTGAACCCCCAACCCTGCGTCGGCGTCACGATCCCGCCGGGATCCCGTTTCTGTCAGTCCGACTGCGTGTGTGCCACCACTCTCCTGGCGGGGAGTGGCCCTCTCGCCCCGACCCATGCCCCTTCGACGCTTGTACTCCCCATGGCTTGCCGGCTGACAGGATCGGGGAGACGAGTCCCGTGCCCTGGGCTTGATCCAGCACAAGTAAGGCTCAATTGATATTCGTTATCATTTGCATTATTTCCAGATGGTAGCCCCTCGTGATGACACCCCTGCTGACCCCGACCATGACCGGGCTTGCGACCCCGGATCCCCTCAGATTCGCCTTTACCGCCAAGACCTCTGCCCACGCCAGCCGGGGCGGCGGGGGGCCGCTGATGCTCGACGATGCAGGCTGGCACGCCTGGTGGCAGCGGGAGAGCGAGGCCGGGGAGCGGGCGCTCTACATCCACATTCCGTTCTGCCGCAAGCGCTGCAGCTTCTGCAACTTCTTCGAAAACGGCGCCAACCCGACGCGCATGAGCCGCTATGTGGCGGCCCTGTGTGACCAGCTGAGCCGGGCGGCGAAGACACCGCTCGCGCAGAGCAAGCCCTTCTCGGCCGTCTATGTGGGAGGCGGCACGCCGACCGACATGGCGGTGGCCGATCTGGCGCGCCTCGGCGAGGCGATCCGCGCCTTCCCCCTGACCCTGGATGCGGAGCTGACCCTGGAGGGACGGCTCAACGGTTTCGATGACGCCAAGTGGCAGACGGCCCTGGCGGGGGGCTTCAACCGCTTCTCGTTCGGGGTGCAGAGCTTCGATACCGGGGTGCGCCGGCAGGCGGGCCGTTTCGACGACAGGGAGACCCTGCTCGCCCGGTTGGGGGCGCTGACCCGGGGCGACGAGGCCGTCATCGTCGCGGATCTCATCTTCGGCCTGCCCGGTCAGGACGACACCGTCTGGCGTCAGGACATCGCGGACGTGATGGCGAGCGGCGTGCACGGGGTGGATCTCTATCAGCTCATCCCCATGGCGGGCACCAACCTGGCGCGCGCCGAAGCCGGGGGCAAGGCGGGATGGTCGGCGGACGGGCAGCAACGGGCCGCCATGTATGCCCATGGCGCCAGCACCCTGGAGGCGGCCGGATGGCAGCGGCTCTCCTGCAGCCACTGGCGGCGAAGCGATGCCGAGCAGAGCCACTACAACCAGATGGCGAAGCGGGGCGCCGAGATCCTCCCGTTCGGGGCGGGAGCGGGAGGCAACGTGCTGGGCCACGGCCTGATGTATGGCCGGGATCTGGCCGCCTGGCACGCGGCGCTGGCCGCGTGTGTGCGCGCCCCCGGCATGGTGATGAGGCCCAATCCGGATGCCCGCCTCGACGGGCTGCTGCGCGGGGCGCTCGACACCGGATGGCTTGTCCTCGGGCGCTTGCCATCCCCTTTGCGGGCGCATTTGTTGCCGCTCTTTGAACGCTGGCAGCAGCATGGCCTGGCCGAGCTGACCGGGGAGACCCTGGCGCTGACCCTGGCGGGGCGTTTCTGGAACGTCAATCTGCAGGCGGGGCTGTTTGAGTATCTGCAGCGCAATCCGTTGGCAGGGTCGGAGACGACCCCCGCCCATCCGGCGCAGGCCGTGCGCCATTCGCTGGCGTGAGCTTGCGGGCAGGCGGCCGGATCCTGGCAAAGAGGGGATGACGAAAACGGGGGCGCCACTGTGCCCCCGTTTTTCGTCAGCCGTTGTCGACCTCTTCCACCCGCACTCGCAGCTGCCCCTCTGCAAGCGTGGTGACCAGGGGCTGGCCGGCACTCACCTGGCCGGCTCGGCTGATCACCTCGCCGGACGGGGTGCGCACTATGGCGTAGCCGCGTCCCAGGGTGGCCAGGGGGCTCACCCCGTCGAGGCGTGCGCTCAGCATGGCGAGGCGGTGGCTCGCTAGATCCCGGCGCCTGGCGATCAGGGCGTGGAGCCGCTCCTCGGCGAGCTGATGGCGGCGCTTCCCGGCTGCCAAGTGCTTCTCCGGGCTCTGGGCCTGCAGGCGCAGCTCGAGGTTGGCGAGGCGTCGCTCCCCCAGATGGAGGCGGCTTGCCAGCAACTGCTGCAACCGGCGGTCGAGCTCGTCCAGGCGCTGGGACTGCTGCTCCAGCCGGCGCTTGGGATCTTGATGATCGAGCCGCTTCTGCAGCAGGACGAAGCCGTGGCGGGCGGCGGTCTGATGCCGGGTCATGGCCTGGGTGAGCCGCTGGTGCAGGTGCACCAGGCGCTGGGCGCGGGCGCTTCTGTCCGGGGCCACCAGCTCGGCGGCGGCGGAGGGGGTGGGGGCGCGAAGATCCGCGGCAAAGTCGCTGATGGTGACGTCCACCTCGTGGCCCACGGCGCTCACCACCGGGATGGTGGAGTGGGCAATGGCGCGGGCCACCGCCTCCTCGTTGAAGCACCAGAGATCTTCGAGGGAGCCGCCGCCGCGCCCGACGATGAGCACATCCACCTCGACACGGCGATTGGCCAGGGCAATGGCCGCGACGATCTGGGCGGTGGCGGCGCTGCCCTGCACCTGGGTCGGGTAGATAAAGACGGGCAGGTCTGGCGCCCGGCGCCCCAGCACCGTCAGCATGTCGTACAGGGCGGCGCCGGTGGCCGAGGTGACGAGGCCCACGGCGCGGGGCTCGCGGGGGAGCGGGCGCTTGCGGCCCTCGTCAAAGAGCCCTTCGGCCCCGAGGCGGCGCTTGAGCTCCTCGAAGCGCAGGGCCAGCATGCCATCCCCGGCGGGCTGCATGCTCTCGATGATGAGCTGGTAGTCGCCCCGGGGTTCATAGAGGGAGACTCGCGCCTGCACCAGCACCTGCATGCCATCCTGGGGACGGAACGGCACCCGGCGGTTGTTGCCCTTGAACATGGCGCAGCGCACCTGGGCCGACATGTCCTTGAGGGAGAAGTACCAGTGGCCGGAACTTGGCATCGCCAGGTTGGAGAGCTCGCCGGTGAGCCACACCAGCCCGAGATCCTGCTCCAGGATCATGCGCACGGCGCTGTTGAGGCGGGTGACGGTGAAGATCTGCTGTTGTCTGCTCTGACTGGCGGGTTCGAGGTGATTCAAGGCTGGCCCTGCTGTGGTGTCCGCCGGGGCGGGAGAAACGATGGGGGTCATCTTACCCCAGTTGCGCCCATCTGCCGAGCCATGGGTCCGGCAGATGACGCGGAGCCTAGGCTTGTGCCTTGGCCGGTTTGGCGGCTCTGGCGGGGCTCACCACCAGCCAGACCGCGAAGCAGACCACGGCGCCGCCGAGGACGAAGCCGCCGGTGAGGGTCTCGCCCAGCACCAGATAGCCCCACAGGATGCCGAACGGCGGAATGAGGAATGTGACAGTGAGGCTTCGCAGGGGGCCGATGTCGGCGATCAGCCTGAAGTAGAGCAGGTAGGCGAAGGCGGTGCAGAGGAAGCCGACCGCCAGCACGCTGGCCCAGACCCCGGGTTGGGCCCAGTCGACGGCGGGGCCGGTGGCCAGGGTGTAGCCGAAGAAGGGGAGCAGGAATAGGACGGCGCCGATCTGGCTGCCAAAGGCCACCAGTTTGGCGTCCAGGCCCCCCCGCTCGGTGACCCAGCGCCTCGTCAGGAAGCCGGCGCAGCCATAGCAGGCGGTGGCGATGAGGCAGGCCAGCACCCCGATGGCCAGTTGACCGCTCAGGTCGACTTCCCCCGTGGTGGTGGTGAGCCCGATGCCCACCAGCCCCAGCATGACCCCGACCCACTTGCGCAAGGTCAGCACCTCGTGGAAGAAGTAGAAGCCGATGAGGGCCCCCATCAGGGGCGTGGTGGCGTTGAGGATGGCGGAATAACCCGCGGGCAACCAGAGGGCCGCCACGGCATACATCAGGAAGGGGACGCCGGAGTTGATGATGCCAAGCACCATGATGGATTTGAGCTTGCCCTGAAACTGCATGGGGGTGCGCAGCAGCAGGAGCATGGCGGCGAGCCCGACGAGGGCGAAGAAGACCCGCAGGAAGGTGGTGTTGATCGAGCCGAAGGCCGGCGCCGCGATGCGCATGAACAGGAAACTGGCGCCCCAGATGGCCGCCAGTGCCAGCAGCCTTCCATAATCCGATGTTCTCATGCTCTCTCCTTTGACATGGCGGGCCGCGCCATGGTGGCGGGCAGGCTTTGCATCATGCAGGGCCTGCCCGTCTCTGGCAACCTCAGGGTCAAGGCGAAAGACAAGCAAGGCACCCCCCGGGTGATGCCTTGCCCTTTGCGCCGCCGTCACTCGTCCCCGGGCTGGCTGACGAAGGCGATCTTGTGCAGGCCCTGCCGGGAGGACTGGGCCATCACCCGGGCGATGACGCCGTACTCCACGCGCTTGTCGATGCGCAGCTGGATCTCGGGAACCTCTGGCTTGGCCTGGCCGGCCTCGCTCATCCTGGTGAGCAGCGTCGCCTCGTCGACCTCCTTGGCGTTCCAGTAGATCTTGCCGGCCCCGTCGATGGAGAGCACCACGTCCTCCTGCCTGGGCTGGTTGGCCTGGCTGCTGGCCTCGGGCAACTCGAGCTTGACCGCGTTGGTGAGCAGGGGGGCCGTGATCATGAAGACGATGAGCAGCACCAGCATGACGTCGATCATGGGGATCATGTTGATCTCACAGAGTGGCTGATCGTCCGACTCACCCGGCAGTTTGCCAAAAGCCATTATCGCGGTCCCCTCTTGACGGACTCGACGGTGGCGAGCGGGGTGACCTTGGCGGAGCCTTGCGCAAACCCGGTCACCAGCAGGGTGAAGAGGTCATGGGCAAAGTCGTCGAGAGCCGCCAGCGTGAGACGGTTGCGACGCACGAAGAAGTTGTAGACGAGTACCGCCGGCAGGGCGACGGCGAGGCCGAAGCCGGTCATGATCAGCGCCTCGCCGACCGGCCCTGCCACCTTGTCCAGACTGCTCTGGCCGGCGGCCCCTATGGCCAGCAGGGCGTGATAGATGCCCCAGACGGTGCCAAAGAGCCCGACGAAGGGGGCCGCCGAGCCCACGGAGGCGAGGAAGGCCAGACCCTGCTCCTGGCGGATCCGCTCGGCCGTGATGGCCTGGCGCAGGGCGCGCAGCAGAAAATCGTCGGGGGAGCCCAGCGCAAGGGTGGGGGGGCGCTCCTGCATCCGGCCCAACTGGGCCATGGCGGCGAGGGCTGCACGGGTCACGCGGCCATGGCTCTCTTGCGGCGGCGTGCGGGCGAGCTGGCGCTCCACCTCGTGCAGACTCTCCTGCCGCCAGAAGTCGGCGATGAAGCGGGCGCTGTGCCGCTGTTCGCGAGCCCCGAGCCAGAGCTTGAGCAGGGCGTAATAACAGGTGCCAAGTGACATCAGCACCAGCAGGATCAGCGGGACAAGCCCGATCCCGGAGCTCTGGCTGAGCAGGTGGGCGATGCCCATGGCGTGGGTGTCGACTTCCGGATTCATGGTTCAGGTTCCTAGCTTGAAAATGATGGTGACCCTGGCCCAGTCCGCGACGGCGACCTGGTTCTGCCGGGCCGGGATGAAGCGCCAGCGGCTGACGGTCCTGCGGGCCGTCATGTCCAGGCGCCGATGACCGCTGCTGCGTTCGACCTCGACCGACTCCGCCGAGCCCTCCCTGCTGACCCGCACCTTCAGCACCACGCGACCCTCTTCACCTCGTCTGCGCGACTCAGGAGGATAGGGAGGCTCGGGGTTGTGCAAGCTGGCATCCCGGGCGATGGGGGCGCTGCTCCCTCCACTGGTCCCGGTCTGCCGGGTCTTGGCCGGGGCGCTGTGGCTGTTGGCACTCTGGCTATTGGATGTGGACGTGGCCGGTGCGGTGGTTGCAACGGGGGGCACCCCAGGCTGGGCCTGGGTGGCGGGTTTGACCTCAGGAAGGGGTTTGGGCTTGGGCGGCGCCTTGGGTACCGGCTTGGGAGCTGGCTTCTTGACGACGGGCCTGACCACCTTCTGCCGCACCGGCGCAGGCTTGTTGATAGCAGGGGACCGGGCGGGAGCCGCTGCGGCTTTGGCCGGCGCGTCATCCCGGCTCGACTCCCCGGCCCAGCGGGCGGAGAGGGTGAGGGGCTCGGGCGGCGTCATGGGCGCGGGGCGGCTCTCCTGCACCAGCCAGAGGATGGCGAGGTGCAGGACCAGGGCGGTGCTCAGGCAGGCGAGCTGGACGGGGCCAAATGCCATCTTGTCGCGGGCGATGGCCGGTCTCATTGCACTGGCGTTCATCTGCCTGCTTCCTTCCTGACTGTCATCTTCGTACTCAAATGTCTTATGAAATGGCGCCGAGGCCGGCCCGTGGTGCTCAGCATGCGCCACCCTGCACCCATCAAACAAGAAACATTATCAATCGCGTTTTAATCGCCAATGCCGAGATTGAGGCTGCTGACGGCGGAGCGACAGGCACGCTGGGCACAGGTGGGCAGCCTGGGCCGAACAGAGGCTGAGTGGGCAGAAATGAAAGCGCTATCAATCACATACAGCCTACCTCGAGGTCGATGGCGGTCACATTTCGCACTCCGAGGCCAAAAAATGGCCAGTCCATTCCCTAGACTGGTCGGGCTCATCTGAAGGCGGGACGTTGCGGATGGGGGAATGCCGAGACACACCGGCATCACACATAAACAATGAGAATAAAGGACTATCAATGGCTAGATGGATACTCGCGGCCGGATTGTTGGGAACCCTGATCACGGCGCCGAGCACGGCGGCGGAGTGGTTCTTCCGGGGCACCGCGAATGGATGGGCGGCGACCGCCATGACGTCGACGGACGGCGTCAATTTTGATACCTGCCAGCGCTTCGTGAGCGGGGATGCCAGCGGCGGCCCGCGTTTCAAGATAGACAGGTACGGCAACTGGCAGCAGAGCTACCCGGCGGCCGACTACGGGGTCAATGCCAACACGGCGTACCAGATCCGCATCAACGCCAGCACCCAGGCGGTGAGCGCGACGGCGGTGGCCAGTTGCGAGGCCTCGGGGTTTGCCAGCACCTTGCCGCAACTCAACGTGCGCGGCACCTTCAACGGCTGGGCCAGCCTCCCCATGACCCTGGTAGGGGATCACCTGTGGCAGGTGGACGCCTACATGGATGGCAAGGCGAGCCAGCGCCTCAAGTTTGATCAGGCTGGCGACTGGGCCGTCAACTTTGGCGACAGCAACGGCGACGGCGTGCTGGAGAAAAGTGGCGGCGATATCTTCTTGAACGCCGTGGGCACGGTGCGCATCCAGGTCAACGACCAGACCCTGGCCTACAGCATCACCCCACTTGGGGATGACAACCAGCCGCCTCTCGCGGTCATCACCCCGGGGGGCACGGTGAACGTGACCCAGGGGGCGTCCCTGACCTTGAGCGGCAGCGACTCCACGGATCCCGACGGCCAGATCGCGAGCTATCTGTGGAGCAGCGGCGAGACCACGGAGAGCATGGTCGTCAACACTACCCAGACCGGCACCTTCACCTATGGCCTCACGGTCACCGACGATCAGGGTGCCAAGGGCAGCAGCAGCGTGAGCGTGGTGGTCGGGGCAGGACAGAGCGGCGACAGCTGGTACTTCCGGGGCACGGCCAACAACTGGGGGCTCACCCCCATGATCAGCGAGGATGGCACCACCTTCTGCACCGAGCAGGCCTTTGGCAGCAACAACCCCCGCTTCAAGATTGACCACAAGGGGGACTGGACCGAGGCGTATCCGGCCCAGGATTACCTGGTCAGCGCCAACACCAGCTATCGCATCTGCTTTGACAGCCTGCGCAAGGCCATCGAGGTGGAGACGCTGGCCGGGGCCGATCTGCAGGCCCCCACGGTGACGGCCACCCCGGCCCCGGGGAGTTATGTGGACAGCCAGTCCATCACCCTGGGGGTGAGCGACGATCAGGACAGCGCTCCCGCCGTGCATTTCACCACGGACGGCAGCCAGCCCACCACGGCATCGGCCCGCTATGCAGGCCAGCCCCTGGTGGCGAGCGACAAGGGGAGCGGCACCGATCTGGTGATCCGCACCCTTGCCATCGACGCCAGCGGCAATCAGCGCGAGCAGCGCTTCGAGTACCGTATCGGCGAGCAGGGGGTGGCGAGCGGCGATTTTCGCGCCGAGAGCATCTATTTCCTGCTGACCGCCCGCTTCTATGACGGTGATGCCGGCAACAACTACCATAACCGGGATCGCTACAAGGCGGGGGATCCCCACTGGCGCGGCGACTTCAAGGGCTTGATCGCCAAGCTCGACTACATCAAGGATCTCGGCTTCACCGCCATCTGGGTGACGCCGCCGGTGGAGAACCGCTCCGGCCTCGACTACCACGGCTACCATGCCTACGACTTCTACCGGGTCGATCCCCGTCTGGAGTCGCCGGGGGCGGGTTACCGGGAGTTCATCCAGGCGGCCCACGCCAAGGGGCTCAAGGTGATCCAGGACGTAGTGCTCAACCACTCGAGCCAGTACGGCCTGCGCGGCAAGACCTGGATCGATCGCCTGCCCGTCAAATACTACGTACCGGCGGGGTCGAGCCAGGGACTCATCAACAACGGCCCCTATCAGGGCAACCTCGGGGACTACGCCAGCGCCAACCGCTGTGACGACGACAACCCGGCGGCCCCCGACTGGTACAAGGCCCGCTGCCAGTCCGATCCGGCGGGCACCCAGCCCCTGGTGGACCCCAAGACCGGCGCCACAGTGCCGAGCGCAGGCTACAACCCCAACCGCTTCTTCGGCATCGACGCCCAGACCCTGGATCCCGCTTGGTATCACCTGGACGGCTTCATGTCCGGCGGTGACTGGGAGAGCCCGCTCGCCCTGCAGCGCAAGCACATGGCGGGGGACTGCATCGATCTCGCCACCGGCAACCAGAACGTCAAGGAGTACCTCAACGGCGCCATCCGCCAGTACCTCGACATGGGGGTGGACGCGATTCGCATCGATACCTTGAAACACATCGAGCGGGACGAGCTGCTGACCTATGTCCACGACTGGCAGGCCCACAAGCCGGGGCTGTTCGTCTTTGGCGAGAACCTGGTCAAGGGCACCGGCTGGGGCTCTGAGCTGGCCAATGACAACGCCTCGGCGGTGATCCGCCCCTGGTGGTATACCCGCACCACGCCGAACCCGGCGGATCCCCGGGCAGGGGGCGATTCGGGCCTCTCTGTGCTGGACTTCTCCCTCTTCTCCACCTTCCGTGACAACGTCACCCGGGGGAACTTTGGCGGGGTAGGGGGGATTTTCGCCATGGACTGGATCTATGGGGATGCCACCAAGCTCATCACCTTCTTCCAGAACCACGACGTGGGGCCGGACAATGACTTCAAGTACCGCTACGGCGGGGAAGAGGGCAATGCGGCCATGACCTACAACCTGCTCTGGACGGCGCGGGGGATCCCGACCCTCTACTACGGGGAGGAGGTGATGTTCCAGGCCGGCAAGCCCCAGGACATCGACGGGGCCACCATGACGGTGGATCAGACCGGTCGTGCCTACTACGGGGATGTGCTGGACAACCCGGCCACCCCGAGCCACCCGCTCTACCAGCACATCAAGCGCCTGAACCAGATCCGCAAGGCGGTGCCCGCCCTGCAGAAGGCGCCCATGAGCCAGGTGAACGAGTGGGGCAGCGGCATCAGCTTCGTGCGTGATCTGAGCGCCGAAGGCAGCTACGCCGCCGTGGGCCTCGCGGCCAACGCGGCCCAGCAGATCAGCCTGAGCGGCCTGAAGAACGGCACCTACACGGACGCGGTGACCGGCGCGAGCCAGAGCGTCAGCAACGGCAGCCTGAGCTTCCAGGTGCCCGCCTATTCGGCCCGAGTCTGGGTGCTGAATGGCCCGGGCAAGGTGGGGGTGGACGGCAAATACCTCAAGTAAGGAAACGCCGTCGCCCTGTGCAGCGAGTCGGCCTTCGGGCCGACTTTTTTATGGCGCCGAGGCATGAAGCGGGGGGATGAGAGCAGGCGCAGGTCGTGTCGGGCGAGGCAAGCGCACGGCACCGGGATGCACTATTTTAGTGCTCTTGCCCTGATATGGTGCAATTCCTTGTCATTTGCCCTTGAGCCCAATTCCGCAGAAACACGCCATATCGCCCCCATGGCTCCCCCATGATGGGCATCATCCATGCTGTAAAGTGGCATTCCATCGGCATTATCCACCGAATAAACGGGCTGTTCAGGAAGGACCACGACATGTTTTTTGGTTAATTGGCTGAACATGCTGATCCGGCATGGGGGCCGATCCCGGGGCCGGCATGATCAATCTGTTTTTTGTTGGCTGTACGGAATTTAAATTCGATTTTTCATGGTATCGCGGACTCTTGTTTTGATTGGCGCTCTTTTTGCTGTGACTTGTCATCCCCATGATGGCGACATCAGGGGCAGGGGGCCGCAAGGCCGGGGGCGGGTGCCAGCGGGGTGAATGCGCCGCCGCCATCCGTGCCGGAGCGGCCTGGTATTCGGGCATCGGACGCCACAATCGATTCGTGTTAAGGAGTCATATGGAAGGTGAAATGACCATGCAGCCAGCGGCTGTGGACAAGGGATTGGCCCACACCCTCAAGGACGATGTCTACGGCATGGTGCTCGGCGTCATGTTTATCGCCGTGGGGCTCAACCTGCTCAAGTGCGCCGGCATGATCACCGGCGGCATCGCGGGCATCGCTCTGCTGCTCGCCCATGTCAGCAGCCTGCCCATCGGGGTGCTCTTCTTCCTGGCCAACCTGCCCTTTCTGGTGTTTGGCTACGTCACCATGGGGCGGTCCTTCATGGTCAAGACGCTGATCGTCAACGTCGCCCTCTCGGCAGCGACCCAGGCGGTGCCGCTGCTCCTGACGGTGAGCTATGTCCACCCCCTGTTCTCGGCCCTGGTGGGAGGCACCTTCCTCGGGATGGGGGTGCTCTCTCTAGCGCGCCACAACGCCTCGGTGGGGGGGATCGGCGTGGTGACGCTCTGGTTGCAGCGGCGCACCGGCATCAACGCGGGAAAGAGCCAGATGGTGCTGGACGTGCTGGTGTTCGCGCTCTCCCTGCTCACCCTGCCGCTCTCTTTGCTGCTCTGGTCCACCTTAAGTGCGCTCGCCATGAACGCCATGCTGATGAACTGGCACAAGCCCGGTCGTTACCAGGGAAGCTGAGGGCGAGCCTGTGCGGGGGCAAGGGGAGGGGCATGCGGAAAAATGCCGTTGCGAGGGATTGGAGGCAGAAAGGGGCTCAACGGCAAAAAAGATCATCTTGTCGTGGAAAACGGCATGGTTACGGCTGAATTTATTGGTTTTTTGCCCTGTTGGTCCTATTAAATCGGGCTACGCCATAAAAAATTCAAAAAACTTCTTTACCACCGGCCAATGCATGAGTAAAATTTGTCGGCAATATTTTACACCCCCACTCCTCAACGGTGAGATATTGCCATGCTCAGGATTGCCAAAGAAGCGCTGACCTTCGACGATGTACTGTTGGTTCCAGCCCACTCCACTGTTCTCCCCAATACCGCCGACCTGCGTACCAAGCTCACGTCTGCGATCTCGCTGAATATCCCGATGATCTCCGCTGCCATGGACACAGTGACCGAAGCCCGTCTGGCTATCGCACTGGCCCAGGAAGGCGGTATCGGCTTCATTCACAAGAACATGTCCATCGAGCAGCAGGCTGCCGAAGTGCGCAAGGTCAAGAAGTACGAGAGTGGCGTCGTCAGCGACCCCGTTACCGTGCGCCCTGACATGACCATCGCCCAGATCAAGGAGCTGAGCCACAAGAACGGTTTCGCCGGTTACCCCGTGGTGACTGACGGCAACCAGCTGGTGGGCATCATCACCGGCCGTGACGTGCGCTTCGTCATCGATCTCTCCCAGACCGTCGAACAGATCATGACCCAGAAGGATCGTCTGGTGACCGTGCGTGAAGGGGCCCCTCGTGAAGAGGTGGTGGCCCTGATGCAAAAGCACCGCATCGAGAAGGTGCTGGTGGTCAACGGCGACTTCAAGCTCAAGGGCATGATCACCGTGAAGGACTTCCAGAAAGCCGAGCGCAAGCCCAACGCCTGTAAAGACGAGCGTGGCCGCCTGCGGGTCGGTGCCGCCGTCGGTGCCGGTGCCGGCAACGAAGAGCGCGTCGCCGCCCTGGTGGAAGCCGGTGTGGACGTGCTGCTGATTGACTCCTCCCACGGCCACTCCCAGGGCGTGCTGGATCGCATCAAGGCGACCCGTGAAGCCTATCCTGACCTGCAAATCATCGGCGGCAACGTGGCCACCGGCGCCGGTGCCAAGGCGCTGGTGGAAGCGGGCGTCAACGCCGTCAAGGTCGGTATCGGCCCCGGCTCCATCTGTACTACCCGTATCGTGACCGGCGTGGGCGTGCCCCAGATCACCGCCATCTCCGACGCCGTGGACGCCCTGGAAGGCACTGGCGTGCCGGTGATTGCTGATGGCGGCATCCGCTTCTCCGGTGACGTGGCCAAGGCCATCGCCGCCGGTGCGAGCTGCGTCATGGTGGGCTCCATGTTTGCCGGTACCGAAGAGGCGCCGGGCGAGATCGAGCTCTACCAGGGCCGCTCCTTCAAGTCCTACCGCGGCATGGGCTCCCTGGGCGCCATGTCCAAGGGCTCAAGCGATCGCTACTTCCAGACCGACAACGCCGCCGACAAGCTGGTGCCGGAAGGGATCGAAGGGCGCGTGCCGTACAAGGGCCGCCTCAAGGAGATCATCCACCAGCAGATGGGCGGCCTGCGCTCCTCCATGGGTCTGACCGGGAGCGCGACCATCGACGACATGCGCACCAAGGCCGAGTTCGTGCGCATCTCGGGCGCCGGGATGAAAGAGTCCCACGTTCACGACGTGACCATTACCAAAGAAGCCCCCAACTACCGGATGGGCTGATAAGACGGGGCCCTGCGCCCCGTTTTTCCACCCTTTTTTTATCCCGTGCTTTTTGTGACAACATCAGCCTGATGCAGGAATAAAATGACTAAAGACATTCACGCCCACCGCATCCTTATCCTGGATTTCGGTTCCCAGTACACCCAGCTCATCGCCCGTCGCGTCCGTGAAATCGGCGTCTACTGCGAGCTGTGGGCCTGGGATGTAACCGAAGCGCAGATCCGCGAGTTCAACCCGAGCGGCATCATCCTCTCCGGCGGCCCGGAATCCGTGACCGAGGCGGGCAGCCCGCGCGCCCCCGAGTACGTGTTCAACGCCGGCGTGCCGGTGTTCGGCATCTGCTACGGCATGCAGACCATGTCCGAGCAGCTCGGCGGCAAGGTGCAGTCCTCCAACTTGCGTGAATTCGGCTATGCCCAGGTCGAAGTGCTGGGCCACTCCGGCAAGACCAGCGCGCTCTTGCGCAACATCGAAGACGCCATTGCCGACAACGGCAATGCCCTGCTGGATGTCTGGATGAGCCACGGCGACAAGGTCACCGAGATCCCGGCTGGCTTCACCACCATCGCCCAGACCGCGACCTGCCCCCACGCCGCCATGGCCGACGAAGCCAAGCGCTTCTACGGCGTGCAGTTCCACCCGGAAGTGACCCACACCCGTCAGGGTGCCCGGATGCTGGAGCACTTCGTCAAGGACATCTGCGGCTGCGAGTGCCTCTGGACCCCGGCCACCATCATCGACGACGCCGTCGCCCGCATTCGCGAGCAGGTGGGTGACGACGAGGTGATCCTGGGCCTCTCCGGCGGCGTGGACTCCTCCGTGGTCGCCATGCTGGTGCACCGCGCCATCGGCGATCGCCTCACCTGCGTCTTCGTCGACAACGGCTTGCTGCGCCTGAACGAAGGCCAGCAGGTGATGGACATGTTCGGCGATCACTTCGGCCTGAACATCATCAAGGTCGACGCCGAAGAGCGCTTCCTCTCCGCCCTCGCGGGTATCGACGAGCCGGAAGCCAAACGCAAGACCATAGGCCGCGTCTTCGTCGAAGTGTTCGACGACGAGTCCAAGAAGCTCAAGAACGCCAAGTGGCTGGCCCAGGGCACCATCTACCCGGACGTCATCGAATCCGCTGCCAGCAAGACCGGCAAGGCCCACGTCATCAAGTCTCACCACAACGTCGGCGGCCTGCCGGAAGAGATGAAGATGGGTCTGGTGGAGCCGCTGCGCGAGCTGTTCAAGGACGAAGTGCGCCGCGTCGGCCTCGAACTCGGCCTGCCCTACGACATGCTCTACCGTCACCCCTTCCCGGGTCCGGGCCTGGGCGTGCGCGTGCTGGGCGAAGTGAAGAAAGAGTACTGCGACTTGCTGCGCAAGGCTGACGCCATCTTCATCGAAGAGCTGCGCAAGGCCGACCTCTACAACCAGGTCAGCCAGGCGTTCGCCGTCTTCCTGCCGGTGCGCTCCGTCGGCGTCATGGGCGATGGCCGCAAGTACGACTGGGTCATTGCCCTGCGCGCCGTCGAGACCATCGACTTTATGACCGCCCACTGGGCTCACCTGCCGTACGACTTCCTCGGCCACGTGTCGAACCGCATCATCAACGAGATCAACGGCATCTCCCGCGTGGTGTACGACGTCTCCGGCAAGCCGCCCGCAACCATTGAATGGGAATAAAAGGCGTGGGAATAAGCGGTTAACGCCCTTACTGCCGATCACGCAAAACTGTCAAAAAGGCGCCCTTGAGGCGCCTTTTCTTTTTCCAATCGTTTGCGAGAAAATTTTGTCCCTGGCGCAGGGGGTGAGGGCTCTGTTGCCAACGTTGTCGCGGTGAGTGCCCGAGTCGATCGGCAGAGCCTCATCTATCGCGTCCACATAGGGCGGCAGGCTACGGTTTTTCCAGACAGGGGAGGGGGAGCAACCCCTGTCCGCAGTTGCCATGTGGGTAATGGAGCCGGATACCCGCCGTTTGGATGCCCCATCTTGATGCAAGAGGGTGATGCGAGTGGCTGATGCGCCCCCCCCAAGACGGGGTCATTTCTTGATCTGGCTTGGGAAATGCCCACCTTCCGCTTTTTCTTGTTTCTCTCACTCGCTAGGATAGCCGTCTGGGTATGGCCTCTCTGGAGTCACCTATGAACCAGATCAGAGATACCACATGGGCCAAAGGCAGCAAACTGGAGGCTGCCCTGCGGTAGCTTTGCTGTTATTCGGGAATGGTGCGGCACGCCGAGTGTCAGTAGGGGCCTCAGTGGATGGAAGCACATGAAATAGTGAACCCATAACTAACAGGACTATTCTGTACGGATGCTGTAGTGGTGCAAGTGCATCACTGTCCTTACTTGGATTAGTACCACATTCAATCTAATCACTGATAAGCTCCATCAGTGCTAGGGCAGGAAAAAGGCCAGATAAATGGATTGGTTGACGTTTACTAGTAAAGTTATTGATTCGCTTGTTTGGCCTATAGTCGTTCTAATCTTAGGGCTAGTATTCCGTCGTCAAATATCGATTTTAATTCCGTACCTTAGAAAGTTGAAGGCTGGCCCAGTCGAGGCAGAATTTGAAATGGAAGCTAGGCAAGTTCTTGCCAATTCAAAAAAGCTTTCTGTCCAATTTCTGAAAGGAAGCTCTATAAAGGTAGAAAAGCCTACAGAAGAGAAGGAGGCAATAGCCAAGCTAATTGGTGCTAGAAATGACCCTGCGGGAATGATTATAGAGGCCTGGACGGGAGTAGATGGGGCGCTGTTTCGCTTGGGCAAGCAAACTGGCTTGGTTGTTGACCCTTTAGAGCATACTAGAAGCGTATATAGATCAATAGTCTTTTCTGATTTGCTCTCTGAAGAAACTAAAAGCCTTGTTATGGAGCTTTATGAGCTTAGGAACCGCGTGGCGCACGCAAGGGTTAAGCCTACTGTTGGCGCCGCTCAGGATTATGTCCTCGCAGCTGACAAAGTGATAGATATGTTAGAGGCACAAAGAGAAAATGCGATTTCAATCGAATAATATAAGAATTAAAATAAAGCTAAACAAGGCATCCCAACATAGCCTGACAAAAACACTCCGGGCTGAGCTTGCTTCACTACTTTGTACTCGCCGTTGGTTGTAGAATTAGTTTTAAATTTGAGATTGGAGTTTTAATTGAACGCTAAAGTGACATTAAAAAAGCTACATGAAAACGAACAAAGTTTGTTTATCGTTCATTATTCATGCCAGAACCTAAACGATAATAATGAAAATTACTCTCCGAGAATCACATCTATTGCAGTGTTGCACGTAGGTAGTTCAACGATGCATAGCTTTTCAATTCATTTGATTGCAGAAATCAGAAAGATTCCTCGTGATGATATCGATCGACATTACGATGATCTAGAACGAGATATGCTGGCGCAGTTTTTTTCGTTTCTCTCAGATAACGATGGTGGATACTGGTTACATTGGAACATGTCCAACATAAATTATGGTTTCGAGGCTTTGATTCATCGTTATAAGGTCCTATCGGGAGAAGATGGGAAAAGAATTCCAGATTCTAAAAAGTTTAATTTATCTTCATTGATACTTTCTGTATACGGGAAGAACTGCGTAGAGCACCCTAGAATGGCCAGCTTTATGAAGCTAAATGATGGGGAGCACCGAGATGGATTAACGGGAAAAGAAGAGGTAGAGGCTTTTGCGGCCAAAGAATATGTGAAGCTCCATAAATCAACAATGTGCAAAGCTTACTGGTTTCAGCACATGTATTATCTTCTGCAACAAAATAAGGTGATTGTTCATAATAAAAACTGGGGAGCTAAGGTAAATACTTTTCTTGAACTTCCAACAATTAAGGCGCTTGGCTTTATCGCTGTATTGTTCTCGCTTTTTCAAGCTGTTCAATATGGCTATTCAGCACTTGAGCTTAAAGAAACAGAACCAAAGAACTTGCAGGAGAAAACTAAAAAGTCAAGTGGCATGGACAGCGTAAACACCATCGGTTCTTGAAACCTTATATACAAACATATGCCAAGAGACGACATCTCAAAATTCCTTGTCCATTGGACAAAAGGTGAAACTTACGAAGAAGCATTCGACACTCTTCGGAGTATAGTTTTTGAGCAGAAACTGCTTGGTGGCAATGGCCATATAAAGGGTGGCCACACCTGCATCTGTTTTACTGAAGCCCCTCAGGATAAGTTTCATGCGATAGCAGGAAAATACAAACCGTTTGGAGTAAGAGTTTCTAAAAAGTGGTTATTCCAGCAAGGTGGCAGACCAGTAATTTACCAATCAGAACAGGAGTACTACTCTCTTCCAGCAGGGCACGCATGGCGCCATGTGAGGTATGAACCAGATAGGGTGCCTCCCGTAGATTTCTCGTGGGAAAGGGAGTGGAGAATTCAATCAAGTGAACTTGCTCTCCCCCCTGAAGAAGTCTTTCTCATCCTTCCTGATGAACATTGGGTTAGAGTGTTGGAAATGGAGCATGACCATCATGAGTATGGTCAAATCTATATGGAGGTTACTGCTTATGGCGAATGGGCTCAGCGCCCTCCAGAGCCATTTCACTACCAATACAGCATTATTCATGTATAACCGGTCGTTTAATGTCGCCGCTAGGTTATATAAACCAAAATTATGGACACACAAGGCGTTAATGTTCTTGGGTCAGCCGTACTGCATTGACTTTGTTTTCAACATCTTTGTGTTCGCGGAACACGGATGTCCGAATACGACCATGCTTCCCTCTTGATATCGCCGGGCGACTGTCCGGCTATATCTGATGGTATATCGATTCGCGGCTAGGCAGGCTCGATTTCCCCATAGCAAGCAGCGCATAAAGGGCAAGGAGTTCACTCATACCTTGCCGCCTCCCAGGCATGTATCGCCTGCTTGCGGGTCTCGCCCCAGTGATAGCCGCCGAGTTTGCCGTTTTGCTGGATGACTCTGTGGCAGGGGATCATCAAGGCGACAGGGTTGGCGCCCACCGCCAATCCTACGGCGCGGGCGGCCTTGGGGTTGCCGACGGCGCTCGCCACCTGGGCGTAGCTCACCACCTTGGCGGGCGGGATCGCGAGCAGCGCCCGCCAGACGCTGATCTGAAAGTTGGTGCCGCTCACGTGCAAGGAGAGGGGGCGATCCGGCGCCTTGCTGCCATCGAACATGGTGTGGATGACCCCCTGGGTGCGTGATGGCGCTTCTCGCAGTTCTGCCTCAGGCCAACGCTGGGCGAGGGCACTCAGCGGCGTTTGTGGGGCCTGGTCATCGAGAAACGAGAAGTTGCACACCCCCCGCGGGGTCAGGGCGACGAACGCCTGGCCGAAGGGGGTGTCGTGCACCCCGTGATCGATAACCAGCCCGGCCCCGCGCTGCTTGTACTCGCCCGGCGTCACGGCCTCGAGCTGCACGAAGTGATCGTAGAGCCGCGAGCCGCTGCTCAGGCCCAGGGTATCGGCCACCTCCAGCAGCGGGCACGACTCCTGCAGCAGCGCCTTGGCCCGCTCCAGGGTCAGCACCTGCAGATAGCGTTTGGGTGTCACTCCGGCCCAGCGGCTGAACAGCCGCTGGAAGTGAAAGGGGCTTAAGTGAACGTGCGCCGCTATCTCGTCCAGGGTGGGCTGGCGCGCCACCTGGCTTGCAATAAAGGCAATGGCATCACTGATGCGGGCGTAATCGGACATAAAGCGCTCTCACAATAAGGTTGCGGTCGCAGGATCTTGGGGGCGACAAGGTCATGTGCGACAAATAGATACCCCACCATCGGCCAGCAGGGCAATGCCGGTGGTAAAGCTGGATGCATTGGACGCGAGATAAAGGGCCGAGCGGGCGATCTCCTCCGGTTGGGCCAGGCGCTTGAGGGCATGCATATGCTGCACAAAGGCGAGACTCTGTGGCGTATCGGTAAAGGCCCGTCCCATGGGGGTGTCGGTGCCCCCCGGCAGCAGGGCGTTGACCCGCACCCCTTGTGCCCCATATTCGGCGGCCAGCACCTGGGTCAGGCCGATGAGGCCCGCCTTGCTCGCGGCATAGGCCGCCATGCCGGGCAGCCCCAGGGTATGGCCGACGAAGGTGGAGGTAAAGATAAGGGAGCCGCCGCCGCGCGCCTGCATGGCGGGGATCTGGTACTTGGCTCCCACAAAGGCGCTGGTGAGGTTGGTATCCAGGGTCTCCTGCCACTGCGCCAGTTCAAGCGCCAGCACGCTGCCCGGTGTCCCCGTGGTGCCGGCGTTGTTGAAGGCAACGTCGAGCCCGCCGAAACGCCCCACGGCCAGCTCCACCAGGGCGCTGGCGTAAGCTTCGCTTTTCACATCCCCCGAAAGGCTCACCGCCTGGCCCCCGAATCCCCTGATCTCCTCCACCAGCGCATCCAGCTCGGGCTGGCGCCGTGCCCCCAGCACGACGCTGGCCCCCTCCCGAGCAAACAGGATGGCGCTGGCGCGACCGATGCCGGAGCTGGCGCCGGTGATGATGGCGACCTTGTTGGACAGTTGTGGCATGGCAGTTTCCTCGCTGGAGTGTTGTGCGGGCGCACAGGGTTGGTAGTGGGTTGGAACCCCAATGGATTCGGCTCTCAATAGGTTCGAACCCACTTGGGTTTGACCCCGCTCAGGCCCCACTATGGCAACCGGCCCTCGCTGGCACGACCCGGATCTTGCTCTCTTTGCCCTCGCGTCGCTTTGCTGCGCGCTGATGGCGGCCCCTGCGGCAACAAAACAGGGGATCTTCGGCCGTCATTCTCTATAATGCCCCCTCTTTTTTTGACTGCAGGTTTGACTGCCGGGCCAACCACCGGCGGCGCCGTTGGCCGCGAGCCGGCCACCCTGATTGAGACGATGTCATGCATACCCTGGAACAGCTTCGTGCAGGTAAACTCTGCGGCGCCCGCCACCTGAAACTCGCTGAAGGACTCACGGTTTTCCCGCCCGAGATCCTGAGCCTCAAGGAGACGCTGGAGGTGCTGGATCTCACCGGCAACCAACTGAGCGAGTTGCCGGACGGTTTGGCCGAATGCAAGAAACTGCGCATTCTCTTCTGCTCCGAGAACCGCTTCACCGAGTTGCCCGAGGTGCTGGGGCGCTGCCCCGCGCTCACCATGGTGGGCTTCAAGGCCAACCGGATTGAAGTGGTCTCCCCGACATCACTGCCCACCAAACTGCGCTGGCTTATTCTGACCGACAACGAGATTGAGTCGCTGCCGGACGAGCTGGGCCAGTGCAACGCCCTGCAAAAGCTGATGCTCTCGGGCAACCGCCTGCGCGAGCTGCCGGCAAGCCTGGCCAACTGCCACCGGCTCGAGCTGTTGCGCATCGCCGCCAACCGGCTCGAGGTTTTCCCCGACTGGCTGCTGGCGCTACCGCGCCTCAGCTGGCTCGCCTACGCGGGCAACCCCTTCAGCGACAGGCTGGAGCGTCGGCTGGGGCAGTGCGCCTCGGTGGCCGATATCCCGTGGGCTGCATTGAAGGTGGGGGAATTGCTGGGGCAGGGGGCGTCCGGCGTGATCCATCGTGCCGGGCTGGATGGGGAGGAGGGGACGCAGGCGGTGGCGGTCAAGCTCTTCAAGGGGGCCGTGACCAGCGACGGTCTGCCCCGCTGCGAGCTGGCGGTGTCGCTCGCCGCCGGCTACCACCCCAACCTGGTCGGCGTGGTGGGCAGGGTGGGGGATCACCCCTCCGGCATCCCGGCGCTGGTGATGGCGCTGATCCCCCCGGATTATGTCAACCTGGCGGGGCCGCCCAGCCTGGATTCCTGCACCCGGGATGTCTATCCGGCCGGGGTGCGCTTCACACCCGCCGCGCTGCTCAGCCTGGCGCAGGGCGTGGTGAGCGCCGCACGGCATCTGCACGGGCGGGGCATACTGCACGGCGATCTCTATGCCCATAACCTATTGCACTCTGTGCAAGGCAAAGAGCAAGGAAAGGGGCAAGAACAAGCACAGAGCCGGATGCTGCTCGGCGACTTTGGCGCAGCCTCCTGTTACGACCGAGCCGATGAGGCGCTGGCCGGGCGGCTGGAGCGCCTGGAGGTGAGGGCCTTCGGCTGCCTGCTGGAGGAGCTGCTGGCGCGCAGCACCGACAAGCACGAAGTGCTGGCGGGGCTCGGCGAGCTGGTCGGGGAGTGCCTCTGCGAGGCGCCGTCCCGACGCCCCACCTTTGCCCACATTGCCGAGCGGCTCGACGCAGCGCTGGCCCGGCTTGTGGCCGAGCCGGTGGTGGTATGACCCTCCGGCCGGGAACCATCCCTCTCAAGGCTACGGGGCTGGGGCCTATCCAGTCAGGTCACGGCTTGTCTTGCAAAAAGGGTGGGGACGGACGGAGCGGGGCTTGCACCGCCTCGGTGAAGTTGTGATAGTGATGCATCATTGCAGATGACGGGAGGATGAGGATGGAAGCGGCGTTTTGGCATCAGAAGTGGAAAGAGAACCGGATTGGCTTTCATCAGGCAGACTTCAACCGCTGGCTGCAATCCTGGTGGTCTGCCCAGCAGGGGGACGAACCCGTGCTGGTGCCCCTGTGCGGCAAGTCCCGCGACATGCTCTGGCTGCGCGAGCAGGGTCATCCGGTGGATGGCTTCGAGCTCTCCGGGCTCGCCATTACCCAGTTTTTCGGCGAGAACAAGCTGAGTGCAGAGACAAGCGAGGTGGGCCCCTATCAGTGCCACCGGCACGAGGATCTGCGCATCTACCAGGGGGATTTTTTCGCCGCCCCCGAGCTGGGCCGACGTTATCGGCTGGTCTATGACAGGGCCGCTCTCATCGCCCTGCCGACGGCCATGCGCCGCCAGTATGCGACCCTGATGAGCCGCATGGTGGAGGCGGGGGGACAGATCCTGCTGGTGACCCTCGAGTATCAACCCGAGCAGCAGCAACAACCGCCGTTCTCGGTGGGGGAGATGGAGGTGCGTACCCTGTTCGAGCGTGACTTTGGCGTGGAGGTGCTGGGCCGGGCGGCGGAGCTGGATCACCCCAGAGTGCTCTCGGGGCAGCTCTCCTATTTCGATGAGGTGGCCTATCGCCTGATCCGCAGGGGGTGAGGCAAAACTGTGATCCCGCCTGACAAAGCGACAGGTGCCTTCCCCTTTGTTACCTCCTTTGACATAGATCAACGTGGTAAATCGGGGGAATGCCTAAGATGAGGCTGTTTCTCAATCACTGCTGGTGCCGACTGATGGGCTCTGGTTTGAACCCTCAGGCCGACCATCAACCCAGTGTCTGATTTTCACGCTCATGTTCACTTTTGGCGGCTCTGTCGCAATTGTTTTATGGTTTTTCCAGCCGACCCCCAGGGGTCGGCTTTTTATTGCCGGCGAGTGAGAGTCGGGGGAGGGGCGAGGCGGGATCAGGTCTCGAAGGTGGCGGCATTGAGCCGAAACGCCCTGGGGTCGTCGATGAACTGGCCAGTGATCCGCTCGTCGTGCTCGTGGCCCAGGCCATAGCTGCAGAGGATCAGCCGATCCGACGTTCTCGATCTCAGCTGGGTGATAAAGCGCACCAGGTCGGCGCGACTGAGCTGCCCCACCTCCTCGCGCACCCGCTCCCGCTGATCGAAGCCCAGATCCTTGTTGCCGATGCTGACCCAGAGCCGCTGGCCGCGGCTGCGCAGGTTGGCGTCCCGCTCGCTGAGCTGGGCCTGCAGGCCTGCCTTGCTGTCCTGCCACTGCTGCTCGGTGAACTCCAGCATGGCGAGCGGGAAGAGATCGATGAACTCTTCCACCGCGTCCAGCAGGATCTGCGGCCCTGCCACGGGGGACTGGATATAGAAGATGAGGCCCGGGTGGCGGTTGAGGGGCAGGTTGCCGGCCCCCACCACGTAACCGAGCTGCTGGCGGGTGCGCAGCTCGTGGAAGAAGGTGGAGGACATGATGTGGTTGGCCAGGGTGAAGCAGGCGAGATCCCGTGCCCGGGTGGTGCGGGACTGGTAGTAGACCAGGAGCGCTGAGTCTTCGTGCTCGCAGCCCTGCTCGCGAATGAGGGTGCCCCTGTCCTGGATGGAGATGAGGGGGCGGCGGGTCTCGGCGCTGGGCTGACTGCTGGGACCTAGGTGGCGCTCCAGCAGGGACGCGAGTTCGAGGGCCTCGGCCGCCGTCCAGTCGCCGTGCACCAGGGTCTCGATGTGCACCTCGGCGAAGAGCCGGGAGACGAAGTCGGGCATCTCGCCAAGTTCGATGGTGCGCAGGTGGCGCAGCAGTTGCTCGAACGGTGGGTTGTTGGGTTGCAGCAAACTGGTGAGCTGGTTGAACAGCTGGGAGATAGGGCGGGTCTTGGACTGGTTCTCCCAGTTGCGGATGAGCTGCTCCTTGATCTCGCTGAAGCGCGCCGGATCCGGATACCCCAGGGTGCGGTTGCCGAGGATCATGTCGAGCAGCAGCGGCTGCTTGTCGGCAAAGCCGCTCAGGTTGATGGTAAAGCCTCCCTGATGGGCATAAATCTGGTACCCGAGCCCGGCGAGCTCGGCCGGGTAGGTGAGGGCGTTGAGGTGGTCGGTGAGCAGCTCCACCGCAAGCCTGGCCATGGCGATGTGACGCGGGCTTTTGACCGCATGTTCGCTGTCGATGGAGATATAGAGGCTGCCCTTGGGCACCCCAAACAGGTGCTCGTGCAGGTGCCAGAGGCGGAACCCTGGCCTGTCGATGAGGCAGGCGGGCATGTCGGCGGTCAGTGCCGGCAGGCGGGCGTCGAGGCGGCTGCTGATGAAGGGGTTGGGCGCCGGCAGATGCAGGGCGGGATCGGGCTGGCTCTGTTGCCAGCGGATCTTCTCCGCCTCCGTGATAGTGGCCACGCCGTAGGGGGTCTGATACCAGCGGGCCAGGCGATCCGTGCTCACCTCGGGGGCCTGGATGGTCACCCTCAGGTTGTGGGGGGTCAGCTTGGCGAGGAAGCGCCGGATCAGCGGCTCGTCGAACTCGCGCATCATGTAGTCGCCGTGGAGCAGATCGTCCGGGGCATAGCTGAACAGGTTGAGCACCAGCCCTGAGACGGTATCCAGCGCCCGGCCCCGCTCCTGGAAGCGAAACGCGGACTCCAGCACGTTGCGTTTCTCGTCATAGCGCCAGGCCTGCACCCCATCCCGCTCGATGAGTTTCAGATAGCCGAACAGGGCGGCGATGATCTCGTCCACATGGTCAAGCCCGAGGGGGGTGAGGCCGAAGCTCACGCCAAAGTCCTTGAAGTTGGCGCCACTGATGCCGCCGCCGGCGGCGAGCTGGTTGACCCAGCCCCTGCTCTTGAGCAGGGAGAGCAGGCTGCCTTCCCCTTCGTAGCCGATAAGGTGGCTCAGGAAGGTGAGGGGCTTCTTGTCGTAGAGGGCATCCACGCTCGGCAGCGGGAAGGTCAGGGCCAGCTTGCGGGTCTCCTTGACCGGTTTGATCTGGATGCGGATGCCGAGATCATCGAGCCGGTAGAGGGGCACCGACAGGGCCGGCGGGCCCAGGCGGCGATCCGGGATGGCGCTGAAGAAGCGATCACACCAGGCCAGCTGGGTATCGATGGAGGCCGGCGAGAGCATCACCAGCGCCATGCGATCCGCGCTGTAGTGGGTCTCGTAGAACGCAATGAGGTCGGAGCGCAGATCCCGCCCCGGCAGATCCGCCAGGGTGTCCAGATTGCCGACCGAGAACTTGGCGAAGGGGTGGGCCGGGTTGACCGTCTCCTTGTGCACCTGATAGCTGCGGCGCACGTCGTCCTGCAGCTTGAGGCGATATTCGGAGTCGACCGCGTTGCGCTCCTTGTCGACCCACTCGGGGGCGAAGGTGGGGCAGATGAAGAACTGGGAGAAACGATGAAGCCCCGCCTCGAAGAAGCCGTTGTCGATGTCGAAGAAGAAGTTGGTGAACTCAGTCCCGGTCCAGGCGTTGTTGCTGCCCCCGTGGCGGCTCATGAACTGCTGATATTCGCCGGGTTTGGGATAAGTATGAGTACCGAGGAACAGCATATGCTCAAGGAAATGGGCCATGCCCTGGCGATCGACGGGGTCGTCGAAATGGCCGGTGTTGACGGCCAGGGAGGCGGCCGATTTGTCGGTCTGTGGATCGCAGATCAACAGGACCCTGAGCCGGTTCGCCAGCTCCAGATAGTGATACCGCCGATGGTCGTTGGGACTGGCATATGGGCTCATTGGGGCGTGACTCGCGGTGAATTTATTTGAATTTAAACATGATTATCGACCTCGCTATCTCACGAGGCAAACCCTTTTCTGAGAGGTAGCGCAATTGTTTCCCCCGGCATGGCGGGGTAAGATCCCCCGGCTATTTAAACAGGCCCCCTGGGCGAGGTTGTAATGAAAATCTACATCATGCGTCATGGCCAGGCTGGCATGAACGCAAAGACTGATGAACAGCGTCCACTGACCGAACAAGGCATCGAAGAGTCCATCCACATGGCATGCTGGCTGGCTCCCCAGCTGACCGGCTCCCTGAGCCTGGTGATCCACAGCAACTACCTGCGTGCCAGACAGACCTGGCAGGCCATCGCCCCCGAGCTGCCCGAGGCCCTCAAGATCGAGGAGAGTGGCGAGATCACCCCCTATGGCGATCCGGCCTTCGTGGCGAGCTACCTCACCGCGCTGGCGGCGGAGCACGACAACATTCTCATGGTCAGCCACCTGCCTCTGGTGGGGTATCTGGTGCAGAGCCTCTGTCCGGCTGCGGGCGCCCCCATGTTCGCCACCTCCGGCCTGGCCTGCATCGAGTGGCAAGATGGCAAAGGGGCCTTGCTCTGGCTGGAAGGACCGCATACAATACGGTAAAAGTTAATAAAAAGTTACAGATTGGTTTTTTGGGGAAGAGATAGGCGATTTTTCCGGTTTTTTATATAAATTTAACGGAATTATTTCGCAGAAGCTGCTGTCATACGGATACAACTGCAAGAGGTTGCAAACGATGAGAGTATTCAAGAAGTACCTGCCACTGATGGTGGCGAAACATGTCAAAACCTTCTTCAAGGGGCGCATTTATATCCACGGCAGGGGGCGCTTCGACTTCCAGTCGGGTTTGCTGATGATGCCGCTGCAGGCCGACATTCCCCATCGCCAGACGGTGCTCGAGGTCAACGAGCTGATTTCGAGGCTTCATATGGATGCCGCCTGAGGCACCCAGGGTTGACCCTCTTCCCCCATCATGCCCGCCCCAGTGCGGGCATGATGCTTGATGGCCCTGGGGAAGGCCGGGAGGGCCGCCTTCATCCAGGCTGACGCAACATCGTCGCCCCTGCATCAGAGCGCTTGCTTATCCCGTTTGCCTCTCTATACTCCCGCGAAATACCCGCCCCCTTTCTCTGGATATCGCGATGCACACCGCCTTCCTGTTTCCCTTCTCCTGCATGGCCATCTGGGCCGGCAACGGCATCGTCAGCAAGCTGGCGGTGGGCGTGCTCTCGCCGGCGGCCCTGGCCTGGTCGCGCTGGATGGTGGCGGCCCTGGTGCTGACCCCGTTTCTGGCCCATCGGGCCTGGCGGGATCGTGCCAGGTTGCGGGCCGGTTTCTACCAGCTGGCGGTGCTAGCCCTGCTCGGCATGGTGCTGAACCAGACCTTCGGCTATTACGCGGCCCAGACCCTGGGGGCCACCGAGATCGGGCTGATGATGGGGCTGACCCCGCTGATGACGGTGCTGCTCAGCATCTGGCTGCTGCGCGAACGGCCCACCTGGGGCGCCCTGCTCGGGGGCGTCATCTCCCTCTTCGGGCTGGGCATCCTGCTGGGGCAGGGGGATCCGGCCCGGCTGCTGACCCAGGGCATTCATATCGGCTCCGTCTACATGTTGCTCTCGGCGGCCACCTATGCGCTCTACAGCGTGCTGCTCAAACGCTGGGATCTGGGTCTGGACAACTGGTCCATGCTCTACGGTCAGGTGCTGTGCAGCCTCTTGTTCCTCACACCCTTCTATCTGCTGGTGGACGGGCACTGGCCGGCTGGCAGCGCCCTCTGGCTCATCCTCTATGCGGGGATCCCGACCTCGGCCCTCTCCCCCTGGCTCTGGATGCAGGGCATCGCCCTGCTCGGGGCGAGCCGCACCGCCATCTTCATGAACCTGCTGCCGGTGATGACGGCCGCGCTCGCCATCAGCTGGCTCGGGGAGCGGCTCACCAGCTATCACCTCATCGGCGGCGGCATGACCCTGCTGGGGGTCCTGCTGGCCCAGTTGCTGGTCAGGCCCGTGAGGGTGCGAAGGCGGGCCCGGCTGGCGATGGCGGGTTGTCAGGAGAAGTAGGATAAAAAAGAAGTAGGATAAAAAAAGACCGCCCTCGAGGCGGTCTTTTTGGTTCGGTGCCCAGCGTCACTGCGCCGTCAGATAGAGATCCTTGGCATAGACCAGGTCTTGCGGATTCTGATAGGGGTAGCCCTTGACGTTGGGCTTGAGCAGCCGGGATTTCACGTAGAAGTAGACGGGGGCGATGGGGGCCTCCTCGTCGATCAGCACTTCCGCCTGCTGATAGAGCCGGTTGCGCTCGGCCGGATCCTTGGCGTCATGGGCCTTGGCCAGCAGGGCGTCGTACTCCTTATTGAACCACTTGCCGCTGTTGGCGCTGCTGCTGGAGGTCATGATGTCGAGGAAGGTGGAGGCATCGTTGTAGTCCCCGTTCCAGGAGTAGCGGCTCACCCCGAAATCCCCTTCGTTCAGGGCCGACACCATGGTCTTCCACTCCATGTTGTTGAGCTCCGCCTTGACCCCCAGGTTGTGCTTCCACATGGAGGAGATGGCCAGCGCTATCTTCTTGTGCCCCTCGTTGGTGTTGTAGAGGATGTCCACCTCAAGTGGCTTGTCCGGGCCGTATCCGGCCTCGCCGAGCAGCGCCTTGGCCTGCTTGATGCGCTCCTCCTTGCTCATCAGCTCGCTGGCCGGGCGCTTGAGCTCGAAGCCGTCCACGCTCGGCGGGGTCAGGCTGAAGGCCGAGAGCTGACCCTGTCCCAGGATCTTCTCCGTGATGGTGTCCCTGTCGATGGCCAGGGAGAGCGCCTTGCGTACCCTGACGTCGTCGAAGGGTTTGCGCTGGGTGTTGAAGACGTAGTAGTAGGTGGCGAGCAGGGGGGCGCTGACCAGCTCGTCCGGGCTCTGGCGCTTGATCTGCTGATACTGCTCCAGGGGATAGGTGGTGTAGTGCAGCTCGCTCGCACGATAGCGGTTGTAGGCCGCGGTATCGGAGACGATCTCGAGATAGACCACCTTGTTCAGCACTGTGTGCTGGTTGTCCCAGTAGTGGGGGTTGCGCTCGGCGATGAGGCGCTCGTTCGGGGTCCACTCCTTGAGGGCGAAGGCGCCATTGGAGACGATGTTGCCGGGCTTGACCCACTCATGACCAAACTTCTCTATGGTCGCCCTGGGCGCCGGGAAGGTGGTGTAGTGGGAGAGGGTCTTCAGGAAGAAGGGGACCGGGTTTTTCAGGGTGATCTGCAGGGTGTGATCATCGAGCGCCTTGATCCCCAGGGCATCGGGTTTGGCCTTGCCCTGCACCACCTCGCTGGCGTTGGTGACACCGGTCAGCTCGATGAACCAGGCGTAGTTGGAGGCGTTCTTGGGATCCGCCGCCCGCTGCCAGCCATAGACGTAGTCTGCCGCCGTCACCGGCTCGCCGTTGGACCATTTGGCATCGGGTCTGAGCTTGAAGGTGTAGACGGTGCCCGTGGCGTCGAGCTCGTAGCCAAGGGCGCCGGCCGCCTGCAGCTTGCCGTTGCCATCCAGGGTGTAGAGCCCCTCGAACAGATCGTTGACGACGTCGCTGCCCGCGCTCTCTTCCACCATCTGGGGATCGATGGAGGCAGGCTCTGTGCCGATGTTGCGCACGAAGACTTGCTGGGCACTGGGCAGCAGCTGGGTGCCTTCAGGCACCTGGGCGGCCAGGGAGGGGAGGGCGAGCAGGGCGGCAACCGCGCCGGCAATGAGAGTCCTTTTCATTGAATATCCTTATGTTTTTTTGCTTCCAAAGCCTGGCCAGTGTGCGGGATTGAGGGGGAGATCTCAAGAGCCTCCCAACAGGCGGAGCCGGGAGGGGACTGTATGGGGGGGAGATGGAGAGACGACGACCAGGTGCATTCTTGTCACGAATTAACATGACCATGGAGGTCGAATGAACCCGGTTTTTTCGGCGAATGTTCCAGCCATGGCGGGCTTTCTGGCGATTTATGCGCCGCCTTAATTCGCTGCAAAAACAAAAAACAGGCGTTACATTAGGTTACAAAACAACGCTGCCGGGGATCGGCATTTTTTTTGCCGACACTTGCAAACGTTTTCAACGGCCAACGGAAACGATCTTAAAGGAACAAGAATGCGAAACATGATCACCATGGGCGAGTTCATCGTCAAAAAGCAGGCGGATTATCCCACCGCGACCGGCGAGCTGACCTCGCTGCTCAGCTCCATCCGCCTGGCCGCCAAGGTGGTGAACCGGGAGATCAACAAGGCGGGGCTGGCGGACATCATCGGCTCCATGGGCGCTGAAAACGTGCAGGGCGAGGTGCAGCAGAAGCTGGACGTTTACGCCAACGAGCGCTTCAAGGCGGCGCTGGAAGCCCGTGGCGAAGTGTGCGGCATGGCGTCCGAGGAGGAGGAGGATTTCGTCTCCTTCGATTCCGAGCTCTCCCGCCACTCCAAGTATGTGGTATTGATCGACCCCCTCGACGGCTCCTCCAACATCGACGTCAACGTCTCGGTCGGGACCATCTTCTCCATCTATCGCCGGGTCAGCAAGCCGGGCTCCGGGGTCACCCTGGAGGACTTCCTGCAGCCGGGCCACCGTCAGGTCGCGGCGGGTTACGTGGTCTACGGCTCCTCCACCATGCTGGTCTACACCACCGGCTTTGGCGTCAACGGCTTCACCTACGACCCCTCCATCGGCTGCTTCTGCCTCTCCCACGAGAACATCCGCATCCCGGAGGAGGGCAAGATCTACTCCATCAACGAGGGCAACTACATCAAGTTCCCGGACGGGGTGAAGAAGTACCTCAAATATTGTCAGGAGCGGGACGAGGCGACCCACAGACCCTATACCTCCCGTTACATCGGCTCCCTGGTCTCCGATTTCCACCGCAACCTGCTCAAGGGCGGCATCTACATCTATCCGTCCGGCACCAACTCGCCGAACGGCAAGCTGCGCCTGCTCTACGAGTGCAACCCCATGGCGTTCCTGGTGGAGCAGGCCGGTGGCAAGGCCTCAGACGGCTTCGGCCGCATCATGGATATCCAGCCCACCGCCCTGCACCAGCGCACCCCCTATTTCGTGGGGTCCACCAAGATGGTCGAGCGGGCCGAGGCCTTCATGCGGGAGTTCTCCGCCCACGAGGATCCGGCCAATCAGGTGTGACGGCCAGCGTCACGGGATAAAAAACGGGAGCCTTCAGGGCTCCCGTTTTATTTGGGCGAGCGGCTCGCCGCTCCATCACCGTCACCTCAGTGGCTGGCGTGACTGGCGAGATCCGCCAGCAGCCCGTCCACCAGCTTGAGCCTCATGGCCCGCTCCTGGGTCGGCACCTGGAAGCGCAGCCGGGTCGGTCCGTCCATCTTGTAGATGCGTGGCTGCTCCGAGAGCAGCTTGACCAGATAGGCCGGATTGACCCTGGTTTCTTGCGTGAAGTCGAGATAGCCGCCGCGCTCGCTCATCTCCACCCGGCGAATGCCCAGCGCCGTGGCGCGCTGGCGGAAGGCGGCCAGCTCCATGAGGGTCTTGGTCGGTTCCGGCAAGAGGCCGAAGCGATCGATGAGCTCCACCTTGAGTTCGCGCAGCTCCTGCTCGTCGGCGGCGCTGGCGATGCGCTTGTACATGGAGAGGCGCATGTTGACGTCCGGGATGTAGTCGTCCGGCAAGAGGGCGGGCAGGCGCAGCTCCACCTCGGTGTGCTGGCTCATGAGCTGCTCCAGGGACGGCTCCTTGCCATGTTTCAGCGCCTCCACCGCCTGCTCCAGCATCTCCATGTAGAGGGTGAAGCCCACCGATTCGATCTGGCCGCTCTGATCGTCGCCGAGCAGCTCGCCGGCGCCGCGGATCTCCAGATCGTGGGTCGCCAGCGCAAAACCGGCGCCGAGATCTTCCAGCGACGCGATGGCCTCCAGCCGCTTGGCCGCATCCTTGGTCATCAGCTTGGGATGGGGGGTGAGCAGGTAGGCATAGGCCTGGTGGTGGGAGCGACCGACCCGGCCCCGCAGCTGGTGCAGCTGGGCCAATCCCAGGTGATCCGCCCTGTCCATGATGATGGTGTTGGCGCTCGGCACGTCGATGCCGGTCTCTATGATGGTGGTACAGACCAGCAGGTTGAAGCGCTGGTGGTAGAAGTCCGACATGATGCGCTCGAGGTCTCGCTCGCGCATCTGGCCGTGGGCGATGCCGATGCGCGCCTCCGGCACCAGCTCCGCCAGATCGGCGGCGCACTTCTCGATGCTCTCCACATCGTTGTGCAGGTAGTAGACCTGACCGCCGCGCTTCAATTCCCGCAGCACCGCCTCGCGCACCACCGCCGGCTCGTGCTGGCGCACGAAGGTCTTGATGGCGAGCCGCTTGGCGGGCGGGGTGGCGATGATGGAGAGATCCCGCATGCCGGACATCGCCATGTTGAGGGTGCGCGGAATGGGGGTGGCGGTGAGGGTGAGGATGTCCACGTCGGCCCGCAGCGCCTTGATCTTCTCCTTCTGGCGCACCCCGAAGCGATGCTCCTCGTCGACGATGAGCAGGCCGAGATCCTTGAAGGTGAGCTCCGAGCCGAGCAGCTTGTGGGTGCCGATAATGATGTCCACCTTGCCATCGGCCAGCTCTTTCAAGACGCCGGTCTGCTCCTTGGCGGAGCGGAAGCGGCTCAGTACCTCGACCCGCACCGGCCAGTTCGCGAAGCGATCGCGGAAGTTGTCGTAGTGCTGCTGGGCGAGCAATGTGGTGGGCACCAGCACGGCCACCTGCTTGCCGCCGTGCACCGCCACGAAGGCCGCCCGCATCGCCACCTCCGTCTTGCCGAAGCCCACGTCGCCGCATACCAGGCGGTCCATGCTCTTGGCCTGGCACATGTCGCCGAGCACGGCGTTGATGGCGCCCAGCTGATCCTCGGTCTCCTCGAACGGGAAACCGGCGGCAAACTGGCGGTAGGCCTCGCGGTCGTGCTTGAAGGCAAAGCCGGCGCGCGCCGCGCGGTGGGCATAGACGTCGAGCAGCTCGGCCGCCACGTCGCGCACCTTCTCGGCCGCCTTGCGCCGCGCCTTGACCCAGGCCTCGCCGCCGAGCTTGTGGCTGGGCGGGTTGTCGGAACCTGTGTAGCGGCTGATAAGGTGCAAACTGGTGACCGGCACGAACAACTTGTCGCCGCCGGCGTATTCCAGGGTGAGGAACTCGGTGGGCAGGCCGCCGGCGTCTATGGTTTCCAGCCCCAGATAGCGGCCGACCCCGTGATCGAGATGCACCACAGGCTGGCCCTGGGTCAGCTCGCCCAGGTTTCGGATCACCGCATCCGAGCTCAGGTTCTTGCTCTTGTCCCGCTGCCGTTTGCTGCGGATCTTGCCGCCCAGCAGCTCGGTTTCGGTGATGAGGGCGAGCGCCTCCTGCCCCGGCTCCTGCAACAGGAAGCCCCGCTCCAGGGGGCAAACCAGGAGCCCGTGGCGCGCCTCGCTCCCGAGGAAGGCATCGAGGGAGGCAAACTCCCGGGGTTGCAGGTTGATCCGCGCGAGCAGATCCCCGAGCCCTTCGCGGCGCCCCTCGGACTCCACCGCAAACAGGGTGCGTCCGGCAAAGTCTTGCAGGAACTGGCTGAGGGCCAGCAGGGGCTGCTCCTTGCTGTGATCGAGCTGCAGGTCGGGCAGGGGGGCGAGGGGCAGATCGTGCTGGCCCGCGCCGCCGTCACCGGCCGCCTCCTGCAGGCGTACGGCACCATAGTCGCCGAGGGCGGCGAAGAGCTGCTCCACCGGCAGGTAGATGTGCTGGGGCGGCAGCAGGGGACGGGTGTTGTCCCAGCGCCTGTCTTCATAGCGCTGGCCGATGTCGTTCCAGAAGCGCTGGGCCGCGGGGTAGATCTCCCCCACGGTGAGCAGCAGGGTGTTGCCTGGCAGATAGTCGAACAGGCTGGCGGTCTGCTGGAAGAAGAGCGGCAGGTAGTACTCGATGCCGGCGGGCCAGCGCCCCTTGCTCACCTCCTGATAGACGGAGCCCTCGGCACGGGAGATCTCGAACTGCTCCCGATACTGGCCGCGAAACAGCTCGATGGCCCCCTCGTCGGTGGGAAACTCCCGGGCGGGCAGCAGGCTCACCGACTTGACCGGCTCGCTGGAGCGCTGGCTCTCGGGGTCGAAGGGGCGGATGCTGTCCACCTCGTCGTCGAAGAAGTCGATGCGATAGGGGCGGCTGCTCCCCATGGGGAAGAGATCCAGCAGGGAGCCGCGGGCGGCGAACTCGCCGTGCTCCAGTACCTGCTCCACCGCCACATAGCCCGCCTCGGCGAGGCGCCCCCGCAGCTGCTGCAGGTTGAGGCGCTGGCCGCTGGTCACCATCAGGCTGTACTTGTCGAGGTAGGCCTGGGGGGCCGTGCGCAGCATCAGGGTGGAGATGGGTACGATGAGCACGCCGTGGCTCATCTGCGGCAGCCTGTAGAGGGTCTCGAGCCGCTGGGAGATGATGTCCTGATGGGGGGAGAAGCTGTCGTAGGGCAGGGTCTCCCAGTCCGGGAACAGCAGCACGGGGCAATCCTGATCGGCCAGCAGGAAGCCGAGTTCCTGTTCGAGGCGCAGGGCGCTCGGGGTATCTGCGGTCACCAGCAGGACGGGGCGGCGAGCCTCCCGGGTGAGGCGGGCGGCGACCAGTGCCAGGCTGCTGCCGATCAGCTGGCCGAACGTTAACTTCTGGCCCGCCTTGGCGGGCAAGGCGGGGAGTGTCATTGGCATCATGGGATTCTTTCTGGCGTTGGCGTGTTTGTTGGCGTGGACGGGTTAGCGCTGGCGCTCCTGGGCACGCAGCTTGAGCTGTTTTGACTGCACGTGGAGGCTGGCGCGCACCAGCAGCTCCCGGTCATCCTCGCGGATCCGCACGTAGTCGAGCACCACGTGGGTGCCGTGCTCCCCGGGCTCCCGCTGCTTGACCTCGCCATAGCAGTAGACGGCGGAGGCCTCCTCCCGCAGGAAGATCTTGAGCCGCACTATCTGGTGCAGTGCCGGCGGTTCCCCGTGGCCCTGGCGCGGATGCAGGTAGGTGAGCTGGCCGGCACCGAAGCGCAGGGTATGGAAGCGATGCTCGGGATGATCCTGCGCCGCCAGCACATAGCCCATGATCATGTCGATCTTGCGGGACTGCTGGTTGATGATCTCCACCAGATCGTGCATGGGTTCGTTCTGGTTGCGGATCAGGCGGCTGCTGACCAGGTCAATGGAGGTGATGGCGGAGGCGATGCGAAAGGGCTCGGGCAACTCGGCCTCCAGGGCCTCCAGCGTCGGCAGGTGGAAGTCGGCCGGCATGGGGATCACATTGACCGGCATGGCATGGGTGACGCTGAAGAACTGTTCCTGCATGGGGCTATCCCTTGTTGTCTTAACGATGTCGCGGTAGGGGCCGTTGGCGTTTCATCGCGACGCGGGGCTGGCGTGCCCGAGCGGACCGTCACGGGGCCCGTCCCTGGCAAAAGGCGCGGATCATGGCGCCAGGGAGGGTTGCAAAACCCGGTGAGGGAGCGGCCACCGCCTGCGTCCTGCACCGGATCCGGCGCCACTTGCCGCAGCGACGCGGCTTGCGTTGAAGCGTCAACAGACCCTATTATCCGGCATCTTATTTTGTTGGCAACGTAGATATCCTTGAAGACCGGACTTTTTCAGCCACTCTCGCTGGCCATCGGCCTGCGTTACGCAGGCTCGCGACGCAGTAACCGCTTCGTCTCCTTTATCTCCCTGTTCTCCACCTTTGGCATCGCCATCGGGGTCGCCGCCCTCATGGTGGTCATCTCGGTCATGAACGGATTCGAGGGACAGCTCAAGGGGCGGATCCTCGGGGTGATCCCCCATGTGGTGGTGACCAACCAGGCCGGGCGCATGGCGGCCGAGCCAGAGGGCCTGCCCGATCTGGCCGGGCTGCCCCACGTGGTGGCCACGGCACCCATGCTCGACAGCGAAGGCATGTTGCAAAGTCCGGGCCAGCTCACCGGCGTCAGCGTGCAGGGCATCGATCCGGCCCGCTGGCCCAAGGATGACATCCTGCACACCCAGATGCTGGGGGGGCGCCTGGACAGCCTGCAGCGCGGTGAATACCACATCGTACTGGGGCAGGGGGTGGCCAACCGGCTCAAGGTCTCCATTGGCGACCAGGTGCGCCTCATCCTGACCGAAGGCACCCGTTTTACCCCCTTTGGCCGAGTCCCGGCCCAGCGCCTCTTCACCGTCTCCGGCATCTTCGGGGTCGGTGCGGACGTGGACAGCCAGGTGGCGCTCATCGCCCTGGGGGATGCCCAGCGCATGCTGCGCCTGCCTGCGGACCAGGTGGGCGGCATTCGCCTCTGGCTCGACGATCCCTTCGCCGCCGACGAGGTGATCAAGACCGCCCTGCCGGACGGGCTGGAGTGGCAGGACTGGCGCCGCGAGCGCGGCGAGCTGTTCCAGGCGGTGGCCATGGAGAAGCGCATGATGGGGCTGATGCTGGTGCTCATCATCGCGGTCGCCACCTTCAACATCCTCTCCGCCCTGGTGATGGTGGTGACGGACAAGGAAGGGGAGGTGGCCATACTGCGCACCATGGGCATGAGCGAGTCCGGCATCGTCAAGATCTTCATGGTGCTGGGGGCGTCGAGCGGCGTCATCGGCGCCCTGGTGGGCGGCCTTGCTGGGCTGGCGCTCTGTCTCGGTCTCAACCCCCTGCTCGATGGGCTGGGGCTCAACCTCTATATGGCGGCCGGCGGGGCCGGTCTGCCGGTCATCGTCGAACCGGCCCAGGTGGTGACCATCCTGCTGGGGGCCGTGCTGCTCAGCTTCAGTGCCACCCTCTATCCGGCGGCCCGTGCGGCCCGGGTAAAACCGGCCGAGGCACTGCGTTATGAATAGTGCCGTGAATCATTCATCTTCTGTTGCGACCCCAGGTGCGAGTGCCGGCGTCGTGACTGGTATATGTGGAGTCCCCTGTATGAATCAACCCCAGTCCCGTGAGCCGCTGCTGCGCTGCCAGGCCCTCAACCATGTCTACAAAGAGGGCAATCTGGAGACCCAGGTGCTCAAGGGGATCGATCTCTGTGTCGCCCCCGGCGAAATGCTGGCGGTGGTGGGGAGCTCGGGCTCGGGCAAGACTACCCTGCTGCACCTGATGGGGGCGCTGGACAACCCCTCCAGCGGCGCCGTGCTGTTCAAGGGGCAGGACATCCATGGCTGGGACAGCCGTACCCAGGCCAGATTCCGCAACCAGGAGCTGGGCTTCGTCTATCAGTTCCACCACCTGCTCTCCGAGTTCAGCGCGCTGGAAAATGCCGCCATGCCGCTGCTGATCGCGGGTGAGTCGGTGGCGGTCGCCACCGAGAAGGCGAGCAGGATGCTGGGACGGGTGGGGCTCTCCCATCGCCTCCACCACCGTCCTTCCGAGCTCTCCGGCGGCGAGCGCCAGCGGGTGGCCATCGCCCGGGCTCTGGTCAACGAACCCAGCCTGGTGCTGGCGGACGAGCCCACCGGCAACCTGGACCACGCCAGCGCCACCGCCGTCTACGAGCTTCTGTGCGAGCTCAACCGCGAGCTCGGCACGGCGTTCGTGGTGGTCACCCATGACTTGAGCCTGGCCGCCAAGCTGCACCGGCGGGTGACCCTGGTGAGCGGCATCATGGCGGAGGTCGCCTGATGTTCAAGCCGCTGCCCCTCTTCCTGGGCCTGCGTTACAGCCGCTCCCGCCGTCGCAACGGTTTCATCGCCTTTATCTCGGCCTCCTCCCTCATCGGCATCGCCCTCGGGGTGATGGCGCTGATCCTGGGGCTCTCCGCCATGAACGGCTTCGAGCGGGAGCTCAAGAACCGGGTGCTCTCCGTGGTGCCCCACGGCGAGCTCATCGGCATGGAGGCGCCGCTGCCGGACTGGCCGAGGCTCAGAGATTACCTGCTGGCCCAGCCGGGGATCGAGGCGGCTGCCCCCGTCATTCGCCTGGACGGCCTGCTGGAGCACGGCTCGGCCATCAAGGGGGTGCAGGTGCGTGCCGTGCTGCCCGAGCTCGAGGCCAATCTGTCCGATGCGGGCAACTACATGACGGGGCGAGGCTTTCGCGAACTGCAGGCGGGCGAGCACGGCCTCATCCTCGGCAAGACCATCGCCGACAAGCTGGGGGTCAAGATAGGGGACTCGGTCGCCCTGCTGCTGCCCCAGGGGGGCGATGCCACCGGCATCAAGAACCCGAAGCGGGAGGTGCTCAAGGTGGTGGGCCTGCTCGAGATCGGCGGCCAGCTCGACGGCCTGCTCGGTTTCATGCATCTGGCCGACGCCCAGGCCATCACCGGCATGGGCCGCGCCGTGGAGGGCTTCAGCCTCAAGGTGAGCGACGTGCTCAAGGCGCAGTCCATCACGGTGGCGGCGGCCCAGAAATTCCCGCACTACGTCTACATCAGCAGCTGGATGAGCCGCCAGGGCTATCTCTATCAGGACATCCAGATGGTGCGCACCGTGATGTACGTGGTGATGCTGATGGTGGTGGCGGTGGCCTGTTTCAACATCGTCTCCACCCTGGTGATGGCGGTGAACGAGAAGCGCAGCGAAATCGCCATCCTCAAGACCATGGGGGCGAGCCCCGGCCAGATCCGGCTCACCTTCGTCATCCAGGGCATGGTGAACGGGGTGGCGGGTGCCCTCCTGGGCGCCCTGCTCGGCGGCCTGCTCTCCAGCAAGCTGACCCAGATCCTGGGCGCCATCGAAGGGGTGATCGGCCACCGTTTCCTCAATCCGGACATCTACTTCATCGACTTCCTGCCCACCGAGCTGCACATGCAGGACGTGGGGATAGTGACAGGTGCGGCCATCCTGATGAGCCTGGTGGCGACCCTCTACCCCGCCTGGCGGGCGAGCGGCCTGGTGCCGTCCCGGGAGCTGGGACACTGATCCGGACACCACCACGGTGTCAAAATAAAGAAGGGCCCGCCGGCATTGCCGACGGGCCCTTCGTATTGGTGGGGGGTCAGTGGGCGTTCAGCTCGTCCAGGGGAAGCGAGAAGCTCGGCACAAAGACATCGATAAAGTAGCGCATGGGCGGGTTCATCCGCTCGGTCAGCATCTGTTCGAGGCGCTTGCGCGCCGGCTCGAACTCCCGGTTGCCGACGCTCAACTCCTCCAGGCACTTGGTGTAGGCGCAGAGGGTGTCGGCGTCCTTCACCAGCCGGGCGAGGTCGTCATCCTGGGCTGCCGAGTCGAGCAGGGGGCGAAAATCCTCCACCAGCTCGGGTGGCAGCATCCCAAGCAGGCGCTGCTCGGCCGCGAGCTCGATCTTCTTGTATTCACGCGCTATCTCGGGGTTGAAATACTTGACCGGGGTGGGCAGATCCCCGGTCAGCACCTCGCTGCCGTCGTGATAGAGGGCCATGACGGCGGCGCGATCGGCATCGACATGGCCGCCGAACAGCCGGTTGCCGATGACGCCGAGGGCATGGGCCACCATGGCCACCTGCAGGCTGTGCTCGGCGATGTTCTCGGGCTGGATGTTGCGCATCAGCGGCCAGCGGTAGATGAGCCGCATGCGGGAGAGGTTGGCGAAGAAGTGGCTGGGGAGCATGGGGGCCTCGAACTGGGAAATGAAAAGGGCAGACCCTAGTCTGCCCTTTTTTTCGGTTCCAGGCATCGCCCTCAGCGAATATAGCGGCCCGACTCCGCCTCATGGTTGGTCACTATCATCTGGCCGATGGGGGCCAGGCTGATGAGCGCCAGCTTGAGATGCTGGATGCCGAACGGGATGCCGACGATGGTGACGAAACAGGCCAGCGCCGAGGCGATGTGGCCGATGGCGAGCCAGACACCGATCAGCACGAACCAGAGGATGTTGCCGATCATCCCGAGCGCGCCGGTGCCGATGTCGCTCTGGCCCGTCATGGCCTTGCGGCTTACCGCCTGCTTGCCAAACGGGAAGAAGGTGAAGGTGCCGATGACGAAGCAGGCGCGCCCCCAGGGGATCCCGATGAGCGACACGAAGCAGAGCAGCCCTGCCAGCCACCAGGCCAGCCCCATGAAGACGCCTCCCAGTACGAACCAGAGCAGATTGAACAAGAAGCGGAAAAAGGACATGTGGGTGACTCCAACAGCACGTTAATTGGTTGTCACCATAGCGAGCCCTGCCGGGGGACGCAATGGCACAGGCGAGAAGGTGGACAATTTGGGTCGCAACACGCCATTTTGGCGGTCGATTGGGACAGGATAGCGATGAAAATGGCCCGTTCGCCGAGAAAAAGAGTGAGCCAGTGCAAATTATTGCGGATCGATTGCTTGAACTCGGTGCAAGGCTTCCCCATATAGGAGAAAGTCTTGCGCAAATTGTGCTGTCTGTGCCCCGGATGGGGGACGTGCGGCTCGACGCGACCACTGCACGCCGCTATAATGTCGCGTCATATTTTCTCATCACAAAGACAGTCGTTGTCTTTATAAACAGGAAGACTCCGGGTTCGCCCGGGGGCAATAAAGGGTCAGCACACAGTGCTGAGTTGAACGAGGTAAAAGAATGCAAGTTTCTGTAGAGACAACCCAGGGTCTGGAACGCCGTCTTACCATCACTGTACCGGCCGCTACCGTTGACGCCGCCGTGCGCAAAGAATTGAATGGCCTGGCCAAGACTCGTCGCATCGACGGTTTCCGTCCTGGCAAGGCTCCGGTTGCCATCATCAAGAAGATGTTCGGTGCCATGGCTCACGCCCGTGTTGCCGATGAAATGATGCAGAACAACTTCATCAAGGCCATCATCGAGAACAAACTGAGCCCGGCTGGCGCCCCGACCATGGATCCGAAAGAGATCAAGGAAGGCCAGGACTTCGAATTCACCGCTACCTTCGAAGTGTACCCGGAGTTCGAGATCGCCGGTCTGGAGAGCATCAAGGTCGAGAAGCCGGTTGCCTCCGTCAAGGATACCGATCTGGCCAACATGATCGACACCCTGCGCAAGCAGCACGCCACCTGGTCCGAAACTGACGCAGTTGCCGCCAACGGCATGCGTGTGACCCTGGACTTCGTCGGTTCCATCGACGGTGAAGAGTTTGACGGCGGCAAGGCCGAAGGCTTCACGCTGGAACTGGGCGCCGGTCGCATGATCCCGGGCTTCGAAGACGCCATTCTGGGCAAGAAAGCGGGCGACGAGTTCACCATCGACGTGACTTTCCCGGCCGACTACCACGCCGAAGCCCTGAAGGGCAAGGCTGCCAAGTTCGCTTCCAAGCTGCACAAGGTTGAAGAGCAGATCCTGCCCGAGCTGACCGAAGAGTTCGTCAAGCGTTTCGGCATCGAGAGCGGCAGCGTTGAAGAGCTGAAAGCCGAAGTGCGCAAGAATATGGAGCGCGAACTGGCCCAGGCCCTGAAAAACAGCGTGAAAGAGCAGGTGCTGAACGGCCTGGTTGAAGCCAACCAGATCGATCTGCCGAAGGCTGCCGTTGCCCAGGAAATCGACACCCTGCGTCAGCAGGCTCTGCAGCGCTTCGGTGGCTTCCAGGGCGGCAACGCTCCCGAGCTGCCGGCCGAGCTGTTCCAGGCCCAGGCCGAGCGTCGCGTACGCGTTGGCCTGCTGCTGGGCGACGTGATCCGTACCAACGAGATCAAGGCTGACGAAGCCCGTGTGACTAGCATCATCGAGTCCATGGCCACCGCCTACGAAGATCCGAAGGAAGTGATCGAGTACTACCAGCAGAACGAGCAGATGCTGAACGGCGTGCGCAACCTGGCCATTGAAGATCAAGCCATCGATCTGATCCTGTCCAAGGCGCAAGTGACCGAGAAAGAAGTGGCCTTCGACGAAGTGATCAACAAGTCCGGTGCCGCTGCCTAAGAACATTTGACTTAAGGTCAAAACTGTTAAGTATAATGGCTCGTGTGATCTCCACTCGGGCCATTTTATTTTAGGGACAATGCCTTATGTACAAGAACTATAACGATGTGACTGAATCCCCACGCAATGCGCTCATCCCTATGGTGGTCGAGCAGACGGCTAAGGGTGAGCGTTCCTACGACATCTATTCCCGTCTGCTCAAGGAGCGGGTGATCTTCCTGACCGGACAGGTCGAGGACCACATGGCGAACCTGGTGGTGGCCCAGCTGCTGTTCCTGGAGTCCGAGAACCCGGATCAGGACATCAGCATCTACATCAACTCGCCGGGTGGCGCCGTCACTGCGGGTATGTCCATCTATGACACCATGCAGTTCATCAAGCCGGATGTCAGCACCGTCTGCATGGGGCAGGCCTGCTCCATGGGGGCCTTCCTGCTGGCCGGTGGCGCCAAGGGCAAGCGTTTCTGCCTGCCTAATGCCCGTGTGATGATCCACCAGCCGCTGGGCGGCTTCCAGGGTCAGGCTTCTGACATCCAGATCCATGCCCAGGAGATCCTGAAAATCAAGAATACCCTGAACGATCGTCTGGCGTTCCATACCGGTCAGGACATGACCACCATCGAGCGCGACACCGACCGTGACAACTTCATGTCGGCGGAGCAGGCCGTGGCCTATGGTCTGGTTGACGGCATCCTGAGCCAGCGCGGCTGAGCAGGGTATCCCGTCCTGTTGTAAACTCAACAGGACGATCCATCCTCTATTGATAAAACGAGGTCGCTGAATGACAGAGAAACGCAAGGGTGAGGGCGACAAGCTGCTGTATTGCTCTTTCTGCGGCAAAAGCCAGCATGAAGTGCGCAAGCTGATCGCTGGCCCTTCCGTCTACGTATGTGATGAGTGTGTCGAGCTGTGCAACGACATCATCCGCGAGGAGATCCGCGAGATCTCTCCCAAGCGCGATGGTAGCGAGCTGCCGACCCCTCATGAAATCCGCGCCCATCTGGACGACTACGTGATCGGGCAGGAGTACGCCAAGAAGGTGCTGGCGGTCGCCGTCTACAACCACTACAAGCGTCTGCGCAGCGGCAGCGAGTCCGGTGGCGTGGAGCTGGGCAAGTCCAACATCCTGCTGATCGGCCCCACCGGCAGCGGCAAGACCCTGCTGGCCGAGACGCTGGCACGCCTGCTGGATGTCCCCTTCACCATGGCCGATGCCACCACCTTGACCGAAGCCGGTTACGTGGGCGAGGACGTGGAGAACATCATCCAGAAGTTGCTGCAAAAGTGTGACTACGACGTGGAGAAGGCCCAGCGCGGCATCGTCTACATCGACGAGATCGACAAGATCTCCCGCAAGTCGGACAACCCCTCCATCACCCGCGACGTTTCCGGGGAAGGGGTGCAGCAGGCTTTGCTGAAGCTGATCGAGGGCACCATTGCCTCAGTGCCGCCGCAAGGTGGCCGCAAGCACCCGCAGCAGGAGTTCCTGCAGGTCGACACCTCCAAGATCCTCTTCATCTGTGGCGGCGCCTTTGCGGGTCTGGACAAGGTGATCGAGCAGCGCTCCGTCAAGGGGACCGGCATCGGTTTTGGCGCCGAGGTGAAGTCCAAGAATGCCAAGGCAACCCTGAGCGAGAACTTTGCCAAGGTGGAGCCGGAAGATCTCATCAAGTACGGTCTCATCCCCGAGTTCATCGGTCGTCTGCCGGTGGTCGCGACCCTGACCGAGCTGGACGAGGCCGCTCTCATCCAGATCCTGAAAGAGCCGAAGAACGCGCTGACCAAGCAGTATGCCGCGCTGTTTGCTCTGGAAGAGGTGGAGCTGGAGTTCCGTGACGACGCCCTGAACGCCATCGCCCGCAAGGCCATGGAGCGCAAGACCGGTGCCCGCGGTCTGAGATCCATCGTCGAAGCCGTGCTGCTCGACACCATGTATGACCTGCCGTCCCTGAAAGGGGTCAGCAAGGTGGTGATCGACGAGACGGTGATCAAGGGAGACTCAGCGCCCCTGATGATCTACGACAATCCCGAGACTCAGGCCGCAGCCTCAGAGTAACTGTCTGATTTTTAATCACATAAAGGGGCTTTTTGCCCCTTTCATGCTTTTTACGGCCAAGGCGATTGAATCTCATCTTTGCGCCCCCATATACTCAGCCAAGCGCTTTGCCAACGGTATAACAAGCCGAGAGGACATATATGAACCTAGAGCGTTCAGAACGCATCGAGATTCCCGTCCTGCCTCTTCGTGACGTGGTGGTTTACCCCCACATGGTCATTCCACTCTTTGTGGGGCGGGAAAAATCCATTCGCTGTCTGGAAGCGGCCATGGAGCAGGACAAGAAAGTCCTGCTGGTGGCCCAGAAGGATGCGTCTACTGACGAGCCAACGGTGGAGGAGATCTTCTCCGTCGGGACAGTGGCCAATATTTTGCAGATGCTCAAGCTGCCGGACGGCACCGTCAAGGTGCTGGTGGAAGGGAGCCAGCGTGCCCGCCTCGAGCGGATGATCGACGATCGCGACTTCTTCGTCGGCGAGGCGCAGTACATCGCATCCTCCCCCATCGAGGAGAAGGATCAGGACGTGCTGGTGCGCTCCGCCATCGGCCAGTTCGAAGGTTACATCAAGCTCAACAAGAAGATCCCGCCCGAGGTGCTCACCTCGATTTCGGCGATCGACGATGCCGCGCGCCTGGCCGACACCATGGCTGCCCACATGCCGCTCAAGCTCGAAGACAAGCAGAAGGTGCTGGAAATCGCCTCCGTGTCCGAGCGCATCGAGTTTCTGATGGCCATGATGGAGTCGGAGATCGATCTGCTGCAGGTCGAGAAGCGCATTCGCTCCCGGGTCAAGAAGCAGATGGAGAAGAGCCAGCGGGAGTACTACCTCAACGAGCAGATGAAGGCCATCCAGAAAGAGCTGGGTGAGCTGGAAGACAGCCCGGACGAATTCGAAGCCCTCAATCGCAAGATTGACGAGGCGGGGATGCCGGAGGATGCGCGCGAGAAGGCCCAGGCCGAGCTCGCCAAGCTGAAGATGATGTCCCCCATGTCTGCCGAGGCGACCGTGGTGCGCAGCTACGTGGACTGGATGGTGCAGGTGCCCTGGAAGGCGCGCTCCAAGGTCAAGAAGGACCTGGGCAAGGCCCAGGAGGTGCTGGACGCGGATCACTATGGCCTGGACAAGGTCAAGGATCGCATCCTCGAGTACCTGGCGGTGCAGGCGCGGGTCAACAAGCTCAAGGGCCCCATCCTCTGCCTGGTCGGGCCTCCCGGGGTGGGCAAGACCTCCCTCGGTCAGTCCATCGCCAAGGCCACTGGCCGCAAATACGTGCGCATGGCGCTCGGTGGCGTGCGTGACGAGGCGGAGATCCGCGGTCACCGTCGCACCTACATCGGCTCCATGCCCGGCAAGCTCATCCAGAAGATGGCGAAAGTCGGCGTGAAGAACCCGCTGTTCCTGCTCGACGAGATCGACAAGATGAGCTCGGACATGCGTGGCGATCCCGCCTCCGCCCTGCTGGAGGTACTGGATCCCGAGCAGAACAGCAGCTTCAACGATCACTATCTGGAAGTGGATTACGACCTGTCGGACGTGATGTTCGTGGCCACCTCCAACTCCATGAACATCCCGGGTCCACTGCTGGACCGGATGGAGGTGATCCGTCTGTCCGGTTACACCGAGGACGAGAAGCTCAACATCGCCAAGCAGCACCTGGTGGCCAAGCAGATCCAGCGCAACGGCCTGAAGGCCTCCGAGATCACCATCGAGGACTCGGCGCTGATCGGGGTGATCCGCTACTACACCCGCGAGGCTGGGGTGCGCAGCCTGGAGCGCGAGATCTCCAAGATCTGTCGCAAGGCAGTCAAACGCATCCTGCTGGACAAGAGCATCAAGCATGTTCAGGTCAATCAGGCCAACCTCAAGGAGTTCCTGGGGGTACAGCGCTTCGACTACGGCAAGGCCACCGACCAGAACCAGATCGGTCAGGTGTGCGGCCTGGCGTGGACCGAGGTGGGGGGCGATCTGCTCACCATCGAGACCACCAACATGCCGGGCAAGGGCAAGCTCACCTATACCGGCTCCCTCGGTGACGTGATGCAGGAGTCCATCCAGGCGGCCATGACGGTGGTGCGGGCCCGTGCCGAGAAGCTGCGCATCAACGCGGACTTCTACGAGAAGCGCGACATTCATGTGCACGTGCCGGAAGGGGCGACCCCGAAAGACGGTCCGAGCGCCGGCATCGCCATGTGTACCGCCCTGGTCTCCAGCCTCACCGGCAACCCGGTGCGCGCCGACGTGGCCATGACCGGCGAGATCACCCTGCGCGGCGAAGTGCTGCCCATCGGCGGTCTCAAGGAGAAGCTGCTGGCGGCCCATCGCGGTGGCATCAAGCGGGTGCTCATCCCGAAAGAGAACGAGCGTGACCTGGAAGAGATCCCGGCCAACGTCAAACAAGATCTTGAAATCTATCCGGTTCGCTGGATTGACGAGGTGCTTGCACTGGCGCTGCAGGACAATCCGCAGGGTTTCGAACGCGTTTCTGTCGTGTAAATGTTGATGCGCCGCAAATTTGGCGCATTCGGGGGGTGGTTAAGGCTTGCATGCGCCGGACAACGGAAGTAGCCTTGACCACCGATCGGGTACTCATGATGAGTCGCAAGGCGTGATGTGGCGCGGGTTTGCGCCAGATTGTCACTTGCAACTGATCAGGAGGCTTGTTATAAAACCTCCACTTGTTGTGGCCAGGGAAATCAGCGCCGCAGCGATGTTCGATAAAAGGGGAATATAAGAGTGAATAAATCTCAACTGATTGACAAGATTGCAGACGGTGCTGATATCTCCAAAGCTGCCGCTGGCCGTGCGCTGGATGCCTTCATCGATGCCGTGGGCGAAGCTCTGAAAGAGGGTGACCAGGTTGCACTGGTTGGCTTCGGTACTTTCGCCGTGCGCGAGCGTGCCGCCCGTTCTGGCCGTAACCCGCAAACTGGTGCGACCATCGAAATCGCCGCCGGTAAAGTTCCTGCCTTCAAAGCCGGCAAGGCCCTGAAAGACGCGGTCAACTAAGCCGGTCGCTGATATCACATCGGCACCGTCCTTGGTCGTTGACCAGACAAGTGAGAGGGCTCTCCCTCATACTGATTGACCAAGGCGCATCGCAATCGGTGCGCCTTTTCATTATTTACGCCCATCGAGTTCGGGAGCATAAGTACAAACATGATGTTGGATAAACTACGCGAAGGGGCGCAGGGCAAGGTAGCCAAGGTTATCTTGGGCCTGATCATCCTCTCCTTTGCCTTGGCCGGTGTAGGCAGCTACCTCAACGGCCCGGCACGTACCGCCCCCGCCACCGTCAACGGCAATGACATCAGTGCCCCCGCACTGGAGAATGCCTACCGCAACGAGCGGGCCCGTATGGAAGCCCAAATGGGTGAGGCCTTCAACCAGCTGGCCGCCAACCCCGACTACATGAAACAGTTCCGTCGCGGCGTGCTGGACCGGTTGATCGATCAGGCGCTGATCGATGACAAGGCCCGCTCCCTGGGCCTGCGCGTCAGTGACGAGCAGATCAAGCAGGCCATTGTCGCCATGCCGGAGTTTGCCGAAGATGGCAAGTTCAGCAACGACCGCTACCTGCAGCTCATCCGCCGCGCCGGCATGACCCCCGAGATGTTCCGCGACTCCCTGCGCCAGGACATGGTACGCCAGCAACTGATGGGGGCCGTGCTGGGCTCAGAGTTCGCCCTCAAGGGCGAGGCCGAGCAGCTCGACCGGCTCTACAACCAGACCCGGGATCTGCGCCTGGTGCGCCTGGCCGCCTCCGCCTATGTGGACGGGGTCGAGGTCAGCGATGCCGAGATTGAGCAGTTCTACAAGGCCAACAGCGGCCGCTTCATGAACGACGAGAAGGTCAAGGTCGACTATCTGCTGCTGGATGCCGCCAATCTTGGCAAGAACATCAAGGTCACCGAGCAGGACGCCCAGGATTACTACGATCAGCATCAGGATCTGTTCCAGCGTGCCGAGCGTCGCCAGGTGGCTCATATCCTGATCCCGTTTGGCAAGGATGAGAAGGCCGCCGAGCAGAAGGCCGAGGCCGTGCTGGCCAAGGCCAAGGCGGGCGACGACTTCGCCGCGCTGGCCAAGGCCGAGTCTTCCGATACCTTCTCCGCCAAGAAGGGCGGCGAGCTGGACTGGTTCGAGAAAGGGGTGATGGATCCCGCCTTCGAGCAGGCCGCCTTCGCGCTGGCCAAGGCCGGGGATCTCTCTGCCGTGGTGAAGAGCCCGTTTGGTTTCCACATCATCAAGCTGCTGGCGGTCGAGCCTGCCAAGACCAAGCCGTTTGCCGATGTGAAGAGCGACACCATCGCCCGTCTGCAGTCTGACAAGGCCAAGGAGCAGTTCTTTGCCGAGCAGCAGAAGATGGCCGACAGCAGCTTCGAGAATCCGGACTCCCTGGATCTCACCGCCGAGACCATGGGTCTGAAAGTCGTCTCCTCCGACTATTTCAGCCAGGCCGATGCGCCGGCACCGCTCAGCGATCCCAAGGTGCTCTCCGTGGCCTTCTCCGAGCAGCTGCGCGATGACAACACCAACTCCGACGTGATCGAGCTCGGCGACGGCAAGGCGCTGGTGCTGCACATCATGGGTCACCAGCCGAAGGCGGCCAAGCCGCTGGCGGAGGTGAAAGAGCAGGTGATCGCGGCCATCAAGCACGACAAGGCGAGCGAAGTGGCCCGCGGCAAGGCGCAAGGCTTGCTGGACAAGCTGCGTGCCGGCGAATCCATCGAGGCCGACCTGGCTACGCTGGGACTGAAGGTGGAGACCCACAAGGGTGTCGCCCGCTTTGCCCAGGAGATGGATCAGAACCTGGTGGCCCAGGCCTTCCGCATGCCCCATCCGAAGGATGGCAAGCCGAGCGTGGAGCTGGTGACCGAGGCCAACGGCGATCGCGTGGTAGTGGCCCTGGACAGGGTCAACCTGATCAAGGAGCCGTCCCAGATGGTGAGCCTGCTGCAAGGCCAGCTCGGCCAGGGCAAGGCCCAGGCGGACTACAAGTCCCTCATCGACGAACTGCGCAAGGCGGCCAAGATCGAGTACTTCACCGATGTGGAAGCGGCCGTCGAGTAAGCCGACGCCGCTCCCGCTTGAAAACGGCCCCGATACGGGGCCGTTTTTTTATGCGCGAGAGGGGGAGGCCGGTTGCGCGGCCAACTTGTGTTCTGTGCTTTTCTACTGCCTCCTTGCGGGAGAAGGGGGAGCAAGAGAAGCGGGGTTGCAGACCCGGGGGAGGGGACGCGGGCCACCTCCTCTGGACAATCCCGGAAGCGTGAGGCGCCCATAAAAAAACCGGCGCACCTGGCGCCGGTTTCTCTTTGCATTGCGAGGGGTTACACCACGCCCTGGCTGCGCAGGTACTCCTCGTAGGTGCCGCCGAAGTCGCGGATACCGTCTTCAGTCAGCTCCAGAATGCGGGTCGCCAGGGAGGAGACGAACTCACGGTCGTGGGAGACGAAGATCAGGGTGCCCTTGTACATCTCCAGCGCCAGGTTCAAGGATTCGATGGATTCCATGTCCAGGTGGTTGGTCGGCTCATCCATGATCAGGATGTTGGGGCGCTGCATCATCAGCTTGCCGAACAGCATGCGGCCCTGCTCACCACCGGAGAGCACCTTGACCGGCTTCTTGATGTCGTCCTGGGAGAAGAGCAGACGGCCCAGCACGGAGCGTACCGCCTGCTCGTCTTCGTTCTCCTGTTTCCACTGGGCCATCCAGTCGAACACGTTGAGGTCGGTATCGAAGTCCTCGGCGTGATCCTGGGCGTAGTAACCGATCTGGGCGTTTTCGGACCACTTGATGGTGCCGGTATCCGGTGCCAGCGCGCCCACCAGGGTTTTGATCAGGGTGGATTTACCGATCCCGTTGGTCCCCAGAATGGCGACCTTCTCGCCCACTTCCAGCATCATGTTGAGGCCCTTGAACAGAGGGGCTTCGCCATAACCTTTCGATACCCTTTCGATCTCCAGGATGTTGCGGTAGAGCTTCTTCTCCTGCTCGAAGCGGATGAAGGGGTTCTGCCGGCTGGAGACCTTCACTTCCTCAATCTTGATCTTGTCGATCTGCTTGAGACGGGAGGTGGCCTGGCTGGACTTGGAGGCGTTGGCGCTGAAACGCGACACGAAGGATTGCAGATCGGCGATCTGGGCCTTCTTCTTGGCGTTGTCGGCCAGCAGGCGCTCACGGGCCTGGGTGGCGGCCGTCATGTACTCGTCGTAGTTGCCCGGGTAGACCCGCAGCTCGCCGTAGTCCAGATCCGCCATGTGGGTGCAGACGGAGTTCAGGAAGTGACGGTCGTGAGAGATGATGATCATGGTGCTCTCGCGATCGTTGAGCACCTGCTCCAGCCAGCGGATGGTGTTGATGTCCAGGTTGTTGGTCGGTTCGTCCAGCAACAGGATGTCGGGGTTGGAGAAGAGCGCCTGTGCCAGCAGCACCCGCAGTTTCCAGCCTGGCGCCACTTCGCTCATGGGGCCGTTGTGCTGCTCAATGGGGATGCCGGCACCCAGCAGCAGCTCGCCTGCGCGGGATTCGGCGGTATAGCCGTCATACTCGGCGACCAGGCCTTCCAGCTCGGCGGCCTTCATGTAGTCGTCGTCGGTCGCTTCCAGGTTGGCGTAGATGGCATCGCGCTCGGCGATGGCGGCCCACAGCTCGGTGTGACCCATCATGACCACGTCCAGTACGCGCATCTCTTCGTAGGCGAACTGATCCTGACGCAGCTTACCGATACGTTCGTTGACGTCCAGGCTCACATTACCGCCAGTGGGCTCCAGATCGCCGCCGAGGATCTTCATGAAAGTGGACTTGCCACAGCCGTTGGCACCGATAAGGCCGTAGCGGTTGCCGCCGCCAAACTTGACGCTGATGTTCTCAAACAGCGGCTTGGCGCCGAACTGCATGGTGATGTTGTTACTCGAAAGCACTGGAATGTCCCGGTTGATCTGTCAAATGGCGCGCATTATGGCACAGATCCCCCGAAAGTTTTAGCAAGAACTGTGATCCAGACCGGTTGCAGGGGGTTTTGCCATCGTGCAACGGACCCCTGGGGTCGCCGGGGCGAACAGGGGGGGGCGAGGGGCGCCTCACATGAAGAAAGCCGGCGCAAGGCCGGCTTGGAAGGGGGAGGGGGACCTCAGTGGGCGGAGGCGCCGGAGGCACCGAGCCCGGTCTGGGAGCGGACGAACTGCGGGAAAAACTTAGCATGCTCGTCGGAGGCGCTCTGGGACTTGTCGGTCACCGAGAAGAACCAGATCCCGACGAAGGCGAGCGCCATGGAGAAGAGCGCCGGGTATTCGTAGGGGAAGATAGCCTCGGCATGGCCCAGTACCTTCACCCACACGGTGGGACCCAGGATCATCAGGGTCACGGCGCTCACCAGCCCGAGCCAGCCGCCATAGACGGCGCCACGGGTGGTCAGGCGGGACCAGAACATGGAGAGGAAGAGCACAGGGAAGTTGCAGCTCGCCGCGATGGAGAAGGCCAGGCCCACCATGAAGGCGATGTTCTGCTTCTCGAACAGGATGCCCAGACCGATGGCGACGACCCCCAGCACTAGCGTGGTCATCTTGGAGACGCGCAGCTCGTCGGTTTCGTTGACCTTGCCCTGCTTGATCACGCAGGCATAGAGGTCGTGGGAGACCGCGGAGGCACCCGCCAGGGTCAGCCCGGCGACCACCGCGAGTATGGTGGCGAAGGCCACGGCGGAGATGAAGCCCAGGAACAGGCTGCCGCCCACCGCATCGGCCAGGTGGACCGCCGCCATGTTGGTGCCGCCCAGCAGGGCGCCGGTGGCGTCCTTGAAGTCAGGGTTGGTGCTGACCAGCAGGATGGCGCCAAAACCGATGATGAAGGTGAGGATGTAGAAGTACCCGATGAAGCCGGTGGCGTAGAACACCGACTTGCGGGCTTCCTTGGCATCGCTCACGGTGAAGAAGCGCATCAGGATGTGGGGCAGACCGGCGGTGCCGAACATCAGGGCCAGCCCGAGCGAGATGGCGGAGATGGGATCGGCGACCAGGCCGCCCGGGCTCATGATGGCGGCGCCGTTGGCATGGACCTTGACCGCCTCGCTGAACAGGGCGCCGACGTCGAAGTTGACGGACTTCATCACCATGATGGCCATGAAGGAGGCACCGGAGAGCAGCATCACCGCCTTGATGATCTGTACCCAGGTGGTGGCCAGCATGCCGCCGAACAGCACGTAGAGCACCATCAGGATGCCGACCAGCACCACGGCCACATGGTATTGCAGGCCGAACAGCAGCTCGATGAGCTTGCCGGCACCGACCATCTGGGCGATGAGGTAGAGGGCGACCACCACCAGGGAGCCACAGGCGGAGAGGCTGCGCACCGAGGTCTGCTTGAGGCGGTAGGAGGCCACGTCGGCGAAGGTGTACTTGCCGAGGTTGCGCAGCCGCTCCGCGATCAGGAACAGTATGATGGGCCAGCCCACCAGGAAGCCGATGGAGTAGATGAGGCCGTCATAGCCCGAGGTGTAGACCAGGGCGGAGATGCCGAGGAAGGAGGCGGCAGACATGTAGTCACCGGCGATGGCCAGACCGTTCTGGAAGCCGGTGATGCGCCCGCCGGCGGCGTAGTAGTCGGAGGCCGAGCGGTTGCGCTTGGAGGCCCAGTAGGTGATGAACAGGGTGGCGGCCACGAAGGCCACGAACATGACGATGGCCGAGACGTTGAGGGGCTGGCGTTGCACCTCGCCGGTGAGGGCATCGGCCGCCAGCAGGGGGGTGGAGACCAGACCGGTCAACAGCAGCAGAGACTTGCCTTTCATGATTGCACTCCCTTGAGGATCTTCTGGTTCAGCTCGTCAAACTCGCCGTTGGCCCGAAACACATAGACGCCGGTCAGCACGAAGGCCGACAGGATGAGGCCAATCCCGACCGGGATGCCGCGGGTGATGCTCGAGCCTTCGCTCAAGGGGGTGCCGAGCCAGCCGGGGGCGAAGGCGATGAGCAGGATGAACGCCAGGTAGAGTCCCAGCATCAGGATGGAGAGGATCCAGGCAAAGCGCTGGCGCTTGGCGACCAGAGCCTGGAAGTTGGGATCTTGCTGGATCCGAAGATACGGTTGCTGTTCCATTGCAGTGCTCCATGACATTGAGTGTCAGCGGTGGATGAAGGGGGTTCCCTACCGAGCAGCCAGGCCGCTCATGTAAGCAAAATGTGAATTAAATGTTATTTGTCGACAATTAGACTTTGGGATAAGCCAGGGGGCCGCCATTGCGCAGGCGGACAAAGATGAGGGCGGCGGTGGCGGCGTCACTCAGGGCGTTGTGAAGGGGCAGGGGGGGCAGTGCCAGGTGGGCGCAGATGGCGGCTAGATGCAGGTCGATGGCGGCATCGGGATAACGGCGGTAGAGCTGGTCGTGGTAGAGCCGGCTCACCTCAAGGCCCCGCTGGGGCAGGGTGAGCCCCCACAGCCGCTGACACGCCAGGTTGAGGATGCGCAGGTCATAGGCGATATGGTAACCCACCAGTTCGCGGGGACCGATGAAGGCGAGAAGCTGGCGCAGCGCGGCTTCCAGCGTCATGCCCTGTTGCAGATCCCGGTGGCGCAGGCCGTGGATCACCACAGACTGGGTGCTCAGGCTGGCGGGGGCCTGGACCCGGAGGCTGAGGGCGTCGCCTGTCTCTATCCGGTTGCCGCGGATGCGCACCGCCCCGATGGAGACTATTTCCGCCTGCGCCGGGTTGAGGCTGGTGGTCTCGAAGTCCAGCGCCACCCACTCGTCGGCGGGAGGGCTCGCAAAGAGGGGGGCAAACTCCCCGTCCCGGAAGGTCCTGCCTTGCCAGCGGCGTCGCCAGTGCGCCCACATCCCTATTGCCTCAGACGAAAGTGCAAGGTGAGCCACTGCTGGAACTTCTTCACCTGGTGCAGGGCATGGCGCAGCAGATCCCGCTCGGTGTGGCCGAGCCCGGCCACGTGTACCCGTCCGTCCCCCTCCTGCAACTGGCTGCGCAGCCGAAGCCGCATAAACAGTCGAAAGGCCTCCGCTAGATTGGCGCCGTAGTCGCTGCTGAGGCGCCCCTGGGCCACCAGGGCGTCGATGCGCCCCAGGGTCGAGGTCTCCAGCACGCCCGCCTCCAGGGAGAGCACCCGCACACCGTGCACCAGGGGGAAGAGGCCGCCCCGCTTGAGATCCAGCCCTTCGGGATCCTGCTCCAGCCGGCCAAACAGGGTGAGGGGGGTGTGAAAGGCCACCGCCGCCCGCGCCATCTCCGCCAGCAGATCCGGCCTGTCGGCCAGGCAGGCTCTCAGGTGGCGGGCGACGGGGGCGAGCAGGGGGCGATCCCCCATGATGGCCTGGGCATCGGCCAGGGTGGCGAGCCACAGCAGATCGTCCTCGTCGGCCCGGGCGCAGGCCAGCTCGATCTGCGCCTGCCACTGCTGCGCCCCCTTCACCCAGGCCGGGTTGCTGACCATGACATGCCCCGGACAGGGAGGGTAGCCGAGCCGTGCCAGCAGGTCGCTGAAGGCGGCCAGATCCGCCTCCCGTGCGGGCCATGTCAGGCCCTCTGGCAGGATCAGGGCGTTGTCCTGATCGGTTTTCTGGATCTGTTCGCCGCGCCCCTCCGAGCCCAGCATCAGCAGACAGACCTTCTCCTGCACCTCGGGGGGGATCACCAGGGCGAAGGCCTTGGCGATCAGCTGTTCGTTGATGGTGGCGATGAGCTTCATCAGAAAGAGGGTGTGGATCCCCTGGGCAAACAGGGAGCGGGTGAGCTGCTGCTGCTCCCGGGCCACCGCCTCGAGGGCGGCGGGGCTGTCGGCCCGGGCGATGCGCAGGGTCAGCACGTGGGAGTGGGCGGAGAAGAGCCCCAGCACCTGGGTCAGGTGCAGTATGCCCGCCACCTCCTGCCCCTGCCAGATGACCAGGCGCTTGATGCGGTGGCGGGTCATCAGCAGCAGGGCGTCAAACAGATAGCTGCCCTGGGCCAGGCCGATCAGGGGGGCCGGGGTCAGCACCGCGAGCGGCGCCGTGAGCGGCAGTCCCTTGAGGGTCAGCGCATGGAGCAGGGTCTTGCGGGTGGCGAGGCTCAGGCTGCCATCGGCGGCGGGGTAGAGCAGGCAGTCCGTTCCCCGGGCCACCATGGCCTCGGTGGCGGCCAGCAGGCTGGTCTGGCTGTTCAGTTGCAGGGCCGGCTGCAGATGGCCGGGGTCTATCCGCGTCAGGATGAACTCCGCCAGGTTCTGTTGCCCGAGCTGGCCGCGCCGCTCCTGCTCCCGCTGGCGTTCCGCCAGGGTGGCGGTGAAGTAGCGGGCGATGTCGGGATGCTGGTCGCACAGCGCCAGGAAGTCTGGGCGGGGAACGAGCTGGCAGAGGGTGTCTTCCAGGGCGGCGAAGCGGTGGCGGCAGCGACCGTCGAACTGGGCCCGGACGTCGAACATGTCCCCCTCGCCGTAGTCGCCGAACGTCTGATGGGGGGCGGACTCCTCCACGCCCCCCTTGATGATGAGATAGAGGCCCTCGGGCTCGTCCCCCGGGCTCTGCACCGTCTGGCCGGCGCGAAAGTAGCAGATGCTGAGCCGCTGGCCGAGCCGTTGGCGGGCCGCCTCGTCCAGGCAGTCGAACGGCGGGCGGGCAAAATTGAACAGAAGTGACATGACGACTCTCCGCCGTGAGCATGGGGCCAGTCTGGCAAAGGGACAGGGCCGGGGCCAGCCGACTTTAGTCGCAGACCCGGGGTCGCCTCCCTGTACCTGCCGGTAACACTCTGGTAACGTTGTGGTATGACCAGTTGAATGAGAGGACGAGGACGGAAATGGACAAGCCAAGGGTCAAATGGGGGTTTCAGGACGGTATCGCCGAGGTGATGCTGACCCGGGGTGACAAGCTCAACGCGCTGGATCGGGCCATGTTTGACGCCATCGACGAGGTGCTGGGCCAGGTGTCGCGGCAGAAGGGACTGAGGGCGGTGATCCTGCACGGGGAGGGGCGGGCCTTCTGTGCCGGGCTGGATGTGAAATCCATGCTGAGACAGCCGGTGGCGGCGCTCGAGATCCTCAAGCGCGAGGCGGACGAGGCGACCAACCTGGCCCAGCGGGTCGCCTATGGCTGGCACCAGCTGCCGGTGCCGGTGATCGCGGTGACCCAGGGAGTCTGCTTCGGGGGCGGCCTGCAGATCGCGCTCGGCGCCGATTTTCGCTTCAGCACCCCGGATTGCCGCTTCTCGGTGATGGAGATCAAGTGGGGCATCATCCCCGACATGAGCGGCAGCGTCACCCTGCGCAACCTGATGGGGATAGACACCGCCATGGAGCTGGCCATGAGCGGCCGCGAGCTGGAGGCGGCGGAGGCCAAGAGCCTGGGGCTGGTGAGCCGGGTCTGCACTGACCCCCTGGAGGAGGCACGGGCATTCGCCAGGACCCTCATCACCAAGTCGCCGGATGCGCTGGCGGGGATCAAGCAGCTCTACACCCAGGCCTGGGCCCGCAGTGATGAGGCCATGCTGCAAGAGGAGACCCGGCTGCAGCGGCAGATCCTGGGGCGTCCGAACCAGTGGCGGGCCACCCTCAACAGCCTGCTGCGCTGGCGCCTGCCGTTCGGCCCCAGGCGCAACGCCCTCTGAGCGGTTGGCTCACCCGTCTGGCCCAATCAAGATGGATCAAAAAAATGGCAGCCTAGGCTGCCATTTTTTATCTGCTTGTGGATCACAGGGTCAGGTGGGTTCGCGATCCGGCTCGAATGGGTGACCGGATTGCTCCTGCTCCAGGTTCTGCTCCGAGCGGCGGCCCGTCCAGTAGTCGGCGTTCTTGATGCCGAGTTTCTCCGGATGGAACACGGGATCCAGCCCCAGGGCCTTCTGGGCTTCATAGTCCTTCAGGCAGGCGAAGGCGGGCTTTTGCAGCAGCAGGATGGCGCCGATGTTGAGCCAGGCCATCAGGCCCACCCCGATGTCACCCATGCCCCAGGCGAGATCGGCGGTCTTGACGGTGCCGTAGACGGTGGAGGCCATCAGGGCCAGCTTCAGCAGGAAGGTGAGCCAGGGGCGGTTGATCTTGCGGTTGATGTAGGCGATGTTGGTCTCGGCGATGTAGTAGTAGGCCACTATGGTGGTGAACGCGAAGAAGAACAGCGCGATGGCGACGAAGTAGTTGCCAAAGCCCGGCATCATGCTCTCCATGGCGGTCTGCACATAGCCCGGGCCGGCGGCCACGCCGGCGATGCCGGTGTAGAGGGCGGCACCGTCCGGACCCTGCACGTTGTACAGGCCGGTGATGAGCAGCATAAAGCCGGTGGCGGAGCAGACGAACAGGGTGTCGATGTAGACGGAGAACGCCTGCACCAGACCCTGCTTGGCCGGGTGGCTCACCGCGGCGGCGGAGGAGGCGTGCGGACCCGTGCCCTGGGCGGCTTCGTTGGAGTAGACGCCGCGCTTGACGCCCCACATGATGGCCAGGCCCAGAATGGCACCGAAGCCGGCTTCCATCCCGAAGGCGCTCTTCCAGATCAGCAGGATCACGCCCGGCAGCTGGCCGATGTTCAGGGCGATGATGACGCAGGCGACGATGATGTAGCCGAGCGCCATGAAGGGCACCACTGTGCTGGCGAAGTTGGCGATGCGCTTGACGCCGCCGAAGATGATGAAGCCGAGCAGCAGGGCGAGACCGGCGGCGGTCACGTTGGGATCGATGGCAAAGGCGGTCTGCAGGCTGGAGCCGATGGAGTTCGCCTGTACGCCCGGCAGCAGCACGCCGCAGGCGAAGATGGTGGCGATGGCGAAGGTCCAGGCGTACCACTTCATGCCGAGCCCCTTCTCGATGTAGAAGGCCGGGCCGCCGCGGTATTCACCGTTGATCTTCTCCTTGTAGACCTGGCCCAGGGTGGACTCCACGAAGGCGGAGCTGGCACCGAGGAAGGCGACCATCCACATCCAGAACAGGGCACCCGGACCGCCGAAGGTGATGGCGGTGGCGACACCGGCGATGTTGCCGGTACCGACGCGACCGGCCAGGGTCATGGCCAGGGCCTGGAAGGAGGAGACTCCCGCATCCGTGCTCTTGCCATCGAACATCAGGCGAATCATCTCCTTGATATGGCGCAGTTGCAAAAAGCGGCTGCGCAGGGAGAAGTAGAGGCCTACCCCCAGGCACAGATAGATGAGCGCTGGGCTCCAAATCACGCCATTGATGGCATTGACGATCTCATTCATGTACAACAACTCCTTTGTTGCGCTGTCTTGGCGAGGTCTGTGCCTCGCTCCCTTAACATTGAAATAGACGGTGACCAAGGGGGTCACTCAGCATTGGGCAGGACTTTCCACTGCTTGGTCCGCGGGATTTAACATATCGGTTTGTACAGGCCCTTCCTAGTGAAATGTGTTGTCACTTTGTTAATTTGTGAATTGACATTAACAAACGATGAATGGAACTGGACAAGATTCGGTACTTACCCATCATCTACACCTTTTTCATGTCCTGGGGCCAAGGGGCATAATGCAAATAGGAGGCCATGAGTGGCAATGACGGAACAAGAGTGCACCATTCGCCCTGCCGAACGGGGGGATGGGGCCGCGTTGTCGGGACTGTTTGCCCAGCTGGGCTACCCGAACCCTGACGGCGAGGTGGCCGCGCGCCTGGCCGAGCCCGATCCGGCCCGGGAGGTGCTGGTGGCATGTCAGCGGGGTGGCATGGTGGGTGTGCTGGTGTGGCACCGCCTGCACCCCGTGCACCTTGCACCAGCCTGGGGCCTGATCTCGGCGCTGGTTGTCGATGAGGGTGCAAGGGGAGGCGGTATCGGTGCCCGGTTGCTGGCGGCGGCCGAACGGCGGGCCCGTGATCTGGGGTGCTGCCAGCTGGAGCTCTCCAGCAGCCTCAAGCGCGAGGGGGCACACCGTTTCTATCTGGCGCAAGGCTATTGCGAGCGCCCGAAGCGCTTCGTGAAAGCTGTCTGATTGGCAAGAGGAGTCCCTGTGTTCTGGTCCAGGTTGAAAGAGGTGTTTGGGCGTGCCTCCCCCATCGAGCGTGCGCTCCCGGGGGAGCTGGAGTGGCGGCAGGCCCTGGCGGCCGTGCCCATCCTGCAGGGTTTCTCCGGCGAGGAGGAGCAGACTCTGATTGAATTGGCGCGCCACTTCCTTGCGCGCAAGACGCTCACCCAGATAGGGGTCGAGCTGAGCCCCCGGCAGCAGGGTGTACTGGCCCTGCAGGCGGTGCTGCCCATCCTGCACCTGGGGTTGGAGTGGTATCGCGGTTTTCACGAGGTGATCATCATCCCGGAACCCGTCACCCGCCGGCAGGAGGTGCAGGACGAGTTCGGTCTGGTGAGCGAGGTTGAAGAGGAGAACGCCGGTGAATCCTGGCCCCAGGGCCCCCTGGTGCTGGCCTGGAGCGAGCTGCAGCAGGACGGGGACTGGGATGGCTTCAACCTGGTGATCCACGAGCTCGCCCACAAGCTCGACATGCTGGGGGGGGCGGCGGACGGAGCGCCGCCGCTGCCGGGCGGCATGGATCCGCGCCAATGGACCCGGGCGCTGCAAAGCGCATTCGACGAGATGAACGACCAGCTGGCCAGGGGGGAGGTGACCGAGATCGATCCCTATGCGGCCTCGCACCCCGCCGAGTTCTTCGCGGTGTGCAGCGAAAGCTTCTTCACCGAGCCGCTGCGCCTGCGCGACGTCTATCCGGCGGTGTATGAGCAGTTCTGCCGTTTCTACGGCCAGGAGCCTGCCACGCGCTTCCCGGCCACCCGGCTGCTGGCGGGGGAGGCTGAGCCTCGCGGCTAGTTGGGAGATCCCCTGGCATGGCCAAACCAGCAAAAACGAAAAGGCACCCCGCGGGGTGCCTTTTTCGTGACAGCAATGACAGCGGCAGACTTAGGCAGCGGCTTTCAGCTGGACGGCGGCGGCCTTCTTGTGATCGCCGATGGGCAGCACGGTACGGCCGAACTGCTCGTTCAGCACGGTGGCCATGGCCAGGTAGATGGCGCTGGCACCGCAGATGATGCCTTCGAAACCGGCGATGGTGCCGATCAGGGTGCTGCCGGTGAAGTCACGGGCGGCCAGCAGGAAGAACAGCACGGTCAGGGAGGCGAACACGAACTGCTTCACGCGCGGGAAGTTGACGGTGCCGATCAGCATGAACAGGGTGAACATGCCCCACATCAGCAGGTACCAGCCCATGTAGGCGTGGGGAGTGGCTTCGGCCAGACCCATGGTCGGCATCACCAGCAGGAACACCAGGCTCCACCAGAAGGTACCGTAGGAGATGAAGGCGGTGACACCGAAGGTGTTGCCACGCTTGAACTCCATGATGCCGGCGATGATCTGGGCCAGACCGCCATAGCACAGGCCCATGGCCAGGATCATGGCGCTGATGGGGAAGAAACCTGCGTTATGGATGTTCAGCAGAATGGTGGTCATACCGAAACCCATCAGACCCAGAGGGGCAGGGTTGGCCAATTTTTCGCTCACGTGGTGTTCTCCAACAATAGAGGTGGGGGTTGATAAAAGACGCGCGATTTTAGGCAGGCTCTTGGTCCCGGGCAAGGGGGGGAAGGGCTGAAACGGTAAAAAAATGACACGAAATTTTACGCAGCTAACCATTCGTGCGATTCAGGTAGGCAGCACGTGAATGAATAACGTTTTCTTCGTTGCATTTTTGTGTTTTTGACGTCGAAAATGAAACTGGGTAACGAATGGGGCAGTGACCCTGCTGGCAGCGAACGGGCGTTGCGGGACTTGGGTATAAGCAGGGTTTGGTACAAAAAAACATCTGATATGCCATCAGACAAGAGATGTTTACCACCATTTCTCTCACCTCGACTCCCAGACAACCGGCATGCCCTTTTCTGTCGGCCACTCGGAGGCGGACGGGAGAACCCTTGCGAGGGGGTTAAGGGAGGGGAAAGGCCGAACAGCGGCTGTGGGGAAGGGGCGTGGCCGCCAGTAAAGAAAGGGAGTGGCGCCAAGCGTCGAACGGGTGGGGCGTAACCAAGGCTAACGTGCCCGACCACAAAAAGGGGAGCCACTGTGGCTCCCCTTTTTGTGTCAGTCGTCCAGGGTCAGCACGACCTTGGCCTCCTTGTCCGTCTCCTTCACCTGGCTGTCGAGCACGAAGAGGCGCTCCGGCGCTATGCCCTGGGTGTCCACCAGATACTCCTTGGTGTTCTGGGCGCGGCGCATGGCGAGGTTGCGCAGGGACTTGGCGGTGATGAGCTGCTGATCCCGCAGCAGGAGCACCGCCCGGGCGTGCAGGGCCTCGCTCCCTTCCTCGAGCTGCAACCTGTCGGCCAGATCCCCGAGGTCTTCGTTGAACTTGCCCTCATAGGCCTGGGCCAGTGCCGACTGCATGGCGGGATCCTGCTCCAGCTGCGTCAGGTCCACCGGGCTGCCGGTGATCTTGGCCAGCGCCCGCTCGAGCTTCTGGCGCTGCAGTATGGGCCGCTCCTCGTTGAAGTTGACCTTGCCGCGGATGTTCATGCTGAGCCTGGGCCTGTCTTTGAGGGCCTTGGCCAGGGTGGCGAGCTTGGTCTGCAGGGTCGGGGTCAGGGCGGGATCGCCGGGCAGGAAGGGGAGTTCGTCGAGATCCTGGGTGCCGCCCGTCAGGGAGGCCAGCAGGGAGAAGGGGGAGGTGATGGCCTTGCCGAGGGTGTTGCCGAGCACGTCCCAGAAGATGTTGCCCAGGCTGAAATCCGGCTGATCCAGGTTGCCCTTCACCTTGAGGTTCATCTTGATGACGCCGCTGGCATCGCTCAGCAACGCGATGGCGAGGCCCAGGGGCAGATCCCTGGCCTGCTCGCTCTTCACCTTCTCCCCGAGTTGCAGCTTCTTGATGGTGATGTCGTTGTCCCCCTCCAGCCGGTTGCCCTGCAGCTTGTAGTTGAGCCTCATGGAGAGCTGGCCCTTGTCGATGGCGTAGCCCGCATAGGTGCTGGAGTAGGGGGTGAAGGTGGTGAGCTCCAGGTTGTTGAAGGCCACGGCCACGTCGAGCACGGGCTCGGCGATGAGCAGGTTGGCGCCCCCCCGGATGGTGACGGGGGCATACCTGTCCACCTTGCCGTGGAAGGCGAGCTCGGAGCGCTGTCCCGGCGTGTTGCTGATGTGGCGGCTCTGACCCTCGAGGGAGGCGATGTCCACCACGAACTCCGGGCTCAGGCTGCGATCGGCGAAGCGCAGGTTGCCCTGCTCGGTGCGCACCTGATCGATGAGGATGCGTGGGGCTGGGGCGCTCTCCTGGCCGGCCGGTTGCGGCAGCAGCAACTGCTGCACGTTGGTGATCCCCTCTTCGCTGATCTCGATGCGGGCGAAGGGCTTGCTCAGCAGGATGTCGGCAATCGTCACCCGCTGGCTGAGGCCGTCGTAGTGCAGGCCGCTCAGCTGCAGCTTGTCTATCTGCAGCAGGCGCTGGTTGTCGGCCCGATCCAGCACGTTGAGCCCGGCGACGTCGAGCCCGCCGCTGACCTCCAGCTTGCTCAATGCCCCCTTGTCATCGGTGGCCAGCGCCAGCTTGATGCGGCTGGCGAGCTCGCCGTCCCGTACGCTGATGCGCAGCAGATCCTGCAGGTAGGGTTGTACCAGGGTGAGCGGCAGCCCCTGCTGCTTGAGGGTGCCGTCCAGGGTGAAGGGGGCCAGCCCCAGGGTGCCGTCAAAGTCCAGCGTCGTGTGGTTGTCGAACGTGGTGCCGAGGGTGAGGGGGCTGCCCTGGTCTGGCTGGCTGCCGAGGGGGCCCAGGGCCAGCGTGAGGCCGGAGAGCTCCCGCAGCAGGGGCTTGCCGCTGCTGGACTCGGTGAGCTTGAGCCGGCCCTGGTCGATGCGGGTCTGCTTGAGGGCCCAGCGCCAGGGGGCGGCTGGCTTGGCCGGTGGTTTGACCGCCTTGGGGGCCGGCTGGGGAATGATGAGGCCAGCGAGATCCAGCTGCTGCTTGTCGTCGAGCACCGCGGTGACCGCCGGGCTCTTGAGGGTGACGGCATCGACGGCGAGGGAGTGCATGTTGCCATCGACCCGGATCCCGGTCAGCGCCAGTTGCTTGAAGCGGGCAAACTCGCCGCCCTTCTCCTGCTTGAGCTGCCAGTCATCGAGGGTCAGCCTGCCCTTGGAGAGCTGCCACCCCAGCCCCTGCTTGCCCGGGGCGAGGCGATAGTCCAGCTCGGCGCTGGCCTCTCCCTTGGTCAGTCTGGCCCTGACGTAGGGCGCCCAGAGCGGGGCAAAGGGGGCGATAGCCACCTTGCCGAGGCTGAGTCGGCCCTTGCCGGCGCCGGTCAGGAGGTCGAGCTCGCCTTCGGCCTTGAGGGGGCTCCTCTCGTTGAGGGTGGCCCTGAGGCGATAGGGGGTGAGGGCGCCCGCGGCGCTGGAGAAACCGGGCACCTGCAGACCGAGATCGGCAAGGGCGAGGGAGGGCACCCAGCCCGGACTGCCCTGCTTGCGGCTGTCCCGGTAGCTGAGCCGACCCTGTTCAACCGACAGCTTGCCGATGCGCACCGGCAGGGACTCGGTGGCGGATGGCGGCGTCTGCACCTGCGAAGGCGTGAGCAGGGAGGCCAGGGCCTCGGTGAGGTTGAAGCGCACCTCCCCCTTGAGATCGTCCAGGCGCACCAGATCTGCCCTGGGGGCGGTCAGGGTGACCTCCTCCAGTACCAGTGCCCTCTGCCGCCAGCTCTCTTTCAGGGCGGGAATGACCTTCAGCTCGTCGAACGACACCAGGGTCTTTTGTTGCTCATCGAGCAGGGCGCTGGGGCCCAGGGTGAGGGAGGGGGAGCGCAGCCCTACCTTTATTTCTCCCAGGGTGAGGTGCAGACCGTAGTGGGTGGCGAGCCAGCCGGGCAGGTGACGCTGGATCAGGCTGGGGGCTTGCCAGAGCAGCAGGGTGACGCAGACGAGCAGACCGGCGCAGAGATAGAAGGCATAGCGCAGCAGACGAGCAGGGAGGGGCTTGAGCATGATGGTCTCCATTTGATGCGCATATGGTAGCAAGTAATCGAGAGGGGATCATGGCTGGGGCTCATGGGTTGCGCCGTACTCTGACCGGGATGGCACAAATGTTGAACACCATGTTGAGCAAGGGGCACAGAGCCACTCCTGCCGGGGCTGTCGGCCTGTACCTGGGGCGCATCTGTGGCATGGGGGACTCCGGGGGCGATATGCCCCCAGATTCGGTCAATCCGCGTCGGTTTTCAAGCCATCGAGGGAGTGGATGCAGCGCTGCTCGGCGGCATCGAGCTCGGCCATCACCATCTGGATGTCTTCCAGCTGCTGGCGCAGGGAGTGGCGCCTCGCCTCGATGAGCTGGATCATGGAGTGCAGCTGCATCCGGCTCGAGCGGTCGGTGTCGTACATGTCGAACAGCTCGCGGATCTCCGCGAGGCTGAACCCCAGCCGCTTGCCCCGCAGGGTGAGCTTGAGGCGGATCCTGTCCTTGTGGCTGTAGATGCGGGTCTGCCCCTCCCGGGCCGGGGTGATCAGCCCCTCGTCCTCGTAGTAGCGGATGGTGCGCGGGGTGATGTCGAACTCCTGGGCGAGCTCCGAGATGCTGTAGGTTCTCTCCTTGCCGCCGAAGCCGCCGGTCCTCATGACGTTATCCGGCATGGTGATCTCCTTGCGTTGTCTCAGCAGCAGGGTGGCGGGCCCTGGCGTGCAGGGCCTGGCCGACCCGGGAGCCGTTGGGGCGACCGAGCTGCTCGCTCACCCACTGGCCGGTGGCCGCCAGCGCCTCCAGGTTCACCCCGGTGTGCATGCCAAGGCCGTGCAGCAGATAGACCACCTCCTCCGAGGCGACGTTGCCCGAGGCGCCGGGTGCATAAGGGCAGCCACCTAGCCCGGCCACCGAGCAGTCTATGGTGCGGATGCCGCGCTCGAGCGCCGGCAGCAGGTTGGCCAGCCCCTGGCCATAGGTGTCGTGGAAGTGCACCGCGAGGCGCCCGGCCGGCACCTCGTGCAGCACGGCGTCCAGCATGGGGACGACGGTGCCCGGGGTCCCGACGCCTATGGTGTCGCCAAGGGAGATCTCGTGACAGCCGAGATCCAGCAGGCGCTCGGCCAGGGCGGCGACCCGCTTGGGCTTGGTCGGTCCCTCATAGGGGCAGGCGATGACGGTGGAAAGATAGCCTCTCACCTTGATGCCGAGGCGGCGTGCCTCCTGCACCAGAGGGGCGAAACGCACCAGGGACTCCTCCACGCCGATGCCGATGTTGGCCCGGGTAAAGCCGTCCGAGCAGGCGGTGAAGAGGCCGATCTCGTCGACCCTGGCCTGGATGGCCCCCTGCAGGCCCTGCAGGTTGGGCACCAGGGCGCCGTAACGGGTGGCGCCCTTGCGCGGCAACGCCTCGAGCAGGGCGGCGGAGTCCGCCATCTGGGGCACCCGTTTCGGGGAGACGAAGGCCCCCACCTCGATGCGCTGCAGGCCACATGCCACGAGGCGCTCGACGAAGGCCCGCCGCTGGGCCAGCGACAGCATGCGAGCCTCGTTTTGCAGGCCGTCCCTCGGCCCCATCTCCACCAGGCTGACCCGATCGACGGGAGAGCGGATCTCCTTGTTCATGGCGCCTCCCCCTGCTCGTCTGTCTCGTCATGATCGGTGGCGAAGTGCACCAGCAGGGTGCCCTGGCTCACCTGATCCCCCTGGCGACAGGGCAGGGCGGCGACCACCCCGTCCTTGTCCGCTTTCAGGACGTGCTCCATCTTCATGGCTTCCAGTACCAGCAGGGGCTGGCCCCGGGTGACGGCCTGCCCGGCCTCGACCAGGATCGCCACTATGATGCCGTGCATGGGGGCAACGGCGCCCCTGGGGTGGTCGTGATCATGGTGCGGCCTGTGCTGTTGATCGTCTTCGTCAACGCGCAGGCGCCGGCCATCCAGTTGCAGCACGAAGGCCCCGTCGGCCAGCTCGTTGACGGGGCAGCGTAGCCAGCCATCGCCTCGTCGCAGGCGGATGTGATCCTGACCGAGGGCATAGTGGATACTCTCCCCCTGCCACTCGATGCGGCCGGGCAGGGTGCGCAGGGTCAGCACCCTGGTCTCCTCGCCGATGCGCACCGCCGCCGTCAGGCTGCCGGCCTGCCCCAGCCGAAAACCGGGGGCCTGCTGCCAGGGGGAGGGACCGGGGCGACTGGCGAGCCAGAGGGTGGCCAGGGGCCAGGCGAGCGCCGGGATGGGCAGGGGGGCGGTGGGGATGGGCCACTGGGTGTGGTGGCCCATCTGCAGCACCTCGGGATCCTCGCACAGGCGCAGCAGGAGCGGGCCATTGTGCACCAGGGGGCCCAGTGCCAGTGCCGCCAGGGCGTCCGCCAGCCTGGCGAAGGCCTGGGCCCTGTCATCGCCGTGGGCGACGAGCTTGGCGATCATGGGGTCGTAATAGGGGCTCACCGCATCACCGGCGGCCACCCCGGTATCGATGCGTACCCCTTTGGGCCAATTGAGCCACTGGATGGGGCCGCTGGCGGGCAGGAAGCCGGCGGCGACGTCCTCGGCGTAGAGGCGCGCCTCCACCGCGTGGCCGCGCAGCACTATCTCCTCCTGGGTCAGGGGCAGCGGCCTGCCTTCGGCCACCGCCAGCTGCCAGGCCACCAGATCCTGGCCGGTGACGGCTTCGGTGACCGGGTGCTCCACCTGCAGCCGGGTGTTCATCTCCATGAAGAAGAATCCATCCTTGCACAGCAGGAACTCGATGGTGCCGGCCCCCCGATAGTCGATGGCCCGGGCGGCGGCCACGGCCGCCTCGCCCATGGCGCGGCGCAGGGGTGGTGGGATGTCGGGGGCGGGGGCCTCCTCGATCACCTTCTGGTGGCGGCGCTGCAGGGAGCAGTCCCTGTCCCCCAGGTAGAGGGCGTTGCCGAGGGTATCGGCGAAGACCTGCACCTCCACGTGGCGGGCGCGGGGCAGGTAGCGCTCCAGCAGCACCCTGTCGTCGCCAAAGGCCGCCAGGGCCTCGCGCCTGACCGCCGCCAGGGCGGCGTCAAACTCGCCCAGCTGATCGACCCGGCGCATCCCCTTGCCGCCGCCGCCACTGGCGGCCTTGATCAGGAGCGGAAAGCCCACCAGGGTCGCCTGATCACGCAAGACTGCCGGTCGTTGATCCGCACCGTGATAGCCGGGCAGCACGGGCACGCCGGCCGCCTCCATCAGCGCCTTGGCGCCGGACTTGTCCCCCATGGCGAGGATGGCGGCGCCGCTTGGGCCGACAAAGCGCAGGCCGCGTTGTTCGCAGGCGGTGGCGAAGTCGCTGTTCTCCGACAAGAAGCCGTAGCCCGGGTGCACGGCGTCGGCGCCCGTCTCCCTGGCGATGGAGAGCACCTTGCCGGCATCGAGGTAGCTCTCCCGGGCGGGGGCTGGCCCCAGGTGCCAGGCCTCGTCCGCTTCCCGCACGTGCATGGCGTTGGCGTCCGCGTCCGAATAGAGGGCGATGGTGTGAATGCCAAGGCGCCTGGCGGTCTTGATGATGCGCACGGCGATTTCGCCTCGGTTGGCGATAAGCAGGCGCTTGATGGGATGGTATTGGGTCATGCTTCGTCCTTGAAACGGGGGCGCCAGGTGGGGGGGCGCTTGTCGAAGAAGGCCTGGATCCCCTCCTGGGCCTCGAGTCCGACCCGCACCCGGGCGATGGTCTCGACGGTTTTCTCTTCGTGTTGACGGCCGGGGTGATCCTCGATGGCGGCCAGCAGCCGCTTGGTCTCCTTCATCGCCTCTGGACCGTTGCGACACAGGCGCAGGGCCAGCAGGCGCCCTTCGGCCAGCAACTGGGCCGGTTTGCTGAGTCGGTGCGCCACATTGAGCCGGCAGGCGGTGATGGCATCGAAGGGTTCGGCGCTCAGCATGTAGCGGCGGGCCTGGCGCATGCCCATGGCGCGCACCACATAGGGGCTGATCACCGCGGGGACCAGGCCAAGGCTCACCTCCGAGAGGCAGAAGCGGGCATCCTCGCTGGCCAGCACGATGTCGCAGGCGCAGATAAGTCCCAAGGCCCCGCCGTAGGCGGCGCCCTGTACCAGGGCCAGGGTGGGGAAGGGGAGCTCATCCAGAGCCTGCATCAGGTGTGCCAGCACCCTGGCGTCTTCCCGGTTCCGGTCGAAGGCGCCGGGGGAGGCATCCCCTCCGGCCATCTTGCGCATCCAGTTGAGATCGGCGCCGGCACAGAAGTGGGGGCCCTCGGCCCGCAGCAGCAGCACATGGGGGCGTTCGGCCAGGGGCTGGCCGTGGCAGTGGGCCAGATCCCCCAGGCACTCGAGCAGCCCCTGCATCAGGTCGGCGTCGAGGGCGTTGTGGCGTTCGGGGCGCGCGAGCACCAGCTCGATAAGGGGGCCATGGCGCTCCAGCCGAAAACCTGCCAGGGGGTCATTGCAGATAGGGTCAGACATGTCGAACTCCTTACATCCGGAAGATGCCGTACTGCTCGGGGCTGGTTGTTGAGGCTGACAGGGCCCCCTGGCAGGTGGCCAGCGCCAGGGCCAGCACGGTGCGGCTCTGGGCCGGATCGATGACGCCGTCGTCCCACAGCCTGGCGCTGGCGTAATAGGGGTGACCCTGCTGCTCATACTGCGCTATCACGGGGGCGCGGATGGCCTCGGCCTCCTGCTCGCTCAAGGCCTTGCCCTCGGCGGCCAGCCTGTCACGGCGCACCTGCACCAGCACGCCGGCCGCCTGCTCGCCCCCCATCACCGAGATGCGGCTGTTGGGCCAGCTGAAGAGAAAATCGGGTTCATAGGCGCGCCCGCACATGCCGTAGTTGCCGGCGCCGAAGCTGCCGCCGACGATCAGGGTGATCTTGGGTACCCGGCTGCAGGCCACGGCGGTGACCAGCTTGGCGCCGTGCTTGGCGATGCCCTCTTGTTCCGCTTGGCTGCCCACCATAAAGCCGGTGATGTTCTGCAGGAACAGCAGGGGAATCGCGCGTTTATTGCAGAGCTGGATGAAGTGGGCGCCCTTCTGGGCGCTGTCGCTGTGCAGCACCCCGTTGTTGGCGAGGATCCCCACTTGTATGCCTTGGATCCGGGCAAAGCCGGTGACGAGGGTGGTGCCGAACAGCGCCTTGAATTCGTCGAGTTCAGAGCCATCCACCAGACGGGCGATCAGCTCCCGGGCGTCATAGGGGCGCTTGAGACTGGTGCCCACCAGGCCATAGAGCTCCTCGATGGGGTAGAGCGGTTCGTCATGGGCGGCGCTGGATTGGGCGGGTGACTCTCCCGGATTGTTGGCCCCCAGGTTGCTCACCAGGGTGCGGGCAATCGCCAGGGCATGGGCATCGTCTTGCGCCAGGTGATCCGCCACCCCGGAGTGGGCGCAGTGCACCAGGGCGCCGCCCAGGGCCTCGGCGCTGATCTCCTCGCCGGTGGCGGCCTTCACCAGCGGCGGGCCCGCCAGGAAGATGGTGGCCTGGTCCTTGACCATGATGGACTCGTCCGCCATGGCGGGCACATAGGCGCCGCCGGCGGTACAGAGTCCCATCACCACCGCGAGCTGGGGGATGCCCTTGGCCGACATGCGCGCCTGGTTGTAGAAGATGCGGCCGAAGTGGTCCCGATCGGGGAACACCTCGTCCTGCATGGGCAGGAAGGCACCACCGGAATCCACCAGATAGAGGCAGGGGAGGCGCAGCCGCTCGGCGATGGCCTGGGCGCGCAGATGTTTCTTCACCGTGAGGGGGTAGTAGGTGCCGCCCTTCACGGTGGCGTCGTTCACCACCAGCATGCAGAGCCGGCCAGAGACCCGGCCTATGCCGGTGAGGATGCCAGCGGCGGGCACCGGCTCGTCATAGACCTGCCAGGCGGCCAGGGCCGAGAGCTCGAGGAAGGGGGAGCCCGGGTCCAGCAACCGGTCGATGCGCTCCCTGGGGAGCAGCTTGCCCCGGGCCTGGTGGCGGGCGTTGTTGGCGGCGCCGCCCCCCTGGGCTATCTCCTCCAGCCGGGCATGGAGATCCTCGATCAGCCCCTGCATGGCGGATCTGTTGGCGAGGTAGTCGGGGCTGGCCGTGTCGAGACGGGAGTGGATGCGGCTCATCTGCCTTCTCCCCTGGGCGCGTCGTTGCCGATGGTGGTGGACGGGGCGACATGCTTCATGCGTGTTCCCCCATCAGTTCGCGGCCGATGAGCCAGCGGCGGATCTCCGAGGTGCCGGCGCCGATCTCGTAGAGCTTGGCGTCCCGAAGCAGGCGGCCTGTGGGATAGTCGTTGATATAGCCGTTGCCCCCCAGCAGCTGGATGGCGTCCAGAGCCATCTGGGTGGCGTTTTCGGCGGCAAACAGGATGGCGGCGGCGCAATCCTTGCGGCTGGTATGCCCCTTGTCGCAGGCCGAGGCCACCGAATAGACCAGGGCCCGGCTGCTGGCGAGACGGGTATACATGTCGGCGAGCTTGCCCTGCACCAGCTGGAACTCGCCGATGGCCTGACCGAACTGCTTGCGCTCGCGCACATAGGGCAGCACCACGTCCATGCAGGCCTGCATGATGCCGAGCGGCCCGGCCGCCAGCACCACACGCTCGTAGTCGAGGCCGCTCATCAGCACCCGGACGCCGCCGTGCAGGGGGCCGAGGAGATTCTCCTTGGGCACCTTGCACGCCTCGAACACCAGCTCGCAGGTGCTGGAGCCGCGCATGCCGAGCTTGTCGAGCTTCTGGGCCGTGGTAAAGCCCGGCGTCCCTTTCTCCACGATGAAGGCGGAAATGCCTCTGGGACCGGCGGCGGGATCCGTCTTGGCATAGATGACGAAGGTGTCCGCATCGGGCCCGTTGGTGATCCACATCTTGTTGCCGCTCAGCAGGAAGTGATCGCCCCTCTCTTCTGCGCTCAGGCGCATGGCGACCACGTCGGAGCCGGCCCCCGGCTCGCTCATGGCCAGCGCCCCCACGTGTTTACCGCTGACCAGATCAGGTAGGTAGCGGGCCTTCTGATCAGGGGTGCCGTGACGGTGGATCTGGTTGATGCAGAGGTTGGAGTGGGCGCCGTAGGAGAGACCGACCGAGGCGCTGGCGCGGCTCACCTGCTCCATGACCAGTACATGGGCGAGGTAACCCAGGTCCACCCCGCCATAGGCCTCTGCCACCGTGATGCCGTGCAGCCCCAGCTCACCCATCTGCGGCCAGAGATCCCGGGGGAAGGCGTTGCTCCTGTCTATCTCCTCGGCGCGCGGCGCGATGATTTTCTGGCAGAAGGCCTCGACCTGTTCGGTCAGGGTCTGGAGGGTGTCGTCCATCAGGGCATGCATCCGTGCTCTCCTTTTCCTGGGGGTTCCGTTCTGTGGGACCGAGTGCGGTGGGCTCACCCAGGCGGGTTGGCACAGTTGGCACTGGTCAGTCCATTCATGAATCAAGTTTACGTTAGCGTAAACGTAAATGAGTTGTTAGTCTAAGGTAAATTCGTTGCCTGCCGACTGCAAGGGGATCCCTTCGGGTGGGCAACCGCAAGGAGCGAACAGGATGAACAGCATGTGCATGGGGGAGGCGGGTCCGTCGCGAGCCGCCATTTCCTGTCAACCAGAGGAGGGGGCGGCATGAGCCAATACCATACCCAGTACGGGGATCTGCCGCTCCATATCGGCGGCGAGGCCTACCCGTCGGCGAGCGAGCAGTGGATCGAGGTGACCAACCCGGCGGATCAGAGCCTGCTGGCGCGGGTACCGAAAGCCACCCAGGGAGAGATCGCACTCGCGGTGCGCACCGCCCACGACGCCTATCTGCAGTGGCGGGAGGTGCCGGCCTCGGAGCGGGCCCGGGTGATGTTCAACTACCAGCATCTCTTGAAGGTGCATCACGACGAGCTGGCGACCCTGCTGGCCCAGGAGACGGGCAAGAATCTGGCGGACGCCAAGGGGGATGTGTGGCGCGGCATCGAGGTGGTGGAGCAGGCCTGCGCCATCGCGAGCCAGACCCTGGGGGAGACCATGGGCAACGTGGCGCGCCGGGTGGACGGCCACTCCTGGGTGCAGCCGCTCGGGGTGTGCGTGGGCATCACGCCGTTCAATTTCCCGGCCATGATCCCGCTCTGGATGTTCCCGCTGGCGGTGGCCTGCGGCAATGGCTTCGTGCTCAAGCCCTCGGAGCAGGACCCGCTCACCCCCATGCGCCTGGCACAGCTGTTCGCCGAGGCAGGGGCGCCAGCGGGCATTCTGTCGGTGGTGCACGGCGGCGCCGAGCAGGTGGATGCGCTGCTGGCCCATCCCGACGTCAAGGCGGTGAGCTTCGTGGGGTCGGCCCGGGTGGGCGCCCACGTCTATCGCACCGCCACGTCGCAGCTCAAGCGGGCCCAGTGCTTCGTCGGCGCCAAGAACCACATGGTGATCATGCCGGATGCCAACAAGGGGCAGGTGCTCGGCAACCTGGTGGGGGCCGGGGTGGGCGCCGCCGGCCAGCGCTGCATGGCCATCAGCGTGGCGGTGTTCGTGGGGAGCGCCAGGGAGTGGATCCCCGAGCTCGCCGCCGAGTTTGCCAGGGTGAAACCCGGCGTCTGGCACGATCCAGAGGCGGCCTACGGTCCCCTTATCAGCCCCGAGGCCAAAGTCAGGGTGGAAGGTCTTATCGAGGCGGGGATCGCCGAGGGGGCCGAGTGCCTGCTGGACGGCCGCTTCTGCGACGTGCCCGGCTACCCTGTGGGCAACTGGGTGGGGCCCACCCTGTTTCGCGGCGTGACGCCCGAGATGCGCATCTATAGAGAGGAGATCTTCGGGCCCGTGCTGGTCTGCCTCGAGGTGGAGAGCCTGGACGAGGCGCTTGCCCTCATCAACGCCAACCCCTACGGCAACGGCACCTCCCTCTTCACCGGCTGCGGCGCCGCGGCCCGCAAGTTTCGCCACGAGGTGGCGGTGGGCCAGGTGGGGATCAACGTGCCGATCCCGGTGCCGCTGCCGTTCTTCTCCTTCACCGGCTGGCGCGGCTCCTTCTACGGGGATCTGCACGCCTATGGCAAGCAGGCGGTGCGTTTCTACACCGAGACCAAGACGGTGACGGAGCGCTGGTTCGACGAGGACATACCGGGCGGGCCCAATATGACCATCCATTTGCGTTGAGGGATGGGCCTAAGGCACTCCCGCCGGGACAGCCACGACCGGCCACCTGCCTTGAGTGGCCCGAACGATTGAGATAACGAGGAAGCGAACAAGATGGATTTTACCCTGACCGAATCCCAACGAGCCTGTGTCGAGTCGGCCGGCGCCTTCGCCGATCTGGCGCTCAAACCCCACGCCGCGCGCTGGGACAGGGAGCACGAGTTCCCCATCCCCACCATCAAGCAGGCGGCGGCGCTGGGGCTGTGCGGCCTCTACACCCCGGAACAATACGACGGCCTGGGCCTGAGCCGCCTCGATGCCAGCCTGATCTTCGAGCGCCTCGCCATGGGCTGCACCTCCACCACGGCCTATCTCACCATCCACAACATGGTGAGCTGGATGCTGGGCAGCTGGCTGCCTCCTGAGGTGGCCGAGGAGTGGGTGCCGAGGCTCGCCAGCGGCGAGCTGCTGGGCTCCTACTGCCTCACCGAGCCGGGGGCCGGGTCGGATGCGGCGGCCCTCAAGACTCGCGCGGTGCGGGACGGCGATGACTACCTCATCGACGGCAGCAAGGTGTTTATCTCCGGGGCGGGTAGCACCCAGGTGCTGGTGGTGATGGCCCGCACCGGCGGCGAGGGGGCCAAGGGGATCTCCGCCTTTATGGTGCCCGCCGATACGCCCGGGGTGAGCTATGGCAAGGCGGAGGAGAAGATGGGCTGGAACAGCCAGCCGACCCGGGAGGTGAATTTCAGCGCCGTGCGCATCCCCGCCCGCTACCGGCTGGGGGAGGAGGGGGAGGGCTTCAGGTTTGCCATGCAGGCACTCGATGGCGGGCGCATCAATATCGCGAGCTGTTCCCTCGGCACCGCCCAGCAGGCGCTGGACGACGCCCTGGCCCATGTGCGCCAGCGCCAGCAATTTGGGCGTCCGATCAGCGAATTCCAGAGCGTGCAGTTCCGCCTCGCCGACATGGCCACCGAGCTCGCCGCCGCCCGCCTGCTGGTGCGCCAGGCCGCCGCCAAGCTCGACGGAGGCAGCCCGGACAAGAGCGCCTGGTGCGCCATGGCCAAGCGCTTTGCCACCGACGTGGGCCACCGCATCTGCGACGAAGCCCTGCAACTCTTTGGCGGCTATGGTTATATCCGCGAGTACCCCCTGGAGCGCTACCTGCGCGACACCCGGGTGCACCGCATCCTGGAGGGGACGAACGAGGTGATGCGGCTCATCATCGCCCGCCGTCTGCTGGCCGCCCCCGGCCTGTCGCTGGAGTGATGGGGCTCCTTGGGGCCCCCTGGCCAGTAGCGGCGAGGCCCGTTCGCCGTCTGGCTGTGTGAGCCAGCCGAGAGTCGGCGCCATTCAACCCTGCCATCATGGGCAGGTTTCCATGACAAGGACGATGCAATGACAAGGATCAGGCTCGAATACCACGGTCACGTGGCCTACATCACCCTCGATCACCCGCCCGCCAACACCTGGACCCTCGCCAGCCTGCAGGCCTTCCTGCAGATGATGGTGGAGCTCGACAGCCGCCCCGACGTGGTGGCCCTGGTGATCCGCGGCGCCGGGGAGAAGTTCTTCTGCGCCGGCGCCGATCTCAAGATGTTCGCCGACGGCAACCTGGAGCACGCCCGCGAGGTGGCCGAGGCGTTCGGCCGCGCCTTCGAGGCCCTGGCCCGTTTCCATGGGGTCAGCATCGCCGCCATCAACGGCTACGCCATGGGGGGCGGGCTGGAGGTGGCGCTGGCCTGCGACATCCGCATCGCCGAGCAGCAGGCCAAGCTGGGCTTGCCGGAGGCCTCGGTGGGGCTCTTGCCCTGCGCCGGCGGCACCCAGCGACTCACCGAGCTGGTGGGGCCGGGCTGGGCCAAGCGGATGATCCTGTGCGGCGAGAAGGTGAGCGCCACCCTGGCCTACGAGATGGGGCTGGTGGAGGAGGTCGTGACCCAGGGACACGCCTGGACGGCGGCGCAGCAGATGGCGCAATTGGTTGAGCGCCAGAGCCCGAGCGCCCTGCGCGCCTGCAAGACGCTTATCAACCAGGGCCGCAGCACCCATAGAGACGCGGCGCTGCCGCGCGAGCGCAGCCTCTTCCTCGAGTTGTTTGCGGATCCCAACCAGCGCGAGGGGGTGGCGGCCTTCCTCGAGAAGCGCGCCCCGCGCTGGCGATATGACAAGCCCGATGGAGCGACGAATGAATAGACCCGTACGCGTAGAAACCTGTCCCACCGCCGATGGCCACAAGCTGGGCGTGCTGACCCTGGACAGCCCCGCCTCCCTCAATGCCCTGAGCCTGCCGATGATCCAGATCCTGCAGGAGGCGCTCACCGCCTGGGAGCAGGACTCGTCCATCGTCTGCGTGCTGTTGCAGGGGACGGGGGAGAAGGCGTTCTGCGCCGGTGGCGACATCCGCTCCTTTTATTACCGCAAGCAGGAGGCGAGCGAGTCGGAACTGTTTGTCTATGCCCGCGACTTCTTCGAGCAGGAATACCGGCTCGATCACCATATCCACCGCTACACCAAGCCGCTAATCTGCGTGGCGGACGGCATCTGCATGGGGGGAGGCATCGGCCTCTTTGCCGGCGCCGCGTTCCGGATCGTGACCGAGCGGAGCCTGTTCGCCATGCCGGAGGTGACCATAGGCCTCTACCCGGACGTGGGGGCCAGCTGGTTCCTGAGCCGGATGCCGGGTCGGCTCGGGCTCTGGCTCGGCCTCACCGGCGCCCGCTTCAACGGGGCGGATGCCATCGGCCTCGGGCTTGCGGATCACGCCATGGCGAGCCCTGAGCGCGCCGAGCTGCTGCCCCGCCTGGCCGCCCTCGACTGGTCTTCCTGTGCGGATGAATGCCAGGATCCCCGCGAGCAGCTGGATCGGCTGTTCAGGGGGCTGCACAGGGAGGTGACGGCGCGGCTGCCTGCGCCGGTGATCCTGCCCCATCAGGCTCGCATCGATGGCCTGCTGGCGGGCCGCAGCCTGGAAGGGGTGTTGGCCCGGTTGTTTGAGGCCAGCTTCGAGGATGCAGAGGCCGGCCTGGCCCAGGCAAGGGAGATCTGCCAGAGCGGCAGCCCCATCAGCCGCGCCATCCTCTGGCGCCAGTATTGGCAGGCGCGCCGCCAGTCCCTGGCCGAGGTGTTTGCCGACGAGCTGGCGCTCTCGGTCAACTGCGTGCTCAGGGGGGATTTTGTGGAAGGGGTGCGGGCCCTGCTCATCGACAAGGACAAGTCCCCCCGCTGGCAGGCGCCCCGGCCCGGCGCTGACTGGCTCGACGATTTCTATCGCTGGCCACAAGGGAACAACCCTCTGCGCCCCGCCTGCTGACGCGGGATCACACACAAGGAGCACACCATGACAAGGATGGGATTTATCGGGCTCGGCAACATGGGGGGGCCCATGGCCGCCAACCTGGCCAAGGCGGGACACGCCGTGCAGGTCTTCGATCTGGTGCCCGAGCACCTGGATCGGGCAGTCAAGGACGGTTGCATCGCCGCCGGGGATGCCCGCGAGGCGGTAAGCGGCTGCGAGGTGGTGATCAGCATGCTGCCGGCCGGCGAGCACGTGCGCGGGCTCTGGCTCGGCGAGAGTGCCGGTGAGCGGGGTGGTCAGGACTTGTTGGCGGCCCTGCCTGCGGGGGCCCTGGTGATCGACTGCTCCACCATAGACGTGGCCTCGGCCCGCCGGGTGGGGGAGGCGGCGACCTCGCGCGGCATCCGCTTTATCGATGCCCCCGTCTCGGGGGGCGTGGCGGGCGCCACGGCGGGCACTTTGACCTTTATCGTCGGCGGTGAACAGGCCGATTTTGAGGCGGCCAGATCCGTGCTCGCCTGCATGGGGCAGAACCTGTTCCACGCCGGGGCGCTCGGGGCGGGCCAGATCGCCAAGATGTGCAACAACATGCTGCTCGCCATCCACATGGCGGGCACCGCGGAGGCCCTGGCGCTCGGGGTGAAGGAGGGGCTGGACCCGAGCGTCCTCTCCACCATCATGGGCAAGAGCTCGGGCAACAACTGGAGCCTGGAACGCTACAACCCCTGGCCCGGGGTGATGGAAAACACCCCGGCGTCCCGTGGGTATGCAGGGGGCTTTATGACCCGGCTGATGGTCAAGGACCTGGGGCTCGCCATGGCGCTCGCCGAGCATGCCCACAGCGCCGTGCCCATGGGGGCCCTGGCCCGAAACCTCTTCAACCTGCACGCGAGCCAGGGCCAGGAGAACAAGGATTTCTCCAGCATCCTCGAGCTCTATCGGGACAAGACAGCGCCGGGTTAAGGACCGCTATCTACCTTTTTACCCGATAGTCTTTGACTCGACAGTCACCGGCCATCTCACCAGGAGCATTTATGGATATCAAACAGAAAGTCATCGCCATCACGGGGGCCGGAAGGGGCCTGGGTCGCGCCATCGCCCTGAGCCTGGCAGAGCAGGGGGCCGTGCTTGCGCTCATGGATGTCAACCGCGCCGACCTGGAGGTGACCGAGGCCGAGGTGCACAGCCGTGACGGCCGCTGCGCCCTCTTCGTCTGCAACGTGGCGAGCGAGCCGGAGGTGGAGGCGGCCTTCGCCGCCATCGACGAGCAGTTCGGCGCCCTGCACGGTCTCGTGAACTGTGCCGGCATCCTGCGCGACGGCATGCTCATCAAGGTGAAGGAGGGGGAGCTGGTGGAGAAGATGAGCCTGGCCCAGTGGCAGGCGGTTATCGACGTCAACCTCACCGGCACCTTCCTGTGTGGCCGCGAGGGGGCGGCGCTGATGGCGCGAGGGGGGCAGGGCGTCATCATCAACATCTCCTCCATCGCCCGGGCCGGCAACATGGGTCAGAGCAACTATGCCGCCAGCAAGGCGGGGGTGGCCTCATTGGTGGTGACCTGGGGGCGGGAGCTGGCCCGCCACGGCATCCGGGTGATGGGCATAGCCCCCGGGGTCTTTGCCACCGACATGACGGCGGCCATGAAACCCGAAGCCATGGCCCGGATGCAGCAGGCCATCCCGGTGGGGCACCTGGGGGAAGCGGCCCAGCTGGCCCAGACGGTGCAGTTCATCCTCGCCAACGACTATCTGTCGGGGCGGATGATCGAGATAGATGGCGGGCTGAGGCTCTAGCCCCACTTCCCCTTGACTCCACGCCCCGACTCCCGGGGCGTTTTCATGGGCGCGCCCGGCAGGCGATCCCGGGGGATGCATAGCCATGCAGGTCTGGTCCCGAAAACACCGGGTGACATCATGAAAAAACGTGAAAGATCAACGGGTCTCTCTTAATTTGAACCAGCTCACAGGCCCCCCGGGTCAGTGCTGTAAAATTGCGCGCGGTCAAGGTGGCTCATGATTGACGGCAGGAGGGATTGCGGTCGGAATAGTCATGCAATATAGTTGCCGCCTTTTTCACGGGGTATGGATTTTTCGCCCCTCCCATGTCGCGCGCTGTATGAATACGGATGCTCAGCCGCCGCCTAAGAAAACAGGTTTGAGATGGACAAGAAACTAGGGCTGGGCGCCCTCATTTCGCTGGTGATCGGCTCCATGGTCGGCGCCGGGGTCTTCAGTCTGCCACAAAACATCGCGGCGCACGCCAGCGCCGGGGCCGTCGCCCTGGGATGGGCGATCACGGGGATCGGCATGATCTGCCTGGCCCTGGTGTACCAGAACCTCTCCATGCGTCGTCCGGATCTCGACGGCGGCATCTTCAGCTACGCCAAGGCCGGTTTCGGTGACTTCGTCGGTTTCAACGCGGCCTGGGGCTACTGGCTCTGCCAGCTGCTGGCCAACGTCTCCTATGCCATCGTGGTGTTCAGCGCCCTGAGCTACTTCTTCGACACGCCGGACAAAGTCATCTTCGGTGACGGCAACACCCCGGTCGCCATCACGCTCGCCTCCCTGCTTATCTGGTCGGTGCATGCCTTGGTGCTGCGCGGCATCCAGGTGGCGGCCCTGGTGAACATAGTCACCACCATCGCCAAGATGGTGCCCCTCATCGTCTTCTGCGTCGCCATCCTGCTCGCCTTCAACATGGAGACCTTCACCCTGGATCTCTGGGGGCAGGGGAGCCCCGAGCTCGGCTCCGTGATGGATCAGGTGAAGTCCACCATGAAGGTGACGCTCTGGGTCTTCATCGGCATCGAGGGGGCCGTGGTGGTCTCCGCCCGGGCCCGCCATCGCAAGGACGTGGGCCGTGCCACCGTGCTGGCCCTGCTCGGCGCCCTGGCGCTCTACGTCATGGTGACCCTGTTCTCCCTCGGGGTCATGAACCAGCCGCAGCTGGCGGCGCTCAAGAACCCCTCCACCGCCATGATCCTGGAGGCCGTGGTCGGCCCCTGGGGCGCCTGGCTCATCAACATCGGCCTGGTGATCTCGGTGATGGGGGCCCTGCTGAGCTGGACAGTGCTGGCGGCGGAAGTGCCCTACATCGCCGGCAAGACCGGTGTCTTCCCGGCCTGGTTCGCCAGGGAGAACAAGAACGGCTCGCCCCAGGTGTCGCTCTGGTGCTCCACCTGCCTGGTGCAGATCTTCCTCATCATCATCTACTTCCAGAGCAGCACCTATCTGGCGCTGGTGAACATCGCCACCTCGGCGGCCCTGGTGCCCTACGTCTTCTCCGGTGCCTACGGCCTCAAGCTGGCGCTCTCGGGGCAGACCTACGAGCACCAGCCACACCAGCGCAAGCGCGACCTGCTGCTGGCCCTGGTGGCCACCGTCTACGGTTGCTGGCTGGTCTATGCCGCCGGGGTGGAGTACCTCTTGTTGGTGGCGCTGCTCTACAGCCCGGGCATCTTCATCTACTGGAAGGCGCGCCAGCACCATGGCCTGCGCAGCCTCAACCGGCTGGAGCAGGGGATGACGGCGGCCCTGCTCGGTTGCGCCGTGCTGGCCTTCTACAAGGTGATGGACGGTACCATTCCCCTGCATTAATCGGCACAATAAAGAGATGGCCTGGCGCCATCTCTTTTTTTATGCGAATTAATGGTCAACTTGACCGCCATTCACTCGGTGAAGGAATTTTTATGCTGTTTGTGGGGTATCTGGTATTGGGGGCCTTTGCGGGCATGCTGGCCGGGCTGTTCGGCATCGGTGGCGGGCTCATCATCGTCCCCGTGCTGGTCCTGAGTTTTCACGCACAGGGGGTTTCCCCCGAGATCATCACCCACCTGGCGCTTGGCACCTCCCTGCCCACCATGATCTTCACCGGCATCAGCTCCCTGCGGGCGCACCAGGAGGCCGGTGCGGTGGACTGGGTGATGATCCGCAGACTCGGCGCCGGGATGCTGATCGGTGCCTGGCTCGGTGGCATGACCGCCAACCTGCTGAGCGCCAGCACCCTCAACATCATCATCGGCTGCTTCGCCTGGACCATGGCGCTGCAGATGGGGCTCAACCTCAGGCCCAAGGCGGAGCGCCATCTGCCCGGCCCCGTCGGGACCGGCATCGCGGGTACCGTCATCGGCTGGCTCTCCGCCCTGTTCGGCATCGGTGGCGGCTCCATGACGGTGCCCTACCTCAGCTGGAACTCGGTGCCCATGCGCAACGCCGTGGCGGCCTCTGCCGCCTGCAGCATCCCCATCGCCGTGGCGGGCAGCCTCAGCTACCTCTATGCGGGCTGGGGCCGCACCGATCTGCCCGAGTGGAGCGTCGGATTCGTCTACCTGCCGGCGCTGCTCGGCATAGTGCTCACCAGCACCCAGTTTGCCCGGCTCGGCGCCAAACTGGCCCATCGCCTCTCCCCCAGGCGGCTCAAGCAGGCGTTCGCCCTGCTGATGCTGGTGGTGGGGGCAAAATTTATGCTATTTAGCTGATTTATTGGAAAATTGCCGAAAAAGCAGGCGAACGGTCAGGCCCAGGGCAGAAAGCCATTGCATTGGCAGGCCAGTTTGCCTATTCTCCTCGCCGGTGGTCCTATTGGTCCTCTCGCATTGATAACCCGTCGACCTGGTCAGGACCGGAAGGTAGCAGCCAAGGCGGGGGACTCGAGTGCCGGGATGTGGCTGGTAGGGCCACCACTTGTTTCTGAGATTCAATAAGTTACAGCTAATCACCCTCTTCAGACCTCTTGGTAATCCACTTTGTGTGGATGAATCAGGAGTCTTCTCTGTGAATCTCTGGCTCAGTCCTCAAGGTATCTGGTACTACCGCAAGGTGACACTGCTCCCCTGTGGTCGCCGCAAAGACATCAAGAAATCTCTCCGCACTCGGGACAAGCTGGTCGCTCGTGAACAGGTGGCTAAGATGCTTGCCTGTGCGCGTTCTCGGGTAAAACCAGCGGCTGTCCAGCCAGAACCTCAGCCAAACTACCTGCCAGAGCCTCAGTGGCTACAGCAACAGACACCCTCAGCGGCCAATCCTGCTCCTAAGGCAGTCTCTGAGACTCCTTCTGCCATTTCATCCCCTGCACTCTCAGAACTCAGTGAGCGTTATCTGAAAGAGAAGGCCCTATCCTGGGCTCCCAAAGAACTCAGTAATCAGAAGAACTACATCGGCTACTTCATCAAGGCACTGGGGGATAGATCTCCCACCGCGTACAGCAAGGCCGATGTGGTCAAGTTCAAGGACGAGCTACTGAACTCAGGGAAGAGCCCGACGACTATCAACAAGTACCTCCAGAAGCTCTCGCTGTTGTTCGTCTGGCTAGGCAATCACCACGAGGGCATCGTCAATCACTTTGCTGGGCTCAAGCTACAGCGGGTCAAAGAGGTCAATGCTCGAAGTAGCTATACATCTGCGGAGAAACAGCGGTTGATACAATGGGCGAAGGAACAGGAGCCATACCGCAAGTGGATAGCGCTGCTCGGCCTGTATACCGGAGCGAGAGCCAATGAGATTTGCCAGTTGTACGCAGACGATGTGCAGCAGGTCGACGAGGTATGGTGCCTGAACATCAGAGACAACCGCCCAGACCAGAAGCTCAAGACGGCCAACAGTGCTCGCTTGATCCCTATTCACTCCTCGTTGATTGCTGGTGGCTTTATCGGCTTTGTGCAGGAAAGGGCAGGGGGACGGTTGTTCCCTGAGCTACCTCATCGACAAGACGGTTACAGCCATCTCTGGGGGCAGTGGTTCAGTCGTCATCGTCCTGTAGACAAAGACTTCCACAGCTTGCGGCATACCGTAGCAACAGCGTTGAAGGATCATGGGGTACCGCTTCAGTATGCGGCTGCGATCTTGGGGCATACCAACGGGGCGATCAGTTACGACAGGTATGGCGGTGGCGTGGCAGTCGAGAAGTTGCAGGCAGCTATCGAAGAGGCGCTATGAACGAGCGTAGAAGCTTGCTGGGTAGCGAGTGCGAGAAGAAGGGGCCGGTGTGTGCCCCTATGAGATGATGAACTTGTGTCGCAATGGTTGAGCCGATTGGACGGCATGTTAATGCTAAATCATGTTTAAACAGCATTTTTTGTACTTAAGTTCACTACCACAAGGACAAGGCTCATTTCTTCCCACTTTCTGCGCACGGGGTCGGTTGTCCGAGTAATTACGATCTGGCCTAGAAGTAGATGGGGTCGCACGTGATGTGCCAAAGTTGTTGATTGTCTGTTCCAGGATGATTTGCTGTTCAATGACGACCGTTTTATCGTCTTTCATCAAGGACATTGCGGTCATTACTGTTGTCAGGAAAGCGAGAAGTAGGCCAAGAAAGGTGTAAAGTTCCATTCTTGTTTTTGGAAGAATGTCGCTGATGTAGGCTAACTCAGGAGCTTCTTTTTCAATTTGTTCCTGAACTTCCTCTCTTGTTAGTTTTTCCTTTTGGGCTCTATTGAGTATGTTTACGTAACGACTCAATTGTTCAACAGTCTTTCTTGGCGCATCAATTATCTCGATGACATTTCCCAAGACATTGAACACCCCATCGGGGACACTACCCATCCCACCGCAAGCTGGACAAGGACCAGATTTATTACCTGATAAAGAAAGATTATGGATACTACCTTCAAAAGCAAATCCAGATGGAAACGCGGTTCCACAGTTGTCGCAAATCGCAGGGAAATTGGGCATTCTGCATCCTGTATGATTGCTCAAGTAATGTGCTTAATGTTACCCGTTTGAAGATGGGGCAACAACAAGAAGCTCGCAATCGACATCTTGCGAATTCCATTGGTAAATTCTGGAAAAATCCGTGAGGACTTTTAAGGCGTTACCTCCACCCCACTATCCCCCGTCCCCCCTATCTTCTGCCACTCTCCTAGCCGCCTACTGCTCGTCAGTTCTCCTTCGTCTTCAGCATGTCCTGCTGTTCGTCTTAGTAGGGCCTCGTTGGCTCTGGTCTTTTGTGTGTATCAATGGGGTATACATCAACGATACATAGTTTATGTGCCCCAATAAGTGATAAAAAAAATCATTGACCCTACTTCAATGAGACAACTATAGTGAGCCTACATGATTGAGACATGACTGATGAATGATCGGCACTGACATTACGACTGAGAGACAAGGAGAAAAGATGTTTGTGAGGGCATACCTGCGGGCCAGTACACAAGAACAAGATGCACAACGGGCACGTCAGACACTTGCAGACTTTGCCCAAGAGCGAGGCCATACAGTAGCAGCGTGGTATGCGGAGAACGTATCTGGCGCACACTTGGAGCGTCCCGAGTTGACCCGTCTGCTGGCTGACGCTCAACCTGGAGATGTCTTGCTGCTGGAGCAAGTGGATCGCCTGAGTCGTCTAGTTGAATCCGAATGGCAGCAACTCAAACGAGCCGTTGAAGATGCTGGGGTGCGTATAGTCGCTTTGGATCTACCCACCTCTTGGGGAGCTATGGACAAGGGACAGGTTGGAGCCGCAGACATGACTCAGAGGATCCTTGGGGCGGTGAACCTGATGATGCTTGAACTTCTTGCTGCCTTTGCTCGGAAAGACTATGAGGATCGCAGAAGGCGACAAGCTGAAGGCATTGCCAAGGCTAAGGAAGCGGGCAAGTACAGGGGAAGCACAGCTGATGTTGCCAAGCACAAAGTCATGGTTGACCTCAGGCGCAATGGCGTATCAGTGGGGGACATTGTGGAGATGACTGGTATGTCACGAGCTACCGTCATGCGAGTGCTGAAGAAGGCGCGAGAGAGCGGGGAACTATCCGAGTAACCTATAGACATCAAGAGGAGTCGGGTTCCTCTCGCTCTGCTTCCTCATTCAATCTTCCACCATGAGTTGACCACTACACGCACCAAACGATCTCTGAGCAATCGCATAACTGGCCTATGGGGTAGCTTAGGTGCTGGCCATGGATAATCACAGAGGATCATTGAGATGGCTTCCTGTCGATGCCTCTATCCACTGGCAGCCTATCACCTGTCCGATGCTTGGCTGATTTGAATAAACCCTGACCATAGGAGAGAATAAATCTATCGACCCTCTTTCTTACCGCCCCTGTTTTTGGACAGCCTGCCAGCTTGTCCTCGTGATCCTTCCTTTGTAAAATTGCCTTCCAATAAACCCTGACCAATGGAGAACAGCCCATGAGATAAACCAACCAAACCAGAGAAAACTGAATGACCGAACTGACTAATTCCATCGCTACCCCTAAGCGTGGCCGTCCAGTATTTACCCACGATAATCGCTTTGTCCGCCAATGGCTTTACCGCTATAGCACTTCTCTCCCGTTGGAAGATGGGTTGCTGCTACCTTTTAAAGTCCCGTCTATCTACGAGTTGCCAAGCTGGTGCAATGATGTGATTGTTGGAGCTGCAAGGTTGAACAATTCCGAGAAGTACACAGGAAAACCATTAAATACAACACTCATCATCAAGCTACTCATGGCTTTCCCCACGCTGACCAATGCCAATGTGAAGGCGTTCCTCGAGTCTCGAATGGCAGACACTGTCAGCAAGCAATACGTGAGTCAGCTAGCTAATGCTGCTATTAGTGCGAGTAAATCAATCGACTACTACCTTGCTAAGCTAGAACTTGGGGAACAAATCGGAAGGGGGCCAACTGGAAATAGTCTGACATTATTTAGTAATCCGTCAGATCACTCCTCGGTCTGGTCGGAGTGTCAGGCAGCATAGGCTTGAGTTTACAGGGATAGTCTGAACCCATCGATCTTGGTCTGGGATGATTATCAAAAAAGTATTATCTACCAGACCTTCTATCAGATCTGACATCGTTTGCTCATTGGGAATGAATGCCAGCTCTGGCTAGTGATGATTACCAATAAAGACTATCCCAATAATCTTATCTATAAGATACCTATCAGCCCCCCCTCAAACTCGGTGATCTCCATACTTTGGGGATCTCCCCATTCCTGCTGGAATAGAGGGAGGTCTAATGAAGACCAGATCTGTACAAGCTGGGGAAATGCCAAGTTGGTCTGAGCTGGAACGAGTTTTTCTGGCTGTTTATTGAACAGCGTTTGTTTGGAATGCAGGTGTCTCTAAGAATGGTAAGTTATTCACAGTAACTGCTGACATCAGCAACACTAGATTCATAATCAGAATGTGCACTTTGCGCATTACTCATCTCATACGAACAGTCATCTTCAAGATCCAGATTTGTTGCACATGAATGTAATGAGCTCGCTGCTGTTGCAAGAACGTCTGCCGCACTCTCAGCCTCTTCTCTTGCTTGAATGCACTCTTCTGAATCTTCAGATGCGGCAGCAATAGGCAATCCAAACACGACAAGAAGGGAAAATAAGCTAGCACTTAAAATACGCATAAAAGTCTCCGATTCACTATGGAGCTTATTATGCTGAAAGGTCTCTCATCGTTACTTGATCCTCTTCACAACATCCCTTAGATACCAGAGCAAAGGCCAACTACTGGATTTCCAGTGAGCTTCTATTACCCGCTTTTCTTTCACCTGTGGCGCTGTTTTACGTTGGCTTACTACGTCTGTTCTTCATTGGCTTGAAGCATTAGGGGAGGGCAGTTATCATGGGCTCCTCAATTGCCCCTATAGCTACTCCACTTCATGTGGATTACTTTGGTCGGGTTAGTTGTTACATCTTGATTTTAGAAATCTTGTTGATGGCAATCAGTTCCATCCCCAAGTGCCTGATTTATTTGGGCTCGCATTGATAACCCGTCGACCTGGTCAGGACCGGAAGGTAGCAGCCAAGGCGGGGGACTCGAGTGCCGGGATGTGGCTGGTAGGGCCACCACTTGTTTCTGCCATTCAATAAGTTACAGCTAATCACCCTCTTCAGACCTCTTGGTAATCCACTTTATGTGGATGAATCAGGAGTCTTCTCTGTGAATCTCTGGCTCAGTCCTCAAGGTCTCTGGTACTACCGCAAGGTGACACTGCTCCCTGTGGTCGTCATCAAGAGCGGTCGTCGTAACGGGATCAAACATCCCTGCCAACCCGAGACAAGCTGGCAGCCCGTGCAGGTCGTCAATATCCTCTCTTGGTCTTGCCTGTTTTCTCACTTCGCAGGAGGCCGACATGGACGGTTCCAGCATCCGGTATCGGCCGCCATCTGTGTACCACATGGTGGAAGTAAAAGATTGAAAATAGCCCTTGGCATCGGGCTATTTCACTGATCCCGGCATTCCTCATTTCTGATATATCCAAGGGATATCTTGTGCTTTGTGCTCCTTGCGCCGACCCCGTAATCTCGGGGTCGTCATCATTAATTAGCAAGGAAATAGCCATGTTGAAATCGATATTCAAAGTGACACCTCTGGTTGCCGCCATTATTTCTGGGTATGCCAATGCCGGAGAAACCATCCGGCTGGGGATCATGAGCGGCGAAGATGAAGATGTGTGGAAAGTTGCGTCGGCACAGGCCAAGAAACAGGGGCTGGATATCGAACTTGTCAAGTTCAATGACTATATCCTACCCAACGAGGCGCTGGAGAATGGTGAAATAGACGCCAACGCATTCCAGCACAAACCCTACCTGGATAATCAGGTAAAGAGCCGCGGCTATCATATCGTGCCGGTCGGCAATACGGCCGTGTGGCCCATCGGCCTGTATTCCAAGAAATTCAAGGCAGTCGGTGACTTGCCGGAGGAGGCCATCATAGGGGTGCCCAATGATCCCAGCAACGAAGGGCGCGCGCTGCGGGTGCTGGCGTCGGCCGGGGTCATCAAGCTGCGCCCTGGCTCGGGCATACTGGCGACCACCACCGACATCATCGACAACCCCAAGAAATTGCAAATCCGGGAGCTGGATACCGGCATCATAGGGCGCTCGCTGGAGGATCTGGATGCGGCCGTGGTCAATACGGACTGGGCATTGAAATCCGGGCTGAGCCAGCAGCAACGTATTTATTCCGAGACGGCAAAAGAGAATCCTTACAATAATTTCATCGCGGTCAAAAGTGGCAATGAAAGTGCCCCCTGGGTGAAAACCCTGGTTGCTTCTTACCAGAATGAGGAGGTCAAGGCTGCATTGGATAAATATTATAAAGGGACGGCAATCCCCGCGTGGTAATGAAATGACAGTGATTTATCCATCATATCCACCTGCCGTTGATGCCGTTTTTTAATACGGGTTGCCCTCACGGAAGGGGCGCCCGTATACGGCATTCTCTGGCTGCACAATAAGGCCTGACAAGGCATGTCACCAGCAGGGCCCATGATTGACAGGGTCCTTGCCGATTTTTTCGTGTGAACAGGATGTCCCATGAAGTTTCGTTATTTGCCCCGGCACAAAGAGGCCAACGGCTGGGCCGCCATCTTGCCCGAGCGGGTCCCCACACCCCATCTGCAGGAGGTGGTCCAGGGGGACTGGGTGGTGGTAGGGGCGGGCTATGCCGGGCTGGCCTTTGCCCATGCGCTGGCCGAGCATCAGCCACAGGCCCGCATCGTGCTGCTGGAGGCGGGTGTGGAGGGGGACAACGCAGCCGGACGCAACTCGGGGTTTGCCATCGACTTGCCCCACAATATCGGCAGTGGCACCGCCGAGCTGGCCAAGGCCAGCCACTATCGGCGACTGCTGAAAGGGGGACTGGCCCAGCTGGCGCACTGGGTCGGTCGGTATCGCATCGATTGCGACTGGCAGCAGAGCGGCAAGTATCACTGCGCCGTCAAGGCCGGATCCGCCGGGCTGCTCAAGCAATACGCCCACGAGCTGGATCTGCTGGACGAAGGCTATGAGTACCTGGAGGGGGCGGCGCTCTCGGCCCGCCTGGGTACCGGCTTCTACCACTCGGCCATCTATACCCCCAATACAGTGCTGCTCAATCCGGCCGCTCTGGTACGGGGGCTGGCCGACAAGCTGCCGGACAATGTGACCCTGTATGAGCGCAGCCCTGCCCTGCGGGTGGACAACACAGGCGGCGTTCGCATCACCACGCCCCATGGGGAGGTGGTGGCGGGCAAGGCCATGTTTGCCGTCAACGGCGGCGCGGGTCAGCTGACCCCCTTTGCCGGCAAGCTCGCCTCCCTGGTGACCCATGCCACCCTGACCGAGCCGCTGACGCCACGGCAGCGGGCCGGGCTGGGGGACATTGCCCCCTGGGGGCTGACCCCGGTCAACGCCATCGTCGGCGCCACCTTTCGCTACACCCGGGATCACCGCATCCTGATCCGCCAGCATGTGGCTCATGCGCCGACACTGCAAAGTCGTGCCGGGACCAACGAGGCCATGGTGCGGCGTCACCGCCGGCTGTTGCTCTCCCGCTTTCCCGAACTTGGGGAGGTGGCCTTCGCCCATAGCTGGTCCGGGCTCATCAGCGTGAGCCGCAACGGGGCGCCGCTGTGGGGCCAGTTCGGCCCGGATCTCTACGCCGCGCTGGGATGCAACGGGGCCGGGATCAGCAAGCAGACCATGGCGGGCAAGGCGCTGGCCGACCTGGTGTGCGGAGTGGAGAGCCCCTGGGGCGAGCAGATGCGCGCCCTGGGCATGGCAAACTATCTCCCGCCACGGCCCTTGCTGGATCTGGGGGTGCAGGGTTATCTCTGGAAAGAGCGGCTACTGGGGGCGGGCGAATACTAGCGCCTGACCACCACGGGGGAGGTCTGCCCCCTGGCTGAGCAGGAGGCAGACGTTGTTGCTGTGTCATTCAAGCTCGGTGGCGGCAGAGGCCTGGCGCTTGAAGGGGCCTGGCTTGTTGGCCTTGCGGTGTTCCGAAACCAGGATCAGCAGGCGCTGCAGGGCGATGAAGCTGAATAGCAGCAGACCGATGATGATCTTGGTCCACCAGGAGCTGAGGGTGCCGTCGAAGTTGATGTAGGTCTGGATCAGCCCCTGGATCAGCACCCCGAACAGGGAGCCGAAGACGGTGCCCACCCCGCCGCTCAGCAGGGTGCCGCCGATGACCACGGCGGCGATGGCATCGAGCTCCACCCCGACGGCGGCGAGCGGATAGCCCGCCGAGGTATAGAGCGCGAACGCGATACCCGCCAGGGTCGCCAACGTGGTGGAGAGCAGATAGATGCGGATGGTGGTGTGGCGCACCGAGATCCCCATCAGGGCCGCCGAGGTGGCGTTGCCACCGATGGCGTAGACGTTGTTGCCAAAGCGGGTGCGGTTGGCGAGCAGTATGCCAAGCACCACCACCGCCAGCATGATGAGGGCCAGCAGGCTGAGGCGTCCGCCTCCCGGTATCTTCCACGACAGGCTCGACAGGTAGGTGAAGCTGGGGTGATCGATGGGCAGGGACTGCTCGGAGATGAGAAAACTGGCCCCCCGCAGGAAGAACATGCCTGCCAGGGTGATGATGAAGGCGGGGATCTTCAGGGTGTCGATAAGCCAGCCCATGAGGGCGCCGAAGCCCGCGCCGAGCACCAGCACCAGGGGGATGGCCAGCATGGGGCTGACCCCCAGATCCCCGATGAGTTTTGCCAGCAGCACGCCGGTGAAGGCGATGACGGCTCCCACCGAGAGATCTATGCCCCCCGAGAGGATGACGAAGGTCATGCCCACCGCCACTATGCCGAGGAAGGCGTTGTCCGTCAGTATGTTGCAGATGATGCGGGTGGACATGAAGGCAGGGAAGGAGGCCAGGCAGAGCAGATAGCCCACCAGAAACACCATGATGGTCACCATCAGGGGGAGGTTGCGTTTAAACATGGCGAGTCCCTCGCTGGCACAGGTGGTTGAGGGCCGGTGACTGCATGACCAGCACCGCCAGCACCACCAGGGCCTTGACGATCTGGTTCCACTGGGGCTGGTAGCCGGAGAGCAGGATACCTGTGTTCACCCCCTGGATGATCAGTATGCCGATCAGGGAGAGGGCGAGGTTGAAGCGCCCCCCCATCAGGGAGGTGCCCCCTATCACCACCGCCAGGATGGCGTCCATCTCGAGCCAGAGCCCGGCGTTGTTGGCATCGGCACCCCGGATGTCGGCGGCGACTATCATGCCGGCGACGGCGGCCATGATGCCGCTCAACAGGTAGGTGGCGATCACCACCATGGGGGTGTTGAGCCCGGCGTTCTTGGCAGCCTTGATATTGATCCCCACCGCCTCGATGAAGAGGCCGAGGGCGGTGCGCTTGGTCAGCAGCCAGAGCAGCAGCGCCATTCCCAGGGTGATGATGACCGGGGTGGGTAGATAGAAGAGGGAACCGCTGCCGATCCAGGCGAGGGCGTCGTTGTTGAAGGTGATGATCTGCCCCTCGGTGATGAGCTGGGCGATGCCCCGGCCTGCCACCATGAGGATCAGGGTCGCGACTATGGGCTGGATCTTGAACACCGCCACCAGCAGGCCGTTCCACAGGCCGCACAGAAGGCCCACCCCGATGACGGCGGCGAAGATGACCGGCAGGCTGTGACCGCCGGTGGCCAGGCTGGCCATGGTGGCCCCGCTGATGGCCATGACGGCTCCCACCGACAGATCGATGCCGCCGGTGGCGATCACCAGCGTCATGCCAAGGGAGAGCAGGGCCACAGGGGCGCAGCGGTTGAGGATGTCGATGAGGCTGCCAAACAGCCGCCCATCCTGAATGTGGATGGCGAAGAAGTTGTCGGCGACCAGGGCATTGATGAGCAGCACGCCCACCAGGGCGGCGCACTGGGCCGAGCCCGTGGGCCACTCCCTGCGGGCGCGCGACCCCTTGGCGAGGGGGAGGATGGATGACGTCATATCAGGCCTCACATGCAATGGCGTTCATGATGGCAGGGACGCTGAGGGCGTCCGTCGCAAGCTCTGCCACCTGTTTTCTGTCGCGAAGGACGATCACCCGATCGGCATAGCCCACCAGCTCCTCGAGCTCGGAAGAGATGACCAGCAGGGCCAGCCCGTTGGCGCAGAGGGATTCGATGAGGCGGATGATCTCGGCGTGGGCCCCCACGTCGATGCCCCGGGTGGGCTCGTCCAGGATCAGGAACTGGGGCTTGGTGAGCAGCCAGCGGGCGAGCAGCACCTTCTGCTGGTTGCCCCCGGAGAGAAACTGGATGGGCTGCTCCGGCCCCGGGGTCTTGATGGCCAGCTGCTCGATGAGGCGGGCTGTGATCTCGTCCTGCTCCTTGCGAGACAGGGGTCGCAACCAGCCCCGCTGGGCTTGCAGGGCCAGCACCATGTTCTCCCGCACCGAGGCCGAGGCGATGATGCCGGCGCTCTTGCGATCCTCCGGGCAGAAACCAAAGCCGTTGGCGGCCGCCTGGCGTGCAGAGCGGATGGTCACTGGGTTGTCCCGCACCCGGCACTCGCCGCTGTCGCTCGGCACTATGCCGAACATCAGCTCGGCGGTCTCGGTACGACCGGACCCGAGCAGGCCGGCGAGGCCCACTATCTCCCCGGGCATGACGTCGAGGCTGAAGGGGGCGATGACCCCGCGCTTGCCATAGCCCCTGAACGACACCGTGGGCTGGTGGCTGCGCAACGTCTTGCCCGCCCGCTTGAGGGCGTTGTCGTCCAGCTCGCGCCCCAGCATCATCTTGACCAGCTCCAGTTGTGGCAGTGCCTGGGTGTCGCGGGTGCCAACCAGCTCGCCGTTGCGCAGCACTGTGATGCGATCGCTGATGGCGTAGACCTGATCGAGAAAATGGGTGATGAAGATGAGGCTCACCCCCTGATCCCGCAGGCGCGTCATCAGGGCGAAGAGCATCTGGACTTCGCTGGCATCCAGGCTCGCGGTGGGCTCGTCCAGGATCAGGATCCTGGCGGAGAGTGACACCGCCCGGGCGATGGCCACGATCTGCTGCATGGCGACCGAGTAGTGGTCCAGGGGCAGGGTGACATCCATCTCGAAGCCGTGGCTGGCCATGATGGCGCTGGCCTGCCGGGTCATGGCGCCCCGGTCGATGAAGCCGAAACGGCGGGGCTCGTGGCCGATGAAGAGGTTGTCCGCCACCGACATGTTCGGCAGCAGGTTGACCTCCTGATAGACGGTGCCTATCCCCAGGCGCTGGGCATGGGCGGTGTCCGTCGGGGAGATGGGGACGCCATCGAGCTCGATGCGGCCGGCGTCTCGCTGATAGACACCGGTGAGGGTCTTGATCAAAGTGGACTTGCCGGCCCCGTTCTCGCCGAGCAGCGCCATGATCTCCCCCCGGCGCAGGGAGAAGTCCACCTGATGCAGGGCCCGTACCCCGGGAAAGGATTTACAGATCCCGCGGGCATTCAACAGGACATCCTGATTGTTCTGTGACATGAAAATAGGCTCTCCGATATAACACGCCATATCGCAACCCAGCCGATATGACGTGTTATTTGACAGGCTGGCTCAGAGGGCGGGCATTAATAACCCATGTCTTTTTTCAGCTCGAGCTGCGCCTCGGCACTCTCTGGCTCGAACAGAACAGACTCCGTCTTGATAAGTTTGGGGGGCAGGGCGCCATCCTTTTTATAGGCCAGCAGGGCATCGAAGGCGGGGCCTGCCATATTCGGCGTGAGCTCCACCGAGGCATTGGCTTCACCGGCCATCATCGCCTTGAAAATATCCGGCACGCCGTCGATGGAGATGATCTTGATATCCTTGCCTGGTTTCAGCCCGGCCTCTTTAATGGCCTGGATGGCGCCGATGGCCATGTCATCGTTATGGGCGTAGACGGCGCAGATGTTCTTGCCGCTATTTTCCGCCTTGATGAAGCTCTCCATCACCTCCTTGCCCTTGCTGCGGGTGAAGTCGCCGGACTGGGTGCGGATGATCTTGATGGTGGGCACGGCCGCGACGGTGTCGAAGAAGCCCTTCTTGCGATCCAGCGCCACGCTGGCACCCACTGTGCCCTGCAATTCCACCACGTTGCACGGCTTGCCATCCTGCTGCTTGATGAGCCACTGGGCCGCCACCTCCCCTTCGTGGACGCTGTCTGCAGCGACCCCGGTCATGAAGAGACCATCATCTTTTACCGTGATATTGCGATCCAGCAGGAAGACCGGGATCTCGGCCTCTTTCGCCTCCTGCAATACCGGCTCCCAGCCGGTCTGTACCACGGGGGCAATAAAGATGGCATCCACCCCCTGGGCAATAAAGGAGCGAATGGCCTTGATCTGGTTCTCCTGTTTCTGCTGGGCATCGGCAATTTTCAGGATGATGCCGCGTTTTTGGGCTTCGCTCTTGGCGACCGAGGTTTCCGCGGCTCGCCACCCGGATTCAGAACCTATTTGCGAGAAGCCCACGGTCATCTCTGCAGAATATGCAGTGGCCGAGAGAATAAGGGTGCTGATAATGCCCGCCAGTTTCACTTTTTTATACATATGACACTCCTTTGTGATGCATGGTGAAATAAACCGGAACGCGTCAGGTTTTTATTGTACGGGTCAAGGTTATAGGCTCTTTAATTAAACGGCGGGAGGTGGCTCACAGAAAATTTTCAGCAGCACGATGCTTCATACAAACAGCAGAAGAGTTCATATATCCGGCGGGGGCTGCGTTGATTTCTCTGCATATTTATTCCGGCAACCAGAGTGTCCAGAGTGGGCATCGCCTTCTCGCCCCGGAAGAAGGATGGTCAGGGGGGCGTCAGCCTGGCGCGCACCGTTATTTAAAAAAGAGAGGGACCTTGCCTCAGGGGCGCACCGCCGCCAGCAGGTAGTCCACGAAGGCCCGCACCCGGGCGGAGAGGTGGCGGTGCTGGGGATAGAGGGCGTAGAAGGGGCGGGATCGCCCCGCAAAGGGCGTCATGACCTCCACCAGCTTGCCCTGGCGGAGCGCCTCTGCCGCCACGAAATGGTAGATCTGGAACAGGCCGCCGCCCGCCACCGCCCAGCCCAGGCCCGCCAGCACGTCGTCCAGCACCCGCTGGCGGCTGTGCACATGGAGATCGACAGGGGATCCCTGCTCGTCCACAAACTGCCAGGGGAAGGGGCGACCCGTGCTCGGGGTGATGAACTGGATCAGATCGTGTTGCTGCAGGGCGTCCAGGGAGGTCGGCGCGGGGCGGCGGGCGACATAGTCGGGGGCGCAGAAGACCCCGAGGCTGGCATCCTCCAGCTTGCGGGCGATGATCCGCCCATCGCGCGGCTCCCCCAGCCGGATGGCGAGATCGTAGCCGTCCTCCACGAAGTCGATGTTCCTGTTGGAGACATTGAGTTCCAGTTCGACCTCGGGATAGGCCGCCATAAAGCCCGGCAGCAGGGGCACCAGGCGGTGGTGGGCATAGACGGTGCCCACGCTTATGCGCAGCACCCCCTTGGGGTGGCGCTGGCGGCCGGTGATGGCCCGCTCTGCCTCGGCGATCTGCTCGAGCGCCTGCTGGCACTGATCCCGATAGAGCTCACCGTCGTGGGTGAGGCGCACGCTGCGGGTGGTGCGATGGAAGAGTTTGACGCCGAGCCTGGCCTCGAGCCGCTGGATGGAGCGGCTCACCGAGGCGGGCGTCACCCCCAGCACCTGGGCCGTGGCGGTGAAGCTGCCAAGTTCGGCTGCCTTGCAAAAGAGCTCTATGGTGCCGAGCTGGACGGGGTCGAAGGCACGGGACATATGTTCATCCATGTAAATAATCAAGTTCAATGGTGTGAGTTTATTCGCCCGTGGGTAATCAGTAAATTGCTCATCGAGGGCGGCCCGGTGGCCGCCCGATCGATCACTGCCATCAGAAGGAAGATCACGATGAAGAACACCCTCAAGGCCGTGCTGGCCTCACTGCTGCTGGCGACCTCGGCCTCGGCCAGCGCCGCCCCGAAAGGCGAGATCCTGGTGCTGCTCTCGAGCGAGACCGAGCTGCCGCTGCAAGGGGGCAAGAGCCTGACCACCGGCTTCTACCAGAATGAGCTGGGGGTGCCTGCCGCCGCCCTGCTGGAGGCCGGTTATACCCTGACCCCGGTGACCCCGAGAGGGAACCGGCCCGAAGCCGACAAGCACTCCATCGATCCCCAGTATTTTGGCGGCAACCCGCAGGAGATGGCGCGCATCGGCGCCGTGGTGGAGGGCCTGTTTGGTGCCAACCAGGTGCTCTCCCTGAGGGAGGTGCTGCAATCCGGTCCCGAGCGCTATGCCGGCCTCTTCATTCCCGGTGGCCACGCCCCGCTTATCGATCTCGCCAAGGATCCCGAGGTGGGCACCCTGCTGCGCCACTTCCACGACCACCAGAAGCCCACGGCGGCCATCTGCCACGGCCCCATCGCGCTGCTGGCGGCGCAGGAGGATCCAGCCGGGTTCGAGCAGGCCGTCATCGCAGGCAAGGCGGGCGGGGCCAGGGAGTGGATCTACGACGGTTACAGGATGACCATCTTCTCCGACAAGGAGGAGGTGGTGTTCGAAGACTCGCTCAAGGGCGACAAGCTGCGCTACTACCCGGCGCAGGCCATGGCGCAAGCCGGTGGCAAGATGCAGTTCGTCGCCCCCTGGCAGCCCGGCGTGGTGATCGATCGGGAGCTCATCACAGGCCAGAATCCCTTCTCCGACCACGCCCTGGCGAGCGCCTTCATCGCGGCGCTGGACAAGCAGCAAGGGGCGCGCTGACGCCACGGGAGGCGACAGCTCCCCAGACGACAGATGCAGGCAGCCCAGGGTGGGCTGCCTTTTTCATGTCTCGGCCTTGGCGAGAAACGCCTTCATGGCGGGGGTGACGCTGTGTTTTCGGGTGATGAAGGCGATGGTGCCGGCGCTCGCATCGCTCAAGGGGTGGCAGGACAGCTTGAAGAGCTGCTGGGCGGTGGCGGCGATGCCGGCGCTGACCACGGCGCAGCCCAGGTCGTGGCTCACCCCGTTGACCAGGTGGAACAGGGAGTCGGTCTCCAGCACCACCCGCAGGCTGAGCTGCTGGCGGGCGGCGGTCTCGTCGAGGTAGCGGCGAAACTGCATGGTGGTGCTTGGCAGGATCAGGGGGAGATCCTGCAAGTCCGCCAGCCTCAGGGGCTGGTTCTCGTTGAGGTGAGGGGGCAGGGGACCCAGCAGTGCCATGGGGTTGGGGTGGCGCAGCTGGACGTCGAGGGTCCGGCGCTGGTGCTCGGTGAGCAGTTCGTCAAAGCCGAGGCCGATGTCGATGCGGTGTAGATCCAGTTGATCCATCAGGGTGCCGTGGGTCATCACCGACAGGTGCAGGCCGACCTTGGGGAAGGCGTCGTTGAACCCCTTGAGCAGCGGCATGATGTCGATGCTTGACTGGGGCACCACGCCGATGCGCAGGGCCCCCGACAGCCCGCCACTAAACAGACTCAGCTCCTGGCGCAGGGCATCCTGCTCCCGGAGCATCCGCTCGGCGTGGCGCAGCACCACTTCCCCCGCCTGGGTCAGCGCCACGAACTGGCTGTTGCGCACCACCAGCTCGGTGCCGAGGGACTTTTCCAGCGCCGTGATGCTGGCCGACAGGGTCGGCTGGGTGATGAAGCAGGCCTTGGCCGCCTTGGCGAAGTGTTTGTGCTGGGCCAGCTCGTGGAAATAGTGCAACTGCTTGATGTTCATCGAAGAGAGGCGATTGAGGTGGAGGATGGCTGACAAAGTTAATCAATCGACATAGCCATGGCAATAGAGGTTGTCTATCAACGAATAGATTTGTTTCATTGGTTTTGGCGCGGCGGCTTATCTAAACTTGAGGCCCGAATACAGCTTATAAGCGTCTCGCATGAACCCTTTCAATTCACGGTTGCCCAGGCTGGATGAGCTGGTGGAAGAGGTGGCCGTGTCCGTCAACATCAACGGCATCAACCACGCGGTCATGATGGCCACCCCGGACGATCTCGACGACTTCGCCATCGGTTTTCTGTTTGGCGAGGGGATCATCGGCGGCAACCACGATGTGCACGACATCCAGAGCACCCCTTCCGAGCAGGGGGTGGTGCTCGACGTCACCATCGCCAACCGCTGTCTGGCGGCCCTGGGCCAGCGCAAGCGCCGCCTGGCCGGGGCGAGCGGCTGCGGCATCTGCGGGGTGGAGGCCATGGAGCATGCGCTGCCGGCGCTCACCCCCCTGACTCCGGGCGTCCCCTTCGATATCGAGCGTCTGCGGGACTTGCGCGAGCGCATCGCCCCCTGGCAGAGCAAGGCCCGCCAGAGCGGGGCCCTCCATGCCGCCCTGGCGCTGAATGATCGCGGTGAGATCCTCGCCTGCCGGGAGGACATAGGTCGCCACAATGCCCTGGACAAGCTCATCGGCATGCAGCTGCGCCAATCTGCGCAGGCCGATACTCTGGTCATCACCAGCCGCTGCGGCAGCGAACTCATTCACAAGGCGGTGCAATTTGGCGCGGCGCACCTGATCAGCCTCGCCTCTCCCAGCCAGCTCGCGGTGCGACTGGCCCAAAAATACAACCTGACCCTCATTCATGTGCCCCGATCCGACGCCCCGGTCTGCTATGCCAGCCCCCGCGCCCAGGATCACGTTGGAGAACTCCATGTCCCATCATATTGAGAAACCGGCCAAGGCCGGCGGCTTTTCCTCCCTGCAGTCCACCTTCAAGCAGGTGCTACGCAGCCAGAAGACCCGCCAGAACATCAAGAACCTGCTGCGGGTCAACCAGACCGACGGCTTCGACTGCCCGGGTTGCGCCTGGGGTGACAACAAGCAGGGGGCCTTCCAGTTTTGCGAGAACGGCGCCAAGGCGGTGGCCTGGGAATCCACCGGCAAGACGGTGGGGGCCGATTTCTTCGCCGAGCATTCGGTGCGTCGCCTCGCCACCCAGAGCGACTACTGGCTCGAATACCAGGGGCGGCTGACCGAGCCCCTGCGCTACAACCCGGCCACCGACCACTACGAGCCGATAAGCTGGGACCAGGCGTTTGCCCTCATCGCCGACAAGCTCAAGAGCCTGGCCAGCCCCGACGAGGTGGAGTTCTACACCTCGGGACGTGCCAGCAACGAGGCATCCTATCTGTATCAGCTGTTCGGCCGCCTCTATGGCACCAACAACTTCCCCGACTGCTCCAACATGTGCCACGAGGCGAGCGGGGTGGGGCTGATCCAGTCCGTCGGGGTGGGCAAGGGCACAGTGGTGCTCGATGACTTCGACGCCGCCAAAGCCATCTTCGTCTTTGGCCAGAACCCGGGCACCAACCACCCGCGCATGATGAACGCCCTGCGCAAGGCGGCGCGCCAGGGCTGCCAGATAGTCACCTTCAACAACCTGAAAGAGGTGGCCCTCGAGCGCTTCGCCAGCCCCCAGAGCCCGGCGGAGCTGTTGACCCCGGCGGCCACCACCATTAGCCACCAGTACCTCACGCCGAAGCTTGGCGGCGACATGGCGGCCATTCGCGGCATGGCGAAATACATCCTGGAAGAGGAGGGGAGCCGCCTCGATCTCGCCTTTATCGAACAGCACACCGCGCACTTTGACGAGTATCTTGCCAAGGTGAAGGCCACGGAGTGGGCGCAGATAGAGGCGCAATCCGGGCTCGGTCGAGAGGAGATCACCCGGGCGGCGCAGATCTTTGCCAAGAGCGATCGCGTGATCAGCTGCTGGGCCATGGGGATCACCCAGCACAAGCACTCGGTCGACACCATTCGCGAAATCGTCAACCTGCACCTGATGTGCGGCCAGATCGGCAAGCCGGGGGCCGGGCTCTGCCCGGTGCGCGGCCACAGCAACGTGCAGGGCAACCGCACCATGGGGATCAACGAGAAACCCAACGCTGCCTTCCTCGATCGTCTGGAGCGCCGCTTCCCGGTGGGCCTCAAGCGCACGCCGGGCCACAACGTCCATGAGGCCCTCAAGGCCCTGCACGGCGGCAGGAGCAAGGTGCTCATCTGCCTCGGGGGCAACCTGGCGGCCGCGGCGCCGGACACCGACTTCACCTATGAGGCGATGCGCCGCTGCGAGCTCAATGTGCAGATCAGCACCAAGCTCAACCGCAGCCACCTCATGGTCTCCAAGGATGCCCTGATCCTGCCCTGTCTCGGCCGCACCGAGCTCGACCTGCAGCGCAGCGGGGTGCAGAAGATCACCGTGGAGGACACCTTCAGCATGGTGCACGCCTCCACCGGCATGAACGAGCCGGTCTCGCCGCTCTGCCTCTCCGAAATCGACATAGTCGCGCGCATGGCCGAGGCGACGCTCGGCAGCGAGCGGGTGGACTGGCTGGCACTGCGGGATGACTATGGACTGCTGCGCGACCTTATCGCCGAGACCATCGCCGGCTTTGACGACTTCAATCGCCGCATCGAGGAGCCCTGCGGCTTCCACCTGGAGAACAGCGCCGCCCTGCTGCGCTGGAACACCCCGAGCGGGCGCGCCGAATTCAGGGCGAGCAGGTTGCCGGACTCCATCCTGCCCGAGTGCACCAGCCACGCGGAGCAGATGCAGGATCAGCCCGTGCTGCTGCTGCAGAGCCTGCGCTCCCACGATCAGTACAACACCACCATCTACGGCATGGACGATCGCTACCGCGGCATCAAGGGGCGGCGCAACGTGGTCTTCATGAACGAAGAGGACGCCAGGAGGCTGGGGCTCGCCGAGGAGCAGCTAGTGGACATGGCGGCCATCTGCAACGACGGGCGCGAGCGGGTGGTGCGCGGCTTTAGCGTCATCTTCTACGAGATCCCCAGGGGCAACATCGCCGCCTACTACCCGGAGACCAACCCCCTGGTGGCCATCGACAGCATAGGGGAGGGCTCCTTCACCCCCACCTCCAAGTCGGTACCCGTGCTGGTGACCCCAAGCCAGCCACAGGCCGCGAGCCTGGCCGTCAACCTCTGACCCTCCCAAGACCCCTGTCCATGACAGGGGTCTTGGCTTGGGTGGTATTCATCCGGGCCAATGTGTGGCCAAGCTGTATGGCGATTGTATGGCTGACCACCTTTAGGTAGCCGGGGCCCGCGCTTGCACCTATGCTTCTGCCCCTCTCCCGATCCCCCTCGACCAGGCCGGGACGGTTACCTGAAGTGGCGCGCCCGCGTCGGTCCATCCCGAGCGGCGGCGCACTCAACCCGATACGGATCCCACAGATGTTGAATTCAAGCACAGCGCTGCTGGCCAGCCTCGCCCTGATCCTGGCCAGCCCGATCGTGAACGCGGCGCCCGCCGAGGAGGCGAGCCAGGAGGGCGGGGAGGACAAGGAGAAGGCCGGGGCGAACGGCAAGGGGGAGGCCGGGCGCTCGCCCTGGCTGTTTGTGCCGCTGCTAAGCTCCAGCCCCAAGCTGGACACGGCGGGGGGCCTGATGGTGGGCTACCTGCACCAGTTCGACGAGGGATCGCGCCCCTCGCTCTTCACCGTCTCGGCCAAGTACACCACCTCGGAGTCCCTGATCGCGAGCGCCTTCGCCAAGACGTCGTTCGGGGCGGACCACCACCGCCTCGTCGGCGGCATCATCTCGGGGGACATCAACAACGACTACGAGGACTACCTCGGCAGCGGCCGCCCCCTCGAGACCAACGACCACTTCCGCTCCGCCTTCCTGCGCTACCTCCATCGGGTGGAGGGGGACTGGTTCGTCGGCGGCATGGCGGCCTACTCCAACTACGAGATGCAGGGGCAGGATCCACAGTCCGACCAGATCCTGGAGGAGCTGGGGCTGGAGGGTTTCACCTCGGGGGGCCTGGGGCTGGTGGTGCAGCACGACTCCCGTGACAGCGACTTTCGTGCGACCAGGGGCTGGTACCTCAACGTCAACAACCTGGCCTACCGGGAGGGGCTGGGGGGAGAGGAGGACTTCGATATCTACCGGGTGGATTATCGCGGCTACTGGAGCCACGGCGATGGCCATGTGCTCGCCTGGCGCAATCGCAACCAGTTCTCTCACCAGGCGCCGACGGGCTCCTACTCCCCCATCTACCTGCGTGGCTACACCCCGGGGGAATACCTGGGACAGCACATGTCGGCGGTGGAGGTGGAGGAGCGCTACCAGCTGGCGGAACGCTGGACCCTGACCGCCTTTGCCGGGGTGGCCTGCCTCTATGGGGACGGCGTCAACGGCGAGGCCCTCGACTGTGGCGACCGCGACAACGTCTATCCCGCCTGGGGGGCGGGGGTGCAGTACCTGCTCAAGCCGGAGGCGGGCATAGTGGCCAACCTCGAATACGCCATGGGCAAGGATGACAACGCCGGCATCTACCTGAAGATGGGTTACAGCTTCTGATACAACGCGGCCCCTGATGGGGCCGCATGTCAATCCGCCTCTGCCACCACCACGCAGTTTCTGCCCCTGCGCTTGGCCTCGTAGAGCGCCTTGTCCGCCTGCTTGAGCACGGCGGCGAGATCCGGGGTATCCGCCGGCCAGTGGGCGACCCCGAGGGAGATGGTGATATGCCCGCCCGTCTCCATCTCGTGACTGGCCACCCTGGCCCGCAGCCGCTCGGCGATCCGCTGGGCCTGCGCCAGGGAGACCCCGGGCTGCAGCAACAGGAACTCCTCGCCGCCGCTGCGGCACAGAGCGGCATCGGGGCGCAGATCCTGCTGCATCAGGGTCGCCAGGGCGATGATGACGGCATCCCCCACGTCGTGGCCGAAGCCGTCGTTGATGGCCTTGAAGTGATCGATGTCGAGGGCGATCACGGCCAGGGGGCGTGACTGGGCCTGGTAGTCGTCCAGCATCTGCTGCATGGCCCGCCGGTTGAAGAGCCCGGTCATGGGGTCGGTGTGACTGTCGGTGTGCAGCTTGTCTATCTTGGTGTTGAGCAGCCCCAGCCCCTTGAGGATGGCCAGCTTCAGCTGGGCCGCCTCGTAGTACCAGGCGCGGATGCCGGAGATGTTGGAAGCCGCCCCCTGCTGATCCATCAGCCTGGCCCGGTTGGCCAGTTGTCGCAGCGGCCTGGCAATGGCGGTGGCCGAGAGCCAGATGACGAAGAGGATGAAGAGGGTGACCGGGATCATCCCCTTGAGGATCTCGAACATCTGTTGATCCAGCCCGGCCAGGGTGGCGCTGCGGGGGCGCTGGGCCACCACGCCCCAGCCGGCGCCTGCCACCGGGGCGAAGCCCGCCAGCATCTCGTTTCCTCCGGAATTGAGCACGGCCTGCGCGCCCTGCCGCCCTTGCAATACCTCGTCCACCACCCGGTTGTCGCCGACCTTCTGGCCGATGCGCTTGGGATTGGGGTGGTAGATCAGCGTTCTCTGCCGGTCTACCACATAGAGGTAGGAGCCGTCCTGATAGTAGTGCTGGCCCAGCAGGCTGGAGAGCACGCTGGCGGACTCCAGATAGATGCTGCCTGCCACGAAGCCGAGGTAGCGCCCGTCGGCCGCAAAGATCGGATAGGAGAGGCTGATAAGGTAGTTGCCCGAGAGGGCGATGAGCGGGTCCGAGATGAGTGGCTTCCGACTGGCGAGACTCTGACGGGCGCTGCGGGAGCTAAGCTTGACCCCCTTGACCTTCAGGGTCTCGGGGGAGACGGCGACCACGGTGGCCTCGGTGTTCACGACGGCCACCGAGTTGAAGGTGTTGGTCTGCTGGCGCAGCTGACTCATCAGCTCATCGAGCCTCTCGACGTCATTGGCCAGCAGCATGGGCGCCAGCCGGCTGGCGCCATAGGCGAGCTGCCCCTGGGCCGAGCGCAGCATGGCGTCGGTGGAGGCGGCCAGCTTGGCGGCATAGACCCGGTTCGCCTCCAGGGTGCTGTCGATCAGCAACTGCCGCTGGGCCTGATGGATGGCGTAGAAGCTGTTGCCGAAGGTGGCCAGCACGCCGAGCACGGCCAGGGCCAGGATGAGGCGATGAAGGTCAAACCTCAGCAACCAGTGGGATGGCATGGAAGAAACGGATCCTTGTCGTGGGCGCCAGAGGCAATGGCACGATTTTAAGGGGGGTGTCCGCCCAAAGCTACCCTTAATGTGGTTCTCAGGTGATACCCTTCTCGTCGGAGGTAGGGTCGTCGGGTGACACCCTGTTCTGCTGCCCGGGCGGATCGCCGAGGGCGGGATCCGCAAGCGCCGCCACCGTCTGCCAGAAGGGGGTGATGAGGGGGTTGTCGTTGCCTGGCGGGCGAATGAGCCCGATGATCCAGCTCGCCTCGGGCTCCTCCAGGGGCAGGGTCAGCACGTCCGGGTGCTCTATGGTGGTGGAGGAGGGCACCAGGGTCCAGGCGATGCCTGCCGCCGCGGTGGCGATGCCGGCGGCGAAGTCGTTTACGTACTGGATCTCCTGAAACCTCAGCCCGCTCTGGGCCAGGTAGTGGACGAACTGATCGTAAAAGGAGGGGGCCTTGTCCCGGCGCAGGATGGCGAGCGGCCTGTCCACCAGATCTTTGAGGCCGCTGACCCCGGCGTAACTCGCAGGCAGCACGGCGACGAAATGGGCGCGCACCACAGGCAGGCAGTGCCAGCCTTTGGGGGCGGGCAGGCGGCAGAAGCCGAGATCCAGCCGCCCCTCGGCCAGCGCCAGCAACTGGTGGTGGGTGGAGAGATCGTTGAGCTCGATGCCGACCCCGGGGCGGCTGGCCCGAAACCGGGCGATGGCGGCGGGCACCAGCAGCTTGGTGGCGACCCCGAAGCCGATGCGCAGGGTGCCGCCGTTGCCCGCCAGCACGTCGCGGGCGCTGCGGGCGAGCTGCTCGCTCTGGGCCACCAGGGCATAGGCGTCTCCGTAGAGGGCGCGGCCCAGGGCGGTGAGCCGGGTGTGGCTTGCGCTGCGCTCGAACAGATCGCCGCCAAATTCCGCCTCCAGGCGCCGGATCTGCTTGCTCAGGGCCGACTGGGTGATGTGCTGGCGCGCCGCCGCCTGACCGAAGTGCAATACCTCCCCCAGGGTGACGAAGGCTTTCAGATCCCTTAGCTCCATGGTTTCCCCTTTCATTCCTATTGGGAATCTTGAGTGGTCATATTTGTCATTGGACGGAATTTTAGAAGTGTTGGATGCTGATGCCAATTGATTTCGGGCTCCCCGCAGGGGGGGCAGGGCCATTCGCGCAGAAGGAGCAACACCAGATGCATCATCACAAGTTCAACGACTTCCCCACCGATTTTCTGTGGGGCGCCGCCTCCGCCGCCTATCAGGTGGAAGGGGCCTGGAATGCCGATGGCAAGGGCCCCTCGGTGTGGGATCTGTTCACCAAGCTGCCGGGCAAGACCTTTGAGGGCAGCAACGGCGACGTGGCGGTGGATCACTACCACCGTATGGAGGAGGACGTGGCGCTGATGGCGGAGATGGGGCTCAAGGCCTACCGCTTCTCGGTGAGCTGGCCGCGCATCTATCCGACCGGCCGCGGCGAGGTGAACGAGGCGGGGCTGACCTTCTACGAGAAACTCATCGATACCCTGCTGGCCCACGGCATCGAGCCGGTGCTGACCCTCTATCACTGGGACCTGCCCCAGGCGCTGCAGGACGAGTACGGCGGCTGGGAAGACAGGCGCATCATCGACGACTTCGAGCGCTACTGCGTGACCCTCTACCAGCGCTTCGGCGCCAAGGTGAAGTACTGGGTGTCGCTCAACGAGCAGAACTACAACCTGACCAACGCTTATCAACTCGGCACCCACCCGCCCGCGGTGCAGGACAGGAAGCGCTTCTTTGCCGCCAACCACATCGCGTTTCTCGCCAACGCCAGGGTCATCAAGGCGTTCCGCGAGCATGTGCCGGGGGGGCTGATCGGCCCGAGTTTCGCCTACTCGCCCGCCTATCCGGCGTCGTGCGATCCCAAAGACATGCTGGCATTCGAGAACGCCGAGGAGTTCACCAACCTCTGGTGGCTGGACGCCTACTGCTTCGGCCGCTACCCCCAGGCGGCGCTCGCCTACCTGAGGGAAACCGGCGAGGCCCCCGAGATCCTGCCGGGGGATCTGGCACTGCTGAAGGAGGGGACGCCGGACTACATAGGCGTCAACTACTATTACACCCTGACCTTCACCGACAATCCCCTCGGCGGTCAGACCATGCAGCGCATCAACACCACGGGCAAGAAGGGCACCACGCCGTCCAGCGGCATTCCCGGCCTCTACAAGACGGCCCCCAATCCGCACCTTGAGACCAGCAACTGGGACTGGGCCATCGATCCCACCGGGATGCGCATCGCCCTGCGTCGCCTCTCGTCTCGCTACGGCCTGCCGCTGATGATCACCGAGAACGGCCTCGGCGAGTTCGACAAGCTGGAGGCGGGAGACAAGGTGAAGGACGACTACCGCATCGATTACCTGCGCAGCCATATCAAGGCGTGCCAGGAGGCGATGCAGGACGGGGTCGAGCTGCTTGGCTACTGCGCCTGGTCCTTCACCGACATCCTGAGCTGGCTCAACGGCTACCAGAAACGCTACGGCTTCGTCTATGTGGAGCGCGACGAGCAGGGAGGCTCCCTGCGCCGCATCAAGAAGGAGAGCTTCCACTGGTACCGCCAGGTGATCGCCTCCGGCGGCAAGACCCTGTAAGGCGCGAGTGAGCACGGCAGTGCGCAGAGAATGCCCGCCCTGAATGCCAGCAGGCCCCCTCATCCGAGGGGGCCTGCTGTTTTGAGAGGGCTGGCGCGAAGCGCGGCCTAGATAAACATGCCCCCCGAGGCCTCGATGCGCTGGGCGGTGATCCAGCGGCTGTCATCGGAGAGCAGGGCGGCCATGACGCCGCCGATGTCGTCGGGCTGGCCCACCCGGCCGAGGGCCGTCTGGCTCGCGAGAAAGGCGTTGACCCCCTTGTCGTCGCGCACCACGCCACCGCCAAAGTCGGTCTCGATGGCGCCGGGGGCCAGCACGTTGACGGCGATGCCGCGGGGGCCCAGCTCCTTGGCCAGGTAGTGGGTCAGCACCTCCACACCCCCCTTCATGGCGGCGTAGGCGGCATAGCCCGGCATGGCGAAGCGGGTGAGGCCGGTGGAGAGGTTGAGGATGCGGCCGCCATCCGCGATGAGCGGCAGCAGCGCCTGGGTCAGGAAGAAGGTGCCCTTCAGGTGGATGTTGAGCAGGGTGTCGAACTGCTCTTCCGTGGTCTGCTCGAAGCTGGCGCGGATGCCGATGCCGGCGTTGTTGACCAGGAAGTTGAAATGGGTGCGCTGCCATTCCCGGGCGAGCAGCTGCTTCACCTCGTCTGCGAAGGCGGCGAAGGTGGCGCTCTCCCCCACGTCCAGCGCCAGGGCATGGGCCTGTACCCCGAGGGCGCGGGCCCTGGCCACCACGGCGGCGGCCTCCCCGGCCTGGCTGCGATAGGTGAGGATGAGATCGACGCCTTTGGCCGCGAGGGCCAGGGCGCCGTGCTTGCCGAGGCCGCGGCTGGCTCCCGTGATGAGGGCGATGGGTCTGGTCATGGTGTGACTCCTGTCCGGGTGAATGACGAGGGCTCGGTGCGAGCCGACCGGATCACTGTATTGTTCGTTTCAAACTCGATAAATAGCGTGATAATGAAATCACTGTTCCGTTTAGAGAGACAATCAGGCCATGGATCACCTGGATGCGATGAGGGCCTTCGTGCGGGTCGCCGAACTGGAGAGCTTCAGCCGCTGCGCCGAGCTGTCCGGCATCCCCAAGGCGACCCTCTCCGCCGCCATCCGCCGGCTGGAGGAGCGCATGGGCACCCGGCTGTTGCAGCGCACCACGAGGCGGGTGCAACTCACCACGGACGGCCAGATCTGCTATGCCCGCTGCCGGGAGCTGCTGGCGGACATGGAGGAGTTTGACGGCCTGTTTCGCCCGGAGGGCCAGATCTCGGGCCAGTTGCGGGTCGACATGCCGAGCCGGATGGCGCGCCACCTGGTGATCCCCGCGCTGCCGGACTTTCTGGCCAGGCATCCCGCCTTGCAGCTGATGCTGAGCAGCACGGACAGGCGGGTGGACCTGGTGCGCGAGGGGTTTGACTGCGTGGTGCGGGTCGGCAGCCTGGAACCCTCCAGCCTGGTGGCAAGGCCCCTTGGCCACTACCGCCAGATCAACTGCGCCAGCGCCGCCTACCTGGCCCGCCACGGGGTACCGCAGCACCTCGCCGATCTGGCCCACCACCGGCTGGTGCACTATGGCCCCGGGGTTGGCACGGGGAGCTGCGCCGGCCAGGGGCGCCCCGAGCCCGGCTTCGAATACCTGCGGGAGGACGGCAGCCGGGCCCTGCTGCCCATGGCGGGAGCCCTGACGGTCAACGACAGCGAGACCTATCTGGCGGCGGCGCTGGCGGGGCTCGGCATCATCCAGATGCCGAGGGTGGGGGTGGAGGGGCTGCTCGCGCGCGGCGAGCTGGTGAGCATACTGCCCGCCTGGCAGGCGCCGCCGCTCCCCATCCACGCCCTCTATGCCCACCGCCGCCAGCTGGCACCCAGGGTCCAGCTCTTCATCCGCTGGCTGGGCGAGCTGCTCGCCCGCTCCCTGGCCGGGGAGTCAGAGGCGGCCGCGCCTTGAGCGAAACTCCCGGGGGGAGAGGGCGAAGGCCGCGCGAAAGAAGCGGGTGAAACTGCTCTGGTTGGCAAAGCCGAGCCTGTCTCCCACCGCCTGCAGCGGCAGGGCGGGATCCTGCAGCAGGCGGCACGCCTCCTCCCGCCGCACCTGATCCAGCAGCCCGGAGAAGTGGCAGCCCTCCTCCCGCAGGTGGCGGTTGAGGGTCCAGCGGGTCAGCCCGAGGCTGTCGCAGACCACAGCGAGAGGCGCTCGCTCCTCCAGGCCTTCCTGCCAGAGCGTTTGACGGATGAGATCGAGCACGCGATCCCGGTAGCGGGTGCGCGGGCGCAGCAGGGCCATCTGCCGGTTTATCTCCCCCAGCAGCAGGGGCTGCAGGGGGAGGTTGCAGCCCCCGTGGGCGAGATCGAGCAGGGCCGAGGGGAAGCGCAGCTCGAACCCCTGGCCCCGCAGCAGGCGGGCGCCCAGCCAGGTCGCCAGGTCGCGCCAGAGCGCAGGCCTGACGAGGGCGGGCAGCACCAGTTGGCCCTGCCCCGGGTGATAGAACTGGAGCAGGGCATAGAGATTGCCCAGATTCGCCAGGCTGCTCATGGCGATGACGTCCGGGTGATCGGATTCCGAGTGGTAACTCAGCCTCGCCTGACCATCTTCCTCCCGCAGCACTATCCGGTCGCTCTCGCCGATGAGGGGGCGAAAGGAGAGGAAGAAGTGCAGCGCCTGGCGCAGGGTGGCGGCGTTGCAGCACAGGCTTGCGAGCGGCAGAAAGTCGGCGAACAGGCCGGTGAGCGTGGGGGGCGCCCCCCAGTGGTCGCAGTTCATATGGGGGGCGGCCCGGGCCAGCAGCCGGAAGTGGCGCTGGGCGTCGATCCGCCCCTGGGGGAGCAGCAGCTCTTCTCTGGCAATCCCGGCACCTTGCAGGAGCTGGGCCGGATCTCGTCCCTGTCTCTGCCAGTGGGTGAGGCAGTGCAGGGCAATCCGGTTGGAGACGGTTTTCACGGCAAAAATCCTTGTCGGCGGTGGCCTTCCATCATCCGTCAGCGGCGCTGGATTGCCGTGAGCCAGCGCCGCTTTTATGTTTCGGATTTGTAACCAAGGGTAACCCTGCAACCCTTTTCACACTTTTCACCCCTGCTCCCAACCGGCAACTTCCTGCACCCGACGGGCAAGTGAGGGGGGCCGCATTTGCATAGAGTGGTCACTCCTACACACACAAGGAAGATAACAATAATGAAACACCACTCGCTCTCCCGAACCCGTGTCGCCCTCGCCATAGGGGCCCTGCTGCTGGCAGGGTGCAACGACAACGACTCCACCCCCAAACCGGAACAGCCCGTCCTGGGCCATCGCACCGTCGCCCTGATCGAGCAGGACGGCCTGCAGTTCAAGGATCTGGACGGCAATGGCACCCTGACCCCCTACGAGGACTGGCGCCTCGGCGCCGCCGAGCGGGCGCGGGACCTGACGGGTCGGCTCACCCTGGCCCAGAAGGCGGGCCTGATGATGCACGGCACCCTGGTGCTGGATGCCGACGGCCGGGTCGACCTCGCCGCCATGGACAAGATGCTGCGTACCGATGGGGTGAATACCTTCATCACCCGGATGGCGGGGGATCCGGCGGCCATCGCCGAAGACAACAACCGGCTGCAGGCCCTGCTGGAGGGGGTGGGGCTCGGCATCCCCATGACGGTGAGCACGGATCCGCGCAACCACTTCACCCATGATCCCAACGCAACCAGCGTCGGCGCCGGGGCCTTCTCCCAGTGGCCGGAGACCCTGGGGCTGGCCGCCATCGGCGATGCCGCCCTGGTGCAGCGCTTCGGCGACATCGCCCGTCAGGAGTACCGCGCCGTCGGCATTCACGAGGCCCTCTCGCCCCAGGCGGATCTCGCGACCGAGCCGCGCTGGGGGCGCATCAACGGCACCTTCGGCGAAGACAACCAGCTCGCCAAGTCCCTGGTCAAGGCCTATATCCAGGGCTTCCAGCAGGGGAGTGACGGCATTGGCAAGGAGAGCGTGGTCACCGTGGTCAAGCACTTCGCCGGGGCCGGCCCCCAGAAGGACGGGCTGGACGCCCATAACCCCTGGGGTAAGGAGCAGGTCTATCCCGGTGGCCAGTTTGCCTATCACCTGGTGCCGTTCGAGGGGGCCTTCGAGGCCAAAGTCGGGGCCGTGATGCCCTATTACGCCCTGCCCGAGGGGCTGACCCATGAGGGCCAGGCCATCGAGGAGGTGGGTTTTGGCTTCAACCGCCAGATCCTCACCGACTTGCTGCGGGGCCACTTCAAGTTCGACGGCGTGGTGCTGAGCGACTGGGGCATAGTCAACGACTGCGACAGCCGCTGCGAGCAGGGGCTGACCCAGGATGAGGTGACGGCGGGCGTCAGCCCCTGGACAGTGCCCTTTGGCATGTCCTGGGGCGTGGAGAAGCTCACCAAGGCCGAGCGTTACGCCAAGGCCATCGCCGCCGGGGTGGATCAGTTCGGCGGCGTGGAGGATCCCGCCCCCCTGCTGGCGGCGGTGCAGAGCGGTCTGGTGACCGAGGCGGCGCTCACCACCTCGGCCGAGCGCATCCTGGAGCAGAAGTTCGCCCTGGGGCTGTTCGAAAATCCCTATGTGGATGCCGAGGCGGCGGTGACCCTGGTGGGCAAGGCCGAGTTCCAGCAGGCCGCCCAGGCTGCCCAGGCGGCGTCCCACGTGCTGCTGAAGAACGAGGGGGCCCTGCTGCCACTCAAGGCGGACGGCAAGCGGGTCTACCTGCACAACGTCAATGCCGAGGTGGCCGCGGCCAACGGTTATACCGTGGTGACGGACCTGGCCCAGGCGGAGCTCGCCATCGTGCGGGTCAACGCCCCGGGCGAGCAGGATCCCCGCTTCCCGTTTGGCAGCATCCACTTTGGCCAGCTCGGCTTTGCCAGCAATGACCAGGTGGTGCAGGAGACGGCCCACGAGGGGATCTACCACGGGGCCGACGACTTTGCCGCCATCCAGGCCATCGAGCAGGCCGGTGTGCCCCTGGTGCTCTCCGTCTATCTGGACAGGCCCGCCATCCTGACCGAGGTGGCGCCGGCGGCCCGGGTGCTGCTGGCCAACTTCGGTGCTCTGGATCAGTCCCTGTTCGACGTCATCAGCGGCAAGCAGAAGGCCAGCGGCAAGCTGCCCTTCGAGCTGCCCTCCAGCTGGCAGGCGGTGCAAAACCAGTACCCGGACGTGGCGAAGGACTCCGCGAACCCGCTCTACCCCTATGGTGCCGGCCTGGCCTATTGAGAGCGAGCCCGACATCCATGATCACCAAGGCGCCTGCGGGCGCCTTTTCCATGGCCCCCATCGACAATCCCGGTTTGGCGCAAGGGGCTGGCTTGGGCATAATGGCGCCCCATCACCATGTGCCTTGTCCCGTGCCAGAAGCGCCCGGGGAGGCCCATGGCAACGCGCAGAGGAGATGAGATGAAATTTATCGGAGCCCACGTCAGTGCGGCCGGCGGGGTGGAGAACACCATAGCCCGCGCAGAGGCTATCGGGGCCAACGCCTTCGCCCTGTTCACCAAGAACCAGCGCCAGTGGCAGGCGGCGCCCCTGTCGGATGCCAGCATCCGCGCCTTCAAGGCGGCCTGCGACAAGGCAGGCTTTCGCCCGGAGCAGATCCTGCCCCACGACAGCTACCTCATCAACCTGGGCCACCCGGATCCCGACGGCCTCGCCAAGTCCCGGGATGCCTTCCTGGACGAGATGAAGCGCTGCGAGCAGCTCGGGCTCTGCTACCTCAACTTCCACCCCGGCAGCCATTTGAAGCAGATCCCCGAGGCGGCGAGCCTCAAGCTCGTGAGCGAGTCCATCAACTGGGCGCTGGAGCGCAGCCAGGGGGTGACGGCGGTGATCGAGAATACCGCAGGCCAGGGCACCAACCTCGGCTGGTCGTTCGAGCACCTGGCCACCCTGATCGAGGGGGTGGAGGACAAGAGCCGGGTCGGCGTCTGCTTCGATACCTGCCACGCCTTCGCCGCCGGCTACGATCTGCGCACCCCGGAGTCCTGCGCCGCCGTGTTCGCCGAGTTTGAGCGCATCGTGGGCTTTGAGTACCTGAAAGGGATGCATATCAACGGCGCCAAGTGTACCTTCGGTAGTCGGGTCGATCGCCACCACAGCCTGCGGGAGGGGAACCTGGGGGAGGCGGTGTTCCACCACATCATGAATGACGCGCGTTTCGACGGCATCCCGCTGATCCTCGAGACCATAGACGAGTCGATCTGGGGTGAAGAGATCCGCTGGTTGCGCAGCCTGCAGACCAGTCCGGCAGCAGCCTGAGGTTCGGGGCAGGATGCGCGTTGCCACAGGTCAGTGAGGAGACGAGATGCAAGAAGAGGGAAAGGGGCCCCTGCGATGGGGGATTGCCGGGGCGGGTGCCATCGCCCGGCGTTTCTGCCGCGATGTCAACCAGCACGCCAGGGGCGGGCGGGTGGTGGCGATCGCCGCCCGGGATCAGGGGCGGGCCGACGCGTTCGCCCGCGAGCTGGGGCTGCCACTGGCCTATGGCAGCTATCAGGCCCTGGCCGAGAGCCCCGAGGTGGAGGCCGTCTATGTGGCGGTGATCCACCCGGAGCACGCCGCCCTGATCAGGCAGATGCTGCTGGCGGGCAAGCACGTGCTGGTGGAAAAACCGGCGGTGACCCGGGTGGCGGATTGGGACGCCCTGGTGGCGCTCGCCCATGAGCGCGGCCTGCTGCTGCTCGAGGCCATGAAGGTGATGTGCTTCCCCGCCATGCGCGCCCTGCTGCAACGCCTGCCGCTGCTGCCGGCGCCCCGCAGTCTGAGGGCGGCGTTCGGCTCGGCCCAGCCCCCGGTCGGCAAGCTGTTCGATCCCGCCCTGGATGGTGGCGCCGCCTGGGACGTGGGGGTCTATCCGCTCTGGCTCTATGCCGCCCTCTGCGATCGGCTTGGGCTGGCCTGCGGCGTGCCCGAGGTGACCCTGGCGCGGGCCAGCGGGGAGGTGGATCTGGCCGCCAGCTTCACCTTCCACTACCCCTTCTCGGCCGAGCTCGGCGCCTCCATCACCGAGGATCTCGACCGGGATGCCTGGCTGGAGGGGGAGGACTGGTCCCTCGTCATCGAGGGCAAGTGGTGGAACCCCCAGCATATTCGCTGGCAGGGGGGTGGGGCGCCGGTCGCCTGGCCGGCGGACATCTACCTGCCGGTGGAGGGGGGCGGCATGCAGCACGAGGCGGATCACTTCGCCGACTGCCTGCGCCACCGCCTGCTGGACTCCCCCTGGCTGCCCCACGCCCTGACGCGCCGCGTGCTGGGCTGGGTCGAAGGGGGGCTCAAGGGGGCAGGCTGAGGCCGTTAAGCGGCCGTCATCCCAACGAAAGAGAGGGCGCCCAGGCGCCCTCTCTTGCCTTCTCGGCCCGGGCTCAGGGCAGGGTCTGGGCGCGGCAGAAGGTCAGGAAACGGCGCAGTGCCGCGGAGTGGAACTTCTGTTTGTGCCAGGCGAGGGAGAGCCGGCGGGGGAAGCGGCGGCTCGGGGTGAGGGCCACCAGGCGCCCCTGTGCCAGCCGATCGGCGACGGCGAGGCGGGAGATGAAGGAGATGCCGAGCCCCTTCTCCACCGCCAGCATCACCGCCTCCAGGGTGTTGAGCTCGATCCCCGCACGCCAGTGCGGCAGCTGGGGTTGGATCTGCTGCTCGAACTGCTCGCGGCTCCCTGACTGGGGTTCGCGCAGCACCCAGATCTCGCCGGCGAGCCGGCGAAGGGGCAGCTCCGGCTGGCCCGCCAGGGGGTGGTGGGGCGGGGCGATGATCAGCATCTCGTCTTCCAGCCAGGGCTCGCTCACCAGCTCAGGGTGGTGGTTCTCCCCCTCGATGAGGGCCAGATCCAGCTCGAAGTGGGCCAGGGCGTGGCACAGCAGATGGGTGTTGGCGATGGTGACCCTGGGGGCGGCGCCCTGATCCCTGGCTCCTCCCGCCAGCAGATCGGGCAGCAGGTAGTTGCCTATGGTCTGGCTGGCACCGAGGCGCAGCTGGCCGCTGGGCTCGGCATCCGGGCTGAACAGCTGTTCTATCTCCTGCATCCTGGTCAGCATCTCATCGGCGGCCGGTTGCAGCAGGCGCCCCTCGCTGTTGAGCTGGAGCCTGGGGTGCACCCGGTCGAACAGCGGCGTGCCGAGCTGGCGCTCCAGCTCCTGCAGCGCCTGGGAGACGGCCCCCTTGCTGAGGCAGAGCTCGCCGGCCGCCAGCCCCAGGTTGCCGTGGCGGGCTATGGTGGCGAACACCTTGAGTTGTTGCAGGGTGAGCTTCATGTCGTTTGATTTTCCTAAACGCTTGGTTCAAATCATTTAGATATCGTAAACGATAGCCCCCCTTTATCCTATGCCCATCGTCACCAATCAAGAGGGTATACGCCATGATCGCACGCACCCGCCGTTCCCTGGGCCAGGCCCCGACCCCCATGGCCGGGCTGGCGCTCGGGATCGCCAGCCTCGGCTGGGCCTGGGAAAATGCCGGTCGGTTCGATGGCCGCCTGCAATTGCTGGGGGCCGCCATCGCCGCCGTGCTGCTGCTCGTCCTCACCTTCAAGTTCCTGCTCCACCCGCGCCTGCTGTGGCAGGATCTCGCCCACCCCGTGGTGGGCAGCGTGGTGCCCACCTACGCCATGGGCACCATGGTGGTCTCCAAGGCGGTCGGCCTGCTGGCCCCGACCCTGGGACAGGGACTCTGGCTGTTTGCGGTGGTCATCCACCTGGTGTTTCTCGCCACTTTCGTCTGGCACAGGGCCAGGGAGTTTGAAATCCACCACATGGTGCCGAGCTGGTTCGTGCCGCCGGTGGGGATCATCGTCGCCGACGTCGCCTACCCGGGCGGCCCCTTCGCCACCCTGGCCAACGGCCTGCTCTGGTTCGGCATGGGCTGCTACGCCCTGATGCTGCCGCTGATGATCTATCGCCTCATCTTCAGCCACGAGGTGCCGGACGCCGCCAAGCCGACCATCGCCATCCTGGCGGCTCCCGCCAGCCTGTCGCTGGCCGGTTACCTGACCGTGAGCCCGGATCCGTCGCTGCTGCTGGTGGCCGTGCTGCTCGGGATCGCCGTGCTGATGACCGGCATCATCTACCTGGCCTTCATCAAGCTGCTGCGCCTGCCATTCTCGCCCGGTTATGCCGCCTTCACCTTCCCCCTGGTGATCGGCGCCACCGCCCTGTTCAAGGTGAGTCACCTGCTGTCGCAGTGGCCGCAAGCGGCCCGCTATGCCGAGCAGCTCCATCAGCTGGCCTATCTGGAGCTGGGGGTGGCGACCCTGGTGGTGGGGTACGTGGCGCTGCGCTACCTGATGTACTTCCTGCCCCTGGGCCAGGGCGGCGCGCTGGGTGCCCCCCTGCATCGCTGAGAGGGTGTAGCGAGCAACGGACCCCGCCCTGCGGGGTCCGTTTGCATGGGCGTCGCCAGATGAGGCAAATGATCTCCTTGTCAATCCGTGATCCGGCTTAAATAGTTGCTCATACAGGCGACATTCAGTTGGCGTTAACTGGTAATACCTGTCAGGATGCGTGCCATTATCCCACCGTCACCCTTTGCCCTATTTCCATGTCTTCTCACGACCCCGTTTTTGACGCCAGATTCCAGACCCGCCTGCTCCATCCCCGCTACTGGTTGAGCTGGCTCGCCCTCGGCGCCATCGGCGTGCTCGCCTTCGTGCCGCCGCGCTGGCGGGACCGGCTGGCCGAGGCCCTGGCGCCGTTGGTGCTCAGGATCTCGAAGAAGCAGGTCTACATCGCCCGTACCAACCTCGCCATCTGCTTCAAGGGCAAGAGCGAGGCCGAGCGCGACGCCATTCTGATGACTTCCATCCGGGTGGGCCTCAAGAGCCTGCTGGGGTTTGGCGAGTTCACCTGGCGCAGCCCTGCCCACGTGATGGGGCGGATCCGGGTCAGCGGCTGGGAACATATCGAGGCCGAGCAGGCCGCCGGCCGGCCGGTGATCCTGGTGGTGCCCCACAGCTGGCCCATCGACGCGGCGGGCTACTACTTCGCCCAGCGGGGCCTGCCCATGTGCACCATGATGAAGAGCGCCCGCAACCCCGTGTTCGACTGGCACATCAACCGGGCGCGGACCCGGCACGGCTGCCGCGTCTATGAGCGCAGCGCCGGCATCAAGCCGGTGATCAAGGCGGTGAAATCCGGCCTGAGCTTCTTCTACCTGCCGGATCAGGATCACGGCCGCGAGGCGAGCCTGTTTGCCCCCTTCTTCAGCCACCCCAAGGCGACCCTGCCGGCCCTGCCACGGCTGGTGAAGCTGACCGGTGCCAGGGCGCTGCCGGTGCTGGCCTGCTATGACGAGCAGGCGCACGGCTACCGGCTGGAGATCGAGGCCCCCTACGCCGACTATCCCGGGGAGGATCTGCTGGCGGACACCTGCCGCATGAACGACAGCGTGGAACGCCAGCTTCGCCGCCACCCGGGCCAGTACATGTGGTTCCTCAAGATCTTCGACACCCGTGAGGATCAGGTGGGTCCGGATGGCCTCTACGAAGAGGGGATCCGGCGCATTCGCCGGGGGTTGTCGCCCCATCCCTGAGTGCAGGTCAAAGGTGGTCCCAAGCGGACCACTTTTAGTTTCTAACTAGTCTGATCAGTGACTTGGCGTCAGACCCCGGCGCAGGGCAGGGTAGAAAAAACTGTCAGGATCACTAAAATGACGGTCTGTTTTGATGATTCGATGGCGACCATGTCCGCACAAGATCCGGTGTTTGACACCTCCTTTCATCTTCGCCTGCTGCACCCCCGCCTGTGGGGCAGCTGGCTGGCGATTGCCCTGCTCTCCCTGCTGGCCTGGATCCCGGCCAGAGCCCGGGACAAACTGGCCGACGTCCTGGCGCCCACGCTGCTGCGGCTCTCCAGGAAGCAGGCCTACATCGCCGATACCAACCTCAGGATCTGTTTTCCCGAGCTCGATGAGGCGGGCCGTAAGGCCCTGCTGCTGAAATCCATCCGGGTCGGTCTCAAGACCTTCATGGGCTTTGGGGAGCTGACCTGGCGAAGCCAGGCCTTCCTCAAGGAGCGCATCAAGGTGCGGGGCTGGGAGCACGTGGCCGCGGAGCGGGCCGCCGGTCGCCCCATGATCTTCGTGGTGCCCCACACCTGGGCGGTGGACACCATAGGCCGCTTCATCACCAACGAGGGGGTGCCCCTGTGCACCATGATGAAGAGCCCCAAGGATCTGGTGTTCGACTGGTACATCAACCGTGAGCGCAGCAAGGGAGGCCGGGTCTATGAGCGCAGCGTCGGCATCAAGCCCGCCATCAAGGCCCTGCGCGCTGGCGACAGCTTCTTCTACCTGCCGGATCAGGATCACGGCCGCGAGGCGAGCGTGTTCGTGCCCTTCTTCGGGCATCCCAAGGCGACCCTGCCGGCCCTGCCCAAGCTGGTGAAACTCACCGGCGCCAGGGCGGTGCCCATCCTGGCCTGTTATGACGAGGACGAGGGCTGCTACCGGCTGGAGATAGAGCCGCCGTTCGACCCTTATCCCACCGCGGATCTGCTGGCGGATGTCAACGCCATGAACCGCACCGTGGAGCAGCAGCTCGCCCGCTTCCCCGAGCAGTACATGTGGTTTCTCAAGATCTTCGAGACCCAGGAAGAGAACCAGGGAGAGGAGGGCCTCTACGAGGAGGGGATCCGGCGCATCCGCCAGGGTCTGCCCCCGGAACCTTGAGCGACACGGCCCGCCTGAGGGCCGTTTTTATTGACCTGATGACGCAGGCACCGCATGCTCCGGTTTCGGTGATGACCATGGCGGTCAGGGGACACACAGAGGCAACTAAGGCATGAATAGGGTGAAAGGGCGGTCATGAAAATTCCAAATCGAATCCAGCCCCTGGTTGATGACGGCCTGGTGGACGAGGTCATCAGCCGGCTGATGAGCGGCAAAGAGGCCGACGTCTACGTGGTGCGCTGCGGCGACGAGGTGCGCTGCGCCAAAGTCTACAAGGAGGCCTCCAAGCGCAGCTTCAAGCAGGCGGTGGTCTACCAGGAGGGGCGCCGGGTACGCAACAGCCGCAACGCCCGCGCCATGGAGAAGGGCTCCAAGTACGGCCGCCAGCAGCACGAGGAGGTGTGGCAGAACACCGAGGTGGACGCCCTGTTCAAGCTGGCTGCCGCCGGCGTGCGGGTGCCCAGACCCTATGTGTGCCTGGACGGTGTGCTCCTGATGGAGCTGGTCACCGATGCCGACGGCAACGTGGCCCCCCGCCTCAACGACGTGGCGCTCTCCCGGGAGCAGGCGCTCATCGACCATGGCAAGGTGATCCGCTACGTGGTGCGCATGCTCTGCGCCGGCCTCATCCACGGGGATCTCTCGGAGTTCAACGTACTGGTGGACGAGCAGGGCCCCGTCATCATCGATCTGCCCCAGGTGGTGGACGCCGCCGCCAACAACCAGGCGAAGGCCATGCTGGAGCGGGACGTCAACAACATGCGCAACTACTACGGCATGTATGCCCCCGAGCTGCTGAAGACCCGCTACGCCAGAGAGATGTGGGCCCTGTTCGAAGATGGCAAGCTGGGCCCCGAGACCGAGCTCACCGGCCTGTTCGAGGAGAGCCGGGAGGCCATCGATCTGGACGGGGTGCTGCACGAGATCGAGAGCGCCCAGGTGGAGGCCATGGCCCGCCGCGCCAGACAGCAGGCGGAGCAGGAGGAGGGGTTCTGAGCCCCTGTCGTCACGTCGTCAAAAAGAGCGCCATCAGGCGCTCTTTTTGTCTGTGTCGTTCGTGCGGCCTGTCAGAGCCCGGCCAGGGGCGGCGCCTTGAGGCGGGGGCCGGCATAGCCCCGCACCTCGCCAAAGCGGGGATCGCCCCGCTCCCAGTCGGCGGCGGCGGTGCGAATGGCCTGCCTGTCGAAGCTCACGAAGTTCCACCAGATCTGCAGCGGCTGGGCCAGGGGCTCGCCACCGATGAGCAGCAGACGGGCGCCGGGCCTCAGGGTCAGCTCCAGGGTGCGGTTTCCCGGCGGCAGATAGAGCAGCTGCTCGGGGGCGAGGGGATCGTTGGCGACGACTGTCTCCCCCTGCAGGGGGAAGAGGCCGTGCTCGAAGGCGGGATCCAGGGAGAGGGTGATCTGCCCCCCTGCGGGGGCGTGCAGATCCAGCCCCAGGATGGGGGAGAAGTGCAGGGTGGGGGCGCGCTGCCCGTCGTGCTCGCCGATGAGCAGGGTGAGTGTGATCTCCCCCTGTTGCCAGCGGGGGAGCCTGGGGTAGTGATCGAAGCGGGGCGGGGTGTGCTGATCCACCTCGGGCAGGGCTATCCAGAGCTGGGCCGCGTGCAGATCGGGCTGGTTCGGGAGGGACTCCTCGGTGTGGGCGATGCCGTGCCCGGCGGTCATCAGATTGACCTGGCCCGGGCGGATCACCTGCTCGCTGCCCAGGCTGTCCCGGTGCAGTATCTCCCCCTCCAGCATCCAGGTGAAGGTCTGCAGGGCGATGTGGGGGTGGGGCCCCACGTCCAGCCCGGGGGCGCCGGGGGCGAAGCGGGTCGGCCCTATGTGATCGAGGAAGCACCAGGGTCCTATGGTGCGCCGCTCCTTGACCGGGAGGGCCCGGGCCACGGGGATGCCGCCTACGTCGGTGAGGCGGGAGGCGATGCGTTGCCACTCATGTGTCATGTCGTGCTCCTTGTGCGGGAAGAGGGAATGGGGCGAGGCCAGCGGCCCTAGCGGCGGCGACCTCCCCCGACGCTACGCATGGGGGTGAAGCCGGGTCTTATCGCCGGTCTGACGGTGGGGCGTACCGGCGTGGCCAGGGTGCGGGGGAGGTGCGGTCTGGCATCCCCCCTGGGCTGAGCGGAAGGCGTCAGCAAGCCGTTGTCGGCCTTGGGCAGAGTCGAGGGGGCTAGCAGGCCATTCTCGGCCCTGGGAAGAGTGCCGCCTCTGTCGTCCAGCGGCGAGCGCGGGGACTTGTCCGGGTTGCTGATGCTGGGTCTGTTCTGCCGGTTGTCGCGCAGCGCCTGTCGTTGTTCCGGCGTCATGGCATGCCAGCGGGTCGCCAGATCCCCCCGCAGGGTGACCAGGTCTGGCTGGCCATGGTCCTCCTGCCAATCCTGATACTTCTCCTTGATCTCCTGCTGGCGCGCCGGATCGAGCCCATTCCACCACTTCTTGATCAGCTCGTCGAACTCCCCCTGGTTGTCACAGCACCAGGGATAATAGTCGTTCCAATAGCCGTAATAGTCGTCATACCACCAGTAAGAGGCGCCATAGACACCGCCGTAAGGGCCACCAGGGCCGGCCCCTGCTCCGCCGTCCGACGAGGAGCTGCAGCCGGCGAGGCTCAGGGCAAACAGGGGGGCAAGCAGAATGACGCGCATGGAGACTCCTGGGAGAGAGGCTGATCTTGAGCGGATTATACGGCATATCATCGGCCCGGGCAGTCAGGATTGCGGGTCGCTACTGTATGAACGTACAATAGTCTCATCCCAGCCTTGAACCCCATAGCCTGCATGACCGAGATCCAGCCCGCTCCGCCCGCCACCCCGCCGCTCGACGGTTTCATCCTGACCCGTCACGGCCGGGATGTGCAGGGGCGTACCGAGATAGTGATGTGGCTCTGGAGCGCCCAGGGGCCGGTGCGGCTGGTGGTGCCGGGACAGGAGCCAGTCTTCTTCCTGCCGGAGCGCCACCTGGAGGAGGCGGCCGAGCTCTTCAAGGGCGCCGGGGTGCGGGGGCGGTTTCGCCGCCTGCCCATGCACACCTTCGAGGGCAGTCGGGTGGTGGGCTGCTACTTCGCAACCCTGAGCGCCTTCCACCGCGCCATCGAGCTGCTGCTCATCCGCGGCCTGGAGCACTTCGAGGCGGATATCCGGCTGCCGGAGCGCTTTTTGATGGAGCGCTTCATCACCGCCGGGGTGCGCTTCGATGGCAAGGCGAGGCGCAGGGGGGGCAGTCAGGGCTACTGGGAGGTGAACGAGGCGCGCTGCGCGCCCCAGGCCGTGACGCCGACCCTCTCCTGGGTGTCCCTCGACGTGGAGTGCGCCATGGACGGGGCCCTCTTCTCGGTGGGGCTCTATAGCCGTGAGGATGCGCGGGTCATCATGATTGGCACCCCGGAGGCGGATGCCGACAGCTGGGGCACCCGGGTCGAGTGGGTGGCGGACGAGAGCGCCCTGTTCGGCGCCCTGGAGCGCTGGTTCCAGCTGCATGATCCCGATCTCGTCATCGGCTGGAACGTGGTCAACTTCGACTTTCGCCTGCTGCTGCGCCGCGCCGAGCTCGGCAAGCGGCGGCTGCGGCTCGGGCGCGGGAGGGAGCTCTGCTTCTGGCGCTCGTCCCGAAACGACCCCCAGAGCGGCAGCGTCATCATCCCCGGGCGCATGGTGCTGGACGGCATCGATACCCTCAAAAGCGCCACCTGGCAGTTCCCGAGCTACAGCCTGGATGCGGTGGCAAGCGAGCTGCTCGGTCGGGGCAAGGACATCGAGGACGTGGCGAACCGGGGGGAGAAGATCACCGAGCTGTTTCACTCCGACAAGGAGGCGCTGGCCCGCTACAACCTGGAAGACTGCAAGCTGGTGTGGGAGATCTTCGATTTCTGCCACCTCATCCCCTTCGCCATCGAGCGGGCCTCCCTCACCGGGTTGGAGCTCGACAGGGTGGGGGGCTCGGTGGCGGCCTTTACCAACCTCTATCTGCCACGGCTGCATCGCGGCGGCTACGTGGCGCCCAATCTGCCGGCCGACGGCGGGCTGGCGAGTCCCGGCGGCTATGTGATGGACTCCAAACCCGGCCTCTATCGCCACGTGCTGGTGCTCGACTTCAAGAGCCTCTATCCCAGCATCATCCGCACCTTCTGCATCGATCCCATGGGGCTGGTGGAGGGGTTGCAACACCCCGCGCACGCCATTCCTGGCTTTCGCGGCGCCCTGTTCTCCCGCGAGCGGCACTTCCTGCCGGATCTTATCGCCACCCTGTGGGCGGCGCGGGATCGGGCCAAGGCGGCCGGCAACAAGGCGCTCTCCCAGGCCATCAAGATCATCATGAACTCCTTCTACGGGGTGCTGGGCTCGGGGGGCTGCCGCTTCTACGACCCGAGGCTTGCCTCCTCCATCACCCTGCGGGGTCACGGCATCATGCAGCAGACCCGGGAGTGGATAGAGGGGGAGGGGTTCGAGGTGATCTATGGCGACACCGACTCCACCTTCGTGCACCTGGGGCGGGATGCCAGCCCCGAGCAGGCGGACGAGATCGGCCAGCGGCTGGCGAAGCTGATCAACGACAACTGGGCGGCGCGGATCAGGGGGGAGTTCGACTTGCCGAGCCATCTGGAGATCCAGTACGAGACCCACTACCGCCGCTTCCTGATGCCCACCATCCGCGGGCTGGAGAAGGGGAGCAAGAAGCGCTATGCGGGGCTGGTGGGTGAAGGGGAAGCTGAGCACCTGGTGTTCAAGGGGCTGGAGACGGTGCGCACCGACTGGACGCCCCTTGCCAAGGCCTTCCAGACCCGGCTCTATGAGCTGGTCTTCCACGACCAGGATCCCAGCGGCTATGTGCGCACCATGGTGGACGAGACCCGGGCCGGCTTGCACGACGATCTGCTGGTCTATCACAAGCGGCTGCGCCAGAAGCTCGAGGAGTACCAGAAGAACGTGCCGCCCCATGTGCGGGCGGCGCGTCTGGCCGACGAGGAGAACCTGCGCCGCGGTCAGCCCCAGCGCTACCAGCACAGGGGCACCATCGCCTACCTGGTGACCTTGAACGGGCCAGAGCCGCTGGAATACAGGCGCAGCGCCATCGACTACGAACACTATATCGACAAGCAGCTGAGGCCCATCGCCGACGCCATCCTGCCCTTTATCGGCGAATCGTTCGAGCGGATCTGCGGCCAGCAGCTCGATCTCTTCTGAGTAGAGTTGATTGGGGGAGCGGTTGGCCTGCCAGACATGGTTGGGCGTATGGCGGGTTCAGCCGTGCGGATGCCGCGAGAAGTAGGAAAGGGGAGATGCAAAAAGCCCGCTCTAGGAGCGGGCTTTTTCAATCTGGTGCGTCCTAGTGGATTCGAACCACCGACCCCCACCATGTCAAGGTGATGCTCTAACCAGCTGAGCTAAGGACGCAGGGTGCGCAAGGCGACTTTGTGTGTCATTGCAGGGGAGTGGTGGGTTTAATTGGATTCGAACCAACGACCCCTACCATGTCAAGGTAGTGCTCTAACCAACTGAGCTATAAACCCACATCTGCGTTCAACCGGTTTCGAACCAACGACATCGCCTACGCCATGTCAAAGTACTGTTCTAACCAACTGAGCTATAAATCCATATCTGCAATCAATTCAAACTGTTATGGTGCGTCCTAGTGGATTCGAACCACCGACCCCCACCATGTCAAGGTGATGCTCTAACCAGCTGAGCTAAGGACGCATAACAGGGTTTCGTGATGGTGCGTCCTAGTGGATTCGAACCACCGACCCCCACCATGTCAAGGTGGTGCTCTAACCAGCTGAGCTAAGGACGCATCACGAAAAGTGGTGGGTTTAATTGGATTCGAACCAACGACCCCTACCATGTCAAGGTAGTGCTCTAACCAACTGAGCTATAAACCCACTTCATAAACCGGACCGAAAGGCCGTTTTATCCCGCCAGCACTGCTGGCGTGGTCGGCATACTACCCATGGCCCCCAAGGCTGTCAACAAGGGACATGCACAAAGGAGACTGTTTGCCCAGTTCTTGCGCAGCCTGTTGATTTTACAGGCGAGCCGCCAAAAAACGCGCGGCTCCCTGTGCTCTTGGCAGCGCCCTACTGCGCCCGGGAGAGGGCGGTGCAGGCCGCGGGGCTGGCGAAGCGGCCATAGATGACGCGCAGCCGCGCCCCCAGCATCAGGGCGGCAGAGGTGAGGCCGACGATGAAGCCGACCCAGAAGCCCTGGGGCCCCATGCGCGGCACCACCCAGTCGGTCAGTCCCAGGATCATGCCGGTGGGGAGCCCCATGCCCCAGTAGGCGACGATGGTGACGTAGAAGATGGCCTGGGTGTCCTTGTAGCCGCGAAGGGCCGCCGCCGCTACCACCTGCACCGAGTCGGAGATCTGGTAGATGGCGGCGAAGAACAGCAGGATGGCGGCCAGGCCTATCACCTGGAGATCATCGGTGTAGATCCCGGCGATGGGCTCGCGCAGCAGCACGGTGAGGGCGGCGGTCGCGGCGGCGACCCCCATGCCCAGCATCAGGCCGGTGCGGGCGGCGACCCTGGCCTGATCCGGTTGCCCTTCCCCTATGTTGTGACCGACCCGGATGGTCACGCCGACACCGATGGACAGCGGCAGCATAAACACCAGGCTGGAAAAGTTCAGCGCTATCTGGTGGCTCGCCACCGTTTCGGCACCGAACGGGGCCAGCATCAGGGCCACCACGGTAAACAGGGTCACCTCGCAGAAGATAGCCATGGCGATGGGAAACCCCAGGCGGAACAGGCGCCAGATCCGGCTGCCGTTGGGGCGTGCCAGCTGGGCGAAGAGGTTGATCTTCTGGAAGTGGGAGGAGAACTTCACATAGAGGATCATCGCCAGCAGCATGGCCCAGAGCACGATGGCGGTGGCCACGCCACAGCCGACCCCGCCGAGCTTGGGCATGCCGAAGTGGCCGTGGATGAAGATGTAGTTCGCCGGGATATTGACCGCGAGCCCCACGAAGCCGATCACCATGGTCGGCATGGTGTGGGAGAGCCCCTCGCTGAAGTTGCGCAGCACCTGGAACAGCACGAAGGCGGGTAGCCCCCACAGGATGGCGTGCAGGTAGCCGGCGGTCTTCTCCGCCATGACGGGATCCACGTCCATAAACTGCAGCGCCAGGGGGCTGAAGTAGAGCGCCACCATGGCGATGGGGGTCACCATCAGCGCCAGCCAGAAGCCCTGGTGCACGGCGGGGCGCACCTCGTCTTGTTTGCGGGCGCCGTTGAGCTGGGAGACGATGGGGGTGAGCGCCATGATGATGCCCTGCACCAGCAGGATGACCGGCAGCCAGAAGCTGGAGGCCACCGACACGGCGGCGAGATCCACGGCGCTCACCTGTCCCGCCATCACGGTATCGACGAAGTTCATGGCGATCTGGGCCACCTGGGCCACCAGTATGGGGCTGGCTAGACGAAGGAGCTGCTTCGCCTCGGACCAATAACGTTGCACTGACACCTCCGAGTGGATCAGATAATAGAGAAAGAGCGGGTAAGAGAGATGGGCTTTTGCCTCCTCGTCCTGAGGAGACAAAATGCGGGGGTGTCATTCTAGCCTGAAAATCCGCCAACGGGGAAGGTCGGCGGTCGACTTGTGCCCGGGATCAGGCGTCCTCGTGATCGCTGATCAGCAGGTTGGCCGCGGCATAGGCCGCCTGCTCGCGCAGATCCGCCGGCACCCGCTCGTCGGACGCGACGGCGTTGAGCGCCCGTATGCTGGCGGCGATGGCCTGGGGCACATAGCCCTGCTCGCCGGAGCCAATCTGGTTGTAGGCGATGCGAATGGCTTCACAGCACTGATATACCTGCATTTTTGTTTCCTCGTTAAGCCTGGATTGAATGGGGTCACTATAGCGATCGCGCTTCTCCTTGTCAGCCGGCATGCTTGTCTTGCAGGGGGGGCGGGGGTAACCTGCCGACAATTTTGTCACAGCGTGGAGAGACACATGTTTACCGGCATAGTACAGGGGACCGCCGAACTGGTGGCCATCGAGGCGCTGCCCAACTTTCGCACCCACGTGATCCGCATGCCGAGCCCGGCCTGGGGCGAGGGGCTGGCGCTCGGCGCCTCCGTGGCCCACAACGGCTGCTGCCTGACGGTCACCCGGGTGGAGGGGGATCTGGTCAGCTTCGATCTGATGCAGGAGACCCTGCGCCTCACCAACCTCGGGCAACTGGCGGTGGGGGACAAGGTCAACGTGGAGCGGGCCGCCCGCTTTGGGGACGAGATCGGCGGTCATGCCATGTCCGGCCACATCATGGGCACGGCACAGGTGACCTCGGTCATCGACACCCCGAACAACCGCCAGGTGTGGTATCGCCTCGCCCCCGAACTGATGAAATACGTGCTGACCAAGGGCTACATCGGCATCGACGGCATCAGCCTCACCGTGGGGGAAGTGCGCGGCAGCGAGTTCTGCGTCAATCTCATTCCCGAGACGCTGGCTCGCACCAACCTGGGTTGGGTCAAAGCCGGCTGGCAGACCAACATCGAGATTGACCCCCAGACCCAGGCCATCGTCGACACGGTGGAGCGGGTACTGGCGGCCCGTCAGCCGGGGTAAGCTGACCAACGCGCCCTCAGGGAGTTGCCATAGAAAAGGGCCTGCATCATGCAGGCCCTTGGCGATCTGGTGGGTGGGTTCACTGGCAGTCAGAACATCTGCTCGTCGTCCGCATCCACGAACAGTTGCAGGCAGTCGCGGGCCTCGTCCCGGTGCAGCCGCAGGTGGATGGGATTGCAGCAGGCCATGCAATCCTCGTAGAACTCCTGATCCCCCTGGCTGGCATCCAGCTCGACCCGGGTGTGATGACCACAGTGGGGGCAGACGATGCGCTTGCTGGTGTACTCGATCATGATGACCTCCCGGGGCCAACGGGCCGCCTCTGTTACCCTGATTCTAGTCGCCAAGAGGCGGCGCAACCGCGAGCAAGCGCACGTTTATGACCGGGATCAAGGGGCGCCGGTGGAGGGCACTGCAAACGCCCCTGCGGGATTACTTGATCCAGCGAGCCAGCATCTCGGCATCCAGCTCGCTCAGGCAGGCGAGCCGATGGTTGGCGATGGCCAGACGGGGGTCGCCGACCAGGGCAGGGTCCGGCACGATCAGCGCCGTCATGGAGGCGGCCTTGGCGGCGAGCAGGCCGGTGAAGCTGTCCTCGATGGCAAGACAGTGCACGGGCTCCACCCCCAGCTTCTCGGCGGCGTGGATGTAGACATCCGGGTGAGGCTTGCCAAAGCGCTCCACCTCGGCGGAGTGCACCGCCAGGAAGCGATCCCGGATGCCGAGCTTGCCGAGCACCGCCTCCACCATGGCGAAGGGGGAGGAGGTAGCCAGACCTACTTTCAGCCCTTGCGCCTCGATGAGGTCGAGGGCTTCCAGCACACCAGCCTTGGCCTGACCCTCCTGCAGGATGAGGGTGATCACCTGATCCAAGATGCGTTGCACGACTTCTTCCTGGCTCGGCCCGCTCCAGGGGCGCAGACGATACCAGTGGGCCACCAGCTGATCGATGCGCACCCCTATGGTGGAGTTGCAGTCCTCTTCCGTGTGGGGATGGCCCAGCTCGGAAAACACGGCCATCTGGGCTCGTTGCCAAAAGGGTTCCGAGTCGATCAGAACACCGTCCATATCGAAGATCACGGCAGCTAACATCTTGTACTCCTGACATAGGTGAAGGGGGGATTATAAGCGAGATGCCCCGATGGAAAAGGGGCAGTCGCCTGCCCCTTGCGCCGGATCATGCCGGCAAACGTTTGTTTTTGCGTGGTAAAAAATGAGGTCAGAAAAGCACCTCGACCCGGGCGGCGACCGTCTTGGCCTGTTCGACCGCCTCAGTGCAATCCTGGCCACGGGCCAGCGCCACCCCGAGTCGGCGACGACCGGCGATCTCGGGCTTGCCGAACAGGCGCAACTGGGCACCTGGCACCAGGGCCTCGCCAATCCCTTGATAGCGAATGTCCTGGCTGTGGCCCTCCCGCAGCACCACGGCGGAGGCGCTTGGCCCGAACGTGGTGATGGTGCCGATGGGCAGCCCCAGGATAGCGCGCACGTGCAGGGCGAACTCGGAGAGATCCTGGGAGATCAGGGTCACCATGCCGGTGTCGTGGGGGCGGGGGGAAACCTCGCTGAACCACACCTCGTCCCCCTTGACGAACAACTCCACTCCGAACAGACCGTAGCCGCCGAGGGCCTCGACCACCTTGGCCGCCACCTCCTTGGCGCGAGCCAGTGCCAGCTCGCTCATCGCCTGGGGTTGCCAGGATTCGCGGTAGTCCCCGTCTTCCTGACGGTGGCCTATGGGGTCGCAGAAGTGGATGCCGTCCACGGCGCGCACCGTGAGCAGGGTGATCTCGTACTCGAAGGGGACGAAGCCTTCGACGATCACCTTGCCGCGACCGGCGCGGCCCCCCTCCTGGGCATAGGTCCAGGCCGCCTCCAGTTTGGCGAGATCGCGCAGCAGGCTCTGGCCCTTGCCGGAGGAGCTCATCACCGGTTTCACCACGCAGGGCAGGCCGATCGCCTCGACGGCTGCGACGAACTCCTCCTTGCTCTGGGCGAAGCGGTAGCTGGAGGTGGGCAGCCCCAGGGTCTCGGCGGCGAGGCGGCGGATCCCCTCCCGGTTCATGGTGAGTTGGGTGGCGCGGGCATTGGGCACTACCCTGACCCCTTCCTGCTCCAGGGCGGCCAGGGTGTCGGTGGCGATGGCTTCAATCTCGGGGATGATGAGGTCGGGCTTGACCTCGGCCACCAGGGCGCGCAGGGCCGCGCCATCGAGCATGTCCAGCACGCGGGCTTGGTGCGCCACCTGCATGGCGGGGGCGTTGGGATAGCGGTCGGCGGCGATCACCTCGATGCCGAGGCGCTGCAGCTCGATGGCGACTTCCTTGCCGAGTTCGCCTGAGCCGAGCAGCAGGGCACGGGTGGCGCCGGGGCGGGTGGCGGTTCCAAACATGTGATCTCTCCTGAGGTCGAGGGTCAGAGGGGCTGACCCGGGTGAGCAAAAAAAGAGGCACGCATGGCGTGCCTCAGGAAACGGATCTGTGGGCGCGCTGCTCCAGATGGGTCAGCAGCGTGATGGCCCCGATGATGATGGCGGCCCCCAGCCACAATCGGCCGGGGGGCGCCCAACCAAACACCAGCCAGCCGGCCAGCACGTTCATGGGCAGCTTGGCAAAGTCGAAGGGTTGCACGAAGGAGGCCTCGGCCACGCTGTAGGCGCGGGCGATGGACATCTGGGCCAGGGCCGACAGCACGCCGGAGGCGGCCACCAGCAACCACTGGGTTTCGCTTGGCCACTGCCAGTCGGGGAGCGCCAGCATGGCGTTGAACGGGGTACTGAAGATAAGCAGGTAGACGACTATGGTGTGGGACGACTCGCTAGCCGCCTGATAACGCACCAGCAGGGAGTAACCGGCCCAGAAGAGGGCGGCCGCCACCGGCAGCAGCGAGGCCCAGCTGAAGTCGTCGGTCCAGGGGGCCAGGATCAGCATGGCGCCAGCGAAGCCGGCCAGGGTCGCCAGGATCCGGGCCCGGCTCACCTGCTCCTTGAGCAGCAGGGCGGAGCCGAGCGTGGCAAACAGGGGCGAGGTCATCAGCAGCGCGATTCCCTGCCAGATGGGGACGGGCACCGCCAGCGCCCAGAGCCAGAACTGGATGCCGACCACGGCCAGGGCGACCCGCAGCAGGTGCAGCCGCAGCTGGTTCGTCATCAGGGACTGACGCAGGCCGTGACGGATGAGCCAGGGCAGCAGGCAGACCAGGGCGATCAGGTACTGATGGAAGGCGACCTGGGTCGAGGGGAGGCCGAGCTGGAAGCTGACATACTGGCTCAGGCTGTTGACGGCGGCGAAGCAGAGGCCTGCCACCATCATCCAGATGGCGCCGGCAAAGGGGGAGTGCCTGCGGGAGGAGGTCATGGGATCCGGGTCACTTACAAAAAGTGCGGCGGATCATAACGGCAATCGTTTGTTCTGCCAAGGGCAGGGAGTTCGCTGAGTACCTCTGCTGGCCTGAGGGAGTCGAAGCATCAAATTTTTTGAATAAATTGAGCATCTATTTTCGCTATCAGGCTTGAATCTCAATCTTTATAGTGACCTCCATCGACAGCCTGGCTGTTCAATTGACAATCAAATGGAGTTTCACCATGGCCAATATCCTCGTACTCAAGTCCAGCATCCTGGGCCAATATTCCCAATCCAACGCGCTGATCGACGGCTACCTGGCCGATCGCCAGGGTGACACCATCAAGGTGCGCGATCTGGCGACCCTGAACCTGCCGGTGCTGGACGGCGAGCTGGCCATGGGCCTGCGTGGCGGCGAGAACCTGAACGAGCGTCAGCAAGCGGTGCTGGCCCAGTCCGACGAGCTGGTCGCCGAGCTCAAGGCGAGCGACCTGGTGATCATCGCGGCCCCCATGTACAACTTCAACATCCCGACCCAGCTGAAGAACTGGATCGATCTGGTGGCCCGTGCCGGCGTGACCTTCCGCTACACCGAGACCGGCCCGGTGGGCCTGGTGGAGAACACCCGCGCTCTGGTGGTCAGCCCCCGTGGCGGCATGCACGTGGGCAACGCCACCGACCTGGTGACCCCCTACATGCGCACCGTGCTGGGCTTCATCGGCATCAAGGACGTGGACTTCATCTATGCCGAGGGCATGGGCATGGGGCCGGAGGCGCAAGCCAAGGGGATCGAGCAGGCCAAGGAGCAGCTGGAAACCCTGGCCTACTGATGTCCCTCGGGGTCACCCCAAGGATGTGAAAAAAACAACGCAGCCCAAGGGCTGCGTTGTTTTTTTGCGAGGTATCGCAGGCGAGTCACTCCCGCAGGAAGTGGCGGCAGCCGCTGCCGACCATCAGGCAGACCGCCACCAGGGACCCCAGCAGCAGGGTGGTGAGCCACTGTTCGGCACTGTCAGGCAATTGGGGGGAGAAGAGGCTGATCATCAGCAGGGCGCTGAGGGTGATCAGGCTGGTGGAACGGGTCAGGCGCATCATGGGTCATCCTTGGCTGCTGGGCTGAACGAGAGGCTAACCTCGGTCTGTGACAGCAAGATGTATCCGTACGCCTTGCCACTGGCCACTGACCGGGTAGCCATCACCATAGCAGTTTTTGTCGCCGTCGCCAGCGGCATGGGCCGGGTTGTGATCCGGATCCCTATCTGAACTGCCTCTGTGCGGGCAGATAGTGGAAATCACCGGTGGCGAGGCGGGCCACCAGGGCCGCCTTGTCGAGATCCTGGGACTGGCAGAGATCGTCCAGATCATCGTAGTGATCACGCAGCTGCATGTTGACCAGGCTCAGCAGCATGTTGACGTCCATGGTGGCAAACTGGGTCAGCTTCATGACTGTTGCTCCTTGTCCAGCAGGTGGAGCTGCTCGATGGCGTCGCTGACGCTCTGCAGGTGGAAGCGGATGCTCTGGCGCGCCTCCTCCGGCAGATAGTCGGTGAGGGTATGCTGCCAGCTGCCCGCCTCGGTCTTGAGCTGCTGGAACAGGGTGAGCCCCGCCGGGGTGAAGGAGACCAGGCTGATGCGCTTGTCCTGCACGCTGTTCTCGGTGAACAGTATGCCCTTCTCCACCAGGCGGTGGATCTCGCGGGAGATCCGCACCTTGTCCATGCCGCTCGCCTCCACCAGCTCCTTCTGGCTGATGGGGTAGTGGGGACCGAGCACCATCATCAGGCGCCACTGGGGGACCGTCAGCTGGTAACGCTGCTGATAAAACTGTTCAAAGGTATCGCGCACCATCTCAGCGGCGTGCACCAGCTGATAGGGAGGGTAATGCGCGAGCAGCTCTATGATCTTCGACATATGACATCCTGCTGTGGCGGCTGCATCGAGTGCAGTTTCTCTTGATACTTTGACCTTGATGATACGTAACACAGGGGCATTTGTCCGACCAGGCACCAGAAAAATGTGCGTTTGCGCACGTGTTGCATCATCAAGGGGACAAATAGGCTCTCAACTGACCTGTTTGCTGACCCCTTTACGCAGCCAGATCAAGGCATTATGCGCAAGCCAGGCCTCACGGCTCTGCAAGGCATAGAGTGCGGCCTCGTCCCGGCTGCCCGGCTGCCAGTGCGGGGGATCCTGCCTGGGGAGCTTGCGCTGGCCCAGCAGGCAGGCGGGCACATGGGGGTTTGCGCCAAGGGCGGCGGCCAGATGCGGGCGGGCCGCCTCTGGCCCCTCGCAGACAAAGCTCATCAGCGCCCTGTTGTAGAGCAGCCAGCAGGAGGCCTCGTCGAAGCGCACCAGCAGCGCCTTGAGAGCGTCCCACTCCCCTTGCAGGGCATAGAGGCTGGAGAGAGGGTGGCGGCAACCCGGCTCGTCGGCGAGGCAGAGCGCGAGCAGGGCAAGGTATTCGTCCCTGGCCTGCGCCAGCTGTCCCAGGCGCAGCAGGCAGTCGGCCCGCCCCGCCCTGGCCGCGATCAGGGGCCGGGCCTCGGGGGCCTGCCAGCCATGGCCTGCGTGCTGCCGCCAGAACGCCTCGTCGAACAGGGGGGTGGCATCGGCCACGATGCGGTCGAACCAGCCAAGGCGGGCGAGGGGGTCGCGGCTCTGGGCCGCCTGCTCGAACCACTGCTGCCACTGGCGGGTCTGGTCGTTCTCGGGGAGCTCTGGCTCCTCGGGCCTGGCTTCGTAGTGTTCAAGGCCGAGCAGGAGGTTCAGGGCCGTCTTCATCTGCTGGCGCTGGCGCTTGCAAAAATCGAGGAAGGGCAGCTCGCTGGCCGCAGCCTGGTGCAGCATCATGGCCATGGGCTTGTCGCGAAACAGGCAGAGCTCGGCGACCAGGCTGAAGCGCTGGCGGGTGGCCGGATCGTTCAGGTCCGTCGGGGTGGGCCAGCAGGCGACCCCCTGGCTGAAGCCGTAGCTCCACTGGCCCAGAGGATGGCTCTTGTCAAACACCTGCTCCGGGTTGTCGGTGGCGAGGCGACACTGGCTGGGCAGGGTGAGCTGTGCCGCGTCGGCCTGGGCCTCCAGCTCGGCGATCAGCTGGTGCAGCGCCTCGGCACTCTTCTCGTCCAGCTCGGCCTCATGGGGCAGCAGACCGGCCAGCGGATCCCGCCAGTCGGGGGCGGTCGGCCCCGCCAGGCGGGCGCAGAGAAAGCCGTGCAGGGCCGGATAACTCATGTCCTGCCGGCTGTGGGCCTGGATCCACTGATTGAGATGACGGGTACGAGTGGCTGGGTTCATCGACGCTTCCTCCGGATTTGACGGCCGCGAAGTCTACCTAAAAGTGGGGTTATTTGCAGTAAAGGGGCGACCGAATGCTGCTAATATCGCCAATCTGGGCGCTAGGGAACGGGAAAATAGTCCGCGTCCAGAGGGCAGAGGACTAGGTCCAGCCCCCGCTCTGGGGTAACATGCGCGCCTGCATGAGAAATAAGCCCCGTCCTCTTTACGTCGGACGACGGCGGCGATGCGCCTCCATTTACGGGCCGGCAAAACGGGCCCATCCGGATATTGAAAGAAGAGATCACCATGTTACAGATTGGCAAGATGAACACCCTCACCGTCGTTGAGCTCGAGGATCGCGGCGCCTGGCTGGCTGCGGGGGAATACGGCGAGCTGCTGCTGCCCAGGCGCCAGCTGCCGGAAGGCGTCGCCGAAGGGGGTGAGGTGTCCGTCTTCCTCTATCTGGACGCCGATTGCGAGCCGGTGATCACCACCGACAAGCCCTTCGCCATGGTGGGGGACATCGTCGGCCTCAAGGTGGTCAACGCCAACAAGATAGGCGCCTTCCTCGACTGGGGCATGAAGAAGGATCTGTTCGTGCCGAGCCGCGAGCAGAACAAGCCGATGCAGGTGGGTCACGTCTATCTGGTGCACCTGATGCTGGACAACGAGGGGCGCATGGTGGGCACCAGTCGCCTGGAGCGCTTCCTGCGCAGCGATCCCCCCTTCAAGGCCGGCGACGAGGTGACGGCCCTGCCGGGGGAACACACCCCCCTCGGCATCAAGGCAGTGGTCAACGGCCAGTACGCCGGCATGCTGTTCAGGAACGAGGTGTTCGGCCGGGTGATGACGGGTCGGCCGCTGACCGCCTGGGTCAAGCAGGTGCGTGAGGATGGCAAGCTGGATCTGGCCCTGCAAAAACCCGGGCTGGCCCGCATGGACGACGCCGGGGAGCGCATCCTGACCCGGCTGCAAAAGCAGGGGGGGAGTCTGGCGGTGGGGGACAAGAGCGACCCCGAGCTCATCTACAAGATGTTCAACATGAGCAAGGGCACCTTCAAGAAGGCGATCGGCGGGCTCTACAAGCAGGGCAGGATCGTCATCGAAGACAACAGCATCAGCCTCACCGGGGCGAATGCGGCCGGGGACGGCGAATAAGGTGCCGAGCCCCTGCATAGGCCAGTGCCAGGCCAGGGATGGGCTCTGCCTCGGCTGCGGTCGGACCCTGACCGAGATAGGCCAGTGGTCCGCCATGGACAGCGAGGCCCAGCTGGCGCGCATGGCGGAGCTGGACGGGACCATCAGCACCCATGTCTGCCCGGGATGCGGCGAGCCGGCGTTTTGCGCCGTCTCTGCCGGTGAGCCCATCGAGCGCTGCTGGTGCAGCCAGTTGCCGGCTCTGCCCATGAGCGATGCCGGTGCCTGCTGGTGCCGGCGCTGCCTGGCCAAGGCCGTCGCGGCACGGCCCTGAACCGGTGAATCGCAAAAACGAAAAAGGCGCCAGGGGCGCCTTTCTTATGCCTGTTGCTGGCGGTGCCAGCGAACGTGCACCTCGTGTTCACTCTGATCCCGGGGCAGCAGGAAGGTAGCGTAGATCACCTCGAACTCCTCCTGATGATCCAGCAAGCCGACCCAGACCTCGGCCCAACGCGCCATGTCGACCGGTTCGCCGAGTTCGGTCGACCAGTCGGCATTGGGCAGGGTCGCCTCGACGGCGCCACGCTGCTCGAACTCGAGGGTAATGTCGACGATTTGTTCGGGGGCCAGCATGTCGGCGGCCTGCTCCAGAAACTGATCATAGGCCCACTCGACCAGCTGATCCGGGCTACGTTGTTCCATGAAATCACTCCAGATACGTCCAGGTTCGCCACTTTAACAAGTATTGGGATGGGCAGCCAGCCCGGGGGCGGTGACGCCGTGCTGTCAAATGGCGGGATCAGGGGATAAGGTTAACAGAGCCGCCGCGCGGGCGGCATGACGAGGCGTGCAGGCAGCATGAAGCGACGACACTACAGGCGACGGATCACGCGGCGACGGGAGACCTGGTGGTGGCACTATCTGCCGTTGCACCGGGAAACCGTCGGCGGTCATCTTGGCCCTGCGCCCGATGCCGCCGACCCGCCTAGCCCGCCTCGTGGACCCGGTTCAGGGTGATCTGGCCGAGCTGGCCCATCTGGCGGCGGATCCAGGCCGAGCGCTTTTGCACATAGGGCGAGGGGGGCTTGACCCGGTAGCGCCAGGGGTTGGGCAGGGCGGCGGCCAGCAGGGAGGCCTCGTAGCGGGTCAGCCGCGCCGCCGGCTTGCCGAAGTAGTGCCTGGCGGCGGCCTCGGCGCCATAGATGCCGGGCCCGAACTCCACGATGTTCAGATACACCTCGAGGATGCGGGACTTGTCCCAGCCCAGCTCCATCAGCAGGGTGAACCAGGCCTCGATCCCCTTGCGCAGGAAGCTGCGATCGCTCCACATGAAGAGGTTCTTCGCCGTCTGCTGGCTGAGGGTGCTGGCGCCACGCACCCGCCGGCTCTGCTGGTTGTGCCTGAGGGCGGAGCTGATGGCATCCATGTCGAAGCCGTTGTGCTCGGCAAAGCGCTGATCCTCGGCGGCGATGACCGCCAGCTGTAGCTCGCGGGAGATCTGCTCGAGGGGCACCCAGTCGTGCTTCACCTCGGCCACCTTGGCCGGCGGGAACAGCGCCCGTTCGAGGCGCCAGGTCCACATGGGGGGATCGATGAAGCGCAGCAATGCCACCGAGACTATGGTGCTGAGGAAGGCGGCCAGCAACAGCTTGCCGAGCCAGCCCAGCAGGCGCCGCCACCCCGTCGCCCTCACGGGCTCGGGCTCTGCGTCCCAGTCATAGTGACCGGGATCATCGGGGTCCGGAATTATTGGGGCAGCCATTCGATGTGGCAGAACTTCTCGTCGACGCGGCGGGAGAGCAGCATGCGGGCGAACAGGTGTTCGTACTCTTCCTGTTCGTTGCCAAGGCCGATCCAGACCTCGATATAGTCGGCATCACTGACTTCGAAGCCCACGTCCGCCGCCCAGTCGTCGGCGGGATCGGTTTCCGCCAGCAGGCCGCGGTCGTTGAACTCCTGGTTGAAACGGGCGATCTCCTGCTCGGGCAGGTTGTCGGAGGCCAGCTCCATGAAGAGCGCGAGGGCGGTGTCGAGCAGTTCCTCGACGCTGTGCATTTCGTCGTGCAAAGACATAAGTTCGGTGTTCCAGATGATGGGGAGGGGCGCCGTCGGCAGGCCCTCGTGGTGCGCGGTATTCTAGCCGCCCCCGTCGCCCTTGGCGAGATGTGCCGGCACCAATAAAAAACCGGATCCTGGCAAAGGATCCGGTCTTCATTGGGGGAAAGGGTCGCGCATGGGGCGTCAGCTCATCCCTTCTTGTCGTCGGCGAAGGTGATGTTGAGCTCCAGCACCGACAGCTCGTCGCTCTTCTTGTCGAGCTGGACCGTGATCTTGTCAGGGTCTATCTCCACGTATTTGCGGATCACGTCGAGGATGTCCTGCTTGAGCTGGGGCAGGTAATCCGGCCCCCCTCTGGATGAGCGCTCGTGGGCGACGATGATCTGCAACCGCTCTTTGGCCAGTTGTGCGGTGTTCTGTTTCTTGTTGGAACGAAAATAATCCAATAATGACATGTTTAACTCCCGAACAGTCGGCTAAAGAAGCCCTTCTTCTCTTCTTCCAGAAAACGAAAATCCTTGGTGTCACCCAGCAGGCGCGCGACGGCGTCCTCATAGGCCTGGCCGGCATCGGACTCCTTGTCCAGGATCACCGGCTCGCCGGAGTTGGAGGCGCGCAGCACCGCCTGGGACTCCGGGATCACCCCGAGCAGTTTGATGGCCAGGATCTCCTGCACGTCCTGCACGCTCAGCATGTCGCCACGGTTGACGCGGGTCGGGCAGTAGCGGGTCAGCAGCAGGTGCTCCTTGATGGGATCCTCGCCACGCTCGGCACGGCGGGACTTGGAGGCCAGGATGCCGAGGATGCGATCGGAATCGCGCACGGAAGAGACTTCCGGGTTGGTGGTGACGATGGCCTCGTCGGCGAAGTAGAGCGCCATCAGGGCGCCAGACTCGATGCCGGCGGGGGAGTCGCAGACGATGTAGTCGAACTTCATCTCTGCCAGCTGATCCAGGATCTTCTCGACCCCGTCACGGGTCAGGGCGTCCTTGTCCCGGGTCTGGGAGGCGGGCAGGATGAACAGATTTTCGCAGCGCTTGTCCTTGATGAGGGCCTGGTTGAGGTTGGCTTCCCCGTTGATGACGTTGACGAAGTCATACACCACGCGGCGCTCGCAGCCCATGATGAGATCCAGGTTTCTCAGGCCAATGTCAAAATCGATGACCACTGTCTTGTGGCCACGCTGGGCTAAACCGGTACTCAGGGCCGCGCTGGTTGTGGTCTTGCCAACGCCACCTTTGCCCGATGTAACGACTATGATTCGCGCCATTCTCGCTTCCTTGTAACTCTATTTGATTCGGTCTATACGAAGTTGTTCGTTGTCCAGCCGGATATGGACTGGCTCTTGGATCAGGCCTGCCGGCAATGCATCGCTGAGCTGGAAAGTGCCCGCGATGGAGAGCAGCTCGGCCTGCAATTGCTGGCAATAAATGCGGGCCTGGGGATTGCCCTTGGCCCCCGCGATGGCACGGCCACGCAGGGCGCCATAAACATGGATGCTGTCGTCGGCGATGACCTCGGCGCCCGGGCTCACCGAGCCCAGTACCACCAGGGAGGTGCCGGCGGCATAGATCTGCTGGCCGGAGCGCACCGGCCCGACGTGGACCTTGCTCGCCTCCAGGGGGGCCTGAACGGGGGCGACTGGTGTTGCCTCAGGTTCGGGGGGCGGCGCGGGTGCCACGGGCTCGGCCTTGCGGCTCTTGCCCGAGACCAACACCGCGAGACCGGCCGCCTTGGCCGCCGTCTTCATCGCCTCGTCCCGGGTCCCTGTGATGCCGACCAGCACGAAATCCTCCGACTCGACCAGCTCCTTGAGCTGTTCGAAATCCGGGATCTCGGTGAGGCGTTCCACATTGAGGACGAGGGGGGCACAATTAAAAAACTGGGGGGCCTGCGCGACCTTGGCCTCCAGCAGTTGCCGGATCCGGGCCGGATTGCCATCGCTGAGATGCAACACAGAAATAGTGAAGGTGGTCCCTTTCAATTCGTTATCGCGTTCAACCATGAATCTTCCCCGAACCGAGACGGCAATACGTTATTGTTATTCAATTCCTGATGTTATAGTTTGCCACCACCAGAGGCAATAAACCCGTCGGATTATATCAAGTTCCATGTTGTGTGCAGTCTATAAAAGTCGCAAAAAAGCCGAGACCTATCTCTTTATTGAAAGAAGAGAGGACTTTTCCCGGGTGCCAGAGGCACTGATGAGTACCTTCGGGCGTCCCGAGCTGGTCCTGATGACCAAACTGGACCCGGCCAAACCCCTGGGGCTGGCCTCGACCGAGCGGGTGATGGCCGCCCTGAAGAGCCAGGGCTTCTACCTGCAGGTACCGCCCCCGCCGGAAAACCTGCTGGAGCAGCACAAGGCGCAATTGAAGGCCTCATCCTGATGCGGGGTCGGCTGGCGCTGCTATTGCTCGGCGGTTTGTTGAGCGCGCCACTGCAGGCCAGCCCCGACTTCGCACGCTATGTCGAGGGCCTCAAACAGGAGGCGGTGACAGCGGGGATCCCGGCCGCCACCGTGCAGGCCGCCTTTGCCGATGTCCGCCTCATCGAGGCGGCGATCCGGCACGACAAAAACCAGCCGGAATTCAAATTGACGCTGGACACATATATTCCCCGCGCGGTGCCGGAATGGAAAGTCAAGCAAGCCAACGCCTTATATCGCCAGCATTTGCCGCTGCTCACAAAAATAGGCCGTGAATATGGGGTGCAACCCCGTTTTATTGTCGCCCTGTGGGGAATTGAAACCAATTTCGGCAAATTGACCGGTAATTTCCCGCTGATCTCCTCCCTGGCGACCCTGGCCTGGGACGGACGACGGGAAGCTTTCTTCAAGGATCAACTGTTCGATGCCCTTCGCATCCTGGAGCAGGGGCATGTGAGCCCGGCCGCCTTCCAGGGATCCTGGGCGGGGGCCATGGGGCAGGTGCAGTTCATGCCCTCCTCCTTCCTCGCATACGCGGTGGATCAGGACGGGGATGGCAGGAAGGATCTGTGGGGAAATCTCGCGGATGTCTTTGGATCCGCTGCCAATTATCTGCACCGGAACGGCTGGCGCGAGGACGAGACCTGGGGTCGGCGGGTGAGGGTGCCCGGTGATCTCGATCCTGCCCTGCTGGGGCTTGAGACCCGCAAGCCGCTCTCGGCCTGGCAGGCGCTGGGGGTGCGGCAACTGGACGGCTCCCCCCTGCCCAGGGTCGACATGCAGGCCTCCCTCATCCGCCCCGACGATATTCACGGGCGCAGCTACCTCGCCTACGACAATTACCGGGTGCTGCGTCACTGGAACCGCTCACCCTATTTCGTGGTGGCCGTCGGCACCCTGGCCGATCGCATCGGGGAATAGTCGCCTCTTGCTCCCTCACTGACCCACCCCTCATGGCCACCCGCATCGGGTCGCTTGTCGCCTGTTTTTTCTCTTTGCTTCTCTATCAAACGCGCCTTAATCAAGGGCTTTGCTCAGCAAGCCCGTGAAATAACGACCAAAAAAAAAGCGGGAATATATCCCGCTCTCTTCATGTCATCGCGATCCGGATTTAGTCGCAGGCAACCTGCATCACCTTGATGGCCAGGCCACCGCGGGAAGTCTCGCGGTACTTGGAGTCCATGTCCTTGCCGGTGATGTACATGGTCTCGATCACCTTGTCGAGGGACACCCGCGGCTTGGAGGTGCGACGCAGGGCCATGCGGGAGGCGTTGACCGCCTTCATGGCGGCGATGGCGTTGCGCTCGATGCAGGGTACCTGTACCTGGCCGGCCACCGGGTCGCAGGTCAGACCCAGGTTGTGTTCCATGCCGATCTCGGCGGCTTCACAGACGTGCTCCGGGCTGCCGCCCATCAGCTCGGTCAGGCCGGCGGCGGCCATGGAGCAGGAGACGCCCACTTCACCCTGGCAGCCCACTTCGGCGCCGGAGATGGAGGCGTTCATCTTGTAGAGCATGCCGACGGCGGCGGCGGCCAGATAGAAGCGGGTGTACTCGTCGCGACCCACCGGCTGGATGAACTTGTCATAGTAGGCCAGCACGGCCGGGATGATGCCGGCGGCACCGTTGGTCGGCGCGGTGACGACGCGGCCACCGGCGGCGTTCTCCTCGCTCACCGCCAGGGCGAACATGTTGACCCAGTCCACGATGTTCATGGGATCGTTGGAGAGGTTCTCGTTGGTGGTCAGCTGGCGATAGAGCGGCGCGGCACGGCGCGGTACCCGCAGCGGGCCGGAGAGCACGCCCTCGGTGCGGCAGCCGCGCTCGATCCCTTCACGCATGGTGGTCCAGATCTTGCCGAGCTTCTTGTAGATCTCTTCCGGGGTGTTGAAGCACTTCTCGTTCTCCATCATCAGGGCGGAGATGGAGAGGCCGCTCTGGCCGCAATGGGCGAGCAGTTCGGCCGCGCTCTTGAACGGGTAGCTGACGGCCATGTCGCCGCTGTCACCCTTGCCGAAGTTCTCTTCGTCGACGATGAAGCCGCCACCGATGGAGTAGTAGGTCTTGCTGTAGATGGCCTCGTCTTCGATAAAGGCGGTCAGCTTCATGCCGTTCTCGTGCAGGGGCAGGGCCTCGTCATGGAACACCATGGCCCCCTTCGGGAAGCTGACGGTGTGGCAGTGCAGGCCGATGGGCAGGCGCCCGGTCTGCTCGACCCGGGAGATGAACTCGGGAATGGCGTCGATGTCGACGTTTTCCGGCAGGTTGCCCGCCAGGCCCATGATGATGGCGGTATCCGTGTGGTGGCCCTTGCCGGTCCAGGAGAGGGAGCCGTAGACATCGACCTGGATCCGGGTGATGTCACGGATCTTGCCGCCAGCACGCAGTTCATCCACGAACTGTTTGGCAGCCTTCATGGGGCCGACAGTGTGGGAAGAGGAGGGGCCAACACCGATTTTGAAGATATCAAAAACGCTGATCATGTAACAATTACCTCAGGGTAGAAGGGGGCGCCATGCCCGCTCGCAGAAAGGGGATCCATGGGACGGGTCTGTCGTCACAAAGGCCAGGGAACCGGATAACCACAGTGTAACGGCTCTATGCCTAAAAAAAGTTGAAACAGATCTATTTTTGTTGAATTCGCGGCGCGAGTATAAAATTTATTTTGATGGTTATCCATTTTGTTAAGCGCCGTGCAAACGTTTTGCAAAAAAATACCCGGCAAGGCCGGGTAGTTGAGTGTCGTATGTGGCTGGTTTACGGCGCATTAACATTCGGTGATGTTGACGGCGAGGCCGCCACGGGCGGTTTCCTTGTATTTGGTTTTCATGTCGTTGCCGGTCTCCCACATGGTTCTGATCACCTTGTCCAGGGACACCTTGTGTTCGCCGGTGCCGCGCAGGGCGAGCCGGGCGGCATTGATCGCCTTGACCGCCCCCATGGCGTTGCGCTCGATGCAGGGCACCTGCACCAGGCCGCCGATGGGATCGCACGTCAAACCTAAGTTGTGCTCCATGCCGATCTCGGCGGCGTTCTCGACGATGGCCGGGCTGGCCCCCAGCAGCTCGGCCAGGGCGCCGGCGGCCATGGAGCAGGCGACGCCCACCTCGCCCTGGCAGCCCACCTCCGCCCCCGACAGGGAGGCGTTCTTCTTGTAGAGGATGCCGATGGCGGCGGCGGTGAGGAAGTACTGCATCAGCAGATCGTCATCCACCTTGCGCACGAAGCGATCATAGTAGTGCAGCACGGCGGGGATGATGCCGGCGGCGCCGTTGGTGGGGGCCGTCACCACCCGGCCGCCGGCGGCGTTCTCCTCGTTGACGGCCAGGGCAAACAGGTCCACCCACTCCATCACCATCAGGGGATCCTTGTTGAAGCTGGTCTCGCCACAGAGCTGGCGATAGAGGGCGGGGGCCCGGCGCTTCACCTTGAGGCCGCCGGGCAGCACCCCCTCGCTCCTGCAACCGCGCTCGACACAGCTCTGCATCGCCTGCCAGATCTTGCGCAGGCCCGCCTTTATCTCCGCCTCGCTGCGAAACACCTTCTCGTTGGCCAGCATCAGCCCCGAGATGGAGAGGCCGCTCTCCTGACACTGGGCCAGCAGCTCGGCACCGCTCTCGAACGGGTAGGGGATGGGGTGGGCGGCATCGAAGCGGGCGGCCTCTTCCCGGGCATTGGCGAAGTGGCTCTCCTCGATGATGAAGCCGCCGCCGATGGAGTAGTAGGTCTGCTCGAAGATCAGGGTCTCGCCGTCGAAGGCACGCAACGTCATGCCGTTGGAGTGGGCGGGCAGGGTCTTGCGCCGGTTGAAGAGGATGGCGCCGACCCGGGGAAACTGGCTCGGCTGTTCCCCCCCGAGGCGCAGGCTCTGACTGTGCTCCACCTGGTCGAGGAAGGCGGGAATGGCTTCGATATCCACGGACTCGGGTTCAAAACCCGCCAGCCCCAGGATGATGGCCTTGCCTGTGCCGTGCCCCTTGCCGGTCTGACCCAGTGAGCCGTAACACTCGGTGACGACGCGCCCGGTACGGGAGAGGAGTGCGTTCTGCTTGAGGGCGTGGACGAAGGCGAAGGCGGCCCGCATCGGCCCCACGGTATGGGAGGAGGAGGGGCCTATCCCGATGGAAAACAGGTCGAAGACACTGATCATGACGTACTCCAATTATGGATTTCGTCTAAACATTGTAAATTTTTTGTAGTCGTTGAAAAGGGGGGAAAGGGCGGGGTGTGATGGCGGTGCGAAAATGGGGTCAGGGTGAAGAGCGCCATGAGAGCCGGTCCGGCATCCCACGGCGCCCGTGACGCCATCAGTCGAGGAACTCGCACAGATAGGCGGTGGCGATCTTCACTTCCAGCTTGAACGAGGAGTGACCGGCCACGTCGAAGGACTCGCCCTGATGGTAGGTGTGCCACTCATCCTCGTCGGCCAGCTGGATGGTGAGGGCGCCCTTGATCACCGTCATGCGTTCCGGGGCGGCGGTGTTGAACAGGTACTCACCCGCTTCCATCACACCGACCGTGGCCTTCTCGCTTTTTTGCTCGAAACCGATAGATTTAACATTTCCGTCAAAATACTCGTTAACTTTCAGCATCTTTTCTTCCCTGTATGCACGTTTGCAAGGCCAACGTAGCACACTGTTTTGGTCTTTGTCATGGTGAAATCGGTGAAAACCGATGAGGTTCCTATGAGGCTCCGTTTTTTCGGAGATATGAAAAATTCGATCCGTTCAGGAATCGGGATGTTAAACGGCATGCAAATATGAGATAAAGCGCACCGCCAGAGCAATGGAGAGGATTTGACGCTCTGGGTGGTCATTTACGCTGCAAAAGTGTGAGTAATTGCTAAATAAAGGAACATTCTGTGTTAACGAAAGGATTAATCAAAAATATCGGCTTCCAGGTCGTGGTTGCCATGGTGCTGGGTGCGCTGGCGGGGGCGCTCATGGGAGAGCAGGCCACGGTGTTTGCGCCGCTCGGCACCCTGTTTATCCAGTTGATCAAGATGCTGGTGATCCCGCTGGTGGCGGTCGCCATCCTGTCCGGTGCCGCCAACCTGGGCGCGAGCCCCGCCGCGGGCAAGATAGGGGTGACCACGCTCGCCTTCTTCCTCATTACCTCAGCCCTGGCGGTGTTCCTGGCCCTGGTGATGGGGCAGATCTTCAAGCCCGGCGTCGGCGTGGACTTCGGCTCCACCGCGGCCATGTTCTCCGGTGACTACGCCGACAAGGGCGAACTGCCCGATGCGATCGCCACCCTGCTCGGCATGATCCCGACCAACGTGTTCAGCGCCCTGAACGAGGCGAACATCCTGCAGATCCTGGTGTTCTGCATGTTCCTCGGCATCGCCCTGGCCAAGCAGCCCCGCGAGCGCGCCAAGCCGCTGGTGGACGGGCTCAACACCCTGGTGGACGCCTTCGTCTGGATGATCAACAAGGTGATGCTGATTGCCCCCATCGGGGTATTCGGCCTGATGGCCGACGCCATCGGCACCTATGGCTTCGACGTGCTGACCCTGGTGCTCAAGCTGTTCGTGGTCTATGTCGCCGCCATCCTGATCTTCGGCTTCGTGGTCTATCCGCTGCTCATCGCGTTCTTCTCCAACACGCCGGTACGCAAGTACTTCTCGGCGATGAAGAAGCCGCAGATCGTGGCCTTCTCCACCGCCTCGTCCATGGCGACCCTGCCGGTCAACATGGAGACCTGCGAGCGCGATCTGAAGGTGACCAACGCCACCGCGTCCTTCGTGCTGCCGCTCGGCGCCACCATCAACATGAGCGGCAACGCCATCTATTACGGCCTGGTCGCCATCTTCTTCGCCCAGGTCTACAACATCGATCTCTCCATGGGAGCCTGGGCGGCGATCATCGTCACCTCCACCCTGGGTGCCATCGGTCAGGCCGGCGTGCCGGGCCCGAGCTTCCTGGTGGTCGCCGTGCTGCTGGCGGCCGGGATCCCCATCGAGGGTCTGCCGCTGCTGTTCGCGCTGGATCGCCTTTTCGACATGATCCGGACCGCGCTGAACATCACCGGCGATGCGGCCTGCGCCATCATCGTCGATCGCTACAGCCCGGATTACGATCCGGATCGCTGGAGCAAGGAGGCCTGATACCGGGCCAGGCGTGATAAACAGAAGAGGGAGGCCAAGTGCCTCCCTCTTCTTTTCCCCGTGTTCTCCGTCAGCCCGGGCGAACGCCCCGAGTTCAGGCGCCCAGCTGGGCCAGGGCCTGTCGGCAGCGCTGCTCGGCCGCCTCCAGCTCCAGCAGCACCATCTGAATGTCTTCGAGCTGCTGCTGCAGCGTCTCCCGCTTGTCGGCCACCAGTCCCAGCATGGTCTGCAACTGGGAGCGGCTGCTCTTGTCCGCGTCGTAGAGATCGAACAGCTCGCGAATGTCCGCCAGGCTGAAGCCCAGCCGCTTGCCGCGCAGGGTCAGCTTGAGGCGTACCCTGTCCTGACGGCTGTAGATCCGGGTCTGCCCCTGGCGGGTCGGGTTCAGCAACCCCTGATCCTCGTAGAAGCGGATGCTGCGGGTGGTCACATCGAACTCGCGGGCCAGTTCGCTGATGCTGAAGGTACGGCTCTCATCCTTGGATTTGGTCATAGGGCTGTCTTGGCTGTCATCTGATTGTCAATGCAGGCTGGCACCTTACCCAAACGTCAACTTCCCCGCAAGTCTTGTTCCGGTGACGGCGGCGGCATATGTTATCCCAATGTAACAAGGAGAGTGCTATCGATGGATATCGTGATTGTTGCGGCCAAACGTACCCCCATGGGGGCTTTTCAGGGAGCCCTGAGCGGTCTGACGGCTCCCGAGCTCGGCGCCTGCGCCATCCGCGCCGCGCTGACGGCGGCGGGCATTGATGGGGACAGGGTCGATGAGGTCTACTTCGGCAACGTGCTGAGTGCCGGGGTCGGGCAGGCCCCGGCCCGCCAGGCGGCGCTCAAGGCCGGGCTGCCGGACAGCGTGCCCTGCACCACCCTGAACAAGGTGTGCGGCTCCGGCATGAAGGCGGTGATGCTGGCGGCGGACAGCCTGCGCCTGGGGGAAGCCGAGGTGGTGGTGGCGGGGGGCATGGAGAGCATGAGCCGGGCCCCCTATCTGCTGGACAAGGCGCGCAGCGGTTATCGCATGGGCCATTCGACCGTGCTGGATCACATGTTCCTCGACGGCTTGCAGGATGCCTACGAGGGGCAGCTGATGGGGCACTATGCCCAGCTCTGCGCGGACCGGGCCGGGTTGACCCGGGCCGACATGGATGCCTTCGCCATCGCCTCCCTGGAGCGGGCCCTGGCGGCGCAGCAGAGTGGCGCCTTCCAGGCAGAGCTGGCGCCCGTGATGGCCGCTGATGCCCTGCTGCTGGCCGATGACGAGCAACCGGGCAAGGCCAGGCCCGACAAGATACCGACCCTGAAACCGGCCTTCAGCAAGACCGGCACCATCACGGCGGCCAACGCCAGCTCCATCTCGGACGGGGCGGCGGCGCTGGTGCTGATGCGGGCCGAGACCGCCGAGCGCCTGGGGTTGTCCGTGCTTGCCAGGGTGGTGGGCTACCAGAGCCATGCCGCCCTGCCGGCGGAGTTTACCAGCGCCCCCGTCGGCGCCATCGACAAGCTGCTGGCCCGGGTGGGCTGGTCGGTGGAGGAAGTGGATCTGTTCGAGGTGAACGAGGCCTTCGCCATGGTGAGCATGCTGGCCATGGCGGGCTGCGGCATCCCCCATCACAAGCTGAACGTGAACGGCGGGGCCTGCGCGCTGGGGCATCCCCTCGGGGCCAGCGGCGCCCGCATCCTGGTGACCCTGGTTCACGCCCTGCGCACGCGCGGGCTCAAGCGGGGGGTGGCGAGTCTGTGCATCGGGGGCGGGGAGGCGACCGCCATAGCCATCGAGCTGGGCTGACGCCAGACAACGGACTCGGGCACGATGGTCCTGCACGATGAAATGACAACGTCCCTCCATGAGGGACGTTGTCATTTAGAGGTGAGGGAGAGGGGTCTATTCCACCCCCATGGCCTGGAGCTGCTGATCGACCCAGGCGGTGGCGGTCAGATAGAGGTGGCTGACCTTCTCCTCGTTGAGGCCGAGGCGGACAGTGCTGGCGGCGATCCGCTGCCAGTTGGCCTTCTCGTACTCTTCACAGAACGCGAGGTAGAAGCCCAGATTGCCCGTGCGCGCCAGCAGGGCGGCGCGAATGTCGTCGGTCAGGGGGATGGTGCCGAGCAGTTGCTCCAGCGGCTGCCCCATCAGCACGTCCAAGAGGGAGAAGAGTCCGGTGATGAAGGCCTGCTGTGCCTGCTGGGCGGGGCCGTGGGTCTGTGCCAGCAGCTCGCAGAACCGGGCCCGGATGAGGGACATCTGGTAGAGCTCGGCACTCTTGTCGTGACCGGCGCTGGTGGCGGCGATGAGGGCCACGAAGCGCTTCAGCTGGGCGTGGCCCAGGGAGCTGGCGGCCTGGCGAAAGGAGGCGATGGGCTGGGGAAAGCGCTTGAGGTGGTTGACGTAGCGCAGCAGCTTGAGGGAGAGGGAGAGATCCTGATTGAGCAGCCGCTCTATCCTGTCCAGATCCGGCTCGGGCTGGTTGACTACCTCCAGCAGCTGCATCACCACCAGCTGGGCCGGCGGCATGGCAGGTTGCTGCACCATCTGGGGAAGGCTGAAGAAGAAGCCCTGGAACAGGGTGACGCCGAGCCGCTTCATCTGCTCAAACTCGGCCTGATCCTCCACCTTCTCGGCGAGATAGGTCAGGGGCAGGTGGCGATGGCTCGCCATGAACCGCTCGATGCAGGGGAGCGGCGTGCTGCGCAGATCGAACTTGATGATGTGGATATAGGGAAGGAACCTGTCCCACTCCGAGACCAGGGTGAAGTCGTCCAGCGCCAGCCGATAGCCCAGCTCGTAGAGCTGGATCACCTTGGCCAGGAGGGCGTCATCGGGCTCGGCGTCTTCCAGTATCTCGATGACGACCTTGTCATGGGGAAGGCATTCGGCCAGGCCATCCAGCAGCAGGGAGTGGGGGAAGTTGATGAAGCAGGGGTGCCCGCCCAGCAGGTGATCGATGTTCTGCTGCAGAAACTGTTCGGCCACCAGTCGGGAGGTGGCCTGCTGTGCCGAGACGGGGGGAAACACGTTGTCCAGGCTGTCGCGAAACAGCAGCTCATAGGCTTGGGTTCTCAACTCCCGATCCAGAATGGGCTGCCTTGCTACATAGGAATACATGCATCTCTCCACCATGGGTGCAGGCTTGATTCTATGGTGAAGCGGATCACTATGCCAGTGTCGAGCGGGTCGAGACGGTCAACAACTGGCAGAGTGTTGCACGGCAGGATTTGGGGTCAGAAGAGGTAGTTGAGCTGCAGGCCGGCCAGCCAGGCGTCCCCTTCCGAAGTGCCCTGGAAGGTGGAGGTGGTTTGCGGCACGCCGGGCTTGAGCTGCAGGGTCTCGCTCACATCCACCTTCTTGCCGTCGATCAGGGTGAGGCCGACGTCCAGCGACAGATTGCGATCTATCTGGTAGCCCACCCCGGCGCTGTACCAGATCCGGTCCGAGTCGGGGATGGAGATGGTGCGGCGATCGGCGGGCACCGGGCTGCGATCATAGGCAAGGCCGGAGCGCAGCTGCCACTGGGGCGCCGGCTGGTAGGTCAGGCCGAGGGCGTAGCGCCAGCTGTCTTCCCAGTGCTCGTCCTTGATATGCATGGTGCCATAGTGATCGAGCTCGGATTCGAGCTGCACGAACTTGCTCCAGTTGGTCCAGTTGATGCTCGAGTGCAGCGCCAGGGACGGGGTCAGCTGATGGAACAGGGCCAGCTCGGCGGTGGCGGGCAGGGGCAGATCCAGGCTGCCGGTGTCGGTGAAGGTGCGACCCTGCAGATCCGTGCCGACGGCGTCGCCTGAGAGGGTCAGGTTCACGTCGTGGCGATAGGAGAGACCGATGCGGGTGGCCTGTGACAGCTCAAGCAGGGTGCCCAGGTGCCAGCCGAGGGCCCAGCCGTCCCCCTTGAGGTGCTTGGCTATCTTGTTGTTGGAGGGGAAGGTGCCGCCCACTTCCCCCTCCCCATGGATGGCGGAGAGGCCGGCCCCGAGGCTCCAGCTGTCGCTGATGCGGTAGGCCAGGGAGGCCCCCAGATCCACCGTCTTGATGTCGGAAACGTTGCCGAAGTGGCCGGCGTTGTAGTTATCCGGCATCTGGATGCCGAGGCCGTAGTAGGAGGTTGCCGCCAGACCCAGCCACCACTGTTCATTCAGGGGAAGGATGAGGTAGGCGTTGGGGACCCAGGCATTGTCCGCGATGTCGTGGGCGCTGGCGTCGAGGGCCACCGGCCCCGTGGCGGTGGGGACCCGGGTCACTCCCTCGATGTTGACGTCGGGCTGAATATGGATGACGCCACCGGAGAAGGCGGTGCGATCGAAGCGGGTCATGGTGGCGGCGTTGCGGGCGAGCACGCTGGCATTGTCGGCGATGGCGGCTTCGCCTGCGAAGGCACGCCCCAGGCCGGTGGCCGATTGCTCCGCCAGCTGGAAGCCGGCGCCCTGGGCATGGCCAGACAACAGCAGCAGGGCGATGAGGGAGGGTTTGATGGTCGGATGCATGGCTTGTCCTCGGAGTGAACTGGACGTTCATTCTGTTATTCGGTTGGGGCCGGGATTTTATATGGTACGACCAGTAAGGCAACGGGCGGCGTGGCCAGGGGAGCAAAACGGGATTAAATGCTGGCAGGCATGGCTATAACAGATTGATAAAAAACGAAAAGAGAACAGTTGTTTGCTACATGTGTGCGCCGAAACAGGGCCCTGGTATAAAAAAAGAGCGCCCTGGGGCGCTCTCTTTGATGGCGATGAAATCAGAACTTCATGTTGAACTGGGCGGAGGCCAGGAAGGCGTTGCCGTGGGAGGTGCCTTTCCAGCGCAGGGCGTCGCCGTGGCTGCGCAGGCCTTCGTTCACGTCCACTTCCTTGCCGTCCAGGTAGGCCATGCCGAAATCGACGCTCATGTCCTGATCGATGTGGTAGGTGGCACCGGCGCTGTACCAGACGCGGTCGGAGTCGGGGATGCTCAGGCTGCGGTATTCCGGCTCGATGGGGCTGTTGTCATAGGCGAAGCCGATGCGGGCTTCCCAGGACGGGTTGACGTACCAGGTGCCGCCCAAGGCGTAGCGGGCGGAATCCTTGAACTTCTCGTCCTTTTGCAGGCAGACACCGCCGGCACAGTTGCTGCTGGTGGCCTTGAGCTCCTGGAAGGCGCTCCAGTCGGTCCAGTTCACTGAGTAGTGCACCGCGAACTGCTGGTTCAGACGGTGGTAACCGGCGAATTCGGCCTGGGCCGGCAGATCCAGCTTCAGGTTGCCGTCGACGACGCGGTTGCCGGAGGTGGCGCCCTGGAAGTCGCCGTCAAAGCTCAAGTCCACCTGGGAGCGGTAGGTCAGGGCGAGGCGGTGGTTTTCGTTGATCTCGTACAGGGTGCCGACGTTCCAGCCAAAGCCCCAGGTGTCGCCCTTCAGGTGCGCCAGGCGGGTATCGGAGTTGGCACCCGGGATGGCGGCAGCCAGCGCACCGGCATAGCGGTTCAGCTCGGCCTGGGCATAGACGGCGTTGATACCGGCGCCGACGCTGAAGTTGGAGTTGATGCGATAGGCGATGTTGGGGTTGATGTTCAGGGTGACCAGCTCGGTGTCACCGGCACCGGCACCGGCCGCGAAGGTCTTGGAGTACTCGGTGGAGAGGCCGTAGTTGGAGAACAGGCCGATGCCCCAGGCCCACTGATCGTTCAGGGGCTGGATGAAGTAGCTGGCCGGCACGAAGGCATCGGGGGCGATGTCGCTCTCGCTGGACGGTGCCAGCTTGGTCGGACCGGCATAGATGTCGCCTGCCACGTCCACGTCGGGCTTGATATAGGTGCCGGAGACAGACAGAGCCATCTTGTCGAAGGTGGTCATGGCTGCCGGGTTGCGGGACAGCACGGCTGCATTGTCGGCGATGGCGGCTTCACCGGCATAGGCACGGCCCAGACCGGAGGCCGAGTGCTCGTTCAGCTGGAACGCGGCGGCGAAGGTCTGGGTGCTGGCCAGGGTCATGGCCGTAGCGATCAGGCTTTTCTTGAAAAAGGCAGTCGTCATAGTGTTCTCTCTTTGTAGCAGATTTTCTGTCGACATCGCGGCTCTTTGGCCGCTGTAGGCGACAAGATCTGTTGTTATGTCAGCTTCTTCCCATACATTTCTGGCGTGATTCTATGGATCTGGTAGGAGGTAAGAAATCAGACCAGTGACAGCAGAATACATAAAAGTTTCCATTGTGTTAATCATTTGTTTGAATTTGCCGTTTTATTGGTCTGTTTTATCCATTATTGGATAAATAAGAAACAAAGGGTTTCGTTCGTGTCATTCAAAATAAATGGCAAAAATGTGATGTCAGAGAGGCAAGAAGCGGGAACGTGCGGGGATTCTGAGATGAACAGGCAGACATTGAGGGTATCTGCCTGTGTTTTTGCGTGGCACCGGTTCCGGTCAGCCAGGGTTAAGATCTGTTAAATGGACCACTGCAGGTGGGACTCGATCTGCCGGGCAACGGGGGCGAGCGGCTCCTGCATGTCGCCGATCAGCACCATGTTGGCCCCCTTGAGCGGCAGTATCTCCCCCTTGAGCCGACCATCGGCAAAATCGGGCTGGATCGCCAGTGGCAGGTGCTTGGGCACCAGGAACAGGGTGACAGGCCCCATCTTGCCCTGGATCACCATGTGCAGGGCCGGCCCCTGATAAAAGGCACAGTGATTGATATAGGTCACCGTCATGCCCTGCATGTCCGTCAGGGTGGCGCCATATTTTTCCATCTTGGCGTTGATGGTCTGCAGGCTCACCTTCTCGTCCACATCGTGGATGAAGGGCTCCTCGCCGTAGACGTGAGCCATGGCGACCTGGGCCAGCGAGAAGGGTTCGGAGGCCGGGGGCCAGCTGATCCAGCGGGTGCTCAGGCCGAGCAGGAAGGCGACCGAGGCCGCGATGGCGACGGGGCGCCAGGTGCGGCGCGGGGCCGCAGGGGTGAGGGGGACCACGACCTCGTCGCTGGCCTCCACCGCCTGCCTGAGCAGGATCCGGTCGGCGAGCCCGGCCGGGACCTCCACCTCCAGGGTGCGGCGCAGCTGCCGGTCGAGCTGCTTCATCTCCTCCAGGTGCTTGCGATTGGCAGGGGAGGTCTCTGCGGCCTCCAGAAAGGCGGGATCCCTGTCCGAGGGATGGGTGATGGCCCGGCGGCGAAATTCAAGCTCATCCATTGGTGTGTCCTCTCTGTTGCTGCGCAGACTCCATGGCCTCTTTGATCTGGTTGCGGGCCCGAAACAGCCGCGTCATGACGGTGTTCTTGTTCAGGCCGAGTTGCTCGGCGATCTCCTCGCCACTGAATCCCCCAAGCATCTGCAGCAACAGGGGCTCCCGATACTCGGCGGGCAGGCGGGCGATGTGGCGCCTCAGCCACTCGTGCTCCATCTCCTGCTCGTTGTGCAGGGCGGCCTGATCGCGCTGGGGATGCTCGTCGAGATCGACGAGATCGAACTGCTTGCGCTCGAAACGACGGGCATTCTCCCGCCGCAAGATGGTGATGAGCCACGCCTTGGCGGCCTTGTCATCCTGCAGGGTGTCGATCCCCTTCCAGGCGCGCAGGAAGGTCTCCTGCACCAGATCCTCGGCGATTTGCGGATCCCGGCACAGCCAGTAGGCGTAGCGGTAGATGTCCCCGTGCAGGGCGTGCACCAGGGCCTCGTATTTGGTTTGTCTGTCTGCCATCTCCTGATAGACCGGGTTGGCCGAGGGATCCTTTCCCGTTCCCGCCTTCTTTTTTCTAAAAAAACCTAACGCCATGAAGGGATGTCCTTTTGCATGAGTGGCTCCCGGCAGGCGTCAGGAACGTCGCCAGGCCAGCTTGCCAAGAGCATAGGCTATCGCAAAGGTCTCCCGGGTGCACAGCTCCCGGGCCAGCGCCTGCCAGTGCAGCGTGTCGCCGACGGCCTGAGGCGGGCCGAAACAGGCCCGATCCAGCCCGTCAAGCAGGGGGCCCATGACGGGGGCCCGGTGACAGGGCAGGCTGGCCAGGTGCTGGCAGGGGGTACCCCAGCGCAGCGCCGCCCAGGCCAGCAGGGCCCGTCTGGCCGCGTCCGGCGCGCGGGCGGCGAGGGCGCGCTGCAGGCGATAGAAGGCGAGCCAGCGTGGCCAGCGCCGCCACCAGGCGCGCAGCAAGATCGCCATCACCACCCAGTAGAGGCTCTGCGTACCCGGCGGCGGGGCGGCGGCCTCGCCTGCGCCGGCCTCGAACACCAGGATCTGTGCGGGCAGTTGGGCCTCCTCGATGCGCCCGCTCCGGGTGTTGAACCAGCGCAGGGTCTGCGCCGGCAACGCATAGGAACCCGCCGCCCCTGCGGTCAGGGCCTGGCGCCACTGGCGCTCGAAGCGCAGCACCCCTTCGGCCACGAAGCGCTCCTGCTGCTGCTCGCCGTCCGGCTGCATGGAGAGGCCGGCGGGCAGAGGCGGTGCCGGGAGCGGGGACAGGCGGCTGCCGTCCCCTCCCTCCATCACCAGGGTGAGGGTGCGGATCACGGGCTCGCCGACCCGGGCCCGGGGCGGACTGAGCTGCTGGCGCAGTACCAGGCTGCTTGCCACCGGCTCCAGCGGCGCCTTGTCCACCTTGACGAAGAGGGTGGTCGCCCTGGCGGACAGCCGCTCCTCCGTCCCCGTCGGCGCGGCGGCGTCCGGCAGCCGTCCCTCCAGGCGGGGGGATTCGATGGCGTGCTGTCCGGGCTCCCTGGCCTGCAGCAGCCACTTGCGGGTCAGGCGCCCGGGCATGCCGGGGCTCGCGGGGGACTCCCAGCGATCGTCGCCGAGCCGGCGGATGGTGAAGGCGGGGGCAGTGGGCTCGCCGAGATGGGGGGCCTCCAGGTTGGCCGGCAGCCACAGGCTCAACTGATAGATGAAGGGCTGGCCCGGGTAGAGGGGGCCCTGGTGCAGCACCTGGGCCTGCAGCTCGACGGGGGAGACGAGCTGCGCGGGGAGGGGCACCAGGGTGCCGACTGCCCGGCGTGCCGTCAGGGGGCGCTGCGGGGTGAATTCGGTTCCGAGGGGCAGGGGGGGCACGAGGCGCGGGCTGGTGTCCAGCAGGTGCAGGGGGATCTGCCAGCGGGTCAGGCGGCGGGTCTGGGTATGGACGCGGCTGATGCTGACCCGGCCCACCGCAAACTGGCGCAGCAGGGGGCGCAGGTCGAGCTCGTCATCGCGCCGCTCCCCGTCGGCTTCGACGATGAGCAGCCAGTCGCTCTCCTTTGCCCCCGGCAGCAGCTCGACGCGAGGGGGCGCGGCCTGTGCCGGCAAGGCCAGCAGGAGGACAACCAGCAGCCAGCCGGTCCAGGCGTGGACAGATGAGAGGCATGAGCGAACGCAGGGGATCACCAGGGCTCCTCCACCTTGAGAAGGGGGCGGCGCTGGGCCTCCTTGCGCAGGCGCTGCTCCAGCAGCAGCACGGGGGGGGCAGGAGGGCGGGGGCTATCCGATGCGTTCGAAGGGTCGGGACGCTCGCCGGGATCGGCGGGCTGTGCCTGGGGGGCTGCCTGGGGCGCGCCGGCCCGCAGCAGGGCCAGGTTGTGCAGGGCATCCTGATGGCCGGGCTCCCGCTTGAGGGCGGCCAGATAGGCCTGCTCGGCCGCCGCGAGATCCCCGAGCCAGACCAGGGCATTGCCGCGGTTGTAATGGGCGGTGGCGCTGTCGGCGCGGCCATAGGCGGCCACGGCCCTGGCATGGTCGCCGGCCCTGTACCAGGCGTTGCCTTGCCAGACGGGATCCTGGAAGGTCCTGGCCGCTTCCTGATAGCGGCCCTGCTGGAAGGCGCGCCAGCCTTGCTGGTCCTGCCAGGAGCCAGCCGCCTGCAGGGGAGGCGGGCAGAGGCCGATGGCCATGAGCACGATCAGCCAGTGGGCGCCGATGCGCGCCAGCAGCGCCAGGGGCAGCAGGGGGATCAGCAGCCAGGGGCCGAGATCCCGGGACTGCACCTGGGTGAGGGTCTGGCTCATGGGCAGGGGGGCGAAGCGGGGCTGGCCTGCCTGCAGCCACTGCAGCGTCCCCCCAGTGCTGGCCGCGAGCCGCGCCATGGCCGCCGCGTCGGGGGCCGGCAGGGTGGGGCTTCCGAGCTGCCTGTGCTCGGCGGCGGGCAGCTGTGTCTCCTGGCCGCCGCTGGCCAGCAGAATGTCGAGGCGGGGGGGGGTTCCCTTGGGGCAGAAGAGGTCGTCCAGACAGGGCCAGAGGGCGGCGATGCGTTCGCGCTGCGTCTGCGACAGGCCGTCGGTGACGAGGAGCAGGCGGGCGGACTGGCCTGGGGGGATCTGTGCGAGGGCCAGGGCCACGGCCCGCTCGGGGGCGCTGCCCTGAATGGGCATGATGGCCGGGCGCAGGTCCGGCAGCAGCAGGGCGACGGCCTGATGATCCCGGGTCGGCGGCATGGCGAGGTAGGCATCCCCGGCAAACAGGATGAGGCCGAGGGGATGGGGTGCCTGCCGGGTGTCGGTGGCCGCCAGCATCTCCCGCAGTTGCAGCCGTACCCGGGTCGCCCTGTCCGGCGGCAGATCCTGCGCCTGCATGGAGTCGGAGAGATCCAGCAGCCAGAGATCCAGGGCCGGGCTCTGGATGGCGAGGCTCTGCTGGCGCAGGGCGGGGCCCGAGAGCGCCAGGATCACCGGCAGACAGGCGAGCCAGAGCCAGGGAATGGCCCGGCGCCGGGCCGGCAGCAGATAGGCCTGCATGGCGGGGGAGAGCAGCTCGGGTGAGCGACGGCGCCGCCACCCCTGCCAGAGCCAGGGGATCAGTGCCAGAAGCCAGAGCGGGCGCAGCAGGGTGAATTCCATCAGGGGGCCCTCCGGGGGGAATGATCACCCATGGGGCCACTCCCCTGTCGGACGCAGACGCCCCGGCCAGCGGGCGGGCCAAGCCAGCAGCAGCCAGGCCAGGGCCAGTGGCCAGGGGTAGAGCTCCTGGCGGGGTCGATAGAGGGTCTGGGGACGGGCGGCGGGCTCCAGGGCGTCGAGGGCCTGGTTGATGGCGGTCAGCTCCCCCTGGTTGCGGGCGCGAAAATAGCGGCCCTGCCCCAGCCGGGCCAGCTGCTGCAGCAGGGCTTCATCCAGCTCGGCGCTGGGATCGGCGTCCCCTGCTGGAGCGGCAAAGGTGTCGGGATCGGCGCCCACCCCCAGGGTATAGAGGCGGATGCCGGCGGCCGCGGCCAGTCTGGCCTCGGTCAGGGGATCCGCGTTGCCCGAGGTGTTGCGCCCGTCAGTCACCAGCAGCAGGGCGGTGGGGCGTGTGGGGTCGGCGTGCTGGCGGGCCAGCAGCAGGGCTTCGCCGAGGGCCGTGGTGCGCCCTGCCAGATCGAAGTCGAGCTCGCGGGTGAGGGCGAGCAGGGCCCCGGTCTCCTGGGTCAGGGGGGAGAGCAGATAGGCGTGATCGGCGAAGACGATGAGGGCGATGCGATCGCCAGGCCGCGCGGCGATGAGCCCGTCGATCTGCTGGCGCACCGCGGCCAGCCTGTCTTTCTGCTCCCCCTCGTCCAGCATGTCCTGGGTGCGCATGCTGTCGGAGAGATCCACCGCCAGGATGAGATCCCGGCTGCTATGGTAGTGGATGACGGGGGCCTCCTGCCACTGGGGGCGGCACAGGGCCAGCACCAGGGCGCACCAGCAGAGCGCCATGCGCCAGAACGGCTGCCCCGCCTGGGGCTGGAGCAGGGGAAAACCGATATGGGAGAGCCTGGCGCGGCCTCCCCCTGCCAGGGGCGGCAGGCCGAAGCGCACCAGCAGCGGCAGGACCAGGGCGAGGGCGAACCAGGGCCAGGCGAGGATCATGGCACCCTCCGGGCGCGTCCTGCGTCCCGTCTCAGTGACGGCAGCCCCGGCCTGCTGACGCAGCGGCGCCCCCAGCTGAGGTAAGCGCGGCGCAGCCTTGCCCGTTGTCCCTCGTTGGGCCTCTGTGAGCCATAGAGCCAGCGGGGCCACTGGGAGGCAAACTGGCCAAAATCGCCGCCGCCCTTCTCGTCGAGCCAGGCGAGCCAGTCCTCTCCCTGCAGGGAGGCCGCCTCGGGCCAGCGGGCCATGGCCGCCTCCCGCAGCGTCTCGTGCAGCCTTGGCACGAGATCGTCGGCCTGCCACTCGATCTGGCGCGCCCAGCGGCGCTGGCGCCACAGGGTGAGCACCGTGGCCCAGATCAGCCAGGCGGCGATGGCCGCGATCAGCAGCCACCCCAGGGCAGGCAGGCGGGGATCGAGCTCGGTCTCGAGGGACGGCCCCGGATGGATGTCGCGAAGCTGGGCCTGGATCCCCTGCAAGGGGGTCGACGGGGAAGTCGGCCCGCTCCCGGGGGCGGCGTTCAGAACAGACGGCATCCACCCTCCTGCCACTGGCGTTGCAGCGATGCGCCGTTGTCGAGGCGGTAGAGGCGTGTCACCAGGGGCAGCAGTTGCTGCTGGCTGGCCGCCGCCTGCTCCCTGGCCGCTGCCTGATAGCGTGCGCGAAAGCGGGGTTGCCCCCCATCGAGCCAGCCGCTGCGCCTGCCCGATTGCACCGCCAGTTGCCCCTGATCGGGCAGGGCCGCCTCCAGGGGGTCCCGGATCTGCCAGTAGTGGATGTCGTGGCGCAGGCGAAGGCGCTGCAACTGCTGGCACAGCGTCTTGTCCGGCGCCTGGTGGTGGCTTATCAGGGTCAGCCTGGCGCCATGGGGCAGGGTGAGCCGCGCCAGGGTCTGGGCCAGGAGTTGGGGCTGGGGGGCGCGATCCAGCCCCGCCTCGTAGTGGTGGCAGAGCGCCTCCAGCAAGGGGATGAGGGGGCCGCGCTGGTGCAGGGGACGGGTGTCCATGCCGTGACAGATCAGGGTGTTGGCCTGCTTCTCCCCCTGCCAGAGCAGGGCGGCCGCGAGCTCGCAGCCGAGGCGGGCCTTGAGCTGGGCGCGGGAACCGAAGTACATGGCCGGGGAGAGATCCAGCAGCAACCAGTGGGCCTGCTCCTGCTCCTCCCCGTAGAGGCGGGTGTGGGGGCGGCCGAGGCGGGCGGTGACCCGCCAGTCGATGTGGCGCACCTCGTCTCCGGCCTGATAGAGGCGCAGCTCGCGAAAGCTCAGGCCAGGTTGGCGCCTGACGCGTCCCTGGCGCGCCTGGTGAATGCGGGCCCGCTCGCCCTGCCGCGCCCAGAGCCGCACCGCCAGCAGGCGGTCGAGGGTGAGGGCGATGTCGGGGTGATCCCGGGGCTCGGCGGCACGGGTCATGACTGCCGGGGCCTCGGGGGCGAGGAGACCATGGGCTGACGAAGGCTCAGGGGCATGGAACGGCATCCAGCAGCAGGGCGATCAGCGCCTCGTTGTCCAGGTTGTCCGCCAGGGCCTGGTAGCTGGGGATGAGGCGGTGGCGCAGCACGGCGGGGGCCAGCAGCTGGATGTCCTCGGGCAGCACGAAGTCACGCCCCGCAAGCCAGGCGCGGGCACGGGCGGCGCGGGCCAATCCGATGCTGGCCCTGGGGCTGGCTCCCACAGCGACAAGGGGTTCGAGCTCGGGGCACAGGCCGCAGCCTGGGCGGGTGGCGCAGACCAGCTGCACCAGGTAGTGCTCGAGGCGCCCCTGCATCTGCACGGCCTGCACCGCGGTGCGGGCCGAGAGCAGATCGGCCTGGCTCAGGGTCAATGGCGGTGGCGGCAGGGCGTCGCCCCGGGCGTTGAGCTGGAGGATGGCGAGCTCCATGGCGGGGCTGGGGTAGTCCACCAGCAGCTTGAGCAGGAAGCGGTCGAGCTGGGCCTCCGGCAGGGGGTAGGTGCCCTCTTGTTCTATGGGGTTCTGGGTGGCGGCCACCATAAAGAGCGGCGGCAGGCGCCAGCTCTTCTTGCCCACGGTGATCTGGTGCTCGGCCATGGCCTCCAGCAGGGCGGACTGCACCTTGGCCGGGGCCCGGTTGATCTCGTCCGCCAGCACCAGGTGGTTGAAGAGGGGGCCGGGTTGAAACACGAAGCTGGCATCCTGGGGATGGAACACCTCGCTGCCGGTGAGATCGGCAGGGAGCAGATCCGGGGTGAACTGGATGCGGGAGAAGCGACCCTCCACCGCCCCGGCCAGCGCCTTGACGGCCCGGGTCTTGGCGAGGCCAGGCGCCCCCTCGATCAGCACATGTCCTTCACATAACAGGGCGATCAAGAGCCCCTCGATGAGGGGCCCCTGTCCCAGGATCTGGCTGCCCAGATAGTCTCCAAGTGCTCTGAACTCGGCCGCTGCCATGCGATAAACCCGTTGTTTTTATGGAAGTTGATCTTTTTATACCCCAGTTGGCCCGCAAGGGCGAGGGAGGGTGGCAAGATGGGGACAATTTAGTTTCAATCAGCTGTATGAAAGTTGTGAGCGGATTGTTAAGATGTGGCGCAATGAGGTCTGACCTCTGCCTTTTCAACCCAAGGAGCCAGGATGAAACAGCCATTGAAACTGACGACTCGCCAGGGCGAACGGATAGCCGTCGTGGCGGGTCTGCGCACCCCCTTTGCCAAGCAGGCCACCGCTTTTCACGGCGTGCCTGCGGTGGATCTCGGCAAACTGGTGGTGAGCGAGATGCTCGCTCGCACCGATCTCGATCCCATGCTCATCGACCAACTGGTGTTCGGCCAGGTGGTGCAGATGCCGGAAGCGCCGAACATCGCCCGTGAGATCGTGCTCGGCACCGGCATGAGCGTCAGCACCGATGCCTATAGCGTGTCGCGTGCCTGTGCCACCAGCTTCCAGGCGGTGGCCAACGTCACCGAGTCCATCATGGCCGGCACGGTGGACATCGCCATCGCCGGCGGCGCCGACTCCTCTTCCGTACTGCCCATCGGGGTCAGCAAGTCTTTGGCCCGCGCCCTGGTGGATCTCAACAAGGCGCGCAACCTTCAGCAGCGTTTCAATATTCTGCGCCGCCTGCGTCTGAAGGACCTGCTGCCGGTGCCCCCTGCCGTGGCCGAGTACTCCACCGGTCTCTCCATGGGGCAGACCGCCGAGCAGATGGCCAAGACCCATCAGATCAGCCGCGAGGCGCAAGATGCGCTGGCCCACCGCTCCCACACCCTGGCGGCAGAAGCCTGGGCGCAGGGTAAATTGAGTGGCGAGGTGTTCACCGCCCACGTGCCCCCCTACAAGTCGCCGCTGGAGCGGGACAACAACATCCGCGAAGGCTCGGATCTGGCGAGCTACGCCAAGCTCAAGCCGGTGTTTGACCGGGCTCACGGCTCGGTGACCGCCGCCAACGCCACTCCGCTCACCGACGGCGCCGCCGCCGTGCTGATGATGCGTGAAGGGCGTGCCCGCGAGCTCGGTCTGGAGCCGCTGGGCTACATTCGCAGCTTCGCGTTCTCCGCCATCGACGTGTGGCAGGACATGCTGATGGGCCCCTCCTACGCCACGCCGCTGGCGCTGGACCGCGCGGGCATCACCTTGGCTGATCTCACCCTCATCGACATGCACGAAGCCTTCGCCGCCCAGACCCTGGCGAACCTCAAGATGTTTGCCAGTGCCGAATTTGCCCGTGACAAGCTGGGCCGGGATCAGGCCATCGGCGAGGTGGACATGGACAAATTCAACGTGCTCGGCGGCTCCCTGGCCTTTGGTCACCCCTTTGCCGCCACCGGGGCGCGCATGATCACCCAGACCCTGCACGAGCTGCGGCGTCGGGGCGGGGGACTGGGGCTCAATACCGCCTGTGCGGCGGGCGGGCTGGGTGTGGCCATGGTGCTGGAGGTGGAATGATGAGCGAGAAGACTTTTTCCCTGGAAATTCGCAAAGACGGCATCGGCATCCTGACCATGGATGTGCCCGGTGAGAGCATGAACACCCTGAAGGCCTCCTTTGCAGACGAGATCCGCACTCTGCTGGCCGAGGTGCGGGGGAACGGGGATCTGATCGGCCTGGTGATCGTCTCCGGCAAGAAGGACTCCTTCATCGCGGGGGCCGACATCGCCATGCTGGCGGCCTGCACCAGCGCCCAGGACGCCGAGGCGCTGTCGAAAGCCGGGCAGGAAGTGTTCGCCGAGATCGAATCCCTGGGCATACCGGTGATCGCCGCCATCCACGGCCCCTGCCTCGGCGGCGGGCTGGAGCTGGCGCTCGCCTGCCATGGCCGGGTGGTGACCGATCACGCTAAAACCGTGCTGGGGCTGCCGGAAGTGCAGCTCGGCCTGCTGCCGGGCTCCGGCGGCACCCAGCGTCTGCCGCGCCTCATCGGGGTGGCCAAGGCGCTGGATCTGATGCTGACCGGCAAGCAGGTGCGGGCCAAGCAGGCCAAGAAACTCGGGCTGGTGGATGACATGGTGCCCACCTCCATTTTGCTGGAAGCCGCCATCAAGCTCGCCAAGAAGGGCAAGCCGCGCCACCGCCTGAAGCGGGATCTGCAGGGCAAGGTGCTGGAGACCAACGCGCTTGGGCGCAAGGTGCTGTTCGATCAGGCCCGCAAGGGGGTGAAGGCGAAGACCCGGGGCAACTACCCGGCGCCGGAGCGCATCATCGAGGTGGTGCGCATCGGCGTGGAGGAGGGGATGCAGGCCGGTCTGCTGGCCGAGGCCCGCCACTTCGGCGAGCTGGTGATGACGCCGGAATCCGCCGCCCTGCGCTCTATTTTCTTCGCCACCACAGAGATGAAGAAAGAGGTGAGCTATCAGGGGGCCGAGCCCCGCAAGGTGGCCCATGCGGCCGTGCTGGGGGGCGGCCTGATGGGGGGCGGCATCGCCTTCGTCACCGCCACCAAGGCGAGAGTGCCGGTGCGGATCAAGGATGTGGCGAGCGCCGGCATCGGCAACGCCATGCGCTACAGCTACGACATCCTGGCCAGGAAGCTCAAGCGTCGCCAACTGCTGCGCAGCGAACTGGAGAAACAGATGAGCCTGCTCACCGGCACCCTGGACTACTCCGGCTTCCACCGGGTCGACATGGTGGTGGAGGCGGTGTTCGAGGATATCGATCTCAAGCACCGGATGGTGCAGGACGTGGAGCGCGAGTGCGCTGAGCACACGGTGTTTGCCTCCAACACCTCCTCCCTGCCCATCCACCAGATCGCCTCGGCGGCGACGCATCCGGAGCGGGTGGTGGGGCTGCACTACTTCAGCCCGGTGGACAAGATGCCGCTCGCCGAGATCATTCCCCACGCGGGCACCAGTGCCGAGACGGTGGCCACCACCCTGGCGTTCGCCCGGGCCCAAGGCAAGACCCCCATCGTCGTGAAGGACGAGGCGGGTTTCTACGTCAACCGCATCCTGGCCCCCTACATGAACGAGGCGGCCCGCCTGGTGCTGGAAGGGGAGCCGGTGGAGGTGCTGGACGGCGCCCTGCTCGACTTCGGCTTCCCGGTGGGCCCCATCACCCTGCTGGACGAGGTGGGGATCGACGTGGGGGCCAAGATCTCCCCCATCCTCGAAAAGGAGCTGGGTGGCGAGCAGTTCCAGGCCCCCAAGGCGTTTGACAAGCTGCTGGAAGACGATCGCAAGGGGCGCAAGAACGGCAAGGGCTTCTACCTCTATGGCAAGGCGGCGCCGCGCAACCGGCTCACCGGCAAGGAGGGCAAGAAGACGGTGGACGCGAGCGTCTACGACGTGCTCGGCGTCAAGCCCCAGGCCAGACTGGCCAGGCAGGAGATCGCCGAGCGCTGCGTGCTGCTGATGCTCAACGAGGCGGCCATGGCGCTCGACAGCGGCGTGGTGGCCTCGGCCCGGGACGGCGACATCGGCGCCATCTTCGGCATCGGCTTCCCGCCGTTCCTGGGCGGCCCCTTCCGCTACATGGACAGCCTCGGCATCGACTATCTGGTGGGGCGCCTCGAGCACCATCAGAAGCGCTTCGGCGACCGCTTTGCCCCCTGTGCGCGGCTCAAGGCGATGGCGGCGGAGCAGCAGCGCTTCTACGGCTGAGGCGTCTGCGTGACAAACAGGCGGGGCGGCCCTGGGTCGCCCCGCCTTTTTTGTCCAAGCCAGGGGCCCCGGGGAGCGGAAAACGGGGTGACAAGGGGCTAAATTATTGATCTGGCGCAAACTGGTGCCCCATTTATTACTTTGGTGGCATAGGACTCAGGCGCGGGTTGAGGTCAAATAGCCTTATCAGGAGCGGGGACTACCCCGTCGCGAAAGGGACACCCATTTCACTGGATGAAGGACACACTATGAGTCTGCTCGAACAAACCATCTGGAACATATTGGGATACGGGGCCATGCCCTTTATCTTTCTGAGTGGCTTCGTGGCCGTGGCAGTCACCTGCTGCCTGCTGCTCAATGCCTTCGGGGTCAAGTCCGCCGAGAAGTGAGTCACTCTCGTTCATGCCGCCAAATGCCAGTCCTCGGACTGGCATTTGTTTTTTGTGTCTCCTGAAGCACTTATCCCGACCCTGATAGGGTAAAGGGAGCTCAAGACGGTCGAACCCGGCGGCCATTTTGATTACACTGATGCCCGGCATGTCCGCCCCTTTCTCTTTTATCAGGTGTTCACGACTTCTATGGCGCTCAAGGCAACCATCTTCAAGGCCCAGATCAGCTTGTCTGACATGGATCGCAATCTCTATCAGGACTTCTCCCTCACCCTGGCCCGTCACCCCTCCGAGACCGACGAGCGCATGATGATCCGTCTTGCGGCCTTCGCCTGGCATGCCGCCGAGCGGCTGGAGTTCACCAAGGGGCTCTCTGCCGACGACGAACCCGAGCTCTGGCGCAAGAACTACTCCGACGAGATTGAACTCTGGATTGAGCTGGGCCAGCCGGACGAGAAGCGCCTCAAGAAGGCGTGCAACCGCTCCCGCCAGGTGGTGCTCTACCTCTACGGCGGCCGTGGCACCAGCGTCTGGTGGAAGCAGAACCAGGGCAAGCTCGGTCTGCACGACAACCTGAGCGTCATCGAGCTCTCCGACAGCCAGACCCTGCCGCTGGCGGCCATGGTGGAGCGCACCATGCAGCTCACCTGCACCATCTCCGACGGCCAGCTCTGGGTCAGCAACGGCAGCCAGGAGGTCACCCTGGATCCCGTGGTGCTGATGGGACGTCCGGCCCGCGAACTCTGATCGGGAGCCCCCATGTTCAGCGCCCTGCTCAATATCGTCATCCCGGTGTTTGCGGTGGCGGGCCTTGGCGCCCTCTATGGGCGGCTGCGACCGGGTGGCGACCTGAGTTACATCAACCGGGCCAATATCGAGCTCTTTACCCCGGCGCTGGTCTTCTCGGCCCTGGTGAAATACCCGCTGGATCTGGCGGCGCACCTGCCGCTTGTCGCGGCCGGCGCCCTGGTGATTTTGCTCCCCGGCCTGCTGCTCGCCCTGCTGAGGCCCAAGGAGATAGCACGGGCGGCCCTGATCCTGCCCGCCATGTTTCGCAACACGGGCAATCTCGGCATTCCGCTGATGGTGCTCGCCTTTGGCGAGCAGCAGCTCGGCGCCATCGTCATCCTGTTCGTGCTCTCCAACCTGCTCCACTTCACGGTGGGCATGTTTATCCTCTCGGCCAGCAGCTCCCGCTGGGGTTGGCTGAAAAGCCCGGTGCTCTGGGCCGCCTTCGCCGGCCTGCTGGTGGCCAACCTGCATATCCCGCTGCCGGAATACCTGGTGACCTGCACCGCCCTGCTCGGCCAGATAGCGGTGCCCCTGATGCTGTTTGCCTTGGGGGTGAGACTGATGGAAGGGGAGCTGGGTCATCTGGGGCTGGCCCTCAAGTGCAACCTGCTCTATCTGCTGGCGGGGGGACTCTCCCTTGGGCTCGCCGTCTGGCTGCTGCCCCTGGAGCCTGCCTGGATCCCGCTGCTGACACTCTCGGTGGCACTGCCCCCGGCGGTATTGAATTACATCCTGTGCGAGCAGTACCAGTGCCAGCCCGACAAGGTGGCCAGCATAGTGCTCGGCGGCAATGCGCTCTCTGTGGTGGTGATCCCGCTGGCGGTCTGGTTGGCGCTGCATCTGGGGAGTTGACCCGGTCTTATTTTCACCTGCAAGGACGCCTGATGGCGTCCTTTTTATCGCTATCGTGCATGTCCGATGTTGCTTTGCTCATCGAGCACAGCCGAGCTTGCTCGCTTATCTGGCAAGGTCTTGAAACAGGTTCTGGTTAGCCGGATAAGGCAGAGAGTGGAAGGGGGAGGAAAGGGAATAAAACCGGGCGGCCTTGGCCGCCCTGTTTATTGATGGGTGGCCGGCTGAACCTGGCCATCCTTGCGCAACTGGGTATAGAGGCCAACCCCAGCCAGCAGGCCGGCGAGGGCCAGCAGCCACCAGATGGCGTTGGCGGGGCGGCTGCCCGCATCCCCCAGCATAAAGCCGATGAGCAGGTTGCCAAAGAGCGCCATGCAGCCCCCGGCGCTGGCATAGAAGCCGTAGTAGCTGCCGAGCTGCTCAGGGGGGGCGTAGCGGGGCAGTTGGGCGGCGAAGAGCGGGAAGCAGAGGATGGAGCCCAAGGAAAGCAGGGCCACCTGCGTCAACACGCCTGCCGTCGGCCAGGGTGCCAGCAGGGGCAGGGCCAGGTAGCTCAGGCCCATCATGCCTATCCCCAGCCCCATGGCGAGCGGCACTCCCAGGCGGCGCTCCACCAGGCGGGAGGCGGGGAGCTGGAGCACGACACCGATCACCGCCGAGAGGGTGAAGACGCCGCCGAGCAGCTGGGTGGCGTCCGGCAGGCTCTGGATATGGGCGGGGAGGGCGAGATAGAGCTGGTGGAACAGGATCTGGTAGCTGCCTGCCAGCAGGGTGAACCCCATAAAGGGGCGCTGGCGCACTATCTCCCCCCATTGGCGCAAGATGGCGCCACGGGGGCTCTGGCTGCTTACCGGGCGTTTGGGCAGCACCCGGTATTGCAGCACCCCGAGCAGGGCGAAGAGGCTCGCCGCCAGGATCCCCGTCAGGGTATAGCTCTGCTGGGTCAAGGTGAGGCCGACCAGGGGGCCGAGCAGCATGCCCGCCTCGCTGGCCAGATTGTGCAGGGCGAAGGCGCGCTGACGCTGGCTCGGGTTGTGGCATTCGCTGGCAAGGTAGGCCTGGGCGCAGGGGGTGAACAGGGCCCCCGCAAAGCCGGTGAGGGCGGCGGCCAGCAGCAGTATGGGCAGGGACTCGGCCCAGCCCAGCAGCACGAAGCCTATGGAGCGCACCAGGCAGCCCCAGACGATGGCGGGGTGATAGCCGATGCGATCCCCAAGGGTGCCGCCCAACAGGAACAGCCCCTGCTGGCTGAAGACCCGCATCCCCATGACCAGGCCACAGGCCCAGCCGGCCAGGCCCAGGCCGCTGCCCATGTGCTGGGCGAGGAAGGGCATCATCATGTAGAAGCCGAGGTTGAAGGCGAGCCCGTTGGTGATGAGCAGGCGGGCGGCCGGGCTCATACCCTGCCAGTCCCGCCAGTAGGAGGCGCCGTTCATGGTCGCCTCCCGCCACCGTGTCGGGAGGAGGTCGCCGGGGTCATGCAGCGCCGTGTCATGACGTCTTTCGCAGGGTTCTGAGGAAGGGGATGCCGCGCTGATCGTGGCTTATCTCCACCGGCACCTGGTAGAGGCGCTCGATGAGGGCGGCGTCGAGCACCCGGACGGGGGGGCCGAAGGCTTGCAGCTCCCCCCCTGCCAGCACGATCAGCTGATCGGCAAACTGGGCCGCCAGGTTGAGATCGTGCAGTACCACCAGGGTGATCCACTGCTGCACCCGGGTCTGCTGGCACAGGTGCTCCATCAGCTGCATCTGGTGGTGCAGGTCCAGGGCGCTGACCGGCTCGTCCAGCATCATGATGCGGGGATCGCGCAGCAGCACCTGGGCGAAGAGCACCATCTGCCGCTGGCCGCCGCTCAGGGAGTAGAGGGGGCGATCTGCCAGATGGGCGATGCCGAGCGCCTGCAGGGCGCGGCCGGCCGCCAGTATGTCCTCGTCCGCGAGGCGCATGGAGAGGCTGTCGAGGCGCCCGAGCACCACCACTTCGATGACGCTGAGGTCCAGCTCCAGCTGGATGTTCTGGGGCATGTAGCCAAACTGCTGGCGCCACCTGGCCTGCGTCATCTGGCGGGCACTTTGGTCCCCCAGGCGGATGTCGCCACTGTCCGGGGTCAGTTCACCAAAGAGGGTGCGCATCAAGGAGGTCTTGCCGGTCCCGTTTGGGCCGATGATCACATGGACCTGACCCGGATGCAGAGTGAGGCTGAGATCCCGCAGCAGGGTCTGCTGGCCGAGGGAGAGGGAGAGTCGGGATATTTCAAGCACGTTTACGCCCCCTGCCGAGGATCAACCAGATGAAGAAGGGCACGCCAATGAGCGCGGTGACGATGCCGATGGGGAAGAGGGCTCCCGGAATGATGGACTTGGAGAGCACCGAGGCCGCCGAGAGCATGCAGGCGCCGCACAGGGCGGAGAGGGGGATCAAAAAGCGCTGATCTTCCCCCACCAGCATGCGGGCGATATGGGGGGCCACCAGGCCGACGAAGCCGATCACGCCGACGAAGCTGGTGGCGGTGGCGGTGAGCAAGGCGACCAGCACCAGGGTCTTCATGCGCAGCCTGTCGACGTTGACCCCGAGGCTGCGGGCGCGGGCTTCCCCGAGGCGCAGGCTGGTGAGGGCCCAGGCATCCCGGTAGATGAGCAGGGTGCAGATCAGGGTGACGACGGCGGTGATGATCAGGGAGTCCCAGGTGGTGCGCATCAGGCTGCCAAACAGCCAGAACAGGATCTGCTGGTTGAGCTCGGGGGAGGAGAGGAACTGCAGCAGGGAGAGCAGGGACTGGAACAGGAACAGCAGGGCGATGCCCGCCAGGATCAGGGTCTGGCTGCTGACATGGCGCATCATGGCCAGTCCAAACAGCAGGCAGGCGGCAAACATGCACACAATGAAGGCACCGGCCGGGATGGCCACCAGGGGAGGAAGCCCGAGGCCGCCGGTGTAGAGGGCCAGCGCCGCGCCCAGGCCCGCCGCCGCCGCGAGCCCGAGGGTATAGGGACTGGCGAGGGGGTTGTCCAGCAGGGTCTGCATCTGCACGCCGCCAAGGCCGAGGGAGGCTCCGACCACCAGGGCCATGAGGGCGATGGGCAGGCGCATGTCGTGGACGATGGTGCGGGTCATGGGATCGGCCTGGGCGGGGGAAACCAGGGCATCGATCACGTCGTGCAGGGCCAGCAGGGAGGGGCCGGTGGCGATGTCGAGCACCAGGGTAATGCACAGGACCAGGGTGAGCAGCAGGAGCCAGTGCCAGCGACGGCGCTCCCGTTGCCGCTGCCGGGCGAGGGTCTGCTGCAGGGCAGCCAAATCATTCATGATGTCAATCCTGAAACGGGCGCCGCAAGAGGCGCCCACACAATCCAAGAGGGTTGCTGAAGAGGGTGTGGCCGAGGTGGGCCGCACCCGAATTGCCGGGGTTAGCTTGCGTCATCCTGCTTGATGCCCAGCATGAAGGTGCCCTGGGGACGGATGGGCAGGTAGTGCTGATAGAACGCCTGATAGGTGGCCAGGGGATCGAGATCCTGGAAGAGGTCCGGATAGAGGGCCTTGGCCATGAACTCGATGAGGGCGGCATCCATGATGCTGCGGGTGGCGCCGTGATAGACCGCGTAGAGGCGACCCTCCTTCACCGCAGGCAGCTCGCTCCAGCCCGGACGGGCAGCAAAGCCTTGCAGACGCTGGCGCACGGTCTCTGCCGACACATCCTGGCCCACCTGCATGGCGACAGCACTGCTCACGCTCTCGTAGCCCGCCATCAGGATCACCTCGGGCTTGCTCGCCAGCAGTTGTTCCGGGTGGATGGGGCCCCAGCGATCGACGAAGGGGGCGGCCACGTTGTCGCCACCGGCCAGCAGGGCCATGGCGCCCCACATGTCCTTGCCATAGGTGTAGCTGTACTCGGCCGGCCCCTTGTCACCCAGCTCGATGTAGACCCGGGGCGGCGTGCGCTTCGCGGCGGCAATGCGGGAGGTGATGGTGTCAATCTTGGCCTTGTACTCGTCGGCCATCTTCCGGGCGCGGGCCTCCTGGCCGGTCAGCTTGCCAAGCAGCAGGGTGCTCGCCATGTGCTGTGCCAGGGTCTGGGCGTTGTAGTCGATGACCACCACCGGGATCCCCGCCTGCTCAAGGCGTGGCAGGTCCGCGGCCAGGGCTTCATATTGCCACTTCGCCAGGATCACCAGGTCGGGCTTGACCGCCAGGGTCTTCTCGATGGAGAAACTCTGATCCTGCACGTTGCCAAGGTCGGGGACCTTGGCCAGTTGTGGCTGGCTGGCCACATAGAGCGACCAGATGGCGGGACGGGACTTCATGAACCAGCCCAGGGACATGCCCACCAGGCGTTCGGCCCCGCCTTCACCGGCCACCGCCAGGTAATCCTCGGGATAGAAACCGAGCACGATGCGGCTTGCCGGAAGGCTGAGGGAGACCTTGCGGCCCATCACATCTTCCACTTCAACGGGGGGAGCGGCCTGCGCCATCCAGCTCACCAGGACGAGCTGGCCGAGCAGCAGCAACTTTGCCAGGGGGTGAAGAAACATCTTGTAACACCTCGAGAATAGAGACGGTCAAAAAAGAAAGTGAGAACTATTGCTATTCGTGAGCGCAAAAGCAACAAACGTTTGTGTCATCCCCTCTCTTGTTATTTCTGTCATTACTGGAACCGGTTCCACAAGAGCACCAGGAGAGAGTCTCATCCCCCGGTTTTCTGCCTTCTCGGGCCACGAAGGGAGTGGCGCCCGGTATGGCACCCATGGATTTGCCCATGATCCAGTGTCTGTGAGTGGGGTTGCTCACGAAATGGTACCGGGCAGAGGCCGCCGTAGTGCTCCCCCCGTCTGGCCCGGCGCCGATGTCGATCCCTGACAGAGGCCGCCAGCAGGGGCTGGGGGGGCGACAGTTTCCTGCGCAGCGATGGCAGACACTGCCCATTCGGGTATTGCCCGTCACCTTGGCGCAACATTTTGTTGTCATTGTTAGCCAGCTCGCAGCAGCCCCGGCGCCGACGGGGCAGAGTGGGCGCGCAGTTTCGGCCGGGGGCTGACATGCCTCCCGTTGATGGCTGCATCCAAGGTGCTGCGGCCCGCCTTGCGCGGGGCGCCAATAACACGAACTGCAAATAAAAAAAGGAAACTGACCATGTCAGGAAGACACTCTCTCGTGGCGCTGGCCGTCGGGCTGGCGCTCGCTGGACAGGCGCAGGCGCAACTGCTTATCAGCGAATATCTGGAAGGATCCAGCAACAACAAGGCGGTGGAGCTGAGCAATGTGGGCTCCAGCATCATCGACCTCTCCCAATACCGGTTGGCACTCTATGCCAACGGCAAACCCCTCACCGAGGCCCCCACCAACAGCCTGGCGCTGCAGGGCACCCTGGCGCCGGGGGCCAGCCTGGTGCTGGCCAACCCCTCCGCCAGCAGCGAGATCCTGGCCAAGGCCAATCAGACCAGCGGCAACCTGGTGTTCAACGGTGACGACGCCCTGGTGCTCTATCGCGGCAGCGAGCTTGTGGACAGCTTCGGCCAGGTGGGGGTGGATCCGGGCACGGCCTGGGTATCGGGCAACGTCTCGACCCTGGACATGACCCTGCGCCGCAAGGCCACCGTCACCACGGGCCGGGTCGATGCGACCGCCCCTTTCGATCCAGCGCTCGAATATGTGGCTGCTCTCAAGGATGACGCCAGTGGTCTGGGCTGCAGCGGCGATGGTCCCTGCGATGGTACCCAGCCGCCCGCCTTCGTCTGCCCGGTGGACAGCCTGGTGCCGGTGCCTGCCATTCAGGGCCCTGGCAGCAGCAGCCCCCTGGTGCCGGCCGGCAAGTTTGAGTCCGAACAGGCCTATGCCACCCGCGGCGTGGTGACCCAGGTGGTGAGCGGCCTCTACAAGGGCTTCTTCATTCAGGACGTGCAGGGGGACGGGGATCCGGCCACCTCCGATGGCCTCTTCGTCTACAGCACCAAGGCCAACGCTGCCATAGTGCCGGGGGCCGAGGTGTGCGTCTCGGGCAAGGTGAAGGAGTATTTCAACCAGACCCAGCTCAGTGCCGACGAACTGGTGGTGACCCAGCCTGCCGGCGCCGTGCCGGCGGCGGTGGATCTGCTGCCGGTGGCGGGGGAAAGCCTGAGCCAGCTGCTGGAGCGTCACGAGGGGATGCAGGTGCGGCTGGTGCCCGAATCCAGCCTGGTGGTGACCCGCAACTTCAGCTTCGACTACGACGGCAAGCGCAACAACCTGGTGCTGGCCTATGGCGCGCCGCTCATCAAGTCGACCCAGAAGTTTGCCGCCCTGAGCGAGGAGGCGAGCCAGTGGGCCCTGCGCAACCAGCAGAACCAGCTGGTTGTGGAGACCGACGCCAAGGCGCCGGACGGCGTGCTGCCCTGGTATCCCGGCTTCAATGCCGAGGACGGTTACCTGCGCATCGGCGACAGGCTCAACGGGCTGGAGGGGGCGCTTGGTTACTCCTACAACCTGTTCAGGCTGGTGGCGAACAACCGCATCGACGCCAGCAACATCGATCACAGCGGCTGGGATCGGGTGGAAACCCCCGAGCTCGCCGAGGCGGGGGATCTGCGGGTCGCGAGCTTCAACGTGCTCAACTTCTTCACCACTGTGGTGGGGGGGGATGCCAACCCCACCGGCAGCAACCGGGGCGCCCTCACGGTGGCGGAGTTCGAGCTGCAGCGCACCAAGATCGTCAGCGCCATCACCCGCCTCAATGCCGACGTGGTGGGGCTGATGGAGATAGAGAACAACGGCTATGGCGACAACTCCGCCATCGCCAACCTGGTGGGGGCCCTCAACGCCGCCCAGCCGGACGAGGAGGATCACTACCGCTGGATTGCCTCGCCGGATGGCAAGCCCATCGGCACCGACGCCATCACTGTGGGCCTCATCTACCGGCCCGCCAAGGTGACCCCGGAGGGGGCCGCCAGCCTCATCGCGCTGCCGGTGCAGCAGGCCGAGGCGCAGGACGCCAGCGGCAAGCCGGTGACCATCAACCAGGGGATGCGCGAGTCGCTGGTACAGCGCTTCAGCTCGCCCAAGGGGGATGCGCCCCTGACCCTGGTGGTCAACCACCTCAAGTCCAAGGGCTCCGCCTGCTTCGAGGATTACCCCGACTACGCCACAGCCGATCCGCTGGATGGCCAGGGCCACTGCAATGCGCTGCGGGTCTCCGCCGCCAAGGTGCTGGGGGAACAGCTCAAGGGGGTGAGCGGGGATCTGCTGCTTATCGGCGACATGAACGCCTACGGCATGGAGGATCCCATCCGGGTGCTGACCGACTATGATCCGGCCGCCCAGTCGCGCCAGATCATGAGCGCCTCCTTCACCACATTGGCGGGTCAGCCCTTCGAGGAGAGCGGCAGCGCCCTGGGCAAGGGGTATGGGTTCATCAACCTCAACACCCGCTTCCACGGCACCGACACCTACTCCTACAGCTATGAGGGAGAGCTCGGCAACCTGGATCACGCCCTGGCCAATCCGAGCCTCGCGGCCAAGGTGATCGGCATCGAGGATTGGCACATCAACTCCGCCGAGAGCAACTTCTTCGAGTACGGCAGCAAGTACAGCGGCCAGCTGGCGAAATCCGAAGGGCCCTTCAGCGCCTCGGATCACGACCCCGTGCTGGTGGCCATCCAGTATCCGCTGCCCCCCGCCGGGGTGTTGAGCCTCGAGAGCGCCGCCGCGAATGTGGAGGAGGGCAGCACCTTGTCCCTGACCGTCAGCCGCAGCGACGGCAGTCATGGGGAGGCCAGCGTCGGTTACCGCATTGCCTACGGCAGCGCCGATGCCAACGACGTGGCACCCCTCACCGGCACCCTGCACTGGGGGGCGGGCGAGAGCGACAGCCAGACCATCAGCATCCCGGTGAAGAGCGACACCCTGCGCGAAGGGGACGAGACATTCACCCTGGAGCTGTTTGATGCGAGCGGCGCGGCCCTGGGGGATCAGCACCAGACCCTGGTGACCATCAAGGACAAGCTGGCGCCGTCCACCATTGCGCTGGCTCACCCCACCCTGACGGTGAACGAGGGGCAGTGGTTTGCCGAGATCCCCCTGGTGCGCACCGGCGATCTCAGCAAGCCCGCCCGTGCCAGGGTGAGCCTTGAGGGGAGCACGGCGCGCTGGGGGCTGGACTTCCTGCCCTGGCTCGGCCAGTCGGTGAGCTGGGCCGCGGGCGAGGGGGGCAGCAAGTCGGTCAAGGTGCTGATCATCGATGACTGGTTTGTCGAGCCCACCGAGCAGTTCAGCGTGAACCTCGAGAAGCTGAAAGGGGCCCAGCCGGGCGCCGTCCAGCAGACCCGGGTCGACATTCTGGACAACGACAAGTCCTGGTGGCCCTTCGGTCGCAAGTAACCGGGAGAAAGCATGACAACGGGAGCCATCATGGCTCCCGTTTTTTTATGAAGGGCGCCGTGCTCTGCATCTGGCGCGAGGGCAACCTCGGCCCGGACGCTGGCTGCCGGCGAACGCGCCCAGGGGGATGGCGATCACAGCACCCATGACAGGCTCAGGGTGCCAAAGTCGGTCTGCTCTCGCTGGGTGTCGAAGGTCTCGGTGAAAAAGGTGCGGGCGAACCCCAGGGTCAACTTGCCGCGCCGCAGGCAGAAGCCGAAGGAGCCCATGCCGATGACGGGCTCGGAATCGACGGAGTGACTGGTGCGAAACAGGGTGCCGTCGAGGGGCAGGTAGTGAACGACCCCGTAGGCACCGCCGCCGCCAAAGAGCGAGACCGACCAGCGATTCTGCGGCGCAATGCCGACCGTGGAGGCGGCATTGAGGCCGGAGCGCAGGGCGGTGACCCCCAGGGCATCCACCAGATCCCAGCCTATTTCGCCATAGAGACCGACCCCGGCTCCGGTGAAATAGTTGCCGACTCCGGCGGTGGCCAGGGGCACCAGACGCCATTCCAGCTCTGCCGCCGTGTGTCCGGCGGCGGCGAGGTGGGCCACCGTGTAGTTGAGGTTGACGATGGGTTCGTTCGGTAGCTGGGTATCCCAGCCTTGCGGCTTGTCGGCCCCGATCAGGCGATGGAACTCCCGCTGGGTGTCGTCGGCCTGGGAGGCGGGGCCCACCACCCCCAGTTTGAGCTGCCAGGCGTGGCTCCAGTCCCACCTGCGGGCATAGAGAGTGCTGTCGACCACCAGCACCCCTGAGTAGGGCTGATCGTCGACATCGGGATGGGGTTCCCCTATGTCGTCCGGGGTGTTGATCTCTTGGGCCAGGGCCCAGGAGGCATAAGTGGAATAGCCCTCATCGGCCACGAACGGCAGAAATGACCAGAGCCGGGTCCATTGACCGAGTGCACCCTGGTCATCGGGGTCTATGTCCCCAGATACCCAGGCGATCCCCACGCCATTGGTGTAGTTGTTGTCGGAGCCGGTAAAGACATCGTTCTCCACCGTGAGGGTCAGGGTGCCCTCCATGGCCTGGCTGGCGCCGCTCAGCAGCAGCCCCGTCAGCATCAGCGCTGTGCGTCCCTTGTTCACTATGCTCGCTCCTCTGCGCCAGCGGCCTGCGCCAGGGTGCGCCCGGTCTCCTTGACCGGGGCGATCCGGAACCAGGCAGCATAGAGGGAGGGCACGAAGAAGATGGTCAGCAGGGTGGCGATGGTCAGCCCCCCCATGATGGCGATGGCCATGGGGCCCCAGAAGACACTGCGGGTCAGGGGGATCATGGCCAGCACGGTGGCCGCCGCCGTCAGCATCACCGGGCGGGCCCGCATCACGGCGGCCTCGACCACGGCGCTCCAGGGATCCCGGCCACTGGCGGTCTCTATCTGGATCTGGTCGATCAGGATCACCGAGTTGCGCATGATCATGCCGCACAGGGCGATGACGCCCAGGATGGCGACAAAGCCCAGGGGCGCCTGGAACAGCAGCAGGGCGGCCACCACCCCGATCATCCCAAGCGGCGCGGTCAGCAGCACCATGGTCATCAGGGAAAAGCTCTGCAGTTGCAGCATCAGGATCAGCAAGATGGTGATCAGCATCACGGGGGCCACGGCGATCAGCGCCTCGTTGGCCTTGTTGCTCTCCTCGACCGCGCCGCCGACGTCAATCCGGTAACCGGAGGGCAGGGTCGCCTCTATCTCCTTGAACAGGGGGGTGATGGCCTGGGTCACGGAGACCGCCTGGGCGCCGTCCACCACGTCGGCCCGCACCGTGATCGCCATGTCACGGTTGCGCCGCCACAGCACAGGTTCTTCCAGCCCATGGCGTACGGTCGCAATCTGCGACAGTGACACCACTGTGCCCTGGCTCGTGTAGAGGTTGACGTCCTTCAGGGTCTCGACGTCGAGTCGCTCCGAGGGAATGGCGCGGGCGACTACGTCGATCAGCTCCTCGCCGTCGCGCAACTGGGTCAGGGTCACCCCCTGCATCAGGGACTGGGTCGCCATCGCCACCTCCGCGGGGGAGAGCCCCAGGGCGCGCACCTTCTCCTGATCGAGCTCGACCCCGAGGGCGCGCACCGGATCGTTCCAGTCGAGCTGGACGTCGCGCACCTGGGGATGACTCGCTACCAGGTGTTCGATCCTGCGGGCGATGGCACGCACCACCTGGGTGTCGGCGCCGACGATGCGGTACTGGATCGGGAAGCCCACCGGTGGCCCGAGCTCGAGGCGGGTGACGCGCACCCAGGCCTGGGGGAACCGCTCGCCGGCCATGGCCATCAGGCGCGAACGCACGCGCTCACGGGCCTCCAGATCCCGGGTCATCACCACGAACTGGGCATAGCCCGGGTTGGGCATCTCGGGATCCAGGGAGAGGTAGAAGCGCGGCGCGCCGGCCCCCGTGTAGGCGGTGTAGAAGCGCACGTCTTCGTCCTTGGCCAGCACCTGCTCCAGGCCCTTGACCTGCGCTGTGGTCGCGGCGAACGAGGCCCCTTCCTTGACCCGCAGCTCGACGATGAGCTCGGGGCGCGTGCTGTTGGGGAAGAACTGTTGCGGCACCAGCTTGACCGCCAGCACGGCCAGCACCAGGGCCCCGAAGGTGACGCCGATGACCAGCCAGCGGCGCGCGATGGCCTGCTGGATCCAGCCACGCAGCTTGCGATAGCCCTTGGTGTCATAAGGGCCCGCATCCCCATGGTGATGGCCGAGTCGGTCCGGCAGCATCTTGACGGCGAGGTAGGGGGTGAAGAGGCCCGAGCAGAGCCAGGAGAAGATCACCGCCACGCCGACGATCCAGAAGATGCCGCCGGCGTACTCCCCCGTGGTGGACTGTGAGAAACCCACCGGCATGAAGGCGGCGGCGGTGATCAGGGCACCGGAGAGACGGGGCATGGCGGTCGCCTGATAGGAGTAGGAGGCGGCCTTGACCTTGTCCCAGCCCGCTTCCATCTTCACCACCATCATCTCGAGGGCGATGATGGCGTCGTCCACCAGCAGGCCCAGGGCGATGATGAGCGACCCCAGGGAGATCCGCTCCAGATTCCAGCCTGTCCCCAGCATGAAGATGGCGACCATGCACAGCACCAGGGGCACCGACAGGGCGACCACTATGCCGGTGCGCCAACCCAGGCTCAGCAGGCTGACGATGACGACGATCACCAGGGCCTCCACCAGGGAGCGCTCGAAGTCCCAGACCGCCTCCTTGACCGTGGTGGGCTGGTCGGCGACCTGCTCGAGCTCGACACCGTAGGGCAGCTCGTGCTGGATCTCGGTGATGACGGTCTCAAGCGCCGCGCCCAGCTGGACTATGTTGCCGTCATTGGTCATGGAGAGACCCAGCATCAGCACCTGCTGGCCGTTGTGGCGGATGCTGTAGGTCTGGGGATCCTCATAGCCCCGGCGCACAGTGGTGAAGTCGCCGAGCTTGATCAGGCGTCCGCCTGCGGCAATGGGCAGGTTGCGAATGTCGTCGAGACTGCGGAACTGGCCGCTGATCCGCACATGGATCCGGTCGGAGGCGGTATCGAGGGAGCCTGCCGGCAGGATGGCGTTCTGGCTCTTCAGGGCCGCCATGATCTGCACAGGCTGGATGCCCAGCGCCGCCAGGCGTTCGTGGGAGAATTCGATATGGACTTTTTCCGTCTGCTTGCCGAGCAGATCCACCTTCTTGACCATGGGGACTTTCAACAGGCGGCGCTTGATGATCTCCCCCTGATCGGCGAGATCCGCGAGGCTGACCCCATCCCCCTTGATGGCGTACATCAGGCCGTAGACGTCGCCAAATTCGTCGTTGAAGATGGGGCCCACGACCCCCTCTGGCAGCTCGAGCTCGAGATCGCTGAACTTCTTTCGCGCCTGGTACCAGGCCTCCTGCTGATCCGCCTTGGAGGTGCCCCCCTTGACGGTGATCAGCATGCCGCCGAACCCCTGGCGGGCGAAGGTCTTGACCTTCTCGAAGTGGTCGAGCTGCTCGAACTTCTTCTCCATGCGGTTGAGCACTTCATCCTGGAGCTGCTGCGCCGTGGCGCCGGGCCAGACCACCATGGCGGTCATGGAGGGCACCGAGAAGTTGGGGTCCTCCAGCTGACCCAGCCTGCCAAAGCCCAGGGTCCCCGCCACCGTCACCAGCAGGATCAGGAACAGCACCACGGCGCGGTGGCTCAGCGCCCATTCGGTGAGATTGAACGATTTCATGGGGTCACTTCCTCACGTTCAGAGCGTGATGCGGATGCGGGCAGGGCGACTCTCAGCCCTGGCGCCATCTTCTGCACCCCGGCGGTGACGACGAGGGCGCCCTCGGCGGGACCGGAGACGAGCACCTCGTCGCTGCGATAGCCCTGGATGGCGACCTTGACCAGCTTGACGGTGCCCGTATTGCCCTTGCCGTCCTGTTGCACCGTCCACACGGCCGGCGCCCCCTGCTCCTGGGTCAGGGCCGTAGCGGGGAGGGTAGCGACGCGGGTGCCCTCATCGGTGCGCTCGGCGATCAGGGTGGCGGTCGCCCCCAGCGGCAGTGCTCTGGGCTCGACCGGCTTGAGGCGGGCTCGGTAGGTGCGGGTCTGCGCCGAGGCCTGGGCCGAGAGCTCGCGCAGCTCGACCGCAAAATAGCGCTCCGGCGCCGTGGCCAGCGCGGCCTTGTAGCGTGCGGCCTTGAACTCGGCCAGCCGGTTCTCGGGAATATCCGCCACGATTTCCGGCTTGCCCTCGTTGGCGAGGGTGATGACGGGCTGACCCGCCGCCACCACCTGGCCTGTTTCCATGCGCAGCGCCGTCACCACGCCGCTGATGGGGGCCCGCAGCTGGGTGTAATTGACCTGGTTGCGGGCCAGCTCGAACTGACGGGCCTCCGCCTGTGCCGCCGCCCTGGCGGTGAGCAGGGTGCTGTGTGCCTGCTCCTCGTGGGAGGCGCTGACGGAGCCGTTCTTCTTCAGCTCACTGAGGCGCTGCCAATCCGATTCGGCCTGCCAGGCGGCCGCCTTGGCCGCCGCCAGACGCTGGCGGGCGGCCTCTTCGGCGAGCAGGTAGTCCGCATCATCCAGGATGGCGAGCACATCGCCCTCTTTCACGACCTGGCCGACATCGACCTTGCGCACCAGCACCTTGCCGCCAATGCGAAAGGCCTGTTCGACCTCGTAGCGGGAGGCGACCGAGGCAAAATAGCGCTGGCTGTCGCGCAGGCTGTCGTAATGAAGCGCCATGGTGTTCACCGGTCTGAGTGCGCCCGTGGAGGGGGCGGGCTCGGAGCAGGCACACAGCAAGGCAGTAAGGGTGGCGGCACTGGCCGCGGCGACGAAGGATTTCACGACGATTCCTCGTTAGTGGATAAAGGGGTGGGGGTGATGCGTTTGGACACGGCTGTCTCGGGGGTATGGGTTGTCGCCGGCTCGAAGGCCTGCCAGCCACCGCCCAGCGCCTTGAACAGCGTCACGCTGTCGAGCAGGGCCTGGGTCTGGCTGTCATTGGCGCCGAGCTGCACGGTCAGGCGTGCGCGCTGGGCATCGAGCAGCGGCAACAGATCGATCTGTCCCCGCTGATAGAGGGACTCGGCGTGCTTGAGGGCCATTTGCGCCGACCGTGCGGCCCCTTGCAGCACGTCTGCCCGCTCACGCTCGTCGCGCAGGGCGACCAGGCTGTTCTCCACATCCTCGAGCGCACGGACGATGCCATCCTCGTAGCGCAGCAGCGCCTCGGACTGGGCGCTCTCGGCGATCTCGTTGACGGCGCTGGTTCGGCCCCAGTCCAGCAGCGGCATCGTCATCAGGCCGGCGATGTTGCCAAAGCGGGCCGATCCGAGCGCCATGCCGTTCACATCCAGATCCTCGCGACCGAACAGGGCGCTGACGAACAGGCGGGGGAACCACTGCGTTTTTGCCTGCTGGCGACGCCAGTTCGAGGCTGCCAGCTGGGCACGCAGCGCCAGCAGGTCCGGGCGACGCTCCAGCAGGCTGGCCGGTTGTCCGGGGCGTACCGGCGGGGTCTTGATGACGGCCTGGGAAGGGGTGATCCTGGCGGTCGCCGGCTGGGCGCCGATCAGCACGGCGAGACGATGGCGCGAGACGGCGATCAGGGTGGCGAGTCGCGGCATGGCCGCCCGTGCCTGGGCGGCATCGGTGCGCGCCCGTTCGACATCGAAGGGGGAGGCCAACCCGACCTGCTGGCGCGCCGTCACCAGACGCAAGGTCTCGTCCTGGGCCTCCGAGATGGCGTGTACCGTCTCCAGCTGGCGCTGTGCGCCGACCAGGGTGAAATAGTTGCTGGCCACATCCGTCAGCACCAGCAGACGCACGCCGCGTGCCTGCGCCTCGCTGGCCTCGGCCTCTGCCGCGGCGGCGGCCGCGCCGGCCCGCAGACGGCCGGTGAGATCCACTTCCCACGAGACGCTCAGGCCCGCAGAGAGACTGCTCGTCTCGGGGGCGGCCTGCCGTGCGCCACTGCCATAGCCGTTGTCGCTGTGGCCGGCACTGCCCGTCACCCCCAGGTTGGGCAGGAGGACGGAGCGGCTGATCGTCTCTCCCGCCCGGGCGGCGCGCAGGCGCTGGGCGGCGATGCGGATGTCGCGGTTTGCGTGGGCCGCCTGGACGATCAGCTCGCTGAGCACAGGATCGCCGTAGCTCTCCCACCACTGCACGTCCGGCTCGGCCGCCTCCCGCGAGGTGGCGAAGCTGGCGGGGAGATCCAGAGTGGAGTCCAGTTGGGGCGTGGTGCAGCCAGCCGAGGCAAGCGCCAGGGCAGAGGAGACCAGGGCTGGGATGACGCGCATCCTTCGCGGGCGCGGGGCCCGGGAGATGGCAGGTGCTGGAGACATCGTATAACTCGCATCATGGGGTGGACGGGATCGGGTAGGAAGACTAGCAAGCCGGGCCGCGGCCATGGTCAGGAAGGGGTCGGACTTTGGTCGGAAATGGGTGGGAGCGGGTGGCCGTCAGGGAATGGGGTCAGGACTCTGCCCGGGGGCGTCCTCGCGCTCGAGATCCCGCTCCATCAGGCCGTGCAGCTCCTGCGCCGATGCGAAGTGGCGCTGCGTGCCGGAGACGAGGTTTTCAAGGCGCCCATGGAGCGCATCTGGCGTGGCGTCCCGGTCCAGCTTGACGACGTACATGCGATGGAGGGGGTATTGGGGATCGGATCTGAGGATCATGGGCAGCATCCATCAATATTCGGGCTTGCCGCAGAAGATTACGGGAGTACGAGGGCGAAGTGGTGGATAAAAGGTCGGAATTGGGTGGCGATCTGTTCACAGTCGCGTCATGAAGAGCTCCGTCGGCAGGGGGAGAGAGGGTGGCTCGATATCGCCAGCGGCATGCTGGCCCAGACCCACCATCACGACGCTGCGCCATCCCCGTTCGGCCAGCCCCAGCTAGGCATCCAGCCAGTCAGCATCAAAGTCATCCACGGTGCAAGTGGCCAGGTTCAGGGTCGCCGCTCCCAGCAAGAGTGCGCCCAGGGCCATGTAGATCGGGTGAGAGGCGCCGGCGAGGGCCGCCTGCTCTGCCGCGTGCTCCCGGGGGGCTGCCGGATATTCGGCATGGTGCCCGGGGACGGCCGTCGGCAACGCCCCATCATAGGCGGCCCGCCTCGGCCCTGTTCTGGCGCACAGCACCACGATATGGGACGCCTTGTGGAGCAGGCAGGGGGCGAAGGGGAGCGCCCCGCTGACCACCGCATTGATGCGCCGCTTCGCATCCAGCGAGGAGGCCACCATGACATGCCAGGGCAGGCGGTGCTGTGATGGCTGGCCAAGGCAGGCCAGCGAGCAGAGCTCGTCGATGATCGACTCTGGCAGGGGCCTGCCTGAGGCGAATCTATCCTTGCAACGGCCTGACTGACGGCAATCACAGATATCCATGGGGGCACCGGTATCACGTAAATGGAGGCAAGAGGCCGCCACAAACGCGTGAACGCGACCGATGGCGGCGTCAGGTACAAGGAACTCCTGGCCTGCCGTTCAATCCCCCTGTGTCCATGGCTGGGCTTGAATGACGGGGATCGCCAGGCCCTGTCGAGGGTGTTGGCGAGGCGGGGGCCAGAGGATCCCCCTTCTCACACCAGGACGCGGGCCAGTGGCCGGATCACGCCCATTACCTGTCGCAATCGAGTATAAGGACGACGAATGGGCATGTGGTCAGGGAGAGGTGGGGATTCGGTCGGGAGGGGCGCTTATTGAGCCGCCTTGCCGTTTGCAAGGGGGCGCACCGTCCTGACAAGGGGGGCGGGCTCTCCCTGCGCGGCGAGTCGCTCTTCCCATCCGGCGAGCGCCGCCCTCTCTTCTGGCGTCGCAGTACCCTGGTCGCAAAGGGCGGTCAATGCCATGACCTCGAGCCATGGCGCGGCTTGGGCCATGGCCTCGGCGCGTGCATGGCGTGCCGAGGTTGCCGCGGCCGTCACGTCGCCCCTGGCCTGCTCTGTGGCCGCGCGAAGCAGCAACAATTGCGGCAGGACAATGCGCTCCCCGTGGCTGTGCACGAACGCCAGCGCCCGCGCCAGCGTCGCCTGGGCTCCTTCCCACTCCTGCTGGAGGACCAGGGCCTCGGCGGCATAGCCCAGGGTTTCGCTGCTCCCTGACAGCATCCCGAGCGCCCGGTTCTCTTCGTAAGCCAGGCAGATCTGGCGGCCTCCTTCCTGGGGGCTGCCGCAATGGCTCTCTGCCCACCCCTGGAACCAGCGGCAGGCCGCCTTGCCCTGGGCAAGGGAGAAGCGGTCGACGAGGGTCGCCATCTCTCCGGCCAGCGCCGCGACTCGCGCTACGTCGCCATGCCGGATGGCACAGAGCGCATCGCACCAGAGGGTAAACATCAGCGCCATCGGCTGGGCAAGGTGGCGGGAGCGGGCATAAGCCTGCTGGAGGCGTTCGCGCGCCTGATGGAACAGGCCCAGCTGGGCGAGGGAGAGACTCAGCAAGGCGAGCACAGTCGCCTGGGGATCGGCGATGAACCCGATGAAATTGTGCTCTGTCGTCGCCGTCGCCTGCTCGAGGGCCGGCAACGCCAGCTCCAGTACCTCCCTGGCCGCCAGATGATGGCCCTGCATCATGAGCGCATGCCCCTGTATGGTGCAGGCCGCCAGCGTCAGCAGGGGATCCGCCCTCTCGGTGGCGAGGGCTTGCGCCCGTGCGGCTATGGCCAGCGCCTCGTCATACTCGGCCCGAAAATCGAGCAGCAGGCCAAAACCGTGCAGTGCCAGGCCGGCCATGGGATGCGATGGCACCTCGACGAGGCGCCTGGTCGCACGCTGGTAGGCGGCGCGGGTGTCGTCCCCGGCCCCCAGGGTGTGGAAGGCGGCGCAGCCGCGCAGCGTGACCAGGGTGATCTCGAGCGCATGGCGCTGGGCACTCTCCGGCATCTGATCGATTAGATAGAGCGCCCGCTCGGTCAGTCCCATGCACTCGACGGGGCTGAGATGGAGCAAGGCCGCCCGAGCTGCCTCGGCATAATAGCCAAGCGCCTTCATGGGCTCACGGCCCCGATCGAAATGCATCGCCAGTTCGGCGGCCGTTGCGCTCCCGTCCTGCTGGAGCAGGGCCCCTATCTTGCCGTGCCAGGCGGCGCGCACCGCGCCGGGCAAGCCGTCATAAAGGCGCTGGCGGAACAGCTGGTGGTGGAACACGAAGGAAGGCATCACCCCGAGTGCGGGTTCGCTCGATGTGACTTCCGTCAGCCAGAGCCGCTCCCGTGCCAGCCGATCACAGAGCTCCGCCACCTGTACAGGATCGCTGTCCAGCACCCGTGACAGCATGTCGAGACGCAGCGTCATGCCAAACACGGCGGCCGCCGTGAGCAACTGGCGCCGCTCGCCCGAGAGTTTGGCCACATGGTGATCGATCAGGGCGTTCAGGCTCTCGGGGATCCGGGTGCGGGCCAGATCCGCCAGCCCGGCGAGGCTGCCACGGTCGGCCTGGGCGAGGACCTCGTTGGCGAGGGATGCCACGAACAGGGGCACGCCACTCGTGCGTTCATGCAGGGCCTTCACGAATCTGTCCTCGGCGGCCAGCGTCGGCAGCCGCGTGCAGACATAGGTCGCCACATCCCGCTCGGAGAAGGCGTCGAGCAGGATCTCTTCGCACAAGCCCTGCGGGCGCAGCTCGTGTCTGAGCTCGTTGAGAGGATGATCCTGGGCGATGATCTCGGTCAGGCGGAAACTGCCAAGCCACATCAGGCGGCTGTGGCTGCGCCGGCGGGCGAGATAGTCGACAAGCTGCAGGGTGGAGGGATCGCCCCAGTGCAGGTCTTCGGTGATCAGCAGCAGCGGCTGATGCTCGGTGTAACGATCCAGAAACTCGCTCATCTCCCGCAACATGCGCTGCGGGTGGGCGCCGACCAGTTCATTCAGCAGGGCTTCTCGCTGCGCGGCCGAGCAGAGCCAGGGCAGTTGCAGCAGCCAGGTGGGGGCCACGCTGCGAAGGAGGGGGATCGCCTGCTCATCGCGACGGCACAGCTCGGCGATGGCCTCCAGCACCGGCAGATAGGGTTCGCCCGCCCCATGCAGTTGCACGCACTGCCCCCGCACCCAGAGGGCGTGGTCGAGCCCGGAGCAGAAGTGCGCGATCAGGGTGGACTTGCCGATCCCGGGTTCGCCCGCGACCCAGACTATGGTGCGCTGACCCTGAGTCGCCCGTCGCCAGGCGTCCTGCAACCGGGCCAGCTCCTCCCCGCGGCCGATGAATCCCTCGGGGGATGGGGTGCCGATGCTCGGCACCCGGACTGCTGGTGGGAGGGGGCCCTCGGGCGGGGCAGACTCCCCCTGGGGGAGGAGCGGGCAGATGAAGCGATAACCGCGGCGTGAGACCGTCTCTATGAAGCGCGGCTGACGGGGACTGTCTCCCAGCAGGGTGCGAAGATCACTGATGGCCCCTTTCAGCACGGAGGCACTGACGAAGCGATGACCCCATACCCGGTCGAGCAGCTCGTCCTTGGTCAGGAGGGCGCCGGGATCCCGTACCAGGGCACACAAGAGGTTGAACGGGATGGGGGAGAGGGGGATGACCCTGTGGCTGCGCAGCAAGAGTGCGTTGCGTTCATCCAGTTCGAACTCGCCAAAGCGGACATGCAATGGAAGCGATGTACTTGATATCTTTGACATATTCAAACCGTTATACCGCAGGCTGGCAATCGGAATCATCTTAGTCGGCCCGTCATGGGGGTCAAGAAAAAAGACAGCCGTAGCGGCGATGGGGAGAGAAAACCGGGGGCGGCAGTGAAAAAGGGAAGCTAATGACGCCCGCCAGTGGCTTGACGACTAGCCAGATGACACCCATTGGCAATGAGGGGGGCGAGCCACAGGCAGGGCAGAGGTGGCCGTGGCTCCGGTGCTTTTCCAACGGTGACCCAAGAAAAAGGCCCACCTCTCTGGTGGGCCTTCCTCATGGCAGGGCGCTCCTAACGGAGTATCAACCCTGCTCGTTGCTCAGTACCAGCTTGCCATCCTTGACCGGGATGGTGGCGCCGGGTTGTTTCTCCATGCGCACCACCCCTTCCTGGCCGGCGAGGCGGTAGGTGACGTCATAGCCCAGGGTGCGGGTGCTGCTCTCCTGCACCGTCTTGCAGCGCTGCTCAGTGGTGGTGTAGGTGTCGCCCGCCTGCATGTTGCCCTGCACCTGGTTGCCGGCGTAGCCGCCGGCCACGGCACCGGCCGCGGTGGCGATCTTCTTGCCGCTGCCGCCGCCAAACTGGTGGCCGACCACGCCCCCCAGCGCCGCCCCGACCACGGTCCCCAGGATCTTGTGCTCGTCCTGCACCGGCTTGCGGTGGGTGACGGTGACGTTGCGGCACTCCTGGCGCGGCGTCTTGATGGTTTCGGTCACCGGCTTGCTGGCCAGCACCTCGGCAAACTGGGGCTCTGAGGTAAACAGGGATCCGCTGGCGGCGGCCGACAAGGCCAGCGCAGAGGCCACACCGATCCCGATACCTGCCAACATGGATGTGTTCATCGTCTCTCTCCTCATACAGATGCCCACTTCGGGCCTGGGTGCATTCTTGGCATTTTCCCCCTCCGGCTCAAGCAGACCGCCCCCCGACTGCGACAGAGACTGACTGCGCAAAAAACGACCTTGGCAAAAGAGCGTCGGCGATTGGCGACAACGAGGGGCAGGCCTGCACCCTAAGACGTTTCGCTAATACCTGGGATCACGCCCCCTTGATACCCTTTCATCCGTTCTCGAGAGTCGCCCCTGCGCTGCGTCGGGCGGCATCTCGAACGCGAGACGCACTCCGCTTTGTACCCGACGAGGAAGGAACCCGATGACAAAGCCCCACATCTACGAGACCGGCCTTGGCAAGACTCCCGCCAATTTCGAGGCGCTGACCCCCCTGAGCTTCCTGGCCAGGACGGCCAGCGTCTACCCCGACTACCCGGCGCTGATCCACGGCCCCCTGCGCCAGAGCTGGGCCCAGACCGAGGTGCGCTGCCGCCGGCTCGCCTCGGCCCTGCGCCGCCGCGGCATCGGCGAGGGGGACACCGTTTCCATCGTCGCCCCCAATGTGCCTGCGATGTTCGAGGCCCACTTCGGGGTGCCCATGAGCGGCGCCGTGCTCAACACCATCAACACCCGGCTCGATGCCGACGCCATGGCCTTTATCTTCCAGCATGCCCAGAGCAAGGCGGTGCTGGTGGACCGGGAGTTTGGCGCCGTGGTGCGCAGGGCGCTCTCCCAGATAGACAACCAGCCCCTGGTCATCGCCATCGACGATCCCCTCTACCGGGAGGGGGAGCTCATTGGCGAGCTGGATTACGAGGCCTTTATTGCCGGGGGCAACGGCGATGAGCCCGGCTGGCTGCCCGGGGACGAGTGGCAGGCCATCTCGCTCAACTACACCTCGGGCACCACAGGCAACCCCAAGGGGGTGGTCTATCACCATCGCGGTGCCCACCTCAACGCGGTGAACAACGCCCTCTCCTGGGAGCTGCCCAAGCACAGCGTCTATCTCTGGACCCTGCCGATGTTCCACTGCAACGGCTGGTGCTTCCCCTGGACTTTGGCGGCCACCGCCGGGGTGAGCGTCTGCCTGCGTCACGTGCAGGCGGCGGCCATCTATGAGGCGCTGCACGAGCACAAGGTGACGCATTTTTGCGCCGCCCCCATAGTGCTCAATATGCTCAACAATGCCGATCCGGCCCTCAAGCAGGGACTCGACCACCCCGTCAAGGCGATGACGGCGGGGGCAGCGCCGCCCGCCACCGTGATCGCCGGCATGGAGGCCATGGGGATAGCCGTGACCCATGTCTACGGTCTCACCGAGACCTATGGCCCCTGCGTGGTGTGCGAGCCGCAGCGAAGCTGGGAAGGACAGGACGCCACCACGCTGTCCCGCCTCAAGGCGCGCCAGGGGGTGGCCTCACCACTGCAGGGGGAGATGCGGGTCATCCACCCGGTGAGCGGCGAGCCGGTTCCCCGGGATGGCAAGACCCTGGGGGAGATAGTGCTGCGCGGCAACATCGTCATGAAGGGCTACCTCAAGAATCCGGCGGCGAGCGAGGAGGCGATGGCAGACGGCTGGTTTCGGAGCGGGGATCTCGCGGTCTGGCACCCGGACGGCTATGTGGAGATCAAGGACAGATCCAAGGACATCATCATCTCCGGCGGGGAGAACATCTCCAGCCTGGAGGTGGAGGACGTGCTCTATCGCCACCCGGACGTGGACGAGGCGGCGGTGATCGCCATGCCGGACGAGAAGTGGGGGGAGGTACCCTGCGCCTTCGTCAAGCTCAAGGAGGGCCGCGAGCTCACCCAAGCCGACCTCATCGCGTTCTGCCGCGAGCAGATGGCCCACTTCAAGGCCCCCAAGCGCATCATTTTCACCCCGCTGCCCAAGACCTCCACCGGCAAGGTGCAGAAATTTATGCTGCGCAAGCAGCTGGAGTAGAACGGGAAGTCACAGTCATGTGAAGGTTTAAGCTGGCGCCATATTGCCTCGGGGTGATATGGCGCCAATTCCTATGTTCATCAAACTCTTTTGGATCTCACTCTGGTAATATCCTGCTCAGTATCGGAACAGGAAAACACTATGACGGTTGCAGCATTTGATTGGAGTGAGCCACTTCCATGGGCTGGCCCGGGAGCCATCGACGGAGTGGTGGAGGATTTGGCAGGTGACAGGCTGGACCGCGCTCGCTATGCCGAGTTTTTGAGCAACTATCTGGCGGCAGAGGGCAAGCAGCGCAACTATGTGCTGAACCTCAATGCCGAATGGGGTGCAGGCAAGACCTGGTTTATCAAGCGCTGGTATATGGAACTTAAAGAGTGCTATCCCACCGTTTATATCGACGCCTGGCAGCAGGACTTTTCCGATGATCCCTTGTTGACGGTGATCTCGTCGATTATTGAACAATTGAGAGACGCCACCGGAAATAATGTTGCCGTACCTGATGGCATCAAGTCCAGGCTATTGGGGTTGCTTAAGGTCGGCGGAAAATTGGTGATCAAGTCAGCCATTAAAAAGGCTGGGCTGGAGGATGGTGATTTCTCTTTGGAAAGTGAAGATGCAGATCAGTTAGTTGATACTCTCTGTAGTAATCATAGAGAGCGTTATGAATCTATCCAGTATCTTAAAAAAGAGATCCGGCAATGGGTTGAGGCCGCTGTTTCTGCTAACTTGGATCAATTGGATGACAAAGGTCGTTTGGATTATCCCGCCTTTATTTTGATTGATGAGCTGGATCGCTGTCGTCCCTCCTATGCGGTAGAAATGCTGGAAACCATCAAGCATATCTTCGATATCTCTGGTGTGGTGTTTGTGCTCGCAACGGATACCGAACAACTTCAGCATGCTATCAAGGTAATTTATGGTGAAGGCTTTGATGCGGAGAGCTATCTTGGACGATTTTTTCATAGACGATTTACGTTAGGCAGTATCTCTCGGCGAGAGTTTATTCAACAGACAATAGTAGATAAAGAATTGCATTTTGAGCATGTCAAGGTATGGCCGGAGATAACTGATACCCAAGTATTGGTAAATATATTGACAGCTGTCAGTGATCATTTTTTATTGAGCTTAAGAAAAACAGAGCAAGTGTTGGATAGAACGTTTGCTTCCATCGTGAATTATCAAGGATGCACATTAAATCTGATTTTTCTTGTTTACTTGTTCTCTCTGTGCGAGAAAAACAATGAAGATTATCGCGCTGTAACGGATGGCAAAATGCCTACGACAGATAACCATCCAAAGCTAAAAGGTTTCAATACACTAATGAATGAGTATGGAGAGCAATACTTTCAATGCTTTATAAAAGCAGGAAGTGCCATAGGAAGTTATGTTGAGGATGTCGATTATGAACGATATTTAAATCCATTTAGAGATGGTGAATATATGGTTTCATTAAAGAACGTTTTGCTCATGTCTTATGAAAACCTATTCAAACCGGGTTCAGATGATGAATTTTCTTATCGTTTAATCACGTTGGCAAAAGATTGTGCTAAGCGAATGCGAAATTTGACTGTAGAAGAAAATACTATATTGGCCGAAAAAGAGCTGTCACAGTTGGAGCGACGTTTAGCAACGTATAAGAATTTAGTAGAGCTGGCAGTACACCTTGACTAAATAAAGCCGGGAAATCCCGGCTTTATTATCAGATCACTTGGTGTGGCGCTCATACAGCCGCTGCACCACATCCTTCAGCCCCAGCCCCTCGTTTTGCAGCAGCACGGTCAGGTGATAGAGCAGATCGGCGGATTCGTTGATGAGCTCCTCCCGATCCTTGGCCATGGCGGCCAGGGCCACTTCGACCCCCTCTTCGCCCACCTTCTGGGCGATGCGCTTGGTGCCTTTGCCATAGAGGCTGGCGGTGTAGCTGGTGGCGGGGTCCGCCCCCTTGCGGGCGGCGAGGATCTGCTCGAGCTCGGCGAGGAAACCCAGCGGCGGCAGCGGGTGCTCGTCGAAGCACGACGGGGTGCCCAGGTGGCAGGTGGGGCCCACGGGATCGGCGGCGATGAGCAGGGAGTCCTGATCGCAGTCGGTGGAGATGGCGACGAGTTTGAGCACATGGCCTGAGCTCTCCCCCTTGGTCCAGAGGCGCTGCTTGCTGCGGCTGAAGAAGGTGACCTGGCCGGTGGCCTGGGTCTTCTCCAGCGCCTCTTTGGTCATGAAGCCCTGCATCAGCACCTGGCCGCTCGCGGCGTGCTGGACGATGGCGGGGATCATGCCGTCACACTTGGCCCAGTCCAGGCGCTCGGCCAGCGGCAATGGGTTGTCTACTGCTTGATTATTCACGGATGGCGACTCCTTCGTTTTTCAGCCAGCGTTTCAATTCGGGAATGGGGATGAGGCCCTTGTGGAACACGGAAGCCGCCAGGGCACCGTCCACGTCGGCCAGGGTAAAGGCATCGCGAAAGTGCTCCATGGCACCGGCGCCGCCGGAGGCGATGAGGGGCACCTTGCAGACGGCGCGCACCAGCCTGAGCTGTTCGAGATCATAGCCCTGGCGCATGCCGTCCTGGTTCATCACGTTCAGCACGATTTCGCCGGCACCGCGGCGCTGCACTTCCTGCACCCAGTCGAGGGTGGTCCAGGCGGTGGTGCGGGTGCGGCTCTCGTCGCCGGTGAACTGCTTGACCTGATACTGGCCGAGGGCCGCGTCGAAGTAGGAGTCGATGCCCACCACCACGCACTGCACGCCGAAACGCTCGGCCAGACGGGTGATCAGGGTGGGATCGGCCAGGGCCGGGGAGTTGATGGAGACCTTGTCGGCACCAAATTCCAAGATCTGGCGCGCATCCTCCACGCTCTTGATGCCGCCGGCGACGCAGAAGGGGATGTCGATCACCTCCGCCACCCGGCTCACCCAGCTCTTGTCCACCACCCGCTCGTCGCTCGAGGCGGTGATGTCATAGAAGACCAGCTCGTCGGCCCCCTCGGCGGCGTAGCGGCGGGCGAGTTCGACGATGCCGCCCATCACCTCGTGGTTGCGAAACTGCACGCCCTTGACCACCACGCCATCTTTGACGTCGAGACAGGGGATAATACGCTTTGACAACATGCTCATTGCTCCATGTAAAGCACGGTTAAACAACATCGTTCTGCCGCCGACGCAGGATCTGGCGGCGAATGGGAAAGCGGTCGGCATGCCTCGCGGGATCCTGAAGGGGTAGGGGCAGTCACACGGCTGCCCATCCCCGGGACCCACACTATATGCATGACTTCATTCAGTGGTTCAACCCCTTGTCGCCCTTGATCAGGCCAGGATTGCGCGACGGGGTGTCGGCAAGCGGGGTCAGGTCATCGGGATCGGGCTCGTCCGCAGCCATGTGCTGGCGAAGGGTGAGCAGGGCGGCGTCGAAGTCGAACTCCTTCAACTGCCTGGCCAGGGTCTCGCTTCGAGTGCCCAACATGAGCCGCAGGGGGGCGGCGTATTGCTCGTACAGGGGGATCACCGCGGTGTCGCTCTGCACCAGCAGCGCCTCCATCTGGCGAAGCAGCTGGCGGCGCCACGGGTTGCCGAGGGGCACCAGATCCGTGGCCATGGCCGCCTCTTCGTTCCCCAGTCGTTCGTGCAGGGCGGCAAGCCACCTGTCGATGGTCGACATCAGTTCTGCCGGCGGGGGGGTACCGGCGGCGATCTCCTGCTCCAGCTGCAGGCAGTGCTGCGCCAGCTCCACCGCCCCCAGGGTGCTGGCCACGCCGCGCAGGGTGTGAACCAGGTGGGAGGCGGCGGTCTGGTCCCCGGTCTGTAGATGCTGGCTCAGCAGGACCATGTCCTGATCGTGCTCGCTGGCGAAGTAGCGCAGCAGGGATAGGTACTTCTCCTGATTGCCCTTGAGCACCGCCAGCCCCTGCTGCAGATCCAGCCCGGAGAGTCCCAGCAGGGGGGAGAGGGGGCCCGTTTCTATGCCAGGATCATGCTCCTCATGGCGGAGCCCGGCCACTTTGCCGTCGGGCAGCCACCGCTGCAGGGCCTCAAACAGCTTGGCGGGGGTGACGGGTTTGGGGATGAAGTCGTTCATGCCGGCCGATTCGCTCGCCTTCCTGTCCTCCTCGAAGGCGCTGGCCGTCAGGGCCAGGATGGGAACCTGCTCCCAGCCGGGCAGCGCCCGGATGGCTCGGGTGGCGCTGTAACCGTCCATCAGCGGCATCTGTATGTCCATCAGGATGAGATCGAAGGAGTGCTGCCTGACACGCTCCAGCGCCTCCTGGCCATTGACTGCGGTCTCGATGACGAGGCCGCTGTTGCACAGCAGCTCCAGCACCACCTCGCGGTTGATGGCGTTGTCCTCCACCAGCAATACCCTGGCATGGCCCGGGAAATAGCGCGTCTGCTCCATCTGTTCGAGCAGCGGCGATGGCTGCACCTCCTCCCTGGCCTTGAACAGACGGGCGGTAAACCAGAAGCAGCTCCCCTTGCCCGGGGTGCTGGTGACGCCGACTTCTCCCCCCATCAGGGCCGCGATCCGGCTGGTGATCGCCAGGCCCAGGCCGGTGCCGCCATATTTGCGGGTGGTGGAGACATCGGCCTGCTCGAACGCCTGGAACAGCTTCTCGCGCTGCTCTGGGGTGATGCCGATGCCGGTGTCCTCCACCTCGAAACGCAGCAGATAGCCGGTGGTGAGCGGGCGGGTGACCCGGACCCTGAGGGTGACCGAGCCCTGTTCGGTGAACTTGATGGCGTTGGTCGCGTAGTTGAGCAGCGCCTGGCGCAGCCGGGTGATGTCACCGTGGACCCAGGCCGGGGCATCCCCGATGTCGATCACGATGGCGAGCCCCTTGGCGCGGGCCTGCTCGCTCATCAGGGCGCTGACGTTGTCCAGCATGGCGGTGAGGGAGAAGTCGGTCAGCTCCAGCGCCATCTTGCCCGCATCGATCTTGGAGAGGTCCAGGATGTCGTTGATGATGCTCAGCAGATGCTGGGCGGCGTTGTCTATCTTCTCCAGCCGCTCGTGCTGGATGCGATCCGGCGTGTCGCGCTTGAGCAGATAGGTGAGCCCCAGGATGGCGTTCATGGGGGTGCGGATCTCGTGGCTCATGTTGGCCAGGAAGGCACTCTTGGCGTGATTGGCGCTCTCGGCGCGCTGGTGGGCCAGGGCCAACTGCAGGGTGCGCTCGTTGACCATCTCCTCCAGGTGGTAGCGATACTGGTCCAGCTCCTCGCCGAGCTGCTTCTTCTCGGTGATGTCGGCCTGCACGGTCACATAGTGGGTGATCTCACCGTTCTCCTGGCGGATGGGGGAGACGGTGGCCAGCACCTGGTAGTGGGCACCATCCTTGCGCCGGTTGATGAACTCCCCGTGCCAGCGCTGGCCGTGGTGGATGGCATCCCACAGCGCGACATAGGTGGCATTCGGGGTGAGACCGGAGCGCAGCAGGGAGGGCGTCTGGCCGATCACCTCGCTCTTCTGGTAGCCGCTGGCGGCGAGGAAGGCGGCGTTGACGTACTCGATGCGTGACCGGGTGTCCGTGATGAAGACGCCGTCCGGGCTCTGCTCCAGGGCCAGGGACAACTGGCGCAGCTGCTGCTCGGCCAGCTTGCGCTCCGTGATGTCCAGATGGATGCCAAGGAGGCGGACAGGGCGCTGCTGGGCATCCCGGTAGACGCTCCCCTTGCTCGCCAGCCAGCGCACGTTGCCGTCCGGCAGCAGGATGCGGAACTCGAGCTCGACCGGTGCCCCGCTCACCGCCCGCTCGGCCAGCAACTGCTCGATGCGGGGCCTGTCATCGGGATGCAGGCAGGCCTGCCAGGCGGCGAAATCACCCAGGTCCTGGGCGCTGCGGCCATAGAGGCGGGCACATTCGGGCGAGAAGAAGAGACGGTTGCTGACCATGTCCCACTCCCAGATCCCCACGTGGGCCCCTTCCTGAGCCATCAACAGCCGCTGCTCGCTCTCGCGCAGGGCGCTGCTGATGGTCTCGGCACGCACCCGGGCGCTGATGGCATCGTCCATCAGGTTCAGTGCCGCGAGGCGGGCGCGGCGCTGGGTATCGAGCGCAGCCTGTTGATTGTGCAGCAGTCGCTGCTCGGCCAGCTTGCGCTCCGTGATGTCCTGCACTGTCCCATAGAGCTCGATGATGGTGCCGTCAGGCGCTGTGAGGGCCGCGCCACGGGCGATGACCCAGGCGGATTCCCCCTGCTCGTTGATGATCTCGGCATCGCACTCGTAGGGTTGCCCGTCCCGTCGGCAGCGCTCGACGGCCTGGGCGACGGCGTGCCACCCCTCCTGGGTGAAGTACTTTCTCACCTCGGGATAGACGGCGGGGGGCAGGGCGGGATCGCGGCCGTAGATGCGATAGATCTCCGGCGACCAGAAGTGGCTGTCGTCGGCAATGCGCCAGCGCCAGTTGCCAATCTTGGCCAGCCGCTGGGACTCGCGCAGTATGGCCTCGTTGCGGCGCAGGGCCTCCTCGGTCTCCTTGTTCTGCCGATTGTCCTCAATGATGGAGATGAAGTAGTCGGGTTCTTCGTCGAGGTTCCTCACCAGGGCCACCGTCAGGGTCGTCCAGATGGTCTCTCCCCCCTTGTGCAGGTAGCGCTTTTGCAGGGTGTAGTGGGGGATCTCCCCCGCCAGCACCCGGGCAACATGGGTCTCATCGATGAAGAGATCGTCCGGGTGGGTCAGCTGCTGGAACGTCATCTCGGTGAGCTCGTCGGCCCGGTAGCCCAGCATGTCGCACAAGCGCTGGTTGACCCGCAGCCAGTGACCATCGGGGGAGACCAGGGCGATGCCGACCGCCGCCTGCTCGAAGGTGGCCTGGAAGCGGTTCTCGCTCTGCTGCAGGCGGGACTGGGTGTTCATCAGCTCCTGCCAGTGCAGGATCTCCCGGGCCCGGGCGCTGTGGATGGCGGCACTGAGCAGGCTGACGAGGAGGCCGTTGGCGATGAGGAGCCCCCACTGCACCAGATCCTGGCCCGCCGTAATGCGCAGCTCATTGACGGGGGGCAGCATGAAATAGGTGGTGACCAGGGCGCTGACCAGGGTGCAGAGCAGGCCAGGCAGCAGGCCTCCCAGCAGGGCGCAGATGATGATGGGCAGCATGAAGAGCACCAGCAGCGGGCGCTCTCCGAAGGCGATGGGCAGCTGGATCCGGATCTGCAGCATCAGCAGGGGAAGCAGCACCGCCAGCAGGCAGACGCCCCAGCGTTGGGTAGAGGGGCGAACATGCCAGAGTTGCGACCAGCTCATGATGGGAGATCCTCCGGTGGCGTGGGGGCCTGGGGGTACGGAGGCGGCAGCCCGAGCTGGCGCGAGAGCCCGTTGATCTGGTGCTTGAGCGCCAGCATGGCGAGCTCCCTGTCCACCATCACCTTGTTGAAACGCTCCAGCTCATGGTTCTGCTGGCGCAGCTCGTCGGCCTGGTGGGTCAGGGCCTGTTCGACCTGCTCCCGCTCGGTGACGTCGAGCAGGAGCCCGATCACCGCGGGCTGGCCGCGATAATCGACGCGCCGCCCGTAGAGCTCGACCTCCAGGGCCTCCCCCTGCCGGTGCTGGGCGCTGAAACGGGTGTGGATTTCGCTGTCATCCTGCTCGCACGCCTGTATCAGTTCGGCCACCCTGGCGCTGTCCTTGGGGGCGGCGAGGGCGTGCAGGCTGCCAACGCCGAGCAAGGCCCCGGGTGAATCATAGCCAAACAGCTGGGCAAAGCAGGGATTGATGTAGCAGAGACGCCCCTGCTGGATGATGTAGATGCCGGCGAGGGACTGCTCTACCAGGGCGCGAAACAGCCCCTCCCGCTCGCGCAAGTCGGCCTCTGCCCGCTTGGCGTCCGTGATGTCGCGGGAGATGCCGAAGATGCCGATCACCCGGCCATCGCTGTCTTGCAGCGGCCCCTTGGTGGCGAGGAAGACGCGATCCCCTGAGGGCAGGGTCAGGTACTCCTCCTCGGTCTGTACCCGGTTGCGTTCAATCACCTGGCGGCCGGCGGCCATCAGCATCCGGGCCTGCTGCGGGGGGAAGATGGCCATGTCGTCCTGGCCCAGCATCTCGGCGGCGGATTTGCCGACGAACCGGCTGGCGGCGCGATTGAACAGGATGTACTTGCCCTCCCTGTCCTTGGCAAAGATGGCATCTTCCGAACTGTCGGCGATGGCGGAGAGCAGCTGCAGCGCCTCCAGCCGCTGGGACTGGGAGTGGTGGAGCTGCTCGGCCATCTGCAGCCGGGTGTGCTGGCGCAGCAGGATGACGCCGGCGTTGGTGATGAAGAGCACCAGCAGGCCGATGAGGCCGATCCAGATGCTCTCCTTGAAGGTGGCCTGATAGAGCTCGGCCTTGTCTATCTTGGCCAGCAGATACCAGTCCGTGTTCATCACAGGGTAGACGACGCCAAATACCTCGGTGTCCCGATAATCCTTGCCGGAGAGCACCCGGGATTCGCCCTGACCGGCGTAGAGACGCAGGTACTGGGCGGCCAGCAGGGTCTGGTGGGTGAGGGGGTAGTGCAGGGTGAGGGCCGCGTCATCGGGGCGATAACGCAGGCCACTCAGATAACGCACCTGATCCCCCTGCTGGCGAAACAGCATGGCTTCGCCACTGCTGTCGGGAATGGGCCAGGTGCGAAGGATGCGATCGGCCCAGTCAGTGCCGATGATCTGCAGCGCGATCACGGGGGAAGCCTTGCCCGGGGTGTTCAGGGCGGCCAGAAAATCCAGCCTGGATTGTCCCCGCTCATCGAGGTAGGGGCCCACCCTGAGCACCTTGCCTGCTTCCACCCGGGCCAGGGCATCCTGCAGGGTAGTATTCATGGTGCCGGCCCCCGGGGTGTGCCACAGGGTCTGGGCGGTTGGACCAAACACGGCGGCCCCCTGGAATCCTCGCAGTGAGATGAAGTCCAGCAGCTGTGTCTGCCACTGCGCCTGTTCATGGGATGATGCGGCCGCCAGCCCATCCCGATGCAGGGCGTCATAGCGCGGACTCTCGATGATCTGGCGGACATCCTGCTCGCGGTTGTCGAGCCATTCGGTGATGCGCCTGCTCTTGAGATCGGCGATGGCTTCGAGGCGGGCGACCTCCTTGCTCCGGGTCAGCTCGATGTTCTGGGCAATGGCCATGCCGGTCAGCGCCAGGATGAGCCCGTTGAGCAGCACGAAGGGGAGCCACTGACGCCGGGTGACGCCGGGGGTGACCAGGGCCTGGTCGGTGCGACGGCGCAGCATGGCATAGAGCATGAGCGCTGTGATGAGAATGAAGAGCCAGCCCTTGATGGTGCTGGCGAGGGCGAACTGGGCCGGGGTGCTGAACAGCCACTCCACCGCCTTGTCGGAGAGCAGGATCCACAGGCTCGCCACGGCGGCATAGGTGAGCACCACGTTGAGCACGTGGGCCCGGGTCAGCGGAGGCCGTTCAGCCATGCGCGACCTCGCCGTCATCCCGGTAGCGCTCGGCGATGCTCACGAACTCCTCGAAGTGACGGTCGAAGGCCGCCACCACGTCCGGATCGAAGTGCTGGCCGCTGCCGGAGAGAATGAGGGCGCGCGCCTCCTCATAGGGCATGGCCGGTTTGTAGACCCGGGCACAGATGAGGGCGTCAAACACGTCGGCCAGCGCCATCAGACGGGCAGAAAGGGGGATGGCGTCCCCCTGCAGGGCATCCGGGTAGCCGCTGCCGTCCCACTTCTCGTGGTGCCAGTGGGCGATCTCCTTGGCCAGGGTCAGGAAGGCCAGGGGTTGCTCCATGTCCTGTTCGGCCTGCTCGATGGCGTCGCTGCCGAGCTTGGCGTGGGAGCGCATGACCTGCCACTCCTCCGGGGTCAGCTTGCCCGGCTTGAGCAGGATGTGGTCGGGAATGCCCACCTTGCCGATGTCGTGCAGGGGGGCCGAGCGGCTCAGCAGATCGATGTAGCCCGGGGTCAGGGTATGGACGAAACGGGGGTGATCAGCCAGGGCGCTGGCCAGCAGGTGCACGTACCCCTGGGTGCGCAGTATGTGGTTGCCGGTCTCGGGATCGCGGATCTCCGCCAGGTGGGCGAGGGCGCGGATGGCCACCTGCTGGATCAGATCGTTTTCGGCCATCCGCCTGGCCACTTCGGCTTCCAGGGCCGCATTCTGGTTCTGCAGGCCGTCGCGGGCCTGCTTGGCTTCCAGCTGGGTGCGCACCCTGGCCTGAACGATGATCGGCTTGATGGGCTTGGTGATGTAGTCGACGGCGCCAAGGGAGAGACCGTACTCCTCGCTCTGGGGATCGGCGAGGGCGGTGAGCAGGACCACAGGGATGGTGCTGCCACCCGGGGACTGGCGCAGTTGTCTGAGCACCTCATAACCGTCCATGCCCGGCATCATGACGTCCAGCAGGATGAGATCCGGCTGGGTGTCGCTGCCGACGATGCGCAGGCACTTCTCTCCGCTTTGGGCGGCCAGCACGCGGTAGTGAGGGGAGAGCAGTTCGGTCAGTACCATCAGATTTTCGGGCGAGTCGTCGACAATCAGGATGGTGGCGCTGTGAGGTGTCAACATATGTCTTCCATGACGCTGTCCCTATGGGGTCGAGTATAGAGCCAATTGCTGCCAAATCATAAGGTTCGCACACATCGGGGAAGAGAGGCCCGCCCGTATGGGCAGGCTCTCCCGGTTCACCGGGTCGTGGTGCCCTGGCCCCAGCACAGGATAGCGTCTCTTACGTCGAACTTGCCCTCCAGCAGGGCGCGACCGAGGATGATCCCCTTGACCCCCGAGTCCTTGAGCGCCTCGATGTCGGCCAGGCCACCGATGCCGCCTGAGGCCTGAAAGCCGACGCTCGGGTAGCGGGCACAGAGATCCCGGTAGAGCGCGACATTGGTACCGGCCAGGGTGCCGTCCCGGCTGATGTCGGTGCAGAGCACGTGCTTGAGCCCGGCGGGGAGGAAACGCTCGATCAGGGCTTCGATGGTGACACCGCTGTTCTCCTGCCAGCCCGCCACCGCAATATGGCGATTGCCCTCCTCATCGATGTTGACGTCCAGGGCCAGCACGATGCGCTCGGGGCCGTATTTCTCCATCCAGCTGGCCACCAGCTCCGGAGACTTGACGGCGGTGGAGCCGATCACGACCCGGTTGGCGCCTGCCGCCAGCAGATCGGCCACGTCCTGCTCGGTGCGCACGCCGCCGCCGACCTGCACCGGGGCGTCGGTGGCCGACAGCAGCCGGGTGATCAGGGACAGCTGGCGCGCTTTGGCATCCTTGGCACCGTCCAGATCCACCAGGTGCAATTGCCCCGCCCCCTGGGCGACGTATTCATCGAAGCGGGCCTGGGGGCTGCTGCTGTAGGCGGTCTTCTGGTCGTAGTCCCCCTGATAGAGTCGAACCACCTGACCGTTAATCAAATCAATGGCGGGAATGATCATCCTTGTCACAGCTCCAGAAAGTTTTGCAGTAAACGGGCGCCGGCCGCACCGGATCGCTCCGGGTGGAATTGGGCACCAAAGAAATTGTCGCGGCCCACGATGGCGGTAAAGGGTCGGCCATAGTCGCAGGTGGCCAGGGTCGCCTCGGTCACCTCCAGCGCATAGGAGTGCACGAAGTAGAAGTAGCTGCCGCTGTGGATCCCCTTGAGCAGCGGGTGGGTCTCGTCGTGGGTGATCTGGTTCCAGCCCATGTGGGGCAGGCGCAGATTGCCCACCTCCATCAGCCGGATCTTGCCCGGCACTATGCCGAGGCAGTCGATCTCGCCGCATCCCTGATCCGCTGTGTTCATGCTCTCTTCGGAGGCCTGCGCCAGCATCTGCATGCCGAGGCAAAAGCCCAGCAGCGGCTGTTTGGCGGCGCGAATGAGGGGCACCAGCCCGCGTTCGTTCAAGTTCTTCATGGCGGCCACCGCAGTGCCGACCCCGGGCAGGATCAGCTTGTCGGCCTGCTCGATGTCGACGGCCTTGCTGGAGACCTGGGGCTGCACGCCCAGGCGCTCGAACGCCATCCTGACCGAGGCCAGGTTCGCGCAGCCGGTGTCGATGATGACCAGCTTCTGGTTTGCCATCACAGCACCCCCTTGCTGGAGGGGAGCTCGCTCCCTTCCACCCGGATTGCCTGGCGCAGGGCACGGCCGAAGCCCTTGAACAGCGCCTCCACCTGGTGGTGGGTGTTGCCGCTGCCGACCTTCATCTGCAGGGTGATGGCCATGGCGTCCGAGAGCGAGCGGAAGAAGTGGGGCACCATCTCGGTGGCCATCTCGCCCACGCTGTCGCGGCCAAAGCCGCTCGGGCAGTCGAACACGAAGTAGGGGCGACCGCTGAGATCCAGGGCCGTGGCCACATCCAATTCGGTCAGGGAGGGGGCCTGCTCGTTGCCGCTCGTGGCTTCTGCCGGACGGGGACGGCCGTCGATCACCGCCTGCACCTCGTCCATCGCCAGCACGAAGCCGAAGCGGCCAATGCCGCGCTTGTTGCCAAGGGCCTGGCGCAGGGCCTGGCCCAGCGCCAGCCCGACGTCTTCCACCGTGTGGTGATCGTCGATGTGCAGATCGCCGCTCACCTTGAGCCTGAGGCGAAAGCCCGCGTGGGTCGCTATCTGATCCAGCATGTGATCGAAGAAGCCGATGCCGGTGGCGATCTGGTTGCCGCCGCTCTTGTCGAGATCCACCGCCACCTGGATGCGGGTCTCCTTGGTGTAGCGCTCCACCTCGGCGGTGCGCCCCTTGGAGAGCAACTGATCACGGATGGCGAGCCAGCCACTCTCCTGCGGGTGGTAGCGAATGCCACGGATGCCCATGTTCTCGGCGAGCTGCAGGTCGGTCTGGCGATCGCCAATGACGAAGGAGTTGGCGAAGTCGATGCGACCCGAGGCCAGGTACTCCTTCACCAGGCCCAGGTTGGGCTTGCGGCAGCTGCAGCCGTCGGTGGGGAAGTGGGGGCAGATCAGCACCTGCTCCCAGGTGACGCCCTGGGATTCGAACAGGTGCATCATCAGATCGTGGGGGGGCTGGAAGTTCTCCAGCGGCAGGCTGGCGGTGCCCAGCCCATCCTGGTTGGTCACCATCACCAGCACGTAGCCGGCGGCCTGGAGTTCTCGCAGCACAGGGATCACCATGGGCTCGAAGCGCAGCTTGGCCAGGCTGTCCACCTGCTTGTCGGTGACCGGCTCCTCGATCAGGGTGCCGTCGCGGTCGATAAACAAAAACGGGGTCTTCATCTCTTCTACATCCTTATACGCTGGCGGCAGACGGGGTGGTGGCGGCAACATCGCGCAGCACCTGGAGCACGGCATCCATTTCGCCCTGATAGCCGATGGTGATGCGGATGCTGTTGTCGAGCCCCGGCTTGCTGGAAAAATCTCGCAGTATGATGCCGGCGGCCTTCATGGCGGCGAACACGGCGGCCCCGTCATTGAAGCGCACTAGCACGAAGTTGCCCTTGTCCTCGAACACTTCCTTGACGCAGGGCAGACGGAGCAGTTCGGCCTTGATGATCGCTTTTTGCTTGTTGAGCTCCTGCACCCGCTCCTGCATCAATTCCAGCCCCATGGGGGAGAGCGCCTGGCTTGCTATCTGGGCGATGGGGTCGGGAATGGGGTAGGGGGCGATCACCTTGGCCAGCATGGCGATGACCTCGGGATCCCCCAGGGTGAAGCCGCAGCGGATCCCCGCCAGGGCGAAGGCCTTGGAGAGGGTGCGGGTCACCACCAGGTTGGGGTATTGGGCGAGCAGGTCCACCACGCTCGCCTCCGGACAGAACTCGATATAGGCCTCGTCCACGACGATGATGGCGCGCTCCCGGGCCTTCTCCAGCAGGGCGATGAGCCCCTTGCGGCCCACCAGATCCCCGGTGGGGTTGTTGGGGGAGCAGAGAAACACCAGCTTCACGTCCGACAGCCGATCGGCGATGGCGGGCCAGTCGGGTTGACGGCTCGCGGTGAGCGGCTGCTCCACGATGCCGACGCCGCAGGTCTCGGCGCTGATGGCGTACATGCCGTAGGTGGGCGGACAGATGAGGATCTGATCCTCCCCCGCCTCGCAGAAGGTGCGGATCAAGAGCTCGATGGCCTCGTCGGCCCCGCGGCTCACCAGCACCCGATCCGGGGTCACCCCGGCGTAGGCGGCGTAACTGTTCACCACCTCGGCCGGCTGGCACTCGGGGTAGCGGTTGAGGCGGCTGCCCTCGACGGTGAAGGGGTAGGCCAGCGGCGCCTCGTTGGCGTTGAGCCAGACGTGGCCCTTGCCACCGATGCGGCGGGCGGACTGATAGGGGGTGAGGGCCCGCACCACGCGGCGAGCCAGGTTGGCGATGCTCATGATAAATCCTTTTGCAGTGCGTTCAGTCTGAGGGTAACGGCATTCTTGTGGGCATCGAGCCCTTCCGCCTCGGCGATGCGCTGGACGATGGGGCCCAGGCCGCGGATCCCTTCCGCACTCAGCTCCTGCACCGTGTAGCGGCGCTGATAGTCGGCGAGCCCCAGGCTCGAGCAGGTGCGGGCATAGCCGTAGGTGGGCAGGGTGTGGTTGGTGCCGCTGGCGTAATCGCCGACCGACTCCGGGGTCCATGCGCCGAGGAAGATGGAGCCAGCGTTCTCGAGCTTATCGAGCAAGTCGCGCGGCGCCTCGGTCTGCACAATCAGGTGCTCGGGGGCGTAGGCGTTGGAGATGGCGCAGGCCTCGTCCAGGTTGTCGCAGAGGATCACCAGACTGCTGCCGAGCGCCTGGGTGGAGATGTCGCGGCGGCTGAGCAGCGCCAGCTGCGCCGCCAGCTCCTCTTCGACCACTTTCGCCAACAGCGCAGAGGTGGTCACCAGCACCACCTGGCTGTCGGGGCCGTGCTCGGCCTGGGAGAGCAGATCTGCGGCCACGAAGGCGGGGTTGGCACTGTCGTCGGCGATCACTAGCACCTCGGAGGGGCCGGCGGGCATGTCGATGGCGGCGCCGCGCCAGTCGCGGGAGACCTGGCCCTTGGCCTCGGTCACGTAGGCGTTGCCCGGGCCGAAGATCTTGTCCACCTTGGGGATCGTCTGCGTGCCATAGGCCATGGCCGCGATGGCCTGAGCACCGCCGATGGCGAACACCTGGCGCACGCCGCAGGCGCGGGCGGCGAACAGGATCTCGTCGCTGGCCGGCGACGGGGTGCAGAGCACCACCTCGCGGCAGCCGGCGATGGCTGCTGGAATGGCCAGCATCATCACGGTGGAGGGCAGCGGGGCACTGCCCCCCGGCACGTAGAGGCCGACCCGGCCGATGGGCTGGGTGCGCAGCTCGCACAGGACGCCGGGCTGGGTCTCGACCCGCACGACGGGCTGCACCTGGGCGGCGTGGAAGGTACGGATATTGGCGATGGCGGCCAGGATGGCGCCCTTGATGTCGTCATCCAGTCGGGCACAGGCGGCGTCTATCTCTGCCTCGCTCACCCGCAGTTGCTCGCGGGGGGCGCGCTCGAAGCGCTGGCTAAGCTCGCGCAGCGCCTCATCGCCCCGGGCCCGTACGGAGGCGATGATCTCCCGCACCACGGCGCCGATGTCGGCCTCGTCGCCGAGGGCGGGGCGGGTCAGCACCTCGGCCTGCCGGGCGGGGGAGAGACTCTTCCAGATCAGGGTCTGCATGATGTTGCTTCCTTATTCCATCATCTTCTCGATGGGCAGCACCAGGATGGAGCTGGCCCCCAGGGCCTTGAGCTGCTCCATGGTCTCCCAGAACAGGGTTTCGCTGGAGACGACGTGCAGCGCCACCTGATTGGTCTCGCCGGCGAGCTGCATGATGGTGGGGCGCTCTGCGCCGGGTAGCAGGGAGGTGATGGCGTCGAGCTTGTCTTTCGGGGCGTGCAGCATGATGTACTTGCTCTCGCGGGCCTGCTGCATCCCCTGGATGCGGGGCAGCAGCTTGTCGATGAGCCTCTGCTTGGTGTCGTTCAGGGGGTTGGGAGCCTGCACCAGCACCGCCTTGGAGCGGTAGATCACCTCGACCTCTTTGAGGCCGTTGGCCTCCAGGGTCGCGCCGGTGGAGACCAGATCGCAGATGGCATCGGCCAGGCCCGCGCGCGGCGCCACTTCCACCGAGCCCCCCAGCATCACGCTCTTGAAGCCCAGGCCCTGCTCGTCGAAGAAGCGCTTGAGCAGCCCGGGGTAGGAGGTGGCGATGCGCTTGCCGGCGAGGCTCGCAGGGCCTTGATAGTCCACGTCGTCCGGCACGGCCAGAGAGAGGCGGCAGCCGCCAAAATCGAGCTGTTTGAGGGTCTTGACCTCGGCTGGCAGTCCCTGGGCGGCGCGGATGAGCTGCACCTCTTCCAGCACGTTCTCGCCGATGATGCCGAGATCGACCACCCCTTCCATCACCAGACCCGGAATGTCGTCATCGCGCACCCGCAGGATGTCGATGGGCATGTTCTCCACATGGGCGATGAGGCGCTGCTCCCGCAGGTTGATCTTGAGGCCGCAGCTCTTGAACAGGGCCTGGGAGTCCTGGCTCAGGCGGCCGGACTTTTGCATGGCGATGCGCAGACGTTGTGTTTCCATTGCTCGATTTTCCTTCTAGTCAAAAACGAAAAAACCCTCGGAAGTGGGTGCTTCCGAGGGTTTATGAATCTTGCGGTCCTTTTGGAAGTCACCAGTTAAGTGTCTTCCAGCAGTCAACCTCCTGAAAGACTATTCGGGATGATGATGGTGGTGATGAGTCTTCAGGGTGGTGAACTTCATGATGTAATGAATCCTTTACAAATCAGATGTCGTTGTTGACGCCCGATTTAAACTACCTGCCTTGACGGAAAAAGCAACCGAAAAATGTGATCCGGACGATTAAAGTTGAGAAAACGGTTTTCTGGTCGATAACTAAACGATGAAGAGCCAGAGGAGGCGACATCATGCCCAGCCAGGACCTGTTATTCCCCATCTTGCCCCGCGCGCCCTCGACGCCGAGCCCCGACGACATCAAGCGGGAGGTGACCCAGATCAGCCAGAAGCATCAGCTGCGCAAGATAGGCACCGAGAATGGCGGCGGTGGCGGCCAGCCGCACCAGCAGAGGTATCATCCGGAGCGGCGTGATCAGCCGAAGGTGCAGGAAGATGATCACAAGCCGGACCCCGATCACCAGATCGATCTCTTCGTTTGAACGTATTATCAGTCCCGCTTTCGCCGCGCTTTTGGCATAATGCCCGCTTTTGCTGCGGGACACGCCTTTGACCATCCAGACCCTGTTCAAGCCAGACGGCCCTCTGGCCCGCCACATCGATGGCTTCAAGGCCCGCGCGCCGCAACTGGAGATGGCCGAGGCGGTGGCGCGCGCCATCCGGCACGGTGGTCGCCTGCTGGTGGAGGCGGGCACGGGCACCGGCAAGACCTACGCCTACCTGGTGCCGGCACTGGAGTCCGGCAAGCGGATCGTCATCAGCACGGGCTCCAAGAACCTGCAGGAGCAGCTCTTCTACCGGGATCTCCCCACCATCACGGGGGCGCTCGACTACACGCGGCCTGTGGCCCTGCTCAAGGGGCGCAGCAACTACCTGTGCATCGAGCGGATGAACCGCCTGCTCGCCGAATCCCACCTGCAAAAGCCCGACGTGCTCAATGATCTGGTCAAGGTGAAGTCCTGGTCCACCACCACGGACAATGGCGATGTGGGGGACATTCCGGGGCTGCAGGAGAATGCCGAGATCCTCCCCCATGTCACCAGCACCAACGAGAACTGCCTGGGCCGCGACTGTCCCTACTATGACGACTGCCATCTGGTGGTGGCCCGCCGCCGCGCCATGGAGGCCCAGGTGGTGGTGATCAACCATCACCTCTTCTTCGCCGACATGGCGGTGAAAGACACCGGTTTTGGCGAGCTGGTGCCCGAGGCGCAGGTCTATGTGTTCGACGAGGCGCACCAGCTGCCCGAGATCGCCAGCAACTACTTCGGCAAGTCGGTGGGCAGCCGCACCATCCAGGATCTGGCTCAGGACATCCAGTTGGCTTATCGGGCCGAGGCTCACGACATGGCCCAGCTCGGCAAGGCGGCGGACCGGCTCGCCATCGCCAGCCAGGATCTGCGTCTGGCCTTCGGCGTGGAGGGGGGGCGCGGCAACACCCGAGACCTGCTGCGCCAGCCGCTCTGGGCCCAGGCGCTGGCTCGCCTCAACGACGCGCTCGGGCTCTGCTACGAGGTGCTGAAACTGGCGCTGGGGCGTGGCGAGCAGCTCGACCACTGTTTCGAGCGCATCAGCGAGCTGCGCACCCGGCTTGGGGAGGTGCTGGCCATCAACCAGACCGGTTTCTCCTACTGGTACGACTGTTCGCGCCTGCACTTCACCCTGAGCCTCACCCCGCTCTCGGTGGCCGAGCGCTTTGGCGCCGAGGTCCTTCGCCCCGAGGTGGCCTGGATCTTCACCTCCGCCACCCTGACGGTGGACAATCGCTTCGATCACTTTGTGGCCGAGATGGGGCTGGCCGGCAGTGCCGAGCTCATCCTCGACAGCCCGTTCGATTATGCCGAGCAGGCGCGGCTATGCGTGCCTCGTTTCTTGCCCGAGCCCAATGCCTTCGGGCGGGGGGAGCAACTGGCCACCCTGATGATCCCGCTCATCAACAAGACGCCGGGGGGCTGTTTCTTCCTCTGCACCAGCCATCAGGTGATGCGGCAGGTGGCAGAGGTGCTGCGCCGGGAGATAGGCCGCACCGTCTTGTTGCAGGGGGAGGACAACAAGCAGCGGCTGCTCAAGACCTTCGTGGAGAACGGCCGCGCCGTGCTGGTGGCCACCAGCAGCTTCTGGGAGGGGATAGACGTGCGGGGGGCCGCATTGTCCTGTGTTATCATCGACAAGCTGCCCTTTGCGAGCCCGGATGATCCCCAGCTCAAGGCGCGGGTGGAGGATTGCAGGCTCAAGGGGGGAGATCCCTTCGCCGAACTTCAACTGCCCAAGGCGGTGATTGCGCTCAAGCAGGGGGTCGGGCGGCTCATTCGTGATCGCAGTGATCACGGGGTTCTTGTTATCTGTGATCCCCGGGTGGTCAACAAGCCCTACGGCGCCACCTTCATCAAGAGCCTGCCCGCCATCCCAAGGACCCGGGAGCTGGCGAGCCTGGGAGACTTTTTCGGACCACGGGAGTGAGTCCACCGTGCCGGGAACTCGTCCCGGCCAGTGCATGACGGCAGGCCAAGGCCATGCTGACGATTTAACTGATTGATGTGAAGAGAATAAAAAAGAATGGATGAGTTGAAGATCCTGGCCGTTGATACTGCCACCGAAGCCTGCTCCGCTGCACTCATGGTGGGCGACAAGGTGTTCTCCCGCTGGGAGGAGGCGCCGCGGGATCACACCCGCAAGATCCTGCCCATGGTTCAGGCTGTGTTAGCCGACGCCGGTCTATCGTTGGAGCAACTCGACGCCATCGCCTTCGGGCGGGGACCGGGCTCCTTCACCGGGGTGCGGATCGGGATCAGCGTGGCCCAGGGGCTTGCCTTTGGGGCCGGCGTGCCGCTCATCGGCATCTCCACCCTGGCGGCCATGGCTCAGGGGGCTCACCGTCTGGAAGGGGCCGAGCGGGTGCTGGCCGCCATCGATGCGCGCATGGACGAGGTCTACTTCGGCCACTACGAGTGGCAGGGCGACACGATGCAACTGGTGGGGGAGGAGGTGGTAAGCCACCCTGGCGCACTGGCTGAGGCCCGTGGCACGCTGAACGGGCGTGTTGCCTGTGTCGGCACCGGCTTTGAGACCTATGGCGAGACGCTCGACGATCTGGCCGAGGTCCTGGTGACGAGCCAGGTGCGCTTCCCGGCGGCGCTCGACATGCTGCCCCTGGCAAGCAAAGCCTGGCTGGCGGGGGAGGCGGTGCCGGTGGAGCAGGCCACACCGGTATATTTGCGCGACAAGGTGACCTGGAAAAAACTGCCGGGTCGCGAGTGAGAGCGAACTGCTAGCCGCCCTCGAGGCCATGAGGGCGGATAAGGAGAGGCGAATGATGAAATCCGTGATCATGCTGGCGGGGCTGCTGCTGGCGGGCTGCAGCTCGGTGCCCAGGGAGCTGGTCTATGAGCCGGAAAACCAGCTGGTGGCCTATCAACCCGCCCTGCAGGGGATGGAGGGCAAGCCTGCGCGCTGGAGCGGGGTCATCTCGGCGGTGCACAACGAACAGGATCAGAGCGTGGTGGAGGTGGTCTATCTGCCGCTCAAGGCCAACGGGGTGCCGACCCAGACCGAGCAGAGCCCGGGGCGCTTCCTCGCCGTCATGAAGGGCTTTGTCGATCCGACGCTCTACGCCAAGGGGCGCAGCCTGACGGTGCTCGGCACCCTGGACAAGCCGGTGGACAGCCAGATAGGGGAGCACAAGTATCGTTTCTCCGTGCTCAAGGTGACCGCCAGCAAGCTGTGGCCACCGGTGAAGGAGGTGGAGATCCGCTACGTGGACCCCTACTTCTACGACCCCTTCTATGATCCCTTCTGGCCAAGGCGCCACTACTCCCGCTGGTGATGATGACAGAGCGCTTCATCACCCTGGCGGACGGGCGGCGCATCGCGCTGCTGGACAACGGTCGGCAGGGCAGGCCGCTGCTCGTCGCCCTGCACGGCTGGCTCGACAACGGCGCAAGCTTTCTGCCCCTGGCGCCTCATCTTGAGGCATTTCACCTCGTCTGTATCGATCTGCCGGGGCACGGCCATTCGGATCACAAGGTGACCCCCTATGTCTTCGTTGACTGGCTGGACGATCTCCACCAGATCGTGCAGGTCGCAGGCTGGTCGCGCTTCATCCTGCTGGGGCACTCCCTGGGAGCGCTGATCGCCAGTGCCTATGCCGGGGTCTTTCCCGAGCAGGTGGCGCGCCTCATCCTGCTGGAGGGGCTCGGGCCGCTGAGCCAGCCCGACGAAGAGGTGCCCGGGCAACTGCGCCGCGCCATTCTCAATCGCAGCCGCACTCGCGAGCGCGCGTCCGGTGGGTTTGCCTCCCTCGACGAGGCGGTGGCGGCCCGCTGCAAGGTGGCTGACATCTCCCCGGCGGCGGCGCGCCTTATCTGTGAGCGTCAGTTGGAGGAGCGGGAAGGGCGCTGGCATTGGCGCAGCGATCCCCGTCTGCGGGATCTCTCGCCGCTGCGCATGAGCGAAGGGCAGGCCCAGGCGCTGATCCGGGCCATCGCCTGTCCCGTGCTGTTCATCCGGGGGGAACAGGGTTTCCCCGGGCTGCTGGCGCAATGGCAGTTGCGGGGGCCGCTCTTTGGCCAGATTGAAATGGTGCAGGTGGCGGGAAATCACCATTTCCACATGGAAAATTCGGCACAAACCGCCGTTTATATCGAAAAGTTCAGTCATATCCGGTAGGATCGCCGGCTTTGAATCATGTCAGGTTTGCTTTCTTCCTCACACTTCCCGTTGTTAATTCGCTGTTAATCAATGTTGCCTTATGTAAATATGTGCGGCATTAGAGCATGAGCTTAAAACAACTGATTGAAATGGATGTGACAGGGACGGAGGCAACACAGTGAGCGCACAGGTGCGAGTTATGCAGGAGAAGTTCGTGGAAAGAGTCTGGCTGAAGCGTTATCCAGAAGGGGTGCCCGCCGAGATCAATCCAGACCAATACGGCTCCCTGGTCGAGATGTTTGAAGAGTCGGTGACCCAGTTTGCCGACCAGCCCGCCTTCGTCAACATGGGGCAGACCATTACCTATCGCCGGCTGGAGGAGCAGTCCCGTGCCTTTGCCGCCTATCTGCAGAACGAGCTCAAGCTCGGCAAGGGCGACAGGGTGGCGGTGATGATGCCGAACCTGCTGCAATACCCCATCGCCGTGTTCGGCATACTGCGGGCCGGCATGACGGTGGTGAACGTCAACCCCCTCTATACCCCGCGCGAGCTGGAGCACCAGCTCAACGACTCCGGCGCCAAGGCCATCGTCATCGTCTCCAACTTCGCCCATACCCTGGAGAAGGTGGTCTACGACACCCCGGTCAAGCACGTGATCCTGACCCGCATGGGGGACAACCTCGGCCTGGCCAAGGGCACGCTAGTCAACTTCGTGGTGAAATACGTCAAGAAGCTGGTGCCCAAATACAACCTGCCCCATGCCAGCACCATGCGCCAGGCGCTCGCCAAGGGGCGCTATCTGCAGTACATCAAGCCGGAGATCAGCAACCAGGACATCGCCTTCCTGCAATACACCGGCGGCACCACGGGTCTCTCCAAGGGGGCCATGCTGACCCACCGCAACATGATTGCGAACGTGGAGCAGTGCCTCGGCGTTTACGGTCCCGTGCTGGAGCGGGGCAAGGAGTTTGTGGTCACGGCGCTGCCGCTCTACCACGTGTTCGCCCTCACCGTGAACTGTCTGCTGTTCATGCGCCTGGGTGGCTATAACCTGCTCATCAGCAATCCCCGCGACATCCCGGGCTTCGTCAAGGAGATCAAGAAGTACCCCTTCACCTGCATCACCGGGGTCAACACCCTGTTCAACGCCCTGGTCAACAACGACGAGTTCAAGGGCATGGATTTTGCCAAGCTCAAGCTCACCATAGGCGGCGGCATGGCGGTGCAGCGGGCGGTGGCCGAGCAGTGGAAGGCGCTGACCCTCACCCCGCTGCTGGAAGGCTATGGCCTGACCGAGTGCTCCCCCCTGGTGAGCGTCTGCCCCTACGATCTGGTGGACTACAACGGCTCCATCGGCCTGCCGGTTTGCTCCACCGAGATCCGGCTGGTGGATGACGAGGGGAACCTCGTCACCCAGAGCGGCACCCCCGGCGAGATGCAGGTACGCGGCCCCCAGGTGATGACCGGCTACTGGCAGCGCCCGGAGGCCACCGCCGAGGTGATGCAGGATGGCTGGCTCTGCACCGGCGACATCGCGGTGTGCGACGAGCAGGGCTTCTTCAAGATCGTGGATCGCAAGAAGGACATGATCCTGGTCTCCGGCTTCAACGTCTATCCGAACGAGATCGAAGACGTGGTGGCGCTCCACCCCAAGGTGCTGGAAGTGGCCGCCGTCGGCGTGCCGAACCCGGTCTCCGGCGAGCAGGTCAAGATCTTCGTGGTCAAGAAAGATGCGGCGCTTGCAGAGAACGAGATAATTGCCCACTGCCGCAAACATCTGACTGCCTATAAGGTGCCGAAACTGGTAGAATTTCGCGACGAACTTCCCAAGACCAACGTGGGCAAGATCCTGCGCCGCGTGCTGCGCGACGAGGAGATTGCCAAGCAGTAACCGGCATGCACTGCTCTGCAGTCACGCGCTGTCGTTATGCAAAACCGTGGGGCATCCACGGTTTTTTCTTTCTGGGTCCGACCAACGTGCAGGCAACGATGCAATATCAACTCATTTCACAGCAAGCCGAACTGGATCAGTATCTCGCTTCCCTGGCCGACGTTCCCCTGGCCATCGATACCGAATTCGTTCGCACCCGTACCTACTATCCTCAGCTCGGTCTGTTCCAGATCTATGACGGCGAGCGCCTCGCCCTGCTGGATCCCCTGACGCTCGATCTCTCCGCTTTGTGGCAGCGCCTAGGCCGGGCAGGGCAGATCGCCATTTTGCACGCCTCCGGCGAGGATCTGGAGCTTATCCAGCATCAGGCGGGTCATCTGCCGAACCAGATGCACGACACCCAGCTGGCGGCGGCCTTCCTGGGCCATGGCGTCTCGGTCGGCTTTGGCGCCCTGGTCAACGAATTCCTCGGGGTCGAGCTTGAGAAGGATCAGGCTCGCACCGACTGGCTGGCTCGTCCGCTTACCCCTCGTCAGCTGGAATATGCCGCGGCGGATGTCTTCTATCTGCTGCCCCTCTACGACAAGGTGATGAGCAAGCTGCGCGAGAGCGGCAAGTTCGCCTGGTTCGAGCAGGAGTGCCAGAACCACTCCGCCCGCAAGACCCAGGGGAGCGATCCCCGCCAGGCCTACCTCGAGATCGTCAACGCCTGGCAACTGGGACGCCGTGAGCTGGCCATCTTGCGCGAGCTGGCCGCCTGGCGCCAGCAGGAGGCGGTGCGCCGGGATCTCGCCCTCAACTTCGTGGTCAAGGAGCTGCACCTGTTCAAGGTGGCGGAGCGCAGGCCTGGGTCGCTGCGGGATCTCAACGAGCTGGGGCTGTCTCCCATCGAGATCAAGATCCACGGCAAGAGGATGCTGGATATCGTCGCTTCGGCCCAGCAGAGCGATCCCGAGAGCTGGCCCGAGCCCATCCGCCGGCTGGTGGACTTCCCCCAGTACAAGGCCGAGCTCAAGCGCATCAAGGCCATGGTGGAAGAGAAGGCCAAGGCCAGCAACATTCCGCCAGAGCTGGTGGCGAGCAAGAAGATCATCCACCAGTACTTCACCTGGAGCTGGCGCATGAACGAGGAAGAGCGGGCCCGGGCGGACAAGCCCATGCTGCTGCAAGGCTGGCGCCATGAGCTGGTGGGCCACCTGCTGGCGCAGTAATGGCCCCCCTTCTGTGATGAAAAAAGCCCCGGCAGTCCGTGCTGCCGGGGCTTTTGCTTGTCCGGGCGTTCCCGCCTTCACTCTGTCATGAGTCAGCCGCTTGCCTTGCTGCTGCCGCTTTCTCACCTTCCTGGCAGTCAACGACCAGGCTAAGCCTTGTTGAATGCAGGCCCTGACTCAGGTCCCGCACGGCTATGCCGATAGCTGGTGGGTCTCGTCGCCGAAGTAGGTACGAACGATATCGGCCCCCGTGGTGCCATAGCCGCTCAGGGTCGCGATGTCGACAAAGTTGGCGCCACCGGCACTGCCGTTGACATCCACCTGCACCCTGATGTCGCTGCCGGACTGCACCACCTGGACAAAATCGCCGACCTGGCTGATGCCGGGAGCAAAGTTGGCGTCCAGCAGGGCCGAGAGGTCGATGCTGTCGCCTTCGCCGGCGTTGTAGTCGAGGATAGTGTCGACCCCTTCGCTGAGGTTGAGGTACTTGAACTGGTCGGCCCCGCTGCCGCCCGTCAGAATGTCTGCCCCCAGGCCGCCTTCAAGCACATCGTCACCGGCGCCGCCGGACAATGAGTCGTTGCCGGCGCCTCCTCTGAGCACATCGTTGCTACTGCTGCCGGTCAGGTTGTCGTCAAAGCCGGAGCCGATCACCCCCTCCATATTCTTGTAGCTGTCGCTGCCCAGGCCGACCGTGGCCAGATTGACCAGGGTGCTGCTGCCACTCTGCACCAGGTTGAAATTCAAGGCACCGCTGGCATCGGACAGGTCCAGCAGATCGATGCCGCCAGCCCCGTCCAGTGTATCGTTACCGCCACCACCGCGGATCACGTCATTGCCTGCGCTGCCAGTCAGGGTGTCGCTGTAGGCCGAGCCGATCACCCCCTCCATGTTCAGGTAAATGTCATTGCCCAGACCCTGGCCGAAGTTGAACTGTACCGCGCTGCTGCTTTGTACCAAGGTAAAGTTGATGCTGCCGGTGGCATCGGACAGGTCCAGAAGGTCGATGCCGGCCCCACCATTTAGGGTGTCATTATTGCCGCCGCCACGCAGCACATCATTGCTGTCCCCACCATTTAGGGTGTCGTTGTTGTCGCCACCGATCAGCAGATCGCCAGGTGTTCCCCCAGTGAGGGCGTCATTACCGCCCTTGCCGTCGATATAGGAGGCGGCGTAGACGCCCTCACTGCTGAGATCGACGGTATTGGCGCCACCGCCAGGACCGGTATCGCTAGTGGCGCGGATGTCCAGGGTGACGGTGGCCACGCTCGTGTTGAGGCCGTCAGACAGGGTGTAGGTGAAGCTGCCCGCGGTGGCCCCGGTGATCGAACCCGAGAGGAAGCTGATGGTGCCGTCTTCGTTCAGCAGCAGGTTCTGGATGCCGACCGCATTGCCGACCTCGGTGATGCGAAGGGAGGGTCCGTCGATATCGACATCGTTGGCCAACAGGGCGCTAACGGCGAGCTTGACCTGAGTATTGGTGGATACGATGACGCGATCATTGGTCGCCACGGGGGCGTCGTTGAGTGCCGTCACCGTAATCGCGGCGGTGTCGGTGCTCGTGGAGAAGGCGCTCGATCCGCCATTGACCAGGGTGCTCGCCTTGATGCCGGCCGTACCGCTGCTCAGATCCCAGGCGCGGAAGGTGATGCCTTCGCTGAGAGTCCCGTTGAAGTCGTTGCTGCCCTGGAAGTACAGGCGGGTGTTGGCGTCCGCCGCCAGCAACAGGGCTGCGCTGTTGGAAACGGCCCCGATCTGCGACCAGCTGCTGCCGCTATTGGTCGAATACCACCAGGTGCCGTGCGTGGAGTCGAGCCCGGTGATCGCCATGCCGATCAGCGATCCGTCGTCAGTGACGTTGTCCAGTCCTCCCGCTGCCGAACTCAGATCGACCAGGGACGCGACCAGGGTTCCGACCGCACCACTGGGGGCGCCGGCGTCTTCCTGCACACTGGTCAGGACGGGCGAAGCCGCTGCATTGAGGGTTGGTGCACTGTTGTCGGCAGTGCCGGTGATATTGATGGTCACAGAGGTGTGCGTGCCGTCGGCGCTGACCACGTCGAAGCTGTCGGTGTAGAGCTGGCCGTCGACGAACTCGTTGTGCGCCGAGTCGGCGTTGTAGCTCCAGGCGCCGCTGGCGTCGATGCTGAAGTGGCCATAGCTGCCGGCAGTGTCGTTCTGCACGACGAAGCTCTCGTCGCTGTCGACGTCGCTGATGGTCAGGATGCCACTGGTGCTGATATCCGCAGCGGAGTCGGTCTCGATGAGGTTGGCAATATCGGCGCTGAGTATGGCTGCGTCGTTGGTGCCGTGCATGGTCACGGTCAACACCTGGGTGGTGCCGTCAGCGGTGGCAACGGCGATGGAGTCGGTGTAGTCCTGGCCTCCGACAAACTCGTCGTGGGCGCTGTTCATGGCGTAGGTCCAGGTGCCATCCGCCGCGATGCTGAATGTGCCGTAGCCGTTGCTGCCGGCAACGTTGGTCTGCACCACGAAGGCGGCGGAGCTGTCCACATCGGTGGCGTCGAGTTTGCCGCCGGTGCTCTGGGCTGCGTCGGTTTCGGTCAGCTGGGCGGTGCTGGAGCCGGTGATGACGGCGGCATCGTTGGTGCCGTGCATGGTCACGGTCAACACCTGGGTGGTGCCGTCAGCGGTGGCGACGGTGATGGAGTCGGTGTAGTCCTGGCCTCCGACAAACTCGTCATGGGCGTTGTCCATGACGTAAGTCCAGGTGCCGTCCGCCGCGATGCTGAACGTGCCGTAGCCGCTGCTGCCGGCAACGTCGGTCTGCACCACGAAGGCGGCGGAGCTGTCCACATCGGTGGCGTCGAGTTTGCCGCCGGAGCTCAAGGCTGCGTTGGTTTCGGTCAGCTGAGCGGTGCTGGTGCCGGTGATGACGGCGGCATCGTTGGTGCCGTGCATGGTCACGGTCAACACCTGGGTGGTGCCGTCGGCGGTAGCGACGGTGATGGAGTCGGTGTAGTCCACGCCGCCCACGAACTCGTCGTGGGCGCTGTTCATGGCGTAGGTCCAGGTGCCATCGGCCGCAATGGTGAACTTGCCGTAACCGTTGTTGCCGGCAACGTCGGTCTGCACCACGAAGGCGGCGGAGCTGTCCACATCGGTGGCGTCGAGTTTGCCGCCGGTGCTCTGGGCTGCGTTGGTTTCGGTCAGCAGGGCGGTGCTGGTGCCGGTGATGATGGCCGCATCGTTGGTGCCGTGCATGGTCACGGTCAACACCTGGGTGGTGCCGTCGGCGGTAGTGACGGTGATGGAGTCGGTGTAGTCCACGCCGCCCACGAACTCGTCGTGGGCGCTGTTCATGGCGTAGGTCCAGGTGCCATCGGCCGCAATGGTGAACTTGCCGTAACCGTTGTTGCCGGCAACGTCGGTCTGCACCACGAAGGCGGCGGAGCTGTCCACATCGGTGGCGTCGAGTTTGCCGCCGGTGCTCTGGGCTGCGTTGGTTTCGGTCAGCAGGGCGGTGCTGGTGCCGGTGATGATGGCCGCATCGTTGGTGCCGTGCATGGTCACGGTCAACACCTGGGTGGTGCCGTCGGCGGTAGTGACGGTGATGGAGTCGGTGTAGTCCACGCCGCCCACGAACTCGTCGTGGGCGCTGTTCATGGCGTAGGTCCAGGTGCCATCGGCCGCAATGGTGAACTTGCCGTAACCGTTGTTGCCGGCAACGTCGGTCTGCACCACGAAGGCGGCGGAGCTGTCCACATCGGTGGCGTCGAGTTTGCCGCCGGTGCTCTGGGCTGCGTTGGTTTCGGTCAGCAGGGCGGTGCTGGTGCCGGTGATGATGGCCGCATCGTTGGTGCCGTGCATGGTCACGGTCAACACCTGGGTGGTGCCGTCGGCGGTAGTGACGGTGATGGAGTCGGTGTAGTCCACGCCGCCCACGAACTCGTCGTGGGCGCTGTTCATGGCGTAGGTCCAGGTGCCATCGGCCGCAATGGTGAACTTGCCGTAACCGTTGTTGCCGGCAACGTCGGTCTGCACCACGAAGGCGGCGGAGCTGTCCACATCGGTGGCGTCGAGTTTGCCGCCGGTGCTCTGGGCTGCGTTGGTTTCGGTCAGCAGGGCGGTGCTGGTGCCGGTGATGATGGCCGCATCGTTGGTGCCGTGCATGGTCACGGTCAACACCTGGGTGGTGCCGTCGGCGGTAGTGACGGTGATGGAGTCGGTGTAGTCCACGCCGCCCACGAACTCGTCGTGGGCGCTGTTCATGGCGTAGGTCCAGGTGCCATCGGCCGCAATGGTGAACTTGCCGTAACCGTTGTTGCCGGCAACGTCGGTCTGCACCACGAAGGCGGCGGAGCTGTCCACATCGGTGGCGTCGAGTTTGCCGCCGGTGCTCTGGGCTGCGTTGGTTTCGGTCAGCAGGGCGGTGCTGGTGCCGGTGATGATGGCCGCATCGTTGGTGCCGTGCATGGTCACGGTCAACACCTGGGTGGTGCCGTCGGCGGTAGTGACGGTGATGGAGTCGGTGTAGTCCACGCCGCCCACGAACTCGTCGTGGGCGTTGTTCATGGCGTAGGTCCAGGTGCCATCGGCCGCAATGGTGAACTTGCCGTAACCGTTGTTGCCGGCAACGTCGGTCTGCACCACGAAGGCGGCGGAGCTGTCCACATCGGTGGCGTCGAGTTTGCCACCTGTGTTCTGGGCTGCGTCACTTTCGCTCAGGGTAAGAGTGCTGGTGCCGGTAATGACGGCGACGTCGTTGACGCCAGCAAACTGGATAGTGGCCGTCGCCCAGCTCAGGGTGCCATTACCGAGACGAATCGAGTAGGTGAAGCTGTCACTCAGGGTCTGCCCGGGGGAGAGCGCCTGCAGGGCCTCTCTGAATGTGGCGGACAGGGTGCTGGCATCGTAGCCCACCTTGCCCTCCGCGGTGATCCAGATCTTGGCGCCATAGTAGCTAGTGTCTGTGCTGACCGACTCGTATCTGGCTGTGTCCTGGGTGAGGAGGTCGGTGGGGGCATAGGTCTTGAGAGAGCTCGATTCGCTGATCCCGTCATCCAGGGACCAGAGGGTTTTCGCATTGCCGCCCAGGTCGTTGGCCATGACGTCCAGATAGACGATGCCGGTGAAGTCTTCGGTGATGAGGCTGCCACTCACGCCATCGATGAGGGCGGTGCTGAAACTGTCGTCCTTGGCTTGGGTGGTATTGGAAAATGAGGTCACGGTTCCGCCGTCTGTCGTGGTGGTGGCCATCTCTGCTCTCCTTGGCTTCAGATGTGAAGGTTGCCTTCTTGGCAACCTGTTCGCGCACTTGGCAACACAGGGGGCTATTTCACCAGCAGTTGCAGCCCCTTGATCTGGACCGCTATCCCGGTCAGACAGCCCTCTTGCTCCCGTCTCACAACCTGCCCGCAGCAGCGCAGCGTCATGGCGCCGTGTGTCATGCCCATGTCGAGCTCGAAGCAGACTTCGCACTCAGTCATGGCCGCGCCCTCGAGTTGCAGGTAACAGCCGCCGATGCTGATGTCCCGGGTGTAGCCCGTCTGGCCCGAGAGCCGGATCGGCAGCACCGCCGCGACGCGCTCATGCCGACGGGCATGGGGGTGGGATGGAGTTGTCATGCAGATAGCCTAGGCCAGAAGGGGAAGATGAAAAATGGAAGAATCAGACCGATTTATGTGGGACAAAGTGTCGGTCGACCCAGGACAAAACCAGGATATTTCAACTAATTTGAGAGGGGACCATTGTCAGGCAGGATGCCTGTCACGTTGTCGTAGGCGTAGGGGGCGGGGTATGGATACCAGAATCAATGTCATCGTGATCTGCGACTTGCCGATAGTCGCCTGGGGGTTGTGCGGGGCGATCAATACGATGCCTGGCGAGATGAAGGTGATTGCCTGCGTGGCCGATCCGGCCGAGGCTGTGCAGTGGATTGCGCCGGGCAGGACCTATGTCGTCCTGTTCGATCTGGATGGCAGCAATGGGATGGATCAGATCCCCTCCTTGCTCTCTGGCACCCAGGTGCGCGTGCTGACCATTGCCACCACGGAGGACATGGATCAGCAGGACAGGGCGGTCATGGCCGGCGCCTGCGGCGCCATCAGCAAGCGTGAGTCGGTCGAGGTGCTGTGCAAGGCCATCCGCAAGGTGCACGGAGGAGAATACTGGGTGGATCGCGCCGCGACCGAACGCATCCTGATGGCCATCGCGCGGGAGAGGGGAGCGAGTCATGCCGAGCAGGCTAAGATCGCGCGCCTGACCCGCAAGGAGAGGCAGACCATCGCCGCCATCACCCTGGGTCTGGAGGCGAGCACGCTGGAGATCGCCGAGCGCCTCAACATCAGTGAGCATACCCTGCGCAATCACTTGACCTCCATCTACACCAAGCTGGGGGTGCGCAACCGCATGGGGCTCTATGCCTATGCGCAGAAACATGCGCTGACGGAATAGGAACGCCGGATTTGGAAGCGCCCCTCTAGCCGCCACACATCTGGGCCGGCTCGCAAAAAGGCGCCCGCCTGAGCAGCAGGTTGTCAGACGGGACCTTGGCAAGGGGGAGGGCAATGAGGGGATGAGTGAGGGGAGAGGTGTTCCCCCTCAGAGTTCGTGGGCGTGAAATCCCTTGCGATAGCGGGTTTCGCAGCGCGGGCAGCGCTGCAGGGTGGGATCCTGATCGAGCTGGTCGATGTCGAGCGGCTCCTCGCAATCGGAACAGAGCCCGTAGAGCCCCAGATCCATCTGGCAGAGTGCGGCGTCGAGCCGCTTGAGACGCGCCACGCTCTGCTCCACCTTGGGCAGATCGAGGCGACTGGTCAGATCCACCAGTTGATCCCGCTCGCAGTTCTCCACCTTCTGTGCCCAGTCATCTTGTCGACAGGCCTTGAGCTGACGGATCAGCTCCTCTCTTGTTTGCGCCCAGTCGGTCAGAAGGCGCTCATGCCATTCGGCCAACCGGGCTTGCGTCACTTCACACACAGCAGCCCCCAAAGACGAGTCATAAAACCCGGCCAGTATAGGGAAAGAAGCGGTTTATCAAGATGACATGAGTCAAGTAAAAGTGGGTTAGCTCACAGTTTTCGCGGCTTGCAGCAAGGCGTCCCGGATAGGTCCTGTCTCTTTGTGCAGACGAATCTCCTGGAAAAGTACGGCAGCCTGGGGATATTCACGCTTGAGATAGCTGAACCACTGCTTGATCCGGCTGGGATAGTAGTCGGCCTTCTCGCTCGCCAGATCCTGCTCGGTGTAGGTCACCATCAGCTGCAGTACCTCGGCCCAGCTCATGTGGGCACACCCCGTCTTCATCACATTGGCGAGGTTGGGCAGGGAGATGGCGCCCCGGCCCACCATGAGGGCATCGCAACCGGACACCCGGGCACAGGCGAGGGCATCCTTGTGATCCCAGATCTCGCCGTTGGCGGTGACGGGGATGGGCAGGGCGCGACGGATGGCGTCCACGTACTCCCAGTGGGCCGGCGCCTTGTAGCCTTCGCGCTTGGTGCGGGCATGCACTGCGAGTTCGTCGGCGCCCCCCTGATAGACCGCCTGGGCGTTGTCCAGGTAGAGCTCCTTGTCGTCGTAGCCGAGGCGGATCTTGGCGCTCACCGGCAGGTGAGCGGGCACGGCCTCTCGCACCGCCTTGACGATGTGATAGACGGTTTCGGGTTCCTTGAGCAGCACGGCGCCCCCCTTGCTCTTGTTGACCGTGGGAGCGGGGCAGCCGAAGTTGAGATCGACCCCGGGAGAGCCGAGCTCGATGGCGCGCACCGCGTTTTCTGCCAGCCATTCGGGGTGCTGGCCCAGCAGTTGCACCCGTACCGGGGTGCCGGCCCGGGTCTTGCCATCCTGCTTGAGCTCGGGGCAGAGGCGATAGAAGACCTTGGCGGGCAGCAGCTGATCGACCACCCGGATGAATTCGCTGACGCAGAGGTCGTAATCGTTGACGGAGGTAAGCACCTCCCGCATCAGGTGATCCAGCACCCCCTGCATGGGGGCCAAAATAACGCGCATAGCTGCTTCCGAAGACAAGGGGAGAAAAAAGAGCGCAGATTGTAGTGGCAATGGCTGGCGTTGTCAGCCGTCTGCCCACTCGATGAACCCAATCGACTGCCGCTGCCTGGGCCAGGCTGTCAGCCTCCGGGCCAACTCTGTTAGGCTAAAGGCAGAGATACATTCAGAGGAGTACCCATGAAACGCTGGTGTCTGATGGCCCTGGGCTGGCTCGCCTTTGCCACCGGGATACTCGGGATAGTCCTGCCCCTGCTGCCGACGACGCCCTTCATGCTGCTGGCGGCGGCCCTCTTTGCCCGATCCTCCCCCCGGTTTCACCGCTGGATGCTGGCCCATCCCTGGTTCGGCCCGCCCATTCTGGACTGGCAGCAGTATCGCGGCATTCGCCGCCATGCCAGACGCCGTGCTGTCATCTTCATCCTGATCTCCTTCTCGGTGTCGCTCCTGGTCGTGCCGCTGCCCTGGGTGAGGCTGTTGCTCGTTGTCATAATGGTGATCCTGCTCACCTGGTTGATGCGCCTGCCGGTGCTGGAGCCAGTTGCAATGAAGAAGTGAAATCCCTAAGCTATTGCGGCAATAATGCTATGGAGTCGGCCTGTCATTTTTTGCATGACGGGCCTTTTTATTGCCCGCTGGCGGGCATAGCAAGAGACGCCACGCCTGGGCGCAAAAATAAGCGGTCAAATAATGAATCCGGATACCCTGAAGTTTATCGAAGCGAGCATCAAGACCATCCCCGACTATCCGAAGCCGGGCATCCTGTTTCGCGACATCACCAGCCTGATCGAGAACGCCGAGGCCTTCAAGGCCACCATCGATCTGCTGGCCGACCATTATCGTGATCAAGGGATCACCAAGATCGTCGGCACCGAGGCCCGCGGCTTCATCTTCGGCGCCCCGGTCGCCTACGCCATGGGGCTGGGGTTCGTGCCGGTGCGCAAGCCGGGCAAGCTGCCCCGCAGCGTCATCGAGGAGTCCTATGCCCTCGAGTACGGTACCGATACCCTGCAGCTGCACAGCGATGCCATCGTGCCCGGTGACAAGGTGCTGGTCGTGGACGATCTGCTGGCCACCGGCGGCACCGTCGATGCCACCGTCAAGCTGATCCGCCGTGCCGGCGGCGAGGTGGCCGATGCGGCCTTCATCATCTCCCTGCCGTCCCTCGGCGGTGAGGACCGTCTGACTGCCGCTGGCGTCAAGGTGGTCTCTCTGGTGGAACTCGCGGGCGCCTAAGCCGCGAAGCGGCGTGACTGGCAGGCCTCGTCAGCCTGCCAACCGCCGACAACCGGTGCCTGAATGGGCACCGGTTTGAAAATCAAGCGATCCCTCCCAAGGCGGCCGATAGGCCATACAGCCCGCTCCCCATTTGTGTTAGCATCCTGCCTCAATGCCTCGTTTTCCAGCATCGAGATCTATGAGCTATCAGGTTCTGGCGCGTAAATGGCGCCCCCATACGTTTGAACAAGTGGTTGGCCAGCAGCATGTGCTGACCGCCTTGACCAATGCCCTGGATCAGGGGCGGCTTCATCACGCCTATCTGCTGAGCGGGACCCGCGGGGTCGGCAAGACCACCATCGCCCGTATCCTGGCCAAGAGCCTCAACTGCGAGCAGGGGATCAGCAGCCACCCGTGCGGCGTGTGCGACACCTGCCGCGAGATCGATCAGGGCAACTTCGTCGATCTGCTGGAGATCGACGCGGCGTCCCGCACCAAGGTGGAAGATACCCGCGAGCTGCTGGACAACGTCCAGTACCGCCCGGCCCGCGGCCGCTTCAAGGTGTACCTCATCGACGAAGTGCACATGCTGTCGCGCCACAGTTTCAATGCGCTGCTGAAAACCCTGGAAGAGCCGCCCCCCTATGTGAAGTTCCTGCTGGCCACCACGGATCCCCAGAAGCTGCCCATCACCATCTTGTCGCGCTGCCTGCAGTTTCATCTCAAGAGCCTGGATCAGACCCAGATCGCCAAGCAGCTCGAATGGGTGCTGGACAGGGAAGGCCAGCCCTTTGAACCGCGGGCACTGCTGGCCCTGGCCAAGGCGGCCGACGGCAGTATGCGCGATGCCCTGAGCCTGACGGATCAGGCCCTGGCCCACGGCAACGGCAGCGTGCGGCTGGACAGCGTGCTCACCATGCTGGGGACCCTCGATCACCACCATCTACATCAGTTGCTGGAGGCCATCCTGCGTCAGGATGCGCCGGCCACCATGGCCAAGATCACCGAAATCGCCACCCTGGGGCCGGATTTCGACCAGCTCCACGCCGAGCTGGAAGCCCTGCTCCACCGGGTTGCCATGGCGCAGCTGCTGCCGGCCAGCGTGCAGGAGCAGGGGGCGGATGCCGATGCCCTGCTGCAACTGGCCCGGGCCATGAGCCCGGAAGAGGTGCAGCTCTGCTATCAAATCGTGCTGGGGGGGCGCAAGGATCTGCCCTGGGCTCCCGATGGACGCACCGCGCTGGAGATGACCTGCCTGCGGATGCTCGCCTTCTCGCCGCGCCGTGAGGTGATGCACCCCGCCAACCTGACGGCCTTGCCGCCAGCCATGGCCGGGCAAGTCCCCTCAGCGGTGGGGAGGGAGGCCGTATCGACCCTGCCGGGAAAGCCTCAAGGGGCTGAGCCGGCCCCGCATCAGGGGACCAGGGCGATCGGTGCGAGCGAACCCGCAGCCATGGCGGCGAGCGGACCCATGCCTGAGTTGCAGGCCGATGAACCGGCACCCGGTGACGATGAGCCCAATGCGAGCCTCTTTGCCGAGCAGAGCGAACTGCTGCAAGCCGCAGAGCAAATGGGGTACGAGGTGCAGTCCATGGCGCCTGAGGCGAGACCGGACGACCTGGCTGCCGCAAAGGAGGCCTGCGAGCCCGAATCGTCGCATTCTTCCCATGATGGCCCCGCTCCCGCGCCAGACCGGGAGCCCGAGGCGGCGCCTTCGGCGGCCTCCAGCATGCAGAGCCTGCTGGGCAAGCGCAATCTGCTGCGCAGTCGCCTGCGCGGCGAGCAGAGCGCGGGCGCCGCGCCCGCCCGGACGGCCCCCAAATCGCTGGCTGTCGCAAAACCTGCGCCTGGTGTGCAAGCCGCCGTCCCCTCGTCCCTGGTTGCCGAACTACCTGTGGCGCGACCGGATAGTCAGGGGCAAGCGCCCGCCCTGGGGTATGACGATCTGCCGCCCCTCGATGCCTATGAAGAGAGCGGCAGTGACTACGAAGAGTATCTGAATCAAGGCTTCAGCGACGGGTTCGCCAGCGCCCCGCTGCCGGAGCGGGCTGCACCGGTCCCTCATCCTGCCACTGTGACCATGGTTCCCCCGGAGCAGGACCTGCCGCCCTGGGATCTGGACGCTGACGTCAGCCGGCGGGCCACGGCACCGTCGACTGCGCCGTTCTCGCCTCCCGTGGCCGTGCCTCAGGAGGCTGTGAGCAGGCCGGAACCCGCCGTCCCGGTGATGGAGACCATCGATTGGGACGCGCTGGAAAATGACGATCAGCCGGAGGACGCGGGGGAGGTATCCCGTCTGATCCCGTCCTCTCTCCTGGTCAACTGCGGCGATCCCTGGGCCGAGCTGATCGCCCGTACCGGGGTGGGGGGCCGGCTGCGCCAGCTCGCCATCAACTCGGTGATGAGCCAGCAGGGGGAGCTGGTCTCCCTCGTTCTCAAACCAGAGCAGCGTCATCTGGTGAGCGACAAGGCCCGCGCCGATCTGGCCGAGATCATAGGCCCGGCATTGGGGGGCAGGGTGCGCATCGAGGTGACCCTGGGCACAGATCCCGAGCGGGAGACGCCGCTCGAGATTGAGCACCGTCTCTATCTCGGGGTCCGTGAGCAGGTGAGCCGGGATCTGGCGGCCGATCCCAACGTACAGTTTTTGCAGCAACGATTCGGCGCCGTGCTCCATCCCGAGAGCATCGAGCCCCTGAGTCGCTGACGCGCGGTCAAAAAACCGCGTCGGGGTCTGGATCCCCGTTGAAAAGCCTTTTGGCTGCCCCCACTTAGGGCAGATGAACCCACAGCCCGGCGCTGGATGCCGGATTTCAAGACGAGAGACGATCTATGTTTGGTAAAGGTGGAATGGGTAACCTGATGAAACAGGCCCAGCAGATGCAAGAGCGCATGCAGAAGATGCAGGAGCAGCTGGCCCAGATGGAAGTAGTCGGCGAAGCCGGCGCCGGCATGGTCAAGGTGACCATGGCAGGCAGCCACAGCGTGCGCCGCATCGAGATCGATCCCAGCCTGATGGAAGATGACAAGGAGATGCTGGAAGATCTGGTCGCCGCCGCCGTCAACGACGCCGTGCGCCGGGTGGAAGAGCAGAACAAGAGCAAGATGAGCGAGCTGACCGGCGGCATGCAATTGCCCCCGGGCTTCAAGATGCCGTTCTGAGGATCTGATTCCTTTTAAGTCAAGAGGCTGTGCCTCGTGATGACGCAGCGGATACGGTTACCCCGTCCCCGCTGCGTTTTGTTTTTCCTCCACCCAGCCCACTATTGTGCCGGGCCTGTCTGGGCAAGGCGAAGTCCCCTTCCCGAATGCGCTGCGTCGCAGCTGTCCGTGTGGCAGGGCCTGGTGCTATGCCTTGCAGCCAGCCGGCATCCCCGCATTATCAGGCTTGCTGCGGGTTTGAGGCGCATCTGGCTCACCTGATCGAGAGAATATTGCCGCCCCGCTCACGAGTACCCATCTGATGGGGCGCACGTCACCATGAACGACGGATCTATTCCATACGCTAGAGCAGCAGCCTGACGCATTGATATGCTCGGGAGGAAGGGGGCATATAGCCCAGATGTGGCACCAGTAAAAGAAAAGGCCCCGGATTCCCGGGGCCGGTGTGTATTACTTGCTGCTCTGGACGGTGGTGTAGCTGTTGATCAGATTGCGATAGTCGGGGATGTGGTTGGCGAACAGGGTGCCCAGGCCTTCCACATCGTTGCGCCAGTCGCGGTGCAGTTCACAGGCGGCGCCAAACCAGGTCATCAGCTGTGCCCCGGCGGATGACATGCGATCCCAGGCCGAGTGACGGGTGATCTCATTGAACGTTCCCGAGGCATCGGTGATGACAAACACCTCGTACCCCTCCTCGAGCGCGGACAGGGCCGGGAAGGCCACGCACACCTCGGTGACGATGCCGGCGATGATCAGCTGTTTCTTGCCGGTGGCCTTGACTGCCTTGACGAATTCCTCGTTGTCCCAGGCGTTGATCTGCCCGGGGCGGGCAATGTAAGGGGCATCCGGGAAGGTCTCCTTGAGCTCCGTCATCAATGGGCCGTTGGGCCCGTTTTCGAAACTGGTGGTCAGTATGGTGGGCAGCTGGAAATACTTGGCGGTCGCGGCCAGCGCCAGGACATTGTTGCGAAACTTGTCCGGCTCGATGTCGCGCACCAGGGAGGAGAGGCCGGCCTGGTGATCCACCAGCAGCACGGCAGCGTTGTGCTTGTCGAGTTTGACGTAGGGCTTGTTCATGACTTTTCTCCAGGTTTGTTGGTCAGGACATTCACGCTGGGGATCCAGCACTTCGTGGTTGTTGCAGGACGATTGATGCCTTGCTCCACCTGGCTTATCCAGGGGGAGCAGGCCAGCCAGCACGGGAGCCAGTGTGATGCCCTGTGCCATCCCGGCGTGGCCGACATGGGCGCCTGGCTGTTCACTGTGCGCCTGTTGCCGGACTCGGGGTTCAGCGTCCGATCTGGCCGAAACGGCCGCTGTTGTAATCATTGATGGCCTGCACGATCTCTTCCTGGGTATTCATGACGAAGGGACCGTGACCGACGATGGGTTCATTGAGGGGGGCGCCATTGAGCAGCAGCAGCGTCGTCTCCTCCTCGACCTCCATCACCAGTTCCGTGCCGCGGCGCTCCATGACTGCCAGTTCGGCGGTGCGGATCGGGTGGCGGTCGCCAAGACGGATAGCCCCTTTGAGCACGAACAAGGCGGTGGTGTGCCCTTCCGGCAAGGGGATCGTGACCCTGTGGTGGGCGTTCAGGCGCATGTCCCAGACGTTCATCGGGGTAAAGGTGCGGGCAGTGCCAGCTGTCTCGCCGAAGCGCCCGGCGATGATGCGCGCTTCGCCAGCGCCATCCGGCAAGGCCACCCGAGGGATCTCTCCTGCGGTGATGCCCTGGTAGCCAGGGGCCGTCATCTTGTCACGGGCGGGCAGGTTCACCCACAGCTGCACCATCTCGAAGGCGCCACCTGTCCTGGCAAAGTCCGGGCTGTGGTACTCCTCGTGGATAAGGCCGGACGCGGCCGTCATCCACTGCACATCCCCCGGTCCTATGGTGCCGCCGCCCCCCGAGGAGTCTCTGTGCGAGACGCCGCCTTCATAGACGATGGTCACCGTTTCGAACCCGCGATGAGGATGCTGGCCGACCCCGAGCCGATGGGATGTGGCCGGGAAAGTGGCCGGGCCCGCGTAGTCCATCAGCAGGAAGGGGGACATCTCCTCGGCGATGTCGTTGTAGGAGAAGATGCTCCTGACGGGGAAGCCGTCACCCACCCAGTGTCGTCCGTTGCTGCGCTTGATAAATGCCAGTTCTTTCATCTCGGTGTCTCCATGAAGCGATGGAAACAGTGTAGGAAGTGGTCATCTGTCCAACTAGGTGGTTAAATCAGAAAACACTTTCTATTGAGTTGGATGATGGACTTCAATCAGGTCGTTGTATTCGTCAAGGTCGTGCAAGCCGGCAGTTTCAGTGCCGCTGCCCGTCTGCTGGGGTTGCCGACCTCAACGGTCAGCCATCGGGTGGCCATGCTGGAGAAGCGACTGGGCGTCACGCTCTTGCAGCGGACGACCCGTCGCCTGCATCTGACCGAGGCCGGACAGATCTATTTCGAGCACGCCTCGACCGGGCTGGCGCATGTGTTCGATGCCGAGGCCGCCGTGACCGAGTCGCGGGAGGAGCCCTGCGGGTTGCTGCGGATCACGGCGCCCGTTGATATCGGCGACCAGATACTGTCGTCGCTCCTGGGGCAGATGCGCAGCCAGTGGCCAAAGGTCGATGTGGAACTGGTGTTGATGAACCGCTACGTGGATCTGGTCGCAGAAGGCGTCGATGTCGCCATCCGTACCGGCCCACTCAAGGACTCGACGCTGATCGCCAGGCAGGTGGGCGTTGCGCGCTGGGCACTGTTTGCGAGCCCGGATTACCTCGCCAGTGCGCCGGCGCTCGATGCACCGCAGGCGCTGCGACAGCATGCCTGCCTGCAGTTCACCCCACTGGGCAAAGAGGCCTGGGACCTCCAGGACGAGGCCGCCAACAGCCTGACCGTCTCTTTGTCACGGCAGACGCTGATCAACGATGTCGGCTTGATCATGACCATGGTCCTGGCCGCTGAGGGGGTGGCACTCTTGCCGTCCTACCTGTGTCGCCAGGCCTGCGACGAGGGGAGACTGGTGGCTGTCCTCCCTCAATGGCATGGGAAGGTCGACCCCATCCATATCGTCTACCCAAGGCAGCGCTTCATGTCCCCCGGATTGCGTGCCTTTGTCGATCTCGCCACGCTGGCCCTGCGAAGGTGGTTCGATTGAAGCGTTATTCTTGTCCATCATCAGTCTGGTGCCATCAGGCGCTGTGTTGATGAGCGGTATCGCGCCGCCGCGCCGGACAGTCATCAGGGTCAGAGGCTGTCAGGATGCGGGCGGACGGGGCGGGCTGCACGGATCACTCTCGTGGTTCCGGCTCCTGGTGACCACGGGTGTCCGAAGGGAAGAGGGCACCACTACATCAAAAACATTGTGAAAAGCGACCAGAACCCGGATAAACCTGAGCCGGGATTTGGTTTTTTTCATGCTTTTCATCGGCCTGACTTTATACATAACCATTAATGAATTAGTCATAAAGGCTTTATTCATTTGACTACTTTTCGAGTTTCTCATTGCAGAGTAAGATGCCACTTCAATAAAAATAAGAATTAGGAGTTCGGGTGTGAAGGCATTAGAGAAAGAAAGGATATCGCCCTATATCAGCCAGTTATACGAGTGCGGTATTAATGATTCTGACATTAAGCTGGTGGTGGACCAATTTCGCGCGGACGTCTCCTGCAGCTCGTCCCTGTTTTTATTGCGGGACGATGACAAGAGCGACGGAATAAAGCTCTTTTCCAGCGGGTTGAGCGAGGCCCAGCAACAGTTTTATGTACAGCACCATCGCCAGGATGTGTGGTTCAATCATTATCTGGACAAGGGCTGTCAGGGGATCGTCAGCGCCAACACCATCTCCAGCTCGGTGGGTCTGCTGGCAAGCTTCGGCGCCCAGTTTGCGGCCGGTGGCGTCTGCCGGGTGAAGGGAAGGGGTCTTAGCAGCCTGTGCAGCTATCGCGGTGCCTCCCAGGATGACTTCAGCAGCCGGGAGCTCATGTCGCTGTCGGAGATCTATTCCGGTCTTGCCGCGTGGAGCCACCATTATTGGAATCTGCTGGCCCTGGAAACCCAGAACTACCAGTTGCAGCAGCTGGTAAAAAATCATAATAAGCCCAGCGCCATCATAGATGACAAGGGACATATCCATTATTCCAATGTGGCATTCAACCGCATTGCCGATGAAAATGTGGAACTGCGCGCCATCAATGGCATTTTCTCTTTGCAAAATAAAGAGCAGCAGCGCCAGCTCAAGGAGATCCTCAACGGATTTGCCTATTTGCTGCCGGGGGCAAGCGCCTATATGTCCATTCCCCGCCAGGCCAACCTCAGGCCGCTGCTGATCCAGTGCACCCTGATGAGCGGCCTCAGCCGTTTCGAGCGTTATGTGGAGGTGGTGCTGCGCGACCCCGAGCACTCCTTCAACCCGGACATCGAAGCCTTGGCCAGCCTCTATCCGCTCACCATCGGCGAGAAGGAGCTGCTGGTGCTGATGAGCAAGGGGTACAGCAGCAACGACATCGCCGAACTGCGCGGGGTCAAGGTGGAAACCGTGCGTTCCACCCTCAAGGGCGTCTTCAAGAAGACCGACTGCCACAGCCAGAACGAGCTGCTGCTGTTGCTGCAATCCATCTCCTGATCCGTGCGCGCTATGCTTGGAGTGAGCCGGACATAGTGCCCGGCTCTTGCCTCCCCTCGGGAGGCCTGTTGGGGGAAAACGTCATGGAATCACTCAAGGCAAAGGAATACATGCAGACCAAGCCCATCACCTTCAGCGCGGAGATGATGGTGCAGGCGGCGGTGGAGAAATTTCTCAACAGCCATCAGCTGGGCGGCCCCGTGGTGGACAGCCGGGGGCATCTGATTGGTTGGGTATCCGAGCAGGATTGCATCGCCGTCATGCTCAAAGAGGCCTACCACTGTGAACAGGTGGCCCAGGTCAAGGATGTGATGCGCAAGGAGGTGCTGGCGGTGGGCCCCGACACCAGCATTCTGGATCTGGCCGAGATGATGATGGGGCAGAAACCCAAGATCTATCCGGTGGTGGAGGAGGGGCGCCTGCTCGGGGTGATCAATCGCCACAACGTGATGCAGGCCATCCATGCCCAGCTCGGCACCTGCTTCGTGCACCACCAGGCCAGAGTCTGACGCTCCCTGTGTCACGGCATTCATGAGCAGGCCCCGGCCTGCTCTTTTCATCCGTGGTTGTCATGAGGGCTCCGGTTCATGCCCTGGTGCGCCGCTTTAAGGCTTGCACCCTCCGGCCTCGCTCTTTAGGATCGCTCCCAGCTTGTCGATATGGCCCCCTTGCCGGGCACTCTTTTAAGGAATTCGTACCTTGTCTCTCTCTATCGAGGCGCTGCGCCGCCGTCTCTCTGCCTGCATGAACCTCGACGCCCGCCGTCTCTCCAGCCGTCTGCACGGCGTCAAGAAGTTGCCGGAAGCCAAGCAAGGCCAGGTGCTTGAGACCATAGCCGCCGAGCTGGATGCCGCCCAGGCGCGCTATCAGTCCCGTCTGGCGGGCGTCCCCAGGGTCACCTATCCGGACAACCTGCCGGTGAGCCAGAAGCAGGCGGAGATCGCCAAGGCCATTCAGGACCATCAGGTGGTGATCATCGCCGGGGAAACCGGCTCGGGCAAAACCACCCAGATCCCCAAGATCTGCCTGGCGCTCGGGCGCGGGGTCAAGGGCTTTATCGGCCACACCCAGCCGCGCCGCCTCGCGGCCCGCACCGTGGCGGCCCGCATCGCCGAGGAGATGGAGTCTGAGCTCGGACATTACGTGGGCTACAAGGTGCGCTTTACCGATCAGGTGAGCGAGCAGACCCACATCAAGCTGATGACCGACGGTATCCTGCTGGCGGAGATCCAGAACGACCGGATGCTGACCCAGTACGACACCATCATCATCGACGAGGCCCACGAGCGCAGCCTCAACATCGACTTCATCCTGGGCTACTTGAAACAACTGCTGCCCAAGCGCCCGGATCTCAAGGTGATCATCACCTCGGCCACCATAGACCCACAGCGTTTCTCCCGCCACTTCAACAAGGCGCCGGTGATCGAGGTCTCCGGTCGCACCTACCCGGTGGAGGTGCGTTACCGCCCGCTCACCAGCGATAAAAGTGAGGGGCTGGAGGAGCGCGACGAGCTGCAGGGGATCTTCGATGCGGTGGAAGAGCTGGCTAGAGAAGGTTTAGGAGACATCCTTGTCTTCATGAACGGCGAGCGGGAGATCCGCGACACCGCCGACGCCCTGCGCAAGCTCAACCTGCGCGACACCGAGGTGCTGCCGCTCTATGCCCGCCTCTCCAACGCCGAGCAGAACAAGGTGTTCCAGCCCCACGCCGGGCGGCGCATCGTGCTCGCCACCAACGTGGCGGAGACCTCGCTGACGGTACCGGGCATTCGCTACGTGATCGATCCGGGCACCGCCCGCATCAGCCGCTACTCCTGGCGTACCAAGGTGCAGCGCCTGCCCATCGAGCCGGTCTCCCAAGCCAGCGCCAACCAGCGTAAAGGTCGCTGCGGCCGGGTGGCGGACGGGATCTGCATCCGTCTCTACTCGGAGGAGGATTTCAACGGCCGCCCGGCCTTCACCGATCCCGAGATCCTGCGCACCAACCTGGCCTCCGTCATCCTGCAGATGCTGGCGCTCGGCCTTGGCAACATGGAGGCGTTCCCCTTCGTCGAGCCACCCGAGTCGCGCCATATCAAGGACGGCCTGACCCTGCTCAAAGAGCTGGAGGCGGTACGCGAGCTGCCTGCCACCGGCGATCACGAAGCTAAACTTCAGCTGACCGAGACTGGTCGCCAGTTATCGCGCATCCCCCTTGATCCGCGTCTGGCGAAGATGGTGATCAGCGCAGCGCAGACCGGTTGCCTGAGCGAGGTGATGGTGATCACCTCTGCTCTCAGTATTCAGGATCCCCGCGAGCGGCCCATGGAGAAGAAGCAGGCCGCCGACGAACAGCACAGACGCTTTGAAGACAAGGATTCCGACTTCCTCGCCTTCGTCAATCTGTGGAACTACCTGAAAGAGCAGCAGGATGCCCTTGGCAGCAACCCGTTCCGCCGCATGTGCCAGAAGGAGTTTCTCTCCTACCTGCGGGTGCGCGAGTGGCAGGACATTCACTTCCAGCTGCGTCAGACGGTGAAAGAACTTGGTTTTAAAGCCAACCATGAACCGGCGGATTTCAAGACGGTGCACTGCGCGCTGCTGACCGGCCTCTTGAGCCACATCGGCAACAAGGATCTGGAAAAGCCCGAATTCCTCGGGGCCCGCAACGGTCGTTTCCACCTGTTCCCGGCCTCGGGTCTGTTCAAAAAGCCGCCCAAGTGGGTGATGGCCGCCGAGTTGGTGGAGACCTCGCGCCTCTACGCCCGCATCAACGCCAAGATTGAACCCGAGTGGGTGGAGCCGTTGGCAGGTCACCTCATCAAGCTGCACCACAGCGACCCTCACTGGTCGAAGAAAAATGGCGCCGTGATGGCCAAGGAGAAGGTGACCCTCTATGGCCTGACCCTGGTTGCCGAGCGCACCATCAACTTCAGCCGTATCGATCCGGCCCTGTGTCGTGAGCTCTTTATCCGCCGCGCCTTGGTGGAGGGGGATTTCGAGACCCGCCACCGCTTCTTCGAAGGCAACCGCAAGCTCCTGGCCGAGGTGGAGGCGCTGGAGCACAAGTCGCGCCGGCGCGACATTCTGGTGGATGACGAGGACTTGTTCCGCTTCTACGATGCCCGCCTGCCGGAGGAGGTCATCTCCGCCCGTCACTTCGACAAGTGGTGGAAGGAGGCGCAAAAGCAGGATCCCGAGCTGCTCAACTTCGAGAAAGAGATGTTGATGAAGGGGGACGCGGCCCACATCAGCGATCTCGACTACCCCAACTTCTGGCAGCAGGGGCGTCTCAAGCTCAAGTTGACCTACCAGTTCGAGCCGGGGGAGGCGGCGGATGGCGTGACCCTGCATATTCCGCTGCCGCTCCTGAACCAGGTGGAAGTGAAGGGGTTCGAGTGGCTGATCCCGGGGCTTCGTCACGAGCTGTTGGTGGCCCTCATCAAGTCGATGCCAAAACCGATGCGCAAGAACTTTGTGCCGGCGCCCAACTACGCCGATGCGCTGCTTGCCAGCATCAACCCTGAGCAGGGGCCGCTGCTGGACGAGATGGAGCGCCAGCTGCGCCGCATGACCGGCGTGACCGTGCCCCGTGAATCCTGGGACTGGTCTGCGGTGCCCGATCACCTGAAACTCACCTTCCGGGTGGTGGACGACAAACACAAGAAGGTGGCGGAAGGCAAAGATCTGGAGGCATTGAAAGAGTCGCTGCGCGGCAAGGTGCAGGAGACCCTGTCACAAGTGGCGGACGATGACATCGAGCAGTCCGGCCTCACCCTCTGGAGCTTTGGCGAGTTGCCCCAGGAGTACAGCCAGAAGCGGGGCGGGTTTGAGGTGAAAGCCTATCCGGCCCTGGTGGATCAGAAGGATTCGGTCGCCATCCAGCTGGTGGAGAGCCCGGTGGTGCAGCAGCAGCTGATGTGGGCTGGTCAGCGCCGGTTGGTGCTGCTCAACGTACCATCCCCCATCAAATACCTGCAGGAGAAGTTGCCCAACAAGGCCAAGCTGGGCCTCTATTTCAACCCCTTTGGCAAGGTGGCCGAGTTGATTGACGACTGCATCGCCTGCGGCTGCGACAAGCTCATCGAGCAGCACGGCGGCATGGCCTGGGACGAGGCCGGTTTCGAGGCGCTCAAGGAGTATGTCCGCGCCGAGCTCAACGACGCCGTGGTGGAGGTGGCCAAGCAGGTGGAAGCCGTGCTGACCCTCTCCCATGAGATCAAGAAACGGCTCAAGGGCAAGATGCAGCTCGATACCGCCTTTGCCATGTCGGACATCCAGCTGCAGCTGGACAAGCTCATCCACAAAGGCTTCGTCACCGAGACCGGCTGGCAGCGGCTGCCTGACCTGCTGCGCTACCTGAGGGCCATCGAGCGGCGTCTGGAGAAGCTCGCCATCGATCCCAACCGGGATCGGGTCTACATGCTCAAGGTGCAGAGCGTGGAGTCGGAGTACAAGGCGCTGCTGGCCAAGATCCCCAAATCCCAGCCGATGCCACCCGAGGTGGCCAATATCCGCTGGATGATAGAGGAGCTGAGAGTCTCCTTCTTCGCCCAGCAGCTGGGGACGCCGTACCCCATCTCGGATAAACGGGTGCAGAGCGCCATCGCCCAGTGCTAAGCTGCTATCTATCTGTTTTATTGGATAGAATGAGAACAGAGAAGGCTTGAAGGGAAGGGAGGCCATCATATGCTGGGGATCTGGTTGGGGGTGGCGCTGGTCAACATCAGCGGTTACCAGCCCATTGCGGAGCAAACCTGGGTGCAGCTCAACCCGGAGTTCTATCCGGTGCACCGCGCCGTGCCGCCCATCTTCGCCGCCTGGCGGGGCAATCAGTTCCCGCCGCTGGAGCAGAAAAAGAAGAACGGCCGCTGGCAGATCCTCTTTCCCGCCCGTCTGGTGCCCCCCTTCGATCTGTTCGAGGGGGAGGCCCAGCTCTCCAAGGCCTACCTGGCCAGGCTCAAGCGCATCGACGAGATGGCCTATGGCATGGCCCCCCATCAATCGCAACCGACTGCGGCCGCACTGTATCAACCCTCCTTCGAGGCGCCGGGGGCCAGTGCCTTTATTGCCGAGTTCTCCTTGCCTGGTGCCATGACGGGCAGAGGCCGGATGGCGCAGGGGGAGCCCTTGCTGGCCAGGCTGGCGGTGCCGTCACTGTCCGGGGCGGGCGTGCAGCTTGCCGCAGCCAGCCCGTTGCCAGAGGGCGCCATCCTGACCCTCTCCGCCACGGCGGCAGGGGGGGATGGGCGGGTCTGTCATCAGGTGGCGGTGGGGGAGACACTCTGGCGTATCGCGAGCCAGTTGCAGGCGCAGGCGGGTAGCGGATCCGACACCTACAGCTATCTGCTGGCGCTGGTGGCGGAGAACCGTCCCGCCATGGGCAAGGGGATCCGGGTGCAGACCGGCCAGCGACTCTACTGCCCGAAAGCGGAGACCCTGGCGCAGTTTGAGGCCCTGAGCCCGGCCCAGCGCCAGCAGCAGTTTGCCCGCCTGGAGCAGGGGCGCTGAGGGGCGCGTCGGGGCAGGGGAGAGCCTCGGCATCTGCCAGTGCGATGGCAAGCGGTTCGTCCCTTGTATCCACCCCGGGCCCGTGCTAGTATTCGCGCTCGTTTTGCGAGGTGCTGACCGGTCGCAGTCAACACCATACATTCATCTAAAAGAGATACTTACTATGTCTTTCGTATTCCAAGCTGAAGTCCGTTCTGACCTGGGGAAAGGTGCGAGCCGCCGCCTGCGTCATGCTGACCAAGTTCCTGCCATCGTTTACGGTGCAGGCAAAGAAGCCGTGTCCGTTACCCTGGACCACAAGAAGCTGATCCTGGCCCAAGAGAAGCCGGAGTTCTACTCCTCCGAGCTGACCCTGGTCATCAACGGCGAAGAAGTGAAAGTGAACGTGAAGGCTATCCAGCGTCACCCGGTTCGCTACAAGCTGGTTCACTTGGACTTCGTTCGCGTCTAATCGACAACGAATGTTCCTGTGAAGAGGCCACCCAATCGGGTGGCCTCTTTGTTTTTACAGCATTTTTGCCGGGAAAATAAAATACTCAAACAGCACTATTGGTCTTTACTTGTAGGCATGATTGACAGCAGGTCACGTGTTGTGATGCTCTGATGTCCACAAGGTGCTCGAACAAATCCATTTTTCGGGGTGATGTTGACCGTTATGAAGGGAATCGTACGGACATATTTCCTGCTGTTTTCACCTATTCTGCTGTTGGTCCTGGCGGGGGGCTATCTGCTGGGCAATGCACTGATCGAGCGCGAGCTCTACCGCGTTCGCAGCGATGAGAACACCTTCCTGGCGCTTGCCAGCGGCCGCCTTGACGGCGAGCTGGCGGTGCCGCTGCGTCATGTGCGCAGCATGTCGGAAGAGCCCATTCTGCTCGAGGCGGCGGGTCGCAATGACCGTGACACCTTGGCCGTCCAGTTCACCATCCTGATGAACCGTAATCCCGACTATGCCCAGGTGCGTTGGCTTGCCCCGGATGGCATGGAGTTGGTGCGCATCGATCGTCAGGGACAGCGTGTGTGGCGTGTGACGGACGACCAGTTGCAGAACAAGGGGGAACGTTACTATTTTCGCGACGCCATGGCGCTGCCCTGGGAGCGGGTCTACGTCTCGCCGCTCGATCTCAACGTTGAACACGGAGTGATCGAACGTCCCTTCAACCCCATGATCCGCATTGCCAAGCGTATGCGCCTTGGGGGACGAGATCTTGGTCTGCTGCTTATCAACGTGCAGGCCGCCCGTATGCTCAAGGAGTTTGCCGACAGCAGCGGCAAGGCGGCCGATCACACCATGCTGTTCAACCAGGACGGATATTGGCTGCACAGCCCGGACCCATCCCAGGAATGGGGCTTCATGCTCGAACGTCCGGATCTCACCCTGAAGCACACGTCTCCCCAGGCCTGGCAGGCGTTCTGGGGCGCATCAAACGGCCAGATGGAGTCTGCCGACGGACTGTGGAGCTGGACCACTCTGTACCCGGCACAGAATCATGATCAGCTGATCTGGAAAGCCGCTTCCCTGGTGCCGCGCAGCGAGCTGCTGGCCATTCGCACTCACATCTGGGGGATCATCTCGGCCACTTGCGCGATGCTGCTGCTGTTGTTTGGTGCCGGGGTAGCCGCATTGGTTCGCAGCAGGCACAGAGAACAACTGGCCCAGCAGGAGGCGGCCAGGCTGGCACAGGTCAAAGGGGATTTCATCGCCAACATGAGCCACGAGATCCGCACCCCCATGAACGCCATCATGGGGCTGACTTACCTGCTCGAGCAGGGAGGGCTCGACGATGGCCAGCATGTCCTGGTGCGCAAAATCCACCAGGCCGGGCAGGCGCTGCTCGGGATCATCAACGACATTCTCGATTTTTCCAAGATTGAGTCGGGCCGGCTCGAGCTTGAGCGGGTGCCATTCAGTCTTGAAGAGGTGCTCGATCACGTGGCGGCCATCATGTCCACCTGCGTTGGCCAGAAGCACCTGGAACTGGTGGTGAGCAGCGCTCCCGAGCAGGTCTCCCATCTGATCGGGGACGCCCTGCGCCTCGAGCAGGTGCTGCTCAACCTGACCGGCAATGCCATCAAATTTACCGAGCGCGGGGAGGTGGAGGTCAAGGTCGAGCTGGAAGCAGAGCAAGACGGCATGGCCACCTTGCTGTTTCGGGTGCGCGACACCGGGATCGGCATTCCCCCCGAGCAGCAGGCCAATATTTTCAATGCGTTCTCCCAGGCAGACTCCTCCACCAGCCGCCGTTTCGGAGGGACCGGGCTCGGTCTGACCATCAGTCGCCGCTTGGTGAACCTGATGGGGGGGGATATCGGCGTCACCAGCGAACTGGGCAAGGGGAGCGAGTTCTGGTTCCGCGTCCGGCTGGAGCAGGTGGAGCGGCCCGAGGCCCTGAACGAGCGTCTGCAGCACATCTCGCTGCTCATCGCCGACGACAATCAGGTGACCCGTGACGCCCTGTCGATGACGGTGGGTTCCCTCGGTTGGCAGTCACGGGTGGTGGAGTCCGGTGAGCAGGCGCTGCACCATCTGCTGCGCCAGGGGGAGCGTTTCGATGTGATCCTGCTCGACTGGATCATGCCGGGCATGGACGGACTCGAGACCTGTCTGGCCATTCGCCGCGCCTTCGAGCAGCAGGAGCGTTCACCCATCATCATCATGGCGACCGCCTACTCCCAGGATGAGCTGATGCACTGCCCCGGCTCGGAGCAAGTGGATCTGGTGCTGCACAAACCGGTGACCGGCTCCAGTCTTTACAACGCGGTGGCACGCCTCATCCACGAGAAGCGCGAGCACGTGGAGCCGCTTGAGAGTGGCCAGCGCCGTCTGCGCCTGCCGGGCGTGCATGTCCTGCTGGTCGATGACAGCGACATCAACCTGGAGGTGGCGACCCGCTTGCTGCAACGGGAGGGGGCCGAGGTGATCACCGCCATCGACGGGGAGCGGGCCCTGGCTTGTCTCGCCGATCCGGCGCGGCGCATCGATCTGGTGCTCATGGATGTGCAGATGCCGGTGATGGATGGCTACGAGGCGACCCGTCGCCTGCGCCAACTGCCGGGACGCGGGGAGACTCCCGTGCTGGCACTCACCGCCGGGGTATTCAAGGATCAGCGCGAAGCGGCGCTGGCCTCTGGCATGAACGACTTCATCGCCAAGCCGCTCGATGTGGAGCAGCTCATCGCGACCTTGCTGCGCTATCTGCCGGACTGCGTCCTGCCGCTCACCGTGAGCGATGAGCCACGGGCCCAGGAGCCGGTGGCCGGCATCGATATCGATACCGGACTTCGCAACTGGGGTGAAGCCTCGGTCTATCTCAAGTACCTGCGCCGTTTCCGCGATGACTACATGACGGTCGGCACCGTGTTGCCGGACTACATCGCCCAGCACGAGACCGATGCGGCCGCAAGCCTGACGCACAAGATTAAGGGGGTGGCGGGCAGTCTGTCGCTCACGGATGTGGCGCGCATCAGCGCCGAGCTGAACGAGGCCATCGAGCAGGGGGGCGACACCAGTCAGCTCATCGCCCCCTTCCTCGAGGCGCTGGAGCAGGCACAACACGCCATCGATACCTATGCCGGGCGCGAGCCGGGCGCTGTCAGCTCCCCGCTGGCCCAGGGGGAAGCGCGGGAGGTCTGCCTGCACGCCCTGCATCAGGCCCTGGTGAGCGAGGATCTGGAGCTGATTGAGCCGGCGCTGAGTCAGGCCAGGAGTTACCTGCCTTGCGAGCTGGTGAGCGAGATAAGTGCGGCCCTGGAGCTGTTCGATATCCCGTTCGCCACCCGCAAGCTGGAGGATTATCTGGAGGATCGGGAGGAACCTGCGCCATGAATCGACCGCGAGTGCTGATCATCGACGACGAGCCGAGCAACCTTGGGCTGCTGCGGCAAATCCTCAAGGAGGAGTACAACCTCTTCTTTGCCAAGGGAGGAGAGGAGGGGCTGGCCGCCGTGGGGCGCCACGAGCCGGCCCTGATCCTGCTTGATGTGCGCATGCCCGACATGGATGGCTACGAGGTGTGCCGCCGGCTCAAGGCCGATCCGGCCCACGCCGGGATCCCGGTACTCTTTATCACCGCGAGCGACAACGCAGACAGCGAGAGCCAGGGGTTTGAGGCGGGCGGGGTGGATTACATCTACAAGCCGGTCTGCCCGAGCACGGTGCGTGCCCGGGTGCGCAATCACCTCTCCCTGGTGCGCCTCGATCAGCTCGAGTGCAGCTATCGCACCGCCATCGTCATGCTGAGCGAGGCGGGTCACTACAACGACACCGACACCGGCGTGCATATCTGGCGCATGGCCGCTTACGCCCGGGCCTTGGCCGATGCTGCGGGCTGGAGTCCGGAGCAGTCGGAGTTGCTGGAGCTGGCGGCCCCCATGCACGACATGGGCAAGATTGGTATCCCCGATCACATCCTCAAGAAGCCCGGTCCCCTCACCGAGGAGGAGTGGGTCATCATGCGCAGTCACCCGCGCATCGGTTACGAGATCCTCAGGCGATCCGATGCCCCCATCTTTCGCATGGCGGCGGAGATTGCCCTGCATCACCACGAGAAATGGGACGGCTCGGGTTATCCCGCCGGCGAGACCGGCGAGGGGATCCCCGAGGCGTCGCGGATCGTGGCCATTGCCGATGTGTTTGACGCCCTGAGCGTGCGCCGCCCCTACAAGGAGCCCTGGCCTCTGGACAGAGTGCTGGCGACCATGCGTGATGGGGCCGGCCAGCACTTCGATCCCCGGCTGCTCGCCCGCTTTCTCGAGATCATGCCGGAGATCTTGCGCCTCAAGGCCCAATGGGATGCCCGCGAGGCGCGGGGGGATTACCAGATGGGCGCTGTCAGATAGGGATTGCTGGCCTTCTCGCGACCGAAGGTGGAGCTGGGACCATGGCCTGGGATGAAGACGATGTCATCCCCGAGCGGCAGCAGGGTCTCGGTGATCGACTTGAGCAGGATGGCGTGATCTCCACGCGGGAAGTCGGTACGGCCTATGCTGCCGGCAAAGAGCACGTCCCCCACCCAGGCCAGGCGCTCGGCCTGGCTGAGCAGCACGACATGACCCGGGGTGTGGCCCGGGCAGAAATAGACCTCCAGCTCGCAATTTCCAAGCTGAACCTTGTCCCCCTGGGCGAGCCAGCCATCCGGGGTGAAGGCCGGGGTATGGGCAAAGCCGAACATCTGGCTCTGCTGGGGCAGGATGTCGAGCCAGAAGGCATCTTCCCGGTGGGGGCCGACAATGCTGACGCCGGTGCGAGTGCGCAGTTCGGCGGCGGCCCCCACGTGATCCAGGTGGCCATGGGTCAGGATGATCTTCACCAGCCGCAGCTCGTGCCTGGCGATGGCGGCCAGCAGCTTGTCCGCCTCGCCACCGGGATCGATCAGCGCCGCCTGGCGGGTCTCGTCACACCAGATGAGGGAACAATTCTGGGCGAACTGGGTGACGGGGATCACCTCGAACTTCAACATGTGGGACTCTCCTGATGGGTCTGAAGGGCGTGCTGCTCGGCGAAGAAGGCGAGGCAGGCCTCTTTGTCGCCGCGAAACCGGATCCGCTCGCGCTTGTTGTCCAGCTGATAGCGGTACATGGGGTCATAGTAGCGGGTCAGCAGAAGGCGGATCCAGGCGAGGTGCAGTGTGGTCTCCCCGCTTTCGGCCTGCTCGGTGAGGGCGGCCTGCAACAAGCCATCCAGCTCGCGGTGGTCCTTGTCCCCGAGCCGGCGCTTGAGCCGGGCCATGGCGTCGGTGAGGTAGCCGGCAAAGAGCGGCCAGCCCGCCTCCTGGCCATACATTGCCAGGTAGCGCTGCCAGAGATCCTGCACATAATCGATGCGGATCTGCTCGGCGCGTTCATCTTGTGACACCTCCACCACCACCAGGGGCGCCCGGCACATGGCCTCATAGAGGTTCAGCGGCAGGGCGCAGCGACCGATGAGGCGGCTCTCGTCCTCCACCACGAAATGCGTCTCCCCCCGGTGGCGGCGCTTGAGCAGTTCGATGGCGATCCGGTTCTCGAAGTTGATGTTGCTGGGCTGCCCCCCCGGCAGCTGGCCAAAGGAGGAGCCCCTGTGATGGGCGTGCCCCTCCAGATCCACCGCCTGGGCAATGTGGCCAAGCATGTGGGTCTTGCCGGAGCCGGTCATGCCGGTCAGTACCGTCCAGCGGCACTCGGTCGAGGCGCTCGCCTGGGTGTCGATGAGGAAGCGACGCAGCTCCTTGTAGCCGCCATCCACCCGGGGACGGGTGACGCCGGCCTCGGCCAGCCACTGCTGCACCGTCTGGGAGCGCAGGCCGCCACGGAAGCAATAGAGCAGGGCATCTGGCTGCTGGCGCAGCTGGGCCAGCCACCCCTCGATGCGCGCGGCGCGCACCTCGCCCCCCACCAGCCGGTGACCCAGCGCGATGGCGGCGGCCTGACCTTGCTGCTTGTAGCAGGTACCGACCCGGGCACGCTCCTCGTCCGTCATCAGCGGCAGGCTGACGGCATTGGGGAAGGCCCCCTCATTGAACTCGACGGGAGCGCGCAGATCGATGAGCGGCACATCCTCGAGGAAGATGCGCGCCAGGTTCGTTTCGAGCGGCAGTGCACTCATTGGACAACCTCGATAAAGCGCGTGCCTTCCAGCGGCTTCATTGCCCCGACAGGGGTGAGGGAGAGCCCTTCCTCCCGCGCGATGGCCAGCAGCTCGGTCTCGCTCTGGGAGCCCACCGCCACCAGCAGGCCGCCGCTGGTCTGGGGATCACACAGTATGTTGCGGGTGCGCTCATCCATGGTGTCCAGCTTGTGGCCGTAGGAGTCGTGGTTGCGCAGGGTGCCGCCCGGCACGCAGCCTTCACTCAGGTAGTGATCCACCTCGGGCAGCAGCGGCAGCGCCTTGAAGTCCAGGCGGGCGCAAACCCCTGAGCCTTCGCACATCTCCAGCAGGTGGCCCGCCAGGCCAAAACCGGTCACGTCCGTCATGGCGTGGACCCCGGGCAGGGCCGCGAAGCGCTGGCCAATCTTGTTGAGGGTGCACATGGCCTCTGGGGCCAGCTGCTCGTGCTCGGGTTTGAGCTTGCCCTTCTTCTGGGCCGTGGTGAGGATGCCGATGCCAAGGGGCTTGGTCAGATAGAGGGTGTCGCCCACCCGGGCGGTGTCGTTCTGCTTGATGGCATCGAGCGGCACTATGCCGGTCACCGCCAGACCGAAGATGGGCTCGGGGGCGTCGATGCTGTGGCCGCCGGCGAGCGAAATGCCCGCCTCGTGGCACACCTGGCGGCCACCGTCGATCACCTGCTGGGCAATCTCGGGCGCCAGCGTGTTGATGGGCCAGCCGAGGATGGCGATGGCGACGATGGGTTTGCCGCCCATGGCATAGATGTCGCTGATGGCGTTGGTGGCGGCGATGCGGCCGAAGGTAAAAGGATCATCGACGATGGGCATGAAGAAGTCGGTGGTGGAGACGATGCCCTGGCCGTTGCCGATGTCCACCACGGCGGCGTCATCCTTGCTGCTGTTGCCGACGATCAGGGTGGGATCGTCAAAGCCCGGGATCTGGCTCTTCAAGATGGTGTCGAGCACCCTGGGGGAGATTTTGCAACCACAGCCGGCGCCGTGGCTGTACTGGGTGAGACGAATGGCAGGCATACATACCCCTCTTGGTTCAAGCTGGTGTCGGCTCGCACCCCGGGGTGCGACCACACTCATGGTCCACGACAGTAGTGATCCCGGACAGGGCCGAGGAGCCACAGGACCAGGCCTGGGAGGGCCGGGCGGGATCACGAAACGCCGCATTATGCCACAAAGCGTGTGGGGAGTCCGCAGCCCGTGCCAGGGACGTGAAGAGAGGGGCCCGGCAGAGGCGCCCGGTTGGGAATAGACTGGTCAGGACATCCCCATACAAGGAGTGATCCCGATGAAACTCTACGCCCATCCCTTCTCGTCCTACAGCCAGAAGGTGCTGATCGCCCTCTACGAGAATGACATCGCCTTCGATTACCTCAACCTGGAGTCCGCGGCGGTGAAGGCCGAGCTCGCGCGCCTCTGGCCCCTCAAGCGCTTCCCCGTGCTGGTGGACGGGGATCGCACCCTGCTCGAGAGCAGCACCATCATCGAGTATCTTCAGTGCCGTCATCCCGGCTCCCACTGCCTGGTGCCCGAGGGGGAGGCGGGGATCGAGGTGCACATGCTGGATCGCCTGTTCGACAACTATGTGATGACGCCGATGCAGAAGGTGGTGCTGGACAGGATGCGCCCGGCCACCGAGCGCGACGGTTACGGGGTGGCCCAGGCACGCGAGATGCTGGACAAGATCTACCCCTGGCTGGATGAGCGTCTCGCCGGGCGGACCTGGGCGGCGGGAGAGGCGTTCACCCTGGCCGACTGCGCCGCCGCCCCATCGCTCTTCTATGCCGACTGGGCCCACGAGATCCCGCCTGCCTGCGCCGGGCTTCGCGCCTATCGCGCCCGCCTGCTGGCCCGTCCTGTCATCGCCCGGGTGGTAGACGAGGCGAGGCCCTATCGCCACTACTTTCCTCTGGGTGCCCCCGCGCGGGACTGAGGCACCAAGCCCCGATAAAAAACAGGCCCGCGATGCGGGCCTGTGTGATCAATATGTCTGTGTCTTGGATGATCAGCGGGCGCGGACCACCAAGCCCTTGAGGTAGAAGCCTTCCGGGTAGGCGGTGCCGATGGGGTGATCCGAGGCCTGGGACAGCAGTTCCAGGATCTGGGCATCGCGACCGGCATCGAGCGCCGCATCGGCCACTATCTTCTGGAACAGGCTCTGCTCCATCAGGCCGGAGCAGGAGTAGGTGAGCAACACGCCGCCCGGCGCCAGCAGCTGGAACGCCAGCATGTTGATGTCCTTGTAACCGCGGCAGGCCCCCAGCAACTGGGCCTTGCTCTCGGCAAACTTCGGCGGATCCAGCACGATGACGTCGAACTTCTCGCCCTTGTCGCGGTATTCCCGCAGCAGCTTGAACACGTCGTGGCGGATGAACTGGGCTTTGGTGGCGTCCAGGCCGTTCAGTTCGGCGTTCTGGCGGGCGATGTCCAGCGCATTCTGGGAGAGATCCACGTTGACCACTTCTCTGGCGCCCCCCTTGAGGGCGTAGACGCCGAAACCGCCGGTGTAGCAGAAGCAGTTGAGCACCCGCTTGCCCTCGGTGTACTTGGCGGCCGCCTGGCGGTTGTCACGCTGATCCAGATAGAAGCCGGTCTTGTGGCCGTTACGGATGTCCACCAGGATCTTGACGCCGCCGTTCTCCTCGATGACCACGGGCTCGGTCGGAGTCTCGCCATGGATGACGCCGGTGCGCTCCTTCAACCCCTCCTTCTTGCGCACCGCCACGTCGGAACGCTCGTAGATGCTGCACTCCGGGTAGAAGGTGCGCAGGGCCTGGGTGATGAGCTCACGCTGGAACTCGGCGCCGGCGGAGAGGATCTGGCACACCAGAAAATCGGCGTAGCGGTCTATGGTCAGGCCCGGCAGGCCGTCGGACTCGGCGGCGCAGAGGCGATAGCCGGTGAGACCCTGACGCTTGATGAGCCCGTCACGGGACTCCTGCGCATATTTGAGGCGACGGATAAAGAAGTCCAGATCCACGGTCTCGTCCTTGTCGAAGGTCCAGACCCTGGCGCGGATCTGGGAGCTGCCGGACCAGGCGCCGCGGGCGAGCCACTTGCCATCGTTCGTGAAGATCTCGACGGTGTCACCGTCGATGGGGTTGCCCTGAACCCGCTCGATGCCCTTGGAGAAGATCCAGGGGTGGCGGCGCAGCAGGGATTTTTCGCGGCCTTTGACGAGATAGATGGAAGCGCTCATGGGTAGTTGCCGATGCTAGGAACAGAAGGGGGCATATAGTAGGGGTTGTCAGGGCTTGGGCGCAAGCCGCACCGCAGCGATAAGTGGCCTCAGTGGGAGGGGTTGCATCCAGGGTTGGGCAAAATCGTGCCGTTTCAGGCCAACGGAACCCCGAAAAAAACACGGACCATCTGCAAGATGGCCCGTGGGGATGGCGAGGATCAGATCCTGAGGCCGGTCAGTGCCCGACCGAGCTCGCTGGCCGTGCCCTTGAGGCCTGTGGTGCCGGCCACGGCGGCACTGGCGGACTCCTCCACTTGGCACGCCTCCTGGCGTACCCTGTCCAGGTTGCGGGTGATCTCCTCGGCCACCGAGCTCTGCTCTTCGCTCGAGGTGGCGATCTGGGTGCTCATCTCCAGCACGGCGTCGCTGTGGCTGCTGAGTTTGTCGATGTCGAGCCCTACCTCGGTGATGAGCTGCTGGCTGCTGGCGGCGCGGCCCACCGTCTTCTCCATGATGTCGTTCAGGGCACTGGTGCCGGCCTGCAGCTCCTCGATCATCTGCTGGATCTCCACGGTCGCCTGCTGGGTGCGGCTGGCGAGGGTGCGCACCTCGTCCGCCACTACCGCAAAGCCGCGGCCCTGCTCGCCGGCACGGGCGGCCTCAATGGCGGCGTTGAGGGCCAGCAGGTTGGTCTGCTGGGAGATGGCATTGATGACGTTGACCACTTCGTTGATGCGGTTGGCGTTCTGGGTCAGCCGTTCCACGGCGCCGGAGGCGTTGCCTATCTCGTCGGCCAGGGTGGCGATGGCGTTGATGGTGCGTGAGACCCGCGCTGCCCCGTTGGCGGCCTCCTCGCTGGACTGGCGGGTCTGTTGCAGGGTGTCATTGGCATTGCGGGCCACCTCGCGAATGGCGGCGGACATCTGCTCCATGGCGGCGGCCAGGGAGTCCATGTGCTGGCGCTGGGCGCGGGCCTGGGTCTCGCCATCGCTGGCGTGCTCGCGAAACTCGTCCGCCGCCAGGGTGAGCGCCTCGGCGGACTCTTCCACCAGTTGTACTATCTTGTGCTGGCGATCGGTGAACTTGTCGATGCTGCCCGCCAGGATGGAGAACTCGTCCCGTACCGGGAAGAAATTGAGGCGGAAGGTGAGATCGCCGCCCGCCACCGTCTGCAGCGCCTTGTTGGTGGAGTAGAGCGCCCCGGAGACGAAGGTCATCAGATAGTGGGTGATGAGAGCAAGCAGGGCGGCCAGCACGGCGATGATGGTGAGGGTGCTGCCCTGACCATCCCACATGGAGTAGCGGGCGGTGTCTAGGGTGCCGGTCACGAAGCCGGCCTGACCCGCGCTGACGCCGTAGTGATAGAGCTCTCCCTGCTGGTTCAGGCCGGCCGTGGCGGTCGGCGTCAGGACGAGATCCGCAGGCAGGGTTAGGGTCGGTTGCTGGCTCACCAGCTGGGCCGTGGTCTCGACCCGTTGCTTGAGTTGATCCAGCCTGAGCTGCATCTGTTGATCATGGCTGTCGGCCAGCAGGTACCAGGTGAGGAAGGCAATGAACAACAGGGGACACCAGAAGGTGATGAGAAATTTCTCGCTGATCGTGAGGTGAATGAGATAACGGTCAACCCACCGGAATTTAACTTCTTTCATAATGATATTGCGTCCTGCAAGGGGAGGAGAGTGTCGCGTTCATTATCGCCCCGGGGAAAAATTACTTAAGGGAAAGGTGTGATAAATGGGAGAGCAATCGTTTGTCGTTCGGGTGTGGGGCCAGGTTCAGGGGGTGGGGTTTCGCTACTTCACCCGGGAGCGGGCGCTGCAGCTGGGGTTGCGGGGTCATGCCTACAACCTGGAGGATGGGTCGGTGGAGATCCTGATCGCCGGACCTGAACAGAAGGTGCAGATGATGCTGGGCTGGCTGGAGCACGGACCCCGCACCGCCACCGTGACCAGGATGGAGTGCGCCAACGCGCTGCCTCCTACCGGGTCAGGCTTTCATACCAACTGAGCGGGGCGGATGATGACGACACTGGGGGTCGAGCAGGCCCGCCGGCTCATCGAACAGTACGGGGCGGCCACGCAGGCCCTGCGCCAGCGGGTCGGGGCGGACGAGGTGCACGCCTACCGGATTGCGGCCCGCCGTCTGCTGGCCCTGCTCGCCCTGTGGCGGCCCCTCATCCACGCCCCTGAGCTGGAGTCGCGGTTGAGCCGCGCGGTGGGACGGCTCTCCGCCCTGCGCGATGCCCAGGTCTATGCGGCACATTTTGGCGGCCCCTCCCACCAGGAGCAGGTGCCCACCAGGGTGCCCGGGCTGGCGGGACGCCTGGCGCGCTGGTTGGCGAGGCTGGAGGAGGTGCCCGCCGGGGTGGATCCCTTGCCGCTCTTTCAGCTGCATCTGGCGCTCAGCCTGGCCGATGCCCTGGCGGCGCCCGGATTGTCCTCTTCTGACGGTCGCAAGGCGCGGCTGCGCCACTGGCACAGGCTGCGGCTGGTGCTCAAGCGGATCCGCTATGGGGTGGAGCTGCTGATCGGGCAAGGGGAGGGAAATCCGGCCTGGCTGCCCATGCTGGTGGAGTGGCAGGACAGGCTGGGCCAGTTGCAGGATACGCGGCAATGGCTCAGGCGCCTGGGGGATCAGAAGGGGCGTGGCAAGCGCAGGCGAACCCTGGAAGAGGCGATGCGCTGCCAGCTGCGCCAGCTCGATTGCCAGCAGGCGGAGCTGGTGGGGCTCAGGATGGCGTTGCTGCGCCAGGGGTAGTTCGCCGGCGCGTCTGATAAAAAGGAATGCAAAAAAAGAGAGGCCATCGGCCTCTCTCTTCATCTGCGGGGCTTGCCCTTACTTGACGCGCATGCCGGGCTGGGCACCGTCCTGGGGCTCCAGGATCCAGAGATCCTTGCCGCCCGGGCCGGCCGCTAGCACCATGCCCTCGGACATGCCGAAACGCATCTTGCGCGGTGCCAGGTTGGCGACCATCACGGTCAGCTTGCCTTCCAGATCTTCGGGATTGTAGGCGGACTTGATGCCGGCGAACACCTGGCGGGTCTCGCCCCCGATGTCGAGCTGCAGCTTCAGCAGCTTCTCCGCTTCCGGCACTGCTTCGGCCTTCTTGATCAGCGCCACCCGCAGGTCAATCTTGGCGAAGTCCTCGTAGGCGATGGTGTCGTTGATGGGGTCGTCCGCCAGGGGGCCGGTCACCTTCGGCGCCTGCTCCTTGGCGAGGTCTTCCTTTGAGGCCTCGATCATGGCGTCAATCTTGGCCGGCTCGATGCGGGAGAAGAGCGCCTTGAAGGGGGCGACGGTGTGGTCGACCAGGGGGGCGGCGATGCCGTCCCAGGAGAGCGTCTCACCCAGGAAGGCCTCGGCGCGCTCGGCGAGCTCGGGCATGACCGGCTTGAGGTAGGCCATCAGCACCCGGAACAGGTTGATGCCGACGGAGCAGACCGCCTGCAGCTCGGCATCCGCCCCTTCCTGCTTGGCGATGACCCAGGGAGCCTTGTCGTCCACGTAGCGGTTCGCCTTGTCGGCCAGCGCCATGATCTCGCGGATGGCGCGGCTGAACTCGCGGCTCTCGTAGGCCTCGGCGATGGCGGCGCTGGCGTTGGCAAACTCGGCGTAGAGCGCGGGCTCGGCGCAGGTGGCGGCCAGCTTGCCGTCGAAGCGCTTGGCGATAAAGCCGGCGTTACGGGAGGCCAGGTTGACCAGCTTGTTGACCACGTCGGCATTGACGCGGGAGACGAAGTCTTCCAGGTTCAGGTCCAGATCGTCGATGCGGCTGTTGAGCTTGGCGGCGTAGTAGTAACGCAGGCACTCGGGATCCAGATGATTGAGGTAGGTCGATGCCTTGATGAAGGTGCCCTTGGACTTGGACATCTTGGCGCCGTTGACGGTCACATAGCCGTGCACGTTGACCTTGGTCGGCTTGCGGAAACCCGCCCCTTCCAGCATGGCCGGCCAGAACAGGCAGTGGAAGTAGGCGATGTCCTTGCCGATGAAGTGGTAGAGCTCGGCATCGGAGTCTTTCTTCCAGTAGCTGTCGAAGTCGATGTCGCCGCGCTTGTTGCACAGGTTCTTGAACGAGGCCATGTAGCCGATGGGGGCATCCAGCCAGACGTAGAAATACTTGCCGGGGGCGCCCGGGATCTCGAAGCCGAAGTAGGGGGCGTCGCGGGTGATGTCCCACTGCTGCAGGCCGCTCTCGAACCACTCCTGCATCTTGTTGGCCATCTCTTCCTGGATGGCGCCGGAGCCGCGCACCCAGTCGGCGAGCCAGGCTTCGAACTGGGGCAGGTCGAAGAAGTAGTGCTCGGAGTCCTTCATCACCGGGGTCGCGCCGGAGACGGCGGATTTCGGGTCGATGAGCTCGGTCGGGCTGTAGGTGGCGCCACAGCTGTCGCAGTTGTCACCGTACTGGTCGGGGGACTTGCACTTGGGACAGGTGCCCTTGACGAAGCGGTCCGGCAGGAACATGGACTTTTCCGGATCGAACAGCTGGGAGATGGTGCGGATCTTGATCTTGCCGGACTCTTTGAGACGGCCATAGATCACGCCCGCCAGCTCGCGGTTCTCGTCGCTGTGGGTGGAGTGGTAGTTGTCGAAGCTGATGTTGAAGCCGGCGAAGTCGCTCTGATGCTCCTCGGAGACCGCCGCGATCATCGCCTCCGGGGTGATCCCCATCTGCTGTGCCTTGAGCATGATGGGGGTACCGTGGGCGTCGTCGGCGCAGACGAAATGCACCTGATGGCCACGCATTCGCTGATAACGAACCCAGATATCGGCCTGGATGTGTTCCAGCATGTGGCCAAGATGGATGGAGCCGTTGGCATAGGGGAGGGCGCAGGTTACCAGCATTCTACGAGGATCAGTTGCCATAATACGTTCTTTATGTGCCTGTTGGGATGATACAGTGCCGTGCATGTTACCCGAATTGGGGGCGGCCTGCCTAGGGTTGTGGCCCGCCGGGCACAGGCCGGCGGCATCGCTGGAACGTCGGCAAGCCACTGATTTGTGTGCGGTAACCGTTCACCTCAGCATAACGACAACATAATGGGGAGTTAATGGTGATTGATTCAGTAAAACTGATCCTGGCCGAATTTAAGCCGGCCGGGTGGGGCAAGGATCTGGTGGCAGCCGGTTTTGTGCGCACCATAGCGCATCAGGGGCAGACCCTGACCATCAAGCTGGTGCTGCCCTTTGCCGGCCAATCCCTGTTTGACGAGATAAAAGCCGCCTTCGATGCGCGGCTGCGCAGCGCCACGGGCGCGACCCGCATCGACTGGACGGGGGAGATCGACGTGGCCAGCATGCCGCGCGCCCAGCAGCTCGCGGCGGTGCAAGGCATTCGCAACATCCTGGTGGTCGCTTCCGGCAAGGGGGGGGTGGGCAAGTCCACCACCGCGGTCAACCTGGCGCTGGCGCTGCAAAAGGAGGGGGCGCGGGTCGCCATCCTGGATGCGGACATCTATGGCCCCTCCATTCCGACCATGACCGGGACCCTCAAGGAGCGTCCCGTCAGTTTCGATGGCAAGCTGATGGAGCCGGTGATGGCGTGCGGCCTCAAGAGCAACAGCATCGGTTATCTGGTGGCCGAGCAGGATGCCACCATCTGGCGCGGCCCCATGGCGAGTAAGGCACTCGGGCAGATCCTGCATGAGACCCGCTGGGGCGAGGTGGATTACCTGGTGGTGGACATGCCCCCCGGCACCGGTGACATCCAGCTGACCCTGGCCCAGCAGGTGCCGACCACGGCCGCCGTGATCGTCACCACGCCCCAGGACGTGGCGCTGGCGGATGCCCGCAAGGGGATCGCCATGTTCAACAAGGTCAATGTGCCGGTGCTCGGCATTGTCGAGAACATGAGCTACCACGTCTGCAGTGCTTGCGGTCATCACGAGGCGCTGTTCGGCACCGGTGGCGGAAAGAAGATGGCAGAGCAGTATCAAGTGGCGCTGCTTGGCCAGCTGCCGCTGCACATCGACATTCGCCAGCATATGGACGACGGTTGTCCGACCGTGTTCGGGGCGCCGGACGGAGAGCTGGCACAGGCCTATCTGAAGCTGGCCCGCCGGGTGGGGGCCGAGCTCTATTTCAGCGGTAAACCGATTGCGACCCCGCTCTACACGGTGGCGCTGGACGAATAATCGGCTGTCGGCCGTCACAGGCGGATTTGGGGTGGGCATGGCCCACCCTTTTTCATATAATGGATCGGTTTAAACAATCCCCAGTGCTCTTCTCTTTAGGTATTTTCAATGTCTGATACTCAACATTCCTGTGTGATCATCGGTATTGCTGGTGCATCCGCTTCCGGCAAGAGTCTTATCGCCCAAACCATCTATGAAGAGCTGGTGGCCGAGCTGGGGGCGGGTCAGATTGGTGTGATCACCGAGGATTGCTACTACCGTGATCAGACCCACCTGACCATGGAAGAGCGGGTCAAGACCAACTATGACCACCCCAATGCCCTGGATCACGATCTGCTGGTTGAGCATCTGACCCAGCTGATGCAGGGGGAGGCGGTCAATATCCCCCAGTACTCCTATACCGAGCACACGCGGATGAGTGACGTCACCGTCTTCGCGCCGCGCCGCGTCATCATTCTGGAAGGGATACTGCTGCTGACCGACAGCCGGTTGCGCGAGTTGATGGATGCCTCCATCTTCATGGACACCCCCCTCGACATCTGTCTGCTGCGCCGTCTGGTGCGCGACGTGCAGGAGCGCGGCCGTACCATGGACTCCGTGCTCAAGCAGTATCAGAAGACGGTGCGTCCCATGTTCATGCAGTTCATCGACCCGTCCAAGCAGTATGCCGACGTGATCGTGCCCCGTGGCGGCAAGAACCGCATCGCCATCGACATGCTCAAGGCGCGTATCCGCCACATGCTGATTGGTTGAGAGAAAACAAGCCGGGTGATGCCCGGCTTTTTTAAATGAATCATTTGTCAGGAGAGTCGCAGAATGCGTCTTTGTGATACCGATATCGAACGGCATCTGGATGAAGGCAAGATCGTCATCGAGCCGCGGCCCGGTGTTGAGCGGATCAGCGGCGTCAGCGTCGATGTGCTGCTTGGCAACGAGTTTCGGGTGTTTCGCGATCATACCGCGCCTTATATCGACCTCGGGGGTACCAGTGCCGAGATGGCCGATGCCATCGAGCGGGTGATGAGCGAGGAGATCCACGTGCCGGACGGCGAAGCCTTCTATCTGCACCCGGGTCAGCTGGCACTGGCGGTGACCTATGAATCCGTGACCCTGCCTGCCGACATCGTCGGCTGGCTGGATGGTCGCTCCTCCCTGGCCCGCCTGGGCCTCATGGTGCACGTCACCGCGCACCGCATCGATCCGGGCTGGTCCGGCCGCATCGTGCTGGAGTTCTACAACGGTGGCAAGTTGCCCCTGGCCCTGCGCCCCAAGATGAAGATAGGGGCGCTGAACTTCGAGATGCTCTCCGGCACCGCGGCTCGCCCGTACAACAAGCGGGAGAATGCCAAGTACAAGAGCCAGCAAGGGGCGGTGGCCAGCCGGATCAACCAGGACTGAGCTTGACGCCATTGCTTATATGACGCCATTGCTTATATAAGGAGGGTGCCGCGGCACCCTTTTTCTCACCCTGTGGCAGGTGACGGGAGGTATGAAGCGGCGTTCAGGCATGGGAGAGCTGCCACTGATAGCCCTGTTTGAACCTCGTTCACCGGGTTGCCACGGGCTTTAATTAATCGATGACAAGTCTCATTCCGTCAGGGCCTAAGACATTTTTTGACGGAATGCCCTTTTTTTTTCTTACTGAAATATTTCAACAACGGGTATGGCGCATCGAGCCTTCTGGCATAATCCGCCGCAACTCATAAACAGGTTCGTTTTTATGTTTGAAATGTTTAGTGGTTTGGGTTTGTGGTGGTCAATCGGTTTGGTATTGGCCGTTTTTTTTGTGCTGGCCTATGAGTTCATCAACGGCTTTCACGATACCGCCAACGCGGTAGCAACGGTTATCTATACCAAGGCGATGCCGGCCCATATGGCGGTAGTGGCTTCCGGGTTGTTCAATTTTGCCGGTGTCATGCTGGGTGGACTGGGGGTGGCCTATGCCATCGTTCATCTGCTGCCCATCGATCTGCTGCTCGGCATGGATTCCACCCAGGGCCTGATCATGGTCTTCTCCCTGCTGTTTTCAGCCATCGTCTGGAACCTGGGGACCTGGTACTTCGGCATTCCGGCGTCCAGCTCGCACACCCTGATCGGTTCCATCCTGGGGGTTGGCGGTGCCTATGCCCTGATCAGCCATCAACCTCTGAAAGAAGGCATCAACGTCGGCAAAGCCATCGACATCATGCTCTCTCTCATTATTTCTCCCACCGTGGGCTTCATCATCGCCGCCTTGCTGCTGTTCGCCATGAAGCGAGTCTGGCTGGGCAGCAAGATCCACAAGACCCCCGAAGAGCGCCTGCTGGTGGACGGCAAGAAGCATCCGCCGTTCTGGGCACGTCTGACCCTGGTGGCCTCCGCCATGGGCGTGAGCTTCGTGCACGGCTCCAACGACGGCCAGAAGGGTATTGGTCTGGTGATGCTGGTGCTGATCTGCATGGCCCCTGCCTATTTTGCTCTGGACATGAACAGCCGCTCCTACGATCTGGACCGTACCCAGGATGCCAACCAGCGCATCATGGAAATCTACCAGCGCAACCATGAGCAGGTCTCCCACCTGGTGAACTTCAGCGTACCGGCCCAGGCCCAGGAAGAGCTGATGACCCACTGTGAGGCCGGCGAGGCCCTGCAGGCCATGGCCACCCTCGACAATCGTCTCGGCCAGGTGCGCACCTACGAGGAGATGAGCCTGGTCGATCGCCGCGAGGTGCGTCGCCTGCTGCTGTGCATCGACGACACCGCGCGCAAGGTCTCCAAGCTGCCGCTGCCGGCCAAGGAGCTGACCGATCTCGCCAAATGGCGCAAGGATCTGACTGCGACCGCCGAATATGCACCGACCTGGGTCATTGTCTCCATCGCTCTGGCCCTGGGCTGCGGTACCATGGTGGGCTGGCGCCGTATCGTCTACACGGTAGGCGAGAAGATCGGTTCCTCCGGCATGACCTACAGCCAGGGGATCGCCGCCCAGATCACCGCCGCCGCCTCCATCGGCGTAGCCAGCTTGACCGGCATGCCGGTCTCCACCACCCATATCCTCTCCTCCGCGGTGGCGGGGACCATGGTGGCGAACAAGTCGGGCCTGCAGACCCAGACCATCAAGACCATACTGCTGGCCTGGGTGCTGACGCTGCCGCTGACCATGCTGCTCTCCGGCGGTCTGTTCCTGCTGAGCAACCATCTGTTTGGCGGCTGACCGCCAAGCATTCTCTCGAATAAGAAGGGCCTACGGGCCCTTTTTTCTTGGGTCAAGAAAGGGGATTAGCCAGATGGGGATGACTGGCAGGGTTCCTCGAGCCGGACAGGTGGCTTCCCAGGCTTTAGCCGCCGATCCTTGGCACGACATTCTGCTGGCGAGCGACCCTGTGAAGCCGGATCCTTGCAAGAAAGTGATGGCTGTATGCCTGACTCCTGTTGTTGTGGCCTTCTGATGGGCTTTTATATGCCATCAAACTAAATTTTTAATAAACCATATCTACACTCCATTACTCCTCTTATTCCATGGCCAACCCCTGTTTTGCAACCCTGGCAAGCCTTGGCCGACTCGAAAGCCGGGGAGGTGACACGTTCAGTAGATGGAGGGGGCGGACATATCGTATCCAGGGGCCTGGATGGACAGCCAAGACGCCCATACAGGGGAGATAAAGAGGGCATTCCAAAGGCGAACAGGGCTTATGGTTCGGGCATTTGCCCTGGACCTCTGTCCGGGCCATGGATGGCCAAGCTGGTTCAGTGGGATAAGCACGGGGGCTCAGGAGTGTCGAGTAGGATATCCAGGGTGAGAGTGCAATCAGAGGATGTGGGGTACCGAGGACTTCTACGCGACTCTGCCAGAAGGGCAAGTCGGGATCGTCGACAACGCTGGCACTCGCCCTGGTATTGAGAGCGGGCGCCATCACCATGATAAAAGGGGTAGGGATAGGGAGAGACAGATCGGCGCGCAAAAAAAGAGCCACACAGTGTGTGGCCCTTTGATCAGGTTAGCGAGTCCGCTCAGGGACGACCGGCCGGGCTGGTTGCCACGTTGCTGGCCGCGGTGCTGCCACCGTGACGACCCGAGGTCGTCACTGCGCTGCGCACCAGAGGTTCGTATTCAACCGGTGCGCGAGGCGCCGGTGTTGGGGCGGCCGCCGGTGTTGCCATGGGGGCAGAGGCCATGCGAGCACGGGCCAGCACGCCGGCACCCTTGCTCAGGGTCTTGGCCGCAGGTACGGCAACGGGCGCAGGCTGGGCCACCACAGCCTCGGGGGTTGTGACGACTTCGGCCTCAGCTGCTACAACTGGGGCCACCGGCTCGGCGGTAACGGCGGGGGCCGCTTCCACCTCGGCGACGACCTCGTTCATCACGGGTTCGGCAACGACGGCAGCACTGGGCTGGGCATCATCGGCCTGGACCACCACGTCGGCAACTACGGGGTCGGCAGTCACGACGTCAGCTGCTTCTTCGACCGCAGCTACTGCGACTACGGCTACGGCTGCCGGTTCAACCGCCCGCTCGGCAGTCTCGGTGACAGGTTTGACGGCCAAGGCGGCTTGTGCCTGCTCGGCAGCTTCTTCGGCAATGGCCTCGGCAACCACGTGCTCGGTCAGGGCGGCAGAGGCTTGCAGCGCTGCAGCCACGGCTTCCGCGCTCGGAATGGTGACGACAGGCACGGCAGGCTCTTCCACCTTGACCTGGGCCGCATCCGCCTGGGCGGCTGTGGTGAGTTGCACCTCGCCCTGAGGCTCGTCGTCACGCTGACCGCGTGCATCTTCGTTGATGCGCTTGCGACGCTGGCCTTCGATTCGCTGGCTGCGAGGCGTGCGACGGGAACGGCGCTGGCCTTCACCCTGCTCGTCCTGCTGCTCGACGGTTGCGGCTTGCACCACGGCGATATCGCCTGCCTGCTCGTCAACCGGCAGGGCAGGGGAGTCGGTTGCGGCGACATCGACGCGGATCTGCTTGCGCAGCTGACGACGTTCGCGGCGCTCGGCCACCTTCTGCTCTTTCTCCTGGCGCGGTTCGGCATCGACAGCGGTAATAGCAGCTTGGGTCTCTACCGCCTCAACCACGACCTCGGCACGGGGTTCACGGGGAGCGCGCGGCTCACGGGCCGGGCGCGGGGCGCGAGGTTCACGCTCCTGACGAGGCTCACGCTCCTGACGAGGCTCACGGGGCTCACGTTCCATGCGCTGTTCGCTGCGCACTTCACCACGGGCTTCCCGTTCCTGGCGCGGTTCCCGCTCTTGACGAGGCTCACGCTCTTTGCGCGGACGGCGATTGCGATCACCGCTCTCGCGGCTGGCTGTGCCTTCACGCTTCTCGCCGGCCTCGGCATTGCGACTGCCGCGGTTGTCGTCGCGACGGCCACGCTGGCCACGGCTGCGGGACTCATCACGCTGATGGCGATGGCCTTCGTCCTTGCGCGCGTCGCGCTGGGCGGCCGGTTTCTCGGCTGTCGCCTTGGTCTCGGCCGGAGCAGCCTCGGTGGAGGAGCCGAACAGACCGGAGAAGGCCTTGGCCAGCTTGCCAAAGAAGCCGCTTTGTTCTGCAACCGGAGCGGGAGCCGCAACAGGCGTCGGGGCGGCGACGGGGGCGACCGGCTGGGGAGCCGGGGCGAAGCCCTGCAACAGCGGCTGCTCGCGTTCGATCACCTGCGCCTGGCGAGGCTGATAGACCGGCTTGGCGATCTCGGTCTTGAGCTCGTAGCTGGCCGCTTCCGGGATCTCGTTCTGACGGATGCGGGTCACTTCGTAGTGCGGCGTTTCCAGATGCTGGTTCGGAATGATGTAGACACGCACATCATTGCGCTGCTCCAGATTGGCGATGGAGGTGCGCTTCTCGTTGAGCAGATAGGCGGCCACATCGACCGGCACCTGAGCGTGAACCTGCTCGGTGTTGTCCTTCATGGCCTCTTCTTCGATGAGACGCAGGATGGAGAGGGCGAGGGATTCGTTGTCACGGATGACCCCCTGACCCTGGCAACGGGGGCAGATATGGCTGCTGGACTCGTTGAGGGAGGGACGCAGGCGCTGGCGAGACATCTCCAGCAGACCAAAGCGGGAGATCCGGCCCAGCTGGATGCGGGCGCGGTCCTGGTGCACGGCTTCACGCAGACGGTTTTCCACCTCGCGCTGATGGCGCACCGGGGTCATGTCGATGAAGTCGATGACAATCAGGCCACCCAGGTCGCGCAGGCGCAGTTGACGGGCAATCTCGTCGGCCGCTTCCAGGTTGGTCTGCAGCGCTGTCTCTTCGATATCGCCGCCCTTGGTGGCGCGGGAGGAGTTGATATCGATGGAGGTCAGGGCCTCGGTCGGATCGATGACGATGCTGCCACCGGAGGGCAGACGCACTTCGCGCTGGAAGGCCGATTCGATCTGGCTCTCGATCTGGAAGTGGTTGAACAGGGCGACATCACCCTTGTACAGCTTCACGCGATTGAGGAAGTCGGGACGGACCAGCTCGATATGCGACTTGGCGCGTTCGAAGATGACCGGATTGTCGATCAGGATCTCGCCCACATCGCGACGCAGGTAGTCACGGATGGCGCGCACGATGACGTTGCTCTCCTGGTGGATCAACACCGGGGCGGAACGTTGTTGTGACGCCTTGTGGATGGAGTCCCAGTGGTTGAGCAGGACGTTCAGATCCCACTCCAGCTCTTCCGGAGACTTGCCTACACCGGCGGTACGCACGATGAGGCCCATGCCGTCCGGCACGGTCAGACCGCTCAGGGCTTCCTTCAACTCGGTCCGCTCGTCACCCTCGATGCGACGGGAGATACCGCCGGCACGGGGGTTGTTCGGCATCAGCACCAGGTAGCTGCCGGCCAGACTGATAAAGGTGGTGAGGGCCGCACCCTTGGTGCCACGCTCTTCCTTGTCGATCTGGACGATCACTTCCTGGCCTTCACGGACCACTTCTTTGATGTTGGGACGACCCTGATAGGAGTAACCGGAGGGGAAGTAATTGCGGGCGATTTCCTTCAACGGCAGGAAACCGTGGCGCTCGGCGCCATAGTCGACAAAAGCAGCTTCGAGACTGGGTTCTACGCGGGTGATTTTGCCCTTGTAAATGTTCGCTTTTTTCTGCTCATGCCCCGGACTTTCAATATCCAAATCGTAGAGCTGTTGTCCGTCAACCAGCGCTACGCGCAACTCCTCTTCCTGAGTCGCGTTGATTAGCATTCTTTTCATTGAGTTCTCATTATTTTGTCATTTTGATTCCTCCACAGGATCCTGCCGGCGCCGGCCTCGGGTCTTCAGCATGCTTGGACAACCTCCCGGTTGGGGTATGCATGAGGCGCAAACTAAGGGCACTCTGGTTCAGCCATCTCGAGAGGGCGTGAATTAAGGATACCGGTGTGGAGACAATTTACGTCGGCTCTGTTTGCGTTCTCCATGCGTTGTACCTCGCACCCGGGAACCGTCATGTTCTTGTATACACGGTGTTTCGGGATTGGGTGGCATACATTTTGGCCACTTAGTACAAGGCTTGAACACAATGACAAAACCTTGTTTATTATCCCATTTAAATCACTTTTATAGCAAGACGCCATTTTTTAACAAAGCATGCAGCCAAGGGCTGTCGGCGGTGTTAAAATCCGCGCCATGACACAGATACATCAACAAGTGCAGCTGCTCACCATCGAAGCTGAGCATGACGGGCAGCGCATCGACAATTTTCTCAAGACTCAGTTAAAGGGCGTCCCCAAGAGCCTGATCTATCGCATCCTTCGCAAAGGGGAGGTGCGCGTCAACAAGAAGCGCATCAAACCGGAATACAAGCTCTGTGCCGGCGACGAGGTGCGCGTGCCCCCCGTGCGCGTCGCCGAGAAGAACGAATTGCCCTCCGCCAACCTCGGCAGCATCCAGCGTCTGGAGAGCCAGATCCTGTTTGAAGACGACGCAATGATAGTGCTGAACAAGCCGTCCGGCATGGCGGTGCACGGTGGCAGCGGCTTGAGCTTTGGCGTCATCGAGGGGCTGCGCGCCCTGCGCCCGGAGGCCCGTTTCCTGGAGCTGGTACACCGACTCGATCGAGACACCTCCGGCGTGCTGCTGGTTGCCAAGAAGCGCAGTGCCCTGCGCAGCCTGCACGAGCAACTGCGGGTCAAGACCATGCGCAAGCAGTACCTGGCGCTGGTGCGTGGCCAGTGGCAACCCCACGTCAAGGTGGTCAATGCGCCGCTGCGCAAGAACGATCTGCAATCTGGCGAGCGGGTGGTGCGGGTCAGCAGCGATGGCAAGCCCTCCGAGACCCGTTTCCGGATTGCCCGCCAGTTTGCCGAGGCGACCCTGGTGGAGTGCAGCCCGATCACCGGCCGGACCCACCAGATCCGTGTCCACACCCAGCACGCCGGCCACCCCATCGCCTGCGATGACAAGTACGGTGAGGCCGCGTTCGATGAAAAGATGAGAGGGCAGGGGCTAAAGCGTCTGTTCCTGCACGCCTGGAAGCTTACTTTCACGCACCCGGTGGATGATCGGGAGATGCAGGTGGAAGCGCCATTGTCACCGGAGCTTGAGGCGTTCCTCGCCAAGCTGCCACGCTGACACGAATGAAAAACGGGAGCCTTGGCTCCCGTTTTTCATCGTTGGCGCAGCCCTTGTCTCAAGGCAGATGAAGTCCATGCAATGCCAGCAGGTCGATCAGGCCGATGAGGGGAAGACCGACAAGGGCGTTGGGATCGCGCCCCTCCAAGGCCTTGAACAGCACTATGCCCATCCCTTCGCACTTGAAGCTGCCGGCACAATCCAGAGGACGTTCGGCTTCCACATAGCGGCGGATGGCGGCCTCGCCGAGGGAGCGAAAATGCACGGTAAAGGGTTCGACGAGCTGCTCGACATGGCCGTTGGCGGCATTGACGACACACAACCCGGTATGAAAGGTGACGCTCCTGCCCTGGGCCAGCATCAACTGCGCCACCGCATTCTCCACCGTGCCAGGCTTGCCGAGAATGCGCCCGTCGCAGACACACACCTGATCCGATCCGATGATCAACCCCTGATCATGCTGACGTGCTATGGCGCTCGCCTTGGCATGGGCCAGCCGGCGGACCAGGGTGTCTGCCGTTTCCCCGGGTCGAGGGGTCTCGTCCACCTCGGGTGAGGCACACTGAAACCGCAGGCCAAGTTTTTCCAGCAGCGCCTTGCGATAGCGAGAGGTGGAGGCGAGGATCAAGGGCGTTTGCATCTTCTGATGATATCCATTTATAAATCAATTGCTTGATTCTATCTGTGCGAACAGGGCTGCGCAAATTGCGTCGATCATCTGCCTGCCTCTGAGTGGGCGACTCAGGATCCGGGCTGGAAGCAGGCGTCCCGGCGGCTGACAATGACATAGAGCGATACGATGAGGCCGAGGGAGATGGCAAGATACGCGGTACTGGCCCTGATGCTGCTTTCTTTCGCAGGCTGGGGGGAGGGGTGGCAATTGCGGCCGGGGAAGGAGGGGATCCTGCTCTGGACCCAGGCTCGTCCCCCGTCGCCCTTTCTGGCGCTGCGTCTGGAGATGCAGGTCAATGCGGATCCCGCCGCACTGCTGAAGGTGCTGCGCAACACGGCGCGCCACCAGGAGTGGCTGCCCCGGAGCCGCGAAGTCAGGTTGCTGGCAAGGTCCGGTCCCGACGATGATCTGGTGTACACCCGATTGTCTGCCCCCTGGCCGGTTCAGGACAGGGAGTTGATCACTCGCTCCCATCTGAGCAGGGGAGCCGATTGCGGGCTGACGCTCGAGGTCTGGGCCGAGCCCAATGCGCTGCCAGTGCGGGCCGGGCGATTCCGGATCCAGGAAAGCTCGGGTCGGTGGGAGGCGCAGCCCAGGCCGGATGGCACCACCCTGATCAGACTCGAGACCTATACCAACCCGGGCAGCAACCTGCCGGGCTGGCTGGCCAATCCCATGGCCATCAAGGGAGCCCTTGAGAGTTTTCAGGCCATCCGCCGGCTGATGGAAGAGCAACCCAGGGTGGTGAATCCGCAGCACCTGCTCAGCGCCAGCCAGCGCTGCCCGCCACTTTCGGAGTAAGAGTGTGCCCCTATATCCTGTCTGGGAGGTGGTGAGGATCCTGTGCGGGATCCTGCGGTTTATGGCATAATCGGCCACCGATGAGCGCAAGTTCCTCCCCGCAGGGGCCTGTGCAGTTAAAATCATCGGCGGTAAGGACTTTTTCCTTTGACTATCCCTTGTTGGACCTATAATATTCGCGCCCTATGCAAAAGGTGAAGTTGCCCGTTAAGGTTGATCCAGTCCGTAATGCCTTGAAGCTACTCGACTATGTCGGGATAGTGGAAAAGTCGCAGATGCCCAGGCTGGAGGAATCAACCGAAGGCTTGCGAAGTGATGTGGATGTCACCCTGCACTTTGGCAAAGATGTCCAGAAGTTGACTGTTATGAAAGGCACTGCCCATGCCAAGGTCGACCTGGTTTGCCAGCGTTGTGGAGAGACATTCGAACACCTTTGTGAAGCTAGTTTTATCTACACTCCGCTGTTCGAAAGGACAAACGAGGAAGAACTGCCGGAAGCTTATGAGCCCATTGAGTTGGACGAAAACGGCGAGATAGATCTTCATCAAATCCTGGAGGATGAGCTCATCCTCTCGTTGCCTCAGGTGGCCATGCATCCAGTGGATGTCTGCCCGCGAGGAAACATGGAGATGACCTGGGGTGAAATCGAACCTGCTGATGAGCGGCCGAATCCCTTTGCAGTTCTTGAAGCGCTCAAACGTAAGTGAATTTTAGGAGTTAGCCTACCATGGCCGTACAACAGAACCGTAAAACCCGCGCCAAGCGTGGCATGCGTCGTTCCCACGATGCACTGACCACCGCAGCCCTGACTGTTGATCAGACCAGTGGCGAAATTCATCGTCGTCACCACGTGACTGCCGATGGTTTCTACCGCGGTAAAAAGGTAATCGCTTAAGGATTGCCTTTGTCTACGCAAACTGTCGCGCTAGACATAATGGGGGGAGATATCGGCCCCTCGGAAACAGTGCCTGCCGCCGTGCAGGCACTGTCTCTTCTGCCCCAGCTACGTCTTGTCTTGGTCGGTGATCAACACCAGACCGCTCCTCTGTTGCAGCAACACGGTTTGCTCAACCATCCCCGGGTCCGTCTCGTGCATGCCTCCCAGGTCGTGGGTATGGGCGAAAAGCCGATCGTGGCGCTGCGTACCCTGAAAGACTCCTCCATGCGCGTGACCCTGGATCTGGTCAAGAGCGGCGACGCCGATGCCTGCGTCAGTGCCGGCAACACCGGTGCTCTGATGGCCATGGCCAAGTGCGTGCTCAAGTCCTTGCCCGGCGTCGACAGACCCGCCCTCATCAAGGCGCTGCCGACCGTGAATGGCAAGCGCACCGTGATGCTGGATCTGGGGGCGAACGTGAGCTGCGATGCCGATACCTTGCTGCAATTTGCGGTGATGGGGGCCGTGGTCGCCGAAAAGGTCGAAGGGATCCCTTTCCCCCGGGTGGCGCTGCTCAACGTGGGGGAGGAGGAGATCAAGGGCAACGACCTGGTTCGCCACAGCGCGGAGCTGCTGCGCCAGTGCAACGCCCTCAATTTCGCCGGTTTCATCGAGGGTGACAGGATCTTCAGCGGCGACTGTGACGTCATCGTCTGCGACGGTTTCGTGGGCAACGTGGCGCTCAAGACCGCCGAGGGCGTGGTGCGGATGATGGCCGAACTGGCCGGATATCCGCGCAAAAAGCGCAGTTTTCTTGGTCGACTCGCCGGATTTATGTTCAAACGGCGTTTTTCTTACCTGAACCCCGACCAGTATAATGGCGCGAGTCTGTTAGGATTGCGCGGCATTGTGGTAAAAAGCCATGGGCGGGCCGAGCGCCGCGCTCTGTGTCATGCGATTCTGCTGGCCGCACAAGAAGCCAAACACCAACTTCCGTTGCACATTGCAGATCGCCTTGAATCTGTCTTTTCCGACAGGGATTAATAAAACTCTATGCATAGCAAAATTCTGGGTACTGGCAGTTATCTGCCGAGTTCGGTCCGTACCAACGCCGATCTTGAGCAGATGGTTGAAACCAGTGACGAATGGATCGTGGAACGCACCGGGATCCGTGAACGCCGCATCGCGGGCAGCGACGAAACCGTCGCGACCCTCTCTCACCAGGCGGCCTTGCGGGCGCTGGACGCCGCGGGTCTGACCGCGGCGGATCTGGACATGATAGTGCTGGCGACCACCAGTGCGGAGAATGCCTTCCCTGCCGCCGCCTGCGAACTGCAGGGGCTGCTCGAGGTGCCGGGGATCCCGGCCTTTGACGTCGCGGCTGCCTGCGCCGGCTTTACCTATGCCCTCGCCATCGCCGATCAGTTCGTCAAGTCCGGCGCCGCCCGCCACGTACTGGTCGTGGGCGCCGACGTGCTCTCACGCATGTGTGATCCCGAGGATCGCGGCACCATCATCCTGTTCGGGGATGGGGCAGGGGCCGTGGTCATCGGCGCCAGCGAGACGCCGGGGATCCTCTCCACCCACCTGCATGCAGATGGCCGTTACGGGGAGCTGCTCAAGCTGCCGCAACCCCGTCGTGGCATGCCGGGGGCCGAGCTCGAAGCCTACATGTACATGAAGGGGAACGACGTCTTCAAGGTGGCGGTCACTCGCCTGAGCGAAATCGTCACCGAAACCCTGGCCGCCGCCGACATCGAGCCGAGCGAGCTGGACTGGCTGGTGCCCCATCAGGCCAACTTCCGCATCATCAACGCCACCGCCAAGAAACTCGGCATGGGGCTCGACAAGGTGATCCTGACCCTGGATCGTCACGGCAACACTTCCGCGGCCTCCGTGCCCATCGCCTTCGATGAAGGGGTGCGTGACGGCCGCATCAAACCCGGCCAGCTGGTCCTGCTGGAAGCCTTCGGCGGCGGTTTTGCCTGGGGCTCTGCGCTGGTTCGCCTCTGATACCGAGCGGCGTCTGACTCCGGGCGCCCGCTTACCGAATTCGTCTTACCTTAAAGGAATCAATGATGACCCGATTTGCCATTGCCTTCCCGGGACAAGGCTCCCAGAGCGTCGGCATGCTGGCCGAACTGGCCGAGCAACACGCCGTGATTAAAGAGACCTTCGCCGAGGCGAGCCAGGTGCTGGGCTATGACCTGTTTGCCCTGGTCATGGAAGGGCCGGCCGAGGATCTGAACAAGACTTGGCGCACCCAGCCCGCACTGCTGACCGCCTCTGTCGCCCTGTGGCGCCTGTGGCAGCAGCAGGGCGGGGCAACTCCCGCCGTGATGGCCGGCCACAGCCTGGGGGAATACTCCGCCCTGGTGTGCAGCGGCGCACTGGCGTTTTCCGATGCGGTCAAGCTGGTCGAGCTGCGTGGTCTGGCCATGCAGGAAGCCGTGCCGGAAGGCACCGGTGCCATGGCAGCCATCATCGGGCTGGACAATGACAGCATCGCCGCCAACTGCGAGAAAGCCGCGCAAGGTCAGGTGGTCTCTCCGGTCAACTTCAACTCCCCGGGCCAGGTGGTCATCGCCGGTCACAAAGAGGCCGTCGAGCGCGCCAACGTGCTGATGAAGGAGTCGGGCGCCAAGCGTGCGCTGCCGCTGCCGGTCTCCGTGCCGTCTCACTGCGCGCTGATGAAACCGGCCGCCGAAAAGCTGGCCGCCGCCCTGGATGGGATCGAGATCAAGGTTCCCGCCATCGCCGTCATCAATAATGTCGACGTATCCTGTGAGCAGGATCCGGCCGCCATCAAGCAGGCCCTGGTGCGCCAGCTGTTCAGCCCGGTTCGCTGGACCGAGACGGTCGAGCGCATGGCCAACGACGGCATTACCCTCGAGATCGAGATGGGGCCGGGCAAGGTGCTGACTGGCTTGGCCAAGCGCATCGATGCGCGGGTGGAAGGCATTCACGCCAACGACGCAGCCTCGTTCGAGCAGGCACTGGCCCAGATCAAGTAAACAGGAGCAAGTCATGAGTTTTACCGATAAGGTTGTGTTGGTCACCGGTGCCAGTCGTGGCATCGGTCGTGCGATTGCCGAGACGTTTGCTGCCCGTGGTGCGAAAGTGGTGGGCACGGCGACCAGCGAGAGCGGTGCCGAGGCCATCAGCGCCTATCTGGGCGAGCAGGGCTGTGGCATGGCACTGAACGTGACCAGCCAGGAATCCATCGAGACTGTCTTTGCCGCCATCAAGGAACGCTTCGGTGACATCGACATCCTGATCAACAACGCTGGCATTACCCGCGACAACCTGTTGATGCGGATGAAGGATGACGAGTGGAACGAGATCATCGATACCAATCTGACCTCTCTCTATCGTCTGAGCAAACCGGTGCTGCGTGCCATGATGAAGAAGCGCAACGGTCGCATCATCAGCATCGGCTCCGTGGTCGGTACCATGGGCAATGCCGGTCAGGTCAACTATGCTGCTGCCAAGGCAGGTCTGGTCGGCTTCACCAAGTCGCTGGCCCGTGAAGTGGCGTCCCGTGGCATCACGGTGAACGCGGTTGCTCCCGGTTTCATCGAGACCGACATGACCAAGGCGCTCAACGAAGAACAGCGCGCCGGCATCATGAACCAGGTGCCTGCCGCCCGTTTGGGCGATCCGAAGGAAATTGCTGCCGCTGTGGTATTCTTGGCATCGGATGATGCCGCCTATATCACCGGCGAAACCCTGCATGTTAATGGCGGGATGTACATGGTGTAATCAATTTGTCGTGAGTTCTGTTCAAATTTGCGATAATACGCCGAAGTTTGGCGAATTTCGTGGTTTGACCAGCGGCAAGTCACTTGCAAACTCACGTCAATTGAATACACTACCCCAACCAGACGCAATAGCGTATTTTTAAAGGAAAATTCAGGTCATGAGCAACATCGAAGAACGCGTAAAGAAAATCATCATCGAACAACTGGGTGTTAAAGAAGAAGACGTGAAGAACGCTGCTTCCTTCGTCGACGACCTGGGCGCTGACTCTTTGGATACCGTTGAACTGGTAATGGCGCTGGAAGAAGAATTCGATACCGAAATTCCTGATGAAGAAGCCGAGAAGATCACCACTGTTCAAGCGGCTATCGACTACATCACCGCTAATCAGGAATAAGTTCCTGTTCTGAAGGAAGCGGCCCAAGGGCCGCTTCTTTTATGTTTACCCCTTTCAAAACACCTCTCGGAGACTACCTCAGTGTCAAAACGCAGAGTCGTGGTGACCGGCTTGGGGATGCTTTCCCCGGTGGGCAACACTGCCGAATCCAGCTGGCAAGCCCTGCTCAAGGGGCAGAGCGGCATTTCCCTCATCGACCATTTTGATGCCAGCGAGTATGCGACCCGTTTCGCCGGCCTGGTCAAAGATTTCGACCCCGAAGCGTTCGGCATCAACCGCAAAGAAGCCCGCAAGATGGATCTCTTCATCCAGTACGGCGTGGCGGCGGGCGTGCAGGCCCTGGACGATGCCGGCCTGGCCATCACCGAAGAAAACGCGGAGCGGGTTGGCGTCGCCATCGGTTCCGGCATCGGCGGCCTGGGTCTCATCGAGCAGAACCACAGCAGCCTCGTCAACGGCGGCCCCCGCAAGCTGAGCCCCTTCTTCGTGCCGTCCACCATCATCAATATGGTGTCCGGTCATCTCTCCATTATGAAAGGCCTGCAGGGTCCGAACATCGCCGTCACCACCGCCTGTACCACGGGTACCCATGCCATCGGCATGGCAGGCCGGATGATCGCCTACGGTGACGCGGACGTGATGGTCGCCGGCGGTGCCGAGAAGGCCTCCACCCCCATGGGCATGGGTGGCTTTGCCGCTGCCAAGGCGCTCTCCACCCGCAACGACGAGCCGATCAAGGCGAGCCGTCCCTGGGACAAGGATCGCGACGGCTTCGTGCTGGGTGACGGTGCCGGCGTACTGGTGCTGGAAGAGTACGAACACGCCAAGGCCCGCGGTGCCAAGATCTACGCCGAACTGGTCGGTTTTGGCATGAGTGGCGACGCCTATCACATGACGGCGCCGCCTTCTGACGGTGACGGTGGCGCGCGCGCCATGAAGAACGCCATCAAGGATGCCGGCATCGCGCCCGAGCAGGTGGGTTACATCAACGCCCACGGCACCTCCACCCCCCTCGGCGATGTGGCCGAGCTGCGCGGCATGAAGAAGGTGTTTGGCGAACATGCCAAGTCCCTGATGGTCAGCTCCACCAAGTCCATGACAGGCCACCTGCTGGGGGCGGCGGGCGCCATCGAGGCGATCATTACCGTGCTCTCCCTGCGCGACCAGATGGTGGCCCCCACCATCAACCTGGACAACCCGGATGAGGAGTGCGATCTGGATCTGGTGCCCCATGTGGCCAAGGCAGGCCAGTTCGAGTATGCCCTGTCCAATTCCTTCGGGTTTGGCGGCACCAATGGCTCCCTGATCTTCAAACGCGTATAATTCGCCTTGGGCGAACCATGAGGCCCGATACCCAGTATCGGGCCTTTTTTATCGGAGGGATCCCCTTGCTGATTAATGGAATAGCGACAGAAAGCCTCAGCGCCAGGGATCGTGGTCTGGCGTATGGTGACGGTCATTTCACCACCATGCTGGTGAAAGCAGGGGAGGTGGTCTGGTGGCCGGCGCACCTGGCCAGGTTGCAGCATGCCAACGCCAGGCTCGGCCTTGCCGAACAACCCTGGGATGCCCTTGCCGCCGAGGTGGCGCAAATGGCGGCAGGACAGACGCAGGCTGTCGTCAAGGTCGTACTGACCCGAGGCGTTGGCGGACGGGGTTATGACAGCGGCGGCTGCGATGCACCGACCCGCATCGTCTCCCTCGCCCCCTACCCGGAGCATTATCCTGGCTGGCAGCAGCACGGCATCGCGGCCCTGGTCTGTCAGCAGCCGCTCGGTGAGGCCCCCATGCTGGCGGGCCTCAAGACGCTGGGGCGCCTCGAACAAGTGATGCTGAAACGCGAACTTGCGGCGCGCGGCGGGGTCGAAGGTATAGTCTTGAACAGCCGGGGATTTCTGGTAGAAGGGGTCAGCGCAAATCTGTTTTGGCGTCGCGGCAGGACGGTGTTCACGCCGGATCTATCCCGCGCCGGGATCGATGGCATCATGCGCAAGCGAGTGATGACGATGCTTAAACAGATGGGCATTGAACTGCGTGTCGTGGAGGCTCCGCTGGAGTCGCTGTGGCAGGCCGAAGAAGTATGGTTGACCAATACCCTGATGGGTATAGTGCCGATCACCAGCATCGGGGAGGTGCACTATCCCAGCCCGGTATTGATCCGCCGTTTACAGGAGCGTTTGGTCATTGAAGTTTAATCGGCTCTACACCCTGCTCGCGGGGGCGGCCCTGACCGTTGCCGCCGCGGGGGGGTATGTATATTACAAATGGCAGCAGGTGGAGACGCTCACCAACAAGGGGCCGACCCGCCTCTTTACCGTCGAGAAAGGCGCCCACGCGGCGCGCCTGATTGCCGAGCTGGGGGAGGGGGAAACCAGTCCCTGGGCGGTGCGGCTCTGGCTGCGCGGCCATCCTGAACTGGTGGCCATCAAGTCAGGCACTTACGAGATCAAGGAAGGGGCCCCGCTCAAGGAGACCCTCTCCCTGTTCGCCTCCGGCAAGGAGTTTCACTTCAGCCTGACCTTTGTCGAGGGTTCCCGTTTCGAAGACTGGCTGAAGCAGCTCTCCAGCGCCCCCTATCTGGAGCGCCTCACCGTGGAGCAGAGCGAGGCGGATCTGGCCCAGGAGCTCGGCATCGAGAATGGCAAGCTGGAGGGCTGGTTCCTGCCGGAAACCTACGCCTATACCACCCATGCCAGCGACATCTCCATCCTGCGCCGCGCCTACCAGGACATGAAAGCCTTCCTGGACGCATCCTGGGAGAAGCGTCAGGCCAATCTGCCCTACAAGACCCCCTATGAGGCGCTCATCATGGCCTCCATCATAGAGAAAGAGACGGGTCAGCCGGATGAACGGGCCCAGATCGCCTCTGTGTTCGTCAATCGCCTGCGCCTCGGCATGAAGCTGCAGACCGATCCCACCGTCATCTACGGGGTGAAAGACAGGTACGACGGCAATATTCGCCGCAGCGATCTGACCGACGTGAACCCCTACAACACCTATGTGATCGATGGCCTGCCGCCTACCCCTATCGCCATGCCGGGCAAGGCGTCCATCGAGGCGGCCCTCAATCCCAAGTCGACCGACTATCTCTACTTCGTCGCCAAGGGAGGCGGGGCCCACTATTTCTCCAAGACCCTCGATGAACACAATCGGGCGGTACGCGAATACATATTGAAGAAGCCCTAATGTCTAAATTTATCGTGATTGAAGGATTGGAAGGGGCAGGGAAGAGCTCCGCTGTGCGCTACGTGACCGACTATCTGCGGGCCCACGGTATCGAGCGCATCGAGTGCACCCGCGAGCCGGGCGGCACACCGCTGGCGGAGCGGATGCGCGCCATCGTCAAGGAGGTGCACGACGAGCGTCTGACCGTCGAGGCCGAGCTGCTGCTGATGTACGCCTCCCGGGTCCAGCTGGTCGAGACCCGCATCAAGCCGGCGCTGGCCGAGGGGATCTGGGTGGTGGGGGACAGGCACGATCTCTCCTCCCAGGCTTACCAAGGTGGCGGGCGCGGCATTGATGCCAATCTCATCGGAGCCATCAAGCGGGCGGTGCTCGGCGACTTCAAGCCGGACCTGACCCTCTATCTCGACATCGATCCCGCCATCGGTCTGCAGCGGGCCCGCCACCGCGGCGAGCTGGACAGGATCGAGCTGGAGCAGCTCAGCTTCTTCGAGCGCACGCGCGCCCGCTATCTGGAACTTGCGGCAAAGGATGACAGCATTCTGGTGATCGATGCCGGCCAGACGCCGGACCGGGTCAAGGCGGCCATCGAGACCGCGCTGGATCACTACCTCGCAAGCGAGGGGCTATGCATCCCTGGCTGATCCCGGACTGGCATGCCCTGAGCCAGACGGCCCAGGCCGGACGGCTCGGGCACGCCTGGCTGCTGCTCGGGGATCCCGGCCTTGGCAAGGAGCTGCTGGCCGATCGCCTGGCCCGACTGCACCTGTGCCAGCAACCGCAACGGGGCGAGCCCTGCGGCCAGTGTCACTCCTGCCAGTTGTTCGAGAAGGGCCATCACCCGGATCTCGGCACCCTGGGGCCTGAGGGCAAGACCATAGGGGTCGAGGCCATCCGCGAGCTCTGCAGCCGCTTGCAGAGCACGGCCAAGCTCGGCCGCGGCAAGGTGGTGATCATTGAAGATGCCGAGCGCATGACCGAATCCGCCGCCAACGCCTTGCTGAAGACCCTGGAGGAGCCGGCGGGTGACAGCCTCTTGCTGCTTATCGCCTCCCAGATCTCCCGTTTGTTGCCCACCATTCTCAGCCGTTGTCACAAGCATGTCTGCCGGTTGCCGGCGGAGGGTGAGATCCTGGCCTGGCTGGCACAACAGGGGTATCAGGCTACCCAGGCTCAGGTGCGGATCTGCCAGGGAGCGCCGCTGCGGGTGCTGCGCTATATCGAGGAGCAGCAGGACGCTGCCCGCCGGGAGCTGCTGGAGAGTTTCGTCTCCCTGTCGCAGACGCCGACCCGGGCGACCAGCGTCTGCGCCCAGTTGGCGGAGGACTGCCAGGTCAGGCTGCACTGGCTGCAGCTCTTCCTATGCGATGCGCTCAAGACCCAGGCGGGCTGTGGCCATCACCAGCTGGCGATGCCGGATCTGGCGACCCTCAGCCAGCAACTGGCCGAGCGTCACGGCAGCGAGCGGCTGCTCGAGGCGGAGCAGCAACTCGTCGCGCTCAAGGAGGCCTGTCAGCCGGGTCAGCTCTCCAATCCCACCATTCATCTGATGAACTGGCTCCACCGCTGGTTATGAACAAGGTTGTCTATGTTACTCGTTGATTCCCATTGCCACCTCGATCGCCTGAGCTATGGCAACAAGCAGACCGACATGGCCGATGTGCTGGCCAAGGCGGCAAAACAGGATGTGGGATATTTTCTCTGCGTGAGCGTGACCCAGGCGCAGTTTCCGACCATGCTGGCCGCCATCGCGCCCTATCCCCAGGTGTTTGCCTCCTGCGGGGTGCATCCCCTCAATCAGGATCCCGGCGTGGATGGTGAACTGCTGCTGACCCAGGCTGCCGATGAAAGGGTGGTGGCCATTGGTGAAACCGGGCTCGACTACTTCTACTCCCCGGAGAACAAGGAGGTGCAGCAGGCCTCCTTCCGGGAACATATCCGGGTGGCGCGGGCGCTGAACAAGCCCCTCATCATCCACACCCGGGATGCCCAGGAGGATACCCTGCAGATCATGCGGGAGGAGGGGGCCAGCCAGGTGGGCGGCGTGTTCCACTGCTTCACCGAGTCCCTCGAGATGGCACAGGCCGCGATGGAAATGGGGTTCTATATCTCCATTTCAGGGATAGCCACCTTCAAGAATGCCGCAGCCTTGCAGGAGGTGGTCAAGGCGTTGCCCCTGGAGCGCCTGCTGGTCGAGACGGATTCCCCTTACCTTGCCCCCGTTCCCCACAGGGGGAGGGAAAACGAACCGGCTTTCGTTCGGGACGTTGCCCAGTTTATCGCCGATCTGCGCCAGATCCCCCTCGCCGAGCTGGCCGAGGCCACCAGCAACAATTTCTTCGAATTATTCAAGCTGGCGAAGAAATAATCATAAACAGCCCCGAATATCGGGGCTGTTTATTTCAAATCATTACTGCAACACCCCTCAATAATACCAATAGGCCACATCGTTATCTCTCACAAATACTCTCCGATGGGATAGCTACCTGAATAACAATATACCCGGTATCAAATTTGCCGATGAAATGAGAGGAGGTTGGACGCTGCTTAAATAGAATCTCTATAAGTATCGATAATATTCATTATCGATACTTGATGGATCTGCAAGATCCTGTAAGATCCTCCTCAACTTCACATTAAATCATAGAGTTAAGTGACCCACTCCACCTTCCCAAGTCCGGCACAGCACTCGCTGCAGGCCGTATTCGACTCACAGCTCAATAGCCGGGCCAGACGTTTTTTACGCAGTGCCAAAGCCGGCTCCACCCTCAATGCCTACCAGGCGGATACCCGTATCTTTGTCTTCTGGTGCCAGTTGCACGGACTGGATCCCTTGCAGACCACACACCACGACATCATGAACTTTCTCGCGGATCAGGCGGACGGCATCCTGGCGGACTGGGTATGGTTGGATAAGGAAGAGGGGAAAGGTGAACTTCGCAACGGTGAACCTCGTAAACCCGCGACCCTGGTAAGACGGCTTGCCGGCATTCGCTATGCCTTCAAGCAGAAGGGCATCCATCCCATGCCGACCGAGCATGCGGAGATCAAGGAGATGATGCGCGGCATAGTGCGTCTCGGTGACAACCGCAAACGCAAGACGGGGGCCCTGACCCTGACACCGCTCGCCTGCGTACTGGACGAGATAGATACCAACAGCCTGGCGGGGCTTCGGGATTACACCCTGCTGCTCCTGATGTTCAGCGGCGCCTTGCGCCGCTCGGAGGCGGCCAGGATCGAGGTGGATGACCTGCAGTTCGTGGGGCAGGGGATACGGCTTCGCCTCAAGCCGAGCAAGCATCAGCTCCATGAGTCCGAGATCGCCCTCATCCCGGGCCAGCACTACTGCCCGGTGTCGGCGCTGCAGCGCTGGCTGAAGAAGAGCCGGATAGAGGCGGGCCCCCTGTTTCGCCGGATGAACCGCTGGGGACAACTCACGGCCGATCCCCTGGGACCACAGGGGATCAACCTGATGATCAAACGTCGCACCGGCCAGGCCATCGACGACCTCCATGTCAGCGGCCACAGCCTGCGCCGAGGTTTCATCACCTCGGCGGTGACGGCGGGCAAGCCCATGAACAAGATTATCGAGGTGACTCGCCACAAGGACATGCGCACCCTGCAGGAGTACTTCGACGACGCACAAAAGTTCTCCGATCACGCCCTCGCGGGCCTGCTCTGAAAAACCGCGTCACTCTGTTTCTTATGTTAAATGGCATCTAGTTGATTTGATGATATATTTGCCGCACTTCTCCGCATACCTATCCGCAGGGGAGGATTTGCCTCCCGATGCTCTCCGTACAGGAAGGCGTGAGAGATAACGTGTCGAGTTTATCCAATTCAGCAAGGACATATGAGCCAGGAAATCAAAAGCGCCGGGGCACAAGACAATGCCGAACGGCAGCGCCAGCATGTGAAGCGCAAGCAGGAGACCCATAGCCGGCTGCAATGCTGGATAAGCAATCGTCACGCCGAACGGTTGCAGGAGCTGGGTCTCCATCTGGAGGACAGCCAGGCTTCCCTCATCGAGCAGGCGATCGATCTGCTCTACCAGCACGAACTGGTCACCCGGGTGCGCGCCGAGCATTCGCCGGTGGAGGCCCTGGAGTAGGACAGAGACGGAGCATAAAAAAAGCCAGGTACGAATTCCTTGTACCTGGCATAGGGGAATTGGCTCCTTGCAGAGCCGTGCGCTAACTGGTATGCGGATAGCCTTAAGCTTAGACAAGGCTAGGGGCATTTCAAGAACCGGGTAAAAGTTCAACCAGAGTGTGGGTTTTTCAGACTCGAACAGGCGCCATTTTCACTCCTGGGTGCCGGCCTCACTCATTGAACAGGTTGTTGTCCCGTACCAGCTCGCGGGGCAGGGCATTCTTGATACGGCTCCCCACCCATTTCCCCATGCCGAGCGGGTGCCCCTGATAGCGGACGATCACCTCGCCGCTCCCCGCATCCTGCTCGGGCCAGACATCCCGGCCCATCATGAACTCCCGCGCATTGGCGGCATCGAGCTCGACGCATCCCCGTGTGGCCAGCGTGCCGTAGGCCAGCGCCCATTCATGGGTCAGTCGATACCCTTTCTTGAAGGTCTCCGCCAGCTTGATGCCGATGCGATCGAAGCGCAGCTTGCCCTGTACCTGCTCGAAGGCGCGGGGGAAGAGCCAGATCTCGTCGTTGCGCCCAAACAGCCGGCCACTGGGGGCGATGCCGAAGCTCGCCGCTATCTCCCGCAGCATGGGGTCGGCCTCTTTCTCAGGCAGAGGAGAGAAGGGGAACTTGCCGAGCTTGCCCGGCTTGAACATGATGTTGGGCACCGAGTGGTGCTTGCGCAGCCTGGCGACGAAGAAGCCCTCGCTGTCGAAGATCTGGGGCCAGACGTGCAGGAATCCCTCCGGGGTACAGGCCTTCTCTGCATCGGGGAAAAGGTTGGCCAGGGAGTCAACGCTCAGGGCATCGCCGAACTTCTCCTGCAGCGACTGACAGACGGCCTGATTCTCCTGCAGGCTCAGGGTACAGGTGGAGTAGACCAGCACACCGCCGGGTTTGAGGGCGTGGAAGGCGCTCTCCAGCAGACCCCGCTGCACCGCCGCTATCTCCTCGATGCTCTCGAGGCTCCAGTTGCGCAAGGCGTCTTCATCCTTGCGCACCGTCCCCTCGCCGGAGCAGGGGGCGTCGAGCAGAATGGCGTCGAAGGTTTCCGGCAGCCACTGACCAAAGACCTTGGCATCGAAATGGGTCATGCCGACATTGGTCACGCCACAACGCTGGAGATTCGCGCTCAGCACTTTCAGCCTGCTGCTGGAAAACTCGTTGGCGATCAGCATGCCCTGGTTCTCCATCAGCGCCGCGATCTGGGTGGTCTTGGAGCCGGGAGCGGCCGCCGCATCCAGCAGCATGCCATCGTGCTTGATCCGATCGCTGGCGAAGAGCGCCGTCACCGGCAGCATGGAGCTCGCCTCCTGGATGTAGAAGAGGCCGCACAGGTGCTCGGCGGTGTTGCCAAGGGGGACGCTTTCATCGCTGCGAGTGAGCCAGAAGCCGGTGTCGCACCAGGGCACGGGATCCAGCTGCCAGCCCAGTGGCGCCATGCGGGCGATAAAGTCGGACACGGAGATCTTGAGGGTGTTGACCCGGATGCTGCGCCGCAGCGGTCGCCGACAACTCGCCACGAAGTCCTCCATGGAGAGGTGGGGCGGCATGAAGGCCGCAATGTGGCGTAGGAAGTGATCGGGGAGGTAGGTGTTGTCGTGCACGGCGCAATCTCGCTGACCCAAAATGAGGGGCGACATCTTACCACAGCACCGGCCTGTTCTTCAGGCGCCTTTGCTCTGGCCACAGGAGGCCAATCAATAAAAAAACCGGCGCAGGGCCGGTTTTTGACGAATGTGGGATGGCTCAGGGCAGGATGCGGGGGCTCCACGCCAGCCACTCCTTCTCGGCCTTGGCATGAAGCGGATAACGATGGCCGGCCTTGACGGTGGCGCCCATCTCCCGCTCCGGGGTATTGAAGGCGATGCCGCCGGCCAGCAGGCTCTGCACTGTCTCCACCTCTATGGTGCCGCCGGTCAGGCCGATGTCGGCCTTGAGGCCGGAGACGTTCCAGAAGCGACTGTTGGCGCGCACCAGGTGGGCATAATTCCCGTCGACGTTCACGTCGATCAGCACCTCGCTGCCATCCCGGGCCAGGGTCACGCCGGTGACGCTGCCCACCACCATCTTGCGAAACAGCAGGGGGCTGCCGACGCCGATGCCATCGACGGAGGGGCTCTTGAGGGTCAGCGCCAGGCCGACGGGGCCGCTCTGGTGCAGGGGGAAGCGCTCCTTGCCCGCCCCCTGACCGGGGCTCGCCTCCACGAAGGCGCCCTTGATCAGGGTGTCGAGATGGGCGACCCCGCCGAGCCCGACCTTGGCCTGCACAAGGGTATAGCGCGCCCCGGACTGCAGGAAACGGGCGGCATATTGCTGATCCAGCTCGGCCTTGAAACGAACCTGTCCGAGGGAGGGATCCAGTTCGACCTGCTCCACCTTGCCGATGTCTACCCCCCGATAGCGGATGGGGCTGCCCACCCCGAGACCCGGGTTGTGATCGGCGGTCAGGGTGAGAGTGCGCACCTGGGTACCGGCCTGTTCCTTGCTGTCAAAGAGCTGATGGCTGCTGCGACCGGTGCCGAGCCTGTCGAACTCGATGGCGCCGCGCAGCAGGGTGGCGAGGTTCCCCATCTTGACCTGCACCCCGTCGAGCCGGATCTTGCCGTCGATGGCGGCCTTCTTCCAGAACTGGGGCTGCTGCCTGAGCAGGGGCGCATAGACGGCATCGATCTCCAGGGTGATCGCCACGCCGCTGCCCTCGGCCTTCAGCGTCTTGACCTTGCCCGCCTCCAGCCCCAGGTAGAGGACGGGGGAGCCAACGCCTATTCCATCGGCCTGCTCGGCGCGCAGCACCCAGCGTTCTGGCTTGGCATGGCGGCTGCCCAGCAGGGCCAGCTCCTGGCTGGGGTAGAGGCGATCGATGCGCTCGCCCTCCGGTGCCTGCACCAGCTTGATCCCGCCCCCCAGCCAGGCACTCGCCGGGCTGGTTTCCACCTTGACGCCGCTCAGATCCGCCTCGACCAGCAAGGGGGAGGCGCGATAGAAGCGAGCCCGCTGCAGCAGGTGGCGATACCGCTCGTTCACCAGCAGATCGACGCTGGCATTGCCACCGGCGTCCAGGGTCAGCGCCCCCAGCTGGCCTATCTGCAGGCCCTTGAACCAGAGCGGCGCCCCCTCGGTCAATCCCGCGAGGTCATCCGCCTGCAGGGTCAGCGGGATGCCGCCGCGCTGGGCCTGGCTCTCCAGCGTCATGGTGCTGACCCGCTCGCCCGCCGCATAGTCGAGGCGGATGGCGGGCCCGGCCAGCAGGCGATCCGCATGCTTGAGCCCGGACGGGGAGAGGGAGACCGTCTCCCAGACGAGGCGGCTCTTGCCGGTCATCCGAAACGCCTGCTCGGGGTTGATCAGCGCCGTGACGACCCGGCCCTGCTCGGTGAGTCGAATGGGGTCGACCCGACCAATCTCTATCCCTTCATAGAGAATGGGCATGCCCTCCTTGATGGGCAGATCGTCCGCCTGGATGGTGATGCGCTCGCCCCTGGCCGCCTCGGCCAGCCCCTTGTAGAGCACGAAGTTGAGCCCCTTCTCGGCTACGGGAGAAGCCTTGGGAGAATCGAAGGCGATGCCGCCGCTCAGGATGGAGGTGAGGCTGCCGGCCTCCACGCTGACGCCCGCCAGACTGAACGAACCCTTGATGCCGCTGATGTTCCAGAAGCGGCTGTCCACCTTGACGAGATGCTCGAAGCGCGGCTCTATCACCAGATCCAGGATCACGTGCTGGTTCTCTTCCCCGAGGCGGGTGTTGATGACGCTGCCCACCTCCAGGCCCCGGAAGTAGATCTTGGCTCCGATGCCGACCGACCCCAGCGAGTCGGCCGTCAGGTGCAGGGTGCGCCCCTGGGCCTGATAGCCGGGGGGAGGGCCGTCCAGGGCGTCGAATTCATCTTCCAGCGGGTTGTTCTCCCGCCCGGGCTGCAGGTTGATGTAGTTACCGGACACCAGGGTATCCAGGCCAGAGATCTCGGTGAGCGACGCCTTGGGGCTCACCAGCCAGAAGTCGGACCCCTTGCGAATGAGTGGGCGGGCGCGGCTGTCGACCTTGGCCAGCACGGCGATCTTGCGACCATCCTGCGCCAGCTCCAGCTCCTGGACCACGCCGATGGCCACCCCCTGATAGCGCAGCTGGGTCTTGCCCGGCAAGATGCCGTTGCCCTGGGCAAAGTTGATGCGGATCAGCTGGCCACTGCTCGCCCACTGCTGATAGATGAAGCCTCCCGCCAGCAAGAGGGCGATGAAGGGCAACAGCCAGACCGGGGATAACCAGCGATGTTTCTTAATGACGGGTTCAGCCCCGATCATACCGACTCCTTACATTGGCCGTGATGGCACGGCACATCCGAGACAAAAGAGATTAACGGGCCGCCTTGTCCCACAACAGGCGGGTATCGAGCATCCGGGCCGACATCATGGTGAGCACCACCACGCCGGCGAAGGCCGTCGCCCCAGGGCCTGCACGCACGTTGAGCAGCACGCCGCGATCCACCAGGGCCACCATCAGGGAGATGACGAACAGATCCAGCATGGACCAGCGCCCGATGAAATCGATGATGCGGTACATGATGAGCTGACGCTTGCGCCGCACCGGCTTGCTGCGCTGCAACTGCCAGCAGATCCAGCCAAGGCCCAGGATCTTGCCAATGGGGACTATGATGCTCGCGGTCAGCACTATGGTGGCGATGCCGGACATCTTGCTGCGATAGAGCGCCATGATACCGCTGAAAATGGTATCGGACTGCAATAATCCCTTGTTGTAAAAGTGGGTGATGGGCAGCAGGTTGGCCGGCAGCAGCATGAAGGTAGCCAGCGCCAGCAGGCCCCACGACCAGGCAAGCGAATGGGGGATGCGCATCTGCAAGGAGGTGTGACAGCGCGGGCAGTTCATGGCGCTCTGGTAACGCACCAGCAAGCCGCAGGTATGGCAGCGGCAAAGCCCCAGTTCACGGGCGCTGGTCGGGTGCATGTTCCGGCTCCAGAGAGGCTGGTTGCAGCGGTATCCGCTCCCAGTAGGGGGCGGGATCGAACAGGATCAAGAGCGTCATGTTGAGCAGCATCAGGCAGCCGAGGCTCAGCAGACCGCCTCCCAGACGCACGTCGGCGATGTCGATCAGTTTGAACAGGGCGACCAGCAGGCTGACGATGTAGACCTCCAGCATGGCCCAGTGCCGGAATACCTCGACCGACTTCAGCGTTGGCGCCAGCAGGTGCCAGCGCTTGGCCAGACCGGAGGCGAGGGCAAAAATTCCGAGCAACAGCCCTGTCGGCGCCAGCACGGCGCACCAGAGCACCAGACTCGCCACCCAGACTTCGCTCTCTGCAAACAGCATGAGTATGCCCTTGACCAGGTTGGCATCGGAGTTGACCCCGGCCAGACGCAGATAGATCAGGGGCTCAAAAAAGGCGGAGGGCAACAACAGGAAACCCGTGATGGTGAGCGCCATCAACTGGGAAGGGCGAAAGGCATAGCGCCCGTAGAGGTGCTGGTGACAGCGGGGGCAATGGGCGTGACGGCGCAGCGGCAGCAACTTGCGTTCGATCAGCAAGTCACAGGCCGGACAGACGATCACGGAGTGCGGATCCGACATACGATTCAACCTGTTGAAGGAATTGATAAAATTTACCCTAAAACGCCTTCGCTGTCTTGCCGTACCACCGACTTGTCGCCAAGAAAGGCCTTCAGCCTGCGCAAAAGGCTGAAGAACGGGCGACAGGCGAGGGGGAGTGTCAACGCAACTCGCTCAGCGTCACTGGGCTGGGTTGCGCTTCCTCCGTATCCTGATTTGCAATACTGTATATCCATACATATACTCATGTGCACTATCAGAGGAGGACGCCGCTATGGCCGTTGAAATCAAGTATGTTGTGGTCCGTGGGGGAGTGGAGAAGATGACCTTTGCCAGCAAGAAAGAGGCCGATGCCTATGACAAGCTGCTGGATACCGCCGACGAACTGATGACGCTGCTGGCAGGTGCCCCCATCGCGCTGGCACCAGAGCAGCAGGAGAGCCTGGCCTTTTACCTGGCCGAGCAGCGGGATCAGCTGCAGAACGTGCTGCGCGGGGGCAAAGGGCAGGGAAGTGTCCCCAGGGAAGAGAAGGTGGATGCCGAGCCGCCGAAGGGCAAGGCCCTCAAGAGCGTGGCCTGACACGAACGAACGGGCAGGGGGCTGCGAGAAAACGGCGGCCCTCTGGATATGCACTTAAAAAGCAATTCAAGTCATTTTAAATGGTATTTACCCCGAGAATTTTCCAACCAAGCTGCATATTCATTGAATAATCCTGGTATTCGTCATGATGGGGGCCACACCGGGATCTCCAGGTCATCGACCTCAAGACAACCGGCAGGCCCTGATGCCGATAACCCCATTTATCGGCATCAGGGTTCAGTGGCGCCCACCCATACTCATTCAAACGACACCACAAGTACCACCATGACAGATCCCTCACTGCCACCCGCCATGCCGCTGTTCGATGGCGTCAATCATCTGGAGGCCGGCAACTCTCAGGTCAACCAGTACCTGGCCACCCTGAGCTTTGGCACTGTCCCCGATGCGGGCCTCGTCTACGAGCTGGCCGTCGACTGGCTGCTGGAGCAGCGCCATAGCGAAAACAATTACAAGACCTACCGCAGCGAGCTGACCACCTTCCTGCACTGGTGCTTCTGCGAGGTGGCCATCAGCCCGAAAGACCTCACCAGGCGCATCATGATGCGCTATCTCGACTATTGTCAGGCACCGCCATCCGAGCTTATTGCCTATCGCAACGTCGCCCAGTTCGTATTCGACAAGGAGTGGGGGGAGAGGCTGCCCAACCCCTTGTGGCGACCGTTTCTGGGCAAGCGGGAGCTGGGCCGCGAGCTGCCATACCGCCTGAGCGAGCAGGCGATGAAAACCAAGCTCGCCATCCTGTCCGCCTTCTTCCAGTTTCTCATTCAGGAGGAGTACATGGACCGCAATCCGGCGCTCCTGCTGCAACGGGTGAAGCGACCGGACAGCCAGGATATGGGCGAAGAGGCCCAATCCTTCACCGAACTGCAGTGGTCCTATGTGATGCAGGCCGCCGAACAGCTGGCAACCGAATGTCCGGCTCAGCATGAGCGCAGCCGGTTTCTCATCTGCCTGATGTACGCCTGTTATCTGCGGATCTCCGAGGTGGCGGCCAGACCCGGCTTCAGTCCCGTCATGAGCCAGTTTCGCCGCGACAGCAAGACCGGGGTCTGGGGCTATGACATACCCCGCAGCAAAGGCGGCAAACGCCGCACCGTGGCCGTTTCCCAGGCCTTGCTGGAGGCGTTGGCACGTTATCGCACCTTTCTTGGGCTCTCGCCGCTGCCCACCCCGGGCGAACAGACGCCGCTGTTCGTACGCCACAAGGCGGCCGCCCATGGCCGGGAGCAAGGCGAGCTCAATGCCAATCTCGGGATCCGCCAACTGCGCGACTTGGTGATGGCGGTCTTCGAGCAAGCGGCCAGCCTAGCCGAGCAGGATGGCTTTGCCCAGGATGCCGCCGAGATGCGCACCCTGACGCCGCATTCCATCCGCCATACCGGCATCACCCACGACATCAATCTTCATGGCCGGCCGCTGTCACACGTGCAAGCCGACGCCGGACACGACAGCATAGACACCACCTCCAAATATCTGCACACCGGCAACAGCGAACGCCACGAGAGCGCCAGTCGCAAACCGCTGGACAGGCTGATCGAGTAGAGGTCGTGAGCGGTGAGAGATAACAGATGACAAGTCACGAATACCTGTTCATCAAGATCAAGGCACGACAAAAGTCATACAGAGGTGGTGAACCATCGCCCGCCGGTTTCCCTGAAACCCCATAACCGCGCATAATGTATATTATGTTAAATTAAATGTGCTTGTTTCCTGTTCCCCTCAATTGAACTGTGTATAATGCTGACAATTGATCCTATTCCCGACCGGATGTCTTAAGTGGCTGAATTAACATCAGAACAACTAAAACCCGCTTTCACGATTGAGCAGTTTCCCGCGCTCAGCGAACTCGACCCCATCCCTTTTTCCGCCCTGCAGCCCAGAGCCATTTCGGGCATCAAGCGGTTGGCCAGTTTTGACGGTGACTGCCCGGTCATGATCCTCAACGGCTTCCCCGGTGCGGATTATGAGAATGTCTGTCAGACCCTGATCGCCACCTCCAATGGCAAGGATGGCGATCTGTTCGATCTCTGTTACACCGAGAACCTGAACAACCCGTTCAAGCCCATCTGGCTCAGGCTGCAACCGGGCTCCGGTTTCGAATTCTGCGAGATGGTCGGTGAATTGCTCAAGCTGATGAGCCATCACCTGGATGCCGAGCGCCTCGTCACCCGGATCATCCGCAAGCAGAACAACGACCCCAAGATCGTGGACTTTCTCTCCGATCTCGCCGCCCATGTGGCCCAGGGGCTCGAGTTCCAGCACCCCGTGCTCATCAACCTGCTCATTCATCATGAAGATCAGCAGGCCCCCGTCATCTATGGTCGCGACTTGAATTGGGACACCCTGTTCGGCTCCATCAACTACCAGACGGAACAAGGCTCGGTCTATGCCAACCAGCATTTGCTGGAGCCGGGGTTGCTGCGGGAAGCCAACGGCGGCTACCTCATCCTGCAACTCGACGAGTTGCTGGATCAGCCCCACCTCTGGTTCAAGCTCAAGAACGCCATGCAAAAAGGCGAGCTGGACTGGAATGCCTATCAGGAAGGCAAGACGCTGACGCCTTTCTTCACCCCGGAGGCGACACCGATCCGGTTCAAGCTGATCCTGGTGGGCGATCGACTGGAGGTGGCCGAGTTCCAGATGCTGGACCGAGATATGGCGGAACGCATCTTCCTGCGCGCCGACCTGGTTTCCGAGGTCAATATCGAAGAGGACTTGCCCGAATTTCTGCAATATCTGGCCTGGCTGCGCGAGCGCTGGGAGTTGCTGGATTTCACCCCAAGCGCCCTTCTCGCCCTCTGTCGCCACGCCAGCCGCCTGTGCGATCATCAGGAGTGGCTCTCCATCGAAGAGGTACAGCTCGGCGCCATCATGCGCATGGCCGACAGCCTGGCCCGCGAGCTGGAAGCAGGCAGCGTGACCGATGAGCACATCATGCTCGCCCTGGAGGAGCAGGATTACCGCCTCAACTACCTGGTGGAACAGTCGGATCAGGGGGTCATCGACGGCCAGATCCTGCTGCAGACCGACGGTGAGGAGGTCGGCCAGATCAACGGCCTCTCCGTCATCCAGGTCGCGGGTCACCCCTACGACTTCGGCGAGCCGGTGCGCCTGACCGCCACCGTTCACCTGGGGGACGGGGACGTGGCGGACATCGAGCGCAAGGCGGAACTCGCCGGACACATCCATGCCAAGGCGATGATGATCATTCACGGCTACCTCTCCAACAAGTTCGGTGCCGAGAACCCCTCCCCCCTCTCGGCCAACCTGGTGTTCGAGCAGTCCTACCACGAGATCGATGGCGACAGCGCCTCCCTGACCGGTCTGTGCGCCCTGCTCTCCGCCCTCGCCCGCCAGCCCATTTACCAGCACTTCGCCGTCACCGGTGCGGTCGATCAGTTTGGCAACGTGCAGGCGGTGGGCGGCGTGAACGAGAAGATCGAAGGCTTCTTCCGGGTGTGCAAGATCCACGGTCTCACCGGCAAGCAAGGTATCTTGCTGCCCGGCACCAACGCCCAGCAGCTCAATCTCTCCGACGAGGTGATCGCCGCCGTCGAGGCTGGCCAGTTCCATATCCATCCGGTGGATCACGTGGAAGAGGCCATCGAACTGCTGACCGGTTGCGTCGCGGGTGAACCCGACATGCCGGATACCCTGTTTGGCCGCATCCAGGAGCGACTGGATGAGCTCAATGGCACGACCGCCAAGAGCGGCCTGCTACGGCGCCTGCTCGACCGGCTATTCGGCCATTGAATGAAGTGATCGGAGTTGTTTGGCGAACAACTGTACGCTAAATTGGCCCGGCTTTGACCCATATGAAGGATAAACAGCGTGACCCTAGACAACGACACCACTAATCCCCGCCTCTCCCTGTGCGAACAAGGCAAAGAGTCCTTTACCCGTGAAGAGCTGCTTGCCTGCAGCCGTGGCGAATTATTTGGTGAGGGTAACAGCCAGCTGCCCGCCCCCAACATGCTGATGATGGATCGCATCGTCAAGATCAATGACCACGGCGGCGAGCATGGCAAGGGCGAAATCCTGGCCGAGCTCGACATCACCCCGGACCTCTGGTTCTTCGATTGCCACTTCCCCGGTGATCCCGTCATGCCGGGCTGTCTGGGGCTGGATGCCATGTGGCAACTGGTCGGCTTCTTCCTGGGCTGGAAAGGCGGCCCTGGCAAAGGCCGTGCGCTGGGTGTCGGTGAAGTCAAGTTCACCGGCCAGATCCTGCCGACCGCCAAGAAGGTCACCTACAAGATCACCTTCAAGCGCGTCATCAATCGCAAGCTGGTCATGGGCATTGCCGACGGCGTGGTGGAAGTGGACGGTCGTCCCATCTACAGCGCGACCGACCTGAAAGTGGGTCTGTTCAAAGACACCACCGCATTCTGATCTTCCGCTCTGGTTCAGTGCCAGAGGGATAACGTAAAGGGGCCGCCAAGGCCCCTTTCCTGTTTGAAATGAGTGATGAAGTATCGGTTACTTCATGAAGAGGCCTGAGCCTCGCCCTTCCATGGCGTCGCGCCAACCACCAAGCCAGTGCCCTCTGGCATCCAAGCATTGATAAGGACACGCTTCTTTCTGTTTGCCGACTACGCCAGCCTGATAACCACGAGCGCGAGCTCTCTCCAGACGGTCCCGTTTCTGTCTCTTCATCATCTACGACCCTCTTCGTGGAACAAAAAAAGCGACCAGTTTTTCACCGGTCGCCTTCATCTTTACCCCAGGGGGGAGGCAGGGTCAAACAAAAAATTCCATGCTATTCAGGGGTTGTGACACAAGATACTGAAGTGCATTAATTTTTCATGACACATTTTTATCGCTGGTAACGACGCAGCCAGGCAAAGGGCAAGGCCAGCAGAGTCAACCAGAACAGGCTGCCACCGCCACCTTCACCATCCTGACCGGTCTGGTTGTTGACCGGGGCATTGCTGACCACATAGCTGGCCGGCGTGTTGCCCTGGTAGTCCGCCACCGCCGGCGTCAGCTTGACGGCCACCACGGTCGCATTGGTGCGGTTGTTCAGATCGCTCTCGCTGGCGTAGCGGTAGGCGGTCGCGGCTATGGTGCCATCGCTGCTGATACCGCTGGCATAGGCGATGTGGTAGTAGTAACCGTTCTGGGCGCACTGCTTGGCGCCCGCATCGTTCAGGCCGCAGATCAGGTCGTTCAGATACCAGCTGTTGCTCGGGGCAGCCGCGTTGAGCAGGAAGGCCTCCTGCATGCGGTTGGTGCCGTTGACCACCGGCTGGGTCTGATGACGGGAGTCGCGCCAGCCGACCACCATGTTGTGGTCATTGATGGCCGCCGCCTCGGAGCCGGAGCCGGAGAGCGGCTTGTCCTGCAGGGGAAGGGTGGCCGCCGTGCCGGGCGTGCCCAGATTGAACAGGAACATCTCCACCGGGCGGTTCTGCCCCTTGTTGATGCGGTAGCGCTGGTTGCCTATCACGTAGCCGTTGTCGTTGACCGCCACTGCCCAGCTATGTTGCAGCACGCCGTCGTCCTTGCCCGGCTCGCCATCCGGCAGCGGAATGACCTTGGTGGCGCCCACTGTGCCGGCGTTCAGATCCAGAGCCCAGTAGCTGGCCAGGTTGCGGCCATCCAGGTCCCCCGACCCCACCTCGCCGGTGGAGCTGTAACCCACGCCATAGAGGGTGCCGTTGTATTCGGCCGCGCCGAGCGCGGAGGCCGTCTGCAGCACCTCATCCCGTCGATGGGCATAGTCGGGTGCCTGCATCAGCTTGCTGAGGCCGCCGGAGCCATTGAGCAGCCAGAAGCTGGCCTGGGTATCGGCACCTGGGCAGTACCGGAAGTCGCCGTACTCATCGTCGTTGCCCTCGAAGCACCACTTGTAGAAATCGCCGCCCACCTTGTGGCGATACTTGTCGGTAGCGGCGGTGCCGGTCACCAGATACTGGCCGTTGTCCAGCTTCTTGATGCTGGTCGGGACACTCAGGCTGTGGGTGCTGGCAGCATCTTTCAGCTCGACCGTGTCACCATCCCCCGCGATGGCGAAGGCGGTGCGCAGCTTGCCATCCATCGTGTAACCCACTTGGGTGTCCGGCGTCTCACCAAGGGCCGTCACCAGGCCATCGGTCTCGCTCTGTTGTACGTCACCTACGTTGCTGCGCTGATCGACGATGTCGAGGAAGTCACGGCGCCACTGATAGGTAAAACCGGCGTTGTCATCCCAAAAGGAGTCGCAAACGGAGCTTGACAGGAAGCAGCCCTGCTCGAAACGGAAACGATCGACCAGGAAGTCGGCAGAGCGCACGGTCGAGAAGTATTCGGCCATGTTGTTCTTGGTGTTGATCCCGACGAGGCTGCTGCCATCTGCGCTGATCGCGCTAGCATAGCCTTTGACTTCGTCATCGACGATGGTGAAAAAGGAGCTTTGTGCCGCCTGCGCGTTGAGGCTGGCGCCGACCAGGATGGCCAGCATGGATAATTGCTTTTTCATCTACTTCCTTAGTCTTGATGTTTCAACGCTTCCAACTCCTCCCAGCGGGAGAAGGCGTGTTCCAATGCGGCTTCTGCCGCATTCAATGCATCCAGTCTGGGCTGGGTCTGCTCCGCGGGCAGGGAGAAGAAACCGGGGTGGTTGATCTCGGCCTGCAGGGCATCGAGCTCGGCTTCCAGCTGCTCCAGCCGGGCAGGCAGATTATCCAGCTCCAGTTGCAACTTGTAAGAGAGTTTGCGCGTTTTTTTCGCCGGCTCTGCCGCCTGCGCGACAGGCTCTGCCACCTTGACCGACGCCGCCTTGGCCGCCAGCAGGGAAGCCTGCTGGGCGCGGGTGGCCATCATGTCGGCATAGCCCCCGACATAATCGCTGATCCGCCCATCCCCTTCAAACAGCCAGCAACCGGTCACCGTATTGTCGATGAAACGGCGATCGTGGCTGACCAGCAGCAGGGTGCCCGGGTAATCGGTGAGCAGCTCCTCCAGCAATTCCAGCGTTTCGACATCCAGGTCGTTGGTTGGTTCATCGAGAATCAACAAGTTACTGGGTTTGAGGAAGAGCTTGGCCAACAGTAGACGGTTTTTCTCGCCCCCTGACAAGGCCTTCACCGGGGTACGCGCCCGCTTGGGCTCGAACAGGAAGTCCTGCAGGTAGCCGAGGATGTGGCGGGAACGCCCGCGCACCATCACCTCCTGCTTGCCCTCCCCCACGTTGTCCACCACCGTCTTCTCGGGATCGAGCTGCTCGCGGTACTGATCGAAATAGGCCACCTCCAGGTTGGTTCCCTGGCGCACCGACCCGCGGCTCGCCTCGAGCTGGCCCAGCAGCAGCTTGATCAGGGTCGACTTGCCGCAGCCATTGGGGCCGACCAGGGCTATCTTGTCCCCGCGCAGCACCTGCAAATCCAGCCCCTGGAACAGGGTGCGATCGCCAAAGTCCAGACCCAGTCCCTCGGTCTCGAACACCAGCTTGCCGGAGCGGCCCGCCTCGTCCAGCTGCAGCTTGGCCTTGCCCTGCAGCTCGCGGCGCTGGTTACGCTCCATGCGCATCGCCTTGAGGGCGCGCACCCGCCCCTCGTTGCGGGTGCGGCGGGCCTTGATCCCCTGACGCACCCACACCTCTTCCTGGGCCAGCTTGCGGTCGAACTCGGCGTTTTTCAGCTCCTCGACCCGCAGCCACTCCTCCTTGCCCTGCAGGTAGTCGTCATAGTTGCCGGGCCAGGAGGTGATCACGCCGCGATCGAGATCGATGATCCGGGTCGCCAGCTTGTGAATGAACTCCCGGTCGTGGGAGATGAAGACGATGGCGCCGCGAAAGTCCTTGAGGAACTCTTCCAGCCAGTTGATGGCGTCGATGTCCAGGTGGTTGGTCGGCTCGTCCAGCAACAGCAGATCCGGATCGCAGGCCAGGGCGCGGGCCAGGGCCACCTTGCGCAGCCAGCCGCCGGAGAGGCTGTCGAGGGTCACGTCGGGGTCGAGATCGAGCAGGGTCAGCACCTGGTTGATGCGGGTCTCGAACTGCCAGCCGTTCTGATAGTCAAGCTGCTCCTGCAACTGGCTCATGGTGCGAATGTTGGCATCGGAGGGGTCGCTCGCCAGCGCCATGGAGACATGGTGATACTGCTTGAGCAGCTCCCCCACCCCGGCCAGCCCTTCGGCGGCGTAATCGAACACGGTGAGCTCACTCGAGGCGGGGGGATCCTGCTCGAGACGGGTCACTTTCAAGTCCTGCTGCAACACCAGGCGACCTTCGTCCAGCGGTAGTTCGCCGGCGATGACCTTCATCAGGGTGGACTTGCCCGCCCCGTTGCGCCCCACCAGGCAGAGGCGCTCGCCCCGCTCTATGGTGAGCTCGGCCTGATCCAGCAGCGGGAAGTCACTGAACGACAGGGAGGCGCCGTGCAATGTCAAAAGAGCCATGTTTGTTCCTTGTTGCTTATGAAAAAACGGGCGGCAGACTGGATCTGCCCCCGTTTCATCGTCAAATCGGTATCACCCCTGGGCCTGCCACGCCTGGAGCTCCGCCAGGGTGAAGGGCCAGCCCAGTTCGCGGCCGGCCTCATCGCAGAGCACCGGGATCCGCACCCGGTAGGCCGCGAGCCAGGCGTCATCGTCCAGGATGTCGCAGCGGCGGGTCAGCTCCGCCAGCCCGGCCTGCTCCACCAGCGCCCAGGCCTGCTCGCACAGGTGGCAGCCGTCGGTGTGAAACAGGGTCAGCATCAGCCCTGCGCCTCGGCGTGGGTGATGATCCAGCAGTTGTGGATATGCTGGTTGCGCTCGAAATCCTTCGGCCGGGTCTTGCCGGTGATGTTCTGGGCCTTGAGGCCGATGGCCTCGAGTCCGGCCAGGTCCATCTTGAAGTGGCGCTTGTTGTTGGAGAAGACCAGGGTGCCGTCCGCCGCCAGCAGGCGTTTGAGGTGCTGCATCAGCAGCAGGTGATCCCGCTGCACGTCGAAGCTCTCGTCCATCCGCTTGGAGTTGGAGAAGGTGGGCGGATCGATGAAGATGAGGTCGTACTGCTCATCCGCCTCGGAGAGCCACTTCAGGCAGTCCGCCTGGACGAACTTGTGCTCACGGCCCACCAGCGAGTTCAGGCGCATGTTGTCCTGCGCCCAGTTGAGATAGGTGCGGGACATGTCCACCGTGGTGGTCTCGCGGGCGCCGCCCAGCCCCGCGTGCACCGTGGCGCTGCCGGTGTAGGCGAACAGGTTCAGGAAGCGCTTGCCCCTGGCCATCTGGCCCAGCATGCGGCGGGTCTGACGGTGATCGAGGAAGAGGCCGGTGTCCAGGTAGTCGTAGAGGTTGACCCACAGCCGCGCCCCGTACTCCTGCACCTCCATCCGGTGCTGCTCTTCGGAGAGCTTCTGGTACTGCTGCTTGCCCTCCTGACGCTCGCGCACCTTCAGGATCACCTTCTCGCCGTCCATGCCGGTCACCTTGATGGCGGCCTGCACCATGTCGAGCAGACGCTGACGGGTCTTCTGGGCGGGAATGTCCTTGGGCGCGGCATACTCCTGCACCACCAGATAATCCCGGTAGCGGTCGATGGCGGCGTTGTATTCCGGCAAGTCCGCGTCATAGAGGCGATAGCAGTCGAGGTTTTCCTTGCTGGCCCACTTCTCCAGGGCCTTGAGGTTCTTTCGCAGGCGGTTCGCGAAGTCCTGGGCCACCTCTTTCTGGGAGGCAACGGAGTCCAGCGCGATCTGGTAGTTGCGCAGCTGGCACTCGAGCGCCCCGTTGAACAGGCGGTACTGCTTGTCGGCGCGCAGGCGCAGGCAGCTCAGCAGCTCGGGCGAGGCGGAGAGGATGGTGACTCGCCAGCCCTGGAAGCTGCGGCGCAGGGCATCGCCGAGCGCCTGGTGCACTTCCAGCAGCGCCGGAAACTCCCCAAGACGCTCGCCATAGGGCGGGTTGGAGATGAGCATGCCCACTTGGCGCGCCTCCCCTTCGGCCGGCATGGGCAGCGGGTTCTCCAGGGCGGTGACGTCGGCCTGCTTGAAGGTGACGAGGTGGGCCACGCCGGCGGCTTTCGCATTGTCACGGGCCTTCGCCAGCACGCGGGAGTCCGCATCACAGCCGAACAGCTTCACTTCGCAGCGCTGCATGCCGCGCTTGGCACGCACCTGGGCCTCCATCAGCAGGCTCTGCCACAATTCGCCATCGTGCTGTAGCCAGCGATCGAAGCCGAAGCGCTCGCGGCGCAGGGCCGGCGCCATGTCGGCGGCGATAAAGGCCGCTTCAATCAGCAGGGTACCGGAACCGCACATGGGGTCCATCATGGGCTCGCCGGCCCAGCCGCTGCGGGCGATCATGGCCGCGGCCAGGTTCTCCTTGAGGGGCGCCTCACCGGTGCCCTGGCGATAGAAGCGCTGATGCAAGGCGGGACCGGACAGGTCCAGCGTGATGTTGGCCTTGCCCTTGCCCAGATGCGCCATGATGCGGATGTCCGGGGACTTCTTGTCCACGTCCGGGCGCACGTGGCCGCGCTTGGTGAAGCGATCGACGATGGCATCCTTGATCTTGAGCGCCCCGTACTGGGTATTGCGGATGGAAGCATTGGTCCCGGTAAAGTCCACCGCTATGGTGGCGGTGCCGGAGAAGTGCTCTTCCCAGGGGATGGTGTGGGCTCCCAGATAGAGATCCAGATCGTCGTTCATCTGGAATTCGGAGAGCACCAGCACGATGCGGGAGGCGAAGCGGCTCCACAGGCAGGCCTTGTAGCCGATGGCCAGTTCGCCCTTGAAGTGGACGCCGGCCACGGTCTCACGGACCTGCTCCGCGCCCAGATTGGTCAGCTCGACGGCCAGCAGGTTTTCCAGCCCCTTGGGGCAGGTTGCAAAAAATTCTTTCATCACGCTCACGGGGATGCCATAAAAATAGTGCCGCATTATACCTTATCGGCCCGCGCTCGGCACCCGAACCTTGGGCATCACACGAATATTAACGGCGCCGGGTACGGCATGAGGTCGCCCTCCTCCCCTCGCAGGCAGCAGGATCTCCGGAATGAACGGGCGATGCCTCCCTATTTCAAGGGAACGATATCGAAGGTCTTGCCCGCCGGGGGCAAAAATCACACAGATTGGCAGTACGGCGGCAAATAACGGGACAGGATGGCTGCAGGCCTGCTCATATTTCAACCTGCTACGCTCGCAATATTCGAGGTCAGCTGACGTGGCGATATTGTGCCTGCACCCGGACTCTGGATTGCATCCGGTTATTCATCACCTTGATCACGGCAAACCGTGGCAGCGTCTTGCTGGTGGTCAGCACCAGTTCCTCGGTCAGATTCAGACAGACGCTGGCCTGCTCGCCGGCTTCGATGACCATGAATTCCCCCCGGCCATGGGGAGTCTCCATCCACACCAGGGCGCCCATATCCGGAATAAAGTGAGTCTGCTGTTCATGAAAGAACCAGCTTTGTGGCATCAAGGGTTTATAAAAGCGGCTGACGGCGATGGCATTGAGTACCAGCTGAACCTGATGGGGCACACTCCAATCGAGTTCGGCGGCTTTGTCCATCAACTGGTAATAGAGGGCGGCATCGTCCACGCAAAAAGGCTGGGTGGTGAAGGAGCTGGGGACGAGTTGCCGACCTTTATATTCGGTGGCAAATATCATGCGATCGGATAAATCCAGCATCAGACGATCATCCTGAGCGTCATAATGCCACTGCCAATTATCATTGGGTTGGATGCACATGGTGGAGCCCTTATCTAAGCCGTCCCTCGACTTTATTCCATGTCGAGAATTTGAGCAACGTTAAATAAGGGCCGCCGGTTATTTTTTATATATTGGTGACGATCTCTTTCACCAGGCTCGGCCCCTTATAAATAAAGCCGCTGTAAATCTGGACCAGGGTGGCACCCGCCGCCAGTTTCTCCCGGGCCGCCATGGCGCTGTCGATGCCCCCTACCCCTATGATGGGCAGTGCACCATCGAGGGCCTTGGCCAGCTGACGGATCACTTCGGTGCTCTTGTGCTGGAGCGGACGGCCGCTGAGTCCCCCCGCTTCACCGGCATGGGGCATGTCATAAATCATGTCGCGCTCGAGGGTGGTATTGGTGGCGATGACCCCATCGATGCCGTTTTTGATCAGGGAGGCCGCCACCTGGTTAATTTCATCCTGGCTCAAGTCGGGGGCAATTTTAACGGCCAGCGGCACATACTTTTTATATTTTTCCGCCAGCTCCTGTTGGCGCTGTTTCAATGCGGCCAGCAATTCATCCAATGCATCGCCGTATTGCAATTGACGCAGACCCGGGGTGTTTGGCGAGGAGATATTGACCGCAATATAACCGGCATGGTCATACACCTTGTCCATGCAGATCAGGTAATCGTCCTTGCCCTGCTCGATGGGCGTATCCTTGTTCTTACCGATATTGATGCCGATGACGCCCTGATATTTGGCTTCCCGTACCCGGGCGACCAGATGATCGACCCCCTTGTTGTTGAATCCCATCCGGTTGATGATCCCCTCTGCTGGAATAACCCGGAACAGGCGCGGCTTATCATTGCCGCTCTGGGGTCTGGGGGTCACGGTACCGACTTCAATAAAGCCAAATCCCATGGCCCCAAAGGCATCGATGCACTCGCCATCCTTGTCCAGCCCGGCCGCCAGACCGACCGGATTGGCAAAATTAAGCCCCATGCAGGTGACGGGGCGTTGGGGCAGTGAATGGCGGAAGAAACAATCGAGCGGTGTACCGAGAAGGCGGGGCAAATATTTGATGGAGAGATCGTGGGCCTGTTCCGGATTGAGCTTGAACAGGAAATGCCTGGCGAGGGGGTACAGCATGCTTGCTCCTTAAAAAAAGCCCCGGCGACTGGCCGGGGCTTTGATGATGCCAATAAACGTTATATCGAAGTTCGGCAATTCAACTGGAGCAGGTTCAACTCTCGCAAGGCCACGGAGAACTTGGCGAACTCGTGGGTGCTGGTGGTCTTGAAGTCGGCCAACATGTGGGTCCAACGGGACAAGAGCTGCTCATGCTCCGAAATCCAGTCGGCCAGTATGGTAGCGCATTCCCCCTGCTCTTTGCACCCTTCCAGTACCACGGAAGTGAGGCTGCGCTGCTGCCAGTCCAGATCCTCGCGGAAGGAGGCCCGCGCCATCGCCTGCCAGTGGTTGCCCACCGGCTGGTGGTTGATTTGCTCGAGGAACCAGTGCAGATCCAGCTTGGCACCGAGACGGTAGTAGACGTTGGCGGCGCGCAGGATGTCGGTCTTGTGCTCCGCGGCGATCTGCGCCAGATCCAGGCAGGAGAAGAGACTGCTCATGTGCGCCACCTGACGGGCGATGGCCTCCGGCACCTGCTTGGCCATCAGGGCGGCGACCGCCTGTCTGTGCTCGGCCACTTCGCTCTCGTCCATCACCTCGTAGAGGTGCTCCCCCAGGGTCTCGAAGGCCGGACGGAAGAAGGCGATGTTTTCGCCGATGCTCCAGCTGCGGTTGCGGGCACGCAGGAACCAGCGGGTGGCACGGCGCACGATGCGACGGCTGTAGAACATCAGCTCGAGCTGGGTGTTGGCGTCTACCAGGTTGTCACAGGCTTCGATGTCGCGCCACAGGGTGCCGAGGCCAAACACCTCCCGGGCCATGGCGAAGCAGCAGGCCACTTCCGCTACCGAGGCACCGGTCTCGTCCTTCATACGGCTGGCGAAGTTGAGCCCCATGTCGTTGACCAGCATGTTGGCCACCCGGGTCGCGATGATCTCGCCCCGCAGCGGATGCTGGGCCAGTGCCGCCCCAAACTGCTGCTGCAGCTGGGCCGGGAAGCTGGTGACCAGCATGTTGGCGAGGAAGGGCTCCTCGGTCACTTCCGGGCAGTTGAGCTGCTCCTTGAGCACCATCTTGCCGTAGGCCACCAGCACGGCCAGCTCGGGCCGGGTCAGCCCCTGCCCCGCCGCCATCCGCTCGGAGAGCTCCTCGTCGGAGGGCAGGAACTCGAGGGCGCGGTCCAGCTTGCCTTCGCGCTCCAGCCCCTGGATGAAGCGCTGCTGCTCCTTGAGCTGCTCGGCGCCACGGAAGGCGGTGACCGAGATGGACTGGGACTGGCGGTAGGCGTTGGTGATGACGACTTGCGCCACCGCATCCGTCATCTCGTAGAGCATCTGGTTGCGCTGCTTGAGGGTCAGATCGCCGGCTGCCACCAATTGGTTGAGCAGGATCTTGATGTTCACCTCGTTGTCGGAGCAGTCCACCCCGCCCACGTTGTCGGTGAAGTCGGTGTTGATGCGGCCACCCTGGCTCGCGTACTCCACCCGGCCAAGCTGGGTGAAGCCGAGGTTGCCCCCCTCGCCCACGATGCGGGCACGCAGATCGCGGCCGTTGACCCGCAGCACGTCGTTGCTGCGATCCCCGACATCTGCATCGCTCTCGCGAGCGCTCTTCACATAGGTGCCGATGCCGCCGTTCCACAGCAGGTCCACGTTGAGGCAGAGCAGGGCCTTGATCAGCTCGTTCGGGGCCATGCTGGCCTTGTCGGTGCCGAGCAGGGTCTGCATCTCGGGACTCAGCTTGATGGACTTGGCGGAGCGCAGGAAGATGCCGCCCCCTTGCGATATCAGCTCACGGTTGTAGTCATCCCAGCTCGAGCCCGGCAGTTCGAACAGGCGCTGGCGCTCGACGAAGCTTCTGGCCGCATCCGGGGTCGGGTCGACAAAGATGTGCATGTGGTTGAAGGCGCCCACCAGCCGGGTGTGCTCGGAGAGCAGCATGCCGTTGCCGAACACGTCCCCCGCCATGTCGCCGATGCCGACGCAGGTGAAGTCCGTGGTCTGGCAGTTGACGCCGATCTCGCGGAAGTGACGCTTGACCGACTCCCATGCACCGCGTGCGGTGATGCCCATCTTCTTGTGGTCGTAGCCGACCGAGCCGCCGGAGGCGAACGCATCGCCGAGCCAGTGGCCGTATTCCAGGCTGATTTCGTTGGCGATGTCGGAGAAGGTGGCGGTGCCCTTGTCGGCGGCCACCACCAGGTAGTAGTCATCCTCGTCGTGACGCACCACGGATTTCGGCGGGATCACCTCGCCGCCGATGATGTTGTCGGTCACATCGAGCAGGCCGCGGATGAACAGGCGGTAGCAGGCCTTGCCCTCTTCCTGGATGACGGCACGGGGTGCGCCCGCCGGCATCTGCTTGCAGTAGAAGCCGCCCTTGGCGCCGACCGGCACGATGACGGTGTTCTTCACCTGCTGCGCCTTCACCAGACCCAGCACCTCGGTACGGAAGTCCTCCTTGCGATCGGACCAGCGCAGGCCGCCACGGGCCACCTTGCCCCAGCGCAGGTGCACCCCTTCCACCCGCGGGGAATAGACGAAGATCTCGAACTTCGGCAGCGGCAGCGGCATGTCGGTGATGCTGGAAGGCGCCAGCTTGAAGGAGATGTAGGGCTTGATCTTGCCCTCCTTGTCCAGCTGGTAGTAGTTGGTGCGCAGGGTGGCGTCGATCATCTCCACATAACGGCGGATGATGCGATCGTCGTCCAGGTTCGCCACCTGATCGAGCTTGGCGGCGAGCTGCTCGTGCAGCTTGGCCTGTACCTTGGCGTCCTGCTTGCCGGCAGGGTCCAGGCGCTGCTCGAACAGGGTGAACAGCAGCTCGGCGATATCCGGATAACGGGTCAGGGTCTCCTCGATGTAGGACTGGCTGAAGGAGACACCGGTCTGGCGCATGTATTTGGCATAGGCACGCAGCACCGAGACCTGGCGGCCGCTGAGACCGGCCCCCAGCACCAGACGGTTGAAGCCGTCATCTTCCAGTTGCTTGTTCCAGATGGCGGCGAAGGCCTGCTGGAAGCGCTGCTGACTCTGCTCCAGATCGAACGGTTGATCGCCGCGCAGCAGCATGGAGAAGTCCAGGATCCAGAACACCTCGCCGGTAGGGGTGCGCACCTGGTACGGGGTCTCGCCGATGACTCGCAGCCCCATGTTTTCCAGCATGGGCAGGACGTCGGAGAGATGGATGGGTTCGGCGCGGTGGAACAGCTTGAGGCGTACCCGGCGATCGTTCTCCTCCTCCTGGGCGCGATAGAACAACATGCCCAGCGGCTCGGCCTCGCTCAGGCCGTCGAGGGCCATGATGTCGGCGACGGCGGAGCCCGGCAGCACGTCTTCCTTGTAGGCGCGGGGGAAGGCGGTGCTGAAGCGACGGCGCAGCTCGTTGCCGCGGGCCTCGCCATAGTGGGAGAGCAGCACGGAGTCCAGGCGGTCATCCCAGCTGCGGGCGGCTTCGATCAGGTTGTTCTGTACTTCGTTCACATCCACATCCACGTTGTTGTTGTTGACCCGCACTATGTAGTGGGTCCGTGCCAGCACGCCCTCGGTGAAGTAGACGTTGAACTCCACCTCCTCGCTGCTGCCGAAATATTTCTGCAGTATCTGTTGGGTCTTGATGCGCAGCGCCGTGTTGTAGCGCTCCTTGGTGACGTAGACCATGCAGGAGAAGAAACGGCCGTAGACATCCCGGCGCACGAACAGGCGCAGCATGTCGCGCTCCTGCATCTCCAGCACCCCGAGACCGGTGGCCAGCAGCTCCTCTTCCCGGGCCTGGATCAGCTCGTCGCGCGGGTAGGTTTCCAGCACGTTCAGCAGCGCCTTGTAGGCGTGGGAGCCCGTTTCAAAGCCGGAGGCGGCCATGATGCGCTCGAGGCGGTGACTGATGAGGGGGATCTGGGTGGCACTGGTGTTGTAGATAGAGGAGGCATACAGACCGATGAAGCGATCCTCCCCCACCACCTTGCCGTGCTCGTCGAAACGCTTGATGCCGATGTAGTCCACGTAGGCCGGGCGGTGCACCCTGGACTTGCTGTTGGACTTGGTGAGGATCAGCAAGGAGGAGCTCAGGGCCGCGTGGCGGGCGCTGGCCGGCATGGTGCCCAGGCGCTGCCCCTCGTCCTTGATGGAGTTCTTCATCAGGCCCAGGCTGGACTCGGGCCGGGGCAGGATCTCGTGATCCCCCTCCACCGCCTTGACGTCGTAGCGACGATATCCCATCAGGGTGAAGTTGTGGGCGGCGACCCATTTGAGGAAGGCGACGCAGGAGTCCACCTCGGCCTGGCTGACCGGGTGCTTGCGCTTGGGCAGCTCCTCGATGATCTCGTTCAGGCGCGCCAGCATGGGCTGCCAGTCCCCCACCGCCAGGGCCACTTCCCGTGCCACCGAGTTGAGCTCGGCGGTCAGGGCCTCCATCTCCTCCTCCTCGGTCAGGTGATCGATCTCGATGAGGAAGGCGGTCTCCACCGAGGTCTGGGACGCCGTGTTGTCCAGATCCAGGATGGCGCCAATCTTGCCCCCCTCGCTGCGGATCAGGTGCAGCGGCTGGTGCAGCATCATGTGCGCCGTGATGCCGCGACGCTTGAGGGCCATGCGGATGGAGTCAACCAGGAAGGGGGAATCCTGCAGGATGATCTCGACGATGGTATGGGGAGACTGCCATCCGTGGCGAGTCAGCTCGGGGTTGTAGACCCGGATGTAGGGATCGGTGCCGGTGCGCAGGTTGAGCGCATTCCACAGGCTGAGGGCGGCGCCATAGAGATCGCTGTCATTGCGATCGTGCAGATCGGTGCTCGCCATGTTGCCGTAGAACTTGGCGACGAAGCATTCGACCAGGGAAGCGCTGTTTTTGGGCAATTTCTGATGGACCAGGCTGAGAACGTTTTCGAGCAGAACTGAGGTAGGGGCGTCTTTCAATGCCATTGCTAGTTTCCTTATCGGACGACATCACAGACACGGCGACATCCACCCAGGATGCCCACCGGTACAGAGTTGCAGCGAAGTGTAATGGCTTGGATCGAGGAAGGCGAGCAAAGGTGATAACGAGATGTTAAAAACAAGGGGCAGATCACGGCTTGGGTTGTGATAAATTTTGCCAAGTTGGCAAATTTTAGAAAATCACACTGGATGCTGAGGAATTTACCGGATAGATAGTGACTTAAAGCAGATATTTACCCGGAATAATGTTCAACTTTTGTTAATTTATGCGTTCCAGAGAAATGAAGCGATGATCGTCCTGGGTTTTCAGCCGAAAGTAGCCGTATACACCGCTGTCCGACACGAAGCCGCGCAGCTTCTCCAACCCCAGCTCCAGGGTCAGCCCCTGCTCGGTGCGCACCACCAGCCGCCTGACGTGCCCCTGGTACATCAGCATGATCTCGTCGCGCCCGAGGGCCAGCCGAAAGGTGTATTGCCGCATTTTCCCTCCTCCCGGGAATAGTCATGAAAAACGGGCAGGAGAGCCTGGCTCCCCTGCCCGCTGCCGATGGGCTTACTGCGCCAGCGCCTTGCTCACCTTCTCGAACAGATCCCGTGCCAGCCCGTCCAGGTTCGCCAGGCGAGTCAGCTCGGCGCGGACAAGCGCCTTGCGCCCCTCGTCGAGCCGCTTGAACTGGATGAGCGGGGTGATGAGGCGGGACGCCACCTGGGGATTGACCTCGTTGAGCTCGATCAGGAGATCGGTCAGGAAGCGGTAGCCGCTGCCGTCCACGGCGTGGAACTGTACCTGGTTCGTGGCGAAACTGCCGACGAGCGCCCGCAGCCGGTTCGGGTTGCGGATGCTGAAGGTGGGGTGCGCCATCGCCTGCTTCACGTCGCCGAGCACATCGGCGGCGGGCTTGCTGCCCACCAGACGCAGCCAGTTGTCCAGCACCAGGCCGTCGTGGGCCCACTTGCTCTCGAAGTCGGCCATCAGTGCGGCGCGACACGGCAGCAGATGAGCGTTGGCCACCTGCAAGGCCGCCAGGGTGTCGGTCATATTGTCGGCCCCCTGGTACTGCTCGCGCACCAGAGCATCGGCCTGCTCTGGATCCAGGGCCGCCAGATAGCCGAGCACCACGGCCTTGAGGGCACGCCTGGCGGTGTCGGCATGGGTCACCCGATAGCCCGTCAGGCGCTGCCCCTCATAGGTGCTGGCCAGCCGGGCACCGAAGGCCTCGGCCAGTTGGTCATGGATGGCATTGCGCACCCGATGGATGGCGTCTATGTCCGCCACCTCGAACAGCTCGGCCAGGGTCGCCTCCCCCGGCAGCGCCAGGATCTCCGCCTTGAGGGCCGGGTCCAGCGCGGCGTCGTCGAAGATGGCGACGAAGGCACCGAGCAGCGCCCCGGAGAGTTGCACCTCCTGCCCCTGCTGCACCCGGGCCCCCCCGGCGATCACCGCCTTGTTGACCAGCATCTGGGCCGCGTCCCAGCGGGCAAACTCGTTGCGGGCATGGCGCATCAGGAAGGCGAGCGCCTCGTCGCTGTAATCAAAGTGCAGCTTGACCGGCGCCGAGAAGTCCCGCAGCAATGAGGGCACCGGCTTGACCGGTACCCGATCGAACACGAAGGTCTGCTCTTCTTCCAGCACGTTCAGTACATTGCCGATGGCCTTGCCCTGATACTGCAGCGGGATCACGGCCCCTTGCTCATCGTACAGCTCGATATCGAGGGGAATGTGCAGCGGCAGCTTTTGCGGCTGATCCTGGGTCGGCGGGGTGTGCTGACGCACATGGAGGCGGTAGACGCCGCTGGCGGCATCGTACTCGTCGGTCACGGTCAGCTCAGGGGTGCCGGACTGGCTGTACCAGCGGCGGAAGCGGCCGAGATCCACCCCGGAGGCGTCTTCCATCGCCTGCACGAAGTCGTCGCAGGTGGCGGCCGAGCCGTCGTGACGCTCGAAATAGAGCTTCATCCCTGCCTGGAAGGCGGCCTCGCCCAGCAGGGTGTGCAGCATGCGGATCACTTCCGAGCCCTTCTCGTAGACGGTCAGGGTGTAGAAGTTGTTCATCTCGATCACCACATCCGGGCGGATGGGGTGCGCCATGGGGCCCGCGTCTTCGGCAAACTGCGGGCCGCGCACGGTGCGCACGTTGTTGATGCGGTTGACGCCGCGGGAACCCAGATCGGAGGAGAACTCCTGATCCCGGAACACCGTCAGCCCCTCTTTCAGGCTGAGCTGGAACCAGTCGCGACAGGTGACACGGTTGCCGGTCCAGTTGTGGAAGTATTCGTGGGCGATGACCCGCTCGATGCCGTGGTAGTCGGCGTCGGTGGCGGTGGCCGGGTTGGCCAGCACGAACTTGGAGTTGAAGATGTTGAGCCCCTTGTTCTCCATGGCGCCCATGTTGAAGAAGTCCACCGCCACGATCATGTAGATGTCGAGGTCATACTCGAGGCCGAAGCGCTGCTCGTCCCAGCGCATGGACTTGATGAGGCTCTCCATGGCGAAACCGGCGCGGTCCAGGTTGCCCTTGTCCACGAAGATCTCGAGGGCCACCTTGCGACCGCTCCGGGTGACGTAATGGTTGCGCTCCACGTCGAAGTCACCGGCCACCAGGGCAAACAGGTAGCTGGGCTTGGGGAAGGGATCCTGCCACTGCACGAAGTGGCGGCCACCCTCCAGATCGCCGCTCGCCACCTTGTTGCCGTTGGAGAGCAGATAGGGGTACTTGGCCTTGTCGGCGCTGATGCGGGTGCTGTAACGGGCCAGGATGTCCGGCCTGTCCATGTAATAGGTGATGCGACGAAAGCCCTCCGCCTCGCACTGGGTGCAGTAGGCGTCGCCGGACTTGTAGAGCCCCTCCAGCGCCGTGTTGGCGGCGGGATCGATGTCGGTGACCAGGGTCAGCACGCACTCGGCCGGCAGGTTGAACAGGGTCAGACTGCCCTCTCCCTGCTCGTATTGCTGATAGGGCACGCCGTCCACGCTGACGCTGACGAGGGTGAGTCCCTCGCCGTCCAGCACCAGGGGCTCGTTGTGATCGCCGCTGCGACGCAGTCGGGAGATGGCGGTGACCCGGGTCAGGGGCTCCTCCAACTGGAAATCGAGATCGATGCTGTCGCACCAGTAGAGGGGCGCCCGGTAGTCCTGGCGGTATTTGGCCGTCATGGCCTGGGAGTGATCGGTCATTATTGTGTGCTTCCACGCTTTGTTATCGACGTGTCAGAGGCTGTCACAACGGATCGGCAGGGTCAAATAGTTTGCATTCAGGCAAAAGAAAGGGCGACCAACGTCGCCCTTGTAGACTGCGGATACCGCTGCCGAGGATCAGCCCTGCTTGCTGAGGGTCGCCAGATCCGCGGTGATGTTCGCCGCTTCGACCTGATACTCGTCGGGCGCCTCGAAGTCGGTGGGCAGCTCATCCAGGCTCTTCACCGCCGGCTTGCCAAGACGGGCCAGTCGCTCGTTGGCTCGCACCAGCGCCTTCTCGTCCTGCGTGGCCTGCTCGTCCAGCCGCACGGCTTCATTCAGGGAGACCGACTTCTTGTCCTTGTCCACCTGATACTCCTTGATGTCCTGCAGGACGTAGGCGAACTCGGGATCCTTGGCAATCCGCGCCTCGTGGGCCGTCTTCAACCTGGGCAGCAGGCGGGAGAAGTCACCCAACCGCTCGTAGCTGGCCGAGGCGATCTTGTCCCAGGGCAGGGCGTTGAACTCGCGGCTCTCCCCCGTCTCGTCCGGTGCCACCGCCGTGGGGAAGGCGATGTCCGGTGCCACCCCCTTGTTCTGGGTACTGCCGCCGTCGATGCGGTAGAACTTGGCGATGGTGTACTGCACGTGACCGAGCGGCTGCTCGTAGAAGTCGTAGACCTTGGCCAGGCTGCGATGCTGCTGCACCGTGCCCTTGCCGAACGAGTTCTCGCCGAGGATCAGGGCGCGGCCGTAGTCCTGCATGGCGGCGGCGAAGATCTCGGAGGCCGAGGCGCTGTAGCGGTCGATCATCACCGACATGGGGCCGCCGTAATAGACGTTGCCGTCGTCGTCGCCGTTGACGGTGATGCGACCCATGTGATCACGGATCTGTACCACGGGACCGCTCGTGAAGAAGAGACCGCTCAGGGCCGAGGCTTCCGTCAGGGCACCGCCGCCATTGCCGCGCAGATCCACGATGAGACCGTCGATCTTCTGCTTGTTGAGGCTGGAGAGCTCCTTGATCACGTCGTCGTGCAGGTTGACGTAGAAGCTCGGGATCTCGAGCACCCCTATCTTCTTGCCTTCGGCGGTGATCACCTTGGACTTGGCGGCCCTGTCTTCCAGGCGCACCTTGTCGCGGGTCAGCTCCACCAGCTCGGTCTTGGCACTGGCGCCCTTGCCGCGCTGGATCTCCAGCTTCACCTTGCTGCCTTTCGGGCCCTTGATGAGCTCGACCACGTCGTCCAGACGCCAGCCGATCACATCGACGATCTTGCCATCGTCCTGCCCCACCCCGGTGATCTTGTCATCGGGCTTCAGGTGGTTGGACTTGGCTGCCGGGCCGCCGGGCACCAGGGAGCGGATGACGGTGAAGTCATCTTCCGCCTGCAGCACGGCCCCGATCCCTTCCAGCGAGAGGTTCATCTCGGTGTTGAAGCGATCGGCGCTGCGCGGCGACAGGTAGCTGGTATGCGGCTCGATGGCACGGGCGAAGGAGTTCATGAAGAGCTGGAACACGTCCTCGCTCTCGGTCTGGGACATCCGCTTGATGGCGTTGTTGTAACGCTTGCCAAGCAACTCCTTGATCTCGGGCCACTCCTTGCCGCTGAGCTTGAGGCTCAGGGCATCGAACTTGACCCGCTGGCGCCACAGCTCGTCAAGCTCGGCTTCATCCTTGGGCCAGGGGGCCCCTTCCCGATCGAAGACGTAGTCGTCCTGCTGGGTAAAATCGAAGGGAGTGTCGAGCAGTTTGAGGGCGTATTCGAACCGCTCGTAACGCCGCTGCTGACTCAGGTTGAACATCTCGTAGGCTGGCGCCAGCCGCCCTCTCTCGAGGTCGGTGTCAAAGCCGGTACGGTACTTTTCAAAACGGCTGATGTCAGAGGCCAGAAACAGGTTGCGGCTGTAGTCCAGATTCTCCAAGTACTTGTCGAAGACCACGGAGGAAAAGGCATCGTCCAGCTTGAACTGTTTGTAGTGGGAGCGGGTAAACAGATTGGCAATTCGCTTGCTGGCCGTAGCATGTTGGCTCTCCTGAGCCAACACAGGCAAATCACTTTCCTTGAGCACCGGCTCGATGGCCTGTGCGAGCCCGGCAAGCGCCAGGCTACAGGCAACGAGGGAAAAACGAATCACGCCATGCTTCAACATTCGTCTCCTTAGAGAACCAGATGCTCGAACTTGACCCGCAACATCATGCCGGTCTGCAATTGAACCTGTACGTCATCCTTGGTCACTTCCTTGATGGTGGCAGGCACGGGAGACTTGCCGAGCACGACGCGCACACCCTGTTCCACTTTCAGGGTCGCGGCATCCACCTTGACCAGAGGGGCTTCGTCGGCAACGGGAGCCGCCTTGGGCGCCACTTTCGGCTTGCCGGATTTGGCAGCGGCCTCAGCCTTGCGCGGAGCGGGACGACGAGGCTGCTTGGGCTTGTCTTCCTTCTCTTTGGTGTTGGTGCGGCGGCTGGCAAAGACACGCTCCTTGCTCTCCTTGAGGGCCTGCTTGGCGTGTTCGATGTGCTCTTCGGTCAGCAGTTCACCCGGGTTGCCGTCCAGATCGACACGGGCCTGGCCAGCCTTGAGGCCATGCAGGTAACGCCAGCTGGAGGTGTATTGACGCAGAGCAGAGCGCAGCATGGTCTTGGAGACTCTCTCGTCGTCGGCAAGACGCGCAGCCAGATCCTGGAAGATGCCAATCTTGAGCGGCTTGGCCTCTCCTTCGGCGATGAAGCAGGCCGGGAATTTCTCGACCAGGTAGGCGACGATCTCTTTACTGTTCTTCAGCTTTTCAGTGTTTTCCATGTATAACCTTGGCTTTCATATAGACGCACGGGGCAGCCCCGAACACAACAAAGGCCCCATTATAGAGAGCTTGGGACCTTTTGCGAACCATCTAGCAATGACTTAGAGCATGCTTTCCAAAATTTGCACCGTTTCTTCGAGGCCGATGCGGTCCTGCTCGTCGAAACGGTTAAAGATTGGGCTATCGATATCCAGCACCCCGATGATCTCGCCTGCGCGGCGAAGGGGGATCACGATCTCCGAGTTGCTGGCACCGTCACAGGCGATGTGACCCGCAAACTGGTGCACGTCGTCCACCAGTTGGGTCCTGCCCTCGGCGACCGCGGTGCCACAGACGCCACGCCCGACCGGAATGCGCACGCAGGCGGGCTTGCCCTGGAAGGGCCCCAGCACCAGGGTCTCCCCCTGCAGCAGGTAGAAGCCGACCCAGTTGATGTCGGTCAGCTCCTGGTTGAGCAGGGCGGAGAGGTTCGCCAGGGTGGCGATCAGATCGGGCTCCCCCTCCAGCAATGCCTGGGCCTGCTGGTTGAGGGTGCGATAAAATGCTTGTTTTTCAGTCATGATTAAATGAGCTTCACTCCTTGATAGTGAATGCAAGGTACCGTCCTGCCTGAAAAATTCAAATCAATTTTCACTTCTCCCCCCTCCCGGGGCACCTTAGGTTCTCTCCGGTCAGCGGGCGACGGAGAGCGCCAGCTGCTGGCGCTGGCCATTGCTCCACTCGATATTGAGCAACCAGTCCATGGTCTCCGTGGTGCAGCTCCCCACCTGGGTCGTTCCCTGCCAGCCCCCGTTGCCGGCCTCAAATTGCACCGGGATCCGTCCCATGAACATCTCCTTTCCCTCCAGCCAGGATGTGACCGGTGTGATGGCCGGATGACCTCCCTGAAGGCGCAAGACAAAGTCATGTTCAGGACGGATCGGCAGGCCGTCGACGCTGACCGTCAGGGGCGCATCGCCGACAAGCAGGGTGCAGGGGCTGTGGGACAGATCACAAATCTGATCATTTGTTTCCTCCGATTTCACGCTTTGGGGGCCCGAAAACCAGGTCCGATAAGCTATCAGGGAGAGCAAAATGGCCAGCACCAAGGTCAAGTGCCCGATTTTGCGTGAAGTGAGTCTCTCTTTCATGAAAAAACAGCCCTGTAAGGTACTTTGAAAATGCGATTTTCGTGATCTGGCGCAAGGTAAAAACTGGCGGACACCAGACCCGCTGGAGCCAAATATATCACTGTTTGTACTGTTATTTTACTGGTCACTTCAGTATCATTCTCAATGAATTTTCATTTAACCACCTTTTGCTTTTCCTTTTATTAACAGATGTTAACGAGAGGATTTTGCAAAACAGGGGTGAAAATGGCCCAGCACACCGGGCACGACAAACAACAGCATCGGAAGCGGAATACAACGATGAGCCATACAACAAACCACCCTGAGTACAACTACACCGTTGTGCGCCAGTTCACCGTCATGACGATCGTCTGGGGAATTGTCGGTATGTCGGTGGGTGTACTGATTGCAGCCCAGTTGATCTGGCCTGCCCTCAACTTCGATACCCCCTGGCTGACCTACAGCCGCCTGCGTCCCCTGCACACCAACGCGGTCATCTTCGCGTTCGGCGTGAGCGCGCTGATGGCCACCTCCTTCTACGTGGTGCAGCGCACCTGCCAGACCCGACTGTTCGGTGGCCCGCTCGCCTCCTTCGTGTTCTGGGGCTGGCAGGCGATCATCCTCTCGGCCGCCATCTCCCTCCCGCTCGGGTACACCACCTCCAAGGAGTACGCCGAACTGGAGTGGCCCATCGACATCGCCATCGCCGTGGTCTGGGTCAGCTACGCCATCGTCTTCTTTGGCACCCTGGCCAAGCGCACCACCTCCCACATCTATGTGGCGAACTGGTTCTTCGGTGCCTTCATCATCACGGTGGCCGTGCTGCACATCGTCAACAACATGGAAGTGCCGCTGTCCGGCATGAAGTCCTACTCCATGTACTCCGGCGCCATGGATGCCATGGTGCAGTGGTGGTATGGCCACAACGCGGTGGGCTTCCTGCTGACCGCAGGCTTCCTTGGGATGATGTACTACTTCGTGCCCAAGCAGGCGGGCCGCCCTGTCTACTCCTACCGCCTCTCCATCGTGCACTTCTGGGCGCTGATCTCCCTCTATATCTGGGCCGGTCCGCACCACCTGCACTACACCGCCCTGCCCGACTGGGCCCAGTCGCTGGGCATGGTGATGTCCCTCATCCTGTTCGTCCCCTCCTGGGGCGGCATGATCAACGGCATCATGACCCTGTCGGGTGCCTGGCACAAGCTGCGCTATGACCCCATACTGCGCTTCCTGATCGTGTCCCTGTCCTTCTACGGCATGTCCACCTTCGAAGGCCCCATGATGGCGATCAAGACGGTCAACGCCCTCTCCCACTACACCGACTGGACCATAGGTCACGTTCACTCCGGTGCCCTGGGCTGGGTTGCCATGGTGTCCATCGGCGCCGTGTATCACCTGATCCCGAACCTGTTCGGCCAGGGCCGCATGTACAGCATCAAGCTCATCAACGTCCACTTCTGGCTGGCGACCGTGGGCACAGTGCTCTACATCGTCGCCATGTGGATTTCCGGGGTGATGCAGGGTCTGATGTGGCGTGCGGTCAACGACGACGGCACCCTGACCTACAGCTTCGTGGAGGCATTGCAGGCCTCTTATCCCTTCTACTTCGTGCGCTTCCTGGGTGGCTGCTTCTTCGTCACCGGCATGCTGCTGATGGCCTACAACGCCTATCGCACCGTCACTGCGCCCAAGGGTTCCCTGGAACCCGTCGCACAGCCAGCCTGATTTGAAGGGGTCTAACGCATGAGCAACAACAACCGTCACGAAATTTTTGAAAAGAGCGTTCCCATGCTGGTGGTCGGCATCATCTTTGCCATCAGCCTGGGGGGCCTGGTCGAGATCACCCCGCTGTTCTTCCAGAAGCAGACCACTGAGCCGGTGGAGGGCCTCAAGCCCTACACCGCCCTGCAGATGGAAGGGCGCGACATCTTCATCCGCGAAGGGTGCAACGTCTGCCACAGCCAGATGATCCGCCCGTTCCGCGCCGAAACCGAGCGCTACGGCCACTACTCGGTCGCCGGCGAGAGCGTGTGGGAGCACCCCTTCCTGTGGGGCTCCAAGCGTACCGGTCCGGATCTGGCCCGGGTCGGCGGCCGCTACTCCGATGACTGGCACCGTGCCCACCTCATCAACCCGCGCGACGTGGTGCCCGAGTCCAACATGCCTGCCTTCCCCTGGCTCGAGACCAACGTCCTGAGCGGCGAGCTGACCGGCAAGAAGCTGGCCCTGTTCCGGGATCACTTCGGCGTGCCCTACACGGATGCCGATATCCAGGGCGCGGGCGACGCGGTCAAGGGCAAGACGGAGCTGGATGCCCTGGTGGCCTATCTGCAATCACTGGGTCATGCCCTGAAATAAGGAGTCGAAATATGGATTACGGCACCTTCCGCGGCCTGTACACCCTGCTGTTGATGGCCATCATGATCGGCATCATCGTCTGGGCCTACAGCAAGCGCCGCAAGGCCTCCTTCGACGAGGCCGCCAACCTGGTCTTTGCCGACGACGAGCAACCCAGTGCTGATAACAAGAACGCAGGAGCGAAGCAATAATGAGCACTCTGTTTAGCATTTTTGTGACCGTCATCAGTCTTGGCACCATTCTCGGCTGCTTCCTGCTGCTGGCCTGGTGCATGAGAGACAAGATGGGAACCGAAGAGGGCAAGTCCATGGGCCACGCCTTCGACGGCATCGAGGAGATCAACAACCCGTTGCCGAAGTGGTGGTCCTACATGTTCCTCTTCTTCATCGTCACCGGGCTCATCTACCTGCTCGCCTTCCCGGGCCTTGGCAACTTCAAGGGTCTGCTGGGCTGGCAGAGCTCCAACCAGGACGTTCGCTCGCTGGCCGAGTCCAAGGCTGCAGCCGAGTCTGCCAAGGCCGAAGGGCGCGCGGTGGAGTACGACCGTGAGCTTGCCAAGGCCGACGAGGTCTATGGCGCCAAGTTCCGCGAGCTGACCTATCAGGCGGACGGCAAGAACTACAAGGAGATCACCGAGATCGCCAAGGATCCTGAAGCCCTGAAGGTGGGTCAGCGCCTGTTCCTGCAGAACTGCTCCCAGTGCCACGGCTCCGATGCCCGCGGTGGTCGCGGCTTCCCGAACCTGACCGACAGCGAATGGCAGTGGGGTGGCCAGCCCGACCAGATCAAGACCACCATCATGGGCGGTCGTCAGGGGGTCATGGCCGCCTGGGGCGAGATCCTGGGTCAGGACGGGGTGAAGGAGGTGGCCTCCTACGTGCTGAGCCTCTCCGGCCGCAAGGTGGATCTGGTGGAAGCCAAGAAGGGTGAGGCGCGCTTCGCCATGTGCGCCGCCTGCCACGGCCCGGATGCCAAGGGCGGCATCGCCTTCGGGGCGCCGGATCTTACCAACAACACCTGGCTTTACGGCGGCTCCCGTCAGGTGGTCGAGCAGACCATCACCCACGGGCGTCACGGCGTGATGCCAGCCTGGAAGGATATACTGGGTGAAGACAAGGTCCACCTGCTGGCATCCTATGTCTATAGTTTGTCCCACCAGGCGCAGTAACATAAGCAGTAACATGTGATAAGCACGTGATTACTCAGCAAAAAGCCTCGACTCTTCGAGGCTTTTTGTTATCTTGTGTTGGCTGAAAAGCCTCCATTTTGTTAATCATAGGTTTCGGTAACACCATGTCCCAACCCTGGTATCGCCAATTCTGGCCCTGGTTCATCATCGCCCTCCCCTGCGCCGCCGTCATCGGCAGCATCGCCACCGCCATCATCGCCAGCCAGGACGGTGTCAACCTGGTGGCGGAGGACTATTACAAGCAGGGCAAGGAGATCAACCAGGATCTCAGCAAGTTCGATCGCGCCGAGGCCCTCGGCATCCGCATCGCCCTCTCGGTCAGCGACAAGGAGCTGACCCTGAAACCCCTGTCGGGAGACATTCCCCCCGGCCAGGCGCTGCGCCTCTCCCTGTTTCATCCGACCCTGGCGGGCCTGGACAGCGAACACCTGCTGACGGCCGACGGCAACGGCGTCTATCGCCTGCTGCTGGAGAAACCCGTCACCGGCAAATGGCATGTCCGGGTCGACGCCTTCAATCATGAATGGCGCCTGCAGGAGACGACACAACTGCCGACCCGGGCCCCCGTCGAACTCGATCCCAAGGGACGTTGAACCATGGAGGAGCAGCAGCCGTCTCCCGGCATGCGCGCCTCCTCCCTTATCTTGCCCACGAGGGCTGCTGCAAAGAGGGATCATGCCCATGACCGGCTGTTTTCACTGTGGTGAACCGGTTCCCACTGACAGTCACTTTACCCTAGAGATCAAAGGCATAGTCCAGCCCATGTGCTGCCCCGGTTGCCAGGCCGTGGCGCAGACCATTCTCGAGTGCGGCCTCGCCAGTTACTACGAACACCGCACCGCACCGGGCAGCAAGGGGGAGCTGGTGCCGAGCGAGCTGGCCGCCCTCACCCATTATGATCTTGCCGAGGTGCAACAGGAGTTCGTCACCGAGACGGGCACGGGGAGCCAGCGAATGCGGGAGATCCAGCTCACCGTGGAGGGGCTGACCTGCGCCGCCTGCGCCTGGCTTATCGAGCGCCACTTGAGCAAGCTCTCTGGCCTGCACTATGTCAACGTCAACACCACCACCCACCGCGCCCGCATCAAGTGGGATCCGGAGAGGCTTAGCTTGAGCGACATCCTCAAGGGCTTCGCCAAGATAGGTTACCGCGCCTACCCCTTCCAGACCCACAGCCAGGAGGCGCTCTACGCCCGCGAGGTGCGCAGCTACATGTTCCGCATGGCGCTGGCTGGCCTCGGCTCCATGCAGGTGATGATGTGCGCCGTGGCGCTCTACATGGACCTCTTCATCAGCGTGGAGGAGGAGTTCATGATCTACTTCAAGTGGATAAGCCTGCTGCTCTCCACCCCCATCATGATCTACTCGGCCCAGCCCTTCTACCTGGGGGCCTGGCGCAGCCTGAAGCAGGGCCACCTCTCCATGAACGTCTCGGTGTCGCTGGCCCTCATCGGAGCCTTCGTCGCCTCCCTCTGGGCCACCGTCTCCAACACCGGCGAGGTCTATTACGACTCCATCACCATGTTCGTCTTCTTCCTGCTGCTGGGGCGCCTGCTCGAGCTGAGAGCCAGGCGCAAGGCGTCGGAGTCCAGCTCCAACCTGGCGCGCCTGGTCCCCGTCATGGCCACCCGGATCGACGACGATGGCGAGCGCGAGGTGGCGGCCAAGACGCTGCGGATCGGAGACAGGGTCCGGGTGCTGGCCGGTGCCACCCTGCCCGCCGACGGCCTCATTCTCCAGGGTCAGGCCAGCCTCAACGAAGCCATGCTGACCGGCGAGCAGTTGCCGCTGCTCAAGCAGGCGGGGGATCCCGTCTACGCCGGCACCATCAACACGGACGCGCCGCTGGAGATCCGGGTCAGCCACCCCATCGAGGAGTCGCGCCTCGCCCAGATCATGCGCCTGCAGGATCACGCGCTGGACGACAAGCCCGCCATCGCCCAGCTGGCGGACGTGCTATCCCGCCACTTTATCCTGGTACTGCTGGTGATTGCCGCCTTGGTCTGGACCTTCTGGCACTTCCACGCCCCCGAGCGCGCCTTCTGGGTCACTCTGGCGGTGCTGGTGGCGACCTGCCCCTGCGCCCTGTCGCTGGCCACCCCGACCGCGCTCACCTCGGCCACCGCCCATCTCACCCGCAGCGGCATCTTGCTGCGCCGCGGCCATGTGCTGGACATCTTGACCAAGGCCAACCGGGTGGTGATGGACAAGACGGGCACCCTGACCACGGGCAACATCAGCCTGGTGCAGACTCGGACGCTGGCCGAGCTCGACGAGGCACAGTGTCTGGCCATAGCCCAGGCCCTGGAGGCCTACTCCGAACACCCCATCGCCCGCGCGTTTCGCAGCCAGCCCGTGGTGGACGGGGTGATGCTGGCTGCAAGCGACGTCACTCCCGTCATCGGTCACGGCATAGAGGGCAAGATAGCGGGCAAGCCTTATCGCCTCGGCAGCGCCCGCTGGCTCGGGCTGGCTGATGACGAGGATGCCGCACAAGGGTTGGCCATCTACCTGGCCGACGAGCACGGGCCCTTGGCCCGCTTTGTGCTCGCGGATACCTTGCGTCCGGATGCCAGGGCGCTGATCCAGGCCTTCCAGGCCGCCGGTCTCCAGACCACCATACTCACCGGTGACGGCTCGGCCCAGAGCGACAGGCTGGCCCGGGAGCTGGGAGTCGACGAGCTGGTCAAGGGGGTCACCCCGGATGGCAAGCTGGCGTACCTCAAGGCCCGGGAGGCGGCCGGGGATATCAGCATCATGGTGGGGGACGGCATCAACGATGCCCCTGTGCTGGCCGGTGCCCACGCCTCCTTCGCCATGGCGGGGGGCACGGATCTGGCAAAGAACAGCGCCGACGCCATCCTGCTGGCGGACGATCTCTCCCGCCTGCTGGCCGCCCGCACCCTGGCGCTGCGCACCCGCAAGATCATCAAGGAGAACTTCGCCTGGTCCATCGGTTACAACCTGCTGGTACTACCGCTGGCGGCGAGCGGCTGGCTGCCCCCCTATCTCGCGGCGGCGGGCATGTCCTTAAGCTCCCTCATCGTGGTCACCAACTCCATGCGGCTCAATCGCTGATCCCGGCCATGGATTGAACGGCCTGCCTGCGTGGCGGGCCACATTTCTCGCCGATGGCGGCTGGCTCTGGGCCCGAACGGGGTTAACATGAGCCGAGTCGTCAAAGCGACTCCTTCACTAAGGTAGAGATCATGAACATCATCTTCGTCCTCATCCCCATTGCCATCCTGTTCGTCATCATCGCAGGCGTGGTCTTCTTCTGGGCCATCCGCTCCGAGCAGTTCGAGGATCTCGACAGGCAGGGCTCCAACATCCTGTTTGACGAGGAGCAGCCGGCCCCCCGGGAGAAGACGCCAGAGGAGGAGGGCAAGCATCATGACCGCCAGCCTTGACCTGATGGGGGCCCTGCTGGGCGGACTGGCGGGATCCGGTCACTGCATCGGCATGTGCGGCGGCGTCTCGGCCGCGCTCTCCATGGCCATTCCCGCCCGGAAGCAGCACTTCTGGGGCCGGCTCGGCTATCTGCTCAACTACAACCTCGGCCGGATCCTGAGTTACGTGATCGCCGGCGCCCTGGTGGGCGGTCTGCTGGCCACCACCAGCGAGCTGGGGGCGGGCAGGCACGCCCTGGCAGGGCTGCGTCTCATTGCGGCCCTGCTGATGATAGCGCTCGGCCTCTATCTGGCCGGCTGGTGGCAGGGTGTGCTGCTGCTGGAGCGCATGGGCGCCAGACTATGGCCCCATATCAAGCCGTTGGCGGGCAAGTTCATCCCCTTCACATCGGCCTGGCAGGCCCTTCCCTTTGGCATGGTATGGGGCTGGCTGCCCTGCGGCCTGGTCTACTCCATGCTGACCTGGAGTGCTGCCGCAGGCTCGGCCGGTGGCGGGGCACTCATTATGCTCTTTTTCGGCCTCGGCACCCTGCCAACCCTGTTTGCCCTGGGGGGGCTTGCTGATCGGCTGCGATACTGGCTGACCCTGCGCAGCCTGCGCCTGGGCGGCGCCTTACTGCTCATGGCATACGGACTTCATACCCTCTGGATCGGGCTGGCGTCCTTTTGAAACCCTATCCAAAACGGATGAGATGGTGGTAAACTTGTTTGATATAAATCAATTATTCATTTGAGCCTATGATCCCGGACAAGAAACCTGGCAGACGTATTCAGAGCGGTGGCTGTGCAATTCATTGCCAGGATTGCAGCATCAGCCAGCTCTGCATCCCCTTCACCCTGAACGACAACGAGCTCGATCAGCTGGACAGCATCATCGAGCGCAAGAAGCCGATCCAGAAGGGTGAAGAGTTGTTCAAGGCCGGTGACGAGCTCAAATCGCTCTACGCCATCCGTTCCGGGACCATCAAGTCATACACCATCACCGAGCAGGGTGACGAGCAGATCACCGCCTTCCACCTGGCCGGCGATCTGGTCGGTTTCGACGCCATCCACAAGCAGGCACACCCCTCCTTCGCCCAGGCACTGGAAACCGCCATGGTGTGCGAAATCCCGTTCGACGTGCTCGACGATCTCTCCGGTAAGATGCCCAAGCTGCGCCAGCAGATCATGCGCCTGATGAGCAACGAGATCATGGGGGATCAGGAGATGATCCTGCTGCTCTCCAAGAAGAACGCCGAGGAGCGCCTCGCCGCCTTCCTGCACAACCTGTCGGTGCGCTTCTCCGAGCGCGGCTTCTCCGCCAAGGAGTTCCGCCTCTCCATGACCCGGGGCGACATCGGCAACTACCTCGGCCTCACCGTCGAGACCATCAGCCGTCTGCTCGGCCGCTTCCAGAAGTCAGGGCTCATCAGCGTCAAGGGCAAGTACATTACCGTGCTGGATCACGTGGCCCTCGGCGTCATGGCCGGCGCTACCCGTCCCCCCTGCGGCTGATTTCCCCCCGCCCATCCCATTCTCAGCCGGATCTGTTCACCCTGAAATTTGATCCGGCACACCTTCCCGCCTCCCCCCTTGGACTAAGCTGTAATGGCTAAAGAGTTGCCATCATTGGCCTTTTTGCCAAGGAGGAGAACATGGTCAAGTACCGAAACATTCTGGTGGTGATCAACCCGGAAGAAGAGCGCCAGATCGCCCTCGAACGCGCGGTCAAGGTCGCCGAGCTGGAGCAGGGCGCCCAGCTGACCCTGCTCCTGACGATTTACGACTTCTCGTATGAAATGACCGCCATGCTGTCGGCGGACGAGCGGGAAGAGATGCGCCATGGCGTCATCGCCCAACGTCGGGAGTGGCTCGACGAGATCCTCCAGCCTTACCGAGACAGGGGGGTGGAGTGCGAGGTGAAGGTGCTGTGGCACAATCGTCCCTTCGAGTGCGTCATTCAGGAGGTGCTGGAGCAGCGCCACGATCTGGTGGTCAAGGCGACCCACAAGCACTCCTTCCTGCAAACCTTCATCTTCACCCCGACCGACTGGCACCTGCTTCGCAAGTGTCCCTGTCCTGTCCTGCTGGTGAAGGAGGGTCACTGGCAACGGGGCGGCAGCCTCATCGCCGCCATCAACTGCTCGAGCGACGACAAGGAGCAGAAGGTCCTCAATGATCGCATCACCCGCGAGGGGATCGCCATCGCCGAGCTGCTCGGCGCCAACCTCTATCTGGTCAACACCTACCCGGGCACCCCGGTCAACGTGGCCATAGAACTGCCCGAGTTCGATCCCAACGCCTACAACGACGCCATTCGCAAGCATCACGAAGACCTGCTGAGGGAGCATGCCGATCAGTTCGGCATCAACCACATGTGGACCAAGGTGGCGGAGGGTCTGCCGGAAGAGGTGCTGCCAGACATGGCGGACGAGCTCAAGGCCACCCTGATGATCATGGGCTGCGTCGGTCGCACCGGGCTCTCCGCCGCCCTGCTCGGCAACACGGCGGAGCACGTGGTGGACAGGCTCAACTGCGACATCCTCATCCTCAAACCCGACGATTACAGCTGCCCGGTGGATGACAGGCGGCATACCGCATAAGCGTTTCTTGCCCTCCCCCGGGACATGGCTATAATAAGCCGCTTATTTTTGTCCCGGGTTTGAGGCCATGCTAGAAGAGCTTAACGCCAAAGAGAAATACAGTTTCAACAAGCTGCAGAAACGCCTGCGGCGCAACGTGGGCCAGGCCATCGCCGACTTCAACATGGTTGAAGAGGGTGACAAGATCATGGTCTGCCTGTCCGGCGGCAAGGACAGCTTTGCCATGCTCGACATCCTGATGAGCCTGAAGGCCAGCGCCCCCATCCATTTCGATCTCGTGGCCGTCAACCTGGATCAGAAGCAACCCGGCTTCCCCGAGCACGTGCTGCCGGAATACCTGAGCACCCTCGGCATCGACTTCAAGATCGTCGAAGAGGATACCTACGCCATCGTCAAGGAGAAGGTGCCGGAGGGCAAGACCACCTGCGCGCTCTGCTCCCGCCTGCGCCGCGGCATCCTCTACCGTACCGCCCAGGAGCTGGGTTGCACCAAGATTGCCCTCGGCCATCACAGGGACGACATCCTCGAGACCCTGTTCCTCAACATGTTCTACGGCGGAAAGCTGAAATCCATGCCGCCCAAGCTGGTGAGCGACGATGGCAAGAACGTGGTGATCCGCCCGCTCGCCTACTGCAAGGAAAAAGACCTGGTGCGCTATGCCGAGGTCAAGGCCTTCCCCATCATCCCCTGCAACCTCTGCGGCTCCCAGGAGAACCTGCAGCGCCAGGCCATCAAGCAGATGATGCAGGAGTGGGATCGCCGCTTCCCCGGCCGTCTCGAAACCATGTTCACCGCCATCCAGGACGTGATCCCGAGCCACCTGCTCGATCACAAGCTATTTGACTTCAAGAGCATCAACCGGGACTCCGGCATCATCGACGGGGGTGACAAGGCATTCGACCCGCCCGAGCTGCCCAAGGCGCCGCTGCTGGACATCGACGAGATGGACATGCTGGACGTGATCGAGGTGCGCTGAGCTCCCTACCAGCGAGCACGAAAAAGGAGCGCCATGCGCTCCTTTTCTTTGCCTGTCTGGCACCCGGCTTCTTCAGCCCTTGTGCAACCAGGGGGTCAGCCGCAGTATCTCTCCCTGCAGTTGCAGCCTGCCGTTGGCAAAGGCCGCCAGCTGGGCATTGCTCAGCAGCAGTTGCCCCTGCTGCCAGGGCACTGCCTCCTGGCGGGCGCCCTCGACTAGGTAGGCCGTCCCCGAAGGCGCCACCAGGGAGAAGCGCACCCCTTCCATCCGCGGCAGGAAATACTTGCCGACCATGCCGGCCATCTTGTCGAGCAACTGCTGCATCTGCTGCTGGCGCAGGGCGATCTCCGCCAGCGGCACCTCGGGGGTGGCGGGGGCGTCAGCCATCACTTGCACCGACATGTCGCAGGCGGCGTGTGGCTCGGTGAGCTCGACCACCACGGTCGCCTTGTCCAGATTGAGATCATCGTCGTAGGGCAGGCGCAGCTCGCTGTCCACCGTGACCTCGGCAGGCACATCCCTGTCCGGGGTCGAGACCCTGGCCGAAGTGAGCAGGCAGCGCCGGCCATTTTGCGGATCGGTCAGATAAAACCCCAGCCTGGCGTGGCCGAACTCCCCCTTGGCGAAGGTTTTCATCTGGCTGTAGAAGGTGCCGTAGGCCAGCTCCAGGGACGGCGCCGCCTGCCCCAGCATGGGCACCAGCAGCAGGGCTGCCGCCACCCCGTGTCGATTCGTCATATGCCATCCTCTTGCATCTTGCCTTCTTCTGGGCCGACATCGGCCATCGCCACGGCCTGCCCGTCAGGCATTGAAATGGTCCGGCCCCTGCCCACCGGCGTTGTCCGCCACCTCGGTCACCTCCACGGCGACGCCGCACAGATCCCGGTAGAGGATCCCCTTGCAGTTGAAATAGAGGGGCGCCACCCAGACAAGCCCCAGCCCCATGGGGATCAGCGCCAGGAAGAAGAGCGCCAGCATGACCCCGTGCAGCAACACTATGCTGGGCCAGCCGCGGGCAAACAGCCTGAGGGAGACCAGAATGGCCTGGGCCGGTGACAGGCCGCGCTCCAGCACCAGGGGGACGGTGAACACCAGACCCATGCCCACCAGGGCAGAGGGAATGAAGGCCAGCATCACCGGCAGTCCCAGCAGTTCGAACAGGGGGCCGAACAGGCTGGTGATCAGGCTGCCGAGCAGGCTCAGGCTCCCCAGGCGCAGGAAGTGGCGAAAGAAGTCGAACACCTGGCTCGGCCGGGCCCGCACTCCCACCGACTGCTGCAACCCCAGCATGTCGAGGGAAGAGGTCATGGGGGACATGATCACTGTGATGAGCAGGCTCAGGATCAGGGCCATGTCCATGTCCCCCCCTTCCTGGGCGACATGGGGGGCCAGCAGGGTATTGCTCAGCAGGATCCAGATTGCCATGACACCGGCGATGGCCAGCGCCAAGCCGAAACCGGTCCGCCGGGTCTGCTGCCACGCCTCTTTCAGCACCCCTTGCAGGTCCAGACGGTATCCCTGGCTGAGGGACTGTTCGAGGGTTCCACCGATCCGCATTCTATTACTCAATTGACTATCCAACATTCACTAGCGACTGATCCAAGGTGGCACATTATAGCGGTTTGACCAGGCATGCGTAGCCGTTTTTCCTGTTATCTTCCGTTCAGAAAGCCGTTGATACCAGCCGCAAAAATACGGCCAGCCCTGGCAGCGCACTCCGTGGCTTGGCCCCCGCCGTCAACGGGCGTAGGATGATGCCTGGACCCGTCAGACTCTGGTGCACTCATCGGCGGGTTCCTTCCCCCATCGCTCACACAAGGAGAACGGCCATGTCCGAACTGACCCTCTATCTCGCCCCCGGCACCTGTGCCATGGCGGTCCGCATCGCCCTGGTGGAAGCCGGCGCCCCACACAGGGTCAAGCGCCTCGATCTGGCCGCCGGCGAGCAGCGTACTCCTGAATATCTGGCCATCAATCCCAAGGGCCGGGTACCGGCCCTGGTCACCGAGCAGGGCGTGCTGACCGAGACCCCAGCCCTGCTGCTCTACGTGGCCCAGCGCTTCCCGGAGGCCAAACTGGCGCCCCTGGAGGACCCCTTCCTGCTGGCCCGCATGCAGGAGGTGCACAGCTTCCTCGCCTCCACCGTGCACGTCGCCCACGCCCACGGCCGGCGTGGCAGCCGCTGGGCCGATGAGGCGCAGGCCATCGCGGCCATGCTGGCCAAGATGCCCCAGAACATGCGCGAGGGTTTCGACCAGATAGAGCGCCACTACCTGACCGGTCCCTGGGTGCTGGGGGAGCGCTTCAGCCTGGCCGACATCTACCTGTTCGTGGTGGCAAGCTGGCTCGAGAGCGATGGGGTGGCCATCGACGAGTTTCCCGGGGTGGCGGACCACTACAGGCGCATGCAGGCCCGCCCCGCCGTGCAGGAGGCGCTCGCCGTCTGATCCCGCCCCATTCTGTCGCTCTTCCCTCGAGGCACCGACCCCGCTCCCGGGCACCCGGTTCCTATGACCTGACGGGTGCTCTTCTGGCACCCCTTTTTCCTCTTTTGATCCCCATCACTGAGATCGTTTTCACATTTTCGTCATCTGTACCTAGACCCGTTAACGGTTAGCGCCTATCTTTCGCATCAACGACGCAACCGGTTGCGTAACCGGTTGCCCTGCTCAATATCGGATATGCGGTCACAAACCGCCGAGGTGCTGTATGAAACGAGGCAAGCTGCTCAACGCTCCCCTGAGTTCGCTGGTGGCCCACATGGGCCATACCGACGAGATCACCGTCTGCGACGCCGGGCTGCCCATACCGGCGGGTCCCGAGCGCATCGATCTGGCGCTGATGGCAGGCACTCCCAGCCTTGACACAGTGCTGAGCGCCCTGCTCACCGATCTGGTGGTGGAGAAGGTGATCATGGCGAGCGAGATCAAGCTGATCAGCCCCGCCGCTCACCAGGCGCTGGTGGATCAGCTGGAGGCGCACGCCGCTGCCCAAGGCAAGCCCATCACCATAGAGTACTGCCTGCACGAGGCATTCAAGACCCGCACCCGCCAGAGCAAGGCGATTGTGCGCAGCGGCGAGGTGACCCCCTACGCCAACCTCATCCTCTGCGCCGGTGTGGCGTTCTAAGTCTTGGAGGACGCAGCCATGAGCACAAGCTCCCCGCTCCCCTCGCCCATTCTGGAGCTCGCCGGGATCGTCAAGACCTTCCCCGGGGTACGCGCCCTCGACGAGGCGGGCCTCAAGGTCTATCCGGGCCAGGTGATGGCCCTGCTCGGCGAGAACGGCGCCGGCAAGTCCACCCTGATGAAGGTGCTGACCGGCATCTATCAGGCCGATGCGGGCACCGTCAGCTACCGCGGCCAGCCGGTCCACTTCAAGGGCCCTCGTGACTCCCAGGATCAGGGGATCAGCATCATCCACCAGGAGCTGAACCTGCTGCCTGAACTGTCGATTGCCGCCAACATCTTTCTCGGCCGCGAGCCCCGTACCCGTTTTGGCAGCATCGACCACAAACAGCTGCGCGAGCGGGCCAGCGGTCTGCTGGCCCGTCTGGGCGTCAGACACGGCCCAGACACCCGACTCGGGGATCTCTCCATCGGCGAACAGCAGATGGTGGAGATCGCCAAGGCGCTGTCGTTCGATGCCAGCGTCATCATCATGGACGAGCCCACCGATGCGCTGACCGACACCGAGACAGAGCAGCTGTTCACCGTCATTCGCGAACTGCGCCAGCAGGGCTGTGGCATCGTCTACATCTCCCACCGTCTCAAGGAGATCTTCGAGATCTGTGATCGGGTCACAGTGCTGCGGGACGGCAAGTGGATCGGCGAGCAGGCGGTGAGCGATCTCGACGAAGACAGGATCATCGAGATGATGGTGGGCCGCCGGCTGGAGGAGCAGTACCCGCGCCTGGTGCGCGAGCTCGGCCCTATCAGCCTGCAGGTCAAGGATCTGGCCGGCCCCGGCGTGCGCGGGGTGAGCTTCTCCCTGCGTCAGGGGGAAATTCTGGGCTTCAGCGGCCTGATGGGTTCTGGCCGTACCGAGCTGATGAAGCTCATCTACGGCGCCAGCCCCATCAGCAGCGGTGACATCACCGTGGATGGTCACGCCCTGGTCCCCAGGAGCCCGGCCGATGGCCTGGCGGCCGGCATCGCCTACATCTCCGAGGATCGCAAGGGGGACGGCCTGGTGCTGGAGCTCTCCGTGCGGGAGAACATGAGCCTCTGTGCCCTCGGCGAGTTCATCCGCGCCGGCAAGATTGACGGCCAGGCCGAGCGCCAGGCGGTGGGGGACTACGTGCGCCTCTTCAACATCAAGACCCCGAGCCAGGATCAGCTGATCAAGCTGCTCTCCGGCGGCAACCAGCAGAAGGTGGCCATCGCCAAGGGGCTGCTGACCCGGCCCAAGGTGCTGATCCTGGACGAGCCGACCCGCGGCGTCGACGTGGGGGCCAAGAAGGAGATCTATCAGCTCATCAACCAGTTCAAGCAGGAGGGGATGAGCATCATCCTGGTTTCCTCCGAAATGCCGGAAGTGCTCGGCATGAGCGATCGCATCCTGGTGATGCACGAGGGGCGCATCAGCGCAGAGTTCAATACCCGGGACGCCAATCAGGAGAAGCTGATGGCGGCCGCCGTGGGTAAACAGTGGCAAGCAGAGCAAGAGGCAGCACAATGACAACCCAAACCCTTCCCCGCCGCGGCATCATGAGCAAGGCCTGGTGGATCGAGAACAAATCCCTGGTGGCGCTGCTGGTGCTGATCGGCGTGGTTTCCTTCCTGAGCCCGAACTTCTTCACCGCCGACAACCTGCTCAACATCCTGCGCCAGACCTCGGTCAACGCCATCATGGCGGTCGGCATGACGCTGGTCATCCTCACCACCGGCATCGATCTGTCGGTCGGCTCGGTACTGGCCCTGTGCGGCGCCCTGGCCGCCACCATGGTCGCCATGGAGCTGCCCATCGCCCTGGTGATCCCCCTCACTCTGGGGGCCGGCGCCCTGCTCGGCGGCATCAGCGGCCTCATCATCGCCAAGGGCAAGGTGCAGGCCTTCATCGCCACCCTGGTCACCATGACCGCCCTGCGCGGCATCACCATGGTCTACACCGAGGGGCGTCCCATCTCCACCGGCTTCAGTGACGGCGCCGATCACTTCGCCTGGCTGGGAACCGGCTACCTGCTCGGCCTGCCGGTGCCCATCTGGTTGATGGCCATCGTCTTCCTGCTGGCCTGGTACCTGCTCAACCACACTCGCCTGGGCCGCTACATCTATGCCCTGGGAGGCAACGAGTCGGCCACCCGCCTCTCCGGCATCAATGTGGATCGGGTCAAGCTCGCGGTCTACGGTCTGTGCGGCATGCTGTCGGCACTGGCCGGGCTCATCGTCACCTCCCGCCTCTCCTCCGCCCAGCCGACTGCCGGCATGGGGTACGAGCTGGATGCCATCGCCGCCGTGGTGCTGGGGGGCACCAGCCTGATGGGGGGCAAGGGCCGCATCATGGGGACCCTGATAGGCGCCCTCATCATCGGCTTCCTCAACAACGCCCTCAACCTGCTCGACGTCAGCTCCTATTACCAGATGATCGCCAAGGCCAGCGTGATCCTGCTCGCCGTGATGATCGATAACAAAAGCAACCGTTGATACCACAAGCCACACACAAGGAATGAAATGATGAAAAAGCTCAATACCCTGCTCGCTGCCGCCATCATGTCCGTGCTGGGTACCGCCCAGGCCGCCGATCAGACCCTGGCCATGGTGGTCTCCACCCTCAACAACCCCTTCTTCGTCACCATGAAGGAGGGGGCCGAAGCCAAGGCCAAGGAACTTGGCTACGAGCTGGTGGTGCTGGACTCCCAGAATGACCCGGCCAAGGAGCTCTCCAACGTGGAAGATCTCACCGTGCGCAAGGTCAACGCCATCCTGATCAACCCGACCGACTCCGAAGCCGTGGGCAACGCCATCCGTCTGGCCAACAAGGCCAGCATCCCGGTGCTGACCCTGGACCGCGGTGCGGCCCAGGGTAAGGTCAAGGCCCACATCGCCTCCGACAACGTGGCGGGCGGCAAGCTGGCCGGCGACTTCATCGCCGAGAAGCTGGGCAGCGGCGCCAAGGTGATCCAGCTCGAAGGGATCGCCGGCACCTCCGCCGCCCGTGACCGCGGCGAAGGCTTCGCCCTGGCGGTGGCCGCCAACAAGCTGGAAGTGCTGGCCTCCCAGCCCGCCGACTTTGACCGCACCAAGGGTCTGAACGTCATGGAGAACCTGCTGGCGGCGCACCCGACCGTGCAGGCGGTGTTCGCCCAGAATGACGAGATGGCGCTGGGGGCCATCCGCGCCGTGCAGGCCGCCGGCAAAGAGGTGATGATCGTGGGCTTCGACGGCACCGACGATGGCAAGGCCGCCGTGGCCAAGGGTAAACTGGCCGCCACCGTGGCTCAGCAGCCCGCCCTCATCGGCGCCATCGGCGTGGAAACCGCCGACAAGGTGCTCAAGGGCCAGCCGGTGGAAAAATCCATCCCGGTACCGCTGCAGATCGTCAACAAGTAAGTCTGTGGGGGGAGGCTCGCCTCCCCCTTTCTCCGGCAGAGCCTCCCGATCTGGGCCCACCCAGATCAGGATGTTCTCAACAAGGGTGATAGGAATGAATCGTCTCGTAGTCCTCGGCAGCGTCAATGCGGATCACGTGCTGCGTGTCCCCCACTTTCCCCGCCCCGGTGAAACCCTGACCGGTCACAGCTATCAGGTCGTACCCGGCGGCAAGGGCGCCAACCAGGCGGTGGCCGCCGCTCGGTTAGGTGCAGAAGTCTCCTTCATCGCCCGCATCGGCGATGACGCCATCGGCCGCCAGATGAGAGAAGGCTTCGCCCAGGACGGCATCGACGTGAGCGCCGTCGCGCTCGACCCCAAGCTCCCCACCGGCATCGCCATCATCTATGTGAGCGACGAGGGGGAGAACAGCATCGGCATCTCCGCCGAGGCCAACGGCGCCCTCACCCCGGCCGTGGTGAAAGGCCACGAAGGACTGATCGCCGCTGCCCACACCCTGTTGCTGCAGCTGGAAGTGCCCCTGGAGACTGTGCTGGAGGCCGCCCGTCTGGCCCGTGCCCACGACACCCGGGTGGTGCTCAACCCCGCGCCTGCCCGGCCGCTCTCGCAGGAGCTGCTGGCGCTGGTGGATCTCATCACCCCGAACCAGACCGAGGCGGAGCTGCTGACCGGGGTCAAGGTCACCGACGAGGCGAGTGCGGCCCAGGCCGCCGCCCGCTTCCACCAGATGGGCATAGCGGAGGTGATGATCACCCTGGGTTCCCAGGGGGTCTATTGCAGCAACGGGACACTACAGCAACTTATTCCAGGCTTTCGGGTCAAGGCGGTGGATACCACGGCAGCAGGCGACACCTTCAACGGTGCCCTGCTGGCGGCCGAGCTCGCCGGCGCAGACTTCCACGACGCGGTGCGCTTCGCCCACGGCGCGGCGGCGCTCTCGGTGACCCGCTTCGGGGCCCAGAGCTCCATCCCGAGCAAGCATGAGGTGGAATCCTTCCTCCTTGAACAGACGGCGCAGGGACACTGATGGCCAATATCAAGGAGGTGGCGGCGCAGGCGGGGGTCTCCACCACCACAGTCTCCCATGTCATCAACGAGACCCGTTTCGTGGCCGAGGAGACCCGGGAGCGGGTCTTCGCCGCCATGCGCGAGCTCAACTATGCCCCCAGCCTGGTGGCCCGCAGCCTCAAGGTGAAGGAGACCAACAGCATCGGCATGCTGGTTACCACCTCCAGCAACCCCTTCTTCGCCGAGGTGGTGCGCGGGGTGGAGCGCTACTGCTTCGAGCAGGGTTACAACCTCATGCTGGGCAACACCGAGGGACAGGCCGAGACCGCCCTCTCCTACCTCAAGATGATGCTCAGAAAACGAGTGGATGGCCTGCTGATCATGTGCAGCGAGGGGCAGCAGGAGGTGTTCAACCAGCTCGACTGGCTCAAGAGCCTGCCGGTGGTGGTGATGGACTGGGGCATGGAGAACGGCGACGTGGATCTCATCGCCGACAACTCCCATCGCGGCGGCTACCTGGCGACCCGCCACCTGCTGGGGCTGGGCCACACCGCCATCGGCTGCATCACGGGTCCCCACAAGCGCGCCCCCGCCGATCAGCGGCTGGCAGGCTTCGAGCAGGCGATGCAGGAGGCGGGGTTCGCCGTCAATCCGGCCTGGATCCAGGAGGGGGACTTCGACTGCGCCAGCGGTGCCGCCGCCATGGAGCGTCTGCTGGCACAGCCCGTGCGCCCCACCGCCCTCTTTGTCTGCAACGACATGATGGCGATGGGGGCTATCAGTGCCGCCCATCAGGCGGGGCTGGTGATCCCGCGCGACCTCTCCATCGTCGGCTATGACAACGTGGCACTGGCCCAGTTCATGTCGCCGCCACTCACCACGGTCAACCAGCCCAAGGAGGAGCTGGGCCGCCTCGCCGTCACCCGGTTGCTGGCTCGCATCAATGGCGAGCAGATAGACAATCGCAGGATCACCGTGGAGCCGGATCTGGTGATCAGGAACTCCTGTGCCCCCTTCCCCTCCCCGGACGGCAAGGCCTCCTGAGGATCAGCAGATATGAGAAGGGCGGCCCGAGCCGCCCTTTTGCATTTCCTTGCCCCGTCAATAGGGCTCGCGCTGCTTGAGCACGTCGCCCTGCCCCGCCGCCTCCGTACGGTTCAGGCGCCGCAACCCCAGTTGCCTGGCAAGGGGGTGCAGCAGGGCAAGGTGATCGGAGGGGTCGGGCAGCCAGTAGCGGATCGGCCAGCCCGCCTGCAAGAGCGCGGGAACCCGGCTGCCGAGCTCACCCAGCGCCAGCACGCAGTCACGCTGGCGCACCTTGTCCAGCAGGGCCACGTCCTCCGTCAGGGTCGGCAGCGCCAGGATCAGTGCTCCTTGTGGCAGGGACGGCAGGAAGGCCAGCACATGGGCCAGTTGCGACGGCTGGCGCAGCGCTAGCAGCAGGGGCTGGCGGAGATCCGCGTCCATCAGCAGCCTGGCCACCACGGGACCGAGAACGCCGCGCTCCTGCATCCAGTCCACGTCACACACCTGCTGCCCCACCCGCCAGCGCACGCCGATGGCCGTCACCCGCTCTCCCCGCTCGTCTTGCAGGGGCTCGAAGACGGTCTCCAGGGGCGAGGGCGCCGCCCCCGCCAGCCACTCCCGCAACTGGTGCAGTTGCCGCTGGTTCATGCTGAGGGTAGCCTTCATCGCCGACTGGTACCAGACCAGGGTGCCATTGCTGCGTTTGGCTTCATTCAGTGCCAATATGGCCTGCTCCAGCAGCTGCTCGGCCTCCTCGCCCCCCTCGACCCTGGCCACCCCGAAGCGGCAGGCGAGGTCGAAACTGCTCTCCCGGGTCACGAACTCGAACTGCAGCAGATTCACCATGGCCTCCATGCGGGCCTCGAGCTCCTCATGGTCGGTGGCCAGCACCACGGCAAATTCATCTCCCCCCAGGCGATAGGCCAGGCCGGGACAGGCTTGCCGCAGCCTCGCGGCGACCGCCTGCAACAGGCGATCACCGACCTGGTAGCCGAGCAGATCATTGACCTGCTTGAACCGCTTGAGATCGAGCACCACCAAGGCCTGGATCCGGCCTCGCTGCAGGGACTGCCTGAGCTGCCCCTGCAAGGCCCGGCGGTTGCCCAGCCGGGTCATGGGATCGAGCAGGGAGAGCCGGCGATTCTGCAGGTTGGTGCGGATCAGGGCGAAGACCAGCACGCCCCCCATCACCAGCAGGATCAGCTGCCAGATCTGGATCCAGAACAAGCTCTGACGCAGCTGGTTGAGGGACGCCTCCCGCTCCTGACCGGAGAGGATCTGATCCCCTATCAGCTCCACCTGGCGGGTCAGGTCGGCAATCCGGACCAGCGCCCGATCGAGGGCCTCGCCCTTTTGCAGCGCACCGGCCTGGACCTGGGGCTCCAGCATTTTGATCTCGTCAAACAGCCTGGTCAACACCTCGCCCAGCCCATGCCGGGTGCGGGCATCTGCGGTTTCGGTGCCGACCAGAAACACATCCAGCCGGTTCCACAGCAGATCGTAATCCAGGCTCAGGGTCTCCATGTCGAGGCCGTCGGCCCGGTAGAGGCGCAGGTCGTAGAGGAAACGCTGGGATTCCAGCATCACCTGGCTGATGTTCCAGTGGGTGTTGCGGTAGAAGATGTCGACCAGCTGTTCGTGCCGGCTCTGCAGATAGAGGCCCCACACGGAGGAAAACAGGAAGCAGAGCGAGATGGCTGCCAGCAGCAGATTGTGGCGCTGTCGACGGGTCACTTGACGACCTCGATGCGGATCGTCTGCCAGACCATGTTGTTGTGGATGGCGGAGACATCCATCTCGGGGTGCGCCGAGAGAGGGATCAGCAGCCAGAGCGGCCCCTTGTTGCGGCGGGTCAGCGGCTTGCCATCCTGATGGCGCACCAGGGTGAGCGGCACCTTGGCAAACAGGGAGAGATCGACCCGTTGTCGGTAGCCATTGAGCGCCACCACATCGAGCACGCTGGCCCCGGCGGCCCCTTGCGCCGCCAGCACGCTGACCAGGGTCGGACCGCGGTAGCGGTGGACACCGACGGTCCAGGGGGTGGCCGTCTCGAATTCCACCTGGGGCAAGGCGGCCAGTGCCGCCTCGTCCAGGGTGACTTCCCGCTTGTCCGGCAGGATCAATTGCAGCAGGGGAGTAGCAGCCTGAGTCCCGAATGAGATCAGCACCAGCAGAAGGGAAATGAACCCGAACTTTCGAATATCCATATATGTTTCGCCAGCCACATCCTTGTTGTTGGAGTCAGTGTGGCGACTTCATAGAGCCAATGCAACTGTGTTTATTCTCAATAGTTATGAGCCACGCATCTCCATCCAGTTGTGCCCCTCTATCTGTCTGGGCTGGTGCACGCCGCAGCTTTGCAGCAGTTCGTCCACGAAGGCCGGCACCAGCAGGGATGCCGGGCCGTAGCGCTTCTCGTCAAACTGGCTTCCCACCTCGCTCGGCTCTAGATTGAGCTCCACTGTATGGGCTCCGTTCAGGCCGGCCTCATGCACGAAGCCGGCAGCCGGATACACGGCGCCGGACGTACCGATGGAGAGGAAGAGATCGCACTGGGCCAGGGCGGAATAGATGCGATCCAGCCCGAGCGGCATCTCGCCGAACCAGACCACATGAGGCCGTAGCGGCTGGGGCAGCTGACAGCAGGAGCAGAGCTCGTGCTGGTGGAGATCCCCGCGCCATTCGATCACCTGGCCCGACCCCGGGCAGCGCGCCTTGAGCAGCTCCCCGTGCATGTGGATGAGGTTCTTGCTGCCCGCGCTCTCGTGCAGGTTGTCGATGTTCTGGGTGATCAGGGTCACGCGCCCGGGCAACAGGCGCTCGAGGCGGGCCAGGGCATAGTGGGCAGGGTTGGGGTGGATCTCGTCCCGCTGCAACTGATGGCGCCGGGCATTGTAGAAGCGTTGCACCAGTTCGGGATCTCGCGCATAGCCCTCCGGGGTCGCCACGTCTTCCACCCTGTGTTCCTCCCAGAGGCCATCACAGGCCCGAAAGGTCTTGATACCGGATTCGGCCGAGATGCCGGCACCGGTGAGGATCACGATATGTTTGGCTGACTGCACCATGGTTGTTCTCCTCCAACGGGTGACAGGCTGACCTTAGCACAAGAGAGGGGGCCGGCCCATTCGCCCTTGGTCTTATGGCCGGGCAGCAATACGACCCGCCAGGACGCTCAGGTCCAGCCTGGCGAAGACCATCTCCCGCCCCGTCACCAGGGTCAGCGGCAGCCCCAGCCCCTTCAAGAGCGCCAGCATGGGCCGATTCTGGCCCAGCACCTCGGCGGTCCACTCCCGGATCCCCTCCCCGTGCGCCAGCAGGGCCAGCGCCAGCAGGATGCGCCGCCCGGCGCCGCGATGCTGGAAATGATCCGCCACTATGCAGGAGAACTCGGCCCTGTCGGGATGCAGGCGCCGGCGCACGGACTGGGCCATGGCCAGCGGCAGGCCCTGCTCATCGGTGAGCAGCAGCCCTATCTGGGGCGCCCTGGGGTAGTCGAGAAAGAGCGCGAGCTGCTCCGGGGTCGGGGGCTGCTTGGCGCGCATGAAGCGCAGGTAGACGCTTTGCTCGCTCAGCGCCTCATAGGCGGCCCGCACGCGCTCGGGATCGCTGCCAGCCAGCTCCTGCAGCCGGCAGCGCACCCCGCCCACGGTCATCTTCACCGGCAGGGAAGCCCGCGAGACGGGGGACGTCCAGCCGCTCAGACCCCTGTCCAGGCGCGCCTCATCGAGGGGCCAGCAGAGATAGTGCGGCACGGCTTACCAGCGCCCCGCCATGCCGTAGTCCTGCCACTGTGCGGCGTCGAGCAGATTGAAGGGATCATCGAGGTAGAGGGCGATGCCGAGCTCCCTGGCCCGCTGGATGAAGCGGGCCAGCAGGGAATCCGCGGCCATCGCCTCCAGCTCGGGCAGCATGTGCTGCCCCAGCAGCAGGGATTGCAGCGGCAGACGCTCCAGCAGATCGAACGGCAGGTGCTGAGCGTTGTCGAGCAGCAGGGCCAGCCTCGCCCCCGCCAGGCTTGCCTGCAACACCAGGGCGAAGCGATCCGCATGGCTCAGCAGGTTATCCCGCCGATGGATGACCAGGGTCAGCTCGCTCGCCGGACGCCCGTGGTGCTCCAGCCAGGCCTTGAGCGGTTCCCAGTGCGGCGACAGGCCATTCAGGGTCAGCCAGACGGGCAGCGTGAACGACTCCGCCTCCGCCAGCAGGCCAAGCTGCCCCCTCTGCTCCCCCTGCCAACTGCGGATGGTTCGCTTCAGGCCACCGAGTCGGCGCCGGCGCTGGGGCCCCAGATAGAGCACCTTGAGCAGCCGCAGCAGATCGTCGCTCTGCAGCGGCTTGGCCAGGGCCGCCAGCACGTTGAAACCCGCGTCGTGCAGCAGACGCCTGGCCCCGTCGATCAGGGTCTGATCGTGGGCGGAGAGCAGTATGATGGGCAGGCCGCTGTGACGATATTGGGGATGGCTCATCAGCAGGCTGATGGCATCCTGCTCCGCCAGGCTGAGATCGCAGATAAGCAGCCCCACGCCCCCCTCCTCCAGGGCCCGCAGGCAACCTTCGCCATCCTGCACCCAGTGGCAGGGTGTCCCCAGGGCCTGGATCTCCTGCTGGATGCAGGCCCCCTGGAAGGGGTGATCCTCGAGCAGCAGGATCTGCAACCGGGCAAGCCAGGCCCGCCACTCTCGCTCCCGTGCCTGTACCCCTTCGAGCCAGGGATCTGACAGGCGATAGATCCCCACTCCCGGGGTCAGCAGTTGCGGCAGGTAGTCGGCCCCGGCATGGGAGGCGGGATCGAACAGGGCGATGGCCCCGGCGGCAAACAGTCCCTCCCATTGCCAGCCGGCATCGGGCAGGGTGCGATGCAGGCTGGCGTAGGCCGGCAGGCCCGCCGCCTTCGCCGCCTGATGGGAGGCGGCGTCCAGGGCATAGACGCTGACGGGGTGAAACACGGGCCCCTGGCTGTCATCCGACTCCAGCAGGGCCAACAACTCTTCATCGGTGATGATCATCTCATGCTCTTTCGCCCAGTTGCCGACAGACCTCTTCCACGGCCAGCCTCAACTCAGTTGCAAGGGGGTGGTCGGGGGCCTCCTGCCAACGGTCGATCACCCGGACCAGCGAGGTGGCCCCCACCATTTTGGCGGCCCCCTTCATCTTGTGTAAAGCCGCATTGAGGGCATGGGGGTCCCCTTGTGCTAGGCACTGCTCAATGTCCGCCAGCTCCTGGCGAACCGAGGTCAGGTAAATTCCGATGAGGGCCGGGCTCAGCAGCGCGGACAGGGGCATGGCCTGAGGAGCCTGTGCCACCTCAGCGCCGTTGCGACCGGAGACGGTGCGCAGCAGGATGGCCAGCTCCTTCAGCAGCACGGGCTTGTCCAGATGTCCCTGGCAGCCGCACTCGGCGAGCCGCTGCGCCGCCTGCTCGCTGAGATCGGCAGTGATCACGTAGACCGGCAGATGCTGCCAGTGTGCCGAGGCCCGCAGCTGCCTGCACAGCTCGGCCCCGTCCATCACCGGCATCTGCAGATCGGTCAGCACCAGATCCACCGTCTCCGATCGCAGGATGTCGAGGGCCAGGCGGCCGTTGGCGGCGCTCAGTACCCGGGCCCCCAGCTGACCGAGCTGCATGCTGATCAGCACCCGGTTCACTTCGTGATCTTCCACCAGGAGCACGCGCAGGCCGGCGCCCGGCAGATCCCTGATCTCCTCCCCCTCCTGGGCAAGCCTGGGTTGCAGCAGGCTGACCACGGAGCCCGGGATCCAGGGCTCCCCCTGCCAGGACCAGGCGCGCAGCCCCCGCTCATCCACCAGGACGCCGAGGCCGGGGGCCATCCCATCCTCGGCGACCCCCAGCTCGGCGAGCCAGGGACGCAGGTAGGCCTGCTCCTCGGGGGGCAGTTGCAGGGACAGCCGCTTGACTCTGGGCTGCCAGGGCGCTTTCTCCTGCACCTGTCTGAGGGGCCAGACACAGATGAAGCGGCTGCCGCCGGTGGCCACGGGCTCGACCCGGATCTCGCCGCCCATCTGCTCCATCAACTGGCGACAGATGGCGAGCCCGAGCCCCGTGCCCTGGGCCCGGATCTGTCCCGGCTCCTCCCCCTGCTCGAAGGGCTGGAACAACCGGGGCAGCAGCTCGGCGCTGATGCCGGGCCCCTGATCGTCCACGCCGCACCAGATCCACTCCCCCTGCCGGCGAGCCCACAGCACCACTTCTCCCCGCTCGCTGAACTTGATGGCGTTGGAGAGCAGGTTGTGCAGCACCTGCTGCACCCTGTGGGGATCGAGCTCCATCAGGGCGGGCAGCGCCGGATCCAGGTTGAGGCGCAGCTGCAGATGCCGGGAGCGCGCCTTGGACCAGTGCACCGCCGCCACGTGTTCGCACAGCTCCACCAGATCCGTGGGCTGCAAGGAGAGCCGCAGCTGGCGCGTCTCGTTGCGGCTGAAGTCGAGTACGTCGTTGAGCAGCCCCAGCAACTCGTTGCCCGCCTGCCTGACGTGCGCCAGCACCGAGGCCTGCTCGGCAGAGAGCGCGGTCTGATCCAGCCACTCCAGCAGGCCGAGCATGGCGTTCATGGGGGTGCGGATCTCGTGGCTCACGGCGGCGAGGAAACGCCCCTTGGCGAGCACGGCCTGCTGGGCCTGCTCGTGGGAGAGCTGCAGGGAGTGCTCCTGCTCCACCCTGCTGGTCACATCCTGCACCACCCCGTAGACGCGCCACCCCTCCCCCTGGCGACGTCCCCTGCCGGAGAACTGCAGCCAGCGCAGCCCCTTGGCTGGGTGCTGGTAGCGCAGCAGATGGGAGAAGGGGCGCCCCGCCTGCAACATGGTCAGCATGGGAGCCCGCATCTCGCGCCTGTCCTGGCGAGAGATGCGAGTGAGCGTCTCGTTGGGATTGCTCCGGATCTGCTGGCTGGCCAGCCCCAGCAGCTCGTGGCTGCCGCGGCTCACAAACTCCACCCGGGTGATGGCCCCGTCCAGCAGGGTGAATTGCAGCACCACGCCGGGCACCGTATTGGTCAGGGCCCGCAGGCGCCGCTCCGCCTGGCGCAGCAACCGGGTGCGCTCGCGCAGGGCGCTGATGTCCGAGAGGGCGATGAGATCCCCGGCCGGGGCCTGCGGCCCCAGGCGCAGCGGGATCTGGGCATAGGAGTAGACCTGCTCGTGCAGCGCCAGCTCCCCCTCCGCCCCCTGCAACTGGGGCGCAGGCAGCACCAGATCGGCGGCGTAGCGCGCCTCCATCCGCTTGGCCCGCTTGTTGCGCTTGATCACCTCCCCCTTGTCATTGCGAAGAAACACGGGGACCGGCAGCGCCTGGAAGAGGGATTCCCGGAACTTGCTCTCCAGCGCCAGCGCCTGCTCCGCCTTCTGGCGCTCCCGCGCCTCCTGGGCCAGCTGCTGGCGGGAGCGCCAGATCAGCCAGATCACCGCCATGCTGATCACCAGGGCCAGCATGACGGAGCCGAGCCAGAAGCCGTAGCTGACCCCCTCCTGCTGGTTCAGGACGAGACGCCGCCAGCGCTGATCCAGCTCGTTCACCTGGCGATCATTGATGGTCATCAGGCTCTGCTCCAGCACCCCCGCCAGTCTGGACTGGCCCGGCCGGATGGCAAAGCCGAGGCCAAAGCGCTGGGGCAGCTCAGTGATGGCGAGGTCACTCAACTGGTTGTTGCGAAGGGGGTATTGCAGCTGGTACAGCTCCGCCAGCATGGCCTGGGCATCGCCGTGCTGTACCGCCGCCAGCCCTTGCAGCAGGTTGTCGGTCACTTCCCACTCGTGCTGGCCGAAGCGGGCGAGCAGGCTGGTGTCATAGAGCATCCTGGGGACCATCACCTTGCCGCTGACCTCCGCCAGGGATCTGGGGGCCCCCTGCTTGCGGCTGACCAGGGCGTAGCGACTGGTCGCCACCACCCGGGTGAATTCAAACTCCGACCCCAGCGCCGGAGACTCCAGCAGGCCGGCCATCATGGCCGCCTCCCCGCTGCGCAGCTTGGCCAGCGCCTCCTCCTTGCTGGCGGCTGGCACCAGCTCGAAGCGCAGCCCCGTCTGCCGGCTCACTTCCCGCAAGACATCCGCACTCCAGCCGATGAGCTCTCCCTGCTGGCTGACGCCGCTGTAGGGCATGAAGCCGGGATCCGCCACCACCCTGATGGTGTGGGCCTTGCCCACGAGCCAGGCCTGCTCCTTGTCGGTGAAGTGCAAGGGGTTCACATCCTGCTCGCTCTGGGGCAGGTAACGCCCCAGATCCCGATAGAGGCTGCCCGGCGGCAGGAAGCGGATCGCCGTGTCCACCAACTCGCGCAGCTCGGGCTTGTCTCGCATCATCAGCCGGTAGCTGATCACCAGATCGTCGCTGCGCAGGCGACGCAACCTGAGCCCCTCGTCCGGGTACTCCCGCATCAGGTAACGCAGTTGCAGATAGTCGCCGAGGTAGGCGCTGCCCCGCCCCGCCACCAGGGCGCCGTACCAGTTCTCCGCCTCGGTCAGCTGCAGCTGGGATGCGTGGGGATAGAGCCGCGTCAGGATGTCCTGTGCTTGCCAGATGGGCGACATCAGAAACCTGGCCTTATCCAGCTCCCCCCGGTAGAGAATGGCGGACTCCGCCTCCAGCATGGCCCGGCTCAGCCCCATGCCGGACGGTGAATGCCGCAATGGTCCCACATGGGGAACGAGATCGCAGCGCCCATCCTGCAGGGCCTGCAGGGTCGCCGCCCAGCTGGGCAGGGTCTCGAAGCGCAGCGGCACCGGCAGCAGTCCTGCCAGGCGCGTCACCTGATCGATGAGCAACCCCCCCTGCTCTTCCAGATAAGGAGGGCGCTGCAGGGCGGGATAGCAGAAGGTCAACCCGGTGAGCGAATCGGCATAGGCCTGGGTACCGGGTGACAGGGGAAGCATGGCGGCACGCAGTGGCAGGGCCAGCAGCGCGCCGGACAGAAGCAGGATTTTTATCATCGAAACGGAAAAGCCAGGCGATTGCCTGGCTTTTTGTCACTCGTTGGGTTCAACATTTTCTACCCTGGCCTTGAGCTTCTGGCCGGGCCGGAAGGTCACCACGCGACGGGCGCTGATGGGAATATCCTCCCCCGTCTTGGGGTTGCGTCCGGGACGCTGGTTCTTCTCGCGAAGATCGAAGTTACCGAAGCCTGAAATCTTGACTTGCTCACCGCGTTCAAGCGCTTGTCTGATCTCCTCAAAGAAGGCTTCCACCATATCTTTGGCTTCACGCTTGCTCATCCCGAGCTGGGTGAACAGGTGCTCTGCAATGTCGGCTTTGGTAAGCGCCATAGATCAATCCCTCAAGGATGCATTCAACTCTTCACCAAGGGCCCGCACGACATTGTCTACGGTCTCGGCGATCTCTTTCTCCTCCAGGGTGCGCTGGGTGTCTTGCAACACGAGACTGATGGCCAGGCTCTTCTTGTCCTCTGCCATACCAGCACCCTGGTATACGTCGAACAAGTTTATTCCAACTAACTGATTTCCGCCAACTTTTTTAATTACTGCCAGAACGTCGCCTGCCAGGATCTGTCTGTCCACCACCACGGCGATGTCGCGGCGGTTGGCCGGGAAGCGGGATACTTCGGCCGCAACCGGCACCTTGGCCGGGGTCAGCTTGTCCAGCTCCAGCTCGAACATCACGGCCCGGCTCTTGAGTCCCAGCTTCTTCTCGAGGCTCGGGTGGATCACGCCAATATGGCCGATCACGGCGCCATTGCGCAGGATGGCCGCGCTCTGGCCCGGGTGCAGGGCGCTGTGCTCGGCACGCTCGAAGGTGAAGGTGGCCCCTTCGGCGGTCAGATCCAGTACCGCTTCCAGATCCCCTTTCAGATCAAAGAAGTCGGCGGCGCGGCTCTTGATGTCCCAGTGCTCGTCACCCTGGTTGCCGGTGATGATGCCGGCCAGCATGGGCTCCTGACGGATGCCGTTCTCGGCATTCTCGTCCTTGATGAAGCGCAGGCCCTGCTCGAACAGGCGCACCCGCGGCTGCTGACGGTTCTGGTTGTAAACCACGGCCTGTACCAGACCCGGGAACAGAGAGACGCGCATGGCGGACATCTCGACCGAGATCGGGTTCGGCAGCACTATGGCATCGCTCTGCGGGAACAGGGTCTGCTGAGCCTTGGGATCGACGAAGCTGTAGGTGATCGCTTCCTGGAAGCCGCGGTCAACCAGCAGGTCGCGCACCCGCTTCAGGGTCACCTGCCCTTCGGCCTGCTCCACCATCGCTAGCGATGCGGCGGGTTTGAGATTCGGGATGTTGTTGTAGCCGTAGATGCGGGCCACTTCCTCGATGAGGTCTTCCTCGATGGCGATGTCGAAACGCCAGGAGGGTGCCAGCGCGGTCCAGCCGTCAGCCTCAACGGTTACCTGCATGCCAAGGCGAGTCAGGATCTCGACCACCTGAGCATCCGCCACGCTGATGCCGATCACCTTGTCGAGCTTGGTGCGGCGCAAGCGGATGGGGGCAGCCTTTGGCAGATGGGCCTCGGATTTGACCTCGATGACCGGACCGGCTTCGCCGCCGCAGATATCCAGCAGCAGACGGGTGGCCCTGTCCATCACCTTGGCCTGCAGCTCGGGATCCACCCCACGCTCGAAGCGGTGGGAGGAGTCGGTGTGCAGACCGTAGGCACGGGCACGACCGGTGATGGAGAGCGGCGCGAAGAAGGCGCACTCCAGCAGGATGTCGGTGGTGGTCTCGGAGACACCGGTGCGATCGCCGCCGAAGATACCTGCCATGCAGGCAGGGCCCTGGGCATCGGCAATGACGAGCGTGGTTTCCTTGAGCTTCACCTCGTTGCCATCGAGCAGGGTCATGGGCTCGTCGGCCTTGGCACGGCGCACCACCAGTTCCCCTTCCAGCTTGGCCAGATCGAAGGCGTGCATCGGCTGACCATATTCCAGCAGCAGGTAGTTGGTGATGTCGACGATGGCGTCGATGGAGCGAATGCCGCCACGGCGCAGCTTCTCCTGCATCCAGAGCGGGCTCTGGGCGTGCAGGTTCAGCCCCTTGATGACGCGGCCCAGATAACGAGGGCAATCCGCCGGCGCTTCAACCCGGATCGGGAAGGTGGCGTCTATGGTGGCAACAGCCGGCGTCCAGGTCGGCTCGACCACGTCCACGCTGTTGAGCACGCCGATCTCGCGGGCGAGCCCCGCAATGCCGAGGCAGTCGGCACGGTTCGGGGTCAGATCCACATCGATGCTGACGTCGTTGAGCGCGAGGTAGTCGCAAATATCGGTCCCGATGGGGGCGTCAAGTGGCAGCTCGATGATGCCATCGGCGTCGACGTCGATCCCCAGCTCGCTGAAGGAGCAGAGCATGCCGTGAGACGGCTGGCCGCGCAGCTTGGCTTTCTTGATGGTGAAGTCGCCCGGCAGGGTCGCCCCGACCTTGGCCACGCACACTTTGAGGCCCTGACGGCAGTTCGGCGCACCGCAGACGATGTCCAGCAGCTCGGCCTCGCCCACGTTGACCTTGGTCACCCGCAGCTTGTCGGCGTCCGGGTGCTGGCCGCACTCGACCACTTCGCCCACCACCACATTGTTGAACTGGCCGGCCACCGCTTCCACGGCGTCCACTTCCAGACCGGCCATGGTGATCTGCTCGGCCAGTGCGTTGTCACTCAACTCGGTGCGGACCCACTCCATCACCCAGGATTTACTGAATTTCATGTTCTCTCGCCCTTACTTGAACTGCTTGAGGAAGCGCAGGTCGTTTTCGAAGAAGGCACGCAGGTCGTTGACCCCGTAACGCAGCATGGTCAGGCGCTCGACGCCCATGCCGAAGGCAAAGCCGGAGTATTTTTCCGGATCGATGCCGACCGAACGCAGCACGTTCGGGTGCACCATGCCGCAACCCAGCACTTCCAGCCATTTGCCGTTCTTGCCCATCACGTCCACTTCGGCGCTCGGCTCGGTGAACGGGAAGTAGGAAGGACGGAAGCGGATGGTCAGGTCTTCCTCGAAGTAGTTGCGCAGGAAGTCGTGCAGGATCCCCTTCAGCTCGGTGAAGCTGGCATGCTCGTCCACCAGCAGGCCTTCGACCTGGTGGAACATCGGGGTATGGGTCATGTCGTAGTCGTTACGATAGACGCGGCCCGGCGCTATGATGCGGATCGGCGGCTGCTGATGTTCCATGGTGCGGATCTGCACGCCCGAGGTGTGGGTACGCAGCATCAGATCAGGATTGAAGTAGAAGGTGTCGTGATCGGTACGCGCCGGGTGGTGAGCCGGGATGTTCAGCGCATCGAAGTTGTGGAAGCCATCTTCAATCTCGGGACCACGGGCAACCTTGAAGCCCATCTCGCCAAACAGGCGCTCGATGCGCTCTATGGTGCGGGTCACCGGGTGCAGGCCGCCATTCTCGATGCGACGGCCCGGCAGGCTGACGTCGATGGTCTCGGCGGCCAGCTTCTGGTTCAACACGGCGACTTCGAGGGCTTCACGACGCTCGTTCAGGGCATCCTGAACCTGCTGTTTGGCCTGGTTGATCACGGCGCCCGCGGCGGGACGCTCTTCGGCGGACAAGGCGCCCAGGCCCTTCATCTGCTCGGTAAAAAAGCCCTTTTTCCCCAGATATTTGACCCGGATTTCGTCGAGGGCGGCGATGTCGCTCACGCCCTCAATTTCGGCTCTGGCCTGGCCGACTACTTCTTCAAGCTGTTGCATGTCTTCCTCGTCACCACTCCCGGAACAGGAGCCTTTAGGCTAAATAAGGTCAAGAGGGGAATAATACAAAAAAAGCCCCTTCGCTGACCATAGTTATGGTGGGCTTTTCTCCCTGCAAATCATTTTGTTATATCGAGTGAGCCCCAAGTGCTACCTCACTTTAAGTCGATATGGGTGATCATTATTAGTTTGTTGGCATATGACGAATGCCGCGTCTCTTGATCAGGCTGGCTACCTGGCCGTCATAAAACAGCAGGCAACAAAAAAGGAGGCCTGAGCCTCCTTTTATCATCTATAAAACAGAACCGGATTAAACCAGAGCTGCTTTGGCCTTTTCAACCAGGGCGGTGAAAGCCAGCTTGTCGTGAACGGCGATATCGGACAGGATCTTGCGATCGATCTCGATGGAAGCCTTCTTCAGACCGTCGATCAGACGGCTGTAGGACAGACCGTTCTGACGGGCTGCGGCGTTGATACGCGCAATCCACAGCTGACGGAACTGACGCTTCTTCTGGCGACGGTCACGGTAGGCGTACTGACCAGCTTTGGTTACCGCTTGTACCGCTACGCGGTAGACACGGGAACGGGCGCCGTAGTAACCCTTGGCGGCTTTCATTACTTTCTTGTGACGAGCACGAGCGGTCACACCACGTTTAACTCTTGGCATTTTTCACATCCCCCCTTATGCGTACGGCAGACAAGCGACAACACGTTTGTGGTCGGCAGCGGAAACAAAGAACTTCGGTCCCAGCTGACGCTTACGCTTGCTGCTCTTCTTGGTCAGGATGTGACGCAGGTGGTTGTGCTTGCACTTGAAGCGACCTGAGCCAGTCTTCTTGAAGCGCTTTGCGGCGCCCCGGTTGGTTTTCATCTTCGGCATTTCATACTCCGCATTGTGAGTGACAACAAAATCGCAAGGCGAACCAACTCATGGAGCAAGCCCCATGAGTCAATTTCTTGTGGGCCTTAAGATTTCTTCTTGGGTGCGAGGACCATCACAGCTTGACGGCCTTCGACTTTCGGGAACGATTCGACTACGGCCAGCTCTTCCAGATCGTTCTTGACTCGCTCCAGAACCTTGATACCAAGATCCTGGTGGGCCATTTCACGACCACGGAAGCGCAGGGTGACCTTCGCCTTGTCCCCGTCTTCCAGAAAGCGAACCAGGTTGCGTAGTTTTACCTGATAGTCGCCTTCGTCGGTGCCAGGACGGAATTTGATTTCCTTGACCTGGACGACTTTCTGCTTCTTCTTCTGTTCTTTGGTGGTCTTGCTCTTTTCGTAGAGGAATTTGCCGTAATCCATGATCCGGCAAACGGGCGGCTCAGCGTTCGGACTGATCTCGACCAGATCCACTTCGGCCTCAGCGGCCAAGTTCAGTGCCTCCTGAATGGAAACGATGCCAAGGGCTTCGCCATCCAGACCAGCCAAACGAACTTCTTTCAGACGGATCTCTTCATTGATCCGGTGAGCGCGGGCTTGCGGTTGCTTGCCCAGTTTTTTTCCGCCTTTTATAGCTTATTCCTCCACTTTCTTTTGTCCGCGGGTCTGAACTTCCTGGGTCAACAGAGCAATCAGCTCTTCAACAGGATAAGAGCCCAGGTCAGCCCCTTTACGAGTACGCACTGCAATCTTGCCGGCTTCTACTTCTTTATCGCCGCAGACCAGCATGAAGGGCACTCGCTTCAAAGTATGCTCGCGGATTTTAAAGCCAATCTTCTCATTTCTCAAGTCCGCTTTTGCGCGAAGGCCCGCATCATTCAATGCTTTGGCAACTTTCACCGCATAATCGGCCTGGTTATCCGTGATATTCATCACCACCGCCTGAGTGGGAGCCAGCCAGGTCGGGAAGAAGCCGGCGTACTCTTCGGTCAGGATCCCGATGAAGCGTTCCAACGAGCCCAGAATGGCGCGGTGGATCATCACGGGCACGTGGCGCTCGTTGTCTTCGCCCACGTAGGTGGCGCCGAGACGACCCGGCAGGGCAAAGTCGAGCTGCACGGTACCACACTGCCAGGCACGATCAAGGCAATCGTGCAGGGTGAACTCGATCTTGGGACCGTAGAAGGCCCCCTCGCCCGGCTGCAGGTCGAACTTCAGACCGTTCAGCTCCAGCGCTTCGGCCAGGGCGGCCTCGGCGCGATCCCAAGCTTCGTCGGAGCCGATGCGCTGCTCGGGACGGGTGGAAAGCTTGACCACTATGTTCTCGAAGCCGAAGGTACCGTAGACGTCGTAGACCATGCGGATGCACGCAGACACCTCTTCCATGATCTGCTCTTCGGTACAGAAGATGTGGGCGTCATCCTGGGTGAAGCCGCGCACCCGCATCAGGCCGTGCAGGGAACCGGACGGCTCGTTGCGGTGGCAGGAGCCGAATTCGGCCATGCGCAGCGGCAGATCCCGGTAGGATTTCAGACCCTGGTTGAAGATCTGCACGTGACCCGGGCAGTTCATTGGCTTGATGGCGTACTCGCGGTTCTCGGACTGGGTGGTGAACATGGCCTGGGCATATTTCTCCCAGTGACCAGAACGCTCCCACAGCACGCGGTCCATCATGAAGGGGCCTTTCACCTCCTGATAGTCGTACTCCTTGAGCTTGCCACGGATGAAGGTTTCCAGCTCGCGGAAGATGGTCCAGCCGTCGTTGTGCCAGAACACCATGCCCGGCGCTTCTTCCTGCATGTGATACAGGTCGAGCTGCTTGCCGATCTTGCGGTGGTCGCGCTTGGCGGCCTCTTCGAGGCGCTGCAGATAGGCCTTGAGCTGCTTCTTGTCGGCCCAGGCGGTACCGTAGATGCGCTGCAGCATCTTGTTGTTGGAGTCACCGCGCCAGTAGGCGCCGGACATCTTCTGCAGCTTGAAGTGGTGGCAGTGACGCATGTTCGGCACGTGCGGGCCGCGGCACATGTCGATGTACTCTTCGTGATGATACAGACCTGGCTGATCATCACGGGCAATGTTCTGCTCCAGGATCTCGACCTTGTAGGTCTCGCCACGGGCTTCGAACACGTCGCGCGCTTCCTGCCAGGAGACCTTCTTCTTGACGACGTCGTAATCCTTGGCGGCCAGCGCCAGCATGCGCTCTTCCAGGGCAGCCAGATCTTCCTCGGTCAGGGTGCGGTCGAGGTCGACGTCGTAGTAGAAACCGTTGTCGATGACGGGACCGATGGCCATCTTGGTCTGGGGCCAGAGTTGCTTGATGGCGTGACCCAGCAGGTGGGCACAGGAATGGCGCAGGATATCCAGACCTTCTTCGTCTTTGGCGGTGATGATGGCCAGGGAGGCATCGGCTTCGATCAGCTCGCAAGCATCCACCAGTTCACCGTTCACCCGGCCGGCAATGCACGCCTTGGCGAGGCCGGGACCGATGTCTGCGGCGACGTCCATGACGGAAACGGCGTGGGGGAATTGACGTTGGCTGCCGTCAGGCAGAGTAATGATTGGCATTCGGTGTTTCCTTAGACAGTGGTGCCCCCTACCAAAGGGCACATGTGAATTAGAAATGTCCTTTTATATCGAGCACTATTCACCTTTGTGTTTCACCGCTCACAATGCGGTTGCTACACGCCGTGGCACACAGACGAAGGCTGCGCATGGCGCTCGATTGACAGGTACAGCGGAGGATTGTATCAGACGCGACAACTCAGACAAGTTGTCTTGGCGATTTTGCATACCATGGGTCATGACAGGCGCCGGTTGCCGGGTGGTGCCCTGACGATGCCCGACCCGCAACGCCGCGCCCTGTGCTAGGTTTCCAGTGAGGCGTCAGCCCGAGCAAGGAGAGCAAGATGTACACCTATGACATTTCGTTTCCGGAGCATGCAGAGAAGATCATCCACCCGAACCACCTGTTGACGACACACTGCCCCGTTCATATCGGGGAGCTGGTGATCCTGAGCGACGGCAGCAAACGGGAGGTATGCAGCATAGTGCACAGCACCGATCGCAGTACGCTTTATGTCACCGACGTGACGCCCGGCAAGGTCACCGCCAGCCGCTGACCTGTTAGCCGGCATTCAGGAAGGACTGTCCGTTGAAATCGAAGGCGCTGCGTCCCTCCTCGGCCAGCGCCAATTCCTGCAATACCTGCAATGCCAGCCTGTTGCCCTTTTGCGAGGCCTGATAGAGCCACTGCTTGGCCTCGGCCAGGTCGACACGGCCATTGGCCCCCACCAGGTGAAGCACCCCCACCTTCAACATGGCGGGCACATCGCCGTTGCGAGCCGCCAGTTCCATCCAGTGAAACGCCTCGCGCAGATCCCGCGTCACCCCGGCGCCGCGCAGATAAACCTCTGCCAACCGGTATTGGCCGAAGGCATCCCCCGCCTCGGCTGACTGGCGGTAGAGGCGGATGGCCTGGCCCATGTCCTGCTCGCTCCCCTGCCCCACCTCGTGGCTCCAGCCCATCAGCGCCTGCGCTCGTGGCTCGCCCTGGTCCGCCAGCGGCTGCCAGATCCGGGTCGCCTCATCGAAATGGCCGCTGCGCCAGGCTCGGTTGGCAGCCGCCAGCTCCTGCTCGGTGGAGAGCGGGATCAGACGCCAGATGACCAGGGCGATGATGGCGATGAAGAGCCAGCGGGAGGTGGTGGGTTGCATGATAATTTCCGTGATCCAGTTCGCATTTCGTCTATGTAAACGAAATGTAGCAACAGATCAAGCGAGAGATATCCAGCCTCTGCCTCTTTAATACGGGACCCGGGTGGCCGGACTTGCAGTTTGAGGTGCCACGCCCCAGAATAACTGTATGTATGAACAGTATCTGGATTTGATGAGATGGCAGGACGAGGCAGCTCCCACAATGTCGATCACCGCTTCAGCGGTCCGCTCGTCGAAGCGGTCGATGATGGCTGGGCCCAAATCGAGTGGGAAGCGGCATTCGCCGCCAGCGATCCCCGTACCGAGGTGCGGGAGATAACTGCTCGCAGCATCATCAGCTACAACAACTCCCCCGATGTCCCGTTCGGCCGCTCCATCAACCCCTATCAGGGGTGCGAGCACGGCTGCATCTACTGCTACGCAAGGCCCAGCCACGCCTATCTGGAGCTCTCTCCCGGTCTGGATTTCGAAACCAGGCTGTTCGCCAAGCTCAACGCCGCCGAACTGCTGCGCCGGGAGTTTGCCAAGCCGAGCTACCAGCCACAGACCATAGTGCTGGGGGCCAACACCGATCCCTACCAGCCCATCGAGCATCGCTACCGCCTGACCCGTGCTCTGCTGGAAGTGATGCTGGCACACCACCACCCGGTGGGGATCATCACCAAGAGCGCCATGATATTGCGGGATCTGGACCTACTGGCCGAGTTGGCCAAAGCCGGGCTCTGCCAGGTGATGGTGTCGGTCACCACCTTGAACGAGACGCTCAGGCGGCAGCTGGAACCCAGGGCCAGCACCGGGGCCGGGCGATTGAAGGTCATCGAGAAACTGGCACAGGCAGGGGTGCCGGTCGGGGTGCTGGCGGCCCCCATGATCCCCCGGCTCAACGAGCCCGAGCTCGAGCAGATCATCAAGGCGGCGACAGAGGCCGGGGCCGGCTGCGCCGACTATATTCTGCTGCGCCTGCCCCACGAGCTCACCACCCTGTTTTGCGACTGGCTGGATGAGCATTATCCCGGCCAGAAAGAGGCCATCCTGAATCAGCTGAGGACCAGCCGGGGCGGCACCCTCAACAGCCCCGCATTCGGGACCCGCATGCGCGGTGAAGGGCAATTTGCCGATCTGCTGGCCCAGCGTTTTCGGCTCATCAGCAAGCGGCTCGGGCTTGGCAAGCGCCACGTTCAGTTGCGCCAGGATGCCTTCATCCGCCCCGGCGAGCAGTTGACGCTCTTCTAGGAGCGGCTAACCCCGGCAGTAACGAGTGATCTCATCGAGCGCGCTCGTCCCTGCCCTGCTCCACCAGCTCGGCGGGCAGCCTCGATGGTTCATGGGCCACTTCCAGCCACTCTTCGCCACGGGCTGACAACTCGGCCTCGCCCCATACCCTGCTCCACCAGATCTCCCAGGTTATCCAACTGGTCATATGCCACTCCCGTTCGCTCGATGTGATCCACGCTGAAGGCGATGCCAGGAGGCACCGCTCGCCGAGCAAGATAACCCTCAGCCATGACACCCGAGTGACAGACAAATGACCAAATGGTACGGCCCTGACAGCCTATCGGTCAGCGTCATTGAAACCTGAAACCACTCACAACTTCAGCGAATTCACCTTGAAATTCATCACAAATCGACCGGAATTCAATTGCGAGTGTTCCCGGTTGTGCCAAAGCTGAGCCGCCCATTTCAGGCAGAGTCACAACAACAAGACAGGGACATAACAATGAAACACACAGCGGGAATGCTGGCGATCGCAGGTATGCTGATCGCCCCCTTGGCGCATGCCGATGTCATACTGCACGCCTTCAACTGGAAATACAGTGAAGTCACCGCCAAGGCCGATCTCATCAAGGCTGCCGGCTACAAGCAGGTGCTCATCTCACCGCCTCTGAAGTCCTCGGGCGACGAGTGGTGGGCTCGTTACCAGCCCCAGGATCTGCGCCTTATCGACACCCCTCTTGGCAACAAGCAGGATCTGGAGCAGCTGATCGCCGCGATGCAGACCCGGGGCATTGCCGTCTACGCGGACGTGGTGCTCAACCACATGGCCAACGAAAGCTGGAAGCGCAGCGACCTCAACTACCCCGGCAGCGAACTGCTGCAAAGTTACGCCGGCAATCCGGCCTACTTTGAACGCCAGAAGCTCTTTGGCGATCTGGGGCAGAACTTCCTCGCCGGCCAGGATTTTCATCCGGAGGGGTGCATCACCGACTGGAACAATCCGGGCCATGTCCAGTACTGGCGACTGTGCGGCGGGGCGGGTGACAAGGGGCTGCCAGATCTGGACCCCAACAACTGGGTGGTGAGCCAGCAACAGGCTTACCTGCAGGCGCTCAAGGGGATGGGGATCAAGGGTTTTCGGGTCGATGCGGTCAAGCACATGAGCGATTACCAGATCAACGCCGTGTTCACCCCCGAGATCAAACAGGGGATGCACGTCTTTGGCGAGGTGATCACCACGGGGGGCGCCGGCAACAGCGACTATGAGAACTTCCTCCAACCCTACCTCGACAGCAGCGGCCAGGGGGCCTACGACTTCCCGCTCTTCGCCTCCCTGCGTGGAGCGCTGGGCTACGGCGGCAGCATGAACCTGCTGGCCGATCCCGGTGCCTATGGTCAGGCGCTGCCGGGTAGCCGCGCCGTCACCTTCGCCATCACCCACGACATCCCCACCAACGACGGTTTCCGCTACCAGATCCTCAACCAGACCGACGAGAGACTGGCCTATGCCTACCTGCTCGGTCGCGATGGCGGCTCGCCTCTGGTCTACTCCGATCACGGTGAAACCAGGGACAAGGACGGATTGCGCTGGCAGGACTACTATCTGCGCACCGATCTCAAAGGGATGATCCGCTTCCATAACACAGTGCAGGGTCAACCGATGCAGCTCATCGGCAGTAACGACTGCTTCGTGCTGTTCAAGCGTGGCAAGCAGGGTCTGGTCGGCATCAACAAGTGCGACTACGAGCAGGAGTACTGGCTCGATACCGCCAGATTCGAGATGAACTGGTATCGCAACTACCGGGATGTGCTCGACCAGAATGCCGTGGTCAACGTGCAGAGCCAGTGGGTAAGGCTGACCATCCCGGCCCGCGGCGCCAGAATGTGGCTGCAGGAGTGACAGTGGGCTGGTAACGCCGAGCCAGATAGAAAACAAAAGAGCGACCGTGAAGGTCGCTCTTTTTTCTGGTCAGGGGGTACGATTACTCGTCGCCCGCCTCCCCTGCATCGACGGATCCCGTGTCAGCCGCGGTATCGGAGCCTTCGGACACCTCCCCCTCGACGGCCAGGGTCTCGGTTTCCTCTTCGTCACTCTCGGCAACGCGCTGCAGACCGACCACGGTCTCATCTTCACCGGTACGGATCAGACGCACGCCGCCGGTATTGCGGCCGATGACGCTCACCTCGGACACCCGGGTACGCACCAGGGTACCGCCGTTGGTGATCAGCATGATCTGGTCGGTATCTTCCACCTGGATCGCATCGATCACCTTGCCATTGCGTGAGTCCACCTTGATGGAGATGACACCCTGGGTGCCACGGCTCTTGGTCGGGTACTCGTCCAGCGCGGTGCGCTTGCCGTAGCCGTTCTCGGTGGCGGTGAGGATGGCGCCTTCGCCGCGCGGCACGATGAGGGAGACTACCTTGTCACCGGCGCCCAGCTTGATGCCGCGCACACCGGCGGCGGTACGGCCCATGGGACGCACGCCCTTGAAGGTGCCCTTGCTCTCGGTGCCTTCGCCGTTGTCGCTGCCATCATCGTCGTTGCCGGCATCGTCGTCGGCCTCGACTTCGTCGCTGGCATCCGCATCGGCGCGGCCACTGCCTTCCGCGAAGCGAACCACCTTGCCCGCGTCGGAGAAGAGCATGATCTCGTTGCTGCCGTCGGTGATGTCCACCCCGATCAACTCATCCCCCTCTTTGAGGTTGATGGCGCGAATGCCGGAGGAAAGCGGACGGCTGAAGTCGGACAGGCTGGTCTTCTTCACGGTGCCGTTGGCGGTGGCGAAGAAGACGTACTTGTCGGCCTCATATTCCTTCACCGGCAGGATGGCGGTGATGCGCTCACCCTCTTCCAGCGGCAGCAGGTTGATGATCGGACGGCCACGGGCGCCACGGGACGCCTCCGGCAGCTGATAGACCTTGAGCCAGTAGACCTTGCCACGGGTGGAGAAGCACAGAATGGTGTCGTGGGTGTTGGCCACCAGCAGACGCTCCACGAAGTCCTCTTCCTTGATCCGGGTGGCCGACTTGCCACGACCACCGCGGCGCTGGGCCTCGTAGTCGGAGAGCGGCTGATACTTCACATAGCCCTGGTGAGACAGGGTGACCACCACGTCTTCCGGGGTGATCAGATCTTCGATGTTGATCTCGGCGCTGGACATGCTGATCTCGGTGCGACGCTCGTCGCCGTACTGCTCGCGCACGGCCATCAGTTCGTCACGGATCACTTCCATCAGGCGCTCCGGGCTTGCCAGGATGTGCAACAGCTCGGCGATGAGATCCAGAAGAGACTGGCACTCTTCCAGGATCTTCTCGTGCTCGAGGCCAGTCAGCTTGTGCAGACGCAGGTCGAGGATGGCCTGGGCCTGGATCTCGGTCAGGAAGTACTGCCCTTCACGGATGCCGAACTCCGGCTCCAGCCACTCCGGACGGGCCGCGTCGTCGCCGGCTTTCTCCAGCATGGCGGCCACGTTGCCGAGCGCCCAGCCCTTGGCCACCAGCGCCACTTTCGCATCCGCCGGGGTCGCGCTGTGGCGAATGAGCTCGATGATGGGGTCGATGTTGGCCAGGGCCACCGCCAACCCTTCCAGGATGTGGGCCCGATCCCGCGCCTTGCGCAGTTCGAACACTGTCCTGCGGGTCACCACCTCGCGGCGGTGCAGCAGGAACGCATCCAGGATCTCCTTGAGGTTCATCACCTTGGGCTGGTTGTTGTCCAGCGCCACCATGTTGATGCCGAACGTGGTCTGCATCTGGGTGTGCTTGTAGAGATTGTTCAGCACAATCTCGCCGGACTCGCCGCGCTTGATCTCGATGACGATGCGCATGCCGTCCTTGTCGGACTCGTCGCGCAGGGCACTGATGCCCTCGATCTTCTTCTCTTTGACCAGCTCGGCGATCTTCTCGATGAGCCGCGCCTTGTTCACCTGATAGGGGATCTCGTGGACGATGATGGTCTCGCGACCGCTCTTCTCGTCCACCTCCACCTCGGCCTTGGCCCGCACATAGACGGAGCCGCGACCGGTACGGTACGCCTGCACGATGCCGGAACGACCGTTGATGATGCCACCGGTGGGGAAATCCGGGCCGGTGACATGGGTCATCAGCTCGTCGATGGTGAGGTCGCCATTCTCGATCAGCGCCAGACAGCCGTTGACTATCTCGGTGAGGTTGTGAGGCGGGATGTTGGTCGCCATGCCCACCGCGATACCGGAGGAGCCGTTGACCAGCAGGGTGGGGACCTTGGTGGGCATGACCGCCGGGATCATCTCGGTGCCGTCGTAGTTCGGCACCCAGTCCACGGTCTCTTTGTCCAGATCGGCCAGCAGCTCGTGGGAGATGCGCGCCATCCGCACTTCGGTGTAACGCATGGCCGCGGCGTTGTCGCCGTCCACCGAACCGAAGTTGCCCTGACCGTCGACCAGCATGTAGCGCATGGAGAAATCCTGCGCCATGCGGACGATGGTGTCATACACGGCACTGTCGCCGTGGGGGTGATATTTACCGATTACGTCACCGACCACACGGGCCGATTTTTTATAGGGCTTGTTCCAGTCGTTCCCCAGCTCGTTCATTGCATACAGAACGCGGCGGTGAACCGGTTTCAAGCCATCACGCACATCCGGCAGAGCTCGTCCTACGATCACGCTCATGGCGTAATCCAGATAGGAACTCTTGAGCTCTTCTTCGATGTTGACCGGCGTGATCTCTCTGGCCAGATCGCTCATAGAAAGCCTTAATCCCTAATTAGTTGTTCTTTGGCTTAAACAGCGCGACATGGTAACACACTGAGCCAAATACCTTAAGCCACAAATCCGGTAACAAGTCAGGCTGGTGTGACAAAGTCCGTCCGTTATAATGCCCGCCAGGACAATAGATTGCGCACCAGACTCCAAGCCGTGCGCCCTGCCACAGGATCATCAAAAAATGCACAGTGACGCCAATGTCGATCTGACAGAAATCGCCAAATTCGAAGCCATCGCCTCCCGCTGGTGGGACATGGAGGGCGAATTCAAGCCGCTGCACCAGATCAATCCGGTGCGCCTTGACTGGATCACCGACAAGAGCGGCGGCCTGTTTGGCAAGCGCGTGCTCGACATCGGCTGCGGTGGCGGCATCCTCTCCGAGAGCATGGCCCGCCGTGGTGCCCGGGTCACCGGCATCGACATGGGCAAGGAGCCCCTCGGCGTCGCTCGCCTGCACGCTCTGGAGCAGGGGGTGGAGCTCGAGTATCGCCAGATCACCGCCGAAGCCCACGCCGATGAAGCTCCCGGCCAGTATGACGTAGTCACCTGCATGGAGATGCTGGAGCACGTGCCGGACCCGGCCTCGGTGCTGCGCGCCATCGCCACCCTGGTGCGCCCGGGCGGCAAGGTGTTCGTCTCCACCATCAACCGCAACCCGAAGGCCTATCTGATGATGATCCTCGGGGCCGAGTACCTGCTGAAGATGGTCCCCAAGGGCACCCACGATCACAAGAAGTTCATCACCCCGGCGGAGCTGTGCCGCATGGGTGAGGCGGCGGGCCTGCTTGTGCGGGACATGAGCGGCGTGCACTATGCGCCGCTCTCCAACCGCTTCAAGCTCGGCAGGAACGTCGACGTCAACTACATGGTGGCGTTCGAGCGCCCGGAGCAAGGCTGATGAGCGTACCCCACCCGATGCCCCTTCGCTGCGTGCTGTTCGATCTCGATGGCACCCTGCTCGACACCGCGCCGGACCTCGGCGCCGCCGTCAACCACGTGCTGGTCAGCGAGGGCTTTGCGCCGCTCTCCGACGACATCATCCGCCAGACCACCTCCCACGGGGCGCTCGGGCTGCTCAGGGCCGGTCTTGGCGACGAGCTACTCGAGGAGCTGGGGGCCACTCGCCTTCGCACCGCCCTGCTCGACCATTACGCGGCCAACCTCTGCGTCGGCACCCGCCCTTATGACGGCATGGTGGACCTCATCGAATGGCTCGACGAACGGAAGATGCCCTGGGGCATCGTCACCAACAAGCCGGGCTTTCTCACCGAGCCGCTCTTGGCCACCCTGCCGGCACTTGCCAACTGCGGCGTCACCGTCAGCGCCGACACCCTGCCGGTGCGCAAGCCCGACCCCGCCCCCATGTTCTTTGCCTGCGAGCGGCTCGGGGTGGACGCGGCGCACTGCCTCTATGTGGGGGATCATGTGCGGGACATCGAGGCGGGCCGCAACGCCGGCATGCGTACCGCGGTGGCGGGCTGGGGTTATCTGCACGGCGACGAGGATCCCGCCCTTTGGGGCGCTGACTTGCACTTCGATACGGTGCAGGCCCTGCACCACTGGCTGCGCTACGAACTGGGCTGAGTTCGCCTCGCCGTCTTATAGATGGATTGCCCGGGCAGCTTTTGGGATCATCAATGTCCATATGAGCACCATTCATGCCTGACGGCCCGGCGTGCCAAATGAGAGAGGGATCTCAAACGATCCCTCTTTTTCACGGTTTGGCAAGCCTCCAGAGAGGGGGACAGGACACCTTTTGACCCTGTCTGCGCAAGGGATAACCAGACTGAATTTGCTAGTAAAAACACCCCGCTTTCGCAAGCAAAAAAAGTTATTTTAATTTTCCATCTTCGATTGCCGGACTTGCATTTGCCGGATCGGACGCATGAAAACCCGTTCGCTGTGAGCGTCCACTAACTCCACTCCCGACACCCACAATTTATCCACAGCAATTGCGTTATCCACAGATTGCAATGCCGTGCCGACCTCACTATCTTGTAGTTCGCATTCAAAATAACACTATATCTTGTGATTCATCGCGCATTACGCCCCTACCCCGTCGCCAGGATTGGTCCGTCGGGAGCGTCGCGCGATGGTTTTTCGGGAATCCACCGATGCCGCCAGGCATCAACTAAAGGGGTCATCAGCCAATGAACTTGTTTGTGACGAAGCGTAACGGACACAAAGAACCCATCGATCTGGACAAGATCCACCGCGTGCTCGACTGGGCCGCCGAGAAGCTCGACAACGTGTCGGTCTCCCAGGTGGAGCTCAAGTCCCACATCCAGTTCTATGACGGCATCCGTACCGCCGACATCCACGAGACCATCATCAAGGCTGCTGCTGACCTCATCTCCGAACAGAGCCCGGACTACCAGTACATGGCCGCCCGCCTGGCCATCTTCCACCTGCGCAAGAAGGCCTACGGCCAGTTCGAGCCGCCCCACCTCTACCAGCACGTCGCCCGTCTGGTGGACATGGGCAAGTACGACAGGCACCTGCTGGAAGACTACAGCCAGGCCGAGTTCGAGGAGCTGAACGCCCACATCGACCACTGGCGCGACATGGACTTCTCCTACGCGGCGGTCAAGCAGCTGGAAGGCAAGTATCTGGTACAAAACCGCGTCACCGGCGAGATCTACGAGAGCCCGCAGTTCCTCTACATCCTGGTGGCGGCCTGCCTCTTCTCCAAGTATCCGAAAGATACCCGTCTGGACTACATCAAGCGCTTCTACGATGCGGTCTCGACCTTCAAGATCTCCCTGCCGACCCCCATCATGAGCGGCGTGCGCACCCCGACCCGCCAGTTCAGCTCCTGCGTGCTGATCGAATGCGACGACAGCCTGGACTCCATCAACGCCACCGCCAGCGCCATCGTGCGCTACGTCTCCCAGCGCGCCGGAATCGGCATCAACGCCGGCCGCATCCGGGGGCTGGGCAGCCCCATCCGTGGCGGCGAAGCGTTCCACACCGGCTGCATCCCCTTCTACAAGTACTTCCAGACTGCGGTGAAGTGCTGCTCCCAGGGCGGCGTGCGCGGCGGTGCGGCCACCCTGTTCTACCCCCTGTGGCACACCGAGGTGGAGAGCCTGCTGGTGCTGAAGAACAACCGCGGCGTGGAAGAGAACCGGGTCCGTCACATGGACTACGGCGTGCAGATCAACAAGCTGATGTACCAGCGCCTCATCAAGGGCGGCGACATCACTCTGTTCTCCCCGTCCGACGCACCTGGCCTGTACGATGCCTTCTTCGCGGATCAGGACAAGTTCGAGGAGCTCTACGTCAAGTACGAGCAGGATCCGGCCATTCGCAAGAAGACCCTGAAGGCGGTGGACCTCTTCTCCCTGATGATGCAGGAGCGCGCCGGTACCGGTCGCATCTACATCCAGAACGTGGACCACTGCAACACTCACAGCCCGTTCGATCCGGCCGTGGCGCCGGTGCGCCAGTCCAACCTCTGCCTCGAGATCGCGCTGCCCACCAAGCCGCTCAACAACGTGGATGACGAGGATGGCGAGATCGCGCTCTGTACGCTGTCTGCCTTCAACCTCGGCGCCATCGAGAAGCTGGAAGATCTGGAAGAGATGGCGGATCTCGCCGTGCGCGCCCTGGATGCCCTGCTCGACTATCAGGACTACCCGCTCAAGGCCGCGATGAAGGGCAGCATGAACCGCCGCACCCTGGGGATCGGTGTCATCAACTACGCCTACTACCTGGCGAAGAACGGTGCCCGCTACTCCGACGGTTCCGGTCTGGCCCTGACCCACCGCACCTTCGAGGCGATCCAGTACTACCTGCTGAAGGCGTCCGTGCAGCTGGCCCGCGAGTTCGGCCCCTGCCCGGCGTTCAACGAGACCACCTATGCCCAGGGGATCCTGCCCATCGATACCTATAAAAAGGATCTGGACGCCCTGTGCAATGAGCCCCTGCACCTCGACTGGGAAGCGCTGCGCGAAGAGATCCGCACCGTGGGTCTGCGCAACTCCACCCTGACCGCCCTGATGCCGAGCGAGACCTCCAGCCAGATCTCCAACGCCACCAACGGCATCGAGCCGCCGCGCGGCCTGGTGTCGGTGAAAGCCTCCAAGGACGGCATCCTCAAGCAGGTGGTGCCGGAATACCACCGCCTCAAGGATCAGTACGAGCTGCTGTGGAAGCAGCCGAGCGTCGACGGTTACCTGCAGCTGGTCGGCATCATGCAGAAGTTCGTGGATCAGGCGATCTCCGCCAACACCAACTACGACCCGGCCCGTTTCGAAGGCAGCAAGGTGCCGATGAAGCAGCTGCTCAAGGACTTGCTGACCGCCTACAAATACGGCCTCAAGACCCTCTACTATCACAACACCCGCGACGGGGCCGACGACACCCAGACCGATCTGCAGGATGACGGTTGTGCCGGCGGGGCCTGCAAGATCTAACCGCGAAACGATCCGATGAACCGGGCGGGAGCAGAAGCTCCCGCCTTCCTGTTTCCCCTATTTCACGATATTCGAACCATGGCCTATTCAACTTTTTGCCAGACCCAAAACGATCAGCTCAAGGAGCCGATGTTCTTCGGCCAGTCGGTCAACGTGGCCCGTTATGATCAGCAGAAGCACGACATCTTCGAGCGGCTGATCGAGAAGCAGCTCTCCTTCTTCTGGCGCCCGGAAGAGGTGGACGTCTCCCACGACCGCATCGACTTCCAGGCCCTGCCCCCCCACGAGCAGCACATCTTCATCTCCAACCTGAAGTACCAGACCCTGCTGGACTCCATCCAGGGCCGCAGCCCCAACGTGGCCCTGCTGCCCCTGGTCTCCATCCCTGAGCTGGAGACCTGGATCGAGACCTGGGCCTTCTCCGAGACCATCCACTCTCGCTCCTACACCCACATCATCCGCAACATCGTCAACAACCCGGGCCAGGTGTTCGACGACATCGTGACCAACGAGCAGATCCTCAAGCGCGCCGGCTCCATCAGCCACTTCTATGACGATCTCATCGAGGCCACCTCCGTCTACCACCTGCACGGTGAAGGGACCCACCGGGTGGGGGGCCGCGAGGTCTCCATCACCCTGCGGGATCTCAAGAAGAAGCTCTATCTGTGCCTGATGAGCGTCAACGCGCTGGAGGCGATCCGCTTCTACGTCAGCTTCGCCTGTTCGTTCGCCTTCGCCGAGCGCGAGCTGATGGAGGGCAACGCCAAGATCATCAAGATGATCGCCCGTGACGAAGCGCTGCACCTGACCGGCACCCAGCACATGCTGAACCTGATGCGCAGCGGAAACGACGACCCCGACATGGCGGAGATCGCCGTCGAGTGCGAGCAGGCCTGCTTCGAGCTGTTCAAGGAAGCGGCCCTGCAGGAGAAGGAGTGGGCCGAGTACCTGTTCCAGGACGGCTCCATGATAGGCCTGAACAAGGACATCCTCTGCCAGTACGTGGAATACATCACCAACCTGCGCATGGCGGCCGTCGGCCTGCAGCCGGCCTTCGCAGGCACCAAGCAGAACCCCATCCCCTGGATCAACACCTGGCTGTCGTCCGACAACGTGCAGGTGGCGCCCCAGGAGGTGGAGGTGAGCTCCTACCTGGTGGGTCAGATCGACAGCGAAGTGCACGCCGACGATCTGGGTGACTTCGAGCTGTGATCACGGGCGCCGGGATGCAGGCCAGGTTGACGACATCACCGCCGAAACACCCGGTGGGATGGCGCCATGAGTGACGCCATCGGCACCCTGGCCCCTGCCCCGCTGGCGACCGGTGAGGCAGCGGCCGCGCCCCGGATCCACACCCAGGATGACGTGCTGCACGCAGAGCCCGGCGAGAGCCTGCTGGAGACCCTGGAGCGCCACGGCCACAGGGTCGAGTTCCAGTGTCGAAGCGGCTATTGCGGCGCCTGCCGCACGCCGCTCCTGGCAGGCAAGGTGCACTACCCTGCCGCCCCGCTAGCCTTTGTCTCGGTGGGTGAGTGCCTCCCCTGCTGCTGCAAGCCGGTGGGCGCCATCCGGCTCGATATCCGCAAGGGCTGACGGCCCTCTTCGCCAGGATCTTGCCCCGCAAACAAAAAGCCGCCGGATTGCTCCGGCGGCTTTTTTCATGGGGATATCCCGTCTCTCGGGCGAAGTGAGGGGCCGTGGCCCCTCATGCTTTACAACCAGGGCGCGGCGGTCGGTCCGTGGTGCAGGCCCAGCTTCCAGACCCGGCCAAAGTGCTTGTAGTGCCCCGCAGCCACCCCGGCCTTTTCTCCCATGCCGTGGTAGAGGTCGAGGTGGCCCTTCTTCACCGCCCCGCCCACATCCAGCGCGATCAAGAGGCGCAGCTGGTGCCTGCCGGTCCAGTTGCCCGCCTTGTCGAGCAGCGGCACTTCCGCGAGGATGGGGGTGCCCATGGGCAGCAGGGTCTTGTCGGCAGCCACCGCCGCCATGGGCAAGAGCGGAATGCCGGCGGCCCCCACCACGTCGTTGGTGGGACGGCGCTCGAAGAAGACATAGGAGGGGTTCTGCTCCACCAGCTCCTTGACGCTCTCCTCCGGCTGGCGGCTGGCCCACTCCTTGATGGCCTTCATGGACATCTGCTCCTTGGGCACCTCGCCACGGTCGATCAGCACCCGGCCGATGCTGACATAGCCGTGACCGTTCTTGCCGCTGTAGCCCAGGTACTGCAGCCGGTCGTCGTCGCCGTAGTGGACGAAGCCCGAGCCCTGCACGTCCATCAGGAAGTTGTCGATGAGGGACTTGCTGTAGCCGAGCTCCAACCCGCGGTTCGCCAGGGCCCCGTCGTGGATCTGGGCCCGGCTCGGGCAGCGGCCGCCGCAGTTGGGCATGGCGTAGATGGGGTACTTGTACTCGGCATCCGGGCGGTGACGCACCTCCAGCACCGGCGAGTAGTAGCCGGTGAAGAGCACGTTGCCCATGCGATCGGCGCCGCCCAGCTGGGCCAGGCTGATGCCGTACTGGGTGATATGGGCGGGATTGCCGCCATTGGCGACCCAGCGGGAGAGCTGGCGATAGAGCTCCCCGTAGCGGCTCGCCATGCGGCCGGAGCGCTCCAGTACCATCCGGCTCTGGGGGCCGAACTTGCTGTAGTCGGCGCCGGCGCGGCTGTTGACCCGCTCCACCCGCACCAGATCCCCCGCCAGGGCACCGTCCAGATACTGCTTGCCCAGATTCTCCGGCACCTCACAGTTCAGAAAACATCCGGATCCCGCCTTCTTCTGGGGCACCTTGACCGGTTCAGGGCTGCCCGCACAACCGGCCAGGCCCACCACGGCGGCGGCCAGCCAGTACGCATGTCTATTCATATGTCCTCATATAACACCGAGTGTCTTGCACGGCGGGGAAGATGCCAAAATTGCCCGGGGAAAGCAAACGCCTTCCGCCCCCGCACGGCGGATTTCTCCTGCGGGGATCTTCTGGGTTATAACAAGGTGACAGGATGTGAGGGATCGTGGATGGAACAGCTCGAATTCTTCCCGCTCCAGAGCCCCTGCATCGGGGTCTGCGAGCTGAACAACAAGGGGTATTGCAAGGGGTGCCTGCGCAGCCGCGAGGAGCGTTTCAACTGGCTCGCCATGACCCCGGCCCAGCAGCAGGAGGTGATGCGCCTGTGCCGGGGCCGCAAGGCCAGGGTCGAGGCCGCCCGTCGCAAGGCCAGAGAGAGCGAACCGCCCGAATCCCCCCCTCAACCCGGTCTGGATCTCTGACGCTTTCCACCCTTTTTGCCCACCATAAGAAAGGCGGCCCGCAGGCCGCCTTTTTCATTCACCGACATCCGACTCAGGCGGTCGCCAGCCTGGCCTGCTCCTCGCCGCGCTTGAGCATGGCGTAAGAGACACCGGTCAAGAGCGAGCCAGCCGCGATCGCCAGGATGTACATCATGACGTTGCTGATGGCGTTCGGGATGAAGAGCACGAACAGACCGCCGTGGGGCGCCACCAGTTCACAGCCAAACAGCATGGAGAGCGCACCGGTCAGGGCGCCGCCCACCATGCAGGCCGGGATGACGCGCATGGGATCCTTGGCGGCAAAGGGAATGGCCCCCTCGGAGATGAAGCACAGACCCAGCACGAAGGAGGCCTTGCCCGCTTCCTGCTCCGCCTTGATGAACTTCTTGCTGGCCAGGAAGGTGGCGATGCCCATCCCCAGTGCCGGCACCATGCCGGCGGCCATCACGGCAGCCATGGGGGCATAGGTCTTGGAGGCGAGCAGGCCGACCCCGAAGGCGTAGGCCGCCTTGTTGACCGGGCCCCCCATGTCGAAGCACATCATGGCGCCGATGATGACCCCCAGCAGCACGGCGTTGGCGGAGCCCATGTTGTTGAGGAACTCGGTCATGGCGTTCATGATGCCGGCCACCGGGCCGCCCACCACGTAGATCATGACCAGGCCGGTGAACAGGCTGGCAAAGAGCGGGATGATCAGGATGGGCTTGAGCGCCTCCAGGGTCACCGGCAGGCGCACCTTGTCGCTCAGGTACTTGGCGCTGTAACCGGCCAGGAAACCGCCGACGATGCCGCCGAGGAAACCGGCGCCCAGGGAGCTTGCCAGCATGCCGGCGATCATGCCGGGGGCCAGACCCGGACGGTCGGCGATGGAGTAGGCGATGTAACCCGCCAGCACCGGGATCATCAGGGCGAAGGCGGAGCCACCGCCGATCTTCATCAGGGCAGCGGCGAGGGTTCCCTCCTCCTTGAACGCCTCAATGCCGAAGATGAAGGAGAGCGCGATGATAAGGCCCCCCGCCACCACCATGGGCAGCATGAAGGAGACGCCGGTCAGCAGGTGCTTGTAGGGGCCCGCCTTCTCCTCTTTCTTGGGTTGGGCGCCGCCGCTGTGGCGATAGGTCTTGGCCTCGGTCCAGGCCTTGTCGAGCTCGGCGCGGGTCTTCTTGAGGGCCGCCCCCGTGCTGGTGCGATAGACAGGCTTGCCGTCGAAGCGGGCCATGTCCACCTCGATGTCGGTGGCGAGGAACACCAGATCGGCGGCGGCAATCTCGTCCGCCGTCAGGGCGTTCTGGGCACCGACCGAACCCTGGGTCTCGACACGGATCTGGTGGCCCAGTTGCTTGGCCATGGTCTCCAGGGCCTCGGCCGACATGAAGGTGTGGGCCACCCCGGTGGGGCAGGCGGTCACCGCGACGATGCGCTTGGCACCGGCAGCCGCCTTGGCCACGGCGGGCGCGGCCTGGTGGCGATAGACGCTGGCGCCGCTCGCGGCGGCCTCCAGCAGGGCGGCAGGATCCTGCAGCGCCAGGTCCATGTCACCCCGATAGAGCGGCTTGCCATCATAGGCGGCGAGATCAACGGGGCTGCTTGCCACCACCAGCACCAGATCGGCGGCGGCAATCTGCTCCTTGCCCGGCACCTGACGGGGTTGCACGCTGGAGTCGACGTCAAGCGTCAGCTCCCAACCCGCTTGCTTGGCCTGCTGTTCTATCCGTTTTGCAGCGAGAAAGCTGGTGGCAATGCCCGCCGGGCAAGCCGTAACCAGAATTGCTTTCATTGGGCATCTCCTGAGTTAGACATTGAATGGGTATGGGGTTGAGCCGGTGCCAGGTCATCCAGACGCTGTACGCGCACCCGCTCGAGCAAGGGATCCAGCTCGCGCACATCGTCGAAACCGACCGCGACCTGGCTGACCGCCAGGGCCGAGACGGCGGTGGCCAGACGCAGGGTCTGCTCCGGCGTCCAGCCGAGGCTGAGGCCATGGGCCAGCCCCGCCACCAGGGAGTCGCCGGCACCGACCGTGCTGACCACCTCCATGCGCGGCGGAATGGCCTGCCAGGTGGCGTCCGGGCCAAACCAGACGAGGCCGTCTGCGCCGTTGGAGACCACCACGTGGGGGATCCCGGCGGCCTGCAGCGCACGGGCACACTCGGCCTGATCGCTCAAGGTCCTGATGGGGCGCCCGGCCCACTGCTCAAGCTCCTCCAGATTGGGTTTGACCAGGGTCGGCGCCGCCTTGAGCCCTTCCCCCAGGGCCGCGCCGCTGCAATCGAAGATCACCCGCTTGCCCCTGGCCTTGAGCAGCCGAATAAGCCGGGCGCAGTAATCGGGGGCCACCCCCTTGGGCAGACTGCCCGCCAGCACGAACCAGTCGGCCTGAGGGGCCAGCTCGTCCAGCGCCGCCTCCAGGGCGCTCACGTCGGCGTCTCGCACGGTGAGGCCCGGCAGGTTGAGATCGGTGACCCGGCCCGATTGCTCGGAGATCTTGACGTTGATCCGGGTGCTCCCCGCGACGCGCACGAAGCGATCGGCCAGGGCACGCTCCTCGAACAGGGTGACGAAGCTCTGTTGGTTCTCGGCGCCAAGCCAGCCGGTCAGGCCCACGTCACGACCGAGATCTTTCAAGACCATGGCGACGTTGATCCCCTTGCCGGCGGCGCGCAAGTTGGCCTCGCCCACCAGGTTCACCTCCCCCAGGTGCATGGCTTCCAGGCGGGTGGTGAGATCCAGCGCCGGGTTCAGGGTGATGGTGACGATGTCCATCAGTGCGCCCCCTCGCCCAGACCGGCGGCGATGGCCTCGCCCAGCCCCTTGAGGGCCGCTTCGGCATCCGGCCCTTCGGCACGAAACGCCAGACGGTGCCCGCACTTGACCCCAAGGCCGATGACCTTCATCAGGCTCTTGGCGGAAACCGCCTCGCCGCTGCCATCCAGGTTCGCGACGCGAATGTCGGATTCATACTCCTTGGCCACCTTGACCAGCATGGCGCCCGGGCGGGCGTGCAACCCGTGGGGGTTGACGATGGTGAAGGTGTCGGAAAGACCGCTGGCCGGGCCTGTCTGCAGCATGCTCAACCCGTCGGCGCCCGCGAGCGTCCCGAGCTGACCGGCGGCGGCCAGTTTGGCCAGGTTATCGAGCTGCGCCAGATGGCCGCTATCTGCGGCGCAGAGCAGCAGCAGGGCGCTGACCGGTTGCTCCCCTACGCTCAGCACAGTGCTAGGCGTGGCCAACACCCAGCCAGTCTGGGCCGCCAGGGCGCGGGCCAGCCAGACCCCCTCCCCCAGATGTACGGGCTCGCTAGCCAGCAGGGCGCTCACCATGGCGGCCTCCCCCCAGCCAGCGGATTTGGCACGGGCAGCGGCGCCCAGCAACAGCTGGTCGCGATCGTCCGCCGGGAAGTCGGCCAGGGTCAGGAACTGCACCTCTTTGGCCGCCGTCGCCCCGGTCAGGATATTGATGATGCTCTCTTCATCGGTGGCTTCCTTCAACTGAGCGGCCGCCTGTTCATCACCCAGCACGTGGGTGAGCTGGCGCAGTATGCCCAGGTGCTCGTCGGACTTGGCGGCGATGCCGATGGCCACATAGGCAGTCTGCCCGTCGTCCCACTCGATGCCGTGGGGGAACTGGGCCACAATGACGCCTGTGCTCTTCACCAGATGGCGGGTGTCGGTGGTGCCGTGGGGAATGGCGATGCCGCTGCCCAGGTAGGTGGCGTGCTGCGCTTCCCGCGCCAGCATGCCGTCCACATAGCCCGCCTCCACCAGACCGGCCTCGGTCAGTTTGCTTGCCAGCAGGGCGATGGCGTCCGCCTTGGTCGTCACCGTTTGTCCCAGCAGGATTTGCTGTCGCGCCAACTTCAACATAGAGATTCTCCATCAGGTCCGGCGGCGCCTCGCGGCGTACCGGCTCAACTCAATTTTCGGGTAACTAGCCTGCTGACAATAGACGGGGATCTCTCGCTTTGGTGAGCCGCAACCCATTTCAAAGCTCAGATAATCATCGCCTACTGACAAGCTGAATCGTTTCACTTACACTCAGACTGAATCGTTTCAGCCAATTGTTCAAGATCCCACGGAGAGCAGGTTTCAATGATATGATCCCGCGCACACTTTTTCGGTGCCCCCACCAGGAACCGGCGCGGGCCTTGCAACTCAAACAGAGCCAATATGATGAAACTGGATGAAATCGCCGCGCTGGCCGGTGTCTCGCGTACCACGGCCAGCTATGTGATCAACGGCAAGGCCGATCAATACCGCATCAGCCAGGCCACCCGCGACAAGGTGATGGCCGTGGTCCATGCCCACAACTATCAGCCGGACAGCCGCGCCGCCTCCCTGCGCGGCGGCCAGACCAGGACACTGGGCTTCATCCTGCCCGACCTCGAGAACGCCAGCTATGCCAAGCTCGCCAAGCGCCTCGAACAGGGGGCCCGCACCCAGGGTTATCAGCTGCTGATCGTCTGCTCGGAAGACGAACCGGACACCGAGAAGGAGCTGGCCCGCATGCTGGTCAGCCGTCATGTGGATGCACTGCTGGTGGCGAGCTGCCTGCCCCCGGCGGATCCCTTCTATCTGGAACAGCAGACCAGGGGGGTGCAGATCCTCGCCATCGACCGGGCCATGAGCGCCGATCACTTCGTCACCGTCGCGAGCGAAAACCAGAAGGCGAGCTTTGATCTCACCGCCTCCCTGCTCAGCCCCGCCCTGCGCCATGTGGCGCTGATCACCGCCCTGCCCACCCTCACGATCAGCCATGAGCGACGCGCCGGCTTCGAACAGGCCCTGGCCAGCCATGCCAGCCCCCTGACGGCCCACATCTGCGAAGGTGCGCAGTTCTCCCGCGCCGAGGGGTATCGCCTGATCAAGGCGTTGCACCGGCAACTCGGCCAGTTGCCCGAGGCCCTGGTGACCACCTCCTACATTCTGATGGAGGGGGTGCTCGATTATCTGCTGGAAAGAGAGCTGGGACAGGAGAGCGACATGAGCCGGATCGCCATGGCCACCTTCGGCGACGACAGGCTGCTCGACTTCCTCCCCTTTGGCATCAACTCCCTGCCCCAACAACATGACGCCCTGGCCGGCCAGGCGCTCACCCTGGCCCTCGAGGCCATCAACGGCACCTACCGCGCCGGCCTGCACTACGTGAGCCGCACCCTGAAACGCCGCCGCTAGGCCGGGGCGCAGACGCCGGGGGCGACAGGGTCGCCTTCGGTCATGCTGGCCCCACGGCCATGGCCGAAGTGTCATCTTTTATTTCCACCTTTTTGCCTTTCACAGCAGAACACTCGCGCAATCTCGCTTGTTTTCGATATTTTAATCCGTTAATTTGGCAACCCTGTTTTACAACCTGCGGCTGTTCGTAACGATGTCTCCACTCCGATATTGCTAGCCTCCGGCCTCGATCCCGGAGGCGCCCCCTTCCTTGCCCTGGCACTCTTTTTCTCAATCCCGGATGGATACTATGAACACCAAGACTCTCGGTTGTACCCTGCTTATCGCCGGCACCACCATAGGGGCCGGCATGCTGGCCCTGCCGCTGGCCTCTTCGTCCCTGGGTGGCCCCGCCACCCTGCTGCTGATGATCGGCCTCTGGGCCCTGATGGCCTTCACCGCCATGCTGCAGGTGGAAGCCAGCCTCAACACCGGCAAGTGGTACCTGCACCAGCTGGCGGATCACCTGCTCGGCCCCTGGGGCAAGCGCATCGCCTCCTTCTGCATCCTGATGCTGTTCTACGCGCTGGCCTCCGCCTACATCAGCGGCGGCAGCAGCCTGCTGGTTCAGGCGCTGACCGATGCCGGCATGAGCGTCAGCCAGGAGCAGGCGGCCTGGGCCTTCACCCTGCTGTTCGGCGGCATGGTCTGCGTCGGCACCAAACAGGTGGATTACCTCAACCGCCTGATGTTCACCGTGAAGCTGGTGATCATGGTGGGGGTACTGGCCCTGCTGCTGCCGCGCGCCGAGGGACAACACCTGCTTGCCATGCCGCTCGGTCAGGGCTTGCTGCTGGCGGGCCTGCCGGTGATCTTCACCTCCTTCGGTTTTCACGGCTCCATCCCCAGCGTGATGCTCTACCTCGGCGATTGCCCCAGGCAGCTACGCCGGGTCTTCGTGTGGGGCTCCGCCCTCCCCCTCATCCTCTACGTGCTGTGGCAGGTGGCGATCCTGGGGCTGCTGGGCCAGCAATCCCTGATCCAGACCGGCGGCGCCCTGGACAGCCTGCTCGCCAGCGTCGGCAACCTGGTGAACTGGCCCGCCTTCAACCAGGCCATGCACCTCTTTGCGGATCTCGCGCTCGCCACCTCCTTCCTCGGGGTGACGCTGGGGCTGTTCGACTTCATGGCCAAGGTGACCCAACGCAAGGACAACTGGCAGGGGCGCACCCAGACCGGTCTCATCACCTTCGTGCCGCCCCTGCTGTTCGCGCTCTACTTCCCGCAGGGCTTCATCATGGCCCTCGGCTATGCGGCCATCGCGCTGGCGGTGCTGGCGGTGCTGCTGCCGGTGGCCCTGGTGTGGCAGAGCCGCAAGCGGGCCGAGGCGCACCACTACCGCGCCCCGGGCGGCGTGCTGGCCCTGGGGTTGGCCGGTGCCATGGGCGTGCTGATCGTCGGGGTGCAGATAAGCGTCAGCCTCGGCATGCTGCCCGCGCTCTAAGCCGCGACTTTCCCTGCGGCTCGCGAGAGGCCCCGCCAACCGGGTTGGCGGGGCCTCTCGTCATTTGCCCGCCCTGCGGCGGGATGCCGGCCCTTGTCCCTCTGCCTCCACTCTCTGCTTGCACTCTCTCCATCCGCGTCCCGATATGAACAAAATTCCATATGTATGTACATATATGGACAACTCCACCATACTGAGAACAAGGCGAACCCACACCGAGGTTCGCCCCGATGCAACCCATAAGGAGGAGCCATGGTCGCCACAGTACAAGCCAATCACCGGGACAATGCCGTCGATCCCAGCAAGGCGCTGCCGGTGGTGTTTCGCATCCTGGACAAATGGCGGTGCAGCACGGATGAACAGCTGACGCTGCTCGGCATCTCTTCCCGTTCAACTCTGAACAAGTACAAGGAGGCGAGCGGCGGGATCCGCCTAAGCGCCGATCTGCAGGAGCGGATGAGCTACATCCTCAACATCCACAAGAGCCTGCGACTGCTGTTCAGCGTCGATGAGAGCATCTACGGCTGGGTGCGCAAGCCCAACAGCCACCCCTTCTTCGCCGGGCGCAGCGCCATGGACGTCATGCAGGGGGGGCGCGTCGCCGATCTCTATGAGGTGGCCAACCGGTTGCACGCCTGGCGCGGAGGCATGGCCTGATGTCCGCGATGCCGCCATCGAGCGAGCTGCAGGATCAGCAGGCCTTTCGCATCATCCCGAGCCGCTATCCCCCCATCTGCCTCTATGAGGACGTGGTCAACACGGACGAGCTGGAGGCGGTCTGGGCCGTCGAGGCCCTGACCAACGATCGCCTGCGGGAAGAGGCCGGGGAGCTGGCGCGAGTGCCGAAAGAGGACTGGCTGGTGGGGCTGGCCGGCGGCAGCTATGTGATGGCGGCCTTCACCCACCTCAATCCCGAGGGGGCCCGCTTCACCACGGGAGACTTCGGCGGCTACTACTGCGCCCCCCTGCTCGACACCGCGGTGAAGGAGACCGTCTATCACCAGGAGCGGATCTTCGGCTACACCCGGGAGCCGGCCCAGAAGCTGCAGATGCGGGTGCTGCACACCGAGTTCTGCGCCAGCCTCGTCGACATCCGGGGGGAGGATTACCTCGCCTCCCCCCTCTATCACGCCACCGACTACGGTCAGTCCCAGGCCTTCGCCCAAGAGCAGAGGCGCGGCGGGGCGGACGGCATCCACTACCGCTCGGTGCGCCACAGCGGCCACGACTGTTACGTGCTCTACCGCCCCCGTCTCATCACCAGGATCCACCAGAGCCAGCATCTGGAATACCACTGGAACGGCAGCGCCATCGCCAATGTGCTGCAAATAAGGCTCTATGGGGAGTGATGCTCCGCCCCTGAGATGACAAAAGCCCCGCCAAGTTGGCGGGGCTTCTTGTATCAACCGATGGGGAGAGGAGCTGAGTCCTCCACCCGCTTACTGGTTGTGGCTGGCGCGGCGGGGACGACGGGCCTGGGCCGGTTTGCCGGCGCCGCCTTCCGGACGGGCACCGCCCTGGGGCTTGCCGCCGTTGCCGCTGCGGTTACCGCCGGCGTTGCCACCGCCATTGCCGGAGCGACCGGCGCCCTGACGCTGGCCCTGACCTTGCGGACGCGGCGCACGGCGCTGCTCGCTCGGGTCGCGGGGCTCCTTGCGAAGGGGCGCGCCGATGCCACGGGCGATGTTGTCCAGCGTCTCGCGGGAGGCCTCGAAGCCGGCCACCTGCTCGCAGGGGATGTTCTGCTTGGTCAGCCGCTCGATGGCCTTGATGAGCTTGCCCTCGTCGGCCGCCACCAGGGAGATGGCGTGACCGGCGGCGCCGGCACGACCGGTCCGGCCGATGCGGTGCACATAGTCTTCCGCCACGTTCGGCAGCTCGAAGTTGACCACCTGGGGCAGCTTGTCGATGTCGAGGCCACGGGCCGCGATGTCGGTCGCCACCATCACGCGCACGCTGCCGTCCTTGAACCCGGCCAGGGCGCGGGTACGGGCACCCTGGCTCTTGTTGCCGTGGATGGCGGCGGCGCTGATGCCGTGCTTGTCGAGGGTCTCGGCGACCCGGTTGGCGATGTGCTTGGTGCGGGTGAACACCAGCACCTGCTGCCAGTTGTTGCTGGTGATGAGGTGGCTCAAGAGCGCGATCTTGTTCGCCTTGTCGCAGGGGTGCACCAGCTGCTCGATGCGCTCGGCGGTGCTGTTGCGCGGGGCGACCTCGATCACCGCCGGGTTGTCCAGCAGGCCGGTGGCCAGCTCGCGGATCTCGTCGGCGAAGGTGGCGGAGAACAGCAGGTTCTGACGCTTCTTCGGCAGCAGGGCCAGGATGCGGCGAATGTCGCGGATGAAGCCCATGTCGAGCATACGATCCGCCTCGTCCAGCACCAGGATCTCCACCTCGTCGAACTTCACGGCGTTCTGGTTGTAGAGATCCATCAGGCGGCCCGGACAGGCCACCAGCACGTCCAGACCACGGCGGGTGGCCATCATCTGCGGGTTGATGCTCACGCCGCCAAATACCACGTGGCTGCGGATCGGCAGGTGCTTGCCGTAGTTGCGCACGCTCTCGCCCACCTGGGCGGCCAGCTCGCGGGTCGGGGTCAGCACCAGGGCGCGGATGCGGTTCGGGGAGACCTTGCGCTTGCTCTCGGTCAAACGCTGCAGCATGGGCAGGGTGAAGCCAGCTGTCTTGCCGGTCCCGGTCTGGGCGGCGGCCATCAGGTCACGACCGGCCAGTACGGCGGGGATCGCTTGCTGCTGGATGGGAGAAGGGGTGTCATAACCTTGCTCGGCAACGGCACGCAACAAGGGTTCGGCCAGACCGAGGGAAGTAAAACTCATAATTACCTGCTAGGGATAGTGGCGCCGGGAGTTTGTGGTGGGGCTCCTCTGCTGAGCCGATGCCATCTCACAGGATCCGGGCCTATGGAGAACACACGATTTCCCCGGGGAGCAGAGCAAAGGGGAAAGAATAGAGGCGCAGTCTAACGGAGTTGGCGCACTTACACGAGGAAAATGTGATGGGCCTCCCAGCACGGGTGGAAAAGCCGGTCAGGGCGCGGCAGAATGGCGAAAATGCGGCCGTATGGATCTGGGCCCCTGCACATGATGGAGAGGGCGGCGCAACACACGGAACAGGAGGTTCTGCTTGAGAAGGATGTTCACCCCCACCACCATCCGGCGCATGCTGGTTCTCGCCTTGCCCCTCGTCCTGAGCCTGCCGCTCGGCGCCAGGGAGACACTGTCGGTGGCCTGGAGCCACTGGCCCCCCTTCAGCCAGATCGACGCGGACGGCACCCTCGGCGGGCTGGACGTGACCCTGACCCGCCGGATCCTGGGCGAGGCTGGCCTTCACCCTACCTTTCGCAACCTTCCCTGGGCCCGGGCCCTGCACCTCGTGGAGCGCCAGCAGCTGGATGTCGCCATGGGCGCCCTGAAGACCCCGGAGCGGGAGCGTTTCGCCCGCTTCTCGGCCCCCTACCGGCGCGCCAGTTTCGTGCTGCTGAGCCATCGCCCCGGGCCGGGCGAACCCGATCGCTGGCAAGGGCTGGAGCGGCTGACGGATCTGTGCCAAACGACTGGGCTGCACCTTGGCAAGCTGCGGGGCACCCGCCCCCTACCCCTGAGCGAGGAGTGCCCCGCCCTCAGGCAGGCAACCGAATACAACTCGGACGACAGGCTGATCACCCTCTTGCTGGCGCGTCGCCTCGACGGGGTCATCATGGAGTGGCAACACGCCCATCACAGGCTCGAACAGCTAGGAGCAAGCGGCTTCACCCAGTGCCAGGTGCTGCTGCACCAGCAGCCGGTGAGCCTGATGCTTGCAAGGGAAGCCGTGAGCGAGGCAACCCTGGCCCGCATCGATGCCGCCATCGCCACCCTGCCCCCGCCCAGCCCCGCCTTTGCCGCTCCGGAGTGCCGCCTCGATGCCACCCCGCCCCCTGACGACGGAGACTCTTAACCAGCCCCATCAAAAAGGCGACCCTGGGGTCGCCTTGTCGTCTCTGGTGATCACTCACCCTGACCTCTGCGCGATCAGCGCAGCTGCGGGGTCTGGGTGTGCACGCCCTGGTTCTGGGCGCGGTGACGCAGCAGGTGATCCATCAGCACCAGGGCCAACATGGCCTCGGCGATGGGCACGGCACGGATGCCGACGCAGGGGTCGTGACGTCCCTTGGTGATCATCTCGGTGGCCTCGCCGCTGGTGGTGATGGTCTTGCCCGGCACCGTGATGCTGGAGGTGGGCTTGAGGGCCATGCTCACCACTATCTCCTGGCCGGAGGAGATGCCACCCAGAATGCCGCCCGCGTGATTGCTGGCAAAACCGCTCGGGGTCATCTCGTCCCGGTGCTCGGAGCCTTTTTGCTCCACCACCGCGAAGCCGTCACCGATCTCGACCCCCTTCACCGCATTGATGCCCATCATGGCGTGGGCAATGTCGGCGTCGAGGCGGTCGAACACCGGCTCACCCAGGCCGACCGGCACGTTGCGCGCCACCACGCACACCTTGGCCCCCACGCTGTTGCCCTCTTTCTTGAGGGCACGCATGTATTCATCCAGCGCCTCCAGCTTGCCCGCATCGGGGAAGAAGAAGGGGTTCTGCTCGATCTGGCTCTCGTCGAACCCTTCCGCCTTGATGGGGCCGAGCTGGGAGAGGAAGCCCACGATCTCGATGCCGTGCACCTGTTTCAGGTACTTCTTGGCGATGGCCCCCGCCGCGACCCGCATCGCGGTCTCACGGGCGGAGGAGCGGCCGCCGCCACGGTAATCGCGCTGGCCGTACTTCTGGTGATAGGTGTAGTCGGCGTGGCCCGGGCGGAACAGGTCCTTGATCTCGGAGTAGTCCTTGGAGCGCTGATCGGTGTTCTCGATCAAGAGCCCGATGGAGGTACCTGTGGTCCTGCCCTCGAACACCCCGGAGAGGATCTTCACCTCGTCCGCCTCGCGGCGCTGGGTGGTGTAGCGGGAGGTGCCGGGCTTGCGCCTGTCCAGATCCCCCTGCAGATCCGCCTCGCTTATCTCGAGCCCCGGCGGGCAGCCGTCGACCACGGCGCCCAGCGCCAGGCCGTGGCTCTCGCCGAAGGTGGTGACCCGAAAGAGTTGGCCAAAACTGTTCCCTGCCATGGATGCTCCTTGCTGCTTAGTTCTTGTAAATCGCGAAATGGGCCTGGTACTGCTCGAGCTCTGCACGGGTCATCACGAAGACGCCGTGGCCGCCGTTCTCGAACTCGACCCAGGTGAAGGGCACCTCGGGGAACTGGGCTTCCAGGTGGATCATGCTGTTGCCCACCTCGACCACCAGCACGCCGTCATCCTTCAGAAAATCGGCGGCGTTGGCCAGGATGCGCTTGGTGAGCTTGAGGCCATCGGAGCCCGACGCCAGAGCCAGCTCAGGCTCGTGCCGGAACTCCTCCGGCAGATCCGACATGTCCTCGGAATCCACATAGGGGGGGTTGGAGACGATGAGATCGTACTTGTCACCCGCCGGCAGATCTCGGAACAGATCGGAGCGGATGGGGATGACCTGCTGCTCCAGCCCGTGATCGTTGATGTTGCGCTCGGCCACGTTGAGGGCATCGACGCTGATGTCGATGGCATCCACTTCCGCATGGGGGAACTCGTGGGCCATGATGATGGCGATGCAGCCGGAGCCGGTGCACAGATCCATGATCCGGGTCGGCTCTTCTTTCAGGAAGGGGGCGAAGCGGTTGGCCACCAGCTCGGCGATGGGGGAGCGCGGAATGAGCACCCGCTCGTCCACGTAGAACTCCCAGCCCGCATACCAGGCCTTGTTGGTCAGGTAGGGGGCGGGAATGCGCTCCTGCACCCGGCGGATGATGAGCTCGGCGATGCGGTGACGCTCGCTGGTGGTCAGGCGGGAGTGGCGCATGGCGGGATCCACGTCCGGCGGCAGATGCAACGCGGGCAGCACCAGTTGCACGGCCTCATCCCAGGCGTTGTCGGTACCATGTCCGTAGAAGATCCCGGCGTCGTTGAAACGACTCATGGCCCAGCGCAACATGTCCTGGATGGTGTGCATCTCGGCAACCACCTCATCGATAAATATCTTGTCCAAATCCACCTCCAAGTCGAGTAATATCCGGCCCGAGCACCCACTGTATAGCGGGCAAGACGCATCTCTAAAAAACGAGTCTCTGATGAAAAAAACGCCCTCCCCCACAGACGAGGAAAGCCTGCTGTTTCGCGATGCGGTCAAAGGTACCCGGAAAATTAGGCAAGATACCATAAGGGCCGAGTTGCGCCCGGTCAAGCAGAAACGCGAAGTGCGGGAAAGCCGCGAAAAGCTTGGGGTTGACCACTTTTTCAGCGACGAGTACCAGCCCCATCTCGAGGCGGACGGACCGACCCGTTACGTGCGCGACGACGTGTCAAAATTCGAGCTGAAAAAGCTCAAGCGCGGCAGCTATCCGCCGGAAATTTACCTCGACTTGCACGGCATGACCCAGCACCAGGCCAAGCAGGAGCTGGCGGCCCTGCTGACCCTGTGCCAAAAGGAGAACATTCACGTCGCCTCGGTGATGCACGGCATCGGCAAGCACATCCTCAAGCAGCGCATCCCGAGCTGGCTGGCCCAGCACCCCAATGTGCGCGCCTTCCATCAGGCCCCCCGCGAGTGGGGCGGCGAGAGCGCCATCCTGGTGCTGCTGGATGTCGAAGAGTAAAGGCCGCATCAGCCCCCATCCACCGGATCGAAAAGCGCGCCTCAGGGCGCGCTTTCCATATGCCGCTTGAAGTGGTCGAGTATGCTCTGCCAGCCGGCCCGCTGCTGCTCGCCGCTGTGCAGGGACTCGGCATCGAACGCCTCCTCCACCCGGGTACCGCCCCGCTCTTCCACGAACCGCACGCTCACTGCGCGGCCATCGTCCATGACGTAGCCCAGCCCCGTCGGCGCCGTGACCTCGGTGAAGGTGCCCTCGAAGTCGAACCCCATGCTGCCATCCCTGGCCGCCATGTGGTGACAGAAGCGCCCACCCACCCGCAGATCCACCCGGCTGCTGGGGCAGTGCCACTCGGGGGAGGCGGCGTTCCACGCCATGATGCTGGCGGGGGTGTTCCAGCCCTGCCACACGGCGTCAATCGGCCGCGCGACCCAGACGCTGATGCTTATCTTCATCTCACACTCCTGTGCAAAAGGCCTGACCGGCGCTCCGGCCAGCGGTCACTTTCTCTTGCAATACAAAGCCGGCCCCCTGATCTCATCGGTAAGGAGCCAGCTGAACGACTCGGCTATGCCTTAGTCAATAGCGAAGCTCATCCTGCCCTGTGGGACGATAGTAAAATATCGGTGGTTGATCCGAGTCCAGCTTGACCACCAATCTGCCGCCGTTATGCAACTGCCACTCGAAGAAGTCGTCAAAACCTGCTCTCGTGAGGGCGCGGATCACCTTGGCCACCACCCCGTGTGCCACCAGCAATACCCGCTCACCAGGGTAGTCATGCACCAACTCGGCCAAGCCCTGGGAAATCCGCACTATCACCGCATCCAGCGACTCACCGCCAGGCGGCCCCTCAGCCCAACGTCGGGTGATGTTGCGCGCCCACAACTCGGGGTATCGATCCCTCGCCTCTGTCTGAGTCAGCCCCTCGAACAGCCCCACATGGCGTTCACGAAATGCAGGAACCGTTTTGATGGGCAGATCCAGTGCCAAGGAGATCCGCAGCGCGCTCTGCCTCGCCCGTAACAAAGGGGAGATCAACAAACGCTGAAACGGCACCTCTCTGGCAAGATCCTGGGCCAGCGCTGCCACCTGCTCCCACCCGATCTCGTTAAGCCCGATATCCAGTGCTCCCAGATAGCGTCCCTCGGCGTTGGCCTGAGTCTGTCCATGGCGGATCACCACCAGTTCCATCTTTGATCCTTGCTTCATCAGCCGTGGTCGACAGCCCTGACCCCCGAAAGCGATCAGGGCCGAGACGGGGTTCAGTCCTGCGCCAAAAAATGGGCCACCAGGGCATTGGCATGACCGTGCCCCATGGCATGTTCGACCTTGAGCCAGGCCACCAGGGCCATGTGTTTGCGCTCCTCCCGCCCTGCCAGCAGGGTCAGCCAGTGAGCGATCGGCTGGCCGTACTTCTGCTCGATGGCGGGAAAATAGGAGGCAGGCCCCCTCACCTTCGGTTGTTCATCCATGATTGACTCCTTGGGATTTACGCCGGCGCGGCGACAGGCTCAGGGTTTGGGGGCGAACTGCTCGAACACCTGCTGCCCGGTCAGGGTCGGGGTGTCGTTCTTGAGCGCATAAAAATCGGGTTTCTCGTCGATAAAGATCTGCCCGGTAAGCTCGAACACCTGTTCCTGAAACAGCCCGGCACAGAGGATGTACTCGTCCGTCGGTAGCAGATGGTAGAAAAGATGGGTGCCACAGGTGGGACAGAAGCCGCGCTCCGCCCACTCGGACGAGCGGTAGGCCACCGGGGCAATCCCGGTGAAGCGCACTTCCTTGCCGCCGTGTACCGCAAACATGGGTCCGCCGGACCAGCGCCGGCACATGGTGCAGTGACAGAGGTTGACCTCCTTGTGATCGCCGCTCGAGACGGTGATCCCGCCACACAGACAATGACCTTCCATGATGCCTCCTAAGAGTTGGGGCGGCAGACGGAACCAAGACTATCCTGGCTCCTTGCCGCCCCCGATGAAGTAGCACGCAAGCCTGGAAGGGGCAACTGACCATCTTGAGGCCCGTCACCAGGCTCAAGGCGGGGAATGGTCCCATCCCGTTCATGGCACCATGCCCCTGATGAGTCAGGTTCGCCCCATCTCCTGCAAGGCGATGCGGTTGCCCTCGCAATCCCTGAATTCCGCCACCCGGATCTGTTCGCTCACCCGGGTCACGGGGTAGAGACACTCCCCACCCAACTGCAGCGCCCGCCCCAGGGTCCGCTCGATGTCAGTCACCTGCAGATAGATCCGGGTGCCATCCAGGCTCGGCACATAGCTCTCCCCTTTCGCCAAGGCGCCTGAACTCCCCTCCTGCCCCTCATGCAGGGGGAAGAGCGCCATCTCGTTGCCATCGATCTGCACCCGCTCCAGCACCGTCTCGAAGACCGCTTCGTAGAAGCGGATGGCCCGCGCCATCTCCTGCACCGGAATTTCAAAATGGATGGCGATGTTCATGGTAAAGCCCCTCCCTAGGTGTGAACCCGCACTCTATCAGTGCCAAAAGAGGCGCAGCAAGGGGGTGGCCCGACCGCCGATCAACAAGGGAGGCGCGCGGCCTCCCCGGGGTGCTTGCTCTTGTACTGACTCTCAGGTCACCGGCGCCCAGGGATCCCCCTTGCCGGGCTCGTTGCCCTGGGTCCACCACTTGGCCTGATAGATGACGCCCTTGTGGCTCACCTTGTTGCCCGCGGTGTAGACCTTGCCTGCCTCCCAGGCGGGCATCCCGTCCACCGGCGGCGTGCCGGGATCGACCGGCGCCGGATCCAACTGTGCCACCACACGGACCTTGGGCCAGCTGGCGTGGGAGCCGTAGAAGTTGGTCACGCACTTCTCGTAGTCCCCCGGCACCAGGGCCGAGTAGGCGGTCTGGTACCCCACCAGATCGCACTCGAAGGAGTAGCCGCCCGGCCTGTCCGGGTAGTATTTCCAGTTGCCATCCCAGTTGGTGTAGAGCACGTCGGTGGCGCCGTTGAGGTTGAGGCTGCCATAGGGGGTCTGCTGCCAGCAGGTGTTCTTCTCGTCCGGGAGCAGCGGGATCCCGTAGTGGGCCGCCAGCCCTTCCCAGTAGCGGATGCGGTTGACCGGCTGGCCCTTGTCCCTGTTCTGCTCGCCGCACTCGATGCCGCCGTTGATGATGTTGATGGTGGTGCCAAAGCCGTAGCCGATGCCCGCCGCCAGCTCACGCTGAGAGGGCACCCAGGTGCGGTCGATCACGTGCAGCATGGCGGGCTTGGGGGCCTGCGGGGTCAGGAAGAACCAGATGGCGGAGGCGAGGTTGAGCCAGGAGTCCGCCACCAGGCCGGGGTTGTTCAGCAGCACGGTGGCGTCGCCGTCGAACATGGCCTCGGAGAAGGCGCCGTAGTTGAAGTGGTAGGAGAGCTGCTTGGCACCGCGACCGAAGTACCCCTGGCCGGTGCTGCAGGGCCATTTCCTGTTCTGCCAGTCACTCTGGCCGCACCCCGTGGTGTAGCCGGTCTGCCCTTCCGACCAACCCATCTCCCGCACGTGCACCAGCGCCTGCTGCCACTCCTCCAGCCCCAGGGGGTTGTCGGAGACATTTTCCCTGGCGATGTGGCCGCCGGTCTCCTGGGCAAAGTGGGCGAAGGCGGTGACGATGGACTTCTTGCAGATGGCGTCGGCATTGCGCCCGTCCGTGTAGTCGCCGCAGAAGGCGGGGAACTTGCCCACCGCCCGCAGGAAGCGCTCGTAGGTGTACTCCGGGGCGGCCATCTGGGTCAGGAACTCCCAGTCCGATTCGGTGAAGACCCGCTCGACTCGCTTGACGTTGTCCGGGTTGCCGGGGGCTCGCGCCACTATGGCCTCCACCACCGTATTGGGCCGGGTGGCCAGAGCCTTGGCCCAGAGCCCGTACATGGGGTTGGCAGTCTTGACCTGGGCCGCACTGGCGAGATCGGCGGCGGCTATCACATAGCCGCCGCTGTTCTGGGGATCGGGCTGGATTGTCATGGCGCTCTGGCCGGGCAGCGCCCAGACGAGGGCAACCAGGCAGATGGTGCGCGTGAGCATGAACATGGGTAAGCATCCTTGTCTTGAAAATGTCAGGGCGAGCATAGGCATCCGCACAACTAAATTCACGACAAGAATTAAGAATTTGGCGAAATTGTGAGCCATGCCACCCTGCACTCAGATGGCGCTCGTTTAGCAGGGATATCCAGCCCCGGCCCATGGTCTTGTTGGCGCAGCCGCCAGCGCCGGTCAGGGGTCTTGCTCAGACACCGCCGGCGCGCACCGCCCGGATCAGCAGGTTGCGCGGGGTCATGGGTTTGGGGCAGAAGGTACCCACTTCCACCTGGTAGCCCTGCTCCTCGAGGAAGAGGGCGCGATCGAGCAGCAACCAGACTTCGAGGGGGCGGCGAAACAGGTGGCGCACCAGCTCCATGCGGGCGACATCGCCAAAACGTCGCTCCCCCTGTGCCAGGAAGGCGGCGTAGTCGAGCCCCGTCGGCAACCTTATCCCCTTGCGCTCGGCGACCCAGTGGCAGAAGGCCTCGAAGCCCCCCGCCAGCAGGCTCTTCTGCAGGTTGGGCACCGGCAGGTACTCATCCACCCCGCGCACCTGGCGCTGCAGGCAGTCGAAGGCGAGACGCCACACCACCTCCTGCTCCCGCAATCGGGCGATGCGGGCGCCCCCGGTCACCGTCTCCTGCAGCGGCAGCTTCAGGTCGCTCTTGCCAAGGCGCAGGGCGCTGGCCCTGGCGGCCCGGGAGAGGGGCGCGTAGCGCTCTCCCCTGATGAGGTGGTAACAACACGGGGAGAGAGTCACCCCCTGGGCGCGCCCCTCGGCCACCCGCGTCAGCAGATGGGTGTGCAGATCGCCGCAGGCATGGAGCGCCATGGCGTGATGGTGCGGGGCGATGAGCCCCCCGGACTCGGCGGCGAAGGCGTCCGCCTCCACGAATTGCATGCTGGCGCCGTCGCGCGCGGCGAGCCGTCGTCCCTCCTCGCAGAGCCCCCCCTGCCACTCCAGGCTCAGGATGTCGGCGCCACGGTGCAGCGACACCAGGCGCCCCAGATGCCCTTTGCCGGCGCACCACTCCAGATAGGGGCCCGGGTGGGGGGGCAGACAGCCGGTGAAGGCCTCTATCTGCGCCTGCTTGCGCCCCGGCATGTACATCGCCATGGTCCTGGCGCACTGGACGGGTTCGGGGACGAAGTCGGCGAGTTCGCTCAGGGCCTGCAACTCGGCCCCCGCCGGGATCCAGGGGGCGAGCAGGGTGCAGAGCGCGTCCATGTCGCCATCGAGGCGCGCTATCTCGTCAAGGGTCAGGGCTGCCAGGCACTTCGCAAGGGCTGGCTCCTCGCGGGCAAAGGCGATCCCCAGGTGGTGATAGGGCTGGTATTGCCACCAGCGTCGCTCGTCGGTGAGCAAGCAGTCCAGTTGTCGAAAACGGTGGGCCAGCACGGTGAACCTGTCCTTTGGCGCAAAAAGGGAGGCTTATTCTAGCGATCTGCCGTCAAAAAGCACTCGCCCGTGGGTCTCCGGTAGCCTGACAAAGAGCAGGGATTTGTGCTATATTCCGCCCCCTCATTCGCGCAGCCCGCCACGGCGGGCCGCTTTACCCCTATAAACGGAACCCAATCATGACCATCAATGCCATCCTGCAAGCCCGTGCAAACGCCAAATGCGAGCTGTGTGGCGCAGAACATGCGCTGACTGCCTTCCCGGTGCCGCACTCCCCCGCCAGCGACGACGACCACAGCGTGGCGCTCTGCGACACCTGCCGCGGCCAGCTGGAGCAGCCGGACACCACCGAGGTGAACCACTGGCGCTGCCTGGGTGACAGCATGTGGAGCCAGGTGCCGGCGGTGCAGGTGATGGCCTGGCGCCAGTTGAAGGCCCTCGCCGCCCGGGGCGAGCTCTGGGCCCAGGACATGCTGGACATGATGTACATGGAAGACGAGGTCAAGGCCTGGGCAGAAGCCGGCATGGCGAGCGACGATGACGACAGCGTGCCGACCGTCGACTCCAACGGCGCCGTGCTGGTCGAAGGGGACTCCGTCACCCTGATCAAGGATCTGGACGTCAAGGGCGCGGGCTTCACCGCCAAGCGCGGCACCCTGGTCAAGGGCATTCGCCTGACCAACAACCCGCTGCACATCGAGGGCAAGGTAAACGGCATGCAGATCGTGCTGGTGGCCGCCTACCTGAAGAAGGCCTGATAACGCCCCAGCCTGCCAAAAGCGCCCCCAGGGGCGCTTTTTTCTTGCCCCCTGCGGGCGAAAATGGAATGGCGCGACCGGAAAACTGGACTATCCTGCAAACCAGTTCCGCGGTATGCCCCCTCCCCTGGCTGCCAGTGTGTCAATGGAGAGGGCCTTCCCGGCACGCATGGAGAGACCCCGGGCACCATGATCCCCATGACGCCCAAGACACCAAGGAGCAGCCCCATGGCCAGCAAGAAAGAGATCAAGAAGCAGATCGCCGCCCGCCAGGCGAAGATTGCCAAGCACGAAGGCAAGATCAAGAAGCTGAAAAAAGCCCTGAAATAGGGGCTGCGCAATAAAAAAAACCGCCATCAGGCGGTTTTTTTATTGCAAGGGCTACATCAGACGGGCCCGGCCAGAGACCCGGATCCCGCTGCCGGGCTCGGCCGGGATCTCGGCATGGAGCCGCGACGGCATGCCCATCTCCTCCCCCTGCCGGATCTCGATGGCCCCGCCGTGGGGCCAGTGGAGATCCCGCAGATAGCCGGCGAAGGCAGCGGCCGCGGCGCCCGTGGCCGGATCCTCGTAGACGCCGCCATAGGCGAAGGGATTGCGGACATGGAACAGCCTATCCCCTTGCACATGGACCAGCAGTATGGTCACCAGCCCCTCCCGGCGCATCAGCAGCCGCCCCTGGGCCAGCTCATACTTCATGGCCGCCAGTGCCGAGCGCTCCTTGAGCGCCAGCACCAGGTGGTCGGCGCCGCCGTGGATGAGTGCAGGAGGAAGGCGGGGATCCAGGCTGGCCGCGTCATAGCCAAACAGCGCCAAGGCCTCGCGCATCAGATCGGCGGGCGCCGGCCGGCTGCGGGTCGGCGGTGATTGCAGCGCCGCCTGCCACAGCCCCGCGTCGTCCTGCCAGCCGGTTACCCTGATCTGGCTCTGGTTGAGGCAGAGTTCATGCTCCCCGGCCCCCACGCGGCGGGCCAGCGCCACCCCGAGGGCGATGGTGGCGTGACCGCAGAAGGGCACTTCGGCCTCGGGGGAGAAGTAGCGCACCCGCCATCGGCGCATTCCCTCCCCTGGCGCCCCGGCCAGCGGGGCGGCGAAGGCGGTCTCCGAAAATCCCACCTCGGCGGCGATCCGCTGCATCGCCTCCGGCGCGGGCAGGTCATCCCCTATCCAGACACCGGCGGGGTTGCCCCCCTGCTCCCCCTCGGAAAAGGCGGCGATCCGTACCAGCTCGGTGGCGAGTGTGGTCATGGTGACTCCTTGTCTCTCATCTCTCGTACTCAGGGTGATCCTGCGTGCATCCTGGCGTGCCAGCCCCGCACGTCAGGGATTGAAGGCCAGCTTACCCATAAAAGGGGCGGACGCACAGGGCCTGGAGGCGCGCTAGGGTGTTCTGCAGCAGCGGTGCCGCTTGGGCGCCGCGGACCCCGGTCGTCGGGGCTAGAGTTGTACTGATGTGTCCGGATATGAGCCTGCAGTGGAGCGCCATATGTATTCCTACACCCTCACCTTCCGGGAGGAGGCCGACAAGCTGACCGCCCCCGAGCACGAGATCCGCCTGCAAAGCCCGGCCCAGGCCGGCGATTTCCTCATCCTCTCCGACGGCAGCCGCCATCAGGTGATGTTTGTCACCCACCGTGCCCATTACAGCAGCCTCTACCTCGACAAGGGCGTGCGCATTCCCCAAAGCTGAGTGCGAGGTGTCATGCGCCGAGCCGCCCTGCTATCGTGAGAGACGGTCGCGCGCTCGCCATTGCCGGCCCATGCGCGTTGCCGCCAGGGGGCGGCGCGCCTGAATGACCCACCTCCCGAGGAATTGACCATGTTCAGACATGCCGCTCTCGCCCTGACCCTCTCCCTGCTGGGCAGCGCCCAGGTTCAGGCCATCAACGCCAAATACGCCGAGCAACTCGAACGCTCAGGCTGTACCCAGGTCACCGAGGCCCAAGGCTGCGATATTCACAAGAGCAAGGTGGAAAATGCCAGGGCGGGATTTGGCACAGCCCCCCCGGCCGCCGACGGCGGTCTGAATCTGGGCTATGAGCAGAAGCTGGCACGCTCCGGCTGCACCCAGGTGAGCGAACTCAATGGCTGTGACATCAACAAGACCAGGGCCGAGAACGAGGCCGCCGGGTTTGGCACCGCCCCCGTTGCGGTCAGCACCAGCCCCTATGCCGGCAACTGGGTCGCCACTTTCCCCGAAACGGGAGCCACCGTGGCCAGCATCCGCATCGATGACCGGGATAGGGTCTGGGTCAACGACAAGCAGGTCAAGGCCAGGAAATCCGACGGCGCCCTGGTGTTCGAGGAGGGCATAGTCACCTATCGCATCCAGGGGGATCGCCGCCTCAAGGGGGAAGATGGCTGGGTCGACAAGGACGCAGGAACCAAGGGACCCATCGCGGCCAGATAGGCGCACAAGGGTGACAGCAAGGGGAGCGCCAGGCTCCCCTTGCTGTTTGATCTGTCGTCATGCTTGCGGGCCCGTCGGCCCGCGGGAGGCAGCGCTGCGGCCCCCTACCCCTGTTTCGGATAGTCAAGCACCGCCGTCACCGGCTTGCGGGACGGGACGCTAGACCAGGAGGGGGCATCGAAGGTGAAGCGGGCGACGGCGCAGGTCGGCATCCGGACGATCCCGCGGGAGAAGCCGTGGGCCAGGGCAGTGAACTCGGGGTCATGCCCCACGAGCAGCACGCTCATAAGCTCGTCAGCAAGCTCACCCATCACCCCGAGGAGGGTCTCGACATCGCTCTCGTAGAGGCGATCGTCGATGGCTATCTTGCCCTCTGGATAGCCCAGCTCATGGGCGAGCAGCCGGGCCGTCGACAGCGCCCGGCAGGCCGGGCTCGAGAGGATGAGATCTGGCCTCACCCCCTCCCTTGCCAGGCGCCCCCCCATCAGGGGGGCATCGCGCAGCCCCCGTGCGGCCAGGGGGCGCTCCCGATCCGCCAGGCTGACCTGCTCCCAGCTCGACTTGCCATGGCGCACCAGGATCAACGTTCTCTTCATCTGCCCTTCCTCACTTGTCGGGCTGCGACCGTCCACCGAACCCATGCTCAATAAGGCGAACCATCTTTATGTCGGGCAGACCAGGTGCCATCGGCACCCTGCACCAGGGCCAGATCGTCGTCCGGGTACTCGACGGTGTCGCCTGGCAGCCTGTCCCCCACTTCGAGATAGACGGCGTCCACCTCCCCGTGATTACGCAGCTGGTGGGCCAGTCCGCTGCCCCCCTTGAAACCGATGCACTCCCCCGGCGACATTTGGTACTCCTCCTCCCCGTGGCGCAGGGTGGGCGTGCCCGAGAGCACATAGACGAACTCATCCTGCCTGCCGTGATGGTGCTTGAGCGCCGAGATGGCGCCTGGCGCCAGGGTCGTCAGGTTGACCCCGAAGTTGGCAAGGCCGAAATGATCCCCGAGTTTGCGCTTGGTGCGGTGCTTGACCAGGGTGGCAAAGGGCTCCGGATAGAGGGACTTTGCCGTGTTCTCGGGAATTGCCGTTGCCTGAATGGGCCTCTTGCCAGCCATGTCTTGACCCTCCTTGTGGATGCTCTCTTAGTTATACCCCGAACCTTGACCCCGGATCTTGGCGGCGAAACACGGGCAAGAGGTGGAAGGGCTAGTCAGCAGTCCTGGGCACTTGCCACAGGCGCAGACTGAGGCCCCTGCCACACCCTAGATCACCTCGAGCCTGACCTTGATAAGGCCGGATCTTGTGTTGCCTATGCGGCTGAAGGCCGCCCTGGAGAGATCGATGATACGCCCCCTGGCGAAGTTGCCCCTGTCGTTGACCCGCACCACCACGCTCTTGCCGTTGGCGAGATTGGTCACCCTCACCATGGTACCGAAGGGCAGCGTCATGTGGGCGGCGGTGCTGGCACTGTTGTTGTATCGCTCGCCGCTCGCCGTCTTCTTGTTGTGATAGCGATCGGCATAGTAGGAGGCCAGCCCCGTCTGAGTATAACCGCGCCAGCTGCCGTCCGATCCGCCACTCACATCCGGCTGGCTGCTGCAGGCCGCCAGCAGCAGGCACAGAGAGGCCAGCAGCCCTTTTTGCACCATGATCCTCATCATCGACTTCCTCGACCCGTTATGAGATATCGCGTTTGCCCCGCCCGGCTTTCATGGCCAGGCGGGCTCCCGCGAACAGGGGCCTACTCTCTCATATTTTCCATGGAAAACGGGAGGCCCAGGCCTCCCGTTTTGCGTATCGCTCCGTCAGCCCCTGTCAGGGGATCCTCGTCAGGCGATGAGCTTGTCGTCGGCAAAGCCGAAGCCGCGCAGACCCACCACGTGCACATGCTCGTGCTTGCCCTGCACCTTGCGGATGAGCTTGTAGGTGGTGCCCTTCTCCGGGCTGATGTTCTCCGGCGCCGCGATGAGGAGCTGCATGTCCTGCCGCTCGCACAGCTCGAACAGGGTGGCGATGGACTTGCCATCCAGGCGCGCCGCTTCGTCGAGGAACAAGAGACGGCAGGGGGCGATGTCCTTGCCGCGCAGGCGGCGGGACTCCTCCTCCCAGCTGATCAGCACCATGAGCAGGATGGCCTGACCGGTGCCGATCGCCTCGCCGGTGGAGAGCGCGCCGCTCTCGGCCCGCAGCCAGCCATCGGCCCCGCGCTGCACCTCGATCTCCAGCTCCAGGTAGTTGCGATAGTCCAGCAGCACGTCCCCCATCACCTGGTAGTTGCGCTCCCCCTGCTCCACTTGCGGGTTCAGGCGCTGGAACAGCTTGGCCATGGCCTCGGAGAAGCTGAGCTCCTTGTCGGCGAACAGATCGTTGTGCATGGCGCTCTGATCGGCGAGCGCCGTGAGCAGACGGGTGTGGGCCTCGCGGATATTGACGTTGAGGCGCACCCCGCGCACCAGGCCGAAGGCGATGTTCTGCAGGCCCTGGTTCAGCACCCGGATGCGGTTCTGCTCGCGGCGGATGATGTTGGTGATCTTGGCCGCCACCTCGTGAGAGGAGAGGGAGAGATGGGTTTCCCGCTGCTTGAGCTCGTCGGCGAGCCGCGCCAGCTCGATCTCCATCTCCTCGATGGCCTCCACCGGATCGTCCGAGCGGATGATGTCGTTGCGGATGCGATCCTTGAGGTAACGGTAGACCTGCACGTAGAAGGCGACCTTCTGCTCGGTGTTGCGATTGCCTTCGGACAGACGCAGCGCATCGCGCAGGGCCTCGTCGTGGGCCACCGCCACTCGCAGGGCCCCGAGGGCCTTGTCCGACATGGAGCGCAGCTCGTCGCTGTCAAGATAGGCCAGCTCGCGCTTGTTGAGGCGCTTCTCGACGTCGGTCTCCCGCGCCAGACGCACCACCCGCGACCAGCTCGCCTTGTGACCCACCAGGGATTTGCGGGCGCCGTAGTAATCCTTGCCCTCCAGCTTGAGGCGGCCGCCGAGGGATTCGATCTCGCGCTTGCACACCTGCAACTGGGCCTCGGCGCTGGTGCGACGGGTCCGGGTGCGAATGAGCAGCTCCTCGATCTCCTTCTTGTGGGCGCGGGCCTTCTCTTCCATGTCGTCCGACAGGGTGAGCCCCATGGCTCCCAGCTCCTGCTCGAACTCCGCCAGGGTCTGGCCCTTGGCCGAGGCGCTGGAATCGAGCGCGGTGCGCAGCTGCAGCGCCTCGGTGTGGCGCTGGGTGATCTGCTTGTGCTGCTCACCGGCGGTGCGGGCGGCAAGCTCGGCCGCTTTCAGCTTCTCTTTGAGCCGCTCGCTCATCTCGGAGGCCTTGCCGAGCAGGTCTTGCGCGTCCTGATAGGCAAAGTGCGGCAGACGGGCCACCAGCTGATCGAGGGCATAGCAGCGGCGCTTCTGCTCGGCCAGCAGGTCGCTGACCTCATCATAGGCCGCCTGCAGGGCGGCCAGATCCTGGGGATCCTGACGCAGCACCTGCACCTGGGTTTCCAGCTTCTCGAGCGCCTTGCCGTGTCTGGCGATAAAGGCTTCGGCTGTGTTAAGGGCCTCCACATCGGCACGGGCCGCCTCGAGGCGGGCCGCCAGCTCTTTCTCGGCAAACAGGTGGGCGAAGGGCAGCATCCCCTGCACCAGCTGGATATGGCGAGTCAGCTGGGCGGCGGCCGCCTTGGCCTCGGCCAGCTGCTTGTTGCACTCGGCTATGGTTTCTTGCAGCTTGCGCTGCTCGTGCTGTTTGGCCTGCACTTCGGCTTCGGGGTCCGGGCGGAAGGCGATATCCAGATGCTGGCCGATAAAGTCGCGGAAGTGACCGTAGAGGCGGTGGTACTTCTGCTGTTCGAAGGCGGCCTTGGCGTAACCCTCGACTAGGTTTTCCCGCTCGAGCTCCAGCTGTTCGATCCGTTTTTCCCGGGCGGCGCGACCAAAGAGCGGCAGCTCGGGGTAACGGGAGAAGCGCACCTGACGCTTGCTGGTGCGCACCAGCACGGCGTCCCCCAGCTCGTCCGCTTCCACCAGATCCTCGTCAAAGGAGTCTGGGTTGCCCTGGATGAGGTAGATATCCTCCGGGCAATCTTCCAGCTTTTTCAGCCGCTCGATGGCCCCTTCCAGGTCGAGCACCACCAGGGCGCTGCGAGCCGGGCCGTAGAGCGCGGAGTAGTAAGGGGCATCGTCGATGGAGATGTCGTCATAGACGTCGGAGAGCAGCACGCCCCCCACCTGCTCGGCGATGCGGGCAAGACGGGGATCCGCCTCGCCGGCCCCCAGCTGCAGGTTGCGAATTTGCAGCTCTAGCGCCTGTTTCTGGCCCTGAATGCGGTTGCTCTCCTGCTCGAACTCCCGCTCCTTGTCGAGCACGCTCTGCATGCCGGCCGAGAGCGCCTCGGCGGTGGCGAGCGGCAATCCGCTCTGCTCGCGCAGTTGTTCGAGCTTCTCGAACGACTTGAGCCAGCGCGGCGCCAGCTTGGTCAGCTCCGCGATATCTCGGCCGAGCTGAGTGCCCTGATGCTCGAGGCTGGCGCGGCGCTGATTGACTTCCGCCTGCTGCTCACTCAGCTCCTCCTGACGGGTGCGCTGGGCTTCGAGGAAGATCTCCAGCTCATCGCTGCTGGCAATGTGCTGACCAGACGCCTGGGCCAGCTCGTCTCGCAGCCGCAAGAGGGTCTTCTGGCTTTCACTCTCTTTCTCGAGGCGAGCCAGCGCGGCGCGCAGCCCCTGCCCCTGGGCAATGCGGGCCTTGTCCTCGATGTGGCGCTTGAGCAGCGCCTGCGCCGTGGGCCAGGCAGCCTCGCGCACGGTGTCGGGGGCGATGCTGAGTAGCAGCGCCAGGGCCGCTTCGTGCTCGGCCACCGCCGCCTTGGCCAGCGCCAGCTGCTGCTCGGCCCCCAGCACGCGGCTGGTGAGGCTCTGCTCGGCGGCGCGGAACTGGTGCAGGGTGTCGCTCGCCTGTTCGGCGGTCAACCCCGGCAGCTCGCACTGCTCGCGGGCAGTCTCCAGCGCCTGCACCGCCTGTCGGTACTGGATGGCGCGGGTCTGCTGGATATCGAGCGCCTGCTGGTAGTCGGCGAGCTGGGTCTTGAGGCTGTCCACCTCTGCCTGGGCCAGCTCCTTGCGCTCCTCCACTTCCAGCAACTGGCCGTGGATCTCTTCCACCACCGCCTGCTGCTGCTCCAGCTTGTCGTTGAGCTCCGCCAGATCGGCGCGATAGAGGGCAATCTTCTTTTGCAAATTGACGGCCGCCATCACCTTGGCCAGGTGCTCGGCGGCGGACTCCAGCTCGTCGGTCAGGAGCTTCTCGCGATTGGTGAGCTGATCCACCTCGTCGGCCAGATAGATGGCGCGCTGCTTCTCCTCGGCCAGCAGGCGACGCTTGCCCGCGAGCTCGGACCTGGCCTTGAGGGCCAGCTCGGAGAGGCGGCTCTTCTCGGCGGCGCCCCGCACATACTCCGCCGCCACATAGTGGGTGGTCTCGGTGATGAGATTCTTGAACAGATCCCGCTGGCCCTGGGTCTCCTTGATGGCTTCCAGAGTGCGGCGGTTCTCGTAGATGGCCGCCTCCATGTCCTGGAACGCCTTGCGCACCCCGGAGTTCTCCGGCAGCAGGTATTCCCGCAGGGAGCGGCTGATGGAAGACGAAATACCGCCGTAGAGGGAGGCCTCGATCAGGCGATAGAACTTGCCGCGATCCTTCTGGTCGCGCAGCTTCTTCGGGGTGATGCCGAATTCGAACATGAAGTTGTGATAATCGGTCACCGTATTGAACTTGGCGACCTTGAGCGCGCCGAGCTCCGCTGCCGCCCCCTTCAGATCGGCGAAGGCGCGCACCCGCCCCTTGCCGTCATCGAGCTTCTCCAGCAGCAGATCGGTCGGCGCCAGGTGCTCGGGCACATCCACCAGGGCGAAGGGGGTGATGTTGACCTTGTTGTCCCGGTTCGCCACCTGCTCCAGGTGCACGCCGACCCAGATCCGCTGCTCGCGGCTGTTCATCACTTCCAGCAGCGAATAGCAGTGGCCGCGCTGCAGCTTGCCGTAGAGCCCCTTGTCCCGTGACGCGCTGCTGGAGCCCGCCTCCGTGGTGTTACGGAAGTGAAGCAGTGACTGGTCGGGGATGAGGGCCGCGATGAAGGCCGCCATGGTGGTGGATTTGCCCGCGCCGTTGCCGCCGGACAGGGTCGTGACCAGCTGGTCGAGATCGAAGGTCCGGGCGAAGAAGCCGTTCCAGTTGACCATGGTCAGGGATTTGAATTTGCCTCTCACGCCACACTCTCCATCAAACCGGCAGACACCATCAGTGCCGGCAAATTAACGTTGCAGATCATCTTCCACCTCCAGCTCCAGCTGCTCTTCGTCCAGATCCTCTTCGATGTCCTCGAACAGGGAATCGCTGCTCGGCATCTCGTCGTCGTGGAAGATGGCCTCCCCTTCCTGGATCATCCGCAGCTGCACCGCGCGGGGATCCTCGTCGGAACGCACGTCGGCGGCGAAGCGGAACACGGATTCGTTGACCCGGAATTTGTCGCTGTTGCCAAGGGGGGTGATCATCCCGAGGCGCTTGAGGCGACGCATGGAGGTGCGGATCTTCTCGAGGAGTTTCTTCTTGTCCAGATCCGTGCCGCCGGAGCGGCTGTTGACCATACGCAGCAGTTGCTTCTCGTCCGCCAGACCCAGCACCTCTTCTTGCAGCTCGCTCATGGCGAACACCCCTTCCGAGGCGAGACGGTCCGGGCTCAGGTAGAGGTAGCAGAGCACCTTGCCCACCAGCATATCGAGCTCGGAGAGCACAGTGGTGCCGATGTCGGCGCTCGGGCGCGGACGCAGGTAGAAGAAGCCTTCCGGCGCCTTGATGAGTTCCACCTGATAGCGGCCGTAGAAGATCTCCAGCTCCTGGTGGTACTCCACCAGGGCCGAGTGCTGCTCGAACTCGTCGGCACTGATGTGGCGACCGGAGCGCAGGGCGGTATCGATGCGCGGAAACAAGGGGTTGGCGATGGCCTCTGCGAGGCGCAGGGGCAAGGGGAATTCAGTATTGATCGATGACATAGGCCTGAACCTTGGATCCAGCTTGGTTGATGGGTTTCCATGCGGGTTGGCGGTGGTGTTCGCGCTCACCGCTGGCATGGCCGAGACGCACGGCCTGATCGATCAGGAGGCGCGCCACGTCGAAGTGGGCATGGGCCGGGTAGTCCAGCAGGTATTCCCGCAGCACGTCGGCAAGATCCAGCCGATCTCCCTGCTCCGGGTAGCGGGCCAGGTAGCGCTCGATGCGCTCCGCCAGCTCCTGGTTGATGTCCACCATCTCCACGTACTCCATCTCGAGGGGCACCTCGCCGGTCACCTCCTCGTCGTGGATGGCGATGGTTTCATCCCGCAGCTCCAGCAAACGGGGCTCTTCGGCCACCCGCAACAACCAGCTGTGCTGCTCGAAGTTGCGGATGGATTCCCGCAGCCGCTGGCTGAAGGCGCGGTTCTTGTCCATGTCGATGGCGTTGCGGATGAACTTGTGGACGTGCCTGTCGTAGCGGGACCAGAGCTCGATGCACTGCTGGCCCCAGGCGGTGATGACGTCCAGACGCCCCTGCAGGGCGTGGGTCAGCTCCTCGACGTGGAACAGATCATCACGCCCCTGGGCCGCCTCCTGAATGTTGAGCAGCCCCGCCTGCAGGCGGTGGCCGGCGGCGTCCAGGGTGTCCTGCAGCTCGCGCAGGGTCTGGCCGGTCTCGTGCAGCAGTTTTTCACAGCTGTGGATGGCGTCGACCCAGTTCTGGGTCAGCAGGGCCGCGATCTCGCTCTTGACCTGGTTCTGCTGCTCGTCCATGGCGCGCTGGGTAAGATCGATGCGCCCGAGCGTCTCCTCCAGGGAGAAGGTGAGCCGTGGCAGCACCTCGGCATCCCACTGCTCCCGGGTGTTGGTCTCGAGCGCCGCCTTGCGGGCGGTGTCGAGCTCGGCGGCCAGGTGCTCGAGCAGGATGGAGAGCTTGATGGAGTCCACCTGGCGGCTCTCCAGGAAGAAGTCGACGATGCTCATGCCAAGGCGCGACAGGCGGTAGAGGCTCTCCCCCGCCACCATGTCGGTGGTGAAACGCGACAGCAGTTGCTGGCGAATGAGATCGTTGATGGCGTTGTTGGCGCGACCGGTGAGGGTCTCGTCCATCTGGCCGAAGGCACTGCTCACATAGCCGAAGGCGTCGTGCAGCGCGGCCTCGGAGAGATCAGACTCGTCCTCGGACAGCGTCTTGATCGCGATCAGAAAGGCCAGCCTGTCGGTGGGGAGGTTCAGCGCCAACCCCTCCTGTCTGACCCATCCCACCGTCTCTGGCAGGGTACGGGATGTACTCATCATGACGTTATCATCTCGTTGTTATAGTCGGCGGGTCACTCGCCCGCCGTGGTGATATAGGCCGGGGTCGGTGGCGCCCCGGCGGCTGGATCCCGCATCGCATTCACGCCGGTGTGTCTCAACCGGCCGGTTTCTGGGCCATCACATGGATGTAGCGCCCAAGGGAGACAAAGGGTTCCTGACGGCAATATTGCTGCTCCATGGCGAGCAGATCCTCGAACTTCTCGACCTGATCCTGCTTGTGCCGCATGTAGTCGTGGATGACGCGCACCCCCGTCTTGCCGATGATCCGCAATCCCCCCCGGCCTATCCAGTCGTAGACCTGCTCCGGCAACTGGGGGTTGGTGGGCGTCAGGGCGGTCTGGCGTTTCTTGCGAAGGCCCAGGCGCACATAGTCGAAATTGCCCACCACCAGGCTCTGGAACAGGAGGCCGTGACGATTGTAAAAAAGCAGCGACAGTATGCCCCCTGGCTTGACGAAAGGGAACAGACCCAGCAAGGTCTGGCGCGGCTCGGCGAGCCACTCCAGTACCGCGTGACAGAGCACCAGATCGAAGGTGCCGGTCAGGTGCTGCCTGAGATCCTGAATGGGGCAATGGATGAGACGAATTCTGTCTTCCAGCCCCTTCTGGGCAATCTGCTCCCGGGCCAGATCCAGCATCTCTGCCGAGAGATCGCACAACTCCACCTGATGGCCCATGGCCGCCAGCTTCTGGGCGAAGTAGCCAAAGCCGCCGCCGGCATCCAGGATGCGAAGGGGCCGGTTGCCCAGGCGCGCCAGGCAGGCTTCGATGTCGCTCCAGACAATAGTGGTGCGAATGCGCCCCTTGGTGGAGTCGTAAATGTTGCGGGCGAACTTGTCGGCACGCCCGTCAAAACTCTGATCTTGCTTCAAGACACACTCAACTCTTGGCCACAGGATTGGGCCAGACCAAAAAGAGGGGTATTCTGTCACATCCCGAATTTGCTGAAAACTCAAGGAAGTGTCTGCCGTGTTCGAGCTTAAAAAGTGGCTGGGTCATCTGTTGATGCCGCTCCCCTTCTCTCTCTCCTTGTTGGTGCTGGCGCTCGTGCTGCTCTGGTTCACCCGCTTTCAGAGAACCGGCAAGCTGCTGGCGACCCTCTCCTTGGTGATCATCGCCCTGATGGGGACCCGGCCGGTGAGCTATGAACTGGCCCGCAGCCTGGAGCAGACCTATCCGCCGTTCGAGGTGAACCAGCATCCGGACATCCAGGCCATCGTCGTGCTCGGCAACGGCCATGTGAGCGATCCGGCGGTGCCCGAGCGCTCCTGGCAGAACAACATCTCCCTGGCCCGCACCCTGGAGGGGGTGCGGCTGGCCCAGGCCTATCCAGGAGCCGAGCTGGTCTTCTCCGGTTATGTTTCCGGGGATCCGCTCTCCAATGCCGAGGTCAACGCCCGCATGGCCGAGATGCTCGGCATCCCCCGTGCCCGGATGACGTTGTTTGAAAACAACAAAGACACCCACGACGAGGCTGTCAGCATCGCCCGCCATCTCAAGGGCAAGCGGGTGGCCCTGGTGAGCTCTGCCACCCATTTGCCCCGAGCCATGGCCCTGTATCGCGGTCAGGGACTCGATGCGGTGCCGGCTCCCACGGACTACACCGCCAAGCAGAGTCAGGAGCCGCAACCCCTCTACAGCTACCTGCCGAAGGGGCGTTATCTGATGTATTCCGAGGCTGCCATTCACGAGTGGATTGGGGTATGGTGGGCCCGTTTGCGGGGGCAGGTCACCGAGTGAGCAATCGCGCCTTGCATTCCTGATTTGGATCAGGAAAGCGAAAAAAAATTACGTCATTTGCCGCCGGGTCAGCTATCTTGGGCTCGGTTCAATTCATATAATGTTGCGCAATCAAATGCCTAGGAGATATAGAAGATGAGACAGCACCTGGTAATGGGTAACTGGAAACTGAACGGCACCAAGGCTTCTGTAGAAGCCCTGATCAAAGGACTGACCCCGGCCGCTGCCGCTCATCCGTCCGTGCAAGTGGCCGTCTGCCCGCCGGTTATCTTTTTGGGTCTGGTTGAACAGCTGACCGCCGGCAGCAAGATCGCCTACGGTGCCCAGAACGCCGACGTCCACGAGTCCGGCGCCTTCACCGGCGAAAACGCCCCCTCCATGCTCAAAGCCTTCGGTTGCACCTACTCCCTGGTAGGTCACAGCGAGCGTCGTACCCTGCACGCAGAGACCGACGACGTGGTGGCAGCCAAGTACGAAGCCATCCAGAAGGGCGGCCTGATCCCGGTTCTGTGCATCGGTGAAACCCTGGCCCAGTTCGAAGCCGGCACCACCAACCAGGTGGTCGAGACCCAGCTCAAGGCCGTGATCGATCGCTGCGGCATCGCCTCCTTTGCCAACGCCGTCATCGCCTACGAGCCGGTCTGGGCCATCGGCACCGGCAAGACTGCCACCCCGGAAATCGCACAGGCCGTGCACGCTCACATCCGCCAGTACCTGGCCGGTTTTGATGCAAACGTGGCTGCCAAGGTACAGATCCTGTACGGCGGCTCCGTGACCGGTGCCACCGCTGCCGATCTGTTCGGTCAGCCGGACATCGACGGCGGCCTGGTGGGTGGCGCGTCCCTGAAGGTGGACGACTTCTCCCAGATCATCGCTGGCGCCGCCAAGTAAGCGGCCAGGAGAGAGGGGCCCCGCCCCTCTCTGCATATCGCTTTCCTATGGACCCTTCGCCATAGGAAAGCCGATATAGTAAAAACGGCTGTCCGTATTTTTCAGATATTGATTTTCGACAACTCAGATCCAGAGGCACTCATGACCAAACAAATCAAACGTATTGGTGTTTTGACCAGTGGTGGTGACGCACCGGGTATGAACGCAGCCATCCGCGCCGTGGTGCGTGCCGGTCTGCATCATGGCCTGGAAGTCTACGGCATCTATGATGGTTACCTCGGTCTGCACCAGGACCGTATCGTCAAGCTCGAGCGTCACAGCGTCTCCGACGTGGTGAACCGCGGCGGCACCTTCCTGGGCTCTGCCCGTTTCCCCGCCTTCAAGGACCCGAAAGTCCGCGCCGAAGCGATCGAGAACCTGAAGAAGCACGGCATCGACGCCCTGGTGGTCATCGGCGGTGACGGCTCCTACATGGGCGCCAAGAAGCTGACCGAAGAGGGCTTCCCCTGCATCGGCCTGCCTGGCACCATCGACAACGACATCGCCGGTACCGACTTCACCATCGGCTTCGACACCGCCCTGAACGTGGTGGTTGACGCCATCGACCGCCTGCGCGACACCTGCAGCTCCCACCACCGCATCTCAGTGGTCGAGATCATGGGCCGCCACTGCGGCGATCTGGCCATGTCCGCTGCCGTGGCCGGTGGCGCCGAGTACGTGATCGTGCCGGAAGTGGCCTTCGACAAGGAGAAGCTGCTGCAACAGATCAAGGAAGGCGAAGCCAAGGGCAAGAAGCACGCCATCATCACCATCTGCGAGCACGTCACCGACGTCAACGCCCTGGCAAAAGACATCGAGGCCATGACAGGCCGCGAGACCCGTGCCACCATCCTGGGCCACATCCAGCGCGGCGGTTCCCCCACTGCCCGTGATCGCATCATGTCCAGCCGCATGGGCGCCTTCGCCGTCGAGCAGCTGCTGGCCGGCCAGGGTGGCCGCTGCGTCGGTATCCAGGGCAACGAGATGGTGCACCACGACATCATCGACTGCATCGAGAACCTCAAGCGCCCGTTCAACCAGGAGCTGTACGATCTCTCCACCACCCTGTTCTAAGCGCGGTGGCCTGACAAAAAAACCCTCCTCTGGAGGGTTTTTTTATGCGGGCTCCTCACCCCCCAGCCCCCTCTGTGGGGCGCCCGACTATCCACTTGCCACTGTCGCCATGTCTTACCCCTTGCCCGACGGCCCTGAGCCTCTGACCCCACGACCTTCTCCTTTACTTCTTTCCCCTGCTTTTTTGCTTGCTCACCTTGTTCGCGACAGGTCTGGATAAAGGCCTTGGTGCCGCAGTGCCACGGCCCTGCGCCAGGGCTCCCCTGCCCTTCATCCCATCACACAGGCGCCATATAGCAACCCGGGTGGGCCGACGATATCTCCCGCTTCTCCTGCGCACGGGCCCACCGGCTCGCCATTCCCCCAGAAAACAGCGAGAAACGGGGCGTCCGGCCACCCAAGGCCCCAAGAAGATCGATCCCCCATTTTCCCGCCTCCCCCCTTCCCTTCCATGCTCCTTTGGCGACCGTTTTGTCGTTTTTCCGTACTCTTTTTGCTCCCATCCTGTTTGGGATGAGCAGAAAATTGAGCCTTCATCGGATAACCCTGGCTGGAAATAGCCTTGCAGACTGGGGTTAGGGCACAAGTCGTGAAAAAACATGACATGGGATGACAAAACCTGGCTAGCAGCCACCAACCTCCCCGTGACGACATCAATAGGCGCATCCCGCAGGCCATTTTGCTGCCGTAAAATGGAAGCCACCACGAAGACTCCAATCGAAACCACAATAGAAAGAGTTACAACAACAACATAACTAAATGTATTTAAAGGATTTATATATATCTTCTTTCACTGACATCACCATGAAATCCTTGCCAGGACAAAAAACGCCCTTAAACTTGGAAAAATGCGAGCATATTCACGCCAACCATGATTTTTGCCATATAAATACATTTTTCGTTGTTTTATCGTTCCGTTGTGGTATCTTGGTTCCATCATGAGCCAACCAAGGGAGATAGAATCATGAAAGAGTTCGTAGTTACCGCCGTTTTCACCGTGTTTTTCACCCTGGTTGCCGTCTCCATGCCTTCATTGGCACAGCTCTAAGCCGGTCAATCAGCCACTGTTGTTCGCCTGCGACTCGACCCAGGCCGAATGGGGTCAAAAAACAGACTGCAACATGGGTTTTTGACTCGCTCTGGCAAAGGATGGCGCCAAGCCATCGTTGAATGCGATCTGCGCGCATAAAACGACCTCGTCGACATCCATGCCATCTTTCAAGGGGAGCCCAGGCTCCCCTTGTCGCATCCGCCATCCCGGGATTTACTCTTGCTCCCCTGCCCGTCACAATGGCCGCTGGATTTGCCATGCAGGAATCACCATGACTCAGGATGCCTTGCGCCACTGGCGCCGCGACCTTCACCGTCACCCCGAAGCCGCCTGGTGTGAATTTCGCACCACCACCCTCATCGCCCAACGTCTCCATGAGCTCGGTTTCTCCGTCGTGTTGGGGGATCAGCTGCTCGCCAGCAATCTCATCATGGGACGGGAAATAGACGTCAAGGCCCAGAAGGCGCGCGCTTTGCACCAGGGTGCGCACCCGGAGTGGCTGGCACGCATCGACGAGCTCACCGGAGTGATGGGACTCTGGGACAGCGATCGTCCCGGCCCCACCCTGGCGTTTCGCTTCGACATCGATGCGGTGGAGGTCGAAGAGAGCCAGGAGGCGTCACACCTGCCCGGCCAGGGAGGCTGGCACTCCGCCAACCCGGGCTGGATGCACGCCTGTGCCCACGACGGTCATACCGCCATCGGGTTGGTGCTGGCCGAGCGGATCGCGGCCCTCGCCGATCGCCTCCATGGCCGTATCAAGCTCTTCTTCCAGCCGGCCGAAGAGGGCTGCCGGGGCGGCAAGGCGCTGGCGGCAGGGGGCCAGCTCGACGACGTGGACGCCCTGCTGGCGCTGCATATCGGCATTCACGCGAGCAGCGGCGAGCTGGTGGTCAACCCCACCGAGTTTCTCTGCTCCACCAAGTTCGATGTGGAGTTTATGGGGCAAGCCGCCCATGCGGGGCTCGAGCCCAACGCGGGCCACAATGCCCTGGCGGCGGCCTGCATGGCCACCACGGCCATGCTCGGCATTCCCCGCCATCGGGACGGCATGACCCGCATCAATGTGGGCCAGCTCAACGGCGGCAGCGGGCGCAATGTCATCCCGGGCCATGCCCGCCTGATGGGAGAGACCCGCGGCGCGACGCCGGCCCTCAACGACTACATGTTCAATCAGGTGCAGCGGATTGTGGAAGGGGCCGCCCTGATGCAGGGCACCACCTACCTCATCCGCAAGCAGGGGGAAGCCATCGGCATCGAGAACAGCCCGGCCCTGATCGAGGAGCTCGTGCCCCTCGCACAGGAGATAGCGCTCGAGACCATCCACACCCGCCGCTTCGGGGCCAGCGAGGACGCCGGTTTTCTCATCGAGCGGGTGCAGCAGCACGGCGGTCAGGCCGCCTATGTCATCCTGGGGGCCAACCTGGCGGCGCCCCACCACCACCCGCAGTTCGACTTCGACGAGGCCGTGCTGGCCCCCGGTGTGGCGCTGCTGGAAGCCTGGCTGCTCGCCCGCCTCGGGCGATAGCTGGCGCCGGATGCAAACAAGGCAGCCCATGGGCTGCCTTGTTTTTTACGCCCTTGCGGGCAAGGGTTGTGCCTAGGCTCCCAGCACTATGGCGGAGAGATGGGCGAAGTGGTGGATCTCGTGGGTCGCGTCGCAGGGCCCCGCCTCACGGCCCGGGTTGTACCAGCAGGTGGCCAGCCCCTGGGCGGCGGCGCCGGCGATGTCGGTCTTGGGGTTGTCCCCCACCATCAGCACCCGCGCCGGGCTCGGCTGCCCCATCTGCGCCAGGGCATGCTGGAAGATGGCCGCCGCCGGCTTGGTCACCTGCACCTCGTCAGAGATAACGAGAGGCTCAAACCACGCGTTCCAGCCCAGTTTGTCGAGGCGCCCGCGCTGGGGCAGGCTGAAGCCGTTGGTGATGATCCCCATCCTGACCTTCTCCTTGAGGGTCTTCAGCGTCTCCTCCACCCCCTCCAGCGGCACGCTCAGGGCGATGATCTGCTGCAGGAAGGTGTCGTTCATCGCCATGGGGGCCACGTTCACCTGTTCGGCAAACAGGGAGAAACGGGTCTGCTGCAGGTGGGCGGCGTCGATCTCGCCCGAGTTGTACTGCTGCCAGAGCCGCTGATTGAGGGCATGGTACTCCGCCATCTTGGGGGGCGTCGGCGCCACGCCGTAGATCTGTAGGGTCCGCTCCAGCGCCCTGGCGACCGGAAAATCGAGCAGGGTTTCGTCCAGATCGAACAGCACCCAGTCATAGCTTGCTTGTTTCACGCTTGTCCTTATTGGTTGTGCTTGGCCACATGTCATGCGTCGGGCGCGGCCATCCCCAATGGGCTGTCGAGCAGGGTCAGGGTCAGCCTGACGCCAAAACCGGTCACCTCGCTGCCGACCACGCCGTTGCCCCCCTTGCTGCGAAAACCGCTCAGATCGAGGTGCAGCCAGGGCGTCTGCTCGGGCACGAAGCGGCTGAGGAAACGGGCGGCATCGATATGATCCGGCGAGGCGCCGGGGGCACACTGTAACAGATCCGCCCACTCGCTCTCGAGGTTGTCGTCGTAATCCTCGTCCAGGGGGAAGGGCCAGACGCGCTCCCCGCTCTGCTGGCCCAGGCTGATCAGCTCGGGTAGCCACTCTGATCGATTGGTGAAGGCGCCGCTGTAGCGGCTGCCGAGCGCCCGCTTGCAGGCCCCGGTCAGAGTGGCGTAGTCGATGAGCAGATCGGGCTTGTCCCCGGCCGCCAGGGTCAGGGCATCCGCCAGCACCATGCGCCCCTCGGCGTCGGTGTCCACCACCTCTATGGTGGTGCCGTTCAGCGCAGTCACCACCTCCCCGGGCCGGTAGGCCTGCGGGCCTATGTGGTTCTCGGCGATGGCGAGCCAGCAGTGCACCTCAACGGGCAGTTTCGCCCGGCTGATGGCATGGAGCGTCCCCAGCGCCACCGCGCTGCCCCCCATGTCCAGGTGCATCCCATACATGCTGCCACCGACTTTCAGGTTGTAGCCCCCGGAGTCGTGACAGATCCCCTTGCCCACCAGCGCGAGGCGGCGTACCGGGTTGGCCGGGCAGTAGCTGAGCCTGACGATGGCGGCCTGACCGTTTGCCGAGCCCCTGGCCACCGCCAGGAAGGCACCGGCGCCCAGGGTGGCGAGGGCCGCCTCGTCAAACTCCTGCCACTGCCACCCCTCCTGCTGCGCCAGTTGCTGCACAAAGGCCCGGTAGCCTTGGGCGTCAAGCTCGGAGGCGGGCAGCACCGCCAGGTGGCGGGCCAGGCCGTTGCCTTCGGCCTCCGCCGCCACCCGGGCCGGGTCCAGCTCGCACGGGGGAGAGAGGTACAGCTGCTGATAGCCGGGCCTTGCCTCCTCGTCCCGCTTTTGGGTCGGCAGGGGGACGTCGGCGGCGAGCAAGGCGGCGCTCACCAGCTCCGCCAGCCGCGCCCTGTGGACGGCATCGAAGCCCTCCAGGTGCAGCGCCAGCTCCTTCGCCTTGAGCCCCGAAAGGGGGGCCACCCAGGTACGCACCTGCTTGTAGAGTCGATGATCCAGGGCGGGGCGGGGCTCGACGAAGATCACCTGTTGCAGGCCCTGGCTGTCGGTCAGGGAATAGGGGGCCTTCTGACCCAGGGCTATCTGGGCCGCCACGGGGGCGAAGGGGGCCTGAGCCAGCAGGGTCTCCCGCTCTGACTCGGCAATGAGCAGGAGCTTGACGGGCACCGTGCTCGCCATCACCTCGGCGAGGGAGGCGGTCTGCATCGTGATTGTGGGAGGGGAATAGCTGAAAGGGGTCATCACAGGTTGCGGCCTCATCCATGAACAGAAACCAGGATGATACCGAACAATTGGCGAGAGGGATCGGAAAAACACACATTATTGTGTGCAAGCAACAGATGCTGGAGAGAATCAGAGAGGTAACGCAGAAGAAAAGCAGTCAGAAGTTGGTTGCGGGGGCCGGATTTGAACCGACGACCTTCGGGTTATGAGCCCGACGAGCTACCGAGCTGCTCCACCCCGCGTCCGAATTGTACTGCCACCACAAGAGACAGAGCAGTTGCCCCTTGCTGTCTTCGTCTCCACCGCCGCGCAATGCACTTGCCATGGACACAAATAGTTGGTTGCGGGGGCCGGATTTGAACCGACGACCTTCGGGTTATGAGCCCGACGAGCTACCGAGCTGCTCCACCCCGCGTCCGAATTGTACTGCCACCACAAGAGACAGAGCAGATGCCTCTTGCTGTCTTCGTCTCCACCGCTGCGCAACGCGCTTGCCATGGACACAAATAGTTGGTTGCGGGGGCCGGATTTGAACCGACGACCTTCGGGTTATGAGCCCGACGAGCTACCGAGCTGCTCCACCCCGCGTCCGAATTGTACTGCCACCGCAAGAGACAGAGCAGATGCCTCTTGCTGTCTTCGTCTCCACCGCAGGCGCTTGCTATGAACACAAATAAGTTGGTTGCGGGGGCCGGATTTGAACCGACGACCTTCGGGTTATGAGCCCGACGAGCTACCGAGCTGCTCCACCCCGCGTCCGAATTGTACTGCCACCACAAGAGACAGAGCAGTTGCCTCTTGCTGTCCTCGTTTCCACCGCCGCGCAACGCGCTTGCCATGGATACAAATAGTTGGTTGCGGGGGCCGGATTTGAACCGACGACCTTCGGGTTATGAGCCCGACGAGCTACCGAGCTGCTCCACCCCGCGTCCGAATTGTATTGCCACCACAAGAGACAGAGCAGTTGTCCCTTGCTGTCTTCGTCTCCACCGCCAGGGTTTGCCTTGCCATGGACACAAATGGTTGGTTGCGGGGGCCGGATTTGAACCGACGACCTTCGGGTTATGAGCCCGACGAGCTACCGAGCTGCTCCACCCCGCGTCCGAATTGTACTGCCACCACAAGAGGCTGAGCAGATGCCCCTTGCTGTCTTCGTCTCCACCGCAGGCGTTTGCCTTGCCATGAACACAAATGGTTGGTTGCGGGGGCCGGATTTGAACCGACGACCTTCGGGTTATGAGCCCGACGAGCTACCGAGCTGCTCCACCCCGCGTCCGAGGTCGCCCATAATAGGCGCCAACGTTGAGATTGCAAGTAATTATCCTAAAAAAAGTTTATTCGAGGATTAAACCGTCACATGCTGTTTTCTTTTGCAACAGATCGCAGTTTTTTCAGGCAGCCCGCCATTTTCCGGGCCTCAGTACCCTCCCCTCCACGCTCCCTGTCTGGCGCCTCTTTGCCATAAAAAAGCCCGCACCCCGGGGTGCGGGCCGCGCGACGGCACCGGGCTCAGGCCAGTTGGTGCAGCACGCTGGTCGCCGCAATCTGGGCGATGATGAGGCCGCACAGGGTCACGGAGAGCACCACGGGGGCCGTCTCCTGCTGGCGGTAAAGGGGGCTGAACCAGAGCAGCAGGGCGGCCACCAGCAGGCCGGCCTGGGTCAGGACCCCGGGGATCAGGGCATCGAGCCCCTCGCCGCTCCCCTGCCAGCCCACCAGCACCGCCAGCCAGATGAGGCTCAGCATGGCCGCCACCAGCCCCGCCAGGGGCAGCAGCAGGTTGAAGGCCTGCAGGCGATGGCGGGCCCGCAGCAGCATCAGGTGGGCAAAGGCCGATCCCAGCAGCACCATCTGCAGCAGGCCGCCGAGCCAGCCCTGGATCTGCAGCAGGCCCGCCCCATAGAGGGCTAGCGGCAGGGCGGGCAGCCACAGCAGGCTGGCGGGGATGGCGCGCTTGCCCTCCAGGCGGGACTGAGCCAGGGAGAGCACGACGCCGAGGATCAGGGCGGCGCCTCCGCTCCAGATCAGCCAGCCCTCGATGCCGGCTTCGATCGCCAGCATCAGGGAGAGCCCGGTGATCACCCAGACCGAGAAGAGCTGGGTGGTGATCCGCGAACGCTGGCCCGGGCAGAGATCGCCGCGCCACAGGACGAGGCCGACGGCGATCAGGGCCCCCAGCGCCATCAGACCGGTCAGGGGAAAGAGCCAAAAAGGAAGTTGGACGAACATAGGGTCTCCGGCAACAGTGTGAGTCCGGGCGCCGGCGCGCCCGTCACAGGACAAGGAATGACAAGAGGCGGGGAGTATAGCCAAACTCCTCCCCGTTCCCAACGCCGCGGGCTCAGCTTTGCCCGCGGGCCAGGGCGACCACCCGGGCGAACATCTGCCTGAGCACGGGCGGGATGTGCTCGCTGCCGAGGCGCTCCGCCTCCTCCACCACCGCCAGGGCCATGCCGGGCTTGCTGCGGTGGTGGATGGCCTTGGCGATGATGCGTCCGGCGTTCAGGGTGGAGCGGCCCCCCACCCCGGCCTCGCGCCGAAACACCCCCTCGAAGCCATTGTGATAGAGGTAGTGCTCTATGTCCGCCGCCGGCAGCTGGGTCAGTCGGTCCCGTTCGCGCTCCCCCTTGAGCAGGGAGCGGGCGGAGCTCGCATACTTGGCACCGGCCTCGTCACCGTCGGTAAGCAGGTGCCACTCTATGCCAAAGTCCCGGGCCACCTTGATGAGGGGGGCCTGACCGCACTGGGCGAACTCGATGATCCGCACCCCTTCCGCCCGCAGGCTGTAGCCGCAGATCTGGGCGAGCTCGGAGAGCAGCCAGATCTCGGTCTCCCCCTCCACCAGCAGCCAGCAGCGGGCGAACATCGACATGGGCCTGTTGATGCGCACGTGGAAGGCTATCTTGCGCAGATCGTCGCTGCTGTAGCGCTCCCCTCCCAGCTGGTGGCAGAGGATGTCCTGCTGGCGACGCACCAGGCGGCGCACCTGATTGAGCGGCAGGGAGGAGAGCAGGTCCCCCGAATTGGTGGTGAGCAGCTTCTGGCCGGGCAACTGCTCCAGCAGGCCCCAGGCCAGGGCCAGCATGGTGGGATGCAGCCGGCTCTCGGGGTCTTCCAGCATCAGTATGGGCCTGGCCCCCTCCTCCAGCTCCCGATTGCCCCGGGCGTGGAGCAGCATGGCCGCCATGCCCGCCATGGCCAGCTGCAGCGCCCGGTTGTCCGCATTGCGCAGCAGCACCTGCAGGTTGCCGGGGTTGCGCAGGGTCATGGGGCGGTTGACGATCTCCCGCTGGCTGCGGGGCTTGTGCTTGATGGGGGCCAGGGCGCTGAAGTAGTGCTCCATCAGCTGTTGCACCGCCTGCAGCGCCTCCTTGAGCTCGGGCTCGCCGATGCGCTGGGGCTCGTCGGTGAGCTTGCCGGCCAGTTCCCCCAGCCGCTGCTCGCAGAGATCTCCCCAGGGCAGCCGCTCGATGCCGTCCCGGGCGGTACGGGCGTCCCGCAGCCGGAACACCGGGTTCATGGTGATGAGCAGGCGCACCAGCGCCTCGTTGTTGTCGATGGCCAGACTCTTGCCGATGCCGTCGAGAAAGTCGTGGGTGGTCAGCACTGTGCCATCGTCCTGCAGCTCGGCGCTGGCGCGGTAGTGCACCCGGTGGAACTTGTCCTTGTGAGGGATCCAGGCTGCCCCGAGGCGGGCCAGACGACGGGAATGCTGGCACATCTGGGGGCGGTACTCGCTGAAGGTGAGCACCAGTTGCAAGTTGCGCGAGGGTTCGAGCTCGGGATCTTCGGGCCGATGGAAATCATCCAGGCCAAATTGATAGGGCTCGGCGTCCCCCAGCAGGCACCAGAGGGCGCGCAGCAGACTGGACTTGCCCCAGGCGTTTTCGCCGATGAGCACTGTGGTGTTGTCCAGCCCGAGCGAGAGGCGATTTATTCCGCGAAAACCTTTGACTTCAATGCGTTCCAGAAACATGCGGCCATATCCAGTCCATCCTGATGGCGCAATAGTGGCAAAGTTGCCGGAAAAATCCTACCGGGTTGCGGCGTTTTCAGCGGGAACTGTGAGGAACGAGAGGTTCGGGCGGTGTGGGCAGGCTGGCGCGCTCCTGGGGTGCATTCCAGTGGCTGAACCAGAGATGGCGGGTGCGGGTCTGACGTTTGCGATGATTCAATGGGCATTCCTTTCAATGGACAAGAGACAGAGGGTACACCTCTTTTGCCCAGAGTCTCAGCGTTATCTGTGACAGGAGAATGACAGCTGGGCGCGCCACTGGCCCGGGCTCAGGCCGAAGGCCTCCCGGAAACGGTTGCCGAAGTGGGCCTGGGAGGAGAAGCCGCACTGGGCGGCGATGCTGGCCAGGGGCTCGCTTCCCGCCAGCAACTGCTTGGCCCGCTTGAGCCGCAGCCCCAGCAGATAGCGGTGGGGCGGGCAGCCCAGGCTCTGGCCGAACATCCGGGCGAAGTGGTATTCGCTCAGGCCCGCCTCCCGGGCGAGCTCCCCCAGGGTCACCGGCTCGGCCAGATGCGCCATCAGATACTCCTGCACCCGGCGCACCACGGCGGGCGCGAGACCACCCCGCACCTCCGGCAGCGCCGGGGCCTCGCGGGTGTGGTGGCGATAGGCGTGCAACATCAGCATCCAGGCGCCGTGGGAGAGCGCCATACGATCGATGCCGTGCTGCCAGTCCAGCTGCATCAGCTGCCCCTGCACCAGGGCCGCCGCCTGGGGATCCTCGATGAAGGTCTTGTCTTCCAGTTGCAGGTGGCGCCCCTCCTTGTCGCACACCTGCTCGGCGATGCGGGTGAAGTGGGCCGGGGTGAAGTAGAGGTGGAAGAAGCGAAACTCCTCGCGCACCAGCCACTCGGATCTGTGGTGATCCGGCATGATGCACACCTTGCCGGCGCCGCCGTGGCCGCCGGGGCCGTCCAGCCGCTCGGTCTGCTCACCCCCCTGCAGGTAGACGCTGATGGTGTGGTGGCCCGGCTTGTGGTAACGGGTCTGATCGTAGCGGTTGCGCCAGCTCGCCACCCCGAGCCCGGGCTCCAGCCAGCAGGAGTCCTCCAGCCTGGCCCCGGTACTGACCAGGGCATCAAAGACCCCCGCCTGTCTGATTTGCGGCATCATTGGCTGCATTGCATGCGGCACCCTGTCCTCCCCTCGGCCCACCCTCGCCTCTCTTGTCACCATCTTATCGCGCCTCATGACCAAAGGCTGCGCCCCCGTGGAAAAAACCGCAAGATGGTGCAAGCCGCCGCCCCGCCTCCCGGTCCATGCTGATCCCACGTCATTCCTCTCGAAGCGGTCACACCATGAATCTGATGCTCTATGTTTCCACCGTCCTCATCTGGGGCAGCACCTGGATTGCCATCGCCTGGCAGCTTGGCCCCATCCCCATCGAGGTCTCGGTGCTCTATCGTTTCGCCCTGGCGGCCCTGGCGCTGTTCGCCCTGCTCACGGTGAGCGGCAAGTTTCCGCGCCTGCCCTGGGCGGGCCAGCGTTACGCGGCCCTGCTCGGCGCGTTGCTCTTTTCCACCAACTTCCTCTGCTTCTACCACGCCACCCTCTATATCCCGAGCGGCCTGTCGGCGGTGATTTTCGCCAGCGCCAGCATCTTCAACGGCCTCAACCTCTGGCTGTTCGAGGGCAAGCGGCCCACCCTGCGTTGGCTGCAAGGGTCGCTGCTGGGGCTCTTTGGCACCCTGCTGCTGTTCTGGCCTGTGCTGGCGGATGCGCAACTGGGTGCAAACGGCTGGAAGGGCTTGCTGTTTGCCTGCGGCGGCACCCTCTGCTTCTCCCTGGGCAACCTGGTCTCGGCCCGGGGCCAGCGCCAGGGCTATCAGGTGCTGCAGATGGTGCCCTGGGGCATGGTGTACGGTGTGGCGCTGCTGCTGGGCTGGGTCACGGTACTCGGCCAGTCCCTCACCCTGCCCACAGACCCCCGCTACCTCGCGTCCATGGTCTATCTGGCCATCTTCGGCTCCGTCATCGCCTTCACCGCCTACCTCACCCTGGTGGGACGCATCGGCGCCAGCAAGGCGGCCTACGCCACCGTGCTCTTCCCCCTGGTGGCCCTCACCCTCTCCACCTTCTATGAGGGCTTCGTCTGGCAGACGGTCTCCATCGTCGGCGTGGTGGTGAGCCTCATCGGCAACCTGGTGATCTTCGCGCCCCCCGTCAAGGCGTGGCGCTGGCCGTTATCGAGGGCTGCAAACGGTACTTGCCCATGATGGTACCAGCCCCTAAGGTAACGGCTTTCAACAGACGAGAACGGGAAGACGCATGTTACTGGAAGGGCTGGAGACACTCTGCCTGCTGGCGAGCGAGGGCACCATGGCCAAGGTCGCGAGCCGCCTCTACATCAGCCAGTCGGCGGTGAGCAAGCGCATCGCCCAGCTGGAGCAGCGCCTCGGCAAGAAGCTCATCGAGCCCGATGGCCGCCATACCCGCCTCACCCCCCAGGCCCGGGAGCTGCTCGCCCGGGTGGCGCCGAGCCTGGCCGAGATGAAGGGGGTGCTGGCGGACAGCCAGATCCTTACCGACCATACCCCCTTGCCCATCGCCTGCTCGGAGACCCTGCTGGCGGGCTACCTCGCCCGCTTTATGCACGACTACCTGCAGCAGGATCCTCACATCGCGCTCTCCACCCATCACACCCCTGTCATCCTGGCCCGGGTCCGCGGCGGGGACGCCCTGCTCGGCATCTGCGCCGGTCGGCTGCCGCCGGGCCACGGCCTGTGCGCCGAGCGGCTGCTGGAGGAGCCCTTCTACCTGGTGGGCGATGATCAGGGGGAGGCCACGCCTGGGGATCAGGAGGAGGAGCGCAGGATACTGACCATGGATCTGGAGAACCCCTCCAACCGCTACCTGCGCGAGCCCCTTGCCGCCCTCGGGCTCACCCCCGCCATGGAGCTCGACTCCTACCTGGCGCTGATCGAGCTGGCCAAGGCGGGGATAGGGCCCGTGCTGCTGCCCGCCGGCCTGCTGGCCCTGGTAGGCGAGCAGGGCAAGAGAGCCCGTCCCCTGCCGGGGCTGGGCCGCCCGCTCCACCTGGTCTATCGCCCGAACAGCCTCAAGCGCGATCGCATTGCCCGCCTGGTGCAGGCCCTGCAAACCCATTTCCGGCACCTGAGTTCCCAGGGCTGAAAACAGGAGGGCCCGATCCAGCGGATCGGGCCCTCGCCATTCTTGGTGCCAGGATCAGCCCAGCCAGGCAAAGAGTTCGGGGTACTGGCTCCACACCAGCTTGGCGGACATCAGCAGGGAGACGGTCACCAGCAGCGGCTTGATGAGCTTCACCCCTTTCTTGAGCACCAGCTTGGAGCCCATGCGTGCCCCGATGAACTGTCCCAGCGCCATGCACAGGCCCACGCTCCACACCACCTTGCCCCCCAGGGTGAAGAAGAGCAGGGAGGCGATGTTGGAGGTGAAGTTCAGCAGCTTGGTGTGGGCGGTGGCCCTGGCCATGCCAAAGCCCGCCAGGGCCACGAAGCCGATGGCAAAAAACGACCCCGTGCCCGGCCCGAAGAAGCCGTCATAAAAGCCTACGCCCCCGCCCACCAGCAGGGCGAACGCCATGGGGGTGAGGCGGCGCTGGCTCTCCGCATCGCTCACCCTGGGGGAGAAGTAGAAGTAGCAGGCGAAGGCCATCAGCAGGAAGGGCAGCAGCCGCTCCAGAATGGCGGCGTCTATGGTCTGCACCGCCAGGGTGCCGATGGCCGCCCCGATGAAGGTGCAGATGACGGCAGGCCAGATGATGGCCCACTCCAGGAGCCCCTTGCGGGCATAGAACCAGGTGGCGGAGAAGGAGCCGAAACTGCTCTGCAGCTTGTTGGTGCCGAGCACCAGGGCCGGCGGCATGCCGGTGGCCAGCAGGGCCGGCACCGTCAAGAGCCCCCCGCCCCCGGCGATGGCGTCGATAAAGCCGGCGATGAGGGCCACCCCGAACAGGGCGACCAGGGTGAACAATTCCAGTTCCATCCATAGACCTCGTGTGATTGGCGGCTCCCGGTGCTGCCTGGAGCCTGAATGAGTCAGCAGGACGCTATCCTAGCGGCCACGGGAACATGAAGCCAACGAAACAGTGGCAGCCAATCGATTCCTTATTTTCATCAATCAAGCGCAAGAGACGGCCTGCTCCTTGATAGCCTCGAGCCCTTGCAGCAGCGACGTCTCGTCATCCCCCGGCGCCCGACTCACCCGGCCCGCCATATAGCGGCGGCTGAAGAGATTGAACCAGAGCTGCAATGCCTGACCGGCCTGCAGCTCCCCGGCCACCTCCAGCACGCAGGCGGCCACCTCGGCGGTGCACAGGTGCTCGTCGCTGTGGGCGACCCGCATGCCGTAGGTGGAGAGCGCATCGGGCTTGATGGCGAGCACCGGGAAGCCGTCCAGATAGGGGCTCTTGTTGAACATCTTGCGCGCCTCGGGCCAGGTGCCATCCAGCAGGATGAAGAGCGGCTTCTTACCCGGCGCCAGCGCCACCTCGCCGGTCAGACGGGCGGGCGCCTTCTCGCTGGCGGGAAACACCACGTAGGGCTGCCAGGCGGGATCCGCCAGCAGGGCCAGCAGCTCGGGATGGGGCTGGGTCCGCGACCAGAGAAAGGCCCAGGTGGAGTCCGGCAGCACGTCGGCGATGAGACGCCCGGTGTTGGAGGGCTTCATGGGCTCGCTGTCATACATCAAGAGGCAAAAGCCCGCCTCGGCCTTGAGCGCGGGGCGCCAGTCACAGGCACACCAGTCGTGGCGCAGCTGGCAGGCGTCGCAGCGCGGCACGCTGCCACCACGGGCGAGGAAGGGCCTGGTCGAGACGCTCTTGCGCCACAGGCGCAGGCGATTGACGGCGTGATCGGGAATGGGCTTCATGGGGCGCGGCTCTGGGGATGCACTCGGCGGGAGAAAAGGGGGCAGATTGTAGCGGGGGGCGCAGCCTGCGGCAAGGCGCGCAACCATCGGCTGACCAAGGGATATGACAGAGGGGCCCTTGGGCCCCTCAGGTTGCACGGCTGCGTCGGCGTCAGAGCGCCTTGCGCAAGATCCGCTCCAGGTAGTCGGCGAAGTTATGACCGTGATGCTCCAGCAGTTTCGGGAACATGGAGATGGAGGTCATGCCCGGGAAGGTGTTGATCTCGTTGAGCAAAATCTCCCCCTCTTCGGTCAGGAAGAAGTCGATGCGCGACAAGTGGGTCAACTTGAGTTGACGGAACGCCTTCAATGCGTACTCATGGATGGCATCGGCCTGGGCCTGGGTCAGCCCCTCGGCCCGCAGCGCGGTCTCGGTGTGGCTGGCGCTGCTGTACTTCTCTTCGTAGGTGTAGAACTTGTCCTGGGGCACGCAGATCTCCCCCGGATAGGTGGCCACCAGCTCGTCACCGTACTGGTAGACCGCCACTTCCAGTTCGCGGGGCTTGACCGCCTTCTCGATCAGTACCTGCTCGGAATAGCCGAAGGCATCGGCAATCCCCTTCACCAGATCGACCTCGTTGCTGGCGGAGTAGCAGCCCACGGAGGAGCCCTGGGACGCCGCCTTGATAAAGACCTTGCCCCACTTGGCCAGTGCGGCTTTCGCCTGCGCCAGCGCCGCGTCGTTCTGCTCGGTCAGGAACAGATAGGGGGTGTTGGGGATGCCGATGGCGGAGAGCCACAACTTGGTGGTGATCTTGTTGAAGCAGATCTTGCTCGCCTCGGCGTCGCAGCCGAGATAGGGCAGGCCCGCCAGCTCCAGGAAGGATTGCAGATCGCCGGTCTCGCCCGGATAGCCGTGGATGCAGGGCACCACGTAGTCCACCGGACGGGCCACGCTGTCAAAGGAGAGCAGCTTGTCCAGCCCCAGCTTGCACTCGCGACCGTCGGCGCTGAGCCAGCGGTCGGCGAACATCTCGACCCGGGTCACTTCGACGCCGGGCAGGAGCCCGAGCTGTTTTTCGAGGAAATTGGCGCTGCGCAGCGAGACTTCGTGCTCGGAGCCACCGCCACCGCACAGCAGCAAGACATGCATGTTCTTCATTAGATGTGATCCCTTGGGAGAAGCGGCTTCGTCATCACCCTGTCAAAAACCAACCGAAGAGCCTGTTCGCCCCCGCCGGCGAGTACCGGCCGAAGGGCGAGCATGTTCCATCACAGGACGAAGCCGGAAACGAACATAAGTGCGGGCAGTGTAGCAAGGGAGGGGAAGCCTTGTCAGCCGATGGGACTGCCCTCCCCCCATCCAGACCCGTAAAAGTGCCCGTCTGTGTCAGAAACTGGGTGAAATGCGCTCAGCGCGGCGGATCGACCCGCCCGCCACCATTGCCGTTGACCCGAAACCAGCCGGCGATGCTGTAGCGCTCCTCGCTTGCGGGCAGCACCTCATGGGGGAACTCCTCCGACAAGAACAACACCAGGCGCCCACCTCTGGGGGAGACGTCCATCAGGAACTGCTCGTTGTCGTCATAGACCCGCAATATTCCCCCCGCCTCTGGCTGCCAGCCGTTGTTCAGGTAAAACACCGAGGTGAGGCGGCGGTTGGAGCGCCCGGCGAAGGCATCGCGATGGGTGGCGTAGAAGTCGCCACGCCGGTAGCGGGCGAAGTGGGCCTCGTAGTCGAACAGCCCCAGCATCAGGCTGCGGTTGGCAGCCAGGCGCAGGGACTCCATGCGCGCCAGATAGTCGGCCACCGGCGCGCCGAGGGAAGAGTCCAGCCAGTGGATCTGATCCCGGCGGATGTCGCGGTTGTCCTGGTGCAGGGTGTCGCGACCGATCCCCGCCGGCCGCCACTCGTCCGGCAGGCAGGCCTTGAGGGCATCCACCTCGGCGGCGGTTAAAAAATCGTCCACTATCACCCAGCCCCGGGTGTAGATGGCATCCATGACGGCTTGATAGTCCAAGATAGGCTCGCAGCGAGGAGAGAGAGTGCGCTTTGTAGCGACTTCGGGGCCCTTGCACAAACCGGTTTGCTTCTCCTGAGAAGTCCCGCCATCAATAGGAGGCGGCCTGCCACAGCCCCTTTCCCCTTGCTCACCGGCGCCCGGCCCGCTAACGTGCAGAGATCGCCCTCTGGGGCGCCATGCCCATCATCTTTCCAGGAGAGTGCCATGCCCCTGCCCCTTATTCCCCTGCAACGACTCGACGGCACGCCCTGCTCCACCGCGGATCTGCAGGGGCGGGTCCTGCTGGTGGTCAACGTGGCCAGCCGCTGCGGATTCACCCTCCAGTACACCGGGCTCGAGGCCCTCTATCGTCGGTTCGGCCCCCGGGGACTCGAGATCCTGGGCTTCCCCTGCGATCAGTTCGGCCACCAGGAGCCGGGAGATGCCGAGGAGATCGCCCGCTTCTGCTCCCTCGACTATCCGGTCAGCTTCCCCCTGATGGCGAAATGCGAGGTCAACGGCGCCCAGGCCCACCCCTTCTATCGCTGGCTCAAGCAGCAAAAGCCGGGGCTCCTCGGGAGCGAGGCCATCAAGTGGAACTTCACCAAGTTCCTCATCGACCGGGAAGGCCGGGTGGTGGACAGATTCGCCCCCCAGACCAAGCCGGAGGCGCTGACCCAGGCCATCGAGGCGCTGCTCTGACAAGGCTTGCGACGACGCGAGCCCGGGGTCCCCTTCGCGGCGCCCCTCCTTCTGTCTGCCAGGATGGCGGCGGCCGTCACCGTGGGGCTGCGCCCATTCGCGACACGGCTGCTGCGTGATCGCCTCGTGTCTGCTATATTACGCGCCCACTGTCTCTCGTGCGGTCGCCCCGCCGGGCTCAGGCCCTGCCTCGATGGCGACCCACCCTATTTTCCATGTCGTGACGGACCAAGGCTGCCGTCACCCGTTGAGCCCAAGGCTCGGAGTGTCCCTCGAACATGTCATTCAATGAACTGGGTCTGTCACCGCACATCCTGCGGGCCGTCAAGGAGCTGGGTTACGAACAACCCACCCCCATCCAGCAGCAAGCCATTCCCGCCATCCTGGCCGGGCAGGACGTGCTGGGCGGCGCCCAGACAGGCACGGGCAAGACGGCCGGTTTCACCCTGCCCATGCTCCATCGGCTGCTGGCCAACCATGGCCGGGGCGGTCGCCGTCAGGTACGTGCCCTGGTGCTGACCCCGACCCGGGAGCTGGCCGCCCAGGTGGGCGAGAGCATCATCAAATACGCCCACCACCTGCCGTTTCGCACCCTGATCGCCTACGGCGGCGTCAGCATCAAGCCGAACCTGGACGCCATCAAGCTCGGGGTCGACATCCTGGTGGCCACCCCGGGCCGCCTGCTGGATCTGCTGACCCAGGGAGCGCTCACCCTGAGCGCCCTGGAAGTGCTGGTGCTGGATGAAGCGGACAGAATGCTCGACATGGGCTTCATCACCGACATCCGCCGCATCATGAAGGCGCTGCCTGACGAGCGCCAGACCCTGCTCTTCTCCGCCACCTTCTCGGATGACATCAAGGCGCTGGCGGACGATCTGCTCAAGGATCCCACCCTCATCGAGGTGGATCCCAGCAACACCGCCGCCGAGCAGGTGACCCAGCGCATCATCCAGGTCGATCGGGAACGCCGCCGGGAGATGCTCTCCCACATGATCGGCCGTGGCAACTGGCAGCGGGTGCTGGTGTTCGTGCGCACCAAGCAGATCGCCGACAGGCTCGCCCAGCAGATGCAGAAGGATGGCCTGGATACGGTCGCCATTCACGGTGACAAGAGCCAGGGGGCTCGCAACCGGGCGCTGGCAGATTTCCGTGAGGGCAAGGTGCGGGTGCTGGTCGCCACCGACATCGCCGCACGGGGTCTGGACATCGATCAGCTGCCCCACGTGATCAACTTCGAGCTGCCCCAGATGGCGGAGGATTACATCCACCGCATCGGTCGCACCGGCCGCGCCGGGCGTGGCGGCGAGGCCATCTCCCTGGTGAGCCAGGACGAGCTGGGTCAACTCAAGGAGATCGAGACACTGATCGGCCAATCCCTCTCCGTGGAGATCCTGGAAGGGTACGAGCCGAGCGGCAAGCCGAGCCGTCAGACCCTGCCGGGCAGCAAGCCGGTCCAAAACCCGCCCCGCGCCCGTGGCCATGCCAACGCCAAGAGCAACAATGTCAAGGGCAAGCCCGCCGCCGGCAAAGGCAAGGGGGATGGCGCTAAGAAGCCGGCCCAGTCTCCGCAAAACAAGTCCCGCAAGCGCGAGGTCGTGGGGGAAGACATCGGCTTCACCCCCATGCGCCGCCTGCCCAAGGCCCAGCGCGGCGACTATCAGGACAACTCCAGCGAGGAGTAAGCCAGTGCGCCGACGCCATCATGAAAAAAACCGCCTCCGGGCGGTTTTTTTACTGGATCTGAGCATCCCTTGTCGGAGTCTCTTTCCGTCTCATCCGGTGTTCACTCAATGGGCTTATCGCCCGTGACCGACCCGGCAGCCATGGCCTCGGCCTGCTTGATGACAAACCCCTTCTCGATGCCCGCCTTGAAGCCCAGCTTTTCATAGAGGCGGTGGGCTTCATCGCGCCCCTCCCCCGAGAGCAGCATCACCTTGTAGCAATCCAGCGCCCAGGCCAGGGAGAGGGCCTGTTCAAGCACCCTCTGGCTCAGGCCCTGGCGCCGGAACGCAGAGGCCGTGACCACGTGCTCTATGATGCCAAAGGGCCTGCCGCCGTTGGTCAGGGTCGGGATCACCCCGAGCTGGCAGGTGGCGGCGAGCTCACCGCCCACCTCCGCCACGATGATCCGCACCTCGGGCCTGGCCAGCAGGCGCGTGAGCGCCTCCCTCGCCATGGAGGGCCTCATCACGGGATCCCGGGGTCTGAGCTCGGCATAGAGGCTGAGCAAGCCCGCCAGATCCTGCTCCTTGCACTCTCTGATCACCACCATGGCACACCTCCTGATCTGCCACTCACCCTCAGGCGGGTCATGAATGACGCCAGCATGTGATGTACGCAGGCATAAAGAGAAAGAAGATGCCTTCCCCTGGTTGGGAAGGCATGAGGCTCAGCGGGTCTTGACCGCCTGCAGCAGGGCCGAGACATCCGGGCCAAAGGTGCGGGCGCGGATGGCTTCGCGAATGTCGCTCTCGCCGTAGCGGCTGGCCGGGTAGACCACCACGCAGGCGGTGTCGCCAGGGGCGAGGAAGTGGGTCTCGCCGAAAGGGGTGTAGCGGGTGGCGCCAATGCTGATGAGGGCATGGGCCGGGCGTCCCGCCTGGGCCAGCAACCCCTGGATATGCTCGGCCGGCCCCTCGTCCTGCTGATGGTTGAACTTGTCGATGGCCCAGTCGAGCAACTGCTGATGGAAGTAGCTGTAATCCACCGCCGCGCTGTCGATGCCATAGGGGTGCAGCTCGCCGTCCCGCTCCAGATAGCAGGCGATGCGGTAGTCATCGAGCTCGCATCCCGCGCCGAAGTGGGTCAGGGGCAGCAGGTTCGCGGCCAGCCCCTTGCTCTCCTCGCCCCAGTTCTTCTTCTCGCTGATCTTCTTGGCGTTGGGGCGGCGGATGGAGCAGTCGTTGTAGGCGCCAAACGCCTTGGGATGGATGGCGACCACCTGCTCCCCTGCGTACTCCAGCTCGCACCAGAGCGCCACTTCCGGCTCAATCTGCACCTTCTCGTCCCCGCTCACCGCCGCCTCGGGCAGGAAGATGGCGTCGCCGCTCAACGGGAAGACCCCGAGCTGGCCGGGATGGTTCGGCACATAGAAGGGGAACAGCGCCTTGGGGGCGATCTTGTCGTCAACCTTGACGGCGACGAAGTCCGCCGCCTCCCCGGCCTGCTCCAGGTGACCGGCGAAGTTGCCCGCCACCCCCAATCCGATGAAGTTGCTCAATTCGGTGATCTGCATCTGTGGCTCCACTGGCGCGGCCCGGGCCGCCGCCTCGTTGTGTTGTTCAGGGGCGGAAAGTACCGCCAAAGAGGGAGCTTATTAGAGCACAGCCCCGAGGCGGCGCCCAGCCGCCCCGGGGCAAGCTGTGCTCCAGGGCGGATTTCTTCCCTCCAGGTGGTCATAAAGAGAGCAGTCAGCGTCAAGCTGTGATCCCGGTACTTGGGCGAGGCCGGTGCTTTTGCTAGTCTGCCCCATTCAGTTGCCGTTCGGGGGTCCGCAGATGGCCATCACCACCCATTTCCAGGGTCGCTTCGAGGTGGAGTTCAAATACCGCCTGGCGGATCGCGCGGCCTTCCTGCGTGCCCTCGCGGCCCTCGGCCCCGAGGTGATGGTGGAGGCGGACCACGAGCAGGACTGCTACTTCGACACGGCGGACGGCGCCCTGGCCCGGGAAGGCAAGAGCCTTGTGATCCGCACCATGCACGGTGCCGGCATCCGGCTCTGGATCGTCAAGGGGCCGGGGCCGGATCGCTGCGAGGCGGTCAACATCACCGATGCGGACAAGGCGGCCAGCATGGTGTGCACTCTGGGCTACCGGCCGGTGCTGACCATCGACAAGCGGCGCAGCATCTACTTCGTCGGCCCCTTCCACATCACCCTGGACAGTCTGGCCGGCCTTGGCGACTTCGCCGAGCTGGCCATCATGACCGACGACGAGGCCGCCCTGCCCGCCCATCGCGCACAGTTGCAGGCGCTGGCCGCAAGGCTGGGGCTCACCCCCGACATGCTGGAGACCCGCTCCTATCGCACCCTGTGCGAGCAGCGGGCCTCCCTTTGACAAGAGGACTCTGCCCATGATCGACAAACTGGCCTGGCTGACCTTCAAGGAGGGGCAACTGCTGTGCGCCCGCTCCCACGGCAAGGCCCTCTACTACATTCCCGGCGGCAAGCGCGAGCCGGGCGAGAGCGACGAGGCCGCCCTGGTGCGCGAGATCGAGGAAGAGCTGGCGGTCAGGCTCCACCCCGAGACTCTGCGCCTGGCCTGCGAATTCAGCGCCCAGGCCGACGGCAAGCCGCAAGGGGTGCTGGTGAATCTGCGCTGCTACACGGGGGAAGCCGACGGTACTCCCACCGCCTCGGCGGAGATCGCCGAGCTGCGCTGGCTCGACAGCCGTCACCAGGACCAGATCTCCCCCGTCTCCCGCCTGCTGTTCCAGTGGCTGACGGAGCAGGGCCTGATCCGCTAAGGCTGAACACCGTTTGACAGGCGGGCGGCGCCCCCCGTGAAAGATGATCCCGAGTGGGTCAAGTGAGAAGATGAGGAGTTTCAATGGAGATCCTTGAGGTCGATAGCACCAGAGGCATCAAACCGGCGCTGATCACCCTGCTGCAAGATTGCGTGGCCAGCGGTGCATCCGTGGGCTTCCTGCCCCCCCTGCAGGAAGAGCAGGGGCTGGCGTACTGGCAAGGCATCGAAGGGGAGTTGGCCGACGGAGTGCGCAAGCTCTGGGTGGCGTTCGATCAACATCACCTGATCGGCGCCCTGCAACTCTCCCTGTGCACCAAGGCCAACGGCGGCCACAGGGCCGAGGTGGAAAAACTGATGGTGCACAGCGAGGCCCGTGGCAAGGGAGTGGGCCGCGCCCTCATGCAGGCCATGGAGCAGGGAGCCCGGGATGCCGGGCGCAGCCTGCTGGTGCTGGACACCCGGGTCGGCGACGTGGCCTCCACCCTCTATCGTCAGCTCGGCTACCTGGAGGCCGGCCAGATCCCGAATTTCGCCCGCAATGGGGACGGCACCCTGGCCGCCACCCAGTTCTTCTACAAGCAGCTCTGAAGCAGGCGCCGATCGACGGCCTCCCCATACAACCAGGCCAGCCCTCGGGCCGGCCTTGTCCATGGGGCCGCGGCTTGCCGGCATGGCGCGGCTCTCTCCCTCTTCCCGTTCAACCAGATCCCATTGGCAAGGAGCCAGCATGATATTGGAAGTCGCCCACCTGCAGATCATTCCCGGCCAGGCCCCCGCCTTCGAGCAGGCGTTCGAGGAGGCCCAGCGCATCATCAGCGCCATGCCGGGCTACAAAGGCCACCAGTTGCAGCGCTCATTGACCGATCCCCACCGCTACCTGCTGCTGGTCCGGTGGCAGCGGCTCGAGGATCATACCCAGGGGTTTCGGGGCTCGGCCCAGTATCAGGAGTGGAAGGCCCTGCTGCACCACTTCTACGACCCCTTCCCCACCGTCGAGCACTTTCAGGACGCAACGCCGATCAGCGCCGCAAGCTGAGTCTTGATCAGCCCGTCCTGTCACGGGCTGATCACTCTCTTCAGGTCAAGCGCTCGGCCCTGTGGGCGATCACGGGATCGGCAAAGGCGCCCTGGGCCCGGATCAGCTGCAACTCGTAGGCGTCCGCCTCCCAGGTCTGGCGCAGCACCGCATCCACCGCGGCATTGGTGCGTTCAAACGCGCTCACGGCATCGAACCCCGCCTGCAGGTTGGCCAGCATCAGGGCGCTGATGAGATCCCCCACCCCTACCGGCTGACGGGCAAAGTCGTAGAGCGGGCGGGCGATAAGGTAATCCCCCTCTGGGGTCGCCAGCAGCATCTCGAAGCGCCCGGCCACGCTGGCGGCGCGGCCCAGGTGCTTGACCAGCACCATCTTGACGCCGCTTGCCAGCAGTTGATGAGCCGCGGCCCGGGTCTGCGCCAGGGTCGCCAGATGAACGCCGCACAGGGTCTCCAGCTCCAGCAGGTTGGGAGCCATGATGTCTGCCACCGGCAGCGCCTTCTCCGTCAGGAAGCGGGTGACGCCCGGAGCAACTATACAACCCTTCTCCGGGTGCCCCATGACGGGATCGCAGAAGTAGATGGCCGCCGGATTGGCCGCCTTGACCGCCGCCACTACCGCCAGGATCTCGTCCCCCTGCTCCGCCGACCCCAGATAGCCGCTCAGCACCGCATCGCAGCCCCCCAGCACCTCTATGTTGCCGAGCCCCTGACAGAGGGCACCGATATGGCCCGCCGGCATCGCCATCCCCTGCCAGCCCGCCTCGTACTGGGTGTGGTTGGAGAACTGCACCGTGTTGATGGGCCAGACCTCCATGCCGAGACGGCGCATGGGAAACACGGCGGCGCTGTTGCCGGCACAGCCGAACACCACGTGGGACTGGATAGAGAGAATGCGTTTCATCGAAACCACCGCACAAGAAGCATGAGGAAAACAGGCAATATATCGGATGAGGAGACGGCGCATCCAGCAATTACCGCCATCAACCTCTATTTATGCTTGAGAAGCCGGGATCTGCGGCAGATTTGGCCACCAGGATGTAGCCATCCCCCGCTCTTGCGTTCTCCTGCCATGCCGCCCCGACACAAACCGCTATTGTCACCAGGCATTGTCAGGTCTATCGAGACTCTTGTTTGATGGCATATGAGATGTGTTTTTAAACAGGTGATGATGCCGGGGCCAGAGGCGAAGGTTCACAGGAGAGTGGACAACAGGGGGCAGCACGGAAATGCGGTCCCCTGTCTGGGGCCCTCAATCCCGGGCGAAGTGGTAGATCCAGCCCTCGTCCAGGGCCAAGTCGACCGTTGGCGGCACCAGGGGAGGCAGCGAGGAGACGGCCCCCCCGGCCGCATACTGCAGGGCCATCAGGGCGCAGAGGGCGGCATCGTAGAGATCGGTGCCCGGCACCAGGGAGGCCGGCAGATGGGGTTGCAACTCGGGCCGCACCGCCGAGGCCTTGCCCCCCACCTTGGCCAGGGCGGGATAGACTTCCAGCACGGCGCGATCCGCCTCCCTCACCTGTTTGGGCACCAGCTGCAGATCCCCGAGGCGCGGCAGCATGGAGAGCGCCAGGGTGGCGTTGTTGCCCAGCCTGTCGAAGGTGGCCGAGAGCGGCTTCTTGCCGTACTGCTCATGGAGCCAGCGTTCGCAGTCCCGATAGGCGTAAGGGTTGTCTATCTCCCGCTGGGGCACGGCACACTCGGGCCCCCGCCCCGCCAGCAGCTCGCCGAGGGCTCGTGGAAATGCCAGGGGGGCGTCGATGCCGAGCGCGAGGTGCGGGCAGGCCAGCACCTGCATCAGCGCCATCTCGTCTTGCAGCGCCGGACGCAGCAAGGCGTCCAGATCCGGCGCCACCCGGGAGCTCAGCCGAAACAGTGGGGAGATGCCGAGCCAGTGCAGGCGCTGCTCGCGAGCCTGCCAGCCCACCACGGCCACTGCCTGGGCATTGCCCTGCCAGCCCCTCACATCCCAGCCGATGCCGATGGCATCCATGTGTTCCGTTGTCATGCCCCTGTCACCTCCACGCACTATTGATGAAGCACAGGGTAATGACTGCCCCTCCTAAAGCAAGGGGCGGCGGCACGGTTAGAAGGATTTCTTGAAGTTCACCAGGGGCAGTATGGGGAAGATGCCGTTCTCGGCGTAGTTGGCGAGGCCTATCTGCAGGCCGTCGAGGTGCCTGGTGGCATTGATGAAACCGAGCTGGAAGGTGGTGCGCTCGGCATAGTTGACGAAGCCGACGTTGGCCAGGGCGTTGCCCTGCGCCACGTTGATCGCCCCCCAGTTGAGGCCCCGCACGTTGTTGGTCAGGTTGACGAAGCCCAGGTTGAGCCCGGTGTCCTGACCCTGGTGCCAGTTGACGGCGTTGATGGCCACCCCGCCGAACTGGTGGCGCACCCGGCCTGCGCCGAAGAAAACGCCAAGCTGCAGGCCGGTGAACTGATCCACGTCGGAGAGGGCGAACACCGGCAGATCGATGCCCTTCACCTGGCCGGTCCGGCCATAGAGGAGGGAGGCGCGCGCCCCTTCCACCTGGTGGGACGAGGGCAGATTGACGCCGGGCAGGGAGATCTGGACCGGGGTGCTGGCCTGGGCAGCGCCAGCGAGGAGCAGCGTGCTGCCGAGCAGCAGGGCAAGAGGCTTCATCGGGCATTCCTTGAGGATCGGAGTGATGTCCAAGGGTATCAGCCCATGATCGGCGGAACGAGGTCCCGCCACCCCCCTTGCGTCACCTCTCGTCTGAATCCGTGGCGACTGACAGAAAAATTCAAACAGAAATTAACATTTATGTCATTTACACCAAAGCCGATTTGGTTGCAGAATGCTCAAACGTGTGTTTGAACAGAGCAAACAACACGGAGACAGGGATGACGTGCCGTACCCGCAAGAAGGGCCACATGGCCCACAACAATACTGTTCTGCCGAACTGGAGACCCATGATGAATATGGACGTGATCAAGAGCTTTACCGAGCAGATGCAAGGCTTTGCCGCCCCCCTCACCCGCTACAACCAGCTGCTGGCCAGCAACATCGAACAGCTGACCCGGTTGCAGCTGGCCTCCGCCAACGCCTACGCCGAACTGGGCCTCAACCAGTTGCAGGCCGTGAGCAAGGTGCAGGATGCCCAGAGCCTGGCGGCTCTCGGCACGGTGCAGCTGGAGACCGCCAGCCAGCTCTCCCGCCAGATGCTGGATGACATCCAGAAGCTCAACGCCCTCGGCCTGCAGTTCAAGGAAGAGCTGGATGCCCTGACCGCGGACGGCATCAAGAAGAGCACGGGCAAGGCCTGATAACCCCTGGCTGCCCGTCCGGGCAGCCACATCTCCCCACGACACGAGTGCGCGGGCCCCTGCCCGCCTCGGGTGTGGGTGAAGGAGAACACATGAGCCAACCATCTTACGGCCCGCTGTTCGAGGCCCTGGCCCACTACAATGACAAGCTGCTGGCCATGGCCAAGGCCCAGACCGAGCGCACAGCCCAGGCCCTGCTGCAGACCAATCTGGACGATCTGGGCAAGGTGCTGGAGCAGGGCAGCCAGCAACCCTGGCAGCTGATCCAGGCCCAGATGAACTGGTGGCAGGATCAGCTCAGGCTGATGCAGCACACCCTGCTCAAGAGCGCGGGCCAGGAGAGCGACCCCGTGATCACCCCGGAGCGCAGCGATCGCCGCTTCAAGGCCGACGCCTGGAGCGAACAGCCCATCTTCGACTATCTCAAGCAATCCTATCTGCTCACCGCCAGACACCTGCTGGCCTCGGTGGATGCCCTTGACGGCGTGCCCCAGAAGAGCCGGGAGCGGCTGCGGTTCTTCACCCGCCAGTACATCAACGCCATGGCCCCCAGCAACTTCCTGGCCACCAACCCGGAACTGCTCAGGCTCACCCTGGACTCCGACGGCCAGAACCTGGTGCGCGGGCTGGCCCTGCTGGCCGAGGATCTGGAACGCAGCGCCGATCAGCTCAACATCCGCCTGACCGACGAGTCCGCCTTCGAGCTCGGGCGGGATCTGGCGACCACCCCGGGCCGGGTGGTGCATCGCACCGAGCTCTTCGAGCTGATCCAGTACAGTCCCACCACGGAAACCGTGGGCAAGACCCCTGTGCTGATAGTCCCCCCCTTCATCAACAAGTACTACATCATGGACATGCGGCCCCAGAATTCCCTGGTGGCCTGGCTGGTCGCCCAGGGCCAGACGGTGTTCATGATCTCCTGGCGCAATCCGGGCGTGGATCAGGCCCAGATCGATCTCGACGACTACGTGGTGGACGGGGTCATCGCCGCCCTGGACGCCGTGGAGGCGGCCACCGACGAGCGGGAGGTGCACGGCATCGGCTACTGCATCGGTGGCACTGCATTGTCACTCGCCATGGGATGGCTGGCGGCGCGGCGCCAGAAGCAGCGGGTGCGCACTGCCACCCTGTTCACCACCTTGCTCGACTTCTCCCAGCCCGGGGAGCTCGGCATCTTCATCCACGAGCCCATCATAGCGGCGCTTGAGGCCCAGAATGAGGCCAAGGGCATCATGGACGGTCGCCAGCTGGCGGTCTCTTTCAGCCTGCTGCGGGAGAACAGCCTCTATTGGAACTACTACATCGACAGCTACCTCAAGGGGCAGAGCCCGGTGGCCTTCGATCTGCTGCACTGGAACAGCGACAGCACCCATGTGGCGGGCAAGACCCACAGCAGTCTGCTGCGCCGGCTCTACCTGGAGAACCAGCTGGTGAAGGGGGAGCTCAGGATCCGCAACACCCGCATCGAGCTCGCCAAGGTGAAGACTCCGGTGCTGCTGGTGTCGGCCGTGGACGATCACATCGCCCTCTGGCAGGGCACCTGGCAGGGCATGGCTCTGTTCGGCGGCGAGCGGCGCTTCCTCCTGGCCGAGTCGGGTCATATCGCCGGCATCATCAACCCGCCGGCGGCCAACAAATACGGCTTCTGGCAGAGCGAGATCGAGGCCGGCAGCCCAGAGGCGTGGCTGGCGGGCGCGACCCACAGCACCGGCTCCTGGTGGCCCGAGATGATCCGTTTCATCCAGGGCCGTGACGAGGGGGCCGAGCCCGTCCCCGCACGCGTGCCGGCCGAAGGGCTGGAGGCGGCGCCAGGCAGCTACGTCAAGGTGCGGCTCAACCCGGTGTTTGCCAGCGCCCAGCAGGAGGACGCAGCATGAATGTACCAGCCCTCGCCGTGGGCCAGAAGGCGCGTCTGACCAAGCGGTTCGGGGAGGCCGAGGTCTCGGCCTTTGCCGGCCTGTCCGAGGACTTCAACCCCCTGCACCTGGATCCGGCCTTCGCCGCCAGCACGCCGTTCGAGCGTCCCATCGTCCACGGCATGCTGCTGGCGAGCCTCTTCTCGGGGCTGCTGGGCCAGCAGTTGCCGGGCAAGGGGAGCATCTACCTGGGCCAGAGCCTCAGTTTCAAGCAGCCGGTCTTCGTCGGCGACGAGGTGACGGCCGAGGTGGAGGTGACCGCCCTTCGCAGCGACAAGCCCATCGCCACCCTGACCACCCGCATCTTCACCTCAAGTGGCGCCCTCGCCGTGACGGGGGAAGCCGTGGTCAAGCTGCCTTAAGCTCCGGCGGCAAGCAGACACAATCAGCCCGGTCCCTGCCGGGCTGATTGTACTCCCCCGCGACCATCGCCTCCTTTTTCGGGGCAATTCGGCCCAGGCCCTTTCCCTGCCCCGCCTAACTGCCTAAAATGAGCCCCCGCTGTTTTCAGCCATTCATCCAGCTAGAGGATTTCCCATGGAGACGTTTCTGCTCGAAGGTCACCCCTTCGTTGCCTTGTGTGACCTGATCAAGCATCAGGGTTGGGCCGATTGCGGCGGTGCGGCCAAGGCGCTGGTCGCCGAGGGCCTGGTGGAGGTGGACGGCCAGGTGGAGACCCGCAAGCGCTGCAAGATAGTCGCCGAGCAGGTGGTCAACTTCAACGGCATGAAAGTGGTGGTGAAGGAAGGCGTCAGCCCCGAGCACCTCTAAGCCCGAGGTCAGCCTCCGCAAGCGCTACCCAGCACAGTCGCCGAGCAGGTGGTCAACTTCAACGGCATGAAGGTGGTGGTGAAGGAAGGCGTCAGCCCCGAGATCCTCTGATCCCTGCTTGAATAAGGGCGCCAACGCGCCCGTTAGCATTCAGCCGGCCTTGATCGACAGGGTCAGCACAAAGCGGGCCATGGCCGCATCCCCGTTGAGCGACGGGCAGGTGGCCACTACCTGGATGGGACGGTTGATGCGCTGACCGCTCGCCAGGGACTCGTCTATCATGGCGTCGATAAGCTCCCCCGCCTCGCAGTCAAACTGCACGTCCCCCTCGGGACGCTTCAGGAACTCCCCCTGCACGTCCTTGAAGGCGAAGTGCACCTTCTTGCGCCGCGCCCGCCCCTTCTCCATGACCAGGAGCCCCCCCACCAGGTCAGCGCCGGTGGCGAGCGCCCCGAAATACATGCTGCCCAGGTGGTTGCGGGTGCGCCAGCCCAGCGGAATGCGGATGCGCAGCGCCCTGGCGTCCATCTGCTCTATGACGGGGGCACAGAAGCCGATGACGGGAATGTAGCGCCAGGCGAACAGACGCAGGGCGAGGTTGGCTTTGAGGCGTTGCAGGTCCATTGCAAACTGATCCGATGAGTGAGTGTGACCGAAATGTTGCCAGCCCCCTCCCCAATAGACAAGCCCCCACTCTCCACCCTGTGAGCAAGCCCCCAAAGGTATTTGCCTGATTCATGCCGCAGGCCAGTGGCATTTGACCGGTCAATGGCACAGCCCCCCTGCGACCGAGCGCCGTGAATGGGCTCTATTGCGTCCTGATTTTTAGCGGTCCCTCGATCGCGCCCGGCGCTGGATGACGGGAGCATGACAGCCCTAGCCGAATGAAACGCAACGACAAATTCTTCCCCCCGGGTGCTAGCTCAAGAACCTGGCCACGCCACTGACAATAGTCACAGTAACCAAATGCCCGACCCCTCGCTAGGCTCTTGCAGGCTCGTGACTGGCCGGATGGAACCGAGCCATACGACACCAATCTCAACATAAGGACAGAGAGATGAGTAACGTGCAACAGCTGTTCAACGGGGGCGAGAGCGCCGGCACCTTCCAGCTCAATTTCAACAACAACCGCGCCTTTGAGCTGTTTGGCCGGGAGTACCTCAAGTGCTACGCCAACCTCGGCGTCAAGGGCCGGATGAGCAAGCCCCTGCCCACCGGGCCGCTGAGCTACACCGTCGACTTCGCCATGGATTGCGGCTGCAGCTCTGTGCTGCTCGACTTCAACCTCGCCTACAAGAAGACCTTCGGCAACCAGTTGCAGGCTCCCCTGTGGCGCGAGTCGGACTACGAGGCCGAGCTGGTGCTCTGCCAGCTGGTGCGCGAGGCACCGGCCAACCGCCTGAGCAACCATGATCAGTTCGCCGAGGCCGAGGCCTTCTTCAACGACGTCAACCTGCTCACCACTGCCAAGAATGTGGGGAGCGATCCCTATGCCGACAAGGACGGCCTGGTGGAGTTCATCGTGGCCAACGAGCTGCTGGACGATCCCGCCGTCATGGCCAGGCTGGCGGAGCAGAAGGCCTACCTCATCGCCATCACCTCTGTGGTCACCGCCTACATCAACCGTTACGCCGAAGCCTATGGCGAGCAGTACAAGACGGATGCGGATCTCTGGGCCAGGGCCCTCTCCAAGATCCCCCTGATGGGGCCGAGCAAGATCGATCAGCAGAGCTACAGCCGCCACATCAAGGGGCTCAGCATCGCCACCGACTTCATCAACTTCATCATGGATGTGGTGGTGAGCCAGGGCACCACGGCGCTGGCAAGCTTCAACAAGTTCCTGCAAAAGCAGGGGGATGCCATCCGCTTCGGGGTGGAGAACAACAAGGACTTCTACAAGACCATCACTGTGGGGGTCACGGTGGAAGTGTTCAAGGTGGGCAACGAGCTGGTCTATGTGCCGAAGATCAAGCAGTACCGCGTCAACTTCGACCGCCAGAACAGCAAGTTCACCTCCGCCTGTGCCAGCGCCGAGTTTGTCGACATCCACTTCAACTACCTCTATGCCGCCAACGTGTTCGACTACAAGGCGCTCAAGGATCCCGAGATCAAGCGCGACTTCGACAGCTTCATCCAGAAGCAGCGCAAGGCGCAAATTGAAGAAGCGGACACCTTCTTCAACGATGACTTCCCGCCCCTGGAGCCCAAGCTGGTTGCCCGCAGCAAGGCCACGGTGTAACCCCCCCAATCAAAACAGCCGGCAGATGCCGGCTGTTTTCTTCATGAAAGGCCTCAGGCCCGCTTCTCTTCGAGCCAGGCCCCCTGGCTCTGCATCTCGAACAGCTGGGCGTAGTGGCCTCCCTCGGTCATCAGCTCGTTGTGGGTGCCGCGCTCGCTCACCTGGCCGCGGGAGAGCAACAGGATCTCGTTGGCATCGACTATGGTGGAGAGGCGGTGGGCGATGGCGATGGTGGTGCGGCCACGGCGCGCCGCCGCCAGCGCCTGGGAGAGCGCCAGCTCGGTCTGGGAGTCCACGCTCGCGGTCGCCTCGTCCAGGATGAGGATGCGCGGATCCCCCACCAGGGCGCGGGCAAAGGAGAGCAGCTGGCGCTGGCCTGCGGAGAGGTTCTTGCCCCCCTCCTCCATCAGGGTGGCCAGGCCATCCGGCAGGCGGCGCACGAAGTCGGCGAGCTGCACCTCCTCCAGGGCCTGCCAGAGCCGTTCCTCCGCGATGCCGTCACGCCCGAGACGCAGGTTCTCGGCCAGCGTCCCGACGAAGATGAAGGGATCCTGCTGCACCAGGCCGATGCTGCGGCGCACCGCTGCGAGCGACAGCCCCGTCATGGGGTGATCATCGAAGTGGATCATCCCCTGATCCAGGGGGTAGAAACCCATCAGCAGGCTGATGATGGTGGACTTGCCGCTGCCGGTGTGACCCACCAGCGCCAGCATCTGGCCGGGCCGGGTGGCGAAGCTCACGTCCCTCAGCACGGGCTGCTCCCCGTCGTAGGAGAAGCTCACCCCCTCGAAACGCACCCGCCCCTCCAGGGGGAGCGTCTCGCCCTTAGTGCTCTCGCGGGGTTCGTCGAGCAGGGCGAAGACCCGCTCCCCCGCCACCATGGCCTGCTGCAACTGGTTGAGCTGGTTGGTCATCTCGATGAGGGGCTCGATCATCCGCCCCAGATAGCTGATGAAGGCGTAGAGCACCCCCACCTGGATGGCCCCTGCCGTGCTCAGCCCCTCGTGGGCAAACAGGGCCAGCAGGCCGATGAGCACCATCATGTAGAAGAGATCGATGAGGGGGCGCAGCAGGATGCCGTTGATCTTGAGGCTCTTGATCCGCGCCTGCCAGTGCTGCTGGTTCACCCCGGCAAAGGCGTTGGCGAAGTGGTGCTCCTGCACCATGGCCTGGATCACCGGCATCCCCTGCAGCGACTCGTTGAGGCGGCTGTTGATATCGGAGAGCAAGGAGCGGGTCGCCCGCACCACGGGCACGCTCAGGCGCTGATAGAGCCACATCACGGCCCCCACCGCCGGCAGCAGGGTGGCGCACACCAGCATCAGGCGCAAGTCCAGCAGCGCCATGGAGAGGAGGATGCCGCACAGGAGCACCACCTTCTGCACCAGGAGCCCTATCACCTGGACGTAGAGGTTCATGATCGCCTCGGTGTCGTTGGTGATGCGGGAGATGAGGGAGCCGGAGCGGTGCTTGTCGAAGTAGCGGGCCGGCAGCCGGATAGCGGTGGCGAACACCTGCTCGCGCAGGCGCTGCACCACCGCCTGGGCGATGCGGTTGAAGCGCAGGGATTGCAGATAGAAGCCGGCCGCCGAGAGCACCTGCAAGCCGAGATAGCCCGCCGCGATGGCGGCGATCACCCCCCACTCCAGTCGGCGCGGCGCCAGGTAGTCGTCGATGAAGAGCTTGATGAGCAAGGGGCCCGCCACCTCGGCACCGGTCGCCAGCAGCAGGCAGATGCCCGCCTGCACCAGCCAGCGGGGATAGTGGGCGCAGTAGGCCAGCAGGCGTTTGATCGTGGGATTCACAGACTTGCCTCCAGCGCAGCGTTCCAATGGGATTGACTCTCTTTGCTCCCTTCTTTGTTCCCCTCCCCCCTCGCAGGAGCAGTGGGGATGAGGGGAACCACTCGTCTCATCATCAAACTCACAGGCTCTCCTCCACGTCTTGTTCCAGGCGCTGATAGCGGACCATGTCCGCGTACCAGCCGTTGTGGATCATCAGGGCGTCGTGACGGCCTCGCTCGCTGATCTCTCCCTGCTCCAGCACCAGGATCTCGTCCGCCTGCTCCACCGCCGTCATGCGGTGGCTGACCAGGATAAGGGTGCGCTTGTGGGCCTTGAGCGCCAGCAGGATCTGCTGCTCGGTGTGGGCATCCACCGCCGACAGGGCGTCGTCCAGCACCAGGATGGGGGCATCCAGCAACAGGGCGCGGGCGATGGCGAGCCGCTGCTTCTGGCCGCCGGAGAGGGTGACGCCCTTCTCCCCCACCTCGGTCTCATAGCCTCTGGGGAAGCGGACGATGTCGTCGTGCACGCAGGCGATGCGGGCCACCCGCTCTATCTCCTCCTGGCTGGCGTCCGGCCGGCCAAGGGCGATGTTGGCGGCTATGGTGGTGGAGAACAGGAAGGGCTCCTGCGGCACATAGGCAAACTGGCTGCGCAACGCCTCCAGAGAGAGCTGCTCTATGGCCTGCCCCCCCATGGTGATCTGTCCGGCCCCCGGGTTGGCCAGACGCATCAGGAGCTTGAGCAGGGAACTCTTGCCCGCCCCGGTGCGTCCCACTATGCCCAGCATGCCGCCCCTTGACAGGGTGAAGTCTATTCCCAGCAGCAAGGTGCGCGACTCCAGCCGGTATGCCACCCCCTTCATCACCAGGGGGAAGGGCGAGGTGAACGGCAGCGGGGAGGAAGGCTCCTCGATGTCGCTGCGCTCGCCGAGCAGGCTCTCGATGCGCGAGTAGGCGGCGCTGCCCCGCTCGATGATGTTGAACAACCAGGCGATGGCGAACATGGGCCAGATGAGCTGGCCCAGGTACATGGTGAAGCTGGTGAGCTCCCCCAGGGTCAGCTCATCACGCAGCACCAGGGCACTGCCGCCCGCCACCGCCAGGAAATAGGAGCAGCCGATGCACAGGTAGATGACGGGGTCGAACTTGGCGTCGATGCGCGCCACCGCCATGTTGCGCTCCCCCGCCTGACGGGTCAGCTCGGCAAAACCCTGATCCTCAAGGGACTCCACCGCATAGGATTTCAGTACCCGCACCCCGGAGAGGGCCTCCTGGGTCTTGTTGTTGAGGCGGGAGAAGGCCCCCTGCGCCGCCTTGAACTCCTTGTAGATCTGGGTGCCGAAGCGGTTCATGAAGAAGGCCATCACCGGCAGGGGCAGCAGGGAGAGCAGGGTCAGCTGCCAGGAGTACTGGCTGCACATGATGGAGAGCACCAGGATGCCGACGATGAAGGAGTCCACCAGGGTCAGCACCCCTTCGCCAGCCGTCATCTCCACCGCCTGGATGTCGTTGGTGGCATGGGCCATCAGATCGCCGGTGCGGTGGCGCTGGTAGAAATCCGGGCTCATGCGGGTGAAGTGGGTGAACAGCCGGTTGCGCAGCACATAGGCGAGGCGATAGGAGGCGCCAAACAACATGACCCGCCACACGTAGCGCAGCAGGTAGATGAGCAGGCCCAGGCCGAAGAGCCCAGCCAGATAGCCGGTCAGGGTGCTGCCGTCGAGCCCGCCCTTGGCGATGCCATCCACCACCCAGCCCACCACCTTGGGGGGGATCACGGTCAACAGGGCCACCAGCATCAGCAATGAGATGGCCACCAGATAACGCCGCCACTGATCCTTGAAAAACCAGCCTAGCCGCAGAAATACGCTCACAGAGAAGTCCTTGGTCGCGGCGCGCTGCCGCGTGATCGTGAAAAAAGCCCAATACAATCGCCCCCGTGGCGGGGGCGATTGGGTCGATCATCATAGCCTGAAGCGGGCGACTTGAGAACGATTGCTATCTTTGCCTCTCAGATCCGCTTGTCGGAGGAGGAGAACGGGAAGGCGACCGACTCCTGCTGCTCCCCGGTGAGCAGGAAGTGGGACACCTCCTCCCGGGTCTGGGTGAAGACCTGCTGCAGCTGGTTCAGATCCCCCTCGCTCAGCTCCTCCTGCAGCCGCAGCCGCCACTCCAGCTCCCCGGCCAGCAGTTGCAGGCGGGAGGCGGAGATGTTGGCCGACACCCCCTTCAGGGTGTGCAACAGCCGGCACGCCACCTCGGGCTGCTGGCGGCGCAGGGCGGAGCGGATGTCCCACAGATCGTCCTTGTGTTCGGAGAGGAACAACTTGAACAGGATCTGCAGCGCCTCCCTGTCCTGCTCCAGCCGGCGCAGGGCATCGTCCAGATCCAGCACCCCCATCAGAGCCGGTGGCTTGACCTCGAGGGGCACCTTGGACTCCCCGCCGCTGCTCTTCACCCACTGCAATAGGTTGTTGTAGAGATCCAGCTTGCTGACCGGCTTGGTGACATAGCCGTTCATGCCCACCCCGAGGCAGCGCTCCCGATCCCCGGGCATGGCGCTGGCGGTCAGGGCGATGATGGGCACGTCGTGCTTGTCCACCATCTTGCGGATCTGGCGGGTCGCGTCCAGCCCGTCCAGCACCGGCATCTGCAAGTCCATCAGGATGACGTCGAACGGCTGCTCCGCCACCTGCTCCACCGCCTCGCGTCCGTTGTCCACCACGGTGACCTTGGCCTCCACCCGGCGCAGATATTCCAGGATGAGCTGCTGGTTGACCCTGTTGTCTTCGGCCAGCAGCACCCGGGTGCCGCGCAGCAGATCGCGAAAATGCTGCTGATCCCCCTGCACCTCGGCCTGGCGGACCTTGCTGTCGTGGGAGCTGCCATTGAGCAGCTCGTCCACCTTGGCCAGCAGGGCGTTCTCTGTCATCGGCTTGGCCAGGAAGTGGGTCAGCCCCATGCTCTCCATGCGCCCGTGCAGCCCCTCCCTGGACCAGGCGCTGGTCATCAGGATGGGCAGGCGCCGCCACTGGCTGTGCTGGTACATCTCGAGCGCAAGATCCAGGCCGTCCTCCTGACCCATGCGCCAGTCGAGGATGGCGAGCCGGATATGGTGCCCCTCCTCGCGCAGCACCTGGCGGGCGCGGGAGAGGCTGTTGACCGCGATCACCGAGGCGCCGGCACGGCCCAGGATGTCCTTGGCCAGCTCCAGCACCAGCTCGTTGTCATCCATCATCAGGATGAGGGGCTGGTGATCGAAGAAGACCCGGCGCCCGGAGACCCCGTAGACCGCCTGGGACATGGGGATCTCGAACCGGAAGGTGGACCCCACACCGGGCTTGCTCTGCACCCGGATCTCGCCCCCCATCAGTCCCACCAGCCGCTGGGAGATGTTGAGGCCCAGCCCGGAGCCGCCGTATTTGCGGGTGTTGCCCGCCTCCAGCTGGGTAAAGGGCTGGAATAGCTGCGCCACCTTCTCCGGTGCGATGCCGATGCCGGTGTCCCGCACGCTGAAACAGACCCGCATGGGGTGCTGGTTGACCAGGGTGATGGCCACCTCCACCTCCCCCCGCTCGGTGAACTTGATGGCGTTGTTGACCAGGTTGACCAGCACCTGGCCGAGGCGCAGCGGATCCCCGCGCAGGAAGTCGGGCACGGCGGGGGACTTGTTGATGATGACCTCGATCTGCTTGCGCTCCGCCAGATCCGCGAACATGGCGGCCAGGGAGTCGAGCTGTTCGCTGAGATCGAAGTCGATCTCCTCCAGGGTCAGTTTGCCGGACTCCACCTTGGTGAGATCCAGGATGTCGTTGATGAGCAGCAGCAAGGTGTCAGACGAGGATTTTATCTTGTTGAGATAGTCCCGCTGCTGCGGATCCAGGTTGGTCTGCAGCGCCAGGGCGCTGAACCCGATGATGGCGTTCATGGGGGTGCGGATCTCGTGGCTCATGTTGGCCAGGAAGTCGCTCTTGGCCTGGGCCAGCAAGCCGGCATGGCGGGAAAGATCGCTCAGCTTCTGGTTGCGGCGCCACAGGGTCGCGGCCACCAGCGAGAAGCAGAGCAGCGCCCCCCCCAGCACCATCAGATAGAAGCGGCTCTTGAGGGAGGAGGCCAGCTCCAGCTTGCTCTGCTTCCAGGCCGGCAGCGAGCTCAGCCCCTTCATCTCGACGATCTGGTTGCGCAGGCGATGATACTCCATCACCTGCTGGTTGAGCTCCTGGCTCAGCCGGACCACCGCCACCATCCTGGGCTGCCCGCCATAGGTGTCCAGCAGTTGCTGCTGCAGTTGCAACAGGTGTTTCTGCTCGTTTGTGTCCCAGCTGCGCCTGAGATAGTGGCTCAGCCGGACCAGCTCGGTGAGGTCGCGGTATTGCCCCTCCCCGGCCGGCAGGGTCGTCTGCAGCGCCTTGAGCTGGCCCTGAAAGCGAGGCGCCAGATATTCTATAGTCATCTCCATGGTGTAGAGCCTGGCGAGATCCAGCAGATAGCCGTCGATGTCCCGTTGCAGGGTCTGGGCGCCGGGATCCTCGGCCGACGCCGGATCGTCGCGCACCTGGCTCACGAACCGGTCCAGACTGCTCGACAGCAGGCTGAGACGCTGCTGCACGCTGCCATCGCTGGCCTTCTCGCGCCCCAGCAGATAAACGGTGTCGGTATTGACCCGATTGAGCACCAACTCTGCGGCCACACTCAGATCGAAGGCGCGTTGCTGCTGGCTGAGCAATTGCCAGCAATAGGCAGAAAACGCCAGCAGCGATACGATGATAAGGCCAAAGACCACACGATTGACCCGTGCCACACTCTTCATCCCGTCTCGATTCTCATGTCATGGTCGGCCATCCGGTGACACGAGGTCACGGCCGGAGGGCCCACTGTGAAAAACAACTGGGTGCTATGTTACCGTTAGTCGGCGCTCTGAATGCAATAAAGATGTTGCCGGGCCATGAAATAAGGAAGCAAATATGTCACTTGTCACTACCTATTGTAGCCAATGCTTTACCCGCAATCGCCTGCCCGCCGAAAAAACAGACTCAAATGCGAAGTGTGGCCGCTGCCAGCATCCCCTGTTCGCGTACACCCCCGTCACCGGCCGGCTGGCGCACTTCGATGCCCTGATCCAGTCCGACATTCCGGTGGTGGTCGACTTCTGGGCCAGCTGGTGCGGCCCCTGCCTGCAATTTGCCCCTGTCTTTCAGGAGACGGCCCGGGAGCTCGAACCCCGCATCCGTTTCGTCAAGCTCGACACAGAGCAGGAGGCGGCCATCGCCAGCCGCTACGCCATTCGCAGCATTCCGACTCTGATGATCTTCCGGCGGGGGGAGATCCTGGCCCAGCGCAGCGGGGCCCTGCCCAAGGGGATGTTCAAGGAGTGGCTCCTCTCCTTCGCGATCACGCCAAAATGAAAATGAAATGTTTGATTTGTGTTTAATTTCAGATCCATTTTCACTTGACTCTGTGAGTCGCCACATGGTTTGACCACAAGCCCCTGTTTCAAACAGGGGCTTGAATGTAATCTCGGCAACACAACAACAACCATAAATTAACCGAGAGAACAACATGCCAACCTCTGCACTGCCTTCCACCCCCTCACGCTGGCTGGACATCAAGTCCGGGATCGTCATCCTGGATCTCCTGCTGCTCTGTGCCATGCTCGCCTGGCTCCCGTTTGATCCCATGGTCAACAAGGGGCTCGGCATCCTGATCTTCATCGCCATCCTCTGGCTGACCGAGGCGGTGAACATCACCATCACCGCCATCTCCATCCCGGTGCTCGCCACCCTGCTCGGGGTGTTTGACATGAGCAAGTCGCTGACCGACTTCGCCAACCCCGTCCTGTTCCTCTTCTTCGGCGGCTTCGCCCTCGCGGCGGCGCTCTCCAAGCAGGGACTCGATACCCAGATCGCCGGCAAGGTGATGCAGCTCGCCAAGGGGCACCTCGGCTGGGCCGCCATCGTGCTCTTCACCATCACGGCAGCCCTCTCCATGTGGATCAGCAACACCGCCACCGCCGCCATGATGATGCCGCTCGCCCTCGGCATGCTGAAGGGGCTCGACGCCCACAAGGAGCGTCGTACCCTGGTCTTCGTCCTGCTTGGCGTCGCCTACAGCGCCAGCATCGGCGGCATCGGCACCCTTGTGGGCAGCCCGCCCAATGCCATCGCCGCCGCCCAGATGGGCCTTGGCTTCACCGACTGGCTGAAATTCGGCATCCCTGTGGTGCTCATCTTCATGCCGGTGGGCATAAGCCTGCTCTACTGGGTGACCCGTCCCAATCTCTCCCACCAGGTCAGCACCGAGCGGGTCACCATAGAGTGGACAGGCCAGCGCAAGACGACTCTGCTCATCTTCCTCACTACTGTGCTGCTGTGGATCGGCTCCCAGCCCCTCGCCGCGGCACTGGGCGGCATTCCCCAATTCGATACCCTGATCGCCATGGGTGCCATCCTGGCCATCGCCGTCAGCCGGGTCGCCAGCTGGGATGACATCAACCAGAACACCGACTGGGGCGTGCTGCTGCTGTTCGGAGGCGGCCTCACCCTGAGCGCCATCCTGAAGCAGACCGGGGCCAACGCCTTCCTAGCGGAGCACCTCTCCAGCGGCCTCTCCGCCATGCCCATCTTCGTCATCCTGCTCTGCCTGGCCGCCTTCGTGGTGTTCCTGACCGAGCTGGTCTCCAACACCGCCACCGCCGCCCTGCTGGTGCCGCTGTTCGCCGGGGTGGCCGAGGCGCTGGGGGTCTCCCCCGTGGTGGTGTCCGTGCTCATCGCGGTCGGCGCCTCCTGCGCCTTCATGCTGCCGGTGGCCACCCCGCCCAACGCCATCGTCTTTGCGAGCGGTCACATCCAGCAGCGGGAGATGATGCGGGCCGGTCTGGTGCTGAACCTAGTGTTCACCGTCATTCTGACCCTGCTCGCCTATTTCATGGGGGACATCCTCCACTGATGTTCGCCCGCAGGCGGCCCTGATGACCCTCAAAGCCCCGCTTCGCCGGGGCTTTGTTTTGCCCGCGGTCGCCTCCCTCATCGCGCCGACATGGCAACCAGCCCCCTCGGCTTCCCGGCCGTGCTCGCATTAACACTGCCTTAAGAAATCCCTCCCATGATGCAGGACAACGACAGGCGAGCCACCCGTGACGCGGAGGGCTCGACACATCACGACGAGAGGATCATGTCATGGGGAACACGATGCAGAGCGGCAATGAAATCAAGGTGTGGGACTGGGTGGTCAGGGGCTTTCACTGGGCCACCGTGCTTTTATGCGTGCTGAACCTCTTCATCCTCGAGGAGGGGGAGCGCAACCACCGTTATGCGGGATATGCGCTGGCAGGACTGCTGGTGCTGCGCATCCTGTGGGGGTTCATCGGCTCTTACCATGCCAGGTTTGCCCAGTGGTTGCCGACGCCGGCCGGCGTCATCGCCTATCTCAAGAGCACCCTGCAGGGACGGCATCCCTACTACGCCGGCCACAATCCGCTGGGCTCCCTGATGGTATTGCTGCTCCTGACCTGCCTGGTAGGCACCGCCGCGAGCGGGATCATGACCGAATACGGGCCGCTGGCGGGCAGCCATCTCATGGAGGAGGTGCACGAGTTCTTTGCCAAGGCGCTGCAGATCGCCATCTTCGTCCATGTGCTGGCGGTCATCGCCCTCGATCGCCTGGTGCGGGGGGATCTCGTCAGGGGGATGATCACCGGCAAAAAGCGCGTGCCGGCAGGCACCCGGGTGGTCGACAGACCCTGATGACAGAGCCCTGGAGCTGATGGCATAAAAAAACCCCGCATCGCGGGGTTTTTCATAGGGGTGGCGATCAGCCGACGCTGCAGCTCTTGAGCTTCCAGATCCGGTCCACGTAGTCCTGGATGGAGCGGTCGGAGTTGAACTTGCCCATGGTGGCGGAGTTGATGATGGCCTTCTTCGCCCACAGGGCCGGATCCCGATACCAGGCATCGATCAGCTTGTGCGCCTCGGAGTAGGACTCGAAGTCCGCCAGGGTCAGGTAGGGATCCCCCCCTTCCAGCAAGGAGCGCTTGATGGAGGCGAGCTCCCCCGGGCGACCCGGCGTGAAGTAGTCGGTATCGAACCAGTCCAGTACGGCCTTGAGCTCGGAGTTGGCGTAGTAGAAGTCGTACGGGTTGTAACCGCGCGCCTTCAGGGACTTCACCTCGTCCACGTTCAGGCCGAAGATGGCGCAGTTCTCGGCGCCCGCTTCCTCGGCGATCTCGATGTTGGCGCCGTCCAGGGTACCTATGGTGATGGCGCCGTTCAGTGCCATCTTCATGTTGCCGGTGCCGGACGCTTCATAACCGGCGGTGGAGATCTGCTCGGAGACGTCGGCCGCCGGGATCAGCTTCTCGGCCAGGCTCACGCGGTAGTTCGGCATGAACACCACTTTCAGCTTGCCCTGGATGCGGGCGTCGTTGTTGACCCGCTCCGCCAGCTTGTTGATGGCGTAGATGATGTCCTTGGCCAGCTTGTAACCGGGCGCCGCCTTGGAGCCGAAGATGAACACGCGCGGGTGCATGTCATAGTCGGGGTTCGCCAGCAGACGGCGGTAGAGCGCCATGATGTGGATGAGGTTCAGCTGCTGGCGCTTGTACTCGTGCAGACGCTTGATCTGGACGTCGAAGATCGCCTCCGCGCTCACCTCGATGCCGGTTTCGGCCTTGATGACCTTGACCAGCTTCTCCTTGTTGTGACGCTTGATGGTCATGAACTGCTGCTGGAAGGCCTGGTCGTCGGCAAACTTCACCACGCTGCGCAGCTTGTCGAGCTGCAGCGGCCATTCCTTGCCCACCACCTCGTTGTAGAGCTCGGCGAGCTCGGGGTTGCAGGCCAGCAGCCAACGACGCGGGGTCACGCCGTTGGTGACGTTGCACATCTTCTCCGGCCACAGCTCGGCGTACTCGGGGAAGAGATCCTCCTTCACCAGCTTGGAGTGGATCTCGGCCACGCCGTTCACCTTGGAGGAGCCGATGACGCACAGGTTGCCCATGCGCACCTTGCGCACGTTACCCTCTTCGATGATGGAGAGCTTGGCCTTGATGGCGTCGTTGCCCGGCCATTTCGGCTCGACCAGCTCGTTCAGGAAGCGGGCGTTGATCTCATAAATGATCTCGAGATGACGGGGCAACACCTTCTCGAACAGGCTGACGGACCACTTCTCCAGCGCTTCGGGCAGCAGGGTGTGGTTGGTGTAGGAGAAGACCTGATAGCAGATGCCCCAGGCGGTATCCCAGGTCAGCCCTTCCTCGTCCACCAGCACCCGCATCAGCTCGGGGATGGCCACTGTGGGGTGGGTGTCGTTGAGCTGGATGGCGATCTGGGCGGCAAAGTTGCCGAAATCGGCGCCATGGACCCGCTTGTAGCGACGCATGATGTCCTTGATGGAGCAGGCACAGAAGAAGTACTGCTGGATCAGGCGCAGCTCCTTGCCCGCGTCGGTCTCGTCGTTCGGGTAGAGCACCTTGGAGATGGTCTCAGCCTGGGCCTTCTCGGCCTGGGAGTCGACGTAGCCACCGGCATTGAACACGTCCCAGTCGAAGAACTCGGAGGCGCGGGATTCCCACAGGCGCAGGATGTTGACGGTGTGGCCGCCAAAACCGACGACCGGGATATCCCAGGGCACCCCTTTGATCTTGCGACCGGCGTGCCACACCTTCTTCAGGCCGCCCTTGTCACCGAACACCGTCTCCACGTAGCCGTAGAGCGGGATCTCCTGCACAGACTCGGGGCGGCAGATCTCCCAGGGGTTGCCATATTCGCGCCAGGAGTCCGGACGCTCGATCTGGCGGCCATCCTGAATTTCCTGACGGAACAGGCCGTGTTCGTAATGGATGCCATAGCCCACCGCCGGGTAGTTCAGGGTGGCCAGGGAATCGATGAAGCAGGCGGCCAGACGGCCCAGGCCGCCATTGCCGAGGGCCATGTCGGGCTCTTGCTCGCAGAGATCGGTCAGTTCCAGACCGAGTTCACCCAGCGCCTCTTCGCAGATCTTGTACAGGGAGAGGTTGTGCAGGTTGTTGGAGGTCAAACGCCCCATCAGGAATTCAGCAGATAGATAGTGAATCGCACGAGTATCTTTCTTGAAGTGAGTCTGCTGAGTGCGGGTCAGGCGCTCGTACACCTGTTCATTGACGGCGGCAGCGGTCGCTTTCCACCAGGCATCCGGAGAGGCTTTCTGTTCGCTTGTACCCAAGGTAGAACGCAGGTGACGCACGATACTCGCCTTGAGCTGATCTTTATCCAGTTGGAGATCCTGGTCTGTCTTCTTCTTGGTAGCCATAAACCATTTTCCTTCGTTACAAATAAAAATGTCATCCCATTGGGGACCGGCGCTGTTGTTATCTCAGAATATGCTCCGGCGTGGGCATACTAGCTAAAGCCAGGGGTTGAAAAGTTAACGTGAGTCACACTTTAACGCATAAAAATGACAGTTTCACCATGAAAACCCTTTCCTTAAATTTTGGGATGGGAAATAAAAATAACCTTTTAAATCAACACAATGCATGAATTCACAAAAGATAAATTCATGAATAGGTTTTCAATGTTTGCCTGCGGCTGAAAATACGTGAAAATAACTGCCAATATGATTGAAGGTGAAACCGCTTTCAATGCTTGCAATGTTCAGGCGGCAATAAAAGGAAGGTGCTCCAAGCGGAGCACCCTGCCCTGCCAATTAGCCATGGGCCTTGAACTGGTTGCTCATGGGATCATAGTGATACCCAATCTGCTGCAGACGGGTGGCCAGTTGATCCTCCGTCATGTCGTAATAAGCCAGCAGCTCTTCCAGACCATCGCACTCCAGCCGCAGCTTCTCGTTGATGATCCCGAGCAGAATGTTGGCATCCAGCCGCTGCAAGGTACTGACGTCCATCTTGCTCCCTCCTCTCGTCACACAGACTGTATAACCATGGGCGCCGACCCGCCATTTGTCTACAGCTCACAAAACACCCACCTCATGCCAAATAAAAATATTCTTTTTATTCATAACCTTAAGTATTGATATTGCCAATCTGCTCACATTTTTAGCCACAAGCGACTTGTCACTCCCGCAAGATGGAACTACTGTATGCGCATACAGCATGGTTATTCATACAGGAACAACATATGAGCCAGCCCCTGAGTCACCGCCCTCTCTCCTCCTCTGCCGGTCTGATCACCACCTGGCCCACCCGCCATCAGAGCAAGATGGGGCATGAGCAGCGGCTCGGTGCCAACCTTCACGAGACACCGCTGCTCGATGCGCTGGGCCACCTGAGCCAGAGCGACCGCGGCTGGATCCTGCTCATCGCGCCGCCCGGCCTGCCCGTCGCCGAGCAGTTGCAGGCACAGGGGATCAACCCTGCCAGGGTGCTGGTCGTGCACGGTCGCAAGATCAAGAATTGGCAGCGTCTGCTGGAGCAGAGCCTGATCAATGGCCACTGTGCCGCCGTGCTGACCTGGCTGCCCGAACAGGTTGCCCTGGATCGCGGCAGACTGAACACCCTGGGCCAGCGCGCCGGCGTCTTGACCCGCTTCTTCGAACCCGTGCCCTCCCGGGGAGGCGCCCTTGGCTACGGCGGCCAGGATGTCTACCTGAACCATTGAGTAGACCTACGGCTCCGGGCTGGTCTCTGAAAAGCCCCTTGCGTCATAGGGTTATAAGAACAGAGCACCATTATCAAGGCGTGGCGATCGGCAAACGAGGCGCACAAGAAAGGCGACCCTGAGGTCGCCTTCTGTCATCTCCATGCCGGTGGCAGTTTCCCTGCCCGACCCCCGACGGGGGCTGCGGATCACGCGAGCTTGGTATCCAGCTCGGCAATCTTGGCGGACCAGTAGGCCGGCCCGGTTTCATGGATGTTGTTGCCCTGAGAGTCGACCGCCACGGTGACCGGCATGTCTTCCACCTCGAACTCGTAGATGGCTTCCATGCCGAGATCGGCAAAGGCCACTACCCGCGCCTTCTTGATGGCTTTCGCCACCAGATAGGCGGCGCCACCGACCGCCATCAGATAAACGGCCTGGTGCTGCTTGATGCTCTCGACCGTCTTGGGGCCGCGCTCGGACTTGCCGATCATGCCGATGAGGCCGGTTTCTCCCAGCATCATGTCGGTGAACTTGTCCATCCGGGTGGAGGTCGTCGGGCCGGCCGGGCCGACCACTTCGTCACGCACCGCATCGACAGGGCCCACGTAATAGATGAAGCGGTTGGTGAAATCGACCCCTTCCGGCAGCCCTTCACCGTTCTTGAGCATGTCGGCGATGCGCTTGTGGGCGGCGTCGCGACCGGTCAGGATCTTGCCGGAGAGCAGCACGGTATCGCCACTCTTCCAGCTGGCGAGCTCGGCCTTGGTGATACCGTCGACGTTGACCCGGCGCACGTTGCCCCCCGCCTCGCGGGTGATCTCGGGCCAATCGGCCAGCTTGGGCGGGGTCAGCTCGGCCGGGCCCGAGCCATCGAGCTCGAAATGCACGTGACGGGTGGCGGCACAATTGGGGATCATCACCACGGGTTTGGAGGCGGCGTGAGTCGGCGCGGATTTCACCTTCACGTCCAGTACTGTGGTGAGGCCGCCGAGGCCCTGGGCACCAATCCCCAGCCTGTTGACCTTGTCGTAGAGCTCGACCCTCAGCTTCTCTTCGGTGGTTTGCGGACCACGGGCGATCAGCTCCTGGATGTCGATGTGCTCCATCAGGGCTTCCTTGGCGAGCACGGCCGCCTTCTCGGCGGTGCCGCCGATGCCGATGCCCAGCATGCCGGGCGGGCACCAGCCGGCCCCCATGGTCGGCACCGTCTTGAGCACCCACTCGACGATGTCGTCGGAAGGGTTGAGCATCACCATCTTGGACTTGTTCTCGGAGCCGCCACCCTTGGCCGCGATGCTCACCTCCACCTTGTCGCCGGGGATCATGTCGATGTGCACGACGGCAGGGGCATTGTCTTTGGTGTTCTTGCGGCTGCCCGCCGGATCGGCCAGCACGGAGGCGCGCAGCGGGTTGTCCGGGTTGGTATAGGCACGGCGGGTGCCTTCATCCACCATCTCCTGGACCGTCATGTCGCTGTCCCACTGCACCTGCATGCCGATCTTCACGAAGCAGGTGACGATGCCGGTATCCTGGCAGAGCGGACGATGGCCTTCGGCGGACATGCGGGAGTTGATCAGGATCTGGGCCAGGGCGTCCTTGGCAGCCGGGTTGATCTCCCTGTCATAGGCGGCCTTGGCGGCCTGAACGAAATCGAGGGGGTGGTAGAAGGAGATGTACTGCAGGGCGTCAGCAATGGAATCGATAAAGTCCTGTTTTCTAATGATGCTCATATCATCCTCACTGGTCCTTGTCCTCGCTTGCGCGAGCAAGGGCTTCCATATGAGCCGGGCCTTCGGCAGGCGGCAGGCGCGCCCGGAGCCGGCAGACTACGGCGTGTTTTTATAACGGTGTTTTTCTTAAAAATGCCGGCGGCCATGATACGCTTGAGCACCCGAACCGGCTAGGGAGCCGGGTGCAAACTGTTGCCTATGTAACAAAAAATGAAACCAAGACTGCATATCCACCATTTCGACCCGCAAACCTCGCTGCATGGCCTGTTCGCCCGGTTGCAGCACCAGCCCTGGGCCATCCTGCTGGAGTCCGCCGGTCCCCAGGGGGCCGACAACCGCTTTGACATCGTCAGCGCCGATCCCCTCGCCACCCTGGAGACCCGGGGTGACAGTACCTGCCTGAACCAGGCTGGCCACCTGAGCCACCATGACGACGATCCCCTCGCCCTGCTCGCCGACGTCCAGCGGGCCCTGCTCGGGGATCTGGTTGACGATGACTCGGGTCTGCCGTTTATCGGGGGTGCCATGGGGCTTTTTGGCTACGATCTGGGACGGCGATTCGAGCGCCTGCCAGCGCAGGCACAGGCGGACATCCAGGTGCCGGACATGGCGGTGGGGATCTACGACTGGGCACTGCTGCGGGACGTGGCGACCGACCGCTGGCAACTGGTGCACTGGGGAGACGAGACCGGACTCGCCCGTCGCCTCGCCTGGCTGATGGCGCAGACCGGGCGCTCATCTGCCCCTCTCGCCTTGCTGGGACCCTGGCAGAGCAACATGACGCGAGCCGAATACGGTGACAAGTTTGCCCGCATCCAGGCCTATCTGGCGGCGGGAGACTGCTACCAGATCAACCTGACCCAGCGTTTCAGTGCCCCCTATGAGGGAGACGAGTGGTCCGCCTATTGCGCCCTCAGCGCCGCCAACAAGGCGCCGTTCTCGGCCTTTGTCCGCCTGCCCCAGAGCGCCATTATGAGCCTCTCCCCGGAGCGCTTCCTGCTGCTCGACGAGCGCCATATCGAGACCAAGCCCATCAAGGGCACCCGCCCCCGCCATCCGGATCCCGTCATCGACGCCCGGGTGGCCGACGCGCTCGCCCACGCCGACAAGGACAGATCGGAAAACCTGATGATCGTGGATCTGCTGCGCAACGACATCGGCCGGGTGAGCCGCCCGGGTTCGGTCATTGTGCCGCACCTCTTCGCCGTGGAGTCCTTCCCCGCGGTGCATCACCTGGTCTCCACCATTCACGGGGAGCTGGACCCGCGCTGGCAAGGGGTGGATCTGCTGCGGGCCTGCTTCCCCGGCGGCTCCATCACAGGCGCCCCCAAGATCCGGGCGATGGAGATCATCGAGGAGCTGGAGCCCCACAGACGCAACGCCTACTGCGGCAGCATCGGCTACCTGAGCCAGCACGGGCGGATGGACACCAGCATCTGCATTCGCACCCTGATCGCCGAGGCAGGCCAGCTCCACTGCTGGGCGGGGGGCGGCATCATCGCCGACTCCAACCCCGACGCCGAGTATCAGGAGACCTTCGACAAGGTGGCCCGCATCCTGCCGCTGCTGGATACCCTGTGAACCCAGGCCCTCCGGGCCGCAATATGGAGACCCATGGAGATGACGAGCAGCGAGCTGCTGACCCGCTTCCTGTTGCAACGCCCCGCCCCCGCCCATCGCCTGGCGCTGGGGGGGCTCAAACCGGCGGCGGTGTTGATCCCCCTGGTGGAGCGCCCCCGGGGCCTGCACCTGTTGCTGACCCGTCGCAGTCCCGCCCTGCGCCACCATCCGGGGCAGATAAGCTTCCCCGGCGGGCGCCAGGATCCGGACGATGAGAGCCTCATCCACACGGCGCTCCGAGAGACCGAGGAGGAGCTCGGCATTCCCGCCTCCCAGATCCGGGTCATCGGCAGCCTTACCCCCCTCAACACCATCTCCCGCTACGATGTGCTGCCGGTGCTGGCCATGCTCGATCCCGGCTATCGGGTGACCCTGAGCCCGGACGAGGTGGATCAGGCCTTCGAAGTGCCCCTCAGCCATGTGCTGGATCCGGCCCATCACATCGCCCTGACCCTGCCCAGGGCGGGAAAACGCCACACCATCTACTGGATCCCCTGGGAGCACTCTTTCATCTGGGGGGCGACCGCCAGCATGATCCGCCAGCTGTCCCAACACCTCTCAGAGCAACACATTGACAACATGCAGGGATGAAGAATCGACCGATTAACATTCAAATAACACTGCATTTGATAAATAAATTTTGATTTTTTATTCTTTTGATCACATTTCTACAAGGAAGTACGGGTTTCTGCCTCATAAAGGTGAATTTGATCAACATTTTTGATGAAAAAAAAAGTATTCTTGCGCCGATTAATTAAAACCACACATTCGGGGTGAGACACATGTCCAATACAGTCACTGGCGCACAGGATGTTGCAGCCGTACAGGAGCAAGGAACCCGCTCAACCCAGGCTCGCGGTTGGAGCAAACAAGACACCACCTGGGTCATCAGCCTGTTCGGTACCGCCGTCGGCGCCGGCATCCTGTTCCTGCCCATCAACGCCGGCATGGGCGGCTTCTGGCCACTGGTGGTGATGGCGCTGCTGGTCGGCCCCATGACCTACCTGGCCCACCGCGGTCTGGCGCGTTTCGTGCTCTCCTCCAAGCAGCCCAATGCCGACATCACAGAGGTGGTGGAAGAGCACTTCGGCATGGGTGCCGGCAAGCTCATCACCCTGCTCTACTTCTTCGCCATCTACCCCATAGTGCTGATCTACGGGGTGGGCATCACCAACACGGTGGAAAGCTTCCTGGTCAACCAGCTGCAAATGACGGCGCCGCCGCGCTGGATCCTCTCCATCGTGCTGATCATGGCCATGATGTCCGTGATGCTGGCCGGCGAGAAGCTGATGCTCAAGGTCACCGAGTTCCTGGTCTACCCGCTCATCGCCATCCTGGCCGGTATCTCCCTCTACCTCATTCCGGACTGGACCGGCGCGGCCCTGAGTGAAGTGCCGAGCGCCAAGGATTTCGCCACCACCCTGTGGCTGACCATTCCGGTGCTGGTCTTCTCCTTCAACCACAGCCCGGCCATCTCCAGCTTCGCCCTGGCCCAGCGCCGCGATCACGGTGACCATGCGGTCGCCAAGTCCGACGCCATCCTCAAGCGTACCGCCGTCATCCTGCTGGGCTTCGTGATGTTCTTCGTCTTCTCCTGCGTGATGAGCCTGACACCGGCCCAGCTGGCGGAGGCCAAGTCCCAGAACATCGCCGTGCTCTCCTACCTGGCCAACCAGCATGCGAGCCCCATCATCTCCTACTTCGGCCCGCTGGTTGCCTTCGTGGCCATCGTCTCCTCCTTCTTCGGCCACTACCTGGGTGCCCGTGAAGGCCTGAAGGGGATGATCGTCCAGAACATGCGCAACTCCGGCAAGACCCCGAACCACAAGAAGATCGAACTGTTCATCATCGCCTTCTTCATCCTGACCCTGTGGGCCGTGGCCGTGATCAACCCCTCCATCCTCGGGATGATCGAGTCCCTGGGTGGCCCCATCATCGCCACCATCCTGTTCCTCATGCCCATGTACGCCATCAAGCGTGTGCCGGCCATGGCGAAATACCAGGGTCAGATCAGCAACGTCTTCGTGGCGGTCATGGGCCTCATCGCCATCTCCGCCATCCTGTATCAGCTGGTCGGTTAATCCCGCCACCGATAGTGTCGGGCCAGCCTCTGGCCCGACACTCCCCGCAGCCCGGCAGATCCCCTCTGCCGGGCTGTGTTCGTTGTGAGGATCATGCCCCCGGGATCAGGCGTTCAGATAGTCCCTTCCCGCGGCCCATGGCGCACTCCTCGGCCCAGTTCCCAGCCTTCTTGAGTACCCAGCTCCGCCTTGCCCATCCCCCTCACCCAAAGAGGGGCTCCTGCCCTCTCCCCTCATCGCCCTTTTCCCCTCGTCCTTGCAGGCGCAGCGGCATCGGCTTGCATCGCATCAGGCCCCAGCACGACGCATCCCTCTGACGGGGTTGAGCAGGACGGCAGGATCCCGCTTGGCAATAGCCCTCCGACTCAAGGGATGAACTGGTCACAGGGAACAGACACGCGCCGGTGGCGTGGCCCCTGCACTTCGCCGTACAGGCTGCCCGGTCGTATCGCCTGCCCCCCGCGCTTGCCCATCCTCTGATGCGATGCGCCACGCCGCCGCTCAGGCAGCAGGAAGCAACGTCACTCATGGCGGAACCACGGGAAGCCGCGCACGCAGACCAGCCTTGGCACCGGCACGCTGGCGGCCCAGGGTCAATTTGGGGAGCCCCCACTACGGCCATGGCGACCCTGTGGGGTGGAAGGCTAGATCCAGGGAATGCGGGACATACGGAATGTGGAGGACAGGGCCAGCAATAAAAAGCGCCCTCCGAGGAGGGCGCTGGCAACTCATGGCACGCGAGGGGATCAGGCTTCGCGGCTGGGGACCGGGGCCATGTCCAGCAGGCTTTCATCCTCGGCCATGCAGGCGGCCGCGGTGAACAGCACGTCGGTGGAGCTGTTGAGGGCCGTCTCGGCGGAGTCCTGCAGCACCCCGATGATGAAGCCGACCGCCACCACCTGCATGGCGATGTCGTTGCTGATGCCAAACAGGCTGCACGCCAGCGGGATCAGCAGCAGGGAGCCACCGGCCACGCCGGAGGCGCCGCAGGCGCTGACGGTGGCGACCACGGAGAGCAGAATGGCGGTAGCCAGATCCACTTCCATCCCCAGGGTGTGCACCGCCGCCATGGAGAGCACTGTGATGGTGATGGCCGCACCGGCCATGTTGATGGTGGCACCCAGCGGGATGGAGACCGCATAGGTGTCTTCCGGCAGGCGCAGCTTCTCGGCCAGCGCCATGTTGACCGGGATGTTGGCGGCAGAGCTGCGGGTGAAGAAGGCGGTCACGCCGCTCTCTTTCAGGCAGGTCAGCACCAGGGGATAGGGGTTGCGCTTGATCTTCCAGAACACGATGAGCGGGTTGACCACGAAGGCGATGAACAGCATGCAGCCGATCAGCACCACCAGCAGCTGGGCATAGCCGAACAGCGCATCGAAGCCGGTCTCGGCCAGGGTGGAGGCGACCAGGCCCAGGATGCCAAGCGGGGCGCAGCGGATCACGGCCTTGACGATGGTAGACACCCCGTGGGACAGGTCGGTGATCACCGCCTTGGTGCTCTCATTGGCGTGGCGCATGGCGATGCCAAGGCCGATGGCCCAGGCCAGGATGCCGATGTAGTTCGCCTCCAGCAGCGCCTTCACCGGGTTGGTCACCACGTTGAACAGCAGGGTCTGCAGCACCTCTGTGATGCCGCCCGGCGGGGAGATCTCGGCGCTGTTGGCCACCAGGTGCAGGTTGGAGGGAAACAGGAAGCTCGCGACCACAGCCACGGCAGCCGCCAGGAAGGTTCCCAGCAGATAGAGCAGCAGGATGGGTTTCATGTTGGTCTTCTGACCCTGCTTGTGCCCGATGATCGCCGCCATCACCAGCACGAAGACCAGCAAGGGTGCAACCGCCTTCAGGGCACCGACGAACAGGCTGCCAAGCAGGCCCGCCGCCTTCGCCCATTCCGGCATGAACATGGCAAGGAGGATACCGAGTACCAGACCGACCAGGATCTGGCTAACCAGACTGGTGCTGTTCACCAGTCGAATGAGGGGGTGTTGTTGTGTCATCAAATAGTCCCTGTGCACCCATGGTGCGTGAATCATTAGTCCTGTTGGCAACCCGCCCACGCAAGGACACCTGTCCGGGGACCATGGCGCCGTCGGCAGATCTTCTGCTGGATCCGTCCGTTCGCGTGGGGTTGCGGACAAGGAATATCCCATCTGCCACCGTTTTTTTCCACATAATCACTGAAAAATATCAGGGTCACCTCACAAAAAATCTACAACAATGTGATAACACAATATCAACCGCGACCAAAATGTCACCAAACCAGTCCGATCCTCGGTCAACGCTGGACCAGAAGTGGTATGATGCGGCCCTTTCTCAGGGAGCCTTGCCATGATCACCTCTTTGTTAAGCCGACACTTCGGTTTCGATCGCTTGCGACCCGGGCAGGAAGCGGTGATCAGCCGCCTGCTGGCCGGCAAGAGTGCGGCCGCCATCTTTCCGACCGGGGCCGGCAAGTCCCTCTGCTATCAGCTACCCGCCCTCGCCCTGCCCCACCTGACTCTGGTGATCTCGCCGCTGATCGCCCTGATGCATGATCAGCTCGCCTTCTTGCAGCGCAAGGGGATCGCCGCCGCGACCCTGGACTCCAGCCAGACGCCGGAGGAGAGCCGGCGCGTGATGCAGCAGGCCAGCGATGGCCGGCTCAAGATCCTGATGATCTCGGTGGAGCGCCTCAAGAACGAGCGCTTTCGCCGCTTCATCGCCCAGATCCCCCTGTCCCTCCTGGTGGTGGACGAGGCGCACTGCATCTCGGAGTGGGGCCACAACTTTCGCCCCGATTACCTGAAGCTGCCGGATCATCGCCGCGAGCTGGCCATTCCCCAGGTGCTGCTGCTGACCGCTACCGCCACCCCGGCGGTCATGGCCGACATGCAGGCCAAGTTCGGCATCGACGGGGACGATCTGGTGGTGACCGGCTTCTATCGTCCGAACCTGGATCTGGCCGTCATCCCGCTGGCCGGCAGCGCCCGCGACGCTTGGCTGCGCGAGGAGCTGCACCGGGATCCGGCCGCCCCCACCATCGTCTATGTGACCCTGCAGCACAGTGCAGAGCAGTGCGCCGCGCAGTTGCAGGCCAGCGGCATCCGGGCGTGTGCCTACCATGCGGGGCTGGATCCCGCCCTGCGCAGCCAGATCCAGCACGACTTCATGGCGGGCAGGCTAGACTGCATCGTCGCCACCATCGCCTTTGGCATGGGCATCGACAAGGCCGACATTCGCCGGGTCATTCACTACGATCTGCCCAAATCCATCGAGAACTACAGCCAGGAGATAGGCCGCGCCGGGCGCGATGGCCTCCCCTCCCGCTGCACCGTGCTGGCAAGCCGCGTCCAGTTGCCGGTACTGGAAAACTTCGTCTATGGGGATACACCCGACCGCACCGCCATCTTGAGGCTGCTCGGGATCCTGCAAGAGGCTGGCAGCGAATGGGAATTTGGTCTGCTGCGCCTCTCCAACGAGACCAACATCCGCCAGTTGCCCCTCAAGACCCTGCTGGTCTATCTGGAGATGGCGGGCATCATAGCGCCGGCCTACAACTACTTTGCCGAGTACCGCTTCAGGTTCGTGCTGGAAAAACAGGCGATCCTGGCCCGGTTCGATCCCAAGCGCCGCCAGTTTCTGGAGCAGGTGTTTGCCTGCGCCCCCCAGGCGCGCACCTGGTGCACCATGGACTTCGAGGCGCTGTGGCAAGGCTATCAGGGGGAACGCCAGCGCGCCGCGGCAGCGCTGGATTATCTGCAGCAGCAGGACTGGATAGAGCTTGAAAGCAAACAGATGACCGAGGTGTATCGGGTGTTGCGCCAGGGGATCGACGTGGCGTCGCTGGCAGATCAGCTCCATGCCCTGTTCGAGCAAAAAGAGCAGAGTGAACTGGCCCGGCTGCAAGCCCTGCTGACCTTCTTCTCCTCGACCACCTGTCTCAGCCATGAGTTGGCCCGCTATTTTGCCGATGACGCGGCCCCCGAGCGGTGCGGACACTGCTCCGTTTGCCGGGGAGAGGTCGCCCTATTGCCCCCGTTGCCGACGCCCGCCCTGCCGAACGAGCATGGCCTGCGCGCCTGGTGCGATCCCCTGGTGGCCCTGTGTCGCAGCCGGGATCCCCGCCTGCTGACCCGCTTCCTGTGCGGCATCGCCACCCCGCTGACAACCCGGCTCAAGGCCAGGAGCCTGGCCGGTTTTGGCCAGCTGGCGGCCCATCCCTTCGCGGACGTGCTGGCGGCGGTCTCCCGCCTCTATCCCGACGAATCCTGATCTGCCGGATGCTGAAAAAATAAGACCCTCGCGGGTGCGAGGGTCAAGCCAACGGAAACGTGCTTAAACAGAGCTTAGTATCTGCACAGTCACCCACTCTCTTGCTAAAGCGATGGCTGCTCGACACAGGGCCAATCTAAAGCAGCCAAAATGTAGCGTCAATGTAAAAATTAGAGTTAAAGCACCAAACCAAGTGCATTACGTTGACGTAAACGACATCGCATTTCCTCTCCTTACGCCTCTATCCCTTGCCCCGCCTGCTGCACGCCACCGCAAGACGGACAACCCGCGTTTTCCGCCCGTACCGCACAAATATTTATTTTTTATGTCTTTGACATCGGCATCATTGTCGTGGCAAAAATAATTTAACAGTCAGTAACATAGGTATGTCATTGGCTGTCTCTTCCCGCACCAGGATCGGGAAGCTCCCGTACAAACTTAAACCAATGATGGCGATGGATTACTGGGGGCTGTTGACTAGGCTTAAGAGGTAAACAGAACAAAAGTAGTGATCCACTCTTTTTCAGGGCAAGCGACTATAACGAGGGCTAAGTTATGGGCATCTTCGAGCACTATCAACAGCGGTATGAGAAGGCCAGAGAGGAGGAGTACAGCATCCAGGAGTTTCTGGATATGTGCAAACAGGACAAATCCTGCTACGCCTCCGCCGCAGAACGCCTGCTGACCGCCATCGGCGAGCCGGAAATGATCGATACCTCGACCAATCCGCGCCTCAGCCGCCTCTTTTCCAACCGCGTCGTCGCGCGCTATCCCGCTTTCAAAGACTTCTATGGCATGGAAGATGCCATCGAGCAGATCGTCTCCTATCTCAAGCACTCGGCCCAGGGCCTAGAAGAGAAGAAACAGATCCTCTACCTGCTTGGCCCCGTCGGCGGTGGTAAATCCTCGCTGGCAGAGAAACTCAAGTCCCTGATGCAGAAAGTTCCCATCTATCGCATCAAGGGCTCACCGGTCAACGATCACCCCTTCTGCCTGTTCGACATCGAAGAGGATGGCGAGATCCTGGAGAAGGAATACGGCATCCCGCGCCGCTACCTGAGGCCCATCATGTCCCCCTGGGTCGCCAAGCGCCTGCACGAATTTGGCGGCGACATCACCAAGTTCAAGGTGGAGAAGGTCAACCCCTCCATCCTGGATCAGATCGCCATCGCCAAGACGGAGCCTGGCGATGACAACAACCAGGACATCTCCTCCCTGGTCGGCAAGGTCGACATCCGCATGCTGGAACACTATGCCCAGGACGATGCCGACGCCTACTCCTACTCCGGCGCCCTGTGCAAGGCGAACCAGGGGATGATGGAGTTCGTGGAGATGTTCAAGGCTCCCATCAAGGTGCTTCACCCGCTGCTGACCGCCACCCAGGAGGGCAACTACAACGGCACCGAGGGGCTGTCCGCCCTGCCCTTCGACGGCATCCTGCTGGCCCACTCCAACGAATCCGAGTGGCAGCAGTTCCGCAACAACAAGAACAACGAGGCTTTCCTCGACCGGGTTTACATCGTCAAGGTGCCCTATTGCCTGCGGGTCTCGGAGGAGGTGAAGATCTATGAAAAACTGCTGTTCAACAGCGAGCTGACCGATGCCAAGTGCGCCCCGGGGACCCTGGAGCTGCTGGGCCAGTTCTCGGTGCTCTCTCGCCTGAAAGAACCGGAAAACTCCAGCCTCTACTCCAAGATGCGGGTCTATGACGGCGAGAGCCTGAAAGACACGGATCCCAAGGCCAAGAGCTATCAGGAGTATCGCGACTACGCCGGGGTGGACGAGGGCATGAACGGCCTGTCGACCCGCTTCGCGTTCAAGATCCTCTCCCGCGTCTTCAACTTCGACCACGCGGAAGTAGCTGCCAACCCGGTGCACCTCTTCTATGTACTGGAGCAGCAGATCGAGCGGGAACAGTTCCCGCAGGAGCTGCACGATCGCTATCTGGAGTTCATCAAGGGCTATCTGACCCCGCGCTACGTGGAGTTCATCGGCAAGGAGATCCAGACCGCCTATCTCGAGTCCTACTCCGAGTACGGCCAGAACATCTTCGATCGCTACGTCACCTACGCCGACTTCTGGATCCAGGATCAGGAGTATCGTGACCCCGAGACCGGCCAGCTGTTTGACCGCGCATCCCTCAACAGCGAGCTGGAAAAGATAGAAAAACCCGCCGGAATCAGCAACCCGAAAGATTTCCGCAACGAGATCGTCAACTTCGTGCTGCGTGCCCGGGCCAACAACGCAGGCCGTAACCCCAACTGGACCAGTTACGAGAAGCTGCGCACCGTGATCGAGAAGAAGATGTTCTCCAACACGGAAGAGCTGCTGCCGGTTATCTCCTTCAACAGCAAAACCTCGGCTGAGGAGCAGAAGAAGCACGATAACTTTGTAGAACGGATGATGGAGAAGGGCTACACCCGCAAACAGGTGCGCCTGCTCTCCGAGTGGTATCTCAGGGTACGCAAGTCATCCTGACCCTGCCGTGTTCAAGGGGGAGTTATGGCGCATTTTATCGACCGCAGGCTCAACGGCAAAAACAAAAGCGCTGTCAATCGGCAGCGCTTCATTCGCCGCTACAAGAAGCAGATAAAACAAGCGGTCTCGGATGCTGTCTCCAAACGCAGCATCCAGGACGTGGACAAGGGCGAGAGCATCAGCATCCCGACCAAGGACATCGGCGAGCCCCATTTTCATCAGGGGCAAGGCGGCAAACGGGAGATGGTGCATCCTGGCAACGATCAGTTCGTCTCCGGCGACAAGATTGACCGTCCCAAGGGAGGGGGCAGCGGTCAGGGCACAGGTGAAGGCCAGGCCTCGGATCAGGGGGAAGGCGTGGATGACTTCGTCTTCCAGATCTCCAAGGATGAATACCTCGATCTGCTGTTCGAGGATCTCGAGCTACCACGGCTGCAAAAGACCCAGCTCAACCAGCTGATGGAGATGAAGACCTACCGGGCGGGCTACACCTCCAACGGGGTGCCCGCCAACATCAACGTGGTGAGATCCTTGCAAAACTCGCTGGCACGCCGCATGGCGCTGCAGGCAGGCAAGAAACGCCAGCTGCGCGAACTGGAGGAGCGGCTGGCCCAGCTGGTTCGCGAACCCAACGACCATTTCGCCGAGATGGCCCAGCTCGAGAAAGAGATCCGTGAGCTGAAGCGGCGCATCGAGGCGGTGCCCTTTATCGACACCTTCGATCTCAAGTTCAACAACTTCGTCAAACGACCCGTTCCCTCCAGCCAGGCGGTGATGTTCTGCCTGATGGATGTTTCCGGCTCCATGGATCAGGCCACCAAGGAGATGGCCAAGCGTTTCTACATTCTGCTCTACCTCTTCCTGAGTCGGACCTACAAGAATGTGGAAGTGGTCTACATTCGTCACCACACCCAGGCCAAGGAGGTGGACGAGCACGAGTTCTTCTACTCCCAGGAGACCGGCGGCACCATAGTCTCCAGCGCACTCAAGATGATGAACGACATCATCAACGAGCGTTACCCGGCCAACCAGTGGAACATCTATGCGGCACAGGCGTCCGACGGCGACAACTGGGCGGATGACTCCCCCCAGTGCAGGGAGATCCTGATGCGCGACATCATGCCTAGGGTGCGCTACTACTCCTACATCGAGATCACCACCCGCGCCCACCAGACCCTGTGGCATGAGTACGAGGCGGTGGCCGAGCAGTACCCCCACTTCGCGATGGAGCACATCCGCAAGGTGGAAGACATCTATCCGGTCTTCCGGGAGCTGTTCAAGAAGCAAGCGGCTTGAGGGATCACATATGGTAGAAACCGCGAGAAAAATAGCGCCGCTGGACGATGGTCCTGACTGGAACTTCGATCTGCTGGAGATCTATCACCAGGAGATTGCCCGGGTTGCCAAGTTCTATCGGCTGGACACCTACCCCAACCAGATCGAGGTGATCACGGCGGAGCAGATGATGGATGCCTACTCCAGCGTCGGCATGCCCATCGGCTATCAGCACTGGTCGTTCGGCAAGCGCTTCATCCACACCGAGCGCAACTACAAGCGCGGCCAGATGGGGCTGGCTTACGAGATCGTCATCAATTCGGATCCCTGCATCGCCTACCTGATGGAGGAGAACACCATGCCGATGCAGGCTCTGGTGATGGCTCATGCCTGCTATGGCCACAACTCCTTCTTCAAGAACAACTATCTGTTCAAGGCCTGGACCGATGCCTCCTCCATCATCGATTACCTGCTGTTCGCCAAGAACTACATCACCGAGTGCGAGGAGAAACACGGTATCGATGCGGTCGAACGCCTGCTCGACTCCTGTCATGCCCTGATGAACTTCGGGGTGGATCGCTACAAGCGCCCCCAGAAGATCTCGCTGGCCGAAGAGAAACGGCGCCAGAAGGCGCGGGAAGACTATCTGCAGACCCAGGTCAACGAGCTGTGGCGCACCCTGCCCAAGCAGCACAAGATCTCCGGTGTCGAGGACAGGCGTTATCCGGCCGAGCCCCAGGAGAACATTCTCTACTTCATCGAGAAGAATGCTCCCCTGCTCGAGCCCTGGCAGCGGGAAGTGGTGCGCATCGTGCGCAAGATCAGCCAGTACTTCTACCCGCAGAAACAGACCCAGGTGATGAACGAGGGATGGGCCACCTTCTGGCACTACACCATCCTCAACCACCTCTATGACGAGGGGAAGATCAGCGACCGCTTCATGATAGAGGTGCTGCACAGCCACACCAATGTGGTATACCAGCCCCCCTACAACAGCCGTTACTACTCCGGCATCAACCCCTACGCCCTCGGCTTCGCCATGTTCACGGACCTGCGCCGCATCTGCGAGCACCCGACCGAGGAGGACAGGCATTGGTTCCCCGACTATGCCGGTACCAACTGGGTCGATACCCTGCACTTCGCCATGCAGAACTTCAAGGACGAGAGCTTCATCAGCCAGTTCCTCAGTCCCAAGGTGATGCGCGACATGAAGCTGTTTGCCATCGACGACGACGATCTGAAGAACTACCTCAGGGTCTCCGCCATCCACAACGAGGAGGGCTACCGGCTGGTGCGCAACACGCTGTCAGCCCAGTACAACCTGAGCAACCTGGAGCCCAACATTCAGGTCTACAACGTGGCGGTGAAGGGCGATCGCTCCCTCACCCTACGCTACGTGCCCCACAACCGCATCCCCCTGGGTGAGTCGCGCCACGAGGTGCTCAAGCACCTGCACCAGCTGTGGGGGTTCGATGTGATACTGGAGCAGGACAACGGCGAGCTCTCCGCGGACATCATAGGTCGCTGCCCGGATCGCAAGAGCGCGACCTGATGGGCAAGGCGGGAGTCGCAAGCATAAAAAAACGCGCCATCAGGCGCGTTTTTCTTGGTCGCGGCAATCAATTGTCACACAGATTGCTTGGCATGTCCTGGCGCAACCGGGTCCACAACTTGCCCGACTCGATGCCGTACTGGCGCACCGTCATGAACACGGCTTCGTGGTCCTTGGTCTCGGCCAGTTTCAGCAGCGTCTTGTAATAGGCGTCCGCCGTCTCGCGCGCCTGCTTGTCGGAGAAGTAATAACGCCCGACGCGACTATAGAGCCCCTTGAACCCGTTGAGGATCAAGGCATAGATGGGGTTACCCGAAGCAAACGAGAGCTGGTGGTGCAGACGGTAATCGAAGTCCGCATAGGCTTCGGCCGTGTTTTCCACCTCGTCGGCACCGCGCAGGATCTCGGCGGCCTGATCCGGATTGTTGCGAATGGCGCCACGGATGAAGATGGTGCAGATGTTGGTGCGAGCCGACAGCAACTGGGCCACCAGATCCGGCACCTTGTCCTGATCGAGGCGCGCCAGGGTCTCCAGGATATTGAGGCCTGAGGTTTCCCAGAAGTTATTCACCTTGGTCGGTTTGCCATGCTGGATGGTGAGCCAGCCATCGCGGGCAAGGCGCTGCAGCACTTCGCGCAAGGTAGTGCGAGTCACGCCAATCAGCTCGGACAATTCACGCTCCGCCGGCAGAATGGATCCAGGAGGAAAGCGATTGTTCCAGATGGACTCGATGATGTATTCCTCGGCAAACCCGGCAGGGCTTTGCGCTTTTATGACCATGTAGTGACTCTGTTGTAGTACGTAAAAAGGCTCACGAATAATAGCAAAGCCGGTCATGCTGGCAAGCATAAGGTCAGTCCTCTGCTCACATTAATCCGATCTTTTTGTTAAAAATATGTATGCGGCGACAGCGCGAGAGCCAACCAACCCCCAATGGGGGTGTGATACGCACTTCATCGCTGTGCAAGTTTCGCCACGTTATTTATAGTTATCGCTCCCTTGATTAAAATCATGTGCAATCAATCTGATACAGGTGAATATCCGGAAGTTCGGGTCGAGCCGGGCTCGACTGCATAGACGCAGATACCAACAACAGAACCGAGAACCATCATTATGCCAATCAGCCTAGGGCGCGCTTTTACAAAGAATTTTCTGGGCAATGCCCCGCGATGGTACAAGCTTGCCATCGTCCTATTCCTGCTGATCAATCCGATCGTCTTTCACCTTGATCCCTTCCTGGCTGGCTGGCTGCTGGTCGTCGAGTTCATCTTCACCCTGGCCATGGCCCTCAAGTGCTACCCCTTGCAACCCGGCGGCCTGCTGGCCATCGAGGCGGTACTCATCGGCATGACCTCGGCCGATCAGATCAAACATGAGCTGGTGGCCAATATAGAAGTGCTGCTGCTACTGGTCTTCATGGTGGCCGGCATCTACTTCATGAAGCAGTTGCTGCTCTATGTCTTCACCAAGATGCTGGTGCGCATCCACTCCAAAACGCTGCTCTCCCTCGCCTTCTGCCTGGTGTCGGCCTTTTTGTCCGCCTTCCTCGATGCCCTGACCGTGATCGCCGTGGTGATCAGCGTCGCCACCGGTTTCTACGCCATCTACCACAAGGTGGCCTCACGGGATGAGTCCGGCAATCTGCACCACGATGACGAGGAGATCGACGAGCTCTCCCGTCGGCATCTGAACGAATTTCGGGCCTTCTTGCGCAGTCTGATGATGCACGCGGCCATCGGTACCGCACTGGGGGGCGTCTGCACCCTGGTCGGCGAGCCCCAGAACCTCATCATCGGCGAGCAGGCGGGTTGGCATTTCGGCGAGTTTGCCGTTCGCATGTCTCCCGTCACCATCCCCGTGTTCCTCTGCGGTCTGCTCACCTGCATCCTGGTCGAAAAGTTCCGCTGGTTCGGCTATGGCACCCGGCTGCCCGAGCCCGTACGCCACATCATGGAAGCGTACGAGCGCGAGGAAGAAGCCCAGCGTACCCCGCAAGACAAGGCCAAGCTGATCGTCCAGGCACTGATCGCCACCTGGCTTATCACGGGGCTGGCCCTGCATCTGGCCGCCGTGGGGCTGATCGGCCTGACCGTCATCGTGCTCGCCACCGCCTTCACCGGCATCACAGAGGAACACGCCCTCGGCAAGGCCTTCCACGAGGCGCTGCCCTTCACCGCCCTGCTCACCGTCTTCTTCAGCGTGGTGGCGGTGATCATCGATCAACAGCTGTTCAAGCCGGTGATCCAGTGGGTGCTGGCGGCCAAGCCCGAGGATCAGCTAGCCCTCTTCTATCTGGCCAACGGCCTGCTCTCCATGGTCAGTGACAACGTCTTCGTCGGCACCGTCTACATCAACGAGGTGAAGACGGCGCTGATCAACGGGGCCATCAGCCGCGCCCACTTCGATCTGCTGGCGGTGGCCATCAACACGGGCACCAACCTGCCCTCGGTCGCCACCCCCAACGGCCAGGCCGCCTTCCTGTTCATGCTGACCTCGGCACTGGCCCCCCTGCTGCGCCTCTCGTACGGCCGCATGGTATGGATGGCCCTGCCTTATACCCTGGTACTGGGCCTGGTCGGCTTCTTCTCCGTGGAGCTGTTGCTCGGCCCCGCCACCGAATGGTTCTACCAGGCGGGTTGGCTGATGGAGCACGCCGCCGTGCCCCTGTCGGCGCCGGCGGCACACTGATGGTGAAAGGGGCTGTACGGCCCCTTTCTTTTTGGATGGGGCTCTGCTCTAATTCAGCCACTATTTTCTCTGTGAGATCAATCAGATGATCGAGTTTCTTCGCCGCATTGCCAGCCATCGCCTGGCCTGGGGATTGCTGGCCGCGTCCGCCCTCTTCCTCGAACTGTGCGCCCTCTTCTTCCAGCACGTGCTGGGCCTGCACCCTTGTGTCATGTGCATCTACGAGCGGATCGCCATCCTGGGCGTGCTGGCGGCCGGCCTGCTCGGCATGGTGGCGCCCCAGAAGTGGTATGTACGCTGGAGCGCCATGCTGCTGTGGGGCTACAGCGCCTTCTGGGGCCTGAAGCTGGCGCTCAAGCATGTGGATTATCAGATGAACCCCTCCCCCTTCAACGTGTGCGAGGGCTTTGTCGACTTCCCCATCTGGGCGCCGCTGGATCAGTGGATCCCCTGGATGTTCTATCCGGACGGAGATTGCAGCGAGATCAGCTGGCAATTCCTCGGCTTCTCCATGCCCCAGTGGCTGGTCGCCATCTTCGCCGCCTATCTGCTGGTCTTTGTGGTGGTCGCCATCGGCAACCTGATCAAGGGTCGCTGCTGCAACTGAGCCGGGAGGCACGCATAAACAAAGGAGGGAGCCGATGGCTCCCTCCTTTGTTTATGCGTCAGATCACGCCTGGACTCTGGTTCCTCAGCGGTGAGTTGCCATCTTCGTCTCCAGATTGCCGATTGCCATCGTGACCATCGGCAATCTGACAGTGAGCAGGCCACAAACAGAAAGGGAGCCATCGGCTCCCTTTCTCATTTCATTGCGCCACGGAACAAGAAGCTCAGGAGGCCACCTTGCCGGCATCCATCCTGGCCTTCACCATGCCGACCACCATGGGCAGCAGGGAGATGCCGATGATGCCGAAGATGAGCAGGGTGAAGTTGTGACGCACCACTGGCAGATTGCCGAAGAAGTGGCCCGCATAGACGAAGGAGAGCACCCACAGGAGGCCGCCCACCAGATTGAACGCCAGGAAGCGTGGATAGGTCATGGCACCCATCCCCGCCACGAAGGGCGCAAAGGTGCGCACTATGGGCAGGAAGCGGGTGATGATGATGGTCTTGCCCCCGTGCTTGGCATAGAAGGCGTGGGTCTTGACCAGGTAATCGCGGCGGAAGATCTTCGAGTCCGGATTGCGGAACAGCTGCTCGCCGAAAAAGTGCCCTATGGTGTAGTTCACCACGTTACCGAGCACAGCGGCGATGACCAGCACCCCTGCCAGGGTATGCACGTCCAGCACGCTGCCCACCGTCAGGGCCCCGGCGGCAAACAGCAGGGAGTCGCCAGGCAGGAAGGGGGTGACCACCAGGCCTGTCTCGCAGAAGATGATGAGAAACAGGATGGCGTACACCCAGATCCCGTAGTGTTCGAACAGCTCTTTCAGGTGCACGTCAACGTGCAGGATAAAGTCGATGGCAAAGAGGATCAGATCCATTTTTTGGGTACTCATGAAGTGAACGGCGTGGAGTCTACGCCAATGAGACCTGGCTCACAATCACCCCATGGTCCCCTTTTTCGCCCTCATACAAAAGGAGCCATTCAATACCCTTAACTGGCGCACCCGGTGGCAAGAAAAAAACTGCCATGAACGGGGTCAGATCGGGGTCAATCGGCCTTGTCCAGAGAGGTCAGCACGGCATCGGGCAAGCACCTCTCCCAGCCCCATAACAGAAGCAGCAACAGGCTGATATCGTCGAGCCAGCCAAAGAGCGGCACCAGGTCGGGCACCAGATCCACCGGGCTGATGCCGTAGAGCAGAATAAAGATGACCAGCCCCCGCGCCCACCAGGGGGTGGACGGATGGCGAAACCCCAGGTAGAGGCGGCGCAGCCGCCGCCAGATAAGCCAGCGTCTGGCGCTCACGACTCGATCAACTCGCTGCGCAGCCGCTGGATCTGATCCCGCAGCGCCGCCGCCTGCTCGAACTCCAGATCCCGCGCATGCTGGAACATCTGCTCCTCCATCCGCTTGATCTCCTTGGCGATCTCGCTGGCGGAGCGGGCATGGTACTCCCCCTGCGGCTCGGCGGCCTTGCGGCTGCCCCGCCCGGCCTTGCCCGCGGTGCGGCTGCCCCCCATGTCCATCACGTCCCCGATGGACTTGTTGAGCCCCTTGGGCACGATGCCGTGTTCCAGGTTGTGGGCGTGTTGAAGGGCGCGGCGCCGCTCGGTCTCTTCAATGGCCACCCGCATGGAGTTGGTGATGGTATCCCCGTAGAGGATCACCTTGCCGTTGAGGTTGCGCGCCGCCCGGCCGATGGTCTGGATAAGGGAGCGGGTGGAGCGCAGGAAGCCCTCCTTGTCCGCATCCAGGATGGCCACCAGGGAGACCTCCGGCATGTCGAGGCCTTCGCGCAGCAGGTTGATGCCCACCAGCACGTCGAATTTGCCGAGGCGCAGATCGCGGATGATCTCCACCCGCTCCACGGTATCAATGTCGGAGTGCAGGTAACGCACCCGCACCTCGTGATCCGCCAGGTATTCGGTCAAGTCCTCCGCCATCCGCTTGGTGAGGGTGGTCACCAGCACCCGCTCCTCCACGGCCACCCGCTTGCGGATCTCGGAGAGCAGGTCGTCCACCTGGGTGCTGACGGGCCGCACCTCCACCTCGGGATCCAGCAGGCCGGTGGGACGCACCACCTGCTGCACCACGTCGCCGCCGGACTTCTCCAGCTCGTAGGGGCCTGGGGTCGCCGAGACGAACACCGTCTGCGGCATCAGCGCTTCGAATTCGTCGAACTTCAGCGGCCGGTTGTCGAGCGCCGAGGGAAGCCTAAAGCCGTACTCCACCAGGGTCTCCTTGCGGGAGCGGTCGCCCTTGAACATGGCGCCGATCTGCGGCACCGTGACGTGGGATTCGTCGATGATGAGCAGGCCGTCCCCCGGCAGGTAGTCAAACAGGGTGGGCGGCGGCTCCCCCGGCGCGCGTCCGGAGAGGTAGCGGCTGTAGTTCTCGATGCCGGAGCAGTAGCCGAGCTCCTGCATCATCTCCATGTCGAACTGGGTGCGCTGGCTGATGCGCTGCTCCTCCACCAGCTTGCCCAGCGACAACAGCTGCTCACGGCGACTCTTGAGCTCCTCCTTGATGTGCTCGATGGCGCCGAGTATGGTCTCGCGCGGGGTGGCATAGTGGGTCTTGGGGTAGATGGTGTAGCGCACCACCGTCTGCTCGATGGCGCCGGTCAGCGGGTCGAACAGGGAGAGGCGCTCCACTTCTTCGTCAAACAGTTCCACCCGCAGGGCCAGCTTGTCCGATTCGGCGGGGTAGATGTCGATCACCTCCCCCCGTACCCGGAAGGTACCGCGCTGGAATGCCATGTCGTTGCGGGTGTACTGCAGCTCGGCGAGGCGACGCAGGATATCCCGCTGATTGATCACGTCCCCCACTTTCAGGTGCAGCATCATGCTGAGGTAGGCCTGGGGATCCCCCAGGCCATAGATGGCCGACACCGAGGCGACGATCACCACGTCGCGCCGCTCCAGCAGCGCCTTGGTGGCCGAGAGCCGCATCTGCTCGATGTGATCGTTGATGGAGGCATCCTTCTCTATAAAGGTGTCCGTGGTCGGCACATAGGCTTCCGGCTGGTAGTAGTCGTAGTAGGAGACGAAATACTCCACCGAGTTCTCGGGGAAGAACTCCTTCATCTCCCCGTAGAGCTGGGCCGCCAGCGTCTTGTTGGGCGCCAGTATCATGGTGGGGCGATTGAGAGTCGCGATGACGTTGGCCATGGTGAAGGTCTTGCCCGAGCCGGTCACCCCGAGCAGGGTCTGGTGGGCCAACCCGGACTCTATGCCGTCGAGCAGCTGGGCGATGGCCCTCGGCTGATCCCCGGCGGGTTGAAATTGGCTGGCCAACTGAAATAACTTGCTCATGACGACTCCCGGCAAAAAACGGCAAGAGTGCAGTGTACCCCGAGTTGACGGGCCTGGGTATCCGCCGGCCTGCCCTGATGGCTATTGACCCCGAAATACGACCTCTGTATGATGCACCTCCTTGCCTGATGTTCCCCCGTAGTTCAGTCGGTAGAACGGCGGACTGTTAATCCGTATGTCACTGGTTCAAGTCCAGTCGGGGGAGCCAATTCCTCACCATCTCGGTGCAAGTTATCCACTTTAGTGCTTTCCTCTGCCAATTTTAATGCACAAGCCCTGCCTTGCTGCACGCCTCCCTTTTGATCCCCCGTCACTGACCGGCAGCGTTTTGTTCTGCCGCACATAACTATTTGATTTTTATAGAAACAATTTATTGCCGGTATTTTTTGAACAGCCCTTGAAGCCCAGTATTGGCGCGGGATACAGCCTGATCACCAAGTTTCATGAACAGGGTTATCCACAGTTTCTGTGGGTAAGTTGACCAAAGCCAATGTTCATCTGGGTTGGCAGCGATTGTCTCCGGTTTGGCGAGGCGACGCACCGCTCGCCCCATTTTCTGCTGTTTTTGTCCGTCCCCCTAAATGGGGTCAACCAGGGCAACGCCCCCACCACGGCGCGGTCTTTTTTCGCCATGCCCCGTGTCACGGGTCAGCCCTCGCCGGACGACAAATGGGGTTCTTTTGTATCCCTTAACTGACCTCAGTGAAAAATGCTGAAAACCATGCCCAATCGCTCCCCATACAGCAGGTAATAAATTGTCCACAGGGCCGTCGGCCCCTCCCTTCCCGACAGCAGAAATCACTCATTGACACCGGATCCGGCAGCGTAAAGTAGAGTATTTTTCCTCCTGGGCGCCGCGCATCCCTCACCCCTCTGGTCGAGGCGCCACTTAACTGGCTGTCGATCCGCTTTGGCGCTTCTTTCTTGCCAAGGGATACGGCACAATATCGGCCCCACTTTTTTCCTCGGTTTTTCCGGGCATGACCATAGATTTCGTGACACTGCTACATCAAAGCGACTCCCTGCTGCTGTTCGTGGTACTGGCCTTCGGCCTGCTGCTAGGCAAGGTCCGCATCGGCAACTTCCAGATAGGCAATACCATAGGGGTGCTGTTCACCGCCCTGCTGTTCGGCCAGATGGGATTCCAGTTTTCCACCTCCACCGAAAACGTCGGCTTTATGCTGTTCATCTTCTGCGTGGGGATTGAAGCGGGGCCGCACTTCTTCAGCGTCTTCCTGCGCGACGGCATCCACTACATCACCCTGACCCTGGTGATCCTGCTGAGCGCCCTGCTGCTCACCGTGGGGCTGGCCAAGTTCTTCAATCTGGGGCCCGGCATGGCGGCCGGCATCCTGGCGGGGTCGCTCACCTCCACCCCGGCGCTGGTGGGCGCCCAGGATGCCCTGCGCAGCGGCCTGCTCAACCTGCCCCACCAGACCGACATGCAGTCGGTGCTCGACAACATGGGCATCGGCTATGCGCTCACCTATCTGGTGGGGCTGGTGGGATTGATGCTGGTGGTGCGCTACCTGCCTTCCCTGGCGCGGCTCGACCTCAACACCGAGGCCCAGAAGATCGCCCGCGAGCGGGGCCTCTCCGACAGCGAGAGCCGCAAGACCTACCTTCCCATCATCCGCGCCTATCGGGTCGGCCCGGAGCTCGCCGCCTGGATCGGCGGTCGCACCCTGCGAGAGACCGGCATCTATCCCCACACCGGCTGTTATGTGGAGCGCATTCGCCGCAACGGCATACTTGCCAGCCCCGATGGTGACGCCGTCATCCAGGAGGGAGACGAGATCGCCCTGGTGGGCTACCCCGAGAGCCACGAGAAGCTGGACGTCAACTACCGCAACGGCAAGGAGGTGTTCGATCGCAACCTGCTGGACCTGCAGATCGTCACCGAAGAGATAGTGGTGAAGAACGATGCCGTGGTCGGCCGCCACCTGGTGGAACTCAACCTCACCGAGAAGGGGTGCTTCCTCAACCGGGTGGTGCGATCCCAGATAGAGATGCCGTTCGATCGCAACATCATGCTGCAGAAGGGTGACGTGCTGCAGATCAGCGGCGAGAAACAGCGGGTCAAGCTCCTGGCCAACAAGATCGGCTTCATCAGCATCCATAGCCAGACAACGGATCTGGTGGCCTTCACCACCTTCTTCGTGCTGGGCCTGCTCATCGGCTCCGTCTCCCTGGTGTTCGGCCAGATAGAATTCGGCCTCGGCAACGCCGTCGGCCTGCTGCTGGCGGGGATCCTGATGGGCTATCTTCGGGCCAACCACCCCACGGTAGGCTATGTGCCGCCGGGCGCCCTGCGCCTAGCCAAGGATCTCGGCCTCGCCGTCTTCATGGTGAGCACCGGGTTGAAAGCGGGGGGCGGCATCCTGGATCACCTGAGCGAGGTGGGCATGGTGGTGCTCTTCTCCGGCATGCTGGTGACCACACTGCCGGTGCTGGTGGGTTACCTGTTCGGGGTCTGGGTGCTGAAGATGAACCCGGCCCTGCTGCTGGGGGCCATCACCGGGGCCCGCACCTGCGCCCCGGCCATGGACGTGGTGAACGAGGCAGCCAACAGCTCCATCCCGGCGCTCGGCTATGCCGGCACCTATGCGGTAGCCAACGTCATGCTGACCCTGGCGGGCTCCTTCATCATCGGCTTCTGGTTCTAGGCCGGCTCGGGTATTGAATATGCAATGAAAAGAGGGAGCCCACGGGCTCCCTCTTCATTTGGCGTTCTCCCCGGCCAGGCCCCCAACCGATAGTGAAGATCGTGCTATCACCCGAGCGCAATCAAACCCAACGAGCTAAGGGGTCCTCTGAGCCACGCTTACACTCAATAAAACGAGTGAGGTGAACATCATGAAACGCTTATGGATTGTCATTTTTTGGGTGCTTTATTCCCTGTCCCCGGCCTGGAGTGCCGAGCCAGATAAAAAAGCCACCACCGAGGAAGAAGAGGAGCGCAGCGCCCTGGCCTTTGACAGCGAGGAACTCGCCAAACCCATGCTGGGGGATCTCGACGCCATGCTGGAGCGGCGCACCATACGGGTGCTCACCACCTACAACAAGACCGGCTACTTCATCAACAAGGGGGTGCAACGGGGGGTCACTTACGACGCCTTCATGCAGGTGGAGAAACGCCTCAACGAACAACTGCGCAAGCAGAAGGCCATCAAGCGTCACCTCAAGGTGCACTTCGTCTTCATTCCCGTCGCCCGCGAGGCCCTGCTGACCTCCCTCATCGAAGGCAAGGGGGATATCGCCGCCGCCAACCTCACCATCACGGACAAGCGCAAGAAGCAGGGGGTGGTGTTCAGCGATCCCTTGCTCGAGAACGTGCGGGAGCTGCTCGTCTCGGGCCCCGATTCCCCCAAGGTGGAGAGCGCCGCCGATCTGGGTGGCAAGACCATCTTCGTGCGCCCCTCCTCCAGCTATTTCGAGAGCCTCATGGCCTATAACCAGGCCCGCAAGGCGGCGGGAGAGCCCCTCATCGACATCCAGCCCGCCTCCGAAGTGCTGGAAGATGAAGATCTGGTGGAGATGGTGAACGCGGGCCTGCTTCCCTTCATCGTCATGGACGAGCACAAGGCCCGCTTCTGGCAGAAGATCTTCCCCAAGATCACCATTCATGAGACCCCGGTGTTCCGGGAGGGGGGCATCATCGCCTGGGCGGTACGCCAGGACAGTCCCAAGCTGCTCGCCATGCTCAACGAGCAGATCAAGGCGATCCGCGGCAAGGCGACGGGGGAGGACATACTGGCGCGCTATCTCAAGCAGAACAAGTTCGTCAAGAGCGCCGCCGCCGAGGCCGAGCGCAAGAAGTTCCTGCAGGTGGTGGAACTGTTTCGTGAATACGGCGAGAAATACGACGTGGACTGGCTGCTGGTCGTCGCCCAGGGCTATCAGGAGTCCGCCCTCAACCACAAGGCGCGCAGCCATGTCGGCGCCATCGGCATCATGCAGATCATGCCCGCCACCGGCAAGGGGCTGAAGGTGGGCGACATCCGCCAGCTCGAGCCCAACATCCACGGCGGCGTCAAATACATGCGCTGGATGATCGATCACTACTACGCCGACGAGCCCATGACCGCCCTCGACAAGGCATTATTCTCGTTTGCCTCCTACAACGCCGGTCCCGCCCGGGTGGCGCGACTGCGCACCGAGGCGAAGAAACGGGGGCTGGATCCCAACGTCTGGTTCCACAACGTCGAATACGTGGCGGCGGAGAAGATAGGAGCCGAGACCGTCACCTATGTGGGCAACATCTACAAGTACTACATCGCCTACAAGCTGGTGATGGAGCAGATGCAGCTGAGACAGCAAGCCAGCGAAACCCTCAAACGGCAGGAGCAACCCGCCGACAAGGCGCCCGCCAAGGAGACCAAGTCCTAGAGCCGCCACCCGGCGTTTGCAAACAACAGGCGGGCCTTCCTCGGAAGGCCCGCCTGTTGTTTGTCCCCTAATCAGCCCCCCTCCTCCCACGGAGTTAAAACGGCCAGTGCATGATGGAGCGGCACTGCGGCAGGCAGTCAGGCCTCCTTGTCGCCTCGCAGCAGCTCGAGCAGCAGGCTGCCGTCTCGCAGGGCCTTGTGCACCTGCACCGAGGTGGGCTTGGTGGGGTCTTCATAGAAATGGGTGGACTCGATCTGCAGACGCACCAGGTAGTCGGCCGGCAGCTGGCTCGCCAGGGACTGGTGCAGCATGGGGAACAGCAGGCGATCGGCCCGGGTGATCTCCCCCCCCAGCAGCAGCTTGCCCGGATTGAGCAGGCAGATGAGGTTGGCCAGCACCCGGGAGAGGCGCCCCGCCGCCTGGTGCAGGATATCCTGGCAGAGGCTGTTGCCCGCCAGCGCCAGCTCGCACAGCTCGCGGATGGTGACGACCTCGGGCAGATCGTGCTCCTGCATCCGTTCGCGCAGGTCCCGGTACTGGGCCTCCAGCGCCTGATTGGTCACGAGCGTGCAGGCGCAGCCAAAACCGCCGCAGTAACAGCGCTGGCCGTAGGGCTCGAGCTGCAGGTGGCTGAGATCCCCGAGCAGGGCCGCCTCGCTCTCGATGAGCTGGCCGTTGACCACCATGCCGACCCCGATGTCGTTGTGCACGAACACCAGCACCGCATCGGCACAGTTCTTGGCGGCCCCCCACTCCCGCTCGGCCTGGATCCAGGTGCGCACGTCACCGCTCACCAGCACGGGCACCGAGAAGGCCTCCTGCAGGGTGGGCCCGAGGGGCCAGTTGCGCAGATCGTAGTAGGGAAAGTGCTTGACCATGCCGGAGTGGCGCTCCACCTGCCCCGGCAGGCAGAGGGCGATGCAGGCAAGGCGCAGCGCCTTCTTGGGCAGGAAGCCCTCGATGGCCCGCACCAGGCTCGCCAGCAGGGAGGCTCGCTCCCCCTCGTTGAAGACGTGGCGATGGCGCGCCATGGAGCGGCCCGCCAGATCGAACAGGGCCATGTCCACATAGCCGCGGCCAAGGCGCATGGAGAGAAACTGGAAGCGGCGCTCGTTGATGCGCAGCAGGGTCTGACGGCGGCCACGGCCCACCGAGCTCTCGCCACAGGTAACCACCAGACCGCCATCGAGCAACTCGCGGGTGATCTTGGTGATGCTGGCGGGAGAGAGGCCGGTCAAACGGGACAGATCGGTACGGGACAGCTCCTTGTGCTCCTCCAGGCTGGCGTAGACCAGGCCGTAGTTGAGCTGACGGATCAAATCGATACTGCCTTTCACGATCTCATTCATAGGGTTGGGGCTAACGAAAGGAACGAATGGCGCGATTTTCCCACATTCTGTGCCGATCCCCAAATTTGCCGTCTGGATATCCCGTCCACACGGCAAAAATGTGACTAGTAACGGAAGCGGGAGACGAGTTGACGCAATTTGTCACCCGTACCGGCCAGGGCGCGGGTGGTGGTGTTGGACTCCCCGGCCGCCTCGGTCAGCTCGCTGACGATCTGCTGGATGGCCACCAGGTTCTTGTTGATCTCCTCGGAGACCGCGTGCTGCTCCTCGGCGGCGGTCGCTATCTGGATATTCATGTCGTTGATGGTACCGACGGCCGCCACCATGCTGTCGAGGGAGCTGGCGATGTGGCTCGCCTCCTGCACCGTCTCCTGGCTGCGGGCCTCGCTCGCCTGCATCACCTCGACCGCCTGCCTGACCCCGCCCTGCAGCCGCTGGAGCATCTCGTTGATCTCCTTGGTGCTTTGCTGGGTGCGACCGGCCAGGGAGCGCACCTCGTCCGCCACCACCGCAAAGCCGCGGCCCTGCTCGCCGGCCCGTGCCGCCTCGATGGCGGCGTTGAGCGCCAGCAGATTGGTCTGATCGGCGATGCCGCGAATGACCTCCACCACGGACCCTATCTTGCCGGTCTCGTGGGCGAGCTGCTCGATGACACCGGCGGCCACGTGTACCTCGTCCACCAGCCGGTTGATGCTGCCGATGGCGTTGTTCACCACACCGCGGGCGGCGTCCGATTCGCGGGCCGCATCGCTGGTGGCGCAGGCCGCGTTGGAGGCGCTGGCCGCCACCTCCTGGGCGGTGGAACTCATCTCGGTCACGGCGGTGACCACCTGATCCGTCTCCTTGCCATGGCCCTGCATTTGCCTGTCTGCGTGCTCGCTCAGGCTGTGCAGCCTGTCCACGGCGCCGAGCAGCTGATGGCTGGTCTCCCCCACCTGGCTCACCACCGACTGGATCCTTTCGACGAAACGGTTGAAGGCGGTGGCCAGCTGACCCACCTCATCCTTGCTCTGCACCTTGAGGCGCCGGGTCAGATCCCCTTCCCCGTCGGCGATGTCGTTGAGGGCCGAGACCGCGTCCGCCAGCGGCCGGGTGACCCGGTTGCCGATCACCACGGTGGCAGCCAGGGTCACCCCCAGGATCACCAGGATGAGCAGCACGCTGCTTTGCAGGGAGGCGTGCATGGTCTCCTCGCGCTCGCTGCGCAGGGCCGCCAGCTCGTTGTCGATATCGTCGATGTAGAAGCCCGTGCCCACCACCCACTGGTACTTGTCGAGCACCAGGTTGAAGGAGAGCTTGGGGGCATCCCGGCCGAGGGACGGCTTGTTGGTCCAGTATTCGGAGAAGCCGTCTCCCTCCCGCGCCGACTTGATGATCCCCTGGATCAGGAAGGTGCCCTTGGCATCCTTGTCCTGCCAGCGATTCTTGCCCTCCATCTCGGGGCGGGTCGGCAGCAGCACAGTGTTCCCCTGGTAGTCGTAGACGAAGAAGTAGCCGTCACTGCCATAGCGCAAGGGGCGCAGGATCTCGGTCACCCGCTGGCGGGTCTCTGGGTTGTCTGGCCCGGCATAGGCCTGCTCAATGGCCGTCTTGGCCAGCATCAGGTAGCTGCTGAGCAGGGCCTTGCGCTCCTTGACCGCCTTCTCCCTCGCCACCACCAGATCGGACTCCAGACCGTTCCTGGCCACCAGGTAGTTGCTGAGGTTGACCACCAGGGCCATCAGCAGCACGGGGATGGCCCCCAGCAACAGAATTTTCTGCTTTAGCGTCATCTTGTACTTCCTTTAGCCATTTTATTGTGGGTGCTTCGTTCCTACTCGCTCAGCCATGGAGTGCTGGCCGAGGGGGGAGTGCCTTCGCTACAATCCCGCCACCTTTTATTATCGACCCGATGAGCTGACCCATGAGCCAATGTCCTTGCGGTTCCTCCCTCCCCCTCTCCCAGTGCTGTGGCGTGCTCCACGCAGGCCAGGCCGCCGCCAGCCCGGAGCAGCTGATGCGCTCGCGCTACAGCGCCTTCGTGCTGGGATTGGGGGAGTACCTGATCCACAGCTGGCACCCTGACTTTCTGCACGGCCTGACGGCGGCCGAGCTCTCCCGGACCGATACCCGCTGGGACGGCCTCGAGATCCTCGCCAGCCAGGGCGGCCCCCTTGATGAGACCGGCACGGTGGAGTTCAAGGCCTGGTTCCTGGAGGGGAACGAGCGTCACTGCCTGCACGAGCGATCCCGCTTCGTGCGTCATCAGGGGCGCTGGGTCTACACCGACGGCGAGCAGGATCCGGCGCCGCTGCGGGTTGGTCGCAACGACCCCTGCCCCTGTGGCAGCGGTAAAAAGTTCAAGAAGTGCTGCGGCTAAGCGCCGTGACTCGTGTCGACAGAGGGGGCCCGGTGGCCCCCTCTGCTGTTGCTGGAGTGTGACAACAATCACGCTTTGCTCATTAACACCCCTTTTTATGAGCGTTTACGAACATTAACTTGGCCCATATCAAACATTTCCAACCAGGGAAGCGCCACACTGGCCCCATCTGGAAGAGATGAGACGGGCAAGAATGAAAAGAATAACCACGGAAGTCGTCATCATAGGGGGGGGCGCCACCGGTGCCGGCATCATGCGCGATTGCGCGCTGCGCGGCATCGACTGCATCCTGCTGGAGCGGGACGACATCGCCGCCGGCACCACGGGGCGCAACCACGGCCTGCTCCACTCGGGGGCCCGCTACGCGGTAACGGATCAGGAGTCCGCCCGCGAGTGCATTCAGGAGAACCGCATCCTCAAGCGGATCGCCAGCCACTGCGTGGAGGATACCGGCGGCCTCTTCATTACCCTGCCGGAAGATGACCTCCATTTTCAGCGCACCTTCATGGATGCCTGCTCCCTGGCGGGCATCGAGACTAGCCAGCTGGATCCCCGAGAGGCGCTGCGCCTCGAACCCAACGTCAACCCGGCGCTGATCGGGGCCATACAGGTACCGGACGGCACGGTCGATCCCTTCCGCCTGGCCGCCGCCAACGTACTGGACGCGAAAGAACACGGCGCCCGCATCTTCACCCACAGCAAGGTGCTGGGGCTGCTGCGCACCCAGGATAGGGTGCACGGGGTCAGGGCGATCAACACCCGCACCGGAGAGGCGTTCGAGGTGGAGTGCCGGGAGGTGATCAACGCCGCCGGCATCTGGGGCCAGCAGATCTGCGAGTACGCCGACCTCGGCATCCGCATGTTCCCGGCCAAGGGCTCCCTGCTCATCATGGATTACCGCCTCAACCAGCTGGTGCTCAACCGCTGCCGCAAGCCGGCGGATGCGGACATCCTGGTGCCGGGCGACACCATCTCCCTCATCGGCACCACCTCGAGCCGCATCGACTACGACAAGATTGACCAGCTCACCGTCGAGCCCGGCGAGGTGGAGGTGCTGCTGCGCGAGGGGATCAAGCTCGCCCCCGTCATGGCGCGCACCCGGCTGCTGCGCGCCTATGCCGGTGTACGCCCCCTGGTGGCGGTGGACGGCGACGAGTCGGGCCGCAACATCAGCCGCGGCATCGTCTTGCTGGATCATGCGGAGCGCGACGGTCTTCAGGGCTTCAACACCATCACCGGCGGCAAGCTGATGACCTACCGCCTGATGGCCGAATGGGCCACCGACCTGCTGGCCAGGAAGCTGGGCAACAGCAAGCCCTGCCGCACCGCCGAGCTGGCCCTGCCGGGCTCGCGGGATCCGGAGAAGGTCTCGGCCCCCGGTCTCTCGGTGCCCGCCGAAGGCTCGGCCCAGTACCGTCACGGCGAGCGGGTCATCGCCTTCTTCCGCGACAACCCCAAGGCCAACGCCCTCATCTGCGAATGCGAGATGGTGACCGCGGGGGAGATTGAATACGCCCTGCGCGAGCTCGACGTGGACAACCTGGTGGACTTGCGCCGCCGCACGCGCCTGGGCATGGGTCCCTGTCAGGGGGAGCTGTGCGCCTATCGCGCCGCCGGCCTGATGCAGGAGTACGGCAAGGCCGACGGCCGCCAGGCCTGCGTCATGCTGCGCCAGTTCCTGGAGGAGCGCTACAAGGGCACCCGCCCCGTGCTCTGGGGGGATGCCCTGCGCGAAGCCGAGTTTACCTACTGGATCTACGAGGGGCTGTTCGGCCTTGGCGAGTGGACGGCCCCCCACCTGGTGAGTGATCCCCCCTTCCCGCTCGCCCCCCGCACCCCAGCCAACCCCACCAAGGAGCGCAGCCATGAAATTTGACAGCATAGTGATAGGCGGCGGCATGGCGGGCCTCTCGGCGGCCCTGCGCCTGGCCGAGGCAGGCCAGAAGACCCTGCTGATGGCCTCCGGCCAGAGCGCCCTGCACTTCTCCTCCGGCTCGGTCGATCTGCTGGAGAGCGAGGGGGATCCCCGCGCCGCCCTGCCCGATTTCATGGCCACTCATCCGGATCACCCCTACAGCAAGGTGGGACTGGCCAACATCCTGGCGAGCCTCGATGCGCTGCAGCGTCAGTGCGCCGAGGAGGGACTGACCCTCATTCGCCAGGAGCGCAACCACCAGCGTCTCACCCCCATCGGCACCCTCAAGTCCACCTGGCTCTCCCCCGAGACCTGTGCCTGCCTCACCGAGGCCCCGGCCCCCGGCGCCCTGCTGCTGGCCACTCTGGCCGGTTTTCGCGACTTTCACCCGGCGCTCGCGGCGGCCAATCTCGCGACCCATGCACGCTTCGCCCACAGCCGGATCCTGACCGGGGAGATCCGCCTGCCCCAGCTGGCCGAGTTCAGCCGCAATCCCCACGAGTTTCGCTCCGCCGATATCGCCCGCCTGCTCGACCGCCAACCGGAACTGCTGGTGGATCTGGCCCGCGAGATCAGCCGCATGGTGATCGAGTGCGGCGAGCCGGGCTGCCGCCATATCGTGCTGCCCGCCTGCCTGTCGCTGGGGCTGGTGGGGCCCCGCCTGGCGGAGCTGGAGAAGCGCACCGGCTGCACCATTCGCGAAGTCGCCACCATGCCGCCGTCCCTCATCGGGATGCGGATGCAGGAGGCCCTCAAACGGCGCTTCATGGCCCTCGGCGGCACCTTCCTCACCAGCGAGCGGGTGCTGGGTGCCCGCTACCAGGGGGACAGGGTGCTCGGGGTGCACAGCCAGAACGGCGACGACCAGCTGTTCGAGGCCGACCACTTCGTGCTCGCCTCCGGCAGCTTCTTCAGCCGCGGCCTGGAGTCACGCCTTGGCGGCATCCGCGAGCCCATCTTCGACGCCGATGTGCTGAGCCTGTCCGAGCGCGACGCCTGGGCCGGTCGCCGCCTGTTCGATCACCACCCCTTCATGGGCTTCGGGGTCAAGACGGACGACCAGCTGCGGGTGCTGCGGGGCGGCAAGCCCCTCGCCAACCTCTTTGGCGCCGGCAGCGTGCTGGCCCACTATGACCCCATCAAGGAAGGGTCAGGTTCAGGCGTGGCGGTTGCCACCGGCTGGCAAGCCGCCGGCCATATTCTGGCGGAGGGCTGAGATGAATCACACATTCCCACTCACACGACACGGCGTGCTGGCCCACGACGATGCCCAATCCAAGGAAGGGTCAGGCTCAGGCGTGGCGGTCGCCACCGGCTGGCAGGCCGCCGGTCACATCTTGAGTTCAGCCCAATGATGATTTTGTCCCATATCCCGTGCCTTCACATCCTACGGGAGGAGAACTGACATGCTACTGGATCATGCCAACCAAACCTTCGATCAGTGCATCAAATGCACCGTCTGTACCGCCTACTGCCCGGTGGCCAAGGCCAACCCGGCCTACCCCGGCCCCAAGCAGGCGGGCCCGGATGGAGAGCGCCTGCGCATCAAGAGCCCGGAGCTCTTCGACAGCGCCCTCAAGTACTGCACCAACTGCAAGCGCTGCGAAGTGGCCTGCCCGAGCGGGGTGCGCATCGGCGACATCATAGCCCGGGCCAAGCACCAGTACAGCGGCTTCAAGCCGGGGATCCGCGAGTTCGTGCTCTCCCACACCGATCTGATGGGCGGCATGTCCACCCTGATGGCCCCGGTGGTCAACTTCACCACCGGCCTCAAGCCGATGAAGCTGGTGCTGGACAAGGCGCTGGGGGTCTCCTCCCACCGTTCCTTGCCCAAATACTCCCAGGGCACCTTCCGCGGCTGGTACAAGAAGCAGAAAGCGAGTCAGGCCCGATATGAGCGCCAAATAGCCTACTTCCACGGCTGCTACGTGAACTACAACCACCCGCAGCTCGGCAAGGAGCTGGTGCAGGTGCTCAACGCCATGAACATCGGCGTCCAGCTGCTGGCGCGGGAGAAGTGCTGCGGCGTGCCGCTCATTGCCAACGGCTTCATGGACAAGGCCAAGCAGCAGGCGGCCTTCAACATCCAGCAGCTGGAGAACACCCTGCTCGGCAACGAGATGCCGCTCTTGGCCACCTCCTCCACCTGCGGCTTCACCCTGCGGGACGAATACCCCCACCTGCTGGAGCAGGACAACCACAAGGTGCGGGATCGCATCTCGCTGGTAACCCGTTTTATCTGGAACGAGTTCTATCAGGGCAACAAGCCGGCGATGAAGCCGCTCAATCTGCACATCGCCTACCACACCCCCTGCCACATGGAGAAGATGGGGGGCGTCATCTATACCCTGGAACTGCTGCGCGCCATTCCCGGGGTCAAGGTGACGGTGCTCGATTCCCAGTGTTGCGGCATCGCCGGCACCTACGGCTTCAAGTCGGAAAACTACGACACCAGCCAGGCCATCGGCGAAGGGCTGTTTGATCAGATAAACCGGCTCAAGCCCGATCTGGTCATCACCGACTGCGAAACCTGCAAGTGGCAGATCGAGATGAGCACGGCCTTCCCCTGTGAACATCCGATCCACCTGCTGGCAAGCGCCCTGGCTTGAGATGAGCACCGCCATGCTCCCCTGTGAACGCCCCTGCCACCTGCTGGCCCGGGCGCAGGCATGAGCTAGCCATAGTCCTCCACCCAGATAAACAAAGAGTCGGCAATTGCCGGCTCTTTTTATTCAGCGCGCTCCCATCAGGGATGCTGGATGATCAGGCTGTGCTGATCCAGCAGGGACTGGAGGATCTCGTGGGAGGAGGAGCCGCCGCTCAGGTTCCAGCCGCTGAGATCCACGTCCTTCAGGGTGATCTGCTGGGTGACCTGGCCATCCCCTGCCGGCGACACCGAGAGATTGACGTCTCCCAGGCCACCGTTGCCGGTGGAGACGGAGGCCGACAGGTGATTGAGCAAGCCATCCAGGCTGTTGCCGGTCACCCCCTTGAGCAGGTCCGCCAGATCGATCCTGTCCCCCTCTTCGGGGCGGAAGTCGGTGATGGTGTCGATGGCAGGCTGCGCCGCCGTGCCCTCGTCCCCCTGACCCCACACGAAGAGATCGCTGCCCACACCGCCGCTCAGGATGTCGTTGCCCTGCCCCCCCCGGATCAGGTCGTCTCCCAGACCGCCCAGGATCCGATCACTGCCGGTGGAGCCGAACAACCAGTCTCCCTGATCCGAGCCAACCAGGTCGTGGCCGCTCTGGCTGTGGATGTTGAGGGTCTCCTGGGCCGAACTCAGGGTGCGCCCCCCCGCACTCGACTCGGCGGTCAGGATCAGGCTGTGCTCCCCGGCCGCCAGGTCTTTCACATAGAGCGGCACCGAGTGATCCATGGGTAGCAACCAGTCGCCGTTGTTGTCGGCATGGCCCATGCTCTGGCCGTGCTCGTCCACCACCTGGGCACCGCCCAGGTTCTGGATCCGAACCGACAGCTCACCGGTTGCCGGGTTGACCACGCTGGCGCTGAGGTTGAGCGGCATCCAGGCCCCTTGCAGGGCGTGGATGTCGTGGGTCCCGAGGCCGAGCCGCGGATCATCGGCCTCGGCGGTCACCGTGATGCCCACGGTGGCGGTATCGGTCAGCGCACCGCCCGCCCCCGTGTTGCCCTGATCCGAGGTGGTGATGGTGAGGTTGTCCTCGCCCCAGAAATCCCTGGCCGGCTCGTAGTGCAGATTGCCGTTGAGCAGGCTGTTGAGATCATCGAGCGCCCCCACCAGGGTCACCACGTTGGTACCCGCCCCCTGCACCGAGACGGCGCCTGCCGCCCCCAGCAGGGTCAGCACACCGTGCTCCACCCGCAGCACCATGGAGATGGGCGCACTGCCTGCATCCACGTCCTTCACGCTGATCCCGGTGAGCGACAGGGAGCCATCCTCTTTCACCTGCAATGAGCCCGGCACCTGGGTGACAGGGGCATCATTGACTGGCTCGACCTCGATGGGCAGCACGTCGGTATCGCTCAGGGCGCCGCCACTGCCGGTGTTGCCCCTGTCGTTGGTCACCATGGTCAGGGCATCCTGACCATTGAAGTCCCGCTCGCCCTGATAGGTCACCCCGCCCGCGAGCAGGGCATTGAGATCCGCCAGAGTGCCGGTCAGCACCACATCGCCGGTGCCGTTGTCGCTCAGGGTCACGCCGCTCCCGGCCGGCAGGGTCAGGGTGCCGTGCTCCACCGAGAGACGCACCTCCATGATGCCGTTGCCCGCATCCACGTCCTTGACCTGCAGACCCTGGATGACGAACGGCTCGTCCTCCTGAGCCACCTGGGGCTCCCCGGGCAGCACGTTGACGGGGGCATCGTTGACCGGGCTCACATCGAGATGGATGGTGCCGTTCACTTCCGGGCCGAGGGCGCCGTTGTCCAGGCTCTGGGCCGTCACCTTGATCGCCATGGCGCCGTTGGCGTCATGAGTCACCAGCTCCACCCCGTCGAGCCTGCCCCCGTCCGTGGTGACCTGCCAGCGGCCGCCACCCAGATCCACCACGGTGCCGCTGACCCCGCTCGGCAAGCGGATTTCTGCACCGTCTGGCACCCCTTCCAGGGTGACGCGCACCTGCTCGGGCCCGTTCTCGTGCACATTGCCGACGCTGCCGCCGGTGGCATGGGTGTCCCGGGTCTCCACCCCCAGGTGCAGGGTGATCACGTCCCCTTCGGTGCCGCTCGCCTGATCCTGCATGTCGGTGATGACCGCATCCCCCACCGGATTGACGGTGACGGTGAAGCCCGCACTGGTTTCAAGGGGCAGGGTCAGCCCCTTGTCCAGGGTGAAGGCGCTCAGGGTCAGATCCAGGGTGCCGCTGAAGTCCGCAGGCGGGATCAGGGTCAGCTTGGAGAAGTCGGTGCCAACAGGCACCTGCCACACCCCGCCGCCGTTGTTGACCGCCGGGGCGGACAGGGTGAAGCCATCCGGCACCCCCTTGATCTGCAGCCCGACGATCTGCTCGGAGCCATCGTTGTCGATCAGGCTGGCCCCCAGCCCCCCCAGGCTCACGCTGCCATCTTCCTGGCCCGTGACGTTCTGGACCGTGAGGTTGGCCGGATCGTTGACCGGCAGCACCTCGAAGCTCACGTGGCCGCTCCAGCTCCCCCGATCCGTGCCCGTGGTGGCGGTATCAAGAATATCCACCGTCACCGCCAGCGGCACCTTGCCGCTGAAGTGCTCCTTGGGCACGAACACCAGATCCTTGAGATCCGCCGGGTCGTTCACCGTGAGGGTGGAGACCGGCTGGCCGTTCTTGTCGAGGAAGTGACCATATTGGGGATCCACGGTCACGACCACCCGCTCCACGGTCTCGAGACCGCCATCGGCCACCGAGGGGCTGATGTCAGCGAGCTTGACCGAAAGATCGAGATGAATGTCGGTGTCTTCCAGGTTGTCAGGCTGGCCGTCGCCGTTCACATCCTTCACGTTCAGTTGCAGCTCGGGCAGGCCGTCCGCCCCGCCGTTGATGTCCACCTCCGGGGTGATGGAGAGGGTGACGTCCTTCTCCACCATCTTGGTGTCACCGCTCACGGTGTCGGTGTTGACCAGGCGCACGTTGAAGTGCAGGCCGTCACCGGCATAGTCTTGCGGCAGGGTCAGGGTCAGCTTGTCGAGATCATCGAGGCCGCCCGGCAGCTTGATGAGGTACTCGCCGTTGACGAAGTCGAAGGTGAGCCCCTGCACGTTGACGCCCGGGGGCAGACCTGTGATGACGATGCTGAGCTCGTCGTCGCCGATGTCCGCCGTGCCCAGGGTCACCATGTCCTTGAACTGGCTGCCGAAGTTGACGCCCTGATCCTCCACCCCGGTGATGGGGGCGCTGTTGTCAAAATCGACATCGGCCGCCACCTGGCCCGAGTGGGTCGCAGCATGGAAGTCGGCGCTGGCGGTGATCTCCCGATAGGCCGGGGCGCTCAGATCCCCCTCGTTGTTGTCGCCAAGGTCGATCACCCTGGCGCTCACCTTGAAGGTGACGGTGCCGGTGAAGCCGTCCGGCGAGCGCAGGGCATAGTTGCCGAGGGCGTCGTGGGGCACGGTCCAGTTGCCCTGGCCGTCGTTGATCCCGCCCACCACCACGAAGCCGGGAGGCAGATCGCTGATCACCAGGTAGTCGATGACCTCATCGCTGCTGGGATCCAGATCCTGGAACACGAAGACGCCGTCCAGCGGGATGGCGTGCCCGTCCGGGCTCTCCAGCTGGCCGGTCTGCACCAGGTTGCCATCGGGTTCGACCACGGCCTGGATATCCACATGCAGGGTGCCGTCGATCACCTTCTGGGCGGTGGCGCTGGAGTCCACATCCACTTGCGTCACCGTGACATGGCTCTGGAGGGTGGTGTCCCTGTCGCTGTCTTCGGGCCCTCTCACCAGCAGCTGGCCGCCGTTTAACAGGCTGTCGAGCTGGCTCGGGGTCAGATCCACGGCGCCGCCGGTGACCGTCAGCTGGGTATCCACGCCCCCGACCCGGATCCAGACTTCATAACCGGGTTCGATACCGGAGAGGCTGAGGTGCGTCACCTGCTCGGCGCCGTCGGTCAGGTCCGGCTGCCAGTCCAGCACGGTGAACTGATCCTCCAGGCCATGGCTGGTCCTGGCATAGTCGGTGGCGTCGATCGCGGGCTCCACCTTGATGGTGAGGGGCACGTCGAAGCTCTTGTGATCGCCGTCGTTCTCGGTCACCACCACGTGGCCGACCAGGTGCAGATCGGCTGTGCTGTTGGGGGGCGGCTGGATTTGCAGGTTGCCGAGGCTGGAGACATCCACCTGATAGAGGGGATTGCCCTTGCCATCGAGTCCGGCGAAGGTGAGGGTCAGCTCCTTGCCATTGCCGTCGAATACCTTGGCCCCTTCCGGCAGCCCTTCCAGCACCAGGTTGAGGGTTTCCGAGTGATCGAGCGGGGTATCCGTCCACTCCCCCGAGGTGAGCTTGAAGTCCAGCGGTGCCCGGCCATCCTCCTGGATGGTGATGCTGTAGCCGTTGCCATCCTGGGTCCAGTCGGTGGTATTGAGATCGAAATGGGGTTCATCCACCACCCCCACCAGATCCACGTGCAGGCTCTGGCTGCCGGTCTCCTTCTCGTTCACCACGGTGTGGGTCTGGCCGCTGGCATCGGTCAGGATGGCGGTGTCCTTCACCACCCCCTTGATGGTGAGATCGAAATCGACGTTGCTGTTTTTGGGCGGCTGCAACTTGAGGTCATTGATGCGGCCATAGGGCACCTCGTAATAGCCGTTGGCATCCAGGGTGACCGCCACTCCACCCAGCAGCAGGGTGGCACCGGCGGGCAGGCCGCTGATGCGCACGAACAGCTGCTCGGAGCCATCTGTGGTGTCTCCCAGATGGGCGAGCCCAATCTTGCTGCCCAGATCGATCAGGGTATCTTCCTTGCCCTGGATCTCGCGCACCGTCAGCTTGGCGTCGTCCGCCAGCGGGTTCACGTTGACAATCACCTCCAGCGGATCGCCGAGGGCCGTCTCCTTGCCGGTCACCACCGGGGTCTTCTCGGTGCTGACCGGGGTCACAATGAGCTTGATGTCACCGCTGTAGTCCTTGCCGGGCACCACCGTCACCTTGTTGATGTCGCCACCGGCCACCGTATAAAGGCCGTTCGCCCCCGGGGTGAGCACCTTGCCGTTCAGGGTCAGCGTGCCCTGGCCGGACGCCCATTTGATCTGGTAGCTCAGGGTCTCGGAGCCGTCCGTATCGGTGAGACCCGCCTTGACGTTGAGGGCGATGCCGCTGCTGTCCTCGTCCGTGGTGTAGTGCTGGTGCGTGCTACCCGCATCCCACAGGGGTTTGTCGGCAATGCCCTGCACCGTGATGTCCAGATTGCCGGTCAGCACCGGGGGCTTGCTCCCCTCGGTGACCCCCACCTGCAACTGCACCGGGAAGCGCAGCGCAGCACCTCCGTTGTTGTAGCTCGAGTAGTCGTGGTTCGGCACAAAAGTGACACCGGTGAGCTGGAACTTGTCATCGGTGTTGGCCACCGCCACCATGGCCGCGGGCGGCACCTCATACCAGGTCTTGCCCCCCTGGGTGATGGTGGTCAGTGCGACGCCGTTGAAATAGAAGGTGCCCTGGGCGTTGGCTGGCGCCTGGATAAGCAACTGCTCCACATGCTCGCCCCGATCGAAATCCCCCACATCCAGGTTCATGGTGATGGGGATCCCCTGGCCCGGATCGCTCGCCCCCGCATCCTCCTGGCCAGTGACTGCGCTCACGGTGAGCTTGCCCGCCTCGTCCCGGATGGTCAGGGTCAGAAGACCGTCGTCGGTATCTCCGTCGCCATCCACCAGGTGGAAGCCTATCTGCTGTACCAGGGTGCTATTGCTGTGATCGATGCCCGATTTGGCGGTGAAGCTGTAGTCACCCTCGGCATTGATCACCAGGGTGCCGATGATCTGCCCCGTGCCGTCTGTCACCGAGATGGTGGTGTTGCCCGTGGCGGCGATGGGGTGCTCGGTGCCATTGATGGTCACCGCTCTCACCACCGCATCATCCGCCCCCTCGCTGGCAGTGGCCAGCAGATCGCCGGTCACTTTCGCCCCTTCATTCAGGGTCTTGCCGGCATCGACGGCCACCGGCACGTCGTCCTGCACGCTCACATGACCGATCACTTCGGCGCTCAGATCCCCGTCACTGTCCCGTGCCTGCAATGGCAGCTGGATATCCAGCAGATCCTTGCCCTGGACGCTGTGATCCAGGTTGCCGGTCAGCTCGAAGGTGTAGCGGCCGGAGACATCCAGGGTCAGCTTGAAGATGAGCTTGCCTGCGCTGTCCTTGCCAAGGTAGACACCCGGCTGGCTGTCTGCCCCAATGGTGACCGCCTTGCCCCCCGACGTCAGGGTATTGAGGGCGTTGAAGCGAGCTACATCCAGTTGCAGGGAAACCACCCGGTCACTCCCGGCGGCGATCGTCACCTGGCCGATGGCAACCTCTCCCGTGCCTGACGGGCTGGTACCCCCATGCTGGCCACTGCCCCCGTTGAGGTCCGACTCCTTGACGGTCACCCCCTCGATGGCGGTGATCACGGGATCCGCCGCATCGGTGATCACCGCCGTGGTGCTGCCGGTGATCACGCTGCCGTCGCTGTCGGTCACCTTCACCGGCAGGCTCAGGTTGAGCTTGTCGTCGGCACCGTGATCCAGGTTGGTGTGTACCGTCACCTGGTAATCGAGGGTTGCCTGGGTGTGGGCTTCGATGCGCCCCGGCACATTGGGCAGGGTCACCGTCAACACCAGGGTGCCGCTCGCAGTCACTGCCTGGAAGCTGTGGCCGTTGCTGCCCGCCACCTCTTGCCAGGTGAGGGTCTCGCCGTTGTGGGTGATGGCCTTGCCACTCCCATCCACGACTTGGCCCGAGAGGGTCAGCCGCACGTCCACCACGGGATCGGAGTCCGCCGTGATGGTCAGGGTGCCGGTGGCATGCTGATCATCGCCGGTCTGGTTGTTGGCGGCACCGTCGAAGCGCCCTTCACTCACCGTCACGCCGGTCAGGGTGAGGGTCGGGTTGGCCCCTTCCGAAATGCGGATGTTGAGGGTGCCCGTGGCGCTGTCGTTGTTGCCGCTGCCCTTGTCGCTGTCGACGATGTTGAGCTTGAACGGCAGGTCGGTCGCAGTGCCACCGCTCTGGTGAACCCCCTGATAGAGGGTCACCTTGTAGTCAAAGCCGTTGCTGGCGGCGTTGTCCAGCTTGCCCACCAGTTCGACCTGAAGCACCTCGACGCGCTGGCCATTGACTTCCACATAGCCTTTCAGCACCTGATTGCCCGGGATGCTGGCATCGCCGTCCACCAGTTCGTATTTCACGCTATGGCCCAACGCAGTCAGGGCCGGCTGCTCGCTGATGTCGGCAAACGACACCTCACTCACCCGATCCGAGCCCGCATTGACCTGGAAGTGGCCGGTGCCGGTCAGAGTATTGCTGCCGTCGAACCCGCGCTCATCCAGGCTCACCCCGCTGCCCGCCACGAAGTGCGGGGCATGGCCGTCCTTGATGGTGAGCGGCAAGTCGGTGGAGACCCTGTCTCCGTCCTTGTCGGTCAGGGTGACGGTGAGCGGCAGGTCGAGGGATTCGCTGCCCTGGTGATCCAGCTCGGCCCCCAGGGTCACCTTGGCGGTGACGCTCCAGTTGCCGTTGCTCTCCACCAAATCCAGCTCGGCCCGCAGCACCTCGCGGCCGTCCGCGCTGGTCCCCACCAGCTCGCCGTTGGCGTCCAGGGTGAAGGTAACCGGGCTGCCGTGGCTGCTGTACTTGCCATCCAGGCTCTGCTGAATGGCGGCGATATCGAATTTGAGGCTGCTCGTATCGAGCGCATCAGCCCCGTGGCTCACGGTGAAGCTCATGTGGCTCACCACATCCTTCGCCCCCTGGTTCGCCTCCGTCATCTCGGTGCCGGTCACGGCGCTGATGACCGGATTGGCCCCGTCGCCGATGGCCACGCTCAGGGTGGAGGAGACTTTATCTCCGTCACTGTCGGTCAGGGTAAAGCCCGCCTTGAGCAGACTGTCTGCGCTCCCCTGATCCAGCGGCTGGTTCAGGGTGAAGACGTAGTGACCGTTCTGATCCAGCGTCAACGTGAAGACGTTCTGGCCGTTGACGGCGCCGCTGATGCTGTTGCCGCTGATGGTGATGACCACGGGCTGGCCGCCGCTGGTGAGCCCCTGCAGGCCGGGCTGGCTGGCATCGAAGCCGATGTTGGCCAAAGGATCCGTGCCAGCGGTGATATTGAGATCCCCACTGAGGGTCTGGGCCGCGCTCCAGTCGCTGTCTTCCACCAGGGTGAGGGAGACGGGGTCGACCTGGGGCAGCACGCCGTCGGTGATATGGATGTTGAGGGTGCCAAGGTTGCTCTTGTCCCCGTCAAAGTCGGTGCCTTGCACCTGCAGCCCCAGGTTGACGCTGTTGGTGCTGACCGGTTGATCCAGCACGCCGTCGAGCGCCACCTGGTACTTGCCATCCAGCCCCAGGGTCACGGTCAGAATGGTCTTGCCGCCCGCATCCAGCAGGGTGATGACGTTGCCGTTGACCTGATAGTGGGTCGGCTGGCCGCCGCTGGTGAGGCCATTCAGGCCGGGCTGGCTTGCCTCGAAGTTGAGCGACACCAGGCGATCGCTGCCCACGCTCACTGGCAGCTGGCCATCCAGGGTCTGGCCAGAGGCCCCTTCCTGCAAGGTGACCCCGCTGTCGTTGCCGAGGTGAGGATCGGCGGCGTCGGTGATCACTGTGGTGGTGCTGCCGGTGATCACCGAGCCATCGCTGTCGGTTACCTTGACCGGCAGGCTCAGGTCGAGCCTGTCGTCGACACCATGATCCAGGTTGGTGTGTACCGTCACCTGGTAATCGAGCGTTGCCTGGGTGTGGGCTTCGATGCGCCCCGGCACGCTCGGCAGGGTCACCGTCAGCACCAGGGTGCCGCTCGCAGTCACTGCCTGGAAACCGTGGCCGTTGCTGCCCGCCACCTCTTGCCAGGTGAGGGTCTCGCCGTTGTGGGTGATGGCCTTGCCACTCCCATCCACGACTTGGCCCGAGAGGGTCAGCCGCACGTCCACCACGGGATCGGAGTCCGCCGTGATGGTCAGGCTGCCGGTGGCCTGCTGATCGTCCGCCGTCTGGTTGTTGGCGGCGCCGTCGAAGCGGCCTTCACTGAGCGTCACCCCGGTCAGGGTGAGGGTCGGGGTATCGCCCTCGACGATGCTGACGTTGAGGGTGCCCGTGGTGCTGTCGTTGTTGCCGCTGCCCTTGTCGCTGTCGACGACATTGAGCTTGAACGGCAAGTCGGTGGCGTTGCCGCCGCTCTGGTGTACCCCCTGATAGAGCGTCACCTTGTAGTCGAAGCCGTTGCTGGCGGCGTTGTCCAGCTTGCCGCCGAGCTCGACCTCGAGCACCTCGACGCGCACGCCGTTCACTTCCACGTAGCCCTTCAGGATCTGGTTGCCCGGGATGGCGGGATCCCCGTCCACCAGCTCGTATTTCACGCTCTGGCCCAGGGCGGTCAGGGCAGGTTGCTCGTTCACGTCCGCAAAGGAGACCTCACTCACCCGATCCGAGCCGGCGTTGACCTGGAAGTGGCCGGTGCCAACCAGGGGGCCATGCCCGTTGAGATCGCCCTCATCCAGGCTCACCCCGCTGCCCGCCACGAAGTTAGGCGCGCTGCCGTCCTTGATGACCAGCGGCAACTGGGTGGAGACCCTGTCCCCGTCCTTGTCGGTCAGGGTCACGGTGAGCGGCAAATTGAGGGACTCGCTCCCCTGATGATCCAGCTCACCGCTTAAGACAACTTTGGTGGTGACGCTCCAGTTGCCGTTGCTCTCCACCAGGCTCAGCTCGGCCCGCAGCACCTCGCGGCCATCCGCGCTGGTGCCCACCAGATCCCCGTTGGCATCCAGGGTGAAGGTGACCGGGCTGCCGTGGCTGCTGTATTTGCCGTCCAGGCTGCTTTGAATGGCGCCGATATCGAACTTCAGACTGCTCCCATCGAGCGCATCAGAGCCGTGGCTCACGGTGAAGCTCATATGGCTGACCTGAGCCCCCGCCCCCTGATCACCCTCGGTCATCTCGGTGCCGGTCACGGCGCTGATGACCGGGTTGGCGCCATCGCCGATGGCGACGCTCAGGGTGGAGGAGACTTTATCGCCATCGGAATCGGTGAGGGTGAAGCCCGCCTTGAGCAGGCTGTCGGCGCTGCCCTGATCCAGCGGCTGGTTCAGGGTAAAGACGTAGTGGCCGTTCTGATCCAGCGTCAAGGTGAAGACATTCTGGCCGTTGACCGTGCCGCTGATGCTGTTGCCGCTGACGCTGATGACCACAGGCGCGCCGCCGCTGGTGAGGCCCTGCAGGCCGGGCTGGCTGGCATCGACGCCGATATGGACCAGGGGGTCGGCGCCTGCGGTGATATTGAGATCGCCGCTGAGGGTCTGGGCCGCGCTCCAGTCGCTGTCTTCCGTCAGGGTGAGGGAAACCGGGTCCACATGGGGCAAGGCGCCGTCGGTGATATGGATATTGAGGGTGCCGAGGTTGCTCTTGTCCCCGTCAAAATCACGGCCCACAACCTGCAGCCCCAGGTTGACGCTGTTGGTGCTGACCGGTTGATCCAGCACGCCGTCGAGCGCCACCTGGTACTTGCCATCCAGCCCCAGGGTCACGGTCAGAATGGTCTTGCCGCCCGCATCCAGCAGGGTGATGACGTTGCCGTTGACCTCATAGTAAGTCGGCTGGCCGCCGCTGGTGAGGCCATTCAGACCGGGCTGATTGGCCTCGAAGTTCAGCGACACCAGGCGATCGCTGCCCACATTGACCGGCAGTTGACCGTCCAGGATCTGGCTGGCACCGCCCTCTTGCAGACTGCCGCCGGCGTCGAGGCCGAGGCCGGGATCGATGCCGTCATCGATGGCGATCTGAAGGTCGGCGTGGGTCTCGTCCCCGTCGATCTCCCTGGCGGAGACGGTGAGCCCCAGAGAAAGTCGGTCGCTGCCCTGATGATCCAGGGGCCCGCTGAGGGAGACGGTGACCTTGCCCTGGATGTCGCTGCCGGATTGGCTGGCGCCGAGCTCTGCCCTGATCACCTCAATCCGATTGCCTTGATCATCGAGGTAATACCCGGTGAGCAGGCGATCACTGCCGAACTCGAAGCTCAGCACATGGCCGTCGCTGGCAAGACCGCTGCCGTTGAGACGAGCAAGGGTCGCGGCCTGGTCGGCGAAGGCGACGGAGTCCGCCAGCAGGGGATCGGACTGGTGCCCGATCAGGAACGGGCTCTGCCCCACCACGGCATCTGTGTTGTCAAAGCCATCCTCAATGAGGGTGACGGGGGCTATGGTGAAGTCCGGCGGCGTGCTGTCCACCAGGTTGACGTTGAGGTTGGCGTGCACCAGATCGCCGTCGCTGTCGCGATACTCCAGGGCAAAGGGCAGGCTCAGGCTATCCTGGCCGTGATCCAGGCTCTGGTGCCAGACGATGCTATAGCTGCCGTCGTTGGCGAGGGTCAGGGTGAAGATGGTGTTGCCACCAGCCGTCGCCGTGAGGGTCTGGCCGCTGATCTGATAGCTGAGGGCCGTACCCTGGCTGCTGAGATTCAGCTGCTCGAGGGCGCTCTGATCGGCTCCGAAGCTCACCTGCAGGTTGCCATCTAGCCCGGCCCCGGTATGCAGGGAGCCGGTGGCGCTCACCGGCCCCTCGGCCAGGTCCGCCTCGGAGAGGGTCAGGGTATCGCTCTGGCCAATGAGGGGGGCCCCGTCGATCACCCGGTTGCCCGCCAGATCCGTCACCTCGGCGCGCACCTCGTAGGGGCCCTGGATGCTGGAGAGACCAAGGCCGCCCAGCAGCCAGCGGCCGTCACTGCCCACCAGAGCGCTGCCGCTGAAGAGGGTCTGACCATTCTGGCCAACCAGGGTGATGGTGACGCTCTGACCCGCTTCCACCTGGGTGGTGGTGCCGCTCAGGGTGACGCTGTCGTGACCCAGGATGTCGTTGGTGTCGAGATCGTCGATGTCGATGCCGGCCTGGGTATCGACGGTGACGGTCAGGGTGTCGCTGGCCCGGTTGCCGGCGATGTCCACCGAATCGACCCGAAAATCATGGGCGCCATCCGCCATGTCGCTCGGGATCTGGTATTGCCAGTTGCCGTTGCCATCGACGACGAGCACCGCCAGCACGCTGCCGCCGAGACTCAGGGTGACGGTGGCACCCGGTTCCCCCTTGCCCTGCAGCAACGGAGTGGTGTCCTTAGTCAGGTCGTCCACCTGGCTGGCGCCGGTGTCGCTCTCATCCGCCAGGTCGAGGGTGATGGTGGTGATGGTGTCGAGCAGGGTCTGGCCGGTGTCGCTGGCCTTGTTGCCGGCCGCGTCCTGGGTATCGGCCTGGATCGTCAGCGGACCATCCACCAGCTTGCCGGTGACGTCGCCGAAGTTTGCCTCCCAGACAAAGCCGGGCAGCACCACTGTGGTGGTGGTCAGGCGATTGCCCTCCTGATCGATCAGGGTGACGGTCACCGTCTGGCCGACTTCCACATCCTCGACGAAGCCACGAATGATGACGCCGGTCGCCTCGTCGGCGTTAATGATGTTGTCGGCGGTCTGGGGCTCCGTGATGGTGATGGCCGCCAGCAGATCCTGATCTTCCGAATAGCGCAGTTCGTCGCCTGGCAGTGCCCCCTGATGGTCGGTGTCAAAGCCCGCCTCGGCCAGGGTCGCATCATTGATGCGATCCACCACCACGAAGCCACCGGCACTGGAGCCGGCCACACCGTCAACCGTGCCGGCCGCCGCGTTACCGGCTGCGGTCTCCTCAAACAGCGCGGTCGGGTCGGCCCCCTGACGGATGGCCTCCTGGAGGCTCGCCAGCTCGGCAGGCAGTGCCGCCTCAGGCTGGGGGGGCTCGGGGCGCTGGTCAACCGCGTCCGCCAACTCCACCTGCCCGTCGGATCCGGTCAGCAGCCGCATGCCCGGCTCCAGTTGCATGCCAGGGGCGGCAGGGCGCTGGGCGCCATCGGCATCCATCACAAACACGGCGCCCTCCACCTTGGCAATAAGAGTCGGTTTATCGATTCGCAGCTCGGCCATATATCCTCCAACGGGTAAACACAGGCTTCCCAGGACATGAAGCCTAAGGGACGCCACCGTGACAGGCGGACATTTTACCGCCAAACACCCCATACAACCCTTCAGCATTTTCGAAAATATCGAAAGCAAATGCCGCAAACCTTCCTATTTAATTAAATTAAACGCTGCAAACCCCGATATTCACCAAAATAAAGACCTGTTTTCTCCTGCGGAGGGAAAGGATGGCCCTTCTGGCTCCCTCTGGCGCGACAGCTTCTGACACGCGCCGCCCTCGCCTCCAGGGTGCGCTATTTCAGCAGGCTGAGCATCTCGTCCTCTCCCCTGTCGACATAAAATGAATATTTACTCAATACAGACCTGTCTAGACCAGGGGGGCCGCCCATCTCCCGCCTCCCCCCGGCACCTCCTCCTACCTGGCGCCACTCCCTTGCCATCCCCCCTGACGAAGGAAAAAGGTGGGACTAACCATCGGATGGATTTCAATAATTCAACCTGGATCCCACTTTTTGGATCCTCCCCCCCTGCCAATTGATCTAGCGCAACTCCCGGGGGGATAAATGATTATCCATTTTACCCATTTGGTATTATCTCCGGGAGCAATTGCATAAACAGCATTTTCTATGCAGCCATAACAATTAATCGGCCTGCCATGCCCGTCGATGATGAGCACAGATGTCCACAGCTAGATGGAACGGTCAGGCCCGACATGGACTTTTTTATCTGGGAGTGATGACCGTGGGTTCATATAACAAAGCTTGCAGACAGGGCCTCGCCGCTCTGCTGCTGACCGCCCTGCTCGGTGCCGGCACTCTGGCGCAGGCAGAGGAGGCCGCCCCCGAGGGCAAGGTAGAGGCGCGCAGCGAGCTGTTCGCCAAGGATCACGCCGATCAGTTCACCAGCTGGAAAGGCACCAGCGAGAGCAAGGAACGCACCGACGCCCTGGCGGAAGATCCGCAGATGGTGGTGCTCTGGGCCGGCTACCCCTTCTCCAAGGATTACAACAAGCCGCGCGGCCACTTCTATGCGCTGACCGACGTGCGGGAAACCCTGCGTACCGGCGCCCCCAAGACCGCCGAAGACGGTCCGCTGCCCATGGCCTGCTGGAGCTGCAAAGGCCCGGACGTGGCCCGCGTCATCGACGAGAAGGGTGAGGATGGCTACTTCAAGGGGATGTGGGCAAAAGGCGGCCCCGAGATCGTCAACACCATCGGCTGCGCCGACTGCCACGACACCGCCTCGAAAGAGTTCAAGGAAGGCAAACCTGCCCTGCACCTCTCCCGTCCCTATGCCGACCGCGCCATGACCGCCATCCACAAGCCGTTCAAGGAGCAGGGGCGCTTCGATCAGCAGTCCCAGGTGTGCGGCCAGTGCCACGTGGAGTACTACTTCAGCGGCCCCACCAAGGCGGTGAAATTCCCCTGGGACAAGGGCACCACAGTGGAGCAGACGGAGCAGTATTACGATGAAATAGGCTTTGCCGACTGGACCCATGCCCTCTCCAGGACCCCCATGCTCAAAGCCCAGCACCCCGAGTACGAGACCTGGCGCGCCGGCATTCACGGCCAGAACAACGTCGCCTGCGTCGACTGCCACATGCCCAAGGTGCAGAACGAGCAGGGCAAGGTCTACACGGATCACAAGGTGGGCAATCCCTTCGATCGCTTCGAGCAGACCTGCCGCAACTGCCACACCCAGAGCAAGGAGATGCTGCAAGGGGTGGTCAAGCAGCGCAAGGATGCCGTCACCGAGATCAAATTGAAGGTCGAGAAGCAGCTGGTGCACGCCCACTTCGAGGCCAAGGCCGCCTGGGATGCCGGCGCCACCGAGGCCGAGATGAAGGACATTCTGCAGGACATCCGTCACGCCCAATGGCGCTGGGACTTCTCCATCGCCTCCCACGGGGTGCAGATGCACGCCCCGGAAGTGGCGCTGCGCATGCTGGGAACCGCCCTGGACAAGGCCGCCGACGCCCGCACCAAGCTGGCACGCCTGCTGGCCGCCAAGGGGATCAGCCACGAGATCGCCATTCCTGACATCTCCAGCAAGGAGAAGGCCCAGGCCGCCCTTGGCATGGACATGAAGCAGATGAACAGCGACAAGGCCCAGTTCCTCAAGACCACAGTCCCCGCCTGGGATGCCGAGGCCAAAGCGGCCGGACGGCTCGCACAATGACGAGGCATGCGGGCCCGCAGTGTCGGGCCTGCAGCCGGATGGAGGCTTCCTATGGGTGATTTAACGATGGATTTCTTACGACTGATGCTGATGGCAGCCATGCTGCTGACCAGCCTGCAGGGCCAGGCCGCCGATGCGGCAACCGCCCCGGCACCGACTACACATGAAGTGGAATTTCTGCGCAGTGCCGACAAGGCCTGCACCGACTGCCACAAGGAGCAGGTCGAAGGGATGCACGGCAAGCACGGCCAGGCGACCAACCCCAACAACCTGGCGCCGGTCACCTGCACCAACTGCCATGGTCAGCCCTCCCCCCAACACAGGGAAGGGGTCAAGGATGTGATGCGCTTTAGCGACAGCTTCAATGACAAGCAAAGCGTCCTGGCAGACAAGCAAAGCGCCTTGGCAGAAAAGCAGAGCACCGAGAGCTATCCCATCGCCGAGCAGAACGGGGTCTGCATGAGCTGTCACGAGCCCAAACCGCTGCGCGAGGCGCTCTGGGCCCACGACGTGCACGCCACCAGGCTCACCTGCACCAGCTGCCACCAGCTGCACCCGGCCAAGGAGCCCATGGTGGCAATTCCGGAGAAGTCCCGCATCAAGCTCTGCGTCGACTGCCACAGCAAGCAGCATCAGGCCAAGGCAGCCAACCAGACTGCCAGCCTGGGCAAGGAGGCGCCATGAGCTGCTCTCGCCGTGACTTCATGGCGGGCATGGGCGCGGGGGCCCTCATCATGATGACGGGGGCTGCTCGTGCCAACACCCGCTCCCTTGCCACCACCCTCGCCCACAGCCAGACCATCGACGGGATCCGCTTTGGCATGCTCCACGACGAGACGGCCTGCATCGGCTGTACCGCCTGCATGGATGCCTGCCGGGAGGTGAATCAGGTGCCAGAGGGGGTCTCGCGCCTCGAGATCATCCGCTCCGGCCCCATCGGTGAGTATCCGGATGCGGAGTACCACTTCTTTCGCAAGTCCTGCCAGCACTGCGACAACGCCCCCTGCGTACACGTCTGCCCGACCGGTGCCTCCCATATCCGCAAGGAGGATGGCATCGTCGACGTCAACCCGGATCTCTGCGTCGGCTGCATGTATTGCCTCGCCGCCTGCCCCTATCAGGTGCGCTTTATCAACCCTGTCACCAAGGTTGCCGACAAGTGCGACTTTTGCCGCAAGACCAACCTGGCGGCGGGCAAGGAGCCCGCCTGTGTCGAGTCTTGCCCCACCAAGGCGCTGGTGTTCGGCAATCTGGATGACCCGGACAGCCCCATCGCCAAACGGCTGGTAAAGGAGACCACCTATCGCTACAAGCAGGCACTCGGCACCTCGCCCAAGATGTACCGCGTGCCCAAAGGGGAGATAACGTCATGACGCTGCAAGAGGCATTTCACTTCCCTTCCCTCGTGTGGGGATTTGTCCGATCGCCATCTACTGCAGTAACAGAAGGAGGAATGGATCATGTTGCATGACGCATTTCATTTCCCTTCCCTCGTCTGGGACTGGCCGATCGCCATCTATCTCTTTCTGCTCGGCATCTCCGCCGGGGCCACCACCCTCTCGGTGCTGCTGCGCCGCAAGGGGGCCGGCAGCGAGAGCGGCATCATCAAGGCGACCGCCATTCTGGCGCCGGTGAGCGTGGTGCTGGGGTTACTGATCCTCATCTTCCACCTGGCCCGTCCCTGGACCTTCTGGAAGCTGATGTTCCACTACCAGTTCGACTCCGTGATGTCGATGGGGGTCATGCTGTTTCAGGTCTACATGGCGGTGCTGTTCGCCTGGCTGGCGGTGGTGTTTCGGACCGAGATCGAGACCTTGCGCCGTCACCTGCTGCAAGAGAAGTTCGCCTTTGTGGATGATCTCATCGCTTGGCTTGCCCGCATCGAGCGGCTGCTGGCGCCGCTCTTGTTGCTGCTTGCCGTGCTCTTGGGGGCCTACACCGGCTTTCTGCTGTCGGCACTCAAGACCTATCCGCTCTTGAACAACCCGGTGCTGCCGGTGCTGTTCCTCATCTCCGGCGTCAGCTCCGGCATCGCCTCCACCATCTTGCTGGCGGTCACCCTGTTCAAGGAGAACCATCACAGCCAGGGGGTGAGCTTTGTCCACCGCTTCGAGCGGCCGGTGCTGGCGGTGGAGGTGTTGCTGCTGGTCTGCTTCTTTACCGGCCTCTACTTCGGTGGCGGCCAGAAGGAGGCAGCCATGTGGGCCGCCATCGGCAGCGGCTTCTGGGCTCAGGTGTTCTGGCTCGGGGTGGTGGGCATCGGCATGCTGCTGCCCCAGTTGCTGGCCCTGCTGGCCCCCGCACCGCTGCGGGCCAAAAATGGCTATCTGGTGCTGGTCTGCAGCCTGACTCTGGTGGGGATCCTGCTGCTGCGCTACTTCGTGCTCTACGCCGGTCAAATGACAGTCGTATAACGGTATGATCACCAGCGCCAGCCACCCTCGGGTGACTGGCGCTTATTTGTTGCGATGAGTTGTTGCGATTGATTGTTGCCAGAAATGTGGATGTTATTCCCCAGCGCCGGTACGGTGCAGACGCTGCGGCATAACATAGACGAATGATTGACTGGAGGTTGTGTGCTGGCGGAGCTCGGCTATCTCTCACTGTTGCTGGCGACCGGGCTCGCCCTGCTGCAAGGCACCCTGCCCTGGCTGGGGCTGCGGCTCACCTCACGGCCGCTGCTGGGCTGCGCAACACCGCTGGCCCTCCTGGTCGCGCTCCTGCTGTTGGCCGCCCTGCTGCTGCTCGCCAGCTGTTTTGGCCAGGATGACTTTACCCTGGTCTATGTGGCCCAGCACGCCAACAGCGCCCTGCCCCTTGGCTTCAAGCTGGCGGCCGTGTGGGGCGGCCACGAGGGCTCCATGCTGTTCTTCGTCTTTGCGCTGGGGCTGTGGGGCGCCCTGGTGGCCCTTTGCTCCAGACGGGTCGATCCGCTGATCCGCACCCGGGTATTGGCCATCATGGGGCTGATCGTCGGGCTGTTCGGCCTCTATACCCTGATCTTCTCCAGCCCGTTTGACCGCCAGTTCCCGGGGCCACTGGAGGGGCGCGATCTCAACCCCATGCTGCAGGACATCGGCCTCATCATCCACCCGCCCCTGCTCTATCTCGGTTATGTCGGCTTTGCGGTCAACTTCGCCTTCGCCATGGCGGCGCTGCACTCGGGTCGGCTCGATGGCGCCGTGGCCCACTGGAGCCGCCCCTGGGCGCTCGGCTCCTGGGTGTTTCTCACCGCCGGCATCGTGCTGGGCTCCTGGTGGGCTTATTACGAGCTCGGCTGGGGCGGCTGGTGGTTCTGGGATCCGGTGGAAAATGCCTCCCTCTTACCCTGGCTACTCGGCACCGCCCTGCTGCACGCCCTGGTGGTGTGCGAGAAGCGCGGCGCTTACGGTCACGCCGTACTGCTGCTCTCCATCTTTACTTTCTCGCTGAGCCTGCTCGGCACCTTCGTGGTGCGCTCCGGGGTGCTCACTTCGGTACACGCCTTTGCGGTGGACCCCAGCCGCGGCCTCACCCTCTTGTTGCTGCTCGGCTTGCTATTGACCTGCGCCCTCACCCTGTTTGCCCTGCGGGCGGACATTCGCGCCCCCTATGCCCGCTTTGGCTTGCTGTCAAAAGAGGGGCTGCTCGGTGCCACCATCCTGCTGCTCAGCGTGGCCTGCGCCAGCGTGCTGCTCGGCACCTTCTACCCCATGGTGTTCCAGTCGCTCCATCTGGGCTCGCTCTCGGTGGGCGCCCCCTATTTCAATACCATCTTCGTGCCGCTGGCCCTCTGCCTGATGGCGCTGATGACCCAGTTGCCGCGCCTGCGCTGGCAGCATCTGGCAACCCAGCGCCGCATCAAGGTGCTGCTCCCATGCCTGTTCGGCCTGCTGGGGGGCGCCTTGCTGAGCCTCGCCTATCCCGAACCGCTGCGAGCAAGCTGGCTGGGGCTTGCGGCCAACGTGCTGAGCCTCTGGCTGATGGCCAGCCTGCTGCTCCCGCTCTTGCAACCGACGTCGCGGCGCGAGCTCACCCTCAATCGGTTCGGCAGCCTGCTGGCCCACCTCGGGGTGGCGGTATGCGCCCTCGGCATCGCACAGGTGAGTCACCACAGTCAGGAGGGGGGCGCCGTGCTCGCCGCAGGCCAGCCCTATCGGCTCGGCGCCTTCGAGTTTCGCTATGAGGGGAGCGAGCCCATTATCGGCCCCAACTACACCGCCGAGCGCATCACTCTCAGCGTGCATAAGGACGGTAAAGAGGTGGCGCGGCTGACGCCGGAGCGGCGTCACTACAGCGTGCGCACCATGAACATGAACGAGCCCGGCATCGCGTGGGGAATGCTCGGCGATCTCTACGTGGTGCTCGGCGATAAGATGGGACCCGGCGCCTATGCCATGCGGCTGCACTACAAGCCGCTGGTGCGCTGGATCTGGCTCGGCGGCCTGCTGATGATGGCGGGCGGCGCCCTGCGCCTGCTCGCCCGCCGGCCGCTGCTGGCTAGCCATCCAGCCCCAGCTGCCGCCCCCAACCCTCGGCTTGAACAGGAGTCCTTATGAACGCCCGTTTGCGCCTGTTCGTGCCGCTCGTGCTCACCCTGGGGCTCGGTGCCCTGCTCTGGCTCGGCCTTGGCAACAACCCCTACAGCCAGGATGAGGCCGTCGCAGGGCGTACCCTGCCAGCCTGGCAGAGTGACGATCTGTTTGGTGGCGCCCCCATCCACACCGCGGCGCTCAAGGGGGCGCCCTTCGTGCTCAACGTCTGGGCCAGCTGGTGCCCCAACTGCCGCGCCGAACATCCGCTGCTGGGTGAGCTGGCCAGCGCCGTGCCCCTCTACGGCCTCAACTACCGGGACAAGGGAGATGCCGCCCGCGCCTGGCTGGCAAAGGCAGGCAACCCCTATCGCGCCGTGCTGGCCGACCCCGACGGCCGACTCGCCCTGGAGCTCGGCGTCTACGGCACGCCGGAGACCTATCTCTTCGCCGGCGACGGTACCCTACTGATCCGTCATACCGGCCTGCTCACCCGGGAGATCTGGCAACGCCAGTTTGCCCCCCTGCTTGCAAAGGCCCGCAGCAACACCGCCGGCCAGCCCGAAGTGGAGAGACAAGCGCAGGAGAGCAAGCCATGAGCCGTCTCGGCCACACCCTCATCGCGCCGCTCTTGCTGGCATTAAGCCTCGGAGCCCTTGCCAGCGGGGTCGACACCTATGAGTTTCGCCACCCCGAGCGGCAGACCCGCGCTCAGGATCTGGCCCGCGCCCTACGCTGCCCCCAGTGCCAGAACCAGAACCTGGTGGAGTCCAACTCCCCCATCGCCCGGGATCTGCGGCTCGAGGTCTATCGCTGGGTGGACGAGGGGCAGTCTGATGAGCAGGTGATCGCCCGCATGACGGAGCGCTTCGGCGATTTCGTGCGCTACGATCCCCCCTTCAAGCGCAGCACGGCGCTGCTGTGGGGCGGCCCCGCCCTCTTGCTGTTGCTGGCCCTCAATCGCCTGCGCAGGAGCCTGCATCGCCGGCAACCGGCGCGGGTGCCGCTTATCGGCGACAGAGCCGAGGGGGCGCTCGCCCACGACCCCAGGGCCGAGCTGAACCGGCTGATCATGGCCGAGCAGCAGGCGGGGCTTGCCCCCCACAGCCGCCTCTACCGGGAGCTGGAGCTGGCCCGCCTCGCCAACGCCACCCCAACCGCCGAGCAAACTCTGCGCGATCGGCTGGTAAGGGATCGCACCGCTCGTCCGCAGCTCTGGCTGCGCGCCTGGATACTGCTTGGGGCCCTGCTGCTGGCGCTGATGGCCGGTATTTATGCCGGCACCGGCCGCTATCAGGCGTGGCAGGCTTATCAGTCGCGCCCCGATCCGCTGGCGGGATTGAGCCCGCGGGATCTGCAAGACAAAGAACTGGGCGCCCTGCACCAGCGTCTGCAAGCCAACCCCGCCGATCTCGAGGCCTGGGCGGCGCTCGGGCAGTTGTATCTGTATCGGGACGAGTACGACAACGCCCTGCTCGCCTACCAGCGCCTCGCCCTGCAGGAAGGGGGGGCCAGCGCCGCGACCCAGGCCGCCCAGGCCACAGTGCTCTACTACCAGGCGGGCCAGCAGCTGACCCCGGAGGCCAAGCGCCTGCTCGATAGTGCGCTCAAGCAGGACAAGGGTGAGGTGAGCGCCCTGATGCTGCTCGCCTCCGATCACTTCCTGCACGGCCGCTACTCCCGGGCCATCGCCCTCTGGCAGCAGTTGCTGGACGAGGAACGCCCCCGCATCAACCGGGCCGCGCTGATCGAGGCCATTCAGACCGCGCGGATGATGGGGGGCTGAGTCGGCCCCGACGGCTGCAAAAACGGCGCCCCCTTTTCCCTGCGCTGACGCTGTTTCCCCCGTCATCAGGGTCATTAATGGCGTTTTCGACGGGGCAATGCTTCCTGAGGTGCGAAAAGAGTCGTCAGCACGGCCATCACCGGCTTATAGTGCGCACCGTGTCGGGAGCACAACGGACCTAGGCCGGTCCGTCATGACTCCCCTGGGTGCGCCCATAGCCCCGAAGCAGGTTATTTCAAGGTGCGCCAACCCATAAAATTAAAATATCGGGCCGCCAGACGTTGTGAAGCGTCAATTACCGTCATATAACTTAGCCAAATGTCCCTGTGAGTCGTAGTAGAGTCCAATCATGAACCTTCGCCCTTTTCTTCCCCTGCTGCTCGGCGCCTTCCTCCTTCCCGCCAGCATGGAAAGCGCCCATGCCAACCCGTTTTCTGCGACCTCTTCTTCCACCAACAGCCTGCTCGAGCCTCGCACCAATCTCGCCCTGAGATCCGATGCCTACGTGGTCGCCAACCCGAAAACCGGCGAGATCCTGGCCGAACGCAACGCCAACCGGGTGATGTCCATCGCCTCCATCACCAAGCTGATGACGGCGCTGGTGGTGCTGGACGGCAACCAGCGCCTCAACGAGACCCTGACCGTCACCATGGACGACGTGGACAGACTCAAGGGCACGGGCTCGCGCCTCGCGGTGGGCTCGCGCCTGAGCCGCGCCGACATGCTGCACATTGCCCTGATGTCGTCGGAGAACCGCGCCGCCTCGGCATTGGGACGGCACTACCCGGGTGGCCGCAAGGCCTTTATCGAGGCAATGAATGCCAAGGCCCGCATGCTCGGCATGTGGAGCACCCATTTCGCCGACAGCACAGGTCTCAACCCGCGCAACGTCTCCACCGCCCACGATCTCGCCAAGCTGGCCGCCGCTGCGTCCACCTACCCGCTGATCCGCCAGTACACCGCCTCCGAGCAGCGCCTGGTGCGCAACGGCAAGCGCCAGCTGCACTATCTCAACTCCAACCGCCTGGTCCGGGAAGGCGAATGGCCCATCCTGGTCTCCAAGACCGGCTATATCCGCGAGGCGGGTCGCTGCCTGGTCATGGGCACCCGGGTCAACAACGAGCCCGTGGTCATGGTGCTGCTCCACGCCAACACCACCAATGAACGGGTGGCCGATGCCAGAAAGATCAAGAGCTGGCTGGAGACCTCGGGCCGCATGACCCTGACCGCCCAGTCCACGCCTCCCGCCAAGCTGTTCAGCAACCAGTAACGGCCACAGAAGGCCCCCGCACCTGCCGGTGCGGGGGCCTTCTCATTGCGCCTCTCCCCTCACGAGCCGCAGCGCCGCCTTTCCCGTCCCGCGGTGATCCCATCCTGGCTGCGCTTCGTTATGCAGGCAGAGATAGTCAACCCAGTGAACGAGGCGGAGCATGCACCTCAAACCCCATCTACCCGAGAAGATCTGTCCCGTCTGCCAGCGTCCTTTCGCCTGGCGGCGCAAGTGGGCGCGCTGCTGGCAGGAGGTGCGCTACTGCAGCGAACGCTGCCGCCGTCAGAAGGAGCACGCCTGATGGAGCTGCGCCTCATCCTCGGCGATCAGCTGAATGCCGGCCACAGCTGGTTTCGTACGCCGGATCCCAGGGTCTGCTACCTGATGGCGGAGCTGCGCCAGGAGACGGACTACTGCCGCCACCATCGCCAGAAGGTGCTCGCCTTCTTTGCCGCCATGCGCGCCTTCGCCGCCGCCCTCACCCAGGCGGGCCACCGGGTCTGCTACCTGACCCTGGACGAGAGCGCCCCCTGGCCCGACTTGCCCACCCTGCTGACGGCCCAGCTCGAAGCGCATCAGGCCGAGCGCTTTGCCTGGCAGAGCCCGGACGAGTGGCGCCTTGCGAGCCAGCTTACCCAGTGGGCTGCGGGCCTCGCCATCCCGGCCCGCGAGGTGGACAGCGAACATTTTCTCACCCCCCGTGATGGCTGGCAGCGCTACCCCCACGGCCGGATGGAGTTCTTCTACCGCGCCCTGCGAAAGCAGTACCAGGTGCTGCTCGATGAAGGCGGCCAACCCCTTGGCGGGCGCTGGAACTTCGATGACGAGAACCGCGCCAAATTACCGGCGAGCCAGCCCATCCCGACGCCCCTCACCTTTGCCAACGAGGTGAGGGAGATAGACGCCATGCTGACCCGCCACGGCGTCAGCACCATTGGCACAGCCGATGCCGACGCCCTGCCCTGGCCCGTCACCCGGCGCCAGAGCCGCGCACTGCTCGAACACTTTCTGGTGCACTGCCTGCCCCACTTCGGCCGCTATCAGGACGCCCTGAGCGAGCGGGGCTGGAGCCTGTTTCACAGCCGCTTGTCATTTTCGCTCAACAGCAAGATGCTCCATCCCCTCGAGGTGATCCGCGCAGCCGAAGCCCATTGGCGGGGCAACCAGGCCACCATTTCGCTCTCCCAGGCGGAGGGCTTCATTCGCCAGATCCTCGGCTGGCGCGAGTTCGTCCGCGCCCTCTACTGGGAGCAGATGCCGGACTATGGGCGCGTCAATTTTCTGGAGGCCGATCGCCCCCTGCCCGGCTTTTTCTGGAGCACAGAAACTAAAATGGCCTGCGTGCGCCACGCCATCCGCCAGTCTCTGGATCACGCCTATGCCCACCACATCCAGCGGCTCATGGTGACCGGCAACTTCGCCCTGCTGGCGGGTATCCACCCGGATGAGGTGGACGCCTGGTATCTGGGCATCTACGTGGACGCCATCGAGTGGGTGGAACTGCCCAACACCCGCGGCATGAGCCAGTTTGCCGATGGCGGCCTGATGGGCAGCAAGCCCTACGCCAGCAGCGGCACCTATCTGGCGCGCATGGGCCACTACTGCAAGGGGTGCCGCTATGAGGTGAAGGCCCGCAGCGGGCCGGACAGCTGCCCGTTCAACAGCCTCTACTGGCACTTTCTTTGGCGCCATCGGGACAAGCTGGGAGCCAATCCCCGCCTCACCCTCCCCTATGCCAACTGGGACGGCCAACCCGAGGCGCAGCGGCAGGCCATACTGGCGACGGCGGAGCACCATCTGCTCCACCTGGAGCGGCTCTGAATCGACCGGATTTCATGCCAGAAGGTGAGTGAATGACAACATTGAGAGCCAGTTAACAAAATGTGAATAGCAATAACCACCAATGACATCGACACCAGTTGAATATCCTGTGGCGGCTGATTAAGGTGGAGGCCCCAGTCAAGGAGAGACAAGATGGACATAGTGGTACTCGGTGGTGGCGTGGTCGGCGTGACCAGCGCCTGGTATCTGGCCAAGGCCGGTCACAAGGTGACCCTGCTGGAGCGACGTGACGGGGTGGCCCTTGAAACCAGCCATGCCAATGCGGGTCAGATCTCCCCGGGTTATGCCTCTCCCTGGGCGGCTCCCGGGATCCCCCTCAAGGCGGCCAAGTGGTTGCTGCAAAAACACGCCCCCTTCACGGTGCGCCCCACGTCGGATCCCTTCCAGCTGAGCTGGATGCTGAAGATGTTCGCCAACTGCACTCCGGCCGCCTATGCGGTCAACAAGGGGCGCATGGTGCGGCTGGCCGAATACAGCCGCGACTGCATGAAGGCCCTGAGGGAGGAGCTGGCCCTCGAGTACGAGGGACGCCAGCTCGGTACCCTGCAACTGTTCCGCAGCCAGGCCCAGCGCGATGCCAGCCAGCGCGACATCGCCGTGCTGGAAGAGTACGGCGTCCCCTACCAGTCCCTGGATGCCAGCGGCTGCGAGGAGGTGGAGCCCGCCCTGGCACGGGTACGCGGCAAGGTGGTGGGGGGCCTGCGCCTGCCGGGAGACGAGACAGGGGACTGCTTCCGCTTCACCCGGGCCCTGGCTGACGAGGCTCGTCGGCTCGGGGTGACTTTCGTCTTCAACTGCCCCATCGACGAGGTCGAGATCGCGAAGGGACGCGCCGTGGCGGTCCGGGCCGGCGAGCGGCGCTTCCAGGCCGACGCCATCGTCTGTGCCCTCGGCAGCTATGGCACCGGCTTCCTGCGCCCCCTCGGGATAGCGCTCCCCGTCTACCCGGTCAAGGGCTACTCCCTCACCCTGCCGATGACGGATGCCAATGGTGCCCCCCGCAGCACTGTGCTGGACGAAACCTACAAGGTGGCCATCACCCGTTTCGACGAGCGGATCCGGGTCGGCGGCATGGCCGAACTCTCGGGCTTCAACCTGGCGCTCAACCCCAAGCGCCACGACACCCTGGCCATGGTGGTAAGAGACCTCTTCCCCGAAGGGGGCGATCTCGCGCAGGCCAGCTTCTGGACCGGGCTGCGCCCCATGACCCCGGACGGCACGCCCCTGGTGGGCCCGAGCCCCATCCCCGGGCTCTGGCTCAACACCGGCCACGGCACCCTGGGCTGGACCATGGCGGCGGGATCGGGCCAGTTGCTCAGCGATCTCATCTCGGGCAGCGCCCCCGCCATCAGCGACGAGGGGCTGACCCTGGCCCGCTACGGCTAGCTCTGCCACCGGGTTCAGACGAGAGAGGGAGTGCCAGGCACTCCCTCTCTCGTATTTTCACGCCTCGTCAGGGCACGGGTACCAGCCCGGGCAGGGAGTGCCAGACCCGCGCCGGATCCGGCTCGGCGATGGCCGTCGCCACCAGTTGCTCGCTCCAGCGCCGATGGAGTTGCCACAGTGCGCTGCCCGCCTCCCCCTGCCCCTTGGTACACTGCCTGGCCACGTCTGCGGTGCGGTAGAAATAGCGCACCAGGGTGGTGAGCTCGGGCTCTGGCCAGCGGCAGCCGAAATGGCGCAGCCGCTCGGACCAGAACGCTATCTGGCGCCCCTCGTGCTCCTGCTCCACCTGGTGCAGGGCGGGGATGAGATCCATCGCCTGCCACAGCGCCCCGTAGCCGACGAAACGCGCGTCCAGCGCCTCCAGCGCCTCATCCAGCAGCAGGAGTGTCTGCGGCCAGCTGTCGGCCTGCGTGCGGATGACCTCCTGGGCCTCGCACACCGCCGAAAGCCAGGCCATGGCCAGCTGGCAGATGATCGCCTCCTTGTTGGGGTAGAGATGGTAGAGGGACTTGATCCCCACCCCGGCCCGGGCGGCGATGGCATTGGTGTTGAGGGCCGCGAACCCCTGCTCCTGCAGCAGATCCAGGGTGGCCTGCTCGATGCGCGACGCCACCTCCTGACTGCGCTGCTGCCTGGGCTGGCGCCGCATGCAGAGGCCGTCAGGCAGCGAATGTTCCCCCATACCATTTCTCCCGCCATGGTGACTGTCTTTCATAACTACATGATGAGACAAGATAAACACAAGTCAAAAAAAGTGCAGCAATCACTGGCATTTTCACCAAAGGCTGCAATAACCATAGGTGCCCATATTTGCAGTAATCACTGTAATCAACCCAGGAGAGCACGCTATGGATAGCCCATTCCCCCCCTTCAGGCCGGGTCTCATCGCCCTGCTGGCCGGCACCCTGCTGATCGGTTGCCAACAGGACAGCAGTGAACCGCCGCCGGCCAACACCCTCTACCTCAACGCCAGGATCCACACCCAGGATGACGCCCGCCGCCAGGCCGAGGCCATGGTGGTGCAGGGCGGCAAGTTCACCTATGTGGGCTCCCGCGAAGGGGCCGAGGCCCTCAGGAACCAGGCCACCCGGGTGGTGGATCTGCAGGGCAGGATGGTGCTGCCCGGCCTGCACGACAACCACATCCACCTGCTCGGCACTGTGGCGCTCGACATGTGCGATCTGGACGGCGAGGCCGTCAATCTGGATCAGCTCGTGGCCAAGGTCAGGGAGTGCCTGCCCCGCTACGCCCCCGAGAAGGGGGACTGGCTGGTGGTCAACCAGTGGTCCCCCTATGACGGCAACGCCCCCACCGCCGCCCATGCCACCCTGCTCGCGGCCCTGGACGCGGCGGCACCGGACAATCCCGTGATGCTGGCCGGGGTCGACGGCCACGCCGGCGGTTACAACAGCCTGGCGCTGGCCCAGGCGGCGGACAAGGACGGCAATGTGGTCGGCTTCAACCCCGCCACCCTGGCGCCCGGCGGCGTGTTCGAGGCCTTGATCCCCTATGTGGATCTGGCCAGCGGCGTCGTGCGGGACGCCGCCCGCAGCGCCATCGCCGTGCCCGACACCGGGGTGCTGAGCGCAAGCGGCGAGCAGGCCGCGGCCCAGTACGACCAGATCCTCCCCGCCATCGCCGAGCTGATGGCGTCCCGCGGCATCACAGGGGTGCAGGACGCCTGCGCCAGCGACTTCATCCGCGATCGGCTGCGCACCATGCAGGAGCAGGGGCTGCTGCACATGAGGATCACCGCCGCCACCTGCTTCCACCAGGATGACTACGCCGGCAGGCTGGACATCGAGGGGCACCTGGCCAAGGCGAACCAGGTGCGCGATGCCTTCGCAGGCAACCCCCTGATCAAGGCCGACACGGTGAAAATCTTCCTCGACGGGGTGCTGGAAGGGGATCCCTTCACCACGCCCCCCTTCCTGCCCAACGCCGGCATGCTGGAGAACTACCTGCACCCACACCTCGCCCTGGACCCCGCCAGCGGCGAGGTGAGCATCACCGCGGACAGCGAGGACGCGGGCAGCAACGGCATCGTCAACTACCGGGAGGCGGATCTGGCGCGCTACGTCACGGCGCTGGATGAAGCCGGTTTTGGCATCCACATGCACAGCATCGGCGATCGCAGCACCCGGGTGGCCCTCGATGCCCTGGAGGCAGCTCGCTCCCACCACGGCGACAGCGGCATTCCCCACACCCTGGCCCATCTGCAGGTGGTGCATCCGGACGATCAGCGCCGCCTCGGCGCGCTCGGCCTCTACCTCACCTTCACCTACGCCTGGACCACGCCCCAGCTCGCCTACGACATGCTGGTCACCCCCTTCATCCAGCCAGGCAAGGCGGGGCAGCCCCTCACCGAGGCGCTCTACGATCCCCAGGGCTACCTGCACGGCGCCCTCTACCCGGTCGAGAGCAGCCGCAAGGCGGGAGCCGTGCTGGTGGCCGGCAGCGACGCCCCGGTGGACAGCCGGGATCCGCGCCCGTTCGAGAACATGGCGGCCGGTATAGTGCAGTCCGCCGGCAGCGGCGATGAATATCGCGCCAGCCAGCGCACCTCGCTGACCGAGATGCTGGCCGCCTACACCATCAACGGGGCCAGGGCGGTACGACAGGGGGACATCACCGGCTCCATCGAGGCGGGCAAGTCGGCGGACTTCATCGTGCTGGACCGAGATCTGTACGCCCTGATTCAGGCCGGCACCCCGGAGCGGATCGCGGACACCCGGGTCGAGCAGACGGTCTTCATGGGGGAGACCGTCTACCGCAAACCCTGAACGACACGGGCCCCTCGCGGGGCCCGTTTCTTATGGCTCGCTGGCGGGAGCCCCCTCTTTCGCCATTCCGGGTTTCAGGGCCAGGGTGAACAGGGCCGCCACCATGTCGGACTGGGTGATGATCCCCACCAGTTTGTCCCCTTCCACCACCGGCATGTGGTGCAGGCCGCCGTCGGAGAAGGCCTCCACCAGATCGTAGAGCGGCTGGTAGCGCCGCGCCGTGCGCACCTCCCGGGTCATCAGATCCGCCACCCTCAGCCGCTCGAGCTCGGCGCGAGCCCTGGGCTGGCGGCCTGCCCGGTCGATCATCAGATCGTGCAGGGTGATGATGCCGACCAGCCTGCCCTCCTCGTCCGACACCGGCAGCGCCTTGATCTGGTGGTGGGAGAGCAGGTGCCAGGCGGTCATGGCAAACGCTGTCGGCGCCGTGACGACGAGATCCCGCGACATCACATCCTGGCAGCGCACCGTGCCCACCCGCCCCCGCAGGGCGTGCAACTGGGCCTCCTGCAGCAGCTCCTGCAGATCCTGGCGGCTGATGTCCAGCAGCTCCCCGTGCTTCTCCAGGGCGAAGTCGATGTCCCCGGTGGCGAGCCGGGCGCTCGGCTGGGGATCCGCGGTCTGGTGGCGGTTGGGGGCCACCTTGCCGCCATGGGGATAACGGCGTCCCAGCAGCCGGTTGTAGAGCAGCCCCAGACTCAGCAGCAACAGGGAGTTGAGCAGCACCGGCAGCAAGACGTAGCTCACCCCCAGCGCCCGGATCCCCTCCCCGCCGATCACGGCGGTCAGGGCCACGGCGCCGCCGGGCGGGTGCAGACTGCAGGTGATGAACATGGCGGCGATGGCCAGCATCACCGCCAGGGCCGAGGCGAGGGCCATGTCCTGCACCAGGCTGGCACTCAATACCCCCATCAGCGCCGACACCCCGTTGCCCACCAGGATGGACCAGGGCTGGGCCAGGGGGCTGGCCGGGGCGGCAAACAGCAGCACGGCGGAGGCCCCCATGGGGGCGATGAGCCAGTGCACCTCGAGCCCCAGCCCCCACCGGCACAGCCAGGCGGTGCCCAGCAACCCGACGAGGGCGCCGAGGGCGCCGTAACAACTCTCTTTGAGGCTGGTATTGGTCGATACCGGCAAGAAATCCCTGAACTGCATCCTGCTCCCGCTGACGATAAGATTTATTTGAAATGCGCGATTCTAGCCATTTCTCCCCGCCCAGCACCAGCGTGGGCGTCATCGCGGCCTCAGGATCCCGGCGCCCCGGGCCCGGCACGCCTCAATCCGGTGATCGGGGATCGCAATGCCCCTCGACATCCGCTGGCTGCCTGGGCGCGTGGACGGCCCCTGAGGCTCGGGTGCCGCGCCGCTCGCCAGGCCGCCTCCCGAGAAGGACGCCACCACGCAAAAAAGAGGGAAGGCCTCGGCCTCCCCTCCCTCATTGCGCGGGTTTTACTCGTTATCGGTGCTTGGACCCACTGGATGCCTGTGTCGCCTGGCCGGTCAGATGCCCGCGGCTCAGGCCAGCTCGGCGCGCAGCGCCCGGGTCGCATCGACCATCACCTTCAGAGCTGCGGTGGTCTCTTCCCAGCCGCGGGTCTTGAGGCCGCAGTCCGGGTTGACCCAGAGCCGCTCGGCCGGGATCTGTCTGGCCGCCCTGCGGATGAGGTCCTCAATCCAGCCCTGGCTCGGCACGTTCGGCGAGTGGATGTCGTAGACGCCGGGGCCGATCTCGTTCGGGTAGTTGAAGCGCTCGAACGCTTCGAGCAGCTGCATCTGGCTGCGGCTGGTCTCTATGGTGATCACGTCCGCATCCAGCGCCGCCACCGCCTCTATGATGAGATTGAAGTCGCTGTAGCACATGTGGGTGTGGATCTGGGTGCTGTCCGCCACCGGGCTGGCGCTCAGCCGGAAGGCCCGCACCGCCCAGTCGAGATAGGCCTGGTGATCCTGCTTGCGCAGGGGCAGCCCTTCGCGGATCGCCGGCTCGTCGATCTGGATGATCTTGATGCCGGCGGCTTCCAAGTCAGCCACCTCGTCGCGAATGGCCAAGCCAATCTGCAGGGCGGACTGTTCGCGACTCACGTCTTCCCGCGGGAAGGACCAGCAGAGGATGGTCACCGGGCCGGTCAGCATGCCCTTGACCGGCTTGTCGGTCAGACTCTGGGCAAACTGGGCCCACGCCAGCGTCATGGGGGTCGGACGGTCGATGTCACGGGTGATCACCGGCGGCTTGACGCAGCGGGAGCCATAACTTTGCACCCAGCCGAAGCGGGTGATGGCAAAGCCGTCCAGCAGCTCACCGAAATACTCCACCATGTCGTTGCGCTCGGCTTCGCCGTGCACCAGCACGTCCAGCCCGATGGCCTCTTGACGTTCGATGGCATCCTTGATCTGGGCCTGAATGCCCGCCTCGTAGGCCCCGTTGTCGATGCGACCGGCACGCCACTCCTGGCGCAGCCCCCGGATCGCGGCGGTCTGCGGGAAGGAGCCTATGGTGGTGGTGGGCAGGAGCGGCAGCTTGAGATCCGCGCGCTGGGCCTCGGCACGCACCGGGTAGGCGCTCTGGCGGCTGAAGTCGCTGTTGGTGAGGCTGGCCAGCCGCGACTGCACCGCCTTCTTGTGGACCCGGCTGTCGGACTCCCGATCCACGATGGGCTGGCTGTAAGCCTCGATCTTGTCCAGGGCGCCGCCGTCCAGGTAGTCCGCCAGCAGCCCCAGCTCATAGCACTTTTGCAGGGCGAAGGCGAACCAGCTGCGGGTCTGGGGATCCAGCTCGTGCTCCAGGGTCAAATCCACCGGGCTGTGCAGCAAGGAGCAGGAGGAGCCGACCCAGAGCCGCTCGCCGAGCCTCTCTTTCAATGCCTTGAGGGTCGGCGCCAGCCTGGCCAGGTTGGCGCGCCAGACGTTGCGGCCGTTGATGACGCCAGCGGAGAGCACCCACTGGGCCGCTAAATGCGGAACGAGCGTCTCTAGCTGCTCGGGGGCTGCCACCAGATCCAGGTGCAGGCCGTCCACCTTCAGGCTGGTGATGATGTCGCGCTGATGAGCCACCGAACCGAAATAGGTGGTGAGCAGCAGCTTGCAGGGGCCGCTCAGGCGCTCATACGCCTTGAGGTAGGCCAGGCGCCACTCATCCGGCAGGTCCAGCGCCAGGGCCGGCTCGTCGATCTGTACCCACTCCACCCCCTGGGACGCCAGTTTGGCCAGGATCTCCTGGTAGACGATCAGCAGGCGATCCAGCAGTTCGAGACGGGAGAAGCCGCTCTCTTTCTCCTTGCCGAGCCACAGGTAGGAGACGGGGCCCAGCAACACCGCCTTGACCGGCAGCCCCAGGGCCTTGGCCTCTTCCACCTCGTCAAAGAGCTGGCTCCAGCCCAGCTTGAAGCGCTGGTCACGGTAAAATTCCGGCACCAGGTAGTGGTAGTTGGTGTTGAACCACTTGGTCATCTCGGCAGCCGCCGCCGCCGGGCCGGTCGGCGCACGGCCACGGGCCACCCGGAACAGGGTGTCGAGGTCGGTGTCGCCGTGGCGGTGACGGGCAGGCACGGCGTCCACCAGCAGGCTGGTACCCAGCACCTGATCGTACCAGGCAAAATCCCCCACCGGCAGCAGGTTGACCCCGGCGGTACGCTGGGCATGCCAGTGGCGCTCACGCAGGCTCTTGCCCACGGCGACCAGCTCGGCCTGAGTGGTTTCGCCACGCCAGTAGGATTCGAGGGCAAATTTCAGTTCGCGCTTGGCGCCGATACGGGGAAAGCCCAGGGTGTGTGCGCAGGTCATAGGTTCCATTCCTTATGCTCGTTTATCTGATGAGGATCTGGATTGTTTGGCCATCCAGATGTTTACACATCCAAAATGACAAGATAAGGTGGCCCTGGCTATTGAATCCTCTTCAACTGGCTCTCAAGAATTTCTCAACTGACGCACAAAGGAGCAGTGCCATGGTCGCGCCCACCCCATCCAGCCCCCCTCAGAGCAGCAATCCGGGCATCGATCTCAAACACCTGAAGACCATCAGCGCCCTGGCGGAGCAAGGGTCCCTGGCCGGGGCCGCGCTCACCCTCAACCTCACCCAGTCCGCCCTCTCCCACCAGCTCAAGGAGCTGGAGACCCGCCTCAATCTGGAGCTGTTTCTTCGAAAGAGCCGCCCCCTGGTGCTGACGGCGGCAGGCCAGCATCTGCTGGCCCTGGCCCGTCAGGTGCTGCCCGCCCTGGCCCAGACCGAGCGCCAGTTGCTGGCCCTGCATAGCGGAGAGGCGGGCAGGCTGCACCTGGCGCTGGATTGCCACAGCTGCATCCAGTGGCTGCTGCCGCTGTTGCCGGACTTTCGTCGCCAGTGGCCCGGGGTGGATCTGGAGGTCGAATCGGTCCCCGGCTTCGATGCCATCAGCGCCCTGCTCGGCGGCCAGCTCGACCTGCTGCTCACCTCGGATGTGCAGGCCCGCGGGGATCTCCACTTCGACCCCCTGTTCGCCTTCGATCTCGAACTGGTGATGGCGCCGGATCACCCCCTCTGCCAGCAGAGTGGCATCGCGCCGGACGACTTGCGCGCCGAGGTGCTGCTGGTCTACCCGGTGGAGCGGGCCCGCATGGACGTGTTCAGCCGCTTCCTGCAACCCGCCGGGGTGGAGCCCGCCCGCTGCAAGCCGGTGGACAACACCTCCGTCATGCTGCAGATGGCTGCCGCTGGCCTCGGGGTCGCCGCCCTGCCCCGCTGGGCCAGCGAGGAGTTTGTCCGCCAGGGGTTGCTCCAGGCCAGGCCCCTGGGCGGCGGGATCCGCCGCCATATGTATGGCGCCGTGCGCGCCGCCGACCGGGATCAGCCCTGCCTACAGAGCCTGTTCGAACGCATTCGCACCCGGATGGCCGCGCAGTAACAGGGCATGAAAAAGCCGCCCCTCGGGGCGGCCAGATGCCACAGGCGCAGGGCCGTGGCGTCACGACCCCTTGCTGCCCACTCTTCCTGCTTAAGTCTCCACCCCCTCGCAACTGCCCTGGCCGTGTCGCCGTGGACAGTTGTCGCACAGCTCCCCGTCCCGGCGCTTGTAGTGCAGACAGCAGCGCTGGCGCACATAGCCGGGGAAGACCGCCTCCAAAGGCCGCACTGCCTCGCGCCAACCCGCCAGATGCGAGGCCGGCAGGCCGCAGGCGGCAAGCCAGCGCGGTGCATGAGCCGCTACCTCGTCCCGGTTCACCTCTCCAAAGAAATCGGGCACCCTGACCAGGGCCGCCAGCAGATCGTCCGCCAGGAGCGGATGCACGAATCCGGGCCGCAGTCGCTGCACCCCGGCAAACAGCTCGAACAGCTGCTGCCAGTGGCTGCGCACCCGTGTGCCCGCCGCCTTGATCAACACATCGACCTCCCCCTTGATCATGGGCTCCCGGGGCAGACAGAAGCCGGACACCAGCCCGGCCTCATACCCCTGCCCCAGTCTGTCCAGCGCGGGCACGGCGCCGACCCGATAGACGGCCACCATGGCCAGATAGATGGACTGCCAGCAGAGCATGCCCCAGCTGCGGGTCAGCCAGTAGGCGGGGCCCGCCTCCGGGTGTGCCTGCCGCCAGTGGGCATGGAGGGCGGCCACCACCTCGGTCGGGGTCGCCTCGGTGTGAGTGGCCAGCAACGGAGGCCGACTCCCCGCCGCCAGTCCTTGCCCCCTGAGGGAGGGGATCAGGCTGGCCGCCGCCGCAAACAGGGTGTCGTGATCCGCCGCCAGGGTGCGCTCGGCATGCAGCGCCAGCGCCCCCAGGCCCCGTGGCAGGACGTGCTTGCGGTCATCGCCGCCCGCAGAGGGTGAATGCCCCGGACGCAGCCCGGGGCGCAGGGTCAGAATGCGTATTTGAGTCGAGCCTCCAGGTTGCGCTGTGCCCCGAACCAGCAGTTGTTCTGGTCGTAGCAGGAGTAGTAGGTCTTGTTGAGCAGGTTGCTGGCGCTGAGCGACACCCCCACCCCCTTCAGGCTCGCGCTGAGGGCGGCAAGATCGTACGAGGCGGACATGTCCATCAGCAGGTAGTCCGGCACCTTGTCGGTGTTGGCGGCATCCATCTCGGCCTCCCCCACGTAGCGCAGGCCGGCGCCCACCCGCATCCCCTCCAGGCTGCCGCCCAGCAGGTAGTTGCTCCAGAGCGACGCCATCTGCTCGGGCACCCAGACCGGGGTCTTGCCCTGCAGGCTGGTGGTGTCACGGGTGATCTCCATGTCGATGAGGGTGTAGCTGAAAGCCAGGTCCAGCCGGCTGGTGAGATCGGCACGCCCCTCCAGCTCGACCCCCTTGGAGACGGTCTCGCCGGTCTGCAGCTTGGGCCCGTAGACGTTGTCCGGATCCGTGACCAGGGCGTTCTCCTTGGTGATATGGAAAGCAGCGACAGTAAAGGTCTTGCTCATGTCCTCGGAGAGGAACTTGAGCCCCCCCTCCCACTGGTGGCCGGTGGCCGGCTTGAACGCCTTGCCGTCCTTGTCTGCCCCCGGCACCGGCTCGAAGCTCTCGGCATAGCTCACGTAGGGCGAGAGGCCATGGTCCAGCTCATAGAGGGCGCCGAGACGCAACGAGAGGTTGTCCTGATCGATCTGGGCCAGGGACTGGCTAGCCGCCCCCAGGTAGAGGGTATGGCTGTCGGTGTCCATCCGGTAGCGGTCGTAACGGGCGCCACCGATGGCCACCAGGCGGTCGAGGCGCACCTGATCCTGCAGATAGACGCCGGTCTGGGACTGGCGGATCACCTTCTGATCCTGGTAGTTGAAGGTGAGTGCTCCCGGCACTATCTGGCTGTGGTCCGGGTTGAAGATGTCGATGCCGGGGGCCGAGTAGTCGAGGGTGTCCCGGTAGAGGATGTGGGCATCCAGATACTGGTAGTCGACCCCGAGCAGCAGGTTGTGCTGGGCCGCGCCGGTCTGCACCTTGCCCGCCAGCTGGTTGTCGATGACAAAGCCGCGGGAGTCTTCATCCGTCAGGTAGGCGTTGCGCGCCAGGGTGCGGTAGTCCGCCGCCAGGGCCGCGTTGTAGGTGTTGCGCTGATAGGCGGACGCATCCATGTAGCGGGCATTCTGCAGCAGCTGCCAGTCGGCGTTGAGGTCGTGGCTCAGCTTGTAGCCGAGCAGGGTCACGTCCCTGTTGTATTCGTTCCAGTTCTCGTCGCCGAGGAAGGTGTCGCTGCCAAGCTGCCCCAGGGGATTGCTCTTGACCGAGCCGCTGGCGGGCACTGTGGTGTAGATGCCGGCGGCGGGATCCTTCTGGTAGTAGAGGTTGAGGTTCAGCAGGGTGCGCTCGCCGAGCTGCCAGTCCAGGGAGGGGGCGAACACGTAGCGCTCCTCTTCGGAGGTCACCGCCTGGCCCTCCTTCTGGCGGGCCAGCCCCACCACCCGGTAGGCGAACCTGTCGTCGATGGCCCCGGTGCTGTCCAGGGTCATCTCCTTGAGTGCGCCAGTGCCGGTCGCCAGGCTCACGTTGTGGCTGGCCTCCCGCTGGGGGCGCTTGGCGATGAGGTTGACCATGCCACCGGGGGGCATGCTGCCATAGAGCACCGAGGTCGGCCCCTTGAACACCTCCAGCTGCTCCATGGCCACCGGATCTATCTGGGGTTGCAGGTTCCACTCGTTGTATTGCAACAAGAGACCGTCATAGAAGTTCTGGTAGTTGTCAAAGCCGCGGATGTTGAACAGATCCAGCCGGTTGACCGCCCCGCCCCGCAGCTCGGTGTTGACGCCAGGCACGTAGCGCAACGCCTCGCTCACCGAGCTCACCCCCCGCTGCTCCAGCGTCTCGCCGTCCACCACGGAGATCGCCTGGGGCGTTTCGATGGGGTCGAGCCGGGTCTTGGTCGCCGTGTTGCGATAGGTCTGACCCAGCACGGTCAGGGTCTCGTCGGCACGCGCCGCTTCGGTGCTCGCGGGAGCGGCGGCCAGCGCCGGGCCAGCCAACAGGGTGGAGATGGTCGCGGCGACCACGGTCAATGGGGGGTGAACAAGTTGCATCTGATCCTCGACTGCCTACTGCATGTGAATAGTAACAAATATCATTTGCATTTTATTGTTCTATTTCGCCCCGAAATTAACAATTTGGGGCATCTTGGCGGGAAAAGCGGAGAAATCAGGAGGAAGTCAGCCTCAACCGACAACATCCATCGGCAACGGGCGGCACGGGTGGGTTCAAATGGTCATCTGTCTCGGGCTCGATACGCCTTGGGTCCTGGGGCGCAGACTGATGACACCCGGCATGAGGGCGGCAGGAGCAGGCGATCAAGGCTCTTCGCAAGGGGCGATGGGCAACCAGTACTCCATGCGGGCGTCCGGCTGCCTGGCGTCGAAATCGGGGGGATAGCGCTCCAGCTCGAAGCCATCCAGCCCCCGGTAGGAGGAGCCCGGCAGCCAGTGCTGGATGAACCAATTGAGACTCTGCCCCAGTTGCTCGATGGGGCCCAGGTGAGTGAGCACCGCATACTCCTGGGCCGGCACCTCGAGGCGCGACAGGCCTGGCGGCGGTGTCCCCTCCCCGGCCGCCATCCCGGCCCAGTAGGGCAACCTCGGCCCCGCCCCCGAGACGTCCACCACACCCAGCCATTCCCTCGACGGGCACAGACCGCCGGCCTCCCGCAGGGCATGCCAGATGGCGGGCACCGTCTGCTGGAAGTCGGGCTCCTTCGCAAAGAGGCCCAGGATCTCCCCCCTGACGCCGTGCAGGGTGAAGCCGGGCTGGCTCTCGATCCGCACCTGCACCAGCCTGGGCGGGGTGGGCAGCGCCGCCGCCCGCACCAGCGGGGTGCGCAACCCCAGCCGCAGGCCGCGCTTGCGATAGGCCAGGGGCGAGCAGCCAAACTGCTGCTTGAAGGCGCGGCTGAAGCTCACCTCTGAACCAAAGCCATGGCTGAGCGCCAGATCCAGCACCCGCTGCCGGGTCGAGAGCAGCGCCTCCGCCGCCTGGCTCAGCTTGAGTTCGCGCACATAGTGGGCCACCGTCTGGCCGGTCTCGTGCAGGAACACCCGCTGCAACTGCCAGCGGGACCAGCAGCTCTGCTCGGCCAGCAGCTCCAGGGAGAGCACCTGATCCAGGTTGGCGTGAATATAGTCCAGCACCCGCTCGATGCGAGTGAGGTGGGCATGCGCCTCGGGCGCCTGGCCTGGGGATGGAAGGGGGGATGTCGGTGTCATGATGCGCTCGAAACCACTGCCGGCAGGGGCTCGCTCGCCCGGGAGGCCACATTAAACATGGCCGCCGTGCCGGCGGCAAGCCTTCGCCGGCGACGGCGGGACGAGGCGCCGCTCTCCTCGTCCGCCAACCGCCCTCCTGGTCTGTCACAAAAGTGACGCCTTCTCCTGCCACAGTGGATGCCGACAACATTGTCAATTGCCCGGGCAGTGCAGGGCACTCTTCCCGTCGTGACATGCCAAGGAGAGCAGCATGAAGAAAATCGCCTTGATCACCGGAGCCCGTGGCGGCATCGGCACCGCCATCACCACCGCCCTGCTGGAGCAGGGCTATCGCATCATCGCCACCCACTCCAGCACCAGCGCGGCGGCGGCGAGGGAGTGGTTCGACACCCAGGGGCACCAGCCGGATCGGGTGCGCCTGCTGGCGCTGGACGTGGCCGACACCGCCATGTGCCGCGAGACCCTGGGCCACCTGCTGCAGGAGGAGGGACGGGTCGACGTGCTGGTCAACAACGCCGGCATCACCCGGGACGGCGCCTTCAAGCGGATGACGCCGGATCAGTGGTTCGAGGTGATCCACACCAACCTGTGCAGCCTCTACAACGTGACCCAGCCGCTGTTCGACGCCATGTGCGAGCAGCGCGACGCCCGCATCATCAACATCTCCTCGGTCAACGGCCAGAAGGGGCAATTCGGCCAGGTCAACTACTCGGCCGCCAAGGCGGGCATGCTGGGCTTCACCAAGGCGCTGGCGGCGGAGGGGGCCCGCTTCGGAGTCACGGTCAACGCCATCGCCCCCGGCTATACCGCCACCCCCATGGTGGCGGCGATCCGCACCGATGTGCTCGACAGCATCAAGGCCGACATTCCCATGCGCCGCCTCGCCAAGCCCGAGGAGATCGCCGCCGCCGTGGCCTTCCTCGCGAGCGAAGCGGGGGCCTATATCACGGGGGAGACCCTGGCCATCAACGGCGGGCTCTACATGAAATGAGCGCGGGCAAGGGACGGGGGCGCACGGGCGATCCCGATCGCCCTTGCTCGCTCCCGCGGCCACTCACTGGGCGCGGCTCTGACCGTGCTCGGCGAAGTGGCTGCGCAGGGCGCTGATCACCCGCCGCACCTTCTCCGGGATCTCCCGCTGGGGCGTGATGGCGTGGATCTCCATGGCGGGCGCCCGAAAGCCGGGCAGCAGTGCCAGCAGGCGGCCCGAGGCGAGATCCTCGGCGATCTCTCCCTCGGGTTGCAACGAGATCCCCTGTCCCGCCAGGGTGAACTGGCGCAGGGGCAGCACGTTGTTGCACAGCACCCTGGGCCTGGGCTTCACCTTGTGGGGCTGCCCTTTCTCATCCAGCAACAGCAACCCTCCCCCCAGCATCTCCGAGGCCAGCCAGTCGTGGGTCAGCAGATCCGCCGGGCTGCGCGGCGTCCCCTTGCGCGCCAGGTAGGCGGGGGCGGCGCACAGCAGCATCCGGGTCTGTCCCAGCCTGCGAGCCACCAGGGTGGAATCTTCGAGCGTGCCGACCCGCAGCGCCACGTCGATGCGATCCTTGATGAGATCCCGCTTCTCGTCGTCGGCGATGATCTGGATGCACAGGCCCGGATGCGCCTGCAGCAGCGGCGAGAGCGCCCGTGCCAGAGGTTGACCCGCCATCCCCACCGGGGCGGTGATCCGCACCTCCCCAAGCAGGCTGTCGCGTACCTCCGAGAGGCGCAGCTCGGTCTGGCTCAGGGTTTGCTGCAGGGACTGGCACCCCTGCCATACCACCTCCCCCGCCTCGGTCAGGCTGAGGCGGCGGGTGGAGCGGTGCAGCAGGGGCAGGCCGAGCATCCCCTCGAGCTGGCCGATATGCTGGCTGACGGCGGACGGGGTCATGCCGAGGGCCTTGGCGGCGCCGGTCATGCTGCCCGCCTCCACCACGGCGGCGAAGATGGCGTAGCGTCTGAGCTGATCCATTATGAAGCCCTGCTTACAAGTGAATGCAATTTTCAGTGGATTATTAAATTACATCCGGGGGCGTAGGATAGCCCCATTCCCACAGCGAAGGAGAGTTTCCCATGAAGATTGCCCTCATCGGTGCCAGCGGCTTTGTCGGTTCCGCCATCCTCCAGGAGGCCGTCAGCCGCGGCCATCAGGTCACCGCCATCGTGCGTGACGTGAGCAAGGTCACAGCCCATCCCCAGGTCCGCGCCGTGGCGGTGGATGCCCAGGACAGCCAGGCCCTGGCCCCAGTGCTCGCGGGGCACGATCGGGTGATCAGTGCCTACAACCCCGGCTGGACAGTGCCGGACATCTACGACCAGTACCTCAAGGGTGCCAGCGCCATCGTGGCGGCGGCCAAGGCGACCAGCAGCTGGTTGCTGGTGGTCGGCGGCGCCGGCAGCCTGGAGATAGCGCCGGGCGTGCAACTGGTGGATACCCCGGAATTTCCGGCCGAGTGGAAGCAAGGGGCGCTCGCGGCCCGCGACGGCCTCAGGGCACTGCGCCGGGAAACCGTCCTCGACTGGCGTTTCGTCTCCCCGCCCGTGTTCCTCGAACCCGGCGAGAAGCGCGGCGGCTATCGCCTCGGTGCCGATCGGGTGCTGTTTGACGGTGACAAACCCGCCGGGATCTCGGTCGGCGATCTGGCGGACGGCGTACTGAACGAGGCGGAGCAGCCGGCCCACCTGCGCCAGCGCTTCACCCTGGGCTACTGAGCCCAGGCTGTCGCGCGTCGCCAGTCAGCAGGCTCAGCTGTTGATCCATGACGGCGGGGTTCATACCTGACCGTCCACCGCGGGGAGGCATCAGCCTCCCCGCAGCTTTCCCTTGTCCCTCTCCCTGTCGCCGTCCCGGGTGGATGGCAGCCGTGCCCGCACCCGGCAGGGTTGCACAGTCGGCAGAGGGCCACTTTTCCCGTTTCATCCTCCAGCACCCCCACGAGGGTCGAATTCTATTTCGAATTTTGTATATAACTAAGAATAATTCGTTGTTTTGCCGTTATAACTCCGAACCGTAGTATCACCTCAGTTCAATTGGCGCCCCCACCCAGGATCCACTTCGGATGGCGCGCCGCCGTGTTAACCGGTCAGGGATCAAGGTTCCCGGCCCGATAGCTGAGGAGATGCAGATGGAACATTCATCACTGCCGATCATCGATCTCGCCGCGCTCCAGGGCGCCCCCGAGGTACGTCGCCAGATGCTGGCCAAGCTGGGCCGGGCGGCCCGCGAGGTCGGCTTCTTCTATCTGGTGGGTCACGATCTTCGCGAGGAGGAGCAGCGGGAGACCCTGGCACTCGCCGCCCGCTTCTTCGCCCTGCCTACGCAGGAGAAGCTGGCGGTGCAGATGGTGCACTCCCCCCATTTTCGCGGCTACAACCAGGTGGGGGCCGAGCTGACCCGGGCGCGGCCGGATCAGCGGGAACAGTTCGATATCATGAACGAGGAGGCCGCGCTCGATACCGCCCAACTGACCCATCCCTGGCAGCGGCTGATCGGCCCCAACCAGTGGCCTGCCGCCCTGCCGGGGATGAAGGCGCAGTTGCTGGCCTGGCAGGATCGGCTGAGCGCCATCACCCTCACCCTGCTCGATGCCTTCGCCGAAGTGCTGGAGCAGCCGGCCGGGGTGTTTGACGAGAGCATTCGCGGTGCCCCCTACCAGCACATGAAGCTCATCCACTACCCGGGACAGGAGGCGGGGGGCAGCGGCCAGGGGGTGGGCGCCCACAAGGATCCCGGCTACCTGACCCTGGTGATGCAGGACGATCACTCCGGCCTCGAGGTGGAGACGGCCCAGGGCTGGATCCCGGCGCCCCCCCTGCCGGGGGCCCTGGTGGTCAACATCGGCGAATTGCTGGAGCTCGCCTCCGACGGCTACCTCAAGGCCACCCTGCACCGGGTGCAGAGCCCGCCGCCCGGGGTGTCACGCCTCTCCTGCGCCTTCTTCATGGCGGCCAGGCTGGACGCGACGGTGCCGCTGCTGTCACTCTCCCCCGAGTTGGCGGCGCTGGCCGAGGGGCCCCAGAGCGATCCCGCCAACCCGCTCTTCTACCAGGTGGGGGAGAACGTGCTCAAGGGACGGCTGCGCTCCCACCCGGATGTGGCGGCCCGCCACTATGGCGTCGCCCCGGCGTCCGCCAATCCGCAGACAACCAGCGGGCAGACGGCAAAGAGCGAGCGGCGCGAGCCACAGCTCGCCTGACGCAGCCATGCAGCATTAATACGGGGGCGCCGCGGCGCCCCGGATAACACAAGCAGTTGGGCCACAGCCTGGCAATGACGGAGTCAAAAATGAAATTCAAGACCATGAGCGTGCACAGCGGCCAGCGGATCGACCCCCAGACCGGCGCCCTCACCACCCCGCTCTACCAGAGCAGCACCTTCAGCTACTTCAACGCCCAGGCGGGCAAGGAACGCTTCGCCGGTCAGGCCCCCGGCTTCATCTATAGCCGCTTCGGCAACCCCACCACCGCCGAGCTGGAGCAGAAGCTGGCGGCCCTGGAGGGCGCCGACGAGGCCCTGGTGGTGGCGAGCGGCATGGCGGCGGTGAGCGCCATCATGTATGCCCTGGCGGACAGCGGCGATGAAGTGGCCTATATAGGCCCGCTCTACGGCGGCACCGATGCGTTTCTCAAGCAGACCTTCAGCCGCGCCGGCATCAAGGTCACCGCCTACGAGAGCGATCAGGATCTGCTGGCCAACATCCGCACCGCCACCAAGGTGGTACTGTTCGAAACCCTGACCAACCCCACCCTCAAGGTGGTGGATCCTCGGGTGGTGGTGGAGGCGGCCCGCAAGGTGGGCGCCATCACGGTGTGTGACAACACCTTCCTCACCCCCTACCTGCTGCGCCCGCTGGAGCTCGGCGTCGATCTGGTGATGCACAGCGGCACCAAGTACCTGGGTGGTCACGGCGACATCATCGCCGGGGTGGTGGCGGGCTCCCACGCCCTGATGAAGTCGGTGCGCACCGTGGCCCTCAAGCATATCGGTTCCCCCATAGGCCCCCAGGAGGCCTACCTGCTGCAGCGCGGGGTCAAGACCCTGCCCCTGCGCATGGATGCCCACCTGCACAATGCCCAGAAGGTGGCCGACTTCCTCGCCGCCCACCCGGCGGTGAAGAAGGTGATCTACCCGGGGCTGGCCAGCCATCCGGGCCACGATGCCCTCGGCGCCTTCGCCAGCGGCTTTGGCGGCATGGTGAGCATCGAGCTGGAAGGCGGATTTGAGCGCTGCGCCACCCTGCTCGACAACCTGCAACTCTTCGTGCAGGCGGTGAGCCTCGGTGATCTCGAGAGCCTGGCCTGCCACCCGGCCAGCACCACCCACGCCGCCATGGACGAGGCGAGTCGCCTCGCCGCCGGGGTGAATGACGATCTCATCCGCTTCAGCATCGGGGTGGAAGACGCCGACGATCTCATCGCCGATCTGGCGGCGGCGCTGGCGCTGATCTGACCTTCGGGGAACAGAGACCGCGCAATGAAAAAGGGAAGGCCAGGCCTTCCCTTTTTGCTGTTTGCGCCAGAGGGCGCTGACTCAGGCGTCGTGATAGTCCTGGCAGGCGCTCAGGGTATTCTCCATCAGGCTGGCCACCGTCATGGGGCCCACACCGCCGGGCACAGGGGTGATGAAGGCGGCGTGACTGCGCGCAGTTTCAAACTCCACGTCCCCCACCAGGGAGCCGTCGGCCAGACGGTTGATGCCCACGTCGATCACCAGGGCGCCGGGCTTGACCCACTCCCCCGGAATGAAGTTCGGCTTGCCCACCGCCACCACCAGCAGATCGGCGCGGCGTACCTGGGCCTCCAGATCCTGGGTGAAGCGGTGGCAGGTGGTGGTGGTGCAGCCTGCCAGCAGCAGCTCCAGGGTCATGGGCCGGCCGACGATGTTGGAGGCCCCGACCACCACGGCGTGCAGACCGTGGGTCTTGACGCCGGTCGCCTCGATCAGGGTCATGATCCCCTTGGGGGTGCAGGGGCGCAGCGCCGGAATGCGCTGGGCCAGACGGCCCACGTTGTAGGGGTGGAAGCCATCCACGTCCTTGTCGGGGCGAATACGCTCCAGCACCTGGGTGGTATCGCAATGGGCCGGCAGGGGCAATTGCACCAGGATGCCGTCCACGGCCGGATCCTCATTGAGTTTGTCGATCAACGCCAGCAGCTCGTCCTGCGTGGCCGTGGCGCTGAGATCGTAGGAGCGGGAGACGAAACCCACCTCTTCACAGGCACGACGCTTGCTGCCCACATAGACCTGGGAGGCCGGATCCAGCCCCACCAGGATCACCGCCAGACCCGGTGCCCGCTTCCCCTGTGCCAACCGCTGTTGGACTTGCGCGGCGACCTGGTTGCGAATCGTTTGCGCAACCTGTTTTCCATCAATGATTTTGGCAGACATCGTTCTTCACTCATCCTGTGTTCAACTGCGGCGCATTGTCGCATTTTTTTGGCGCGGGTGTTAGCGGCTCTCGCCTGACGGGCAATAAGTAGGCACTTGAATTTACTGGCGGAAAAAGTCGTTGACGCTGACTTTGGCGCTTGGGTATGATGCCCGCCCGTTGCCCAGTGGTGCCGCCGAAGGTATGCTGGAGCACGAATTTTCGGTGATTAGCGCAGCCCGGTAGCGCATCTGGTTTGGGACCAGAGGGTCAAAGGTTCGAATCCTTTATCACCGACCAGGTTCATCGGGAAGTCCTTAGGATTTCTTGATACAACGCGCCCTTAGCTCAGTCGGATAGAGCAACGGCCTTCTAAGCCGTGGGTCGCAGGTTCGAATCCTGCAGGGCGCGCCATTTAAAATGTGTTTTAAATCAGTGTGTTATTGATGGTGAAGGTGATTTTTAGCCCGTTCATCAATATCTCCCTCGATAGCCTTGGCGAGTCCTTGGCAAACACAGATGGCAAAGATTTCAGTGGTGGCTGTAGCTCAGTTGGTAGAGTCCCGGATTGTGATTCCGGTTGTCGTGGGTTCGAGCCCCATCAGCCACCCCATTATTTCTCTGTTGCTGGTAGCAGATGGCTTTGATATTGCCAGCCGCTTATCAGCAAGACAGACCCGTGCAATTTATGCGCGGCGATAAACCGGCCCCGTGCCGGTTTTTTTGTTTTAGCGAACATAATCACGCCCATGGAGGCGGCCTATGTCTCTTCGTAATCCAGCTCGCAAGCAGCCCGCTCGCCAGCCCTCCCCCACGACGGGTAACCCCGCCCTCGACCTCTTCCACCGCAACTGGCAAGCGCTCGAAAACCTACAGGCAAAAATCGACAAGCAAGCCCTCAACGGCCGCGATATCTATCAGCGCTTCACCTCCGAAATAGAGCCCCTTGAGCGTCAGCAGTGCGAGCTCATCTTTACCCTCGCCAAGCGACTGGTCGACTTTACGGCTCGCAAGAGCTTTACCCAATGGCAACGGGAGACATTGCACCACTGGATCCACGATCTCATCAACTATCTCGAGTCCAATCCGTTTCGTGGCGAGATGGATTTGGCCCCCCTCTATCACCAAATCCAAACCAATACCGCCCTGCACATGGATGACGAACAGCTCGAATATCAGTGTGATGAACTTACCCATATGCTGATGGAAACTTGTGGTCACTGCCCCGAAGACATCGACACCTTGCGCGATATGGTCAAAAACCCCGATCTGTTGCACGAGTACCTGATAAACGCGGCGAAGCAGAAAATGGCCAACGGGAGTGACACCGCTGGTGAGGAAGAGGATGCCCTCTTCGACGATGATGAGTTGTTCTCCGATGAGTCCCCCTTCAGCGCTGAGCAGCAAGATGCTTTTGCCCACACGCGCACCCGTCGTGAGCAAGAGGAAGAGACGCGCATCGAACAGTTGTTCAGCAAATCCAGCCTCAAGCAGCTCTATCGCAAGCTCGCCCTGGCGCTGCACCCGGATCGGGAACCCGACCCCGCCATGCAGGCGGAAAAGACCCGCATCATGGGCCAACTCAGTCAGGCTTGGGAAAACAAAGAGATGTTCACCCTGTTGCAGCTGGCCCACGCCCACCTACCCGAGTTCGATAACCTGCTCAGTGACGAGAACCTTGCTTACCTCAACCCGATGCTGAAACGCCAGCTACGCGAGCTCGAAGTCAGCTACTACGGCGGGCAAGACGGGCTGATGGGCGCGGTGCTGCACAAATTCAAGCAATCATCCAAGAAAAAGACCGAGCAGGCCTTTGCCGAACATCGGGACTATTTGCTGCGTGATATCGACCACCTGACTACCCAGCTGGCCGAGATCACCACCCTGCAGACCCTCAAACCCTATCTGGCGGCCCGCTGGGATCAGCAGCAAACGAGGTGGCGTGAGGAAGAGGACGATATGGAATGGCTGTTTCGGTAACGGCCAGCGCTGACCGACCATCTCCCCAAACAATCAAGGCGCCACTGGCGCCTTGATTGTTTTCACACTGCTTGTTTTTACACTGATCGTGCTATCGGATAGCCAGCCTTAAATCGAGTCAGTGCCATTTCAGACAATCCGCAGTACGGGAAGGCCAACTGGCACCTTGATTATCTTCCCACTGATTGCAGCGACCAGAGTGATCTGCTCTTGGACAAGTAGAATCTTCACCACGAATTTACACCTGGATGGCTTGAGGCCGGTTCGCGCCCCAATAAACCGGCGATAAGCATCGTACGTTCTACGGACTCTTTGTTGGAGTCAGCAACGAGCTGTGTGAAACTAGTGGTATCACTCATTAACTGAACTGACCTCTCTTCCATGACAGCTAAAGCCGACTCTTTGCGACAAAAAGTTAACGCCATCCTTACAGGAAAAAAATTACACGATCATCAACGTATCGCAGCACAAAAAACATTCGATGCACTGAGTGGTAATGTCCGAGCGGTTATCACTGCTGCAGAGATGCAAGCTGGTAAGTCTGGTGTGGCACTCGCTCTTTGTTGTTTGCAGCGTCTCTCACTGACTGATGAAGAGATCTGCGACCGAACTAAGCTCAAAGACACTCTATATTTGGTGACCATGCCTGACGTTGCCTTGTTAGAGCAGGCAGAAAAAGATCTGACGGATGCCAAAAACGTTGTTGTGAGTAACTTTATTCGATTCGACCAAGATTTAGAGCGAAGTTTTAAAGGCAATCCGCCCAAACTGATCCTGATTGACGAGTGTCACTATGGCTCAAATGCAGCAGCTATTCGGTACTGCAAGGTTTTTGATTACCTCGAAAAAGAGAATAAAGATTGCAAAGTAGTGTTTATCTCTGCGACGCCATTTGGGGCTCTCTATGCGGCAGAGACTGAATATGATGTTGCCAAGCACGAAGAAGAAATAGCAAAACATAATTACAGAGATAAAGAGGCTATCGAAGCTGCAGAAGCAGCCGAAGAGGCAGCTCGCAACTCAATTTTACGGCGTGATTTTAATACCAAATTGGTATTCCATCGCACCAGTAACGAGTACTACGGTGTTCGGGAAATGCTGCGTTGCAATAAAGTCACGGGATTGGATTCTGACTCGAGGAATATTCTTGATGACTCGCCTGCTAAAGAAAAACTATTGAGCTTACTTGAACAACATGAAGGTGCTGGATGGGTATTGGTCAGGGTGCCACCAGGTGCCGCTATGGAGGCAAAAAATGGTTTTATTCAAGCTGGATTTGCAGATCAGAATGTTCATATTCTTGGCAAAGATCTCAGTGGTGTCCCAGAAGACCAATTAACGACTATTGAACGGTTTAAAAAAGAGTTCGATGAGTGCATCGACTTTGACGAAAAGCTTATTGCGATTACTGTAGCTGGCTGTCGAGCAGGGATTAACTTTGGTCAAGATATGAAACAGCGCCTAATTGCTACCTGGGACAGTACCGTCACCAGTGTCGCCGCTGTGGTGCAAGCTAACATTGGCCGTGCCTGTGGCTACCATGACAATCGAGATGCACATCACTTTACCAGTTTAAATGCTGCCCAAGCCTATGGGGCAATCCTGGATTACCTTGATAAAAACACCAGTGAACATGCTGCCTCTGATTTTGACGGTCTAAAGGAATTTTTTGAAGATGTATGCCAAGAGTTTAATGTCAATGGTTTGGATGTAGGGTTAACGGTTAAGAATAAGCGACGTCGCCCCATTGGTGATGTTGAAACTTACATGACCGATAGCTACGTTGCCGTTCCAGCCAAGTTGCTTGAGCCTGATTACGACTTCACACAACACACCGATGACAAATTAATCCTACAGGCCATAGCACTGCTGCGCGAAGAGCTACTCAGAGATTCTGGTCCTTCGGTAAAGTCTTCTCGTGCCATGCGTGGAGCCAAGAAAAACTGGGTGAAAGCACAATGGGTCAATGGCGATACTTATGATAATAAAGAAAAAGCCCTAAAAGAGGGTACGATGAGAGAAAGGACTCTGAAGTTCACGAAACAACTGGATGATAATTCGCCACTGGAGTTCAATACCATTGTCATGCCTGGCTCTGGTGAATACACAGAGCAAAAACTTGTCACTGCCACTATATTCAGCATTTATAACATGTCTCGGCGAAACAATGTCAAAAAATGGGTCATGACTGAAGATGATGTTCATGAAATGTGTGATCATTTTGGTATAGAGCACGATAGCACCATGTTCGTACTCTATAAGCGTGGTGAATATAATGCCGAGGCAAGCCGTATGAAAGCAGCCGCCAATGAACTGCCAGAAAATGAAACTATCATCCATGATGAGTCACAATTTTCTGAGCAACAGCGCAACGCTTAAGCGAGTTAGACAGTCACATGAACAATCAGGTTACACGGCATAGAGAAAAAGTTGCATCAGTACTATCTGGTCATACTTTTTCACATCAGATAAATGCGGCGCAGCGTGCTTTTCGTCATTTTGAAAATGGTTCAAGAGCGGTCGTCATCGCGGCAGAGATGCAATCAGGAAAATCCGGTATTGCCTTGGCACTCAGTTGCCTGCAGCGGAATTCATTATCTGACAGTGACTTATGTGATCGTCGTAAGTTAAAGGATACCTTGTACTTGGTCACGATGGCTGACCTTGCGCTGTTAGATCAAGCCAAGTCTGACTTCGCTGCATGCCCCAACATAGTGGTAAGCAACTTTACAAACTTCAGGTTTTCCCTGGCATCCGAGTTTAAGCATCAACCACCACGATTGATCATCGTCGATGAGTGCCACTACGGCACTCATCAAGATGGCGTTCGCTACAGCGATGTATTCAATTACCTTGATAGTGAAAATAAAGATTGTAAGATTGCATTTATCTCTGCAACACCTTTTAGCGCTCTCTATGCCGCTGGCGCTGACTCTATTCTAAAACATCAGTACCACACTCAACTGGTATTTCACAAAACAAGCAACGACTACCACGGTATTCGGAGCATGCATAAGCGTCATCAGATCGTGAAACTTGATCCGACACAGCGCGATTTTTGCCAAGACTCGTTATTACGAAGACGATTTATTAGACAATTCCTTGAACATCAAGGCCCTGGTTGGAGTCTAGTTAGGGTACAAAGTGGTGCAGCTGCTTCAGTGAAGGCCATACTGCTCGAGCAAGGAATTGCAGAGGACCAGATTTTTATCATTGGCCAAAAGCTAGCTGGCGTCGAAGAACATGAAATTAGCTCGATTCAAGACTTCAAATACGCTTATGATGCAGCCAGCCTCTTTGATGATAAACTCATTGCCATTACCGTGGCAGGCTTTCGAGCAGGAATAAACTTCGGCTCAAAAATGAAAGAGGAGCTAATCAACAGCTGGGATAGTACCATCTCCAATATCGCCGCAATCGTCCAAGCAAATATTGGTCGTGCCTGTGGCTACCATAACAATATCACAGCAATCCATTATACTAACCTTGATGCTATCGGGGCTTACAGTGAATTACTGGATCATCTTGAGTCTCAATCTGAACACTGTGACTTTGCAGCCTTACAAGCGCAGTTTGAACATATCTGCGAACGCTACGAGGTCTCTGGTTTTGACCGAGGCCTAACCATTAGCAGTAGTGTCGACCATACCGTAAAAACATCTATTCAACGGGACCAGCTTATCTATTTAACTGAGCGATATCGCATCGTCCCAGCAAAATTGCATGAAACAGAACCAGACTTCAGCAAATACAATCTCGATAGTGATGAATTAGAAGCGATTAGGCTTATTCGAGAAGAGTATCTTAAAGATGGTGGGCCTTTTATAAAAAGTGGCCGGGCTATGCGAGGGGAACATCAAAACTGGATTAAGGCACAGTGGGTCAATGGTGCAACCTACAATGACTTTACCGAGAGTTGTGCCAAAGAACGAACTTTATCATTTATTAGAAACCTTGATCAGGGTGAGCCACTATTATTTAACCAGATCGTCTATCCTGGTGGTGGTGAGAGTACAGATAGCAAGCGATTGATGGCGACAATTTTCAGCGTTTATAACTTATCACGGCAACAGAGTGCCTATAAACGCACCATGGATGAAGATGACCTTATTGAATTATCTGCTGCACTAGATATTGACTACGATGACACCATCATCGTTTTATTTAAGCGGGGTGTGGCGCTGGCATCGTCAACTGATGAAACCAACATATCATCGACAAGGATTAAAAGTCACTCCATTTTCAAAAAATGATTTCATACACTTGGCCATTTATTTTAAGTAGATGGCCAATCCCACATCATATCAACATAGTACTTATCTCTTAACCAAGAGAGATCGCTTTCCCACTCACTTATTGCACATCGCATATCGGCCCTTGTTTTTCTTTTTGCATTTCTGACCAGCGCAGCAATAGTATATGCGATTTTATATAGCCTTTGCGATGATTTAGGAGATCCCCACTCATCCATATAGGACTGGCTTTCGACCAATGGCAATTGGTTTTTATATACTTCATTTAAAATCTTTTGTCGTTCATTTTTAAACAATCCTTTATCGCCGACTCTATACCCAACCGCTTGTAGGATGCCAATCTTAGGCCAGTTAATCTCCGTCAAACTGTGATTTGACGTGAGTATAGTGGTCGTGGGCCACGAAAATTGTGCCACATTCCCTACTTTACGCAGAGTTAAAATATCACGTCCAGAACCTTTATTTTTGAATTTTTTGTTTTCAACACTCCGTGTTATCGGGGTCGTGTTTAACTTTTTGAATAAATAATCCCGATGATGGTAGACTCTAATATACTCATCAAACTCAGATTGAGCTGACTCTCTTGAATAAGGCCAGTCATTAGAAAGCGATATAGAAAGAGAAGATGCTATACCTTGCCTCTCATTGTAATCATGAAGTTGATTCAGCTCTGCTAGTTCGATGAGTAAGTTATCTATAGCTGACGCAGGAAATATAAATGATGGCGGTCCTTTTATACGCAATAAAGTTAATACTTTTCGTTTGTTCTTGTTCTTTTTGGGAGGCTTAAAATTGACATTACCAACTATCGGAGTCGTATTTAACTTTCTAAATAGATAATCCCGATGATGGTAAATTCGAATATAACCCTCCGCGTCAGTAGACGATCCAGCCGTTGAGTAGGGCCATCCGCTCGCTGGTGATATAACAAAAGGCAGTGCCTCATCTTGTGCGTGATGGGGCAACTGATCCTGGCTCACAGCGGCAGCAATATTCCAGATACTTCTCGACTCTACGCCACCACGATGCGGGACGATAGGTGCTACTTTTTTACCTACTTTTTTCTTTGCCATCTCAAACAGGGAGTTGTACCAACAACTCCCACCTATACCCTTGTTACCTTGAAACCATCAGCTCTGGCGTTAAACACTCCTGCAGACTCACACCGCCGTGATTATAGTGATCCCCCGCCTGGAACAAACTGATCCCGGGGGCCATCACTACTCGCACTGCGGGGTTCCAATGCCAGGGGCATTGCAGGTAGTCACTCTGGCCATTACCTTTCAAAATGGCGCAGCGCGGAGTGCGCAGTTCCGTCATGTGTTTGGTCAGCTCAGCCTTAGGTAACTTCCCTGGGCTCCATAACCAACCATGGTCGGTCACCACATGTACCCTCGTCCAACCGGCCTCCAGCAGGCTCACTATCCGCTCAACCACCCCTTTTAAGGCATGATCGATAAATTTCGGCAGGCTTTGCTGACGCTCGTGGCCCAGATTATCCAGGTCGCCACATTGCACCCAGGCCTTACCTTGCTCTGGCTCACCACAATCGTGACCTTCCAGATATTGCCAACCGGCTTGGGTTAGCCCCTTCTTGAAATGATGGCTCGAGAAATCGGCGCCACTGTCGGCAAACTGCGGGACAAAATCGTCGTTTTCCAGATCACCGGTCAACAAGGGGCTAAGGGGCGTCACTGCGGCTTTAGCGGTCGCAGTCAAACTGGGGAGCGCACTCCAACGGGTTTTCAAGCTGGCTTGCAGGGTAGCCTTCTCCAGTAGATGCTGAAGACGGTAGCCCATATCAAGACGCAAGCCATCGACAAAAAAGAGCACGGTACTGGCGCCCTGATATGATCCGACTGGCTCTTGCACTCCCTGACCACCAGGATAGCCCTGGCTCTTCACCAAGTGCTGGAAGTGCAGGGTCACAGCCTCCAACCAAGGGGTATAAAGTTTGCCAAGCAGCGCGGCGGCCACCTGCTCCATGGCGCTATCGCTCGCCAAGGCCATCACCTGCAGGGCAAGATCATCGGTCTGCCATACCTTCTCCTGGTAATGGCTGGCCATGGTCTCGATATCCGGCCCGCCCAGTGGTTGACGAGTCAGCTCGGCAAGTTGAGCCAAGGGGGCAAGCAGCATCGCCCAGGGCGAGAGCCCGAGCCCGGCCCATAACCACTCACGCCGAGTTGCATGCTCAACGTTGAGCGACATTAGGCGAGTGCGGAGGATTACGACCTCTTCTGCTACCAAGGCGGTGAGCGTCTGCGCCAACCGTTGCTCTTCATGCTGATTACAAAAGGGGTAACGGGCAGGCTCAAAGATCAATTCGCTGGGTTGCACCTGATGCAATGTTCTAACCAACGAAGCGTGGTGTGTGGCCGTGTCGCTAAAACGCTCCCACACGGCTTGCCATGGGCCCTGCGCGTCACAAAGCAGCGGTAACAACGCAGCTATCTCAGCTTTTGCAGGATCAACACCAAACGCATCTTGGCTCTGCCCACAGAAGTGCTGCCAGCGGTTGCTCTGCTGCCACTCCTTTTGGATGGCTTCAGGCTCATTGAGCCAAGCCAGCATATTGCGGATTGGGTCGCCCCCCGCCAACGCATAGAGATCGCTAGTTTCTAACCGTTTGCCCTGCAAACTAGCGGCCTGGGCTTCAAGCAGATCAGGCAACACCTCTAGCAACGCTTGCTGGGTTTTACCATCTTTAGCGACATCAAGCTGCAACCCCACTTTGGGATTACTTAAAAAAGAGCCCACGCTCCAATCCCGACCGGCAGTGTTATAGGCCCACCAGCAGCCGCGATATTGCAATTCGGCAAGAGGCTGCAAGGCAAGCGAGCATTGGTCGATGGCTCGCAAATCTTTGCGACTGACGCCGGGCAGATAGAGGATCGGGATGGTATCAGTAGGTAGGGATTGCTCTGGTGCAGTACCTGCAATCATGCACTTTAGCCAAATGGCAGGACCGGTACGCTCGGCGGGTCGATACTCCCCCAGCTCGAGCAGCTCGGGTAAATAGCGCTTGATAATCGGCATGGCGGCTTGCCACTGCCGGGTTTCATCGGTCCAGAGCACCACTGCGGGCGGTACCTGCACCTGAGAGTTATAACGCGCACTGTCGCGCAATTGGGTAACCAGATAGTCGATAACTTGCATGGAATTCTCGATTCTGTTTCGCGCCTTAAGGCTTAAGCCAACCCCTGGCGGATCAGCTCGCCATGAACAAAGGGAGAGTGGCGTTGTAAAAAAGCGAGCGAACAGTCATTTCTCAGATAGTTGTCATAATGGCGGGCGCGCATCTGGTTATGCTCCTGGCTATCCAGCTTGAGACGGGTAATGGTCTCAGCGGCGGCATCGGCATGCGGTGTTCCGGCAGGATAACGCGCATGGTTGACCGCAATCTCACCATTGGCAAAGTTGATGATAAAGGTCTCAGGGGCCAAACCGATGGGGTCTAGCACATCATCAAACTTATTCTTATTGCGGTTCGGACCAAAGGCGCTCAGGCGGTAGTTATCCCACTCATAGGCCTCACCCGCATTCTGCGATTTGGCCACAAAGTGATCGGTCGAGGCCGCGCCAATAACCCACTCAAAATAGATCGCCAAATAGGCGCAGACACCACTGTAGGCATCCCACAGCTGCTTGTTAGAACGCGTCCAATAGTTGGGCAAATCCGATGCCACTGGTGGTGGGGCATTGGGCGCTATGCCATTAGTGGCTAACCAATCATGCCCCGGCTGGCGCACTCTGGCATCAAAATCAACAGGCTCAGGTTGCAATTGCACCGGGATCATAACTGCCAGCCCTTCTTATCGCAGATGGCACGCCAGCGAAATAGAAACTCATCGGTCGGCTTTAACGCGAGCAGCAATTTCTGATACATGGCAGCGAGCGCCTGGGGATCCGGAGCCGCTTGCCCCAAGAGCGCCGAAGCTTGCTTGATCAACTGTTCATACTCTTGCGGTCGCCCACTGGGTAAGTCAAAGGCATCACTGGTTAACCAACTGGTGACATCCCCCTGCTTCTCAAAAGCTCGCCGGGTGAGCATCACCTCGCCTTGGGCCAGATCCAGATCAAACCAGGCATCTTGGCTGGCATCAAACAGCGGCTCGACCGAGGCCATCACCAAGGGGGAATGGGTCGCGGTGATCAACTGCACCTTGGCCTGTTTATCAAGCAACCCCATGACGCTCAGCAAGGTGGGCACTATGCTGCGCTGCCAGCTGGGGTGCAGGTGAGATTCAATCTCGTCGATCAAAAAGGTGATCTGGGGGGTCACCGGTTCCCCCAGTTGCTTGGCCGCCTGCTGATGCTCTTGCCAGGCCCACACCAGCAGATAGGCCAGGGCTAAGATACGCCGCATCCCTGATGAGGCATGCACCACCGGAACATCTTTTTGGTACGGCATGCGGATGGTCGGGATATCCCGCGCATCATCCAGGCTGATCCGGGTTAGCTCTCCCAGGGTCAGGATCTCATCAGGAGAAGGGGAGAGCGCCTTAAGTACCGCTTTCAGGTGTTTAAATGCCGCCCCTTTCTCTTTTTGCCAGCTGGCTAGATCGCGAATAAGGCCATTACACAACCAACTGCCATCGCTACTGGCCAGGCCATCCCATACTTCACTGGGGCTTAAGACATAAGCGGGCAGACGCTCTTGAATATCGAGCTCTCCCTGGGTGCGCCAGTAGTTACGGTGCGGATCCCACAACGCGAAACTCCCGTCAGCCATGGCATAGAGCACCAGGCCAGGGTTGGCAGGCCGCCCGGGGCGGCCGGTCCAGCTCTGTTCACGGCGGGCAAAGGTACTCTGGTACTCTTCACGTTTACTCTTGGCGGTAAATGAAAAGCTGATGCTCGCCTCCCCAACCTCACTGGGCAGGGCTTTACGCCCTGTGGTGAGCTTAGGGTTGATCTCAGCTGGCCAGCGGCGAGTCAGCGCCCACCAGGCGATATCCAGCAAAAAGCTCTTACCCAAGCCATTATCGCCGGTGAGCAGATTGAGCCGCAGGCCAAAGGCCAGCGACAAGCTAGGGGCAGGGCCAACATTGACCGTCTTGAGCGTATCGATCATAGGGCTTCCATCATTTGGGTTGGTTTGCTCTGGCGGCGCGTTTGTCTTCTAGCGACAAGTGGTGATCGTTAATACGCGCCCCCTCTTTTTCACCATATTGCAGGCCCAGAGTGTACCAAGGGGCTGTGGCGACGTCGTTACCGCGATCCTTGTTCCAGTTGATATTGGGCTTAAAGCGCAGGATACCGGCGCCTTTTTTGCCGACATCGGCCGCTTTGAGGAAGGGACGGATATTGAGGCGCACGCCGTCATTGAGGTCCGGCTCCCAACCGATGGGTTGTTCGGCTAGGGTCTTCCAGCGCACAAAGATATCGAGCCCCTTTTCACCGGCCAAGATGGCCTCGAGGCGCTGTTGCAGGTTTTTGGCGGCGGTCAGGCGCTCTTCGGCACCATCACGGGCTTCTTTTACCCCCTGCTCCTGGATGCGGATCCAGTCGCCCAGGTAGGTGTAGATCAGGCGCTCTAAGCCGGAGCGATCGAGCTTGTGATAGTTGACCAGGGCGGAGAAGCCATCTTTTAGGCCGTCCCAGATATGCCAGATAAAAGGTCTATGTTGGAACAACTTGCAGTGCTGCTCGAAGAACTTATCGCGCAGCCAAAGCTCCAGGCTCTTGCTACCTACGGCGGTCAGCAGCTTATCCAGGGCACCGTTTTTCCAGTCATCCTCGTAGGCCGCCACCAACAATTTTTCCAATCGGGTATGGGCCGGAGCTTCACCGCGCACAGCTGGGAGGCAGACGATACCATCTTCATCGGCAAAGGCGTTCAGCTTGGTCACCTCATCGACCAGCTGACGTTGCTCATCGGCCAGCTCCATCTCTTCGTCCAGCTCGGCAGGCCACCGATAGCCCAGCAGGCGCGCTACCGCGACTTGCAGCACTGTCTCATCGAAGCGTACCGGCCCCTCTTTGGTCCATTTACTGCCCTCATCCCAAATCACCGATGCACAGGGGTGTCCATGGAAAATCCATTGAGTTGGATCATTCGTGTAGGATTTTGGTAGCCCGTTTGGATATTGCTTTTCGGCGACTTTGGACCAATATCCGAGATCGAAGGGCACTTTAGTAATCGTCGCTGCCGTAACTTTTAAAGCCTGGTCAACCGCTCTAACATTGCTATGAAATTGCTCCGACTCTACATAGGACCAAATAGCAGGTAAAATATCCTCATTAGAAGGGCAAATTGGACAAATGTTGTCATCAAATGCCTCTCCGGCATACAAAAATGGTTCGAGCTTGCGCATCTTATTAACGACAACACCATTTCTGTTAAAGACATTTTGTCCATGTAATCTACATCCCAGTTGAGACGTAAGTTCTACATCATCAAGAGAAACTTTACAGACTTGCTCTCTACCTGACCAAAATGAATTACCATTTGGGGAATTTAACCAATACACGTGTTTTTTGGTTATTAAAGGGAACTCCCAATAATTAAAGAGGAATCTTGGACCATCACCTGTAGTGCTTCCCTTCCCATAATCCGCTAAACTAGCCAAAAGTAATTCATTGAATGATTGATCAAAAGACACTCGCGAGTCCGGATTCTCCAACTGCTTCACTTGCTCCACGCTCTTAAGCGGTTCAATCAGCAGTTGTGCGGATTTGTCAGCGGCGGTTTTGGGGGCGGAGACATCCACCCCACGCAGCAACGCCTCTTTAGGCGCCACACCTTTGCTTAGGGTAATTAATATCGCCTGAACCACCTCACCGGAAATAGTTTCAAAAGCTCGTGGGCCAAGGCGAGCTAATAGATTCCAGGTCTGTTCGGTTAATAGCTTCTCGCGGAACTTCTTATAGCTGGTTAAAAACAGCCAGTTTTGCGGTAAGACAATCGTCGAGCTGCCGCCTTGGGGGTTAAAGTCCAGGCAGCGCTCCAAAAATACGGTGGCCAGATCGGCTTTGGCTTCCGAGTAGTACTCTTCACAAAAATCCTGCAACTCGCTGCACTGCTTACCACGCCCCAAATAGGGGACATTGGTAGCCACCAGATGGAAATTGCCCGCCAGCAACCTAGCCGCCAGGGCCAAGCCTTGAGCCGCGACTTGTGTCTCTTTGCTCTCATCGTCGCTCTCTGCTGCATTCTGCGCCTGGGCATCGAGCAATTGCTGCCAGGGGGCCGGGGCTCCTTGAGCCTTGCCTTCGTAGTGGGCACGTTTGATATCGATCAGGCTGCCCAGCACGGGAGCGTCGCTAAACTGGCGCATCAGCCAATCGAGAGCGGGTTCTAACTGCGGATTTTGTTTGGCGAGCTGCAGCCACTCATTGCTGGCGGCCAGCACATCTTGCCCGGAGCAGGCGATCTGCAAGGCAGGCAGTGGCCGATAACCACCGGCATTGGGGAAGCGCCAGGCTTCCAGCGCCAGGGCAAAGGCGGCTATCTCGATGCAGCGGCCATCCAGCTCCAAACCATGTAGGTTTTGCGCGAACACCCGCTCAATCGCCGTGCGCGCATCACAGCCTTCCAAGTGCATGCGCATCGGCACCAGCATCAAAAACAGCGCCACCAGGAAGTGGCCAGAGCCGCAGCAAGGGTCGAGGGTTTTTAGCTCGCTGATATCTTCAGGCCAGGCGTCGTACCAACCACCGGCAGGCTGCCAGCGCTCGCCTTCGGAATCCGTCACTTTAACAAAGCGCAGGTAAGAGAAGGGCACACCAGGGATCGCGGCGCGCTCGCGCAGTTCCTGCTCATCGCTGGCATGACGCAGGTGATCATCGGTGAGGCGACGTTTGGCCCACCAGCCACCCAGGGCGTTATCCAAGAGGAACGAGACCATATAGGGCTCGGTAAAGAGCTGGGTGACCGGGCTCAGTTCATCGGCACCGATGGGCACACCCGAGTCGTTCACCTCTTTTTTACGCTTGGTCTGCCAAAACTGATAGCACCAGCCCAGGCTGTCTTGTGCCTCGAACACCGCAGGTAGCAAGGCCATGATCAAGCCTTCTAGGGTGCGCTGATGGTTGATGGGCAGGCGCACCGCCAGCACAGGAGAATCAACCCTAAACACCTGGGGCAACATCTTGGCTGCCAAGCGCCCTGCTAGCTCCCAGGCACTGGCGCAGTCGGGCTCTTCTTCTAACAGCTCTGCGCACTCATCCAGGGTGACCGGGGTATAAGCGTCATACATCAACAGGTTGTTTTGCTCGAGAAAACGGGCAAACAGCATGCGGTGCCACTGCTCGTAAGCCATCTCGGCCAGCAGGTGAGCTGTCTCTTGCTTGCCATTATCGTGAAGCGGGTCGCCCAGTTGGCGAGCGTGGGCCCGCAGGCGGTTACGCAGCTTGCGCTGTCCGTCGTTCAGAAAGGTGGGCACAGTGGCATCAGCCACCCCTAAGCGCTCAATCTCTTCCCGGCAGGCGGTTTCAACTACCTCACGGGCAGCGAGGACGGTGCTTTCCAGCTGGGTTCTGAGAGTCTTATCCAGGGCTTGTCTCATGGTGTTAGCTCGATATGTGGAAGATGGGTGACCCCATGTTCCTTAAATAGAATGCAGGGATTGGGCTAAGCGCCGATGCGGCAAGTCTGCCGCATCGGCCTTATTGTTTCTCTTTTGTTCAGCGCACTAGCTGACGCGTACCGGGTTACCTTGGGCCAGTTCGCTACGCACCTGATCTTCTACCTGGGTCAGCCAGGCTTTCAGATCTTGTTCTGATTCAATCAGCGGCTTTGGCAGCGAGATATGGCGGACCTTGGGTTTGAGTAGGGTGACTGCATCGCTCAGGGCCTTATCAAAATAAGAGGTCAAGGCTGAAATTCGATCGTTCCACCCCTGCCAGGAGCAGTTATCCAGGCTCTGCTGCACTTCTTGCAAGCTACCCAGTTTGAGTGCTGGCAACTTGGCAATGCCGTGCTTGGTGAGCAGTTGACTCTGCTGATCGCCGGTGAGCTTGGCCCAACTTGGGTCACTGTCGAGTTCGCGGTAGCAGGCCTGGTACTCCTGCTCATAGCGGTCACAGTGCGCCATGATGGCATTACGCAACGCGTCTATGGCTTTGTTGAGTAGCGGCTGCACCGGGGAAGGGCTTTGCAGCAGGGTACGACCGGCACGCAGCGCCTCGCACTCTTGATTCAGCTCAGCAAACACCGCCAGTTCACGGCAGTAGGGCAGCAGACCTTGCAGGTTGTCCCACTGCTCTTTGCGCTCGGCCACCAGCTCAAGCTGTGCTTTCCAGCTCTCGTATTCGGCTTGCAGCGCCTCTTTGCTTTCAAACGCGGCGAGCAGTTGATCATTGCCCGAGAGCTCCAATAGCTTATCGAGTTGCAGGGTTGAGGGGGGCTGTGGCAAGGGGGCCTCCCCCCCCAGACGGCGAGCCAGCGCCTTGGCCTGTTGTAATGCCTCGGCAAGCTTGCTGCTCTCTTCCCCGGCGTTACAACTCACCCCCAAGCTGTTGATCAGGCTCCGCACCTTGATCAATTGTACCTTGCCGATGGTGGCTGTTTCGGGGCGGAACTGGGTCGGGCCGACCTGGGCACGCTCCAGGCTGCGCGCATCAGTGGCGTTGAGTTTGGCATCGCTGGCTTTGAGTACGCCAGCGGCCAACATGGCAAAGAGTGCGCCATCAATGGCATCGCGGGACCAGCCGTAAGGGGCTTTACCAAAGTGTTCGCGTACCTCACCACCGGTTTTCATCACTCCGATAAACTTTTTGATTTCACGGCAGACCGGGTGGTTTTGCGCCTCGCCCTGGTGGCCAATAACCTCTAGCGCATCGGCATCCCCCTGGCTGGCACGGGTATAGACCTTGGCCCACTCCTTGTGATCGGCCATATCGAAGTTGCGATAGAGGCGCACGCAGGCCGTTTCTGCCCCTGCTTGAAGTTGCGCCACCAAGGTATCGCCCCCCACTTCACTGCCACCGGAGAGACGCAGCCACATCATCCCTTCCATCTCAGCGGTCAAGCGCTTGACCTCGGCTTCGGCATTGCGCTGGCTCGACATCATAGCGGCACGGGCCTCTTTACCCGCTTCGGTCACCACCGCATTTTGTTTGACGTCCAGGGTCATGGTAGCCGCCTGTTTCTCAACGATGGCTGCGTTAAGCTTGCTCTTACCTTCTGAGGGGATATAAAGATAAAGGGTGCCATTATCAGCGCTATCGGCGCGCGCCAAATCTTGCAGTTGCCGCTCCGGTAATCCCGGTGCCCAGACGTAGAGCTTCTCTTGTGCATCGTTGGGCAACTCATCATCGAACGCAACATTCAGGGTGCGCCCCTCTGCCACCTGGCCTTGGGTAAGGCGTACTTGGCTGACCAACTTGCGCACTATGGTGCGCACCAGTTGATTGCGCAGGCCATCGAGTCGTGCTGGATCGGCACGGAGCTCCGCTTGCTGCTGACGATACATGTCATACCAAGCCTGGCTCTCGGCCGTTTGCAGGCGATACTCAACGCCACTTGCAGACTGCACCGCCATGATCAGCGAGGCTTTTTCCAACGCCTGCAGCGCCGCATTGACCCGTGGCCGCAGGTCGTGTTTCTCATTCTCCAAATCTTCGATCAGCAAGTCAGCCAGGGTTTCTGCACTGGCGTGAATGCCGTAGTCAATTTCGCTTGGCAATTTGCTGATCATCAGGATGAGGGAGAGGATCCGCCCCTGCAGGACCTCTTCAGGCGAGCCATCTTTGAGCTTGCCAATCTCGGCATAGATCTCTTGCCCCACCACCCCGCTATTGACTAGATCATTGACGATTTGATCGTAAATAAAATCGGCAGGGATCAGACAGCCAAGCGGCTTTTCTGCCCCGTAACGGGTCGCATCATGGGTGATACGCAGTTGGTTACGCAGCTGTGAGCCGGTACCGGTTTTATCCAGTGCGGGCAGCAACTTTTCCCAGAAACGACGACGCACCGGCAGCAGCGGATAGTCGGCTACCATCCACTGTTCGTCATCGCGCTGATGTTCAAACTTGGAGCCCCGCAGATGGCGGCTGATCTCACCCAAATTTTTCTGGATCATTACCTCGACGGCGCCCTTGGCACTCTCTTTTTTCTGCAGGATCACTTTGCGGATAACCGCATCCACATCGGTGTCGGCCAGCTGTACCTTAACCACAAAGCGGCCCATCAGACGTTGCAAGTTGGGAGTGTCACTTAGCGCACTTTGCCCTGTGGCGACAAACAGCATCTTTGATTTGAAGGCACTGTCTTTACAGCAGGTTTCGATGACCTCCTGCACGACATGAGCCCGATCTTCATCGCTACCAACAAACTGTTGCACTTCATCCAGCACGATGAGGGTCAAAGGTAATTGGCCATTGCGTGCCAGGGCGTCCATCACCGCATCCACCATCTCATCATTGGTAATGGTGGCCACATTGGGGTATTGAGCGCGCAGCGCTTTACCCACTTCGGCGATCGACGGCGCCAGATCCGGAAATGCCTGTAACAAGGCAGCCGCCAGAATGGGCGAGACATAGAGATTGCGCAGCTCTTTTTGCCAGGCGTCTTGTTCACCTACGGCTTTGGCATGCAAGCGCACATACTCTTGCACCTGCGGCAACACACCTTCGGCTTTCAACCACATGACAAACCGCGCCAGGTGGTACTGCTCCGGCAGGCCAACGGACTTGAAGATGATGGACAAGAACGCCAGGCGCACGTCGCCCTTCATCCCCGCCCCCAGGGTACCCGAAGCGGCATGCAAGCCCTGATACTGGTGAGAGCGTTCGGCAAGCTTGGCAAACTGCTCGCGGATGCCGGCAGGGAGATCGGCCAGGCTCAAGGGATCGGCACCATCAGAGAAGCGTTGATTGGTCCAGAAGGTGCGTAGCATCTTGGCCAAATGAGATTTACCCGATCCGTAGAAACCGCTGATCCAGACACCTGACTGCTCAACCTTGGCGTCTAGCTTGCTCAGATAGGCCGCCAGAATTTTCTGCATGCCCGCCTCATAGGCACCATCACAGACAAAGGTTTTAAGCTCATAACGCAGGGTTGCGAAGGACTCGGCACTCTGATCATCGTTGACGACGGCCACACCGTTGTTGGCCAACTCAGATTGCAGCGGATCGTTGCTGTAAATCTCTCTATTTAGCATCCCGTAATTCCTTGTTGTTATTCGTTATGGTGACAGATGGCGGTGGCGTGATACCCCCACCCATCCTTGGCATCTAACAGGCTGAAGTTGTTGTCGTGATATTCGCCGGGGAAGAAGACCACCAGCTTGCCCTTTACCGCAGGAGAAAGCGCCTTCACCAGCTCAGAGACAGAGGCAAAACCAAACAACGTGCCAGTACCCAGCAGGGCCACTACATCGTTGCTTCCCAAGGTTTTATCGACTTCCTCTTTCAGGCGCTCGGCCAGCTCTTCGGCAAAAAATTCATAACTGCCCACCAGCAACTCCGGCTCGTCAAAATAGGCGTCTGCATAGTCGTGTTCCCCCATCCACTTGGGGAATGCATCTGTGATATCCAGCAACTGCCAGCGGTGGCCATGTTGTTCTACCGCCAGTTGGAACTCTGGCACGCGGGCACGCAGCTTGAGCTCATCCTCTTTGTGATACACAACGAAGACGGCACGTTCTTCGGCGGATAGCACGGAACGCCAGGGCACCGATATATAAGTGGTAAAACGCTTAATCAGTTTTGAGAGGCGATCACTCATGCCCTCGTTCTCCTCAAGATGCTGGTGCTATTGACCATAGGGGGAAGCGGATTTCGACAATGCCACTGGCCTGCTTATAGCTAATTACGCCATGCAGCGATGCCATGTAGGCCAACTCATATCCCTCTGCCGGATCCAGGCCTAGCAGTTGAAACCAGGGAGTCTGAAACAGCCCTTGCCCGGCACGCCCTTCACAGTGACCGAGAAAGAGTGCAAATGCCGCATTGACATAGGCCACGACCGGACTGGTTCTCACCTTTTTGTATTTGCCTTGTAGGAACCCGGCGTGTGTCCAACTGCCGTTGATATTCTGGGCAAACGAGCGCAGGGAAGCCGGGCTGAAACGGTTAGGGTCAGGGGCGGCTAAAACGTGTTCCACCTGTTCACGTTCCAGCACCTCTCCCAACGGGGTCGTACTAATCAACGACTGGGTCTGCCTTAATAACGGGTCCCTGGCCAGCGCAAGTTGCAAGGTCAACAGAGGTTGAGCCTCTTCACTTCGCTCCCATAGCTGGCGAAACACGTGAAACAAAGGGATCTCAGGGGAGATACCATACAGATCGACCAGGTGGCGGAACGTCAACTTGCGGGCATTGTCGCTGCTTTTATGCAGCACATTGTAAAGCTCGATATCTTGCTGATAGTCATGCCGGGTTGCCTGCTCAGGGCGACCATCCAGCAGCGTTTTGAGCTCGCTATACATCAAGCTTCTAGCCGAGTGAGCCCCATTTTTACCAAATTTAAAGCCCAGCTTAACCAGGTGTTCTTCGCTACTCATAAGTGCTCTATTGACCCTAACGGCGCTCAGTTCAAGCTATCAAAGGAGCGTCATTCTACCCCTCAGAGGGCGATTGCTCTATGAAGCCAGGTCACCAAAATCGATCATTTCTACTGTTTGGCCAAAATGCACGCTGCGTCAGCGATTCATCTTGGCGGTCTCGCAGGTCAGAACTACAGCCTGAGTTCACTTTGCACCAAACACTGCTGGCGGTGTGCTCGGGCCATCGCACCTGACCTGCCCCAAGGAGTTGGTGCGACAGCGAGTGCCATCGGAGGAACGCAGATTGCCAAGGCTATCCTTGCGCCAGGTGACGGTCTCGCCGGTGCCGGGATTGCTAACCCGCACATTACCCAGACTGTCTCTGCGGTAGGTGGTGCCCTCGCTGCTGCGGACATTGCCGAGGGAGTCTTTGCGCCAGGTGGTGCCACTTTCCGAGTCTCTGACGTTACCAAGACTGTCTTTGCGCAGAGTGCCGCTCTTGCCATCATCACACTGGTAACGGGTATTACCGAGGCTGTCTTTGCGATAGGTGCAGTCGGCAGCCCCAGCACTCTGGGCCACCAGCAGTAACAGGACACAGGCGCACAGGCCGAGCGGAGTTAAAGAGGGGGACATAAGCGCGCTCCTTGATACGGGTTGGGACTCTCTTCAAGCGGGGCCAGTATATGCCGCCTGTAACCCCACGCCGATACTGGTTACATGAACATGTCGCATTTTGGCGCAGATGCGGGGGGCCTGAGCACCGCGCCGACATTCATCGGTTCTTGATGTCTGTTGGATGACGGCGGTAAGGATTTGCAGCCCAGACAATCAAGGCGCCTAGGGCGCCTTAATTGTTTAACGCAAGCTGCAACTTTAACGGGCTATGCCGTCGTCGCCGTTTCCTCTATGGCGATCGTGCCGGGCTCTTCCAGTGCCTCGACGATCAATGACAGCCGATCCTGTTCGAAGTCCATATGCACGGCGTCCAGTTGCGGCAGTGTCTTGCTGGCCTTCGCCGAGAGTTTGTTGAATCTCTCCACTTTGCCATACAGACCTTGTTTGCCCACCAGCGCCTTGACCGTGTTGTTGTAGTGATTGCTGGCGGTGTTGAGCGTGCCGCCCAAGCTGCTCAGACGTTCGGCAACGAGACAGACCTGGTTGTAGATGTCGCCGGCTTTTTCACTGATCTCGCGAGCCTCGGTATTGCTGCGTTCGATCATCCACAGATTTGATACCGTGCGCAGGATGGGGATCAGGGTTGTATGCGAGACCAGTACGATGCCCTTGTTGTATCCATACTCGAATAAATCCTTATTGTGCTTCAACGCTTCGATATAGGCGGGTTCAATCGGCATGAACATCAGCACAAAGCTGGGGCTGTGCATGCCAATCAGGTTGATGTAATCCTTCGATGCCAGATCGTCGATATGCTTGCGCACCGCTTTGAGATGCTCTGCCATCGCCAGTTGATACGCTTCCGGGCTCTCGGCCGCGACCGCCCGGTCATAGGCCACCAGGGAAACCTTGCTGTCGATGATGATGTGTTTGCCATCCGGCAGTTTGATCAGATAGTCGGTCTGCTTGTGCTTGCCTTCCGCATCCTTGAAGCTGCTCTGCACTTCGTAGTGGGCCTCTTCAATCAGCCCACTCATCTCCAGTGTGCGGCGCAGTTGCGCTTCCCCCCAGGCTCCGCGCTGCTGTGAATCACCCTTGAGGGCCGACGTGAGGTTGTTGGCCTCCTTGCTCATATTCAGACCAATTTCCAACACCTTCCGGATCTCGGCATTGAGCTGAGCGCTGCCTTGCACCGAGACATCGTGCACCTCGTTGATCCGTTTCTGGAATCCTTCGATCTGCTCGCGAAATGGCTTGAGCAGGCTATCGATCCCGATCTGGCTGCTCTGAGTGAACGACTTGCCCTTCTCGTCAAAAATCTTGTTGGCGAGGTTTTCAAACTCCTGTGCCAGTGTCTTCTTGGCATCGGCAAGTTGCCCCATCTGCTCCTGGAAGTGCTCTTCCCGCTTTTGCAGCGTGGTCTTGAGCTCGGTGTGTTCGTTATCAACCTGATGCAGCCGCTCCTGCAGGCCGAGAATGGCGTTCTCACGCTCTTTCAGGGTCTGTTTGGCATCCAGCAGTTGTTCACGGACTTCGCGCTCCGCGCTTTGCAGGGATTGCGCATGTTTGCCTTCATTGGCCAACTTATCCTTGAGCTGGTTGATCGCATCTTGGGCGGCTCGGTTTTGCTCATCCGCCAGATTCAAGCGTTCACGCAAGTCGGCGATCTGCTCTTTCTGACCACGGTTTTCGGCCTGTGCCGTCTCCAGACGCTTTTCCGCGTCATGTTGCTGCTCCTTGGCCGCGCTCAACTGCTGCTGCAAGGCCTCGCAGTCAACCTTACGTTCGCTCACTTGCGCCGCCAACTCTTGCAGCTGCTCTTTGGCACCCTGTAGCTGGGTCTGCACCTTGCCAGCCTCCACCTGCTGCCCATGACATTGCTGTTCCGCCGCCTTGAGCTGCTCCTGAGCCTGTGCCAATTGCTGTGTCAGCAAGCCCTGTGCCTGCTGCGCCTGCCCCAGTTGGCTTGTGAGCTGACCGAGCCGGTTGCCGTGGCGCAGCGCCGCCACAAAGTAGCCAATCACGCAGCAAGCGACTGCAATGATGACGCTGATGACAATGATCTCCGTAGTCCACTGGCTGATTTGCATGAACACTCCTTAGCGTGCTTGAAAGGCAGGTGTAAGTGGTGCGAATAGTGCTTTTGCCCGGCGATAACCACGATAATCGCGTCAATGCCCATGCTGGCCACTATTGTGCAACAGGCTAACACGCCCGATTTCATGGAAACCGATGGTGACTCACACTCCCGCCTGCTGATGCTCAACTGAGCAGAATGTTTATTAAAAATCCCGTTGGATGGCGACGTTCACAGGCTTGTCGGCCGCACCTTTGAGCATGGCGTCGAGCTTGTCGACGGGCTGGGATGGTATGCGGTCCCCGGGGTTGGCTCATCTTCCTATTCGACGTCTTCTTCGTCCGCTCGCGCGTGGCTCATGGCGCGGCCTTGGGCCGCAAACTCACTGCGGCGCGCCCAGCTGAAATCTGCCAACACCAGATCCGGGTAATAGGCGCTGTTAGTGCCCATCATGACGCTGACCACAAAGTCCTGTATCACCTTCAAATACTGAATGAGGCCATCAAGCGTGGGGGATGGCGTATGGATAAAGGCCTGAACCACCCCAGATACATGAATGCTGACGGCAGCCAGCCCCTCACTGAGCGTGAAGGCGAGATCTTCCCCTGCGTGCCACCCCTCATCCAACTCGAAGTAATGGATGAGGGCCTTGCCAAGTTGCTCCGCCGTGCGCCATGCCTCCAGGCCGTGCACCTCCCCGGTCTGCCCGCTAATCGCACGCGTTACCCGTTTATTTTCCTCCACAACATCGGCAACGCTTCGCGCTGGGATGCCCTCGATATGCGGCGCCACCCCCTTGCAGAACAGACAATGGAAGAAGGGAAACAGCAATTCATGCACGACGCTGGGCGAGCCGAAATAACCCGCTTGGGACGCCGTTTGCAGCATCTGCGCAAAGCCATCGGCGGGGACTTGCCCGGCGGCATAAAAGGCAATTTCGCTTTCAATGATCGATTTAGCCTCCTCCAAAGACCAGCCGAAATGATCAGGATCCAGCGACAACCGCATTCTCGATGCCAACCACCAACCTTCACTGTCACGCACAAAGAGCACTTCCAACGCCTTGCTCCCCGTCCAGCTCCGGTATAGGTGGAGAGTTTCTCCTTCGAAATAGCAAAACCATTTGTACTCCATCGCCGGAGGGATAAATCCCTGTCGGATGTTGGCCATCTGCTCATCGCGAAAGCGCAGGCTCAGCGGAAGGGTGAGCGCATCTCGATGCAATGGTTGTAACCCTTGCCAATCATGCCGTGTCGCCGCCTTCATCCTTTATCTCCCAAGTCATCAGTTAAAACCCAGATGACTATATCGTTCGAGCAAAGCCGCTTCGATACTGGGGTTTTGCACATGTCGTATTTTCAAGCAGATATTTTCAAACTAATAGACAGATAAGAGGCAGGCGAGACGGACGGGGCAGTTCCTCACAACCACACGGCTTCCTGCTCCAGCGCCATCCCGCTGGCTTGCATTGACCGGATCAATTGCTTCACTTCCACGTCGAAATCGGCTGTCGCAGGGTGTGTCAGCATGGCGTTGAATTCGCGCTGGGTATCCTGCCAAAGCGTGGCACAGCCGAAACGCTCGAGACGAGATGGCCACTCGGGCATCAACCACAGGGCCACGCTGTGGCCAAGACGGCTGCGAAGCCGGGCAAAGTTGAGCAGACCCACTCCGTCGTAGTCGGGAAAGAAGTGGATCGCTGGCGCCCGCTGGCGCAAGGCGAGCCAATCCAACAACGTGTTGGGCAATTGGCCACTGTAATAAGCAACACTGGCGGGCTGGGCGCAGGGTAGCCAGTCCAGCTGGTCAAACAGCGCCTGATTTTCCACTAGCCATAGCGGATGTTCGGTATACCAGGTGCTGTCGGCGTGCACAGTCAGAGCGGCGACGCCCAATTGATCGGTGCTCAGTCGCAAGTCCAGCCGGCTGTCTTTATCGTTTCGCCACGCCACCTGACCAGGCCCGGCCTTTAACAGCAGATAGCTGAACTCATGCCCATGGTCTGCCCCCTTGCTACGGCGAGTTCCGGCGATGTTACGCGCTCGGCGTGGCAGTCCATCGGCCAATTCGGCTTGCTCTATCGGCACCAGTTGTCGCCATTGGTGTTCCACCACGGCGGGCAGCCTTATCTCAAATACGACTCCCCTGCCCTCGGGCCGCATCTGTATGCTACCGGTAGCTCGGGCAAAGCTGCTCAACTCACGTCGTTGCCCCTCGCTCAGTTGTGAGCTGGCAAGCCCTCCTCCAGGGGCTTGGCGCAATTTGCGCAAGGCGGCGATCAAACTACGGCTCATGGTCGCTCCTTGGGAGAAAGCACCAGCCAACTCTGCCGATTGATATGGTTCTTGCCGGCATGGTGATGAATAGGTACGCAATAGCGTGCCGTGGTCAACGGGGCTGGCGAGGCGCAGATCAGGGCAAAACCGAATTCTGCCGCCACATCGATCAGATTTTTCTGGTTGCGGGTATCCAGCGCCAGCGCCTCATCCAGATAACAGATGGTGCGGATGCGCTTGTTCTTGTGATGCATCAGGTGGAGCATGGCCAGCCCGGTCACTAGCTTGGCCATCAATACAGTTCCGTTGGAGGCCGCACTGTCTATCTCGGTGAAGGACTCCTCCTGCTGTTCCTGCTTACCTATCACAAACTCCAGGCGAAACAGATCGGCGACACGGAGCCCTTGCCGGGCGTTGCCCTCATCAAACAAGGTCTGTTTGGCGCGATCCAATCGCACATCATCCAGCACGCTTTGCTGATTAAACAGATCGAAGCTTTCCCCCGTCTCCACCTGAGCGGACTTATCGAGCAGGGTTTCGATGGCTTCCACCAGGTGTGCTTCATCCCTGGGCTCGATTTTGAAGACCCTGAGGTCGGACAGTTGACGCTGACTCACCAGTCGGTTGAAGCCCCGCATCTGCGCCTTGAAAGCATTCAGCCCCTGTCTGAGCTGTTTCAGGCTGGCGGTGACATTGATCACGGCACTGCGGGCCTTCTTCTCCAATGCCTCGGCTTCTTTTGGCAACATCTGATGGAAATCGAGGATCCGGCTCCACTCCTCGTCCTGAGTCGGGCAGTGTTCATACTTGGTTAGTCCGCCAGCGTGCAAATCCTGCAAACCGCGCTGCAACGCGCTGTTCAACGCCAACAATTGACGACTATCGGTCTGGAATTCTTGCAAACGGGTATATAGAGTATCCAGCGTTCTGGTGGATCCCCCAAGCCAAGGATGGTAGGAAAGAGATTCCAGATAACCGAATTCTGGCCCCTGATCCTCGCGCTGGTTACGCATAGTGACGATGCCGTTATGCTGATCATCCAGTCGCATCTGCGCTTGTCGCAAAGCATTGAGTTGATCAACCAAGCTCAATTGCTGCTGGTTAATCGCTGCCAACTCGGCCTGTAGCCTATCCAGCTCTTGTTCATGGGCTATCAACTGCTCTGCTCGCTGGTCACTCTGGGCCAATAAATGCTGCCAGGTGTCGAAGTCGGCCAGCTCCTGCCGCAGTTGTTGCAGCTCCTGCTCTAATCGTTGCTTGTGTGACTCGGCCTGGTGACGCTGCTCGGCTGTTTGCCGCTGCCCCTCCAAACTGGCGATATGCCTGTCGGTATCCCTGATCTGCTCCTCCAGCTCGGCTTCACTGAGTTGCTGAAACTGGGGGTGCAACTGATGAAGGTTGATGCGCAGGCCAGCCAGCATCAGCGTCTCGCCCGGCGTCTGTGACAACTGTTGTGTCAACCGGGGCATATCAAGTTCGAAATCTGCCGGTCCCAACTGCATCACTCCGGCCTGGAGCACCCGGTTTAGTCGCAGTAACTCCTCTTCACTCAGATGCTCAGCCATGTGTCGATAGAGATTGTCGGTCAAGGTCTCCTGCTGCCGATGCAGGCTCATCGACAACTGCTGTTGCCGACGTAAATCTCGCCTTATGTCCTCTACGCTGCGGCTCTTGACCTGCCCCAGCAGGGTGATCTGAGCCTCCAAATTCTCCTTGACCGCCGCCAGCTGTGTTTCAAGTTGCTCACGTCCCGAGAGCAGGGTAAACCGACGCTCCAGCTCCGCTTGCTGCTGATTAAGCGCCAGCAGCTGAGTATGGGACTGCTGCTTTACGACCCGTTCGACACTCACCTCCTGAATACGGATCCCCGATTGCTTTTGTGCCGTCTCGCATTGCAACACCTTGGCTGCCAATTCCTCTGCTGTGGACTCATAGTAGGAGTGCCACTGCTTGAGGTCTGCTTCTATCTGTGGGCGCCAGACAATGAGCTTGCCTCTGAGCGTCAAACGCTCTTGCACTTGTTTGGCCAAGCTCACGATCCGTGCAGACTGATTGACCGCCGCCTGATACTGAGCCCGTTCACTATTGACCTCGCTAAATGCCTTTTCCCACTCTTGCCGAAAGTCGATGGCCGCATCCGACAAGTCCCGTTTGAAGATTTCCAACAGATAATTTTTGACATCGGCCGAGGTGAGCCTATCCAGCCGTAAGGTACGAGTGAGGACCTGTCTATAGGCAGCAGCATCCGATTGATGCTCCAGATGAAAGAGGGTGAAATCGGGCTCGCTGGCGGCCCGCTTGCGACGACCACCATACAGGGCATCGCGAAAATCATTGGAACTCTTGTAGACAAACACCAGCCGCTGGCGCGTGGCCAGGTGGTTTACCAGTTGGGGCTCCGCCACCAGAGCGCCGCCGTCCAACCGATAGTCATCCAGATCCAACGCTCCCTTGTAGGCAAAGTACTGATAGTCATGGCTGACCCCCTTGCCGACACATCCCAGCACCACGGTCCCCGTTTCTGGCAGACAGGCTTCCAGCAGTATGTAGGCGCTGTTGTTGGGGAAGTAGAATCGTTTGGACTTCTCCAGATCGTGGGCGCCAAAGTCCATGCGTCGCTGGTCGATGATCAATAAAAACTGCAGCGCGTTGATGAGGCTGGTTTTACCTGTGTTATTGGGGGCGATGAGTGAGACGGCAGCATCCAGCGGCAACTCGGCTCTCTGATACCCGGCACTGCCCAACAATACCAGACGCTCAAACCCGTACTGGATCATGCTTCCTCCTCCTCATCCAAACCCACCTCTGCCGCTTCATCCTCCTCGCCGCCCTGCGGCTCATCGAATGAATCGTCTTGGCCAGATGCGATCAACGATTCGAAGTGTTCCAGATAGCGATAGACCGCCGGCAATAACTGCCAATAACCGTTAAGTGACAAGGCAAATCCGAGCTTGACCGCGCTGTCCAGCAACGCGATGAAGCCATCCAGCTCCAACCCCTCGGCCTCCAAGATCTCCTGATGACGCTCGTGAGCCTTGGCCAGCAAGGCCTTGTCTACCCGCCACTCCGTAAAGCGAGACAAGGGTCTGCCCTCATCAGCCTGGGTATCAAACAGGCACATCCATAACAACGCTAGGCGCTTGCTAGTCTTGCTGGCTTGGCTGGCGGGCTCCTCGATATGAAACCAGGCATAGCCACGTGGCTCGACTTTAAGCTCAAACCCCAGGGCGGCAAAAATGGCCTGATAGCTTTCCTGACACCGCTCCAGCTCGGCCCACAGGGCAGGCTCCGCCACCCGGTTGAGGTGCTTGCCGCTGTTGAACAGGCGAAACAGCTCACTCAGGGCACCGAGCGACTCCAGATGCGAAATAGAGGTAGTCATGATCTCTGGATCCTGTAGGGGTGATAACTGACCAGCACCTCTTGCAGATCCGTTGTGGTGCTATCTGGGTGAAGGCTCGCCAGCCAAAGGGGCTCACGCACCAGTTCGTGGTAGAGTCGCAACAAGGTGGCATCCGGCTGCTCGCCATAATGCTGTAGCAACCAGAGCATCAAGTTCTCTACTGGCAGGCTCTCTTGCAGATGTTGCGTGAGGGTCTCTTCATCAATGGGCTCTACCAGTGAGGCATCGAAGGGGACCTCCGTCGGGAAACGGATGTGTTCCGGTATGTACGCCAGGGCGCTGGCCATAAAATCCCTGACCTCGAAGCCCACACTAACGCGTCGCGGTCGCTCCTGCCGCCAGACAGGCAAGGCCCCCTTCGTATTGCGCAACGACAGAGCTCGCGTGAGGCCACGTTTGCGCACACGCCCCAACAACTGGCTGATGGCGGCAGACAGGCCATTATGCTCGCGCAGCTCTTCACGCAGCGGCAGCAAGGTGGCGGCACATTGCTGGGCCACCAACCTTCCCAACCGCTGCAACTCCTTGGCTTGATAAGAAACCTGGCGTAACTGTAACTGATGGGTATAAAGCCCACCTTGTATGGTGATGGCCTCTACAGCCCGATCCAGAGCCCTCTCCGCCTGCTCCAGAAAGGGATAGAAGTTGCCCGCAAGCCCGGAGTCCATCATCTCGTTCATGGGCTCCACATACTGGTCATAGGCTTCAAGCACTGAGCGATAACGTTGCGCTATTGGCATGGCTGCATCCGCAGACTTGGCCTGCTCGGCCAGCTCCAATATGGCATGGCGATCCTGATCCAACTGCAAACTGATCTGCCGCAACAGGTCTGACATCCTGGCTGAGCCCTGACGCAAATAATCGGAATTAAGTGGTTCAGAACCTTCCAGTATCTGTGCCGTCGCTTGTTTGATGGCCTCGATACGCGCCTTGAGCACGGCAGAAAGCCCTAACTCATGCTCACGTAACAGCCCTCGCGCAAATTCTTGCACCAAGGGGTTGACCTGCAGGGTATCGGTTCGCTCAAGCCACTGCAGGACATCGCTGCTACATAGGCTGCGCAAGATTTCTCCACACTCAGGCTCGCTGTCACTGCCCCGGCTGGACTTGCCAATCAGCCTCAGCACCATCGCCTCATCGAAAGCAGGCCATTCCCGCGACGCCCGAACCAATGCTTCGATGACGTCCCAATGTTTATGCAGTTGGAATATCAGACTTTTGGGATTTGCCATGCGGTATCCTTGTTCACTCCCTTGGCCCCAGTCCAAAGAATCATGCGATGGACAGCTGGCGTCATTTGACCACAAGAGCATAGAAAGCTACCCAGCTGGCAACAATACTGGATACTTCTACATGTCGTTTTTTCAAGCAGATATCTGACAACACGGGTTTCATCCCAAACGACTGCCAGGCAAATGGATGCTTAGATGGGGCCAAAAAAAGAAAAAAGCTAGCTGACTTGAGATCTGAGCCTGTGCTTTCAGCTTGCATCCGCGTTGATAATTACCCCTCGATTGAGACTCATTCCTTTTACACTACCTTTAATTGCCCATCAGGGGTATTGAGCGATATCGCCGCAACTATCGCCTCACCATTCCATCGAAACCTTTTATGAAAATCTCTTTGCCATCCGAGAAATCATAGGGAACGAAGCTAAGGGGGATCACTTCATTGACCCTCGGTGTTCGGCTGCGGCTATCTAGGTGTACCTCGCCAGTATCAGTGCAATTACCTATCCAGTTTTTACCACCCCGTTCATCGAAAATAGCATCCTGCTCCGCGCACCATGTCAGCACCCCGTCCTCATCGACATCGAAGACCCTCACCCACCAGGTCACCACTTTGCCATCGATGGCTTCGGATCCCTGTTGCCGGAGCAACTCTGTGCCATCAGCGGGATAGAACCTGCGTTTGTACTCGGCATAATCGAGGTTGCTGGCGCCATTTTTAAAGGTGAATAGTCGATCGAATGTATCGCTGGCCTTGGTAACTCCCCACACGAGCAATACGGCCAGTAATAGCGGGGCGCAACCCGAGTGATTGTTATATCTTCTTGTTCCCATCGAGTGATTCCGCAGTTGGCCATGGGCCTTTGATTTAACGGTTTGATATTACGCGGTACGCTGGCAGCAATCTCAGGCCACACCGACGGCGTTTTTCAAGGTACCTGTCGCCACCAAGGTGACCCGCAATCCCCCCTGCATCTCGGGATCGATCACTGACCCGACGATGACTGTCGCGTGTTCGGCTGCCTGGGCCTTCACGGCATTCCCCACCGCCTCAAATTCTTCAATCGTCATGTCGAAATCAGAGGTGATATTGACCAGAATGCCGCTGGCTCTGGCTAATTCACCCTCTGCCGCTGACAGGCCGTGGATGGCTCGCTTGACCGCTTGCTCTGCGCGATCGTCACCGAAGGCTGTGCCCATCCCCACCATGGCTTGCCCCATCCCAGCCATCACTGCCCTCAGCTCTTCCATGTCAACGTTGATCAGGCCCGGGCGGGAGATCAGTTCTACGATGCCCCGTATCGCAATCGCAGCATTAGTCGCGCCATGCCCCTCCTCCCCTCTGTGTGCGCCACCGGACAAGGTAAACAGGGTGTCCGCATGTCTGAAAATTTTCGCACTCTGTTGTCTGGCTGTGATCATGGGCTGTTCGCTCTCCACCGTGCAGGGATCGAGCGCCATGGCCACCGTCAGAATGCCCATCTGCTGCGCTACCTCTGCTGCGACTGCGGCTATCTGGGTAGCAATTGTCTCCGCCATGCCGGCGATGATGAATACCATGTCGGTCCCCGCCAGCAGTGTTCGCAGCTTTTCGCTGTCTGCCTGGCTGATTAGCTCTGCAACCTCAACATGGCTATCAGATCCGTTGCTCTCGCCATCGAGCAGCAGGGCACAGTTGGCGTTGACACGGGCAAGGACCTGGGGGTCGGTATCCACCACGATATAGTGCACGCCGTCAACGCTATCGCGCATCACCTGCTCAATGATGCCGATACCTGCGCCGCCGATACCAACCACCTTGATGATGGCTTCATCACTTTGGCTATCGATAAATTCAAACATGTGGCCTCTACAAAATAGTTACTTAAGGTTATGAAATAAATGTGTTTTTTAAGTTATGACCAGTTCTGGCAAGAAGCTGCCTAGCCTTGGTGAAAATCCAATGCAGCGTGCGCGTTCCCCTGCTTACGCTCAGTGACGATCCCGCTTAAAGTGGGTCGTGCGATGGCCCACCGTGACCACCTCCCCCCCTTGCAGCACCAGATAGTGGCGACGCAGTTGCTGACAATCCTGCCAGCTCCACTCACCGCTGCGGCTTAGTCGTGCCAAGCTGTGATGATCGAGAAAGACCACTTCCCGCCCCTTGTGATAGTGAGAGCTACCAAAGCTCAGTAGCACGTCGACCACTTGCTCGCTGATCCCACGTTGCTGCATACGTTGCAGTGCATGCTGGCTGTACATAGCGCTCTCCTTTGCTTCACAGAGTTGGTAAGGCCAGTATATGTCGCCTGTATACTCATGCCGATACTGGTTACATTCACATGTCGCATTTTGGAGCACATATGACCGCTGGGGCGCTCACCTGGGATTAGACTTTGCATTTTCGACTGCTGGAGATCGTGCTGATGTGTGATCAGGGCAGCCAGTTTACTGGCGGGGAATGGCAGGAGTTCCTAAAGGTTCACAACCTGAGTTGTAGTATGAGCCGACGTGGAAACTACCACGACAACGCCGTCGCCGAGAGCTTCTTTTAGTTGCTCAAGCGGGAGAGGATCAAACGAAGGATTTACCGACAAGAGACAAAGCTCGCAGCGACCCTGTCTGTCAACACTCCTTTCCCAAGATCCCGCGAAGAGCCTTTTTAAGGGCCCCGAATGACAAATACCTTAGTAAGGCCACTTATGATAGGCACACATGTTTCGCTCAATATTTCACGATGCTTACCCTTGAGAACCATGAGCACAAATCTGCGATCCGCTCCTCTGGCTCGCCAGTCTTAAAGCAAAGTTTGGGTTCAAAATCGCGAAAGCGACCTTCACCTTGCACTTTTTTATTCTTCGCATCTCCAAGCAGAAGCACGGATCCATCGAACACGATCTTTCCGTTTCTCAGAAACTCTCTTGTTGACGCTGTCGTAGCGACAGTAATACTAGGGAGACACGTCTTAGACATCATGACGATAAAATCAACGCCATCGATGCGCACCAGCAATCCTAACCACCCATTTGACTCTCCTGGGGCGTAAGGACGATCTTCTTGTTCTGTAAATTTTCTGACGGCAAAACCGGCATTCTCTAGGCGCTGGGAAATTTTCGTCATGAAGTCATATGCACCAACCTTGCATAGCGCCTCGACCTTTTGCCTTGAGAACTCGCCATCATTACTCCGCTCCCGTGGTGGGACATCAATTCCAGGCAGTTGAGCGTGATTGCCAAAAGGGCGTATGAATGCATTGCGGTATCCGCGGTTCAGATTGGTTAATGCATCGAATCCATACATCCAGTTTATCAGTGTTGCTTCCACCGATAGTGCCTCCACCTCAGTCTCATAGCGGCCTACGACCAGTTGAACAGGCTCCTGCCCGCTGTTGGCAATCTGCGTCAACCGTGTCTGTTTGGGGCCCTCAGATGATTCCCCCTTATCGAGCGCACGACGAGCCTCCGCCCAGTGACTGTTCACTCGTTCGCCTTGACCTTTACCTACATAGAACACTTCGCTGTTTGCAGGATCAATTAGCACATAGACATAGTACGGAAAAAGTACTGGATCCATTGCGGGTAGATCGGAAAATAATTGTTCAGACATGTAGTCATCCTTATAAAGATGGAAAGTAATTCTTGCCTTATTGGTATCGATTAGTCTTATCGATATCATGGAATGCGAGACTCAAAATCAGCTTAGGCGAGTATGCTTATATTCAGATGCTGCACGAAACCAATTCGCGGCCTGCTGATAGTCCTGGGTGACGCCTTGCCCAGTAAAATACATATCACCCAGTTTACACCGCGCCTCATCATCTCCCTGTGCTGCTGCTTTGTGGTACCAGAGCGCAGCTTGTTGGTAATCTTGTTCAGCAAAATAGTGGTCACCCAACCTGATTTGTGCCTTGGCATAACCCTGTTCTGCTGAGTTGTGATGCCATAAGAGCGCCTGCTGAAGAGTCTGGTCGTTAGTATGCATCTGGTTCAGGTTAAACTGCGCCTCAGTATGCCCCTGCAAAGCAGCTTCATGAAACCAGGCTGCAGCTTGCTGGTCATCTTGAGGAATACCTTGACCGTAGAGGTACAATTTCCCCATGATGCATTGAGCTTCTGGATCGCCCTGTCCAGCCTGTTGCCTTATCAACTGCTGTGCATACTCATCGCCATTGCCCGCTGCATTACGAAGCCACAATGCCGCCTGTTGGGGATCCTGTGGAACACCTCGCCCATCTCGATATATTTCCCATAGCTCACGTTGGGCCTTAGCATGGCCTTGCTCGGCCGCTAGCTTGAGCCAGTACACCGCCTGCCTATTATCCTGCGTGATGAAGTGCCCCCATAAATACTTGAGTCCCAGATAAAATTGGTCGTCGGCTATGCCCTGTTCGGCTGACTGGCTGAGACCATTTAATGCTTCGCAGCACCAAGATTCACACTTCTGCCTGTCTTGTGGAACACCGTCTCCCCTGCGGTACATATCCCCGAGGGCAATTTGTGCATCAGCTTGACCCTGTTCAGCCGCACGCTGATACCAAGAGATCGCCAGCTGTAGATCTTGAGGGATGCCCTCTCCAAGGTAATACATCTTTCCTAAGGCATTCTGGGCGGCAGCGAGCCCCTGCTCTGCTGCGCAGTGGTACCAGGAGGCTGCCTGCTGAAAATCCTTTGAGACAACCTCACCACAATAGTACATATTGCCCAACGCATACTGCGCATCCATATGCCCTTGTTCGGCTGCTCGTTGATACCAATCTTTGGCCTGCTGATAATCCTGCTCGATCTCCTGTCCAAAGTAATACGCATCTCCCAAGGCAAACTGTTCATCAGCAATGCCCTGATTGGCACCAATATGCGCCACTTTTAATTGTGCCAGTCTGTCACCATTCTCGGCCGCTTTGCGATACCAAAACTCAGCCTGCTGATCATTAGTTGGCGTACCTTGTCCGCTCGAATACATCTCACCCAGGCAACGTTCGGCCAAGCTATGCCCCTGTTCAGCCGCTTTACGACCCCAGAATATGGCCTTCTGATAGTCCTGCTCCGTACATTCGCCTTTAAAGTACTTTCGCCACAAAGTGAATTGAGCGTCCGCATGGCCCTGCTCGGCCGCTTTATGGCACCAAGACATGGCCAGCAGATCGTCCTGTAAGTCAGAATCCTCGTCGGAAAACAGGTGCCCCAAGTTGTATTGGGCATCAGCATGTCCCTGCTCAGCCGCCTTTTGGTACCATGACATGGCCTCATGCTCGTCTGGCGGGAGACCTACTCCGCAGAAATATAATTCTCCCAGCCTGAATTGAGCTTCAATATGTCCCTGCTCGGCCGCTTTACGGTACCATGGCTCGGCCTGCACCTCATCCAGCGCAACTCCTAGTCTATTGCAATACATTGACCCAAGAATGAATTGGGCTTCTGCATCCCCTTGCCAAGCAGCCTTGTGGTACCAGACAAAGGCCATTTTATAGTCTTGTGGAATGCCGATCCCATTGAAATACATTTCCCCCAGTTTTATTTGCGCCTGCAGATCCCATTGCTCGGCCGCCTTACTCAACCAGTACGTGGCCTGCTGGTATCCCTGCGTAACCCCCTGCCCGTCAATATACATGCGCCCCAGCTTGAACTGAGCTTCAGAGTGACCACGCTCTGCAGCACTACGGTAATAAGATGCTGCCTCCTGGCAGTCCTTCGGTATGCTTACCCCGTCGTAATACAAATCCCCTAACTTTAATTGAACATCAGGATTGCCTTGTTCGGCTGCCTTACCAAGCCAGAATACAGCCTTTTGGGTGTCCTGAGGGACTTCTCGCCCTTCAAGATACATACCTCCTAAGAAGGCTTGTGCAAAAGCATTACCCTGCTCAGCTGCATCATGAATATCCTGAACGGTTTCTAATTTCGATTCTGACATTTGCGGCTCCGGTAAGGGTCCTGTTAAAGGGTTCAATACAGCAATGTAGGAAGTTATACCACAGGAAATGGTAGGAAAAAGAGCATCAGTGATTTAATTACAAAACATCGCTTACCTATCACTCATATCAAAGTAACAAGTAAGTTACCTGTGCCAATGATATGCCCATTTTTATTTTTGGTGGTATTCGTTCTTGGATCATAGACACCTTTTACATACCCATTCTTATCCTTGATAGTTTGTACACTTGCATACCCAGTTGAGATAAAACCAATAATATAGCCTGAGCTATTTTTCAAAACCTGGTCAGTCAATTGATGCCTCATTTATTACCCGACTTAAAAATATGCTTGTACTCAACGAACTTATATCCGCTACGATTCCGACCATCTTAATAATGGTTTCTTCGTTAATATCATCAATACCATCGAATATGGACACCCTCCAAATTGTTTTTATTATTCATCTAGCGCATTATTTAAACCACAATTAACACTCTATAGTTCATTCTATCTCTAGGAGAAACATCCTATTCAGATAGGTGAACATGAATACCCCCATGGCAGTAAAAATAAAAATCACTACCTTTCAATTAGTTACGCTGGACTCCTTGATAGTCCGATTAGGTATTTTCACTTCCCACAATGGAATCAATAACTTTAAGTACATATTCTACATCATCCTCACTGGTGAGTTCCATTTTGATCCATCGTTTGCCAGTAGGTGGCGGTACTATATCAGTAATGTTGATTTCGTGTTTTGGCCCTGGTATTGCAGCGCTATCAACACGCATTTTTACACGCAACGAAGATGACCTAATCATTGGTTTTAATACGCAAAACACGTAATTGTAACATGGATGTTTTATACGATAATCTGGACTGTTAGTTGTATAGGGCTTGGCAAAAAAACTAACTTTTTTATCAAACCTATAAAACAATTTTTGAATTTTTTCCTCTGAATTATTTAGAATTTCTGTAAACGACATTATCCTATTCCTATATTAGATAACAAAGCTAAAGATGGTACATGCCTCCACTAGCGCATAGCATAATCCATCTGTTCAATCAACTTAGCACGAATCAAAGCTATTAACTTATCGAGATCACATCTTAGTGACGATCCCGCTTGAAGTGGGCAGTATGATGGCCCACTGTGACTACCTCTCCCCCTTACAGCACCAGGTAGTGGCGACGCAGTTGTTGGCAATCCTGCCGGCTCCACTCACCACTGCGGCTTAGTCGTGCCAAGCTGCGGTGATCGAGAAAGACCACTTCACGCCCCTTGTGATAGTGAGAGCTACCAAAGCTCAGCAGCACGTCGACCACTTGCTCGCTGATCCCACGTTGCTGCATACGCTGCAGTGCATGCTGGCTATACATAGCGCTCTTCCTTGCTCCACACAGTGGGTGCGCCCAGTATATGTCGCCTGTATACTCATGCCGATACTGGTTACATTCACATGTCGCATTTTGGAGCACATATGACCGCTGGGGCGCTCACCTGGGATCAGACTTTGCGTTTTCGACTGCTGGAGATCGTGCTGATGTGGGAGGGGCGCCTGACCACCAACCACCTCTGCACCGCCTTCAACATTGGCCGCCAGCAGGCGTCGAGGGATATCAACCGCTATATCCAAGAGTTCTCGCCACAAGGGCTGGAGTACGACCGCAATCTCAAGGGCTACAAACCTACCGCTCAGTTCAGCCCTCGCTTTAGCGAAGGCAAGGTGGATGAGTATCTGTTGCTGCTGCACCGGGAGAAGCAGCATCAGCGCCAGCATAAGGCAGGTGTCTTGGCACTGCCGCTGATGGACCTGCGTTACGGCCATATCGAGATCCTGGATGTGCCTAACCGTCATATCGACCCCGTTATCGTGCGCGGTCTGGTGCAGGCGGCTCGCAGCCAGTTACGGGTGGATGTGGATTATGTGTCGCTCAGTTCGGCCGAGCGTAGCGGGCGCAATATCGTTCCCCATACCCTGGTCTATGACGGCATTCGCTGGCATGTGCGGGCGTATTGCGAGAAGAAGAGGGATTATCTGGACTTTGTGATGAGCCGCTTTCGGGGCAAGCCGGAGCTACTCGACGCCTCGGCCCACGGCCGCGATCAGGATCTGGAGTGGAACAATCGGGTGGTCGCCGTGGTGACCCCCAATCCCTGTCTGGGTGATGAACAGCAGGCCATTATCGCCAGCGACTATGCGATGACCGACGGCAAGTTGCTGATAGGACAGCGCGTCCCCTTGATGCATTACGCTCTGGAGCGGATGCAGGTGAGCTACAACGGGGAACATGCTAATAATCCCCTGCTCTACCCACTGGTGCTCGCCAACCGGGAGGAGCTGATCCGGCAAGGCTGTATCTTTAAGCTCAAGAATGCAGATCTGCAAATTTCATAGCGGGCTGGTGCTTTGTAGTGGCCCAGCTCACAACGCCACTACGAGCACCTGACTGTTTATCCGTCATTACACCCGACCAAAACGATCAGGATCGGCTGGAACATAATCGTCCTCAAACATATTCTGCAAGCGATGGTTTTGACGCAAACACGCAAGCGTCTCAAAGAAACAATCTTCACAGAGATGCACTTCGTATCTCTCGCCATCGTGCCGTACCGAGTCATACCCCCAGTGGGCTGACAATGTGCCGTATTCCTGTGCCATTGTCTTTGTCGTGCTGTCACCACACACATCACAGATCACATCTACGACCTGCTCCGTCGGAACTATCGCTTTTACCAACATATTGCCTCCCGCATTATCTCAACACGCAACCTGTTTACCCCCGGCAAGAGCCCCATCGGACGTTGTGGGTGATGCCATCTTGCCAGCTCTTCTTTAAAGCCAGTTTAAGCCCACAACCACGCCGTCAATCCAGCCGCTTGTATATCCGCGTATCGCTGGTCGATTTCCGAAACCAGTAAAAATCGGGCAATCCTGCAAACACCCTGCGCCAGTTGAATACTTCGGCTGATAATCGATCCGCCATCTTGACGATAGTCTCCGGCATATACTGGATAAGCGGCTTGCCAATCGATGCGGACAAGCAGGCCGACAGGGCTTCAAATGCCCGGGGATCCTGGCTCATCAGACATTGCAGGTGTGGCTCCAACTTCATGAAGTTCAGGGCTTCATGCTGGGAGCAGATCCCCTCGCCGGCTTCCACGTTGTAGTAGAGGTAGAGTTTGCCCACATCGTGCAGCAATCCCCCTAGGAAGGCGACGTCGGCGGTGCGTCCATCAAGCCGGTATTGACGACACAACATCCTGGCTGTCATCGCCACTTCTACACTGTGCTCCAGCAAGCCACCCACATGGTCATGATGATGGTGATGGCTCGCCCTGCCTCGATAAAACCCGGTGATAAAACGCCGGTCACGTAGGATCCCGAGGGAAAAGCGCCGTAACCCGCCGGGCGGTAACATGGTATAGAAGCGCCACAGTGCCTGGATCATCTGGCCATGCGACTCATTGAGGGCCAAACCAAGGTGAAACTCCCACAGTTGACGCCCCTCGTCCCCTGTGATGCCTTCCAGAGCGCGACAACTGCGCAATGTGACAGACTGCTGATCCATCCCCAGCATTGCCAGTACCAGCTGCCCCGACGGCGCAATAGTTGCCATGCATTTATCTGAGACCGAGACTCGATGGACGGCCTTTGGCGATAACAATTCCCAACACTCATACTCGCCCTCGCTATCCGCCAGTCTGGTTGCCCACATCAGTTCGCCGCAATCCGCATATTCAGTGACGTGTACCATGACCCGCCTCCCCATCGTGTGAATCCCACCTTTCCGCCAGCGCCTTCGAGGCAAGCCGCTGCTGCTCGAATCCCGCCAACATCTGCTCAAAGGCATGCCCATCCCGACCCGACAGATCAGGCACGTAACGGGAATAGACCCGGAATAACATCTGAGTGCTGTTATGGCCCAGTTGCTTTGCTATCCACTCAGGGCTCTCACCTGCCGCGAGCCAGAGCGTGGCGGCGGTATGCCTTGTCTGATAGGGCTTGCGCTTCTCCAGCTTTAACAACGACAGCAATGGGTACCACACCCGATTGGCCACATTGCGATCCTCGAACGGGCTGCCGTGCTTCGTGCAGAAAACAAACCCATCTAGTGAGACCTTGCCATCGAAGCGGTCGCGTTGAGTGAGAAATGCCTGATAAACCTGCTCACTCATCTGCACCGCGCGATAGGAGCCATCGGTTTTCGTCGGGATCAGTTCATTGCGGACCCATGCCTGATACACCAGGATCTGCCGGCGCTCGAAATCGATGTGGCGCCAGGTTAAACCATGGATCTCGCTCGAACGTAGCCCGGTAAAAAACCGGATGGTGTAATAAGGGCGAAAGTCAGCCCTCACCACTGCCAGCAGTCGACCAATCTCTTCAAGACTGAAGGGCATGATGTTGCTACGGGGGATCTTGAGTGCTCGGATATTGCGCCAGGGCGAGTCAAAACCGAACCGATCTGCCGCATCTGCCAACATCATGCGAAGCGGCGTCATGATGTGGTTGACCCGTGAAGCTGAGATCGGCTTGCCACCTCTCCCGGGCAAACGAGCGATCATCGTCCTAAATGCCAAGATCGCAGACTTATCGATCACGCTCAGCGGTTGATTGCCAAAGTGCGGCAGCAGATGGCAATCAAGAATGTCGCGAATGGTCTCCTGCTGGGAGGTTCGCCACTCGGCCGATTTTTCCTGGTACCACTGCTCAGCAAAATCAGACAACAGAGGGCACCCAGCCCGCAACACGGCTTCCCGCTCGGCCAGTTTGGTGAAGTAGCCACAACGCGGGCTGTTTGGGAAGGTTTTGCAAAAATCAAACTGCCCGAGGGTGATTTGTGCCTCCAACCGTTCACAATACTGCTTCAGTTTGTGGCGATTTTGGCTTGTATCGGGTAACCCAGTGCGCTCACGACAGCGCTTCCCCTTGAAGCAAAAATCGAGGTAAAGCAATTGGTTAAGGCTATATACTGTTGCCATAAGAATCCACCTCCCCTAGCCCTGAAACGACTCGAACATTGCGCTGTGCTTGAGCATTTCCTCTTCGATAGGCTCCCAGAGAAACAACAACTTACGACCGCCAAACGGGCGAATATAGTGCAGCCCTTCGAGCAGGACAGAGTCTTTCAGCTGATTGCGGATAGTACGTGGATCGAACTTGATGCGAGCAGAGAGCTCTTCTGTTGTCAGGTAGGTGTATGCCATAATCATTCTCCAAACGCTGATTTATCTAACTTGGAGATTAAATTGATCTCCTGCAGAACAATCTAGACACAAGAAAACACAATTGCAAGCCATTTTAATCTTCAGGAGATTATTTTGATTACGGAGAGAGCATGATTAAGTGTCATTTATCCAAGATCATGGGTGAGAAACGGCTAAAAATTGCCGATGTTGCCAGAGAGACAGGACTCAATAGAGGCACAATTACGCGCATGTACAACGAAACTGCGACTAGAATAGAACTTGATGCTATTGAAACATTATGCCGTTATCTCAATGTAAAGATTGAAGATCTGTATGAGTTCGTTGATTAACGATAGCTATCTTTACCAACTGAGAGCTAGGACGCAGACAAAGCGTCAAGTCCTCAACCCGCTTTCGTCGAACACACTTGGCAGTGCAAAAGTGAAGAGCCACGAGCTACCTCAAACGAAACGCATTATGAGGGCAAGAAATGAGCCGAAGTCGACGAAAGACCCCCATGTTTGGCTACACAACAGCGACGTCTGAAGCTGAAGACAAGCGGATTTGGCACAAACGCTGGCGCGCTCAGTTGCGTGGCCAGCTATCACGCGACGCAACGACGGATGACTTTTTGCCAATACTCCAATGCGCCGTTTCGAGCCCTTGGAACATGGATAAGGATGGGAAAAGCTGGTTCAGCCCTCGACAGCAGCGCCGGCAAGCAGAGCAATTCCTGCCCCTTCAGGGCCTATCCACATCAGATGCGCAGCGCGCAGTGGTCAGGCAGCTGGCAAAATGGCGAAGCAAATAGATTTTATTCTATTTCAGCATGTTGCACGTTCAATCTGTAAGCTCACGCGCGGTTTGACGTGCAAAGTCGGCTTTCTTCTTGTTACCTAGCGATACCAGCTCTTGGATGCTCATTACTTTCAGCGCCACGACATAGGCGACTGTCCGCAGCAACGGAGTGCTGTAGCGCGCCATTGGTTTTACCGTGTCAGCATTTTGCTGCCGCTCAGTAGAACGCTGACAGATACCCGCCTCGTCAGGATGAATTATTCGCAGTAGTGCCCGGTTAGCCCCACTTTTTTCAATGAATTCACTCTTCACGCGATAGCGTGAGATGACCTCCCGCCATGGGGATTTTTCACTCCGTTTGGCGCCACATCGTACCTCGATCGCAATCCGTGTCGCTGGCAGCAGTAACACCGTCACACTCAGGAAGGCTTGCAACATCTGTGGATCCGTGAAGGGGATCCCAGTGTTGCGAGTATTGCTTCGGACTAGCAGATAGCCAATCCATTCGATGAAAGCCGCTCGTTGCTCGCGATAGACCTGGCGAGCCAGTTTAACCACTTTACGGAGTTCGACTTGCTCCTTATGACTGCGCAAGGCTCCAGGAAGCAAATTCAGATGATGTGACGTTGAGTAGAGCAATCGCTGTGCTCCCCGCTGAGTCTTAAATGCTTTAAGTAAATGAATTTTTTCAACTAACTCATCGACCATAGCGGGTGTGAGTTGATAACGATTGAGTTGATCGGTGATATCTTCATGTCGTGCGAACCGTGCGATCAGCTCCAGAGCGGCATCAAAATCCAGCTTGTGTTTAACCAAGGGAGGGTAAGGTGCACACTCCATCAGGACCCAGGAGACCTGTTGAAGATAAGGCGAAAGCGACTGGAGCAGGGCCTCCCGGCAGCGCTGCCATGTCAAGGGCCCCTCCAACCAGTCGTTCTGTGTGAGCTTTGCACGAGACAGCCCGGTGAAGTGGTGTCGCAGTGACAAAGACCAGTCGTACTTGGCCTGCAACAGACACGCTGCATTGACCCAGTGGGTAAAATGCAAATATGAGTGCAACGTCGTCTCCGGGCTCTGATGGCCAGCAAACTGGGCCAGCGCCCAATAATCCCCCTGAGTGGATGAGTGTGTGATGGTCTGGTAGATAGCGGTACACTGTGCGGCCGACCAAGGCAGGAAATGTGCCCACCCTGGCAAACTGTGCAGTGCCAGAGCTTCGTGATGTAGCAGCAGTTGCAGGCGGCTCAATGCCGTATGCCGCAGATGATGGAAGGTATAGTATTTCCCACCAACCTGCCGAAGGATACTGGTTAACGGCCCCCTGATCTCTTCATCCGACATCGGTATCAACCAACCGCTCTGTGAGGGAAACGCCAGCGCGTTCGCGTTTTTCGCCTTTCGCGGCCATAACCCAGACAAGTGCGCATCCAATCGAGTACGCTCTTCCGGGGTCAGCAAGACCCCCAGGGGGATCTTGCGGGTGGCACTGTCACTCTTGCCATCATCAAGCCGGGTATCGCGGATATATAGCCAGCACTCTGGACTGCGTTCGATATCTTTTAACCTGAGCTTTTGGATCTCGCTCAAGCGCAGTCCAGCACGATAAGCCACGATGTATAACGCGCTCAGACACTCTCGGTAACTCGATGAGGTGTGCGTCATCCGCTCCATTCCACGCAGCAACTGTCGAAAGAGAGGTTCACTGAGATAGGTGGCACGCACATGGGGCCTCTGGCGCTCGCGCGGGACCAGCTCCTCCGGCAATGGGGCCAAGTGGTAACTCGCCACCGCATAGCTGTGCAGGCTGGTCAAGCGTGCAGCCATGTAGCTGACAGCATTCTTTTGGCTAACGGGCGCCTCGGAAGAGGAACTTTCCGGCTCTGCGGAGGAGGATCTTTCCAGGTCCGTCCGTTCAACCGCACCAGAGAGCGCCGGGTCGACGACCAGATTTGAAGTCCCCCCATACTCTTCCAGCAATGCTCGATAACAGCTCAGAAAACGATCGCCATCCCATAAGCCGAGATCATGATCAAAGCACCGAACAAGCCATTGCTGACCACCGCGACTAAGGTAACTGCGCAGCGTCGAAGGCTTGTTTTTGTTCTTTGCGATGCATTGATGTAGCCACCCAACCAGGATCTGCTCTGACTTGCTGAGGGTCTGCTCATTGCGCAACCGGTTCAGTCCTGCGAGGCAGCTTGCCTTCGTCTGCTTGCGAGTCGCGCTCTCCTTTTCCGCCAACACCGTTCGCAACCGAGCCAGTAAGGATGAATAAGGGTGGTCTTCGCCATGGTAGCGCCAACGCTTGGAACTGCCTGCCGTCAGGTTATCGACTAATCCGGTACTCGCCTCCTGCGCCAAACACACCACTTGGTGACCATCCGCAACCGTCGGATGATGCAGTGAAAGCCAGTTTTCATGAGGCAGCGGTACACTGTGTAACGCCCCAGATGCCACATGAGTCAGGATCTGTGGCCAGCGGACCCCGGCTTGCCCACCGGTTACCAGACTCGCCCCTTGGCAAAACTCTTTGATCCCGCGCAGGGGTGCAGTCAGATGTCTCTGGGCCCATAAGCTGAATGTGTCGAGCTCAACGGCAAGCTCAAACGTTTTGCCGCGCCGACGATACCAGCGCTGTACCAACCCCAGAGTCGGCAGGCTTAGGAAAATCTGGAGCTCGGTAACCCCCTTCCCTGCTCTATCGTGCGCATTGGTGGCCAACGCCTTGCTCTCTAACGTCAAAGGCAACCAAACAACTGAGCCATTCGTGCATAATCTTCGCCGCTCAGCGATGGCCAGCATCAGTGCGTGCAAAATCGCCGTCTGGTGTACACCGCAGTAAAACACCGCGCTATGAAGAATGTCGGCCAGTAAATCTTCAGCTTCGATCAGGCTAGTGTCGCGGGCCTCGATCTGTCTATGCCAGTTCAGCAGCGCTTGACTACAGCGCTGCGCTTTGTCAAACCACTTTTCAGTGTAAGGTAGCGGGCGCCGAAGCACCGTCAGGGGGATTGTCGGCAACGGCAACTGCCAATACCCGCTGGTATTGCCCTGCTGCAGGCAAAGCAGGATGGCTCGCAGCCCAGCCTTGAATTCAGACTGTCGCCTATACTTGCCCGTCAACGTGCTCATCGCCAATGGCCACAGATACTCAAACCCTCGGACATCGGCTGGCTCCTTGAATAGGCCGGGCAAATGTTGCAACAGCGCATCCAGTGCTCGACGCTCTATTTGCACCTGAGCACGTTTGAGACGATCCCGACGCATAGCCCGACCAGACCGAAGAACGTTCGCTGCACGCTCATCTTCCTTTCGAAGCTGTTCACGCCAATCGATCAGTGGATTGTCCATTCGCCCATCACCTTCAACCCGAGGGTTTGATGCCATTTGTCCAGCACGTCCGTCAGGGTAAATAGATCGCTCAACGCCGCACTACTGTACTGGTTTGTGAACTCTGTCCCCATCTCCTCATGACCAAGCAGCGCATCGATAAACTCGGTGGCCACGCCTTGCTCCAGCAGGTGGCTGCGCACCGAATGGCGATGCCAGTTTGGCGCCAGGGGCAACAGATTTTCGAACTGCCTCATCATCGAATTTGGGGTGACGATTTCTGTGCCTTCCAGGCTGCCATCTTTGGCCTCGACCGCCCAGAACAGGAGCGCTCCAGCTCCACTCAATGCTTGCTCCGCCGCCGACACTAACGGCGCCAGCAGCGGCTCACGCTGACATGCCAAATATGTCAAATAGCGCTCCCAGGCTTGCAGTTGCTGCACTGCCAACGCTGACAATGGCACCAACCTGGCCGAGCTCACAGATCGTCCCTCTTTGTCTGTCAGCCGGATAAAGCGACTGATGAGGCAGTAATCGCCACGCCTGCCGTACATCTCCGTCACGGGCCTGGCGGCAGTAGAAAGATGGAGGATCAACAAACTGTGGCGCACGAGGAGGTTATGATATTGCGTCAGCGTTGGACGCTGCTGCCGTGACCCACTGAGTCGTGCACAGAGGTACTGCTGATAATTTCCTAGGAGTCGAGCAAGCTCGCCAACGCTAGGATAGAGGCGTGATCCGACAGCTCCTTGTTCTAATTCCGGTGCCAGCACCACCGCGGTCATCCCCATGGAGGCCAAATAACGGCGCCAGATCTGCAACACGTCTTTACGTGGCACATGACTGTAGGCCATAGGGGAACATTGCTGAGCCGCCTTGCCACGCAGGATACCGGCAATGGCGCTATCAATCCCCTCTCTTTGCAACCAAGCACGCTGGTAGTTTTGCAGCTGTCGCATGGTCAAGGCCGTGCCAGCTCGCTCATTTGCTCGCGCTAAACAATCCACCTGCGCGCTACTACTCAATGTCCTCCAACCGTGTCCAACCAATAAATGAGTGGCCCATTTTGGCAAAGGTAGCTGCAAGAATAAGTCGCTCTTTGGCAAAAAAGAGTGCAATTTCCTATGCACTCGGCTGTGGGCAACCTCTACATAGCGTTGTAGATACGCCCCATGAGGAAGCCGCCAAATACCACTGGCATTCTTTGAGGGTCCGTCGTCATCGGCAAATCGAGAGCCAGGAGCAGGCAATTTAATCTCAGTACTCGGCCAGACCGGCAGCTTGTGCAAGTCCTCGCTACTCGTGCCCATCACCAGTTGCAGCAGGATCGACAGCGCCGGCAACGCCGTTTCATCGACCGCCTGAGGCATCAAGGCATCGACGAGGCGTGTGATCTGTGACGCTGTGGCAATCCAAAGGTTGGCCGGCAACTGCAGATGACGCATCGACATGGAGAGCGCTATCGAGGCGCTTTGCAAAACCCTCGCCTGAATATCCATCAACCCCTGTGGCTGAGAGGACACCAGCAGCGTCTGCTGCTCAGGGAGGGTTCCTCGCTCCTCTTCACCCTCCCACTCGGTCAGTTTGACTTTGCCGCGCTGCAGCAGAACCTCCCGTAGCAACAGGATTTGGGTCTGCTCGTCGAGCTGCTCTTGATAACGCGCCTCCAGTTGGAACCGCTGGCGTTCGCCGGTTGACCGGGTACCCGTTTTGATCTCTTTGGCTCGCGCCTTATAGAGTCGGCTCAGTAGGGCCTCCAAGGCCCCTGTATTGACGCTCACCTGCTTGTTATTGGCATATTGCTCTCTCTGGATCTTGATGGCTTGCAATAGCGTCAGTATCGGCTGCGTAAAATCGACCTCAGACAGGGCCTTGATCATCACCTCGCGCTGATTGTTCGCCATCAGCCTGACGTTGCGCAGCGCCTCTTCGACCGTTTGGTCCCGCTCGGCAATACCCTGAGAAAAATTGATATGTGATAACGCCAAGACGGCCAGGATCGTCACGGACTTGAGCTGAGCAAATAGCTCACCGTTGAGGCTATGGCCACTACGCAATTCCGCCAAGATGGCGTCAACGAGATAGAATTGGCTGAGTCTCCGATCTTTACTCAACCGCTCACGCATTTGCATGGCAGAGAGTGGCGATGGGGGCAGCATCTCTTTGGATGAGACAGAATCGATCCACTGCAGCTCGGCGGCCAACAACGCGGTCAGTGTTGGATCCAATCCCAGGATCCCCTGACAGCAGGCTTGCAACGATTCAAGGATTTGCCGGTGCCACTCGGCCAACGCCTCCGGAAACACCAGCTGTCGGGTAAGGGAACGGGCGGGTTCAGCGTCAAGACCCTCCACTGCCTGCTCCTGCGAAAGGTCATCACTCATCGGCTAACCTCTGCAAGAAGAAGTTAGGTTCGGGCACCGATACCATCCCGTTCTTTTTGTCTTTTTGCCGGGACTTGCTCAGCGCCTCCTGAGCATGCGCCAGCTGTTCCCGGGACAACCCGCACACCTTGGCCCAATAGTCTTGAGACAACCGCTTCTTCTGAAACCAGTTAAGACGCTGCTCGTCTGTCAGAACGCGATTGAAAATTCGTCGGCTGCATTCGATGAGACGGGGCTCCCCTAACAGCGTCATCAACCTCAGCCACTCCCCGGCCAGATGCTGATCGACCTCACCATCATTCAGCCCGCAGGGGATCAATCGTTGCCCAGGCGGCGGTTTGATTGGCGACGGCCAAGACAATACTGGCAACAATGGCCCTACGATCATAAGCGCACTGCCCACATCATCGCCTGACGACAAGGGACGATAGAGAATAATGGCTGACTCCCAGAGCGTATGGAATTGATCGGCAATCGGCAGCCCAGTCTTGAAGCCCAACTCCAACCACGCCTCACGAAACGCGACTAACGCCGGATGGATCTGATAGTTCCCTGACTCCTTCGTCCTCATGTAAACCCCGTGTATCACCCGTTACTAACACATTACATAAAAATGTATTTTGTTTTCAAACAGTTCCTTAGCGATAAACCGATTCAGCCACACACCGAACCTCTGAACCTGCGCATGGCAGGCCTACCGCAGGCAGGTACTGTGAATGAAGTCAGGAATGGAGATGCAATTCACCAAGTGGGTAATCGTCGAGGGAGCGGGATCATTTAGCCGATATGCAAGGGGGAATGTGACTGACTCGGGTGACGTCAATTGAACAATGCTTGGCTTTCTCCTGCACATGCTGGACACCGCTGTCGAGCGGTAACGCCTTCAGCGAGATAGGTCGCCATCAAACGACGACGCCATGCTCAATCTGACCGATGAGATCGATAACTGCCTGAGCTCCGACAGCGGTCGTCAGGAAAGTAGCAGGAGGGTTTCCTCCCAGCGCCCGGGCAGGTTTGTTCAACCACTCAAGCGCCTTCCCCCTGTCCCCCTCGAACAGCGACTCCGCAGCCTCCATCACACTAACGAATGAATAGATACGGGCACTCTGAGCGCGGGACAGCAGGGCCGCCGCAGTGCGCTTGCGTGTCACCGTCGAGCGGTCAATGCCAACCAGCTGACAGACTATCTTGACGTCGCAGCCCAGCAACGCAGCCAGTTCATTGACGATGGAGGGAGCCATTCCAGCCACAATGAGATGATGCGCCCCCACAAGCTCCTGGGGCAAGGCCAGCGAGGCCATCAGCCCCTTCGGTTGGCGGATCTGGCGAACAGAACGATAAGCAGCGTAGGACATGGCGAGGCGGCTCCCTGTATCATTGCGCCTTTAAACTAGCCCATCTAAACCATACCATCAACGATGCAGGACTCTTTCAAACCCCAAACGTTAACCTATGAAGCCACCGCAAAACTGCGCCAAACTTGCCACTAAAACTGGCGCAGTTTAGTTAACTGCGCCAAAATGGCGCCATATATATGAAAAACGCGCCAACAAACACGATGTCAGCGACCACAGACCTACTAGAGACTATCAGGGGATCCGAAAGCGGATTGACGCTGGCTGAACTGCTGGGCCGCCACCCGAGCATAGCCAGACGCACCGCACAGCGCCTGATAGCCAAGCTGATTGAAAGCGGCCACATCACAGCCCAAGGCGAAGGACGGGCTCGCCGCTATCATGCTGACTCCGAGAGCCATACCGAGCCCCGGATAGCCAAGGTGGACAGTTTCCCCGCGTTCATCCCACTCTCTGCCGACAGCCTGGATATCCTTGCCTATATCGACCAGCCCCTCCCAGCCCGCAAGCCCGTGGGCTATCAGCATGATTTCTTGCAGGCATATCATCCCAACGAAACCTGTTACCTGTCCGAATCACTGCGCCGTCAGTTGCACAACATGGGCAAGACCACAGACATCGATGAGCCTGCCGGCACATACAGTCGAGCGATCCTGAACCGTTTGTTGATCGACTTATCATGGGCATCGAGCCACCTGGAAGGTAATACCTATAGCAGGCTAGACACCCGTGAACTTATCGAGCACGGCAAGGCCGCGCGGGGTAAGGGAGCCATCGAAACGCAGATGATCCTGAACCATAAAACCGCGATCGAGTTACTGGTCGAAAACATCGACAGTGCCGAATTTAACCGCTACACCCTGATGAACTTGCACAGCGCCCTGGCGGAAAACTTGCTACCCAACCCTGCCGATGAGGGGCGCATTCGCCAACATGCTGTCGACATCAGTAAAAGTATCTATCGCCCGTTATCCACGGCACAACAAATCGAAGAGGTGCTGGACGAGGTGCTGAGCAAAGCCAATCAGATCCACGATCCGTTTGAACAATCGTTTTTCATGATGGTGCACTTGCCCTACCTACAACCTTTTGCCGACATCAATAAACGCACTTCCCGCCTGGCCGCGAATCTCCCCCTGTTTCGTGGCAACCTCTGCCCGCTCACCTTCCTCGATGTACCAGAACAGGCCTACAGCCGCGCCACCCTCGGTGTGTACGAAATGGCCCGCATCGAACTGCTACGCGACCTGTACGTGTGGGCTTATGAACGTTCAACCCAAGAATATCTTGCCATCAAGCGGGATCTCGCCGAACCTGACCCACTTCGCCTAGCATGGCGGGATCTTATCAAACAGACTGTCCGTGGGGTCGTCACGTCGATCCAACTTGATCCACTCAGCACCATTGAACAAGCGGTGTCAGAGAACGTCCCGCAGCAAGAGCGATCGGCCGTACAGGCACTGATTGTTGAAGAGTTGCGAAGGCTGCATGAAGGTGTTCTGGCACGCTATGGTTTACGGCCCTCGGAGTTTATCGCGTGGAAAGCGCAACATGGGCGCTGATTGATACTGTGACAATCGTCGAGTTGAGTATCTATTAAGGTATTCCATAGTGCGGTGCTCTATGCCGAGGACATCATCATGAGTTACCAAAGCCTGGCAGCCACCACTGCCAATATCACAGAGCTCAGACGCAATCCAATGGGGACCATCAAAGAGGGAAAAGGCGATGCCGTCGCCATCCTCTATCGTAACGAGCCAGCATTCTATTGTGTGCCGCCTGAGCTCTACGCCTACTATCTGGAACTGGCCGAAGATGCCGAGCTGAACCGTATTGTCGATGAGCGAGTCAAACGGTCGGAGTTCGTCAGCGTCAACCTGGAGGACCTATGATTTAGAATCTGTTCACGATCACCTGAACAGGGGAACCAGAAACGCTAACTGGATGAATTGCAGGCTGATGTTGAGTTTTCGTTCGCAGTTATTGCAAAATTGAAAATCCAGGTAAAGAGGGCATCAACTGACATCACATGGCTCCAGAAAAAAGCACACAAGATCATAGTCAGATCGTGGGATCAAACCTATTTACCTGATTAAAAAACACTCACGCCCCGCCATTGCGGCTCCATAGGAATCCACGCCACGCTTCGGTAACAGCGCCTCGTGCTATGATAAACATTCTGACTAAATTGCCAACAAGACCAAATAATAACCATGGTCGTTTGCAAGCAAAACAGGAGGTCCTATGCGAGATCAGGATGAGATCTACGACAGGTTGTTAGAATGCTGTTACTCCACTGTGCTGAATCCCAGCGCTTGGCATGAGTTGCTCGCGGGAATGGCTGATGCAACAGGGCGACAGCAGGGTGCGTTATTATTCTGGGATCCGCATAATCCAACAGGTGAAATATCAAAGACTTATCAACTCGATAAAAGTGTTACAGACGCCTATAACAGCTACTACTGCAATCTTGACCCTGCTCGTTCAATTATCGAAAACTGGGGAATTGGGCACTGGTATCATGACGAGCTGGAGCTGGGGGTAGAACGCATGCGCCGAGACCCATTTTATCAGGAGTTTCAACGACCATTTGGTTTGAGAAGTGTTTCCAGTACGAAGCTGTATGAGACGAATGACGCCAGATTTTTCTTTACGCTACTGCTCACAATCGATGCACCTCAACCATCACGGTCACAACAAAACCTGCTAAAACGGATGACCCCCCATTTACTCAAAGCTGCAGATTTATCCAGTCGTATTACTCAGTTGGAGTTACATGTGGCCAAGCGAGACCTTCTGCTTGAGAAGCAATCTGTTGCACTCTGGTTGTTAGAACCTGATGGGCGGATAATCCACTGTAACACGTTGGCCGAACGCGCCATGCAGCAGGAAAACCACCTTCTTTACCAAGATAAAGGGCGCTTGCTATGCAGATCTCACAATGGACTTCTGCAGCAGGCATTGCACAAGGCTGGCGGAAGCCACGGGCCAAGAAAAGCAAATTTGCTGCACTTCACAACACCAGTGCGTAGAGATCTGTTGGTGACTCCTGTTGCGGCTGACTCCCCTTTCAACTCCCTCTTCCAAAGACCGCTGGTTATGCTCGCGGTACTAGAAAACCGCATTCGAGAGGAGTTGCTGGCTGAGCTATTTCAAGCATCTCCTGCAGAATTGCGTCTGGTACGACTGCTGGCGCAGGGATACAGCCCGGAACAGTGTGCAATTCAGCTTGGGATAAGCATCAACACCGTACGCAGTCAGTTGCGCTCTTTATATAGAAAAACGGGGACCGAGCGCCAAGGAGAGCTACTGAGTCTTATTGGACACCTGAGCGTCTAATTAAAATTTCTGCTGTTTTCATATATGTCCATGAACCAAGATGCGCACTGCCGCAGAGCAGTGCGCATCTTGATATCATACGTAGAACTTCACATCTTCCTGAGTCAGACTTGTTACTCCACTAAGAACCACCATTGCTTCAGCATTACCATTGACCAGACCGTCAGCATCGAAATACAACTGATGCTCAGACTGGTTGTAGATAAGCTTGGCCCCCTCCTGCTCAGTGACTGAACCAGTAACATTGACCAGCAGTGAGTCGAGAGATGCATCATCAGGGTTGTAGAGTAGGCTCGAAAGGGAAAGCGTATCCTGCCCCACGGTAAAATCATGGATAGTGACTAGTCCATCAGGCTCGGTGGAAAATTGGAAGATATCCTCGCCACTGTCACCGATCAGTAGATCTAGCCCACCGCCCCCTTCCAGTGTGTCGCTACCCGCCCCACCATAGAGGTAGTCATCTCCCACTCCCCCATTCAGGCTATCATCACCCTCACCGCCAGAGAGGTAGTCGGCGCCACCGCCACCCAGCAGGCTGTCGTTGCCATCACCACCGGAGAGGCTGTCATCACCCGCTTCGCCCTGCAAAACATCCTCGCCTAACCCACCATAGAGAATGTCGTTACCCTCTCCCGCCTGCAGGGTGTCATTACCACCATGGCCATAGAGATACTGAGTCCCAGCACCGGTGCTGATGCTATCGTCAGTCGCATCCGCCCCGACGTAGTAGCCCGCCATCTCCCTGATGGTCTGTCTATCCCAGACGGTACCATCGGCAAAACGGATTTCCTGCACACCATACTGGGTTTGTTGTATGTCGGTCGGCTGATAGGCGAGTACCTGATTGACAAGCCACAGCGTGTTGCTATTACCAAAAGTGAGGGTTGCACTGTTGCCATCACTACTGACGCTGACCGCCGATGGAAGAATGCCAGTCGCCAGCTCCAGCACATTGAAGTCATTACTGGTGCTTGGGTCGACATCATCGGACAGGTTGATAGTGCCACTGTCATCGACCCGGTAGGTATCGCTGCCTGCCCCTCCGGATAAGTACACATAGGTGCCCGCAGCAAGGGCCAGGTTATACGCCATCAACGTATCTGCACCATTGTCCCCATTGGCGTAACTGATGCCCGTCGCACCATCCAGTGTCAGGCTATCGTCACCCTCACCGCCAGAGAGGTAGTCGGCGCCACCGCCACCCAGCAGGCTGTCGTTGCCATCACCACCGGAGAGGCTGTCATCACCCGCTTCGCCCTGCAAAACATCCTCGCCTAACCCACCATAGAGAATGTCGTTACCCTCTCCCGCCTGCAGGGTGTCATTACCACCATGGCCATAGAGATACTGAGTCCCAGCACCGGTGCTGATGCTATCGTCAGTCGCATCCGCCCCGACGTAGTAGCCCGCCATCTCCCTGATGGTCTGTCTATCCCAGACGGTACCATCGGCAAAACGGATTTCCTGCACACCATACTGGGTTTGTTGTATGTCGGTCGGCTGATAGGCGAGTACCTGATTGACAAGCCACAGCGTGTTGCCATTACCAAAAGTGAGGGTTGCACTGTTGCCATCACTACTGACGCTGACCGCCGATGGAAGAATGCCAGTCGCCAGCTCCAGCACATTGAAGTCATTACTGGTGCTTGGGTCGACATCATCGGACAGGTTGATAGTGCCACTGTCATCGACCCGGTAGGTATCGCTGCCTGCCCCTCCGGATAAGTACACATAGGTGCCCGCAGCAAGGGCCAGGTTATACGCCATCAACGTATCTGCACCATTGTCCCCATTGGCGTAACTGATGCCCGTCGCACCATCCAGTGTCAGGCTATCGTCACCCTCACCGCCAGAGAGGTAGTCGGCGCCACCGCCACCCAGCAGGCTGTCGTTGCCATCACCACCGGAGAGGCTGTCATCACCCGCTTCGCCCTGCAAAACATCCTCGCCTAACCCACCATAGAGAATGTCGTTACCCTCTCCCGCCTGCAGGGTGTCATTACCACCATGGCCATAGAGATACTGAGTCCCAGCACCGGTGCTGATGCTATCGTCAGTCGCATCCGCCCCGACGTAGTAGCCCGCCATCTCCCTGATGGTCTGTCTATCCCAGACGGTACCATCGGCAAAACGGATTTCCTGCACACCATACTGGGTTTGTTGTATGTCGGTCGGCTGATAGGCGAGTACCTGATTGACAAGCCACAGCGTGTTGCCATTACCAAAAGTGAGGGTTGCACTGTTGCCATCACTACTGACGCTGACCGCCGATGGAAGAATGCCAGTCGCCAGCTCCAGCACATTGAAGTCATTACTGGTGCTTGGGTCGACATCATCGGACAGGTTGATAGTGCCACTGTCATCGACCCGGTAGGTATCGCTGCCTGCCCCTCCGGATAAGTACACATAGGTGCCCGCAGCAAGGGCCAGGTTATACGCCATCAACGTATCTGCACCATTGTCCCCATTGGCGTAACTGATGCCCGTCGCACCATCCAGTGTCAGGCTATCGTCACCCTCACCGCCAGAGAGGGTGTCGGCGCCACCGCCCCCCAGCAGGCTATCGTTGCCATCTTCGCCGTAGAGGGTGTCATCACCCGCTTCGCCCTGCAAAACATCATCGCCCAATCCGCCTGAGAGGTAGTCGTTACCCTCTCCCGCCTGCAGGGTGTCATTACCACCATGACCGTAGAGATACTGAGTCCCAGCACCGGTGCTGATGCTATCGTCGGTCGCATCCGCTCCGACGTAGTAGCCCGCCATCTCCCTAATGGCCTGTCTATCCCAGACGGTACCATCGGCAAAATGGATTTCCTGCACACCATACTGGGTTTGTTGTGTGTCGGTCGGCTGATAGGCGAACACCTGATTGACAAGCCACAGCGTGTTGCCATTACCAAAAGTGAGGGTCGCGCTGTAACCATCGCTACTGACACTAACTTCCGATGGAAGAATGCCAGTCGCCAGCTCCAGCACATTGAAGTCATTACTGGTGCTCGCGTCGACATCATCGGACAGGTTGATATTGCCACTGTCATCGACCCGGTAGGTATCGCTGCCTGCCCCCCCTTGTAAGTACACATAGGTACCCGCAGCAAGGGCCAGGTTATACGCCATCAACGTATCTGCACCACCGTCCCCATTGGCGTAACTGATGCCCGTCGCACCATCCAGTGTCAGGCTATCGTCACCCTCGCCACCAGAGAGGTAGTCAGTGCCACCTCCACCTAGCAGACTGTCGTTGCCATCTTCGCCATAGAGGGTGTCATCGCCCCCCTCTCCGTACACAACATCATCCCCCCCCTTGGCATACACAACGTCGTTGCCAGCCTTGGCATGGATCAGGTCAACGACCTCGGTACCATACAGAGGGTTATCATCGCCATCAGAACCTGAGATTGGGTTAAGCGATTGAGTAACAGTCGCCGTTGCAATACTCGACACACTTTCGGCAGTGCCACCACCATCGGTGTAGCTAGCGAGCACCCGAATGTGTTGGCCGAGCAGACCAGCATCCAGCACCAGACTGCTGCCAACAGCGCCCGATACATTACTCCATGTGATGCCATCAGGCGAACGTTGCCACTGATACACGACCATCCCCAGGCCATCGGCATCCACCAGGTTATGGCTAGCGGTCAGCGTTTCCCCCTGCAGTGCCGTGCCGGAGATAGAAACAGTGCCAGTCGGTGCATCGTTGAGCGGTGTGAGATCGATGGTCAGCATGTAAGTGCTGGCTGACAGGAGGTTACCATCGCTGACCTGGAAGCCAACCTGAGCATAATCATCGCCATACTCATCCTGGCCCGGCACAAAGCGCAGATGGCCCGCTAGGATATCGGCCGACGTAATCATTTGATTGAGGATGACGGCTACCCATGTCACGCCAGTAAAGTACTGCAACTGGCCATTCACCGGCAGCGTCGTAATCTTCACCGCTGCAAGGGGGGAACCCTCAGCATCCTGATAGTCACCAAAATCATTTAGTCCCAGCACCACAACGGCATCCTCTGCACTGGTGAGACTGTCGTGGGTGGTTGTCGGAGGTTGGTTATCTGCTGCGGCTACCGTCAGGGTAAATTGGCCACTGGCACTCAAGCCACCCGTATCGGTGGCGGTGACGCGCACACTGAGATTACCGACATCAGCACTATCCGGCGTGCCGCTAAAGGTGCGGGTGGCCGGATTGAAGCTAAGCCAGGTTGGCAACGGAGTGCCATCGGCCAGCGCCGCGCTGTAGCTCAGCGTGTCGCCGTCCACATCGGCAAAGGTATTGGCTGGCATGCTGTAACTGAACGCAGTACCTGCGCCTGCACTTTGTTCGGCAATCACGTTAGCAAGATTCGGTGCGTCGTTGACCGGTGCCAAGTTGATACTGGCAGACGTATTGACGGTCGCGCCAGCCGCATCGGCGATGGTCACCGCAAAGTTGACCGCGCCATTGCGATCCTGCACCGGGGTGAAGGTCCAGGTGCCGTTGCCGTTATAGGCCAGCGTACCATCCGCCTGGTTTACGCCGACACTCTGCACGTGCAGCGTGTCACCAACATCGACATCGTGAGCGTTGGCCAACAACTGTGCGGCGGTGAGGGTGACAGCGGAGTCTTCCGTGCCAGCAGGCAAGGTCACCGGGCCGGTCACGGTCGGTGCGGCGTTTGTCTCGACGATCTCAATAGCAGTGATGCTAGTTGCTGGGGCAAAGTTGTCGATGGTCAGACTGGCAGCCTGAGTGTTCTGCAAAATCGCCACCGTGCGCCAGCCCTGAGTGGCCACGCTTGAGCCGTCCCGGTCCCATTGCAGCAGGGTATCCACCCCCTGCTGCACTAGTCGCAGATAGCCCAGCGCCGGGTCGAAGGGGTTGCCCTCGCTGTAACCAGTGCTATTGACCAGCAGACTGTCGATGCTCAGTACATCACCATTGACCCCGCCAGCGAAGTCGGTGATGCGCAACTCGCCAAGCGAGTCTGGCCGTAGCAAATAGGTGTCACGCCCCTCGCCGCCAGCCAGAGTGCTGACCGAGCCCGCATTGGTTTGATTCACCAAGAAGCGGTCATTGCCTGCACCACCGTCCAGGGTATTGTTGACTTGAACGTTATCGCTGACAGAGAGGGTGTCGTCTCCGCCCCCTCCTTGCAGTTGGTTGTTGCCGGTGCCGCCATCCAGGGTGTCGTTGCCGGTACCGCCTGTCAGCGTATCGTCACCCTGCCCGCCATAGAGATAGTTATTGGTGCCGCCGTCGACCCGTAGTGCGTCATTACCGGTGCCGCCATCAAGGACGTTTTGATAGGTGCCACTGGCCTGAAGGGAGTCGTCACCCTGCCCGCCATAGAGATAGTTATAAGTACCGCCGTCGACCCGTAGTGCGTCATTGCCGTCGCCGCCATCAAGGACGTTTTGATAGGTGCCACTGGCCTGAAGGGAGTCGTCACCCTGCCCGCCATAGAGATAGTTATTGGTGCCGCCACTGGCCTGAAGGATATCGTTGCCTGCTTCACCATATAGATTCGATTGGCCATTGCTCGTCAGCAGCGTGTCGTTACCCAAGCCGCCATAGAGCACATTGTTGCCCTCCCCCCCATCGAGCAGGTCATCACCACCATAGCCGTAGAGCGTGTCATCCCCCGCCAGACCATAGATGGCGTCCGCCACCACGCTGCCGTACAAGGTGTCGTTCAAATTAGCCGGGTTACTGTCGCCATAAAGCGTCAATCCCTGCGTGCTACCATCAGGCGCGGCGGCCGGTGCAAAGTTGTTGATGGTCAGACTGGCAGCCTGAGTGTTCTGCAAAATCGCCACCGTGCGCCAGCCCTGAGTGGCCACGCTTGAGCCGTCCCGGTCCCATTGCAGCAGGGTATCCACCCCCTGCTGCACTAGTCGCAGATAGCCCAGCGCCGGGTCGAAGGGGTTGCCCTCGCTGTAACCAGTGCTATTGACCAGCAGACTGTCGATGCTCAGTACATCACCATTGACCCCGCCAGCGAAGTCGGTGATGCGCAACTCGCCAAGCGAGTCTGGCCGTAGCAAATAGGTGTCACGCCCCTCGCCGCCAGCCAGAGTGCTGACCGAGCCCGCATTGGTTTGATTCACCAAGAAGCGGTCATTGCCTGCACCACCGTCCAGGGTATTGTTGACTTGAACGTTATCGCTGACAGAGAGGGTGTCGTCTCCGCCCCCTCCTTGCAGTTGGTTGTTGCCGGTGCCGCCATCCAGGGTGTCGTTGCCGGTACCGCCTGTCAGCGTATCGTCACCCTGCCCGCCATAGAGATAGTTATTGGTGCCGCCGTCGACCCGTAGTGCGTCATTACCGGTGCCGCCATCAAGGACGTTTTGATAGGTGCCACTGGCCTGAAGGGAGTCGTCACCCTGCCCGCCATAGAGATAGTTATAAGTACCGCCGTCGACCCGTAGTGCGTCATTGCCGTCGCCGCCATCAAGGACGTTTTGATAGGTGCCACTGGCCTGAAGGGAGTCGTCACCCTGCCCGCCATAGAGATAGTTATTGGTGCCGCCACTGGCCTGAAGGATATCGTTGCCTGCTTCACCATATAGATTCGATTGGCCATTGCTCGTCAGCAGCGTGTCGTTACCCAAGCCGCCATAGAGCACATTGTTGCCCTCCCCCCCATCGAGCAGGTCATCACCACCATAGCCGTAGAGCGTGTCATCCCCCGCCAGACCATAGATGGCGTCCGCCACCACGCTGCCGTACAAGGTGTCGTTCAAATTAGCCGGGTTACTGTCGCCATAAAGCGTCAATCCCTGCGTGCTACCATCAGGCGCGGCGGCCGGTGCAAAGTTGTTGATGGTCAGACTGCTGGCTTGAGTATTCTGCAAAATCGCCACCGTGCGCCAGCCCTGAGTGACCACGCTTGAGCCGTCCCGGTCCCATTGCAGCAGGGTATCCACCCCCTGCTGCACTAGTCGCAGATAACCCAGCGCCGGGTCGAAGGGGTTGCCCTGACTGTAACCTGTGCTATTGACCAGCAGACTGTCGATGCTCAGCACATCGCCATCAACTCCGCCAGCAAAGTCGGTGATGCGCAGTTCGCCAAGCGAGTTCGGCTGCAGCAGGTAGGTGTCACGCCCCTCGCCGCCAGCCAGAGTGCTGACCGAGCCCGCATTGGTTTGATTCACCAAGAAGCGGTCATTGCCTGCACCACCGTCCAGGGTATTGTTGACTTGAACGTTATCGCTGACAGAGAGGGTGTCGTCTCCGCCCCCTCCTTGCAGTTGGTTGTTGCCGGTGCCGCCATCCAGGGTGTCGTTGCCGGTACCGCCTGTCAGCGTATCGTCACCCTGCCCGCCATAGAGATAGTTATTGGTGCCGCCGTCGACCCGTAGTGCGTCATTACCGGTGCCGCCATCAAGGACGTTTTGATAGGTGCCACTGGCCTGAAGGGAGTCGTCACCCTGCCCGCCATAGAGATAGTTATAAGTACCGCCGTCGACCCGTAGTGCGTCATTGCCGTCGCCGCCATCAAGGACGTTTTGATAGGTGCCACTGGCCTGAAGGGAGTCGTCACCCTGCCCGCCATAGAGATAGTTATTGGTGCCGCCACTGGCCTGAAGGATATCGTTGCCTGCTTCACCATATAGATTCGATTGGCCATTGCTCGTCAGCAGCGTGTCGTTACCCAAGCCGCCATAGAGCACATTGTTGCCCTCCCCCCCATCGAGCAGGTCATCACCACCATAGCCGTAGAGCGTGTCATCCCCCGCCAGACCATAGATGGCGTCCGCCACCACGCTACCGTACAGGGTGTCGTTATTGGGCGTGCCGATCATGGCATCCAGCAGGTTAAAGCTGAAGTCCTGACTGGCCGCTTGCCCGCTCGGGTCGGTCACCGTTACCAGAATGGCCAAGCTACTTGCGGCCAGCCCTGCGGGTGGCGTGCCGCTAAAGGTAAGAGTGGGCGCATCGAAGGCGAGCCAAACCGGCAGCGAACTGCCGTCAGCCAAGGTGGCGCTGTAGGCCAGTACATCGGCAGCATCGACATCCCCGAAGGCTCCGATGGGGATGGTGTAATTTAGCGGATGACCCAGCCCAGCGAGTTGGTCAGGAATGCCTTGCTGTACATTGGGGGCGTCATTGCTGCCGGTAAGGTGGATGACCACATCCTGATAGTCGCTAGCGCCATGACCATCGCTCAGGGTGATGCGATAGGTGAGGGTCAATACCTGACCTTCGGCTAAATCGTCCAAGGCAGCCGCGTCCACCTCGTAGGTCCAGTCGATGCGGCCGCTGCCATCGCCCGTGCTGACATCGGCGATCAGCGGGGTCAAGATGCCGCGGGCGACTGCGCCGCTGTTGAGTGAATCGTTCACACCGAGCAGGCTGGCGCTCAGGCTGTGACAGTCGAGCAAATCGACGTCGTTAAAGCTCAGGCTGCCACTGACGGCCAAGGTACCGCTGTTCTCTTCGACACTACCGTCGGCTCGCTCGCTGAGAGAGCTGCTGCCATCGGAGAGAATGGCGCCGGGCAAGCTGACCTGAAGTTGGTAACTGCTGCCAAGGGGGATTTCCGCGTCGGGGTAGGCGCTCACACCCAGGTAGTAGACGCCTGGCTGGGCGAAGGTGTAGCTCAGGTAGGAATCGACAGCCTCAGTGCTACCAGGGTCGAGGCCAAGGTCGCCATCGTCGTTGGTCGCCAGCAGGTTGCCCTCGGCATCGAACAGGTTAAGCAGCGTGTCCAGGTGCTGGCTACTGTGGTCGATGTCGAAGTGGGCGGTAGTACCAGGCTCGGTGACGGTGAACACGAAATAGTCGAAGGCATCGTTGCCTGTGGCCGTGATCGATGCCCAGGGGGTGGCCGGAGCATCGGTCACATCGGGATTATCGCCCAGCACAAATCGGCCATCGAGATTGAAGGCTGTTTCCAGGCTGTGATTGTCGAGCTCAGCTGGCAATGGTTGCACGCTGGCACTGACGGTGGGGGCATCGTTGCTGCCGACGAGGGTAACCAGTGCGACATGGCTGAGCACGGCATCGCTGTTGTCGATGACATCAAAACTGACTGGCAGCACCAACTCTTCTCCTACCGCCAAGTGCTGGAAGGACGGGTGGCTTGGATCGACCAGCAATTGAGTGCCAACCAGCGTCAGACTGGGTTGCAGTCCCTGAACATGGACCATGACCAGCTCGTCACCGGCATCAATGTCGCTCACGCCATCAAGCAGGTCGATCGCTGTAGGGGCTGAGTCCTCCTGCACCAACAGGTTTTGGATAACTTGGGCAGTGGGACCATCATTGGTCCCGGTGATAGAGATGGTCAGGCTTTGGCTGACGCTGCCACCGTGGCCATCGAGGATGTCGTAGGTGAGATGCAGTTCACGTACCTCGCCGACTGCCAGGCTCTGGAACGCCTGGTGGCTGGGGTCGATGGTCAGGACATCGCCACTCCTGACCAGACCGGGCACCAATCCTTGCAGATTACTGACACTGAGCTGGTCGCCTACATCAATATCGCTGGCGCCGGCGAGCAGGTTGATCTGCATCGGCGCGGCATCTTCCTCTGTTGTTGCCATCAAGGGAGCAACCACCGTAGGCGCATCGTTGGTATTGGCGATGTCGAGGGTAAACACGGCGCTGGCTTGCAACCCACCGGCATCGGTGGCGGTGATACGTATATCTAGGCTGCCGACATTGTCATTACCCGGCGTGCCACTAAACGTGCGGGTGGCCGGGTTGAAGCTGAGCCAGGCTGGCAGCGAGCTGCCGTCAGCCAGAGTGGCGTTGAGACTCAGGCTATCGCCATCGACATCGGTGAAGGCGTTGGCGGCCAGGGTGTAGCTGAAGGGGCTGTCTTCCGCAGCGTATTGTGCAAGAGGCGCGTTTTGCAATAGCGGGGCATCATTGACCGCTGCCAGATTGAACTGCTGGCTGGCCGGCACAATACCGCCCTGGCCATCGCTGACCTGATAGTTAAGCGTGATGATGCCGTTGTAGTTGCTCTCGGGGATGAAGGTCCAGGTGCCATCGCCATTGGCACTGATAGCGCCATGGTTAGCGATGAGTGACACGACCGAGAGACTATCGCCATCCACATCGCTAAAACCTGCCAGAAGCTCACTGCCTCTGATGAGATAGGCATTATCTTCACTGCCAGCGACAAGCACGGCCGTTGGCACACCGGTCGGGATATCATTGACCGCTGTGATGTCGAGGGTCAGGGTATAGGTGCTAGTGGAATATTTATTGCCGTCACTGACTAGGAATCCAATTTGGGCATAGTTGGCGCCAAACTCATTCTGAGTCGGCACAAATTGCAACCGACCTGACTGGATATCGGCAGCACTGATCACCTGATTGAGGCCGACGGCTATCCAACTCGTACCGTTATGGTATTGCAGCAATCCTTTGGTCGGCAGGCTGGTAATCTGCACCGCCATCAGAGGATTATTTTCCGGGTCTTGATAGGTGCCGAAATCGTTCAGACTTAACACCACCGTCGTATCTTCAAGGCTGGTGAGGCTATCGTTGGTCGCTGTCGGCGGCTGATTGAGAAGAGACTCTACCGTTGCCGGGGTCCAAACCGCGCCGTTAGCAAAGCGAATTTCGTCGATTTGGGCAGGTCCTCCCAGGAAGTAATCCAGCACTGTGACACGGTCATTGGCACTCAGGCTCAATTGAAGGTCATTGCCGATACGAGCCAGACCAACCTGCTCAGGTACGATACCTGCGCCGTATTCGATGATATCAAGATCCGTATTACCGGCCGTTCTGTTGTCGATAACATCTATCCCGTGACCGCTCACAAAGACATAGGTGTCGTTGCCCATGCCGCCTTCCAGTTGGTCATTGCCCGCATTGCCGATCACTCGGTTGTTCCCGCTATTGCCGATGATGCGGTTATTCAGGCTGTTGCCGGTTCCACTTAGATTGTCGGCGCCGGTGAGTTCGAGATTTTCAAGATTGTTGCCGAGGGTGTAAGCGATGGCACTGCGAACTGTGTCGGTTCCTTCTCCTGCTGCTTCAGTAACCGAATCACCGGTCTGTCCAACGACGTAAGTATCGTTACCTTGGCCGCCGGCCATACTGTCATTGCCTGCCCCACCGTCCAGCCAGTCATCACCGCCACCGCCTGCCAGTTGGTTGTTGCCGCTGTTTCCGATGAGGCGATTATTCAGACTGTTACCGGTACCACTGAGATTGCCGGTGCCGGTGAGCTCAAGATTCTCAAGGTGATTGCCCAAGGTGTAATTGATGGCACTGCGGACAGTGTCGTTACCCTCATTAACGGCCTCAGTCACGGTTTCACCGACTCGGTCGACAACGTAGGTATCGTCGCCCTTGCCGCCAATCATGGTATCTATCCCAGCACCGCCATCCAGCAGATTGTTACCATCGTTGCCAATCAGTGTGTTCTGCAGGGCATTACCCGTACCAGATAAATTACCGGCACCGGTCAGGATGAGTTGTTCGACGTTATCGGTCAGCGTATAGCTGATGCTGGCACGGACGGTGTCGGTACCGGCCTTGGCACCTTCAATGACTTGATCGCCTGCATCATCAACGACATAGGTATCATCATCTGCACCGCCATCCATGTAATCGGCACCGCTGCCGCCGTCGAGGGTATCGTTGCCGGTACCACCTTCAAGACGATCGGCCCCACTCCCCCCTTGCAGGGTGTCATTACCAGCCATGCCAATCAGAATGTCATCACCACCGAGGCCCTGTAAGCTGTCATTGCTCGCGGTTCCCTGCATCGTGTCAGGGCCTTCTGTGGGCCCTGCCGGTGGCGAATACAAATTGGCCAGGATATCGCTGCTGTTCCAACGGGTGTTATTAGCAAAACGAATTTGATCGATAGCGTGATCTGCATCGAGGAAATGTTGGGTAACACGTAGGGTCTCGCCTGAGGAAATGACGGTCAGCACCAAGTCATTCCCCTCCCGGGTCAGACGGATATCCGCGATATCGAGCCCCTGCAGCTCGATGGTGTCGGTGTCATTGGCAGCCCCGCCACTGTTGTCGATAACATCATGACCATATCCACTGGCGAAGTAATAGGTGTCACTCCCGTCCCCACCGACTAAGTGATCATCCCCCGCTCCACCATCCAGAATGTCATTTCCCCCCAGCCCCTGCAGCGTGTCGTTACCGGCGAATCCAATCAAGGAATCACGCTTGCTTGTTCCAACCAATGAATCATTGCTCGGAGTGCCCGTTACGTTTGCCATGGTATCAATCCCTTTCTCAATAAGGTGGCGTATCGGGGCTAAATCTAGTCAACGATTTTTTTGGATAAATCATTCAAATGAATGAAACCCTACAGAACATGAGCTCACGGGACACAGCTACGTGTACTGGTGGGTCGACGGGATATACAGCAACGTGCGGATGGATGACCTTTTCTGTTTGCTGGTCATCAGCGGAGTGTCAGAGCACGGGCGCAAAGGCTGGTCGTGGTGGAGGATGGTTATCGCGCGTCAGATGTGAGTCGGATTGGGATCCTTGCAGAACCACTAGTTCAAGGGTTCACCATCAGCCCCAAATTGGCCACAGAGGATGGAGCGTTGGTTTTTTGGAAGGCGCTGGTCAAACGCTACCCGAATACGGCGCATCAGCGTTGCTGGGTGCACAAGGCTGCGAATGTCTTATCCATTCGGCCTAAATCGGTGCAACCCAAGGACAAAGATGCCTTGCACGATATCTGGATGGCCGAAACCCGAGATCATGCCTACCAAGCATCCGACCGCACACTGATGCGGTTTGAGGCGAAGGGCGCCTTTGAATCAAGACTCCGACGTCCACGCCTGAGGATTAAATACCGTCTTTAGCGTGTGAGAAAACATTTACCTCCTAAAGCAGGTAAATATTGATATACCTGCCATGGCGTGTAAATTAAAAGAAATTATGCTACTAGGTAAGTCAAATCATGAAAGTAACCAGCGCCAAGCAGCTTAGTGCCTGTCTCAAGGATGCTAGGCTTTCGCAAAAGCTCTCCCAAGGCAAAGTGGCCGACAAGGTGGGGATCAGGCAGGATACGGTGTCCAGCTTCGAGCTCAATCCCGAGTCAACCAAGCTGGAGACCTTGTTCAAGATCCTCGCCGCACTGGAACTCTCCCTCGATATCAGGCCCCGCACCGATCCTGCGGAAAACACCGCGCCTGGCTGGAAGGAGGAGTGGTAATGGCCAGCCTAACGGTCTACATGAACGGATACCGGGTAGGTACCTTTACCAAGGCAACCAATGGTGCTCACCAATTTCAGTACGATGAATCGTGGGTGAAGTTGCCAGGCAGCCGCCCCATCTCGCTCTCCATGCCATTACGCCAGCAGCGCTACCAGGGCGATGAAGCCTATAACTTCTTCGATAATCTGCTGCCAGATAACCCGGAAGTAAGAAACCGGGTGGTGGCGCGCTATCAAGCCGATTCCACCCAACCCTTTGATCTGCTCAGTTGCATTGGCCAGGACAGCGTGGGGGCATTGCAACTGGTGGCTCAGGGCAGACCTGTTCCAGACGTTAAGCGCATTGAGTGCAAGCCGCTCTCTGACGCCGAACTGGAGCAGATCCTGACCAGCTACCAGCAAGGGATCCCGCTTGGTATGGTCAGGGAAGAGGACGATTTTCGGATATCCATCGCCGGGGCTCAGGAAAAGACCGCGTTACTCTACCTCGACAACCGTTGGTGCTTACCGCATGCAGCGACCCCAACCACCCACATTATCAAGCTGCCCATTGGCAAGATCGAAAGCCACTCCTACTCGATAGACCTCTCCCAGAGCGTAGAAAACGAATATCTCTGCACCCTGATCGCCAAAGCATTGGGTCTTCCGGTTCCCCATTGCTTCATCATGCAGGTCGGCAAGGTCAAGGCTCTGGCGGTGGAACGCTTCGATCGGCGCTACGCCACGGATCGCAGTTGGATCATGCGCCTGCCCCAAGAGGACTTCTGCCAGGTGTTGAATGTACCGTCAGCACGCAAGTACGAGAGCCATGGTGGACCCGGCATTGCTGACATCATGACGACCCTGCTGGGATCGGCCACGCCGGAGCAGGATCGGTACCTGTTTATGAAGTCTCAGGTGTTGTTCTGGCTGCTGGCAGCCACTGACGGCCATGCCAAGAATTTCTCGGTGTTTATCGAACCTGAAGGGCGTTTCCGGCTTACGCCGTTTTACGACATCCTTTCCATGTATCCTGCATTTGGTGGTAAAGGATTACATCCCCGTGATGCCAAGTTGGCCATGGGGCTTGCTGCAACCAAGGGCAAAAAATACGCGATAGAGCAGATATTTCCTCGCCATTTTTATCAAACGGCCAAGGCGATTGGTTTTGAACAAGCACAGATGGAAAAAATCATCAGGGAGCTGACGGATAATCTGGATGAGGTAATATCAATCGTTCGTCAGCAATTGCCTGATACATTTCCCACTGAGATTGCAGATTCAATTTTGGGTGGACTCAGTTCGAAAGCTCAACGCTTAAAACGATAATTAACCAATGTGACAAATGCCTCTTGCATCGCCCCAAATGAGCCCCTATCGAGGCTCATTTTTTTTGTGTACGAGCGAGTGAATGATCCATTTTAGATCAAAAAAACAACTAAAAATGCAGAAATCTGAAGTGCCAATTTTGGCAACATAAAATTTCCTCAGCTAACCTAGAACGACATAATGGCAATAAAGTATTGATTTTAAAGCACTATATTAATTTGGTGCTTGACGTATCCTGATGACATTTTAACTCTATTAACAGGTACGGCCTTCTAAGCCGTGGGTCGCAGGTTCGAATCCTGCAGGGCGCGCCATTGATGCGACTCCTTGAGAGCGGCATCGAAGGCAGATTTCAGTGGTGGCTGTAGCTCAGTTGGTAGAGTCCCGGATTGTGATTCCGGTTGTCGTGGGTTCGAGCCCCATCAGCCACCCCATCATTCCCCTTTCAGGTTGTCTGCAACCTGATGCCGCAGCACTCGATGCTGCCCTTTCAGACCGGCCAAGTGCCGGTCTTTTTGTTTTCCGCCCCTGACCCCCCCTTCTCCTGACATGCTCATCGCCTGGCGGCCCGCCAAGAGGAAGTGCCCCTGCCCTGCCTGTCCCATCGCCGTTATTCCCCTATGTCTTCACTGCCTGCCCAGCACGGCGCACCACCACACGCCGGCCACGTCGCCAGGCTCTCGAGGGCCTGCGTCACAAAAATACGCGAGTGCCCCGCCCCAAGGCCGGGAACCCGGCTCGCCATGATGCAGCGCAAATTTGGACCCGGATGGCCATGATATGGGTAAAAAGATGAACAACAGCCGGACGCACCACCCGCACGGGGCACCGGCAGATCGCCAAACTCGATGGCCGTGATTCATCTTTTCGTAATCTGCCCCATAAAAATCAACCAATTAATTGAAAAATAAGGAGTAATTGACACTACACCGTCGCGCCATGAGGCATTCCCTGCCATGGCGTCACACCGCACGGTGGAAATGTTTCCATACTAAGTTGTCAGCAATGTAGATGCCCTCCAAGGAGAGACCGAGATGAGTGACGAAAGCAAATGCCCCTTCAACCACACCGCCGGCGTCGGCAGAACCAATCGTGATTGGTGGCCGAACCAGTTGCGGCTGGATCTGCTGCACCAGCATTCCCCCAGCTCCGATCCCATGGGCAAGGACTTCGACTACGCCAAGGCCTTCGCGAGCCTCGACTATCAGGCGCTCAAGAAGGACCTGGTCAAACTGATGACAGATTCCCAGGAGTGGTGGCCGGCGGACTTCGGTCACTACGGTCCCCAGTTCATCCGCATGACCTGGCACGCCGCGGGCACCTATCGCACCACGGATGGGCGCGGTGGCGGCGGCCGGGGCCAGCAGCGCTTCGCCCCCCTCAACAGCTGGCCCGACAACGTCAACATCGACAAGTCGCGCCGCCTGCTCTGGCCCATCAAGCAGAAGTACGGCGACAAGATCTCCTGGGCCGATCTGCTGATCCTCGCCGGCAACGTCGCCCTGGAATCCATGGGGTTCCGCACCTTCGGCTTCGGCGGTGGCAGGCCGGATGTGTGGGAGCCGGATCAGGACGTCAACTGGGGGGATGAGATTGCCTGGCTCGGGGTCGACCCAGATCGGGTCAAGGGCGACCGCGAGCTCAGCCCCCCCTTCGGCGCCACCCACATGGGCCTGATTTACGTCAACCCGGAAGGACCGAACGCCAGCGGCGACTATATGGAGGCGGCCAAAGACATCCGCTCCACCTTCGGCCGCATGGCGATGAATGATGAAGAGACGGTGGCCCTCATCGCAGGCGGTCACACCTTCGGCAAGGCCCATGGCGCCGCGCCCGAATCCCACAAGGGGCCAGAGCCCGAAGGCGCCCCTATGGAGGCACAGGGCCTCGGCTGGATGAGCGACTACGGCAGCGGGCACGGCAAGGACACCGTCTCCAGCGGGCTCGAAGTGACCTGGACCAAGACCCCGGCGCTGTGGAGCAACAACTTCTTCGAGAACCTGTTCAAGTACGAATGGGAGTTGACCAAGTCGCCGGCCGGTGCCAAGCAGTGGGTCGCAAAAGATGCCCCGGAGATCATTCCCGATGCCCACATCCCGGGCAAGTTCCACAAGCCGACCATGCTGACCACCGACCTGACCCTGCGCTTTGACCCCGAATTCGGCAAGATCTCCCGCCACTTCCACGAAGACCCGCAAGCCTTCGCCGATGCCTTTGCCCGCGCCTGGTTCAAACTGACCCACCGAGACATGGGTCCCATCACGCGCTACCTGGGGCCGGAAGTGCCCAAGGAGGAGCTGATCTGGCAGGACCCCATTCCCGCCGTCAACCACCCCCTGGTCGATGACAAGGACGTGACAACGCTCAAGGAGAAGATCCTGGCAGCCCCCCTCTCCGTGGCCGAGCTGGTCTCCACCGCCTGGGCCTCCGCGTCCACCTTCCGCGGCTCCGACAAGCGTGGCGGCGCCAACGGTGCCCGCATCCGCCTCGCCCCGCAGAAGGATTGGGCGGTCAACCAGCCGGCGCAGCTGGCGAAGGTGCTTCAGGCCCTCGAAGGGATCCAGCAGGCCTTCAACGCCTCGGCCACCGGTGGCAAGAAGGTATCCCTGGCCGATCTCATCGTGCTGGCGGGTGGTGTCGGCGTCGAGCAGGCGGCGAAGAAGGCCGGTGTCTCCGTGACCGTGCCCTTCACCCCGGGTCGCATGGATGCCTCCCAGGCCCAGACGGATGTCGACTCCTTTGCCGTGCTCGAGCCCCTCGCCGACGGGTTCCGCAACTACGGGGGCGAGTGCGCCACCTTCGCGGAGACCATGCTGATCGACAAGGCACAGTTGCTCACCCTGAGTGCCCCCGAGATGACGGTGCTGGTCGGCGGCATGCGGGTGCTCGGCACCAACGTCGGCAACTGCCACGGGGTATTCACCGCGACCCCGGGCACCCTGTCCAACGACTTCTTCGTCAACCTGCTCGACATGGGCACCGAGTGGAAGCCGGCGGCAGACAAGGGCGTCTACGAGGGCGTGGATCGCAAGAGCGGCCAGGCCAGGTGGACGGGCACCCGGGTCGATCTGGTGTTCGGCTCGAACTCCCAGTTGCGGGCCCTGGCGGAGGTCTATGCCAGCTCGGGCGCCAAGGAGAAGTTCGTGAAGGACTTCGTGGCGGCCTGGACCAAGGTCATGAACCTGGATCGCTTCGATCTCGCCTGATCCCGGGCGCCGTTCCCAGGCCCGCCAGGAATCGGCGGGCCTGTTTCCCGGGAATGGCGCGAGAAATAACCGGATGACGCAACACAGACAACAACCCGACCGTCAGGTCGGGTTTTTATCGGGTGGGGTATCGTGAGGGCCTTGCTCCGGGTATGACGGTCACCTGGGGCCGAGCAAGTGGCTCTTGGGGAGCTGACTTCGGGATGCGAGCCTTGCCAGAAGCCTTCAGTACGTGTCCTGACTGATATTGAGGTCACTCTTACTCATTCTGATTGCTCTTGCCGTAATTGAGGCTGACACACCACCATCAGACAATATATGTACGGAATATTCAGGAATAATGCCACTCGACGCCCCTTCCATCGCAGCAGTGCCAACGGAAGCCTCACCACCGATGTCGAATACCCAATGGTCATTTTTTACTTTGTCAATGACATCTTGCGAATACAGCAAGACTAAGACCTTGTAAGAACGAGCCCCCCAACCGGCACCCAGATCCCATCGCTGAACACGATAAAAAACAGGTTCTTTTTCTGCCTTTACAAACAGCACGCCCTCGCCACTCCCCACGCCAACGGCAGGTATCTTAGTCACCTTCATATTGACGACAAGATAGGCCAACGACTCCTCGAATGATTTATTGAGTTTTTCATCCTGTGCCATCAACTGATGAAGGGTACTGTCCGCCATTTCATTTATACCCTGTCGTTTTATACCCCGTTGTTCATCATCCAAATGACTGCAACCCGTGATAAAAAGGGCCATCGCTATCAACAAACACTGCTTTATTTTCATCCGTCATTCCGCCCCTGATTTTGACATGTTAAAATGGTGACATAAGCAGATGAACTGAAGTGAAACCTGCTCTCACCAACAAGTCCATGGGTTGACACACGATGGCTCAACACCCCACTCCATAATTATCTAAGGTAAAGCAATACAATCTAATCTTCTGACTTTGTTCTCCGCCCCGGAAGGAAGTTTCTAAAAAGCGATCATCCTCCTGACATATGTAAGACTTGACCAAGGGAGCATTTAAAAACAACCATATGAACTAACTTGTTATTTCTCCCCACAAGTCGAGTTATCATTAATCGTGGAATATCAACCTTGTTATAAATTAAACAATCACGTCGAAAAACATATTCCATCACAGAACAAAGCAGCATTATGAATAGTTTGATGCTGTACCAGAACTCCTGATAAAAATGCGACATGGGCGAGCACGGCAAACAGGACGAGTGGACACCTCTCCATTGAGATGCAAGACATATCAAGGGACTCCTACCGCCATGCCTCCGCCTACCACCGATAGTCCAGCATCATTACCATGCTGGTTCGCTCAGGGCCGACATTGAGCTCTGCCACCACACCATAGTTTCTGGCCAGGTTCCAGTTCAGCCCAACCACCCCAGCCCATTCATTTTCGTTTTCGGAAGAGATGCTGTAAGCAATGTTATAGCCAAAAGGTTCAGACTGCTGAGTAAATCCTTCCACTTTCATATAAGAGAAGCCCACAAAAGGGCTCACTAAACCCAAGTTATCGAGGTGGAATGAGCGGCCAACTCGTGGGCTCACCAGCAGTGCCTTACTCTCGGTTCGCTTATCATCGGTTTCCGATCGGGTATAGCTGACCGGCAGAACCGCAAAATACTGGCCGAAGCCGGCGGTAAAATTCGTATTCACCCCATAATTCCAGCCTGAAAAATCAGGTGAAAAATGAATCGTCTCAAGACCTGGCTTGATATGCTTAAACACCGAATCAGGAATGGTGACTTCCAGATCAGAGTCGCCATCAAAACGTCCGGCGTGCACTCCAACCTGCATGAATGGCAAGATCCACGAGCTGAGTTTCAGTTGCCATGTCCGGGTATGGCCTTCTGGATGACCGAAGTCGATCTCATCCAGATTTAGACGGCCAAAATCGATATCCGGACGATCGGGAATGGCCAGCTTCAAATCGGAGAAGCTGAACCCTTGTTGCATATACGTTGGCACAATGGAGAGAGAGAATGGCAGAGGCAGATCAAACCCGAGATCAATCGCACTCTGCGCATAAAAAGGTAACGCATGCTCCCATTTGCGATTCAGTCTCTGTTGGTTTGACGGAGCTGGCCGAGTGATGGAGGGGAGAACATCGGCTGGAATGGTGGCTTTTCGCGCCGCTTTGCGTAATGCCCTGATCTGCTTCTGGCTATCATCCAGGCCTGTCGCCTCTGATGATGGCTGCTCTGCTGCCGACACCATAGGCGAGGTGACAAGAAACAAAAAAGGCAGAAAATGCACACTTGTCATCCTTATTAACACAGACTGTCCAACAATATTCATACGAAGTATATTGCCAGCATAAAGTATTCTTCACTCGTGATTGCCGTTGAACATTGAATTTATTTTCAGGTCTTTCTTACCACTTTTCCTATTACATATCAGTGTATTCTGCTAACTGGATGATTTTAATGGTGCGACATTTTACTACGATCCTTGTGGGATAACATGTACAGGACCTTAAGAAAATACGTCATTTAAAATGCCCGCCAACACCCAGCTCCGAATTGACACTCTCAGCTCCACACGGCGAACATTGTTAGCCAGCTGATCGATGGCCGCTCCCGCAGCCCTCATTTCTCCCATGATGCCATGCGTGACTTTCATCGGCCCTGAGTCCCTTTCCCCAAGTGATAAAGGAATGGCTCCGGGCCCGGAGCTGGCTCACAGATCCTGTCTGGCTCCCTTCAACTGGTTTGGCCATCGAGAAACCGTATCGACCTGGGCAAGGGTACGCCCTTTACCTGGAGCTAAGGGAGGAATGATTCGCCACTGCGTGACTCACCCCTTCGGGCGACCTCTGGCCGTTCATCGCGGCAAGCCGCTTTGCTCTAACCCGGCGAGGCGGCTCACCCTCTCTTGTTGGCATCAGGGGATATGCAGGGCCCAGGATGCAAAAAACCGACCCCCAGGTCGGTTCGTTAAACATGGGGCTGGGTTGGAATTGACTCGCGCCCTTCCTTGCGCTCACCCTGTGGGCAGCCTTCGGCTATCCAGGCGGGCCATTCTGCCCAGTTGTCGAACCAGGGTTCAAACCGAGCCATTCATAGCCGGAAATGCAAAAGGGCCTGTCTTGCGACAGGCCCTTTTACGTTATTTGGCGGTGAGGGAGGGATTCGAACCCTCGATACGTTGCCGTATACACACTTTCCAGGCGTGCTCCTTCAGCCACTCGGACACCTCACCAAATTTTTACTTCTTTGAAGTGGCTTTCGGAACACGCTACGCGTGCTTTCTTGCCGACTTCGTCGGTGGGCAGCCACTAGGACAACTCACCAAATTTTGGTCTGTGGTTTAACGTGTTCAGCCAACACGGGTCACTGCGCCATCGCGCCGGAACGGGGCGTAATTTAGGGGAAAGGCCCGCCGGCGTCAACGGCTTTTTGACCGCAGCGAACCGTTCGCGCATTTAACGCACAGCGCCATCCCCGGGATCAGTGCACGGACTCCGGTGCCACCTGGATTTCAGGCAGGTTCAGGAAGCCCAGGCGCTCGCACTCGGAGACCACTTCGTGGGTCGCGGAGGTGGTGCTTTCCACGAACAGCAGGAACTGCTCCACGCTGAGCCCCGCCCTGGTGAAGACGGTATGGCCGACGATGAGACGCGGCAAGTTGTCGTCGATGATGTCGAGGAACACCTTGAGGGACGGGTATTGCATGTTGAGACGGCCCAGCTCGGCCACGAGCGACAGCAATGCCGAGGGGCGCACTTCCAGCTCGGATGAGAACAGCAGCCCTTCCTCTTCGACGAAGATCCGGCTCTCCTGGATGCCCTCGACGGACTGCAGGGAGACCATGTGGATGCCGTGGCACTGATCGCACACATAGTGCTCGATCCGGGCCTGCTGCAACCAACGCATTATCATTTCAGAGCTGGGGATATTCATCATTTCCACGACACAATAAGGATCAAGGGGCGCAGTCTAAACCAATTTTCAGGCAACCAAAAGTAGAGGGGCCGGATCGGCCGTCGTCCCGCTTCTTTTTGACTATCCCAATGCCTATACTCAGCCATTCTCGTAACGCACCCGCCTCCAACCAAAGAGTCCGATGACCATCCAAGAAAAGTATCGCCTGCACCTGAAATCCCTCTCGGATGAACTGCTCGCCCTGCAAAAACCCATCCGCATTCTGGATGCCATCAAGTGGCCCCGCCACCTGCAAGCCGACTTTCTCGCCAGGGGGGGGCAGGCGCTGCCCGCCATCGATGCCGACTTCTATCGCACCCTCCCCCTCGGCTTCGAGCCGCGCAACAAATACCTTGAGCTCAAGGAGCTCAGGGACAGGATCCGCAGGCGGCTCGGCCCCCAGGACGATCTGGGCCGGATCCTGCAAGAGACGGTGGATCAGTACATGGTGGTGATCGAGATGCTGCGCCAGCGCGGGCAGACGGACTTTCAGCGTTACAGCCAGCGGCTCTACGGCTCGGCGAGCGATCACCTGCGCGGTGATCGCAAGACCCTGAAAGAGCTGGGGGCCAGATTGTGCGACATCTTCTCCCTGCCGGGTGCCCGCCATCTGGTGCGCCCCTACCCCAAGGAGTTCGAGGGGGACGCGGCGGTGGCCAGGCTGCAAGGCAAGCTGTCGAACTATTTCAGCGACGGCACCGTGCAGGTCAAGCTCAGCGATGGCATCGTCTCCGATGCCGCCGCCGGGGGGGATTACATCAAGCTGAGCTCCCACGCCCGCTTCTCTGAGCTCGACCTGCAGGTGCTGGAGGTGCACGAGGGCTGGGTCCACGTGGGCACCACCCTGAACGGTCGGCAGCAATCCTATGCCACCTGGCTCGGGGCAGGCTCGCCGCGCATCACCGCCTGTCAGGAGGGGTTGGCCGTGCTTATCGAGACCCTCACCTTCAACTCCTTTCCGGACAGGGCCAAGCGCATCTCGGATCGGGTCATGGCCATCGACATGGCGGAGCGCGGCGCCGACTTCGTCGAGGTGTTTCGCCACTTCGTAGAGAAAGGCACCAGCGAGCACGACGCCTACAAGATCACCCAGCGGGTGTTTCGCGGCGGCATGGTGGCGGGGGGGGCCTGCTTTACCAAGGATCTCTCCTATGTGAAGGGCTATGTGGAGACCGTCAACTTCATCCGCAGCGCCGTGCTGGAGGGGGTCCCCGAGATCCTGCCCATGCTGTTCGTCGGCAAGGTGACCCTGGACGACATCCCGGTGCTCTACCAGCACTATCTGGAGGGGCTCATCGATGCACCGCGCTACCTGCCTCCCATGTTTCGCGATCTCACCGGCCTCTACGTCTGGTTCGGCTTCGCCTCCGGCATGTCGCTCGTCGACATAGGACGGGTGCAGCAACACTTCCGCCAGCTGTTCCACCGCCTGCCGGTGGCCGATCCCATCATCGCCCCCGTCGACATCGAGATCGACTGAGCCCCGGTCAAACAAAAGGGCGCCGGATGGGCGCCCTTTGTGGATGATGGCCAGCCTTACTTGAACGCACGTCCCTCCAGGTAGTGCTTGCGGCAAAGCGACACATAGCGATCGTTGCCGCCAATCTCCACCTGCTCGCCATCGCGCATCACCTGCCCCGCCTCGTTGACGCGAGAGTTCATATGCGCCTTGTTGCCGCACCAGCAGATGCTTTTCAGCTCCTCGAACTTGTCTGCCAGGCAGAGCAGGTGGTAGGAGCCGAGAAAGAGCTCCCCGCGAAAATCGGTCTTGAGGCCGTAGGCGATCACCGGGATGTCCTGCTCGTCCACGATGCGGGCGAGCTGGTAGACCTGCTCGCGGGTCAGGAACTGCGCCTCGTCGACGATGAAGACATCGATGTGCCGCTCGGCGTGGCGGGCCTTGACCATCTCGAACAGATCGCAGCTGTCGCTGAAGACCTCCACCCTCAACTCCAGCCCCACCCTGGCGCTGATCACCCCGACACCGAAGCGATCGTCGATGGCGGGGGTCATGGCCAGCGGAACCATGCCTCGCTCCAGGTAGTTGAAGTGCGCCTGGATGAGCTGGGTCGACTTGCCCGAGTTCATGGTGGCGAATTTGTAGTGCAATGAAGCCATGGTGGAGTTCCGATACGGGAATGATGGGGGGCATGCTAACGAAAGCCCCCGCCAAAACCAAGGGGCCCGAAGGCCCCTTGTTCTCTTATGCGACGGCCAGCGCGCGATGCTGCCGGGTTTTGCGCAGATGGTAACCTGAGAAGACCAGGAACCAGAGCGCACTGACGGTAAAGCCTGCCAGCACGGAGTGCATCAAGCCCATCACCAGATAGCCGAGGGCGGCGCCGAAGGCGATGGCCAGCGCATAGGGCAGCTGGGTCATCACGTGATCGATGTGGTGGCAACCGGCCCCCGTGGCCGAGAGGATGCTGGTGCTGGAGATGGGCGAGCTGTGATCGCCGAACACCGAGCCCGCCAGCACGGCGGCCAGCATGGGCAGCATCAGGCTGAGGTCGCTGGCGGCCGCCATGTCGCCGGCGAGCGGCAGCATGATGCCGAAGGTGCCCCAGCTGGTGCCGGTGGCAAAGGCCATGGCACAGGAGAGGATGAACACCACCGCCGGCAGCACCTCGATGGGCAGGTTGCCGTTGGCCAGGGAAGCCAGGTATTTACCGGTCTCCACGTCGCGCACCACGGCGCCTATGGTCCAGGCAAACAGCAGGATGTTGATGGCGGGCAGCATGGCCATGATCCCCTGAGGCGCGGCCTTCATCCAGTTGCTGGCCCCGAGCTTGAGGCGCATGGCCAAGCCGATGGAGACCACCAGACTGCACAGGGCGCCATAGACCAGGGAGGAGCCGACGTTGGTATTCTCGAACGATCCGAGCACGCTGAACGGCAGCCCTTTGCTCTCCAGCACGCTGGCACCGGAGTCGATCATGAAGTAGACGGTGGCCAGGGTGAGGGTCAGGATCGGCAGCACCATGTCGATCATGCCGCCGTTGCTCTCCTCCGGGCTCTCCATGTCCAGACCGATGGGACGTCCCTTGGACTCATCCCACAGCTTGCCCTCCAGGGCCCACTGCTCATGCTGGCGCATGGGGCCGATGTCGAGCTGGAAGGCGATCACCACCAGCACCATGATCAGGGTGAACACCGCATAGAGGTTCATCGGGATCATCTCGACGAAGGCGGAGATGGGGCTCTGCTCGGTCAGACCGTGGGCCGCCATGATGCCACCCACCAGAGCGATGATGTAGGCGCCCCAGGAGGAGATGGGCATCAGCACGCAGACCGGCGCCGCGGTGGAGTCCAGCAGGTAGGCCAGCTTGGCGCGGGAGATCTGGAAGCGATCGGTGACCGGACGGCAGATGGCCCCCACCGACAGACTGTGGAAGAAGTCGTCGATGAAGAAGGCGAACACCATCATGCCGGTGAGGGTCTTGGCTCCCTTGCGGGTCTTGGCACGGCGCTCGGCCCACTCGGCAAAGGCCCGGGTGGCGCCGGAGACGCTCATCAGGCTGATGAGGCCGCCGAGCAGCAACATGAAGAGGATCATGTTGACGTTGTCGCGGTTGAGCGCACCGTCGACCCAGAAGATCCTGAGCACGGTGTCGAGCATGTAGTGCAGTGACGCGAGGGGGGAAAACTGGTTGAGCAGCAGGCTGCCCGCGACTATGCCCACCCCCAGCGACACCAGGACGCGACGGGTGATGATCGCCAGGGCGACGGCCAGCAAGGGGGGAACGACGGACCAACCGGAGTCGGCGTAATGAATGATGTCCATGATCTCTTTGCACCTAAAGACAACAGGTGGAGATCTACCGAGAGGATCAAAGAAACAAAACCCATGGGGAGGGTATACTCCTCAGCCCCTTCAGGTAGCGCTCCATAGTGGATGACTATGGCAGTCCTGCACCTATTAGATGCAGAACCAGCAACCCGGTATGATGGCCTGGTCACTTCGGCGCCGACTCCTTTCATCGAGCATCACAGGCATCACCCTCCGCTCGGTTACTCATAGGCAGCGCGCCTCTACTTAAAGGTATTCGCGGCACATTTTATCGAGCTACCGGGTGATGGCAAGTTTTTTGATTAAATTTCAAGGCAGGTATGGCACAAGCAAGGCAAATGGTAGTCAAATGGTGCGCCATCGCTCATGTCGACGATATTTTCATCTGGTTGGAACTCATTCGGAAATGAACGCAGACAGATGCAGGAAAATATATCGCCACGAATATTTATCTGACTTAATTTATCAGGCTAATTAATTATTTCGGCAGGCTTGACTTGATGCCGAATCCCCCTATAGATTATCGAAAAAACAATCTCTTCCCCTAATATCTTGCTCGCGTGGTAGCCAATATGAACGAATTTTTGAAAGTACTGTTGAATATCCGTAGCCTGCGGGCGACTTGCCGCGAATTGACTCTGGAACAGCTGGAAGAAGGTTTGGAGAAACTCTCCGCCGTGGTGGCCGAACGTCAGCAGGATGAATCTGCCGAGCGCCAGGCCCGTGAAGAGCATCAAAAGAAAATTGCCGAATACGCCGAAATGCTGAAGGCAGCCGGGATCGATCCCGCTGAATTGGTCAATACCGTTGTCGCCGATGCTCCCAAGGCAAGCAAGGGCAAGCGAGCCCCCCGCCCCGCCAAATATCGCTATCTGGACAATGGTGTGGAAAAAACCTGGACCGGCCAGGGTCGCATGCCCTCCGTCATTGCCAAGGCCGTGGCCGAAGGCAAGTCGGTGGAAGAATTTGCCATCTGATCCCTGACACGCTGTCCCGCCCAATAAAAAACCTCGCTAGGCGAGGTTTTTTATTGCCCGCTCCATGAGCTCCTCAGCGCCTATCCGCCGCCTTGACCCAGAGAATCTCCGGCGTGCCCGAGGAGACCAGCAGGTATCTGGCTACGGTGAAAAACCAGTCACTCAGCCGGTTCAGATAGGGCAACACGGCGGGGTTCACCCGCTCCTCGCGGCTCAGGCCCAGCAGCAGGCGCTCGCAGCGACGGGTCAGGGTTCGCACTACGTGAGCCTGGGCCGCCGCCCGCGAGCCGCTCGGCAGGATGAAATTACGCAGTGCCGGCAACTGGGCACTATAGACATCGATCTGCTGTTCGAGCCTCTGCGTCCAGCGCTCGTTGACCTGCCACAAGGCGGGATTTTGCGCCTCGCTGGAAAAGGCCAACTCGCCCCCCAAATCAAACAGCTCCTGCTGCAACAATATCAATTCGGCCAATAATGCCGTCTCGTCGGCGGGTATTTCGGCCATCAAGAGCCCTATCTGGGAATTCAGCTCATCGATGGCGCCATAGGTTTCCACGCGCCGATCATCTTTAGCCAGAGACGTGCCGTCGGCCAGCCGCGTGAGTCCTTTGTCCCCCTGCCTCGTATATATTCTCATTCTGACATCCTGTTAATAATGGGAATAATCATCGACTCCAGCCCATTGAGTTTTATCTCGTAGGCCAGCGCCAATGACTGGCCAAGGGCACCGGCCGGAAAACCGCTGCGCGCCAGCCACACCAGATAAGGCTCCGGAATATCGATGATGCGTCGCCCCCGATATTTCCCGTAGGGCATCTTGCTGGCCAGGGTGAGCAATACCCGTTCATCGGAGAGTCCGTCCATATCAATCGATATTCAGGTATTTGTGGGTCTGGATGGAGAGCCGCCAGTTGCGGGCGATGCAGGTCGCCATGGCCAGCTCGGTGGCCCTGGGCTTCTGGCTGATGGGTTGCAGTGCGATCACCACGTCGGGGCGCAACCGGGCAGTCGCCAGCAGGGCATCCAGCTCCTCGATATGGTGCTCGGTCGCCACCGGATGCTTGATCTCGTTGGCCCGCTCGAGGGCCGACACCAGCACCGGCAGGCCCCCCTTCATGCCGATCTTGGGGGAGACAGTCACCCAGGTCTGCTCGTGGGTCAGGATCTCGCTGGTACCGCTGGTCTCGATCTGAACCTGGTAGCCCGATGCCACCAGGACCGACGAGAGCTCGTTCAGATCATAGAGGCAGGGCTCGCCGCCGGTTAACACCACGTGGCGCGCAAGGTAGCCAAGCCGTTGGAAGCTGGCCAGGATATCCTCCGTGCTCATCCTGCTCCAGCCATCGGATTCGTTGGATCGATCGAGCACCTCGTCGCGCGCGACCTCGCGCTCGGGATCCACGACCCAGGTATGGCGGGTATCGCACCAGGGGCAGCCCACAGGGCAGCCTTGCAGGCGTACGAAGATGGCGGGCAGGCCGGTGAAGACCCCCTCCCCCTGGATGGTCTGGAAGATCTCGTTGATTGGGTAGTGCATCTTGATCACGACTGGCTGCAAAAGCCGCGGATTATACCCCAAAGGCTGCCGAGGCGCAGGCTCAAGATCCGCTTTTCTCGCCGAGCCCGGTTTTCTCAAACAGCCTGGCCCGGATGCCCCCCTGATCGGCCAGATAGCGATCGAGCCCCCGCCGCCGCAGTTCGCAGGCGGGACAGGTGCCACAACCGTCCCCCTGAATGCCGTTGTAGCAGGTGAGGGTCTGGTGGCGCACGGTGTCGAGGTGGCCATAGTGATCCGCCAGTGCCCAGGTCTCGGCCTTGTCGAGCCACATCAGGGGGGTCTCGAAGCGAATGGCGCGATCCAGCCCGAGCGACACTGCCTGGTTGAGCGCCTTGACGAAGTCGTCGCGGCAATCGGGATAGCCGGAGAAATCCGTCTCGCACACCCCGGTGATCACCGCCTCGGCACCGACCTGGTAGGCATAGATGGCGGCCAGGGTCAGGAACAGGATGTTGCGCCCCGGCACGAAGGTATTGGGCAGGCCGTTATCCTGCAGTTCACCGCTGACCGGTATGTCGTCCCGGGTCAGGGCAGAGATGGCCAGCTCCCCCAACATGGTCACGTCCATCACCTTGTGGGCGGCGATCCCGAGCGTCCCGGCCAGCTGGCGGGCGGTCTCTATCTCCGCCCGGTGGCGCTGGCCGTAATCGAAGGTGATGGCGTGCACTTCGTCATACCGGGCCTGTGCCTGCACCAGGCAGGTGGTGCTGTCCTGCCCCCCACTGAATACCACGACGGCTTTTTTCACGTTGATCACTCCTCTTGGCCCCCTGACGAGCAGGCGGCGTACTCTGGACAGTTCATCGGCGGCGGCCATCGGCAAACTCATGCCACTGCCGGTTCAAATGGGTAAAGAGCTCCATCAGCGGGGCGAAGCGCTCGGCGTCACCCTCCCACTGGGATAACAGATGGTAGCCCGCCTCCAGGGTCGACAAGGCCCCTGTAAAGGGGCTTTTGCGAATGGAATATTGCCCGGCGATGGCGCCGAGCGTGATCCGCGGCAGCCCGAGCAGGGCCGGGTTGCGGTGCAACATGCGATAGGCCTTGCGCCAGGTGCCGTCGAGCAGGATAAAGTGCGCGCTCGCCTTCCCTTGCCCTGCGCGGCGCGCAAGGTGCGCCCTGGCCTGAAGCGGAGTCAGCGCCTCGTCATCTGGCCACAACAGATAACACTGCACGTCGGGGTCGGCCAGCAGGGCGTTGAGCCCTTCGTCCCCCTCAAAATCCTCTCCCACATGGATGCGGGCATGGCCGAGCGAAGCGGCCAGCAGCGCCGCCGTCCCCTTGGGGTGACCCACCTCGGTCGGGTGTTGCAGAATGTGGAGCGGAGCATGATGGGGCACTTGCCGAACATATTCGCACAGGCACGCTTTGAGGGCTCGGGTACAGCGTGTACAGTATCGGCTCTCTTTGTCGTTGGGCTGTTTCATGTTGTCAGAAAAATCGGGTCTGCTCTGGGTCATCACGCTTTCGCTCGTCACTGCCTTGCTCTTCTTCACCGTGCCAAACCATCAGCTCGCCTTCGATCGCAACCTGATCGCCCAGGGGGAAGGGTGGCGCATCATAACAGGCAATCTGGCCCACACCAATCTGTGGCACCTGCTGCTCAACCTGAGCGGACTGGCGGTCCTCTACAGCCTGTTCCAGGAGTACCTGGCGGCCTGGCGCCTGCCCGTGCTGCTGTTGCTGCTGGGCGCGGCCGTGGGGCTGGGGATCTGGTGGTGGTGCCCGCAGACCCAATGGTACATGGGGCTGTCCGGCCTGCTACACGGCCTGTTCGTGTGGGGTGCCATGCAGGACATCCGTTACCGCCGCTATTCCGGCTGGCTGATGCTGGCGGGCATCGTCATCAAGCTCGGCCTGGATTTCTACAGCGCCGGGGAGAGCCCGGTCTCCGCCCTCATCGGTGCAAGGGTACACATCGAATCCCATTTCATCGGCTCGGCCGCCGGCCTGCTGCTCGGCCTCTTCCCCCTTGGTCTGGGTGTGCAGGCCGTCAAGTCTTGAACCCTGCGGGTACGAGGTTCACCCGCTCGCAGCAGCACTAGTCTTCCCATCAAAATGCAACAGGCCGGATCGGGATCCGGCCTGTTGCATTCGGGCGACACAAACTAGCCGTTGAGCTCGGCGTTGATCGCCCCCAGCACGGCGGCTGGCTCCGCAGCCTGGGTGATGGGTCGACCGATCACCAGATAGTCGGCCCCCGCCTCCACCGCGGCCCGCGGTGTCATGACGCGGCGCTGATCCCCGGCGGCCGAGCCGGTCGGACGAATGCCCGGGGTCACCAGCTTGAAGTCGGCGCCGAGCAGGGCCTTCAGCGCGCTCGCCTCTTCGGCGGAGCAGACCACCCCGTCCAGTCCCGCCGTCTTGGCAAGGGTGGCCAGGCGGATCACCTGCTCGGCCGGGGTCACATCCAGACCCAGAGGAGCCATGTCGGACTGCTCCATGCTGGTCAGCACCGTCACCCCGATGAGCAGGGGCGCCTTGTCACCATAGGGCAGCAGCGCCTCCCTGGCGGCCCGCATCATGCGCTCGCCACCGCTGGCATGGACGTTGACCATCCAGACGCCGAGCTCGGCGCTGGCGGCCACGGCCTTGGCGACCGTGTTGGGGATGTCGTGGAATTTCAGATCCAGGAAGACGTCGAAACCCTTGGCCACCAACTGGCGCACGAACTGGGGACCAAACAGGGTAAACATCTCCTTGCCCACCTTGAGACGGCACTGGGCCGGGGAGATCTGCTCAATGAAGGCGAAGGCATCGGCCTCGTGCTGATAATCCAGCGCAACCAGTACTTTGGGGTCTTGCATGTCACTTCCTATGGGTTGTTATGCCATCTCCAGGCGCAACACGAGCCGGGGCCCCGGTTGCACGCTGGCATCTGAATCACTTGGATAGCCCTGTTCGTCCGGGGCTCAGGCCTGCTAAGCCCAAGAGGCAAGGCACCTTGTGCCCTTCATTCCCCATCCAGACCGCGGATCGGCTTGATGGTGCCCCACTGCCGGCAGGAGGGGCACTGCCAGAACAGCGAATGGGTGGCGAAGCCACACTGGCGGCACTTGTGGGTCGACTTGATCTTGATCTGCTCGCCCACCAGTTGCTGCAGCAGCTCGAGGCTCTCCTTGGCCGGCCCCTCCTCGGCGCTCGCCAGCTGGAAGCCCACCAGTTGGTAGAAGCCCTTCATGGAGGGGTGGCGCCGCAACTGGCGCAGCACCAGGGCGCGGGCCTGGCTCAGGCCGTCGCGCGCCTCCACCAGATTGGCCAGGGCCAGGGTCACGCTGACGCCGGCATGATCCTCCACCGCTTTCTCCAGCAGCGGGATCAGCTCCTGGCTGCGGCCCATCTGCTGGTAGCACCGAAGCAGTTTTGGCATGGCTTCGGAGGCAAAATCGATGTCCTGCTCGAACACCCGCAGCAGATCCTTGCTGGCCTCCTCGTACCTGCCCTCCTCCATCGAGAGCTCAGCAAGGCGCAGGCTGGCGCGCGCGCAGGCCGGGTGGGCGACGAGCGCACGTTTCAGTCTGGCGATGCCCGCCGACTTGTCGCCGTCGCGCAAGGCGCTCTCCGCCTGTTCGCAATAGAAATGGGAGATGGGCTCGGCCAGCTTCTTGCCCTGGAATTTCTGCAGGCGAATGGCCACCTCGATGGCCCTGTCCCAGTCGCGCAACTGCTGATGGATCACGAGCAACTGGGAGAGCGCCGTCTCCTCGAAGTCGCTGTCCTCGCACAGCTCCTTCCAGATGGCCTCGGCCCGATCCAGCAGGCCGGCAGCCAGAAAATCGCGGGCCAGCTCCTGCAGCGCGAGCTGGCGCTGCTCCCGGGTCAGCTGGCGAGCAACCAGGTTCTGGTGGATCTTGATGGCGCGATCGACTTCGCCCCGCTGACGAAACAGGTTGCCGAGGGAGAGGTGGGTTTCGATGGTATCGCTGTCGACTTCCAGCAGCTGGATGAAGAGGTCCACCGCCTTGTCGGATTCGTCGGACAACAAATAGTTGAGACCCGCCACGTACTGGCGGGAAAACTGGTTACTCTGTTGCTGGGTGTCCTGGCGAACACTCCTGCGTCCCATATACCAGCCATAACCGGCGGCGATAGGCAACAGCAGGAAAAGCAGTTCAAGCATCGAGGGACGTTATTCCTTGGCTGTCGACCGGGCAAGCTCCAATTCACGAGATTGACGACGCATGGTTCGGTTCAGGGTGCGGTTTTGCAGCTTGAGGCGCAGGAACAGCAGGCCGAAGACCAGCCAGCCCAGCAGGAAGCCACCGGCAAAGAAGAAACCCAGCAGCATGGACAGCGAGAACTCACCCTGAGCTATCAGATAATTGAACTGAACCAGCTGACCATTTTGCGATCCTATGGCCAGGGTCAATACAAACACCAGCACCAATGGGATGAGGGCCAAGATACGCTTCATAGGAGCTCCCTGTCTGTAGCTAATGAGAGACTGATTATCCTTAAAATCGCAGGCAGACTCTAGAGCGAATGGGAAAAGAGTTCGAGAAACCCGACAATGAACGGCCTCAATGTCGTAAAAATAAAAAAGGCATACCCTTGTATGCCAATTTCTGCATTATTCGACGATGTTGACGCGCTCGCGCAACTCTTTGCCAGGCTTGAAGTGCGGGACATATTTCCCGGTCAGTTCAACCTTGTCCCCTGTCTTGGGATTACGGCCCACGCGAGGCGCACGATAGTGCAGTGAGAAACTTCCAAATCCTCGGATTTCAATCCGGTCGCCGTTTTGCAAGGTCGATGCCATCTGCTCAAGGATCTCCTTGATGGCGGCTTCAACATCCTTGGCCGGCATGTGCATGCGGCTGGCTGCCAGTTGTTCGATGAGATCTGATTTGGTCATAAGGTTAAATCTCCTTCCCCGATCACATGCAATAATCATTTTGCCAGGATAAAAAAGGGCGGCGCAATGCCGCCCTTTTCTTGCATCAAGGATTATTCACCCTTGGCGGCTTTGAACGCTTCAGCCATGGCGTTGCTGAACACAACTTCTTCTTGCTGGTTCAGGCTGTCGATGGCAACACGCTCGTCAGCCTCGTCCTTGGCACGGACAGACAGGCTTACGGTACGGTTCTTGCGATCAACGCCCATGAACTTGGCTTCAACTTCGTCACCAACAGACAGCACCAGAGTGGCGTCTTCTACGCGGTCACGAGCAGCGTCGGAAGCACGCAGGTAGCCTTCCACGCCGTCAGCCAGTTCGATCACGGCGCCCTTGGCATCAACCTCGGTAACCTTACCCTTCACGATAGCACCTTTCTTGTTGTCAGACAGGTACTTGTTGAACGGGTCTTCTTCGATCTGCTTGACGCCCAGGGAGATGCGCTCGCGCTCCGGGTCCACTTGCAGAACAACGGCTTCGATCTCGTCGCCCTTCTTGAATTCACGCACGGCCTCTTCGCCCTGGTTGTTCCAGGAGATGTCAGACAGGTGAACCAGGCCGTCGATGCCGCCATCCAGACCGATGAAGATACCGAAGTCAGTGATGGACTTGATCTTGCCGGAAACACGGTCGCCCTTGGCGTGAGTTTCGGCAAACAGCTGCCACGGGTTGGACTTGCACTGCTTCAGACCCAGGGAGATACGACGACGCTCTTCGTCGATGTCCAGAACCATCACGTCAACCACGTCGCCAACGTTGACAACCTTGGACGGGTGGATGTTCTTGTTGGTCCAATCCATCTCGGATACGTGTACCAGGCCTTCAACGCCTTCTTCGATTTCAACGAAGCAGCCGTAGTCGGTCAGGTTGGTCACGCGGCCAGACAGACGGGTGGTCTCCGGGTAACGCTTGGCGATAGCAACCCAGGGATCTTCGCCCAGTTGCTTCAGACCCAGGGATACACGGGTACGCTCGCGGTCGAACTTCAGAACCTTGACTGCGATCTCGTCGCCAACGTTGACGATTTCGGAAGGATGCTTAACGCGCTTCCACGCCATGTCGGTGATGTGCAGCAGGCCGTCAACACCGCCCAGATCTACGAATGCACCGTAGTCGGTCAGGTTCTTGACGATACCCTTAACTTCTTGACCTTCTTGCAGGTTGGCCAGCAGGCTTTCGCGCTCGGAGGTGTTCTCGGTTTCGATCACGGCACGACGGGAAACCACAACGTTGTTGCGCTTCTGGTCCAGCTTGATGACCTTGAACTCGAGTTCTTTGTTTTCCAGGTGAGCGGTGTCACGGATCGGACGCACGTCAACCAGAGAACCCGGCAGGAAGGCACGGATGCCGTTCAGTTCAACGGTGAAACCACCCTTGACCTTGCCGTTGATGATACCGATAACGGTAGCTTGCTCTTCGTAAGCTTTTTCAAGCTGCAGCCAGGCTTCGTGGCGCTTGGCTTTTTCGCGGGACAGCTTGGTTTCGCCGAAACCATCTTCGATAGAGTCCAGAGCCACGTCAACGGAGTCACCTACGTTGATTTCCAGCTCGCCCATGGCGTTCTTGAATTCTTCAGCCGGGATAGCGGACTCGGATTTCAGACCGGCGTCAACCAGTACGAAACCATTTTCGATAGCAACGACAGTGCCCTTGACGATGGAACCTTGACGGGTTTCAACGGCGTTCAGGGACTCTTCAAAGAGTTGAGCAAAAGATTCGATCATTGTTTATGTCACAAATGAAACATCCACTCGCAATCCGGCACAAGCGGGGTTGTTTTTAATTATCTGCGCCATCCGTGGTGCAGACGACTGGCATCAGCTCGCGCCGATGTCACCAAGTTGTTGCTCCGCATAGGCGAGTACCGTCACCAGCACTTCATCTATGGTCATAGACGTTGAGTCTACCACAAGAGCATCTTCCGCGGGTTTCAGGGGGGCGACGGCGCGATTTCTGTCGCGATCATCACGCTCCCGAATCTCGGTTAAAAGACGCTCAAAGTTAACATCAAAGCCCTTATCTTGCAACTGCTTATAGCGGCGCTGGGCCCGCTCCTCGGCGCTGGCGTCGAGGAAGATCTTCACCTCGGCCTCGGGGAAAACCACTGTGCCCATGTCGCGGCCATCGGCGATGAGGCCGGGAGCCTGGCGGAAGGCACGCTGACGGCGCAGCAGGGCTTCGCGCACCCGGGGGAAGACGGCGACCTTGCTGGCGGCATCGCTCACTTCCTGGGAGCGAATGGTACGGGAGACATCCTCCCCTTCCAGCACCACCTTGACCAGATCCCCATCGACCTGGAACTGCACGTCCAGGTTGGCGGCCAGGGGGACCAGCGCGGCTTCGGAGTCAAGCTCCACATCGTGATGCAAGGCCGCCAGGGCCAGCACCCGATAGATGGCTCCGGAGTCGAGCAGGTGCCAACCCAGTTTCTCTGCCAACAGCTGGCACAGGGTGCCCTTACCGGCTCCACTCGGGCCATCAATTGTCATAACAGGGGCCATACGAGCCATAACTTTTCTCCTGCGTACTCGGCATCTTGACGGGTTGCCCGCATCCCTGATCGGGATGGGATAATGGGCGCCGATTATACCCGAATGCATCGACGCTGGCAGTTGTCAGGGCGCACAATTGCGCAAAAGTCGTCGCGATTGCGCCTATTATGACCAATCTGCTAACCCCCTCCTCGCGCAAGGTTTTGTTCTTATGGTTGTTATGCACAAGGCGCGCTACACTAGCCGCCCTTTTTCAAGCAGCTGTAGTCAGGAGCAACCATATGAGCAGCGTTACCCTCGTGGCCAAATCCAAGTTGCCGACCCCCTGGGGCACTTTCACGCTGGTTGGTTTTCAGGAAACCGGCACTGGCAAGGATCATGCCGCGCTGGTGATGGGCGACATCACGAACGGTGAGCCCGTGCTGGGGCGCATCCATTCCGAGTGTCTGACCGGGGATGCCCTGTTCAGCCTGCGCTGCGACTGCGGCTTCCAGTTGCAGGCCGCCCTGGAGAAGATCGCCAAGGCAGGCCGCGGCGTCCTGCTCTATGTCCGTCAGGAAGGGCGCGGCATCGGCCTGCTCAACAAGATCCGCGCCTATCACCTCCAGGATCAAGGCGCCGACACCGTCGAGGCCAACGTGGCGCTGGGCTTTGCCGCCGACATGCGCGACTACACCATCTGTGCCGATATGCTGAAGGCCCTGGAGGTCAAGTCCCTGCGCCTGATGACCAACAACCCGCGCAAGATGAAGGCGATGGAATCCTTTGGCATTCCGGTGGCGGAGCGCGTGCCGCTGCAGGAAGGGCGCAACCCCCACAACGAGTTCTACCTCTCCACCAAGGCGAACAAGCTGGATCACCTGTTCAAGAAGTGATGCCCGGCGAGTCAGCGCCGACATGAAAAACGCCTCCCGTTGGAGGCGTTTTTTGTGGGTGCCGTCACCGCGGGCGGCGGTCCCTGGCGGGGCCATCCTCGGGCGAGGCCTGGGACAATAGAAAATCCCGCAGCGCCCGATTGGCCATGGAAAGCGGGTCCCCCCGCCGCCAGGCCACGCAGAGGTCCAGGAAGATGGGCGGCGCGAAAGGCACGCCGGTGAGCGCCGGCTCCTCTTCCAGCGCCATGCGCAGGAAGGTGGTCACGGCGAATCCCTGCCGCACCACCGCCTTGAGCAGTGGTATGAGATTGCTCTCGAAGGCGATATTGGGCTCTAGCCCAAGCCCCTGCGCCAACACCTCCATGTGCTCCCTGTGGTAGAACCCCCGCCGGAACATGGCGAGCTCCTGTTCGAAGAACTGCGCCAGCGAGACCGCATCCGCGCCTCGCAGCGGGTGCTCCTCCCCTACCACCATCAACATCTCTTCGCGCAGCAGCTGGGCCCCCTCGAGGGCCGGCGGCAGATCGCTGGTGATGAGAATGGCGAGATCCAGGCTGCCGTCCACCATGCGGCTGAGCAGTTCCCGGGTGCCCGCCTCCTCCACCCGGATCCTAAGACCCGGATAGCGGTGCTTGAAGGCCATCAGGATAGGGGGAAAATAGTAGGACCCCATCATGTAGGGGATGCCGATGCGCACCTCCCCCCGCTCCAGCCCCTTGAGCTCGGCCATCTCGGCCTCGGCCTGGTGCATCTGGCGCAGCAGCCGTTCGGCATGACGGCAGAGCACCTCTCCCTCAGGGGTGAGGCGCACGCTGCGATCTTGGCGGTCGAACAGCCGCAGATCGAGCTGCTGCTCCAGCTTGGCGATGGCCATGCTAACGGCCGGCTGGGCCACATGCAGTGCCTGGGCTGCCCGGGTGAAGGAGCCGGCATCGCGCACCGCCAGCAGATAACCTAGCTGTTTCAGATCCATATCAATTCCATTTATCAGACTGATAACTTAAATATATTATATTTATATAAAGCGACCCACTACTCTGCATAAAAGTCGTCGGGACACCTCCATATGATCGAAGTCGGAAGTCGCGAATGGATACGCGCCACCCTGGCCCTCAGCCTGGGCTCCTTCCTGGTATTTCTCAATCTCTACCAGACTCACCCCCTGCTCCCCCTCCTGGCCGAGGTCTTCTCGGTCAGCTCCCTGTCCGCCAGCTGGACCCTCGCCGGCTGCACCGCCGGGCTCGCGGGCTCCCTGCTGATCTGTGCCCGTCTGGCGGACCGATTCGGACGGCGGCGGATCATGTTGTGTAGCCTGATCGGCGCCATCCTGCTCTCCCTGTGCATCCCCTGGGTGACCCGCTTCGATCTGCTGGTGAGCCTGCGCATCCTGCAGGGGGCACTGCTGGCGGGGCTGCCGGCCACCGCCATCGCCTACATGGGGGAAGAGTTCAGCAAGCGTGCCCTGATCGTCGCCGTCGGAGTCTACATCGCCGCGAACTCCCTCGGCGGCATCGCGGGCCGGGTGGTCGGCGGCCTGCTGGCCGGCTGGTTCGGCGACTGGCAGCACACCTTCCTCGGCATCGGGGCCATCAGCCTGACCCTGTTGCCCCTGGTCATCTGGCTGCTGCCGGCCCAGACCCGCTTCGTGGCCGTGGAGCCCGCCCCCGGCCAGTTGCGCCGCGCCATCCAGAGTCACCTAGGCAATCCACTCCTGGTTGGAGCCTACCTCATCGGCGGCCTCAACTTCATGGTCTTCTTGAACCAGTACAGCTACCTCACCTTCCTGCTGGCCAAGGCCCCCTTCTCCCTGCCGACCCAGTGGCTCGGCATGCTGTTCCTGACCTACCTCACCGGCACCCTAGCCTCCTCCCTGAGCGGCCGCGGCGCCCATCGCTTTGGGGCACAGCGCATGCTGCTGGCGGGAATAGCCCTGATGGCGCTCGGCAGCCTCGCCCTGTTGCAGGGAACCCTGGTCGCCATCATAGGGGGACTGCTGGTCTCGAGTTTCGGTTTCTTCCTCGCCCACGCCTGCGCCAGCGCCTGGGTCGGCCAGCACGTGGAGCACGACCGGGCGCTCGCCTCGTCGCTCTATCTGGTGGGGTACTACCTGGGGGCCAGTCTGGGTGGGCTTTATCTGCATCCCTTCTGGGAGCGGGGGGGACTAGGGGGATTGGTGCTCGGCATCGAGCTGGTGCTGGGGGTGACCGCAGGCTTGAGCCTCTGGCTCGGCCGGTTGAAGGGGCGCATGGCGCCGCCCCCTCCCGTCACCCGGCACGGCGTTCGGCCGTCAGTTCACAGGCCGTCGTAATAGTCCAGCGGGACCGGCACCACGGCGCCGGTACACAGCTCTTCGTCGATCACCTCGCTCAGAGGGCGCAGATGAAACTTGATCTGCCCCGAGGGCAACATCAGGCCCACGTCCGGGTTGCGCCTGTCGTCGATGTTGGCCGTCTTGAAGGCCACGCCGGGATGGGCCGCCACCAGGGCGTGCAGTGACGGCACCACCAGCTCGATATGCTCGAGACCGGCCTGATGGCTGCGACCCGCCTTGGGGGCGGCCAGCTCGATGCAGGGCACGGTGACCCGCTGCCAGCAGACGGGCTGGTGCAGGCGATAGGTGGCGATGGGGCGGCCTCCTATCATCCCCTCCACCAGCAAGACCCCGTGGGCAGCCAGTGCCTCTTTCAAGTCCAGGTATTCCGGCAGGGTGGCAGCCCGGTAGCAGAGGTGATCCACCACGGGGAACGCGGAGCCCCCCATGACGGCCTGCATTTCCGTGAGCAGTTGGCAAACGAATGGGGCCATGGGCCCCAGCGTGGAATCCAGTGGATGAGACATGATCACCATTTCTTCTTCGGTTGGAACAGGACGTCCAGTTCGTCCGCCTCTTTGTCCTTGATGTTCTGCAGCTCCTTCTCGCTGTGCTGCTGCAGGTGTTCTTCCAGCTGCCGCATCCCCTGGCGCATGTCCTCTTCCCGCGCCAGCAGGTAGGGATCCTTGTCGGAGACATTGGCCAGGGCGCCGAGCCCCTTGGTGTAGAGCTGACGGCAGGTGCCGTACTGCCCCTGGATCTGGGCATCCATGGCCCGCTTGAGCAGGTTGGCGATGTTGATCTTGAGCTGCATCAACTCGAGGCGGCGATCCTCCTGGGCGAACCCCTGGGGATCTATCTTGCCCTTGTTGTGCTCCACCCGCAGCACGGCTCGCATCTTCTTGGCCAGTTGCAGCATCTGGATGGCCTGGCGGTCGGACTCCGGCGTCTTGAAGTGCCCCTCGTCCTGGCTGCTGTAATTCTCCTGCACATTCTTGATCTGGGTCTGGACGTCGGCGATGCGCTGCTTGATCTGCACGTTGGGCATCACCAGGGCGATGGCGCGATAGGCATCCAGGATGCGGTGCTGCATCAGCAGTACCATGTTCTTGGAGAAGGGCACCAGGTTGACGTTCAGCAACAGCTCTTCGGTCTCGTCCGCCACGGCCTTGTGACGGGCGATGGCCTGGCGCTTGTCGGCCTCGGCCTTCTGTTTGTATTGCTGCACCACGTTGTAGGCGATGACCAGAAACAGGAGTGCGCCGATTGACAGCAATATCAAGGTTAAAATCATAGGGTGTTCACACTCCAGTCCCAATCCAATTGCGAGATCCTACAACAGCTTAGCCCCGTAGGGTAGCGCCCAGATCCCAGCTTGTCTCACAACAACGCAACCAAGTGACAGCCATCTCCATGGCGTCATGCTCCATATCGCCCGCCGCCCCCATTACTTGAGGCAAAAACCCTTCGACTGCAGGAATCCCAGCATGAAGGGCCTCGCCTCCTTGCCCAGGATCCCCCTGATCTGCCCGCTCCAGGTCTGATCCTTGTTGTTGCTGCTGCGGGCCTGGTAGTAGTCGTGGATCTGCCCGTCGTACCTGGCCAGCAGGGCGCGGTCCAGGGTGGCAGGATAGCGGTTCTCGTGCACCACCAGCGCCCGGGGCAGCCGCGGTTTTTGCTCCGGCCGCTGGGCGGGATGACCCAGGCAGAGGCCAAACAGGGGGATCACCTGATGGGGCAGACCCAGCACCTCGCTCACCTCGGCCGGATTGTTGCGAATGCCGCCGATATAGACCCCGCCCAGCCCAAGTGACTGGGCCGCCAGCAAGGCATTTTGCGCCATCAGGGCGCCGTCGATGGCCCCGATCATGAGCTGCTCCACGAAGCCGGTCCGGGCCTCCGGTACTATCTGGCTGTGGCGCTGGTAGTCGGCGCAAAACACCAGGAACTCCGCCGCCTCGGCCACGTAGGCCTGGTGGCCGGCCAGCTCGGCCAGACTGGCGCGCAACCCCTTGTCCGTCACCCGGATGATGCTGTTGGCCTGCAGGAAGCTGGAGCTGGCGGCGCTCTGGGCGGCGCTCAGGATCTGATCGAGTTGCTCGGCACTGACGGGCTCCGGCGTGAACTGGCGAATGGAGCGATGGGAAAGGATGAGATCGATGGTCGGGTTCATGGTACCTCCGCAGTGGAGGCCACACTGTACCCAAAAAAAGCGAGGGGCCCAAGGCCCCTCGCCGCCCTCAGGGGGCAGGATAGACATAGGGAGCCTGCAACCCGAGCGGGAACCCCAGCGCCCAGTAGAGCAGCAGGAAGCACGTCCAGCTCACCAGGAAGGCCAGGGAATAGGGCAGCATCATGGAAACCAGGGTACCGATGCCCGTGCTCTTCACGTACTGCTGGCAATAGACCACCACCAGGGGGAAGAAGACCATCAGCGGGGTGATGATGTTGGAGGCGGAATCCCCCACCCGATACGCGGCCTGGGTCAGCTCCGGCGAGATCCCCACCGCCATCAGCATGGGCACCAGAATGGGGCTGATGAGGGCCCACTTGGCGGAGGCCGAGCCCACCACCAGATTGACGGTGGCGGTGAGCAGTATCATGCCGACTATGGTCACCTCGCCGGGCAGTGCCAGGGCGTGCAGCACCTCGGCGCCGGAGAGGGCCAGCAGGGTTCCCAGGTTGGAGTCACCGAACGCCTTGATGAAGAGGGCGCAGAAGAAAGCCATCACCATGTAGGAGCCCATCTTGTTCATGGTGGCGGACATGGCATCGATCACGTCCTTGCCGCTCCCGAAGCTCCCCGCCACGAAGCCGTAGACGATGCCAGGCAGGATGAAGAGCAGGAAGATGAGGGGCACGATGGACTTCATCACAGGGGCGGCGAAGGTGGTGAGAGAACCGTCCGGCGCCCGCAGCGGCGAGTCGCCCGGCGACAGAGCCAGCCCCAGCAGCACCACGGCCGCCAGCATGGCGAAGCCGGCCCAGTTGAAGGCTCGGCTCTCCCGTGCGCTGTAACGCCCCATCTCGTCGGCGCTCGCCAGATCCTCGTTGAGCGCGACGTGCCTGAGACGCGGCTCCACCACCTGCTCGGTGACAAACCAGCCCACGCAGATGATCAGCAGGGAGGAGGCACCGGTGAAGATGATGTTGCACAGGGTGTTGACCATGTAGCCGGGGTCGAGCAGCTGGGCGGCCGACTGGGTGAACCCCTGCAGCAAGGCGTCCCCGCCGGAGGGGAGGAAGTTCGCGGCGAAGCCGCCGGAAACCCCGGCAAAGGCCGCGGCGATCCCCGCCAGCGGGTGGCGACCCGCCGCGTGGAAGATGATGCCGCCGATGGGGATCACCAGCACATAGCCCGCATCCGCCGCCGTGTGGCTGACGATGGCCACCAGGATCAGCATGGGGGTCAGGAAGCGCGCCGGGGTGACCTTCAGGAGTTTCTTGAGGCCGGTGTTGATGAAGCCGGACTGCTCGGCCACCCCGACCCCCAGCATGGCCACCAGGACGATGCCAAGCGGCGCAAAGCCGGTGAAGGTGGTGACCATGCTGGCGAGAAACTCGGCCAGGCCCGCCCCGGTCAGCAGGTTGTTGACCACCACCGCCTCCCCGGTGCGGGGGTTGACCAGATCGAAGGTGAACTGGGAGAGCACCCAGGAGCCGACCCAGACGATCAGCAGGGCGTAGAGGAACAGCATGGCGGGATCCGGCAGCTTGTTGCCCGCCTTCTCGACCCCGTTCAGGAAGCGGTTCAACCAGCCACCCGGGCTGGCGGGACGCTCGTTCACTGCGGCTTGACTCATTGTGGTGATACTCCATGACCAGGAAATGAGCGCGCAGGCTAGCGATAACGTCTAATGAATCCCATGATATGAGACAAATATTCGATTAATTATGTTTAATTTGGCATGTCACACTTCATAAATGGGACATGCCGCACACTTATCGGCAAGGATCTCAACGACTTGCCAGCGGATAGTGACCGATCCGGCACCGGACGCCGAACCCAGATGCCACCACCTCTTCCGGGGTCATGGGCGGGCTGAACAGGAATCCCTGGAAGACGTGGCAACCCTGGGCCTGCAGGGCCGCCAGCTCGTGCTCGTCCTCCACCCCTTCCGCCAGGATCCCGAGCCCCAGGCTGGTGGCCATGGCCACCGTGGCCCGGATCACCGGCAGGTTGAGGCCGACCACGAAGGAGCGGTCCAGCTTGATGGTGTCGATGGGCAGGCGGTTGAGGTAGGCGAGCGACGAGTAGCCGGTGCCGAAATCGTCGATGGCGATCTTGATCCCCTGCTCGCTCAGGGCGTCGAGGATCTCGATGCAGCCCTTCATGTCCAGCATCAGCACCGTCTCGGTCAGCTCCAGGGTCAGCAGGCCGGCATCGACCCCGAACTCCTCGAGCTGCTGGGCCACCAGCTCGGGCAGGGCCGCGGAGAGCTGGAAGCCCGAGAGGTTGACCGAGACAGGCACCCGCCGCTGCCACTGGCGCTGCCACTCCCCCATCTGGGCCAGCGCGGTGGAGAGCACCCAGCTCCCTATCTCGCGGATGAGGCCCATCTCCTCGGCCAGCGGGATGAACTCCGCCGGCGAGACGTGGCCAAGCACGGGGTTGTACCAGCGCACCAGCGCCTCCAGCCCGATGAGCCGCTGCTGGGCCACATCCACCTGGGGTTGATAGCGCAGGCTGAGCTCCCCCCGGCCGACGGCCTTGGCCAGAAACTGCTTCAGGGTCAGCTTGCGGTGCAGGCTCTGCTGCATGCTGGGAGTGAAGCGCTGCCAGCGCAGGCGCCCCATCTGCTTGGCCTGGTACATGGCCATGTCAGCGCGGGTGATGAGGTTGTCGCCGTCATCGGCATCGTCCGGGTAGATGGCGATGCCGATGCTGCCGCCTATGGTGACCTCGGGCACGCCGCTCAGCTGCAGCGGCTTGCTCATCTGGGAGAGCATGAGATCCGCCACCTCCTGGGCCCGCTCGCTGGCCTGGCTGAGGGGTACCAGGGCGGTGAATTCGTCCCCGCCCAGGCGCGCCAGCTCCACGTCCCGCGGGCAGATCTGCTTGAGCCGCCCGGCCACCCGCTCCAGCAGGCGATCCCCCGCCTTGTGGCCGTAGTTGTCGTTGACCAGCTTGAAGTTGTCCAAGTCCATGAACACCAGGGCGAAGCGCCCCCCCATGCCGCAGTAGGCTTCGAGGGATTTCATCAGCCCATAGCGGTTGAGCAACCCGGTGAGGGAGTCGTGCCAGGCCAGGTGGCGGTGCTCGAGCTCCTCGAGCTTGCGATCCGTGATATCCCTCATGGTGAGCAGGATCCGCGCCCCCTGCTGGATGTGGCGGAACTGGTACTGGAACCAGCGCATCCCCTTCTGGGTGCGGCACTCCCCCTCGGCCACCACCTCGTCCAGACGGGAGAGGCGACGATAGAAGGCCTCGTCCGCACCGGTGAAGATCTGGGGCAGGCTCTGGACACCGCCACCGAAGCACATGTCGAAGTGATGGTTGCCGCTCTCGAGTCGCCCCTCGTTGTCAAACAAGCAGGCCAGGGTATCGCCGGTGGCGAGGGAAGACTCCTGATAGAGGGTGTCCGCATCGATGACCGCCTCCGCCATCATCATCTGCCGTCCGGCGAGCTGGATGCCGGAGAGGCGCAGGTAGACCTGCTTCTTGACCCCCTTGGGAGAGAGGGTCCACCACTCGTTGTAACTGCGGTCCTGCTGAAAATCCCCGAGATAACGCTGCAGCAGCAGGTCGATGGCGGCAGCCATGTCGGCCGAGAAGTCCCGGGACTGCAGCTCGGCAAGGGAGCTCGCCTCCCACAGCCCGAGCGCGGAACCATTGGCCCAGTAAATATGATGACGCTGGATGTCGTAGACCCAGACTGGCGTGTGGAGCACGTCCATCACGGTGAGCAGGCGTTCGTCTAGCGTATTCATGTTGAGTGATGATTCATGCTGAAAACTCATGGCCGAACCAGCCGGGATCCCCCTCTGGCAGGAGCGATCGCGCTGGTACAAAATCCGTTCCGGCCCATAATCGGGTAACGAGCATGTGAAAAAAGGCCGAAATCATATGAAAACGCTACATGTGATCCCCATGGTCAGAAGAAATGGACTCACACTGGTATTGTTGGGCATGGTTATAACCATTGCTATGATTTTTATACTTTTTTTCCTTCGTGAACAACTACTAATGCCCGCCATTTCCCTCCTCCTGGCGGGCCTGGTGACAGTTCTTGTCGGGGCGCTGAAACTGGGTGAGCCTCATTTTAGTCTCTCTTTGTGTCAGGATTGCCTGCAATATCACCACAAGTACGGCGGCTGGATACTGAAATGGAGAAATATTCAGCGAATTGACCAACCGCGTATCCATTTGGGGTGGGATCTGGTGGCGTTGCCCTACATAGGCCTGAAGATCAAGGATTACGACGCTTTTTTGACGCTGATCACACCCAGGCTCGCCGTCCGCCTGCTGACCGAGCAGCGCGCCGTGCTGCTGCAGGCCATGCAGAGCGAGCGCCCAGATTGCCCCCTCGGGGGCTGCGGCAGCGGGCTGCTGGGAGAGGGTCTGCTGGAAGAGAGCCGCTTTCGCTCCCCCTCGGGCCGGCATTACGAGGGAGTGATCGCCATGCTGGGCAACCGCATGACCCGATTGCGGGATCTGCTGGGCTACGACCTGCTGGTGCCGGACAACAGCCTGGACAGACCCCCCGCCGACTTCGTCCATCTGCTCCATCAATACCAGCGCGAGTCGAATCTAATCCAGATCAATTAAACGCCGGATTGCGCTTGCCAAGCCTGGTGACTCTTCATAAGGTCACTGGTTTGTCACAGCCAGAACACCCCCTGAACCGCTTATGAAGTACATCGAAGAGTTCTATCTGTTCGTCAAGGTGGTGCAAGAGGGCGGTTTCTCCCACGCCGCCACCGCGCTGGGCATGCCCACCGGCACCATCAGTCGACGGATCTCCCAACTGGAAGAGCAGCTCGGATGCAGCCTGCTGCACAGATCCACCCGCAAGCTGCGCCTCACCGACGAGGGGCTGCGCTACTACGAACGCCTGTGCACGCCGCTGGCCGAGATCGAGCAGGCCACCGGCGAGATCCGGGGAGAGGAGACGGACATCAGCGGCCTAATCCGTCTCGCCGCCCCCATCGCCCTCTCCAACACCATACTGGTCGACATGCTGGCCGACTTCGGCCTGCGCTATCCCGGGGTGCAGTTCGACATCCGCCAGGCCAATGACCATGCCCCCCACTGCGATCAGGACAGGGACCTGGTCTTCTTCAACGGCGAGCTCTCCCAGACCCTGCCCAATGCCCTCTGCCTGGGCCACATCGAGTACGGCCTCTTCGCCTCCCCCCTCTATCTCGAGAAGAAGGGGGTACCCTCCCATCCGACCCAGCTGGAAGAGCACGACCTCATTCACTGCTGGCCCCATCAGTACTGGCAGTTGAGCGGACGGGACGAGCAGACGGTCTGCATCAAGCGCCCTCCCCGCCTTTGCATCGACCAGACCCAGGCCGCGGTGCGGGCGGCCCGGCGCCACCTCGGCATCGTCAACGCCCCGCAGCACTACGTGCACCCCTTCCTGCAGGATGCGCAGCTGGTCCCTGTGCTGCCGGACTGGCAATCGGGGAAGCGTCCCTTCTACATGCTCCATTGCCAGCCCCAGTTCACCCCGTTGCGTGTTAAGATGTTCGCCGATTTCGTCGAGAAATATTCCGCACGCTATCGCACCCATCGGCGGGACGATCAATTTTTACCGGCGCTGCCGCTGCCCGTTGCATCTGACGGCTGATGACCCACACTTAGCGCAATCTTCGTTGCACAGGTCGGCTAACACTATGAATGTATTGATATGTGATGACTCCGGGTTCGCACGCAAACAGCTGGTGCGCGCCCTGCCTGCCGACTGGCCTGTCACCCTGCACCAGGCCGCCGACGGCCTGGAGGGCGTCGAGCAGATCCTGATGGGCCACGGGGACCTCATCTTTCTGGATCTCACCATGCCCGAAATGGACGGTTACGGCGTGCTGGAGACCCTCCGGCAGGAGGGGCTGCGCAGCAAGGTGATCGTGGTCTCCGGCGACATCCAGCCGGAAGCCCACGAGCGCGTCATGGCGCTCGGGGCCCTCGACTTCATCAAGAAGCCGGCCTCCCCGGAAACCCTGCTTGCCCTGCTCCAGCGGCACGGCCTGTGGCAGCCGGCGGTGCGGACGCCCCTCTCCCTCACCCAGCCCGTTGCCGGACAAGTCCCCGTCGACGCCCCCGCCCTGCTCACCCCCGAGCTGCGGGATGTCTATCAGGAGCTCGCCAACGTCGCCATGGGCCAGGGGGCGGATCTGCTGGCCCGTCTGCTCGGTGCCTTCGTCCAGCTCCCCATCCCGAACGTCAACGTGCTGGAGGTCTCCGAGCTGCACATGGCGCTCTCGGCGGCCGCCGAGTCGGACACCCTCTCCGCGGTCTGCCAGGGCTTCATCGGTGCCGGTATCGCCGGCGAGGCGCTCCTGCTGTTCCACGACGCCAGCTTCCAGGATATGGCGCGGCTGATGAACCATCAGGGGGCGCTGGATCACGGCGCCGAGCTGGAGCTCTTGATGGATACCGCCAACGTGCTGATCGGCGCCTTCCTGCGCGGCTATGCCAACCAGCTCGACACCCCCTTCAGCCAAGGCCACCCCGTGGTGCTGGGCCAGCACAGGCCCATCCAGGAACTCATTCGCACCAACCAGAGCCGCTGGCGCCGCACTCTGGCCATCGAGATCAACTACCGGGTGCAGGGCTACGCGGTGCAGTGCGACCTGCTGCTGCTGTTTACCGAAGACTCCATCGCCACCATGAACCACAAGATCATGCATATGCTCTGACCGCTCCCCGGCGGCAGCAACCATCAACCCAGGCACAACCACCAGGAGTGACCATGGAAATTCGGGAATTTCATTGGCTGATGAACATAGTCCAGAACCTGGACGTGGGGCTGGTCGTGCTCGACAGGGAGTACAGGATCCAGGTGTGGAACGGCTTCATGGAGAGCCACAGCGGACGGCTGGCCGGCGAGGTGCGCGATCAGGGACTGTTCGCGCTCTTCCCCGACGTGGACAAGGCCTGGTTCGAACGCAAGGCCAACATGGTGTTCAAGCTCAACAACCGGGCCTTCAGCACCTGGGAGCAGCGCCCCTATCTGCTGCGCTTCTCCAACTACCGCCCCATCACGGGCTCGGCCCCCTACATGTACCAGAACCTGACCCTGGTCCCCCTGGCCGACTTCACCGGCGAGGTCACCCACCTTGCCGTGATGATCTACGACGCCACCGACGAGGCCATGCTGATCACAGGCCAACGCCAGGGCTGATCCCGCGGAACGACCACAACAAGGGCGCCATCAGGCGCCCTTGTTGTATGGTGGTGACCGCACTCAGTCGCTCACAAACTCGGTGAACGCGTCGATCACCTCGTCGATGTCGTCGTCAGTGATCTGCAGGTGGGTGACCAGCCTGAGTTCCCCGTAGCCGGAGAAGAGGATGCCGCGCTCCTTCATGAAGGCGAGCAGCTCTGCACTCTCCCCCTTCGCCAGGCGCAGGAACACCATGTTGGTCTGCACCTCACCGCCACTGAGCTCTATGCCCGGCAGGGCGGCCAGCCCCTGCGCCAGGCGCCTGGCGCGGCGGTGATCGTCCGCCAGCCGGGACACATGCTGATCCAGGGCGAACAGGGCCGCCTGGGCCAGGATCCCCCCCTGGCGCATGCCGCCCCCCAGCATCTTGCGCAGCCGCCTGGCCCGCGCGATGAAGGCATGGGAGCCCACCAGCAGGGAACCGACCGGTGCCCCCAGCCCCTTGGAGAGGCAGACGGAGATGCTGTCGAAGGGGGCCGCGATGGCCGCCACCGGCTCCCCGCTCGCCACCACCGCATTGAACAGGCGGGCGCCGTCCAGGTGCAGCGCCAGGCCGTGCTCGTCGACGAACTCGCGCATGGCGTGCAGGTAGTGCAGGGGCAGCACCTTGCCGTTATGGGTATTCTCGAGACAGACCAGGCGCGTCTGGACGAAGTGGGCGTCGTCGAGTGCGATGGCGGCCCGCACGTCCTCGAGTGCCAGGGTCCCGTCCGCCTGCATGGGGACGGATTGCAGCGCCACCGAGCCCAGCACCGCGGAGCCCTGCGCCTCGTAGCGATAGATGTGGGAGGCCGCTCCCAGCACGGCCCCTTCCCCGCGCTGGCAGTGGCTCATCATGGCCAGCAGGTTGGACATGGTGCCGGATGGCACGAACAGGGCCGCCTCCTTGCCGAGCAGTTCGGCCCCCCGGCGCTCCAGCGCGTTGATGCTGGGATCTTCCCCGTAGACATCATCACCCACCTCGGCATGCAGCATGCTCTGGCGCATGGCCTCCGTGGGCTGGGTCACGGTATCACTTCGTAAATCGATATAGCGCATGTCATCCTCCTGATGCAGGACGATGACATTAACCAGCCGGGACCCGACTGGCAAGAAACGGGAGGCGGGAATGTGAGCCCGGCGGTCTACCAGGGCAGCGGTTGGCCCTGCAGATCCAAGAAGCTGCCGGACTGGGACGGGGTGAGGGTGCCGATGAGATCCAGCAACCGAGGAGCCACCAGGGCGGGATCCTGCAGCAGGGCCGGATCCGTCTCCTGGCGGAAGGGCTGCTGCATGGGGGTATCCATGAGCCCGGGGTGCACAGTGATGACGCCGGCACCCGGAAAACGTTCGGCCCACTCCCCCGCCAGGATCCGGGATCCCATGTTGAGGGCGGCCTTGCTCATCCGGTAGCTGTAGCGGCGCATGGGCTCCTGATGGGCGGCCCCCAGGCTGCCCGCCAGATCGGAGAGGGTGCAGAGCCAGAGCCGGCTCTCGGACGTCATCAGCCTGCTCAGGCTGGCCCCCAGGGCCAGGTGGGGCCAGGCATTGGCCTGCAGGCTCTCGCAGAGCCACCCCGGCTCCACCTCCTCCACCCGTCGCTCCGGCATGTGGGCGAGATCGTGCAGCAGGCCTATGGTGTTGATCACCACTGTGGGCAGGGAGTCCCCGTCATAGAGGGTGAACAGGGCCTCGAAGGAGAGCGGGTCCACCTCCTGCAGCGGGAAGTAACAGGCGGGATCCAGCCCCCTGGGCAACTGCCTGCCCGCCAGCAGCCACTCGTCGCCCCGCCTGGCGAGCTCATGGGCCAGCGCGATCCCCAACCCGCCACTGCCCAGGATCAGATAGCTCATCTGCGTGTCCTTGGATTTGTTCACTGCTTAGAGGGTATCAGAAGAATGGCGGGCTGCCGCATGCAGCCCCGGGCTCAGGCCTCCGCCAGATGGCGACCGAATTCCCGCGCCCGCGCCAGATCCAGAAAACCGTCCGCCTGCTTGTGGCTGCGCAGGAACTGGTAGTAGGCGAGCAGGGTCACCAGCTGATCCTCGTCCGGCATCGGCTGCCCGGGGTGTTTCTCCTGCACCAGGGTCCCCGCCGCCGCCAGCGCGTCCCTGTCCACCACCTCGGCCTGACGATAGAGGTAGCCGCAACCGGTGGCGAGCCACTCCAGGGAGCAGTTGGCCCCCATGGCGATCTGGTTCGCCTTGCCAAGGCCGGGCTCGGCCCCCTTCAGATATTTGCGGATCAGGGCCTCGCTCAGCCCCACCTTGCGGGCGAAGGCGCTCACGCTGCCCTCCCCGATCAGGCTCTGCAGCCTGGCGGCAAATCCTTCCATCACACTCTCTCCGTCATGCCGGCCCCCTGGGAAGCTCAGAACCATAGTTCGAATTCACGCAGGGGGCATTATTGCCTTGTCCGCCGGAAGAGACCAAGATGCTGGCAATATTCTTTGTCCCTTTCGTTGTCGTCTCGTTATCCGTAGAGGAGTCACCATGTCCGTATCCCGCCTCGCCTTGCACGATCAGGGCCCCACCTTCTCCCGCCTCATCATGGGCTACTGGCGCCTGATGGAGTGGCAGCTCTCCCCGGCCGCCCTGCTGGATCTGATGAAATACCACCTGGACCTCGGGGTCACCACCATAGATCACGCCGACATCTACGGCGGCTACCAGTGCGAGGAGGCCTTTGGCCATGCCTTGCGCCTGGAGCCCTCCCTGCGCCACAAGATGGAAATCGTCAGCAAGTGCGGCATCGCCCTCACCGCCAACCCGGCCCACGCCCTGAACCACTACAACACCGGCAAGGCGCACATCGTCGCCAGTGCCGAAGCCTCCCTGCAAAAGCTCGGCACCGATCACCTGGATCTGCTGCTGATCCACCGCCCCGACCCCCTGATGAACGCCGACGAGGTGGCCGAGGCCTTCATCGCGCTCAAGCAGGCGGGCAAGATCAAGCACGCCGGGGTCTCCAACTTCACGCCCCATCAGTTCGCGCTGCTGCAGTCCCGCCTGCCCTTCCCCCTGGTCACCAACCAGCTGGAGATCTCGCCGCTGCATCAGGAAGGCACCCTGGATGGCGCCCTGGATCAGTGCCAGCAGCTGCGCATCAAGCCCATGGCCTGGTCCTGCCTCGGCGGCGGGCGACTGTTCAACGATCCCGCCTGTGGCGCCCTGCGCGCAGAGCTCGAGCAGATCAGACAGGAAGTGGGCGCCCAGCATATCGAGCAGGTGGTCTACGCCTGGGTGATGATGCTGCCGAGCCAGCCGCTGCCGCTCATCGGCTCGGGCAAGCGGGAGCGGATCGCCGCCGCCGTGGCGGCCGAGTCCATCCAGCTCAGCCGTCAGCAGTGGTTCCGCATCCGCAAGGCGGCCCTGGGGTACGATGTGCCCTGATCCCGCCAGAGGACAGTGAAAACAAAAACGGCATGGAGCAATCCATGCCGTTTTCCGTTATCGAGACGATTCAACGATGGCGCTGGGGGCGACCACGGGGTGCATCTGTCTTCGGTTTGGCCTGATTGACCGTGATGGTGCGGCCGCCGACCTCGGTGCCATGCAGCCCGGCGATGGCCTTCTCGGCATCCCCGTTGACAGGCATTTCAATGAAGCCAAAACCCTTGGACTGACCGGTATCCCGGTCGATGATGATATCGACCTTGTCTACCTGCCCAAATTGGCTGAACACGGTTGTCAGTTCGTCGGCCGTCATCCGGTACGACAGATTACCTACGTAAATCTTCATGCCATCCACTCTCGATTCAAGGTGCCTTGTCTATGCATCCACCGATCAGGGAGTAAGGGCACAACCCCCTGCCGGACCCGCCATGGCATCATGCCGTGGCACTTCCCGCTTCGCATTCCAAGTGGTTGATCTCTTGGACTATCGGAGCAGAAAAGATCAAATCGGATCAGAGGCAGTATCTGAGCTTTGGGTTGAATTGTCGAGAAAATAGTCAGGTCGGGTGCAGGGTGGCCAGCAGCCTGTCCAGCGCACGGCGACCGTGCCACGCCCGCTTGAAGCCGAAACGATAGACCCCGGGGGCCACCTCGTGGGTGCCCTCCCGGGTCAACCCCAGCAAGGCGGTGGCCTCGGCCAGGGCCTCGTCATCCAGCCCCAGATCCAGGCTGACATCGAGCCACTGGCCGTCGTGACCCACCTTGCGCTCCCGCACCATGGCCACCAGCGCGGCTCTGGGCAGGGCCAGCGCCCTGTCCTCGCCGCCGTTGAGCAGATAGAGGTGGCTCTCATCCCAGGCGAGCTCCGCCAGCCGCCACCGCTGCCAGTTGCGCGGCAACGCCATCATCACCAGCACTATGCCGCCAAACACCAGCCCCACCCAGGGCAGCAGCCCCATCTCGGGGTACCCCAGCCAGAGCGCGGCCACTACTGTGCCCAGGCTCGCCAGCAACAAGACGCTCATGACCCCGTAGAAGCGCCGGGCCGGGGGCATCAGCCAGTTCACGTTCTCCTGCGTCGCCAGCTCGCTGACTCTCATGTGTCCTTCTCCTCATGTGATGCAAACGGCCATGCCGTTTCGCGTTGCCGCGCATTGTGCGCGAGCCGGCCCGCGCGTTGCAACCGATGCGCGGCGCGGATGACGGCCGGCAGGCACTCTTGGTATGCTTGGGGCTGTCTGAGCCCGCACAGGGCGCCATCCCCGGGAGTCCCATGTTCGCCACCGCCCTGCTGTTCACCACCAGCGCACTCTATGCCGAAGCCATCGGCGGCTACTCGGCCGGCTGCCTGAGAAATGCCGTGGCCCTGCCGCTCGAAGGCCCTGGCTATCAGGTGATCCGCAGCAAGCGGCTGCGCTATTACGGCCACCCGGATCTCATTCACTACCTGCAGGGGCTGGCGAACCGGACCAGGCTGGCCGGCATGCCGGATCTCTACATCGCCGATCTCGCCATGATGCAGGGGGGCCCCTTCACCTCTGGCCATCGCAGCCACCAGACCGGCCTCGACGCCGACATCTGGTTCCGGATGGCCGACAGGCCCATCAGCAAATGGGAGCAGGATGCCCCCAGGGAGTGGGCGCTGATCGACGAACCCAGCTACCGGATGCTGCCCGGCCGATTCGGCCCGCGGCAGCTCAACCTGCTGCGCCTCGCAGCCGATCGTCCCGAGGTGGCGCGCATCTTCGTCAACCCCGTCATCAAGGCCGAGGTGTGCAAGCAGGCTCCCGGTGAACCCTGGGTCGCCAAGCTGCGCCCCTGGGTCGGCCACTTCAGCCACTTTCACGTGCGCCTGCGCTGCCCGGCAAACAGCCCGGACTGCCAGCCCCAGGCCCCCATCCCCCCCGGCAACGGCTGCGGGGAGGAGCTGGCCTCCTGGCTCAAGGACAAGCCCCAGTTGCCCAAGGTGTTGATGAGCTACCGCGCCCCCGTGCTGCCCAAGCGTTGTGAGGGCTGACCACAAACTGTTATGGTGAGCCGATACCCGCTAAAAATCTCAATGGAGAACAACAAGATGGCCACTTCACTCTGGCAGCGGAGCACCCGCGTCCTGCTGACCCTGACCCTGCTGCTGGGCTTGACCGGCTGCGGCGTGAACACCATTCCCACCCTGGACGAGCAGGTCAAGGCGAGCTGGGGCCAGGTGGAGAACCAGTACCAGCGCCGGGCCGACCTCATTCCCAACCTGGTGGCCACCGTCAAGGGGTACGCCAGCCACGAGCAGGAGACCCTGAAGGCGGTGACCGACGCCCGTGCCCGGGTCGGCAGCGTGCAGGTGAGCGACCCTTCCCAGCTCAAGGCGTTCGAGGCCGCCCAGGATCAGCTCTCCAGCGCCCTCTCCCGCCTGATGGTGGTGGTCGAGCGCTACCCGGATCTGAAGGCCGATCAGCAATTCCTCACCCTGCAGGCCCAGCTGGAGGGCACCGAGAACCGCATCGCGGTGGCCAGGCGGGACTACATAGAAGCGGTGCGCCGGTTCAATACCGAGATCCGCACCTTCCCCGGGGTCATCTGGTCCAAGCTGCTCTACTCGGATCTGGAGGCCAAACCCACGTTCAGCGCCAAACCCGGCACCGATGAGGCGCCCAAGGTCAGCTTCCAATGAACCAGATGAAACGCTGGCTGGCGCTCTGCCTGCTGCTCTTTGCCTCGGCACTGCAGGCCGCCCCCGACTTCCCGCCCCTCACCGGGCGAGTGGTGGACGAGGCCAACCTGATGTCCCGCAAGCAGGCCCACCAGCTGACCCAGCAACTGGCCGCCTTCGAGCAGCGCAGCGGCATCCAACTGGTGGTGGTCTCCATCGACAGCCTGGATGGCGAGACCATAGAGGAGTACGGCTACCAGCTTGGCCGTCACTGGGGGATCGGCCAGAAGGGCAAGGACAACGGCGTCCTGCTGCTCATCGCCCAGGACGAGCGCAAGGTGCGCATCGAGGTGGGGTATGGCCTGGAAGGGGCCCTGCCCGATGCCATCGCCGCCAACATCATCCAGACCCGGATCCTGCCCGCCTTCAAGCGCGGCGACATGGTGGCCGGCATCGTTTCCGGCAGCCAGGGCATCATGCAGGCCCTGGCCGGGGAGTATCAGCCCGTGGACAACGCCAGCAAGGAGGATAAGCCGGGCGGCCCCTGGCTCTTCATCCTGGTGGTGATTGCGATGATAGTGCTGCACCACCTGCGCGGGGGGGGTGGAGGTGGCGGCCGCGGTCGTCGCCGCGCCGCCTACCTGGCCGGTGGATTCGGTGCCGGATCCTTTGGCGGCCGCTCTGGCGGTGGTGGCGGTTTCAGTGGCGGCGGTGGCAGTTTTGGCGGCGGCGGTGCCTCCGGCGGTTGGTAATCAGGGAGCAAGAGACAACACAATGATTTCGAAACAGTTTTTCCACACCTTGCAGGCCAGGGTGCGACAGGCAGAGCTCGCCACGGACGCCGAACTGGTCACAGTGCTGGCCCCCGCCAGCGACGGCTATCGCTACATTCCGACCCTGTGGGCCGCCCTGCTGGCCATGCTCACCCCCCTGCTGGTGTTCCAGCTCGGCTTCTGGCTCGGCTGGTACGAGATCCTGCTGGTGCAGTGGTCGGTCTGGCTGCTGCTGAGCCTGCTGTTCCACTGGACCCCCATCAAGATGCGGCTCATTCCCAAGAAGGTGCGTCAGCACCGCGCCGCCCTGATGGCCCGCCTGCAATTCGTCGAGCAGGGGCTGCACCGCACCCGCGACCGGCTCGGGGTGCTGATCTTCGTCTCGGTGGCGGAGCACTACGTGGAGATCCTGGTGGATGACGGCATCGCCCAGCACATCGACAACGCCCAGTGGCAGCAGATCATCGACGACTTCGTGGTACGGGTGCGCAACAAGGAGGTCGAGCAGGGTTTCCTCGAGTGCGTGGAGCGCACCAGCGCCATCCTGACCGATGCCTTCCCCGCCACCCGGGATCAGAACGAGCTGCCCGACAGCCTGATCATCCTGGACAAACCCTGATCGGGTTTAAAAAACCGGCATTCTGCTCAAGGGATAGGCATTCGATAAAGATGATGAAAAATAAGGGGAAAAATGATTGACCCCAATCCCGCTTTCCCCTACATTACGCCCCGTTCCGGCGCAACGGCGCTGTGAGCGAAAATTTGGTGAGGTGTCCGAGTGGCTGAAGGAGCACGCCTGGAAAGTGTGTATACGGCAACGTATCGAGGGTTCGAATCCCTCCCTCACCGCCAAATATAACCCGTTGAATTTCAACGGGTTTTTTCATTTCTAGACTTACGTGATTTTTTTCCTGGATCAACTGGGTGGAACAATCATGTATCTGAGTAAAAATGCCTCCGGCACCTACTACACTCGTCTCCCGCTGCCTAAGTCATTACGTGACCGTGGCTTGCCCTTCGCTATCCGTACTTCCCTTTGCACCAAAGATCGTCAGCTCGCCGTAGACCGCAACCTGGCAGTGGCAGCTCGTACTCGCGCACTTATCGCGGCTACTCCTGCCGATACTGCCCCCCGCAGTTTCTATCGCTGGATCCGCGCCGATCTAGACGCGTTCAAAGCAGCGGGGTTCATCCCTCCTCAAACACCTTCCACACCTCGTGAACCTTCTGTTGATGCCCCAGCTTGCCCCAGCAGTGGGATCATGCTCACCCACGCATTGGCGAGATTCATCGAGACTAAAACCAGTGAGGGGATCCAGCATAGGTCGGTGGGCCAGCTCCAACTTCGGATCAACGCCTTCGTCACCTGGGCCAAAGGGGTTAAAGTCGATGAGGTGACGCCCGCGCTGGCACAGGAGTACCGCAACAGCTTGCTGCGCAAGACCAACCTCAGTTTCAAAACCAAAGGAGATTACCTCGCCGCCCTGAAACAGTTCTTCCGTTGGTGCGTGGCGCTGGACTATTGCAGCCGTAACCCTTTTGATGGGTTGACGGCAGGCAAGAAGCCGCACAAACGGGCGGATGAGGAGCGAGTGCGCTGGCATCGCCCTCAACTGGCTCAGCTGTTTGCCAGCCTGCGCAGCAAACAATCCCAGAAAGGCAAAAAATTGAGAGTTCAAGACTGGTGGGTGCCCCTGCTGTGCCTGTATGCCGGGCTGCGACCCTCCGAGGCTTGCCAGCTCAAAACTCAGAACATCAAACAGGTTGAGGGGATTTGGTGTCTGATGGTCGATGCGGGAGAGGTGGATCAACAGCTCAAGAGTGCCAATGCGTACCGTACCGTGCCGCTACATAGTGCGTTGATCGGACATCAATTCCTGGACTATGTGGAGAGTCGTCGCGGTCAGGGGCAGGTATTTTTGTTCGACGACAAACCATCAGGCAAAGACGACGACTGGGCGCATAACATCACCTGTCGCTTCCAACGCCACCTCAATGATGCTGGCATCGTAGGTCAGGGCCGTCCCACGCTTTACGGGCTGCGGCATAGCTACATCGATGAGTTACAGCAGGCGGACGTTGCTGAGCATATTGTGGCTGAGTTGGCGGGACATAGTAAAACAGGGATCACTTTTGGCCGCTATGGTAAACGGGTAAGCGTATCTCTTTTGAAAGAAAAGATAGAGTTGATTCCCAGAGACTTAGTATAAGTGTCAATCCAGTACCGTCTGGTGAACTTTTGTACAGATCTAGTTATCACCTGACACCGGCCTCAAACCGGTGTCTTGTTTACGCTACTTTAGTGCGCACTTCCTTCGGTATCAATTTCAGACCCTTCTTGAACATGCTGTAAGGCATCTGTCCCTCCATCATCCTGCCCTGATGTGGCCGCTGGGTGTTGTAGTGTTCCAGGTAGCTATCCAGGTCTGTCTGCATCTGTTCTACCGACTCATACCAGGTCGTCCTCCCCTTGATACGGAAGTGTTCATCCAGCAGTGTGCGATGCAGCCGTTCGATAAAGCCGTTGCTCTGCGGCCTGCGTACCTTAGTTGTCCGGTGCTCAATCCCCTCCAGTTGCAGGAACAGCTCGTAGGGATGGTGGTCAGCTCGTCCACAGAACTCGCGCCCGTTATCCGACAGGATGGTATAGACCCGTGCCTCGTGGGCCTCGAAAAACGGCAGTACCGTTTCATTGAGCACATGAACCGAGGTCACCGGCAGCTTGCTGGTGTAGAGCCGTCCCCAGGCGTGGCGGCTATAGCAGTCCAGCACGGTTTGCAGATACACCTTGCCAACCCCCTTGAGCGCGCCGACGAAGAAGGTGTCGACCGCCACCAGTTCTCCGGTGTAGTGAACCTCAATCTGGCGTTCGCGAAACTCGGGGCTGAAGCGTTCGAGCAGGCGAATCTGCTCGTCATTGAGCTCAATGGTCTGCTCCCGGTGAGTTTTCTCAAGGCGCAGCAAGCGGTCGTGTTTGGAGAGCAAGTCGTGCCGTTGCCACACGCCACGCACACCGCCCGCACTGACATTGATGCCTTGCAGAGCCAGTTCTTGCGCGACCCGCAGCGGGCCATGAGTTGGTCTGGTGAGGGAGTAATCGAGGATGGCCTGTTCAATCTCGGGAGCGACCCGATTGGGATGAGCCCCTTTACAGCCGGGCAATTTGTCGAGCAATCCCTCGGCGCCATAGGTCTGGTAATTACGGCGAATTTCGTAGAACTGCTGACGGCTGTAGCCGATGAGCTTGCAGGCTTTGCTGACATTATTGAGCTCTTTGGCGAGCTCTAGCAGGCTGAGTTTGCGACGTGCTACTTTCTCGTTGGTGGTCATACGGTGACTCCAGATAACACGGTAGGGGTACCGTTTTGTTATCCGGTTTGAAGCCGTATGACCACTCCCTTTTGTGGGCAACTGTCAGGTGAATACCATCTCCATACACCGAAATAAAGTAAAAGGGCCTGTCGCAAGACAGGCCCTTTTACTTTATCCGGTGATGGGCGGCTCGGTTCTAACCCTGGTTCGACAAGGGGGCAGGACAGCCCCCTTGGACAGCCCCCTTGGACAGCCGCAGGCTGCCCGCAGGGCGAGTGCCAGGGACGGCGCGAATCAATCCCGACCCAGCACCAAATTCTAAAGAACCGACCTCAGGGTCGGTTTTTTGCTTTCCACACCGGCCTGCCCGCAAATGCCGCAAGGGAAAAGCCAGCCCCCTCACCGGGTGCAGACAAGGCGACTGGCCTCAAAACGCAGTCCGCAGCCCCCCCTTCGCTTTCCAGCGTTGCACAAGCCCGCCCTCGCCCCATCGCGCCCGATGGACAAGCCCGTCATCCTCGTTTTCCTGCCCTTATGATCTTCCCGTTCTGGCCGACACAGGGAGGTGTCTCCCTGTCGGTGCAGCCCCCCGGATATTTGCTCACCGATTGGATATCGTTTTGAAAAACTGATAGTTAAATAGCTACACTAGCCACACACATCGCATAGGATATGGACAAATGAGTCTGATTGGTCTGCTGCTGGCCCTGGCTGCCATCCTGGGCGGCAACATCATCGAAGGGGGACATCCCAGCGCCCTGCTCGATCTGCCCGCCTTTCTTATCGTCATCGGCGGGACCGTGGGGGCGGCGCTGACTCAATTCCCCTTCTCGGTCGTCGGCAAAACCTTCAAACGCTTCAAGTGGCTCATCTCTCCCCTGCGCCTCGACATGCTGGAGCAGGCCCAGCTGCTCGAGACCCTCGCGGGCAACGCACGGCGCAGCGGCATGCTGGCGCTGGAGGGGATGATCGACGACATCAAGGATCCCTTCCTGCAGAAGGGGGTCCAGATGATGGTGGATGGTTACGAGAAGACCAAGATCCACGAGGTGCTGGAAAACGAGATCGAGTTCGAGCAGGAAGATCTCGAGCAGACCGTCAAATTCTACGAGGCCATGGGGGGCTACTGCCCGACCATGGGGATCGTCGGGGCCGTGTTCGGCCTCATTCACGCCATGGGGCTGCTGGATGCGCCGGACAAGCTGGGGGGCGCCATCGCGGTGGCCTTCATCGCCACCATCTACGGGGTGGGCGCCGCCAACCTGATCTTCCTGCCCTTTGGCAACCGCTACAAGGGCTTCGCCCACCAGATCCGCCACTACAAGGAGATGACCCTGACCGGCATCCTGTGCATCGTGGACGGCGAGTCACAGCAGCGGCTGCAAGTGACCCTTGAACCCTACCTCGGAGGCCATGGTGGCGAAAAAGAAAAAGGCTGAGGCGCCGGAGAACCATGAGCGCTGGCTGGTCTCCTACGCCGACTTCATGACCCTGCTGTTCGCCCTGTTCGTGGTACTCTACTCCTTCGCCATGGCCAAGCAGTCGGAGACCCGGGTACTGATCCAGGGCTTTATCGAATCCCTCGGCAAGATAGGCCTCATCTCCCTGCCCGCGGGCTCCCCCGTGATGCAGGGGGGAACCGGCATCCTGGAGCCCGAGTCCAAGACCACGCCGGGGACCTCCGACAAGGAGAAGGTGCTCGAGACGGAGGCCCCCGCGTCGGCCGCCGATCCCTTCAACGAGACCATAGGCGCGTCCGAGAAACCCAGCGCGACCGAATCCTGGCCGCACAAGACCAAAGAGCAGGACTGGACCACCAGCACCAAGCAGAAGCTGGAGCAGCAGCTAAAGAGCCAGATCGAGTCCAAGGAGATCGAGGTGGAGCAGCTCGGCAGCCAGCTGGTGATCCGCATCGGCGAGAAGACCCTGTTCCCGGCGGATTCAGCCTTCCTGCAGCCCCAGTTCATCCCCCTGGTCAACAAGGTCTCCGACGTGCTGGCGGACATCCCCGGCATGGTGGTGGTCACCGGCCACACCGACAGCTCCCAGGCCCCGGTGGAACTCTACCGCAACAACTGGGAGCTCTCGGTGCTGCGGGCCGCCACCATAGTCCACACCCTGCTGACCAACCCCAAGCTCGACTCCCGCCGGGTCATCGCCCAGGGTGTGGCCGACACCCAGCCCCGCTATCCCAACGACACCCCGACCCACCGCCAGGCCAACCGGCGGGTGGAAATAGTGCTCTCCCAGGGCAAGGCCGCCGAACAGGCGCTTCCCCTCCTCACCCCCTGACAACAGACCCCGCCCTGGCGGGGTCTTTCATTTGCGCTGATTAGTTTATTTTTCAAACGTTCTCGCGATTTCCCGCACCTCATGGTCGTTATTGAAAATGACTCTCAAATGGGAAACTTGACCCCGCTAGCAAAACCAGATTTTCATCTTGGTGATTAATAATTAATCCTTTGAAATGACATGTAAATCAGTACGAAAGTGGCATACTACGTAACACCCTTGTTAAGTCACATGATTAATTTGGTTAGGGAAAAACCTATATGTTTGCTGATATTGCCGTCCAGCATTGGGCTTTTGCTGTCTACATCATTGGCGCCATCTGTATCTGCCTGACCATGATAGGCCTGGCAGCCTTGCTGGGGGGGCGAGCCTATGGTCGAGCCAAGAACAAACCCTTCGAATCCGGGGTGGATTCTGTCGGCAACGCCCGCCTGCGCTTCTCCGCCAAGTTTTATCTGGTCGCCATGTTCTTCGTCATCTTCGATGTCGAGGCGCTCTACCTGTTTGCCTGGTCCGTCTCCGTGCGGGAGAGCGGCTGGGTCGGCTTCATCGAAGCCACCATCTTCATCACCTTGCTGCTGGTAGGCCTCATCTATCTGTGGCGCATCGGCGCCCTCGACTGGGCCCCGAAGAAGCGTGTCCTAACTGACAAGAAACCAGACTGAACTACCGATTATCTCTTTGAGGTTGCACCATGAAGTACACCCTGACCCGGATTGACCCGGATGCGCCCGTCGAGCGCTACCCCCAGGAACAGCGCCAGACCGTCGATGATCCACTGGCGCAGCAAGCGACCCGCGGCATCATGATCGGGCGTCTCGAAGAGGTGCTGCAAGACACCGTCAACTGGGGCCGCAAGAACTCCCTCTGGCCCTACAACTTCGGCATCTCCTGCTGCTATGTGGAGATGTGTACCGCCTTCACCTCCCCCCACGACGTGGCCCGTTTCGGTGCCGAAGTCATTCGCGCCTCGCCCCGTCAGGCGGACTTCATGGTGATCGCCGGTACCCCCTTCATCAAGATGGCTCCCGTCATCCAGCGACTCTATGAGCAGTTGCTCGAACCCAAGTGGGTCATCTCCATGGGAGCATGCGCCAACTCGGGCGGCATGTATGACATCTACTCGGTCGTTCAGGGTGTCGACAAGTTCCTGCCGGTCGACGTCTACATCCCGGGCTGCCCGCCCCGTCCCGAGGCCTTCCTGCAGGCCCTGATGCTGTTGCAGGACTCCATCGGCAAGGAGCGCCGTCCCCTCTCCTGGGTGGTCGGCGATCAGGGGATCTACCGTCCCCAGATGCAGGCCGAGAAGGATCGCAAGCGCGGCGAGCGCATCCAAGTCACCAACCTGCGCACGCCGGATGAGATCTGACCATGAAACTGACTCGAGAATTCCCAAGCAACTACACCATGGCCCAGTGGCAGACCTCAGATCATGGCGATGCCCAGGTGGTCGGCGAGCTGTTCGCCCACTTCGGGGCCGAGCGCTTCACCGTGCAGAGCACCCGTACCGGTGTGCCGGTCATCTGGCTTTCCCGCGAGCTGCTGCTGGACGTGATGGGCTTCCTGAAAAAGCTCCCCTCCCCCTTCGTGATGCTGTTTGACTTGAGCGCCACCGACGAGCGGATGCGCAGCCATCGCCACGGCCTGCCGGACAGCGACTTCACCGTCTTCTATCACCTCATCTCCATCGACCGCAACGCCGACGTCATGCTGAAGGTGCCGCTCAAGGAGGGCGATCTGAACCTGCCCACCGTCACGCGCCACTTCCCCAACGCCAACTGGTACGAGCGGGAGGTCTGGGATCTGATGGGCATCACCTTCGAGGGTCACCCCCATCTCACCCGCATCATGATGCCCAAGAGCTGGCAGGGCCACCCGCTGCGCAAGGACTATCCGGCACGGGCCACCGAATTCGACCCCTTCATGCTCGATGCGGTCAAGCAGGATCAGGAACAGGACAACCTGCTGTTCAAGCCCGAAGAGTGGGGCATGGCCCGGGGCAACGAGAACGAGGACTACATGTTCCTGAACCTCGGCCCGAACCACCCCTCCGCCCACGGCGCCTTCCGCCTGGTGCTGCAGCTCGACGGCGAGGAGATCCGAGACTGCGTGCCCGACATCGGCTACCACCACCGCGGCGCCGAGAAGATGGGCGAGCGCCAGTCCTGGCACAGCTACATCCCCTACACCGACCGGGTCGAGTACCTGGGGGGCGTGATGAACAACCTGCCCTATGTGCTGGCGGTCGAGAAGCTGGCAGGCATCAAGGTGCCGGCCCGGGTCGACATGATCCGGGTCATGATGGCGGAGCTGTTCCGCATCCAGAGCCACTTGCTGTTCCTCGGTACCTACATCCAGGACGTGGGGGCCATGACCCCGGTCTTCTTCACCTTCACCGACCGGCAGAAGATCTACACCATCATCGAGGCCATCACAGGCGCGCGCATGCACCCGGCCTGGTTCCGCATCGGCGGCGTGGCCCACGATCTGCCGGTGGGCTGGGCCCGCCTCATCCAGGACAACCTGCTGAGCTGGCTGCCCAAGCGGCTGATGGAGTATGAGAAGGCGGCCATGCGCAACAGCATACTGCGCGGCCGTACCATAGGCGTCGCCGCCTACAACACGGCGCAGGCGCTGGCCTGGGGCACCACGGGGGGCGGTCTGCGCGCCACCGGCCTCAACTTCGACGTGCGCAAATGGCGCCCGTACTCCGGCTACGATCAGTTCGAGTTCGAGGTGCCGGTGGGCGCCAACGGGGATGCCTACGACCGCGCCACCGTGCGCATCGAGGAGATCCGCCAGAGCCTGCGCATCATAGAGCAGTGCATGAAGAACATGCCGGAAGGGCCGTTCAAGGCGGATCACCCGCTCACCACTCCGCCCCCCAAGGAGCGTACCCTGCAGGACATCGAGACCCTGATCACCCACTTCCTGCAAGTGTCGTGGGGCCCGGTGATGCCGGCCGCCGAGTCCTTCCAGATGATAGAGGCGACCAAGGGGATCAACAGCTATTACCTGACCAGCGACGGCTCCACCATGAGCTACCGGACCCGGATCCGCACCCCGAGCTTCGCCCACCTGCAGCAGATCCCCTCGGTGATCCGCGGCCAGATGGTGTCGGATCTCATCGTCTACCTGGGCAGTATCGATTTCGTTATGTCAGATGTGGATCGTTGAGTCCTCTCGCCCCGACCGACGGGGCGAAGGGCAAGACGCGCAGTAAAGGGAAAAGCCACAAAAGGTCAAGTCATGAGCCAATGTCAGTGTCACAATAACCAGACCCCACAAGGGCAAGGGGCATGCAGCAGCAAACAGGGCGATTTCGTCCTGAGCCAGGCTGAACGCGATGCCATCGAACACGAGAAACACCACTACGAAGATCCCCGTGCCGCCAGCATCGAAGCGCTAAAGATAGTGCAGCAGGCCCGCGGCTGGGTGCCCGACGGCGCCATCCACGCCATCGGTGCCGAACTCGGCATCCCCGCCAGCGACGTGGAGGGGGTCGCCACCTTCTACAGCCAGATCTTCCGCCAGCCGGTGGGTCGCCACATCATCCGCGTCTGCGACAGCATGGTCTGCTACATCAACGGCCACGAGCAGCTGCTGGCCGGTCTGAAAGAGGTCGTCAATCTGGCCCCCGGCCAGACCTCCCCGGACGGCCGCTTCACCCTGCTGCCCGTCTGCTGTCTCGGCAACTGCGACAAGGGGCCGGCCATCATGATCGATGACGACACCTACGGCGGGCTCGACGCCGTCAGCCTGCTCAAGACCCTGGAGGCCTACCCATGAGCATCCAGCCAGGCAAGACACTCGCCTCCCTCGGCACCGCCAACCGCATCCCCCGCGCCGCCGAGACTCACCCGCTCACCTGGCGGTTGCGGGACGACGGCCAGCCGGTCTGGCTCGAGGAGTACCAGGCCAAGCAGGGCTACGAGGCCGCCCGCAAGGCGCTGGGCCAGATGAGCCCGGACGACATCGTCAGCACCGTCAAGGACGCCGGCCTCAAGGGGCGCGGCGGCGCCGGCTTCTCCACCGGCGTAAAATGGGGCCTGATGCCCAAGGACGAGAGCATGAACATCCGTTACCTGCTCTGCAACGCCGACGAGATGGAGCCGAACACCTACAAGGATCGGCTGCTGATGGAGCAGCTGCCCCACCTGCTGATCGAGGGGATGATCATCTCGGCACGGGCCCTCAAGGCCTACCGCGGCTACATCTTCCTACGCGGCGAGTACGTGGATGCCGCCATTCACCTGCGCCGCGCCGTGGAAGAGGCCAAGGCCGCCGGGCTCCTCGGCAAGAACATCCTGGGCTCGGGCTTTGACTTCGAGCTGTTCGTCCACACCGGCGCCGGCCGCTACATCTGCGGCGAAGAGACGGCGCTTATCAACTCCCTGGAAGGACGGCGCGCCAACCCGCGGGCCAAGCCCCCCTTCCCCGCCGTCTCCGGCGTCTGGGGCAAGCCCACCTGCGTCAACAACGTCGAGACCCTGTGCAACGTGCCCGCCATCATCGGCAACGGTGTCGAATGGTACAAGGGACTGGCGCTGCCTGGCTCCGAGGATCACGGCACCAAGCTGATGGGCTTCTCCGGCAAGGTGAACAACCCCGGCCTCTGGGAGCTGCCCTTTGGCATCACGGCCCGCGAGCTGTTCGAGCACTATGCCGGCGGCATGAAGCCCGGTTATCGCCTGAAAGCCTGGCAGCCTGGCGGCGCCGGTACCGGCTTCCTGCTGCCCGAGCACCTGGATGCCCAGATGTATGCCGGCGGCATCGGCAAGGTCGGCACCCGGATGGGGACGGGCCTCGCCATGGCGGTGGACGACAGCATCAACATGGTGAGCCTCTTGCGCAACATGGAGGAGTTCTTCGCCCGCGAATCCTGCGGCTGGTGCACCCCCTGCCGCGACGGCCTGCCCTGGAGCGTCAAGCTGCTGCGGGCGCTGGAGCGGGGCGAGGGCCAACCCGAGGATCTCGCCACCCTGGAGCAGCTGGTCAGTTTCCTCGGCCCGGGCAAGACCTTCTGTGCCCATGCCCCCGGCGCCGTCGAGCCCCTTGGCAGTGCGATGAAGTACTTCCGGTCCGAATTCGAGGCCGGGGTCAAGGCGCCCCACGACAATCACAAGCTGTTCAAGGGTATCCAGCCCAACCTGCTGGGCGAGCGCTGGTAAGCGCCAGGACGCATCGGGCAATAGCCGATTTCACAAAACAGGTTTCAGGGAAGTTGTATGGCAACCATTCATGTAGACGGTAAAGAGTACGAGGTAGACGGGGCAGACAACCTGCTGCAAGCCTGTCTGTCGCTGGGTCTGGACGTCCCCTATTTTTGCTGGCACCCGGCGCTGGGTAGCGTCGGTGCCTGCCGCCAGTGCGCGGTCAAACAGTATCAGAATGCCGACGACAAGCGCGGCCGCCTAGTCATGTCCTGCATGACCCCCTCCACCGATGGCACCTATATCTCCATCGAGGACGAAGAGGCGAAGGAGTTTCGCAAGACGGTGGTGGAGTGGCAGATGACCAACCACCCCCACGACTGCCCGGTGTGTGAAGAGGGCGGCGCCTGCCACCTGCAGGACATGACGGTGATGACGGGCCACAACAGCCGCCGCTACCGTTTCACCAAGCGCACCCACCAGAACCAGGATCTGGGCCCCTTCATCAACCACGAGATGAACCGCTGCATCGCCTGCTACCGCTGCGTGCGCTACTACAAGGATTACGCCGGTGGCGAGGATCTCGGGGTCTATGGCGCCCACGACAACGTCTACTTCGGCCGGGTCGAGGATGGCACCCTGGAGAGCGAGTTCTCCGGCAACCTGGTGGAGGTCTGCCCCACCGGCGTCTTCACCGACAAGACCCACTCCGAGCGCTACAACCGCAAGTGGGACATGCAGTTCGCCCCCAGCATCTGCCAGGGGTGCTCGGTCGGCTGCAACATCAGCCCGGGTGAGCGCTACGGCGAGCTGCGCCGCATCGAAAACCGCTTCCACGGCGCCCTCAACCACTACTTCCTGTGCGATCGCGGCCGCTTCGGCTACGGTCACGTCAACCTGGCCGACCGCCCCCGCCAGCCCCTCTTGCAAGATGGCGGCGACAAGCTGGCCATCACGGTGGACGGTGCCCTGAACCGCGCCGCGGACGCCCTGCGCACCGCCTCCGGCGTCATCGGCATCGGCTCGCCCCGCGCCTCCCTGGAGAGCAACTTCGCCCTGCGCGAGCTGGTGGGCGCCGCCAACTTCTACTCTGGTGTTGAGCAGAGCGAGTGGGCCTGCCTGCAGAAGATGCTGCAGATCCTGGAGCAGGGCGGTGTGCGCACCCCCAGCCTGCGCGACATGGAGGAGGCCGACGCCGTGCTGGTGCTCGGCGAGGACGTCACCCAGACTGCCGCCCGCATCGCCCTGGCCCTGCGCCAGGCGGTCAAGGGCAAGGGCCGCGAGATCGCCCGCAAGCTGAAGGTGGATCTCTGGCAGGTCGCTGCGGTGCAGACCCTGGCCCAGAATGAACGCTATCCCCTGCTCATCACCAGCCTGGACGCCACCCGTCTGGACGACGTGGCGAGCGGCACCCTGCACGCCCCTCACGCGGATCAGGCGCGCCTCGGCTTTGCCATAGCGCACCTGCTTGACGGCACCGCCCCGGCGCCGACGGATCTCGCCCCCGAGCAGCAGGCCCTGGCCACCCGCTGGGCCGAACTGCTGGGCAGCGCCAGGAAGCCCCTCATCATCGCAGGCAATGGTGCCCGTTCACTGGCGCTGGTCGAGGCGGCCAGCAACATCGCCCGCGCCCTCAAGGGCCGCGGCCAGGCCGTGGAGCTCGCACTGGTGGCCCAGGAGGCCAACAGCCTGGGGCTGGCCATGCTGGCCCGGGATGCCGCCCCGCTGGAGAGCGCCCTCGAGCGTATCGAAAGGGAGGAGCAGCTCGCCCTGGTGGTGCTTGAGAACGATCTCTACCGCCGTGCGCCGCGCAGCCGGGTGGATGCCGCCCTGGATCGCCTGCAGCACCTGCTGCTGGTGGACCACCAGGACACCCAGACCGCCAAGAAGGCGAGCCTGGTGCTGCCCGCCGCCAGCTTCGCCGAAGGCGACGGGACGCTTATCAACATGGAAGGCCGCGCCCAGCGCTTCTTCCAGGTCTATTCCCCCGCCTTCTACGACGCCGACATCCAGGTGCGCGAGGGCTGGCGCTGGCTGGCCGCCCTGCAGGGGACGCTGGCGCGCAAGCCCCTGCGCTGGAGCACCTTCGACGACGTGAGCGCCGAGTGCGCCGCCAGCACCCCGCAGCTCAGCACCATGCGCGAGCCTGCTCCCAACGCCGGCCTGCGCATCCGCGGCATGAAGCTCGCCCGCGAGCCGCACCGCTACAGCGGCCGCACCTCCATGCTGGCGGATCAGAACGTGAGCGAGCCCAGGGTGGCGCAGGATCCCGACTCCCCGTTCGCCTTCTCCATGGAAGGCTACGCCGGTGCCCGCCAGCCCCTCTCCCAGGTGCCATTCGCCTGGGCACCGGGCTGGAACTCGCCCTCCGCCTGGAACAAGTTCCAGGACGAGGTGGGTGGCAACCTGCGCGCCGGGGATCCCGGCCGTCGCCTGCTGGAGCCGGGCGAGAACAGCCTCGGCTGGTTCGATGTCATCCCCGCCCCCTTCCACGCCCAGGCAGCCCTGCAGGTGGTGAGTTACGATCAGCTGTTCGGCGGCGAAGAGCTCTCCGCCCGCAGTCCGGTCATCCAGGCCCGCATGGGCGAGCCCGCCCTGGTGCTGAATCCGGCCGACGCGGCGCGTCTGGCCCTGGGCGCCGGCAGTCAGGTCGCCTTCTCCTGGGGTGGCAACCACTGGCGCCTGGCCCTGCGCCTGAGCGACAAGCTGGCCCAGGGTCTGGTGGGGCTGCCGCTCGGCGTCAACGGTCTGCCGACCGCGCTGCACCACGCCCTTCTCGATAACCTGCAGGAGGTGATCGCATGAGCGATGCGCTGATTGATCTGTTGCTGGAAATCGGCAAGGCCCTGATCGTGCTGGTGGGGATAGTGGGGGCCGGTGCCTTCATGAGCTTCATTGAGCGCCGTCTGCTGGCACTCTGGCAGGATCGTTACGGCCCCAACCGGGTTGGCCCCTTCGGCTTGCTGCAGCTGGCGGCCGACATGGTCAAGATGTTCTTCAAGGAGGACTGGATCCCGCCGTTCGCGGATCGCCGGATCTTCGTGCTGGCCCCCATCATCGCCTTCACCGCCTTCATCCTGGCGTTTGCGGTGGTGCCCATCACCCCCACCTGGGGCGTGGCGGATCTCAACGTGGGCCTGCTCTACATCCTGGCCATCGCGGGGCTGGCGGTCTACGCCGTGCTGTTCGCCGGCTGGTCGAGCAACAACAAGTACTCATTGCTCGGCAGCCTGCGCGCCTCGGCCCAGACCCTCTCCTACGAGGTGTTCCTGGGACTGTCGCTCATGGGCATCGTCATCCAGACCGGCAGCTTCAACCTGCGTGACATCGTCGAGGCCCAGGCCGGCATGTGGAACGTGATCCCCCAGATCCTGGGCTTCGTCACCTTCCTGTTCGCCGGGGTCGCCGTCACCCACCGCCACCCGTTCGATCAGCCGGAAGCCGAGCAGGAGCTCGCCGACGGCTATCACATCGAGTACGCGGGCATGAAGTGGGGTCTGTTCTTCGTAGGCGAGTACATCGGCATCGTGCTGATCTCTTCGCTCATCGTGACCCTCTTCTTCGGTGGCTGGCACGGCCCCTGGCTGCCGCCCTTCATCTGGTTCGCCCTGAAGACCGCCTGTTTCATGGTGTTCTTCATCCTGCTGCGGGCCTCCCTGCCCCGCCCGCGCTTCGACCAGGTGATGTCCTTTGGCTGGAAAGTGTGCCTGCCCCTGACCCTGCTCAACATGCTGGTCACAGGCGCAGTCGTGCTGCTGAACATGTAATGAGGCACCAATGAAAATTACGAGCATTATCAAGGGTGTCGGCACCCAACTGCGCAGCCTAGGGATGGTCTTCTCCCATGCCTGGCGCCCTCGCGAAACCCTGAGCTACCCGGAACAGCCGGTCTATGCCGCCCCGCGTTTTCGCGGCCGCATAGTGCTGACCCGCGACCCTGACGGCGACGAGCGCTGCGTGGCGTGCAACCTGTGCGCCGTCGCCTGCCCGGTCGGCTGCATCTCCCTGCAGAAGGCGGAACGGGAAGACGGCCGCTGGTACCCTGAGTTCTTTCGCATCAACTTCTCCCGCTGCATCTTCTGCGGCCTGTGCGAGGAGGCCTGCCCCACCACCGCCATCCAGCTGACGCCGGATTTCGAGATGGGGGAGTATCGCCGCCAGGATCTGGTGTACGAGAAGGAAGATCTGCTGATCAGCGGCCCCGGCAAGTACCCGGACTACAACTTCTACCGCATGAGCGGGATGGCCATCGACGGCAAGCCGAAAGGGGATGCCGAGAACGAAGCCAAGCCCATCGATGTCAAGAGCCTGCTGCCCTAGGAGTCAATCATGGAACTGGCATTCTATGCCGCGGCCCTGGTCGCCGTTTACAGCACGCTGCGGGTGATCAGCACCAGCAACCCCATGCACGCGCTGCTCAATCTCATCATCTCCCTCATCGCCGTGGCCATGATCTTCTTCTGCCTGGGCGCCGCCTTCGCAGGGGCCCTGCAGGTGATCGTCTACGCCGGCGCCATCATGGTGCTGTTCGTGTTCGTGGTGATGATGCTGAACCTGGGCTCGGCCCAGGATCAGGAGAAGAAGTGGCTCACCCCCACCACCTGGGGCGGACCCGCCCTGCTCTCCCTCGTCCTCTTGGGTTTCCTGGCCCAGGGCATCCTCGGGGTGACCGGCGGCACGCTGGGCCAGACCGACGTCAGCGCCAAGGAGGTCGGCATCGCCCTGTTCGGTCCCTACGTGCTGGCGGTGGAGCTCGCCTCCATCCTGCTGCTGGCGGGCCTGGTCACCGCCTATCACCTGGGCCGCGAGGACAAGAGCGGGGAAGTGCTCTCCGTGCCCCGCACCACACAAGAAGGAGGTCAGCAATGAGCGGCATTCCCATGGTGATGCATGGCCTGCTGCCGGCGGCCTGCCCCCTTTCCATCCAGCAAGCACAAGGAGAATGGCGATGAGTGGAATACCCATGGAGCATGGCCTCCTGCTGGCGGCCATCCTGTTCGCCATCGGCCTGTGCGGCTTGCTGATACGCCGCAACCTGCTGTTTATCCTCATGAGTATCGAAATCATGATGAATGCGTCCGCCCTGGCGTTCGTGGTGGCGGGTAGCCGCTGGGCCCAGGCCGACGGTCAGATCATGTACATACTGGTGATTTCTCTGGCGGCAGCGGAGGCCAGTATCGGCCTCGCCCTGTTACTGCTGCTCTATCGTCGTTACCACACCCTGAACGTGGACACTGTGAGCGAGATGCGCGGATGAGCCTCCTATACCTGACTTTTCTGTTCCCCCTGTTGGGATGGCTGCTGCTGGCCTTCTCCCTCGGCCGCCTCGGTGAGCGCACCTCGGCGCTCATCGGCGTCGGCAGCATAGGCCTGTCGGCCCTGACCACTGTCTGGGTCGGGTTCGACTTCCTCAATCACCCGCCGGAAGGCGGTGTCTATACCCAGACCCTGTGGCAGTGGATGACGGTGGGCGAGTTCCAGCCCGCCTTCCGCCTCTCCCTGGACGGGCTGTCGCTGACCATGCTGGGGGTGGTGACCGGGGTGGGCTTCTTCATCCACCTGTTCGCCTCCTGGTACATGCGCGGGGAAGAGGGTTATTCCCGCTTCTTCACCTACACCAACCTCTTCATCGCCAGCATGCTGTTCCTGGTGCTGGCAGACGATCTGCTGTTCGTCTACCTGGGGTGGGAAGGGGTGGGCCTGTGCAGCTACCTGCTGATCGGCTTCTACTACCGCAACCCCGCCAACGGGGCGGCCGCCCTCAAGGCGTTCGTGGTGACCCGGGTCGGTGACGTCTTCCTCGCCATCGGTCTGTTCGTGCTCTACCGCGAGCTCGGCACCCTCAACATCCACGAGCTGCTGGTGCGGGCCCCGGCCATGTTTGCCGAAGGCTCCCCTGCCCTGTCGTTCGCCTGCCTGATGCTGCTCGGCGGCGCGGTCGGCAAGTCCGCCCAGCTGCCGCTGCAGACCTGGCTGGCGGACGCCATGGCGGGCCCGACCCCGGTCTCCGCGCTGATCCACGCGGCCACCATGGTGACGGCGGGGGTCTACCTCATCGCCCGCACCCATGGCCTCTTCCTGCTGGCCCCCGAGATCCTGCATCTGGTGGCTCTGGTCGGCGCCATCACGCTGGTGCTGGCAGGCTTCGCGGCCCTGGTGCAGACCGACATCAAGCGGATCCTGGCCTACTCCACCATGAGCCAGATCGGCTACATGTTCCTGGCCCTCGGCGTCGGTGCCTGGGAAGGGGCCATCTTCCACCTGATGACCCACGCCTTCTTCAAGGCACTGCTGTTCCTCTCCGCCGGTGCTGTCATAGTCGCGACCCACCACGAGCAGAACATCTTCAAGATGGGGGGCCTTCGCAAGAGCCTGCCTCTGGTCTATGCCTGCTTCCTGGTGGGGGGCTCGGCCCTGGCCGCGCTGCCGCTGGTGACCGCCGGCTTCTACAGCAAGGACGCCATCCTGTGGCAGGTGCAGGCCAGCGGCCAGAGCGCCCTGCTGTGGGCGGGTCTGGGCGGGGCCTTCCTGACCTCCCTCTACACCTTCCGCCTCATCTTCATCGCCTTCCACGGCAAGGTGCAGACCGAGGCTCACGCCGGTCACGGCCTGGCCCACCAGCTGCCGCTGCTGGTGCTGCTGGTGCTCTCCACCGGGGTCGGCGCCCTCATCGTGCCGCCCCTGGCCGGGGTACTGCCGGCGGGCCCGGGGGATCATATCGAGGAGGGCCGTCACGCCCTGGAAATAGCCTCCGGCGTCATCGCCGTGGCGGGCATAGCGCTGGCCGCCTTCCTGTTCCTCGGTGAGCGTCGCCTGGTGAAGGGGATCGCCGAGAGCGGGCCTGGCCGTCTACTGAGCACCCTCTGGTTCAATGCCTGGGGCTTTGACTGGCTCTATGACCTGGTCTGGGTCAAGCCCTACCTGCTGGCCACCCGGCTGCTCGGCAAGGATCCGCTGGACAGGATGATGAACCTGCCGGCCGTGCTGGCACAAGCCGGCCACCAGCTGCTGGCCTGGACCGTCTCCGGCAAGCTGCGCTGGTACGCCGCCTCCATGGGGATGGGCGCCGCCCTGATCCTGGCCCTGCTGCTGCTCGGTTGATCCCATGGCATTTCAATTTCACGCAGGCCTGCGGGCCTGCACAACGACCAGAACATAGACGAGAGCTGATATCGTGACCTTACTCTGGATCTTGCTAATTCCCTTCATCGGCGGCTTGCTCTGCTGGCAGATGGAGCGGCTCGGCGGACAATTCGTCCGCTGGGTGGCCCTCGCCTCCATGAGCGCCTGCCTGGTGCTCTCCAGCGCCATCTGGCTCGGCGGTGACTTCACCCTGGCCAACCCCGGCCTGCCCGTCTGGGCCGCCGAGTGGCAACAACCCTGGATCCCCCGCTTCGGCATCTCATTGCATCTGGCGGTGGACGGCTTGTCGCTGCTGATGGTGATGCTCACCAGCTTCATCGGCGTACTGGCCATCCTCTGCTCCTGGAAGGAGATCGTGCAGCGCATCGGCTTCTTCCACCTGAACCTGCTGTGGATCCTGGGGGGCGTGCTCGGCGTCTTCATGGCGGTGGACCTGTTCCTCTTCTTCTTCTTCTGGGAGATGATGCTGGTCCCCATGTACTTCCTGATCGCGCTCTGGGGCCACTCGGTCACCGACGGCAAGTCGCGCATCAACGCCGCCACCAAGTTCTTCATCTACACCCAGGCGAGCGGCCTCATCATGCTGGTGGCCATCCTGGGCCTGGTGCTGACCCACCACGCCACCACAGGCGTCTTCACCTTCAACTATCAGGAGCTGCTGAACACCCCCATGAGCAGCACGGTCCAGTGGCTGCTGATGCTGGGCTTCTTCATCGCCTTCGCGGTCAAGATGCCCCTGGTGCCGCTCCATGGCTGGCTGCCTGACGCCCACAGCCAGGCGCCGACCGCGGGCTCCGTGGACCTGGCAGGCATCCTGCTCAAGACCGCCGCCTACGGCCTGCTGCGCTTCACCCTGCCGCTCTTCCCCGAGGCCTCCGCCGAGTTCGCCCCCTACGCCATGGGCCTCGGCCTCATCGGCATCGTCTACGGCGCCCTGCTGGCCTTCGCCCAGACCGACATCAAGCGGCTGGTGGCCTACACCAGCATCTCCCACATGGGCTTCGTGATGATCGCCATCTATTCCGGCAGCGAGCTCGCCCTGCAGGGCGCCGTGGTGCAGATGATCGCCCACGGCCTCTCCGCCGCCGGTCTCTTCATCCTGTGCGGCCAGCTCTACGAGCGCCTGCACACCCGGGATCTGCGCCAGATGGGCGGCCTCTGGGGACGCCTGCGCTACCTGCCCGGGGTCATGCTGTTCTTCTCGGTCGCTTCCCTCGGGATGCCGGGCACCGGCAACTTCGTCGGCGAATTCCTGATCCTCATCGGCAGCTTCCAGGTCGCCCCCGTCATGACCGTCATCGCCACCTTCGGCCTGGTACTGGCATCGGTCTACTCCCTCATCATGCTGCAGCGCACCTGCTTCGGTACCCCCAAGGAGGAGAGCGTGCTCAAGGGGCTGGACAAGCGGGAGCTGGCCATGATGCTGACCATAGCCGGCCTGCTGGTACTGCTCGGCCTCTATCCCCAGCCAGTGCTGGACACCGCCAGCAGCAGCCTCCTGAGCGTGCTGCACTGGTATGCGCTGCCAGACACGGGAGCGCTGCAATGATGCTTTCTCTTTTGCCTTCCATGTCCATGTCGGGAGCCCTGTCATGACGTTTACTGTTTCTCAACTGCTGGCCCTGCTGCCCCTGTTGCTGACCACAGGGGCCATGGTGGCCCTGATGCTGGCCATCGCCTGGAAGCGCTGCGACGACACCGCCTTCGTGGTGACCATCGCCGGTCTCAACCTGGCGCTCTTCTCCCTGCCCGTCGTGATGGCCCAGGGGGATCAGGGGGTCACTCCCCTGCTGCAAGTGGACAGCTATGCGGTCTTCTACATGGGGCTGGTGCTCATCGGCGCCCTGGCCACCTGTACCTTCGGCCGCACCTGGCTCAAGGGCTACCCGGACAACCGGGAAGAGTTCTACCTGCTGCTGCTCATCGCCACCGCCGGTGGTCTGGTGCTGGCAGGCTCCCGTCATCTCGCGTCGCTCTTCATCGGGATCGAGATGCTGACCCTGCCCATGTTCGGTCTGGTGGGCTATGCCTATCGCGAGCGCCATTCGCTGGAGGCCAGCATCAAGTACATGGTGCTCTCCGCCAGCGCCACCGCCTTCCTGCTGTTCGGCATGGCGCTGCTCTACGCCCAGGCCGGCAGCCTCAGCTTCAGCGATCTCGGCCTGACCCTGTCCCAGAGCCCGGCCCATCACCCGCTGCTGATGGGGGGCTTCGGCCTGATGCTGGTGGGCTTTGCCTTCAAGCTCTCCTTGGCCCCCTTCCACCTCTGGACCCCGGACGTCTACGAGGGTGCCCCTGCACCGGTCGCCACCTTCCTCGCCACCGTGAGCAAGATCGCCGTGTTCTGCGTGCTGCTGCGCTTCTACCTGGCGGTGCCGGCCACCTCGGATCCCATGATCCACTGGCTGCTGGCGGCCATGGCGGTCATCTCCATCGTGGTCGGCAACCTCCTGGCGCTGATCCAGACCAACATCAAGCGGATGATGGGTTACTCCTCCATCTCCCACTTCGGCTATCTGCTGGCGGTGGTGGTGGCGAGCCGCCTCGGCCAGATCCCGGTGGAAGCGGCGGGGGTCTACCTGCTGATGTACCTGTTCACCAGCCTGGGGGCCTTCGGCGTCATCAGCATGATGTCCAGCCCCTACCGCGGCAAAGATGCGGACTCCCTGCACAGCTACCGCGGCCTGTTCTGGAAGCGCCCTTATCTCACGGCGGTGATGACGGTGATGATGTTGTCGCTCGCGGGCATCCCCATGACCCTCGGCTTCATCGGCAAGTTCTACCTCATCGGCGTCACCGTCGAGGCGCAGCTGTGGTGGCTCTCCGGCGCCATCGTGCTCGGCAGCGCCCTGGGTCTCTACTACTACCTGCGGGTCATGGTCACCCTCTACCTGCGCGAACCCGGCATGCAGCTGCGCGATGCCAGGGCCGACTGGGCCTTCTCCTCCGGGGGCCTGGTGGTGTTGCTCTCCGCCATCCTGGTGGTATTGCTCGGCATCTACCCCCAGCCCGTCATCAGCCTGGTGCAGGGCTTCCAGCACGTGGTGCTGCGTTAAGCCTCAGGCACACAACAAAAACCGGCCCCCGTGGCCGGTTTTTTTATTCCCGATCCGAGACGATATTCATCCTGCTCCAGCCGGTAACGTGCGCCCTCCCCTTTCCCCCTCGCCATCCAGGGTCAAAGCACCGGGGCTGCTACATGCTGAGCCCTGAATCAGGATCATTCACGCAACGCTTGTGCTGCGCCCATAAAAAAACCGGCCTGTTGGCCGGTTTTCCATGGTTGCTGTGTACGCGGAGGGATTAACCCAGACGCACCCGGGCGTTTCTGAACATCCGCATCCAGGCGCCATCCTCGCCCCAGTGGTCCGGGTGCCAGGAGTTCGCCACGGTGCGGAACACCCGCTCCGGGTGCGGCATCATGATGGTGGCGCGCCCGTCCGTGGTGGTCACCGCTGTGATGCCCGCCGGTGCGCCGTTCGGGTTGGCCGGATACTGCTCGGTCACGTTGCCGCGGTTGTCGACAAAACGCAGCCCCACCAGGCCGCTCTGTTGCAGCGCCTCCAGATGGGCGACGTCGCGCACCTCCACCCGCCCTTCCCCGTGGGAGACGGCAATAGGCATCACCGAGCCCGCCATGCCGGCGAAGAAGGCGGACGGGGAGTCTTGCACCTGCACCAGGCTGAAGCGCGCCTCGAAGCGCTCGGAGCGGTTGCGCACGAAGCGCGGCCACAGATCAGCCCCAGGGATCAGGGTGCGCAGGTTGGACATCATCTGGCAACCGTTGCACACGCCCAAGGAGAGGGTATCGCCGCGCTCGAAGAAGCGCTGGAACTGCTCGCGGGCGTTGTCGTTGAACAGGATGGACTTGGCCCAGCCCTCGCCCGCCCCCAGCACGTCGCCGTAGGAGAAGCCGCCACAGGCCACCAGGGTCTGGAAATCATCCAGCTTGATGCGACCGGAGAGGATGTCGCTCATATGCACATCGACAGCGGTGAAGCCAGCGCGGTCGAACGCCGCCGCCATCTCCACGTGGGAGTTGACCCCCTGCTCGCGCAGCACCGCCAGACGGGGGGAGACCCCGCGGGCGATATAGGGGGCGGCCACGTCCTCGGACGGGTTGTAGGTCAGTCTGGCCTGCAGACCCGGATCGGTGGCGTCCTGGCGCGCGGCGTGCTCCTGATCCGCGCACTCGGGGTTGTCACGCAGGCGCTGCATCTGCCAGCTGGTCTCGCCCCAGAGGGTGCGAAGGGCGGTGCGGCTGGCGCGATACACCTCTGTCCCGGCACGCTGGAACAGGATGAGGTCGTCTTCGCGCACCGTGCCCAGCACGTGGGAGCAGGCCGCCAGGCCGTGGCCGGCCAGCAGGGTCAGCACCGCCTCCTTGTCGTCGCGGCGCACCTGGATGACGGCGCCCAGCTCCTCGTTGAACAGGGCCGGCAGCAGTTCACCGCCGATGCGGTCGAGCTGCAGGTCGAGACCGCAGTGACCGGCGAAAGCCATCTCCACCAGGGTGACGAACAGGCCGCCGTCGGAGCGGTCGTGGTAGGCAATCAGCTTGCGATCCGCCACCAGCGCCTGGATGGCGTTGAAGAAGCCCTTGAGCTGAACCGGGTTGTCCAGATCCGGGGCACTTTGCCCCAGCTGGCGATAGACCTGGGCCAGGGCGGAGGCGCCGAGGCGCTGCTTGCCGTTGCCAAGGTCGATCAGGATAAGGTCGGTCTCACCGAGATCGGTCCGCAGTTGCGGGGTCACGGTATTGCGCACGTCCTCGACCCGAGCGAAGGCGGAGATGAGCAGGGAGAGCGGCGAGGTGACGCTGTGCTCCTTGCCATCCTGCTGCCAGCGAGTCTTCATGGACATGGAGTCCTTGCCCACCGGGATGGTGATGCCAAGGGCCGGGCAGAGCTCCTCGCCCACGGCCTTCACGGCTTCGTAGAGACCGGCATCCTCCCCCGGGTGACCGGCGGCGGACATCCAGTTAGCGGAGAGCTTGACCCGCTTGAGGGAACCGATGTGGGCCGGGGCCAGGTTGGTCAGGGCCTCGGCCACCGCCATGCGGGCCGATGCGGCGTGGGAGAGCAGCGCCACCGGGGTGCGCTCGCCCATGGACATGGCTTCGCCGTGGTAGCTGTCATAGGTGGCGGCGGTGACGGCGCAGTCGGCCACCGGGATCTGCCAGGGACCGACCATCTGGTCACGGTTGACGAGGCCCGTCACGGTGCGATCGCCGATGGTGATGAGGAAGGACTTCTCCGCCACGGTCGGCAGGCGCAGCACCCGCTCGGCCGCCTCGGACAGGGTGACGCCATCCAGCGCCAGCGGCTTGCCCTGGGCCGGCAGACTCTGCACGTCGCGGTGCATCCTGGGCGCCTTGCCGAGCAGCACGTCCAGGGGCAGGTCGATGGGCTGGTTGTCAAAATGGGCATCCGAGAGGGTGAGATGCTTCTCTTCGGTGGCCGTGCCGATCACGGCATAGGGCGCGCGCTCGCGCTCGCACAGGGCCTTGAACAGGGGCAGCTTGTCCTGGGCCACGGCCAGCACGTAACGCTCCTGGGATTCGTTGCACCAGACTTCCAGCGGGCTCATGCCCGGCTCGTCGTTCGGAATGGCGCGTAAGGAGAAGCGACCGCCGCGATCCCCGTCGCTCACCAGCTCCGGCATGGCGTTGGAGAGGCCGCCCGCCCCCACGTCGTGGATGAAGACGATGGGGTTGTCGTCCCCCAGCTGCCAGCAGCGGTCGATCACCTCCTGGCAGCGGCGCTCCATCTCGGGGTTGTCACGCTGCACCGAGGCGAAGTCGAGATCTTCGGCAGACTGGCCGGAAGCCATGCTTGATGCGGCGCCGCCCCCCAGGCCGATGTTCATGGCCGGGCCACCCAGCACGATGAGGGCCGCCCCCACCGGGATCTCGCCCTTCTGAACGTGTTCGGAGCGGATGTTGCCGATGCCGCCCGCCAGCATGATGGGCTTGTGGTAGCCGCGCACCTCGACGCCGTTGTGGCTCGGCACCTGCTCTTCGAAGGTGCGGAAGTAGCCGAGGATGGCCGGACGGCCGAATTCGTTGTTGAAGGCGGCGCCGCCGAGCGGCCCCTCCTGCATGATGTCGAAGGCGCTGACGATGCGGCTCGGCTTGCCGAAATCCTGCTCCCAGGGCTGCTCGAAACCGGGGATCCGCAGGTTGGAGACGGAGAAGCCCACCAGGCCCGCCTTGGGCTTGGCGCCACGGCCTGTCGCACCCTCGTCGCGGATTTCGCCGCCGGAGCCGGTGGCGGCCCCCGGGAAGGGGGAGATGGCGGTCGGGTGGTTGTGGGTCTCCACCTTCATCAGGATGTCGACGCGCTCCTGGTGATACTGGTATTCGCCGCTGGCGGGGCTCGGGAAGAAGCGGCCCCCCTGGCTCCCTTCCATCACGGCGGCGTTGTCTTTGTAGGCAGACAGGACATGATCCGGCGTCTGCTCGAAGGTGTTCTTGATCATCTTGAACAGCGACTTGGGCTGCTGCTCACCGTCTATGGTCCAGTCGGCGTTGAAGATCTTGTGGCGGCAGTGCTCGGAGTTCGCCTGGGCGAACATGTAGAGCTCGATGTCGTTGGGGTTGCGGCCAAGCCGGGTGAAGTTCGTCACCAGATAGTCGATCTCGTCGTCCGCCAGGGCCAGCCCCAGGGCCACGTTGGCCTCTGCCAGGGCGGCGCGACCGCCACCCAGCACATCCACCTGGGTGAAGGGACGCGGCTCGTGGTGGGCAAACAGGGCGGCGGCCTCGTGCATCTCGCCGAACACCATTTCCATCATGCGGTCGTGCAGCAGGGCCGCGACCTCGCCGCGCTGTGCCGCGCTCAGCTCACCCTTGGCCTGCACGTAGTAGGCGATGCCGCGCTCGAGTCGCTTGACCTGGCTGAGGCCGCAGTTGTGGGCGATGTCGGTTGCTTTGGAAGACCAGGGGGAGATAGTGCCGGGGCGGGGGGTAACGAGGAACAGCTGACCGCTGGGGGTGTGTTCCGGAATGGTCGGGCCGTAGCGCAGCAGCTGGCCCAGGGTCGCTCGCTCCGGGGGCGACAGCGGACTCGTCAGCTCGGCAAAATGCACGTATTCGGCATAGACGCTTGCTATCTCTACTCCTCTCTGTGCGCAGCTCTGCAGCAGCTTGTGGACACGAAACTCAGACAGTGCTGGGGCACCACGCAAGATTTCCATATACCTTTCTCACCAAGTTTTAGAGTGTGGGGGGATTTGAGACGCGCGTATTATAGGGATCAGGTCCAGCCCGAACAAACGTTTTTCTCGCCCCGCACGATGTGACTCCCTCCGGACTCTCTGGTATAAAGGGGCCTCTCTTTTGACAAATGCCGATTTTTTCAACAAGGGTACTCACCTACTTGCGCTGCATTTTTCGACTGCTTACCGGGATGATGTTGACGCTGGCCCTGGCCGGTTGCGACTTCCATACCCCCTCCAGCCAGCTGGAACAGATCCGCCAACGGGGCGAGATCCGGGTCGGCACCCTCTATGGCCCCACTTCCTACTACCAGCGTGACGACGTCGCCCAGGGCTTCGACTACGAACTGGCGCAGCTCTACGCCGACTGGCTGGGGGTCAAGCTGACCATAGTGCCTGCCTACAGCACCGCCGAACTGGTCGAGCAGTTGCAAAAGGGCAGGCTGGACTTGGCCGCGGCGGCCATCGTCGTGACCCCGGAGCGGCGCAAGCTGTTCCGCTTCGGCCCCGGCTTCTATCAGGTCTCCCCCAAGCTGGTCTACCGCAACGGTGCCCCCAGGCCCAAGGATCTGGGGGACATCAAGGGCAGCATAGTGGTACCGGCCGGCTCCACCGGCGAGGATCTGATGAAGGAGCTGGCCAAGCAGCATCCCAACCTGAACTGGAGTACCAACCGGGACGCCGACGTGGAGGAGCTGCTCAAGCAGGTGGCCGATGGCGAGGTGGACTACACCGTGGTGCAGGACACCATACTGGCCCGCACCCAGCGCTACTACCCCGAGCTCACCGAGGGGCTGACCCTCGCCAACAAGCAGACCGTGGCCTGGGCCATGACCCGGCTGCCCGATGACAGCCTCTACGCCAGCGTCATCGACTTCTTCGGCCAGCGCTTCATGGACGGCGCCATCGCCAAGCTGGACGAGAAGTACTTCGGCCACGTGCAGAACTTCGATTTCGTCGACACCCGCACCTTCCTCAAGCGCGCCAAGAGCCTGCTGCCCAAGTACCAGGCGATGTTCCAGACCCACGCCAGGGAGATCGACTGGCGGCTGCTGGCGGCCATCAGCTATCAGGAGTCCCACTGGGACCCCCAGGCCCGCTCCTACACCGGGGTGCGCGGCATGATGATGCTGACCGAGCCCACCGCCAAGGCGATGGGGGTCAGCGACAGAACCCATCCGGAGGAAAGCATCAAGGGCGGTGCCCGCTACCTGGAGGAGATGATGGAGAAGGTGCCGGACTCGGTACCGGCCGACGAGAAGGTGTGGTTCGCCCTCACCGCCTACAACATCGGCTACGGCCACATGATGGATGCCCGTCGGCTGACCAAGCAGCTCGGCAAGAACCCGGACGCCTGGAGCGACGTGAAGGAGGTGCTGCCCCTGCTGCAGCAGTCACGCTGGCATCGCAAGGTGCGCTACGGCTATGCCCGGGGCGGCGAGGCGCGCAACTATGTCAACAACGTGCGCCAGTACTACCAGAGCCTGCTCTGGCTCGACAACGAGCAGCAGAAGGCCCACCGCCGAGAGGAGCTGGATGAGGACGACAGCAGCGAGCCGGCCGCCCCGGCAGAGCGTCCCGCCATCATCGCCGAGGTGGTCAAGCAGATCATCACCCCCTAGCCCTGGGGGGTGTGTTTTCCCGGCAGATTCTCTGTTAACATCCAACCAGATCCGAGGGGACGCGAGTCTGGCTTATTGCAATGTATTCATCACGTTGCATTACCTGCCCAGCCACCCTTCGGCCGAGGAGACCAGGGAGGATAACAAGATGCGAGCACGCAGAAGAGCCATATTGGCCCGAAAAACCAAATGTGCCTGGAGCCCGAGACGCAAGCTCAAGCTGGCCGACATGAAGCGCAAGATCTGGCACAGAAATCGCTCCTTCACGCTGCTGATAGCGGAGCACACAGTATAAACCCGGCATCCGCCGGGTTTTTTATTCCCTCATGCCCCCGCCGCCAGCGCCTCGAACTGCACCCTGCGCTTGGAAACCAGGGTATTGCAGTGATTGCAGAAATAATCCACGGCGCCGCAGGCCCGAAGCCGCTCCAGCGCCTGCTGGCAGGTCGGACACAGGGCCCGGATGCGATAACGGATCTGGCACTGGCAGCAACAGGTCTCGTCACTGCGGCTGTCCAGCTCCCCCCGGCAGGCCGGGCAGACAAGATGGCTCATGATTGGCTCCTCGCAAAGTGAATGTGCGCTGGGCGGGCCCACTGCACATTCCCCTCCTCCATCGACCCCAAGAAAAACGGCTGCCGGTGAGGGCAGCCGCAGGGCCTTACTTCTTCGCCTTGGCCTTGAGCAGACGCTTGCGCTGACGCTCCTGGCTCAGGGTCAAGGTGTTCTTCTTGCCCTCGAACGGGTTGACCGACTCCTGGAACTCGACCCGGATCGGGGTGCCCATGATCTTCAGGGACTTGCGGAAATAGTTGATGAGATACCGCTTGTAGGAGTCCGGCAAGTCGTTCAGCTGGTTGCCGTGGATCACGATGCGCGGCGGGTTGTAGCCACCGGCGTGGGCATACTTCAGCTTGACCCGGCGACCGTTCACCATGGGCGGCTGGTGATCTTCCTGGGCCATCTGCATGATCCGGGTCAGCATGGCGGTGCTGGTGCGGCGGGTGGCGGACTCGTAGGCCTCGTTGATGGACTCGAACAGGTGGCCGACGCCGCTGCCGTGCAGGGCGGAGATGAAGTGGATGCGGGCGAAGTCGATGAAGCCCAGACGACGGTCCAGCTCGTTCTTGACGTCCTCTTTGACCTTCTGATCCAGGCCGTCCCACTTGTTCACCACCAGCACCACGGAGCGGCCGCTGTTGAGCACGAAGCCGAGGATGCTCAAGTCCTGATCCGTGATGGTCTCGCGGGCGTCGATCACCAGCAGGCAGACGTTGGCATCTTCAATCGCCTTGAGGGTCTTGATGACGGAGAACTTCTCCACCGTCTCGTGCACCTTGCCGCGGCGGCGCACGCCGGCGGTGTCGATGACCACGTACTTCTGCTCGTCGCGCTCCATGGGGATGTAGACGGAGTCGCGGGTGGTGCCCGGCATGTCATAGACGATGACCCTATCTTCACCCAGCATGCGGTTGGTCAGGGTGGACTTGCCGACGTTGGGGCGACCGACGATGGCAAACTTGATGGGCAGGTCGGCGAACGGCGTCTCCTTGGTGTCCTCTCGGGTGTCCAGCTCGCCCGTGGCCAGCATGCGCACCAGCGCCTCTTCGTCGAACTCCTCCTGCTCCTCGTCCGCCGCCTGTTCGGCCGCAGACTCCACCAGGGTCTCCAGATGGGGGGCCAGCGCCAGCTCCAGCAGGCTCAGCACGCCGCGACCGTGGGCGGCCGCCATCTGGTAGACCTCCCCCAGGGCCAGGCCGTAGAACTCGGACACCGCGGAGTCGCCGTCGATGCCGTCTGTCTTGTTGGCCACCAGAAACACCTTCTTGTGGGTCTTGCGCAGGTGCTCGGCGATGGCCTGATCCGCCGCGGTCAGGCCGGCGCGCGCATCCACCATGAAGAGCACCACATCGGCCTCTTCGATGGCCAGCAGGGACTGCTCGGCCATCTTCAGCTCGATCCCCTCCTCGGTGCCATCGATACCGCCGGTGTCGACCACGATAAATTCCAGCTCGCCCAGCTTCGCCTGGCCGTATTTACGGTCCCGGGTCAGGCCGGGGAAGTCGGCCACCAGGGCATCCCGGGTACGGGTCAGGCGGTTGAACAGGGTGGATTTCCCCACGTTGGGGCGGCCCACCAGGGCTACTACAGGAGTCATAAAAGCCTCATTCTCAAGACGACAAAGGCTCCGGGTCCGAAGACCAGGAGCCGGAGATTCATATTAACGGGCGCTCAGGGACGCTTGACAGCGTACAGCTTGCCGCCACGGCTCTGCACATACAGGGTGTCGCCATCCACCAGGGGGGCGGCGTACAGACCACTGCTGTCGAGCTGCTGCATGGCCTTGATGGAGCCGTCGGTACGGTCCAGCCAATACAGATAACCTTCCACATCCCCGACCACCACATAGTCACCCAGGATGACGGGGGCGGTCACGGTGCGGTTTTCCAGCTGGGTGTTGGACCACAGCTCGAGCCCGTTGCGACGGTCCACCGCAAACAGGTGGCTGCGGCTGTCGGTCAGCACGATGGCATTGCCAGTCACCGCCATGTCGCGGTAGCCGGAATACTTGCGCTTCCATACCTCGTCGCCGCTCATCAGCTTGCGGGCCATCAGCTGGCCATTGTAGGCGATGGCATAGAGCTCGTCGCCGGCGATGAGGGGGGCGGCATCCACGTCCACCATGCGATCCAGCTCGGTGGCGCCGCGCGGGTCGGCCACCTTGGACTGGCGCACCGGCTGACCATTGCTCAGCAGGGCGATGCCCACCTTGCCATCGGCGCGGCCGTACAGCACGGCGCCGTTGGTGATGACGGGGGCACCGGCACTGCGCAGGGTCAGGGGCGGCTGCTCTTCGGACAGGGTCCACTGCAGCTTGCCCTCGTCGGTATCGAGCGCCACCAGGCGGCCCGAGGTGGTCAGCACCACCACACGGCCATCCTCGACGGCGGGGCTCGCCACCACCTCACCCGGTACCGTGGTCTGCCACAGCACCTCCCCGTTCTCCGCGTTCAGGGCGTAGACCACCCCGTTCTCGGAGCCGAGGAACAGCTTGCCGTAGCGAGAGACCAGGCCGCCGGAGAGACGGGCGCTGCGCTTGTCGGCGTTGATGGGCAAGTCAGCCAGATCCACGCTCCACAGCTCCTTGCCGCTGTCGCGCTCGAAGGCGGTCACGTCGCCATCCCGGGCCGCCGCATAGATGCGGTCCTCTTCCACCACCGGCTTGAGCTGGGAGTAGAAGTCGCCGATGCCATCCCCCACCGAGGAGGACCAGGCGGTGTCTGCCGTGAACGCGGACTCCACCGTGGGCAGGGGCGCCATGGGGTTGAGATCCTCTTCGGAACTGAACAGGGAGCACCCCTGCAGGGCCAGGGAGACGGCCGCCCCCAGCACCACTCGCTTGTACAGATTACGCATCCGGAGCCTCGCCCGCAGTGACCGCTGGCAGCGCCAGATCGTCCATCTTCAGCTTGAGTTCGCTGCTCGACTGCAGGCCGCCGGCATCGGCCGCCGCCTGGTAGGCATCGCGGGCCTCTTCGGCCTTGCCCTGCTTCTGCAGGATGTCGCCGCGCACTTCCGCCACCTGGGCCTTGAAGGCGTCGTTGCCGATCTTGCCAAGCTGGGCCAGGGCCTCGTCGGCCTTGCCCTGATCGTTCAGGACGCGGGCCAGGCGCAGGGCGGCGATGGGCTTGATGCTGTCGTCACCGTTTGCGGCGACCTGGGTCAGCTGCTCGGCGGCCAGATCCAGCTTGCCCGCCTTGACCGCTGCTGCGGCCAGCTGCAGGGAAGCCAGCTCGGCATAGGCGTCGCCCTGATGGGCGGCGATGAAGCTCTTCGCCTGCTCCAGGGCGGCGTCGTCCCCCTTGGCGAGCTGGGCAGTCATGGCGTTGTAAGCCTGGGAGGCGGCTTCCTGGTTGCTCTGCTGCATCTCGTTGTAGTAGCGCCAGCCAAACAGCCCCACCAGACCGATCACGGTCCCGGCGATCACCGAGGTGCCGTTCTCTTTCCACCAGCTCTTGATGACCTCAACCTGTTGTTCTTCGGTGGTATAGACTTCCACAGCTTACTCTCCTTTAGCTGCCAGCAGGGCGATGGCGGCATCGACCGAGACGGTCTGTTGCTCGGCCTGGCCACGCAGATATTTGATGGTGATCTCCCCGCTTTGCACCTCGGTCTCGCCGAGGATCAGGGCAATGGCCGCGCCGCTCTTGTCGGCACGCTTGAGTTGTTTCTTGAAGTTGCCGCCGCCGCAGTGACTCATCAGGCGAAGGTCAGGCAGGGCATCGCGCAGCCGCTCGGCCAGGGCAAAGCCCGCCTGCTCGGTCCCCTCGCCCACCATGCAGAGATAGACATCCACCGCCGGGCGGATGTCGGCGTTGAGCTCCAGGGTCTCCAGCATCAGTACCAGACGCTCCATCCCCATGGCAAAGCCCACCGCCGGGGTCGGTTGGCCGCCGAGCTGCTCCACCAGGCCGTCGTAGCGACCGCCGGCACAGACGGTGCCCTGGGCACCCAGGCTGTTGGTGACCCACTCGAACACGGTGAGGTTGTAGTAGTCGAGACCGCGTACCAGACGCTCGTTCACCTCGAACTGTATGCCGGCGGCCGTGAGCAGGCGCTTGAGCCCTTCGAAGTGAGCCAGGCTCTCTTCGCCCAGGTGATCGAACAGGCGCGGCGCCCCGACCAGGATGGCCTGCACCTTCTCGTCCTTGGAGTCCAGCACCCGCAGGGGGTTGCTGTACATGCGGCGCTGGCTCTCTTCGTCCAGCTGATCCTTGTACTGCTCCAGGTAGGCCACCAGGGCATCGCGATAGGCGGCGCGCTCGGCACTCTGACCAAGGGTATTGAGCTGCAGGGTGACGTGATCCTGGATGCCGAACAGACGCCACAGGCGATGGGTCAGCATGATGAGCTCGGCGTCGATGTCAGGCCCGTTGATGCCGAACAGCTCGACCCCGAACTGGTGGAACTGGCGATAGCGGCCCTTCTGGGGACGCTCGTGGCGGAACATGGGGCCCATGTACCACATCCGGCGCTCCTGGTTGTAGAGCAGGCCGTGTTCGATGCCGGCGCGCACGCAGCTGGCGGTCCCTTCCGGACGCAGGCTCAGGCTGTCACCGTTGCGATCTTCGAAGGTGTACATCTCTTTTTCGACCACGTCGGTCACTTCACCGATGGCGCGCTTGAACAGATGGGTCTGCTCGACGATGGGCATGCGCACTTCGCTGTAGCCATAGCTGGCCACGACCTGGCGCAGGATCTGTTCCACTTTCTGCCATACCGGGCTCTGCTCCGGCAGGCAATCATTCATACCGCGAATCGCTTGGATCTGTTTTGCCACGTTGATACTCGAGAAAAAGAGGTAAAATTTGGCCGCATTATAGGGATTTTCGACCCCGAGGTAAAATCGGGTGCCCGGATGCGGGATTCAAAATCAATAACCTAAAGCCGGGGCCACCCCAGGTGGCCCCTTCATGGTTCAACCTTTGTCCACCTGGATCTGGTTGGCCGGATCCAGCATGGCCGCCCGGGCACGGATGCGTCGCTCCAGGGTCGGCACGAGATCCTTGTTATCGAGCCGGTCGACCCGCTGGCCCCCCTCGTAGAAGGCGCTCTTGTTGGCCGCACCGGCGAGGCCCAGATCGGAGACCAGCGCCTCCCCCGGGCCGTTCACCACGCAGCCGATGATGGAAACATCCATCGGGGTGATGATGTCTTCCAGCCGCTCTTCCAGGGCATTGACGGTGCCGATGACGTCGAACTCCTGACGGGAGCAGGAGGGACAGGCGATGAAGTTGATGCCGCGGGAGCGGATACGCAGGGATTTCAGAATGTCGAAGCCCACCTTCACCTCCTCCACCGGATCGGCGGCGAGCGAGATGCGCAGGGTGTCACCTATGCCCTCGCTCAGCAGCATGCCGAGGCCGATAGCGGACTTGACCGCACCGGCTCTGAAGCCGCCCGCTTCCGTGATACCCAGATGCAGGGGTTGATCGATCTGCTTCGCCAGCAGGCGATAGGCACCGACGGCGAGGAAGACGTCGGACGCCTTGACGCTCACCTTGAAGTTGTCGAAGTTGAGGCGATCCAGATAATCCACGTGGCGCATGGCCGATTCCAGCAGGGCCTCGGGAGTCGGCTCGCCGTACTTCTCCTGGAGATCTTTCTCCAGGGAGCCGCCGTTGACGCCGATGCGGATCGGGATGTTGTAGTGACGGGCGCAGTCGACCACGGCGCGCACCCGCTCCTCGTTACCGATGTTGCCCGGGTTGATGCGCAGGCAGTCGGCACCGTACTCGGCCACTTTCAGGGCGATGCGGTAGTCGAAGTGGATGTCGGCGACGATGGGAATGCGGGTCTGCTGCTTGATGAGCCGGAAGGCCTCCGCCGCCTCCATGGTGGGTACGGAGACCCGGACTATGTCGGCACCGACCCGCTCGATCCGCTGGATCTGCTCGACGGTGGCGGCCACGTCCGTAGTCTTGGTGTTGGTCATGGTCTGCACCGTGATGGGGGCATCGCCCCCGACCGGTACGTTGCCGACCATGATCTGCCTGGATTTGCGACGAACGATGGGAGATTCGTGTGCGGACATGGCGAACAGATTACTCCTGCGGCAGTGAGAAGCGGGCAGTTCGGCCGTTGTTGTAACGGCTCATGTCGAAGGACTTGCCCTGGTATTCGAGATTGACCGCCATGGGCGCGCCAATGATGAATTTGAGTGGCTCGGGTCCTTCCAGCACAAGCTCGTCGTTCGCCTTCTTCAGGCCGCTGAACAGGGTCTTGCCGTTGGCATCCTTGACATCCAGCCAGCAGTCGGCGGTGAAGCTCATCTTGAGCTGCGGCGCCTTGGCCGGCTCTGTGGTCGCGCTCTCGGCAGGGGACGCTGTCGCCACCGCGGCAGAGGCATCCGTCGTCACGGCGGCGCTGGGCGCGGCCACGGCGACCGGCACAGTGGCGACGGCATCGCTCACCGCAGGCGCGGTGGAGACGGCATCAGAGGTGGCGGGCAGCACGGGCGCGGCGACCTCGACCGCAGTCGGGACGGCGGCGCTCGGGGTGTTGTCGATGCCGCTCATCTCGGTGGCGGCCAGGGCCTCGTCACCGGCGGAGCGGCGCGCCGTGCTCTGCCACCACCAGGCGACGGAGAGGGCGATCAGCACCAGGATCACCAGCCAGGTCACCACCTTGAGCCGGCTGTCGTTGGCCTGCTGGCGGGAGCGGCGGGAGAAGCTCTGCATGTCGATGTTGTCGGGAGGCGTCAGTCCCAGCTTGTCGTAAGCGGCGAGGATTGTCTCCTCGGGAATGCCGACGAGCTTGGCATAGGCGCGCAGATAGCCACGAATGAAGGTGTGGGACGTGTGCTTGTCGTAGGTATCCGCCTCGATGGCGGCGATCAGGGTCAGACGAAGGTGAATGCGGGACGCAACCTGTTCCCGGGTCCAGCCGAGCTGTTCACGGGCGTTGCGCAGCAGCTGGCCTGGGCCCGCTGCCTGGGAGTCGTCTTGGAAATCGTGTGGCTGTTCAGTAGTCATTGGCTAAGTAACGCTTGGCTTGTTGCGAAGTGGGATATTGCCTTACCAGCTCAGTCCCGAATTGGTGAAGTAATGCCGGTTTGTCCATGGCCTGGGCCAGCCGCAGCCGGAGCCAGAGGCTCTCCTCGTTTTCCTCCGCCACTTCGGCAAAGCGAACGAGGTAAGACTGAACATCAGGCAGCTTGCCATCTTTCATGGAAAGCTCCGCCATGTCCAGCAATAACCTAGGATTGCGGGGATTATACCCCAAGGCCAGGCGATAATACTCACTCGCCTTGTCATTTCTGTGATTTTGCATCGAGCAGAGCGCCGCATTCTCGTAGGTATCGGCGATTTTCACGTAATCGGGCTGGCTGACCGCCTGCAGGAAGGCTCTCTCCGCCTCCTCGAAACGACCGCGATTGCAGAGGAAGGCGCCGTAGTTGTTCATCGCGTCAGCATTGGTCGGGTCCATGGCCAGCGCTTTCTTGTAGTTCTCCTCGGCCGCCTTGAAATCCGACACCTGTTGGTAGAAATAGGCGAAACCGATATAGACCTGAGGGTTGCCGGGATCGTACTGGAGGGCGCGGTCGAGGTTGAATTTGGCCTGCTCGGCATTGCCCTGACGCAGGTACTGGATCCCCAGATCGAGGCGAGTCTGGGCGGCGGCCTTGAGATCGGGACCCACCTCGCGCTGGGTCGAATTCTGCCCGGCATAGGTGGTCTCGGTGACACAGCCTGGCAGCGCGCAGAGCGCTGCCACTACGATCAATGTACGGATATCCATTTCCTGTCTATACAATGGCTTAGGAGTTAAACCATTTTGACGGAAATCCCATCCTGTTGCATCCGATTTTTCATGGTGCGCTTGGTGCGGTCGATCACCTCCCCCACCAGCTGGCCGCAGGCGGCGTCGATGTCATCGCCGCGGGTCTTGCGCACTATGACGGTCAGGCCGTATTCCATCAGCACCTTGGAGAAGCGGTCGATGCGGCTGTTGCTCGGCTTGCCGAACGGGTTGCCCGGGAAGGGGTTGAACGGGATCAGGTTGATCTTGCAAGGGGTTTCCTTGAGTACCTTGGCCAGTTCATGGGCATGCTGCATGTCGTCGTTGATGTGATCGAGCAGCACATACTCCACGGTGACCCGACCGCCGTTGGCGTTGGACTTGGCCAGATAGCGGCGCACCCCGGCAAGGAAGGACTCGATGTTGTACTTGTCGTTGATCGGCATGATCTCGGAACGCAGCTTGTCGTTCGGCGCATGCAGGGAGATGGCCAGGGCCACGTCGATCTGATCCCCCAGCATGTCCAGTGCCGGCACCACCCCGGAGGTGGAGAGGGTGACGCGGCGCTTGGAGATGCTGAAACCGAAGTCGTCCATCATCAGCTTCATGGCCGGCACCACGTTGGCCAGGTTCAGCAGCGGCTCGCCCATGCCCATCATCACCACGTTGGTGATGGGACGCTTGCCGCCCACCACTTTGGCGGCACGCCACACCTGGCCGATAATCTCGGAGACTTTCAGGTTACGGTTGAACCCTTGCTGGGCGGTGGAGCAGAAGGTACAAGCCAGGGCGCAGCCTACCTGGGAGGATACGCACAGGGTAGCGCGGTCCGCTTCCGGAATGTAGACGGTCTCCACTTCCTGATCGCCGACCTGCAGGGCCCACTTGATGGTGCCATCCGCGGAGCGCTGCTCGCGGCTGATCTCGGGGGCACGGATCTCGGCGATGGCCTTGAGCCGCTCGCGCAGCGCCTTGTTGACGTTGCTCATCTGATCGAAATCATCACAACCGAAGTGATAGATCCACTTCATTATCTGGTCTGCCCGGAACGGCTTCTCGCCCAACTCGACGAAGAAGGCACGCATGGCATCCCGGTCGAGATCCAGCAGGTTGGTTTTTGTTTCGCTCATCAGGGGCCTCAGCTCACACACTTCATAAATTATCGGCTGACCTACGTCAGGGGGCGGCATTGTACAAATAATGGGTCCGACTTTCCACCTGGAGAATAAGAGGTTATTGGGCGGAGGGCCAAAAAACAAAAGGGAGCCGAGGCTCCCTTGGTCACACCTGACAACATCAGCCGCGCGGGCAGATCTCGTCGTCGGAGAAGAAGTAGGCGATTTCACGGGCGGCAGAGGCCGGGGCATCGGAGCCGTGGACGGCGTTGCGATCGATGCTCTCGGCGTAGCAGGCGCGCAGGGTACCGGCCAGGGCCTCTTTCGGGTTGGTGGCGCCCATGATTTCACGGTGGCGGCGGATGGCGTCTTCCCCTTCCAGCACTTGCACCATGACGGGACCCGAGGTCATGAAACCGACCAGGGCATCATAGAAAGGCTTGCCCTGGTGCTCGGCGTAGAAACCGGCGGCCTGCTCGCTGCTCAGGTGCAGCATCTTGGCGGCAACCACTTTCAGACCCGCGCTCTCGAAGCGGCTGTAAATGGCACCAATCAGGTTCTTGCTGACCGCATCCGGCTTGACGATGGAGAAGGTACGTTCGATAGCCATTGAGTTCTTTCCTTAACTACAGAGTTTTATTGTAGGAATCCATGTTCGGCGGCGATTATACGTAAACAAAAAACGAAATAACACACAAAAAATCAACTTTTTGTTAAACAAAAGAATCCTTGAAACAACATGGTGACTCATCTTGTATCGGGGCGTTAAGAAAAAATGTGCGCTTGCGCACGATCATCATGCTAATGCCTCAAAACGCCATCAATTGCTCACCAAACCAGCAGTTGTGAGAAGGGCACCCTGGGGTGCCCTTCTGCCGTCAGGTGGCCGAACGCGTCTCCGCCAGCAGGGCGTGCGCTATGGTGCGCATTCCCAGGGTGTTGGCCCCGGGGGCCCAGAGATTGTCACCGTTCTCGCTGAAGCAGGCGGCCAGATCCACGTGCAACCAGCCCTTCCCCTCATTGGGGACGAAGCGGGAGAGGAAGCCCGCCGCGTTGGAGGCCCCCCCCGGTCCGCCGCCCGGCACGGGGCGGCTGTTGGCGGTGTCGGCATAGTGGGACGGGCACTGCTGGCGGTGCCAGGGTTCCAGCGGCAGGGGCCAGGCCGGCTCCTGCTCCGCATCCGAATAGGCCATGGCGCGGCTCACCAGCCCCTTGTCCAGACCGAACAGGGCATTGTAGCGCCCCCCCAGCGCCATCACGGCCGCGCCAGTGAGCGTGGCGGCGTCGATGATGAGGGGGGCACCGGACTCCCCGGCAAGCTGCAGGCCGTCCGCCAGCACCAGCCGCCCCTCGGCGTCGGTGTTGACGATCTCCACTGTGGTGCCGTTCTTGTAGGTGAGGATGTCACCCAGCTTGTAGGCATGACCGGAGACCAGGTTCTCGGCGCAGCAGAGGATGAGCTTCACCCGCTTGTCGAGGCCGCGCAGAATCGCCAGCGCCAGGGCGCCGGTCACGATGGCGGCGCCCCCCATGTCGTGCTTCATGGTGAGCATGCCCTGGGAGGTCTTCATGGAGTAGCCGCCGGAGTCGAAGGTGATCCCCTTGCCCACCAGGGCCGCGGCCACGGGGGCCTTGGGGTCACCGCAAGGGTTGAAGTCCAGCTCCAGCATCACGGGCTCGCGCTCGCTGCCACGGCCGACCTGATAGAGACCGACCCAGCCGGCCTGTTGCAGCGCCTCGCCCTTGAGGATGCGATGGCTGATCTTGTCCGGCGCCAGCTCGGTGAGGAAAGCGGCGGCTTCCACCGCCAGCTCCAGCGGCCCCAGCTGCTCCGGGGTGGCATTGGTCATCTCCCGCACCCAGCGCCCGCACAGCCAGCGCGCCTCCAGCTCCTCCCTGTCCTCCTCGGACGAGGTGGCCCACTGCAGCACCACCTCCGCCTTGGGCGTCTGCAGCCCCTGGGCGAAGGCCCACTGCTGCTCGCGCTCCCAGTGGCCGGCCAGGACTACCTGCTGGATCCCCTGGCTGCACAGGCGCCGCGCCGCCTGCTGGATGTCCAGCAGCGGAGTGGCGGTCACCAGGTGGATCACCATGCCATCGGCGCGGTGGGAGATCAGCGCCCCCTCGCCCCACTCGGGGGCGGCAAATTCACGGCTCAGCCAGACGTTCATTCAGCCACCTCCGCAAGCCAGCGAGCGACCGATAATACGCAGGCCGTGGCACTTTTCGCCGATTGCCCGAAGCCTTCACCACATTCTTGATTCAGCCAGACTCTCATTCACTCACCTCCTGCAACCAGCGGGCAATCGTGCGCAGGCCATGGCCCTTGGCACCGGTCGCCCAGAGATCGTTGCCGGACTTCTGATAGGAGGCAGCCAGATCCAGGTGTACCCAGCCTTTGCCCTCGTCACGCACGAAGCGCGACAGGAAGGCGGCGGCCGTGGTGGCGCCGGCGGTGCCTTCGGCGGAGGCCACATTGCCCAGATCGGCGAAGGCCGAGGTGAGCTGGCCCGCGTGCCAGGACTCGAGCGGCAGGGGCCAGGCCTTCTCGTGCTCGGCACGGGCGGCGGCGAGGGCGCGCACCTGCTCTGCCTCATCCAGGGCGAAGACGGCGTTGTAGTCGCGGCCCAGCGCCGTCTTGGCGGCGCCGGTCAGGGTGGCGGCGTCGAGGATATGGGCGGCGCCGCTCTCGCTCGCGGCCAACAGGCCGTCCGCCAGCACCAGGCGGCCCTCAGCGTCGGTGTTCTGGATCTCCACCGAGATGCCGTTGCGATAGGTCAGGATGTCGCCGAGCTTGAAGGCGTGGCCGGAGACCAGGTTTTCCGCGCAGCAGAGGATGAGTTTGACCCGCTTGTCGAGGCCCCGGCTGATGGCCAGCGCCAGGGCACCGGTCACCATGGCGGCCCCCCCCATGTCGGACTTCATCGGCAGCATGTTGTCCGAGGACTTCATGGAGTAGCCGCCGGAGTCGAAGGTGATCCCCTTGCCCACCAGGGCCGCCACCACGGGGGCATTGGCATCCCCGGTCGGGTTGTAGTCGAGCTCCAGCAGCACGGGCTCGCGCTCGCTGCCGCGACCCACCGACCAGATCCCGATATGGCCGGATTCGCGCAGGGCCTCCCCGGCGGTGATGCGGGCCGTCACCCTGTCACCGGCGAGGCTGCGGATGAGCAGCAGGGCGGACTCCGCCAGGCTCATGGGGTAGATTGCCTCCGGGCAGCCGTTGGTCACCTCGCGCACCCAGTGGGTCGCCTTGAGCAGGGCCGCCAGCTCGCCGGCCTCCTGGCCGTTCTGCTCGCCGAAATCGAGCTCGCGCACGCCCTTGGCGGCATAGAAGCCCTGGGCAAAGGCGTAACGACGTTCCAGATCCCACCCTTCTCCGGCCAGTCTGACCTGCTTGATGCCGGTCGACTCGAGCCGACGCGCCGCACGCTGGACGGTGCGCAGCACGTCCTGCTCCTGAAGGACGCCGCCCAGATGGATCAGGGCCTGGTCACCACTGAAACTGAGTTGGGCCCCCTCCCCCCAGACAGCAGCGGCAACCTGGGTGGATAACTGTACGTTCATCATGTCAGCCATGTTCTCTTGCTTCCTTTGTATTGGCACTTCATCAACGAATAGGGAAATCACGGGCACAAAAAAGGCCGCGCCCTCAAGGGTCACGGCCTTCACCATATCACTACTTCACCGCCGAGTGCTGCACGCGCACTTCACTCATGTGTAATCAGGCGGCCGTCAGTGGCGTTCGGAGGCAAGGTTGATGGTGTACTTTGGCAGCTCCACCACCAGGTCCTCGTCCGCCAGCCTGGCCTGGCAGCTGAGACGGGATTCCGGCTCCAGTCCCCACGCCTTGTCCAGCATGTCGTCTTCCAGCTCGTCGCTCGGCTCGAGGGAATCGAAGCCTTCGCGCACTATGCAATGGCAGGTGGTACAGGCGCAGGACTTCTCGCAGGCGTGCTCGATCTCGATGCCGTTGCGCAGGGCCACATCCAGAATGGTCTCGCCGCTCGCACCTTCGAGGGCCGCGCCGTCAGGACAGAGCTCGGGATGGGGCAGAATAATCAGTTTTGGCATATCACACCTTGTTGACGTTTTGTCCGGTCAGCACCTTGCGGATGGAGGCGTCCATCCGGCGGGCTGCAAATTCGCCACTGGCGGCATCCGCCGCCTCGATGGCCGCTTTGATTTGATCGGTTGTTCCCGCGTTGCGCATGGTCAGCAGATGGGCGATGGCAGCATCAATCTCGGCCCGCTCGGCGGCGTTCAGCAGCGCCTCGCCATCGGCGGCCAGGGCGGCATTGAGGCTCTCGACCACCCGATCGGCTTCCACCTGCTGCTCCGCCAGCATGCGGGCATCCATGTCCTGCTGGGCGTTGGCGATGGAGGCGCTCAGCATGCTGAGGATGTCCTCCTCCGCCAAGCCATAGGAGGGCTTGACCTGGATCTCGGCCTGCACGCCGGAGGATTTTTCCATGGCGCTGACCGACAGGAGACCGTCCGCATCCACCTGGAAGGTGACGCGAATGTGGGCCGCCCCCGCCGCCATGGGCGGAATGCCGGTCAGGGTGAAGCGGGCCAGGGAGCGGCAATCCGCCACCAGCTCGCGCTCCCCCTGCACCACGTGGATCGCCATCGCGGTCTGGCCATCCTTGAAGGTGGTGAACTCCTGGGCGCGGGCCACCGGAATGGTGGTGTTGCGCGGGATCACCTTCTCGGCGAGACCGCCCATGGTCTCAAGCCCCAGGGAGAGCGGGATCACGTCCAGCAGCAGCATCTCGGCATCGGGCTTGTTGCCCACCAGGATATCGGCCTGGATGGCGGCACCGATGGCCACCACCTTGTCCGGGTCGATGCTGGTGAGCGGCGGACGCTGGAAGAAGTCCCCCACCAGCTCGCGCACCAGGGGCACCCGGGTCGAGCCGCCGACCATCACCACCTCCAGCACCTCCTCCTGTTCAAGGCCGGCGTCGCGCAGTGCGCGGCGACAGGCCAGCAGGGTGCGCTTGACCAGGGGGGTGATGAGGGCGTCGAACTGGCTGCGGGTCACTGTGCCCTGCCAGCCGGCGAAGGCGCAAGGGACGCAGTCTGCATCGGTCAGGCCGTGCTTGACGCTGGCGGCCAGGTCCAGCAGCTCGCGCTGGGTGCGGGCGTCGAGTTGGCCGGACAAACCGGCTTGTTCTTTCAGCCAGTCCGCCAGCAGGTGATCGAAGTCATCGCCGCCCAGGGCGGAATCACCGCCGGTGGCCATCACCTCGAACACGCCGCGATGCAGGCGCAGGATGGAGATATCGAAGGTGCCGCCACCGAGGTCATAGACGGCGATCACCCCTTCCTGACCGGAGTCGAGGCCGTAGGCGATGGCCGCGGCAGTGGGTTCGTTCAGCAGGCGCAGCACGTGCAGGCCGGCCAGGCGGGCCGCGTCCTTGGTGCCCTGGCGCTGGGCGTCGTCGAAATAGGCGGGCACAGTGATGACCACGCCGTCGAGATCGCCCCCCAGGGTACGGGCACCGCGCTCGGCCAGGGCTTTGAGGATCTCGGCCGAGACCTGCACCGGGTTGACCAGCCCCTGGCGGGTCTGCAACTGGGGCATGCCGTTCTCGGCGGCCACGAATTCATAGGGTTGCTGACGGGTATCCATGTCCGCCAACGCCTTGCCCATCATCCGCTTGACCGAGACGATGGTGTTGTGGGGATCGAGGGCGGCTTCACGCTTGGCATCGAAGCCGACCCGCACCTTGTCGTCAGACTGGTAGTGCACCACCGAAGGCAGCAGGAAACGCCCCTGCTCGTCGCAGAGGGTATCGGCCTGGCCGCTGCGCACGGCGGCAACCAGGGAGTTGGTGGTGCCGAGATCGATGCCGACGGCCCGTTTATGCTGATGAGGCGCGGCGCTCTGGCCTGGCTCGGCGATTTGCAGTAATGCCATGGGTAATCACAATTCCTGCGTTAGAGGGTCAAGACTCGAACAGCGAGTCTTCGAATCGTTCCAGCTCCTCGAGGAGCTTGTCGACAAACTTGAGCTTGCGGACGCAATCCGCGGCGATCAGATCCTCACCCGAGGTGAGAGCCCGGGTCAGCCGTTGCATCAGAGACTGGTGATCATGCCTGATCTCGCGGCGAAAATCTTGGATCGCCCCCTCAGGATCCGCCTCTCCTTTTAGCTCGGCCAGCCGTTCACGCCACTCCAGCTGCTGCATCAGGAAGACCGGATCTTGCAGCGTCTGCTGTTCGCCACGCAGTTCGGTGCCGCGCAGGGAGAGCAGGTATTCGGCTCGGCGCAGGGGCGCCTTGAGGGTGGTGAAGGCATCGTTGATCTGGGCGGCACGCTGCACCGCAGCCAACTGCTCCCGTTCGGAGGCGGTGGCAAAACGATCGGGGTGGAACCGGGCTTGCAACTGACGGTAGGTGTCAGCCAACTGGCGAGTATCGAGCTCGAAGCCCTCTGCCAGCCCGAACAGCTCGAAATGATTCATCGTACGTCCTCAGACAATACCGCTGGTACCGCAATCACACTCGTCTTAGAGAGCGGCGGCATGGGCGGGCGCCCATGCCACCGTGTTGATGAGCAAGACATCAGGCACTGACACCTGGCCGTCAGGCCCGCCTACACGCTGAAACTTTCGCCACAACCGCATTCGCCTTTCGCATTCGGGTTGTTGAACTGGAAACCCTCGTTGAGGCCTTCCTTCACGAAGTCCAGCTCGGTGCCATCCAGGTGGATCAGGCTCTTGGCATCCACGATGATCTTGACACCTTTCTGCTCGAACACCTGATCCTCGGCGGCCAGCTCATCCACGAACTCGAGCACATAGGCCAGGCCCGAACAGCCGGTCGTCTTGACGCCGAGGCGCAGGCCTATGCCCTTGCCCCGGTTGGTCATGAAGGAGGAAACCCGTGCCGCTGCGGCATCTGTCATGGTTATGGCCATACTGCTCTCCGGACCTTAAAGACCTTTCTTCTGCTTGTAATCGGCGATGGCGGCCTTGATGGCATCCTCCGCCAGGATGGAGCAGTGGATCTTCACCGGCGGCAGCGCCAGCTCTTCGGCGATGTCGGTGTTCTTGATGCCGGCCGCTTCGTCCAGGGTCTTGCCCTTGACCCACTCGGTCACCAGGGAGCTGGAGGCGATGGCGGAGCCGCAGCCGTAGGTCTTGAACTTGGCATCTTCGATGATGCCGTCGTCGCTGATCTTCAGCTGCAGCTTCATCACGTCGCCGCAGGCCGGCGCACCGACCATGCCAGTGGCGACGCTGGGGTCATTCTTGTCGAACCCACCGACGTTGCGGGGATTCTCGTAGTGGTCGATTACTTTTTCACTGTAAGCCATATCTAACTCCTGCTAATTCCGTTGTTCACCAAACACTTGCCAATTGGCAAGGATCAGTGATGTGCCCATTCGACCGTGTTCAGATCGACGCCGTCCTTGAACATCTCCCACAGGGGGGACATCTCGCGCAGACGACCGATGGAGTCGCAGATGAGCTTGATTGCGTAGTCGATTTCCTCTTCCGTGGTGAAGCGGCCGATGCTGAAACGGATGGAGCTGTGTGCCAGCTCGTCGTTCAGGCCCAGGGCGCGCAGCACGTAGGAAGGCTCCAGGCTGGCAGAGGTACAGGCCGAGCCGGAAGAGACCGCCAGATCCTTGAGCGCCATGATGAGGGATTCCCCTTCCACGTAGGCGAAGCTGACGTTCAGGTTGCCCGGCACACGGTGGTCCAGATCCCCGTTGATGTAGACTTCTTCGATGTTCTTGATGCCATTCCACAGGCGCTGACGCAGGGCCATGATGTGCTGGCTCTCGCTCGCCATCTCTTCCTTGGCGATGCGGAAGGCTTCGCCCATGCCGACGATCTGGTGGGTCGGCAGGGTACCGGAGCGCATGCCGCGCTCGTGGCCACCACCGTGCATCTGGGCTTCCAGGCGCACACGGGGCTTGCGACGCACGTACAGGGCACCGATCCCTTTCGGGCCGTACACCTTGTGGGCGGACATGGAGAGCAGGTCGACCTTGAGTGCTTCGACGTCCACCGGGATCTTGCCCACGCTCTGGACGGCGTCCACGTGCAGCAGGATCTTGCGGGAGCGGCACAGTTCGCCGATGGCGGCGATGTCCTGCACCACGCCGATCTCGTTGTTGACGTGCATGATGCTGACCAGGATGGTGTCATCGCGCAGGGCCCCTTCGATCTGTTCCAGCGTGAACAGGCCGTTGGGCATGGGCTCGAGGTAGGTCACCTCGTAGCCTTCGCGCTCCAGCTGGCGGCAGGTATCCAGAACGGCCTTGTGCTCGGTCTTGGAGGTGACGATGTGCTTGCCCTTGCCGGCGTAGAAATGGGCGATACCCTTGATGGCCAGGTTGTTGGACTCGGTCGCACCGGAGGTGAAGACGATCTCGCGCGGGTCGGCACCGATCAGCTCTGCCACTTGATTACGGGCCAGATCCACCGCCTCTTCGGCCTGCCAGCCGAAACGGTGGGAACGGGAGGCAGGATTGCCAAACAGGCCGTCCATGGTGAGGCACTGCATCATTTTTTCTGCGACACGCGGGTCCACCGGACAGGTTGCCGAATAATCAAGGTAAATAGGCAGTTTCATCTTTTTCTCCGTTACGACGGGGTCACACAGCGACTCGTCGTGGAAAGCACGTTTATAGTTGGACTTTCAAGCTCACATCACCGCGTTCCGCCCGGTCAACCAGGGACAACACGGTCTTCATTTGTTCATCTTGCTTGCCGGCAATGCGGCGCACGTCGGCCTGACCGACCAGCTCGGCCAGGGTGATGTCCCCCAGGAAGCTGGAGATGCGCTCGCTCAGATCGCGCCACAGGGAGTGGGTCAGGCATTGGGTACCGCCGTGGCAGCCCCCCTTGCCGAGACACTTGGTGGCGTCCACCGACTCATCGACCGCGGTGATCACCTGACCGACCGAGATCTCGCCGGGGGCCAGACCGAGGCGATAACCGCCGCCCGGGCCGCGTACGCTGCTCACCAGACCATGCTTGCGCAGACGGGCAAACAGCTGTTCCAGATAGGACAAGGAGATGCCCTGGCGCTCTGAAATATCGGCGAGGGGAACGGGCCCCTGCTCTGCATGCAACGCCACGTCGAGCATGGCTGTCACTGCGTAACGTCCTTTTGAGGTCAGTCTCATATGCCTTACCGTCTAGCAAACCAATCAATATAAGGCACATGGTCACATACCCGACTAAATCAGTCAAGTATATGCTTGAGTAAATCAGTCGGGATTAATCCTGCGGCCTGGGTTTCTGGACCGAGGTGAGGATGCCGCGCAGGATATTCAACTCGGCGGCTTCCGGCCGTGCCCGATTGAACAGGCGGCGCAGCTTGCTCATCACGTGACCGGGGTGGTCATCGGCAATGAAGCCCGTCTTTTGCAGCGTCTGCTCCAGGTGTTGATAGAAGCCTTCCAGTTGAAGGGCGCTGGGATAGGCCACCCGATCCGCGTCCGATTCCGACGAAACCTGCTCCTGCACCGCAAGCCAGCGCATCCGCACCTCGTAGCAGAGGGTCTGCACCGCCATGGCCAGATTTAGCGAGCTGTACTCCGGGTTGGCCGGAATGGCCACGTGGTAGTGACACTTCTGCAACTCGTCGTTGGTGAGGCCGGTGCGCTCGCGGCCGAACACCAGCGCCACCGGATGCTGCATCCCCTCGGCAACCAGCTTCTCGCCCGCTTCGCGGGGATCCAGCATGGGCCAGCTCAGGGTGCGGGAGCGGGCACTGGTGCCGATGACCAGGCCGCAGTCGGCGATGGCCTCATCCAGCGTCGACACGATACGGGCGCCGGCCAGGATGTCGCTGGCTCCCGCCGCCAGGGCGACGGCCTCCTCGTCTGGCAAGGCTTGCGGATCGACCAGTACCAGCTGGGTCAGCCCCATGGTCTTCATGGCCCGCGCCGCGGATCCCATGTTGCCGGTGTGAGAGGTGTTTACCAACACGATTCGAATCTGATCCAACATGCCCAGTCAATCTTCAGTCAAAAATGGCGCGCAATTGTAACATAACCAATCGCTATTTTGGCACCGCTTCTGGCCCTGCATTTCAGAACAAAAAGGGCTCTTCGTATAACCAACCGGCCTTAGAGAGAAGATCCCGCGGGCTAACCTTAACAGGATGGAGCCGCAGTCACGGAGCCCGCCCATGCTTCCTCCCTGGATCTACGAACAGTTGCCGCAGGCTTATCTGCTTCTGGCAGCCCTGCTCTGGCTCTTAGCCCACTCTCCCCTGCTCTGGCTCGCGGCCGCCCTGCTCTTCGTGGTGGGAGCTCTCATCTGGATGATGCGATCCAATTACAGGCGCACCGATCTGGTCATCTTTCCGGCCAAGCGCTGGCTGCAACCAGAATGGTTCTATGAGGCGCAGCCCTTTCTGTGGCTGGCGCTGGGACTGATGCTGCTGCGCCTGCCGGACACCACGCCGCTGCTGGCACTGCTTCCCTGCCTCTGGGGCTGCCGCTGTCTGTGGGCACGACGCCTTCACCGCCACCATGCCAGAGGCCTGGCCAGGCAACTGAAACGCGGCTCAGACCGCAGGCACCGGCTCCCGCACTGATTGTCCGTCGGCACGGACGCGCTCTATCAGGCTCGCCAGATCCATCAGGGGATACTTCATCAACCCCAGCCCGTCGAGATCCAGGCTGTCCATCAGGTTTTTCACCTCCAGACCCAGCTCGGTATCGCCCTCGATCTTCAGCCTGCGCTGGAAGAAGAGGGAATCGGGGTCTTCCTTGCGGCCAGCAATCAGGATGAGATCCTGGCTATTGCCACTGAAGCAGACATGGGGTCGCTCGCACTGGCGGGCCACCACCAGCTTCCCGTCCCGTTCGCTGATAAACCAGCAGAGATCGAGATCCGTAACCTCGACCTTGAGCCACTTGCCCGCCAGGAACGCGAAGTCCCCATCCGCTATGGCCTCTCTGAAAACCTGTGCCAGCAGGGCTTCCATCAGGTTCTGCTGCAGGGTGAAGGGCACCAGCCTGAGGGGGCGGCGCAAGAGACGGGGGGCCTGTTCGACCAGGTGGCGTTGCAGTTGTTGAAACACGATAAACTCCCAGTTTTTTGCGCATTCAAGCACAGCCCCTTCATCAAGATCCTGTTGAAAATCAAACTTGTGCCCACTTACCTCGAGAAGGGTAAAGCCACCTAAAGCTGCCTCAGGTCAAAAAGTGGGGACGCAAGCATGAATACAATCGGGCCACTTTTGCATTTTTGCCCTCTCGGAGCGTACCCGATGGAATTACTCTGCCCGGCAGGCAGCCTGCCGGCACTGAAGACAGCCGTGGATAACGGGGCCGATGCCGTCTATATCGGCTTCAAGGATGACACCAATGCCCGCCATTTCGCCGGTCTCAACTTCACCGACAGCAAGCTGGAAAAAGCGGTCGACTACGTGCATCAGCATGGCCGCAAGCTGCACATCGCCATCAACACCTTCGCCCACCCGGGCTCCGACGCCCGCTGGAAACAGGCGGTGGACAAGGGCGCCGCACTGGGCGCCGATGCCCTGATCATCGCCGATCTCGCCGTGCTCGATTACGCCAGCCGCCGCCATCCCGATATGGAGCTGCATGTCTCGGTCCAGGCCAGCGCCACCAATGCCGCCGCCATCCGCTTCTACCAGCAGCATTTCAACGTCGGCCGGGTGGTGTTGCCGCGGGTGCTCTCCATGCACCAGGTCAGGCAGCTCGCCCGCGAGACCGACGTCGGCCTCGAGGTCTTCGCCTTCGGCAGCCTCTGCATCATGGCGGAGGGGCGCTGCTACCTCTCCTCCTACATGACGGGTGAGAGCCCCAATACCGTCGGCGCCTGCTCCCCCGCCAAGTTCGTGCGCTGGGAGGAGACCCCGGAGGGTCTCGAATCGCGGCTCAACGAGGTGCTGATCGATCGCTACGGCCGGGGCGAGAACGCCGGCTACCCGACTTTGTGCAAGGGGCGCTTCGAGGTGGATGGCCAGACCTATCACGCCCTGGAGGAGCCCACCAGCCTCAACACCCTCGGCCTGTTGCCCGAGCTGTACCAGACCGGGATCCAGTCGGTCAAGATAGAGGGGCGCCAACGCAGCCCCGCCTACGTGGAGCAGGTAACCCGGGTCTGGCGCGCCGCCATCGACGCCTATCAGGCCAACCCGGACGCCTACCAGGTCAAGGGCGAGTGGGATGCCCAGCTAGCCCGCGTCTCCGAGGGGAGTCAGACCACCCTCGGCGCCTACCATCGCCAGTGGCAATAAGGAGCCCTGCCCATGAAATTCTCTCTCGGCCCCCTGCTCTTCTACTGGCCCAAAGCCGACACCCAGGCCTTCTACGAGGCCGCGGCCCAGAGCCAGGCCGACATCGTCTATCTGGGGGAGACGGTGTGCAGCAAGCGCCGCGAACTCAAGGTGGATGACTGGATTGCCCTGGCCCGCCAGGTGGCGAGTTCGGGCAAGCAGACGGTGCTCTCCACCCTGGCGCTGATCTCGGCCCCGTCAGAGCTCAGGGAGGTCAAGCGACTGGTGGACAACGGCTCCTTGCTGATCGAGGCCAACGATCTCGGCACAGTCCAGCTCGCCCGTGAAGCCGGCCTGCCGTTCGTCTGCGGCCCGGCCATCAACGCCTACAACGCCGAGGTGCTGCGCCTGCTGCTTAAAAATGGCATGCAGCGCTGGGTGATGCCGGTGGAGCTCTCCCGGGACTGGCTGGTGCAGCTTGCGCAGGATCTGGGCAAGGAGCGCCAGCAGTTCGAGGTGGAGGTGTTCGCCTACGGCCACCTGCCGCTCGCCTACTCGGCACGCTGCTTCACCGCCCGCTCCCTCGACAAGCCCAAGGACAACTGCGAGCTCGCCTGCATCCACTACCCCACCGGCCGGCTGGCCAACAGCCGCGAGGGGCAGAAGGTGTTCAACCTCAACGGCATCCAGACCCAGTCCGGCTACTGCTACAACCTCGGCAACGAGCTTGCGGGCATGGACGGCCTGGTGGACGTGGTGCGTCTCTCCCCCGAGGGGATGGGGACCCTGGAGATGCTGGCCCGCTTCAAGGCCAATCAGCACGGCCAGGCACCGCTTCCCCTGCAGCAGGAGCGGGACTGCAACGGCTACTGGCGCCAGATCCCGGGCATGAGCCTGGTGGAATAAACCGGCGCCCAGACCGCAGACAGCAAAAAGGCCTCGCAATGAGGCCTTTTTCACAGGGGTGACAGACGCATCACGCCTTGCCGCTCTTGCCCTGGGCACCCGGCGGCAGGGGCTTGCGCGCCATCAGCTCCAGCTCCAACAGGGCATAGCGGTGCTCGATGAAGTCATAGACGTTGTTGGCGAGCGCCAGCTTGAAGTAGCTGATGGCCTCCTTGCGGTTGCCCTTGGCCAGCTCGAACTTGCCCAGGTAGAAGTAGGTCTCGCACAGGCGCTCGGCAAGCTCCCGGTTGTCCTTGACCCCCTTCACCACGTTGCTCATCAACTGGGTGGCATTGATCTCGCCGGTATAGAGGCGCACCAGATCCCAATTCCAGGCGTCGTCGTCATATTTGTTGAGCCGCTCGCGCATCCTGCTCATGGCCGCCGGCCCGTTGAGCTTCTGCTCGGCCAGGTAGAGCCAGAGCACCCGGTAGGGATCTTCCGGCTGCGCCTCGTAGAAGCGCTTCATGTCGGCCGTGGCCAGCTCGGGGCGGTTGCCGTAATAGAGGGCGATCCCCCGGTTCAGATAGGCGTAGTCGTAATCCGGGGCCAGCTCCAGCGCCGAGTCGAACGCCTCGTAGGCCTCGTCATAGTTCTGCTGCTGCACCAGATAGACGCCGATGAAGTTGTAGGCCTCGGCAAAGTCGGGCTTCTCCCGCAGGGCGCGGTTGAAGTCGAGCCGTGCGAGGGAGCGCAGGCCCACCCGGTCAAACACCACGGCGCGCTCATAGAAGAGTTCGGCCCGCTGTTCTGTCGTCAATTCCATTTCACTGAGCATCTGCCCGAGTCGCGCCAGCGCCAACTCGCTCTGGTAGGAGACCTGCAAGGGGGTCGCCAATACCAGTGAAGCGGGTTGCGGCTTGGGAACTTGAGGCGCTTGTACCTGACTGCTACTGCTGCAACCCCACATGGGGAGCAACAACAGGATACCCGTGAGGTATCCAATCCCTATCCTGACGTTCAATGAACACTCCGACGCTTACGCTTGACCCCGCATATGGTAAAGATCACGGGGCCGTTTGTCATGTGGCTGAGCCCCTATCCCTCAAATAAATCAGGATTCGACAGGGTATCCGGCCTCGCTCCAGCCACGAAAGCCTCCATCGACGCTGACGACCCGGGAATACCCCATCTTCTGCAGGTTTTCCGCCACCAGAATGGAGCGAAATCCCCCACCACAATAGAGGTAGAGCTCGGTGTCAGGGTCCGGATAGCGCGTCTCTATGTCCCGCTCTATCACCCCGCGGCCAAGGTACTCGGCCCCCGGCAGATGGCCCCTGGCCCATTCGCTCTCCTCGCGCACGTCGACGAGGTGAAAGGCGCGGCCCTCGTCCTGCCAGCGCTTGATCTGGTGCACGTCTGTCTCCTTGACCCGGGGGCGGATGGCCTCGACCAGTGCCAGAAAACGGGGATTGTGCTGCATGCCTTGCTCCTTATGTTGATTGATGCCACTCATCTTGCTCATGGTGAGAGCATCATGGCGCAGTCCGGCCATAAGAGAAAGGGCGCCTTGCGGCGCCCTTGTCTGTTACGGCAGGATCTCTTGCTGATCCGCCCCCTCTTTTTCCACCTGGGTCGGCAGCATGTGCTCCCGCTTGACCCCGAGGTACATGGCGGAGGCGCTCGCCACATAGATGGAGGAGTAGGTCCCGAAGGCCACCCCGATCACCATGGCGATGGAGAAACCGTGGATGAGCGGCCCGCCCTTGAGCAAGAGCGCCACCACCACCACGAAGGTCAGACCGGAGGTGATGATGGTCCGGCTCAGGGTCTCGGTCATGGAGAGATCCATGATTTCGGCGGTATCCCCGCGGCGTACCTTGCGGAAGTTCTCCCGCACCCGGTCGAACACCACTATGGTGTCGTTCAGGGAGTAACCCACCAGGGTCATCAATGCCGCCAGCACGGTCAGATCGAACTCGTACTGGAAGTAGGCGAAGATGCCGAGGGTGATGATGACGTCGTGGGCCAGGGAGAGGATGCCCCCCGTGGCCAGACGCCACTCGAAGCGCACCGCCACGTAGATCAGGATACAGAGGATGGAGGCCAGCATGGCCAGGGCACCGTCGGTCGCCAGCTCGTCACCCACGGAGGGGCCGACGAACTCGACGCGCTTGAGCACGGCGTCCTGGTCGATGAGCTTGGCCGCCGCCAGCACCTCGTTGCCCTGCTGCTCCACCTTGATCCCCTCTTTCGGGGCCATGCGCACCAGCACGTCGCGGCTGGAGCCGAAGAATTGCAGGGTCGCCCCCTCAATCTTCTGCTGATCCAGCGCCTCGTGCATCTTGTCCAGGCTCACCGACTGCTGGAACCCCACCTCTATGGTGGTGCCACCGGTGAAGTCCAGGCCCCAGTTCAGGCCGCGATCGAACAGGATGTAGAGGGCGAACACCGTCACCAGCGCAGAGAAGACCATACCCAGCTTGGCGAAGCGCATGAAGGGGATGGGCTTTTCAAAATGCAGAATTTGAAACATGTCTCTTCCTTAGATCGGCAGCTTGTCGATGCGTCGTCCGCCCCAGGCCAGGTTGATGATGGCGCGGGATACCGTGATGGCGGTAAACATGGAGGCGGTCAGACCGATCCCGAGCGTCAGGGCGAAGCCCTTGATGGCGCCGGTGCCGATACCGAACAGGATCACGCAGGTGATGAGCGAGGTGACGTTCGAGTCGGCGATGGTCGAGAAGGCGCGGTCAAAGCCCATGTGAATGGCTTGCTGCACCCCGCGACCGTTGCGGATCTCTTCACGAATGCGCTCGTAGATCAACACGTTCGCATCCACCGCCATGCCCAGCGTCAGGACGATACCGGCGATGCCCGGCAGGGTCATGGTGGCCCCCGGGATCATCGACATGATGCCGACGATGAGCACCAGGTTCATGGTCAGCGCCAGGTTGGCGACCCAGCCGAAGGCACGGTAGTAGATCCCCATGAACAGCACGATCACCAGCATGGCCCAGCCGATGGTTCCATGCCGCTGTCGATGTTCTGCTGACCCAGGCTCGGACCTATGGTGCGCTCTTCCACGATCTGGATCGGGGCGATCAGGGCACCGGCACGCAGCAGCAGCGCCAGGTTGTGGGCTTCGTTGGCGTTGTCGATGCCGGTGATGCGGAACTGGCTGCCCAGGCGCGACTGGATGGTCGCGACGTTGATCACCTCTTCCTGCTTGCGGAACTTGCGCTTGCCGTCCGGACCCGGCTGACCCACAGGCTTGTACTCGATGAAGACGGTGGCCATGCCCTTGCCGACGTTGTCCTTGGTAAAGTTGGCCATCTTGTTGCCACCCTGGCCATCGAGCTTGATGTTGACCTGGGGGCGGCTGTACTCATCGAAACCGGACTGGGCACCCACGATGTGGTCACCGGTCAGGATCACGCGCTTGTGCAGCACCACGGGGCGTCCGTTGCGATCGTTGTAGACCTTGGAGCTCGGCGGCACCCGGCCACTGGCGGCGGCCTGGATGTCGGCGGCCTCGTCGACCATGTGGAACTCCAGGGTCGCGGTGGCGCCCAGGATCTCCTTGGCACGGGCGGTGTCCTGGATCCCCGGCAGCTCCACCACGATGCGCTCGGCACCCTGCTGCTGGACCAGCGGCTCGGCCACCCCCAGCTCGTTCACCCGGTTGCGGATGATGGTGATGTTCTGCTCGAGGGCGTACTTCTTCACTTCCTTGATCTTGGCTTCGCTCAGGCTGGCCAGCAGGATGAAGTCATCCCCCTTCTGTTCGCCGGTGAAGACAAGATCCGGATTCTGACGGCGCAGATGGGAGATCGCCTTGGCCTGATCGGCCTCGTCACGGAACACCACCTGCACCTGATCGCCGACCCGGCGCACGCCGGAGTAACGGATCTTCTGGGTGCGCAGCTCGGAGCGGAAATCCTGCACCATCTGCTCCTGCTGCTTGGCCAGCGCCTCGGCCATGTCCACTTCCATCAGGAAGTGCACGCCGCCGCGCAGGTCCAGACCGAGCTTGAGGGGAGCGGCGCCGATGGCTTCGAGCCAGGCCGGGGTGGAGGGCGCCAGGTTGAGGGCCGTGATGAAGTTGTCCCCCAGCTTGTTGGCCACGATGTCGCGGGCCTTGAGCTGGTCTTCGGTGTTGTTGAAACGGATCAGGATGAAGCCGTGTTCGAACGCCGCATGCTTGACCGGGATCCGGGCCGCCTCGAGCGTCTCCTTCACCAGGTCAAGGGTGTCGAGCTTGACTTCGGCACCACGGCTGGCAGAGACCTGGAGGGCCGGGTCTTCGCCGTAAAGATTGGGGGCTGCATATAGAAAACCGATGGCGATCACCACGATCACCATCAGGTATTTCCACAGCGGATAGCGATTTAACACGCTGTGCTCCTCGGGAGATTAGAGGGACTGGATAGAACCCTTGGGCAGAACGGCAGAGACGAAGTCACGCTTGATGGTGACCTGGGTCTGATCGTTCAGGGCCAGCACAATGTAGTCGCTGTCGGCGGAGACCTTGGCGATCTTGCCGACCAGGCCACCGGAAGTGAGCACTTCGTCGCCCTTGGTCAGGGAGCTCATCAGGTTGCGATGCTCCTTGGCGCGTTTGGCCTGGGGACGGTAGATCATGAAGTAGAAGATGAGACCGAACACGGCCAGCATGATGATCATTTCCATGCCACCACCCTGTGCCGCCGGAGCCGCGCCTTCTGCATACGCCTTGGAGATAATGCTCATTTAACAACCTCTTATTGATGTAGATTTGATAACTAACTTATATGTCGTTGTTATTTCACGTCATTTTCAGCCAGTGGAGGCACAGGCTTCCCTTGCCGACGGTAAAACTCAGTTACAAAGTCGTCTAATTTACCCTGCTCGATCGCGTCCCGCAAACCCTGCATCACACGCTGGTAATAACGCAGGTTGTGGATGGTATTCAGACGGGCACCGAGGATCTCGTTGCACTTGTCCAGATGGTACAGATAGCTGCGGGTGTAGTTCTTGCAGGTGTAGCAGTCGCAGTCCGCATCCAGGGTGCTGGTATCCTCGCGATACTTGGCGTTGCGGATCTTCACCACACCGTCCGTGGTGAACAGGTGGCCGTTGCGGGCGTTGCGGGTCGGCATCACGCAGTCGAACATGTCGATGCCGCGGCGCACCCCTTCCACCAGGTCCTCCGGCTTGCCCACCCCCATCAGGTAGCGCGGCTTGTCGGCCGGGATCTTCGGGCAGACGTGGTCGAGGATGCGGTGCATGTCCTCTTTCGGCTCACCCACGGCGAGACCGCCGACCGCGTAGCCATCGAAGCCGATCTCCAGCAGGCCGTCTAGCGACACATCCCGCAGCGGCTCGTAGACGGAGCCCTGGATGATGCCGAACAGGGCGTTCTTGTTGCCGAGGGCATCGAACTTGGCGCGGGAGCGCTTGGCCCAGCGCAGGGACATCTCCATGGACTTGCGCGCCTCTTCGTAGGTGGCCGGGTAGGGCGTGCACTCGTCGAAGATCATCACGATGTCGGAACCGAGATCGTACTGGATCTCCATGGACTTCTCGGGGTCCAGGAAGATCTTCTCGCCGTTGATGGGATGACGGAAATGCACCCCCTCCTCGGTGATCTTGCGGATGTGCCCCAGGCTGAACACCTGGAAGCCGCCGGAGTCGGTCAGGATGGGTCCCTGCCAGTTCATGAAGTCGTGCAGGTCGCCGTGGGCGCGCATCACTTCCTGCCCCGGCCGCAGCCAGAGGTGGAAGGTGTTGCCGAGCAGGATCTGGGCGCCGGTCTCGCGCACCTCTTCCGGGGTCATCCCCTTGACGGTGCCGTAAGTGCCGACCGGCATGAAGGCCGGGGTCTGGACCACGCCGCGCTCGAATACCAGCTGGCCGCGGCGGGCGCGACCGTCGGTGGTTTTCAGTTCAAATTTCATTGCTACCTCGATTCAGTCAGAGAAACAGTCTGACAACGGAGGGCCCGAGGGCCCGGTAATAAAGAAGCCGGCCGGGATCCTGACAAGCAGACCCTGAACGGCTTCTGAAGGGCGAGGCTTAACCTTGCGCCCGGCGACGGGTGACGAACATGGCGTCCCCGTAGCTGAAGAAACGATACTGCCCGGTCACGGCGGCCTGATAGGCGGCCATCACATTGTCATAGCCCGCGAAGGCGCTGACCAACATGATCAGGGTGGATTCGGGCAGGTGGAAGTTGGTGATCATGGCGTCGACCACCTGGAACTGGTAACCAGGGAAGATAAAGATGTCGGTGTCGCTGAAGAAGGGTGCCAGCGGCTTGCCCTGGGCCAGGGTCGCCTTGGCCGCGCTCTCCAGCGAACGTACCGAGGTGGTGCCCACGGCAATCACGCGGCCACCGCGCGCACGGGTCGCCGCGATGGCGTCCACCACCTCCTGCGGCACTTCGGCGTATTCCGAGTGCATGTGGTGATCTTCAATCTTCTCCACCCGCACCGGCTGGAAGGTGCCCGCCCCCACGTGCAGGGTCACGAAGGCCAGCTCCACCCCCTTGGCGCGGATCTTCTCGAGCAGCGGCTCGTCGAAGTGCAGGCCGGCGGTCGGCGCCGCCACGGCACCCGGCTTCTGGTTGTAGACGGTCTGGTAGCGCTCCTTGTCGGCGTCCTCGTCGGGGCGGTCGATGTAGGGGGGCAGCGGCATGTGGCCGATGGCTTCCAGAATGGTCAGCACGGGGCGCGGATCCAGGAAATGGATCTCGAACAGGGCGTCGTGGCGGACACGCATCTCGGCCTCCACCTTCTCCCCATCGGGGGCACCGTCCAGGATCAGGCGGGTGCCGGGCTTGGGGGACTTGGAGGAGCGGACGTGGGCCAGCACGCTGTGCTCGTCCAGGATGCGCTCCACCAGCACCTCCAGCTTGCCGCCGCTGGCCTTCTGACCAAACATGCGCGCCGGGATGACACGGGTATTGTTGAACACCAGCAGGTCGCCGGGATTGAGCTGGTCCAGCACATCGACAAATTGACCGTGGCGCAGGGCGCCGGTTTGACCATCGAGCTGCAGCAGGCGGCTGGCGGTCCGCTCCGCCATCGGATAGCGGGCAATCAGCTCGTCTGGCAGATCAAAATGAAAATCGGATACTTGCATCTTTCACCTCGGGGGAATCGGCGGCTAGTCTAGTTATCCCCCTCTTGCAAGGCAACCCAAAAGACCAAAAACCCAAGGCAGACAAGGGATAGCGGGCAATTATGTGAGGCAACACCCGTTAAAAAATCTTTAATCTTTTGTATTGACCCCGATCATGTTCTGCCCCTCCGGGCTGGGCTAGGGTGAAGATAGATACACAAGGAGGCCCACCATGATGACCCTCTCCGAGATCATGACCGAACACCCCTTCACCCTGGGTCCGGAAAACAGCGTCAAGCAGGCGATGGAGCTGATGCAGCAGGAGCGGATCCGCCACATCCCCATCGTCGATGAGCACCAGCATCTGCTGGGACTGGTCACCCTCTCCGACATCCTGGCCACCCGCGAATCCAAGCTGCTGCTGATCAACCCGGAGCGGGAGGCGGAGTTCACCGACAGCGTCCAGCTCGACGAGATCATGACCCGCCAGGTGGCGAGCGTGGACCCCCACGCCGGCATCAAGGAGGCGGCCCTCTACCTGCAGCGCCACAAATATGGCTGCCTGCCGGTACTCAAGGGGCGCAAGCTGATCGGCATCGTCACCGAGTCTGACTTCATCGCGGTGGCCATCAACCTGCTGGAGCTGATGGAAGAGCAGGAGCCCCCCACCGACTTCTGATCACTGATTTATGAAATTAAATTACAATAAAAGCGTTTTCAGCCTTATTTTTCGGCTAAAACACTGAAACACTTTCAGTTTGATTGAAAAATTACACCATATTCTTGCTTTGTGATCCTCATCACACTATGATGCGACCCATGCAATGGTTGCCGAAGAGGTGATGAGGATTGTGCACCCACGTCTTCTCTTCATATATCCGCAAGTTTGCACACCCCGTAGTTAGTCTTTGCTGTAAAGCATTTTTATCGCCATTCCTTGTTTGATGACCCGGCCCTGTCCTCGCGACCGCGCCGGGATTTTTTTGCCCGCGTTCTTCCCTTGCCCGCCGCGTCTGCGGCACGCCCATGCATGCCATCCATAAAACAAGATCCCATCCGGGACTTGAAAATGTGAACTGCAGGACAGAAATTGAACTTCGACAATGAGTTATCTCAGAAGACTTGAGATATTCATGTTAGGTACAGTTGGGATGGACTATCTAATAAATAGATTTAAGTGATTCAAAATTGTGGCTTTGACCGATTAGCGAAAAGCCCTATGATGCCTCCATCGAAAGTTAAGCGCCTCGTCTGGCACGACTCTTCAACTACCAGACCGGCATATGTACATCACCAAGGAGCAAATACATGTCTACCTACATCAACACTGAAATCAAGCCGTTCAACGCTACCGCCTACCACAATGGCAAATTCGTTCAGGTGTCTGACGCTGACCTGAAAGGCAAGTGGTCCGTGGTCTTCTTCTACCCGGCTGACTTCACCTTCGTCTGCCCGACCGAGCTGGGCGACCTGGCCGACAACTACGCTGCCTTCAAGAAGCTGGGCGTCGAGATCTACGCTGTCTCCACCGACACCCACTTCACCCACAAGGCCTGGCACGACACTTCTGACACCATCAAGAAGATTCAGTACCCGATGATCGGCGACCCGACCGGCACCATCACCCGCAACTTCGGCGTGATGATCGAAGAGGCTGGCCTGGCTGACCGCGGTACCTTCGTCATCGACCCGAACGGCGTCATCCAGATCGTCGAGATCAACGCCGGCGGTATCGGCCGTGACGCCCTGGAGCTGCTGCGCAAGGTCAAGGCTGCCCAGTACGTTGCCGCTCACCCGGGTGAAGTGTGCCCGGCCAAGTGGCAGGAAGGCGACGCCACCCTGGCCCCGTCCCTGGATCTGGTAGGCAAGATCTAAGCCTCCCCGCTCCAAAGACCGGCCCGTTTCAGGGCCGGTCTGTTTTCCGGCCTAGCTCAAGGGTGACGGCCTGCTTTTCGGCACAGTCTTTTCAGTATTCAGCCATACCGCCGACCCGCATTCAGACAGAAGGAATTCGACCATGTTAGATACCAACCTCAAACAACAACTCAACGGTTACCTGCAGTACATCGTCAATCCCATCGAGATCAGCGTGTCCGGCAACGACAGCGACAAATCCGCAGAGCTCCTGGCATTGGCCACCGAGATAGCCGAGATGTCCCCCAAGATTTCCCTGACCGATGGTACTGCCGCCCGCAAGCCTTCCATGAGCATCGCGCCCCAGGGGCAAGCCCCGCGCGTGCACTTTGCCGGCATTCCCATGGGTCATGAATTCACCTCCCTAGTGCTCGCCCTGCTGCAAAGCGGCGGCCACCCCTCCAAGGCCGATCCGGCCGTGCTGGAGCAGGTCAGGAACCTGAAGGGTGAGTTCCACTTCGAGACCTACATCTCCCTCTCCTGTCACAACTGCCCGGACGTGGTACAGGCCCTGAACCTGATGGCCACCCTGAACCCGGGCATCAGCCACACCATGATCGACGGTGCCCTGTTCCAGGACGAGGTGAACGAGCGCCAGATCATGGCGGTCCCGAACGTCTACCTGAACGGCCAGCCGTTCAGCCAGGGCCGCATTTCGCTGGAAGAGATCGTCGCCAAGCTCGACACCGGCGCCGCCGAGCGCAAGGCCGCCGAGCTGAGCGAAAAAGCGCCTTACGACGTGCTGGTGGTGGGCGGTGGCCCGGCCGGCGCCGCGGCGGCCATCTATGCCGCCCGTAAAGGCATTCGCACCGCCATCGTCGCCGAGCGCTTCGGCGGCCAGGTGATGGACACCGTCGGCATCGAGAACTTCATCTCCGTGCCCTACACCGAAGGCCCCAAGCTCGCCGCCAGCCTGGAGCAGCACGTCAAGCAGTACGGCGTGGAAGTGATCACCGAGCAGCGCGCCGCCGCCATCAGCAAGGATGGCTACGTCAACGTGGATCTCGCCTCCGGTGCCACCCTGAAGAGCCGCGCCGTGATCCTGGCGACCGGCGCCCGCTGGCGTGACCTAAACGTGCCGGGTGAGGTGGAATACCGCACCAAGGGCGTGGCCTACTGCCCCCACTGCGACGGCCCCTTCTTCAAGGGCAAGCGGGTCGCGGTGATCGGTGGCGGTAACTCCGGCATCGAGGCGGCCATCGATCTGGCCGGCATCGTCGAACACGTCACAGTAGTGGAGTTCGCCGATACCCTGCGCGCCGACGACGTGCTGCAGAAGAAGGCCCGCTCCATGGGCAACATCGACATCATCATGAGCGCCCGCACCACCGAGGTGATCGGTGACGGCAGCAAGGTGGTGGGCATGGATTACGAGGATCGCACCACGGGCGAGATCAAGCACCTCGCCGTGGCCGGCATCTTCGTCCAGATCGGCCTGGTCCCGAACACCGAGTTCCTGAAAGGGAGCGAGGTGGCCCTGACCCGCTTCGGCGAGATCGAGATCGACACCAAGGGCGCCACCTCCCTGCCCGGCGTCTACGCCGCAGGGGATGCCACCACAGTGCCGTTCAAGCAGATCATCATCTCCATGGGGGCCGGTGCCACCGCCGCCCTGGGGGCGTTCGATTACCTCATCCGCACGCCGGCCCCCGAGGCCGCCAAGGCAGAGGCCGTGACCGCCTGATAGGCTCCGCCAGCAAAAAGCCGACTCCCTGAGTCGGCTTTTTTATCCCCGTCGTTGGGCCGGCAGCCTTCAACGCCCCCGCGGCGCGTCCCTCTCCTGCACCTCTTCCCTTATCGTCCTCTCTTCTGCGTCAGGCGCGGCATAACTCGCGGGTACCGCCTCCCCTGCCAGATCCGTTCTCGGCTCCAGCTCCGCCGTCATGGGGGTGTTGGGGGGCACCGGCATGAACACCTGGTGTTCCGCCAGCGGAATGGGGGCCCGCTGCCGCCTGCGCCAGCCCAGATACCCCGCCAGCAGCAGGCCGCACAGGGCGAAGTAGACGAACAGCCCCTGCAGCCCGAACAGCCCCATGACCGAGGGGGCCAGCAGCGGCCCTATCATGGCCCCCAGGCTGTAGGCGAGCAGCAGCCCCTGGTTGGCCCCCAGCACCTGATCCGGGCGCAACTCGTCGCAGGCGTGGCTGAGGCTCAAGGGGTAGATGGAGAACGCCATCCCCCCCAGCAGAAAGATCAGGCCTCCCTCGATCGGCGCGCGCCAGGCGCCTGGCAGCAGCGCCATCATGAGGGCGAGCAGGGTCAGCGCGCTGCACAGCAGCAGGATCACCAGCCGCCTGTCATGGCGGTCGGACATCCGGCCTATGGGGTATTGCAGGCACATGCCCCCCAGGATCACCAACGCCATCATGTCCGCCACCCGCGAGAGCGTGGCACCGCTGTCGGTAAAATAGAGCGGCAACAGGCCGTAGATGGCACCGAGCACCAGGCCCGAGGTGAAACTGCTGCCCATCCCCGCCGGAGTGAGGCGCACCAGCTCCCGCACCCCGACCCGTTGGGGGGCCACCATGGCCGGGGTCGATACCCGGGATAGCGCCAGGGGCACCACCGACAGGGTCGCCGCCATGGCGCACAGGGCGAAAGGGGTCAGCACCATGGGGTCCACCCACTTGAGCAGCTGTTGCCCCATCGCCAGGGAGCCATAGAGCAGGATCATGTAGAGGGACATCAGCCGTCCCCGGTTGGCCGGGGTGCTGGAAACCAGCATCCAGGACTCCAGCACCACGAAGATCCCGCCGGTGGCAAAGCCCCCCACCAGCCGCAGCACGGTCCAGGCGATGGGATCCACCACCATGCCGTGAAGCAGAAACAGGAAGCAGAGCAGGGAGGCATAGGCCGCATAGGCCCGGATGTGGCCCACCCGTATGATGAGACGGGCGTTGACGAAGGCCCCCAGCACCAGGCCGCCGAAGTAGGCCGCCGACACCAGGCCGATGGCCTGGGCGGACACCTGCTCGGCGGAGAGGCGCACCGTCAGCAGGGTGTTGAACAGGCCGTGACCCAGGATGAAGACCACCAGACTGGTCAGGGGTGAGAACAATCTCGTGAGTGCCATGACGCCTCCCCTCGGGGTAAAACGGTCATGGTAGCGTCTGTTTCTTGCCCACTTCAACCGACCGCCCCCATTTTTGAGAGGCTATCCTTAACGGGATCCCATCATGGAGGTCGTCAAGATGAGACTCACGCTGTTGTTGGCAACTTTGCTCTTCTCCGCCAGCGCCCTCGCCTTCCACTGTCCCATGGACATGAAGAAGATCGATGACGCCCTGGCCACAAACCCGGCGCTCAGCGCCGAGCGGCTGGCCGAGGTGAAGCAGCTCAGGGCCGAAGGAGAGAGCCTGCACAAGGCAGGCAAACATCAGGAATCCGTCGATAGCCTGGCCAAGGCCATGGCCATTCTCGGCATCGACGAGGGCTAGTCGCCGGCTCGCCGCGCGACGGTCTGCCCTGCATCGCACCGATGTGGCAGGCAGCCCACTTGACACAAGGCCCTCGTCCCCCGTGGCGAGGGCCTTGTCATGAGCGGGGTGGCGGCAGGCAGACGCTCGCTACCTATGCCTCCTCGATGCGATGGATGCGGTTCTTGCCGGCACGCTTGGCCTGATACATCGCCTTGTCGACCAGGGCTATCAGCACCTCGGGGGATCGTCCCTGGCTGGTGCCGATACCGGCGCTGAAGGTGACCCGCATCCCCTTCTCCCGCCATTTCTGCTCGCTGAGCTGGCACCGCCACAACTCCATCAGCCGCTCGGCCTCTGCCAGCGAGTGCTGCTCGAAGAGGGCCACCAGCTCCTCGCCACCGTAGCGGCACAGTAAGACCCCCTCCCCCAGTAACGTCTGTCCCAGCTCGACACAACGGCACAGCGCCGCATCGCCGCCGGCATGGCCGTAGACGTCGTTGAGCTGCTTGAAATTGTCCAGGTCGACCAGGGCCAGGACAAAGCTGTTCCCCTCCTCGTGCAGCTGGCGCAGACGCTGATCCAGAAACCGCCGATTGTAGCTGCCGGTGAGTGCGTCCCTGTGGGCCAGGTCAAAGGACTCTTGCAGGTGATCTGACACCTGATCCAGCTCCTGATCCAGCAAGGCCATCTCCGGGAAGGCGGGCAGCACGCTCACCGGCCGAGCCTCTCGCGAGCCGGCACCGAGTCGACGGATCCGGCCGGCCAGGTTGTCGATGAGCACCAGCAGGCGCAGGCGGAAGAAGGCCGACATGGTGATGAAGAGGGCGCTGGCAATGACCAGCAGCCCGAGCGCCAGGCCTCCCCCCATGGCGGCAACCGAGTCTCGCCTTGGCTGTACCGTGATGGCCATCCAGTGCTCCCGGTCCGGCAGGGTGGCGTAGGCCACGTATTCGTTGCCAGGGTCCGAGTAGAAGGAGCCGGAGTGCGCCGTCAGGCGCGCCAGCCAGGGGGCCTGCAGGATCTGGCCGTTGTAGGCCGACTGGGAACTCACCAGGATCTGGTGGGTGCGCCGGTCAATCACCATGTGGCTCACGGCATTGTCCCCATACAGCATGTCCCTGAGCATCTTGGACCACTGTGCAACGTTCACGTCGATGCCGATGACCCGCTCCCCCTGCTCACCCTGCTGCCGGCCATCCGTCAGACGATGAGCCAGGGTCAGGATGTAGTCGCCCGTCAAGATGTCCTGATAGGCCGGGGTCCAGTAAAACGTCCGGGCCTCCAGCGCCCCCTTGAACCAGGCTCTGGATCGCACATTGGCCCTGGCATTGACCCAGGCCTGGTCCGCCTCTTTGCTGCCGGAGAAGAAATAGCCGTTCGAATCGGCATGAAAGATCAGGGTCACCAGGGGATCGAGGGCCGCCATGTTGCCCCACCGCTCGCGATACACCTGCCTGGCCTCGCTCGAGGAGAACACTGGGGTCAGCAGGTCCGCCGTGACCTCGACGGACATCAGCTGCTCGAGGTGGTCGAGCATCCTGTCTTCCGTCACCACCGCCATGCCGTTCAGGCTGGCCAGTTTCTGCTCCACGACCACGCCGTGGTTGTAGACCGACAGGGCAAACAGGCCGCCAATCCCGAGCAGCATCGGCAAGGCCAGCAGCCAGAGATAGCCCGTGATGAAGGTGAAATTTTTCTGCGTGCGTCTGAACGTCAACATACCCTGGATCCTGCCCATTACCCTTTTCGCTTGCCCCGAGATACCGACAGGGCTGCCATCAAAAGGCGCGCAGTATGCCGTTATCACTTTCGAGAGGGCGAATCCTTTCGCGGCCTTGTTCAAGCACGATTCAGGCAGATTTGGGGGGTAAATGCGGTTTTATCTGATAAAACAGGGAGATGCTGAGTGTTTTCTGGTCAAGGAAAAACCTGGGCGACGGCGCTGATCTCCGGGCCAGGAAAAGCGCCGACACAGGGGCAGGCGATCGACGGCCCGGCCGTCCTCCCGCCCCCTTCCACTCGCGCTTCGCTATACCCGGCCGCTGTAGACCAGGGTGCAATAGTTGAACGCTATCTTGCCGTTCACTGCATGGCGCTCAAACGCACGGCGGATGAGCGCCGTCATCTGATCGTGGGCCCGGGTGCCGACGGCTGGGGCATAGGAGGAGGAGTTGAGCCGCCCCAGCACGCCGTCGAGATCGAACAGCTGCTGGTTCTCGAAGCGATCGAGCCGATACTCCCCCTCGAAGAAGGCACGAAAATCCGTCTCGCCCAGGTTGCGGTGATTGACCTCCTCGTAATCCCCCGAGTAGGCGTGCAGCCCCTCCTCGTACGCCTCGAGAAACGGGGTGTTCATCAGCCGATCGTTCCAGATGAGGGCGACCCGGCCACCGGGTTTGAGCAGGCGCTGGCACTCCAGTCGGAAGGCTGTGCGATCGAACCAGTGAAACGCCTGGGCGACCGTCACCAGATCCACCGAGCCCGCCGGCAGGCCGGTGGCCTCCGCACTGCCGTGGGACCAGCCGACGTTGCCCACATCCGCCAGCAGCCGTCTGGCGGCCGCCCGCATCTCGTCATTGGGCTCCACCGCCCAGACTCGCGCCACCCGGGGCGCCAGCAGGGCCGTCAGGATGCCGGTGCCCGCGCCGATATCGGCCACCTGGGCCTCGGGCCCCATGGCCAAGTCGCGGGCCAGAAAATCCAGCATGGCCGCGGGATAACCGGGGCGGTATTTCACATAGGCCTCGACCCGGGTCGAGAATCGCTGGGTACTGTCCATCGCTCGCTCCTTGTGGTGGATCACGCGAGTCGCATGATGCCGTTAAGGCATCCTGCACCAACATCCAGAGTCGGGGCAACCGCATGAGGGCACTTGACTGCCACAAAAAAACGGTATCGGCCAGGGTAAGTTCCGTCAGCATCGGCGCGTGCCATGCACTGCGCCTTGATGATATCCCCCTTGAGCATGGGCTCATCGGGAACTGGTAGAGTGGTCGCGACAGCCAGACCGCAAGGGCAGGGCATTCAAGCTAGGACAAGGCTTTAACCTGGCAGAGGCCACTGTGATGAGGCATTGACCCATGACGGAGTGAGACGGAAGGGATTGACGCCTCTTCGAGCTTCCCTATTCACTCTGGCACTACACTCAACCCTGAACGGCCTCGCCGAGGGAGGCGCACACCATTGACCACCAGACCGTACGGGGGATCCATGTCGACATCCAGATACCTGCTGCCACTCATCGCTGCCCTGTTGACCGGGTGCGGCGGCGAATTGCTCAGCACGGCGGCAACCACCGGAAAACTCCAGGCGGAGCAGGCCAATCAAGCCAGGGCGCAACTGGATCAGTTCAACGAGGCACTGAGTGCCGCCGTCGACGCCACCGAGGCGGCGTCCGTATCGGCCGCCCCTCCGGCCCAATAGCAACGCCTGGCCGGCAACTGTTCCGCTGTTTTCAACGGAGAAATGAGATGACGCAAGCTGCAAAGAACCGGATCTGCCTCTGGTACGACGGGGATGCCGAAGAGGCGGCGCACTTCTACGCCCTAACCTTCCCCTACTCCACCGTCGGTGCCGTACACCGGGCCCCGGCCGACTATCCCGCCGGCAAGAAAGGGGACGTGCTGACGGTCGAGTTCAGCGTGATGGGGATCCCCTGCCTCGGCCTCAACGGCGGGCCCGGGGTCAACCACAACTGGGCCTTCTCGTTTCAGGTGGCCACCCAGAGCCAGGCCGAAACGGATCGCTACTGGCACGCCATCATCGACAGCGGCGGTCAGGCGAGCGAGTGCGGCTGGTGCCAGGACAGGTGGGGCATCTCCTGGCAGATCACCCCCCAGGTCCTCATCGAGGCGATAAGCGATCCCGATCCCGAGGCAGCGAGACGCGCCTTCGAGGCCATGATGCAAATGGGCAAGATTGATATTGCCACCATCGAGGCGGCGCGCCGGGGCGAGTAGCCCGTTCGCGCGGGCGCCACACACAACAAGGCCACCCCTGGGGGTGGCCTTGTGCATATTGGCTGTCAGTCCTACTGCGCCGCGATTACTTGGCGTAATCCTCGGTGGGCACGCAGGAGCAGAACAGGTTGCGATCGCCATAGACATCGTCGATGCGGTTGACCGACGGCCACAGCTTAGCGGCGCGCACGGCGTCGGACGGGAAAACCGCCTCGGCACGGCTGTAGCCACGGTTCCACTCTGCATCCATCACGTCGTCCTGGGTGTGCGGCGCATGGACCAGGGGGTTGTCGGCGAGGCTCCAGTGACCGTCCTGCACCCGGGCGATCTCGGCGCGGATGGCGGTCATGGCTTCCACGAAGCGATCCAGCTCGCGCTTGGATTCGGATTCGGTCGGCTCGACCATCAGGGTGCCCGCCACCGGGAAGCTCATGGTCGGCGCGTGGAAGCCGTAGTCCATCAGGCGCTTGGCCACGTCCATCTCGCTGATGCCACTGGCTTCTTTGAGCGGGCGGATGTCCAGGATGCACTCGTGGGCCACCCGACCGTTGCGACCTGTATAGAGCACGGGGAAGGACTCGCCGAGCTTCTTGGCCAGGTAGTTGGCGTTGAGGATGGCCACCTGGGTGGATTTCTTCAGCCCCTCGTCACCCAGCATGGCGATATACATCCAGCTGATGGGCAGGATGCTGGCCGAGCCGAACGGGGCGGCAGACACGGCGCCGTTGTCACGGCTCTCCTTGTCGGTCTTGACCACGGCGTGACCGGCCACAAAGGGTGCCAGGTGTTTCTTCACGCCGATGGGGCCCATGCCCGGACCGCCACCGCCGTGGGGGATGGCGAAGGTCTTGTGCAGGTTGAGATGCGACACGTCCGCCCCGATAAAGCCTGGCGCCGTCAGCCCGACCTGCGCGTTCATGTTGGCGCCGTCCAGATAGACCTGACCGCCGTACTGGTGAACGATGTCGCACACCTCCTTGATGGTCTCCTCGTACACCCCGTGGGTGGAGGGATAGGTCACCATCAGGCAGGAGAGCTGGTCACCCACCTCGGCAGCCTTGGCACGCAGGTCGTCCAAGTCCACGTTGCCGGCCTTGTCACAGGCGGTGACGATCACCTTGAGGCCCGCCATCTGGGCGGAGGCCGGGTTGGTGCCGTGGGCGGAAGCCGGGATCAGGCAGACGTCGCGATGCCCCTCGCCGCGGGACTCGTGGTATTTCTTGATGGCGAGCAGGCCCGCGTATTCCCCCTGGGCGCCGGAGTTGGGCTGCATGCAGACCGCATCGTAGCCGGTCACCTTCACCAGCCAGTCTTCCAGATCTGCCAGCAGCAGCTGGTAGCCCCTGGCCTGCTTGAGCGGCGCGAAGGGGTGCAGCTTGCCAAACTCGGGCCAGGTCACCGGGATCATCTCGGCGGTGGCGTTGAGCTTCATGGTGCAGGAGCCGAGGGAAATCATGGCATAGTTGAGGGCCAGATCTTTCGCTTCGAGACGGTGGATGTAGCGCAGCATCTCGGTCTCGGAGTGGTACTTGTTGAACACCTCGTGGGTCAGCACGGCATCGGTGCGCAGCAGCGCCTGCGGGATGGCGTGATGAGTCTGGGCCGCCTTGTCCAGCGCCTCCACATCCAGGCCATGGCCTTGTCCCAGGAAGAGGTCGAACAGCTCGGCCACGTCACCCCGGGTGGTGGTCTCGGAGAGCGACACCCCCACAGCGCCGTCGAGATCCGCGCGCAGGTTGATGCCGAGCCCTTCGGCCTTGGCAATCAGCGCCGCCTTGTCCGACGTCAGGACTGTGAGGGTATCGAACCAGCTGTCGTGCTTGAGGGCCACGCCCTTGGCTTTCAGGCCGAGCGCCAGGATCGTGGTCAGACGATGGACGCGGGAGGCGATGGTCTTGAGCCCCACAGGGCCGTGATAGACGGCGTAGAAGCTCGCCATGTTGGCCAGCAGCACCTGGGCGGTACAGATGTTGGAGTTGGCCTTCTCGCGGCGGATGTGCTGCTCGCGGGTCTGCATGGCCATGCGCAGGGCGGCCTTGCCGCGGGCATCCTTGGAGACGCCGATGATGCGGCCCGGCATGGAGCGCTTGTAGGCATCGCGGGTGGCGAAAAACGCCGCGTGGGGGCCGCCGTACCCCATGGGCACGCCGAAGCGCTGGGCACTGCCGAACACCACGTCGGCGCCCAGTTCACCCGGGGAGGTGAGCAGCAGCAGGGAGAGCAGGTCGGCGCCGACGCAGGCCAGCCCCTTCTGGGCCTGGACGGCTGCAATGAGGGAACGCAGATCGGTCACATTGCCGGTGGTGGACGGGTACTGGAACATGGCACCGAACACCTCTTCGCTCACCGCCTCGCCCGCCGGGCCGACGACCACGTCGAAACCGAAGTGCACCGCGCGCTCCTTGACCACGTCGATCACCTGGGGGTGCACGTCGTCGGCCACGAAGAAGAGGTTGGACTTGGATTTCGCCATGCGCTTGGCCAGCGCCATGGCTTCGGCGGCGGCGGTGGCTTCATCGAGCAGGGAGGCGCTCGCCAGATCCATGCCGGTCAGATCCAGGGTGAGCTGCTGGAAGTTCAGCAGCGCCTCGAGGCGGCCCTGGGCCAGCTCGGGCTGATAGGGGGTGTAGGCGGTGTACCAGCCCGGGTTTTCCAGCACGTTGCGCAGGATGACGTGGGGTACATGGGTGTCGTGATAGCCCATGCCGATGTAGCTCTTGGCGATCTGGTTCTGGGCGGCATAGCCCTTGAGCTTGGCCAGGGCCTCCACCTCGGTCATGGGGGCGCCGACACCGAGCGGGCCCGGGCGGCGGATGGCGGCGGGGACCGTCTGCTCAATCAGATCGTCCAGGCTCTCGGCGCCCACGGTGGCGAGCAGGGCGCGCATCTCTTCCTCACCCGGGCCTATGTGGCGGCGGATGAAATCGGTTTTTTGCTCGAGTTCAAACAGTGACTGGGTCATTTCCCTATTTCCTGGTAAATAAGTCCTGGTATGAAGGCCTGATAACCAAGACCTGATGTTCCTGATAGCCGGCAGATACCGGCTCCACTCATGTTCTCTGTCCGCCGCAGGCAGACGGGGGATGCGGCAAGGGCATCCCGAAGGCGCAGAGGCTGCGCCCTTCCTGCAACCTCCATGGCCGCAGGATGGCAGTCATACAAGAGGGCCCTGCTGTGTTGGCAGGGCCCGGGGGCATTACTCTTCGTCCACCACGTTCTGGTAGCCGTCGGCATCCAGCAGGTTGGCGAGCTCGCCCGCGTCGTCCAGCTTGATGCGGAACAGCCAGCCGGCGCCATAGGGGTCGGAGTTGACCAGCTCGGGGCTGCCTTCCAGCTCTTCGTTGACGGCCAGGATCTCGCCGCTCACCGGGCTGTAGATGTCGGAGGCGGCCTTGACGGACTCCGCCACGGCGCAATCTTCACCGGCGCTCACCTGCTTGCCCACTTCCGGCAGATCGACGAACACCATGTCACCCAGCAGATCCTGGGCGTGCTCGGTGATACCGACCACGGCTTCGCCGTTGGCTTCGACACGGACCCACTCGTGGGAGGTGGCATATTTCAGTTCGCTCGGGATATGGCTCATTTGTGCTTCCTTTATGCTCTTGGATCGCTTCAACAAAAATGGGTCGGCGAAGGGACGCCCCTCGCCGCAATGAATCATGACACTAGGGGCTGGCCGTTGCGCACGAAGGCCGGCTTGGTGACTTTCACGGTGACCAGCTTCTTGCGGATCTCCACCTGGGCCTGTTCGCCGATATCGCGGGGCACCCGCGCCAAGGCGATGCTGTAACCCAGGGTCGGCGAGAAGGAGCCGGAAGTGATCACCCCTTCACGCACTTCGCCGCTCTCGCTGGTGAAGGTGACCGGCATGCCGCTGCGCAGCACGCCCTTCTCCTCCATCACCAGGCCCACCAGCTTGGGCTGGTTGCCGGCAGCCTTCTGGGCCTCCAGGGCGGCGCGGCCGATAAACTGGCGATCGCTGGGTTCCCAGGCCAGGGTCCAGGCCATGTTGGCGGCGAGCGGAGAGATTGACTCGTCCATGTCCTGGCCGTAGAGGTTCATGCCGGCCTCAAGGCGCAGGGTATCGCGAGCACCCAGGCCGCAGGGGGCCACGCCGTTGTCCAGCAGGGCCTGCCACAGATCGCACGCCTTCTCTTGGGGCACCACTATCTCGTAGCCATCTTCACCGGTATAGCCTGTGGTGGCGATGAAGAGATCCCCTGCCTGCACGCCGAAGAAGGGCTTCATGCCCTCAACCGCGGCATTCTGCTCAGGGGTGAACACCTTGGCCGCCTTGGCCTTGGCGTTGGGGCCCTGTACGGCGATCATGGCGAGCTCGGGGCGCTCGGTCACGCTCACGGCGAAGTCGATGGCGTGGTGGCGGATCCAGGCCAGATCCTTCTCGCGGGTGGCGGAGTTCACCACCAGGCGATAGAAGGTATCGGTCAGGTAATAGGTGATGAGGTCATCGATGACGCCGCCTTCCGGATTGAGCATGCCGCTGTAGAGGGCCTTGCCGGGGACGGTGAGTTTGGCCACGTCGTTGGCCAGCAGGTGTTGCAGGAAGGCTTTGACCCGCTCGCCGGTCAAATCGACGATGGTCATGTGGGAGACATCGAACATGCCTGCATCGGTGCGCACCGCGTGGTGCTCTTCCAACTGGGAACCGTAGTTGATGGGCATCTCCCAACCGTGGAAGTCCACCATCTTGGCACCCGCTTCCAGGTGTTTCGGATGCAATACAGTAGTCTGGATCATCGCTGTGTTTCCTTAAGCGTTCGCGACAACACTCGCAATCCGCCCCGGCACGTCGGGCAAAACGGACCACAAGCTCTGTGCTCGTCCCCGCCCGGGCGGGCAGGAGTGATTCCTTGAACGGTGCGGATTATATGACAAGCGCGCCGGGGCGCCGCTCAAAAAAAACTAATCCCCACCTGACAAACTGACACCAGACACTAAGGCAAAAACAGTGATAAAAACAGTGCAAACCGAACATTGGCGAGATTTAATGTTGATTTTTACCGTTTCGTCACAATTTACGGAAAAACGTTTCGCTTCTTGCCAACATTAAAGGCTGACACCACGAGGGGGCATACTGCCCCATCAGATTAGTTTTATTGTCAAAACCCCGGGGTAAGATTAGATTTTTTCACCCTTGGCCAGGGCGGGCAGCTCCCCGTCCAGCCCCATGGCGGCCCGGATCATGCCCTGCTTGAGGGGGCCGAGGGCGTCGACGGCACAGAGCCCCACCCCGCGCACCAGCTTCTTGAGGGGGTTGCTGCCTGCAAACAGCCGCTTGAGCCCCTCCATGGCCGCCAGCATGCGGGCCGCCTCGCTCTTGCGCCAGCGTTCGTACCCGCGCAGGTTGGCGTGCAGGCCGATGTCCGCGCCCTTGCCGTGATGAATGAGGATCTGCTCCGCCAGGGCGGCGGCATCCAGCAAGCCCAGATTCACCCCCTGCCCCGCCAGCGGGTGTATGGTGTGGGCCGCATCCCCCACCAGCACCAGCCGCTCGCGGGCAAAGTCGCGGGCGTAGCGGGCGGTGAGCGGAATGGCGCTGCGGGCCCCCTCCACCTTGCACAGCCCGAGCCTGCCATCGAAGGCGGCGGTGAGCTGGCGGCTGAACCGCTCGTCATCCAGGGCGCACAGCGCCTCGGCCCGTTTGGCCGGCACAGACCAGACGATGGAGCAGAGATCGGGTTCCCACAGGGGCAGGAAGGCGAGCGGCCCCTGGGGGGTGAAGATCTGGCGCGCCACCGCCTCGTGGGGCTCGGCACAACGTACCGTCGCCACCAGGGCGTGGTGGCCATAATCCCAGCTGGTGAGGGGAATGTCCGCCTGGCGGCGCACCCAGGAGTGGGCGCCGTCGGCGGCCACCACCAGGCTGGCCGAGAGGGCGCGGCCATCCTCGAGCAGCAGCAGGGCGCCCGCCGCACTGCTCTGCAGGCTCTTGGCCCGGGCCGGGGTCAGCAGCTGGATATTGCCTGCGCCGCCGATGGCTTCCAGCAGCGCGAGCTGGATCACCCGGTTCTCGACGATGTGGCCGAGGGCGCCCTGGCGCAAACTGGCGGCATCGAACGCGATCTGGCCGAAGCTGTCCTGCTCCCACACCTGCATCCTCTCGTAGGGCTGCAGGCGGCGCGCCGCTATGCCGTCCCAGGCGCCGACCCCCTGCAGGATCCGCTGGCTGGCGAGGCTCAGGGCGCTGACCCTGTTGTCAGGCGCCGCCCCCAGCACGGGATCCGGCAGCCGGCCTTCCACCACGGCCACCCTGAGTGTGCTCTGCTTGAGGGCGGCGGCGAGCCCCAGGCCCACCATGCCGCCCCCCACGATCACCACATCTACCTCTTGCATCTGCATTCTCTTATGTCCTTTCGTGGCTGATCACCGGGATCAGCGGAGGCACGCCCGCGGGCGTCCCTCCTCAAATATGTCGAGTCCGCCGCCGGGGGCGCGCACCTCATTGGCGACACAGGTCGGTGACGAATCCCAGGGTGCGGGAGGCCAGCGGTGCCTTGAGCCAGGGCACTCTGCCCATCAGGGAGAGCGCCAGGTTGCGGCCCACCACCAGAGGAGCGTGATGGTTCGAGAAGAGCTGGGCCAGGGAGGAGGTGAGCCAGACGGTCTGGGCCTGATCCTCCCGGCGCGACTGCCAGTAGCCGCTCAGTACCTCGAAGCTGCCGATGTCCTCCCCCGCCGCGAGCGCCCGGCCGACGGCGCGGGTGAGCAGGTCAAGGTCGCGCATGCCGAGGTTGAAGCCCTGACCCGCGATGGGATGCAGCAGGTGGGCGGCATTGCCCACCAGCACGGTACGCTGGGCCAGGGGATAATCGGCCACCGTCAGCACCAGGGGATAGAGGTGACGCACGCCGGTGCGCTGGAAACGCCCGAGACGCCAGCCAAAGGCCTGCTGCAGACGGGCGAGAAAGGCGGCATCGTCCAGCCCCATCAACGCCTGCGCCTCGTCCCGCGGGACGCTCCAGACCAGGGAGGATAGCCCGTCCTGCATGGGCAGCAGAGCGAGCGGCCCCCCGTCGGTGAAACGCTCGAAGGCCCGCCCGGCGGGATCCTGGGCCGTCTTGACGGTGGCGATGACGGCACTCTGGCCATAGTCGTGGCGACTGACCGGCATCTTGAAGTGCTGGCGCACGAAGGAGTGACCCCCATCGGCCGCCACCAGCAGCCGGGTGCGGTAGCGCGCGCCATCGGCCAGGGTCAGCATCACCCCCTCCTCTTCGGGCTCTATGTTCGCGAGCTGGGCCGGACAACACACCCGGATCTGCGGGGTGGCCGCCATCGCCTGCTGCAACTCGATGCCGGCCGCAGAGAGCTCGATCACCTGGCCGAGTGCAGCCAGACCGTATTCCACCGCCGACAGCCTGGCCTGGCCGCAGTGGCCCCGATCCGAGACATGGATGTCGGTGATGGGCGCGCAGTGGGGGGCGAAACGGGGCCAGAGCCCGTGACGGGCCAGGGCCTCGCAGGTGCCGGCGGAGAGCGCGATGGCACGGGCGTCGAAACCGGGGTGAAGGTTGAGCTCGGGGGCGCTCGCCTCCAGCAGCAGGATCTGCAGGGGGGCCGCGTCCGGCCCCTTGAGGGCGGCGAGGGAGAGGGCCAGCACGGCGCCGCTCATACCGCCACCGACGATAGCCACGTCGACGTGAACCAGATCAGATTGAGACATGAGAAGAGGGCATGGACGAAAAACGTGGACCAATCCTACCACAAAGCCGGCAGGCAGGATGCGAAGCCACGGGCAAAAAACCGATTCGGCGCCGTCAGTTAGCGAGTCATGGCGGCCCTGACCGGCAAAACAAGGAGAGCGCCTCGTGGCGCTCTCTTGTCAGACATCCCGACGGGGCGGGCGATCAGTGCAGGGTCGGCGGGCTGCTTGGCGAGTCCGGACGCTTGCCGAACTCCTCGAACGCCATCATGACCCCCAGGCGCACGTGCTCGTAGAGCACCAGGAAGGAGGCCTCGTTCTCGTCATCCTCCTGATCGAACTCCGCCGAGATCTGGGTGATGCTGGCGATGTCCTGGATCATCTCCTGCAACTCCTCGGAGGCCTTGGAGAGTTCCTGCTGCACCACGCCAAAGCCGGCCAGGAAGGCCTGGGACCAGTCCACCAGCGAGTCGATGCGCTCGTCGAGCGGCGCCTCATCGCTTGGCAGCAGCAGCTCGACCCCTTTCTGGGCCATCAGGCTCTCGATCACCTCGTGGTAGAGCTCGGTCATCACCTGGCGCACCGGTGCCGGCAACCCGAAACCGTCGTTGATCAGATCGTTGAAATGGGGCAGCCAGCTCTTGTCGTCCAGGGCCACGCCACCGCACACCAGGCCGCAGATCACGCCATGGGCCTCGACGGCCGTCGCCATCAGTTCGTGCTGTGCCATCAGGTCGGCCAGGGTCGCATATTTCAGGGGGGTCGTTTTGCTCATCTAGGATCCGCTCAAAGTTCAGGCAAATATGCAGAATTTATGGCCGAGATCCTAGCATTCTCCCCTTCCCAGAGCCAGCAAGGCCTTGAAACTTCTGCATCTGCGCTATATAGTCCCGCCCAGTTGTCCACGTGGATAAAGGCGGAAATCAGCCCCGCCGTATTGAGGAAGGCATGAGCATAGAGGCCGTAGAAATCGTCATTTTGGGACGTCCCTACAAGGTGTCTTGTCCCCTGGGACAACAGGATGCCCTGCGCCAGGCCGCCGACCAGCTGACCGACAAGCTCATCGAGCTGCGTCAACGCTCCAAGGTCTCCAGCAACGAACAGCTGGCCGTCATGGCGGCACTCAATTTCTGTCACGAGCTCTGCCTTGAAAAAGAGAAAAACCACCAATACTCTGAGACCATGGACAAGCGGATCAAGATGCTGCAACGCACCATAGAAGCAGCCTTGATCGAGCACGGACAATACGGTGAATCCGGCGAAGAGGCGCAACAGCCCTAATCGCACCGAGTTTTGAAATTCCCTGGAGTGTTTGTCAGCCGGTTCAAGTCCCCGAGCCGATATTCATACCAAACAGGGGGTCTGCCTTCTGGCTATTGAGCATGCTCGGCCCGACCGAGAAGCCTGCGGCCAGATTAGATCTCCGCCTTGAACCGACGGTTCAAGGGCCCAAACCGGCAACGGCATCTCCGGGGTACCTACCCAAAAAGCCCGTCATCGCGACGGGCTTTTTCTTTGCCTGCGCGGCCCCCCCCTTCCACTCGCCTGCGGCGTCTCGCCACCCGGCAGGAGGCAGTAAAAAGCCCGCCAACGGGGCGGGCTCTTGGCCGTGTCAGACGGCCATCTGTTCCCGGGGGGCGCCGTGGTGGCGCAGCCAGAGGAAGCTCAAGGCCACGATCAGCACCATCAGGGTCATGATGGCCCCCAAGGTGACCTGCCCCTCCATGGGGAAGCTGGCCGCCAGCAGGGTGACCACGCCGGCCCCCAGGTTCTGCATGCCGCCGAGGATGGCACCCGCGGTGCCCGCCTGACCCGGGAAGGGCTCGATGGCGCAGGAGGTGGCGGTCGGATAGAGGATGCCGCTGCCGATGAAGTAGACGGCGGCGCCGCCTACCAGGGAGGCCGCGCTCACCATCCCGAGCAATCCGGGCACCAGGATGATGAGGGAGCCCAGCGCCAGGAAGGCGATGCCAAGGCGCATCAGCTTGCCCTGGCTCAGGCGGTAGCTCAGGCGGGCGGAGAGCCAGGCGCCGAACAGATAACCCGGCAGCGGCAGCACGAACAGCACGCTGACGGTGCGGGCACTCAGTTTCAGCACGTCCCCCAGCAGCACGCCGGCCGCCGCCTCGAATACCGCGAGCCCCGCGAAGGTGGCCATCAGGCAGAGCAGGTTGCCCTGGAAGCGCGGGTTGCCGAGCACGTGGCGATAGGCCGCGCCGACCCGCAGCGGCTGCTGGCGGGCGGATGCTGGCAGCGTCTCGCCAAACCAGGCCAGCAGCGCAAGCGTGGTCAGGGTGCCGAAACCGAACAGGAACCAGTAGCCGGCACGCCAGTGGAACAGCTCGGTGAGCCAGCCGCCCAGCACAGGCGCCAGCAGAGGGGAGAAGATGACCCCCATGCTCACCAGGCTGTTGGCCCGGTTGAGCTCGGCGCCGCTGTAGCGATCCCGCATCACGGTCCGGCTCATGGCCCCCCCGGCGCCGGTGCCCAGCCCCTGGATGAAGCTGCCCGCCAGCAGGGCCGCGAAGTGCGGGATGAGCTGGATGACCAGGGTGCCGGCCAGGAACACCATCATGCCGATGAGCAGCACGGGGCGACGACCGATGCGATCCGACAGGGGACCGTAGACGAACTGGGAGAGACCGTAAGGGATGAGGTAGCAGGCCATCACCGCCTGCAACTGACCGGAGGCCACATGAAAGTCCCCCGCCATCATGGGAATGGAGGGCACATAGAGGGTCTGGGTCATCTGACCCACGGCGACCATCAGAATGGTCAGGAAAAACAGGGGGTAGAAACTGTGCCGATACATATGTCGTCCGAAAAAATCAAAAAGCCACCGCCCTCCGGGCAGAGATCTGCAGGAGGATCCAGACAAGGGGTCGTTGAAGGATTGAAACAAGGCGGAGGACCCGCACCAGCCGGGAGCAGGACGCTCTTTGGCTTGCGATAATCTTAGTGATTCATGTCACAAAATACGAACGAATCTTTATAATCTGCTTCCACAAGTTTTTCTAATGTGACGTGCCTGAGTCCCCGTTAGCCGGTAGTTCACAGGGTCGTAATCGGTATCGCGACGGCGCAAGGCGGGCACTGGGGAAAGAGATGCAAGGAAGGAGGGATAACAGGAGGGCAGAAAAAGAGATGGCCCATCGCAGGCCATCTTCTTGCATCAGCGGGTCACCATCTGCTGTGCCCGCTTGACCTGATCCTCGGGGCTCTCATTGCGCGGCGGTATGGTGATGCCCTTCTGGCAGGCGGGCCTGGCCTCCATGCGCGCCATCCAGGCCTGCAAGTGCACCAGACCCTCGATGGAGATGCCGCTCCAGTCGTGAATGCGCACCCAGGGCCAGGTGGCGATGTCGGCGATGCTGTACTCGTCGGCCAGATACTCATGGTGTGCCAGATGACCGTCGAGCACCTCGAACAGGCGTCGCCCCTCCTTCTGGTAACGCTCTATGGCGGCCGGGATCTTCTCGGGGAAATAGCGATAGAAGACGTTGGCCTGCCCCATCATGGGACCGACGCCCCCCATCTGGAACATCAGCCACTGGATGGCCTGGGAGCGGCGCTTGGGATCCTGCGGCAGCAGCTTGCCGGTTTTTTCCGCCAGATAGATCAGGATGGCGCCGGATTCGAACACGGCGAAGTCGCCGTTGTCCCGATCGACGATGGCCGGGATGCGACCATTGGGGTTGATGGCCAGAAACTCGGGCTTCTTCTGCTCCATGGTCGAGAAATCAAGGGGAATGACCTTGTAGGGCAGTCCCAGCTCCTCGAGGGCGATCGACACCTTGAACCCGTTGGGCGTGGCAGCAGTGTACAACTCTATCATCTTGGACTCCTTGGATGTGCAGAGGTAAGGATCAGGCCTGAGCGCTGGGACGGGTGCTCACCCGCTCATGCCAGGCCTGCAAATTGGGTTGTTCGGGGGTGATGCGAAGGCCGACGACCTTGCCAAAGTCGAGAGTGCACAGGGCCAGGATGTCGGCAATGGTGAAGCGATCCCCGGCAACATAGGACACCTCGGCAAGACGGGCATCGAGCTTGTCAAACCAGGCCAGCGCCTGTTGCTTGCACTCTTCACCCCACTCGGGAAAAACGGTCTCCCTGTCCTTGTAAAAACCGGTGATGTGGCGAAACGCCATGCCGGTCGGCAGCCAGAGGTTGAACTCGATGAAGCGGCTCCACATCTCTATGGTGGCGCGCTCGAGCGCCGTGCGACCAAACAGGTTGGGTTCTGGGTTGAGCTCTTCAAAATAGCGGCAGATGGCCAGGCTTTCACTGAGACAGGTACCGTCATCGAGTTCCAGCACAGGAATGCGTCCCGCCGGATTCTTGGCCAGGAAGGCGGGCGCCAGGTTTTCCCCCGCCCCCAGATCGACCTGATGATAGGCCATCTCTATGCCCTTCTCCGCCAGAAACATCCTGACCCGGCGAGCATTTGGGGCCCGCTTCAATTCATAGACCTTCATCTCACCCCCTGTGGCGGGACAGATCGGAGCCATCTCCCACAGGCGAACATGGGCCATGGCGCAATATCGGTCTGTTATGACAAATATTGCGCCGTTTGAACAGTCCACATTGAGGGGGAAACGACTAGCTGCACATCGCCATGGGCTGACGCTGACGCAGCAGGATGAGACGGGAAAGCAGCGGGAAATAGGACTCGAGCTTGCTCTGCAGCACTAGGCTGCAGGCGGGATCCGCCAGCTCCGCCTCATCCAGCACTATGCCATTGGAAACGAAGTAGAAGTGGGGATCCCTGACATCCGGCCCCCGGGGGGGATGGTCATATTGTCGATGCACCAGGAGGGGCAGCACCGGCAATCCCAGCGCCTCGCCGCTGGTGCTCCAGGCGGGAGCCGGCCATGCACCGCCATCTTCTTCCAGCAGCAAGATGGCTGCTTCCTCCTTCGATGGTTGCCACTGCCCCGGCTGTGACACCCGGATCTCGCTGAAGTAATCCCCAAATCCGCTGGCGCTGCGCAAGGCGGCCAGCACACTCAATGTCGTCGCTGCCGACGGTTTTTGACTGACTAATGACAGATTCATGGCTCATATCCCTATGCTCACCACAGCCTGTTCTCCGGCTGTCGCGATAAGACTAGACGAAGATGAGCCTTTATTGGAGCCGTCAGATCTGTCAGTTCCGAACGTGATCGCGCCCGGGCATAACGGTTGCTATTCCCGGATATCTTGGTAAGATATCGCGTCCTTTTATCCCCCCGTTCTTTAACATCCAGTGGTGAACCTATGCATCCGATGCTGAATATCGCCGTGCGCGCTGCGCGCAACGCCGGTCAAGTAGTAGTAAAAGCCTTCTCTCAACCCGAGAACATCGAGGTTATCCAGAAAGGCAGCAATGACTTCGTGACCAACGTTGACCGTGACGCCGAAGCGGCCATCATTCATACCATCAAGAAATCTTACCCGGAACACAGCATCGTGGCTGAAGAGTCCGGCGAGATCGCCGGTACCAATCCGGATTACCAATGGATCATCGACCCACTGGATGGCACGACCAACCTGGTCAAGGGCATTCCGCACTTTGCCGTCTCCATCGCCCTGCGCGTGAAGGGCAAGACCGAGCAGGCCGTCGTCTACGATCCCATCCGTGACGAGCTGTTCACGGCCACCCGTGGCAACGGCGCCCAGCTGAACGGCTACCGCATCCGGGTCGGCAAGGCCAAGGATCTGTCCGGCACCATCCTGGCGACCGGCTTCCCGTTCAAGCAGAAACACCACATCGAGTCTTATCTGAAGATGTTCCAGAGCATGTTCATCGAGTGTGCCGACATCCGCCGCGCCGGCTCGGCCGCGCTGGATCTGGCCTATGTGGCCGCCGGCCGCGTCGACGGCTTCTGGGAGATCGGCCTCAAGCCCTGGGACACCGCAGCCGGTGAGCTGCTGGCCAAGGAAGCCGGCGCCATCGTCACCGACTTCGTCGGCGGTCACAACTACGAGAACTCCGGCAACATAGTGGTGGCCAACCCCCGTGTGTTGAAAGAGATGCTCGGCAAGATCCGCGAAGAGCTGCCGGAATCCCTGGCCAAGTAAGCTCGCGTTTCGCTCAAGAAAAATGCCAGTCGGCCCGGCCGACTGGCATTTTTTTATGGCTGCGTGAAGTGGATGATTCGCCAGCCCGGGTACGCGACGCGCTCAGATGGTGCCGTTACGGCCCATGTTGATCACCACCCGCCGGTTCTTGGCACGGCCTGCCTCCGTCTCGTTGGAAGCCACGTGCTGCTTCTCGCCGTGCCCCTCCACCGAGACCTTGCCCTCCTCGATGCCGAGATCCACAAACACCTGCTTGATGGCATCGGCTCGTTTCTCGGACAGCTTCTGGTTCGGCCAGCGACCGCCATAGCTGTCGCTGTAGGCGTCGATCACCACCACGTCTATGCTCTTGTCCGCCTTCACGTACTCGCCGATCATCGCCAGCCGTCGCTTGGACGCCGGCGACAACTGGTCGCTGTTTTTGTCATAGGAGAGCACGCTGAAGGCGATGTCGTTGAAGCTGTAGGGCAGCAAACCGCTCAGGCAGTCCATGAAGGCCTGGTATTTGACCCTGAAGTTGACCGACGAGAGAGAGACCCTTACCGGCCTGTCCTGGCGGTACCAGTCGCGATACTGGAAGGTCGGCATGCGCCCGCCTTCCAGCTCGTCCAGCATGGTCCAGGCGGTCTGGCCCGCGACCAGGCCGTCGAACTGCTGGTAGAACTGCAGCTGGCTTATCTGCCTGCCGGAGACCCCGGGACGCCAGCTGGGCGGCATGATCCCGAGGCTCACCGTCTGGGTACGCGCCTGGGGCCGCTGCCCCTTCAGCTCGAAGTCCAGATTGATCTTGCGCCCTGCCCGGCTGACGAAGGCCCCCGTCCCCCAGCGGGGAATGGGATGCTCCAGCCGGCACTCCACCTGTGTGTCCGAGGTCAGGCGCCAGACGGACTGATCCAGGCCGGCGCCGAATTCGGTCACTCCCGCCTGCAATGGCATACTCACGGATATGCTGATCAACCCCAACATCCAAGCATTCAACGGCTTGCCCTCCACACTATCTCGAATTACCTATCGGCCGTGGCGGGGCAAGCTTTAGGGCAAAACGCTCAGTCGGTGGGAGAACGCGCCATCAGTTTGAAGCTGGCGAGACGCTCCGCGAGCTCCCTGGCCAGGGTGTCCAGCTCGGCGCTGTGCTGCTGCAGGGTTTCCGAATGCTGGCGATGGGCCTCATAGACCTCGCGGATGGTCATCACGTTGTGCTGGATATCGTCGGTCACGTAGCGCTGCTCCTCGGTGGCGGTGGCCACCTGGGCTGTCATGTCGCTCACCTTGCGCACCTCGTCGACGATGACATTCAGCTCGCTCCCCGCCCGCCTGGCCTCTGTCACGCTCAGACCGGCCTGCTCTGTGCCCATGTGCATGGCGGTCACCGCCTGATTGGCCCCCTGGCGCAGACGGCCCAACATCTGCGCAATGTCGTCCGCGGCCTGCTGGGTGCGGGAGGCGAGCGCCCTCACCTCTTCGGCCACCACCGCAAAGCCACGGCCGGACTCCCCGGCGCGGGCCGCCTCGATGGCGGCATTGAGGGCCAAGAGGTTGGTCCTGTCCGAGATCTGCTTGATGAGGTTCAGGGCCTCTCCCACCGCCTCGGTGTCCTGATGCAGGCTGTCCACCAGGTGCCGGGTGTCGACCAGGGTGCCCGCCACCTGCTGGATGGCGTTGATGGTATGATCCACCTCCCTGTCCCCCTGCCGGGCCCGGCCGATGGCCTGCTGAGTCGCCTGGGAGGTCTGGGTGGCGTTGCGGGCTATCTCGGCCACCGTCGAGGCCATCTCGGTGGCGGCGGTCGCCACCAGGTCCACCTGGCCAAATCCCCTGACCACGCCGGCGTTCACCTCGGCGATGACCCCTGCCGAGACGGCGGCGCTGCGCCTCAGCACGTCGCAGGAGTGGCGCACCGCCAGCAGCAGGCTCTCCAGGTGGGCGAGGAAGCGGTTCAGATCCCGCGCCAGCGCCCCCAGCTCATCCCCCGAGCGCCAGTCGACCCGCACGGTCAGGTCGTTCTCCTGCACCAGCCGCTTGAAGGTCTGGTGCAGGGTCATGAAGCCCAGATGCAGATCCCGCACCACCCGCCAGCAGACGAAGGTGGTCAGGACGATGCACAGCAGCACGCCAAACGCCCCCCACCAGAGCGCGCGGGCGCTGTCTGCCCGCATCTGCTCGACCCGCTCGAAGAGCTGCAGATAGAGGCGATCCTCGATCTCCTTGAGCAGGCCTATCTTGTCGGTGCTCAGGGCAAACCAGGCCTCCGCATCCACCCCGAAACCACCGGTGGCCGCCTTGTCGAGCGCCAGTTTCTCCATGGCGGCCACCTTGGCTACCACGGGCGAGGCCAGGCTGTCGGCCAGCAGCTGGCGCTGGGAGGGGCTCGCCACTGCCTGGAAGCGCTCAAGATAGGTATTCTGGGCCGCCAGCAGCGAGATAAACTGCTGCAGCAGCGCCGGTGTGAAGCTGTCTCGGCCGAACACGTTGCTTAACGTCGCCCGCTCCAGCCCCATGCGCTCCTTGCTCTGCAGGAAGGCGGCGTAGGCGTTGGTCTGCAGCGCTATGGTGGCGTCCCGGCTGTCGACGCTGATCCCGTCCACCACCGCCAGCAGCTCCGTCACGAGGCGGGTGTAGAAGCCGACCGGCTCCGCCACCTCGACCCCGAGATCACTGACCCGCTCACGCATGGCGGTGAGCCCCGCCAGAGCCTGCTGCACCTCGGTCAGGGCCAGCAGGGCCGGCTCCTGGCGAAAACGCTGCAACAGGGTGTCCACCACCTTGCGCTGGGCGGGCAGCGCATCGCGGAACTTGTTGCCGCCGGACCCCAGGAAGCCGGCCGACATGCCACGCTCCTTTTGCAGTTCGTGGGCGAGCTGCGCCGCCTCCTTCACCACCTCCAGCGCGGCCCTGGCCTCGCTCATCTCCTGCTCGACCCGGTAGCGCTCATAGACATAGCGACCGGAAAAAAACAGCAGGGCCAGCAGTGGCAGACAGACTACCAGCAGCATCTTGTGCGCCAATCCCAGCTTCATCATCGCCTCTCCCTCCATGGTTGAAGTCGCCAATTATAAGCTCAAGCGCTTCAAAGAGAACCAGATGCCGGCCCCATGACGGCGGATAAGGGACAAGGGCCCGCTTTTTTGCCATAATGCCGCCTCCTTTCATGCCGACCGAGATACCATGACCGACGCCGTTCACACCCTCAAGGGCCGCTTTCGTGGCTTTTACCCCGTCGTCATCGATGTTGAAACCGCCGGATTCAATGCCAAGACCGATGCCCTGCTGGAGATAGCCGCCCACACCCTCAAGATGGATGAACAGGGCTGGCTAGTGCCCGATCAGATCTTCCATTTTCATGTCCAGCCCTTTGAGGGGGCCAACCTGGAGAAGGCGGCGCTGGAGTTCACCGGCATCGATCCCTTCAACCCCCTGCGCGGCGCCGTGGATGAGAAGGAGGCGCTCACCGAAATCTTCAAGGGGGTGCGCAAGGGCATGAAGGAGAGCGACTGCGGTCGCGCCATCATCGTCGCCCACAACGCCACCTTCGATCACGGCTTCGTGATGGCCGCCGCCGAGCGGGCCGGCCTCAAGCGCAATCCGTTCCACCCCTTCGCCACCTTTGACACCGCCGCGCTCTCGGGCCTGGCCCTGGGACAGACGGTGCTGGCCAAGGCGTGCCAGAGTGCGAACATCCCCTTTGACAACAAAGAGGCCCACTCCGCCCTCTACGACACCGAGCGCACCACCGAACTGTTCTGTCATATCGTCAACCGCTGGAAGAGTCTGGGGGGCTGGCCCCTGGCCACCCCGGATGACAGCAGCGACGACGCCGGGGTCTGAGAGTCCCGACCTGCCCAGACAGGCTGCCGGACGGCAGCCTGTCTGCGTTACAGCGGTCCGATAGGGGGTGAACAGGTTGGACCAGGAGAGGCGAAGCCCAGGCACCGGGTTGCCAGCAACCTTGTGCCACAAGATGCTGCCGATGGCCGGGATCCGCCGATTTTTTTCTCGACATTTGTCCGGTTTTTCGCAAACTAGCTGCCTTTCACTCGACAGACAGCAATACAAACCATAAGGAAATCAAATGAATCCTGTTGTTATCGCGGTGGCGCTGATGCTGGTGCTCAGCCTGCTGCGGATCAATGTGGTGGTCTCCCTCGCCATCGGCGCCATCGCGGGTGGCCTGCTCGGCGGCCTCTCCCTCGAGAAGACCCTCAGCACCTTCACCGGCGGCCTGGGTGGCGGCGCCGAGATCGCCCTCTCCTACGCCATGCTGGGGGCTTTCGCGGTGGCCATCTCCCGCTCCGGCATCACCGATCTGCTGGCCCGCAAGGTCATCAGCCAGCTCGGCAAGGATGCCAGCAGCTCCCGCATTCTCTGGGTCAAGAGCCTGCTGATCACCTCCCTGCTCGCGGTCTCCATCTCCTCCCAGAACCTGATCCCGGTGCACATCGCCTTCATTCCCATCCTGATCCCGCCGCTTCTGCACGTCATGGCCCAGATGCAGATCGATCGTCGCCAGGTGGCCTGCGTCATCACCTTCGGCCTCACCGCCACCTACATGCTGCTGCCGGTGGGCTTTGGCGGCATCTTCCTCAACAACATCCTGGCCAAGAACCTCGTCGACAACGGCGTGCCGGTGGAATACAGCCAGATGCCGCTGGCCATGGCCATCCCGGTGTTCGGCATGTTCGTCGGCCTGCTCATCGCCGTCTTCTTCAGCTACCGCAAACCGCGCCAGTACGATCTGGAGAAGATCCTGGCCGCCGAGCCCGAGACGGTGGAGCTCAACCTGAACCACATCTGGGTGGCCCTGCTGGCCATCGCCGTGGCGCTGGGGCTGCAGCTGATGACCAACAGCATCGTCCTCGGGGCGCTGGCGGGCTTCGTCATCTTCACCTGCGGCGGCGTCATCAAGTTCCGTGAGAGCCAGGATGCCTTCACCCAGGGGGTGCGCATGATGTCCCTCATCGGCTTCATCATGATCTCCGCCGCCGGCTTCGCCGCCGTGATGAAGGAAACCCACGGGGTGGAGAGCCTGGTGCAGTCCGTCTCCGGCATGATGGCGGGCCACAAGGGACTGGCCGCCTTCCTGATGCTGCTGGTGGGTCTGCTCATCACCATGGGGATCGGCTCCTCCTTCTCCACCGTGCCCATCATCGCCACCATCTACGTGCCCCTGTGCATCCACCTCGGCTTCTCGCCCATGGCAACCATCGCCCTGGTGGGAACCGCCGGTGCGCTCGGGGATGCGGGCTCCCCCGCCTCCGACTCGACCCTGGGCCCCACCTCGGGCCTCAATGCCGACGGCCAGCACGACCACATCTGGGACAGCGTGGTGCCCACCTTCATCCACTACAACATCCCGCTGGTGATCTTCGGCTGGGTTGCCGCCATGGTGCTCTAACCACCAGCACAGGATGCAAGGCTGAAAAAGGCGACCCCGGGGTCGCCTTTGTTGTCTCCGGCACCGCCATCAGCCGGCAGCTTGCAGAGGACGCCGCCCGGCCAGGGCACAGAGACAGGCCACCAGCGCCAGCCCCATGCCCACCGAGCCCACCCCCACCCAGTGCCCCTGCTGCCAGGCCAGCATGGCCAGAGTCGACCCCAGGGTGCCTCCCAGAAACATGCCGGTCATGAAGAGGGTGTTGACCCGCCCCCTCGCCTCGGCCCTGAGGCCATAGATCCGCTGCTGATGGGCGACCAGTGCGCTCTGTACCCCGAGATCCAGCAGGATGACTCCGCACGCCAACCCGGCCAGGGAGATCCAGGCCTCGAAACAGACCCAGGCCAGCGCCACCAGCACGGCCCCTCCCAGCACCACGGGCCTGGCCCCCAGGCTGTCCGCCAGCCGGCCCGCCAGCGGGGCGGCCACCACCCCCGCCACCCCGATGGCGCCGAACAGGCCGGCGACATCGGCCCCCAGCCCGTAGCCCGGTTCGGCGAGATAGAAGGCCAGCACTGTCCAGAAGGCGCTGAAGGAGGCAAACAGCAGGGCCTGGATCAGGGTGGCACGGCGCAAGGCGGGCTCCTCCCGCCACAGGCCCATGAGCGAGCGCAGCAGACGGCCATACCCCAGGGTGGTGCGCGGCAACCCGAGCGGGATCGTCCTGGCCATCAGCAGGGCCTCCAGCAAGGCCAGGGGTACGGCGAGCCAGAACATGGCACGCCAGCTGCCGTAGGCGGTGACCAGCCCGGCGAGGGTGCGGCTGAGCAGGATCCCGGCGAGCAAACCGCTCATCACGCTGCCGACCACGGCGCCACGCCGGGCCGGAGCCGCCAGGGTCGCCGCCACCGGCACTATCTGCTGGGCCGCCGTGGCACCGATGCCGAGCAGCACAGAGGCCAGCATCAGGCTGATGGCCCCGCTGGCCGTGGCGGCCAGCAGGGAGGCCAGGGCGATCAGCCCGAACTGCCCCACGATGAGCCAGCGGCGCTCGACCACATCGCCAAGCGGCACCAGGAGCAGCAGGCCTGCGGCATAGCCGAGCTGGGTCAGCATGGCGATCAGGGCGATGGCGGGCTGCCCGGGAAAGTCGTTGGCCATCACCGCCAGCATGGGCTGGTTGTAATAGATGTTGGCGACCGCCAGGCCGCACGACAGGGCCATGGCGAAGAGCAGGGAGGGGCTGGGTTGCGATGTGCTCACGTTGTCATCCTCTTGGCTGAATGGATCCCGCGCTGAGGCGGGCCGGATGCACACAGCCTACCCAGGGACGCGGGTCGCCAGTAGGCGACCTCACGCCATAACAGCTATTCCGCCTGTGCATGCCCCAGGCCACAGTGGCCTGCCACGAAGCTCAGGAAGGCGCCGGCCTTGGCGCTGAGCTCGCGGCCAGCCGGCAGCAGTGCCCAGAGATCCAGCGTGGGCAGTTGCCACGCAGGCAGCACCGCCACCACCTCCCCGCTGGCGAGCTCGGGGGCGAACATCCACTCCGATGCGATGCCAAGCCCCAGCCCTGCCAGCACGGCGGCGCGCATGCCCTCGGCCACCGAGACCGTCAGCCGGCCACGCCCCGACACCTTCACCTCCTCCTCCCCCCGATGAAACCGCCACTGCTGCCCCATCCCGGGTTTCGGGCTGTAGATCACCAGCTCATGGTCTTGCAGATCCCCGGGAGAGGCCGGCGCCCCCCTGGTCGCCAGATAGGCCGGGGTGGCCAGCACCCGCATCCCGCACCGGGAGAGGCGGCGGGCCACCAGCGCTGAGTCCGCCTGTGCCCCCAGCCGCAAGGCGACGTCGATGCCGGCCGGGATGAGATCGATGTTGCCGTCATCCAGCAGGATCTCGAGCTCCAGTCCGGGATGGTCCGCCAGAAAGCCGGCAAGACGGGGGATGATGTGCAGGCGGGCGAAGGTGACGGGGGCGCTCACCCGCAGGCGTCCGCTCAGCCCGGCCCGGCACTGCTGCACCATGGCCTCGGCCTCGTTGACCTGGAGCAGGATCTCCCTGGACTTCTGGTAATAGGCCTCCCCCGCCTCGGTGGGCATCAGGCCGCGGGTCGAACGCAGCAGCAGGCGGCTGCCGAGGTGCTCCTCCAGCTGGGCGATCAGCCTGGAGACAGTGGGCTGCCCCAGCCCCAGCCGGCGGGCCACCGCCGAGAAGGAGCCTGTCTCCACCGCCAGCACGAACACCTCCATCATCCCCAATCGATCCATGCTTCCCCCTCAATCCACGGCTACGACGGCGTCACGCCGCCCGGCCAAGGTAACACCAGGCCCTGGCCGGCTCCACTCCTGCGTTGCGGCACCAGAGGCAACAGGACGTCGCCAAGGCGGCGAGGAGCGAGTCCGCCCTGCGCAGTGCGCATAAAAAAAGGCCGCTCATCATGAGCGGCCTCTTGTCAGCAGGATCCGGACTCAGCTGTCGCGGCGCTTGCTGAACTTGCGATCCTTGTTGAAGCCACCTTCACGGCGCTCCCCACCCTTGTTGAAGGGACGGTCACCGCTGGGACGGCGATCCTTGTTGAAAGGACGCTCCTTGTTGAAGGGGCGGTCACCACGGGGCGGACGGGGGGCCGTGTTGCTGCCGGCCGGCACTTCGGTGTAGCGGGTGATCTGCAGCGGACGCTGGCAGACACGGGCCTTCTTGATCACCTCCAGCACCTCGGCGCTGATGCCCTTGGGCAGGTCGACGGTGGAGAAGTCGTCGGCGATGTCGATGTTGCCGATGAAGCGGCTCTCGATGTTCGCCTCGTTGGCGATGGCGCCGACGATCTGGCCCGGCTTGACGCCGTGATGGGCACCCACGTCCACGCGGTAACGCTCCATCTCCACGTCCGGGTTGTCCTTGAGCGGACGCGGCTCCAGGGACGGCATGCGACGGGCCGGGCGATCGCCGCGGTCACCGAAGTCACGGTTGCCGAAGTCACGACCACCGCGGTCGTTGAACTCACGGCGCTCGAAGCCACCGCGATCGTTGCCGGCATTCAGCAGCGGATCCGGGATGGAGTCGTCCAGCAGCAGCGGCTGATCGCCCTGCACCAGCTTGGCCAGCGCGGCAGCCAGCTCCAGCGGATCGGCGGAATCCTCTTCGATCAGCTCGTTCACCAGGTTGTGGTAGATCTCGAGCTCCTCGCCCATCATGGTCTCGCGGATGCGCTCCTTGAACTTGGCCAGACGGTGCTGGTTGATGTCCTCGGTGCTCGGCATCTTCATCGGCTCGATGGCCTGGCGGGTGGCGTGCTCGATGGCGCGCAGCATACGGCGTTCGCGAGGAGCCACGAACAGGATGGCCTCGCCCTTGCGACCGGCACGACCGGTACGGCCGATACGGTGCACGTAGGATTCGGTGTCGTAGGGGATGTCGTAGTTCACCACGTGGGTGATGCGCTCGACGTCCAGACCACGGGCGACCACGTCGGTGGCGATCAGGATGTCCAGCTGGCCCTGACGCAGCTTGTCGACGGTGCGCTCACGCAGCTTCTGCGGGATGTCGCCGTGCAGCGCCTCACAGGCGTGACCGCGGGCGGCCAACTTGCCGGCCAGCTCCTCGGCGGCGTTCTTGGTACGCACGAACACCAGCAGGGCTTCGTAGGATTCCACTTCCAGCAGACGGGTCATGGCGTCCAGCTTGTGCAGACCGGTCACCTGCCAGTAACGCTGGCGAATGGTGGTGGCGGTAGCAGTCTTGGAGGCGATCTTGATCTCTTTGGGCTGCTTCAGGTGCTTCTGGGCCACGCGACGGATCTGCTCCGGCATGGTGGCGGAGAAGAGCGCGACCTGACGACCGGCCGGGCACTGATCCATGATCCAGTCCACGTCGTCGATGAAGCCCATGCGCAGCATTTCGTCCGCTTCGTCCAGCACCAGGGCCTTCAGGCCGGAGAGGTCCAGGTTCTTGCGACGGATCAGGTCCATCACGCGGCCCGGGGTACCGACGACCACCTGGGCACCGCGGCGCAGGGCGCGGGTCTGGGTTTCATAGGAGGCGCCGCCGTAGATGGGCAGCACGTGGAAATCGGGCATGTGGTGGGCATAGCGTTGGCACGCTTCAGCCACCTGCAGGGCCAGTTCGCGGGTCGGCGCCAGCACCAGGATCTGGGTGTTGCGGTTACCAGCTTCCAGACGAGACAACAGAGGCAAGGCAAAGGCAGCGGTCTTCCCTGTACCGGTTTGCGCCTGCCCCAGCAGATCGTGTCCCGCCATCAGGTGGGGAATTGCTGCGGCCTGGATGGGGGACGGGCGCTCATAGCCCACGTCCTGCAGCGCTTTCAATACGGGCGCGGCCAGTCCAAGCTCACTAAAAAGGGGCAGTTGTTCGGTATCAGACATAGATTCTTCCAGATTAAGGCAGGCGGCTAACACCGCGGAATAGCAAAAAGGCGGCGATTATAGCGCCACTTTGTTCTGCTGTCTTGAAAAATGTGATAGGCCTCTCAAGACGTTGGCAATTATAGAGGGATCTCGCGACTATGGCTTGCTTATTTTGCACTCATGGTGCGTTATTGCCGATCACTCATCACTCGAGTCCTTGCCCCGCTTGTGTTTGAGCACCGCCATGGTCAATCGGCTGGTGCACAATAAACGCCCACGTTCATCGCGGATTTCAATCTGCCACACCTGGGTGGTCGCCCCCAGATGCAGCGGCGCACAGCGCCCCGTCACCACCCCTTCCCGCTTGGCCCTCAGGTGGTTGGCATTGACCTCCAGCCCCACGCAGTAGCTCTCCTCCCCCACCGCCATGTTGGCGGCCAGAGACCCGAGCGTCTCCGCCAGCACCACGGACGCCCCGCCGTGCAGCATGCCGAGCGGCTGATGGGTACGGTGATCCACCGGCATGGTGGCCTCCAGCCAGTCGGGACCAAAGGCGGTGTAAACGATGTCGAGGTGGGCCATCAGGGTATTGTGGGAGCTGGCGTTGAGCCCCTCCAGGCTCATGGGCTTGCGCCAGATCGGGGCGTTCTCTTGACTCATGGCGAGCGGACTCCTTGCGTGATCAATGGGTTATCGTCGAGCTGTGTCGGCGAACGTGCAGTGTCGGCGAAAAAGGACGGAAAAAAAAGATGCCCCGCGTGGGGCATCCTGTATCCGGGCTGGAGATCACCAGGGATAGGTCACCCCTGGCCACTCGGCCCAGGGCAGTTCCCGTCCCGGCAGGCGGGGCTCGGGCCAGCGCCACACCTTGCCGAGCCAGGCGCGCAGCTCGGCCTCAAGCTCGGCATCGGTGAGCGGCGCCTCGGCCACCTTCCAGAAGAAGAGCTCCACCTGCACCTCCGGCAGCACCGAGGGATAGAGGTAGACGCCGCCCCAGAACTCGGGCTCCCGATCCGGGCTCCAGAGGCCGTAGGCAAAGGAGCGCTTGGCGAGAAACTCCGAGCGCTGCCACTCCAGATCGGCCTCGTGCTGGCTCAGGCCGAAGTGGTCGGAGGGCCAGACGTCGTCCGGGCGAAACAGCTGATGGAGCTGCTCGCGCTCGCGCAGCATGGCGACGAACTCCACCACCGCCTGATCCGGGCTGACCGGCAGCAACAGAAAATGCGGGTGCCGATGGGCCTTTGGCACCCGAAATCCCTTGGGGAGGCTGAGCATCAGAGCAGTTCCAGCAGGGCCTGCAACGGGTGCTTGAGCTTCTCCCCCTCCATCCGCTTGACCTGGCTACGGCACGAATAACCGGTGGCCAGGCAACGCTCCTTGGGCAGGCGGGCCAGGGGCTCGGCCCAGCTGAGGCCATAGATGCCCTTGGAGTTCTCCACCTGTTTGGCATCGTGACCATAGGTGCCCGCCATGCCGCAGCAACCCACCGAGACCGGCTGCAGCCGGGCACCGAAGCGGCCAAACAGGGTGCCCCAGTCGCCGTGGGTGGAGGGTTTCGCCGTCTTCTCGGTGCAGTGGGCAAACAGATACCAGGGCTCGGCAGCGGCTTGCGCTTCTCGCACCGGCAGCACCTCTGCCGGCAGGGAGAGCAGCCACTCCTGGGGCAGCAGCACCTGGAAGTCGCCGCGGGCCGGGCCCAGCGCCTTCACATACTCGTCCCGATAGCAGAGCACCAGGGAGGGGTCGACCCCCACCATGGGGATGCCGAGCGCCGCCACCTTGTTGAGGAACTGGGCGCTGCTGGCCGCAGTGCGGGCAAAGGCGCGCAGGAAGCCCTTCACGTGCTGGGGCTTGCCATTGGGCTTGAACGGCAGCAGATAGGGCTGCAGGCCGAGCTTGCTGGCGAGCTTCACCAGGTCACGCACCACGGGGGCGTCGTAATAACTGGTGAAGGGATCCTGCACGATGAGCACCACTTTTTTACGCTGCTCGGGGCTCATGGCCTCCAGACCCGGCAGGTCGAAGTAGCGGGCCTTGTGATCGCGCAGCTCCTCGGCCAGGGTCGGTACCGAGAACAGCGGCACGTCCACCATGCCGATGCTCTTCTCGCTCGCCTTCTGGGCCCACTCTTTCTCGAGGAAGAAGTTGACCAACTTGGGGGCCTTGGCGAGCAGGGGGGTATAGCTCTCGACGGTGCCGACGAAGTAATCCTTGGGCCCGCGCAGGTAGCGGCTGTGATAGAGCTGCATGAAACGGGCGCGGAAGGTGGGCACGTCCACCTTGATGGGGCACTGGCTGGTGCAGGCCTTGCACGCGAGGCACCCCTCCATCGCCTCCATCACCTCGTGGGAGAAGTCATACTGACCGCGGGCGCGGGCCAGGGTGTTGCGGAACTTGTCGACGATCTGCTTGACGCGCAGGCCGCCGCTTTGCAGCGCCACCTCCTCGGCCAGGGGATCGAAGCCCTGCTGTGCGAGCTGGCGCAGCCATTCGCGCATCAGCCCTGCCCGCCCCTTGGGGGAGTGACGCCTGTCCTTGCTTATCTTGACCGAGGGGCACATGGGGGAGTCGGTCTCGAAGGTGAAGCACAGACCGTTGCCGTTGCAATCGAGGGCCCGAGTGTAGCTGGTGCGCACCGCCAGCGGGATCTGGCGATCGAACTTGCCGCGCTTGGGCCCGTCCACCGAGACAAGCGAAGCGCCGCTGCCATAGGGCATGCAGATCTTGCCGGGGTTGACGCGGTTCTGGGGATCAAAGGCGCCTTTGACCCGTTGCAGCTCCTCCCACAGCTCGCCGAAGAAGGCGGGGCTGTATTCGGAGCGGAACCCCTTGCCGTGCTCACCCCACATCAGGCCGCCATATTTGGCGGTGAGCGCCACCACCTGATCGGAGATGCGCCGCAGCAACACCTCCTGCTCGGGGTCGCACAAGTCCAGCGCCGGGCGCACGTGCAGCACCCCGGCATCGACGTGGCCGAACATGCCGTAGTCGAGGCCGTGGGCGTCCAGCAGGGCTCGAAATTCCATGATGAAGTCCGCCAGCGACTCCGGTGGCACGGCGGTGTCTTCGGTGAAGGCCACCGGCTTCTTGCGCCCTTCGGCGTTGCCGAGCAGCCCCACCGACTTCTTGCGCATGGCGTAGATGGTCTCGATGCTCGGCAGGTGATCGCACACCTGATAGCCGATGATCCCCGCCTCCCCCCTGGCCAGCAGGGCGTCGATGCGCCGACACAGCTCGGCCACCTTGGCCTTGTGTTCGGCCTCGTCGGTATCCGCAAACTCGACGATGTTGAGCCCCTGCAGATCCTTGCCGGGCACATCCTGGATCAGATTTTTGACCGAATGCCAGATGATGTCGGCGCGGGCCAGCCCCAGCACCCGGGAATCCACCGTCTCCACCGACAGGGCGTGAGCCTCCACCATAAAGGGGGCATTGCGCAGGGCCGACGGAAAGCTGTCGTACTTGACGTTGACCAGGGTTCGGTAGCGCGGGATGGGGGTGATGTTAAGCCTGGCTTCGGTGATAAAGCCGAGGGACCCTTCGGAGCCGCACAGCACCCGGCTTACGTCCAGGGTGTCGCTCTCGGGGATATAGAGATGCTTGAGATCGTAACCGGTCAAGAAGCGGTTCAGCTTGGGGAAGGTGGCCTCGATGTCGGCGCGGCGCTCCTTGCCGATGCGATAGAGGGTGCGATAGATCTCCCCCTCGCGGCTCTCCAGGGCCAGCTTGTCCGCCAGACGCGTGCCGCTGACCGGCTCGGTGGCCATGATGTCGCCGTTCTCCAGCACGGCTTTGAGGCCGAGCACGTGATCCGAGGTCTTGCCGTACACCAGCGACCCCTGCCCCGAGGCGTCGGTGTTGACCATGCCCCCCAGGGTGGCGCGGTTGGAGGTGGAGAGATCCGGCGAGAAGAAGTAGCCGTGGGGTTTCAGATAGGCGTTGAGCTGATCCTTGACCACCCCTGCCTGGGCCCGCACCCAGCCCTCTTCCAGATTAATTTCCAGGATCTGGTTCATATGGCGCGAGAGATCGACGATAATGCCGCCGCCCAAGGACTGGCCATTGGTGCCGGTACCGCCGCCACGAGGGAAGAAACTCAAGGCCGCGTACTCGAGCCCCTGGGCCAGCTTGAGCATCACCGCTATGTCATCCGCGCTGCGCGGATAGAGCACCGCCTGAGGTACCACCTGATAGACGCTGTTATCCGTCGCCATCGCCAACCGGCTTGCATAAGACTTTTCGATATCACCACGAAATGCTGAGCGCGCCAGCAACTCAAGAAACTGCAGGGTTGTAGGTGACAAACTGTCCTGGTAATCGAGTCTCGGGATCATGAATCCTTGTTCCCTTCCTTTGCTTGATGCCGGAACTCCGGCGACAACGACCGTTCGGGCCAGCCTCTTCGCGGGCCCCCGAACCAGTCCGCTCACATGTGAGCGGGCAGTATATCAGCTAGAAAACCGCTTGCGCGCGCAATCTTCACCATTTGAAAGGAGGACTCTTATGGCTAATCACAGCCATGTTATCAGTACGCTGATCCGCACCGAAAAACAGGCGCTGACCCTGTCGCTGTTTGGTTGCATCACCTTTGCCATTTTCGGCATCGGCTATGGCCTCTTCGTCGGCTCCAACGCCATCATGCTCGACGGCATCTTCACCCTGTTCAGCATGGGCATGACGGGCCTCGGACTCATCACCGCCTACCTGGTCACCCGCCCCTCAGACGCCCGCTTCCAGTACGGCTACGCCCACTTCGAACCCATCGCCAACGTCATCAACGGCGCCATCATTCTGCTGCTCTGTCTGGCGGCACTCTACAACGGCCTCACCACCCTGCTGGCGGGCGGACGGGAAATCGATCTCGGCCACGCCCTCATCTATGCCGTCGTCTCCACCTTCTTCTGCGGCATTCTCTACCTCATCGAAGCCGACGTGGCCGAGCGGGTCGACTCCGAGCTGGTGCGGGTGGACTCCAAGGAGTGGCTGGTGGACACCCTGCTGAGCGCCACCCTGCTCATCGGCTTCCTGGTCGCCATCGGGCTCGATACCCTGGGTTACGGCCACTACAACCGCTTCATAGACCCGGTGCTGGTCTCGCTGCTGGCCCTGTGTGCCACCCTCATTCCCATCAAGGTGCTGGGCCGCAACCTGCGGGAAGTGCTGAAGATTGCCCCCAAGGGAGACGTCTCCCGGCTGGTGGCCAGCGAAGTCGAGGCCCTGCGCCTGCGCCATGGGATCGAGTGCTACAGCCACCTGGCGAAAAGCGGCCGCCGCTTCGATCTCGAACTCAACATCCTGGTGGCCCCCGGCCAGGAGTGGCCCGTCGAACGCCAGGACGCCCTGCGCCAGGAGCTCTGGTCCCGCCTCGGCGACACCCTGGGGGATGCCTGGCTGTCGGTCTGCTTCACCCGCGAGAAACGCTGGCTGTAACGCCCCTGAGGGGAGGCCATCCGCGCCTCCCCCTGTCATCACATCTTCCTGGGTTCCCTCTTGCCAAAACGGTGCCAACCGCTATCATCAGGGCTCACTTTTGACCCGAGGTTTTATTGCCCATCATGGACAATCCCCGAAGTAGCCCTTCGTCTTTTCCCATCAAAGCCTATCTGTACCTGCTCAACCAACGCCTCTGAAGCGAACGCCCCTGTCACCACGGCGCCCTTGCCGTGACCGCGATTCACTGCATCTGTCTTCATTGAGGTTTATGACATGGAATTTCTGCTTGACCCCTCTATCTGGGTCGGTCTGCTTACCCTGATCATCCTGGAAATCGTTCTCGGGATAGACAACCTGGTCTTCATCGCCATCCTGGTGAAAAAGCTGCCCCCCGCCCAGCGGGACAGGGCGCGCATCATCGGCCTGTCGCTGGCCCTGCTGATGCGCCTGGGGCTGCTTAGCGTGATGTCCTGGCTGGTCACTCTCACGACCCCCATTCTGCACGTCTGGGATCACCCCTTCTCGGGGCGGGATCTCATCCTGATGGGGGGCGGCCTCTTCCTGCTGTTCAAGGCGACGTCAGAGCTGCACGAGCGGCTCGAGGCCAGGCCGGAGGAGCAGGGCGCGACAGGCGTCTATGCCGGGTTCGGGGTGGTGATCGCCCAGATCCTGGTGCTGGACGCTGTCTTCTCCCTGGACTCCATCATCACCGCCGTCGGCATGGTGGATCACCTCGGCGTCATGATGGCGGCCGTGACCATCGCCATGGTGGTGATGGTGCTCGCCTCCAAGCCCCTGACCCGCTTCGTCAACGCCCACCCCACGGTGGTGGTGCTCTGCCTGAGCTTCCTGCTGATGATCGGCTTCAGCCTGGTGGCGGAAGGCTTCGGCTTCCACATTCCGAAGGGCTATCTCTACGCGGCCATCGGCTTCTCGGTGCTCATCGAGTTCTTCAACCAGCTGGCCCAGCGCAGCGCCCTGCGCCATGAGGCGCGCCAGCCCCTGCGCGAGCGCACCACGGCCGCCATCTTCAAGCTGATGGGGGGCAACAAGCGCTCGGCACACCCGCAGGAGGACGAGGAAGAGGAGCAGGATGCGCCCCTGCCCCCCGGCTTCGGTGAGGAGGAGCGCTACATGGTGAGCGGCGTGCTCTCCCTGGCCGAGCGCTCCATCCGTACCATCATGACCCCCCGCGCCGAGATGGAGTGGGTCGACGTGAACGACGGCGCCGAGGAGATCCGCGCCCTGCTGCAGCGGGCCCCTCACAGCCTGTTCCCGGTCTGCGACGGGGAGCTGGACGAGATCATCGGTGTGGTGAAGGCCCGGGATCTGCTGTTTGCCCTGAACGAGGGGCAATCCCTCGCCGAGCTGGCCAGGCAGAACGATCCCGTCATCGTGCCCCAGACCATCAACGTGATCCGGCTGCTGGCGGAGCTGCGTCAGGCCAGAGGCAGCCTCATCCTGGTGGCGGACGAGTTCGGCGTCATCCAGGGGCTGGTCACCACCCACGACCTGCTGGAGGCCATCGTGGGCGAGCTGCCGGACGAGGACGAGGCCCCGGACGTGGTCATCGACGGCGCCGGCTGGCTTATCAACGGCAGCACCAACATCCATCAGGTCGAGCAGGCCCTGAATTGCGACGGCCTGGTGAGCGAGAGCGACGAGTACGTGACCCTGGCGGGCATGCTGCTCTCCCATTTCGGCAGCCTGCCCGAGGTGGGCCAGCAGCTGCAGCTCGGCCGGTTCTGCTTCGAGGTCATGGGCGTGAGCGAGCGCCGCATCGAGCGGGTACGGGTCACGCCGCTCGCCCCCTGATCCCCGACGGCAATGACATGAAGAGAGGGCCGCCGGCCCTCTTTTTTATGGCGACACCCTGGGGAGTTCGACCCATTGCTGTGAAAACGGCAATTCTCTTCTGCAATACCCCCTCTTTTTCACAACGACCATCCCCTCTAGAGTCTCCTCCATTCCAAGATGAGGAGTTCACCATGAGCCACGACAACCTGTTCTGCCCCCTGCGCCTCGGCCAGCTGCACCTTGCCAACCGCATCGTCATGCCCCCCATGACCCGCTCCCGCGCCAGCCAGCCCGGCGACGTGGCGAACGCCATGATGGCCACCTATTACGCCCAGCGCGCCGGGGCCGGCCTCATCATCTCCGAGGGCACCCAGATCGATCCCATGGGCAAGGGCTATGCCTGGACCCCGGGGATCCACAGCGCCGAACAGATCGCGGGCTGGAAGGGGGTGACCGATGCCGTCCACGCCAAGGGGGGCACCATCTTCGCCCAGCTCTGGCACGTGGGCCGAGTCACCCATCCCGACAACATCGGCGGCGCTCAGCCCATCTCCGCCTCCGCCATCCAGGCGAAAGGGGTACGGGTGTTTGTCGACAACGGCAGCGATGCTCCGGGGTTTGTCGAGACGGTCACCCCGCGCGCCATGACCCAGGCCGATATCGACGCCGTGGTGGGCCAGTTCCGCCGGGCAGCCCGCAACGCCATGGAGGCCGGTTTCGACGGCATCGAGCTGCACGCCGCCAACGGCTACCTCATCAACCAGTTCCTCGACTCCGAGTCCAACGCCCGCACCGATGGCTACGGCGGCTCCCTGGAGAACCGGCTGCGCTTCCTGAAAGAGGTGACCGAGGCGGTCTGCCGCGAAATCGGGTCCGATCGGGTTGGCGTGCGCCTCGCGCCGCTCACCACCTTGAACGGCACCGTGGATGCGAACCCCCAGGAGACCTACCTGGCCGCCGCCCGCCTGCTGGGGGAGATGGACATCGTCTACCTGCACGTGGCCGAAGCGGACTGGGACGATGCGCCCCTGATGGCCGAGAGCTTCAAGCAGGGGCTGAGGGACGCCTTCCCCAACACCCTCATCTACGCGGGCAAGTACGACGGCGAGCGGGCTCGCGCCGCCCTCGCGGCGGGCTGGGCCGACATGATAGGCTTCGGTCGCCCCTTCGTGGCCAATCCGGATCTGCCGAACCGGCTGCGCCACGGCTACCCCCTCGCGCCCCACGATCCCGCCACCCTGTTTGGTGGCGGCGAGAAGGGGCTGACCGACTATCCCGCCTATGAGGCCGCGCAGGCCTGAGGCGGCCAGCTCGCAGAAATGACCAACAGACAGCCCGGGCGGGCCCCACCAGCGGGGGCCCGCCTCGTTGTCTTGTGACTGCAACCATGGAGAATGGTGTTGTCGCGCTACCTTATTCAATCAGGGGATCCCCCCCATCCAACAAGGAGTCACCATGAGCCATACCCAGGCCTGGTGCTGGCACGCCCCCGGCGAGCCGGGCCAGCTCACCCTCACCCGGCAAGCGCTCCCCGTCCCCGGGGCCAACGACGTCCTCATCGCCAATCGGGTCATCGCCCTCAACCCGGTGGACTGGAAACTCATCGAGCATGGCCACCCCCAGTGGCAGCCAGGCCATGTGCCAGGCGTCGACGGCATGGGCACCATAGTGGCGCTGGGCGCCAACGTCAGCCATCTGCGCCTCGGCGCCCGGGTCGCCTATCACACCGACTTGCGCCACGGCGGCAGCTTCGCCCACCACAGCTGCGTGCCGGCCCGCGCCCTGCTGCCGGTGCCCGATGCCCTGAGCGACGAGGCCGCCGCCGCACTGCCCTGCCCCGGCCTCACCGCCTGGCAGGCGCTGGCCAAGCTGCCGCGCCTGCACGGGGAGGCGCTGCTCATCACGGGGGCAGGCAGCAATGTGGGGCGTTTCGCGGTGCAGCTCGCGCTCAGGCAGGGGGCACGGGTCTTTGCCAGCGCCAGCCACCGTCACCATGGCTGGCTCATGCAGTTGGGGGTGCAAGGGGTCGCCGACTATCGCGAGCACGACTGGCTGGCCCAGCTGCAGGCCGCCAACGGGGGGGAACCGTTCGAGGGGATCATCGATCTGGTCTCCAGCCAGCAGGCCGAAACCTTGCTGACGGCCCTGGGCTACTACGGCCACATGGTGACTGTGCTCGGGCGCATCGCCAGCAACCCGCAGCCCCCCTTTAGCCATTGCCACTCATTGCACGAGATTGCGCTCGGGGCCCAGCACGCCTTCGGCACCGACCGGCAATGGAGCCGTCTGGTAGCGGCCGGGGTCGCCATGATGGCGCAGATGGCAAGCGGCGAGCTCGGTTTGCCGCCGCTGGTGATCGGCGACTTCGAGGCGCTGCCCGCCCTGCTCTACCGTCTCAAGCGCGAGGGGCAAGGGGAGAAGTTTCTGGTGCGGGTGGCCTGATACCCGCTCGGCCCGCCGCCGAGGCTGACAAGAGAGAGGCCCGCCAGTGATGGCGGGCCTCTTTGCCTCTCATCTTCATCGGCGCCTGGCTCAGTGCAGGCTCACCCCGTGCAACGCAGCATGCTGGCGAATGTCCCGGGTCAGGCGCACCTTGTCCGTCAGGCTCAGCCAGCTCGCCTCCACCGCATTGAGGCACAGGCGGCAGAGCTGCTCCCGGCTGGCGCCGAGCGCTTGCACCAGCGCCCGGAAGTTGGCCGTCAGGTAGCCGCCAAAATAGGCGGGATCGTCGGAGTTGATGGTGACGCAGAGCCCCTGCTCCAGCAGAGTCAGCACGTTGTGGTGCGCCATCTCGTCAAACACCTTGAGCCGCACGTTGGAGAGGGGGCAGACGGTGAGCGGCAGCCGGGTATCCGCCAGATAGCTCAGCAGCTCGGGATCCTCGCTGCAGCGCACCCCGTGATCGATGCGCTTCACCTCAAGCTCCCGTATGGTCTGCCAGATGTACGCCGCCGGCCCCTCCTCCCCGGCGTGGGCCACCACCGGCAGCCCCAGCTCCCGGCAGCGGGCAAAGACCCGGGCAAACTTGCCGGGCGGGTTGCCAAGCTCGCTCGAGTCGAGACCGAAGCCGTGGATGCGGGAGAGGAAGGGGCTTGCCTCTGCCAGCGTGGCGAAGGCCGCCTCCTCGCTCAGGTGGCGCAGGAAGCTCATGATAAGGCGCCAGCTGATACCGAACACCCGCTCCGCCTCCTGCAGCGCCCGCTCTATGCCCCCCAGCACCGTCTCGAACGCAATGCCGCGAGCGGTATGGGTCTGGGGATCGAAGAAGATCTCCACGTGCACCACCTTGTCGGCGGCGCAGCGCTCCAGATAGGCCCAGGTGAGGTCAAAAAAATCCTGCTCGGTGACGAGCACGCTGGCCCCCAGGTAGTAGAGATCGAGGAAGGATTGCAGACAGTCGAACTCATAGGCGGCCCTCAGGCTCGCCACGTCGGGCCAGGGCAGGGTCACGCCGTTGCGCTGGCCAAGGGCAAACATCAGCTCGGGCTCCAGGGTGCCCTCGATATGCAGGTGCAGTTCCAGCTTGGGCAAGCCGGCAATAAAGTGCTCCATGATGACGGCTCCATCGTCAGATCCTGTGCGGGCACCACCGGGGCGGCGCCCTCCCTTGTCTTCCATTGTGCACCCATCTGGCGCGCCGGGGGAGACTTGTCATCAAAGCGCCTTATAATGGCGTCACAAAAAACAACATAACTATTTGAAGATCTTGAGGGTTGGCGCAACGTTCCGCCGCCTCTTGCGCCTACACAAGGAGTCCCCATGAAAAAAAGCGTCATCTGCGACATCGACGGCGTCATCCTGCACAACAACGATCTGGTGCCCGGCGCCGATCGCTTCGTCCATCGCCTGCTGGAGCAGGGCAGCAAGCTGCTGTTTCTCACCAACTACCCGGCCCAGACCCAGAAAGATCTGCAAAACCGCTTCCGCTCCGCCGGCATCGAGGTGCCGGAGGAGTGCTTCTATACCTCCGCCATGGGCACCGCCGACTTCCTCAAGCGTCAGGACGGCAAGAAGGCCTATGTGATCGGCGAAGGGGCCCTGACCCACGAGCTCTACAAGGCGGGCTTCACCATCACCGACATCGACCCCGACTTCGTGGTGGTGGGGGAGACCCGCAACTACAACTGGTCCATGATGCAGCTGGGGGCCAAGTTCGTGGATCAGGGGGCCCGCTTCATCGCCACCAACCCGGACACCCACGGCCCATTGATGCACCCGGCCTGCGGCGCCCTGTGCGCCCCCATCGAGCGGATGACCGGCAAGAAGCCCTTCTACGTGGGCAAGCCGAGCGCCTGGATCATCCGCGCGGCACTGAACCGGATGGAGGCCCACTCCGACGACACCATCATCATCGGCGACAACCTGCGCACCGACATACTGGCGGGCTTCCAGGCCGGTCTCGAGACGGTGCTGGTGCTCTCCGGGGTGAGCAAGGTGGCGGACATCGACCGCATGCCGTTTCGGCCGAACCACATCTTCGACTCCGTGGTCGACATCGACATCGTCTGATCCCCTGCCCCGCCCCCGGGCGGCAAGCGCACAACACGGGCCCCCTTGGCAAAGGGGGCCCGTTTCGTTTAACGTAACCGCAACATTGTTAAACAAACTAAACGGGAGCAGGATGCTCCCCTCGCCACCCCAAGGACGCACCATGAAGAGCCTGAACGACTGGATCCTGCTGGACCAGCACCCCGTCTCCCCCACCCCGCTGATGCCCGCCCCCGAGCGGATCCGTGCCGGCAACCCGAGCCAGACCCTGTGGAATCACTACTCGGACCCGAGCCAGCAGTTTCACGTGGGCTTCTGGGCCTGCGAGCCGGGCCGCTGGGCCGTGCACTACACCGAGCACGAGTATTGCCAGTTGCTGGAGGGGGAGGCGCGGATCCACGACGGTCAGGGGGGCCAGCTGCACCTCAAGCCGGGCGATCAATTCGTCATCCCGGCGGGCTTCGTCGGCGAGTGGGAGACCCTGGTGGCCTGTCGCAAGCTCTATGTGATCTTCGAACCCGCCGCGACCTGACGCGCACGTCAACCTCGTTCCCTTTTCCGGGCGACCGGGCGGTGACCATCCCCTGGCACGGCTTGACGCTTACGGCATGATTTTCTGCGGTTTTCCCGCTTGCAAAAGGGTTTTCCGCTAGGCATTGTGATTGGCGAGGAATGTAAATGGAATTTCGAGCCCAAACGTGGGGGGCTCATATAAAAATCAAGAGGATTACCGCCAATGTGTTCTATTTTCGGCATTCTGGACATCAAGACCGACTCCGCCACTCTGCGCAAATCGGCCCTGGAGATGTCCAAGCGACTGCGTCACCGCGGGCCTGACTGGTCCGGCGTCTACAGCTCCGACAAGGCCATCCTGGTGCACGAGCGCCTGGCCATCGTCGATCCGGGCAATGGCGCCCAGCCGCTCTACAACCCCGAGCGCACCCACGTATTGGCCGTCAACGGCGAGATCTACAACCACAAGGAGCTGGAGAGAAACCTCAAGGTCGATTTCCAGTTCCAGACCCACTCCGACTGCGAGGTGCTGCTGGCCCTCTACAAAGAGAAGGGCCCCGCCTTCCTGGACGATCTCAACGGCATCTTCGCCTTCATCCTCTATGACGCCGAGCAGGATGCGTATCTTATCGGTCGCGACCACATGGGGATCATCCCCCTCTACACCGGCCGCGACGAGCACGGCAACTTCTACGTCGCCTCCGAGATGAAGGCCCTGGTGCCGGTGTGCAAGAGCGTCGAGACCTTCCCGCCGGGACACTACCTCTGGAGCAAGGATGGCGAACTTAAAACTTGGTACAAGCGCGACTGGATGGAGTACGCCGCAGTCGAGCACAACGTCAGCGACAAGGCCGAGCTGAAAGCCGCTCTGGAAGCGGCGGTCAAGCGCCAGCTGATGTGTGACGTCCCCTACGGCGTGCTGCTCTCCGGCGGGCTGGATTCGTCCGTCATCTCCGCCATCACCAAGCTCTATGCCGCTCGCCGAGTCGAGGATGACGACAAGAGCGAAGCCTGGTGGCCGCAGCTGCACTCCTTCGCCGTCGGCCTGGAAGGCTCGCCGGACTTGGCCGCCGCCCGCAAGGTGGCAGACCATCTGGGCACCATCCACCACCAGATCCACTTCACCGTGCAGGAGGGGCTGGATGCCCTGCGGGACGTCATCTATCACCTCGAGACCTATGACGTCACCACCATCCGCGCCTCCACGCCCATGTACCTGATGGCCCGCTACATCAAGGCGATGGGCATCAAGATGGTGCTCTCCGGCGAAGGCTCCGACGAGCTGTTTGGCGGCTACCTCTACTTCCACAAGGCGCCCAACGCCCGGGAGTTCCACGAGGAGACGGTGCGCAAGCTGTCCGCCCTGCACCTCTACGACTGCCTGCGGGCCAACAAGTCCATGGCCGCCTGGGGCGTGGAGGGCCGCGTGCCCTTCCTCGACAAGGAGTTCATGGACGTGGCGATGCGCCTCAACCCCGCCGACAAGATGTGCGGCAAGGGCAAGATCGAGAAGCACATCCTGCGGGAAGCCTTCGAGGATCTGCTGCCCCACGAGGTGGCGTGGCGCCAGAAGGAGCAGTTCTCCGACGGCGTGGGCTACTCCTGGATAGACAGCCTCAAGGCCATGGTCGAGCAGGAGGTGACGGATCAGATGTTCGAGGCGGCGGCGTTCCGCTTCCCCATCAACACCCCGCTCACCAAGGAGGCCTACTACTACCGCGCCATCTTCGACGAGCACTTCCCGCTGGAGTCCGCCGCCCGCACCGTGCCCTACGGCAAGTCCGTCGCCTGCTCCACCCCGACCGCCCTGGAGTGGGATGCCAAGTTCAAGGAGATGGCCGACCCGTCAGGCCGCGCCGTGATGGACGTCCACCAGCAGGGTTACTGATCTGCCGGCAGATTCCTTTGTTAAATACCAAGCCCCTCCTGCGAGGGGCTTTTGCTTTGGTAATAGCTCAACAAAAACAAACTATCTCTGATATTTTCCCTGTTTATGTGATGGATGATTTTACCTAGGCTAAGTAAGATGACTAGCGTGTTTATGACATCTAAATACATAGGCTGACATCATCAGATAATAGGAGCTACCTTGGTATCACCACGACTGGTTGCGAAAATTGAAGCTGAAGAACCTACCCTTCGTTTGGCTGTACTCATTGACGCAGACAATGCCCAAGCAGCAGTTATTGAGGGATTGTTGGCAGAAATTGCACGGTTTGGAGAGGCCACTGTGAAGCGTATATACGGTGACTTCACTGCTCCAACAAGTGCATCGTGGAAAAAGGTGCTTCAGCAATATGCCATTAAACCTATTCAACAATTTGCATATACCACAGGTAAAAATGCCACAGACAGCACTCTGATTATTGACGCAATGGATTTGCTCTATACACGAAAGTTCGATGGCTTTTGTCTGATTACAAGTGACTCCGATTTTACCGGCCTCGCAATGCGATTACGTGAAGAGGGGCTTACTGTCCTTGGCTTTGGTGAGCAAAAGACACCAGATGCTTTCCGCAATGCCTGTCATAAATTTATCTTTACCGAATTCCTTCGCCCGGGAGCCACAGCTGAGACAAACCCGCCGGATAAAAAGAATGAAAATGGGCAGAAGCAGCCTCACGCACCCGCCCCCTCTAGTACCACAGATTCTAAACAACCATTCCCTGCAAACTTCCTATTGGCCGCATTAGAGCAATCAAGTGATGATGCTGGGTGGGCACAATTAGGAACTTTTGGTAGCTACCTAACTAAACTACAGCCTGATTTTGACTCTAGGCTATATGGCTACAAGAAGCTATCAGATCTTGTAAAAGCAAAAACAGAACTCTTCTTGACTGAAGAAAGATTGGCCCCAGGTTCGACGTTAAAGGTTCTATATCTTCGTGCAAAACGGTGAAGCCTATTGGGATAATATGATTAGATGCAACAAAAAGCAGCTTATTAAAGCTGCTTTTTTGTCAATGACCTGGTTTGTGCTTGTGCGGTTTCAGCTCCGGATGTTCTTTTTGCTTTTCAGGCGTTACCCGTTGCCGCTTATCTGGCGTCCCATCTTCATTTTTTCTTTTTGGCCCAAGTTTAATTCCCATCATTCAATCCTTCTAAAGTTGATTTATCTGAAAGATAGTGCTTACCCTTGCGCATCCGGCTGATTGGCGGGGGCGGCCTTGATAAAGGCCTGCAGCTGCTCGCAGTTGGCGACGATACGGTTGATGGTGGGGTAGTCGTCCAGGGTCATGTTGAAGCGGCGGGCGTTGTAGACCTGGGGCACCAGCATGCAATCCGCCAGGGTCACCTCGTTGCCGACGCTGTAGACCCCGGCCGTGGTCATCAAGAGCTGCTCCAGCGCGGTGAAGGTCTCGTCGATCCAGTGGCGATACCAGCTGGCCTCCTGCTCCTTGCCCACCCTGAAGACCTCCTCCAGATAGTTGAGCACCCGCAGGTTGTTGAGGGGGTGGATGTCGCAGGCGATCATGTTGACTATCTGGCGCACCCGGGCCCGCTCCTCGGGGGCGGACGGCATCAGGGGGTGGGCGGGGTAGGTCTCGTCGAGGTACTCCATGATGGCCACCGACTGACCCACCTGCACCTCGCCGTCCACCAGAAACGGCACCAACCCCTGGGGGTTGATCCGGCGATAGGCCTTCTCCCGCTGCTCTCCCTGCCGCAGATTGATCGGATGCTGCTCATAATCGAGCCCCTTGAGCTGCATCACGATCCGCACCCGATAACTTGCCGATGACCGCCAATATCCAAACAACTGCAACATAGTCTGTCCCTGTGTTGGCAGGTGCAAGGACACCTGCCGCTCGCCAGCCCCTGTCCCCGCCGATCCTCTCACTGCGTCTGGCTGGCGTCCGCCGGCATGACCCGCTGCAAAATGGTGCCAAACAGATTCAGTCCATTGCGATCCTGCATCGCGATGGACACTGTATCACCAAAGCGCAGGAAGGGTGTAGTGGCTTGACCCGACTCGATAATTTCCAGCATCCGCAGCTCGGCAAGGCAGGAGGATCCAAGGCTTCTGTCGTAATTGGAGACGGTACCCGAGCCGATGATGCTGCCCGCTCCGAGGGGCCGGGTCTTGGTGGCGTGGGCGATGAGCTCATAGAAGTTGAAGGTCATGTCCACCCCGGCGTTGGGCTGCCCGAACAGGGCGCCGTTGAGGTGTGTCACCAGGGGCAGGTGCACCTTGCCATCGCGCCAGTCGCCGCCGAGCTCATCCGGTGTGATGGCCACCGGCGAGAAGCTGCTGGAGGGCTTGGACTGGAAGAAGCCGAACCCCTTGGCCAACTCCCCCGGGATGAGGTTGCGCAGGCTCACGTCGTTGACCAGCATCAAGAGCTTGATGTGGCCGGCCGCCTCTTGCGGGCTCGTCCCCATGGGCACGTCGTCCGTGATGACGGCCACTTCCGATTCGAAATCGATGCCCCACGCCTCGGAACCCATGACGATGGGACCGCGCGGAGCCAGGAATGTATCCGAGCCTCCCTGGTACATCAGGGGATCGTGCCAGAAGCTGTCCGGCATCTCGGCGCCGCGGGCCTTGCGCACCAGCTCCACGTGGTTGACGTAGGCGCTGCCATCCAGCCACTGGTAGGCGCGAGGCAGCGGGGAGAGGCAGGCTCCCTCATTGAAGGGGAAGGCATCCGGGCAGGTGCCGTCGTTGAGCTCCTGATAGACGCTTGCCAGTCGTGGCGCCACCTCGTCCCAGGCGTCCAGAGCCCCTTGCAGGGTGGGGGCGATGGCCGGCACGCGCACGGCGCGGGAAAGATCCCGGCTCACCACCATCAGGGCGCCGTCGCGGCTGCCGTTGTTCAGGGTTGCCAATTTCATGTGGAATTCCTTATTTGCCGCTGGTCTCTGGCCGCTGCCAGCTGGAGACATACTGGAGGTTCTCGACCTTCTCGCCGAGCTGGCCGACGGCCAGGGCGTCCCGGGTATCGAGCATCACCGCCACCTCGTCGGTGAAGGTCTTGGCATGGGCCAGCCCTGCCGCAAACGCCTTGGGATGGGGGCCGTGGGTGAAGCCGGCGGGATGGAAGGTGACCATGCCCCGCTCGATGTTGTCCCGGCTGAAGAAGTCCCCGGCGTGGTAGAAGAGCACCTCGTCGAAATCGTCGTTGCTGTGATAGAAGGGCACCCGCAAGGCGCCGGGATCGCTCTCTATGGGGCGCGGCACGAAGGTGCAGATGACAAAGCGGCTCGTCACGAAGGTGGAGTGGGCCGAGGGGGGCAGATGGTAGCGGTGGCTCATCAGGGGACGGATGTCCCGCCAGTTGAGGCGCACCACGCACAAGTCCCCGTGCCAGCCCTGGGCATCCAGGGGGTTGAAGGGCCAGGTGACGACCGAGACCTGGTTGTGGCGCTTGATCTGCAGCGACCAGGGGTTCTCGTCCTGCTGGGCCAGAAAACGCTCGTTGATGGCGGGCACGTCCAGTGCCGCCGGATCGAAGATGGCGTGGTTGCCCACCAGCCCCTTGTCCGGCAGCTGGTAGCTGTCGTCCGTCGCCTCGATCATCAGGATGAACAGGGGCGCCGTCGGCTCGATGCGCCACATGGTGCCACGGGGGATCACCACATAGTCCCCATCTTTCAACGTGAGATGGCCGTAGTCGCAGTAGAACTCGCCGCCCCCCTCGTGGATGAACAGCAGCTCATCCCCGTCGGCGTTGCGCACCAGGAACGGCATGGGCTCATGCAGGCGCCAGATCCGGTAGCGGCAGTGGGGATTGCTGAGGATGTCCGGCATCACCCAGGGAGAGAGGGAACTCACCTCCTCCTGCAACTCGTTGAGATCGAAGGCCCGCGGCCGCAGCGGCCCCTCCCAGTTGCTCCAGTCGGTGGGGGCGTGCTTGTGGTGCATGTGGGTGGCGGGGCCGAAGAAGCCGGAACGCCCCAGCTCGCGCTCGTAGATGGCCTGCTCCGGCAGATCGGCATGGGCCTGGCGGGAATGGGTCCCCTCCCGGTGGGGGAAGCTTATCCAGTTACGCATCGTTAGGTTCTCCCTTTCTCTGACCCTGCTCGGCACCATCCAGCACGCCACGGCGGATCTGGTCCAGCTCGATGGATTCGAACAATGCCTGGAAGTTGCCCTCGCCAAAGCCTTCGTTGCCCTTGCGCTGGATGATCTCGAAGAAGACGGGGCCGATCACGGTGTCGGTGAAGATCTGCAGCAGGATGCCGTCCTTCGTCGGCGAGCCGTCGATGAGGATGCGCAACTCTTTCAGTGCCGCCAGATCCTCCTGGTGCCCCGCCACCCGGCTGTCCACCTTCTCGTAGTAGGTGTCCGGGGTCGGCATAAAGCCGGTCCCCCGCCCTCTGAGCGTGCGGATGGTCTGATAGATGTCGCCGGAGGCGAGCGCGATGTGCTGGATCCCCTCCCCCTTGTACTGGCGCAGGTACTCCTCGATCTGGGACTTGTCGTCCGCCGACTCGTTGATGGGAATGCGGATCTTGCCGCAGGGCGCCGTCATGGCGCGGGAATGCAGCCCGGTCAGCTTGCCCTCGATGTCGAAATAGCGGATTTCGCGGAAGTTGCCGATCCGCTCGTAGAAATTCGACCAGAGGTTCATGTTGCCGCGGTGGACGTTGTGGGTCAGGTGATCGATCTCATAGAGCCCCGCATCCACCTCGGCCATGCGCGCCTGCCAGTCGGGGTAGAAGACGAAGTCCACATCATAGATGGAGCCCCGCTCGCCGTACCTGTCCACAAAGGAGAGGGTGCTCTCGCCGATGCCGTAGATGGCGGGGATGTTGAGCTCCATGGGGCCTATCTTGCCCACAAACGGCTTGGCCCCCTGGGCGATGGCATACTGCTGGGCGAGGCCCGCGTCCGCCACCCGAAACGCCATGCCGCAGACGCTCGGGCCGTGGGCACGGGCGAACTCCTCCGCCTGGGAGTGGGGCTCGGCATTGACCACGAAGTTGATGTCCCCCTGGCGATAGAGCCAGCACTGCTTGTGCCTGTGCCTGGCCACTTCGGCAAAGCCCAGGGAGACGAACAGCGCCTTGAGGGCATCAATGCCCTTGGCATCGGGCGCCGTGTACTCGACGAACTCGAACCCGTCGGTGCCAAGCGGGTTGATGGTGTGAGTACGGGAAGAGGGGGTCGTCATGATGCGCTCCTTGCGATGAACGGATAACGAAATGGGTCACGCCGGATGGCTCGACAGCAGCCAGACGGCCTTGTTAACAACTTGTTTCATTAGAGAGGCGGGCGCCGAAGATGAGAAGAGGCGGTATTCAGATAGTTTGGCGGGGATCTGCGGCAAAAAATGTAAATGAAGAGTGACAGCCATGTTCCAGCCTTGCGCTGCGCTCCTTGGCGCCCCACAAGGCTGTCAGCTTTGCCTTACAGGTGCCAGGTTTTCACCCTGAGGTGGGGCAAGCGGGCCCGCGCCAGTTGCAGACGGCGGCGCGTCGGATTGATGAGCCAGGCCTCTTCCCCCAACGCCAGCAGCGGCAGATCGTGCAGGCTGTCGCTCAGGGTGAGCACGGCGTCCAGGGTGAGGAGCTCGGGCTGCAACTTGTGCCTGCCGTGGCAATAACAACGCGGCACCAGACCACCGAGGCGATAGTGCATACGTGAGCCCAGAATGCGATGGGGGAGCCTTGGCAGTTGACGATGGAGCTGGGCTCGTACCAGGGCGCGGGGGCTCGCGGAGATGACCCAGCAGCGGTGCCCCTCTCCCATCAAGAGGGCGCGCGCCTCCCGATAGAGGCCGGGCCGGGTCAGGCAGTACTCCCGCACCAGTCGGCGCCACGCCAGGGGCGAGAGCCCCAGGGTGATGGCCCACCAGATAAGCGAGAGCCCCTGCCGGCGCAGGCGAGGCAGCATATAGAGAGCGCCCCCCAGGGCCATCACCGGCCACAGCAGCAGCGGCCAGAGACGGCGGCGCAGGATATGGCGCAGCAGGCCGGCATGGCTGTCACCAGGCGCCAGGGTGTCGTCAAAGTCCGCCAGGATCCAGCCGCTGGCAGGCACCTTCGCGGCGGCGGCACTCACTCGCCAAGTCCCGCGATGGCGGCGTGCAGCTCGGGTAGCAGAAACTGCGCCCCCTCGTCGGGCGGGCAGACAAGATCGAAGGGCTCCCCCGCCAGGGTGAAGGCGAGACGCCAGGCGTGCAGATAGCCGCGATCTGCCGCCGTGCCGCCGTAACGCTCGTCGCCGAGAATGGGGGCGCCGATGCTCTTCATGACTACCCGGATCTGGTGGGTCTTCCCAGTCTGGGGCTTGATGCGATAGAGGCGCAGCCCCTCGCGCACCGACACCGAATCGAACCAGCTGATGGCGGGGTTGTTCAGGGTGCGGGCCAGCATCCAGCTGCCACCGCGCCCCTTCTCCATGTCCCCCTTCACCCAGCCCTGCTTCTTCTTCGGCTTGCGATCGGAGAGGGCCAGATACTGCTTGCTCACCTCCCTCGCCGCAAAGGCCATGCTGAGCGTACGGTTGGCCTCGGGCGTGCGGGCCAGCAGCACCAGTCCCGAGGTCATCTTGTCCAGACGGTGGACCGGATAGAGGGTGAGCCCCGTGTCCTGCTTGACCCGGCTGACCAGGCCAGGCTCACCGCCGTCGTCATGCATGCCAAGGCCTGGACTCTTGTTGATCACCATGAAATCTTTGTGTTGCAACTGTATCCGGTACATCTATAACCCTTTAGAATGTATTTTGTTAACAACTAGAATGCAGGCCTGCAGGCCATCCCCCATGGACCCTCAGCACAAGAATCGCACGAATGAAAAAATGCCTGTTTTGGCTGTTGTTGATTGGCATCAATTACGCCTCCCCCCTCCTGGCCAGTGAGCGCACCCATGAGCTGCCGGACCGGGTGGTCTTGCAGTTGCGCTGGCTGCACCAACCCCAGTTCGTGGGCTATCACATGGCCAAGGCCAAGGGGTACTATGCCGACGCCGGGCTGGATGTCGAGATCCGTCCGGGCGGCAAGGGGATAAGCCCGGTCCAGGAGGTGCTGAGTGGCCGCGCCGATTTCGGGGTCGGCAACACCGAGGTGCTGACGAGTTACGCCAATGGTGAACCCCTGCTGGCACTTGCCAGCGTCTATCAGCACTCCCCGTCCATCTTCCTGGCCCGTCGCGACAGCGGCATTCTCACCGTTGCGGACATGCGTGGCAAACGGATCATGATGTTCCCCGGCCATCAGGACGCCGAGCTGCTCGCCACCCTCTACTATCAGGGGCTGCACGAGCGCCAGCTCATCCCGGTGCCCACCTCGGTCAACATCGACGATCTGATCGAGGGCAAGATAGACATCTTCAACGCCTACCTCAGCAACGAGCCTTTCTACCTGGAAGAGCGCGGCGTCTCGGTCTCCGTCATCAATCCCCGCAACTACGGCATCGACTTCTACAGCGACATCCTCTTCACCACCCAGACGCAGGAACAGCTCAACCCGGATCGCGTGGCGCGCTTTCGGGCCGCCAGTCTCAAGGGATGGCGCTACGCCCTCGCCCATCCCGAGGAGGCCATCGCCCTGCTGCGCACCGAATATGGTGTCAACCGCAGCCAGGCCCACATGGAGTACGAGTTGCAGATGAGCAAGGAGATGATCCAGCCGCTCTATGTGGAGATCGGGTATATGAATCCGGATCGCTTCGCCCACATCATGCAGCAGCTGGTCGAGATAGGGCTGGTGGCCAGGCCGGTGTCCCTGACCCGCTTCCTCTACCGGGTGCCGTCCGAGCAGTGGATCTTCTGGCGCCCCTGGTTCTTGCTGAGCCTGGGTGCCGGCGCCATCATACTGCTGCTCGCCCTCTACCTGCTCGCCAACAACAAGCGGCTCTACCGGGAGGTGGCGCTGCGCAAGCAGCGGGAGCAGGAGATACTGCAGCTGGCTCGGCGCGATCCCCTCACCGGATTGCCCAATCGCCTGAGCCTGATGGAGCAGTTGAAGACGCAGGTACAGAGCGACAAGCCGGGCTGCCTGCTGTTTTGCGATCTCGATGACTTCAAGCGCATCAACGACAACTTCGGCCACAGCCAGGGGGATGCGCTGCTCTGTCAGCTGACCCGGCGGATCCACGACGCCATCGGCCATCATCACTTCTTCGCGCGCCTCGCGGGGGACGAGTTCATCCTGCTGCTGCCCGGCTACGACACCCATCAGGCGGAGGCGGTCACCGGGGTGATCCGCCAGGCCATGGAGGCCCCCTTCGTGGTGAGTGATCAACCCATGCGGGTCGGGATCAGCATAGGGGTCAGCCAGTACCAGCAAGACTGGAGCCCGGAGCAGTGGCTCATCCAGGCCGACAGGGCCATGTATTGCGACAAGAGCGGCGGCCTCATGACGCTGGCTGAACAGTCCGGCTGATGCCGCGATGGCCGGAGGGGGCCCGGCCGAGGGGGCCATGCCCCGCATCCAACACCGCGAGCCCCGCGCCCGCAAGAGAGAGGCCACCCAGGGGTGGCCTCTTTGCATTCAGGGGGATGGAGACTAGCCGAAGGTCTGCCCCAGGGACTTGAGCTGGCGCGCCTTGGTGAGCAGGATGTCGCTCGAGGCGTCCATGTCCTGCATCTTGCTGCTGTTGGTGTGGGAGTGCTGGGAGATGACGTTGACGTTTCGGCTGATGTCCTCGACCACCGCCTGCTGCTCCTCCGCCGCCGCCGAGATCTGGGTCGACAGGTCGACCACCCGCTCTATCTCCGCCAGCACCTGATGCAGGCTCTCCGATCCCTGCCGGGTCAGGGCGACGCAGGACTGGGTCTGCTGCAGGTTCTGCTGCATCATCCCCTTCCAGTTGTTCAGGGTACGCTGGATCTGCCCTATGCTGCCCTGGATCTGCTCGGTCGCCTTGTGGGTGCGGGTGGAGAGGGTGCGCACCTCGTCCGCCACCACCGCGAAACCGCGCCCCTGCTCCCCGGCCCGCGCCGCCTCGATGGCGGCGTTGAGTGCCAGCAGATTGGTCTGATCCGCGATGCCCTGGATCTCGCTCATCAGGACTCCGATGCGATCCGACTCCTCCGCCAGTGCCACCGCGGCCGTGAAGGCATGTTCTGCCTGGGTCGCCAGCTCCGTCACCCTCTGCTGGGTATCCTCCAGCTGCTGGTCTGTGTTCTCGCAGTGGGCCTTGGCCTGGGCGATCTGGTTGTCCGTCTCCTGGATGTTGCGGGCGATCTCGTGGGCGGTGGCCGCCATCTCGGTGATGGCGGTCGCCACCTGCTGGGTCTGGATGTCCTGCTCGGCGATGTCGGCGCTGGCCTCGCTGGAGGCGGTCTTGAGGTGCACCGCCAGATCCTGCAGGGAGAGGGTGGCATCGTCCACCCGCCCGAGTACGGTGCGGATCCTGGCCTGCAGCAGCTTGATGTGGAAATCGGCGATGGCGCTGGGCTCGTCCCCCGAGTAGATGAGCCGGGTCAGGCTGTCATACTCCTCGGCCAGCTGGCGCAGATAGCGGGGGGTGGTGATGAGGGCGTGGCGATAGAGAAGGCCCAGCCACACCATGGGCAGCAGCATGAACAGGGGAGCCCACGGCCCCATCAGATAGCCGCCCCCCGCCAGCATCAGCAAGAGGCCGACGATGGCCAGCGCGGGGCGCACGGGGCGCAGGCTCAGGCCCGCCTTGCTCTCCCCCCGCTCCACCGCCTTCAGTCTGGCGTAGGTGCGGGTGGCCACTTCCTTCATCTCGGGGGTGGCGCGGCTGCGCACCGACTGGTAGCCGTTGATCCGTCCCTGCTCGAAAATGGGGGTGACATAGGCATCGACCCAGTAGTAGCGCCCATCCTTGCAGCGGTTCTTCACCATGCCGCGCCAGGGTTTGCCCTGTTTGAGCTTGCCCCAGAGATCGGCGAAGGCCGCCTTGGGCATGTCCGGGTGGCGCACCATGTTGTGGTGCTGCCCTATCATCTCCGCACGGCTGTATCCCGCCACCCGACAGAAGTGATCGTTGGCGTAGGTGATGACCCCCTGCAGATCCGTGGTGGAGACCAGCTGTTCATTGGCGGGAAAATCCACTTCTTCGTTGACAAGATGAACCTGATGTTTACCCATAGCGCACGCCTCTTATGTAATGGCTCAATTAGCGTAGTCAAGCGTTCTGGTCCCAACAATATGCCCCCTCAAACAGTGGGGGCGGCCTAGGGGCAGGTTCAGGTGTGACGGAGGGAGGCTCAGTGTCCCCCCGACCCGCCGAGCTCCCGCTCCCGGATGAGCCTCTTGTTCACCTTGCCGACGCTGGTCCTGGGGATCTCCTGCACGATGCGGATCTGGCGGGGAATGGCCCAGCGGTTGATGCAGCCGCTCTCCACGAACCCCTGCAGGTGCGTCTTGATGACCTGGGGATCCAGGCTCACCCCCTCCTTGCCGACCACCAGCGCCAGCGGGCGCTCTCCCCACTGCTCGTCGGGCACCCCCACCACGGCCACCGAGTGGACCCCGTCGTGGGCGCTGATGAGGTTCTCCAGCGCCAGCGAGCTGATCCACTCGCCGCCGGTCTTGATCACGTCCTTGATGCGGTCCTTGATCTCCACCGTCCCCTGGGGATCGATGGAGGCCACGTCCCCGGTGTGCAGCCAGCCCCCTTCCCACAGCTCAGCCCCCTTGCCCGGCTCCTTCAGGTAGCCCTGCACCAGCCAGGGAGCGCGCACCACTATCTCCCCCATGGCCTCGCCGTCGTGGGGCAGCTCCCGGCCCCCCAGATCGACGATGCGCAGATCCACCAGGCCGATGGGCTTGCCGGTCTTGATGCGCAGCGGCAACTGTTCCGCCATGGGCAGTGCCAGCTCCGCCTCGGTCAGGTGCACCACACACAGGAGCGGGCAGGTCTCCGACATGCCATAGCCGGCATGCACCCGGATCCCCTTCTGGCTGGCCTGGGCCGCGAGGCCGAGCGGCAGCGCGCTGCCCCCCAGCAACATCTTCCAGCCCTCGAACGAGGTCTGTTTGGCCTCCTCGCAATCGAGGATCATCTGCAAGATGGTCGGCACGCAGTGGGAGAAGCTCACCCCCTCGTCCCGATAGAGGCGTACCAGCTTGTTCGGCTCGTAGCGGCCCGGATAGACCTGCTTCACCCCCAGCATGGTCGCCACATAGGGCACGCCCCAGGCGTGGACGTGGAACATGGGAGTGATGGGCATGTAGACATCGTCGGAGCAGAGCAGCGACTGTCCCGCATGGGCCGCCAGAGTCCCCAGCTCGTTGAGGGTGTGCAACACCAGCTGGCGGTGGCTGAAATAGACCCCCTTGGGATCCCCCGTGGTGCCCGTGGTGTAGAACAGGGTCGCCACCGAGTGTTCATCGAAGTCGGGGAAGTCGAAGTGATCGCCCGCCCCGGCCAGCAGCGTCTCGTACTCCCCCAGCACCGGCAGGCGGGTCGGTGTCGCTTTGTCGTCGGTCAGCTGGACATAGCCGCGTACCGTGGGCAGCTGGTGCTGGATGGTTTCGAGCACCGGCAGGAAGTCGTCGTGCACCAGCACCAGGTGATCCTCGGCGTGGTTCATGGTGAAGGCGATCTGCTCGGGGGAGAGGCGCACGTTCACCGTGTGCAGCACGGCGCCTATCATGGGCACCGCGAAGAAGCACTCGAGGGAACGGTGGCTGTCCCAGTCCAGCAGGGCGACGGTGTCGCCGGGGCCCACTCCCGCCGCCGTCAGCAGGTTGGCGAGGCGGTGGATGCGCTGCTTGAGGGTGCGATAGTCGTAGCGAAGCCTGTCTGCGTAGACGATCTCCCGCTCCGGGTGATAACGCCCCCCGGACAGCAGCAGGCTCTTGATCAGCAGCGGATAGGCGTGGGCGCCCTCTGCCGGCGCAATGATGCGGGTCTTCACCATAGGGACTCCTTTCGGTTCATGGTCACAGGCTTGTGGACTGCAGGGGAGACTCCGTCCCCTGAATGGGATGATCAGCGCTCGAAGCGTGCCAGCAGCGCCCGGGCCTCTGGCCAGGGGCCGAAGCCACTCGCCGGATTGAGGTGCCCCACGGCGCCGACGTCGACGAGCTCGCTCCCCCAGTCGCGGGCCAGGGCGCGGACCGCCTCCGGACTCGCCAGGGGATCGTTCTGGCTCATGGCCACCAGGCTCGGGAATGGCAACCCGGTGCGCGGCAAGGGGTGCCAGCCGCCGGCCGCCATGGCCTCCTTGCTGGGGTAGTGGGACGGCCAGTCGGCATCCAGATCCGGTGGCGTCACCAGCAGGGCGCCCTGGACCCTGTGCTGTCTGGTTGCGCCGTACTGGGCAGCCCAGTGGGCCACCATCAGCACTCCGGCACTGTGGGCCACCAGGATCACCGGCCCCTCGATGGCGGCGAGGGCCTCCTCGATGGCCTCGACCCTGGCCTTGCAGCTCAGCTTGTCCGAGGTGAGCGGCGGCACGGTGACCACCTGCTCCAGCTCGGCGGCGAGCAGGGTCTGCCAGTGATCCACCACGTGATCGCGCAGGCCCGGCACTATCAACACCCTGGCCCTGGGTTGCCCTTGTTTCATCTCACTCCCCCTGTCCTGGCTATCCGGCGAGAGCCGGCCGATATGGAAGCCACAGTAAGGGGCTCGCCATTCGGCTGCTTTACCTTGGGTGCCATGGAGTTGTCTTTTTGCGACAGAGACTCGGCCGGACAAGGCGGCGATCACGGGGTCGGGACGCCATCGGAAGCGGACTGTGAGCGAGCTCACCCCCTGGGATCTGCGACTAATAGATAAGTTAATAAGCCTTCCCATGATGTAGCCGAAATGATAATAAATGGTTAACAACCAGCAGATGAGCTGTCGCCATGGGAACTGCATCATGACCCTTCTTGCCAGAGCCGCTACCCTCACCAACTACCTCGACGTCGCCCGCCAACTGGGCCTCAACACCCCCAGCCTGCTGTCCCAGGCCGGGCTCAGCGCCTCCATACTGGATGTCCCGAATCAGCGCATCCCGGTCGCCACCATCATCAACCTGCTGGAGCTCACCGCCCGCACCGGCGACTGCCAGAGCCTGGGACTGCGCATGGCGGAGCATCGCCAGCTGTCGGATTTTGGCGAGGTGAGCCTGCTGCTGAGCTACCAGCCCAATCTGCGCGAAGCCCTGCAGGTGATGGTGCAGTACATCCACCTGTTCAACAACGCCCTGGCCATCTACATCGAGGAGGCGGGCAAGACGGTCATCATCCGCGAGGAGATCATCACCGACACCCCCATGCCGTCGCGCCAGACCACGGAGCTCGCGGTCGGCGTCATGTACCGTTTCTGCGCCTCCCAGGTCGGGGTCGGCGCCAACTGGCATCCCATTAGCGTCAACTTCACCCATGACGCGCCGGCGGATCTCTCCATCCACAAGCGGCTGTTCGGCTGCAAGCTGGAGTTCGGCAGCGAGTTCAACGGCATCGTCTGCCACGCCGCGGATCTGGACGTTCCCAATCCCCTGGCCAACCAGGCCATGGCCCGCCACGCGCGCCAGTACCTGGACACCCTGGTGGTGGAGACCCAGCAATCCCTGCTCACCGACGTGCGCAAGGCCATCTACCTGCTGCTGCCCATGGGGCGCGCCACCATAGAGCAGATCGCCCGCACCCTGGGGATGAACGTGCGCACCCTGCAGCGCCACCTCGAGGAGAGCGGCGCCACCTTCAGCGAGCTGGTCAACGAGGTACGCCGGGACCTGGTGATGCGCTACCTGCAAAACTCCGGCTATTCGCTTGGCCACATCGCCGACATGCTGGGTTACTCCATGCCGAGCTCCTTCACCCGCTGGTTCAACGCCCAGTTCGGCATGCCGCCCGCCACCTGGCGCACCCGCAACAAGATAGTGCCCAAGGCGGCCCAGAACGTGCGCACCAGCCTGGCCTACGGCTAGGCCAGTCAGCTCTGTTGCCAGAGGTTAACGAGGGAGGCCAGTGCCTCCCTCTTTGTATTCCCCTCTCCTGGCGGCAGGAGCCACCGCCTATCAGCACGGGGATCAAGGTAGCGACATCCCCTTCCCTGTTCATCCCGCACATTTCCACCATAGCGCCCAAAAGAAGAGGGAGGCCTGACGCCTCCCTCTGTTGCCCCTTGCCGCTTCCTAGCGGGCATCGGCCGGCAGCTGCTCCGCCGTCATCCTCCCCTGGGGCGCGGAGGCGTCGACGCTCGCACGGGGTGTCGCAACCTTCTCCCCGGCCTCGGCCAGGGCGGGCCGGGTGCCGCGCAAGAGGAAGTAGGAGAGCGCCGGCACCCCGATCAGCGCCCCCAGCATGTTCCACAGGAACATGAAGGTGAGCAGGATCCCCATATCCGCCTGGAACTTGATCGGTGACCAGGCCCAGCCCACCACACCGGCGGCCAGGGTGATCCCCACCAGCCCCACCACCCGGCCGGTGAAGGCCACTGCGTTGCGGTAGGACTCCACCAGCGACATGCCCTGGCGCTGGTGGTGCAGCTGCACGCTCAGCAGATAGAGCGCGTAGTCCACGCCGATGCCGACCCCGAGCGCGATCACCGGCAGGGTTGCCACCTTGACGCCTATCCCCATGGCTACCATCAGCGCCTCGCACAGCACAGAGGTGAGCATCAGCGGCACCAGCGCCACCACGGTCGCCCGCCAGCTGCGGAAGGTGATGAGGCAGAAGACGGTCACCGCCAGGTAGACGTAGAGCAGCATGGTGCGGTTCGCCTCGTGCACCACCAGGTTGGTGGCGGCCTCGATGCCGGCCGAACCCGCGGCGAGCAGGAACTGGCGATCCGACGACGAGTTCTCCCGGGCGAACCGATCGGCGATGGCCACCACGCCGCTCAGGGTCTCGGCCTTGTGATCCTTGAGGTAGGCGATCACCGGCATCAGGGAGCAGTCGGTGTTGAACAGCTCGGGGCTGTTGACCGAGGCCTGCTGGGCCGCGTAGTTCAGCACGTTCTGATTGCGCTGGATGCTGGCGAGCCTGGGGTTGCCCTCGTAGGTGCCGGCGGTGATCTGGCGCACCGCGTTGACCAGGGAGCTGGTGGCCTGCACCCCCGGGTGCTGCTGCAACTCCCAGCCCAGGCGATCCGCCAGGATCAGGGTCTGATAGTTGAGGCAACCTTCCGGCGCCGTCTTGACCATCACCGCGAACAGATCGCTGGAGAGCGCATAGTGGCCAGTGATATAGCCGTTGTCCCTGTTGTAGCGCGAATCCGCCCGCAGCTCGGGGGCCCCGCTGTCCAGATCGCCGACTTTCAGGTTCAGGCTCACCAGGTAGCCGCCGATCCCCATGGCCAGACCCAACGCCACCACAAAGGTGGCCCACTTGCGCTCGGTGCAGCAGTCCAGCAGCGCCCAGAGCTTGCCGAACCCCTGGTTGGCGGCGGCATTGGTGTCGATCCTGAGGGCCCGCTCCGCCGCCTTGCGCCCGACCCCCACGAAGGAGAGTGCCACCGGCATCAGCAGCAGGGAGGTGAAGATCAGCACCGCCACCCCTATGCTGGCGGTGATGGCGAGATCCTGAATGACCGGGATGTCGATCAGCATCAGCACCGCGAAGCCCACCGCGTCGGCGAGCAGCGCCGTGACCCCGGCCAGGAACAGGCGGCGGAAGGTGTAGCGGGCGGCGATCTGTTTGTGGGTGCCGCGGGCGATATCCTGCATGATGCCGTTCATCTTCTGGGCCGCATGGGAGACCCCGATGGCGAAGATGAGGAAGGGCACCAGAACCGAATAGGGATCGATGGCGTAGCCAAGCCAGGCGACTAGCCCAAGCTGCCACACCACGGCGATCAGCGAGCAGCCCACCACCAGCAGGGTGCTGCGCACGCAGCGGGTGTAGAGGAAGATGATGAGAAGCGAGGTCACCACCGCCAGGCCGAAGAACATGATCACCTGGATCAGGCCGTCGATGAGATCCCCCACCAGCTTGGCGAAGCCGATGACCCGGATCTTGTACTTGCCCGTCCCCTCCTCTCCCGCCTGGTGGGGCTTGCCGTCGAACTCGATCTGGCTGCGCAGCTGTTCGATGCGCTGGGAGAACTCGTGGTAGTTGAGGGGCTGGCCTGTGGCCGAGGCCTTGTCCAGCAGGGGCACGATCAGCATGCTGGATTTAAAGTCGCTCGCCACCAGGCTGCCGACGATGCCGGCCCGGTTGATGTTCTGGCGCAGCTGCTCGATGTCGGCAGGCTTGCCCTGATAGGCGTCCGGCATCACGGGGCCGCCCTGGAAGCCCTCCTCGGTCACCTCGGTCCAGCGCACCGCCGGGCTCCACAGTGACTTCATCCAGGCGCGGTCCACCCCTTCGGTCAGGAACAGCTCGTCATTGACCCGCTTGAGGACGCTCAGATAGCCGGGATCAAAGATGTCGCCCCGGGTGTTCTCCACCACCACCCGCACCGAGTTGCCGAGGCCGCGCAGGGACTGGCGGTTCTCCAGGAAGTTTTTGATGTAGGGCTGGCTCTGGGGGATCATCTTCTCGAAGCTGGGCCTAAGCTCCAGCCTCGTCGTCGCCATATAGCCCAGCACCAGGGTCGCCAGCGTCATAAACAGCATGAACAGGGCTCTGTGGTTGAACACCAGCCGTTCCAGCAGGTTGCCGGAGCGCCGATCGAAATCCGCCAGCTCGCGGATCACCGGCATCGCATCTTGCTTCACATGGCCCATCTCTGGATCCTCGTTATCGTGATGGGGCCGTCATCCTGACGGCCTGATTTGGCAAAGCCTGTGACGGCCTCAATTCACCGCCAGGGTGCGCACGCCGCGGTGACCCACCAGCGCCAGGGTGCCCTGGGGCGTCAGCAGGGCGCCCGCCACCGGCGAGGGCTCCGCCTCGGCCACCAGTTGCAGCGGCCGATCGCCATTCACCCGCAACATGTGGCCGGCCTGGGTGAAGAGGCGGACATGCCCGCCGGCATCCTGTACCGCCGCGCTGATGCTGATGGGCAGCTTGCTGGCGAGTTGAGTCCAGTTCGCGCCACCGTCCGTGCTGCGATAGACGTGGCCGCGCAGGCCATAGACCAGCAGCTCGCCGGGGCGGCCGATCAGGCCGAAGAAGCTCCCCTCGTAGGGGGATGGCAGCGCCACGAAACGTTGCGCCGCCTCATCCCACTTGCGCAGCAGACCCTGCTCGCCGGCGAGATAGAGGCTCTCCCCGGCCCGGGCGATGGCGTTGAGGTGGAGCCCGTCCGGGTTGTCGGTGCGATCCTGCATGGGCGTCCAGTGCTGGCCGCCATCCTCGGTGCGCAGAATCAGGTTGAACACCCCGACCACATAGCCGACCCTGTCGTCCTGGAACCAGACGTCGAGCAGCGGCTTGTCCGCCCCCTCCTCGATAAGGCGTTGCCCCTCCTCCACGAGCGCGGCCCACTGCTCGTTGTCCGGTTCGGCCTTGGCTCTCTCGGCGTAATAGGCGCGCACCAGCTCGCCTATCTGGCGGCCATCCAGCTGCTTCTGCCAGCTGGCCCCGCCGTCGGCGCTGTGCAGGATCACCCCGTCCCCACCCACGGCCCAGCCCTGCTCGGGGCTGGGGAAGGCGACGGCGGTGAGATCCACGCTCACCGGCACCCCGGCCTGCTGCCAGTGCCGGCCGTCGTCATCGGAGTAGAGGATGTGCCCCCGCTGCCCCACCGCCACCAGCCGTTTCCCGGCCTGGGCCAGATCGAGCAGGGGGCTCTGCCTGGCCAGGGCGCTCGCCTTGGCCGGCAAGTCCAGCACGTCCACATAGGCGGCCGCGCCTGCGCTCTGCGCTGCCGTCACCTGTGCGCTTTGCGCGAGCCCCGGCATCAGCAGGGCGCAGCACAGCCAGGGCGCCAATTTGTTGAATGAACCCATACCACGTCCTTGTATCAAGAGGCGCCGGGCAGCCCCGACGCCGACATCGAGAAGCCCGGCTCGCTGGGCGAACCGGGCTCCCGTGGGCTAGCGTATACCCGCGCCGGCCAGGGACTCCGGCGACCACTTCGCCTTGGACAGGGGGGCGCCATACTTGATGCCGCCATGGGGGCCCACCACACCGTTGATGTTGTAGGTGCCCGCCACCAGGTCATAGATCATGAAGGGGGTGGCATCCGGGGTCTGCTTGTCGTAGCTCTGGCTCAGGAAGGCGAAGGAGCCGCGATAGAGCTGACCACGGGCGTCGTACTGATCGGACGCCAGGGCCATCCAGCTGTCCTCGTCCAGGTAGAAGCGACGCTTGGCGTAGATGTGGCGCTCGCCGGCCTTGAGGGTCCCCTCCACCACCCAGACCCTGTGTTTCTCCCAGCGCACGTGATCCGGCGACAGGAAGTTCGGGGTGGTCAGCGCCCGGGCATCGGGCTCGTAGGTCAGCTTGTAGGTGTTGTAGGGAACGATCATCTCCTGCTTGCCCACCAGCTTCCAGTCGAAGCGGTCCAGAGCGCCGTTGAAGACGAAGACGTCGTCATAGGTGCCGGCGCCCGAGGTGCCCGGATTCGGGGTGTCATAGGCCAGGTTCGGCGCCAGCTTGACCCGGCGCTGCCCCGGCAGGTACTGCCAGGCCTTGCGCGGCTGCTCCAAGGGGTTGGCGGCATCGCGCAGCATGATGGCTTCACCGGCGCGGCGGGCGGGCCCGGTGTAGTAGAGCTTCATCTGGTAGTAGGTGTCCCTGGCCGAGATGGGCTTCTTCATGTCCTCGTAGATGGCGTAGTTGATGAACGCCTGCCCCGTGGTGGAGAGCGCCGCCGTGCCTGCGGCATCGACGTTCCAGGAGTCGTACTTGGTGGCGATGTTCACCCCCTGATAGCGCAGCAGGAAGTTCCACATGGCCTCGGCCCCGGTCTGCGGGATCGGGAAGGGAATGCCCGGCAGCACCTTGTCCACCGCGAGCCCCCCCTCCAGGGTCTGGGCGCTGACGGCGTTCAGCCTGGTGTTGTCCAGCACCGCCCTGGGCAGCGCCACGCTGCGGTGGGTCGGGTAGACATCCACCCGGAAGTCAGGGAAGCGCTTGAGCAGCTCCGCCGTGGTGGCGGTCAGCGCCCCCTTGTACTGGCCTGCGTTCTTGCCGTCGATCACCAGCAGGGGCTTGTCGCTCGCATAGGGGTCGGGGCGCATGCTGTCGCCCGCCTTGAAGCCGGCCGGCGGTGTGGTCAGGCCGCCGGTATAGGCGGGGATGGAGCCGTCGGCGTTGGCCGCCGCGTCGGCGCCCACCCCGGTCAGGCTGGTGCCGAGCTTGCCCGCCTCGCTCGCGGAAACGGCCGCCTGGGCCTGGCCGGCAAAGGCCAGGGCGAGGGAGAGGGCCAGCAATGTCTGTGTAGGTTTCATCATCTCGTTCTCCGACTCGGTCGCTTGACTCAATAGGTGGTCTTCAGGGTCAGGTAGATGGCGCCCCTGTCTTCCGTGGTGGCGCCGCCACCGGAGAAGGAGGAGTAGCCGCCGGCGTAACAGGTGGTGCGCTGGGCGCCGTCCAGGGCGTTGGGGGTGGCGCCGTCCCTGGCGCCGTCGTTGCACTCGGCGGACTTGCCGAAGGAGTCCACGTACTTCAGATCGACGAAGTACTGGTTGTACACCACGGCCCCCAGGCCCAGCGCGTAGTTGCCGGTCTCCTTCGACCCGCCCGCCTGCACCGGCGAGACGCCGGAGAGGCCCCAGTTCACCGACAGCGGCATGGTCATGTCGACGCCGGGGAAGACCTGATACCAGGTGGGGGTGAAGTTGACCGCCAGGCCCCAGTTGTCACGGGTCGGCTTGTCGATGCCCTGATAGCTCTCCTCGCCCTTGTAGAGCGCCTTGTTGTGCTCGTCCAGGCTCAGCAGGTTGCTGTAGTAGAGCTCGGCCAGCAGGGCGGCGCCGTCGAACAGCGGGGTGTCGGCTATGGTCATCAGGCCGTTCAGGGTCCAGTGCAGGGTGTCGCCGGTGGCGCTGTAGCCGTCGGAATCATCGGTGATCACCCCGGTGCCGGCGTGGCGGGGGGGCAAGGCACCGAAGCCATTGGCCAGTCCACCAGGCCCTGCGGCACTGAGCAGCGCCGGTATGCTGGCGAGCGGCATCTTGTGGCGATAGTTCAGATCGCTGCCCACGCTCACCCCGGCGATGTCCTTGGAGAGGCTCAGGCCGAAGATGTCGATGCTCTCGCCGTAGGCCAGGGAGTAGCTGGTGGTGGCGATGGACTGGCGCAGGTTGGGGATGGCGCCGCCCGGCAGCGGCGCGGCGCCGCGAATGGTCATGCCGCGGGCATCCAGCACCGCCTGGGGCAGGATGTCCGCGGTGCGGCGGTAGAAGGCCCCCAGGGTGGCGTCCAGCGCCTCGGGGGACCACTTGGCCATGATGCCCCAGTCGCCGTGCTTGCCCGGCTCGATGTCGGTGCCGCGGCGGATGTTGGTCAGGGTGCCGTTCGGCCCGGCGAGACCCGGCCCGCCGGTGTGCCCCAGCAGGAAGGACTGGGCGCCGAAGCCCACCAGATCCGAGCTGCCGTAGTAGGTGCCGGCCTCCGGCAGGCGGGCGGCGTCCCACTCCAGGAAGTACTGGGCGGCGAAGGTCCACTCCGGGTTCAGGGTGAAGGAGGCGGAGACCTGGTTGCGCGGCACGAACAGCTCCTTCGCCTCCGTGCCCGGGGAGGCCGCGAGTTTCGCCAGATCCAGGCCCGACTGGCCGTAGCTCAGGGAGTGCACCGGGTTCAGCAGGGTCTCCCCCCAGTAGACGTTGTGCTGGCCCACCTTGAAGCTCAGCAGCGACTCCTCGCCGACCTCCATGCTGTGGAACACGAAGGCGTCGAGGATCTCGCCGGAGGGGCCGTGGTAGTAGCGGTTCGCATAGTCGCTCAGGTGAGGGTTGGCCGCCACGGGCGGCTGGCCGACGATCCCGGAGCTGGTGTTGTTGCCGTTGATGAAGGGGTTGTCATCGGCCCCCACGTCGCGATAGGCGTAGTCATACCAGCTGGTGGCGCTGACGCGAAAACCTGTGTTGCCCTTGTTCACCACATCCAGCTCGGTCAGCAGATCGAAGCGGGTGGTGACTGTGTCACCGGCGTCCTTGAAGTTGTAGTCGCCGTCGTTGTTGTTGGGGGTGGCCAGCATGCGGTCGTCCGCACTCTCGGTGCGCACGCCGTAGTTGAATTTGCCGGTGTTGTCGAAGCGCACGGACCACTCTTCGCTGTCCGTGTCAATCTCGACCGCCTGAACGCTGGGCAGGAGAGCGGCCGCGATGGCCGTCGCCAGCAGGCTGAGGCGCAGGGCACCGCAACCATGACTCGTGTGCTTGTAATCCATTACAGTCTCTCCGAGTGTCGTCATCTGATGTCGTTGTTGTTATCTGTCTGAGCGCCGTTTCCGTTGGCTTTTTTATTGATGCAAGCGGGATGACCTGGCTATGGCGCACCGCCTTGTTCGGCTCCTGGATGCAGCTCTGTTTTTGCATCGGCCCCGGGGTGTCGCTCGCGCTGATGACGCGGTCTCTCTCTTCTTGTGCGTCGACTGTAAGGCCTCCCTCCGGGGCCACGCTTGCCATTGAACGTCAGCCACTTTTCATTTGGTGACAGCCCAGGGGGGCGAAGACGACGAGGGTTGAAAACGGTGTCAACCAGCCCCGATGCCGGGCCCATCAGCCCTGTCGGGCGGCAGGGTCAGGTAGCGTGGGAGGGGTGTTCGGGGCGAAGGAAAACGGGGCGAGGAAAATAAAAACGGCGGGGAAAGGCCAGGCCCCTTCACCGCCGGAAAACCGCGCGCTCAGCGTGCGATGGCGCAGCCGGTCGCGGCCTGCAACTGCTCGAACGCGATGCCGGGGGCCAGCTCCACCAGCTTGAGACCGTGCGGGGTGACGTCCAGCACGGCGAGATCGCTGATGATGCGATCCACCACCCCGACCCCGGTCAGCGGCAGGTTGCACCACTCCAGTATCTTGTGCTCGCCGTTCTTGGCGCAGTGCTCCATCAGCACCACCACCCGCTTGACCCCGGCCACCAGATCCATGGCGCCCCCCATCCCCTTGACCAGCTTGCCCGGGATCATCCAGTTCGCGAGATCGCCGCGCTCGGACACCTGCATAGCCCCGAGCAACGCCAGGTTGATGTGGCCGCCGCGGATCATGCCGAAGCTCTCGGCGCTGTCGAAGAAGCTGCTGCCGGGCAGGGTGGTGATGGTCTGCTTGCCGGCGTTGATGAGATCCGGATCCAGCTCCTCCTCACTCGGGAAGGGGCCTATGCCGAGCAGGCCGTTCTCGCTCTGCAGCCACACCTCCATTCCCTCCGGGATATAGTTGGCCACCAGGGTCGGCAGGCCGATGCCGAGGTTCACATAGAAGCCGTCCTGCAGCTCCCTTGCGGCGCGCTGCGCCATCTCTTCACGGGTCCAGGCCATGGTTAACTCCTCACTGTCCGCACTTCGATACGTTTCTCGGGGTTGGGGTTCAGGACCAGCCGCTGCACATAGATGCCGGGCAGGTGGATCTCGTCAGGGGCCAGCTCCCCCACCTCGACGATCTCCTCTACCTCGGCGACACAGACCCGGCCCGCCTTGGCGCAGAGCGGGTTGAAGTTGCGGGCGGTCTTGTTGAACATCAAGTTGCCCGCCTTGTCCGCCCTGGCCCCCTTGATGATGGCGAGATCGGCGGTGAGCGAATGCTCCATCACGTACCACTCGCCGTCGAACTGGCGGGTCTCCTTGCCCTCGGCGATCAGGGTCCCGTAACCGGTGCGGGTGAAGAAGGCGGGAATGCCGGCGCCGCCGGCCCGCAGCTTCTCGGCGAGCGTGCCCTGGGGGGTGAACTCCAACTCCAGCTCGCCGGCCAGGTACTGGCGCTCGAACTCCTTGTTGCCCCCCACGTAGGAGGAGATCATCTTCTTGATCTGGCGGCTGTAGAGCAGGGGCCCCAGGCCGAACTCATCCACCCCGCAGTTGTTGCTGATGACGGTGAAGCCGCGCTTGCCGGTCTCGCGCAGCGCCTCGATCAGCCGCTCGGGGATACCGCACAGGCCGAAGCCCCCCGAGGCGATGGTGATGCCGTCCTGCACCAGATCGCCGAGGGCGGCCTGGGCGCTGGGATAAATCTTGTTCATGGATACCTCTCTGGCTAGTCCGTTGGCCACGGGGGCGCGTTCGTTTTATGACTTCAGTCTTGCTTTGTCTGGCAGTTGGCTGGGTGCCGCTTAATGAGACCACGTATCGCGATCGTCCGATTACGCCGCTATGCGGCTAATCGAACCTACGCAGTCAATTGAGTTGGCAGGTTCGAATAGGGTCGCGTCTTCGGACGTTCATGACCTTCCTACGGCTTGATGCCCCAGTGCATCAGCACCAGCACCAGGGCGGCGAGGAAGGCGGTCTCCCCCACCATCAACAGGATGGGTTTGATGCCGACCGAGGCCAGCTCCTTGAGCTGGGTCTTCATGCCGATGGCGGCGATGGCGATCACCAGGCACCAGCGCGACAGCTCGTTGACCCCGCTCTGGACCATGGCGGGCACCCAGCCTGTGCTGTTGATGCAGGCCAGCACCAGGAAGCCGACCGCGAACAGGGGCAAGAGTGGCGGACGCTTGTCCAAGGCGCCGTCCGCCCCCTGCATCCGGGTGATCATGGCGGCGGCGACGATCACCGGCAGCAGCATGGCGACCCGCATCAGCTTGACCACGGTGGCCACGTCCCCGGTCTCGGTGGACATGCTGTAGCCCGCCCCCACCACCTGGGCCACGTCGTGGATGGTGGCGCCGAGGAAGACCCCCGCCTCCACCGGCGTCAGCTCGAAGAAGCGGGCGATCATGGGGTAGGTGATCATCGCTAGCGTCGAGAGCACCGAGACCCCGATCACCGTGAACAGGGTGGCGCGCTCCTTCTGGGGATGATTGGGCAGGGAGGCGGCCAGGGCCAGGGCGGCGGAGGCACCGCAGATGGCGGTGGCACCGCCGGTCAGCATGCCGAACAGACGCTGGAAGCCCATCGCCTTGGCCACCACCACCGACAGGCCGATAGTCACCACCACCAGGGTCACCACCAGGACAACCGGCATCCAGCCGAGCTCGGCGATCTGGCCCAGGGTGATGCGCATGCCGAGCAGGGCCACCCCGATGCGCAGCACGCTGCGGGCCGTGAACGCGATCCCCTCCTTGCAGCTCCCCTCGGCGCTGAGGAAGTTCAGGGCCATGCCGAGCAGCAGGGCAAACAGCAGCACGGGGGCGCCGTAGTGTTCGGAGAGGAAGGTGGCGGCGGCGGCCACCACCAGACTGACCGCCATGCCGGGGGCCAGCTCGCGCACCCGCGAGACGCGGGCGGTGACGGCGGGGTTCAACGCGTGCATGGGATCTCCTCCTCCGGTGCAACGACGATATGGAGCTGGTCGCCCGCCCGCTCGACCGGGTAGCGGTTGACCCTGAGCTGGGTGGAGCCCAGCAGATAGCCGGTGTTCAGGTTGAAGCGCAGGCCGTGGGCGCAGCACTGGATCACCTCTCCCTCCAGCTTGCCGCCGCAGAGCGACGCCCCCTGGTGGGGGCAGCCGTCATCGATGGCGTGGAAGCGGCCATCGATGTTGAACAGCACCAGGCTCCTGCCCCCCTCCTCGATCAGGGCGCGCTTGCCCGGCGCCGGCACCCGGCTGGCGGGCACGGCGATGCGCCTTTGCGCCGCCGTGCCCTCGACCACGACGGCCTGACGCAGGCTGGCGAGCAGGCGCTCCACCGGCTGGGCCCCGGAGAGAACCCGTCCCCCCAGCACGAAGCTGGGTACCCCCCGGCTGGCGGCCCCCTCGGCGGTGCCGCAGAAGGGGCTGCCGTCCCCCTCCAGGCCGCCCACCAGGGCGTCGGTGGCGAAACCGGCCGCGGCGGCCAGATCGAGCAGGGTATGACAGTCCCCCAGATCCCCCCCCTGCTGGAAGTGACAGGCAAACAGGGATTCCAGCAGCGCCTCGCACTGCTCAGGGGTACCGAGCTCGCCGGCCCGCTGCCACAGGCGGTGGGCATCGGCGGTGTTCGGCATACGGGGGATGCGGCCAAAGTCCAGCGCCACCCCGACGCCGGCCGCAGCCTCGCGCACCTGGGCCTGGCGCAGGCGCAGCGCCTGCTCGCCCCCCAGCCTCTGCAGGTAGAAGGTGTTGAAATCCTCCCCCCCGGCCGGCAGCTGGGGCAGCAACTGCACCCCACGCCAGCGCAGCGTCACCTGCAACCCGGGGCGCTCGGCCCGCAGCAGGGCCAGGGCCTGGTCCAGCTGGCGCTTGCCGATCAGGCACCAGGGACAGATGAAATCGAAATAGACCTCTATGTTCAGCGTATTGTGCAGGGTACTGCCCATGCCCTTGTCTCCCTGTGATCAACCCCTATCCGGCGATCGTCGCCGGACGGATAAAACTCATGTGCCCCCAGGGCCTCAGATCCTCGCCTCGGCGGGGGCCGGCTCGATGACGGAGGCGCCGGCGCCCCTGGGCTGCGACTCCCCCTCCAGCCGGGCCACGTCCTTGTGGTAGTGGCGCTTGGCGTAGAGGAAGACGAGCGCCGCCGCGATGCTGATGAGGGGCACCAGCTGGAAGGCGTTGTCCAGCCCGATATGGTCGGACACCTTGCCGGTGATAAAGGGGCCGGGCGCGAGGCCGAGCAGGTTGTTGGCCAGCGTCAGGGTCGCGAAGGCGGTGCCGTGGATGCTGGCGTGGGTCAGGTTCGCCACCATGGCGCCGGCCGGGCCCGAGGTGCCGGTGGCGATGAACATGCCGAGGCAGATCAGCAGTATCTGCGGCAGACCCACCGGCAGCGCGAACGCCAGGGAGAGCAGGACGCAGCTGCCGAGGCAATAGGCGATGGCGAGGCTTATCTTGCGATCCGGCCGCGCCTTGCACAGCCTGTCGCTCAGCATGCCGCACAGGATCATGCCGGCGCCGCTGCACAGCACTATGATGGCCGCCGCCGCCCCCGCCTTGTCCGTCGCCATGCCGTAGTAGCGGTTGAAGTAGCTCGGCATCCAGACGATGACGGTGCCGCCGACGAACAGCTGCAGGCCGCTGCCCACATAGGCGGCGATCACCGAGCGGCTGGCATAGAGGCTGCGCAGCGGGCTGCGCTCTCCAGCCTTGTCCTTGGCTGTGCGGCAAGGGGTCGCGATGCGCGACTCCTTCACCACCATGGGGTAGAGCGCCGCCAGCACCAGGCCGAACAGCGCCATGCCGGCGAAGGCCCAGCGCCAGCCCAGAAAATGGGCCAGCACGCCCCCGGTCGCCATGCCGAGCACTGAGCCGAACAGGCCGCCCGAGATGAAGGCGCCGGAGAGGGTAGCCCGCATCTCCCGCGGGAAGACGGAGACCACCACGGCGATGCCGACGCTGCCGTAGGCGGCCTCCCCCACTCCCACCAGGAAGCGGGCGACGAACATCTGTTCGTAGTTCTGGGCCAGGGCGCAACCCAGGGTGGCCAGGCTCCAGAGGGCGGCCATCAGGGCCAGGCTCTTCACCCGCCCGAACCGGTCGGCGAGCAAAGAGAGCGGGAAGGTCAAGAGCCCGACCATGAGCGCGACTATGCCGCTCAGCAGGCCAAGCTGGGTATCCGAGAGCGCCCACTCCCCCTTGAGCATGGGGAAGACGGCGTTGAGCACCTGGCGCGACATATAGTCGGAGATGAGCAGACCGAAGGTCAGCGCAAACACTATCCAGGCATAGCGGCGGGGCACGGCAACCTTGCCGGCCTCGGCGTCGTCATCGATACGATACGTAGCCATACAATCCCTCGTGCTACTCCAAATTGGCAGGTTCCCGGTCTGGGTCCCGGTGGCCGGAGCCGCCGGGCACCCATTACTGATACATCGCTCAGCTTGCCGGATGCTGCATAGTGCAAGGGCTGCCGCCCTCTTGGCAAACGGTGTTGGCGGGTCGCGGCGTTTCTTTTTCACACCGCGACCCGACTGGCTCAGCGCTGCGGCACGCCGAGCTGACCCGGGACGCGATTCGGCGCCATGCCGTTGGCCTTCAGGGTCTCCTCGATGCTGTCGTACTGCACGCCGATGCGGTAGATGGCGCGGGCCTCCTTGCCGTTGGCCACCTCGCGGCCCAGCTCGTGGGCGACGCGCACGCACTGCTGGATCTGCTCCACCGAGCTCATGCGCTGGCCGTGCTGACCTATGATGGTGTCCTCGATGCCGCAGCGCGGGTGCAGCCCCATGGCCATGGCCATCATGTTGAACGGCAGCACGTTTTTGAGCAGCGACTCGGCGGTGACGCAGGCACCGTCTGGCGCACGGTGGACGAAGTTCATGAAGTTGAACGGGTTCGGGCCGTCGAAGCCGCCGCCGATGCCGATCCAGGTCAGGTTCAGCGGGCCGCGATAGATGCCCTTGCGCACCAGCCGCTCCAGGGTCTCCAGGGCGTGCATGCCGGTCAGCTGGAAGTGCGGCTGGATGCCGTTCGCCATCAGGCGCTTGAGGTGCTCGGCCACCCAGGCCGGACCGGCCGGCACCGTCATCTCGCTGTAGGCGGCCTGGTAGGCGGGGTTCGCGAGCGAGGTGCCTTCCAGGTACTCCGGATAGAGCAGCTCCATGATGTTCATCTGGGTGGTGTTGATGGCGACGGTGACCTGATCCGGTTTCGGGGTCAGCTCCGCCAGCATGTGGCGGGTGTCGTCGGAGAGCCACTTGGCCGCCTCCCCCTCGCTCTCGGGGGCGAAGGAGATGGAGCCGCCGACCTGGATGATCATGTCCGGCACCGCCTTGCGGACCCCGGCGATCAGCTCGTTGAACTTGGAGAGACGCTTGGAGCCGGTGCCGTCCAGCTCGCGCACATGCAGGTGCAGCACGGTGGCACCCGCCTCGTAGCAATCAACCGCCTTCTGGACCTGCTCCTCCATGGTCACCGGGATGTCTTCCGGGAAGTCGCCCGGCGCCCACTCGGGGCCGTAGGGGGCGACGGTGATGACCACCTTCTCCATGTTTTCCGGGTGCAGGGAATCGTCAAAGAATTGCATCTGTTCATTCCTTAAATTGGCTGGCCTTCCATGAAGCGCCTGGCGTGGTGACATCCCCCGGGCGCGGGCCCGGGGATTGATCAGAAGGGCTTGTCGCCCATGATCCCGGCCCGCTCCATCTTGCGATGGCAGGGGGCATAATCCATGGCGGCGTAGTGCTGGGTACTGCGGTTGTCCCAGATGGCCACGCTGCCCGGCTGCCAGCGCCAGCGCACCTGGAACTCGGGGATATAGGCCTGGCTGATGAGGTAGCGCAGCAGATCGCTGCCCCCCATGCTGTAGTCCTGGCCGACGCGGACATTCGCCGGGGTGTGGTAGTTGGTGAAGTGGGTCGCGAAGGCGTTGACGAACAGGATCTTCTCGTCCGTCTCCGGGTGGGTGCGCACCACGGGGTGCTCGGCGTCCGGGAACATGGCCTTCAAGGCGAGCCGCTTCTCCATGGGCATGGCCGCCCCGAAGCTCGCCTCTATGCTGTGGCGGGCGCGCAGGCCGGCGATCTTCTGTTTAATCTCCTCGGGCAGCGCGGCGTAGGCCGCCGCCATGTTGGCCCAGAGGGTGTCCCCCCCCACCGGCGGGCACTCCACGCAGCGCAGCACGCAGCCCATGGGGGGTTGCTCGCGCCAGGTGGCATCCGTGTGCCAGGCGTTCTCGTAGCGATCGTTGGGCACCTCCGGCGACTTGTAGATGCGCACCAGACCGGGGTGATCCGGGTCGCTGCCCGCCACCGGGTGATCCTCCAGCTCGCCGAAGCGGCGGGCGAAGGCCACGTGATCGGCGCGGCTCATCTCCTGATCCCGCAGGAACAGCACCTTGTGCCTCAGCAGTTGGGCGCGGATCTCGGCAAACAGCCCAGCGTCGTGGGCCGCATCCGCCAGCTGGACGCCGCTGAGCTCGGCGCCGATATGGCAAGTCAGTTGTTCTACACGCATGTCTCTCTCCCTAGATGACAAGTCAGGCGACCGGACAAGTTCCCCGCCCCATGGGGCGGAGAGCTCGGGCCCTAGATAACGAAGATGGAGGAGCCCGTGGTCTTGCGCGCCTCCAGATCCCGGTGGGCCGCCGCCGCATCCTGCAGCTCGTAGCGCTGGTTGATCTCGATCTTGATCCGGCCGCTGGCCACGTGGTCGAACAGCTCCGCGGCCAGGGCCGTCTTCTCCGCCGGATCGGCGATGTAGTCGGCGAGCGCCGGACGGGTCAGATAGAGGGAGCCCTTCATGGCCAGCAGCTGGGGGTTGAAGCCGTCGATGGGGCCGGAGGCGGTGCCGACGCAGACCATGAGGCCGCGACGCTTGAGGGAATCGAGCGAGCCCAGGAAGGTGTTCTTGCCGACGCTGTCGAACACCACGTCGACACCGGCGCCCTCGGTCAGGGTGCGCACCCGCTGAGCCACGTCCTCGTGGCTGTAGTCGATGGTGTAGTCGCAGCCGTGGGCACGGGCCACCTCGGCCTTGGCGTCGCTGGAGACTGTGCCAATCACGGTCAGTCCCAGCAGCTTGGCCCACTGGGCGACGATGAGGCCGACGCCCCCTGCCGCAGCGTGCAGCAAGATGCTGTCACCGGGTTTGAAGTCGTGGATGCGGCGCATCAGGTAGGCGGCGGTGAGGCCGCGCATGGTCATGGCGGCGGCGGTCTCGCAGGAGATGTTGTCCGGCAGGCGGATGAGGGGGGCGGCCGGGATCAGTCGCTCGGTCGAATAAGCGCCGAGTGTATTGATGAAGCCGGTGTAGGTGACGCGATCGCCGACGGCGACGCTGGTGACGCCCTCGCCCACCGCCTCCACCACCCCGGCCGCCTCGACCCCCAGACCGTTGGGCAGCGGGATCGGGTAGGTGCCGTTGCGAAAATAGGTGTCCGCGTAGTTCAGGCCGACCGCGGCGTGGCGCAGCCGTACCTGGCCAGGCCCGGGTTCACCGACCGAGACCTCTTCGTAGCGCAGGACCTCGGGGCCCCCGGTTTCATAGAAGCGTATGGCGTTGGCCATGGCTGTTCTCCAGATTCATTCATGGGTGAAAACATCGTCCAGAGTGAATCTAGGGATTTACGTGAACGTCCGCTTTGCATCGGGCGACAGCCACTTTTCATCTCATGACACCCCCCTGCTAATCCGTTGCCCCCCCTCGGGGAAGAGGACAGAATCGGCCCTGAACCACCACGGCGGCGCCATGGCATTGGCCAGGCGCACCTGGGGAGAAAGAGCTATCCGATTGAATAAAAAGCAGTTCTCAGAAGGGAAGCCACCGGTGCCCGCAGATTGACGGGCCTTGGACCTAAGCATAATTGACGTTGACGTAAACGCAGTGTGAGATGATGGTATTCACAGCCAGCATCCACAGCAGACAAGCACCCCATGAAAGGAGTCACCATGTCCAACCTATCCCCCTCGGCCGGGACGCGTTTTCGCACTGCCCTGGCCAACGAGAAACCCCTGCAGATCGTCGGCACCATCAACGCCTACATGGCGCTGATGGCCGAGCGTAGCGGCTTCCAGGCCCTCTACCTGTCCGGTGCCGGGGTGGCCAACGCCTCCTATGGCCTGCCGGATCTCGGCATGACCTCCATGAACGACGTGCTGATCGACGCCGAGCGCATCACGGCCGCGACCCAGGTGCCGCTCCTGGTGGACATCGACACCGGCTGGGGCGGCGCCTTCAACATCGCCCGCACCATTCGCGCCTTCGAGCGCGGCGGGGTGGCCGCCGTCCACATGGAGGATCAGGTGGCCCAGAAGCGCTGCGGCCACAGGCCGAACAAGGCGGTGGTCTCGGTTTCCGAGATGGTGGACAGGATCAAGGCGGCGGTGGATGCCCGCCAGGACGAGAGCTTCGTCATCATGGCCCGCACCGACGCCCTGGCGGTAGAGGGGCTGGGCTCGGCCCTGGAACGCGCCGCCGCCTATGTGGAGGCAGGCGCCGACATGATCTTCGCCGAGGCCGTGACCGAGCTGGAGCAGTACGATCGCTTCAAGCAGGCGGCCGGGGTGCCCATCCTCGCCAACATGACCGAGTTCGGCAAGACGGAGCTGTTTGACAAGGAGGCACTCGCCGCCCACGGCGTCGACATGGTGCTCTACCCCCTGAGCGCCGCTCGCGCCGCCAACCAGGCCGCCCTCAACGTCTATCAGACGCTTCGCCGCGACGGCCACCAGCGCGCCGTGGTCGACACCATGCAGACCCGGGAGTCCCTCTACGACTTCCTCGGCTACCACCATTACGAACAGACCCTGGACAGGCTGTTCACCAAGGAATAAGCCCGCGACCGGCCGCCTCATGCTGGCGGCCGGCGCTTCAACGGACTGAATGAGGAAACATGTGATGAGCGCCATTCCCGAAACCACCGGCTTCAAGCCGAAGAAATCCGTCGCCCTCTCCGGCACCGCCGCCGGCAACACCGCCCTGTGCACCGTCGGCCTCTCCGGCAATGACCTGCACTACCGTGGCTACGACATCCTGGACGTGGCCACCAGCTGCGAGTTTGAAGAGATAGCCCACCTGCTGGTGCACGGCCACCTGCCCAATGTGGCGGAGCTCGCCGCCTACAAGGCCAAGCTCAAGGCCCTGCGCGGCCTGCCCACCGGGGTCAGGACCGCCCTGGAGCAGCTGCCCCCGAGCGCCCACCCCATGGACGTGATGCGCACCGCCGTCTCCGTGCTGGGGTGTCTGTCGCCGGAGAAGGACGATCACAACCACCCGGGTGCCCGGGACATCGCCGACAAGCTGATGGCCTGCCTCGGATCCGTGCTGCTCTACTGGTACCACTTCAGCCACAACGGCAAGCGCATCCATGTAGAGACCGACGACGACTCCATCGGCGGCCACTTCCTGCACCTGCTGCACGGGCACAAGCCGCGTGACTCCTGGGTGCGCGCCATGCACACCTCCCTCATCCTCTACGCCGAGCATGAGTTCAACGCCTCCACCTTCACCGGCCGCGTCATCGCCGGCACCGGCTCCGACATGTACTCCTGCATCACGGGGGCCATCGGTGCCCTGCGCGGACCCAAGCACGGCGGCGCCAACGAGGTGGCCTTCGAGATCCAGAAGCGCTACGAGAACCCGGACGAGGCGGAGGCCGACATTCGCGCCCGGGTCGAGAAGAAAGAGGTGGTCATCGGCTTCGGCCACCCTGTCTACACTGTCTCGGACCCGCGCAACAAGGTGATCAAGGAGGTGGCGCGCGAGCTCAGCCAGGAGCAGCACAACACCAAGATGTTCGATATCGCCGAGCGGCTGGAATCCACCATGTGGGAAGTCAAGAAGATGTTCCCGAACCTCGACTGGTTCAGCGCCGTCAGCTACCACATGATGGGGGTGCCCACCGCCATGTTCACCCCGCTGTTCGTCATCGCCCGCACCTCCGGCTGGTCCGCCCATGTCATCGAGCAGCGCATCGACGGCAAGATCATCCGCCCGAGCGCCAACTACGTCGGCCCGGAGGATCTCCAGTTCGTGCCGCTCAAGGAGCGCAAGTGATGATCAACAGCCAATATCGCAAGCCCCTGCCCGGCACGGCGCTCGACTACTTCGACGCCCGTGCGGCGGTCGAAGCCATCCAGCCCGGCACCTGGGACAAGCTCTCCTACACCGCCCGCGTCCACGCCGAGAACCTGGTTCGCCGGTGCGATCCGGCCATCCTCGGCGAGTGCCTCGGCCAGATAGTGCACAACAAGCGCGATCGCGACTTCCCCTGGTTCCCGGCCCGCGTGGTCTGCCACGACATTCTGGGCCAGACCGCCCTGGTGGACCTCGCAGGCCTTCGCGACGCCATCGCCGATCAGGGGGGTGATCCCGCCCAGGTGAACCCCGTGGTGCCGGTGCAGCTCATCGTCGACCACTCGCTGGCCGTCGAGTGCGGCGGCTTCGACCCGCAAGCGTTCGAGAAGAACCGCGCCATCGAGGATCGCCGCAACGAGGATCGCTTCCACTTCATCAACTGGACCAGGCAGGCGTTCAAGAACATCGAGGTGATCCCGCCAGGCAACGGCATCATGCACCAGATCAACCTGGAGAAGATGTCGCCGGTCATCCACGCCGATCGCGGCCTGGCCTACCCGGATACCTGCGTCGGCACCGACAGCCACACCCCCCACGTGGACGCCCTCGGCGTCATCGCGGTGGGAGTGGGCGGGCTCGAAGCCGAGAACGTCATGCTGGGGCGCGCGTCCTGGATGCGGCTGCCTTCGATCGTCGGCGTCGAGCTCTCCGGCAAGCCCGGCCCCGGCATCACCGCCACCGATCTGGTGCTGTCCCTCACCGAATTCCTGCGCCGGCAGAAGGTGGTCGGCGCCTACCTGGAGTTCCGTGGCGAGGGCGCCGCCGCCCTCACCCTCGGCGATCGCGCCACCATCTCCAACATGGCGCCGGAATATGGCGCCACCGCGGCCATGTTCTTTATCGACCAGCAGACCCTCGACTACCTCAAGCTCACTGGTCGTGATGACGAACAGGTGAAGCTGGTGGAGACCTACGCCAAAGAGGCCGGCCTCTGGGCCGATGCTCTGGCGGCAGCCCAATACGAGCGCGTACTGCACTTCGACTTGTCGACCGTGGTACGTACCCTGGCGGGCCCCTCCAACCCCCATCGCCGCCTGCCGGTCTCCGCCCTGGCGGAGCGTGGTATCGCGGTGGATCTGGACAAGGCCCGTACCCAGGAGGCCGACGGCCTGCTGCCCGATGGCGCCGTCATCATTGCCGCCATCACCAGCTGCACCAACACCAGCAACCCGCGCAACGTCATCGCCGCAGGCCTGCTGGCCCGCAACGCCAACAAACTCGGTCTGGTGCGCAAACCCTGGGTCAAGTCCTCCCTGGCCCCCGGCTCCAAGACAGTCGCCCTCTACTTGAAAGAGGCGGGACTGGACAGCGAGCTTGAGCAACTCGGCTTCGGCGTGGTTGCCTTTGCCTGCACCACCTGCAACGGCATGTCAGGTGCGCTGGCTCCTGCCATCCAGCAGGAGATCATCGACCGGGATCTCTACGCCACGGCGGTGCTGTCGGGCAACCGCAACTTCGACGGCCGCATCCACCCCTACGCCAAGCAGGCGTTCCTCGCCTCCCCGCCCCTGGTGGTGGCCTACGCCATCGCCGGCACCATCCGCTTCGACATCGAAAAGGATGTGCTGGGGGTGGTGAACGGCAAGGAAATTCGCCTCAAAGACATCTGGCCGAGCGACGAGGAGATCGACGCCGTGGTCAAGGCCTCGGTGAAGCCGTCCCAGTTCCGCCAGGTCTATATCCCCATGTTCACCCTCGAGGAGGATCAAGGCCCCAAGGTGGCGCCGCTTTACGACTGGCGCCCGCAGAGCACCTATATCCGTCGCCCCCCCTACTGGGAGGGGGCCCTGGCGGGTGAGCGCACCCTCAAGGGGATGCGACCGCTGGCGCTGTTGCCGGACAACATCACCACAGACCACCTCTCCCCCTCCAACGCCATACTGCGCAGCAGCGCGGCGGGCGAGTACCTGGCGAAGATGGGCCTGCCGGAGGAGGACTTCAACTCCTACGCCACCCACCGCGGCGATCACCTGACCGCCCAGCGCGCCACCTTCGCGAACCCCCAGCTGGTCAACGAGATGGCGGTGGTGAACGGCGCGGTGAAGAAGGGATCCCTCGCCCGGGTCGAACCGGAGGGCCGGGTGATGCGGATGTGGGAGGCCATCGAGACCTACATGGCGCGCAAGCAGCCGCTCATCATTGTGGCCGGTGCCGACTACGGCCAGGGCTCGTCCCGGGACTGGGCGGCCAAGGGGGTGCGGCTGGCCGGGGTGGAGGTGATAGCGGCGGAAGGCTTCGAGCGCATTCATCGCACCAATCTCATCGGCATGGGGGTGCTGCCGCTGGAGTTCAAGCCGGGCACCACCCGCCTCACCCTGGGCCTCAATGGCACCGAGACGTACGATGTGGTGGGTGAGCGCCAGCCGCGCGCCGATCTCGTGCTCGTTGTGCGCCGCCAGAGCGGCGAGGTGCTGGAGGTGCCCATGACCTGCCGCCTCGACACCGCCGAGGAGGTCTCGGTCTACGAGGCCGGTGGCGTGCTGCAACGCTTCGCCCAGGACTTCCTGGCGTCGACCGCGCACAAGGCCGCCAGCTAACGTCACCTCAAGACGGCAGCCACCCTGGCTGCCGTCTTACATCCAGAATGAGCACGAGCAGGACAATCGCTATGACCCACAATCCTCAAGTAAAGATCCCGGCCACCTATATTCGCGGCGGCACCAGCAAGGGGGTCTTCTTCCGTCTGACCGACCTGCCAGAGCGCTGCCAACAGCCGGGCCCGGCCCGCGACAAGCTGTTTATGCGGGTCATTGGCAGCCCGGACCCTTACGGCGCCCACATCGACGGCATGGGGGGCGCCACCTCCTCCACCAGCAAGTGCGTGATCCTCTCCAGGAGCAGCCAGCCCGATCACGACGTGGATTACCTCTACGGCCAGGTCGCCATCGACAAGGCGTTCGTGGACTGGAGCGGCAACTGCGGCAACCTCTCCACCGCCGCGGGGGCCTTCGCCATTCACGCAGGACTCCTGGATCCGGCCCGCATCCCGGACAACGGCATCTGCGTGGTGCGGATCTGGCAGGCCAATATCGGCAAGACCATCGTTGCCCACGTGCCGGTGACCAACGGCCAGGTGCAGGAGACCGGCGCGTTCGAGCTGGACGGGGTCACCTTCCCCGCCGCCGAGATCGTCCTGGAGTTTCTCGACCCCTCAGACGATGGCGAGGAGGGCGGCGCCCTCTTCCCCACCGGCAACCTGGTGGATGAGCTGGAGGTGCCGGGCATCGGTACCCTCAAGGCCACCATGATCAGCGCCGGCATCCCGACCGTGTTCGTCGAGGCCGAGGCCATCGGCTATCAGGGTACGGAGCTGCGCGAAGCCATCAACACCGACCCAGAGGCCCTCGCCCGTTTCGAGGCGATCCGGGTTGCCGGCGCCCTGCGCATGGGGCTCATCAAGCGCCCCGAAGAGGCGGCCACTCTCCAGCACACCCCGAAAATTGCCTTCGTGGCGCCGGCGAAGGACTACAGCACCGCCAGCGGCAAGGGGGTCAATGCGAGCGAGATCGACTTGCTGGTGCGGGCCCTCTCCATGGGCAAGCTGCACCACGCCATGATGGGCACCTGCGCGGTGGCCATCGGCACCGCGGCGGCCATTCCCGGCACCCTCGTCAATATGGCCGCGGGGGGCGGCGAGCGCGAGACGGTGCGCTTCGGCCACCCGTCCGGCACCCTGAGGGTGGGCGCAGAGGCGCGGCAGATAGGGGGACAGTGGACTGTCACCAAGGCGGTGATGTCCCGCTCCGCCCGCATCCTGATGGAGGGCTGGGTGCGGGTGCCGGGGGATGCGTTCTAGCCACCCCATCGGCGTTCGACCATAGAAAAGAGCCGAGGCGATCGCCCCGGCTCTCTTTGTTGCAGTGAGTTCACCCAGCAGGGTCCCGCCTCATTGCGGACGCGGCACGCACTCCACCTGGCGCGGGATATTCCTCTTCGCATCCCCTCCGATCAACTGCTTCACCTGACCGGCCGGACACCTGCCATCATCCACATAGCGCTTCTGCCCATAGGGCAGCGCCCCCGGGGGCGGATCCTGGCTCAGATATTCGATGGGGGCCGGCACCAGGGCGGCGCACCCCGTCATCAGCCCCGCCACCAGCAATGCCGCCAGCCACCTCACCCTCTTCCATGCAACCGCCATAGGCCACTCCCTCTGTGTGATCCGGATGCGCCGGGCTAGAGGCGCCCGGCCCGCATCGACTCAGGGGAGTGTAGCCATCCCGCCCCTTGGGCCGAAACCCGTCACGGGCGGCATTCCGACGATTCCAGACACAGCCGACGCACGCCCTCCCCTGCCGCAGGCCAACCCTGACAACCGAGGAGGGAGGAGAGGCCTCGGCCCTCATGCCGCACAGGGGCGCCTTCTGGCTGGTCGACAGCCAGGCCGGGGAAGGGGGACGCCCTGCCATGGAGAGGGGAGCGGTGCGGCCCAGAATGGCAACGACCTCCACTTGTTCATGCGCAATACATCTTTGCTCCGGGATAGTAGGCAGCACGCAGGTGGGGAGGCGCTTGAAATCAGCGCTCGTCATCCACACATTCAGTGCATACAATGCGTTAACGAAGCACAATGGGTTGCTTCACCCGGAAATCAAGAGGACATCAAGATGGATACCCGTTCTATCTACACTGGCACCCAGGGTGCCGTGCGCGACACCAACAAGGTGCTGCGCAACACCTACATGCTGCTCTCCCTCACTCTTGGCTTCTCCGCCGTGGTAGCCGGGGTTGCGACCGTGATGAACCTGCCCCCCCTGCACTGGGCCGTGTTTCTCATCGGTGTCTACGGTCTGATGTTCCTGACCGAGAAGAACCGCGACAACGGCATGGGGCTGGTGTTCACCTTCGCCCTGACCGGCCTGCTGGGCTATAGCCTGGGCCCCATCATCAACATGTACATGAACAACGGCGGCGGCGAGATCGTGATGACGGCGCTGGGCGGTACCGCGCTCACCTTCTTCGGCCTGTCGGCCTATGCCCTGACCACCAAGCGGGATCTCTCCTTCCTCGGCGGCATGCTTTTCGTCGGGTTCTGGGTGCTGCTGGTGGCCATGGTTGCCAACATCTTCCTGCAGATGAGCGCCCTGAGCCTGGCCCTGTCCGCCATGTTCATGCTCTTCTCCTCCGGCGCCATCCTGCTGACCACCCAGCAGATCGTGCGCGGCGGCGAGACCAACTACATCTCCGCCACCGTCACCCTGTATGTCTCCATCTACAACATCTTCCTGAGCCTGCTGAGCCTGCTTGGCGGCAACCGTAACTGATGGATGCTTGAGATGCACAAGACCCCGCTTCGGCGGGGTTTTTATTGGCACCTGTTTCTGTCAGGATAAGTTGCAAATCAAGGATATGAAGCGAAGTGGCCCTGATCCAAATCAGGGCCGTTTCGTTGTCGACGGGTTATGCTTTCGCTTTCGTTTCGCTCAAGGGTTGCCTTCATCCCATGCCGATGGATTTCTCCGGACTGCTGCGCCGGCTGCTGACCGACAGCCGCATCGATGTCACTTCGCTCAAGGGTGGTGCCTAGCATGCCCATGGACTTCTCCAGTTTGCTGCGCCGACTGCTGACAGACAGCCACATCTATTTCGCCCTCAAGGTCCTGCTCGCCATCCTGGGGCTGCTCGCCTTTGCGCTGGCCACCGGCGACATCCAGCTCACAGTGCTGCTCTCCCTCGGGGTGGTGGCCGGCGCCATCGCCGAGACCGACGACAGCCTCTGGGGCCGAGTCAAGAACCTCGCCATGACGCTGGTGTGCTTCCTGTTCGCCTCATTGTGCGTCCAATACCTCTTCCCCACCCCCTGGCTCTTTGCCCTGGGGCTCGCGGGCTCCACCTTCCTCTTCGTGATGGTGGGAGCCCTCGGTCAGCGTTACGCCACCATCAGCTTCGGCTCCCTGCTCATCGCCATCTACACCATGCTGGGGGCCGCCAAGGCACCGGATCTCCTCTATCAGCCGCTGGCACTGGGAGCTGGCGCCCTCTGGTACGGCCTGGTGTCGCTGGTCTGGCTCTGGCTGCTGCCCTACAAGACCCTGCACGAGCAGCTGGCCCAGAGCTACTTCGCCCTCGCCCGCTACCTGCAGGAGAAGTCCCGCTTCTTCCCGGCGGACGAACACGGTGCCCAGGCCATCCGCCACAACCTGGCCCAGCTCAACATCAACCTGGTCAACGCCCTGAACCAGGCCAAGACGGCGCTCAATGCGCGCCTCCATGCCCCCGGCCGCCACGGGGTGGCCCCCGAGCTCGCGGGCCTGCTGCGCCTCTACCTGCTTGCCCTGGAGATCCAGGAGCGGGCCACCTCCAGCCACTACCCCTACAGCAAGCTGGAAGCCGAGCTCAAGCAGGGCATCGTCCTCGACGGCTTCCAGGAGGTGCTGTCACAGCTTGCCGACGCCTGTCAGCAGCTCGGCTACGCCATCCTGGTGCACAAGCCCTACACCCACCACAGACGCATTCACTGGACCCTGGAGGCCCTCGGCGATCAGCTGGAGTTCACCCACCTCAAGCAGCACTACCCCAAGACCCTGCTGACGCCGATGAAGTTCCTGCGCCGCAACCTGGCCAGCATCAACCAGCTGCTGCAAAGCGCCGAGGAGCTGCAAAACCCCGCCGCGCCGCCCACCAGCCTGCCTCCTCTGGCACGACCGGTCGCCCTGCCCCTGCTGGCATTGGTCAGGCAGCACCTGACCCCGGACTCCATGGTGTTTCGTCACGCCCTGAGGCTCTCGCTGGGCCTGGTGGTGGGCTATGGCATCCTGCAGGCGTTCAGCCTGGACAAGGGGTACTGGATCCTGCTCACCGTGCTCTTCGTCTGCCAGCCGAGCTACAGCGCCACCCGCCGCCGCCTGGTGCAGCGGATGATCGGCACCTTCGCCGGCATCCTCATCGGCGTGCCCGTGCTCTGGCTCTTCCCCGAGCTGCACCTGCAGCTCGGGATCATGGGGCTCGCCGCCTTCCTGTTCTTCACCCAGGTGCGCAGCAACTACAGCGCCGCCGTCTGCTTCATCACCCTCTACGTGCTGATGGCGTTCAACCTGCTGGATGGCATCGGCTTCGCCATCCTGGGGCCCCGCCTGCTCGATACCCTGCTAGGCTGCCTGCTCTCCTACGCCCTGGTGGCCTGGCTCTGGCCGGACTGGCAATACAAGCGGCTGCCGACCCTGATTGCCAACTCCCTGTCCGCCAATGCGAAGTACCTCTCGGCGGTGCTCGCCAGCCTGCATCGCCAACGGGATGAATCCCTCGACTACCGGGTGGCCCGCAAGTGCGCCCACCTCGCCGACAGCGAGCTGGCCATGGCCTGGCAGAGCATGCTGGTGGAGCCGAGCAAGCGCCGCCGCTTCCTGGATCTCTGCTTCACCCTCACCTGGCGCAACCACGCCCTGCTCTCCTACATCTCGGCGCTCGGGGCACACCGCGACAAGCTCGAGCCCATCGAGGGGCTGGAGGAGATCAGCCGCCACATCAGCCAGACCCTGGAGCAGGCCGCCGGCCACCTGGCGGGGGAGATGCCGATCCCGCTCGCGGGAGCCTGTCCGGCCATCGCTCCGGAGAGCAGCGAGGAGCAGCTGATGCTGAGCCAGCAGCTCACCCTCATCAGCCAGCTGGCGGACGAGCTGCTGATGCTGGCCAACGACGGCCAGTTGTTGACCCGGCAGGAGCAGGCCTGAGGACGCGGCGGTGCCTCCGCACCGGTTGCCGATCCGAGATCAAGGCGCTACCATGCCCGCCCAATCTCAATAACCCAGTCCCGACAGCCCCTTTGTGAGGAGCCCTTATGTCTGAGCATCATCAGCTGGAATTCAACGGCCAGGCCATCGAGACCGATGCCCAGGGCTATCTGCGTCATGTCACGGACTGGAGCGAGGCGCTGGCCCTGGTGCTGGCCGAGCGGGAGGGGATAGTGCTGGAGGCGCCGCACTGGGAAGTGGTGCGGTTCGTGCGGGCCTTCTACCTGGAGTTCAACACCTCCCCCGCCATCCGCGCCCTGGTCAAGGCGATGGAAAAGCAGTACGGCCCGGAGAAGGGCAACAGCCGCTACCTCTACAAATTGTTCCCGGAAGGCCCCGCCAAGCAGGCCACCAAGATCGCGGGCCTGCCCAAGCCGGTGAAGTGCATCTAGGCCTCCTCGGCTGCCCGATGGCCATACTCCCCTCCCCGTTTTGCACACAAAAAAAGACCGCGCCCATGTTGCCATGAGGCGCGGTCTTTTCATTTCATCACCCTGTCAGGGGTTGTAGGCCACCACTGAGCCGCTCAAGCCGGTCATCTGGCTGATCCGGCTCTGCATGCCCTGCAACTTCGCCTTGGAGACATCCGGCCCGATGAAGACCCGGTTGATCTGCCCCTGCACCGGGGTTCTCGGCGACGTCTGGGCCGAGTAGCCCGCCGCCCTCAGCTTGCTCACCAGGGCATTGACGCTGTCTGCATTCTTGAAGGCGCCGAGCTGCAGGATCCAGCTTCCCTGGGTCGACGTGGCGGCAGGAGCCGGGGCAGGCTGGGCCATCTTGCTCGCGATAAGATCATCCATGGATTTGATCTGGCCCGCCTGCGGCTTGGCCTCCACCGGCTTTTGCACCTCGACCGGCTTGGGGGGCACCGGCTTGGGCTTGGGTTGCTCCACCGGCTTCCTGGCGATCACTTCCGGCTTGGGCTCGGGTTTGGGCTGCGGCTTGGGTTGTGCCGCGGCCTGCACCGGCTGCTGCTGGGTGACGGGCGCCTGGTTGGTCGCCGCCGGGTTGGTTCCCGCCTGATTGGCCAGGGTCACGGTGTCGCCGATCTCCTCCACCTGCCACTGGGTCGCGGCAGAGGCCTGCTGCTGGCTCGCCAGATGCTCGGCCGGCAGGGTGCTCGCCGCCGAGACCTGAAGGGCGGGCTTGGCGGGCTCCAGCTCCGGACGCAGCGGGATCTTGGCGAAGGCCTCGTCCTTCTGCTCCAGCTTGTTACCGTCCATCAGGTCCGGCAGAAAGATGACCACCAGGGCGACCAGGATGACGGTCCCCACCAATCTGTTTTGAAACTTCGAAGCCAAGTTAATTCCCACCCATGTTGCTTAGTATTTTTGCAATTTTGCCGGCATCAACCATGAACGGCCCCTCACGCCATTCCGTTTTGAAACCTCAGCGCCAGGCAGCGCCCTGCCCGTGTCGCTGGACCCATGATGCGCAGAAACGGCTCAGGCGCTCGCCGCCAGCACGTCGGCGACAGTGTAAAACGAGCCGAACACGATGACCATATCATCAGGACTCGATACGGCCAGAGCAGCCTCATAAGCCTCGCTCACCGACTCAAACTGCGCGGCCGGCCCCTGTTCACCCAGGGCGGCGGCCAGCTGGGCCGCCGTGGCGGCACGGGGACCGTGAAGGCTCGCGAGATACCACCCATAGACAAGCCCCTGAAGCTCCTTAAGGGAACCCGCCATGTCCTTGTCCTTGAGCATGCCCACCACGGCGCGGCGCTTGCCCTTGCAGGGAAGCAGGCGCAGCTGGCTCGCGAGATAGGCCGCCGAATGGGGATTGTGGGCCACGTCGACGATGACGGCGGGATCGCTTTGCAGACGCTGCATCCGCCCCGCGAGGCGGGCATTGGCCAGCCCTTCGCGGATGGCGGACTCCGCCAGCGGCAGGCCGAGGGACTCCAGGGCCGCCAGCACGGTGACCGCGTTCATCAGCGGCAGGGCCGGCTTGGGCAGCCCCAGCCAGTGGTGCAGGCCGTGGTAATCCCAGTCGCCTTCGTGCTCTTCCCCGTGAAAATCGCGGCCCACCTGACGCAGGCAGGCGCCGAGGCGCGCCGCTTCGCTCGCTATGGTCGCTGGCGGATTGGGCTCCCCGCTGATGGCGGGTTTGCCCGCGCGATAGACCCCAGCCTTCTCCACTGCCACCGCCTCCCGGGTATCCCCGAGCCAGTCGCAGTGATCCAGCGCGATGGAGGTGATCATGGCGATGTCCGATTCCACCACGTTGGTGGCATCGAGCCGCCCCCCCAGCCCCACTTCCAGCAGGAGCACATCGGGGGCGGCGCGGCAAAACAGCCACAGACCCGCCAGGGTGGCGAACTCGAAGAAGGTGAGGGCGATGTCGCCCCGGGCCGCCTCCACCGCGGCAAAGGCGGCGCAGTGCGCGTCGTCGGCCAGCTCCTGACCGTTGACGCGCACCCGTTCGGTGAAGCGCAGCAGGTGTGGCGAGGAGTAGACCCCCACCTTGTAACCGGCGGCCATCAGTATGCTGGCGGCCATGGCGCAGGAGGAGCCCTTGCCGTTGGTGCCCGCCACCGTGATCACCTTGAACGGCAGCTCGGTGAGGCCCATGCGCCGGGCGACGGCGCCGACCCGCTCCAGCCCCATGTCGATGTTGACCGGGTGGATCTGCTCCAAATAAGAAAGCCAGTCGACCAGCGACCGGCTTTGGGATTGTTGCATGTGTGAACTCATCTTCAGTCTTCGATGACCTGAGTGTTCATCAGCTTGGCCAGCAGGCCGGCCAGGCGGTTGCGCATCTCGCGGCGGTCGATGATGAGATCGATGGCGCCCTTCTCCAGCAGGAACTCGGAGCGCTGGAAGCCTTCCGGCAGCTTCTCGCGCACGGTCTGCTCGATGACGCGGGGGCCGGCGAAGCCGATCAGCGCCTTGGGTTCACCCACGTTGATGTCACCCAGCATGGCCAGGCTCGCGGAGACGCCCCCCATGGTGGGGTCGGTCAGCACGGAGATGAAGGGCAGGCCCGCCTTGGTGAGCCTGTCGAGCGCCGCACTGGTCTTGGCCATCTGCATCAGGGAGAACAGGGCTTCCTGCATCCGCGCCCCACCGGAGGTGGAGAAGCAGACCAGGCCGCGGCCCTCCTTGATGCTCTCCTCGACGGCGCGCACGAAGCGGGCGCCGACCACGGAGGACATGGAGCCCCCGATGAAGGAGAACTCGAACGAACAGGCGACGACCGGCACCCCCTTGAGGGTCCCCTTCATCACCACCAGCGCATCTTTTTCTCCCGTCTCTTTCTGGGCGGCAGACAGACGATCCTTGTAGCGCTTGGAATCCTTGAATTTCAAGATGTCTTGCGGCTCCAGCTCGGCCGCGACTTCACTGCGACCCTCGACGTCGAGGAAGCTCTCGAGACGGGCGCGGGCGCTGATGCGCATATGATGATCACACTTGGGGCACACTTCGAGATTGCGCTCCAGTTCTGCCCGGTAGAGCACCTGTTCGCAAGCAGTACACTTGGTCCACACCCCTTCCGGAATGTTGTGACGACGCGGTGTGGTGATCTTGCTCTTGGGAAGGATCTTCTCAAGCCAGCTCATGGAATTCCTTAATGCATTTGTGCCTGACAAAACACATCGAGCCTAGATTGTTCAATGACTTAAGGGCTCGATGGCAATAAACGACGGATCATTAAACCACAAATTTTCGGGCCCAGTTACTAAAAACTGGTCGTACCCGGTGCCGAGTCCGGCAGCCAGAGCGGCCCGAGGGGCAACTGGGGCAGGCCGAACTCGGCCGGGTAATCCACGTCCACCAGATAGAGGCCGCCCGCCTTGGCGGTGGGGCCCGCCAGGTTGCGATCCTTCGCCGCCAGCACCTCGGCAATCCACTCCACCGGCTGAAGACCCTGCCCCACCAGCAGCAGGGAGCCGGTGATGTTGCGCACCATGTGGTGCAGGAAGGCGTTGGCCTTGATGTCGAGCACTATATAGGGGCCGGAGCGGCTGACGCACAGGTGGGTCACGTTGCGCCAGGGGGTGTTGGACTGGCAGGCGACGGCCCGGAAGGTGCTGAAGTCGTGCTCGCCCAGCAGGGACTGGCCGGCCTGGTGCATCAGCTCGGCGTCGATAGTTTCGTGGTAGTGGCTGACGCCGCTGCCGAGAATGGCCGGGCGGTAGTTGTGGTTGTAGATGACGTAACGGTAGCGACGGGCGGTGGCGCTGAAGCGGGCGTGGAAGTGCTCGTCCACCTCCTTGACCCAGCGCACGGCGATGTCAGGGGGCAGGTTGGAGTTGAGCCCCAGGGTCCAGGCCCCCTCGGCGCGATTGGACTCGGTATCGAAGTGGATCACCTGGCCGGTGGCGTGCACCCCCGCATCGGTACGACCGGCACACTGGATGGAGACGGGGTGGTTGGCGATGCGGCTGAGGGCTTTTTCCAGCTCCTCCTGAACGCTGATCACTTCGCGCTGACGCTGCCAGCCGAAATACCGGCTGCCGTCATATTCAATACCTAGGGCAATTCGCATGGATAACGGTGTCTTCTGATGAAAGGATGCGGTGAAAGAAACGGGGCGGATTATACGCGCTCGGGCTCAAAAGTCCCAGACCGTGGAGGCGGCGGCACTCGTGACCATGAAAGAGAGGGCAGCCCGCAGGCTGCCCTCTTGGTTCGTTTTACCGGCAAACGGCCCTTATCCCAGGCGCTTGAGCAGCTTCTGTGCCTCGGCGCGCTGGTGCTCGCTGCCCTGGGCTGCGGCCTCTTCCAGCAACTCCCGGGCGCTCTCCTTGTCGTCGATCTCGAGGTAGGCCCGGGCCAGATCCAGCTTGGCCCCCACCCCGCCGTCGTCGGCATCCACGTCGAAACCGTTGGACTCCGGCAACACCTCGGGGAAACCGTCCAGCCCCACGTCCAGGGAGAAGCCCTGATAGGGTTCCTGCTCCGTGCTGCTGGCGTTGGCCTCGGCCAGGAGCTTGTCTATCTCCACGTAGTCGTTGGCCTGCGCCTGCTCGCGGGGCTTCAGATCGCCTGCATGGGGCTCCACCTCGGCGAAGGCATCCTCGAAGTCCGCCAGGGCCAGCTCCTTGGGATCCCAGGCAGGGCTCGCCCCCTTGGTGGGTTCCAGCCCGAGTTCGGCCAGCATGTCGTCCACGTCATCCTTGCCATAGCCGGCCCCCTCCTGAGCGTCCTTGGCGGCAGGCGCGTCCTGGGCTGGCTCGCCAAAGCCGGTCTCCACATCGCTCAAGTCGAAGTTGTCGAACGGCTCGTCACGGCGGCTCCGGCTCTCTGCCTGGGCCTTGGCCAGATCCGCCTCGAGATCCGCATCCAGCTCGGCAAACAGGGCGGCCTGCAGCTCCTCCTCCGTCATGACCTCGTCGCGGGCACGGGGGGCGGCATCGGACTCGTCGGAGAGATCCAGTTCGGGCACCACGGGGAGATCGAAGCCCCCCTCGTGGGCCAGATCGAGCTCTGGCACCAGATCCGGATCCCGGTTCGCCGTCGCCACCGCGGGCTCCACGTCGAAGGCGGACAGGGCGGTCTCGTCATCACTGAAGATGACGTCGGCCGAGGCACCGGCCCCGCCCTGTTTCCCGCTGCCATCCGGTTCGTTGAGATCCGGCATGGGGTGCAGGGGGTCTTCATCCGTGATGCCCACCGTCATCAGCTGATCGAACTCGCTGCTCTCGTCCCCCATCACCATGGAGGTCGATTCGGACAGGCTCTTCTCCTGCTCTTCCAGCTCGCGGCGCGCGCGGGCCCGCAGCCAGAGCGTCACCAGGGCCAGCACCAGCAGCACCGGCAGCAGGATGATCATGGCGAGGTTGAGCGGCGAGGAGAGCAGCTCCATCAGCCAGCTCTGCTTGGGCGCGGGTGCCACCACGGGGGGCACCGGCTTGGCCTTGAGCTCCGCCACCTCCTTTTGCAGCGCGGTCTGATCCTGCAACTGGGCCTTGAGGGTCTCCACCTCTTCGGTCAGGGATTGCAGGCGCAGCTTGAGCCTGTGGTTCATCTCGGTGACCTGGCCGAGCTGGGCGTTGGCATCTTCCAGCGCCAGCGCCATCTCGGTGGAGGGCTTGCCCACCGGGGTGGCGGGAAGAGGGGTTGGCGCCGTGCCGGCGGCGCTGCTCGCGGCACTGTTCGCCGCCACGGGGACGGGCGCGGCCTTGGCGGTCTCCTTCACCTCGGTGGCAGGAGCGGTCACCTTGGGCGCCGCCGGGATCGGTGCCGCCTTGGGGGCGGCAGCAGGTTTGGCCGGCGCGGGCTGACTGGTGACGGGCTGCGCGGTGCGAGCCTGCTTGCTGGCCAGGTATTTGGGGCTCAGCCCCTTCCAGCTGGCGTTGTCGCTGTTGAAGCGGCGGCGCGCCTCGGCATCCGTGATGCGGCCCGCCTCGGCCGCCGTGGGCAGCAGGATGTGGGAGCCCACCAGAATGTGGTTGATGTTGCCATCGGCAAAGCTTCTGGGGTTCTTGTCATAGATGGCCACCATGGTCTGGTAGACGCTCACCCGATTGGAGGGGCGATGCTTGCTCGCCAGGCTCCAGAGGGTATCGGTGGGACGAACGGGACCATAACTGCCCGCCTTCGCAGAGGCCACCTGACGCACTATCGGCTCTGCCTTGGGCAATACGACGGGGGCCACGGGCTGGGCCTGGGGCTCTGGTTGCACCGCGGGGGGTGGTGAGCCGTCCGGCCCCTTGAGCTCGACAAAGAAAGGCTCTCGCCCCGCCTCGTCGGCCTGAACCGTGCCCAGAAGCCCCAATGCGAGTAGCGTTGCCAGCGTTATGCGGGAATGTCCCATATTCGTTCCTTCGTATGACGGCCCTATCACATTGAAAAATCTGGATAGTTACCCCAAAACAATCGGCTCAATATAAATCAGGCGCCGGCCTCAAGCCAGCGATCCGACATATTTCGCGCCCGGCCACTGCCAAATAAGAGCCCCGGACGCGAACCAGAGTGTAGAAAAAAACCTAGTTCACTGATATCTCTCAAGATTCCAAAAACCGGAGAGTGGGTTCCCGGTCACATCCCGGCGCCACGGCGCCGGCGCAAGGGCGGGGTTCCCTCCCCGCCGCAGGCCGGCATCAGAGGTAGTCGCGCACCAGCAGTTCGGCAATCTGCACGCTGTTGGTCGCCGCGCCCTTACGAACGTTATCGGCCACGATCCACATATTGATACCGCAAGGGTGAGAAATATCCTGGCGTACCCGGCCCACCAGCACCTCATCCTTGCCGGTGGCGTCGCGCACCGGGGTCGGATAGTCGTGCTCGTCGTCAAACAGGGTGACGCCCGGGGCATGGCGCAGCAGCTCCTTCACCTGTTCGGCGTCCAGCGGCTGATGCAGCTCCACGTGGACCGCCTCGGCGTGGCCGTAGAAGACCGGCACCCGCACGCAGGTGGGGTTCACGGCGATGCTGGCATCCCCCAGGATCTTCTGGGTTTCCCACACCATCTTCATCTCCTCGCGGGTGTAGCCGTTGTCGGCGAAGGCGTCGATCTGCGGGATGAGATTGAAGGCGATCTGCTGCGGGTAGAGGGCGGGCTCCACCGGGCGACCGTTGAGCAGGTGAGCGGTCTGGCCCGCCAGCTCGCTCACCCCCTCCTTGCCGGAGCCGGAGACGGACTGGTAGGTCGCTACGTTGATGCGGGCGATACCCACCTCGTCGTGCAGGGGCTTGAGCGCCACCAGCATCTGGATGGTGGAGCAGTTCGGGTTCGCGATGATGTTGCGGTTGCGAAAATCCGCCAGGGCGTCCGGGTTCACTTCCGGGATCACCAGGGGGATGTCCTCGTCATAACGGAAGCAGGAGGTGTTGTCGATGACGATGCAGCCGTGCTCGGCGGCAATCGGCGCCCACTTGGCAGAGACCTCGGCCCCGGCGGAGAAGAGGGCTACTTGCACCTGGCTCCAGTCAAACGCCTCCACGTCCAGGATCTCGACGTTCTTGCCGCCAAAGCGCACCGTGTCGCCGGCACTGCGGCTGGAGGCCAGCGGATAGAGGGTGGCGACCGGGAAGCCGCGCTCCTCCAGGATCTCGATCATGGCCTCACCCACGGCGCCGCTCGCGCCCAATACCGCTACGTTGAATTGCTGACTCACTGTTGTCTCTCCTGTGATGCTGCCTGTCGGGGCCGGGCATGAGGCCCCCCGGGTGGCAAGCGTGATCGTCTGATGGCGGCCCGGCACCACGCCGGGCCGAGGCGAAGATCCGGCCTTGCGCCCGGATCCTCGCCGTTGAAATTAGGTTGATGCGCCCACGACGGCAAAGCCCAGGCGGGCCAGCCTGTCGTCGGCGAAGGGGCCCTTCACCTGCAGGGAGGAGAGCTCGCGCCGCTCCGGGTAGCGCTTGCGCTGCTCGTCGAAGCTACCGGGCAGCCCGATCCGGTTGCGAAAACGGGCGTCGTCCCGGCGCACGTCATAGATGAGGTGGACGAGCTGCTTGATGAGGCCCTGATCCGCCGGCTGGCCCGGCGTCACGTCGCGCACCTCGGGGGCGGGCAAGAGGGATTGCAGATCCTGGCGCGGCGTGCGCCCCAGCTGCCGGCAGAGCGCCTCATAGAGCATCCAGGTGCCGCGGGCCTTGCCCTCCAGGCTGTAGCCCGCGATGTGCGGCGTGGCTATCTCGGTGTAAGGCACCAGGGCTTCTAGGGGCTCGGGCTCCCCTTCCCAGACGTCCATCACCAGCCTGAGTGGGGCCGGGCCTTGCTGGCGGGCGAGCAGGGCCCGGTTGTCCCACACCTCGCCGCGGGAGGCGTTGATGAGGATCTGCCCGGCCGGACGAGCCGCTATCTCGCGCTCCCCCAGCAGGTGGAAGGTGGCATCCTGTCCCTCGCGGGTATAGGGGACATGGAAGCTGACGATGTCGGCGCCAAGGGCGGTCCGGTAGTCCACGTAGTCGCCGGCCGCGCCGCTGCGGACCCGGGGCGGGTCACAGCGCAGCACCTTCATGCCGAGCGCCTCGGCCTTGCCGGCCACGCTCTCGCCGGTGTTGCCGGCGCCGATGACGGCGAGGCTCATCTCGCTCAAGTTCAGCTCGTGGCGCTCGGCCAATACCAGCAGGGCCGAGAGCACATAGTCGCCAACCGACACCTTGTTGCAGCCGGGGGCGCTGAAGAAGGGAATGCCCCGTGCCGCCAGCAGGCCCTGATCGATGTGGTCCGTGCCGATAGTGGCGGTGCCGACGAAGCCCAGCCTGGGGCTGGTCGCCAGCAACGCTTCGTTGACCCGGGTCACGGAGCGCACCAGCAGCACATCCGCCTCTTGCAGATCCGCCGCCGTTATTGCTCTTCCCGGCAGGGGGATCACTTCACCAAATTCGGCAAACAGCTCCAGGGCATGGGGCATATTTTCATCAACGACGATCTTCATCGACACGGGTCTCAATCCACAAGGGCCACAGGCGCGCCATTCTAGCCCAAACGCACCGAATTTTCAGAGGCTTGTTCTCGAACGCCCCACCCGGCACAGAGGGGCGGCGCCGCCACGGGCTGGCGACCTCCCTGTGTAACAGCATGTTACCCCACGCCGCCCCCGGCTTGACCGCTGGGGCCTGGCTGGCACAATGGCGCCTCCTTGTTAGCCGCGCACAGCGCCACCGACCAGAGCTCCGCCATGCCGACCCACTCCTCTTCACTGCCCCGCCGTCAGGTGCTTGGCTTCAACGCCGTGCTGCTGTTGCCACTGCTGTTGCTCGTCTGCCTGCCCTGGCAGCCCTTCATGAGCGACGCCCTGCACTCGGGCTGGCTGTGGTGGCCCTATGCCCTGACCCGGATGGTGGACCTGCCGGGCATCGCCGTCACCGTTGCCGCCCTGTTGCTGCTGACCCGACACAAGCTGACGCTGGATGGTCGCGCCCTGCTGGCGCTGGCCGGCGCCCTGTTTGCCGTACTGGCGAGCGACTGGATCATCAAGAGTCTCGTCAAACAGCTGACCGAGGAGCCCAGACCCTACCTTCTCTGGCTGGAACGCCAGGAACTCATCCCCGCCATCCGCCAGTTCTATGCCGGCAGCCTGGCGCTTCGCGGCGAACAGGTCCACGCCGCGACCCAGTTGCTGGCGCTGCCCGCCTGGCTCGGCCAGCACTGGCAGGCAGAGGTCAACTACGCCTTCCCCTCCGGCCACAGCATCGCCGCCATGAGCCTGGCCCAGTTCTTCGGCCTGATCTGGCTGGCCCGCGCCCCCGCCGGGGTCTGGCTGCTGCCGCTCTGGGCCCTCGGCATCGGTCTGTCACGCACCCTGATCGGCATGCACTGGCCCCTGGACGTGCTGGCGAGCGCCTTGCTCGGCAGCCTGACCGCACTCCTGGCCGCCCGCTGGTGGCTGCGCCACTACTGACGCCTCCCCTTTGTCCAATGAAAACGGGCACCTGGGTGCCCGTTTTCATTGCGCGTGCAGCCTTCAACCCTTCTGTTGCCAGCCCTCGGGGTACTTGTAGCCGACGAAGCGCTTGGCGGCATAGGCCTTGAACTCGGGGGAGTTGTAGGCGGCCGCCACGTCCTTGGCGAACGGCTTGTCCGCGTCGGCGCTCTTCACCACCACCCAGTTGATGAAGTCGTAGCTGCGCTCGAGGAAGAGTCCGGAGCTGAACGGAATGCCGCTCGAAGCGGCGAAGTTGCCGTTGATGACAGAGAAGTCCACGTCCTCACGGGAGCGCGGCAGCTGCGCCGCCTCCAGCAGCACCAGCTTGAGGTTGTGGGGGTTGTTCACCACGTCGAACTCGCTCGCCTTGAGGGGGTTTATCCCCTCCTTGAGGGTCAGCCAGCCCAGATCCTGCAGCATCAGCAGTGCCCGCGCCTGGTTGGTGGGATCGTTCGGGATGGCGACCGTGCTCCCCTCTTTCACCGCCTTCAGCTCCCCCAGTTTGCCGGCATAGAGCCCCATGGGGCCGGTCGGCACCTGGGTGATGGGCGCCAGCGACAGCTCCCTGTCTTTGGAGAAGCTATCCAGATAGGGCTTGTGCTGGAAGCAGTTCACGTCCAGCGAGCCATCGGCCAGGGCGATGTTGGGGGTCACGTAGTCGGTGAATTCCACCAGTTTGACCTGGTAGCCCTTGGCCTCGAGCTGCGGCTTGATGGAGTCGGTCACCATGTCGGCAAAGTCCCCGACCGTGGTGCCGATGACGATCTCCTTCTTGGCCGGATCGGCGGCCAGAACGGAAAGCGGCAGGCTGCCGGCCAGCAGGGCCAGGGCGGAGAGGGTGAAGAAGGTACGACGCTGCATAGAAACTCCCTGTCTACATGATGATCAAAACGGTGGTCGTGGGTGTTGTGGAAGAAGAAACACCACAACCATCTAGCCATCCAAACGGCCAATTAAGGACACCATAACAGAGCTTTTCCTCATCGCCAAGCAACAAAACCGGGCAAGCTTGCCCGAGGGCTGGATAAAGTCTTAATGCATCAAGAAGAAATTTTTTGATAGAGCACGCAGTTATCAGGTTTTCCCCCTCCCCGTTTTGTACACAACTGACTTATTGTGGTGATGTGATGTTGAAGTTATAGCATGGGATGGAATAACGTTTTAATTGGATAAAAAGACAGGAGGTCATTTGAAAGATAAGGAAAAAATTGCGGTATTTATCGACGCAGATAATGCACCTGCTAGCAAGATAGACAAAGTACTGTCTGAACTCGCACGTTATGGCGTCGTCAATATTCGCAAAGCATATGGAAATTGGAAGAATTCGACACTCAAAGGATGGGAAGATATTCTCCATGAATTTGCTATTCAGCCAGTACAACAATTCGATTTGACTAAGGGAAAGAATGCAACAGATATGGCCTTGGTCATTGATGTGATGGACGTTATTTACACCAAGGATGTGGACGTTATCTGTCTTGTATCTTCAGATTGCGACTTTACCCCTCTCGTCACTCGCTGCCTAGCAGATGGGAAATTTGTGATTGGGTTTGGTGAGCGCAAGGCATCGACCCCATTCGTCAATAGTTGCTCTCGCTTTCTCTATTTAGATACAGAGGTCCAAGATATAAAGGAAGAGCCCACCGTAGCAAAGCAAACAAAAAATCTGAAAAGTGACGCACGACTTATTAATCTACTACGACAAGCTATAGATGCTGTCGAGGAAGGTGGCGGTTGGGCAATGCTTGGTGCAATCGGAAATCACATATCAAACCATGCTTCATTTGATCAGCGAAACTATGGTTTCAAAAAGCTCAGCGACCTTTTTATGGCAATAGACTTGTTCGAAATGAAGAAAACTGACAATTCGGTATTATGGGTCAGAGACAAGAAACGGGCAACTCAGCTAAGCAAGTCAAAATAGGAGCCACCATGCTGACCAATTCTACCGTCGGCCTGCTGGTCGTGGATATCCAGGGCAAACTCGCCCGCCTGGTGGAAGGGAGCGACTCGCTCATCGCCAACACGGCCAGGCTGGTGCAGGGCGCGAAGGCGCTGGGCCTGCCGGTGGTCTGGCTGGAGCAAAATCCCGAGAAACTCGGCACCACCGTGCCCGAGTTGCGGCCGCTGCAGGCGGGGGATCCCGTGCTGACCAAGTTCAGCTTCGGTGCACTGGGGGAGCCGGCCGTGGCCGACACCCTCGCGAGGACGGGAGTCAGCCACTGGCTGGTGTGCGGCATCGAGACCCATATCTGCGTCTACCAGAGCGTGCTGGGACTGCTGGCGGGCGGCGCCCGGGTCTCCCTGGCGGTGGATGCGGTGTCGTCCCGCAGTGCCGCCAACCGGGATCTCGCCATCGGCCAGCTGGCGGCCAGGGGGGCGGCCCTCACCTCCGTGGAGATGTGCCTCTTTGATCTGATGGGGGATTGCCGCCACCCGGCGTTTCGCCAGATCCTCTCCCTGGTGAAGTGACCGCCATGATGGACAACATGGCGCCCCTGATGTTTGCCCTCATCGCCTTCGGGGTGGCGCTCACGGTGACCATGACGGGCATGGCGGCCACCCGCCACTATCTGGCCTGGCTCTGGCTGGGGATCATGCTCTTCTTCGGGCTGTGGTGGGCGCTGCTGGGCCTGCCTGCGCTCCTCGCCGAGCCGACCCCTCTCTGATCATGCCGCCCGGGCGGCTCAGTCCCCCAGGCGCTCCTGCAGATAGTCATAACCTCCCTCTTCCCTTGGCACGAAACTCAGTCGGTGGGTGAGGCCGGGGGGGGCATCCTCCGGATGGTGCGAAACGAACAGCAGCTGGGTGCCCTCGCCGATGAGGCGCACCACCAACGCCCGCACCAGATGGCGGTTGAGGGGATCCAGCCCCTGCAGAGGTTCGTCCAGGATGAGCAGCGGCGGATGCTTGACCAGGGCCCGGGCGATCAGCACCAGCCGCTGCTGGCCGAAGGAGAGGGAGTGAAAGGGCTGGACCCCCTGCTCCTTTAACCCCAGCAGGGCCAGCCACTCGTTGGCCAGCGCCAGCTGACGATCCCCTGGGCGGGTATAAAGCCCGATGGAGTCGTAGAAGCCGGAAAGGATCACCGCCAGCACCGAACAGCTCACGCGATAGTCCAGGTGCAGCGCCGGGCTCACGAGCCCGATATGGCGCTTGATCTCCCAGATGCTCTCGCCGCTGCCCCGCCGCCGCCCGAACAGATGGAGCTCATTGTTGTAACCCTGCGGGTGATCCCCGGTGATGAGAGAGAGCAGGGTCGACTTGCCGGCCCCGTTCGGTCCCACCAGTTGCCAGTGCTCCCCCTCGGCAATGGTCCAGTCGAGCCCGTCGATCACCACCTGGTCCCCGTAAGCGATACGCATGGCTTTCATGACCACCCGTGGGCCTGAAGGCAAGGGCTCGGGCGCCGTGAGCGGAGGCGGCAAGCGGGGGGAGACGGCTTCGGCGCGCGCCAGCTGGGCCACCTCCCGGCTGCCGAGCACGACATCGCGCCCCCCCGCCAGCAGCAGGCGACACTCGCCGAGCAGGCCGAGGTGGGTGGCAAAGGGCGGGATCTCGTCGAAGCGGTTGACGATCACCACCAGACGCAGCCCTTCGCTCACCAGGTGTACCAGCAGCGACATCAGGGAGGCTCTGGCCCCCTGATCCAGCCCATCGCAGGGCTCGTCCAGCACCAGCAGCTCGGGGCGTCCCAACAGGGCCCGGGCCAGCAGCAGCTTGCGCCCCTCCCCGCTCGAGAGGTAACGGTAGGGGCGATCCCACAGGGACTCGATGCCGAAGCGCGCCAGCAGCGAGCGGGCCTGCGCCTCCTCGCCCCCCTCCTCCAGCATCAGGGTCGACACCCGGTAGCCCACCTCCTCCTCTTCCCCCAGCATGTCGGTGTTGCGCCGCTGGAAATCGCGCTCGCCCAGTTGCTGCTGCGACTCGAACGAGAGTCGCTCGGCCCGGACCCGACCCGTCACCACCCCGGTACGCACCGCCAGCTCGCCGCACAGGGCCGACGCCAACGCCGTCTTGCCGCTGCCATTGCTGCCGACAAAGGCCCAGCACGCCTGAGGGGTGAGACAGAGTTCGGGAATAATCAGGGAGTGTTGGCCACGCAGGGCCAGGGTGGCGGATTGCCACTGCAATGAGGTCATGGGGTCGTCCTGTGAGTCGCGGTAAGCAGCCTTGCTCCCTCCCCTTGTAACAGAAAAAGGGGGGTGCAGACAAAAACGGCGCCATTGCGGCGCCGTATCGTTGAAGAGCGGGGGACGAGCTTAGCCGGCCTTGTGCTGCTCGGCCAGATAGAGCCAGGTATCAACCACGGTATCGGGATTGAGGGACACCGAGTCTATGCCCTGCTCGACCAGCCAGGCCGCGAAGTCCGGGTGATCGGACGGCCCCTGGCCGCAGATCCCGACATACTTGCCCGCCTTGCGGGCCGCGGCGATGGCCATGGCCAGCAGCGCCTTGACCGCCTCGTTGCGCTCGTCGAACAGGTGGGCGATGAGACCGGAGTCCCTATCAAGTCCAAGCGTGAGCTGGGTCATGTCGTTGGAGCCGATGGAGAAGCCGTCGAAGTGCTCGAGGAACTTGTCCGCCAGCAGCGCATTGGAGGGCAGTTCGCACATCATGATGACCTTGAGGCCCCGCTCGCCGCGGCGCAGGCCGTTCTCCGCCAGGATCTCCACCACCTGCTCCGCCTCACCGACGGTGCGCACGAAGGGGATCATCACCTCGACGTTGGTCAGGCCCATGACATCCCGCACCCGCTTCATCGCCTCGCACTCCAGGGCGAAGCAGGGGCGGAAGCTGTCGGCGATGTAACGGGACGCGCCACGGAAGCCGATCATGGGGTTCTCCTCGTGGGGCTCGTAGCCACGGCCCCCCACCAGGTTGGCGTACTCGTTGGACTTGAAGTCCGACATCCGCACGATGACCCGCTCCGGCCAGAAGGCGGCGGCCAGGGTGGCGATGCCCTCGGTCAGCTTGGCGACGTAGAACTCGCGGGGGCTCTCGTAACCCGCGATCATCTTATTGATGGTGGCTTGCAGCTCGGGCGTCTGCTTATCGAACTCCAGCAGCGCCTTGGGGTGCACCCCTATCATGCGGTTGATGATGAACTCGAGGCGGGCCAGGCCCACGCCGGCATTCGGCAGCTGGGCGAAGTCGAAGGCGCGGTCCGGATTGCCGACGTTCATCATCACCTTGATGGGCAGGCGCGGCATGTTGCCCACCTCGGTCACCGCCACGTCGAAGTCGAGTTCGCCGTCATAGATGAAACCGGTGTCCCCTTCCGCGCAGGAGACGGTGATGAGCTGACCATCCTGGATGCGATCGGTGGCGTCACCGCAACCCACCACAGCCGGAATGCCGAGCTCCCGGGCGATGATGGCGGCGTGGCAGGTGCGGCCGCCGCGGTTGGTGACGATGGCGGAGGCCCGCTTCATGATGGGCTCCCAATCCGGATCCGTCATGTCGGTGACCAGCACGTCGCCGGGCTGCACTTCATCCATCTGGCTGATGGAAGAGATGACCCGGGCCGGGCCCGCACCAATCTTGTGGCCGATGGCGCGCCCCTCGATCAGCACCTTGCCGGATTGCTTGAGGGCGAAGCGCTCGAGGGTGTTCGCCTCCTGGCGGCTGCGCACGGTTTCCGGACGGGCCTGAACGATGTAGAGCTTGCCATCCTGACCATCCTTGGCCCACTCGATGTCCATCGGGCGACCGTAGTGTTGCTCGATGATGAGGGCCTGTCTGGCCAGGGCCATCACCTCCTCGTCCGTGATGCAGAAGCGGCTGCGCTCGGCATCGGTGGTGTCGACGATCTTCACCTGACGGCCGTGGCCGGCGTCGTCGGAGTAGGTCATCTTGATGAGCTTTGACCCTAAGGTCTTGCGCACCACGGCGGGGCGACCGCCCTTCAAGGTCGGCTTGTGCACATAGAATTCGTCCGGGTTGACGGCCCCCTGCACCACCATCTCCCCCAGGCCCTGGGAGCCGGTGATAAAGACCACATCGTTGAAGCCGGATTCGGTGTCCAGGGTGAACATGACGCCGGAGGCGGCCAAGTCCGAGCGCACCATGCGCTGCACCCCGGCGGAGAGGGCGACGCCCTTGTGGTCATAGCCCTGATGCACCCGGTAGGAGATGGCGCGATCGTTGAAGAGGGATGCAAACACATGCTTGATGGCGGTCATGACAGCATCTATGCCGCGCACGTTGAGGAAGGTCTCCTGCTGACCGGCGAAGGAGGCGTCCGGCATGTCCTCGGCAGTGGCGGAGGAGCGCACGGCAAAGGAGGCCTCTAGCCCGGCGCTCAGCTTGGTGTAGGCCTCGCGCACCGCCTGCTCCAGCGCGGGCTGGAACGGCGCCTCCACCACCCAGTCGCGGATCTGCTGGCCGGCCCGGTTGAGGGCGGCGATGTCGTCCACGTCCAGGCTGTCGAGCAGGTCGTGGATCTTGCCGTTGAGGCCGCTTAACTCCAGAAACTCGTTAAACGCAAAGGCGGTGGTCGCAAAGCCACCCGGCACGGACACGCCGGCACCGGAGAGGTTGCTGATCATCTCGCCAAGGGATGCATTCTTGCCGCCGACGCGCTCTACGTCCTGCATACCGAGCTGTTCGTACCAGAGTACGTACTGTTGCATTTGCATGTCTCCAGGTTGGGGGGCCAGGGTGACAACTCACCTGCTGTGCCAAGTCATGTGTTTTTGTTAGTGTCTGTTGCCAACGACCGTGAAAACGTTTTCTATTTATGGTCAAAAAAATCCCCGAGCAAGAGTTGGGGATGGTCGTTTGACACAGGCATTCTACAATAGCGACACAAAAAGGTAACGACTCAGGTTTGCAAGCGAGTTCACAACTTGGGCACGGCAGATCTGTTGACAAAAACGATATGGTTTCGAGAGATACTTGTTTCTCGTCATCCCCCGGAGCGCACCACAGGAGCCCCCAGTGCACACCGTATTCTATGTATCCGACGGCACCGCCATCACCGCCGAAGTCTTCGGTCACGCCGTGCTGAGCCAGTTTCCCCTGGCCTTCGAGCAGGTCACCATTCCCTTCGTGGAAACCCTGGAGAAGGCGCGCCAGGTGCGGGCCCGCATCGACGAGCAGTTCCGCCAGACCGGGGTTCGCCCCATCCTGTTTCACACCATAGTCGACCCGCAAGTACGGGAAGAGGTGCTCAAGGCCCAGGCCAGCAGCCACGACTTTCTCAACACCTTCGTGAGCCCCCTCGAACAGGAGCTCGGGATCAAGGCCGAGCCCAGACTCCACCGCACCCACGGCATGGAGAACCGCAAGCTCTACGACGATCGCATCGAGGCGGTCAACTTCGCGCTGGCCAACGACGACGGCATCACCACCAAGGAGTATGACGAGGCGGACATCATCCTCATCGGTGTCTCCCGCTGCGGCAAGACACCGACCAGCCTCTACCTGGCGTTGCAATTCGGCATCCGCGCCGCCAACTACCCCTTCATCGAGCAGGACATGGGCTCCCTGGATCTGCCCGCCCCCCTCAAGGCCAACCGCCACAAGCTGTTCGGCCTCACCATAGCGCCACAGCGGCTGCACGAGATCCGCAACCAGCGCCGTGCCAACAGCCGCTACTCCTCGCTTGATCAGTGCAAGCAGGAGCTGGCCAGCGTCGAGCGGCTGTTCCGCCAGGAGGCGATCCGCTTCCTCGATACCAGCTCCCACTCGGTGGAGGAGATCAGCGCCAAGATCCTGGAAGCCACCGGGTTGCGTCGCCAACTCTGCTGACGATGCGAATCGCAGCAGCGAAAAACACCAGCACAATCACCACTGTCAAGATAAGTGAACGATTGAAACGGTAGAGATGTGAAGCCGATGACGCCAGCGGGGTGGCTGGCGTCATCCTGCTCAGGGATTGGGCGGGGAAACCGGCTTGTTGAGCTCCCTGTTGTTCATCAACATGCCATAAAAACCCGGCAAGCCGTGGCGCCTGCGCACCCGCTCGCTCAGCCAGCAGGCGGGGAACAGGCCGAAGCCCGCAGCCAGGGCCAGCACCATGACGATATGGCCCACCAGATACTCCGCCCCCAGCCATCCCCAGACCACGAGACAAGCCATCGCCATCGTCAACAACATGGGGGAAAGCCAGACACCCAGCCACAGCACGGCAGTCAACAGACCACCGACAACACGCTCAACATGCTCGATCATATGAGTCCCTTCTGAAGAAACCGGCAATAACCCATGTTTTTGGCGACTTGTCAAATACCGAAAACCCGAATGACTACAAAACAACCAATCACTTCCAAAACCCCTTTCCAGATCATAAAAAACCTGCATGGCGCACAAAAAGCCAGCCGATGATGATGAAAACAGGTGCATGGGCGAGCGTTTATCACTATTCTGCTCGGGTTGGTAGCCGCCATAAAAAACAGTAGGCGGCAAACCGTAACGATATAAATACGGATTTCGTCACGTTTTCGGCACAAGATGCTGCGCCTGGCACAGGAAGTGCCATGGCCGACGAGGCGGGAGACGAGTGAATTCAGCGACGTTAAGGAAGGAAGAATGGATCTTCAACAAAACGGCGAAGAGCTGAAACGCGGCCTGAAAAACCGCCATATCCAGCTCATCGCACTGGGCGGTGCCATCGGCACCGGCCTGTTCCTCGGCATTGCCGACACCATCAAGATGGCGGGTCCCTCCGTCCTGCTGGGTTACGCCATCGGCGGCTTCATCGCCTTTCTCATCATGCGCCAGCTCGGTGAAATGGTGGTGGAAGAGCCGGTTGCCGGCTCCTTCAGCCACTTTGCCTACAAGTACTGGGGCGACTTCGCCGGCTTCGCCTCCGGCTGGAACTACTGGGTGCTCTATGTGCTGGTGAGCATGGCGGAGCTGACGGCAGTCGGCATCTATGTCCAGTACTGGTGGCCCGAGATCCCGACCTGGATGTCGGCGGCTTTCTTCTTCGTGCTGATCAACGCCATCAACCTCTCCAACGTCAAGGCGTTTGGTGAGATGGAGTTCTGGTTCGCCATCATCAAGGTGGTCGCCATCCTCGGCATGATAGGCTTCGGCGGTTATCTGCTGTTCTCCGGCACCGGTGGCCCCGAGGCCACGGTCAGCAACCTCTGGGCCCAGGGCGGTTTCTTCCCGAATGGCGTGGGTGGGCTGGTGATGGCCATGGCCTTCATCATGTTCTCCTTCGGCGGCCTGGAGCTGGTCGGCATCACGGCGGCGGAAGCGGACAATCCCGAGAAGAGCATCCCAAAAGCCACCAATCAGGTGATCTACCGCATCCTGATCTTCTATATCGGCGCCCTGACCGTACTGCTCTCCCTCTACCCCTGGGGTAAAGTCGTCGAAGGCGGCAGTCCGTTCGTGATGATCTTCCACGCCCTGGACAGCAACCTGGTGGCCAATGTGCTGAACCTGGTGGTGCTGACCGCTGCGCTGTCCGTGTACAACAGCTGTGTCTACTGCAACAGCCGCATGCTGTTTGGCCTGGCCAAGCAGGGCAACGGACCCAAGGCCCTGCTCAAGACCAACAAGAGCGGCGTACCCCTGACTGCCATCACCATCTCGGCCGCAGCCACCCTGCTGTGCGTGCTGATCAACTACCTGATCCCGGGCAAGGCCTTTGGTCTGCTGATGTCCCTGGTGGTCTCCGCCCTGGTCATCAACTGGGCCATGATCAGCCTGGCACACCTCAAGTTCCGCAAGGCCAAGGCCGCAGAAGGCGTCACCACCAAGTTCAAGGCACTGTGGAGCCCGTTTGGCAACTACCTCTGCCTCGCCTTCATGGCCGCCATCCTGGTGATCATGTACATGAACGACGGCACCCGCATCTCGGTCGAGCTGATCCCGGCCTGGGTCCTGGTGCTCGGCATCGGCTATCTGCTCAAGCAGAAGAGCCAGCGCAAGGTAGCCACCACCCTAGGCTAAGCATCACGCCCCTCCTATGCAAATGCCGGTCTGTGACCGGCATTTCTAATTAAAAAACGCCAATAATTCATACTGTTATTTTTAACGCTGATTCAATCCCCCCATTTATCCCCCCACTTGTTTTTCTAATGGTAAAATTCTGGCCTCTAGCCGAGGCACTACTGGACCCTCACGTGGAGGTATCGTGAAAGGCAGCTTTAGAGTGCATGTGTAGCAATACCTCAGGACCACCAGTATCGAAACCATTCTGATAAATACGCCGAGTTAAGTCAGGTCTCATGTAGAGATCATTCCACCATATGATGCTAAGCATACGCGCACATTTATTTCGTAATGCGAAGATCGCAGGTTCGACTCCTGTTTCCGGCACCACATATAGCAAGGCTAGCAGCGATGCGAGCCTTATTCATTTTTGAGGTTGGCTAACACTGGGCTAACGTCAGCCCTGGCATACAAGTGGCATCGGCCCTCCCATCAACCGCTCAGCATGCTGCTGTACCAGGTAGGTTCGCGCCAGTTCAGGGTCCTTGCATCCCAGCCAGGTGTCGTAGTCATCCGGCGACACGATGACCAGGCTACGCTTCTCGTCCCCTGGCTTGTGCATTCGCCGCAGCAGTGGGTGGGTGTCGGCATTGATGGTGAGCTGGGAGAAGCTGAAGGTATAGCCCTGCTCCTCCTGCCATGCCCGCCAGATGCCGGCCACTGCGAAGGGCATGCTGTCGGTCATGCTGATCCGCCAACGCTCGGCCTTGCCGCTCTCGTAGCAGGGCTCGAAGAAGCCGGTCATTGACACCAGGCAGAGATGCCCCTGCTGCCAGGCGTGGCGGTAGGTCGGCTTTTCACCCACCGTCTCGGCCCTGGCGTTCATCGTGGTGTAGTGCTTGTTGCCTGGCTGCACCTTCCTCTTCGGCACCATTCCATAACTGGCGATCAGCGCCTGCCGCCGTCCGTCTCGCTGGATCAGGATCGGGGCCTGGTAGTCCTGCCACACCTCCTCCTTCCAGTCGTACCCGGGGTCATCAACCCCGAAGTATTCCACCAGCACCGCCTTGGTGGGCGGGATGTAGTTGATGCACATGCGCAGCTCCTCCGTCGTATGAGAGCTCAAACTCACCAGATCAGTCTCTGCCAAGCATAATTGGCCGCGTCCCCCTTGCCCTGCCAAGACCCGAACGCCGACCAGTGATCTTTCCGGATCTCTCGGTTAGAATCACTGTATGTTCATACAGTGACTTTTGCCATGTTCCCCCACGCAACCGATGCACCTATCATAGAGCTCCCTTTATTTCTCACCCCTGCCGCCTGCGGGTTTCCCTCCCCGGCTCAGGACTATGTGGAACAGTCCATCGACCTCAACCAACACTGTGTCCCCCACCCGGCGGCCACCTTCTATGTACGGGCCAGCGGACACAGCATGGTCGGGGAAGGTATCAATGACGGCGATATGCTGATCATCGACCGTGCTGTCACAGCTCGCCACGGCGACATCGTGCTGGCCTGTCTGGATGGTGAGTTCACCGTCAAGATCTTGCAGTCCGACCCACCCGCACTACTACCGTCCAACCCGGATTTCTCCCCCATCATTCTGCAAGAAGGGCAGGAGCTGGATATCTTCGGCGTCGTCACCTTCGTTCTGCACAAAACTAGGCGAGGGTAGTCATGCCAACCGCCATTGCCCTGGTCGACGTGAACAACTTCTACGCCTCTTGCGAGCGGCTGTTTCGCCCCGACCTCAAGGGGGTGCCGATCGTTGTGCTCTCCAACAACGATGGCTGTGTCGTGGCCAGATCGGCAGAGGCCAAGCGGTTGGGGGTCAAGATGGGGATTCCCTACTTCCAGATCCGCGAGCTCTATGAAGAGCAGGGCGGCATCTGGTTCAGCTCCAACTACGCCCTCTATGGCGACCTGTCGAACCGGGTGATGACGACCCTGGAGAGCATGGCCCCAACCGTCGAGGTCTACAGCATTGATGAAGCGTTCATCGAGCTCAGCGAAAGTTGGGCCGGTGACCTGCTGGCCTATGGCCGCCAGATCCGCGAACGGGTGCAGCAGTGGACCGGCCTCACTGTCGGGGTGGGCATTGCGCCGACCAAGACCCTGGCCAAGCTGGCGAACTACGCCGCCAAGAAGTGGCCTGCCACCGGCGGTGTGGTGGATCTGCGTGATGAGGGGCGCCGCGCCAAGCTGATGGCCATCACCCCGGTTGAGGAAGTCTGGGGGATAGGGCGCAAGCTGACCGCCAAGCTCAACAAACAGGGCATCAACACCGTGGCGGATCTGGTGGGTGCCGACCCCAAGAGTCTGCGCCGACAGTATGGGGTCGTCGTCGAGCGCACCGTACAGGAGCTGAGGGGGATCCCCTGTGCCGAGCGGGAGCCGACAGCCCAGGCCAAGCAGCAGATCATCTGCAGCCGGAGTTTTGGTGAACGCATCACGGCGTTTGGCTCCATGCGGGAGGCGCTGGCCGGCTACATGGAGCGGGCCGTGGAAAAGCTCAGAGCAGAGGGCATGTGCTGCCGGCACGTCACCCTCTTTATAAGGAGCAGCCCCTTCTCGGAGCGAGAGACCTATTACAGCAACCAGATATCGACCCGGATGCAGACCCCCACCTCAGACACCCGGGACCTGCTTGCCCTGGTTGAACCGCTGCTGCGCCGTATCTGGCGGGATGATGTCCGCTATATGAAGGGCGGGGTCATGCTGGCCGACTTCACCCCGGCCAGCATGCACCAGGGAGACCTGTTCGCTGATCGGCAGCAGGATCCCCGCAGCGAGGCACTGATGAAGGTGATTGACCAGATCAATCAGGGAAGGCTGGGGAAGGTCTACTTCGCGGCCAGGGGCCGTGATACTAGAGAGTGGACGATGAAGCGGGAGCAGCTCAGCCCCCGCTATACCACCTGCATCAACGAGCTCCCCGCGGTGAAAGCATGAATATAACCAGCTTGGTCTACAGCTGCTGGTGAGACGCCAACTTAGCATCCTGTGCAAAGCGCTGATATGCGCCTTACTAACTGTACGTAACCATAGAATTACCCCAGTCACACTGACTTAGGGTGGACATTTTCTACGCGGGGCGAGAGCACACCTCGTTAAATCAAGTAACCAGCTCGATTTTTACTCATTAAACACACAACCCAAGAGTAAATAGCACTCGGCATTACTCCGCAGCGTGAGCGATATTCATACCGATTGATGCAATTTTGCTCTGCCTACTTATTTTTAGGTTAGTGTACTCTCACCCTGATTCTATACGTAACTAGTTGAAGGGCTGCGACACCTCACGAACTCAGAGTGGAACATAGTTGTTCGCTTTTATCGTCCGGCTCTTTTCGATATTAAGTTCGATCAGTTTGTTGACTTGGGTAGAGGTATGGATGCCAACCTTGCACCAGAGAGCAAAATGTTCGCAGTTAGCAAGCAGCAGATTGTACTCAGCAAAGCCCAAACATCGCTCAGCCCGACTTGCGCACTCTTCTCGCGAATAAATGTGATAATCATTGGTCGCGAACCAATTATAAAGACTCTTTGCGAACAAGCTGGAAGCGCCCGATGAAAACAACAAAGCCGGAACTAAGATAGCTAGATCTGAATTGGTTAAGAAGGTTATAACCCTTCCCAACAAACCCTGTTCTTTCTCACCAAAGCCCATCACATCGAACCGATCCGCATCTCGGATAAAATGACGCATGTTTGTCCGCATGATGCTATTGCCATCGCTTTTATCACTGTTAGGACTGGTGAAGTGGACGATCATATCGTTGCCTACATATACACCGTAATGATCGTAGAACCGACGGCTGACCCGAAGAACCATACCCCGCTGAATACTGTCCACTTCTAACGGTCCCACCCATTATTATTCGATAATTAAACTCCAACTCGAACCAGTCGTCACTAGCGACGACATTTTCATCTGAGTTGAAACCGTGAACTTTGACAGATTTCCAGTGGCGCATGATCTGACATGCCTAACCCCAGCAACTGCCAGATCAAGTCTGAACTTCTACATCTAAGTCAACACAACAACTGTTCAACCATCCGGCGATAGCCTCGATCGAGAATCAAGAAATAATCGGAGCCCACTATTAATTAGTGCCCACCTTCAGTTCGACTAGTACATCTGTTGCCCACTTTTGCTCAGAGTTTTGTATCCGGGCCCCCTCAACTACCCTAGCCATGTGCATGAGCTGCTCTTGAGCTGGCAGAGCAAAGTCAAACCACATGTCACTGTGCGAACCAAAGCGAACCTGCCAATAGGCGACACCTTGGTCGAACCGGACTTTCAGCGTCCTGCCGTCTTCAAACTCAAGCTCCAACCTACGGTGATGAGGGATTTCACGATTTGACGACTCCACAATTAGTTCAACTTGACGCCCAACCATTGCCGACAGCCAATTGCGTGAAAAGAACTCGAAATCGTCCTGGCTGGCCCAGTCATCAAAGGCCTTACGCCCTTGCATCCGACCTGATTTGAATAGGGTCTTGACCTGCACAACCGCGTCGGCAGAAATGCGGCTCTTCAGATTATTCAGAACCGCACCCAGGATCGTCACGACTGCGGGGTTCTGAATGTAACGATCTGAGTAGGTCAGCCTGTTGATCTTCGCAGTCGCAATCACATCAGCAACTTGCTGATCTCTAGCGCCAAGCAGCTCCCAGAAACGCTCACCAAACTGCAGCAGCGACCCATTGAGCTCATCGTGAATTGATATATCGACGATCCCTACCCCGCCAAAAGATCCACTCGCCCCCCTGGAGAAGTCCATCGCTTTCCAGTCAAGACCCGGCTGACTTCTTGAGAGAACGACTAGCTCATCGCTTTGATGCCAGCTGCAGCCTGGGACGGTTGCCACAAGGCTGCGCGAGGCCAGCGTAATAACCTCGCCCCCTATAAATGCTTGGGCAACGACATGCTCACCTGGCTTAGTAATGGCATTCCCGACATTAACTCCAAGGCTCGACAGCCGCTCGAGATCCTGCACGAGCTCCCCATCGTTGATATCCGCTGGCACGAGCAGATCAACAGTCAGCTCATCAGCCAGAACATAGGTCTGAATCGCCTTACGAAACTGTGGTGCAAGAAGATCCCACTCCGCCATATCACCAGAGGTCAGCAGAGTGACCCTCTCAGCCCCCTCATTGATCAGCCGGCGCAGAACGCTCTCAATGCTGCCAGGCGCATATTGGCCATCAGCAAAGGAGAGTTTGTTTTCGGTGGTCAACCCCACGTGATGAATAAAGTCCGAGCCTAGCCAGTCGAGCGCTGCCTGGCGATCCAGCTTGTCGTGATCATACCGCGTTTGAGAGTCCAGCAGGCACTCACTACAGCCAGTTTCACAATGCTTGCAGTGGAGCCTTTCCACCATCCCGCGCAGCAGTCGTTCGACATGCAACGGTGCGCTAGTAGCAAAGCCCGCACCACCGCTGATGACGTCGAAAAGCTGAAGGACGCGAATGGACTGCCCGCTGGGCAGCTTGCTTGGGCGGGTTGCATAGCCCAGTTCGGAAGCAGATACCCCCAATATCTCAGCCAGGGCGGCACGCAGAGCTACAGCGAGCGTCATGGCAATTACACTGCCCTGCGCCGAGTCTGAAATAAACTCACCGCGTACTGGATGATGCAAGATGAGCTCAAACACATCAGTGGTAGCCACAGCACCAAGGCTTACGCTTGGAAGAATGCTCCCGCTTCCCTGGCACGGGAGGCGCTTGTTGTTCTGGTCCTTATCCTCTTTGGTCGGGCGCGGCGGATAGTGGTCACCGGACGGTGACAGGTCTCGCGGAAACGTTCCATCCGGCTGCATGGACTCCGCTCGGCCACAACTCATGCACAAGGCAAAACCTGTTCCGTGCTCACCTGAGCTATGATGGAAGACCTTCCCATCGGCACCATAGGTCATCGCCCCGACTGCCGGATTTGGCAGCGGAGTCTTGCTGGCATTTACGAAAACCCAGGCAGTTTCAACTGGGATGAATTTCTGATGCTGGATGTCATTGGATGCCGACACATAGGCATCGGTGACAAAGCCGGTGGGCCGCAGGACCTTACGAAGGTTCTGGGGCTTAATCAGCGCCTGACAGTCGACATTGCTGCAAGTCAGCTCGTCGGCCTTCAACAGCGCCTCCTCATAATCCACCGTGCCGCAGACATCACAACGCCACGCGATATCCAATTTCTGAGCCTCTTTGCTGTCTGCATTGAGGTTATGCCAGTGAAGGGAAACACCGGCAGATCTGAACACCCGACCATCTAGAACAATTTCTGCGCCCGGAGCGTACTCACGAATGGCTATCGACAGGTTGCGTGAAGGAAGTCCCTTGTATCGGGATACATTGTCCTCACGGTCCTGCTTGAGAGCGCTGCCAGCATTACGCTCACGAACGTAATCCTCTATCGTGAAGTTATCGAAGTTAACCACATCGGTGGGGAAGCCGTAGCCGGGCAGGAAGGTACGCGCCGCAAGGTCCCGCAACAGGTACTCATTGCAATGGCGGGTCTTTTCTATTTGAAGGCGCTTCAGATAAGGGCTGTTGGCTTTCGCCTGCTTCTCCTCAGAAAGCAGGAAGCGATAGCTCTTCAACCATCGACTCTGCAATGGCTTGATTGCATCGACTGCACGACGACGCAGCTGAGCCGCGCCCACACCGGCCAGAGCCGTGCCCCTCACCAAGTCCTTCAGTGCACCATCCAGATCAGAGACAACCTGCACCAGTCGCTCAACAAACCGGTCGCACTGCGAAACACCGTGCTCATCATCGTAGAACCACTGGGTATTCAAACTGGTTTTCTCTGTCTGAGTAGGACCAACCACATTGCAGAGAAAGTCCGCCAACAGTAGTGAGTTAACGTGCCGTTGCACGAGTCGCTCGGAATTCAACGCCACTACTGGCGCGGGGATCTTAGTCTCAAACGGCCAACCCGGATTGGCGAAAACCTGTTGATCATGCGGGTTGTTTTTACAAAGGGTGTAGGCAAGCGCCCTGGACTCCTTGCTTCGCCCAGCACGACCAGCACGCTGCAGATAGTTTGCCGGGTGTGGCGGTACATTATTCATGACCACCGCAGAAATACCGCCAATATCCACCCCCATCTCCATGGTGGTGGAGCAATTCAAGACGTTGAGCTGCCCCTTTTTGAACATGTCCTCATAGGAGTCGAGGCGTTCGGACGACTGCTGGGCAGAGTGTTCTGCTGTGCGGTAATAGTATCCACCCTCCACCGCCCGATCATTGATATCTGTCCACAGGTTCCGCGATCGCAGATTGCTGACCAAAGGATCATTCGCCACCAGGTTTCTTATACGTGCCAGCCCAGGCGCATAATCGTCCTGCGTGCGATCAAACTCCCACAGATCTGGCAGCTCTACCTGCTCCGCTTGATAGCCTTTGCGCTGCTCATCAGTCAGCCGAGTGAAATCCAGATGTGTAGGCAGGTAAGGGGTAAGGCCTTTAAAGGTCGTATCCAACAGCTTGTTGGTTACCGGGCAGACATAGCAACGATCAACCAACGAGAGCAGCATGTGCTCTCTGGGCAGGAAGTATCTGTTCTCGTCCGCTTTGAGCGCCGCCCCCGGCTTGGTCAACTGAGCCCAGGCAGCCCGCAGCCAAGCATTGACCAGATCAACGTCAGCCGTGCTGGCCGGGCTCAGACCTGCGCCAAGCAACAACAGCTTGATCAGTCGTTGGGAATAGTTGCCGTTACGGATCTGAGGCCAACGTTTGACCCGGCTCTCATCAGCCTCTTTCGACTCCGGATGCCGAAGACTCTTGGCGGAAAATCGACTGCCAATCCAACTCAGCCAGCCCTCATCGACTTGGATATAGCTATTCTCACGTACATAAAAGTCTAACGCCACCTTCAGGAAATTACGCCAATCATCCAGCGTTAGGCCTTTCTGCTCCCAGTACATAGGGACTTCATGGACTTTATCCATGCCAACGTAATCGACCCTGACCAGTCCTTGGGTTTCCAGACTATTTTGTCGCTTTGGACGGCGCCTGAACTCACGGAATAGCAACATCTCCGCCAATTTGAAGGGGCCGTCATCTTCCCTAAAGATCTCGGGCTTCTGATACATGTTGTAGAGCAGCATAGAGCCTTTCAAATCAGCCTTCTGCTTAAGCTCTTTGACGAGCTCCGGCCAGGCTAGAGAAACCAGCTTTGGCCTAATTTTTGATCCAGTAGTTGCAGCTAGCATGGCCGAGAGTCGTGCGACTTTTTCCTCTGCGGCTCTGGCTTCCTCCTTGATGCCAATGCTGCAGTACAACTCCACGTCAGCTTTCGCCTTGGCAATAAGTTGATGTAACACCGACGGGTCGAGGCTGCTGGCATCAGTCGAAGAGGTGGTCTGGCTCCGCTGGTGCCAGCTCAGAATTTCCAAGACAAGTCCGCGCAACCTGCTGCGCTCGGCCTCCTGCTGCATACGAACAGCCATACGCGCCGTGCCCTGCCTGCTGTCCGTAAAGGTAATCAGCCGACGGCCTCTACCCGGCAGAGACTGGGGACCATAATCCGGCTTCTGATCTTCTTCCTGATAGTCCTGACAGTACTCAAGAACTGTCGGCACGGCATTGGCCACATAGAAGGGACCGCCAAGCATGGCGCGTCGGAATGGAGACGCCCCGTGCAGCCCGCTCAAGCCGCAACTGGCGCGACTGCACACAGCATCAAGATCCCTCACCCCAAGGCTTACGCGCTCACAAGAAGTCGCATCGAATGAACCAGCGAACTTATCAATCTCAACGGGGATATAGACGCTACCGGTATTTTCGAATGAACACAGCACCAACGGCGTCCTGATCGAAAACGGCCCGACAGAAGCATCATCCGAATCCTCTTCAACGGGTGTTTCAGCCTGGAGGGAAAACTCATCCCCCCCGGAGCTTTCCCACTGGATTAGCTTTCCGTTCTTATCCCGTGCGAGCAGATGTGGCTCATTGCAATCATTGCAAAACGCCAGCTCGAATACCGGGCTGCCACAGTTACAGGTTTGTCTTTGGTTGGCGTAGACATAGCCAAAGGGCCAGCTTTGCTGCAGAGCCGTTTGCGACTTTGCCGAGCAGTTTTTGTCAAAACATGCCCACAATCCGTGTGTAGTACGCTGAAAGAAGTGCGCTCGCAATTTCAAAAACGCAGGTTCGCTAGCCGTAGGACGAGTACCCGAACACACATCCAGCCAGCGCAGTATTTCTCCTTGCGATAGCGCCCCCCCCCCTTCCTGACGCATGTAGCTAACCATCTCAGTCAACTTCAATGGCTTAGGACTGGTAACCAGCAGGTTTCTCAGCGCGCGGGCTTGTGGAGAGTGCACCAGCGCTTCGTATCGATCGGGGTGAACTTCTGGATCGTTCTCGTTAAACGCCGACATGGATTCGAGCGTATCGAGCGCAACCGGCGTTTGTTTACACTGTGCCAGTGGAGGAATGACGCGGCTCCCGCCCCAAACATCAATCTGCGCAACTGGCACCCCCGACAGATCAGAAAGGAACTGCTTGAGCTGTCCTACAGCGTCCTCACCGGCAATCGTCGCCGAGGTCGCAACAAAGCGGACATCCTTGGGCGTAACGCCGAAGGCTGTCATCACCCTGCGCAACTGCAATGCCAATTCGGCAGCCTGCGACCCCACATAGGTGTGAGCCTCATCCAAGACGATCCAGCGCAGCGACTTCTGCTCTCTGGACATTCTTACGATGGGTGAATCAACCTGGCGCACCATCATGTATTCGAGCATGGTGCCGTTGGTGACCAGAATGGGGGCCGGCTGCAAGCGCATCAGCTCGCGCGACAGAATTTCGTTAGGCTTTTGGCTCTGCTCACTGCGCACCTTGGCCTGCAACTCCGGTGTATTGCCATTGTAAAGGCAATAACGGATGCCACTTCCAAAGCTCTGAGTCCAGGCATTCAAACGCTCGCGCTGGGAATTAATCAGGGCGTTAAGTGGATAGAGGAACAACGCCCGAACACCGACCAGCGGCTTGCGTCCTAAATCTTGGTACTCCCGATACAGATCCTCCAGCACTGGCACCATAAAGCATTCGGTCTTGCCCGAGCCGGTTCCACTGGTAACAACTACCGAATGTTTCTTATCCAGTAAGGAGCGCCAGCTAGCCAACTGGTGGGTAAATGGCTTCCAGCCAGCACCAAAGCGATAACGCCCATTTGACTTGCCGTCGAGCGAAGCAACAATTTCCCTACTCAGCAAGCGCTCATCACTCGCCAGCTGCTCCATCGTGAGCGAAGACTCTTCCCAGCCGAAGGTCTGTTCGAACAGCGGGGGCGCCAAGAATGCCCCATCTTTGCCGCAGTCCGCACGCATCAGACTACCGAGGTGCTCACGCAAGCCTGGATCGGTGATACTCAAGATGCTCAAGGTGGACTCAGTGGTGCGGGAAAGCGCCTGCTCGACCAGTCCAGAAAAATACTTATCCATTTAACAACTCGGCCTTATTCATTTCCATGACGCTGTTCAACAAGCAATACTGGTAGATTGAGTTGAACCATTTTGAATCGAAATCGCGGACTTGGCGCAGGAAGAAAATCGCCTCCACTCCGTCCGTAAATACATCGGTGAACTGGGCTTTGCCACAGGCGACTGCAGCAGCAAAAACCGGGAGATAGCGCACTGCATTGCGGTAATCCATATCCGGCTTAAAAGCGATTACCGAGTCGCTTTGGCTGCTGTACCAACGCTCTAGGCGCTTGCCCCCGAACTCCGGCCACTGGGCCTCGCTGCGCTCGCGAATCAACTCAAGGTACCAGCCATGCAGGACCGCTAGAGGCACCTTGATCTCCGGGCCAACAGGCTTGCCTGAAAGGAAGTGCTGCACACTCTGACCGTAGGATGGATAGGTATCCCCCAATCTCGAAAACATTCGTCCGATCAGGGTATCAGCAGCCTCTTCAGCAACTCCCTTCACCTTAAGGAATGCAGCAAAACGCTTGGCCGCAAGATGGATTTCTGCGATGGGAAGAAACTCCCAGAAAAGGGGGAACTCAGCCTCCAACCGGCCAAGAAATTTCGCCTCCATCTCAAACTTGAATAGAGCCATCGCAAATGCGTGGGTATGTCCCACCAGAGCCTTCCAGACCTCGAAGGTAGCCAACGGCAGATAGCCGTATCCTTCATACAAGGCCTGCAAAAACTGCCAGCCGCTATGCATGGGGTTTATCGCCATGGCATCCAGTACGGACGCGAAAGAACTGACAGGTGATGCATGATCGAAGGTAAGCACTGCCTTTTGCAGACTCTGGATATCTTCGCCAGACACCACAGGCTGCCAGTCTCCTGCGAAAAAGAGCGGACGGAAGGATACCGATGAGTCAGCTCTGGGCAGTACCAGCCAAGGACCGTCCCTCTCAACGGCTGCCGGCAACTCGAAGTAGCCAGTGGGTACACCATCAGATGTTCGGGAAGTAAGTTCGATGGGACTACGCATAGGGTCATGCAACAGCATCAATACCGGCTTAGGGATATCGCCAGAGTCATAGTGCAGATTGGCAGTACACAACATCCGACCATCGAGATCCAGCTGCATCTCCGCCGCATACCTACGGATGCGGTAACTGACGTCTTGACCGTTACCAAACACCCGTAACTCGGCGACCTGATCGATACCTGACTGAAGCGACAGCAGATCAAAAATCTGCTCACGGATACTGAACAGACTGATCTCTAGCGGCTTCTCAGCAGCCGTGTAGCACCAGCTGTAACAAGCATTCCTAGCCACGCTGCCCCTGAGGGTCAGCTCAATACCAAAGCGAGTGGGTGTATCGGATCGGCCAAACAAAAACAATCTGGCCCCAAGTAGGTCATCGACACTGAAAGTACGTTTCAGCTGCTTCCCGTTGCCGTCAAAAGCCAAGCAACCCGAACTGGGAAATGGCAAATCAATTTCCACCGGATCGGCCATCAAGCTCGGGAAAACGGAAAGCCGGACCCTGATCGGGGGGAAGCCCTTTGCCGAAAGCTTAAGCTCTGTATGATCTTCATGCTTTACCTGCTGTACCTGTAGGCTTGCGTCATCAACCTGAAGCAGACAGCGCTGTCGGGAGTACACCAGAATGCTGCCCATCCCCGGTGCCTCACCACTACGCAGCTCAACACGGAAATCCGTCGGCAAGATGCCTACCCTGCGGCGCAGCAAGGTATCGCCGGCGCGGTTGCGCACCGATACATACTGAGTACCGAGCATCTCCTGCAGCAAGCCGGTACCTGGCTGCTTGCCAGCAACATATAGGTCACTGCCTTGCTGTTGCAGCTCTCCAGCAGCGGTCGGCCACTGCACACGAGGCAGGCCGACAAAGGTCATAGCAGGCTTGGTCGACCATCCGGTCTGGGCACCAGTCAGCTCCAATCCAATCCCAATGCCGGCGACATGGCCCGTGCGTATCCGGTAACACTCTTCCCCCTCAACCAGGAGTTGCGCCTTACCCTGCACCTTGACCGTACAACGCGAGAGCGTCGGGGGCATATCGCTGTAAATGACCTCTCCGCAATAGTCAGGTATGCTCAAACTGCCACCGTCAGGCAACACCAGCAGCAACTCTTCACCGGCCATATTGAATGAGGCCTGTCCGCACAGCTGCCAGCAGCGGTCGTTCATTGGCTCAAAGCCTAACGGAACCTCACCCAGCGCCACCGCACTACCTTCTATCTGCAGGGTAGCAATCTGCATACCGCCAGCCATAGCCACCAGGCTCAGAGGAATAGTGCAATCCCGCCGCTTGCCAATCACCTCTCGCAGGCGCAAGCGAATGCGCGCAACACCATTTTCCACCAGCGCATAGCCGGGACCAAGGTCAGCAATCACCAACCCATCTTCGGCAATAACCAGCTCAAAACGAGTGGTGGATGGTTGTGCCGTAAGACGAATCACAACTTCCTCAGGCGTTGAGATCTGAACCTTGAACACATCCGGCTGCGCCTCATGCCAAAGGTGTCGACAGGACCATCCCCTAGTATCCCGGTGTCGCCTTTTGCCCTCGACAGTCGCAGTCTTTAACAAACCATTTAGGAGTTCGCTGCCAGTCTCGTTATCCAGAGGTAGAGGAAACAATTCTCGCCACTTGGGATTCAGGGCATCTAGGTGGACAACAGGCTCATCCGCCTGCGCCAACCTATAATTTCTGACCAAAGCGACAAGCTCATCAAGCATGCGCGCGATCAGTTCGACCGACGTACGTGAGGCAAACACCTGAGGAAGGTTTGCCTTTTCCAGCTGTTGCTCCACCTGCTGGAGGGTGTTAAATCCCAACAGGTGCCACTGGTCATTCTGCCTTAGCAAACGATCAAACAGAGACTGGAAGCGGCTACCTCCCTCACGCAATACCTGAAAGGGCAAGCCCCCCTCGCCAAACAGCGACCCCAGAAAATCCCGATGACCTGCTTCGTAGAAATGAAGGGGACGTTTCCAATACCCCTCCAGCCCTTTAGGGATGGCCTTACTCAGTCCTCCCGGCGACAGGTTAAATCCCAAAGTTTTCCAGATTGGGTCCCAAGTCCAGGCATATTCGCTGCGGTACTCACGTCGATACCACTCCGAGCCATAAAGCACCAAACAAGCACAGGCAGCCTTATCCTGTAATATCGCATCGCCCCCCCCTAGTTGGCGGAGCAAATCCCGCAGAGCAACATATTCCTCATAGCTACAGTGATAGGCGTAGAGCCCGCGTTGATCTGGTGCTTGTAGACCACGACGCAACAAAAAGGCTTGAAGCCAGAAAGAGCACTTGAAGACAGATGATGCCATGGGCGATGACTCTGCATGAATTAGGCCTAATCGAGATTAATAGAGGCTACTACAGAACTCCATATGAGTATGTGATCCTTGTACCGAAGGAATAATGTGAGTGGCAACGCTCAAATTGCTGAAAACAGAAGCTATGAGCCACACTGAAGAGCCAGGTAGCATAAAGGGGCGCCGGATTTACCGTACCCCCCCCCCCCCTTATGCACAGACTGATGTAATCAGCTAATGAATTTATTCATCTTGTTTTTTTGTCGTAATTGCGTCGTCAAAGCTGTTCGGAGACCCCGAAAGCCACACAAATCACAGACCAAGTCTCCCGCTTGTCCATGGGCATCACCACCACCGATAGCAAACGCATTAGGAACAACCTGATGCCATAGCTCTTTATTGAGCTGGATAGATTTACATTTTGGACATGAGCGCATATTGCACGCCCCTTATTGATGATTTTAATACAAAAGGTTACTGCTTCGGTTGGTACTGCTCAAAATATTGGCCAGCCAGTGCCTGTGCCTCTGCCAATGCCGCTGGCAGCAAACGCTTTGCGTAGGTGTCACGTTTTTTTACTGCCTCGGCCAGTCCATTGGCCGCTGCCACAGAACTCCAGACGTAAGCCAACTTGTCATCCTGCGCCACCCCATGACCTAGGCTGTACATCAGACTGAGATAGAATTGCGCCTTGGCATGACCCTGTTCGGCGGCCTTGCGCATCCAGGCCACCGCCTGTTTATGGTCTTGGCCATCCGCGTACGTCGCACCGAGTCTGAATTGCGCATCGGCAAAGCCTTGCTCGGCGGCCTTGCGCATCCAGGCCACCGCCTGTTTATGGTCCTGCGCTACCCCACGACCATTACCGTACATCACGCTGAGGTTGATTTGCGCCATGGCATTTCCTTGCTCGGCAGCCTTGCGGTACCAGGCCACCGCCTGTTTATGGTCCTGCGCTACCCCTTCGCCATATTCGTACTTCAAGCCAAGCATGAGCTGCGCATCGGCATCGCCTTGCTCGGCCGCCTTGCGGTACCAGGCCACTGCCTGTTTCTCGTCCGTCGCCACCCCTTCGCCATCATCGTACTTCAAGCCGAGTCTTAATTGCGCATCGGCAAGGCCTTGCTCGGCCGCCTTGCTGTACCAGGCCACTGCCTGTTTATCGTCCTGCGCCACCCCTTCGCCCTTGTCGTATTTCCAGCCGAGGTAGAATTGCACATTGGCATCACCCTGCTCTGCCACCTTCAGCACTTCGGCAATGGGAACATCTTTCAACTCTTGCGCCTGAAGTGGTTCCCAAAAACAAGCCCCGATCATCAGCAGTTCCAACATCCCTTTTTTCATTACTGTGATATCTCCCTATGGATACTGCCTTGTATGGTACCGAAGGCGACCCCAGCGGGGTGCCTCGGGGATCTCAAAACAGAGCTGAAGCGATCCGAAACCCGCCCTAATCTATAATCGCCTAATCGCTTATATGTTTAATGGCCGACTTCACTAGGTAAAACGAGCCCCCTGTCGAAAATCAACCGCCTGCGCCGCGTTTTGCGACCCCTACCAGGGCGTTTCCATGCTGAAAGTTTGCGACGTATTGAGGGGCATTTGAGGGCCGGAGCTTGCGAGGTCAGCTTTCGGGCGATTTTCGCCCTCTGGCCACTATTTCAGGCAGGGGTGAGCAATCCAGACCCCAGCGAATATACAGATCCACCAACCCCAGAAACGACACAGAACTCGGTTGTGCGTCAAGCACAGACCAGCCCGTGAAATCTCTGCCCGCTGGCTAGCCGCTTTATGGCATGAGGCAGTGGCACTGATGACTGGGTTGCTTCAACTATGAGGGTTAACTAAAAGTGACACCCTTTCCGGCTGAACGGAGGGATAAAACTGCTATTGGTGAGTGGCCTGGCGCTGGCCATAGATGAGGGCGCAAAAGGGGTATCCAGAAAAATGTCCCACAAGTGCCCCACAGAACTGTGGGGACCGGAAAAGCACAAGGGCCTAGCCGAAGCTAAGCCCTTGTTGAATTTGGTCGGTATGAGAGGATTCGAACCTCCGACTCCTTCGTCCCGAACGAGATTGTAACGCTGGCTCTTAAACTTTCATTCACTCTTGCACATTCAGTCATCCTTTAAAACCTTGCCGTCTTCGTCCCAGTTGGGTGGATTCACAAACGTGACTATCGATTTCACCTGCATGCTCCCGTGGTTAACACCCAAATTATCTCGCTGCCCCCCATCGCCGTACTTCTTTGGAGCCAGCTTTGAGGCCAGCCATTTACGAGCATCGATCTGCAGGCGGGCTCGAGCAATCACATCATGGTTAACTTTTACGTTCCCGTTGGCGTCGAGGAAGGTGTCATTGCTGCCGTCATCGGCAATCTGGAGGATCTCGTCGGCCAGTTTGTCGGCCAAATCCTCGCGCGCGCGCGCGTACTGGTCCCTAAATGCCATGTAGCGTTCATCAGCCAACCAACGCATCACCATGGATTTGGACGGCATACCCGGACGAGCCAACACTGCTCGTAGACTGACCCCATCAGCGATGGCGCTGCATATGGCCTCCCCCAACTCGTTCGTGTATGCACTCCGACGACCTCTAGTTACCGATTTGGTATTCGACGTATTGGTTTCCACAGTGGAAACCTGAGGAGCGAAAACTGGGATCATAACCTGAGTTATGGCGTTCACATGACCAGCGCCACTTATAGGGGCCGTACGCATACCTGAAGATGAGGTCGCGTTACCTGGTTTTGTGACTCTTGACCATTCGTGCGTCTTGGCCCGCTTGTTAATGGCGGTATGTGAAACACCGTACTCTATCGCTATTTGGCGCACACTCTGACGGCCAGCACAGTATGCAAGTTCGATGCGGTGCCAGTCGGGGGAAACTGTTGTAGGCATAGGGGAAATGGTCATAGGCGACCAGTATTTACGAGGAGGGGAGACTGGTTCCAGCCCTACAGGGGGGAGGACGATATAGTTGCACAGATGTGCGACTATCAATCCATCTTCCCCCAGACAGCTTCTCGCGCTTTTCTACCCCTTGAGCTTGTGTACTGTCGCTATAGTGCTGTGGTGGAACACAATCGGTGGCATTGCAAGCAGAGCTGCAACCCAGCCACGAATCGCCGCATGCAGGTTGTAATTGTGCGTTAAGCTGCCACCCCCTTCAGATAGCCGCTATCCAACAATTTCTTGACCAGCCACTGCTGCCCTGTGCCGGTGAGCAAGGGTGAAAACCCTAATCGCATCTCCCCATAAACCATATAAGGCCTCTCCACCACAGTGAAATAGCCTCGTTCCAGATACTCCTGATAGGGCAAGTTATGCCGGTTGCCGCCCTTAATCAGGATCCCCAGCTCATGCAACAGCGAGAAGATCCGCTTCGGTCCGATGCCTACCGTCTTGGCAAAGTTGCCGAGATGAATCCCCTTGTCTACCCCAGCAACCATGTCGGCGAACTCCACCTTGGGGACATTTTCAGCCAACTTCTGCTCAAGTACCATATTCTGCTCGGCCAGCTCAGCGGCTAACCGCAACGCATCGGGCAGGTTCTGCGGGACCTTGGGGCTCCACTGCTCCAACTGCTGCCAACGGCGAATGATCCGCATCCGCAGGTCAGCGTTGTAGCCCGCAACTAGGCAAAGGGACTCCTCTTTATCCAACATCAGACATGGCTGGATACGCCCCATCTTGTCTTTATAATCTCCCGACTTTTCGGGAGATTGTATTTCAGCCAGCATTTTGCGGATATCGACCAGCACATGGTCATGCCGCTTACCCGTCAGTTCAGCGATTTCCACACTGTTCATCAGCGGGCTTGTGCCCATTTTCATCAACGAATTCATTGGGCATCCTCCCAAACTTCACTGCTCCACTTTCTCGACTGTCTTGTCCGGTACCGATGACTACTTCCAATTTTCTCTGGATAGAAAATGGATTGAACACGTTTGGATCTGCATTCTTCATAGCCTCGTATTACCTGTATTGATCCCGGCACACTCATCATCGCAAGAGATTGTTTCCGTCGCAGCACCTACAGGGGTAATTGCTCTTTAAGGTCTGCTAAGGAGCCCTTGATTTGATGCGCGAGCAGCCAAAATCACGAGCACCATTCGGCCGAAATCCCTTCCCCCTTGCCTTGGCGAGGTAACTGACGCGGTAGACGGATTCAGCCAACAACTCAGGTTGATTAATGAGGAGGTATGGCTTCGTGGGTATTGAGGTGGTTCCCCCCTTTCGTCCCCAGATCTCATCAAGCGTCTTAAGCAACTTGCCAGTGTGCCTTATCTTGTCACCATCCAGCATCAAGACTAGGTGGTAATGCTGGCGCGGGACATGCTCTTGCTCCCTCACCCACAGGAACCCCATATGCTCCGTTTGGTAACGGCGCAGGACATGCTTGCGTGCTGCCTCAATGAACGCACTGACATGCTCGCTGGTCGGTGCTGGCTGGGGATGGTGAAGATCAAGCCGGATAAACAGCACCCGCCGGTAGATGCTGACCATGGTGGTGAGTTGCTCGATTGCTCGCCGCAAGATCAGGGTATAGCAGCCTGACTTGGCCGAGTTGATCGGGTAGTGATTTCCGGCAAATGAGTATGCATTCCGATGAGTCACATAGTCATAGCGCTCGCCTTGTTTGCGCTTGGGGCTACCGGTCAGCTTGGCTACGACTGCAGACGGCAGCATATCGCCATCAGACATGTGCCGCCCACCAAGAAAGATACCATTCGTGCACTACTGCTTCTTCGTGGAAATAGACCTTAATAACCCCCTTATAGATATTATAAATAACCGCTGTTTTTTTATGATTAACACTCACCGTCAACCCGCGCCATTGCTGGAAACCTGCCTTTCTTTGTGGCGGGATTACCATGGCGGGATTAGCACAAATCGTGCTAATTGCGAGAGCGAATTCGATAGAGGCCACCATGCAGTGGTTAGCTATGGTGGATTGGTCAACGTCGGACGGGGACAACGGGGTACAGGTGAGCAGGTGTGAGGTGTAAGGTGTGCAGGTAGGTGGAACCAGTCCATCATCGGCTGACCCCACCACAGCGACAGATTTACGCCTCCGCATCGGGCGAGCTCAAAGGCACATCACGTGCCAACTCTGTACAGGGCACTAACAACCCGGTCAGCTGTCCCTTGCGCTCAATGAAGGACATATCAGCATCCAAGAGGATGACATTGCTACGCTCCAGAAAAGCGAGTTGATCCAGCTGATACGCCGTCAGGTGGCGGCGCAGTTCCCCCTCCAGTCCCTGCTCGGTAAGCCATTGCTTGCTCTCCATCCCCAACACCAAACGGTTAATCATGTTTGACTCGTTGATGTAGTGATGTTCAGCGGTTTCCTTGCCCAGCCGGGTACGATGCTGCAGCAAGGCGTGACACATCAAGATGTGATGGTCTTTGGTGGCCTTGCGTTGGGCTTGCCAGTTGTTCAGAGACCAGGTGTGGGGTGGTGGGTACAGGCAGCGCTGGCTGTCGTTAGCCTCGCTGCACTGTTGCATGTATTGGCAGGGGTGCATACTAGTTGGCCCCGCCATCCAACCGCTGAGATACCCACTGCTGGATCTCCTCAGAATCCCAGCCAATGGCACGGGTGCCGATCTTGCGAGCCTGGGGGAACTCGCCACGCTTCATCAGCTCGTAAATCCAGGCGCGACCGAAACCAGTAGCGGTTTTGACCTGCGGAAGCCGCATGATGCGGCGTTCGGGGGTGTGGGAATGAGTAGACATTGCTAAATCTCCTTGGTGCCCGATAGGGCTGAGTGGACTTAGCTTTTTCATTATATGTAGAGAAAAATCACTTACAAAGTGAAGCTAGTTTCTCTACATTCTTTATCTAACTACCGACGTAATCCGAACTGAATGTGTGGTAGCGCATCCAGCACACGGGTACTCACACTTCTCTAATACCAACAGGTAACAACCCTCCCAGACCAGCCCGATTTTGGGGGGGCTCAGTTGATATCGCAGGAGGACATGAGCCGTGGCGTTCACACCTGGCTTGTCATTGAGCAGGCAAGGGCAAAGTCCGACAACACCGACGAACAACTGGCCAGCCGATGAATGGGTACAGTCGGTCTGCCAATCGTGCGCAGAGCGCCCTGGCTATGCAGTCAGAGCGTCTCGGAGGTATTGATCATCTGAGATAGGGGAAGTTTGGGAAACGGTCTTGCAGTAGTAACTAATTCTGGCGCTTGCGTGCGGCCTCTTGATGGTTGATACACAGTGCCACATACTTTGCGGCCGGTTCGCGCAATTGTTCTATCTCTTGCTTCAGGTCTCTATTCTCACTACGGAGTCTTCGGAGTTCTTCGTGACAATCCTCGAGACTATCGGGAAGGCGAATACCTTGCTCTTCATCGTTGACCGAAGCAATTTCCTCTACACTGTCACGCAGTGTGGGACGAGGCAGATCATCAAGCTTGGTTAACCAGTCCACACCACTGACTTTCAGCGTCCGTGCCCAAGCAGCCAAATCATCGATCTTGAACAGTTTCTCCACCTTCATCAGTTTATTAGCCTTCACCGCGTATTCGATTCGTTTGCGCCAGCGGTCTTTCCCCTGACGCAGCTCTTCACCCGACCGTTGGTCGCGTTGCGCCAGTAGGGTGGCGACCTCATTGAGAGTAAGCCAATCTCCGCGATGATATGCGCGCACGACTCGTTTTTTACCGCGTCCCTTCATTCTCGTTTGAATACTCCCTGCAGAATGTTATCGGTGGGTGCCGTGGTGGCATAGCGTGCCCAGTCCGCCATCAACGGACGGCGCTTTTCCAGAAGGACTGAACGGGAATAGGCACTTTCAGTCTCGTCACGTTCATCGTGGTCCAGTGCCAACTCGCAAATTTCGCGCGGGTAGTCGGTAAGATCGCTGGCCCAGTCCCGGAAGCTGGAACGAAAGCCGTGCCGGGTAATATTGGAGTAACCCATCCGGTGCAATAAGGTGCGGATGGCATTTGCATGCATCACGCCACTCTTACCCTGGCCTGGAAACAGATAGGGACTTCCTTCCATTCGTTCCATGCCCTGCAGCAGGGTAATAACTTCGCGCGCTAAGGGAATCACAAAGGCCTCACGCATCTTCATACGGCTGGAGGATAGCGACCACACTTTAGTCTCCCAGTTAAATTCTGACCACTGGGCGAAGCGGATCATTTTGGAGCGGGCGCCAGTCAGGATCAACAGACGGGCCGCTACAGCATCACGGCTGGTAAGTAATGACAATTCAGCCATGAGTTTGGGAATATCGCACCAGTGCATGGCTGGGAAGTGCTGGCGCTTCCGGGCTTTCTTTTTCTCCGTCCTACTCAGCAGATTTGACAAGTGGCCACGCCAGCGTGCGGGGTTGTCTCCCTCACGTAATCCACGAGTTTTGGCGGCATCCAGGATCTGCTCTATCTGCCCGCGGACCTCGTCAGCGGTGCGGTTCTTGATTGCCCAGATCGGGCGCAGCACGTTAAGGATATGCTCGGTCTGGATAGCGTCGGCTGAGAGGTGGCCAATGAGGGGAAAGGCGTGCAGCTCCAACTTCCGCAGCCAGCCTTTGCGCCATTTGTCGGACCATGAAGCACCATGGGCGGCATGATAGTCTAAGGCTATTTGTTGGAAGCTAATTCGACGCGCTGCAGCTTGGCGTTCCGCCTCGCGCTGAGCGGCGCGCTGTGTGTCACGGGCCGCTAAAGGGTCGATTCCCATGCTCAACTGCTTGCGCGCGTCGGCGGCAAGTAGACGAGCATGTTTCAGGGACACGGTCGGGAATTTACCCAGCCCCATCTCACGACGCCGGCCATTAAGTTGATAGCGATACGTCCAGGATTTGGAGCCCCTCGCCTTGATCTCCAACCGCAAACCGTCGCCATCTTCATAGGTACCTGGTTCGACCAAATGCCCTACTTCATTAGGTTCAAACTTGCCCATCCTATTCTCCTGCCTAGTGAGGACAAATCCTACCCCCCCACTTATCCCCCCACTTATCCCCCCACTTTCCCGCCGGATGACGGTCAATTTTGATGGAATTCACTGGATTGAAGCTAGGCACCATGCATTGATATGTCAACGGTTTTGTAGCATTTAATGGGATTAAGTAGACATAAAAAATGCCGGTCTGTGACCGGCATTTTTCTTTTTACCGGCCCCCATATTGCCTCCATCGCGGTGCTGCTCCTGCTTGTATCATCAACCCCCCGTTGCTGTCTTGCTCCGAGCAAAGCCATGCCTCTCCCCCAAAACAACAAACCCGAGGCCTGGCCTCGGGTTTGAAAGCACACGATATGGGGGTCGACGGCTTATTCCAGCAGGAAGACGGCTTCCACGTTGTCCGTGATGCTGATCTGCTGTTGCTGGTAGCTGCTTTCCATCATGTCGGCAGCAGGGGCGGCGGCCTTCATGGCCCGGCTGTAGACAGGCACCGGCGAGCTGTTGCGATACTCGACGCTGTAGACCTTGCCAAGCTTCATGCCAAACGCCTTGGCCAGGGACTCCGCCTTGCTGGTAGCATCGGTCACGGCACCGAGACGGGCCTGCTCCTTGATGGTCTGCGGCGACTTGAGACCATATTCAATCTGGGAGACGGACTCCAGCCCCGCCTTGAGGGCGGTATCCATCAGCTGACTCAGCTTGTCCAATTGATAGAGTTTGACGGAGAGCTGGCGCTGGGCACGATAACCCACCATCTCGGGCTGCTTGTTCTGGGGATACTGATACTCGGGGGAGATCACCAGGTTGCCGGCCTCCACATCGCTGCGCTTGATGCCGAGTCCCTCCAGCTGGCCAAAGAAGGCGGCGACCTTGGTATCCACCTTCTGCTTGGCCTTGATGCCCTGTTTCTCCAGTGCAGTCACCGCCACATTGAGCGTCAGCATGTCGGGCTCGACCTTCTGCTCGGCATAACCGCTGACCACCAGGTGGGGAGCCTGGGGCACCTCGATGGCAAACAGCGGGGCACTGGCAACCAGTGCGGACAGGGTAAGAAGGGGACGCCACATAGAAAAAACCTCCAAGGATTAGATGGAGGTCATTATGCACATCGTCGATTGGGATTCATATATCGTGCGGCGGGGGGATCTGATCCAGTACCTGATTGGTCATATCGATGTTGATGCTGATCTCGCCGCCAAAGAGGTGGTCATGACTTGCGATCACGGCCGCAGGAGCCTCGGCCCCGAGCAGCGGCTCATCGTCGAAATGAAATGAGTCCCACGACAGAACATGACCTAGTGATGGCATGCCCGGCTCTGAAGCCGGCACCACGGCAAGGGCACTCCAGTCGAACTCTTCCCCATGGCTGAGCAGTCCCTGCAAGGAGGTATCGCTCAGACTCTGCAATGAATACTCCTGCTGCCCCCACTCATGGCCAACCAAGACCACCATGTGAGGCAAGGGAGCATCTTCTGTCGGTGTGAAACTGATGCTGGAGGCGGCGAAGTCCACATTGAGCAGACCCGCCAGATCGCCATCCTCGCTTTCCAGCTCCAGACCATTGAGCTTGTCACCCGTCATCGTCGCCTGATAGCCGAAACGACCGGTGCAGACGATGCTGTCCTGCCCATCCCAGCTATAGCGAATGCCATCGATGTCGACCCAGTTGAATGACTGCATGGTGACGCTCTCCTGATACTACCGCTATCTTAGCCGTCCTCTCCATCAAATAATAGGGACCGGGCAAGCCCGGTCCCTGGATTTGATTAAGGATCGACCTTGAGATTGCCCTGGTCCAACAAGTCCTGAATGATCTGCAGGTCAGTCCGTGTCGAATTGGCCGTCAGATCCACGTTGTCAAAGAAGATGGTATGGGTCGCAGTACCCCCGGCCGAACCATCCAGATCGATCGTCAGGGTCGATTTGTTCGCCCCCGGACCGGAGGCGAAGTTCAGATACTGATCCAGGGAAGTTGCGTTGGCATGCTCGCCACTCAGCAACTCACTCAGGTCCAAAACATCCCCATTAGATCCTGTAGTGAAATCTTTGATGATGTCCGGCCCCCCTGATTCTCCTGATTGCCATTTGAAGGTATCCCTCCCGGAACCACCAGTCAGGGTGTCATTACCAAAACCGCCTATCAACACATCATTACCATCACCACCATTCAAAATGTCACTACCAAAGCTGCCATCCAAAATATCGTTACCCGCTAGAGCATTGATAGTGTTACTACCAGCATCCCCGGCAAGCGAATCATTGGCTATCGAACCATCGATAGGGTTACTCCCATCGACAGTGACGGCGATTACTTGGCTTGTGGTGTCACCATCACCATCAGTCGCTTTGATCCCAAACTCCATATTCAACGTGCCAGTATTTGTAACGGTCGACAAATTTACCAACTGGAACTTTCCACCACCGCCACTTTCAACATCGAGTAATTCGATGTAATCAATGTACTTGCCGCTGCCCAGAGTCATCGTCAGATCAGTTCCAGCCAAAGTAGCCACAGTGCCATTACCAGCCTCGAAGGTGTTATCCTCGTAATGAATGACATAAGCTACTTTTTCTGTCTGCGCAAAACCGACTAATTGGATAGTCGCATAATTAACAGCAGGACCATCAAATGCACTAGGCAAAGTCGCACCATCGAAACTCGAGTAGTTGTTGAAATCCATGCGTAAGATTTCACTCGAATTGAAGTTGTTATTATCAACCCCCCAACCTGCCGTACTACCGTTTACCGAGGCTTGGTCGACATGAGCTGCATTCAAGACTCCTTGCGCTTGCCAATTATTGAAGTCAGCTGATGTCCAGGAGTTATTGGTCATCCACCCTTGTAGCACGGCAAGCTGTAATGTACCCCCTGTGTTAGTGAGGAGCTGACCTTGGGCAGGCCCAGAACCAAAGGAGCTAGATCCACCGATCCCAACAGTTTCAGGCGCATCCAGTTGTTTTAACAATGTGAATGTATAAGTGCCATTTGTATTCAGTTGCAACCTGAAAGCTTGTTCTCCATTTTCAACTGTATCGTTGTTATTAGCATCCACATACCCGGTGAGTACATTCCCCGTCTGGACGTATTCAACTGTACGGCCCCCAGATGTCACATTGGGGAATGGAGTGTCAAAACTGTAAGATCCAAAACCATCTGCGCCAAACGATATAGCCAAATCTCCCGTGGCAGAGGTATTAACGCTATTGGCGACATAACCGTGATGGGCTGAGCCTGTAGTAATTGGCGTATCATCATCGAGGCTGACCGTGAAGCTGGTAGTCCCTTCGCTGTTGTCCACATCCTTGACACTGACCGCTACCGTGAAGCCAACATTATCCTCAAACGATGTCTCCACCACGTCGCTGGTTGACAGGTCATCATGACCCGGGTGTGTCACCGGCTGGAACAACGTCATGTCATAGTCTGCACCACCGCTGCCAATGTTCTTCAGCACAATGGTGAACACCACATCCGCCAAGCTGGTGCCATAACCAGTCAGGGTGTGGGTATTCGCATTCCAACTCGTCTGGACTGTCGTACCGTCCAGCTTGGTCAACCCCGTGTTCGCGACCGACAGCGTGATGCCCTGCAGGGCATCTGCACCCAGGGTATAGGAGATATGCCCTGTAGTTACCGGCACATCGTCGCCCGCACCACCGGCATTGCCTGTGTTACCCCCCACAATATCGTCTTCATCGACCAATTCATTGGTGGCCGAGACATTGCTGACCCCCGTATCGGTCACACCGAACGTCACCGTCCGGGTAATCGCATCACCATCCTTGTCAGTCACTGTGTACAAGAAGGTCTCGGTCACCGCAGCGCCACTGGTCACATTACCCGGTGAGGTGTAAATCAGATTGCCCGAGCCATCGATGGCCAGCGTGCCACCCGTCGCGCCCTGGTTGGTGAACACGATGTCCTGGAGGGTGCCCTGCAAGCCATCCTCACCCGCACTGATACCGAGCACCGTGGTGGCAGACCCGATGTTGTGCGCGCCACTGCCCTCGGCAAAGTTAGCGCCGGTGTAGTCGCTAGCCACGGGCGAGTCGTCGTCGATGGTCACCGTGAAGCTGGTAGTCCCTTCGCTGTTGTCCACATCCTTGACACTGACCGCTACCGTGAAGCCAACATTATCCTCAAACGATGTCTCCACCACGTCGCTGGTTGACAGGTCATCATGACCCGGGTGTGTCACCGGCTGGAACAACGTCATGTCATAGTCTGCACCACCGCTGCCAATGTTCTTCAGCACAATGGTGAACACCACATCCGCCAAGCTGGTGCCATAACCAGTCAGGGTGTGGGTATTCGCATTCCAACTCGTCTGGACTGTCGTACCGTCCAGCTTGGTCAACCCCGTGTTCGCGACCGACAGCGTGATGCCCTGCAGGGCATCTGCACCCAGGGTATAGGAGATATGCCCTGTAGTTACCGGCACATCGTCGCCCGCACCACCGGCATTGCCTGTGTTACCCCCCACAATATCGTCTTCATCGACCAATTCATTGGTGGCCGAGACATTGCTGACCCCCGTATCGGTCACACCGAACGTCACCGTCCGGGTAATCGCATCACCATCCTTGTCAGTCACTGTGTACAAGAAGGTCTCGGTCACCGCAGCGCCACTGGTCACATTACCCGGTGAGGTGTAAATCAGATTGCCCGAGCCATCGATGGCCAGCGTGCCACCCGTCGCGCCCTGGTTGGTGAACACGATGTCCTGGAGGGTGCCCTGCAAGCCATCCTCACCCGCACTGATACCGAGCACCGTGGTGGCAGACCCGATGTTGTGCGCGCCACTGCCCTCGGCAAAGTTAGCGCCGGTGTAGTCGCTAGCCACGGGCGAGTCGTCGTCGATGGTCACCGTGAAGCTGGTAGTCCCTTCGCTGTTGTCCACATCCTTGACACTGACCGCTACCGTGAAGCCAACATTATCCTCAAACGATGTCTCCACCACGTCGCTGGTTGACAGGTCATCATGACCCGGGTGTGTCACCGGCTGGAACAACGTCATGTCATAGTCTGCACCACCGCTGCCAATGTTCTTCAGCACAATGGTGAACACCACATCCGCCAAGCTGGTGCCATAACCAGTCAGGGTGTGGGTATTCGCATTCCAACTCGTCTGGACTGTCGTACCGTCCAGCTTGGTCAACCCCGTGTTCGCGACCGACAGCGTGATGCCCTGCAGGGCATCTGCACCCAGGGTATAGGAGATATGCCCTGTAGTTACCGGCACATCGTCGCCCGCACCACCGGCATTGCCTGTGTTACCCCCCACAATATCGTCTTCATCGACCAATTCATTGGTGGCCGAGACATTGCTGACCCCCGTATCGGTCACACCGAACGTCACCGTCCGGGTAATCGCATCACCATCCTTGTCAGTCACTGTGTACAAGAAGGTCTCGGTCACCGCAGCGCCACTGGTCACATTACCCGGTGAGGTGTAAATCAGATTGCCCGAGCCATCGATGGCCAGCGTGCCACCCGTCGCGCCCTGGTTGGTGAACACGATGTCCTGGAGGGTGCCCTGCAAGCCATCCTCACCCGCACTGATACCGAGCACCGTGGTGGCAGACCCGATGTTGTGCGCGCCACTGCCCTCGGCAAAGTTAGCGCCGGTGTAGTCGCTAGCCACGGGCGAGTCGTCGTCGATGGTCACCGTGAAGCTGGTAGTCCCTTCGCTGTTGTCCACATCCTTGACACTGACCGCTACCGTGAAGCCAACATTATCCTCAAACGATGTCTCCACCACGTCGCTGGTTGACAGGTCATCATGACCCGGGTGTGTCACCGGCTGGAACAACGTCATGTCATAGTCTGCACCACCGCTGCCAATGTTCTTCAGCACAATGGTGAACACCACATCCGCCAAGCTGGTGCCATAACCAGTCAGGGTGTGGGTATTCGCATTCCAACTCGTCTGGACTGTCGTACCGTCCAGCTTGGTCAACCCCGTGTTCGCGACCGACAGCGTGATGCCCTGCAGGGCATCTGCACCCAGGGTATAGGAGATATGCCCTGTAGTTACCGGCACATCGTCGCCCGCACCACCGGCATTGCCTGTGTTACCCCCCACAATATCGTCTTCATCGACCAATTCATTGGTGGCCGAGACATTGCTGACCCCCGTATCGGTCACACCGAACGTCACCGTCCGGGTAATCGCATCACCATCCTTGTCAGTCACTGTGTACAAGAAGGTCTCGGTCACCGCAGCGCCACTGGTCACATTACCCGGTGAGGTGTAAATCAGATTGCCCGAGCCATCGATGGCCAGCGTGCCACCCGTCGCGCCCTGGTTGGTGAACACGATGTCCTGGAGGGTGCCCTGCAAGCCATCCTCACCCGCACTGATACCGAGCACCGTGGTGGCAGACCCGATGTTGTGCGCGCCACTGCCCTCGGCAAAGTTAGCGCCGGTGTAGTCGCTAGCCACGGGCGAGTCGTCGTCGATGGTCACCGTGAAGCTGGTAGTCCCTTCGCTGTTGTCCACATCCTTGACACTGACCGCTACCGTGAAGCCAACATTATCCTCAAACGATGTCTCCACCACGTCGCTGGTTGACAGGTCATCATGACCCGGGTGTGTCACCGGCTGGAACAACGTCATGTCATAGTCTGCACCACCGCTGCCAATGTTCTTCAGCACAATGGTGAACACCACATCCGCCAAGCTGGTGCCATAACCAGTCAGGGTGTGGGTATTCGCATTCCAACTCGTCTGGACTGTCGTACCGTCCAGCTTGGTCAACCCCGTGTTCGCGACCGACAGCGTGATGCCCTGCAGGGCATCTGCACCCAGGGTATAGGAGATATGCCCTGTAGTTACCGGCACATCGTCGCCCGCACCACCGGCATTGCCTGTGTTACCCCCCACAATATCGTCTTCATCGACCAATTCATTGGTGGCCGAGACATTGCTGACCCCCGTATCGGTCACACCGAACGTCACCGTCCGGGTAATCGCATCACCATCCTTGTCAGTCACTGTGTACAAGAAGGTCTCGGTCACCGCAGCGCCACTGGTCACATTACCCGGTGAGGTGTAAATCAGATTGCCCGAGCCATCGATGGCCAGCGTGCCACCCGTCGCGCCCTGGTTGGTGAACACGATGTCCTGGAGGGTGCCCTGCAAGCCATCCTCACCCGCACTGATACCGAGCACCGTGGTGGCAGACCCGATGTTGTGCGCGCCACTGCCCTCGGCAAAGTTAGCGCCGGTGTAGTCGCTAGCCACGGGCGAGTCGTCGTCGATGGTCACCGTGAAGCTGGTAGTCCCTTCGCTGTTGTCCACATCCTTGACACTGACCGCTACCGTGAAGCCAACATTATCCTCAAACGATGTCTCCACCACGTCGCTGGTTGACAGGTCATCATGACCCGGGTGTGTCACCGGCTGGAACAACGTCATGTCATAGTCTGCACCACCGCTGCCAATGTTCTTCAGCACAATGGTGAACACCACATCCGCCAAGCTGGTGCCATAACCAGTCAGGGTGTGGGTATTCGCATTCCAACTCGTCTGGACTGTCGTACCGTCCAGCTTGGTCAACCCCGTGTTCGCGACCGACAGCGTGATGCCCTGCAGGGCATCTGCACCCAGGGTATAGGAGATATGCCCTGTAGTTACCGGCACATCGTCGCCCGCACCACCGGCATTGCCTGTGTTACCCCCCACAATATCGTCTTCATCGACCAATTCATTGGTGGCCGAGACATTGCTGACCCCCGTATCGGTCACACCGAACGTCACCGTCCGGGTAATCGCATCACCATCCTTGTCAGTCACTGTGTACAAGAAGGTCTCGGTCACCGCAGCGCCACTGGTCACATTACCCGGTGAGGTGTAAATCAGATTGCCCGAGCCATCGATGGCCAGCGTGCCACCCGTCGCGCCCTGGTTGGTGAACACGATGTCCTGGAGGGTGCCCTGCAAGCCATCCTCACCCGCACTGATACCGAGCACCGTGGTGGCAGACCCGATGTTGTGCGCGCCACTGCCCTCGGCAAAGTTAGCGCCGGTGTAGTCGCTAGCCACGGGCGAGTCGTCGTCGATGGTCACCGTGAAGCTGGTAGTCCCTTCGCTGTTGTCCACATCCTTGACACTGACCGCTACCGTGAAGCCAACATTATCCTCAAACGATGTCTCCACCACGTCGCTGATTGACAGGTCATCATGACCCGGGTGTGTCACCGGCTGGAACAACGTCATGTCATAGTCTGCACCACCGCTGCCAATGTTCTTCAGCACAATGGTGAACACCACATCCGCCAAGCTGGTGCCATAACCAGTCAGGGTGTGGGTATTCGCATTCCAACTCGTCTGGACTGTCGTACCGTCCAGCTTGGTCAACCCCGTGTTCGCGACCGACAGCGTGATGCCCTGCAGGGCATCTGCACCCAGGGTATAGGAGATATGCCCTGTAGTTACCGGCACATCGTCGCCCGCACCACCGGCATTGCCTGTGTTACCCCCCACAATATCGTCTTCATCGACCAATTCATTGGTGGCCGAGACATTGCTGACCCCCGTATCGGTCACACCGAACGTCACCGTCCGGGTAATCGCATCACCATCCTTGTCAGTCACTGTGTACAAGAAGGTCTCGGTCACCGCAGCGCCACTGGTCACATTACCCGGTGAGGTGTAAATCAGATTGCCCGAGCCATCGATGGCCAGCGTGCCACCCGTCGCGCCCTGGTTGGTGAACACGATGTCCTGGAGGGTGCCCTGCAAGCCATCCTCACCCGCACTGATACCGAGCACCGTGGTGGCAGACCCGATGTTGTGCGCGCCACTGCCCTCGGCAAAGTTAGCGCCGGTGTAGTCGCTAGCCACGGGCGAGTCGTCGTCGATGGTCACCGTGAAGCTGGTAGTCCCTTCGCTGTTGTCCACATCCTTGACACTGACCGCTACCGTGAAGCCAACATTATCCTCAAACGATGTCTCCACCACGTCGCTGGTTGACAGGTCATCATGACCCGGGTGTGTCACCGGCTGGAACAACGTCATGTCATAGTCTGCACCACCGCTGCCAATGTTCTTCAGCACAATGGTGAACACCACATCCGCCAAGCTGGTGCCATAACCAGTCAGGGTGTGGGTATTCGCATTCCAACTCGTCTGGACTGTCGTACCGTCCAGCTTGGTCAACCCCGTGTTCGCGACCGACAGCGTGATGCCCTGCAGGGCATCTGCACCCAGGGTATAGGAGATATGCCCTGTAGTTACCGGCACATCGTCGCCCGCACCACCGGCATTGCCTGTGTTACCCCCCACAATATCGTCTTCATCGACCAATTCATTGGTGGCCGAGACATTGCTGACCCCCGTATCGGTCACACCGAACGTCACCGTCCGGGTAATCGCATCACCATCCTTGTCAGTCACTGTGTACAAGAAGGTCTCGGTCACCGCAGCGCCACTGGTCACATTACCCGGTGAGGTGTAAATCAGATTGCCCGAGCCATCGATGGCCAGCGTGCCACCCGTCGCGCCCTGGTTGGTGAACACGATGTCCTGGAGGGTGCCCTGCAAGCCATCCTCACCCGCACTGATACCGAGCACCGTGGTGGCAGACCCGATGTTGTGCGCGCCACTGCCCTCGGCAAAGTTAGCGCCGGTGTAGTCATTAGCCACAGGTGCGTCGTCGTCGAAGCTGAAAGCCGAGGTGATGTGGTTGGCCAGCATCACGGTGTCCGATGCTACGACTGTGTCGCCGTCACCATCGGTACGGGTCACTTGCAGCTGTAGTGACAGCGTACTGCCCTGTCCCAACAGCAGTTCTACTGCCTCGTCATACAGACTGGTTTTGCCGTTATCCAGCGCCTCAAACAGGGTAGTCTGCAGTTGCAGCACACCTCCAACGTTGACGATCGCTATGGTGAATACCGTATCACCATCTCCGTCCACACCGTTCAGCAGGGTCGGGCTACTGCTGACAAGGGTAATCGCCCCACCATCGGTGGCTACCAGGTTGGTGGCCAGCCCGCCGATCGGTACGCCCTGGAAGCTTATCACCGAGCTCTGCGACCCTATACCGTCCGCACCATAGCTGCCGTTGATGGTGAACAGACCGAGCAAGCCACCGCTCAATGCAGTGGTCACTCTGGCCAACGCACCGGGCAGATCATCGTTGACGTAGCTATCGGCTGCTTCGCCTAACGCATAGTGGTCGCTGGCACCGGTGGTTTCGTCCAGTGAGACCGTCAACGCCGCCGTACCGCCAGCATTGGCCGTCACGCTCGGGGTCGGTCTATCATCGATAATGTCTATCTTGAGGGTGCCAGAAGCCGTGCTGCCTCCCACGCCTTCCAGCGTGATCAGCACCTGATCCGTCAGCGTTGTATCACTCTCCGGTTTGGTGTGGGTCTGGGCGGCATCCAGGGTGTAGCTGTAATTAATGGCCGCCGTCTTGCCATCCGCGCTGCTAAAGCCCGTTAACGTCAGCGTACCTTCACCGGTATTGATGGGATGAGCCGCCAGATATGCTGGATCCTGCAGCTGCGCCACCGTAAAGGTGATGCCGCCAATCACCAGTTGCTTGATGCCATCGCTGGCAAATACCTGGAAGGTACTACCGTCTGTTTCCGCATTGGTCTGAGCAGCCGAACCGTTCGGATTCAGCCCGGCTTCGAATACAGTCGTATCAGCCCCGTTCGCCGCCACCGTAACCTTGGCAGTGTCATCTGCCCCCTGGATGTTGATGGTCAGCTTAGCGATGCTTTGATCGCCATCGGAATCGGTCATCGTGTACCAGACGTCATAGCTCAGGCTCGAACCCGCAGTCAGCGCCTGTGTCGCAGCTCTGGTGTTGTCCAGCTCATACGCCCAGGTCCCGTCAGGATTCTGCGTAAAGGTGCCATAGGTATTCAACGCCGTCAGGGCTGTCTGATTATCATGCCCACTCGCATTCCATCCTGCAAAGGCCGTAGGTTTATCGGCTCCGACGACGTCGTTGCTCAGCACATTACCGTTCAAACTGCTCGCCACATCTTCGGTTACAATCCCACCGGCATCATCCTTCGCGCTCGGGACATCATCCCGAATCACGACATCCAGGCTGGCGCTGGTGCTATCACCATCGCTGTCCGTCAGCACGACATTGAAGCTTTCTGTCAGAGCCGTGTCATTGGCGGGCTGGTTGTGGACTTCGTTATCATTCAGGGTATAGCTGTAGCTCACGCTGCCGATACCGGTGACCGGGTTGTAGCTGATCCCGGTGACCAGCAGCTGGTTGCCCAGCGGGCTGGGGATCGCCTGAGGGAAGCCGGTGATGACCTGGCCATTGTTGACGAGTACCACACCGCCCAGCGTCAGGCTTTGCACGCCATCCGCCGCATTGAAGGTGAAGGTGCCGCTCTTGGTCAGGGCCGAGCTATTGGGATTACTGCCATCTGCCAATGCCGCCTCATCCAGGACAAGCTCACCACCGTCTACTTGCAACCCTTCCAGGGAAACGGGCTCATCCACGGGAGTAATGGTAACCGTCAATATGGAGACAGCCGTATCGGCACCATCGGTCACAACGTAGTTGACCGGAGGCACGGATCCTGAGTAATTCGGGGCCGGCGTAAAGGTATAGGAGCCGTCGGCATTGATGATGAGCGTGCCGATGCCATCCAGTGTGCTCTCGACACCCGCTTCGATGCCGAGGTTGCTGCCCCAGCTATATGAGACAATCGATGCCTCGAGGGGGCCGTCCGGGTTGGTACTGTTGTCCAGAAGGTTGCCACTGACGGCCTGATCTTCCAGGGTAACGGAGGATTCATCCAGATCATCGAGCTCATTGTCGGGCAGCAGGTCATCTTCCTGCAGCACATCTTGTGGGGCCAGGGCGGCATAGCTGGTGTCAAATCCGGCCGCCGCGATGGTTGCATCACCAATCCGATCGATAACGACAAAGCCACCGTTGCCACTGGCTCCCGCCACCCCGCCGATGCCACCGCCACCACCTGCGGCGGGCGCTCCGCCAGCTGCCGCAGCTTCAAAGTTCTGAGTCGGGTCGACCCCTTGCAAGATGGATTCTTGCAGTGCCGCAATTTCCGGCGACACCTCTGGCGAGCCCGGCTGACGAGTGGCAACCGATGAGGAGGGTTGTCCACCGGCGGGAACATCCGGACCAGCAGGGGCGGCATCGGCCGGAGCCGGGCTGTCATCGTAGGGAGCCAGCATCAACTTGGCATCATCGGCAATATTGAGCCTGGCGCCTGGTTGCAATATCTCGCCAGGCTGGAGGGGACGGCTGCTGCCATCGGCAAGCAGGATCTGAACATTGCCTTCCACGGAAGAGACGACGACGGTTTTGTCGATGATTTGGGTGCGCATATCCATTGCTCCAAGGTGACAGATCTTGATGCCTACACTCTAGATGCGCGCCCATCTGGCTTCCGTTGCAAAAATGTACAGGATTGAATCTCTTTGGCTTCATCCGATGCAGTAAATCGAACGAATATTTTTTACACATAGAAATCAATGAGGTAACAATCATACATTCCGTTCTCTTGTCTCTTCATCGCACAAAGGCTACTGATATATTCTAAATAGATATAAAAAAGGGCCCTTAATGGGCCCGTTTTTATCGCGTTGTGTGACTTACGGCAGTGGGAAGGCCGGATGAACGAAGCCCTGATAACCGTCTATGTGCAGGCTGGACAACACCTCAACCTGTTGCTGATCTTCAACCCGGGTTGCAATCGTCGTCACACCCGCATTATGGGCAGCCCGACACACCGCCGCCAGGAAGGAGGTATCTGCACCAGGTTCCATCACCTGACTGGTATAGCCATGGTCCACCTTGACGTAAGCGGGGGCCAGCTCCTCCAGGTAGCCGAGGGATTGGAAGTGGCGGCCATAATGATCGACTCCCCACAGGAATCCATGTGCCCTAAGCACCTCGACCAGGCTGGTCACTTGTTCTTTGTGTTTCATGATGGCCGCCTCAGGGATCTCGAACAGCAGCCGCTCTTTCAGCTCGCCATTTTGCGCCAGATAGCCCTTCAGCCAGGTCAGGAACTCATCCGAACAGAGAGAACCAGCCGTGATATTGACTGCCAGCACCAGATCGGAGTGCTGTTGGAACAAGGGGAGGCAGGCGTCCAGTATCGCCTTGTCAAACTCGGCCCCCATCTTGAATTGCTCTATGGCCGGCAAGAACTGGCCCGCGAAGTAATCGGTCCCGTCTCGCGAGATGGCGGCAAACAACTCGGCATGCAGACGCGTGCCATCATCGAAGCGACAGGCGGGCTGCGCCTTGAAGCGCCAGAGGTTTCTGGCCATGGCGTCCTGCACCAGATCACGCCAGGCCAGACGTCCCATCAGGCCCTGCTCTGTTCCCCCTTCCATCACGACGGCACCGCGCCGCTCGTTGCGCGCCTTGCCAAGGGCATTGTCCGCCTTGGTCAACAGGGCCGAGAGATCGTCACTCCCGTCACGACCGGCGATACCGACCACGGAAAGTGCACCTCGTTCTCCCATGGGGTTGACCACCAGATCGGCGATGCGGCTGTTGATGAGTTCCGCCAGATCCTTGAGCTGCGACAGCTCGTCGGTCGGACAGAGCAAGGCGTATTCGGTGGCCGAGATGCGGGCAAGGGCCGCCCCATTCCAACCATCCAGCAGCTCCCTGAGCACCTGGGCGATGGACTTGACCATGTTGTCTCGCGCGGCAAAGCCCTCTTCGCGATAGAGATCGTCCAGCATGTCGACGGCCACCAGCATGACCCCCCCCTGGCCCGCCTCGGCAATCCAGGCATTGACCTGCCCGACGAAGTAAGAGCGGTTGCCAAGGCCGGACACGGCATCGACATAGACACGGGCACGGAGATTCTCGGCTTCGTCCGCCTGCTCCTTGAATTGCACCGCCAGTTTGCTCGAGAGGGTATTGATGGCCTGCACCACCTGCTTCAATTCACGGGTCCTGGGTTCAGGAATGGCGTGCCCGAAATGGTGCAGCTCTATCTCGACCGCCTGCTCGCAGATCAGCTTGAGTGGCTTGAGCAGGTAGTTGAGCGCCCGCATCAACAGGAGCGTGGTGATCAGGAATCCGACCAGGAACCAGGTCGCCAGCTCGCTCATGCCCTGCCAAAGCTTGTAGTAGGCTTGTCCCGGGTGGCCCACCACCTTCAACTTGCCCAGTTGCAACCAACCCGAGGTCAAGATGGATTCATTGGATACCTCAGGAAAAAGGTCCAGCCCGATGAACCACTGGGGAACGCCCTCGATCTGGCTGCTGTTCTCGAGTTCGATGACATTCTTGGATGCCAGCAGATCGAGGCGCACCAGCTTGTAGTAGCCGCCGTCAAAGACCGCCTTGATGACGGATTCGGCCCCCACCTTGTCACCGTTTTCCAGATAGGGCGTCAATGCCAGACCCAGCGCGGTGGAGGTATTGATGACGGTGGTCTCCTGCTGCTGCGCCAGGTAACTGCGGGTCGAATCGAACTGTACCCAATAAGTGGCGGCAAACAGCAATCCGAACAGTAACAGCATGGTTGCCAATAGTTGTCTGTAGAGCGTCATAGGTTAATCATCCAAATTCACCGCAGGCCGAGCCAATCGCCCTGACGTCATGCGATTGCGTAAATCCGTCCATAATCCCAAGCGAGATGACTGCCCGGCCATTTCCCCTTGACCACGTGCTTTCATCAGCCACAAGTGACTACCGTTAAAACTGTAAATTGGCACCAGATCCGCACGCTGCGTGGCCGGACGAATGGCTCCGACAATATTGTCCAGAATAAGAGGAACTGACGCAGGCGTCTCATAATAGGCAACGACCATATGAAACTGGTTATAATCCAATGCCTTGACATATACCATTCGCATTTTTTCATCCGGAATGCCAAGCTCCAGCAGCGTAAAATACTTGGAAATGCTGAAGTCTTCACAGTCTCCGCCCGCAGCCCCCAAAAACTCCAGCGGCGTCGCCCAATAATCCTTCTTGTGCCACAACTTGATGTCATCGATAAAACGCATCTGGTTGAAGAACTGGTTTACCTTCTCCAGCTTCTGCCGATCCGTCAGACCTGCGGCGCTGCTCTGCATCGCCAGGGTACGCCAGCTGGTCACCCGTTTCCCTGCACGAGGGCCATAAGTCTCCTCCGCTCGCTTGACCAGCTTGAGATCTTCCGATGACAAGGGCTGACTGGCGCTGAGCAGCAGGGGAATGGCGAGCAACACCAGCCACAGCAGACGAGGCAACCAACGCTGCGCCGAGCAAATGCGCCATGCAGGCCACAACAGACGGCCCTCGTTCTTGCCCACCGATGTCACATGATTCCCCTGTGGCATGCCATCGCAATCTTCAACGCAGGGCCAAACACATAAAAGAATGACTGCAGCAAGCTGCAGCCATTCCTCCTGTCTGATATTGCATCAGCGCGATGGCCATCAGTTGTTGTTGGCCTGCCACTCGGCGGGCTGCTGTACATTCATGGCGTTGAGCAGGCCACCCGTGGCATTGAGGATACGATAATCCGCCAGCAGGGAGTCATACTCGGCCGTGATGTAGCTGCGACGCGCCTCAAACAGCTCGTTTTCCGTGTTCAGCACATCCAGCAAGGTCCGTTGGCCCAGACCGAACTGTTTCTTGTACGCCTGTACGGTGTCATAGCTGGCGTCCACGTGCTCTTTCAGGAAGACTTTCTGCTTGGCCAGCGACTCCTTGGCATTCCAGGCCAGACGAGTCCCCTCTTCCACCTGACGGAAGGCATTCAGGTGAATGTCTTTCGCCTGGGAATAGAGTGCCGAGGTGGCCTTGCTTTCGGCCAGATCGGAGCCGCCACGGAACAGGTTGTAACGCATCCGGACCATGGCGGTGAGATCGTCGTTGCGCCCCTTGACCGCATCGATGTCCTCGTTCCAGTTCTGGTCTACCTCGAAGGCCACGTTCGGATAGAACCCGGATTTGGACCCCTCATGCTGGTACCTGGCCTCCTCGATGTCTTGCAGGGAGGAAAGCAGGGTCGGATGCACCTCGGTCGCCGTCTTCAGCGCATCTTCCAGCGTGGCTGGCAGAAGCTGGGTGTTCGGCACCGGCTGCACGAGATCCTTGGGCACCTCATTCACGACGCGGATGAACTCGCTCTCGGCATCCCGATAGTTGTTCTCGGCCGCCGCCTGGTTGGAGTAGGCGCGCGCCACCCGGCCGTCGATCTGAGTCTGATCCGCCGTCGATCCCAGACCGGAGTCGGTCCGCTTCTGGATGTCGCTGCGGATCTGCTCGTGGGTTTCCAGGTTCTGCTTGGAAAGCTCCAGGATCTCCTGCTGACGCAGCATGTTGAGGTATACCTCTGCCACACGCAACGCCGTGTTTTCCGCCTCCGAGATCAGGGCGAGACGCTGGGCCTGGGCAGCGGCATCGGTCCGGGCCACGTTGCTGCTGACATCGAAGCCGTCAAACAGCATCTGGCGCAGGCTGATCCCGGCCTCTTTACGGGTCATGGAGTCATCGATCGTCTGCGAGTTGGCCCCCGCCGCGCGGGTGGAGGGGCTGTCGGTCTTCTCGTAACCGACGCCACCACGCAGATCGATGGTGGGATAGTAACCGCCCTTGGCCCCATCATGCTGGTACAGTCGTGCCTGATAGAGATCAAAAGCTTCCTTGATTTTCGGATGGGTAGCCAGTGACTGTGCCACTGACTGTTCCAGCGTCTGTGCCTGGCTCAGGCCCGGGAACAGTATGGTGCCACTAACCAGCATGGCAACAATCGTCTTCTTCATGGTATCTCCAGTCATGTTGTTTTTAGATTGTTGGCTTATCGTTCTCTCAGTGCCGACTGCTTAGCCCTCAAGATGGGTTTCAGCAAGTAGTCTAGGACACTTTTTTTACCAGTAATGATATCTGCACTGGCTAACATACCGGGGATGATGGGAAGTGCGTTTAGCTCATCGCCCAGATAACTCTTCTCGGTTCGTACTCGCACCAGATAGAAGGAGTTGCCCTCCTCATCCTGGATCGAGTCGGCGCTTATCTGTTCAACCTTTCCATGTAAACCTCCATAAACAGTGAAATCATAAGCGGTTATCTTGACCACGGCCTCCAATCCGGGTCTCAGGAACGCGATATCCTTGGGCGACACCTTGGCTTCGACCAGCAGGGTATCTTCCAGCGGTACTATCTCCATCAGATCCATGCCGGGCTGGACGACGCCTCCCAGGGTATTGATCTTGAGTTTCTTGATGGTGCCCTTGAGGGGCGCGATCACACTGGTTCGATCGACTCTGTCCCGCAGACCGACCTGGCCCTCGGACAACTGACTGAGCTTGCCCTGCCGCTCATTGAGCTCGGTCTGGGAGTCGGCTCTGAATTTCAGGGCGATATCGTTGCGCTTGGAGATGGTCTCCCGCAGCACCGAGTTGAGCTTGGGGATGAGCAGGCGGTTCGCCTCCAGCTCACCCTGCATCTCGTTGACCTGCCGCTCCAGCTTTATTAGCTCCACTTGAGGAACTATACCCTCTTTTGCGAGGGGACGGCTGATGTTGAGCTCCTGACGAGCGAGATCCACGCTGCGGCCCACCGTCCTGATCTTGGCGTTGAGCTCTATGGTCTCCTGCTCTTTCTGCTCGATCTGCTGCCCCAGAATGTAAAGCTGGTTCTTGAGGTTGTTGAGCCTCGCCTCCTGCACCGATTTTTCACGGGCGGCATATTCGGCGAACACGTTCTCGTACCCTTCGGGAAATTCGATGGGCTGCTTGTCGATGACCACCTGCTCACGCCAGCCCAGATTGGGCTCGCTCTTGACCACCACACTGCGGATCTCGGCACGCAGGCGGGCGATGTCCCCCTTCAGGGTCACCAGCTCCTGCTCCCGTTCGCGAAAATCGGACTTGAAGCGGGTGTCGTCGATGCGCAGCAGAGGCTGCCCCTTCTCGACGATGTCCCCCTCCTTGACGAAGATCTCCTTGACGATCCCCCCTTCCAGGTTCTGGATCACCTGCAGTTGGCGAGACGGGATCACCTTGCCCTGGCCGACGGTGACCTCGTCAAGCTCGGCCCAGGCGGCCCAGACGATGGCGCTCATGAAAAACAGGAAGCAGGCCCAGAGCAGCACCCTGGCGCGGGTCGGCGTCGTCAGCAAGACGGCCGCGGCGCCATCGTCCACGTATTCCAGGTGCTCGGGGGCGGGCAAGACGGTATCGGGAGCCGACTTCTTGAACCAGTTGTTAGCCATGAGCCGTCTCCTGCACCCGCACCTTGCCTTCCTTCAATTGTTGCAGCACCACCTCTTTGGGGCCGTCCGCCACTATCTTGCCCTGCTCCACGACGATGACCCGGGAGGCGACGTCCAGCATGGAGGTCTTGTGGGTGATGAGGATCAGGGTGGTCTCGGGCCCCAGCCGCGCCAGCTCCTGCTTGACGTGCATCTCCGACTGGTTGTCCATGTTGGACGTCGGTTCGTCCATCACCAGAATGGGAGGATCGTTGAGCAGGGCCCTGGCCAGCAGTATGGCCTGACGCTGGCCGCCGGAGAGCTGACGCCCCCCCTCGCCGATCTGCCTGTCGAGGCCATTGGGATCCCGGTTGGTAAAGTTGGTCACCCCGGCCCGCTTGGCCGCGCGAAGGACACGGGCGTCGTCCACCAGGGGATTGCCCAGCATGATGTTGTCCCGCACCGAGCCAAAGAAGAGGGTCACGTCCTGCGGCACGCAGCCGATGTTGCGGCGAATGGCGGTCGGCGGCAGCTGATCCAGCTCGAAGCCGTCGAGACGCACCAGCCCGTCCGTGGGGCGATAGAGCCCCATCAGCAACTTCTCCAGGGTGGTCTTGCCCGCGCCTATCCGGCCTATGATGGCGACCTTCTCGCCCGGCTCGATACGCAGGTTGATGTTGTGCAGGGTGCTGCTCTCCATGCCCGGATACTTGAAGGAGACGTTCTCGAACTCGATGCGCCCCTGGATGACAGGATGGTGGATGTACTGCCTGCCCTCCTCCTGCTCGCCCGGCGTCATCATGATCTTCTCCAGGATCTCCAGGGCAGACTTGGCCTGGTTATAGCGGGTCGAGAGAACGGAGAGCTGTACCATGGGGGCGATGGCGCGGCTCGACAGCATCACGGCCGCGATCATGCCCCCCATGGTCACCAGCCCCTCCGAGATCTGGTAGACGCCGACGATGACGAGTCCCACCGTCACCACCTGCTGGATGTAGCTCGCGAGCGACGACATGGAGTTGGTGATACGCCGGGTCTGCACACCCCAGGTCGAAATATGGGATACCGCCTGCTCCCAGCGATGCTGGAACATGCTCTCGGCCCCGAAGATCTTCACGGTCTCGAGGCCAGAGATGCTCTCGATGAGGTTGGCATTCTTCTGGGAGGCCAGGCGTGACCCCTCCTCGATGGACTGCTTCAGCGGTGCCTGGATATAGAAGCTGTACGCCACCAGGATCAAGATGGCGACGATGGGCACCACCACCATGACGCCGGCGAAGATCCAGATGATGAACAGGAAGAAGATGGCGAACGGCAGATCGATCAAGGTGGAAACGGTGGCCGACGTGAAGAACTCCCGCACGGACTCGAACTCCTGGAGGTGCTTGGCAAAGGCACCGGTCGAGGCAGGACGGGATTCCATCTTCATCCCCATCACCTTGGCGAAGATCTTGGCCGACAGCAGCACGTCGGATTTCTTGCCGGCGATGTCGATGAAGTAGCTGCGCAGCTGGCGCATCACGAAATCGAAGGTAAATACCACCATGGCCCCGACGGCCAATACCCAGAGGGAATCGAATGCCAGATTCGGCACTATCTTGTCGTACACGTTCATGGTGAACAGGGGGCTGGCCACCGCGAACAGGTTGATGAGGATGGAGGCGATCAGCACGTCTCGGTAGATGCCCCGGGATTCGAACAGCGTGCTCCAGAACCAGTGACCGTCGCGGGTTTCCAGCACCTTGGGGGAGCGCTCGTCGAACTTGAACTGCCGCTTGACGTAAAACAGGCGACCGCTGTACTCGTCTCCCAGCTGGGCGGTGCTGACCCACTGGGCTGCATCCCCGGCCTGGGGAAAGATCACCTTGCCCTGGCTTCGGTCTTCATTCCATTCCAGCAGGATGCAGGCGCCGCCATGACGCGTCTGCAGGACGCAGGGCAACAGCAGGGAGGAGATCTGATCGAGCGGCTGGATCACCTCGCGGGCGGAGAGGCCGCCACGCTCGGCGGCACGGCTGAAGAGTGCCGTGCTCAGGCGACCGGAGACCAGCGGCAAGCCAGTGGTCAGGGCATCCTGGCTGTTGGGCACCCCATAAAAGCGGGTCAAAAAGACCAGGCACTCCAATAGCTCATCTATATGGCTGGTTTCTGCTTGCATAGCATCCCATCAAAACATGATTCGGAAGGTTGTCGGTCATCATCACCCGGAATCTGGCGCGTTTCATGAATGCAGGCAGCGACCCCGCCACAAACCGACAACCCAATTAGCGCACGGGGCAGTGGCACACAGCCCACTGCCTGACTCCCACATCGTCATGCCGGGAAGGAATGGACATGCAGGGCGCTCGGTGTCATCGGGGAAACTGCCACCCAGTGCGAAGAGATCCCGCCCGGTACATAAACCGCAAAGAGTTATTGATAAACATATCTTTTTTCAAGCCCACCATCTTATCAAGGTGACTTGAACGAAACTATACTGCAAAGACTGAATTTCATCTAATAACCCACTGTTTTTTTGACGAAATTAGAGCCTCAGCTCATTTGAAAGCGGGAGAGAGAAGGGACGTCCCAGGCGTTGTCCCTGGGGACCGGAGCGAGCCAGTTCGGCGGCGATCTCGGTCATGGCGGTCCAGCGGTTCTCGCACCAGGCGGGTGCCAACAGGGTCGGGCGGCGCGCCGAGGCCGAGACGCGGTGATAGACCACCTCTGGGGGCGTGTGCTGGATCATGGCGACCGCCGCTGCCACATACTGCTCCAGCGTGAGCACATCCAGCCGTCCCGCCTGCCACGCCTTGCCGAGGGTACTGCCCTGTACCACGTGCAGCGGATGCAGCTTGATCCCCTCCACCCCCGTCTCCACGACGCGGTGCAGGGTCTCCAGGCTCTCCATGGCCGCCTCCCCCGGCAGACCGACGATAAGGTGGGCGCAGACCTTGATGCCGCGCAGATGGGCTCGCCGCACCGCATCCGCATAGGCGGCGTAACCGTGTCCCCGGTTGATCCTTTGCAGGGTCTTGTCGTTGGCACTCTGCAGCCCCAGCTCCAGCCATACCTCGTAACCCCGGGCCTGGTAGCCCGCCAGCAGATCCAGCACCGCATCCGGCACGCAGTCAGGGCGGGTGCCGACGCAGAGTCCCACCATGTCGCTCACCGACAGCGCCTCTTCATACATGCGCCGCAGATATTCCACTTCGGCATAGGTGCTGGTATAGGCCTGAAAATAGGCGAGATAGCGTTTGGCGCGGGTCACTTCGTCTCGGCGGGCCAGCAGTTGCTGCACCACGGAGAGCTGCTGGGCCGACTCGTCGGCGAAGGAGGAGACATTGCAGAAGGTACAGCCGCCGCGCCCCAGGGTGCCGTCCCGGTTCGGGCAGGTGAAGGCGCCGTGAATGGAGAGTTTGTGGATCTTCTGGCCGTGACGCTGCTTGAGGTCCTGGCCGAATGTATTGACGAGTTCGTGTAACTGCATGACACCTCCGAGATGAGGCGCCATTTTAGCGGTACACACCGCCGGGCAGGCTGAGCTGGATCAAGCCTGGCCCTTCCCTAAAATCATATAAATATTCACGCCGAGTGCGATAAATACCCAACAAAAGGCTTTTGCGGCTACTTTTGGAAACCACCCCTACCAGGAAAAACGGGAAAAAAGAGAAAACCTGACTCCCCTAACCGGCTGTTAGCACTGAAAAAATCTTGATTAGCTCGCATATGGACAAATGCAAGATGCAGGATCTCGAAATGTGATCCCCGCCAAGCCCAGGCAGAAGGAATTTGTAAAATTACTACAGTTCTGCGCCACGATGCAGTCAACCACCAAAGCCACCATCGTCAGCATATATGACTAATAAATAAAATTATCACAGCATTAAATACATAAAAATTCTGTTTGAGTCTCTAAAACCCACATTTTGTTATGGCGATGTAACATTGCAAACAGGCGGGATGTCCAATTGACCTTGCTCGAAAATCCCATTAGTTTGGAGATTCGCCACCTCAGGCGGACGGAACCACAAGAGCCAATCGCAATTTATGCAATCTGTTGATGACAGTGCGATGGAAGGCCGAGCAAGGGAGAAATGCAATGTCACTATATGATCCAAAGCTGGAGAGGGATAACTGTGGCTTCGGCCTGTTGGCCCACATGGAAGGGGAAGCCAGCCACAAGCTTGTCCGTCTCGCGATGTCAGCCTTGGCTCGCATGCAGCACCGCGGCGGCATCTCCGCCGATGGCAAGACCGGCGACGGCTGCGGCCTGTTGCTGCAAAAACCCGACAGCTTCTTCAGAGCCGTCGCCGAAGAGAAGGGATGGCACCTGGGCCGCAACTACGCGGTCGGCATGCTGTTCCTGAACCCGGACCCCGTCCTGGCCCAGGCAACCCGCGACATCATCGACGAGGAGCTGGAAAAAGAGACCCTGAGTCTGGTCGGTTGGCGCAAGGTGCCCATCGATACCAATGTACTCGGCACCATCGCCAAGGCCTCCCTGCCCAGCATCGAACAGGTCTTTGTCAACGCCCCCCCGGGCTGGGTCGACAAGGATCTCGAGCGCCGCCTCTATATAGTGCGCCGCCGCATCGAGAAGCGCATCAGCGACGACTACTTCTACGTGGTCAGCCTCTCCAACCTGGTCACCGTCTATAAAGGGCTGTGCATGCCGGTGGATTTGCCGCGCTTCTATCTGGATCTCGCCGACATCCGCATGCAGGCGGCCATCTGCGTGTTCCACCAGCGTTTCTCCACCAACACCAGCCCGCGCTGGCCGCTGGCGCAGCCGTTCCGCTACCTCGCCCATAACGGCGAGATCAACACCATCGCCGGCAACCGCCAGTGGGCCAAGGCGCGCAGCTACAAGTTCGCGACCCCGCTGATCCCGGATCTGCAGGAGGCGGCCCCCTTCGTCAACACCACGGGATCGGATTCCTCCAGTCTCGACAACATGCTGGATCTCTTCCTGGCCGGCGGCATGGACCTGTTCCGCGCCATGCGCCTCTTGATCCCGCCTGCGTGGCAGAAGCACCCGAACATGGATGACGACCTGCGCGCCTTCTACGACTTCAACTCCATGCACATGGAGCCCTGGGACGGCCCGGCCGGCATCGTCATGACCGACGGCCGCTACGCCACCTGCGCGCTCGACCGCAACGGCCTGCGTCCGGCCCGCTACGTCATCACCAAGGACAAGTTCATCACCCTCGCCTCCGAAGTGGGTACCTGGGACTACACCCCGGACGAGGTGCTGGAGAAGGGCCGGGTCGGCCCGGGCGAGCTGTTCGTGGTCGATACCAGCAACGGCAAGATCTGGACCAGCTTCGAGATCGACGACGACCTCAAGAGCCGCCACACCTACAAGCAGTGGATGGACAAGCACTGCAAGCGCCTGGTGCCGTTCGAGCAGATGGACGACGCCAGCACCGGTGCCCGCGAGTTCCCGGACGACCGCCTCAAGACCTATCAGAAGCTGTTCGGCTACTCCTATGAGGAACTGGACCAGGTGATCCGCGTGCTCGGCGAGAATGGCCAGGAGGCGGTGGGCTCCATGGGGGACGACACTCCCATGGCGGTGCTCTCCTCCAGCCAGCGCACCCTGTACGACTACTTCCGCCAGATGTTCGCCCAGGTGACCAACCCCCCCATCGATCCCCTGCGGGAAAACCACGTCATGTCCCTGGCCACCTGTATCGGCCGCGAACAGAACGTGTTCAACGAGACCTTCGGTCACGCCCACCGGGTGCTGTTCCAGTCGCCGATCCTGCTCTACTCCGACTTCCACCAACTGCTGGCCCTGGAAGGGGAGCACTATCGCCATGCGGTGCTGAGCCTCAACTACCAACCCGAAGAGGGGCTGCAATCCGCCCTGGAGCGCCTGTGCGAAGAGGCCAAGACCGCGGCCCGCAGCGGTACCGTGCTGCTGGTGCTGTCGGATCGGGACATCAGTCCGGACACCCTGCCCATCCCGGCCGCCATGGCGGTGGGGGCGGTGCAGCGCACCCTGGTGGACAACAACCTGCGCTGTGACGCCAACATCCTGGTGGAGACCGCGAGCGTGCGTGACCCGCACCACTTCGCCGTCCTGCTGGGCTTTGGCGCCACCGCCATCTACCCCTATCTCGCCTACGAGACCCTCGCCAAGCAGGTAGAAGAAGGCGTGCTCAAGATGAGCCTGCGCCAGGCCATGCTCAACTACCGCAACGGCATCAACAAGGGCCTCTACAAGGTGATGTCCAAGATGGGCATCAGCACGGTGGCGAGCTACCGCTGCTCCCAGCTGTTCGAGGCGGTGGGCCTCTCCAGCGCCGTGGTCGAGCTCTGCTTCCGCGGCGTATCGAGCCGCATCCAGGGAGCCGACTTTGTCGACATCCAGCAGGATCAGGTGAACCTGGCTCGCCTGGCCTGGCTCGGCCGCAAGCCGCTGACCCAGGGTGGCCTGCTCAAATTCGTCCACGGCGGCGAGTACCACACCTACAACCCGGACGTGGTGCAGACCCTGCAAGTGGCGGTGCGCTCCGGCAACTACGCCGATTACAAGGAGTACGCGCGTCTGGTGAACGAGCGCCCGGTGGCGACCCTGCGCGACCTGCTGGTGCTCAGGAAGGGGACCATCCCGGTGGCGCTGGATCAGGTCGAGCCTGCGGCCAAGCTGTTCCCCCGCTTCGACTCCGCCGCCATGTCCATCGGCGCCCTCGGCCCTGAAGCCCACGAGGCCCTGGCCATCGCCATGAACCGCCTCGGCGGTCAGAGCAACTCCGGCGAAGGCGGCGAGGATCCCAAGCGCTTCGGCACCGAGAAGAATTCGCGCATCAAGCAGGTGGCCTCGGGTCGCTTCGGGGTCACCCCCCACTACCTGATGAACGCGGACGTGGTGCAGATCAAGGTGGCCCAGGGCGCCAAGCCCGGCGAGGGTGGCCAGCTGCCCGGTGACAAGGTGACGGCCCAGATAGCCAAGCTGCGCTACTCCGTGCCCGGCGTGACCCTGATCTCGCCGCCGCCCCACCACGACATCTACTCCATCGAGGACTTGGCCCAGCTCATCTTCGACATCAAGCAGATCAACCCGAACTGCCTGGTGTCGGTGAAACTGGTCTCCGAGCCCGGCGTCGGCACCATCGCCTGCGGCGTGGCCAAGGCCTATGCGGACTTCATCACCGTCTCCGGCTATGACGGCGGCACCGGCGCGAGCCCGCTCACCTCGGTCAAATACGCCGGTTCCCCCTGGGAGCTGGGGCTGGCCGAAACCCAGCAGGCCCTGGTCGCCAACGGCCTGCGCCACAAGGTGCGGCTGCAGGTGGACGGTGGTCTCAAGACTGGTCTCGACATCATCAAGGCGGCCATCCTCGGCGCCGAGAGCTTCGGCTTCGGTACCGGCCCCATGGTGGCGCTCGGCTGCAAATACCTGCGTATCTGCCACCTGAACAACTGCGCCACCGGCGTCGCCACTCAGGATGAGAAGCTGCGCCGCGAACACTTCACCGGCCTGCCGGAGATGGTGATGAACTACTTCAAGTTCATCGCCGAGGAGACCCGCGAGCTGATGGCCGAGCTCGGCGTCACCCAGCTCACCGACCTTATCGGCCGCACCGACTTGCTGGAAGCCCTGCCCGGCCTCACCGCCCGTCAGGCCAAGCTGGACTTGTCCGGCGTGCTGGCGACCCCGGTGGCACCGGCAGGCTCCAGCCTGTTCAGCCAGCAGCACAACCCCACCTTCGACAAGGGGCCGCTGAACCTCAAGATGGTGGAGGACCTGCTGGATGCCGTCGAGAACATGAGTGGTGGCGAGTTCCGCTACGACATCCGCAACACCGACCGCTCCGTGGGGGCGCGCCTCTCCGGCGAGATAGTGAAACGCCACGGCAACCAGGGCATGGCGGCCGATCCGGTCAAGGTGCACTTCAACGGCACAGCCGGTCAGAGCTTCGGCGTCTGGAACGCGGGTGGCCTCGAGATGATCCTCACCGGGGACGCCAACGACTACGTGGGCAAGGGGATGACCGGCGGCAAGCTGGTGATCAAGCCCCACGTCGGCGTGGCGTTCAAATCCCACGAGGCGGCCATCATCGGCAACACCTGCCTCTACGGCGCCACCGGCGGCAAGCTCTATGCCGCAGGCACTGCCGGCGAGCGTTTCGCGGTGCGCAACTCAGGGGCCCTGGCGGTGGTCGAGGGGATCGGTGACAACGGCTGTGAATACATGACAGGCGGCATCGTCACCGTGCTCGGCAAGACCGGCGTCAACTTCGCGGCGGGCATGACAGGCGGCTTCGCCTACGTGCTCGACGAGTGCGGCAACTTTGCCAAGCGCACCAACCCCGAGCTGGTCGAACTGCTGGAGGTGGCGGATCTTGCCATCCACCAGGAGCACCTGCGCGGCATCATCACGGCGCACCTCAACGAGACAGGCAGCTCGCGCGCCGAGGAGATCCTGGCCAACTTCGACTCCTATGTGCCCAAGTTCAGGCTGATCAAACCCAAGTCCAGCGACGTCAAGTCCCTCTTGGGTCACACCAGCCGTTCCAGTGCAGAACTCAGAATCCAGGCGCAATAAGGAGGGAACCCTATGAGCCAGAACGTATTCCAGTTTATCGATGTCCAGCGGGTCGACCCGCCCAAGAAGCCGCTCAAGATCCGCAAGATCCAGTTCGTGGAGATCTACGAGCCCTTCAACCAGGCCCAGGTCGGCATGCAGGCGGATCGCTGCCTCGACTGCGGCAACCCCTATTGCGAGTGGAAGTGCCCGGTACACAACTACATCCCCAACTGGCTGAAACTGGCCAACGAGGGGCGCATCCTGGAGGCGGTGGAGCTCTCCCACCAGACCAACAGCCTGCCGGAGGTGTGCGGCCGCGTCTGCCCGCAAGACAGACTGTGCGAGGGTGCCTGCACCCTCAACGACAGATTCGGCGCCGTGACCATAGGCAACATCGAAAAGTACATCACCGACAAGGCGTTCGAGATGGGCTGGCGCCCTGATCTCTCCAAGGTGGTCAAGACCGGCAAGCGGGTCGCCGTCATCGGCGCGGGCCCTGCCGGCCTTGCCTGTGCCGACGTGCTGGCGCGCAACGGCGTCACCCCTGTGGTGTTCGACAAGTACCCGGAGATCGGCGGCCTGCTGACCTTCGGCATCCCCTCCTTCAAGCTGGAAAAGGAGGTGATGCAGCGCCGCCGCGAGATCTTCGAGGGGATGGGGGTGGAGTTTCGTCTCGAGACCGAAGTGGGCCGTGACGTCACCTTCGCCGACCTGCTCGGCGAGTTCGATGCGGTCTTCCTCGGGGTCGGCACCTACAAGTACATGAAGGGCGGGTTCGAGAACGAGACTGCGCCTGGGGTCTACGACGCCCTGCCCTACCTCATCTCCAACGCCAACCGCTTGCTGGGCTTCGAGAAGGCCCAGGCCGATTACATCGACTTCGCCGGCAAGCAGGTGGTGGTGCTCGGCGGCGGCGATACCGCCATGGACTGCGTGCGCACCGCCATCCGTCAGGGGGCCGATCGGGTGATCTGCGCCTACCGTCGCGACGCCGAGAACATGCCGGGTTCCAAGCGGGAGGTGAAGAACGCCCAGGAGGAAGGGGTGGAATTCATGTTCAACCTCCAGCCGGTCGGGGTGGAGCTGGACGCCCAGGGCCGCACCTGCGGCATCAAGGTGGTGAGCACCGAACTCGGCGAACCCGATGCCAACGGCCGCCGCAATCCGGTAGTCATCGAGGGCTCCGAGCAGGTGCTGCCCGCCGATGCGGTGGTGATGGCGTTCGGCTTCCAGCCCAACCCCCAGCCCTGGATGGCGGAACACGGTGTCGAGCTCGACAGCCGGGATCGCATCAAGGCCCCCGAGAAGGCGGAGTACGCCTTCCAGACCAGCAACCCCAAGGTGTTTGCCGGTGGCGATGCTGTGCGCGGCTCGGATCTGGTGGTGACCGCCATCTACGAGGGTCGCAAGGCCGCCGAAGGGATCATGGACTATCTGGCCGTGTGATCTGCCGTCGCAACCAAGCTGCCATGCAAACAGCCCCGCTCGTGCGGGGCTGTTTCTTTATCTCGCCTTCGTGGGCAGTCGCGGCTAGATGCTCCAGTTCTCCGGCTGCCGCTCGGTCAGGGTGGAGATGTACTCGAAGGTACGGGCTCGCCTGGGGGTCGTGAACATCTGGCGTGCGCTGCCCGCCTCCACCACCTCGCCCCCTTCCAGAAAGATCACCTGCTGCGCTATCTGGGCCGCGAGGCGCAGGTCGTGGGTGGCGATCAGCATGGTGGTACCTTCGCGCGCCAGCTGGCGCAGCACGGCCAGCACCTCCAGCGCCAGCTCGGGATCCAGCGCCGAGGTGGGCTCGTCGCAGAGCAGCACCTTGGGGGATGGCGCCAGCGCCCGGGCAATGGCGACCCGCTGCTGCTGGCCGCCGGAGAGGGTGGCGGGCACCGCCTCGGCCTTGTGCCTGAGCCCCACCTTGTCCAGCAGGGCCAGGCCCCTCGCCCTCGCCTTCTCCCTGGGCCACTTCAAGACGGTCACCAGCCCCTCCATCACGTTCTCCAGCACCGTCATGTGCGGGAACAGCTGAAAGTTCTGGAACACCATGCCGGTCTGCTGGCGCAGAGTCAGCACCTGCTGCCGTGACAGGTGATGGGAGAAGTCGAGCTCGCTTCCCCCCAGCACCAGCTGTCCCGCATCGGGTCGCTCCAGCAGATTCACACAGCGCAGCAAGGTACTCTTGCCGCTGCCGGAGGGGCCGATCAGCGCCGTCACCGTGCCGGCGGCCATCGCCAGCCCCACCCCCTTGAGCACGGGCCTGCCACCAAACTGCTTCTCGATACCGCTCAACCGGATCATAGGGCGACCTCCCGGGTCTCTTTGTGGGTCAATCTGCGCTCCAGCCGATCTTGCAACAGGCTGAGCACAGAGCTGAACATCAGGTAGATGAGGGCCGTCTCGATATAGAGGATGAGCGGCTCATAGGTGACGGAGGCGAGGCGCTGGGCCGCCTGAAACAGCTCGGGCACGGTCACCGCCGCCGCCAGCGAGGTGTCTTTGACCAGGGAGATGAAGGTATTGGAGAGGGGCGGCACAGCGATGCGCGCCGCCTGGGGCAGGATCACCCGTCCCATGGCCTGGGGCCAGTTCATGCCGATGGCGTGGGCCGCCTCCCACTGCCCTTTCGGGATCGCCGCCAGGGTGGCGCGAATGGTCTCCGAGCTGTAGGCGCCGATGTTGAGGGTGAAGCCGATGACGGCGGCGGTGAAGGCATCCAGCACTATGCCGGCGCTCGGCAAGCCGTAGAAGATGAGAAAGAGCTGCACCAGCAGCGGCGTGCCCCGAACAAGCCACACATAGAAGCGAGCCAGGGCCACCAGGGGAGACGGGCCATAGAGCCTGGCCAGGGCCACCAGCAAGCCGAGCAATATTCCCAGCACGAAGGTGATAAGGGTGAGTGGCACGGTAAAAATAAGCCCCGCACTGAGCAGGGGCCAAAAAGAGTCGATCATTAACTGCAACCAGGGAGGCACGTTAATTCTCCTTTATTGTTATTATTCGGCCTGAATATTAATTCGAGACGTCGGTGCCGAAATACTTGACCGATATTTTCTGGTAACTGCCGTCTTGCTTGGCCGTGCGCAGCGCCTGATTGATGGCGGCCAGCAATTCCGGTTGCCCCTTGGCCAGCAGCACGGCGGATTGATCCCCCTTGGCCTCGGTGGCTGCCACCTTCAACTTGGCGTCCGGCTTCTGCTTCTTGAAATCCAGGAAGGAGAGGCTGTCGTTGATGGTGGCATCCACCCGTCCGGTCAGCACCAGCTCCAGGGACTGGTTGAAGCCCTCGGTGGCCACCACCTCGGCCCCCGACGCCTTCGCCAGCTGGGCGAAGTTGCTGGTCAGGGACTGGGAGGATTTCTTGCCCTTCAGATCCGCAAAGCTCTTGATGCTGTCATTGTCGCTGTGCACCACGACCACCGCCTTGGAGGTGATGTAGGGATCTGAAAAATCATACTTTTTCAGCCTCTCCGGCGTGATGGCCACCTCGTTGAGCACCAGATCGTAGCGTTTGGCGTCCACCCCGACGATGAGGCCGTCCCACTTGCCCTCGACGAACTCGGGCTTCACCCCGAGGCCGCTTGCGATAAGCTCACCAATCTCCACGTCAAAGCCCACCAGCTTGCCGCTCTTGTCGTGGTAGGTAAAAGGGGGGTAGGCCCCTTCGGTGCCAATCTTGATCACCCCGGCGCTCTGGATGGCGGCGAGGCTGGATTGGGCCTGGGCCGAGTGCATCAGGGCCAGCGGCAATGCCGCCAGCAACAACAGCGAACGTACTTTCTTCATGAACCACCTCGTTATATTTATAAATACCCGGAACGCTTGCCAACCAGAATAGGTTGGCGCCATGCAATGGTTATTTTCCAATCCGGCTGCCGCAGCACAGCGATTAATATTTCCACGTCAGTGCCACACATTAATTCGGCTGGCTATCGGCATGGACAAAACATATCGCGAGACGTTTCCTCTCCCAACCATGAAATACGGGGATATTTAGCGAAATAGTGGATAACGCCAAAAAGAGGGCGACACTGCCAGCGCTGCCGATATGGCAGCAAGCCGGGAGCAGAACGAGGGGACGTAAGATGAGGAAAGAGAGCACGGCGGCTCCGGGGAAGCTAGTGGCTCTGGGGCTCCCATGAGGTGAGCGAGCACCACGGGATGGTGCTCGTCCCATGCGGCAAGAGCCATGGGCTCACAGGCGCGCCACCAGCCACTCCCCCTTGCCCACCGGCACCAGGGCGGTCATGAAGGCCGGATCCTGCACCACCTCCGCCATCCAGTCGCTCATCTCCTCCCGGTGAGAGATGGCGTTGTCCACCACCAGCAGGCCGCGAGGGGCGAGCAGGCGCCGGATCTCGGGCCACCAGCGCTGATATTGCTGGCGATCGGAGTCCAGGAAGACCAGCTGATAACCCGCCGTCGGCAGGGTAGGCAGCAAGCTGCCAGCCTCCCCCGCCAGCTGTTCAATCCAGGGGCCGAGCCCGGCACGCTGGAAGTTGGCGGCGGCCATGGCCAGCTTGCCCGCATCCCTCTCTATGGTGGTGACCCGGCCCCCCAGCCGTTTCACCGCCTCCGCCAGCCAGAGGGTGGAATAGCCGTTGGAGGTACCAATCTCCAGCACATCCGTCGCCCCTCGCGTCTGTACCAGCAGCGCCAGCAGTTCACCTGTGTCCCGGGTGATATTGAGCATCTTGCCGTCACGGGACGGCTGGGCCTCGTCGTGCTGCTCGCCAAAGCGCTCCAGCTCTCGTTTCAATGATTCCAGTACCATCTTGCCTCCTTGGCGGTATCAAGGGGCGGCCTGGCGCACGGCGTGGCCCGTCCCCATCTCTTCATCATGTCTTCACCCTGTCATCCTGCGGCGGCTCGTCCCCCCGCCTGGCGAAGCGCTATCTGGTGGTGGCCGCCTGCGCCGTCGGGCTGCTGGATGCGAAGAGCAAGCCACCGACCTCCTAGGGCGCCGCCACCCGGGTAAAGTCGATGGCGGGGCAGCTTGGCACCACGCCCCGGGTCAGCGCCAGGTGCTGGGCACGATAGCTGAGCCGGTAGCTGCCCGGCTGCGACAGATCGTAGGCCTGCGCCAGATCCGCATCGGCCTGGCTCTGTTCCCCCGGAGCCAGCAGGAGGAAGTCGCCATCTCCGGGTTCACCACGCTTGGCCAGCGGTCCCCGGTAGGCCAGCGGCCGGCCGTCGCGGGTGAGGTCGATGGCATCGGCAAACCACCCCTCGAAGGGGGTGAACCAGGTCAATACCTCAAGGGGGGCCTCCCCCCGGTTGGTCAGGGTCATCACCAGGGGCAGGGGCTCGTTCACCCCGCTCTCGGCGTTGACCGACAGTTCGCACTGCAGGGGGGCCAGCGCCAGGGTGGTGAGCAAGAGAGTCATCATGGGTGCTCCTTCAACAACGGGAAGGGGCCTCGCGGCCCCTTCACGGATTAATTTTCGCTCGGGGTATTCTCGGCGAAGTACTCGTGGTTGTCGGCGTTGTTCAGCGCCTTCTGGGGATCCGTGCTCGCCAGATTGCGGGCATTGGCCTGACCGTATCCCAGATCGTCGGTGCCCGCCACCACGTTGAAGTGGCTCAGCTCGTGGACTATGGTGCCGGCACGGGAATCGGTCCCGGTGACGGGTGCCGTCCAGAAGCTCTTGCACAGATAGACCTTGTAGGGCTGGTCCGGATAGACGTAGGCGAAGTAGCTCTGCTTGCAACCACAGTCGAAGGTGAGCGGCTTGTTGTCGATGGCATCCTTGATCTTGCTGAAGTTCGTCTCGGCCTGGTTCCAGCGGGCGGCGTCATAGGCGCCGAACCAGCTGCGATAACGCTGGCCATCGGGCTTGTCCACCGCCAGATAGCTGCTGGAGTTGTTGGTGATGCCGCTGGCGGCATCGAGCGCGGCCAGGATGTCGCTCTTCTGGGTGTTGGTGCAGCGGCCGCTGAAGCTGACCGAAGCGGTCACCGCCTGGGGCTCGGCCAGGGCCGCCTTGGCCAGCACCCTATCGTCGGCCACCCCTTCCACCCACAGGGTCACGGCATTGGATTCGCTCCCCCGGGCCTGCCTGGCCTTGGCGGTTTTCCCCTCCAGCGCCACGGTCGGCAGCAGGTAGCGGATGCTGTACTGCCCCTGGACGCTCATGTCGTAGAGACCGGAGACCTCCGCCTGCACCGTCAGGCTCTGGCCGGCCTTGAGCAACTGGAAGTCCTTGTCGGTCGGGGCCGCCCGCTTGATCAGGGCCCCCTCGTAGCCAACCGGCTGACCGTCACGCTCCACCTGGAACAGGGGGGCATCCTCGCTGCCAGGCAGCTGCCACTTGAGCAGACGCACCGGCTTGTCCCCCGTGTTGGTCAGGGTCAGGTTGACCCGCACGTCGTCGGTGCCGCCCTCCACCAGGGTGAGCCTGGCATCGAGCCCGGCGGCGCAGAGCGGAGAGATCAGGGAGCCTGCCAGCAGCAGGGCGATGGGAGTCGCTTTCATCGTGTTTCCTCATTCATTGAGTGGCGCCATCAGGCGGTTTGCTTCCATATGGCCCTCTTTGGGGCTCATCCACCCTAGAGCAGAAGCTCGGCGCCCCCATCCCTCCATATGGGGGACGCCCCCCATCGGAGGGGGCCCTCGCCGGTTGCGACAAAAGCTGCCCCCTTGGCGCCGCATCAAGGCCCCCTCCCCTCCCGCCACCGGCAAGCATCCACAAAAAACCCGGCACGGGGCCGGGTGGGGGGGATGAGCAGCTTGCGCCCGGATCAGGGGCCGATCAGCAGCGCCAGGGCCGGCTGTGCGTTGCCGGGCACCAGCCGGTAGGCCTTGTGGTGCTTGACCAGGGTCGTTTTCTTGTTGCCCTGGCTCAGCAGCAGGCCGTGGGAAAAAGCCGCCTGTGCCAATCTGGCCTCGTCGCCGCGCACATAGAGGGTAAGGGACCTGGCCAGCTCACCCGCTTCGATATGGCCCTGATATTCGCTGGCGCTGATGATGAGGCTCGGCTGGCCGCCCGATTGCAGGCGCAGCTTGGCGTTCACTTCGCTACTCGTCAGCACCAGCCAGCCCGCCGCCTCCAGCTCGGCCAGCAGGGCGGCCAGCCGGCCGCCCAGCCCGGTCGGCTCGGCCATGGCGCGCTCGTACTGGCGGATGATCCGCTCAAGCAAGCCCTTGAGATCGGCGCCGGCCCCCAGGGTGCGGCCCAGTTGTACCCAGGCCTTGAGATCCTCCATCACCAGGCGGGAGAAGCGCTTCTCCTTGAGGGAGTCCGCCATCCAGGTGCAGAGGAAGTGGCTCTCCTGGGCCGGGGTGCGCTTGCCCGCCTTCTGCGCACCGGTGCGGGCCAGTTCGGCCAGGCTCTGGCTGGCCATCTCAAGGAGGGCCTGGTTGTAGGTGGGAGGGGTCATCGTGGATCCTCGGATTGAGCGCTGAGATGGCAAAGGCGCCGGTGGCGCCTTTGCAGTTCAATGGGATGGCCCGCCGCTTACTTCGGCTGGCGCGGCTTCCTGGCGGCCGCCAGGCGCTTGAGGCGCTGGCCCTGCAGCTTCGCCTCGGCCATGGCCTGGGCGGCGGCGTTGTCTTCCCGCTGCGGGCGCTTGCCGAAGCGGCGGCGCTCCTGCAACTGCTTGATGAGGTCGTCGCGACTGCTCACCTCGTAACCCGGCACCATGATGCGGCGGATCTTCTGGCCGATGAGCGCCTCGATCTCCAGCAGGGTGCGCTCCTCCTCGCGGCTGACGAAGGAGATGGCCATGCCGCTCTTGCCGGCGCGGCCGGTACGGCCGATGCGGTGCACATAGTCTTCCGCCAGGAACGGCAGATCGTAGTTGACCACGTATTCCAGGCTCGGGATGTCCAGGCCCCGGGCGGCTACCTCGGTGGCCACCAGCACCCGCAGCTTGCCTTCGGTGAATTCGCGCAGGGCACGGCGACGGCTGCCCTGTGCCTTGTCACCGTGCACCACGGCGGACTTGATGCCGTCGAGGTTCAGCTCCTCCACCAGCTCGTCGCAGCTCTCGCGGGTGCTGGCAAACACCAGCACCTGCTGCCAGTTCTGCTTGCCGATGAGCTCGGAGAGCAGCTCGCGCTTGCGCTTCTGCTCCACCGGATAGACGGTGTGGCTGACGGTGTCGGCGGTGGAGTTCTGCTTGTTGACGCTCACCACCTGGGGCTTGTCCAGCATCAGGTTCGCGAGCTTTTTCACCGACTCGGAGAAGGTGGCGGAGAAGAGCAGGTTCTGGCGGGCCTTGTTGACCGCCTGCAGGATCTGCTGCACGTCGGCGCTGAAGCCCATGTCGAGGATGCGATCCGCTTCGTCCAGCACCAGAGTCTCGACCCCGGAGAGGCTGAGGTTGCAGGCGGTGAGGTGCTCCAGCAGCCGGCCCGGGGTGGCCACTATGATGTGAGCCCCCGCTTTCAGCTTCTTGGCCTGCACGTCCTGCTTGCCACCGCCATAGATGGTCAGGGTGGTGATGTCGAGATACCTGGCGAAGTCGTTGATGTTGCTCGCCACCTGGGCCGCCAGCTCGCGGGTCGGGGTCAGGATCAGCACCCGGGCATTGGAGGGCTGTACCGGCGCCGGGTTGTCCACCAGCCGCTGCAGTATGGGCAGCGCGAAGGCGGCGGTCTTGCCGGTACCGGTCTGGGCGCTGGCCAGCACGTCGCGGCCACGGCGGATGGCCGGAATGGCCTGGCTCTGCACAGGGGTCATCTCCTGATAACCGCAATCTGAGATGGCGCGCAAAATCTCGGGGGCAAAATCGAACGATTCAAATCTCATCTTGGGTTCCTGTGTTCCAGCTGGGCTGTAGTTGGCGTGAGTGGCCTGAACCGGCTTGTGGCCCGGTGTCGGCGCGGCTTTTGGCCAAGGACGGCTGGGTCTGACATCACGTCAGAGAGTGAGCCGGAAAATGGCGGGCGCGAAGTGTAACAGATAGGCGGCGGGAATGCCGCCTCAAATGGCTTGAATTTTTGCCCGGAGGCGCCCTGCCCCATCCGGGAAGGCGCCGCCAGAGCGGCCGGCTCAGCGCACCCGCTTGGCCGGCCGCTTGAGCAGCCGCATGCCGATGGCGGCCACGGCGATGACGAAGAGGGCGAAGGAGGTGATCAGCAGGCACTTGGTCAACAACTCGTGGTAATTGGCCAGGACCGGGGTCGCCATCATGACTTTGCCGACCATGCTGAGCACCAGGGACCAGAGGAAGGCGCTGGCGAAACTGGCCATGGCCACCCGTACCAGGTTGAGGCGGGAGACCCCCATCAGCATGGGGGTCAGCACCCTGACGAAGGGGATGAAGCGGGAGACGAACATGGCCCAGAAGCCGTAGCGATCGAGCAGTCTCGAGGCCCGGGGCAGGCTCCCCTCCGGGATCATCCGCTCCACATGGTCCATGAAACGGGTACCGTGCAGCGCCTGACCCTGCCAGTAGGCGATCACGCTGCCAAGCCCGGCCGCGAGCGGCAGATAGAGCAGCGTCACCTCGGGCCCCAGCACGCCCATGCCCACCAGGCCCCCGGCCAGCAGCACCAGGCTGTCGCCCGGCAACGGCAGAAACACGAAACTCGACTCGAGAAAGAGGATCACCACCAGACAGGTGACGAGCAGGCCGACTGCCTGCATGTGTATAAGCTGATCAAAATCCTGATGCCATATGGCAAGCAGCATGTCCTGCATCTGGTATGACTCCCATCAACGTAATGCGCATCCGTCATGACGACCCTAAGGCCCCGTCTGGTAATCCGTCCCTGATACCACCCCAATGTTCGTATGGGATGCCCCTTATACACCCGGGGAACTGAACAATAAATTAATGTTTGCCATTTATGCCGCCGGGCTGACGCCGGACACCCTTGGCAGGCGGGCCAGAAAGACGCCCCCGGGGGAGCGGACGCCGGTGGGAGATTATGGCCAGATGGCACCATGCAGAGCTGCCAACGGAGGCGAAAAACGTTACAGTATAAGGACTCCCCAGTGGACGGGGAGACTCATGGAGCTAGGTATGGCGCAGATCCCCTCTTCTCATGCAACCCCGATTCTGATGGCCGGACTCTGGCTGCTTTGCCATGGCGCCCAGGCCAGCGACGAGAGCCTGGTGCAGCAACGCGCCAATGCGGTGGTCTCCCTGATGAGCTACACAGTGGTGCCCGACATCACCGCCAGCAACCTGGATATCGGCGGAGGGACCAACGAGAGCTCGGCACTGACCATCACCCAGCTTGGCGGTGGCGCCACCATGAGTGAGGGCTTTCCCATCTATCTGGAGGGTACCCTGGGCTACAGCCGCTACGATCCCCAGTTCGTGTTCACCGACGGCAACGAGACCCGCACCATTCCCACCAGGTGGAACAGCCTGAGCGCCACCGGCGGCATCGGCTGGGACTTCAGCCTGCACCGCGACCGCTGGGGTGGCAACCTGGTACTGCGCCCCATCGCCAACGTCACCCTGGGCACGGTGGCGAGCGATCTGCGCATCGGCGCCGCCCTGATCGAGTACAAGACCGGCAAGAACCTCGACTTCCTGGATGGCGGCAACCTCAACGTCTACGGCCTGGGGGGCGCCCTCATGCTCGACTACGAGCTGTTCTCCAAACCCCAGGACATCGACGTCGAGCTGCGCTACTCCTATCAGCACCTGCAGAGCTTCACCGGCACCGCCGACAGCATCACGGGCCAGGCCGAGGCGGAGAACCTCGGTCTCTACCTGCGCCGCCGCGCCCCCATGTGGGACTGGACCCTGCTGGACAGACCCCTGCGCTACGTGCTGGAGGGCGCCAGAACCGAGTACCTGGGAGAGCAGCGGGGCCTGCTCGGCTTCAACAGCCTCAACTCCCTGGGCCTTGGCCTCGAACTCGACAGCAGCAAGTACGACATCTTTATCACCCGCACCCGGCTGGTGGCCCGCTATATGTTCAGCCACAACACCAGCGGCTACTCCATCGGGCTGGCGATGAGTTTTTAAGGGCGTGAGGCTCTCATTACCGGTCCCGGCACCACACCGGCGGTTGTACCATCGGGCTGGCGATGTGTTTCTAATGGCGCAGGATCCCGCGAAGGAGAGAACATGATGAACCTGACCCGGGAGCAGATTGACGACCTGCTCGCCACCTTGCAGGCCCGCTTTGAGCGGCACCCGCAGCGTCACGCGGGGATCCCCTGGTCACAGGTGCGCGCCAGGCTGGACGCCACCCCGCAGTCGTTGCCCTCGCTCCACGAGATGGAGCACAGCGGCGGTGAACCCGATGTCATCGGCCAGGACCCGCAGACCGGGCAGCTCATCTTCTGTGACTGCAGCGCCGAGAGCCCAACCGGGCGCCGAAGCCTCTGCTATGACAGGGCCGCGCTGGAATCCAGGAAGGAGAACAGGCCGGCGGGCTCTGCGACCGAGATGGCCCAGCAGATGGGCATCACGCTGCTGACGGAGGCCGAGTATAGATCGCTGCAGACGCTCGGCTGCTTCGATGCCAAGACATCGAGCTGGATAGAGACCCCAGCGGCGATCAGGGGGCTCGGCGGCGCCCTGTTCTGCGATCGCCGCTACGACAGTGTCTTCCTGTACCACAACGGCGCCCAGTCCTACTATGCCGCCAGGGGCTTTCGCGGCAGCCTGCGAGTCTAGGTAAAGGCCGCGAGCGGCCCCGAATACCCCGAGAGTCGCAGCCTGCTCCCAATCGAGGCTTGACCCTGAAGCAAGATCCCATGGAGGCTCGGTGACATGGACTTCCCCCCCGTTTTCGCTCTTTTGCTGTCGCAGCTCGGCTATCTGCTCCCGCTGCTGCTGATCGCCACTCTGATCAAAACCCCCTGGTTCAAGGGGATGATCGGGGAGTGGTTTATCAATCTCAGCATCCGCCTCTTTCTCGACAAGCGGGAGTATCACCTGCTCAGGGACGTCACCCTGCCCATTCCCCAGGGCACGACCCAGATCGATCACGTGATCGTCTCACGCTTCGGGGTCTTCGTGATCGAGACCAAGAACATGAGGGGGTGGATATTCGGCAATCCGGCCCATAAAAGCTGGACCCAGCAGATCTATCGCCGCAGGCACAGTTTTCAAAACCCCTTGCGCCAGAACCACCTGCATATGACGACCCTCAAATCCCTGCTGGTGCTGGCGGACCACCAGTTTCACTCTGTCATCTACTTTATCGGCGACTGCACCTTCAAGACGCCCATGCCGGAAAACGTGATGAACCGCGGGCTGATCCGCCATATCAAGGGCAAAACCACCCAGGTATTGACCCTGGCCGACGTCCATGGAGCGATCGAGACCATCCAGCAAGAGCGGCTTGCCCCCAACTGGCAGACCCACAGACAGCATGTGGCCCGGATAAAGGCGCGTCATGGTGCCGCCCCCATCAGATCGTTGCCGACTGACGCTCCGCCCCCTCAGCGTCCGATATCGTCCACCGCCACTCATCCGGTGAGCCACCGACAGCACCCAAGCTGCCCCAGGTGCGGCAATACCATGGTGCTGCGCACTGCCAGCCGAGGAGAAAACAGGGGCAACCAGTTTTGGGGATGCAGCGGATATCCGAGATGCAGGGGGATAGTGCAGCTCGCGCATGTCCATGAGGGAGTGGCAAAGGATGAGGCCAATCCCCGATAGTCCGAGATGAAACCAGGGCGGCCACTTGGCCGCCCTGGTTGTCTCTGGCTGTCAGCGAATCGCTGCCATCTTCCGCACACAGGCCTGCTCCCTGTCATCCACCCGCTTGGCAAACCAGGCGGTGGTGAGGTTGCGGGTGATCTTGGGGCTTTTCAGCTGGATGCCGGGCAGCACGGCGCGAGGCTGCCGCTTGCCCGCCTGCTGATCGGCCAGGGCGAAGACCCTGTGATAGAGGTCGGTCTGGGCAAAGTCGGCGCTATCTCCCTTGAGCAGGCTCTGGTGGATGGCCTGCTTGCTCATGTTGACCCGGCTGGCGATGCTGTGGACCGCGAGCTCGGTCTTGCCCGGCAGGTCCGAGTCGTAGCGGACCAGATCCCCGTCCAGGGCCAGGGGCTTGCCGCTGACCCGGCTGACCGCCGCCTGGAAGGCCGCGTTGCGGCTCGCGTACCAGCCCGCATTGAAGTCGGCGAAGCGATAGAGGGTATCCGGGTAGTCGGCGGGATAACCGAAAATGTGTCTGGTGCCAAACCAGATGCCCCCGCGGCGGGTGAAGACTTCGTGGCGGATGGACTCCTTCACGGGATAGGGGTAGCCGCGGGCGTTGGCCTCGGCGAAGGCGATGCTGACCTGCATGGGGCCGCCGGTGCGCACCGGGTTGAGGTTGCCAAAGAGCTGCCTGCCCATGGGCACCGAACCTATCATGTCCTCGAAGATCTCGCTCATCTCCCGCTCGGTACGAAGGGCATCGATGCGCGCGGCATAGGACTTGCCGGTGGGGGACTTGATGGAGAGCGCCGTGCGCACCATGAACTCGGGGATCAGCAGCTTGGCCGCCCGGGCGTTGATCTCCTTCCAGGCTATCTTGCCAAGGCCGGGCACCACGGGATCCGCCTGATAGGTGGCCTCCTGCTCCGCCACCGCCAGCACGGTGCAGACGTTGTGATCGCTCACCGTCAGCCCCTGGGTGCTGAGCGCCGTCACCACGTCGTTGGCCCAGCCCGGCTTGTCGGGTACCTGGCGCGGCAGGAAGCGCACGATGCGGCTCTTCATGTCCGCCGGCTTGCGCGGCTGCATGGCCTTGGGCTGCTTCGCGATGGCGGCGGCCTCCTCCACGGGCGGAGGCGGCTCGCTGGCACACCCCGCCAGCAGTGCGGCCATCAACAGCGGCAGGGCGCGCAGGGACCGGGCAGGAGAGACCTCACGGGGCGCAGAGGCAACTGAAGAGACGACAGGGGAAGAAGAGATCATGAAGGCTTCCGGTAGACAGAGGGGCCCTTCCATCTCAGATAAGGGGCCCCGAACGCAAACAGAGGGCCATTGTAGAGGATCGACGCGCCTGGCTAAAGCCTCGGGCCCGCTCCTGGGGCCGAAACGCCCATCGCCGTGACGACGGGTGGCGCAGCCCAGCTCACTCACCCACTCCACAGTGCACCGACCATTTCCCTATCCGCGATCAATGGCTTTTATTGAGAGTCATTTCTATTTAGAATGCCGCCGAATGACACGCCCTGGCACGGAGCCCATGGACAAGCTGACCCCCCTCTTCGATACCCTGCAGCGCTTGCTGATCACCCCGCTCTGGCAATGTCTGTCCGGGCTGTTCGATCTCAACGGACGCCTGGGCGTCGTCTTCCTGCTGATCTCGGGCACCGTCGCCTACCTGCTCTGCCTGCACCGTCGCCGCCGGGGGGACCCCGAGGCCCGCAGCTTTCGCCGCTTCCTGGGGGGCCGGGCCGTCTGGTTGCACCCCTCGGCCCTGCTCGATTACCAGTACTACCTGGTGCGCGCCCTGCTGCATGTGGCGGTGATCCTGCCAATAATGGCGTGGCTCCATCCCTGGCTGCTGCAGGCCGAGGATGTGCAATCCGCGCTGACCCGGCTCTGGGGGGAACGCCCGAGGCTCGCCGAGGCAAGCTGGCTGATGATGCTCTATGGCCTGGGGGTCTTCCTCATCAGCGACTTCGTCCACTACTGGCTGCACCGCGCCTTCCACAGCCGCTGGCTGTGGGAGTTTCACAAGGTGCACCACAGCGCGACCGTGATGGTGCCGCCGACCGCCAGCCGCATCCACCTGGTGGAGAAGCTGTGCGAGATGCTGGTCAAGGGGAGCTGTCTCGCCCTCTACGGCGGCCTCTTCCATTGGCTCTGTGGTGGCACTGTACGCCCCTACACCCTGTTCGGCATCAGCTACCTGGTGCTCATCTTCAACTCCCTGGCCGCCAACCTGCGCCACACCCATGTCTGGCTCTCCTTCGGCCCCTGGCTCGAGCACCTTCTCAACAGCCCGGCCCAGCACCAGATCCATCACAGCCGGGATCCCCGCCACTTCAACCACAACTTCGGCACCAACCTCTCGATCTGGGACTGGTGGTTCGGCACCCTCTACGTGACCAGCAGCCAGCCCGAGCCACTCTCCTTCGGGGTGGGCCCGAAGGACAACGAGCGCTACAGCCGTCTGAGCGTGCTCATCCTGCGCCCCTTCTGGGTGACGGCGCGCAAGATCTGGCGCGCCCTGCCCCGCCCCCGCAAGCCGCTGGCACAGTGAGCCCCATAAACAACAACGCCACTCCTGGGGTGGCGTTGTTGTTTACCGTGTTGACAGATGAGCCGGGGCTCAGGCGCTCTGGCGCAGGGCCTGATGCTGGGCGGCGCCGTTGATCACCGCCTGCAGGGAGGCGTTGACCACGTCGCGACCGACGGCGACGCCACACATCCGGGTGCCCTCGACGCTCAGCAGCACATAGGCGGCGGCGCGGGACTCGGTGCCGGCGGTGAGCGCATGCTCGGAGTAATCCAGCACATCGATGTGCATCCCGGTCTGGCGCTGCCAGCCGTTGACCAGGGCGGTGATGGCTCCCTCCCCTTCACCGCACAATTGCAGGGTGCCGTGGGGGGTCTGCAACTCCAGGCGCAGGCTCTCCTGACTGTCATGACCGAGCTGGAAGCGACCTATGCGATAGCCGTGGGCGGGTTCGAGATAGTGGCGCTCGAACAGGGTGCGGATCTGCTCCGGGCTGATTTCGCTGCTGCAGGCCTCCGCCTCGGCTTGAACCCGGCGGCTGAAGTCGATTTGCAGCCAGCGCGGCAGTTGCAGACCGAGGTCACGCTCCAGCAGATAGGTCACCCCTCCCTTGCCGGACTGGCTGTTGATGCGGATCACCGCCTCGTAGCTGCGGCCAAGATCGGCAGGATCGATGGGCAGGTAAGCCACGTCCCAGTAGTGATCCGGCTTTTCCGCCGCCAGGGACTTGCGGATGGCGTCCTGGTGGCTGCCGGAAAACGCCGTGTAGACCAGCTCGCCGGCATAGGGGTGGCGCGGGTGCAGGGCAATCTGGGTGCAGGCCCCCACGGTGGCGACGATGGCGTCCATGTCGGACAGGTCCAGCTCGGGGTCAATCCCCTGGCTGTAGAGGTTCATGGCCATGGTAACGATGTCCATGTTGCCGGTGCGCTCCCCGTTGCCGAGCAGGGTGCCCTCGATGCGATCCGCCCCCGCCAGCACCGCCAGCTCGGCGGCGGCCACCCCGCAGCCTCTGTCGTTGTGGGTGTGGATGGAGATGCTCACCTCGGGTCGCGCCTTGAGGTTGCGGCAGAACCACTCTACCTGATCCGCAAACACGTTGGGGGTGCTCACCTCCACCGTGGCGGGGAGGTTCAGGATCATCGGGCGGGCAGCGGCGCGCCACTCGTCGATGACGGCGTCACACACCTCGACGGCAAACTCCACCTCTGTGCTGCTGAAGCTCTCCGGGGAATACTGGAAACTCCACTCGGTGCCCGGATTGCGGGCCGCATACTCCCGCACCCAGCGCGCCCCCTGCACGGCGATGGCCTTGACCCCGTCCTTGCCTGAGTTGAACACATAGTTGCGCTGGGTCGGGTTGACCGAGTTGTATACGTGAACGATGGCCCGCTTCGCCCCCTTGAGCGCCTCGAAGGTGCGGGCAATGAGATCTTCCCGAGCCTGCACCAGCACCTGGATGGTGACGTCATCGGGGATGAGGTTGCGCTCGATGAGTTCGCGCACAAAATCGAAGTCGGGCTGGGAGGCCGCCGGGAAGCCCACCTCGATGTGCTTGAAACCGATGTGGGTCATCAGCGCCCACATTTGCAGCTTCTGGGCCACCGTCATCGGCTCGACCAGCGCCTGGTTGCCATCGCGCAGGTCCACGGCGCACCAGAGCGGTGCCCGCTCCAGTACCCGGTTGGGCCACTGGCGATCCGCCAGGTTGATCACGGGGGCACGGCGGTATTTGCGATGATCGAAGCTCATATTCAGATTCCCTTGACGGATGGGCGAGGCGCCGGACGACCGGGTCGACAGGCGGGTGGGGCAAGGAGGGGAAGCGGGTTGGTGCGGTAACACCGGCCCTGACGAGTCGCGCGGCGGTAACCCCGCGACCGGTTTTCCTGCGGCCCCCGTCGGTCACCGGGGCCGGCCACGGCAGCCGGATCGGGCTGCGGGCGCTGATCCTCTCGCACGCCACCTTTCGGTGTGTTGGCGCAGACGACCTTGTTTGATGAGAATCCAGTATAAAGAGGCGAGCGGGGCGAGAGATTGCGAAGATTGCTGCCAACGCCATATTTTTGGCAATCATCACCAACAAAACCCCGTGATTATGAGATTATTTCACCCATGCTGGGCCGCTTCGCCGCCTTCACTCTCCATCCTGAACCGGATGCGGAAAATAAAAAACCCCGCCATCGCTGGCGGGGTTTGCGTGCATCGGACGGGCAGCGTGCTGCCGGCACGCTTAGCGGTTGTTCACCTTCTCGTGCAGCTCCTGCACCGAGCTCACGTTGGCGGTGGCATCGACGCTGATGGCCATGCAGGTGGCAAAGGCTGCGTGCAGCGTGGTGGTGTAGGCCACCTTGTGCTGCAGGGCGCCGCGACGCAGCTGCTTGGAGTCCTCGATGGCCTGACGACCCTCGGCGGTGTTGACGATGTAGGTGTACTCGCCGTTCTTGATGCGATCCAGAATGTGCGGACGGCCCTCGTGCACCTTGTTGACCAGGCGCGGGTTGATGCTCGCCTCCCCCAAGGTCACCGCAGTGCCGTGGGTGGCGTCGAGGTCATAGCCCAGCTCCAGCAGCTTGGCGGCCAGGTTCACCACCCGTTCCTTGTCGCTGTGGCGAACGGAGAGCAGGGCACGCCCTTCGCGCGGCACCTGGTGACCGGCACCCAGCTGCGCCTTGGCATAGGCCTCGGCAAAGCTGCTGCCCACGCCCATCACTTCACCAGTGGAGCGCATCTCCGGCCCCAGCAGCGGGTCGACACCCGGGAACTTGGCGAACGGGAGAACCACCTCTTTCACCGAGTAGTAGGGCGGGATGATCTCCTGGGTAAAGCCCTGCTCCTTCAGGCTCTGACCGGCCATGACGCGGGCGGCGATCTTGGCCAGCGGGGCACCGGTGGCCTTGGAGACGAACGGCACGGTACGGGCGGCACGGGGGTTCACCTCGATGAGGTAAATTTCGTTGTCTTTCACCGCGAACTGCACGTTCATCAGACCGACCACGCCAAGCTCCAGCGCCAGTTTGCGCACCTGCTCGCGCATCTCGTCCTGAATGGCCTTGGACAAGGTGTAGGGCGGCAGGGAGCAGGCGGAGTCACCGGAGTGGATGCCGGCCTGTTCGATGTGCTCCATGATGCCGCCGATGACCACATCCACGCCGTCGCAGATGGCGTCCACGTCCACCTCGGTGGCGTCGTCCAGGAAGCGGTCCAGCAGCACAGGCGACTCGTTGGAGACGCTCACCGCCTCGGCGAAGTAGCGGCGCAGATCCTGCTCGTCATAGACGATCTCCATGGCGCGGCCACCCAGCACATAGGAGGGGCGCACCACCAGCGGGTAGGTGATGCGCTCGGCGGTCAGCACGGCCTGCTCCAGGGCGGTGACGGTGCCGTTTTCCGGCTGCTTGAGGCCGAGGCGCTCCACGGCGGACTGGAAGCGCTCGCGGTCTTCGGCGCGGTCGATGGCATCCGGGCTGGTCCCGATGACCGGCACGCCGTTCGCTTCCAATGCCCGCGCAAGCTTCAGCGGAGTCTGGCCGCCGTACTGGACGATGACGCCCTTGGGCTGCTCGACCCGCACGATTTCCAGCACGTCTTCCAGAGTCACCGGCTCGAAGTAGAGACGGTCCGAGGTGTCGTAGTCGGTGGAGACGGTTTCCGGGTTGCAGTTGACCATGATGGTCTCGTAACCGTCTTCGCGCAGGGCCAGGGCCGCGTGCACGCAGCAGTAGTCGAACTCGATGCCCTGACCGATACGGTTCGGGCCGCCACCGATGACCATGATCTTGTCGCGGTTGGTGGGGTTGGCCTCGCACTCCTCGTCGTAGCTGGAGTACATGTAGGCGGTGTTGGTGGCGAACTCGGCGGCGCAGGTATCGACCCGCTTGTAGACCGGGAAGATGTTGTGACGGGCGCGCAGCTTGCGCACTTCCCCTTCGGCCACGCCGAGGATCCTGGCCAGACGCGCGTCGGCGAAGCCCTTGCGTTTGAGGCTGCGCAGGAAGTCGGCATCCAGGCCGGCCATGCCGCGCTCCTTCACCTGCTCTTCCAGCTTGACCAGCTCTTCAATCTGCACCAGGAACCAGGGGTCAATCTTGGTCAGCTTGAACACGCCGTCCATGGAGAGACCGGCACGGAAGGCGTCGGCGATGTAGAAGATGCGCTCGGCACCGGCATCCTGCAGCTCGTGGCGAATGCGGGTCAGGGAGTCGGGGGCATTGAGGTCCACCATGGGGTCGAAGCCGGTCTTGCCGGTCTCGAGGCCGCGCAGCGCCTTGTGCAGGGACTCCTGGAAGTTGCGGCCGATGGCCATCACTTCGCCCACGGACTTCATCTGGGTGGTCAGACGGTCGTTGGCGCCGGCGAACTTCTCGAAGTTGAAGCGCGGTACCTTGGTGACCACGTAGTCGATGGCCGGCTCGAAGGAGGCCGGGGTGCGACCGCCGGTGATGTCGTTCATCAGCTCGTCCAGGGTGTAACCGATAGCGAGCTTGGCGGCGATCTTGGCGATGGGGAAACCGGTCGCCTTGGAAGCCAGCGCAGAGGAGCGCGACACCCGCGGGTTCATCTCGATGATGACCATGCGACCGTCTTTGGGGTTGATGCCGAACTGGACGTTGGAGCCGCCGGTCTCGACACCGATCTCGCGCAGCACCGCCATGGAGGCGTTGCGCATGATCTGGTACTCCTTGTCGGTCAGCGTCTGGGCCGGCGCGACCGTGATGGAGTCACCGGTGTGGATGCCCATGGGGTCGAAGTTCTCGATGGCGCAGACGATGATGCAGTTGTCGTTGCGATCCCGCACCACCTCCATCTCGTACTCTTTCCAGCCGATCAGCGACTCGTCGATGAGCAGCTCCTTGGTCGGCGACAGATCCAGACCGCGCTCGCAGATCTCCACGAACTCTTCCGGGTTGTAGGCGATGCCGCCGCCGGAGCCACCCATGGTGAAGGAGGGGCGGATGATGCAGGGGAAGCCCACTTCGGCCTGGACCTTCCAGGCCTCTTCCATGTTGTGGGCGATGCCGGCGCGCGGGCACTCCAGGCCGATGCTGCGCATGGCCTTGTCAAAGCGGGAGCGGTCTTCGGCCTTGTCGATGGCGTCGGCGGTGGCGCCGATCATCTCCACACCGAACTCCGCCAGCACGCCGTGCTGCTCCAGCGCCAGGGCGCAGTTGAGCGCAGTCTGGCCACCCATGGTGGGCAGGATGGCGTCCGGGCGCTCTTTCTTGATGATCTCGCGCACCACTTCCCAGGTGATGGGCTCGATGTAGGTGGCGTCGGCCATCTCCGGGTCGGTCATGATGGTGGCCGGGTTGGAGTTCACCAGAATGACGCGGTAGCCCTCTTCTTTCAGGGCCTTGCACGCCTGGGCGCCGGAGTAGTCGAATTCGCAGGCCTGACCGATGACGATGGGGCCGGCGCCGAGGATCAGGATGCTCTGTAGGTCGTTACGTTTTGGCATGGCTTCTCTTTTCCTCTTAAGCGCGATACTGCTTGATCAATTCAATAAAGTGGTCGAACAGACCGGCACAGTCGTGCGGGCCCGGGCTCGCCTCCGGGTGACCCTGGAAGCTGAAGGCCGGACGGTCGGTGCGATGGATGCCTTGCAGGGAGCCATCGAACAGGGAGACGTGAGTCGCGCGCAGGCAGTCCGGCAGGCTGTTCTCGTCCACCGCGAAGCCGTGGTTCTGGGCGGTGATCATCACGGTGTTGTCGTCCAGGCTCTTCACCGGGTGGTTGGCACCGTGGTGGCCGAACTTCATCTTGACGGTCTTGGCGCCGGAGGCCAGGCCCAGCAACTGGTGGCCCAGGCAGATGCCGAACACCGGGGTGTTGGTGGCCAGGAAAGCCTTGATGGCGTCGATGGCGTAGTCGCACGGCTCGGGGTCACCGGGGCCGTTGGAGAGGAAGATGCCATCCGGGTTCATCGCCAGCACCTCGGCGGCCGGGGTCTTGGCCGGCACCACGGTCAGGCGGCAGCCGCGGTCCACCAGCATGCGCAGTATGTTGCGCTTGACGCCGAAATCGTAGGCCACCACGTGGTACTTGAAGTCGCCCTCTGCCGGGGTGACGTACCCCTTGCCGAGCTGCCAGCTACCTTCGGTCCAGCTGTAGGATTCGCTCACGGTCACTTCTTTCGCGAGGTCCATCCCCTTGAGGCCGGGGAAGGCGCGGGCCTGTTCGAGGGCATGGGCTTCATCGAGCTGCTTGCCGGCCAGGATGCAACCGGCCTGGGCGCCTTTCTCGCGCAGGATGCGGGTCAGCTTGCGGGTATCGATGTCGGCGATGCCAACGATGTTGTGAGACTTGAGGTAATCGGAGAGGGATTGCTGATTGCGGAAGTTGGAGGCCAGTATCGGAAGGTCCCGGATGATGAGGCCCTGAGCATGGACCTGACTGGACTCTTCATCTTCGCTGTTGGTGCCGGTGTTGCCTATATGGGGGTAAGTGAGGGTAACGATCTGACGGGAATAAGAGGGATCTGTGAGGATTTCCTGATAGCCCGTCATCGACGTATTGAAAACCACTTCACCAACGGAACATCCCTCGGCGCCTATCGACACGCCTTTGAACACAGTTCCATCTTCCAGCACTAGCAATGCAGTGTGATTCAAGACAACCTCCAGTTATTTAGCTTTAAATTCAGCAATTTACCTGGGTGTTGCGGGTCCGGACGCTGTTTGAAACAGGGTTCAAACCCGGCAGATTTCTGGCAAATTGGGCGCATTCTACTTAAAAACGATCTCATTTCAACGTCTTTTCGCGTTCGAAATGCATCTAAATTCAATAAACAAGCAACATTACCCATTATCTATGCACTTTCAGGCTTTGCAACCCCCTCCCTCAAAAGAAAAGCAAAAACCCCGAACAAAACCACCACCCCACGCCGCACAAAACACAAAAATTGATTTTTAATCCTTAAAAAACATAAAGATGTGAAACTGAAAAACAAAAAACACAATAAAAAAAGTGTCGTTTGGCGATAGAAAAATGATGACGGCGAATGGAAAACGTTTTTCTTGATTTGAATTTTTAGTCTCTTTCTGGAATAGGGAAAGAGAGCGCTGACGGGGAATATTGAGACCCACTGCCGTTACCCTTTGATGACATTTATGTCGCGGGAGTTTGGCCGGATTGTAAGAATGGAGGGATTTAGGCTGGTTCACTTAAAAAGTGATGCTTAAGGGTTATTTCTACAAAAAAGAGAAGAAAAACCCCGGCGAACCGGGGTCTGGCAACCAGGACGGGGCGGCGCGTCCGCCCGGCACGGCCTATTTGAGGCCGAGCACGTCCTGCATGTCGTAGAGGCCGGCGCCCTGCTGGCCGAGCCACTTGCCGGCCCGCACCGCGCCGTTGGCAAAGGTCAGACGGCTGGAGGCCTTGTGGCTGATCTCCACCCGCTCGCCGATGTCGGCGAACATGACGGTATGCTCCCCCACCAGATCCCCGGCGCGGATGGTGGCGAAGCCGATGGTGTTGCGGTCCCGCTCGCCGGTGATCCCCTCGCGGCCATAGACGGCGCACTCTTTCAAGTCACGTCCAAGCGTCCTGGCCACCACTTCCCCCATGGAGAGGGCGGTGCCGGAGGGCGCATCCACCTTGTGTCTGTGGTGCCCCTCGATGATCTCGATGTCGGTGTAGTCCCCCATCACCCTGGCGGCCTGCTCCAGCAGCTTGAACACCAGGTTGACCCCCACCGAGTAGTTGGACGCGAAGACGATGCCGATCTCCTTGCCCGCCTCGCGAAGGGCCGCCTTGCCCGCGTCGTCGAAACCTGTGGTGCCGATCACCATCCGCTTGCCATGGGCCAGGGCGAAGGCCAGGTTCGCCAGGGTCACCTCGGGACGGGTGAAGTCGATGATGAGATCGAAATCGTCCTTCACCTTCTCCAGGCTGTCGCTGATGGCGACCCCCAGCCGGCCCAGCCCGTTGAGTTCACCCGCATCCAGACCCATCACGGCAGAGCCGGGTCGTTCCAGCGCCGCGCCCACCACCACGCCCTCGGCGTTGGCGATGGCCTCCAGCAGCACCTTGCCCATACGACCATTACAGCCCATCACGGCCACACGGATCGGATTGTCCATCTCCACCCTCTCATCTCTTTATTATGGAAAGAGACCGTTTTACCAGCCCGCGCCCCCTTTGAAAAGCCCGCCGTGGCCGCCGAACCAGCCCCGACAAATAAACAGACAAACACATTAAAAACAGAATATTCGACAGATTTAATCCATATGGCGGAATCATAAGAGAAAAAGAGTTGTCCATCCGGACGTCTATCTTGACCGAACCGCCCCGACTCACTACTGTGGCGCCCCATAACGGCAGGATGCCCGCCCTGTGCCCGAACCCGCCCGGTTCCACACAGGCCGCGACAGGAGGTCATTGTTCAAGCTTCGAGGAACACATGATCCAGACTCCCCCCAGTGCCAGAGCCCTGCTGCCCCTTCTGGTCTTTCTTGCTCTCTTCATCGGTACCGGTACCTGGCTGACCCTGCAGGGGGTCGAGTTCGCCTTCTACCAGCTGCCCGCCCCCGTCGCCGCCCTGCCCGCCGTCATGCTGGCCCTGGTGCTGGGGCGCGAGGGGTTCAACAAGAACCTGGAAACCTTCTTCAAGGGGGTCGGCGAGAGCAACATCATGGCCATGTGCCTCATCTATCTGCTGGCGGGGGCCTTCGCCACCGTGGCCAAGGCCACCGGCGGGGTGGATGCCACGGTCGCGCTCGGCCTCTCCCTCATCCCGGGCTGGTGCCTGCTGCCGGGGCTCTTCCTCATCTCCGCCTTCGTGGCCACCGCCATGGGCACCTCCATGGGCACCATAGGCGCCGTGGCACCGGTGGCGCTGGGCGTCGCCCAGGCGGCCGGCATCGATCCGATGCTGATGGCGGGCACCATCCTCTCCGGCGCCATGTTCGGGGACAACCTCTCCATCATCTCCGACACCACCATAGCCGCCACCCGCAGCCAGGGCTGCGAGATGAAGGACAAGTTCCGCGAGAACGTCAAGATTGCCGCCCCCGCCGCCGTGCTGGTGATCCTGCTCTATCTGCTGCTGGGCTCCACCGGCGCGGCACCGGCGCCCGCCGCCGAGGCGGACCTGCTCAAGGTAGCCCCCTATCTGCTCATCCTGGTGCTGGCGCTGTCGGGCATGAACGTCTTCATGGTGCTGGGGCTCGGCATCATCGCCGCCGGTGGCGTGGGGATGATGGGCGGCTATCCCCTCGGCCAGTTCAGCAAGGACATCTATCAGGGCTTCACCAGCATGCAGGAGATCTTCCTGCTCTCCATGCTGATCGGCGGCCTCGGCGCCCTGATGGAGCGCCAGGGGGGGCTGGCCTGGATAAGCGAGCGAATCGCCGCCCTGATTGCCCGCTTCACCCGTCATCATGATGGCGAGCAGAACGAGAAGGCGGCCGAGCTCGGCATCGCCGGGGTGGTGAGCCTCACCAACCTCTGCACCGCCAACAATACCGTGGCCATCATAGTGGCAAGCAAGGTGGCGCGGGATCTCGCGGATCACCACGGCGTCACCCCGCGCCGCGCCGCCTCCATGCTGGACATCTTCTCCTGTGTGGTACAGGGGCTCATCCCCTGGGGTGCCCAGGCGCTGCTGCTGGGCTCCATATTTGCCCTCTCGCCGCTGCTGGTCGTGAGCATGAGTTTCTACCCCATGGCCCTGGGACTGGCCGCCCTCATCGCGGTCTTTATCAAGCACCAGGTACGCGCCGGCGCCGATAACCGCCAAGTCGCCTGAGTCTTCGCCGTTCCCCCCTCGGGCGCCGCCATCAGGCCGCGCCCTGTCTCGTCTCTCATCCCGCCGAGACAGGGAAGCCCCTGCGCTTTTCATCCCCCGGCGCCCTTGTTAAGGTAAGCCTGCCTTTTCGCACCACCACAGGAGCCCCCATGCCTGACCTTCAGCCCGAGCACCCCGATATGCGCCACTCCCTGCGCCAGCTTGTCCGAGAGCGCAGAAGGCGCCTGAGCCAGGCAGACCAGCAGGCGGCGGCCCAGCAACTGGTCAGCCGTTTCCAGGAAGATCCCGGGATCCTCGCGGCCAGACGCATCGCCCTCTATCTGGCCAACGACGGCGAGCTCGATCCCCTGCCCGCCATTCACTGGCTCTGGGCCCAGCAAAAGGAGGTCTATCTGCCGGTGCTGCACCCCTTCACCCCGGGCCACCTGCTCTTCCTGCGCTACACCGCCACCAGCCCCATGACCCGCAACCGCTTCGGTATCGCCGAGCCCGAGCTCGATGTGCTGCAGGTGGTGCCCCACAGCATGCTGGATCTCATCTGCACCCCCCTGGTGGCCTTCGATGAGGCGGGCAACCGGCTCGGCATGGGGGGCGGCTACTACGATCGCACCCTGGCCTGCTGGCACGAGCACGGACTGGGCCCAAGACCGCTCGGCCTTGCCCACGACTGTCAGCAGGTGGAGGCCGTGCCCCGGGAGGAGTGGGACGTGCCGCTGCCCCAGATCATCACCCCCAGCCGCAGCTGGCTCTTCCCGTGACGACGCGGGTCGCCCCTTCCCCGCCCCTCGGCTCAATAAACAGGCAAACGATTTACATCTTGGGGATTTTTGCCCCGGAACGTGAGCGCCATGGTCGCCCCGGGGGGGTGGCTTGGATATAATGCGCCCGCTTTTTCCATAAGGATCCATCATGACTCAAGATGAAATGAAGAAGGCGGCCGGTTGGGCTGCGCTCAAATACGTGGTACCCGGCTCCATCGTCGGTGTGGGCACCGGCTCTACCGTCAACCACTTCATCGATGCGCTGGCAACCATGAAGGACGAGATCAAGGGCGCGGTATCGAGCTCCGTCGCCTCCACCGAGCGCCTCAAGGGCTTTGGCATCCCGGTGTTTGACCTCAACGACGTCGATACCCTCTCCGTCTACGTGGATGGCGCCGACGAGATCAACGCCACCCGCGACATGATCAAGGGGGGCGGCGCCGCCCTGACCCGCGAGAAGATCGTCGCCGCCGTGGCCGACCAGTTCATCTGCATCATCGACAACACCAAGACGGTGGACGTGCTCGGCACCTTCCCGCTGCCGGTGGAAGTGATCCCCATGGCCCGCGAATACGTGGCCCGCGAGATCCGGGCACTCGGCGGCAACCCGGTCTGGCGTGAAGGGGTGATCACCGACAACGGCAACATCATCCTGGACGTCAAGGGCATGGCCATCACCGACGCCAAGCAGCTGGAAACCCAGCTCAACAGCATAGTGGGCGTGGTCACCAACGGCCTGTTCGCCCACCGTGGCGCCGACGTGGTGCTGATCGGCACGCCGGATGGCGTCGTGACCCAGCAAGGGTGACGGCGGGAGGGCGATCGGGGTCATCTGATCCCTCTTCTTTGCTCCCGTGATATGACAACGGCGCCTGATGGCGCCGTTTCTATTTATCCCTCAATGGCTTGTAGCAGCACTGCTGCAAAAAACGTTGATAACTTCAAAGAATTTGACTTTCGTCACAAATATTCCCTCTCCCAAACGTTTTTGCTACTTTACGGTTTTCTTCACACTGCAAGCCTGAGCGCATTTTTCAAAAACAATAGAGGGAACGTCATGACAGCCAAGTTTTCGCTGGACAAGGATAAGATCAAGGTACTGCTGCTGGAGGGAGTCCATCCCAACACGGTGGAGACCTTTCGGGCCGCCGGTTACACCAATGTGGAATATCTGAAGACGTCCCTGTCGGAAGAGGAACTGATCGAGCGCATTCGTGACGTGCATTTCGTGGGCCTGCGCTCGCGCACCCAGATCACCGAGAAGGTGCTGGATGCCGCCACCAGGCTGGTGGCCATCGGCTGCTTCTGCATCGGCACCAACCAGGTCGCCCTGGACGCCGCCCACGTGCGCGGCATCCCCGTCTTCAACGCCCCCTTCTCCAACACCCGCTCCGTGGCCGAACTGGTGCTGGGGGAGATCCTGCTGCTGCTGCGCGGCATCCCGGAGAAGAACGCCAAGTGCCATCGCGGCGTCTGGGAGAAGCTCGCCAACCGCAGCGTCGAAGCCCGCGGCAAGAAGCTCGGCATCATAGGCTACGGCCACATCGGCACCCAGCTTGGCATCATCGCCGAGATGATCGGCATGAAGGTCTACTACTACGACATCGAGAACAAGCTCTCCCTGGGCAACGCCATCCAGGTGCCCAACCTGGTGGAGCTGCTCAACATGTCTGACGTCATCAGTCTGCACGTGCCGGAGACCGCCTCCACCAAGGATCTCATCGGCGCAGAGCAGCTGCGCATGATGAAGCCGGGCGCCATCTTCATCAACGCCTCCCGCGGCACAGTGGTGGACATCGACGCCCTGGCCGACGCCATCAAGAGCGGTCACCTCTCGGGCGCCGCCATCGACGTCTTCCCAGTGGAGCCCAAGTCCAACGACGAGGAGTTCCTCACCCCGCTGCGCGGCCTGGACAACGTGATCCTGACCCCGCACATCGGCGGCTCGACCCAGGAAGCCCAGGAGAACATCGGTCTGGAAGTGGCCAACAAGCTGGTCAAGTACTCCGACAACGGCTCCACCCTCTCCGCCGTCAACTTCCCGGAAGTCTCCCTGCCGGGTCACAAGGGCTCCAGCCGCCTGCTGCACATTCACCGCAACCAGCCCGGCGTCATGAACCAGATCAACCAGATCTTCGCCGACGAGGGGATCAACATCGCCGGTCAGTACCTGCAGACCAGCAGCGAGATCGGCTACGTGGTGATCGACGTGGAAACCGAGCACAGCGAGAAGGCCCTGACCCGTCTCAAAGAGATCAATGGCACCATCCGTGCCCGTATCCTGCACTGATAAGCCCGTTTATCGAAGCAACAAAAAGCCCGTCGTGATGACGGGCTTTTTTATGTCAGGAGAAAGGTTGCTCTCGCAACCTACCACCATCCCAGCAGATTGCGGCCCACCAGGGCCCCCCATACCAGGGCGTTCAGGGCCAGCGCGATAAAGACGGCGGCGGAGCCCAGATCCTTGGCGCGGCCCGAGAGTTCGTGATGCTCGGAGCCGATGCGATCCACCACCGCCTCGATGGCAGAGTTGAGCACCTCGACGATCACCACCAGCCAGCTGATGCAGACGAGCAGCAGGATCTCGTTGAGGGAGTCACCAATCCAGAACGCCAGCGGCATCAGCAGCAGGATCAGCACCAGCTCCTGACGGAAGGCGGCCTCGTTGATCCAGGCCGATTTGAGACCCTTCATGCTGTAACCGGTTGCGTTGATGATGCGGGTGATCCCGGTCGCGCCTGGCTTTGCCACGATAACTACCTCATTTGAAATGGCTTTTGGGCTCACATCCTATCAGAGCCGCCCGAGGTTTCCATCGGGGGCGTTTTGCTTTATTTTATTCCCTTGCATTTTGGCGTCCCGCCCCTCTTATCCACTCGAGAATTGAGTCGTATGTCCATTCACACCGATGAATTGCGCACCCGTCGCCTGGAGTCCCTGATCACGCCCAGCGAGCTGGCGCACGCCTTCCCGTTAACCGACACCGTCGCCCAGAACCTGCTGGATGCCCGCCACGATGTAGAAGCCATTCTGGCCGGTGACGATCAGCGCCTGCTGGTCATCGTCGGCCCCTGCTCCATCCACGATCCCGCCGCCGCCCGCGAATACGCCCAGCGCCTCAATACCCTGCGCGAGCAGTACAAGGAGAGCCTGTGCATCGTGATGCGCACCTACTTCGAGAAGCCGCGCACCATAGTCGGCTGGAAGGGGCTCATCAACGATCCGCGCCTGGATGGCAGCTTCGACGTGAATGAAGGGTTGAAGCTGGCCCGCCAGCTGCTGGTGGACATCAACGAGATGGGCATGCCCACCGCCACCGAATTCCTCGACATGGTGACCGGCCAGTACATCAGCGACCTCATCACCTGGGGCGCCATCGGGGCGCGCACCACCGAATCCCAGGTACACCGCGAGATGGCATCCGCCCTCTCCTGCCCGGTGGGGTTCAAGAACGGCACCGACGGCAACACCCGCATCGCCATCGATGCGGTGCGCGCCGCCCGCCACAGCCACATCTTCTACTCCCCGGACAAGGACGGCAAGATGACCATCTACCGTACCGCCGGCAATCCCTATGGCCACGTGATCCTGCGCGGCGGCCACAGGCCCAACTACGACACCGCCAGCATCGACGAGGCATGCGAGGCCCTGGCCCAGGTGGGCCTGCCCGAGCGCCTGGTGGTGGACTTCAGCCACGGCAACAGCATGAAGGATCACCGCCGCCAGCTGCTGGTGGCCCAGGATATCTGCGATCAGCTGCGCCGCGGCCGCACCGGCATCGCCGGCATCATGGCCGAGAGCTTCCTGGTGGAGGGGCGTCAGGACGTGGAGAACGGCTGCGCCGCCACCTTCGGCCAGAGCATCACCGACGCCTGCCTGTCCTGGGGCGACACCGAGACCCTGCTGGCCATGCTGGCCGAGGCCGCCAAGGTGCGTCTGGAAAAAATCCGCCAGGGTTAACGGCTGCGTCATCACCCTTCGGTCAGAGCATCACCGATGCCTGCCTCTCCTGGGGCGACACCGAGACCCTGCTGGCCATGCTGGCCGAGGCCGCCAAGGTGCGTCTGGAAAAAATCCGCCCGGGTTAACGGCTGCGTCATCACCCTTCGGTCAGAGCATCACCGATGCCTGCCTGTCCTGGGGCGACACCGAGACCCTGCTGGCCATGCTGGCCGAGGCGGCCAAGGTGCGGTTGGACAAGCTGTCGGCCTGAATCGCCAATGCAACGAGAAGGGGCCGGATATCCGCGATATCCGGCCCCTTCTGCTTATTTGGAACACTTGTTGGGAACTGGTCAGAGCGTCGCCGCCCGTTCCTCACAGGCTCGGCATAAACCAGACCCGGCCTGCCGACTCGACGCGGTCGGTGCGGATCTGGAACACCCGCTCCAGCAGCGCCTCGTCGATGATCCCGACGTCCCCCTCGCCCACCACGCGGCCCTGTTGCAGGCAGAGAACGCGATCCGCCCAGTCGATGGCCAGGTTGATGTCGTGGATGGCGACCACCACCAACAGGCCCTGAGCGGCCAGCTCCTTCAGCAGCCGCAGCAGCGCCAGCTGATGGTGCAGATCCAGCCCCGCCAGCGGCTCGTCCAGCAGCAGGAGCCGCCCGGCCGGGTTGAGGCCGGGCCACAGCTGCAGCAGGGTGCGGGCGATCAGCACCCGCTGCTGCTCGCCCCCCGACAGACGGCTGAAGTCCCGTGCCAGCAGGGCCTCCAGCTCCAGCGCGCGGCAGATCTCGGCTACGGCCCCGTTTTGCGCCTCCCGCGGCCCCTGCTCGTCTAGCCCCAGGCTCAGCACCTGGAACACCGGGATATGGAACAGCTGGGGCTGGCGCTGGGGCAGCATGGCGCGCCGCCTGGCAAGCTCGGACCAGCCGAGAGCGACGATCTCGTCCCCTTCGATCCGCACGGCGCCGTCGGCAGGCAGTATGCCGGCCAGGGCTCCCAGCAGGCTCGACTTGCCGCTGCCGTTGGGGCCGAGCAGGGCCACCAGCTGACCGCCGGCCCAGGCGATATCCAGGGGAGCCAGCCGTTCCGGGATGGCCAGGGCGCGGGCTTCCAGCATGGGATCAACGTCCAGCATCATCCTGCCTCAGCAACAGAGAGATAAAGAGCGGCGCCCCCACAGAGGCGGTGATGACGCCGATGGGCAGCTCCCCGGCCTGCAGCACGGAGCGGGCCACCAGATCGGCCCCGAGCAGCAGGGCGCCGCCGCCGAGCGCCGAGGCGGGCAGCAAAAAGCGCTGATCGCTGCCGCCGCACAGCCGCAGCAGGTGGGGCACCACCAGGCCGACGAAGCCGATGACACCGCAGAGCGACACCGCCACCCCGGTGAGCAGACAGACCGCCAGCACCAGCCGCACCCGCATGCGCTCCACGTTCATCCCCATGAGGCGGGCCTGGGTCTCCCCCAGCAGCAGCTGCTGCAACGCCCGCCCCTGCCAGCCAAGCCAGCAGAGGGTGAGCGGCAGCACCAGCCACCACCAGGCGAACTGCTGGCTGCCATAGGCCAGGCTCCCCATCATCCAGAACATGTACTCGCGCAGGGCGCCGTCATCGGCGAAGTACATCAGCCAGGTCATGGCCGCGTTGGTGAGAATGCCGATGGCGACCCCGAACAGCAGCAGCCGGGTGTGGCCGAGCCGTGCCCGACGCGCCAGCCGGATCAGCAGCATGGTCACCAGCAGGGCACCGCCGAAGGCCGCCAGCGACAGCCCCCAGCCCGGGAGGTAGAGCCCGAGGGCATTCGCCACCGCCATGGCCACCATGGCGGCGAGACCGGCACCACTCGACACCCCGAGCAGGCCGGGTTCGGCCACCGGGTTGTGCAGCATCACCTGCAGCACGGCACCGCCGCAGGCGAGCGCCGCCCCCGCCAGCAGGGCCAGCAGGGCCCGCGGCAGGCGCAGATCCAGCAGGATGCGCAGCTCCAGCTCCCCGAGCGGGTGCCAGGGGAGCAGCACGAACTCCCCGAGGACGAGGGAGAGCAGGAACAGGGCCAGGGTCAGCAGCGACAGGCCCAGCAGCCAGTGGCGCTGCCAGCGCTGCTGGCGATGGAGGAGAGCGAGATACACGAGATCCCCGAGATGAGAGAGGCCGCCCCAGGGGCAGCAGGAAAGGTGCATGATAACAGCGCGTTACCACCCAAGGTCAAGGACGGTAGGGCTTGGCCAGCGCCTCTATCTCGCCGCTCTCCACCATGACCTGCAACGCCTTCGCCAGCCTGGGACCGAGCTCATGGTGGGGTGAGTGCTTGCTCATGCCAAGGTAGAGCGCCGAGGTGTGCGCCGGCCGATAGGCCGCCTTCACGAGGCCTGTGTCATTGCGCTGGCTCAGGGCGTAATCCACCTGGCAGTCGGTGCCCACCATCAAGGGCAGATGGCCCCGCTCCACCATGCGCAGCAGCTGGTCCTCGGTCAACACGCCGTGCTTGTCGAGACCCCCATCGTTATCGAAACGCTCGAAATAGGCCGAGCTCAGCACATAGCCCACCTTCTGTCCGTGCAGATCCCGATAGTCGCGCAGGGAGGCGGCCACCTGGGCCTTGCCGTAGAAGGCGGGATGGCACTGGTAGTAGGACGGTTGCAGGTAGTCGATATAAGCGGCCCGCTCCGGGGTGTGAGCCAGCCCGATCATCAGGTCGGTCTTGCCGGTCTGCATCTGCTTGAGGGCCCGCCCCCAGGGCACCCGCTTCACCTCGAACCGGATACCGCTGTGCGCCTGCAACCGGTGCAGAATATCGATGTCCAGGCCGCGGATCCGGCCATCCTCGTCAGCCATGCGAAACGGCGGCCAGAACTCGGTCGCCACCGTCAGCGTCGGCATGCCTTGCCCCTGCGTCTCTTGCGCGTCCTGCGCCCCCGCCATCCAGCCGACAAACAGCAGACCAAGCACACTCCAGCTTGTCTTGCCCATCCAGTTCAACCTTTGTTGTCACATCCTTGTGGGTTAAAAATACCCGCAAGCCCCACTTATGAAAACCCGTGGAGTCGAGATAAAATGCATTGATTTCAAAGGAGAACCTAATGAACCCTATCATGACCAGTATCGGTCTGCTGATCTGCAGCAACGTCTTCATGACGTTTGCCTGGTATGCCCACCTCAAGAGCATGAATCACAAACCCTGGATCATCGCCGCCCTGGTAAGCTGGGGGATCGCCCTGTTCGAATACCTGTTGCAGGTGCCCGCCAACCGCATCGGCCACACAGTGCTGTCGGTCGGCCAGCTCAAGATCCTGCAGGAGGTGATCACCCTCACCGTGTTCGTGCCCTTCTCCATCTTCTATCTGAAAGAGGATCTGAAGTGGGACTACCTCTGGGCCGGCCTGTGCATCCTGGGCGCGGTGTTTTTTGTGTTCCGCGAAAAACTGACCGGTGCCTGAGGCTGTACACTCAAGCACATCCATCCCCCCCTTCCCTTTGAGCGACGAGGCACTCCATGGAATTGAGAGACATGCTACAGATCCTGGCCAAGCAGGATGGCTCCGACCTTTATCTCTCGACCGGCGCCCCCCCCTGCGCCAAGTTCAACGGCGCCCTGCGCCCCCTCACTCAGGAACCGCTCGAACCCGGTGAGGTGGCCCGCATCGCCGACGGCATCATGGATCTCGAGCAGAAGCAACAGTTCGAGAAGGAGCTGGAGATGAACCTCGCCATCTCCCTGCCCCAGACAGGCCGTTTCCGGGTCAACATCTTCAAGCAGCGCAACGAAGTGTCGCTGGTGGCGCGCAACATCAAGACCGAGATCCCCCGCTTCGAGGATCTCAAGCTCCCTCCGGTGCTGCTCGACACCATCATGGAGAAGCGCGGCCTGGTGCTGTTCGTCGGCGGCACGGGCTCGGGCAAGTCTACCTCGCTTGCGGCGCTGATCGACCATCGCAACCGCAACAGCGGCGGCCACATCATCACCATCGAGGATCCGGTGGAGTTCGTCCATCGCCACCAGAAGTGCATCATCAACCAGCGGGAGGTGGGGGTGGACACCCGCAGCTTCCACGCGGCGCTGAAGAACACCCTGCGCCAGGCGCCGGACGTCATCCTGATCGGCGAGATCCGCGATCGGGAGACCATGGAGCATGCCCTCGCCTTCTCCGAGACCGGGCATCTGGCCATCTCCACCCTGCACGCCAACAACGCCAACCAGGCACTGGATCGCATCATCAACTTCTTCCCGGAGGAGCGCAGGCCCCAGCTCCTCAACGATCTTGGCAACAACCTCCAGGCCTTCGTCTCCCAGCGGCTGGTGAAGACCACGGATGGGGGGCGCCGGGCGGCGGTGGAGGTCATGCTCGGCACCCACACGGTGCGCGATCTCATCAAGCGTGGCGAGTTTGGCGGCCTCAAGGAGATCATGGAGAAATCCAGGGCCCTTGGCATGGTCACCTTCGACAGCACCCTGTTCGATCTGGTGGTGGAGGGGGTGATCGACGAGGAGGAGGCGGTGAAGAACGCCGACTCCCAGAACAACCTGCGCCTCAAGATCAAGCTGTGGCGAGAGAAGGGACAGATAGGCAACAGCGCGGCGGCCAGCGGCTGGAGCCTGGAGCCCACCAAGGACGAAGGGGATCTCATCTAGCCCCCTGCCCCGACCCCCGTTGCACCCGGCCCCGCCCTCGCGGGGCTTTTTTCACCTCCCTCCCCTGCCCGGCCGCAACCTCGGTCAGCCCCTCCCACCACGACAACTCTCGTCACTCAGGATGACGACAGGGCGGGTCTTCCGTCCCCAGCCGGGCAAAAGGAGCTGAAAACCCTTTCGCACAGGCCTCAAAGGAGGCACTATTGAGGCGACATATCAATAAAGAGGTATTCCATGTCGTTACAACCAGCCAACACCGCGAAGGCCAGACAGTTGCTGAACGAGACCATGGCCCTGGTGCTCGCAGGAGGGCGAGGCAGCCGCCTCAAGCAGTTGACGGACGATCGGGCGAAACCGGCCGTCCATTTTGGCGGCAAGTTCCGCATCATCGATTTCGTCCTCTCCAATTGCGTCAACTCCGGCATTCGCCGGATCGGTGTGGTCACCCAGTACAAGTCCCACAGCCTGCTGCGTCACCTGCAGTCGGGCTGGTCCTTCCTGCGCTACCAGATGAACGAGTTCATCGAGCTGCTGCCGGCCCAGCAGCGCGTGGACGAGGTCAGCTGGTATCGCGGCACCGCCGATGCGGTCTACCAGAATCTCGACATCATTCGCCAGCACGGCCCCAAGTACGTGATCGTGCTGGCGGGGGATCACATCTACAAGATGGACTACGCCGCCATGCTGCTCGATCACGTCAACCTGGGCAGCCGCATGACAGTGGCCTGCATCGAGGTGCCGCGCCAGGAGGCGAGCGCCTTCGGCGTGATGGCGGTGGACGGGGAGCGCAAGATCAACGCCTTCGTCGAGAAGCCCGCCGACCCGCCGGCCATACCGGGGCGCCCCGACACCGCGCTCGCCTCCATGGGGATCTACATCTTCGAGGCCGCCTATCTCTACCAGCTGCTGGAAGAGGATCTGGCCGACGAGCAGTCCCATCACGACTTCGGCATGGACGTGATCCCGCGGGTGGTCAGGGAGGGCACCGCCTACGCCCACCCGTTCAGCATGTCCTGCGTCGGCTGTGGGGAGCAGCAGCGCCCCTACTGGCGCGACGTGGGCACGGTGGACTCCTTCTGGGAGGCCAACATGGATCTCGCCTCGGTGACGCCAGAGCTCGACATCTACGATCAGCACTGGCCCATCTGGACCAGCCAAAACATGACGGCCCCCGCCAAGTTCGTGCAGGATCAGAATGGCCAGCACGGCATGAGCATCAACTCCATGTTCGCCGGCGGCACCATCGTCAGCGGCTCCTTCATCATGAGCTCGCTGCTGTTCAACAACGTGCGGGTCGACTCCTTCTGCACCCTGGATCAGGCGGTGATCTTCCCCGGGGTCGAGATCGGGGCCGGCTGCCGGCTGCGCCGGGTGGTGATCGACAAGGGCTGCAAGCTGCCGGAAGGCACTGTGATAGGTGAAAATGCCGACGAGGATGCCCGCCGCTTCCACCGCTCGGAGCAGGGCATAGTGCTGGTCACCAGGGAGATGCTGGCCAGGCTGGCATGACGGCGAAGAGGGCGCCCAGCCGCTGGCCCCGAGCAAGCACCAGGGTGCCGTTTCTGCCCCGCCCGCTGCCCACAAGAAAGGGAACCCTGGGGTTCCCTTTTTCATCTCAGGTGGCGTCAGCCTTTTTGCACCAGCCCTATCCGGCCGGGCTCGCACCACTCGAACGTCACCTCCTCGCTGCTGCCGCAGCAACTGCCGCCGCACAGCCGGGTCTCCCGCTTGACGACGCGCCCCTTGCGCATCCAGACGCCGAGCATGGCCTCCACCGCATCCTCCGAGGTGTGGAAGTGGCGGGCCAGCTCCCGCCGGCTCGCCCGCTTGCTCTTCGCAAGGTAATCCCCCAGCTCGCGCAGTATCACAGGGTCACCACCCTGCGGGCGATGAGATCGCCGTGGCGCCGGCCCAGCCACCACAGCAGCCCCAGGGAGAGCAGATAGCTCAGGGTCCAGATCAGGCTCTGCTCCGGGTGGGCGGCGAAGGTCGCCAGTTGATAGAAGAGGGTGGCGCACAGGAAGGCCACGTAGTTGCACCAGGCGGCGGTGAACAGGGCCCACTGGCGACCGGTCTCCCGCACCAGGGCGCCCATGGCGGCGGCGCAGGGCATGTAGAGCAGCACGAACAGCAGGTAGGCGAAGGCGCCGGCCACCCCGTCGAAGTGGGTCTGCATGTTGCCGTAGGTGGAGGTGTCCACCTCCTGGGCCTCGGCCGCCGCCTGCTTGTCCGCCAGCTCCCCCACCTTGAGCCCCATGGGATCGGCGGGATCGATGTCCGCCAGGTTGGCGGGAATGGTGGCCAGCGCCTCCTTCAGGCTGCCGAGCAGGGAGTACTCGCTCTGCTCCTCGTCACCGGCGCCGCCGGCGTAGAGGCTGTTGAGGGTGGCGACCACCGCCTCCTTGGCGAAGATGCCGGTGAGGATGCCGACCGTGGCCTGCCAGTTGTCGTCCCGCACGCCTATGGGATGCAGCACCGGGGTCACGGACTGGCTCAGCTTGCTCAGCACCGAGTCTTCCTGATCCTGGTTGCCGAAGCTGCCGTCGGTGCCGAGCGAATTGAGCACGCTCAGCACCGCCACCATCAGTACTATGGTCTTGCCGGCGCCGAAGATGAAGCCCTTGAGCTTCTGCCAGGTGCGCAGCCCCACGTCCACCGGACGGGGCCACTCGTAATCGGGCATCTCCATCACCATGGAGTCGCTCTTGCCCGGCAGCAGGGTGCTGCGCAGGAAGAGGCCGGTGAGCACCGCCACCAGGATGCCGAACAGATAGAGACCGAACACCAGGTTTTGCCCCGACTCGGGGAAGAAGGCCACCGCGAACAGGGCGTAGACCGGCAGGCGGGCACCGCAGGACATGAAGGGGGCCATGGCCGAGGTCATCAGCCGCTCGCGCTCCGACCCCAGGGTGCGGGTCGCCATCACGGCGGGCACTGTGCAGCCAAAGCCCATCAGCATGGGGACGAACGCCTTGCCGGGCAGGCCGAGGCGGCGCATCAGGGCATCCACCACGAAGGCGGCGCGGGCCAGATAGCCCGAGCTCTCCAGCACCGCGAGGAACAGGAAGAGGCAGCCCACCACAGGGATGAAGGTCGCCACCGTCTGCAGACCGGCGCCTATGCCGTCCGCGAGCACGGCTCCCAGCCAGTCGGGGGCCGACACCAGCCCCAGCAGGTGGTGCACCCCGTCCACGAAGAGGGCCCCCCCCAGGATGTCGAAGAAGTCGATGAAGGCACTGCCCACCTTGATGGCGAACATGAACATCAGGTACATCACCAGCAGGAAGAAGGGGATGCCCACCCAGCGATTGAGCAGCACCCTGTCCAGCCGCTCGCTCTGGGCGACGGTGAGTCTGCCCTTCTGCTGGCACGCCTGCTGGCACCAGTGGTGGATGTGGCCGTAGCGCAAATCAGCGAGTTGCAGGTCGATGTCCTGGGCGTGGTGGGCGCGGCCCACCAGGTTGGCGGCGGCGGCCTGCTGGCCCGCCGCCAGGGTCGCCTGCATGGCGACGTCCTCCTCCAGCAGGCGCAGGGCGCGACCGCGGGTACTCAGGTGGTGGTGGGCGAGCAGGGTCTCCAGCTCGGCGATGTCCGCCTCCAGGGGCTGGCCGTAGTCGAGCACCAGGGCGGGCTGGGACTGGCCGATGAATTGGTGGATACGGGCCTTGAAGGCCGCCACCTGCTGGCGGTTGTGGGCGGACAAGGAGACCACGGGGCAGCCCAGCGCCTTCGCGAGCAGCGCCTCGTCGATGGCGATGCGGCGCTTCTCCAGCAGATCCATCTTGTTGAGCACCACCACCATGGGCAGGCCCAGCTCCCGCAGTTGCAGGGTGAGGTAGAGGGAGCGCTCCAGGTTCGCGGCGTCGATGACGTTGAGCAGCAGATCCGGCTGCTGGCTCTGGACGAAGCGGCTGGCGATCTGCTCGTCCAGGCTCGCCTCCTGGTTTGCCAGGGCGTAGATGCCGGGCAGGTCCACCAGGCTGTAGTCCTGCCCCTCGGCAGAGAAGGTCCCCATCTTCTTGTCGACGGTGACCCCGCTCCAGTTGCCCACCTGCTGGCGGGAGCCGGTCAGGGCGTTGAACAGGGAGGTCTTGCCGCTGTTGGGATTGCCGACCGTGACCAGGTTGTAGCTCATACCGGCTCCACCTCGATTCGATGATTCAGGCTCTTCTGCTGTGAGTGGCTCATGGCGCTTCCACATTGGTAAGTTGAGCCAGGCTCTTCTGCTGCAAGGAAACTCATACCGGCTCCACCTCGATTTGCTGGGCCAGGCTCCGCTGCATGGAGAGGCAGATGCCCTGGCACTGGATCTGGAGCGGGTCCCCCAGGGGGGCGGCCCGCAGATAGAGGACTTCGGTCTGGGGCAGCAGCCCCATCACCATCAGCTTGCGTCGCAATGGACGCGTCAACTGGTTCATGTTCTTGATGCGAGCACTCTGTCCCGGCGACAGCTGTGTGAGTACCATGACGGGCCCCTGAAGTTAAACAAGAATAATTCGCTTTTAGTGGGAGGATTATAAGCTGTGCCCCCAACATTTATTTGCGTAAAATCAAACTCCGCTTCGCTAACCGACAAAGTATTGCCATGAGTCACGACAACAACAGCCGCCTGGTCTACAGCACGGACGGCGGCATGATCAAGGAATCCGCCCCCGCCCAGAACGCCTCCCCCTTCCCCGCCGACGGGGTCGTGCGCATCCGGCGCGAGACCAAGGGGCGCAAGGGGGCCGGGGTCATCAGCATCTACGGCGTGCCTGCCGATCAGCAGAAGGCCCTCGCCACCCTGCTCAAGAAGAAGTGCGGCACCGGCGGCGGCCTCAAGGAGGGGATCATCGAGATCCAGGGGGACAAACGGGACCTGATCAAGGCCGAACTGGAGAGGGCGGGCTTTCAGGTCAAGCTGGTGGGCGGTTGATCTGCTTGTCTCTCCCGCGCTTTTTCCCTAGAATGCCGGCTCCCATCGAGGGGGAGTAGTCTCGCCGCGGGTGCCAACCCGGTGCGCGATCCTGATCAACATACTTGGTGCCAACTCACCATGGTCAGGGTGATCCGGGCAATGCCGGATTTGACAAGACCTTTGACGGGCCAGTGCCAGAACCGGGGACGGATGGCACAGGCTTGTCTTTGGTTTATTACAATTCCGTCCCCCGGTCATCTTTATGGAAGCCTTGTTAACCTCCACCATCAGCGTTGCCATCGCCGAGATCGGCGACAAGACACAGCTGCTGGCGTTGCTGCTCATCTGTCGTTTTCGCAAACCCTGGCCCATCATCGCCGGCATGCTGGCCGCCACCCTGCTCAACCATGCGGGCGCCGCCTGGATAGGGGAGTTCATCAGTCGCTGGATGGACCCCAGGGTGATGACCTGGCTGGTCGCCGGCGCCTTCATCGCCATGGCCGCCTGGATCCTGGTGCCGGACAAGATGGACGACGAGGAGAGCTCGCTGGACAAATACGGCCCCTTCATGGCCACCTTCGTGCTCTTCTTCATCGCCGAGATCGGTGACAAGACCCAGATAGCCACGGTGCTGCTGGCGGCCAAGTACGACTCCCTCGTCCAGGTCATCACGGGCACCACCCTCGGCATGATGCTGGCCAACGTCCCCGTGGTGCTGCTCGGCAAGCTCGGCGCCGACAGGCTGCCCCTCAAGGGGATCCGCATCGCCTGCGCCGCGCTGTTCGTGGGCCTGGGCGTCAGCACCCTGATCTTCGTCTGACGCCCCGGGGACAAGGGGGTGGGATCAGCGTGAGCACTGATCAACACCGCCGCCCCGGCCGTCATTCCGGCCCCCTCCTCCCGGCGGGGGCTTTTTTGTGCCCGGCGCCGATGTCGCATCCCCACCGCGGATGCTGCCCCGGAGCGCGGCGCCGTGCCATAATGCCTTATCTTTCAGGCACGACGGCTTCAGGAGCCTCGCCATGCACCTCACCTCAAGACAGACCCTGCTCGACTGGGTCAGACGCGGCCGCCTCCCCCGGGAGTCCCTGTCCGCCGCTCTCGCCCTGTGCGATCTGCCCCCGGGCCCCGCCCGCTGGCGCTGGCTGTTCGACCGCCTGCTGCTCTGGCTCGGCTGTCTCTGCCTCGGTGCCGGCCTGGTGTTCTTCGTCGCCTTCAACTGGCAGGCCCTGGGCCGCCTCTCGCGCCTCGCCCTGCTGGAGCTGCCCCTGCTCGCCATGCTGCTGGTACTCTGGCGCAGGCCCCTGGCCGACACCCCGCGCCAGGCCCTGCTGCTGACCCTGGCCCTCAACCTCGGCGCCCTGCTGGCCCTGGTGGGCCAGACCTACCAGACCGGTGCCGATCCCTGGCAACTGTTCGCCACCTGGGCCCTGTTGCTGCTGCCGCTGGCGGCGCTCGGCAGGAGCCCGCTGCTCTGGACGCTCGCCTGGCTGCTCGGCCAGCTCGCCCTGGTGCTCTACTGGCGGCTCGGCCTCATCGATCTCTTCTTCTCCTTCGACGAGGAGGCCCTCGGCTGGTGCCTGACCCTGCTCAACGCCGCCCTCTGGGGGCTGCTCATGCTGGCCCCCGCCCGCTACGCCCTGATGCCCTCCTGGCTGGCGGGGCTGGCCGCCGGGCTCGGGGTCACCCTGCTGGCCCTGCTGGCCCTGTTCGATGCCGCCTCCCCCTGGGTCTGGCCCGCCTGGCTAGGTTGGCTCGCCGCCGCCTACCTGCGCTGGCACCACAGGTTCATCGCCGGGCTCGCCATGGGCTGCCTGAGCCTCATCGCCGTCATCCTGGCGGCGCTCGGCAAGTGGATGGAGCCCGACATGAACGGCTTCCTGCTGCTCTGTCTCATCGCCATCGGTCTGTCGGTGCTGGCCAGCCGCTGGCTGCAACAACAACGGAGGCCACATGTCTGATCCTGTGATCTGGGAGCGCCTGAGGGCCGCCCGTCTGGTGGAAGGGGAGTGCCCCAGGGACGAACAGCCCCACTGGTCGAGCCGCTTCCTACTCGGCATGGTGGGCTGGATTGCCGCCCTCTTCCTGCTCTTCTTTCTGTTCATGGCGTTCGAGGAGTTGACCCGGGAGGCGGACCACGCCCTCGCCATGGGCGCCGTCCTGATGATCGCCGCCCTCGGCCTCAATCGCACCGCCCGACGCACCGATCTCTGGGATCAGTTCGTGCTGGCGCTGGCGCTCGCGGCCGATGCCTGGCTGCTCTACGGCCTGCTGGACAGGCTGGATCTGGACGCGGCCCCCCTCTGGTTCGGCCTCTGCACCCTCTCCCTCGGGATTGCCGCCCTGTTCGAGCACTGGCTGGTGCGCCTGTTCCACAGCTTCGCCGCCGCCATCCTGCTCACGCTTGGACTGGCTTGCCTCGGCCTGCACCTGCTGGCCCTGCCGCTGGTGATGGGGGCCGTCACCCTGTGCTGGCTGCAGGCCGAGCGGGATCCCGTTCGCCATCAGCTCTACGAGTCCCTGACCCTGGGACTGGCCCTCTCCCTGCTGGTGCTGGGACGGCTGCACCACCCGCTCTGGGACGGCGGAGCCAGCGTGCTGGACGAGTTCAGCCCCTCCCGGCTGCCGCACTGGCTCAATCCCCTGCTCTGCGCCGCCTTGCTGCTGGGGATCATGGTGCGCCTCAGGCTGCCGCTGTTCGCCGGCCTGCCCCTGGTGCTGCTCAGCGCCTTCATCCCCGGCATGGGCGCCGGCGCCCTGGTGCTGGTGCTCGGCTTCTACGGCGGCAGCCTCGCGCTCATGACCCTGGCCGTCCTGCTGCTGCTCGGCTTCGGCTCCCTCTATTACTACGATCTGGGGCTGACCCTGATGACCAAGTCCTGGTTGCTGCTGGGCTCGGGCGCCCTGCTGCTCGGCACCCGCCATCTGCTGAAGACCCTCGGCAGGGAGATAGCCTCATGAGACGCCTCGTCTTCTTGCTGATCGGCCTCATCGCATTGCCGGGCTTCGGCGCCCTGTCGCTCGGCGACGCTCAAGGGCACAAGCCCCTTCATGGGAGGAATACCGCATGAGACGCCTTGGTTTCTTGCTGACCGGCCTCGCCATCCTGGTGGGCATCAATGCCGGCGTCTGGCGCTTCGAGCGCGCCATGAGCGCCGGCGAGGTGGTGCTGCTCGAGCTCGCGCCGGTCGATCCCCGCTCCCTGATGCAGGGGGACTACATGCGGCTGAACTATGCCCTCGCCCGCCAGCTGGCGGGCCGTCAGGAGGCTGCCGGCGCCCATACCCTGGTCGTTCGCCTCGACGGGGATCAGGTGGCGCACTGGGTGGCGCAAGGCAACCCCGAGGCCCTGGCCCCGGGCGAGCGCCTGCTGAGGGTGCGCAACGTCCAGGGTCAATGGCGGATCGGGCCGGATGCCTTCTTCTTCGAGGAGGGGGCGGGGGCTCAGTATGAGCAGGCGCGCTACGGCGAATTCCGCCTGCAGGAAGATGGTGACACCCTGCTGGTGGGCCTGCGCGATGAGGCGTTCAAGCCCATCGGCCACAGCCGCCCGGCCTGGTGATGCCTTCTGAAAAGGGCGGCCCCCCCGCCCTCCCCTTCCCCCCTGGGTGGCGAAACCCCATGATTTGGCAACACTTGAAACTGGGCACTCGGAGCAGGACGGTCAGGATGAGAACAGGGATGTCAGGGATCAGGGGCAGGCTCGCCACCCTCGCGGGCACCGCCCTCATGGCGATGCTCTGGGCTGGCCCGCTGCAGGCCAGCCCGGCGCTCGCCAAGCTGCACTACCTCACCGAGGAGTACAAACCCTACAACTTCGCCGGGGAAGGGGGCACCCCCAGCGGCTTCGCCATCGACCTGCTGCACCTGGTGTGGCAGAAGACAGGCACGCCGCCCCAGCCCGTCAGCATCCTGCCCTGGGCGAGGGGCTACTACCTGCTGACCCAGAAGCCCAATGTGGTGCTCTTCTCCACCGCCCGCACCGAGGCGCGCAACCCGCTGTTCAAGTGGGCCTGCCCCATCGGCTATGCCGAGATAGTGCTGATGGGCCTCGCCAGCCGCCCATTGACCCTCACCCGACCCGAGGATGCCCAGCAGTACACCATAGGCGCGGTGCGCGCCGACGTGGGGGAGCAACTGCTGCTCAACGGCGGCTTCGACGAGCAGAAGATCATGACCGCGAACCGCCTCCCCCAGGCGCTCAAGATGCTCACCTCGGGCCGGGTCGACCTCATCTCCAGCAACAAGTCCACCCTGATGGACCTCATCAAGGCCCAGCAGCTGGATCCCGCCCGGTTCGCGGTGCGCTGGGTGCTGAGCTCGGAGCAGTTCTGCTTCGCCTTCAGCCACCCGGTGGACGATGCCCTGGTCAAGGAGTTCCAGCACGGCCTGACCCAGGTGCTGGCCAGCAGCGAGTTCCAGCAGATCCAGCACAAGTACTTCCCCGCCCCCTGAGCCCGGCGCCGTCCCTACTTCACCCGCATCAGGCGGTGGTGCTGCCCGCCCAGCTCGAGCTGGATCACCTGGGAGCGGGCCATGGCCTCGACCCGGGCCAGCATCTCGGCGCTGTAGCCCTTGCGGTGCATCCACTGCATGGGCTCCTCGAAGCTCCCCTCGTTGACGATGAAGGTGTCGGTATAGGCATCCTTGATGATGCTGACCACCCAGATGCGCTGCTGAAACTCAGAGAGCCCGGCGATCAGGGCGGTCGCCTGCGCCGCCAGGGCGCGCAGGGTGCGAATGAAGGGATTGGCCACGACTGGGCTCCGTCTTGGAAAGGGATGGGCATCCTAGCATCGGGGGAGCGGCCTCGCCATGCGCCGCATCAAACCGGCCCCAGGGCCCTCGCGGGCCGGGCCCGTCAATGGGTCGCAGGCGGGATGGGGCCGTCCCCTGCGCTGCGCCGCTGGCGCTTGACCGCATACATGCTCGCATCGGCCCGGCGCAGGGCCTCCTCGACGCTGACCCGTGCCGGATCGACCGCCACCGCGCCCACGCTGGCGCCGGGGTAGTGAAGCACCCGATCCCCCATCGGCAGCTGCAGCACGCTCTGCTCGAACAGGCGGCGCTGGAAGGTCTGCACCGCCGCCTCGACCGAGCGGGCCCCCGGGATGGGCCCCATGCCCACGGCGACAAACTCGTCGCCGCCGAAGCGCGCCAGCATGTCGCCGCTGCGCAGGGTCCCGCTCAGCTGCCGCGCCATGGTGGTGAGCAGCCGATCCCCCGCGTCGTGGCCGTGGGTGTCGTTGATGGCCTTGAAGCCGTCGAGATCGATAAAGGCGATGAAGACGGGGTGCCCGGCCCGATCCGACAGGGAGAACAGCCGGGTGAGCTCCAGCATCAGGGCCCGGCGATTGGGCAGCCCGGTCAGGGGATCGGACAGGGCCTGGCGTGACAGCTCGTCGTTGGCCCGCTGCAACTGCAGCAGCAGGTGCTCGCGCTCCACCTGCTCGGCGATGAGGCGCGCGAAGAAGGCGATCAGCTGCTCCGCCCCCTCCACCAGGGGTTTGCGCTCGGCGCTGGCGCCGCACAGGGTGCCATAGAGGGAGCCGGACGAGGTGCGCACCGGGCTGCTCAGATAGGTACGGATGCCCAGGGCCCTGGCCGCCTGCGAATCCCCCCAGTGGGCGGCGACGTCGTCGGTATAGCGCCTCTCCTCGTCGATGGCCCGGCGGCACAGGGTATCGCTCCACTCCACCGCCGCCCCCTCCGGGATCTGCAGCCCGGCCACGTTGCGGGCATAGCGGATATGCTGGATGCCCTGCTCGAGATCGATCTCGGTCAGGTAGGTCGACTCCAGCCCGGTCACCGTCTCCAGCATCTCCAGCAGGGGGCGGGTCAGACTCTCCAGATCCCGTGCCCCGGTGACCCGTACTGACAGAGCCTGCAATATCTTGTCCATGCCTCTCTCCCGGCTTGCATGCGATTGCCGCACACCTTAGCCAACTCGGGGCACGCCAGACAAGTGCGAGAAAGGGGTAGGCCGGGAAAACGCCCACCCGCTTAAGGCCTGGCGGGCGCACCGCCACGCCCGGGGCCCACCCGGCGGCCCGCCCCGGGCCATAACTTTGAACCAGCGCAAAAAACCCATCATTTCTGACACATCCCTCAGCAATAGCCGTGGATCGGGCCCCGTCGGCTCCGTAGGATGGTAACGGGTGCCCGTTGGCCCCGGTTTCGTCCCGTCGGGTCAGCGGCGCATTGTGGTAGCGAGAGCCAGGGGCGGTAGCAATTCTGGCGGATGCCAGCCCGGCATCCCGCGCCTGCGGCAAGGGGCGAGGGTTTCACCCTCGACGGGAGTGCCCGTCAGCCTCGGGGCTCCATCCTCTCCCCTTGCGGATGAGACGTTGAAAACAATTGGTAGGGTCGAGTAGGGTCGATTAGCGAAGCGTAATCGTCCTCGGTAACCATCCCCTCTCCCCTTGCGGGAGAGGGTCAGGGTGAGGGGTCGCTCACCTGATTGGCACGGCGCCACCATGTAGGGTCGATTAGCGGAGCGTAATCGTCCGCGGTAACCATCCCTTCTCCCCTTGTGGGAGAGGGTTAGGGTGAGGGGTTCGGTAACGTCATTGCCTGGCGAATGCCGCCCCACGCCTAATGGCACGGCTTCGCCATGCAGGACACGAGGGCGCTGCCCTCGACCGGGTTTCGCCCTTATCCCCTCGCCCCTTTGGGGGAGAGGGCCAGGGTGAGGGGTCGGTAACATCATTACTCGATGTCGTAGACCGCTGGATTGACATGGCTTCGCCATGCAGGACGCGAGGACTCCGTCCTCGACAGGGTTTCGCCCGCCCTTCGGGCTTGGGCGAGTGACTTTTCTTTGCGTGGCCAAAGAAAAGTCACCAAAAGAAAGGCCACCCCCGCTTGTTCGCCCTCCTGCGTCGGGTGCCCTCGGTTCCCCCCTTTGTCCGACGGCACGCGCCGATGGGCCATCCCTGGCCCAGCGGCGCTCGCTCGGCGTCCTGCCTCGCGGCCTGGACAAACGGTCTCACCTCGGCGAACAACAGGGGGCAACACGCAACCCGCGGCACCGAGGTCGGTTAACAGGCGTAGGGTGCAATAAGCGCAGCGCATTGCACCGCAGTAACAGCACCCTGTCTATTCGGGGCAAAGATCGGGCTGATTGTTATCTCAGAGCCAATCCCTCGCCCACCCTGTGGCGAGATCAGATTGTCGCACCTATGCAAAAGACTTCATCAACATGGTTGCATAAGTGAAAAAATCATTGTGAGTACAACAGCAAGCGGCACACATCCATATCGGGAAATGGTTTTAAATTGAAGGCCGATAGTGAGTATTCCGCCGTGTTAATAACTTAACTAGGTCAAGTTTTTATTTAGAACAAGTAAAAGCAAAATGAAAATTGATATTATTGACGCAGGGCACGGTGACTGCCTACTGGTTACTTGTGGCGAAAGCATAATCTTGGTTGATTCAGGGCCTGAATCATTCAAGATTCGCCGACAACTAACAAAGAGTCTTAAAAGAATTTTAAATGGGAAGCCAATCAACATTGCAATTGTCACACATAATGATGATGATCACATCGGTGGTTACAAATATCTTATGGCTGATGGCGTGGTTATACAAAAATTCATATTTAATAGTCTTGATTTGATTGAAAAAATTATAAAAAAAGACACTAACAATAAAAAAATTTCCTTTAGACAAGATAGGGAACTTCAAAAGTCACTTTGTACTTTAGGGGTTTATGTTCAAACATTTCAATATGAAGACTCTCCTTTAACCTTCAATAATATAACTCTAACAGCTCTTACGCCAAACAATGACATACTTGAACGGCTAAATGAAAAAGCCAAAAAGAAACAACACAACAAAAAAATATCAGTAACGAGCCGAATTGAAAAATCTATTTGTGAATCTCTTTTGGATTTAAAAAATAATAATGATTTTTTTATCGAAGACACCTCCATCACTAATAGGTCAAGTATATCCTTCATTCTTACATATGAAAAATACAACGTATTGTTTCTTGGTGATAGCCACCCAAGCGATATCATCCAAGCATTAAAGTCAAAAGACCTGTCTAATATATCATTTAATGCAGTCAAGTTATCCCATCATGCCAGCGAGAAAAACACAAACGCTGAACTACTAAAGTTAATAGGCAATACTGATTACATCATTTGCGCAGATAAAAGCCGTCACAATCACCCCAACAACAAAACCATATGTAGAATAATAAACTTCAATAAAAATGCCAAAATACACATGAGCAGTAAAAATGAGCTAATAACTACAATGTATGATCAATGTGTGGTTCAAGGATATAAAGTTTCAATCACCTATCCAGAGAATGGTGTAAATAGAGTTGTGCTATGAGTAGAAAAAATGTGGTGAAAATCATAACTAATCTTTCCGATTCAATCTCTGAGTCAAGTGGCTATCATTTCAAATCTAGCGCTGATGATAGCTCATACGTCATTAGCTCTAAACATGGGGTATGCCATATCTCAAATCAGTGTGAACCTTATAATGATGGTGTTAGTGATTGTTGTAAACAATGTAATATTAAGTTATGCACATCTCATATTACATTAAATAAACACGCGCATATAAAATTAACTCCTCAAAAAATTTATGGCCTACAAAACAAAGATATTTCTATAATTCAAGTACAAGAAAAAAGCTACACACCATTAAGGTTAGGTAAACTTGTAGAAAACAACGGTAATTTCATAGCCTTTGGCTACAAAGCAAAGCAAAATTCCCCATTACGCTTACTTTTAAATTCTCCTGAAATTGACGGTTCTGAATGTTACTTCAATATTCAAAGCAACCCACATCCTGAACTCGTTGAGAAAAGCTCTGATTACAATGGTATATCTGGCTCACTTGTTATTGGACAGGAGTCAACAGATATCCCTATAGCTTATTCAATTTTAACGACCAATGAAGAGGGAAACGATCTCTCGGGTGATATTCTTTTTGATATAAATTTCGATGACTTGAACATTTTCTTTAACTCTCGGGTTTTTTCAGATCAACCAAGTAAAGTAACCCTAGATACGAGTTTTAAAAACCATTTTAAACAAATCTCAACGATTAATGTTAATAGTAACATCTCAATATCAATTTTAGTCCCAATTGATAAAGGATTCCCACATTTCAACTTAAATCCGATTGCTAAATCACTCACCAGTGAACTTGGCTTTGTGTTAGGACACGCAGATAAAGCTTTGAATGGCACGGTTCTGACGTCATCAGCCTTAAAAGTATTGAGGGATCAAAAACATAGGCAACCTGCATATAAATTACTATCAAGTCGCGTAGTTGAATCGGTATTAAACGCGCCTCATATATACTCTACCTACATAGACCACTCTCATTATCATCATGTACATCTTTTAAATGATTCCCAACATGGCCTTGAGTTCATAGTTTCAAGTTTTGGAGGTGAGGGAGCATTGATTGAAAAGTTAAACCAATCACTAAATGACATGATTCAAAATATTACAAAATATTCTTTCAATTCAAAACTAATAGCTGAACGCTCATTTTTAAATATGAAGTACAGCCATGAAGAATGTGAGCTATTGTATAAGGCCCTGTTTAGTGAACAGAATGAGTTCATTAGCAATCTAGCTATAATGCACTGCTTGAATATGCAATCTTGCCCACCATCAAATAATACGCCAATTGAAGATACAATCAAAAACATAGTTCAGCAAGCTATAGATAATATCGACAATGAAACATTGAACTCGATTAATTATGGCCTAAATGTAAGCCTATATGTAATGCCAGTTAATAAGAGCAATGAGATAGCAGATATTATGGAGGAAATTCTTGAATGAACGTCAATGCCGTAAATTATATCTGTGCACGCATTGCGAATAGCGATGACTTTGACCATAAATATGAAAAGCTATGTCTAACAACATCAATTAATAGATTTAATGGTAGTAATTCCAATGAAATTACAATTAAAGAATATCACCAGTTGTTAAAGTATTCCGACTTCTTGTCTAATTCAGACGACAGCTTACATCGAAGTTTATCATTAAAAATAATAGCATCTTTATATGAATTATATAGAAACGAACCAAGCTGCCAGCTAGTTATAAAATCTGTCTTGAATAAATTTGGTCTGTTTTCTGCTGAGAATAAATTTGTCGACCAACGGTTGCATCTTCCTGTCAGCATTGAACTTACCAGTAATTACCGAAAAATTAACCAAAAGATAAGCAACACCTCAGATATATTCACAAATGCACAGTTTGAAATTTACAACGCTATAATTAACAATCGGCATTTTAGTTTTTCTGGTCCAACATCACTAGGTAAATCATTTTTAATTAAAAACACAGCCATAGATCTTATTAAATCCGTTAACAATATAGTTTTCATTCTCCCCACTAAAGCTCTTCTTGAGGAATATCTAATTGACATTAGACGAATGCTCACAGATAGAGAAATTAGCAACATCAATGTGACAAAGGCTGTTTCCAATTTTAACAAAAGCAGTAAAAACATTCTTATCTTCACTCAAGAAAGATATAATAACTTTTTATTTGAAAACTCAGGCACAGATATCATCATTGACGTACTATTTATTGATGAAGCACATAAATTAGCCGATCGAAAAAATAACAGAGCAATAACTCTTTTCAAAGTTATCCGACGAACACTAGATTTTTATCCAAACGTCAGGCTAGTTTTTTCCAGTCCTGTGATATCAAATCCAGAAATGTTTTTTAAAACATTTAATCTAAATGAAAATGCAAAAAGCTTAGTTGTTAGAGAAAGCCCTGTTACTCAAAATCTTTATTTTTCAAACTTAGTCAATGGTGTATTTAAATATTTTGACACTGTAAAAAGAGAAACCTTCGAATTTTCCCCCAAAATAAAATACAACAATGGCTTTGAGCTTATTAGCTCAATTGGCCGTTTATCACATTCAAACCTTATTTACATCTCTAGCAAAATAGAATGTGTTAAAAAATGCGGGCATTTCATTGACTATATGATAGCAAATGGACAACTACATGAAACAGACGACATAGACCTTATCGATGAAGCAAAATTTATTTCAGATTTTGTACATAAAGATTTTATACTCGCGAAGTATTTACGCTATGGCATAGCATTACATAATGGTTCATTGCCAACGTTTATTAGAAAGCGCATTGAGGATTTATATGCTAACAAAAAAATTAAGTACATATTCTGTACATCAACACTATTAGAAGGAGTTAATCTCCCTACACAAAATGTTTTTATATACCCATTTACTCAAAGCACACTTAATGACGCCGAGAAATGTAACCTAGACTTCTGGAATCTAGCTGGCAGAGCAGGGCGGTATCGCAATGAGCTATCTGGAAACATATTTTGTATTGGTGAAATAGAGAAAATTTGGGATTCTGTAGAGATACGGGCTAAAGAAAGTGCAGGAGTAGATATTAATGATGGATTCATTAATTTACTTTCTAAGCATAGGAAAATACTTAACTATCTTGACGGGAAAACAATATCTCCAGATAAAAACATTAAAGAGATAAGTGCATTAATACTCTCGGAAGTCCTTAACTATAAGAACAATGGTGAATTAGGCAGTCTACTCAATGGCTTCAGTGAAAAAATAAGGAATCAGATAATAGACTCTTCCTTGGCCCATTTAGTCCGTAAACAAATATCTGATATTGATCCTATTGCATTCTCAAGCAATCACACTTTCGATAGTGACCTACAGTCTAGAGCTCATCAATACTCTAGAGACCCGAGAAATATATTAAAATCTTATTCAAGAGAAGATGTTTCAAAATACATCAGAACAATTAATGAGGTCTATAACATTAGATCTACAGATAATTCCGTAGACCAGTTGATTAATGTTGTTTACTCTTGGCTTATGGGGTCTCCCCTTTCCGTAATCATTGATAATGGAATTAAATATGGGAAAACTGTTAGAGATCCAGAAACTTATCGCTGGGTTGATTTTGATCAAAATAATCCAGTTCATTTGAACCAAAAGATAATTGAAACAATTTCTTGCATTGAAAATGAAGTAACTTTTGAGCTTGAAAGCCGCTGCTCTCACTTTTATCAATTAAGCAAAGCAGTTTTTGGTGAGTCCGCAGCTGGTTGCAATCTTGCCCCATTGTTAGAGTATGGGACGATGGATATGAGGGAGGCAGCTTTACAAGACTATGGTTTTTCTAGGTTAGCGGCAAGCGAGATAATAAAAAAACATATTAAATGCATTAGTTTCTCTAACGAAGGTTCTAAAGTCATAGTTAATATCCCCATGTTAAAAGAAGCTCTTCGTGGGGATAGTTTTATTAGAAAGGAGTTAAGCTGGATAGCAAAATAAGATTGCAAGTATTAGACATATTTTTTATTTAAACTAAATGAGAGAACATTAAAACCAATATGTACAGATCTAGTTATCACCTGACACCGGCCTCAAACCGGTGTCTTGTTTACGCTACTTTAGTGCGCACTTCCTTCGGTATCAATTTCAGACCCTTCTTGAACATGCTGTAAGGCATCTGTCCCTCCATCATCCTGCCCTGATGTGGCCGCTGGGTGTTGTAGTGTTCCAGGTAGCTATCCAGGTCTGTCTGCATCTGTTCTACCGACTCATACCAGGTCGTCCTCCCCTTGATACGGAAGTGTTCATCCAGCAGTGTGCGATGCAGCCGTTCGATAAAGCCGTTGCTCTGCGGCCTGCGTACCTTAGTTGTCCGGTGCTCAATCCCCTCCAGTTGCAGGAACAGCTCGTAGGGATGGTGGTCAGCTCGTCCACAGAACTCGCGCCCGTTATCCGACAGGATGGTATAGACCCGTGCCTCGTGGGCCTCGAAAAACGGCAGTACCGTTTCATTGAGCACATGAACCGAGGTCACCGGCAGCTTGCTGGTGTAGAGCCGTCCCCAGGCGTGGCGGCTATAGCAGTCCAGCACGGTTTGCAGATACACCTTGCCAACCCCCTTGAGCGCGCCGACGAAGAAGGTGTCGACCGCCACCAGTTCTCCGGTGTAGTGAACCTCAATCTGGCGTTCGCGAAACTCGGGGCTGAAGCGTTCGAGCAGGCGAATCTGCTCGTCATTGAGCTCAATGGTCTGCTCCCGGTGAGTTTTCTCAAGGCGCAGCAAGCGGTCGTGTTTGGAGAGCAAGTCGTGCCGTTGCCACACGCCACGCACACCGCCCGCACTGACATTGATGCCTTGCAGAGCCAGTTCTTGCGCGACCCGCAGCGGGCCATGAGTTGGTCTGGTGAGGGAGTAATCGAGGATGGCCTGTTCAATCTCGGGAGCGACCCGATTGGGATGAGCCCCTTTACAGCCGGGCAATTTGTCGAGCAATCCCTCGGCGCCATAGGTCTGGTAATTACGGCGAATTTCGTAGAACTGCTGACGGCTGTAGCCGATGAGCTTGCAGGCTTTGCTGACATTATTGAGCTCTTTGGCGAGCTCTAGCAGGCTGAGTTTGCGACGTGCTACTTTCTCGTTGGTGGTCATACGGTGACTCCAGATAACACGGTAGGGGTACCGTTTTGTTATCCGGTTTGAAGCCGTATGACCACTCCCTTTTGTGGGCAACTGTCAGGTGAATACCATCTCCATACAACCAATAAAAACCGCAGCCCCAGGGCTGCGGTTTTTTTATTGGGTCAAGCGGTTGGCGCCAGCAGCGCCACCGGCCTTAGGCACGGCGCCAGCTGGTCTTGCCGGCGCTGTCTTCCAGCACTATGCCCATCTCGGTGAGACGGGCTCTAGCGGCATCGGCGGCAGCCCAGTTCTTGTCGGCGCGGGCCTGGTTGCGCTCGGCAATCAGGCGCTCGATCTCGGCGACCTCTTCGTCCGCTTCGTCACCCTTCAGGAAGGCATCCGGATCCTGCTGCAGGATGCCGAGCACGGCGCCCAGCTCCCGCAGACGGGCACCGAGGCCGGCGGCCACGGCCATATCTTCACCCTTTTGGCGGTTGATCTCGCGCACCAGGTCGAACAGGGCGGAGTAGGCTTCCGGGGTGTTGAAGTCATCGTCCATGGCCTCCTTGAAGCGGGCCACCTGCTCCTCGCCACCGGCGGCGGCGGCCGCCGGCAGATCCCGCAGGGCGGTGTACATCCGCTCCAGGGCGGCGCGGGCCTGCTTCAGGTTGTCTTCCGAGTAGTTGAGCTGGCTGCGGTAGTGGCCGGACATCAGGAAGTAGCGCACGGTTTCGGCGTCATAGTGGGCCAGCACATCGCGAATGGTGAAGAAGTTGCCCAGGGACTTGGACATCTTCTCCTTGTCCACCATCACCATGCCGCTGTGCATCCAGGTGTTGACATAGTCGCCGCCGTGGGCGCAGCAGGACTGTGCTATTTCGTTCTCGTGGTGCGGGAACTGCAGATCCGAGCCGCCGCCGTGGATGTCGAAGTGGTTGCCAAGGTGCTTGGAGTTCATGGCGGAGCACTCGATGTGCCAGCCGGGGCGACCCGGGCCCCAAGGGCTGTCCCAGGTCGGCTCGCCGGGCTTGGACATCTTCCACAGCACGAAGTCCAAGGGGTTCCTCTTGGCATCCACCACGTCGACCCGGGCACCGGCCTGCAGCTGCTCCAGATCCTGACCGGAGAGCTTGCCGTAGTCGGCGTAGGAGTCGACGATGAACATGACGTCGCCGTTGTCCGCCACGTAGGCATGCCCTTTTTCCAGCAGGGTTTCGACCAGGGCGATGATTTCATGGATGTGCTGGGTGGCGCGGGGTTCGATGTCAGGGCGCACCATGCCGAGGGCGTCGAAATCCTGGTGCATGTCGCCGATGAGGCGCTCGGTGAGATCGTCACAGGTCACGTGCGTTTCGGCGGCGCGCTTGATGATCTTGTCGTCCACGTCGGTGACGTTGCGCACATAGTTCAGCTCGTAGCCGCTGTAGCGCAGGTAGCGAGCGACGACGTCGAAGGCGACGAAGGTGCGACCGTGGCCGATATGACAGTGATCATAGATAGTAACGCCACACACATACATGCCCACCTTGCCCGGGTGGATAGGTTTGAATTCTTCTTTTTGACGAGTGAGTGTGTTGTATATCTTCAGCATCTTATGACCACTGCCTGTGAGTAAAATGGCCTGCCATTCTAACCGCATCCGGTATAGAAAACGAGGCGCAAAAGCCGACTCTCCCCCCTGCCATCTATGCCGCAGGGCCCTGATGGGCTAGAATTGCCACCACTTTATGCCATACACCTGCGAGCACCTTGCCGCTCGCGTCAAAATGAAAGGACAACTCATGGTCACTCTGCACACCAACCACGGCGACATCACCCTCACCCTGAACGCGGAAAAAGCCCCGGAAACCGTGGCCAACTTCCTGCAATACTGCCGTGACGGTCACTACGACAACACCATCTTCCACCGCGTCATCGACGGCTTCATGATCCAGGGCGGCGGCTATGCCCCGGGCTTCAAAGAGAAAGAGACCCGCGCCCCCATCAAGAACGAGGCGGCCAACGGCCTGTCCAACAAGGTCGGCACCATCGCCATGGCCCGCACCATGGAGCCGCACTCCGCCAGCGCCCAGTTCTTCATCAACGTGAACAACAACGACTTCCTGGACTTCAAGTCCGCCACCACCCAGGGCTTCGGCTACTGCGTGTTCGGTGAAGTGACCGCCGGCATGGACGTGGTCAACAAGATCAAGGGCGTGAAGACCGGCAACTACGGCCGCATGCACCAGGACGTCCCGACCGAAGACGTGGTGATCACCAAGGTGACCCTTGCCGAGTAATCCCTACCGGCCAGGCTCTGATACCACTGCGGCCCCGGCCGCAGTTTTTCCATCTGCCGCCCCGAACTGGCGCCGCCTCGACTATCTGGCCCGTGGCAACGCACGCCAGCGCTCGGCCCATGCCCTGCTGAGTGCCGGCCTGTGGGATGAGCTTGGCCCCCTGTGCGACGATATGGCCCTGGTGAGCACGGTCGCCATCGGGCTCGACCGACCCGGCAGCGATCTCGACATCCTCTGCCAGCACCCGGGCCCGGCCTCTCTTGCCGCGATGCTGGCAACCCAAGGCTGGCAGGTGCGAAGCAAGGGCGAGCAGGTCTGGATCGCCGAGCAGAGCCGTCGCGGGCCCGATGGCCAGTGCTGGTCCCTTGAGCTCTATATCACCCCAGATCCCCTCGAGCACCTCAACGGCTGGCGCCACCTCAGCCTGATGGCCGCCCTGCTGGCCCATTTTGGCGAGCCCTTCCACCAGGCAGTGCTGCGCCTGCGCTTTGATGAAGGGCTCAAGGGGGAAGCGGCTATCTGCCGCCTGCTGGGCCTGTCCGGCGACCCCTACGAGGCGCTGCTGACCCTGGAGGGGCGCAGTCTTGCGGGGCTTTGCTGGTCTCCCCTCATCCACCCGGCCGACGGCCCCTGCGATTCGCCTCGGCGGGACTCTCTTACCATGATGCCCAGGACCTCATGAGCACCCTCTTTATCAGTGACATTCACCTAAGCCAGGGCAGGCCCGACATGACCGCCGCCCTGGTGCGCTTTCTCGCCGAGGAGGCGCCCGGTGCCGACGCCCTCTATGTGCTGGGGGATCTGTTCGAATTCTGGATTGGCGACGACGACCCCAACCCGCTCCACCGCGAGGTGGCCGATGCCTTCCTCGCCCTGAGCAAGCAGAACGTGCCTGTCTACTTTATCCACGGCAACCGCGACTTCCTGCTGGGGCGCCAGTTTGCCAGGCGGGCCGGTATGACCCTGCTCGGCGACCCCTGCGTCATCGAGCTCTATGGCGAGCGGGTGCTGCTGAGCCACGGCGATCTGCTCTGCACCCGGGATGAGGGCTATCAGAAGTTTCGCCGCATCACCCAGCAGAAATGGCTGCGCTGGCTCTTCCTGCGCCTGCCGCTGGCACGCCGACAAGCCATCGCCCACAAGATGCGCGGCCAGAGCCAGATGGAAAATGCTCACAAGAGCCAGATCATCATGGACGTGACCCCGGAAGCGGTGGACGACATGCTGCGCCGGCACGGCTGCCGCCTGATGATCCACGGCCACACCCACAGGCCCGCCATCCACGACTTCCCCCTGGACGGTCGACCGGCACGGCGCATCGTGCTGGGAGACTGGTTCGAGCAGGGCTCGGTGCTGGTGTGCACCCCTGCGGGGCAGCGGCTCGACACCCGCGCGCTCGGCTGAGGCCCTCTGCCTGCCATGGTCATGAGCGAGTCTCATAAGACCGTTTCTGACTCACGCCGACCCGCGGCGGGATACAACCCGGATCCCTGCGTATACTCTGGTTCTTTGCACACATTCTTTGCACACAACGAGGACGAGCTCATGGGATTTCTTACCTGGGTGGTATTGGGATTGATCGTCGGCATCCTGGCCAAGTGGATCATGCCGGGCAAGGATGGCGGCGGTTTCTTCATGACGGTGATCCTGGGGGTGGTCGGTGCCATGGTGGGGGGCTATGTCAGCACCCTGCTCGGCATGGGAACCGTCACCGGCTTCAACCTGCCGAGCATCATCATCGCCACCGTCGGCGCCCTGATAGTGCTGTTTGTCTACAACAAGCTGCGCAGTTGAGAAACCAACGTCAACCGATGCGAGGGCGCCACTGGCGCCCTCGCTGTTTTTCGCCCCGCCCCATCCCTTCAGCCCCTGGCTTGCATTATTTCTAGACGAGGCGTCTAATAACCCCCATGCAACCCAATGACGCCCTGCCCCGCCGCCCCCGCGGCCGCCCTGCCCAGCACGGACACACCTATGCCGACACCCGGGATCTGCTGATCCGCCGGGGCATGGAGCTGCTGACCGAGCAGGGCATCGCCGCCACCTCCATCGAGCGGGTGCTGCAGTCGACCCGGATCCCCAAGGGCTCCTTCTATCACTACTTCGCCACCAAGCACGACTTCACCCTGGCGGTCATGGATGCCTATCACCACTACTTCTGCCGCAAGCTGACGCGCTATCTGGGGGATGCGAGCCTGTCCCCCCTGGCGCGCCTTGGCGCCTTCGTCGACAGCGCCTGCCTGGGCATGACCCGCTTCGCGTTCCAGCGTGGCTGCCTCGTGGGCAACCTGGGCCAGGAGGTGGTGCAACTCTCCCCCGAGCTGCGCCTTCGCCTCGAGCAGATCCTGCTCGACTGGGAGGCGCTGCTCGCCCAGTGCCTGAGGGAGGCGGTGACGACGGGGGATCTGCCTCACGACAGCGACTGCCCCGCCCTCGCCCATCAGTTCTGGATCGGCTGGGAAGGCGCCGTACTGCGCGCACGCCTGGTGGGCAATACCGAGCCTATGCTCTCTTTTCTCAATTTTTTCATGAAGTTAGCCAAGTGATTTTTTAACGTTCATTAATAGTCACGCAGTCCAATTAATGCGAGGAAACAAGATGTTCAAGGGTATTCTGATCGAGAAAGACGAGACGGGTTATCGCGCCAGCTACCAGAGCCTCCCCGAGGAGGTACTGCCTGCCGGGGATGTGACCGTGGCGGTGGAGTGGTCTTCCCTCAACTACAAGGACGGCCTGGCCCTCACCGGTGCCGCCCCCGTGGTGCGCCGCTTCCCCCTGATCCCCGGCATCGACCTTGCCGGTACCGTGCTGGAGAGCCAGCACCCCGACTGGCGCCCCGGCGACAAGGTGGTGTTGAACGGATGGGGCGTGGGTGAGACCCACAGCGGCGGGCTGGCGGAGCGGGCACGGGTCCAGGGCGACTGGCTGGTGCCTCTGCCCTCTGGCTTGAGCCCCCGGGATGCCATGGCCATCGGCACCGCAGGGTACACCGCCATGCTCTGCGTGATGGCGCTGGAGAAGCACGGCGTGGCCCCCGGGGACGGTGACATTCTGGTGACCGGCGCCAACGGCGGCGTGGGCAGCGTGGCGATCGCCCTCCTGACCAAGCTGGGCTATCGGGTCGTGGCCGCCACCGGACGTCTGAACGAGGCGGATTATCTCCAGTCCCTCGGCGCCGTCGAGGTGATCGATCGCGCCGAGCTGGCCGCGCCGGGGCGGCCTCTGGGCAAGGAGCGCTGGGCCGGCGTCATCGACACCGTCGGCAGCCATACCCTGGCCAACGCCTGCGCCACTACCCGCTACGGCGGCGCCGTGGCCGCCTGCGGCCTGGCAGGGGGGATGGACTTCCCCTCCACCGTCATGCCCTTCATCCTGCGCGGCGTCACCCTCTATGGCATAGACAGCGTGATGGCGCCGCGTCCGCTGCGCCAGCAGGCCTGGGCCCGGCTGGCCGAGGACCTCGACCTGACCCGCCTCCATCTCCTCACCCGGGAAGTGCCCCTCTCCCAGGTCGTGGCCCTGGGGGATGCCTTCCTGGCAGGCCAGGTGCGCGGCCGGATCCTGGTCAATGTCCAGGGGTGATGACTGACTCGATATGAGCCGGATCGCCTGACCAAGTCAGGCGATCCTCTCTGTGGCCAGGCTTATTCAGGCCATGGCAACCAAACCGGGATGCCATTTCGTCAGTGGCAGAAAACGATCTGCTAGCCGATCACCGAACAACATGACGACGAGCCCGGTCAGCATGACCAGCATTCCCCCCAGCCTTATCACAGATACCGGACGCTGGATGGTGCCCAGCAGACCAAAATGGTCGATGGCCTGGGATGACAGCAGCTGTCCGACGATGGCCAGCCCAAGCAGGGCCGAAAACCCGACTTTCGGTGCCAGCACGACATAGCTGAACAGGGCGCATGCACCGATCAGGCCGCCAGCCAGACTCCACAGAGGCTGTGACGGAATAGCCGCAAGGGAGGTGAATAATCCGCCGCGCAGCAGCGAGAAGATCCCAAGGCTGAATGCCCCGGCCGCGAAGGAGAACAAGGCGGCGGTGACCGAATCTCCCCCGAGTCCTCGTGCCAGCTGGCTGTTCAGGGTCGTCTACAGAAAAATGCGTCCTTGAGTCTCATCACAGGCACGATCAAGACCCCAACAGCCTTTGGCAGACCGATTTTGAATACAGACCCGTCAACCTGTCACGCAGCTTCTCAGCCGGCTAATCCCTCCTTCTTGAGTCTGGCGCTGAAAAACTTCAGCGCTGTCTGGGTCTTTGCTGACTGGTCCGCGCCGAGGGCGATCCCGTGGCTGGCCAGGTAAGCCTTGAAATCGGCCGCGACCTGGAAGGCCTCTTTCGGCAGGCTCTTGACGGACAGCTCCATGATGTGTGAGCCATCAGGATAGAGCCAGACCTCGGTGACGATGGGGCGATCGAACACCGTCGTTTTCGGCGTGTGCTTGGCCTTGAGCAGGAAGGCGGGTCCGAGGAGGACCAACTGGTCCATCGGGATATCCGCAGGAGCATGGGCATCATAGAAGGCGCGTTGTTCCTTGGAGAACAACTTACGCAAAGGCATCTCGCCCGAGGCCACGTCAAGCACCTCCTGACCGGTACAGACCCCCTTGAACGAAGCCGAGCAGACGAATCCACCCGGCATCGCATCCACCTCGATCTTGAACGCTGCCACGCGGCGCAGCTCAGCATCTATGGTGGAGGGATCCACCGGGCGAAGCTTGATGACAGTGTCTCCATCCCCCCCCTGGATGCGCCGCGCCCGGACGACGATGCCGGCCTTATACAGGGCCAGCTCGGGTGTATCGAAGAAGAAAGCCTGTCGCGGCTGGGCCTCGACCGGATCGAGCCCTATGCTCTTGATCGTCGCACGGGCGCTGGTGAGGGGAACCGACAACTTGAGTTCAACACTGGTGGACCCCTTCACGAGCCTGAACATTTCGATTATCTGCTCGCTCGTAAGGGGCTTGGCCAGTGCTGGCTTCACCGTCTTGTGGGGCGCTGGTGCTTGCTGCTGGGGAGCGACGGCCTTGGTGGTACTTACAGGCTTCGCGCTCAGTGTGGGTGTTGTGGTCGCCTTGCTCATCATGATGACATCCCCTTCGCTGCATTCAGCAAACCATTCGGCTCGATCGCCAAAACCTTTCTCATTGCAAGTAGAGCAACATTCAGTCTCCGAAACGCTCGGCCAGCACGCCGTGACGCAGACCGCGATCGCTGACGGTGAAACTGTCCTTGCCCAGTTTCTCCATTATCGTTCGCACCACGCAGGCTCCGGCGAGGATCACCTCCGCACGCTTCGGCTGCAGGCCGACGATGGCGCGACGGGCATCCGCATCCCTCGACCGGTAGAGCTCGATCTGACGGTCAAGCTCCCCACGATCGACGATGCTGCCCTGAACAACTACCGGGTCATAGGTCGCGAGACGATGCATCACGGCCGTGATATTGGTTACCGCACCGCCCATCCCGGCCAGCGCGTCCGGTACCAGGTGCCCGTCAAGGCGCGAGAGGTCGGCCGAAATGGCCGCCATGACCTCGCGCAGCACCTCGGGCGAGACGGCACGGTCGAGCCCGAAACGCTCGGTGTAACTCACCGCTCCGACGTTGACGCTGAAACGCGTGTCGACCACGGCATCGTGCCCAAAGGTGAACTGGGAACTGCCACCGCCTGTGTCGAAGACGACCAGCGAACCCCGGTTCAGACCCAGGCCGGCCTTGGCAGCCAGATAGGCCATCCGGCTTTCCTCTTCACCCGAGATGACTTCGATATGAATGCCGGTACGCGCTCGAATGGCATCTACAACGTCACCGCCATTGGATGCAATTCTCAGCCCGGCGGTACCGACGGCGGCGATGGCCCGTACGCCATGCTGGTTGGCTTCGCCAACCATGCTTGCTATCGCCGCAATCGTCCGCTCGATGGCCGCTTCGATGATTCTGCCCCCTTGTGAAAGGCCTTCACCCAAGCGGGTCATCTCAGCCCGATCGACGACGGTCCGCCATTTTCCGTCGATGCTGCGCTCGCCGACGTGAAACTTGATGGAGTTGGTGCCGGCGTCTATCACGGCGTAGCGTTCGTTAACATCGTCTATCAGGGCGGCCAGGCCCCGGGGATAGCTGGTGTTCGTGTAACCCTCCAGGCCGAGCCCCCGCACAGCCCGCATCACGCCGGCAGCGTCCTCCGATTCGACCGCAAGGGTTCGGGTCGACTTGCCGTCCGCCACCACCTCTGAGAGCTCTGCCATGCAGCCATCGACCGTATAGCGAACTCGCCGCTTGTGCACCCTCACGGCTCGGACTGACCCACCCGGCGCGGCAAACTGCCCAATGAATTCATCGAGCGTATAGCTCTCACGCACCGACGTCGGCACCGGCAGCCGGAGGGCCTCAAGTACTTTCACGGCCTCAACCCCAGGAAGCGGGAAACCGGCCTTCATGACGGGCGTCCACTGCTCCAGGCCATCGGCGTTAACCTCCCGCAACACCTTGATATCCATCAACGCATCTCGTACTTTCACGTTCTCGCCAGCGCCGGATAGCAGGTAGATCTCGTCACTTTCCTGGACTCCGCTAGGAGCGAGCCGAGCCAGCCGCTCCTCTGCAGCCCCGAAGCGCCTTCCAAATGAACGCCACTCCCAGCGTGGTCTGATCTCAGTCATCACCGTCTCCTTCTTTCCAATCAGGTATCCTGCTCCACGCGATTCCCATTGCGCACTGGCGAGTCTGATGGCACTTCCCGTCAACCATTGGAAGGCTGCACCTGGATTCCGAGTGTAGTGGCCTAACGGTGATTCCCCCACTCTTAAGATGGGATTGCCTCATCTCCCTAGCGATGTGGGGAAAGCGGGTGGGATCTGTGTCGCCAGTTGCAAGCTGTGTAGACAAGAAATGGACAAAAAAGGAAAAGTGAGAGAGGGGAAACGCTGGGGAGCAGAAACAAAAACGACGCCATGAGGCGTCGTATCTGTTTAATCTGTCAGAAATTTTTCTTTAATCTTAATGGTCGAGGCCGGAATCGAACCGGCACGCCGCGAACGGCGAGGGATTTTAAATCAAAGGGCCTCGTTCGCATCCCACTGCATGAAATAGCAAGCAGATGGAGCGAGTAACACCGCAAGTTCGCAACAAATCGCACCCCGTCATAGAACATCGCATACCGCTTATCACAGAATTCGCAAAGATACGCCGCCGTGTTGGTCTTGCCCCCGATCTGATAATCTCTGAGCCTTCGCATTTGCAATCGTTTCAGTCGGAGTCCCCCATGGCAGCCTATTCCCCTCCCTTCACCCTGACCCACGCCATGTTGAGCCGGGTGGCGGAGATCGCAGAATTGGTGGGGCAATGGCGCTCGACGCAGAGCTCGCAAGTCCCCATGCTGCGCCGGGAAAACCGGATCCGCACCATCCAGGCATCCCTGGCTATCGAGCACAACACCCTGAGCCTGGATCAAGTCACGGCAGTGATCGACGGCAAACCTGTACTGGGATTGCCCCGTGAGATCCAGGAGGTGCGCAATGCGTTTGCCGCTTATGAAGCAATGTCGGCTTGGGCCCCTACCTCTTCTGCAGATTTGCTCAGGGCCCATGGACGTTTGATGCACGGGTTATGCGATGACTCAGGGCAATGGCGTAGCAGTGGGGTCGGCATCTATCGAGGTGAGCAATTAGTGCATATGGCTCCCCCCGCGACTCAGGTTCCGCGTCTGATGGAACAACTGATGCAATGGTTGGCAGAAACAGAGGCCCATCCCTTGATCGCCTCTTGTGCCTTGCACTACGAGTTGGAGTTTATCCACCCCTTTTCCGATGGAAATGGTCGTATGGGACGCTTGTGGCAAACGGTGATCTTGAGCCGTTGGCAACCAGTGATGGCCTTCCTGCCGGTGGAAGCGATCATCAAAGAGCGCCAAGAGCACTACTACCACCAATTAAGTCAGGCCGACAGGCTGAGTGACTGCACCGATTTTATTCTGTTTCTGCTAGAGGCGCTGCGAGATGCGTTGGCCGAAGCGATTACCGCACAGCCGACATCTCAGCCCACCCCGCCAGAAAAAGTGAGGGTAGAAACGCCGGTAGAAATGAAGGTAGAAATGCGGGCAAAAACACCGGATGCAGTGTTGGCGCTCTTGGCGAGCGAGCCTGCCCTGACCCTGACACAAGTAGCCGAGCGAATAGGCAAATCGACCAGCACGGTGGAGCGAGCAGCTGCCGCATTGGTTAAAGCGGGGCGATTGCGCTTTGTTGGTCCGCGCAAGGGTGGGCATTGGGAAGTGTTGTCATAGGACAGCTTGCTAATGCCACCGAGTGTGTTACTACAGCCGCCCAGCTTCCGGGTCGCATCAGTAAACATACAACCAGCCAAGTAAACCCAAACGCAACGAACCCCATTTGCGCACAAAGGGGGGGCAGTAACTCTCTGTTTTATCTCACTAACACCACAAGGTGTAAGATCTCCATTGGGGATAATCAGATACTGTGATACTTGCCCCACATCCCAATGGATAGACTCTTACAGGTCAGCTAACCTGACCTCACCACATCCCCAAAAGACGCATGAAATGGAATTCTCGTCGCTCGCGGTATCTGTTCTGGCAACTACTGGCTTGTTCCTGTGCCCAATATTCTTATCTGTCGGAATCATCTTGTTAATAAGAAAAAGGCTTCGCTCACATAGGGTCAGCCCGTTGACCGCCGACCTGCTCAGGCCAGCGGGTCACACCCTGCAACAGCAAATCCAGGACCTGCAAATAGATCTCTTTTCCCAAATGCTATTCACGCCATTGACCATGATGATGATCGGGTTCTACCTCTTGTTACAGAGCTACATCGATAAGAGGGCTATGAGCACGACAGTGATGCTGATTTCCGGGGTCGTTATGCTGGGCCTCTTTATCTATGGCACAACCAAAACTTACAAAATGGCCAACAAGGTTCAGCACCTCAAGCTGGGTTATTCCTGTGAACTGGCAGTCGGTCAGGAGTTGGACCAAATCGTTAGGCCCCCACAGCACCCCTATCGGGTTTACCACGATATCCCGTTTGATGGCTTCAATATCGACCATTTGATCATTTGCCCTAACGGGGTCTTTGTCATCGAAACTAAAGGCCGCTCCAAACCCATCAACAATGGAGAAAAACAGTTCAAGGTTCGGGTCGAAAATGATGCGCTTCACTTCCCAAACCATGTTGAAAAAGCGCCGCTCGAACAGGTCCGCCGTAACGTCACTACCGTGCGTAACTGGCTCAACAGTGCAACTGGGACCGAAGTCCCGGTAGGTGGCGTTCTAGTTCTACCTGGCTGGTTTGTGGATTTACGCCAGAAGATCACCTTCCCCTACATCGTCAGTGCCGCTGCACTCCCCAAGCAACTCCCCCAATTTAGGGCTGGCTCACTAGAACTGGCCCAGATCCAGGCCATAGCGCACCAAGTAGAGCAAAAAGTACGGGACGTCGCCAAGGCAGGCTAACAGGGCTTGATTGCCAACTGATACGCCATCAGTCAGCAAACTTATCCCTCCACCCTTGAATGCCCCTCAGTTTGAGGCTCTTGGGGTATAGAGGAAACCGGGGGGAGTTCGCAGCGATGAAATTGAAGTCACCCATTGCGGGTAAAAAGCCAGCGGCGCTATTGTACTAATGCCTTTTTTGCACAAGGAGTGTACTCGATGTCTATCTCGCCTATGGATCTCGCAACTTATTACGGTGTCGATGACATTCCTGCTGCCCTATCGATAGGCGATAACCTCCATAGTTTGCTCGTAGCCATATTCAGGAATGAGCCTCTGACTTCGCCCCGCTACGACATTCTAGCCAGCTACGACCTCAACGCCTTGAGAGGCTTTATCAACGGCGATATGACTCTCCCTGAGTTCAGACGCCAATCTGCGGTAGAACAGGAGCAGCGCCGTTCTAAATCTCTTTACTATAAGGGCCGAAAGATTGTGCATCGCTACCAACCTTCAATCACGAAGCCCTTGGCTGCTCAGCCAGACGACAAAGCTAATATAGAGAAGACCAGTCAAAATCCCACTTGGGATTACCTGCAGAAATTCCGGATCAAAAATGGTCTGGCCGATGGCCAGAATTCTGTGTCCCTCCCCCCGCATGAACTGGCCAGACAATTCTGGGTGGATGATATCACCAGTGCGATCACGGGCGGTGCCAGGTTGCACAGCCTCCTTGTCGCGGCAGGACAAGGCGCGACGATATCAGCAGCTAACAGACAATTTCTCTTGAACAGAGGGTTGAATGCCTTGCTGTGCTTCTTGACCGGCGAACTCTCCCAAGAGCAGTTTGACCAAAAAGGGAAAGCGGAACAGGAGCAACGAAACGAGCTTGCGCAACAGAAACAACGCGAGATCGCCGCTCAGAAGGCCGCAGATGAAGAACGTTATAAAGCCGAGCAGAAAGCCCGAAGTGTGCGACTTGAGGCTGAGCGGATTCAGCGTGAGAGTGACCCCAAGTACATCGCACGGATGAAGAACCAAGCACTCAGGGAGAAGTATGGTGTAACTGGATATGTCGAATCACATCACCTCAAACAGCTCATGGCAATCCTTCTCAAGCTGGATGCAGGTACACGGCTGCTGGAGACTGAAACCATCTGGCTCAAGAGCAATGGCCGTGAGTACGAGACAAAGGAGATTCTGCATAGCTACAACCGACTCGAAGCTGATCACTGGCTAGCGGAGTACCGCAACAGCAAGAACCCATGGAGTGCAGTCAATGCCAGCGGACACTTGCGTAAATGCGCAGCATCGAATGAGGCGATTGCGCTGCTGAGTGCCATCCCAGTCAAGAGGCAGGTTCAGCCCAAGCTGAAATCCGCCATTCTCACCACGCATGGTGGCGCGATGCGTGACCATGGCGACCATACTGCCGCATTGAACATGGGCGCTGAGGCTCACCGTCTTCAACCCAACAACTTTCGCCCCTGCACACTACTTGGCGCAGTCTGTATCGAGCTTGGCAACATTAGTGAGGGACATGAGTGGTATTGCAAGGCGGAAGCCAGAGGCGCTGGTCGTGACAGTATTATGTCGGATGTCAGGTCGCTTCTTACCCGGATGACAGCCGATAAACGTGAAGCAGTTATCGCAGAGCTGTTACGCATTCATCCCGAACAGTATCGATGGCTAACTAAGTGGCGTCAGGCCAAGGCATAATTGACATTATTGCTAGCAAACTGAAAGTGAATCGCTACCCGTTACTGAGAATGGACTGGATGTGTTTAGAACACTGGTAGCGATTCACCCTTTTTATTAAGCCAGCTTCGCCATTGTCGAGAAGATGCCTTCAGTGGTCGAATCGATTTCGCTTTGCAGCAACTCATCAATCCGGCGCGATTGGATTTCGCGATTCACACCAAACAAATCTATCTTATCCAGCAGGTGCATGACCAAAGAAGTGACGACAGCAGTCAACATGGATGAAGCAATGATCGCAAGCCACTCTGGCATGCCAGAACTGCTTAGCCATGATTCAATGGCAAGAGAGGCAAAGATGGATAGTGAGCCCGCGAACAGCTTCAGCAGGGCATCGCCTTTCTGTGTCGACGTAGTTTTCTCATCCCGCAAGATAGGAATAGCGCTCATCAATATCTTGAACCCTTCCTTCACCAGTCGCATGACTTGCTTGAAGACACCAACAAAGCAATTAAGAATGCCTTCCATTAGCATCGAAAGGAAGTTCTTAAAAAAGCCCAGCGCGGCATCCTTGAGCAACGGAAGTGCATGAGACCACAGGTGGTCTTTCATTCTCCCCAAGCGGATCTTAAGGGCTTCCGAAAAGCTGTCGGCCCCAACCCCCTCCTCGATACCATTCTTGATACAGTCGCTCAGCTCATAGTAGATAGGCTTTATCGCGAATATGATCACGTTGCCTAGCGCATAGTGACTGGATGCATTGGCCGCATCCTTCCCTAGCGTGATCTGCACTTCGTTGTCGAAGAGAACGTTTTTGGCTACGGTCACATTGGTTTTGGTATCAATGGCTTGTTGTGCCTTATCCATCGCCTCGATTTGGTTTTGCCGGGTTTTCCTCTCTTCATCGCTAAGTTTGTGCTTTTTGTTTTTGAACTGGACATACCCTTGGTCTAATTCAGCCTGCAACTCATCCCGCGTTTTGTCGAACTTGCCGATATTAGAGCCGGCGTTGTTTTGCTTGCTGGTGACGGCATAGTTTTCATCAATGTTGATGATGGTTTTGATGTCGTCCAGATGTAGCGCCTTATTGCTCTTTAGCGAGTTGCAAATCTCAGCACAAGAAACGATGTGATCCGTTTCAGCATAACGATCACTTCTTCCCTCACTATTGGCCTGAGCTTTTGTCAGGAAAATGTCCTTTCCGTCGTACTCATCTTTGGCACGATAATCGCCATTAAAATGAGCCTCCTTCTTGGCTTTCATCTTTTTACCATCACGCATCAAGAGTTCTTCATCTTTGCGCGTCATGGATCCGCCATTGAAGCTCGAATGACTGCCGAACTCCGCAATGTTGTCCCGCTCATTCAGGTTTTCGGTATAGCTATCTACCATTGGGCTACTGTTTGCAGCATTCGCATAGGTAAACACCCTGCACTCCTGATACAGGCGGGAGGCAGTTAGCCCCTGCTTGGTGCCCATCTTGAAAGCCCGCATAACACCGTCGAACAAGCTGAGGAAGACAGGCTCCAATATTTTTTCGATGGCACTGCCTGTGTTCAGGCTATCCAGAAGAGCCTGAGCCTCTCTTTGAGTAGCTATGGCATCCGTGTCTTCAAGCTGGTTACTGAAGGCTTTTGCCGAATCAGTACCTTCAATGAAAGCCTGATCAACCGGGGTGTCCAAAAACTCCACCATCGTTGAAGGCGATGCAAGCGCTCTTGGGGTCTGTACATCTCTGGCTTGACGCATCTTTTCCAGACGGTCTAAATGTTGATTTTTAGTTGTCATATCGCGCCGACTCCCATTACGCTGCTGCCAGCTTGTTCCAGATCTCAACAAACTCAACATCAGCTTTAGTCGGGTTTTCTTCAATACTCGCCATGATGTCAACGATTTCGGTGAACATTCGCTTGTGATGCGGCTTATCAAAGCCCTTTTCTCTGATGAGCGACCAGACCGTTCTCAAGTTTGGCGGGGTTAGTGTCATTTCCCTGACTTGATCTTGGACGTGTTTGGATCGCGTTTGCACCTTGCCAATGCCGAACACCAAGTCTTCCAAGGCTTCGACCTTGTAGACTGGCAATGACCCATTAGCGCGGGCACAGCTAATGCCGACTGCATAGGCGCAAATGATGAGATCATCACGCTTGCTCGCTTCTTCAGTCATCGCCTTGATGCTTTGATGTAACTGAGCAAGTTTGGCAGCATATAGAGCTTTCCCCTTTTCTTTCCCTTTTTCCTCCCCCTTTTTATAGCCATCGGCATGACCTTCTTTTTTGCCAGATTCTTTGCCTGCAAAATACGTCATTAAGATTGCCGCAACCGCCCCGACTCCTGCCGCTATTCTTCCAAAGCTCATTGGCCGCTCCCTCTTGTTGCCATTATTATGAATGGTGAATAGTCTGCCATAACAATATAGCTAGCTGTTATTCCCCCACTGCGAGGCGCTGATGCGATAAACCTACTGGATTTGACATTACATGAGTAGGTAGCGGGATCACAATCACAGGAATTCTGGCGTATTCTTCGCACCAAGCGAAGTGGGTGTGTGCTCCTATTCAATCCAACCCTCTTTCGGTATCTCCCTCAGTGGCAAGATGAATCGCCCCGGCTTCTCTAGACACTTTCGAGCCGCTCGAAATATTGCTTTTCACACTCTACTGGCGATAGCCCATTGTTGAAACTGTGCCGGCGCTTGGGGTTGTAAAACATTTCAATGTAATCGAACACATCCTGCCGGGCTTCCTCGCGATCCGCATAGGTTTTACGTCGGATCCGCTCGCGTTTTAGGAGCTGGAAGAAACTCTCCGCCACCGCGTTATCATGACAATTGCCACGTCTGCTCATGCTGGCCTTAAGCCGATGATCCCGCAAAAAATCCTGCCAGTCATAGCTGCTAAACTGGCTCCCTTGGTCGGAATGAACCAGCACTTCCTGCTCCGGTCGCCGTCGCCACACCGCCATCAGTAACGCGCTGATAGCCAGCTCTCGGTCGATACGTGGCCCCATTGACCAACCAATGACTTGTCGTGAGAACAAATCCAATACCGCGGCCAGATAGAGCCAACCTTCATGGGTTCGGATATAAGTGATGTCTGTTACCCAGACCTTATTTGGCTCAGTCACATCGAACTGGCGTTCAAGATGGTTCGGTGCAACCACCGTTGGCCGGCCACCATAATGACCGGGACGGCGGCGATAACCGGTTTGTGAACGTAAACCTTCATGACGCATTAATCGCGCCACCCGGTGTTTCCCACAGGTCTCGCCCATCTCTCGCAGGTCATCCCGGATCTTGCGATAACCATAGATGCCCCCGCTTTCTAGCCAACATTGCTTGATCTGGCCAAGAAGGCGTTGGTCTTCCAGGGCTCGGGCAGATAAAGGCTGGTGCTGCCAGGCGTAATAACCGCTCGGGTGGACATTCATCATCCGACACAGTCTGCGGATGGGATGTGCGGACGCGTGCTCCCGGATGAAGGCGTACCTTACCCTGACAGCTTGGCAAAGTACGCGGCGGCCTTTTTTAAGATATCTCGCTCATCGGTGACGCGACGCAGTTCAGCCTTGAGGCGCCGAATTTCGGCTTGCTGGCTGGAGTCATCCTGTTGCTGCGCTTCGGGTTGGCTGTAGCGTTTGATCCAGACATAAAGACTGTGGCTGGAAATACCAAGTCGTTCAGCGACCTCTGCTACTGGGTAATTGCGCTCAGTCACCTGCTTGACGGCTGCCAGTTTGAATTCTTCTGTGTAACGTTGCTGCTTGCTCATAACACCTCCTGATTGACCTCAGTTTGAGGCTCTTGAGGTGTCTAGGAAAGTAGGGGCGATTCAGTATTGACCGGAAGAGACCAAGGCACTGGCGACAGAATGGCGAGCCGTATGGAAGCAGACCTCATCAAGGTTTTCGATACCGGCTTTCTGCAACACCCTCTCATAGGCGCACCTTGGTTCACCGATGGGCTTGCCCTGACAGCGAATGTGCTGACTCGCGAACACATAGGGATTACCGGCTATTCTGGGGAGCTTCTCCAGAATATCGATAGCCAATGTGCTCAGGTAAATGATCCGGCTCTTGCCATTCTTGGTCAGGGGTACGAACAGCGTCTTATCCTCCCAGTTCACATGCTCCCATTTAGCGAGTAACACCTCTGATTTTCTTGCCCCCGTCAGATAGAGCATCGCGATGAAACTGCCTGCGGCTTGATTGCGGTCCTGCAATGCCACCTCAATGACCCGTTTCATCTCTTCAATCGATAGGAAACGCGTCCTGGCATTGTCCTCCTTCAACAGCTTGATCTTGGCCGCCTCATTAGTGTCCAGAATGCCCCAGCGCACCGCATAGCTGCCCATGGTCTTTAACTGGGCCAGCACACGGTTGGCGGTACTCGGTGCGTAGGCCGTCTGCTGAGGGTTGTTGGGGTGAACCATCTCCGATTGCAACTGCAGGACATCCATCGCCTTGAGTTGCCGGTAACGCATGGCACCAAAGCGTGGTTCGATATTGTGTTTAAACCGCTGAATGTCGCTGCTGATCGACCGTTTACCAATGGTCTTGAGGTGCGGCAAAAAGGTCTGCCAGAAGAACTCCGACAGGGTGGGCTCTGTTTTGTAGCTGTCGCGTTCTGCTACCGGGTCGATGCCTTCTGCCAGCATCGCCTTGTACTTGCGGGCAATGGTCCTGGCTTGGCTCACATCGATATCACCGAATCGTCCCAAAGCGATGCTGCGCTTCTTGCCCTGGAGGGTATAGCGCAGTAGGAAACGCTTACTGCCCTGGCTTTTTCCTGACAAGAGTTTTAAGCCGATGACCTCTGTATCGGAGAACTCCAGTTCAGTAGCGCCAGCCTCTCGTTGTTGTGCGGGCAAAGCCTTGATGGCTGCATTGGTAAAGCGAAATTTGGTCTGCATAGATACCTCCGATGATGGGTTAGATCATGGGATTAATATCTGTTTCAAAGAGGATTCAATGCGGGTTTGGGAGGGGTGAAGACGAAGGGGTAACGGTGAGCGGCACTTGCTTCAGCACCAGAAACAGACCCCGGAAAAGTCCGGAGCAGTAGCCTACCAAACGTCCTTGGCTATGTTGGAAGACTGAGCAGGTTGTTCGCAACGAATTGCAGGAAGTAGTAAGTCGCTTAGACAAGAAATGGACAAGAAAGGAAAACTGACAGAGGGAAAACGCTGGGGAGCAGAAACAAAAACGACGCAATGAAGCGTCGTATCTGTTTAATCTGTAAGGCTTTTTTCTTCAATTTTAATGGTGCCCGAGGCCGGAATCGAACCGGCACGACGCGAACGTCGAGGGATTTTAAATCCCTTGTGTCTACCGATTTCACCACTCGGGCACCGCAATCGGTATCAAGTCCGCGCGGCGGGCTTGTCAATATGGAGGCACGTTCCGGAGTCGAACCGGACTAAACGGATTTGCAATCCGCTGCATAACCGCTTTGCTAACGCGCCATGCAAAAGAGAGAAACTCTCGATTGTCTGAATTTGGAGCGGGAAACGAGACTCGAACTCGCGACCCCGACCTTGGCAAGGTCGTGCTCTACCAACTGAGCTATTCCCGCATCGGTCCGGCTGACTGCCTGACTGTGAGAACGCATTCTAGCGATGTTCCTCGTCCAGTCAACCAAAAACATTTAATACGCTGATCGTTCGGGTGTTTTTTACCCTTGTCCCGCACTTTCAGCACTCATGGCCGTTTCTCGGCCCCAGTGGCAAAGAAACGATCATTTTCCCATCGGCGACTAGAAGCGGGAGTGGTAGGTCAGATCGCCCCAGGCCGCCTTCATGTACTGGAACATGGACCAGAAGGTAAGCACGGTGGCCACATAGAGCAGCACATAGGCGAGCCACACCATCCAGATGTCGTATTGCCAGATGAGGCCGGTGAGCGACACCATCTGGATCATGGTCTTCCACTTGCCAATCCAGCTGACCGCCACCGAGGAGCGCTTGCCAAGCTCGGCCATCCATTCGCGCAGGGCGGAGATGATGATCTCGCGGCCGATCATGGTCATGGCGGGGATGGTGACCCAGACGGTGTTGTAATGCTCGACGATGACCACCAGGGCCGCGGCCACCATGATCTTGTCGGCGACCGGATCGAGGAAGGCGCCGAAGGCGGTGGACTGGTTCAGCTTGCGGGCGAGATAGCCGTCAAACCAGTCGGTCGCGGCCGCCAGGATGAAGACGATGGCGGCCGCCATGTAGGACCACTGGTAGGGAAGGTAGAACAGGATGACGAAGACGGGGATGAGCAAAATCCGAAAGAACGTCAGCAGGTTAGGAATATTTGTCATTATTTTCAGCCACTTCTTGTATGCCGCTACATGGTAGCCCCAAGCCGATCGCCGATGCAACCGGACAGGTGCCCGCCTTGGTCTATTAATCCATCAATAACCTCAGGATGCGGGCCATTATGGCATTTGCGGCCCCCCTGCGTCACGGCTCTTGTGCGTCTGGTGCGAGGCCTGAGCACCAAAACGAGGGACGGATCGTGAATCGCCAGGCTCATCCCGCGCCGGCATGGCGGCTATCTATCCAAACCTGGGCGAAACCGCACTCTATGGTCGTTCACTCGGGCACCTCGGATGCTTGGTTGGGCGCCTCCCACTCTCCGGGAATGCCCCGAGTGAACAACCGACAGCGAGATCACAGCTAGAGCGAGTGCAGGGCGTCGTGGATGGACTGGGCCAACTCCTGGCTGATGCCGGGCACCTTGGCAAGCTCGTCCACCCCGGCTTTTTTCACCTCCTGCAGACCGCCCAGGTATTTGAGCAGCGCCTGCCTCCGTTTCGGTCCCACCCCGGGAATGTCTTCCAGGGTACTGGTGGTGCGCGCCTTGGCACGGCGGGCGCGGTGGCCGGTGATGGCGAAGCGGTGGGATTCATCGCGAATGTGCTGGATGAGGTGCAGGGCGGGCATGTCCGCCGGCAGGTGCAGCTCCTCGTGACTGTCCCCCAGGATCAGGGTCTCCAGCCCCGCCTTGCGGGTCACCCCCTTGGCGATGCCCACCAGGAGCGGATACTTGCCGCCGAGAAACTCCAGCTGGTGCGCCAGTATCTCCTCCGCGCGGCGCAACTGGCCGAGACCGCCGTCGATGAAGAGCACATCCGGCACCTTGTCCGGCTCCTGCTGCTTGCCAAAGCGGCGCTCCAGCGCCTGCTCCATGGCGGCGTAGTCATCGCCGCCTGTGATGCCGTCGATATTGAAGCGGCGGTATTCCGAGGAGAGCGGCCCCTCCCGGTTGAACACCACGCAGGAGGCCACGGTGCGCTCCCCCATGGTGTGGGAGATGTCGAAGCACTCCATGCGGGCGATGGGACGCTCCAGCTCCAGCAGTTCCTCCAGCTGATCGTAACGGGCGGTGATGGTGCTCTTGTGGGCGAGGCGCGAGCGCAGCGCGGTCTGGGCGTTGATGGCGGCGAGCTTGATGAAACGCGCCCGTTCGCTGCGCGTCCGGCTCACCACCCGCACCCTGTAGCCGGCGGTCTGGCTCAGGGTGTCGGCGATGACGCTCTCATCCTCCAGCGCCACGTCCAGCAGCACCTCGCTCGGGATCTGCCGCCCCCCCTGCCCCGACAGGTAGAACTGCAGCAGGAAGGATTGCACCACCTCCTCCAGCGGCGTGTCGGCCGGCACCTTGGGGAAGTAGCTGCGCGAGCCCAGCACCTTGCCCTGGCGAATGAAGAGCACGTGGATGCAGGCGGTCCCCTGCTCGAAGGCGACCCCCACCACGTCCAGCTCGTCCAGCACGTTGCCGCTCACCGACTGCTGCTCGGTGACCCGACGCAGGGCCTGGATCTGATCCCGATAGCGGGCCGCCTCCTCGAAGCGCAGATCGCCGCTGGCGGACTCCATCTTGCCCACCAGTTCCCCTATCACCTGCTGGTTCTTGCCCGCCAGGAACAGCTTGGCCAGTGCCACCTGCTGGGCATACTCGGCCTCGCTCACCAGCCCCGCCACGCAGGGGCCGGCGCAGCGCTTGAGCTGGTAGAGCAGGCAGGGGCGGGTGCGGTTGGCATAGACGGCGTCCTCGCACTGGCGCACCGGGAAGATCTTCTGCATCAGGTGCAGGCTCTCGCGCACCGCACCGCCGGAAGGATACGGACCGAAATACTCCCCCTTCACCTTGCGGGCACCGCGATGGACACCGATACGCGGGTGCTGATGGTCGGTGATGATGATCCAGGGGTAGGACTTGTCGTCCCGCAGCAGCACGTTGTATCGAGGCTGGTACTGCTTGATGAGGTTGTGCTCGAGGATCAGCGCCTCGGTTTCGGTGTGGGTGACCGTTACCTGCACATCGGCGATCTGGCGCACCAGGGTGCGGGTCTTGATGCTGTCGACGTTGGCCCGAAAATAGGAGGCGAGCCGTTTTTTCAGATCCTTGGCCTTGCCCACGTAGATGACAGTGCCGCCGCTGTCGTACATGCGGTAGACGCCGCTCTGGTGGGTGACGGCGCTCAGAAATGCCTTGCTGTCAAACAGGGGCTCGGGAGAGGGGGTCATGGGCAACTCGACTCAACGGATGAATGCAAAAAGACGGGGGAAGCATACTGCGCCCGCAGACTGAAAAGCAAAAGGGGCTGAAAAAGCAAAAGGCGGCACAGGCCGCCTTTGGTGTCCACACGCCCCCTTACAGGGTGTCGGCATCCAGCATGCCATAGCGAATGGCCAGATGGGTCAGCTCCACATCGCCGTTGATCCCCAGCTTGCTGAACAGGCGGTAGCGGTAGCTGTTGACCGTCTTCGGGCTCAGGTTGAGCTGCTCGGAGATGTCGGTCACCTTCTGCCCCTTGGTGATCATCATCATGATCTGCAGCTCCCGCTCGGAGAGGGACTTGAAGGGGTTCTCGTCGGCGGAGGCAAACTGGCTCAGGGCCATCTGCTGGGCGATCTCCGGGGAAATGTAACGCTGCCCGGAGTGCACCAGGCGAATGGCGTGGATCATCTCGTCCGGCGCGGCCCCCTTGGTGAGATACCCGGCGGCGCCCGCCTGCATCACCTTGGTGGGGAACGGATTTTCTGAATGAATGGTCAGCACTATGATGCGCACATCGGGGCGGATCCGCAGGATCTTGCGGGTCGCTTCCAGACCGCCGATGCCCGGCATGTTCATGTCCATCAGGATCACGTCGGGGTGATGTTGCCGACAGAAGGCCACCGCGGTCTCCCCGCTCTGCGCCTCGCCCACCACCTTGATCCCGCGGACGTCTTCCAAAATGCGTCTTATCCCTGTACGCACCAACTCATGATCATCGACCAGGAATACATTAATCACCCAAACACCCCGTTTTTTATCTCGTTATATGCCAGTTAGGGTTAACACGGCGTCTTGCATCATAACCAAACTCGCCGATTTGGCAAACCATGGCCGGGAAAAGTTTGAAACTGCTCGTAAAATCCGTTTTAAATCAAATTACTATATAAAGAATCAACAGAAAAACGGCGCCTTGAGGCGCCGTAATGCATCAAACCCGTTCAGCCGGCCTCATCCGGCCAGCAGCGCGCGCACCTTGTCCAGATCGGCCTGGGTATCCACCCCGACCGGCGGGGCCTCGAGCGCCTGGGCCACGTGGATCTTCTCCCCGTACCAGAGCACCCGCAGCTGCTCCAGCGCCTCGACCTGCTCGAGCGCGCTGGGCGCCCAGTCCACGTAACGCTGGATGAAGCCGGCGCGATAGGCGTAGATGCCGATGTGGCGCTGGTAGTGCGCGCCAATCTGCTCGTGGCTCCCCGCAAAGCGATCCCGATCCCAGGGAATGGGGGCGCGACTGAAGTAGAGGGCATACCCCTCCCTGTCGGTCACCACCTTGACGGCATTGGGGTTGAACACCTCTTCGGCATCGTGGATCGGCACCGACAGGGTCGCGATGGGCGCCGTGGCGGCGGCCAGGTTGTCCGCCACCTGGCGGATGATGGCGGGGGGAATGAGGGGCTCATCCCCCTGCACGTTGACCACGATAGTGTCGGCGGCAAAGCCGTAGTGACGGCACACCTCGGCCAGACGCTCGGTGCCGGACTGGTGATCCGGTGAGGTCATGCACACCTCGACCCCGGCAGCGGCGGCAAAGGGGGCCAGGGCCTGCTGCACCCGCTCGTCATCGGTGGCGACTATCACCCGATCGGCGCCCGATTGCAGGGCCTTCTCCACCACGTGCTGCACCATGGGCTTGCCGTGGATGTCGGCCAGCGGCTTGCCCGGCAGCCGGGTGGAGGCATAACGGGCCGGAATGACGACGACGAAACTCATGGCTTCAGCTCTTCCAGCGGCAGGTGGCGGGCCCGGTTCTCCAGCAGCACCGGGATCCCCTCTTCCAGCGGATAGGCCAGCCTGTCGAAGCGGCAGATGAGCTCCTGGGAACCCGCGTGAGCCTGATAGTGCAGCTTACCCTTGCAGACCGGGCAGGCGATGATGTCGAGCAGTTTAATATCCAGTGCCACAACCAAACTCCTTTAACGATGTCGGACAGGCGATGATGCCTGGCCATTGATATGCTGTGCCGGGCCCGCTGCCGGGCCCGTTCCGTTGCGTGGGCGCGGGGTCAGGCCGTGCGCCCTCTCTATGTTTTCCGGTTGCCGGCCGGGGCCGACACACCCGCCCCCTGCAGGGTACGCAGCAGCGCCTCCCCCAGGGCATCGGGCAGCTCGGCGCTGACCGGCAGGTACCACCAGTGCGCCGGCGCGAAGGGGCGGCACTTGACCGCATCCTTCTCCGTCATCAGCAAGGGGCGCTGGCCGAAGCGGGCGAGCAGTTCGGCGGCGTCGAACGCCTGGTGATCCCCGTAGCCGACGCTCTGCTCCAGCTCGTAGCCGAGAGACGTCAGAGTGGCGAAGAAGCGGGGGGGATGGCCGATGCCCGCCAGGGCGTCCACAGGCCCCGAGAGGGGTGCCTCGAGCGGCGCGTCGTCGCACACCCGGCGAGGGGTGCCCGGGATCAGGCCCATGGCGTACTCGCCCGGCGCGGGCTCGCCGCCGTTGCAGAGGATGGCATCCACCCGCTTCAAGCGGGTGATCGGCTCGCGCAGGGGCCCCATGGGCAGCAGGCAGCCATTGCCGAAGCGGCGCATCCCGTCCACCACCACCAGCTCGATGTCGCGGGCCAGGGCATAGTGCTGCAGGCCGTCGTCGGTGACTATGATGTCCACCTCGCCGCTATGCTCCAGCAGGCGCACCGCGTCGGCCCGTTTGGGGGCCACCGCCACGGGGCAGCCGCAGCGTCTGGCGATGAGCACAGGCTCATCCCCCGCCTCGGCCGGGGTGCTGGTCTCATCGAGCCGATAGGGATAATGGGGGGCCTTGCCGCCATAGCCGCGGCTCACCACGCCGGGGCGCCAGCCGCGGGCCTGCAGTTGCTCCACCAGCCAGACCACCACCGGGGTCTTGCCGTTGCCCCCCACCGACAGGTTGCCCACCACGATGACCGGCAGGCTGGCGCGATAGCTCGCGAGCCAGCCCCGGCGATACCCCAGACGGCGGATGCCGCTGACCAGGGCAAACAGCAGGGCGAAGGGGGCCAGCCACCAGCGCCAGCCGCTGTTTCCGTACCAGAGCCGCGCCAGCATCAGGCCTGGTTATCCACGGCAGCGCCGGCCGCCGCATGGCCGAACTGGATGGCGCGCAGCTGGGCATAGGTGCCCTGCCGGGCCATCAGTGCCTGGTGGTTGCCACGCTCGACGATATGGCCCTCGTCGATCACCAGGATCTCGTCCGCCTTCTCGATAGTGGAGAGGCGGTGCGCGATCACCAGCGAAGTGCGCGCCTTGCACAGCTCGTCGATGGCCGCCTGGATGTGGCGCTCGGACTCGGTGTCCAGGGCCGAGGTGGCCTCGTCCAGCAGCAGCACCGGGGAGTCGCGCAGCAGGGCGCGGGCGATGGCGATGCGCTGGCGCTGACCACCGGAGAGGGAGGCGCCGTTCTCGCCGATGACGGTGTCATAGCCGTCCGGCATCTTACGCACGAAGTCGTCCGCATGGGCGATGCGGGCCGCCTGCTGGATCTCCTCCAGGCTGTAGCGCTCTTCCGCCGCGTAGGCGATGTTGTTGGCCACGGAGTCGTTGAACAGATGCACGTGCTGGGAGACCAGGGCGTACTGCTTGCGCAGCTCGCTCAAGCGGTATTCGCGGATGTTGACGCCATCCAGCAGGATCTCCCCCTCTTCGATGTCATAGAAGCGGGTCAATAGGCTCGCGATGGTGCTCTTGCCGGAGCCGGAACGGCCCACCAGGGCCACGGACCTGCCCGCCTCCACCTTGAAGCTGATGTTGTGCAGCGCCGGGGTGTCCTTGGTCGGGTAGGTGAAGGTGACATTGCGGAATTCAATTTCGCCGCGGGCACGATCCAGGGTGCGGGTGCCGGTGTCCTGCTCCGGGGTGGAGTCCAGCAGGCCGAACAGGCTCTGGCAGGCGGTGATGCCGCGCTGGAACTGGTTGTTCACGTCGGTCAGGCTTTTGAGCGGCTTGAGCAGCATCATCATGGAGGTGACCATGACGGTGAAGGTGCCCGCGGTCAGGGTCGCCTTGACGCTGTCGATGGTGGCCACATAGAGGAAGACCGCCAGGGCGATGGAGGCCACCATCTGGACGATGGGACTGCCGATGGCGTCGGCGGCGACCATCTTCATGGTCTGCTGGCGCATCCGGTTGCTCACCTGGTAGAAGCGCTTGTCCTCCACCTCCTGGCCACCGAACATCAGCACCTCCTTGTGCCCCTTGAGCATCTGCTCGGTGGAGGTAGTGATGTCACCCACCGCCTGCTGGATGTGGCGGCTGATCTTGCGAAAACGTCGGCTGATGATGCTGATGAGGATCCCGACCAGGGGACCCACCACCAGGAAGATCACCGACAACTGCCAGGAGTGCCAGAACATCAGGCCGAGCAGGCCGATGACGGTGGCCCCTTCCCGCACCAGGGAGACCAGGGTGGAGCTGGCGGCAGACGACACCTGGCCGGCGTCATAGGTCACCTTGGAGAGCAGGTTGCCGGTGTTCTGACGATCGAAGAAGCTCATGGGCATCGCCATCAGGTGGCTGAACACCTGCTGCTGCAGGCGCATCACCACGTGGTTGCCGACCCAGGCCATGCAGTAGTTGGAGAGGAAGGCGGCGCAGCCGCGCAGGGCCACGATGCCGAGCACGAAGAAGGGCATCCACTTCAGCACGCTGCTGTCGTTGCCGTTGAGCCCCTGATCGATGAGCGGCTTGATGGAATAGACGAAGGTGGTATCCACGGCCGCATAACCCAGCATGCCGATGATGCCGCCAACCAGTCCCAGCTTGCGATCCCGGACATAACCGAGCAGGCGCTTGAAGACGGTCCAGCTCTCTTGTGAGGTTTCTTGTTGCATGAATAGCCGTTAATAAGGGAAATGACGGGCTATTCTAGCCAAACCTTGAAGCTTCACCAAGCGCCGCCGGCGCGATGGGCCGAACCCGGGTCACAAAGGGGGGCCTCCTGGCAAGGGGCGACTTGCCGGCCGCTCACTCCTCCCGCCATGCCTGGGGTCGCCACCAGGCTCCACCGCGCCTGTACCAGGGACCCTGCTCCCGCTCGGCCCGGATCCTGAGCCCCTCTTTCCCAGACTCGATCAGGATGGCGCCATCCTCGCCGGTCACCCACTGCCGCGCCCCCTGGTAACGCGCCACCACCTCGGGCCGGGGAAAGCCCCACTGGTTCATGAAGCCCGCGCTGTGCACCACTAAGGCCGGCTGCACGGCGGCGACAAAAGCCGGGGTCGAGGAGGTGCGGCTGCCGTGGTGAGGGCTCACCAGCAGGGTGCTGGCCAGCCCCTCTCCCCCGCCCTCCTCGCTTTCCAGGGCCAGCAGGCGCCGTTCCGCCTGCTGTTCGATGTCACCGCTGAGCAACAGTCGATGGCGCCCGTCACTCAACTGCAGGACGCAGCTGTCGTTGTTGCGCCCCGCCCCGGGCCCCGGGGGCCAGAGCACCCTAAGATCCAGCCCCTGCCAGCGCCACTGCTGGCCACGACGACAGGCCTGGGTGCTCGGCGCAAACGGGAAGGAGGAGAGCTCGCGGCGCACCGGCATGCTCTGCAGCACCGCCTGCCGGTTGCCCGCGTGATCCCTGTCCCTGTGGCTGATGATCAGGGTATCGAGCACCCTGACGCCAAGCCGGCTGAGCAGGGGCAGGATGGCCGCATCCGCCATGTTGTAGCCCCCGGGGTAGCGATCCCCCGTATCGAACAGGATGGCTCGCTCCCCCCGGGTGACGAGCACCGATAGCCCCTGTCCCACGTCCAGCACCCGCACCTGCCAGGGGGTGGGCCTGGGCCAGACGGCCAGCAGCAGGGCCGCCACCACAGGGAGCAGCAGGAAGCGGCCTCCCGGCAGATGCCAGGCCCCCCACAGCAGGATCAGCAGGACGCTGGCAGGCATCAGCCAGCCGGGGACAGGCCACCAGAGCTGCAGGTGGTCAGCCAGCCATCCCAGCCCCCGGAGCACCCACTCCAGCCCCAGATCGGACAGCCAGAACAGGCCATGGGCCAGGGGGCTGGCGATCGGGGCCACCAGCACGCCGATGAGCGCCAGCGGAATGATGCCGAGGCAGAACAGCGGCAACGCCAGCAGGTTGAGCAGGAGCGCCAGGGGCGCCATCCCCTCGAACAGCAGCAGCTGCAATGGCAGCAACCCGAGCAGCAGCAAGAGTTGCAGCCGCACCAGGCCGGGACGCACGTGCAGCAGGCTCGCCAGCAACAGCAGGGCCACTGCCATAAAGGAGAGCCAGAACCCCGCCGAGTAGAGGGCGAAGGGGTCCCACAGGATCAATACCACGAAGGCCCACAGCCAGATGCGGTGGCTGGGCCAGTCCCGTTTCAACCAGCGCAGCAGGCTCCACACCAGCACCATGATGAGGGCCCGCTCGGTGGCCACCGCAAACCCCGCCAGCCAGCTGTAGGTGGCCGCGAACAGGAGCGACACGCCGATGGCCCCGCGCAGCCCGAACAGCCGGCCAAGCCACCAGCCGAGCACCGCCACCAGGGCGATATGCTGGCCGGAAATGGCGATGATGTGGGTCAGGCCGCTGCCGCGAAAGAGCTCCCACTGGGCGTCCGTGATCCCCCCCTGCTCCCCAAAGGTGAGCGCCGCCAGCAGGGGAGCCTGCGCCAGCCCCTCCCAGGCGCGGCTTGCCGTTGCCAGCCAGCGTTCGCGCAAGCCCGGGGGGACGGCATCCAGGGCGATGACCCGGCGCAGGTTGCCGGTGGCCGTGATCCCCTTGCCGAGCAGCAGGCGCCGCCCGTCCATCCCCGCCTCGTTGGCCAGGCCATGGGCGGGCTTGAGGGAGGTCGCCAGGGTGACGCGACTGCCGGCGGGCAGCGGCGGCAGCGCCTGGTAGGCATTGACCCGCACCAGGGGCGACGGGGCAAGGGGGCGATCGTCCAGGGTCTCGAGGCGCAGCAGCAGGCGCACGAATTTATCCTGATCTTTATCGCCAGAGGGCTCCGTACTTTGCACTTGTGCGGTTATGATGTGGCTCGTTTTTTTGCCCAGCTGATCCAGCCAGGCCAGCCGGTGGTGCATATTTCCCTGCATCCAGAGGATGCCGAGCAGCAGAAACAGCAGCCGCCAGCAGCGACAACCGGCGAGAGGGAGCGCGAGCAGCAGCGCCAGGCCCCCCCATTCCCATGAAGGCAGCCATGGCCAGAGCAGTGAGGAGCTTGCCCCCAGGGCAAACGACAGCAGACGCAGATCCATGGAGCAAGTATCTAGCAAGGTTTAACACATGCCCAAACGAATCATAAAACGCTGGTTGCCCGACCAGGACAAGCTCAAGGAGCACAAGCACCTGCGGCTGTTCGGCAGGCTGCTGCTCGATGCCAACCTGTGGCATCTCAACCGGCGCTCCGCCGCCGGCGCCTGTGCGGTCGGCCTCTTCATGGCCTGGATCCCCCTCCCCTGCCAGATGCTGCTGGCGGCCGGCGGCGCCATCGCCTGCCGGGTCAACCTGCCCCTCTCCGTGGCCCTGGTCTGGCTCTCCAACCCCTTCACCATGCCGCCCATGTTCTATGGCGCCTATCTGACCGGCTGCCAGTTGCTGGGGCAACCCTCCCGGCACATCGAGATCGAGTTCACCTGGGCCTGGCTGGTGTCTGTGTTCGAGACGGTGGCCCCGCCGCTCTTGCTGGGCTCCCTGGTGCTCGCCCTGTTGAGCTCGCTGATCGGCTACACCCTCATTCGCACCTGCTGGCGCATCAGCACCGTTCGTCAGTGGCACAGACGCAAGGTGGTACGCGCATGCTGAGCCGCTGGTTTGCCCGCTTCAAGATGGACCCGGACACCCTGCGCCGGCAGAAGTGGTTCGCCCTGTTTGGGGAGCGCCTGCTGACCCCCGACCTCTGGCAGAGCACCCCCCGGGCCCTCTGCGGCGCCGTGGCGGTCGGGCTTTTCGCCAGCTGGATCCCGGTGCCCATGCACTCCCTGGTGGCCGTCGCCCTGGCGCTGGCGTTTGGCTTCAACCTGCCGCTGGCCCTGCTGGCGGTCTGGTTCAACAACCCGCTGACGCTCCCCTTCATGTACCTCTATGCCTATCGCACCGGCTGCCTGGTGCTGCATGAGACGCCGGAGCCCTTTCACCTCATCTGGTCCCTGCACTGGCTGGAGCACGAGGCCGCCACCCTGGTGCCCCCCTTCCTGCTGGGCAGCCTGCTGCTGGCGATATTGACCGCCACCACAGGCGCCCTGCTCACCCTGCTGACACTGCAACTGGGCAGACGGATCCGCGCCTCCTGAGGATCCCCCACCGTCACGCCGCGTCCACCGGGCGCGGCTTGCCATCATTTGGCTCTGCCACCACACTCCTTGTAACCCGTTGTTTTTCGTCCCTCATGCGAGACAAGGAGCCCCCCATGGCCGAACCGCTCACGCTGGCCCATGCCAATGGCCACCCCCTCTCTCTGCTGCCCGCCATGGCCAATCGCCACGGCCTCATCACGGGCGCCACCGGAACCGGCAAGACGGTCACCCTGCAGGTGCTGGCGGAGGGCTTTTCCCGCCTCGGGGTTCCCGTCTTTCTGGCGGACGTGAAAGGGGATCTGAGCGGCCTGGGCGCCGCCGGCATGCCATCCCCCAAGCTGGACGCCCGCCTGGCCCAGCTCGGCATCCCCGCCCCCGCCTTTGCCGCCAGCCCCACCCTGTTCTGGGATCTCTTTGCCCTGCAAGGTCATCCGGTGCGGGCCACCGTCTCCGACATGGGGCCCCTGCTGCTCGCCCGCCTGCTCGGCCTCAACGACACCCAGAGCGGCGTGCTGGAGCTGGTGTTCAAGGTGGCGGACGACGAGGGGTTGCTGCTGCTCGATCTGAAAGACCTGCGCGCCATGGTGCAGTTCGCGGGGGACAACGCCAAGACCCTCACCACCCGCTACGGCAACGTGTCCACCGCCTCCATCGGCGCCATCCTGCGCAACCTGCTCACCCTGGAGAGCGCGGGGGGCGATCACTTCTTCGGCGAGCCCATGCTGGACATTCAGGACCTGCTGCAGACCGACGAGGCCGGTCACGGCCATATCAACGCGCTGGCCGCGAACAAGCTGACCCAGTCCAGCCGGCTCTATGCCTGCTTCCTGCTCTGGCTGCTCTCCGAGCTGTTCGAACAGTTGCCCGAGGTGGGGGATCCGGAGAAACCCGTGCTGGTCTTCTTCTTCGACGAGGCGCACCTCCTGTTCAACGACGCCCCCAAGGCGCTGCTGGAGAAGATAGAGCTGGTGGTGCGGCTCATCCGCTCGAAAGGGGTGGGTGTCTACTTCGTGACCCAGAGCCCGGCCGACATTCCCGACAGCGTGCTGGGGCAGCTCGGCAACCGGATCCAGCACGCCCTGCGCGCCTTTACCCCGAGCGATCAGAAGGCGGTGCGCATCGCCGCCAACACCCTGCGCGCCAACCCGGCCTTCGATGCCGCCGGCGTCATCACCGAGCTGGGGGTCGGGGAAGCCCTGGTCTCCCTGCTCGACGAGAAGGGGCGCCCCGGCGTGGTGGAGCGCGCCTTCATCGCCCCTCCGGCCAGCCGCATCGGTCCCCTGAGCGACCCCGAACGGCAAGCCCTGATCCAGGGCTCATTGCTCTACGGCCGCTACGAGACGCCGGAAGATAGGGAGTCCGCCTTCGAGCGGCTCAATGGGGGCAAGGTGACCCCCACAAGCGAGCAAGGCAGCGAGCAGCCATCCAACGGGGAAGGCGGTCTGCTCGATGCCCTCAACGGCATCCTGTTCGGTCGCACCGGCCCGCGCGGTGGCCAGCACGACGGCGTGGTGCAGACCGCCGCCAAGAGCGTGGCCCGCACCCTGGGCAACGAGGTGGGGCGGCAGCTGGTACGGGGGGTGCTCGGCTCCCTGCTGGGGGGCGGCAAGCGTCGCCGCTGAGGTAAAAACCGCAGGAACGAAAAAGCCCGCCGAGTCTCCCCGGCGGGCTTTTTATTGAACGGATACCCATGGCTCGCTTACAGCACCTTGGCGATGGCGTCGCAGAGCGGATCTATGTTGGCTCGGGTGATCCCGGCCACGCTGATCCGACCGGAGCCGACGATGTAGATGGCGAACTCGCTCTTGAGGCGCTCCACCTGATCCTTGGAGAGGCCGGAGAAGGAGAACATGCCGTTCTGCTCGCGGATGAAACCGAAGTCCTGGCTCACGCCGCGTTCCGCCAGCTTCGCCACCAGCAGCTCGCGCATCTCGCGAATGCGCACCCGCATGGCGGCCACTTCTTCCACCCACTCGGCATAGAGGGCCGGATCGCTCACCACGGCGGTGACGACGGCGGCGCCGTGGGACGGCGGGTTGGAGTAGTTGGCACGGATGACGGTCTTCACCTGGGTGAAGGCGACGTCGGCAACGTCCTTGGTCGCGCAGACCAGGGTAAAGGCACCGACCCGCTCGTTGTAGAGGCCGAAGTTCTTGGAGAAGGAGCTCGCCACCAGCAGCTCGTCGTGGCACTCGGCGAAGATGCGCAGGCCTTCGGCATCTTCCTCGATACCGCGGGCAAAGCCCTGATAGGCGAAGTCAAACAGCGGCAGCCAGCCGGCGGCGGCGCTCTGCTCGGCCAGGGCGCGCCACTGATCGCTGGTGGGGTCTATGCCGGTCGGATTGTGGCAGCAGCCGTGCAGCAGCACCAGATCGCCGGCCTGGGCCTCGGAGAGTGACGCCTGCATGGCCGCAAAATCGAGCCCCTTGGTCGCGGCATCGTAGTACTTGTACCACTTGACGGTCAGACCGGCCGCCTGGAACACGCTGACGTGGTTGGCCCAGGTGGGATCGGAGATCCAGATGGTCTTGGCCAGGCCGTTGCGCACCACGAACTCGGCGGCGATGCGCAGGGCACCGGTACCACCCGGCGCCTGCGCCGTCTTGGCGCGACCGCTGGTCACCAGCGCCGAGTCACGGCCGAACAGCAATTGCTGCACGATGCGGCCGTATTCGATATTGCCTTCGATACCGAGATAGTTCTTGGTCTTCTCGTCGGTCAAGAGCTTCTGTTCGGCTTTCTTGACGCAATGAAGGATAGGAGTAGCACCGGTCTCGTCCTTGTAGATCCCGACCCCCAGGTTGATCTTGTGGCTGCGAGAGTCGGCACGGAAGGCCTCGGTCAGGCCCAGGATCGGATCCGCTGGGGCGGCAACAACCTTTTCAAACATGGTATTCCCTGTATTCCGTTGAGTTCGTTGGCTGGCAAAGTAGGTTGGCAAACAAAAGCGCCCGTCTGGCGAGCGCTCCGTCAACTCTTTATACCACCGCCTTCCAGAGGGGAAAACCGCTTTCTCGATGTCGCTGGCAGCCCGTCAGCCAACGGCGTGCCAGTCGGGCGCCAGGGCGCACACCTCGGCCGAGAGCCCCTGGTTGGACTCCACCAGATCGGCGCACAGCGCCAGCAGCGGGCGAGGGAGACGGCTCGGCTCCCAGGGGCGACTGTCCTGCAGAGGCGCACCGTAGGCCGCCTTGATGGGCACGAGATCCCGCGGCAGCCACCAGCTCGCCGGGCGCCCCAGCCGCTGGGCCAGCATCAGCACCCTGTCGACGCCGGCCGGATCCAGGGCGGTGAGGTGACTCCAGAGCGTATGGGGAGGCAAGGCGGCAATCAGGGGTTGCAGGGCGCCGGGATCCTCGGCGGGATGCCAGACCAGCAGGGCGTCGGCGGGCAAGCGCAGCTCGGCAAAGGCGCCGACGCAATCCGTGCTGATCACCCGCTGGATCTCCCCCTCCCCCCAGAGGATCTTGCCAAGCCCCGTCAGGGTGCGGGCCGGCAGCGCCACCTCCCCCAGGGTCTGAAGCCAGGGGGTGGCATCGAGCAGGGTGCCGCCGCTGAAGAAGAGGCTGAACGGGCGTGCAGAGCGCAGGCGAAGCGGCAGATCGCGGCACAACCGGATCCCCTTGTCTTCGAAGTCGATCTGTTCGATGGGGCTGAAACTCGCCTCCCCCTTGCGGTAGAGGGCCGCCAGCACCCGATCGTTGACCTTCTCCCCCAACTGCCAGCCGTGGGACTGCAGCCACTCCTCCGGCTCCGGGGGGGCGCACGCCATCTCCGCCAGCATCAGCTCGCGGGTCAGATAGCGCCGTCCGGCCGGGGTCAGCTCATAGCGATGGTTGCCGAGGGTGAGTAGCAGCTGGTTGTCCCTCAGCATGCCGACAAGGGGCTGCCACTGGCGACCACGGATAACCTGGGGGGGCCCGCTCAACAACTGCTGCGCCAGCGCGCGCCACTCGGGGTGGGTAAAATCGATCAAAAGGTATCCTTCCCTGCCGGCCTGCCCTGTTTCAACAAATTGAATAATCTAGCGATTTACGAGAAGAGAGCCAAGGGGGCAAGGAAGACAACGTGACCTGGCGCAGCACCAGACGTCAAAAGGAAGCGAAGGAGGTGAAAGGCAAACAAAACAAAACGGCCAAGCAAGCTTGGCCGTTTATCCACTAAACCCGTACTAGGACTGGATTAGAAGTTGTATTGCAGGGCAACAGTGAACTCGTCGTCCAGATCGTCGATACCTTGGATCTTGTACTCGGTGTACGCCTTCAGCTTGGAAGTGAAGTTGTACTGAACACCCAGCAGGGTTTCGTCAACCTGGTCTTCGTAAGAAGAACCGGCCAGCTTATCCTTGCCTTCCTTGAAGTTGTAGCCAGCCAGGAAGGTCCAGGCATCTACGTTGTAGGAAGCAGCCAGTTCATAACCGTGGCCTTTGCCACCGATACCGTTGGAGTCGTTGCTGATCTCACCTTCGGTGTAGACACCGGCGAAGTAGAAGCCGTTGATGGCGTAGTGCGCGCCCAGGGCCCACTCGGTCTTGTCACCGGAATCGCCAGTGATCTTGTTCTCCAGGTCGGAGTAAGCGTAACCAGCGTTGAAGCCCAGACCGAAGTCGAAGTCGTAACCGGCAGCAGCTGCATAGCCGTAGTTACGCTTCAGGTTGGGAAACACGTCAGTAACGGTTTGACCACCTACGTCGGAGACGATGACCGCGGTGTCGTCGTTGGTCTGGTAGGACAGCTTGCCTTTGAAGCCCTGGTAGCTGTTGGAATAGATGATCTGGCCTTCTTGACGACCGTCATAGTAGTTACCAGCATCACCCCACTCGTTGAAGATGTCGGTCGGCTCCAGCACGTCGTAGAACGCGGTGTCGGTCTGGCCGAAGATGATCTTGCCGTACTGGGTACCGTCGAAACCGACATAAACGTGACGTGCCTTGAAGGTGTCGCTGTCGGAGTCGTTGTTGTTGGAGTTCTCGGAGGCAACCTGCCACTCGGTCTTGGCAATACCGGACCAGGTGTTGTTCAGCGCAACTTTACCGGACCAGCCCAGACGGGAGGTACCGATCAGCTCTGCGTCAGCATCGTTGTGGTCGGTATAGTAGTTAGCCTGAACACGGCCATAGATATCAAAGGAGGTGCCGTCTTTGTCGTAAACGACAGCAGCGTTGGCTGCGGATGCGAACAGAGCCGGGATAGCAATAGCCAGAATTGTCTTTTTCATAGTTGTTTCCAATGCCTACTGTAATTAAACACTAAGTCCTTGTTATTCCCTGTGTTAGCGATGTTCTTTGCATCACTATGCCGCCGAGACTATCACCGGGTTTTCCGATCCGCAACGAAAAAACTTGGAACTTTTTGAGAAAACCATAGTCATAGGGAAAAAATTGTGAGCTGAATCCCATATTATTTGCCCCGCTAGGGAAAACGTTTACAGCGATACTCTCTGCCTGAATCACGCTTTTTTGGTGGTTTATTGCACGCGCCATCCACCCCATGACATAAGTGCGGCCCCCCTTCCATGACGGCTGCTTCCCCCTTGCCTCGACCCGAGTCACCTCTTGCGGGTATCCTGTGCTGATTCACCTCCCACAGGGTTACACCGCCTTTATGCTATCGACTCGTCTCAAAGCCACCATCCGCAATACCTATCGCCAGATTGCCGATGGTTTACCCGGTTTTGTGCCGCGTAAGGAGCAGAATTTTCTGGTGGCCGAGATCGCCAAGACCCTCACCGGTGAATATGACAAAAGCCGCCGCATCCTGGTGGCCGAGGCGGGCACCGGCATCGGCAAATCCCTCTCCTATGCCCAGGGGGCCATACCGGTGGCACGACTGACCCAGAAGAAGCTGGTGATCTCCACCGCCACCGTCGCCCTGCAGGAGCAGCTGATCCACAAGGACCTCCCGTTCTACCATCGCCACAGCGAGCTGCCGTTTCGCTTCATGCTGGTCAAGGGCCGCCAGCGCTACTGCTGCGAGCATCTGCTGGAACAGGCCGCCCAGGGCAGCGACATGGCCAACTTCGAGCTCGACTTTGGCGCCCTGAGCAAACACAAGCCGTCGGATGCCGACAAGGCGTGCTACCAGGCTCTGTGGCAGGCCTATACCGAGGGCAAGTGGGACGGCGATCGGGACAACTGGCCCAAACCCATCCCGGACACCTGCTGGGATCCCATCGCCGCCGATCGCCACACCTGCAACAAGGCGCTCAGCCACCACCAGCACTGCCCCTTCCACCGGGCAAGAAACGACATGGATGCCGCCGACGTGCTGGTGGTCAACCATGCCCTGCTGCTCTCCGACCTCACCATGGGGGGCGGCATCATTCTGCCGCCGCCGGACGAGTGCATTTATGTGCTGGACGAAGCCCACCACCTGCCCACCATAGCCCGCGACCACGGCGCCGCCAGCGCCAGCATCAAGGGATCCCGCCGCTGGCTGGAGAAACTGGCGCAGAGCGCGGGCAAGCTGGCCAGGACGCTGAACAAGGAGAGCCTGCTCGACCCCCAGCTGAAACTGCAGGATGCCCTCGCCTCCCTGCAGCCGGATCTCAAGGCGCTGGAGCAGTGGCTCGCCAGCCACGAGCACCTGTTTGGCAGCGAGCAACACCACAGGTTTGCCGACGGCGTCCTGCCCGACCCCCTGCCCATGCTGGCGGAGAACCTGAAAGAGGCGAGCAAGAAGGCGCTGCGGGCGCTGGACAGAATGCAGGGCGCCATCGGCGAGGCCCTGAAAGACGGCGAAATTCGTCGCAAGGAAGCCGAGCCCCTGCTGGCGGAGAGCGGTTTTCACCTGCAACGGCTGGAGAGCTTCTGCGCGCTGTGGGAGATGCTGAGCCGCCATGTGCCCACCGGCAAGACGCCCCTCGCCCGCTGGATGGCCAGGAGCGAGGATGGGGACATCTGGCTGCACGCCTCCCCCATCGAGGTGGGTTATCTGCTGGAGGAGTGGCTCTGGTCCAGGTGCCTTGGCGCCGTGCTGGTCTCGGCCACCCTCACCGCCCTCTCCTCCTTCAATTATTTCCGCCATCAGGTAGGGCTGAAAGAACACGATGGCACCCGCTATCTGCGCCTTCGCTCCCCCTTCGACTATCACAAGGCCGAACTCTATCTACCCAAAATGGTCCATGAGCCCAGCGCCCCCGCCTTCACACAGGAACTGATCGATACCCTGCCCCGCCTGCTGGCCGGCAAGGAGGCGAGCCTGGTGCTCTTCTCCTCCTACCGGCAGATGAACGAGGTGGCGCTGGGGCTGCGGGCCAAGGGGATGTCGCTGCTGGTGCAGGGGGAGGCGTCCCGCAGCGCCCTGCTCACCCTGCACAAGCAGAAGTGCGACGGCGGCCAGGCCAGCATCCTGTTCGGCACCGGCAGCTTCTCCGAGGGGCTGGATCTGCCCGGCCACTACCTCACCAACCTGGTGATCACCAAGCTGCCTTTCGCGGTGCCGAACTCCCCCGTGGAGGAGGCGACCGCCGAGTGGATAGAGCAGCGCGGCGGCAATCCCTTCCTGCAACTGACGGTGCCTGAAGCCTCCCGCAAGCTCATCCAGGCCTGTGGCCGCCTCATCCGCAAAGAGGCGGACCGGGGCCGGGTGACCATACTCGACCGCCGCCTGCTCACCAAACGCTACGGCAAGGGACTGCTGGACGCCCTGCCCCCCTTCACCCGGCGCATCGAGTAAGGTTCGGGGTTCTCAGGCCGACGAACCGAGCGGGGATCCCGGGAGGCAAGAGCAAGAGAGAGCAAAGCGGCTGTCCACCCTCTCGCTGGCGGAGGATTCCCTCCCCCTCACGGCGGACGGTGTCATAAACGGCTATTGCCGCTCCAGGGCAAACCTGTAAAAATGAGCCCCTATTTTTCAGTGGGCAATCGCCTGACTGTTCAAGGAGATGAAATGAAACTGACTGTTCTGGTGCCGGCCCTGGCTGGTCTGTTGTGGGCAGGTAGCGCCCTGGCTGATAGCCAACTGGAAATAACCAATCCCTATGTGGTGCAGCTCATCGATGGCGAGACCATCAACCCCAAGCTGCTCGACAAGACCAGCAGCTTCTCCATCAGCGCCGGCAAGCACCAGGTGGTGGTGGCCTTCGAGGGCAATTACTCCAATCGCAACGACATCAAGCTGGTGACCGCCGAACCCCTGGTGATCAACTTCACCGCTGGTGACAACCAGACCCTGGTGCTGGACTACAAGAAGCCCCGCAACGAAGACGAAGCCAAGGCCTTTATCAAGGAGCAAAAAGTCGTCCTCAAGGACAAGGTCAGCGGCCAGGCCGTCGAGACCGAACAGTTCGTCATGCCGACTGTGGATGGCTTCCAGCTGACCCGCGACTATCAGCAGGAGCTGATCAAGATGGGCAAGGCCTTCAACCAGCCCAAGACGGTCGCCGTCTCCAGTGCCGCCGTCATGGCTGCCGCCAGCGCACCGGTCGAAGTGGCCCCGAGCAAGGCCCAGAGCAATCCGGAAGCCCTGACCCAGCTGCAGAGCTGGTACAACAAGGCCGATGCGGAGACCCGCAAGGCCTTCCAGATCTGGGTGATCCAGCAGCAGTAATGGCGCCTCGCACGCCTGCATGAAGGGGAGCCTGGCTCCCCTTTTTCATATCCGTTCAGGCCGACGCTGCATGTCACTGCGCATCTTCTATCACCCCCACTACTCCGCCCTGGTGCTGCCCGAGCGCCACCGCTTTCCCCTGGCCAAATACCAGGCGCTGTTTGAACGACTCGGCGACCTCGGCTATCCGCTGGCAGAGGCTCCGCCCGCGAGCCGCGATCAGATAGCGCGGGTTCATGATGCCGACTACGTGGATGCCGCCCTCCAGGGGCGCCTCGACCAAGCCGCCATCCGTCGGCTCGGCTTTCCCTGGTCACCCCTGCTGATCGAACGCACCCTGCGCTCGGTGGGCGCCACCCTGGCCGCCAGCCGCCACGCCCTCGAACAGGGTTGCGGCTTGCAGATCTCCGGCGGCTACCACCACGCCCATCGGGACTTTGGCAGCGGTTTCTGCCTGTTCAACGATCTGGTGATCGCGGCCCGGACCTGCCTGGACGAGGGACGCTGCGAGCGGGTGCTGATCGTCGATCTCGACGTCCATCAGGGGGATGGCAGTGCGGCGCTGTGCGCAGGCAGCCGCGATATCATCACCCTCTCATTGCACGGGGAGCACAACTTCCCACGCCACAAGCCAGCCTCCCACCTGGATTTCGCCCTGCCAAGCGGCATGGGGGACGACGCCTACTTCGAAACCCTGGCCCAGGCGCTGAGCCTGGCGCTGAGGCTCCACGCCCCCGACCTCATCCTCTATCAGGCCGGGGTGGATGTGCACCGGGACGACGAGCTCGGCTACCTCTCCCTGACCGACGCCGGCGTGCGCCAGCGCGATGCCATGGTCTTTGACTATGCCGTTCGCAACGGACTGCCCATCGCAGCCGTACCGGGAGGCGGTTACCGGCGAGACTGGCAACAGTTGATCCCGCTGCACCTCTCCCTGTTCGAGGAGGCGCGGCGCCGCTTTGGTTGAGCGGCCCCCCCCCCCCGGCCCAGGACATGCAACAGGCGACCCCGGGGTCGCCTCTTCCTTATATGGGGTCGCCTCTTCCTTATATAAGGCACAACAGTGATGGCCGACACGCGCTTCGTGGACAAGAGCGGCCAACAGATGGCACCGCTCTTTGGTCACGGACAGGCCCGTCTCAGGCATGGGCCATCGGCGTCGGGTGTTCGCCCATCTTGCGCAGCAGCATCAGCAGATAGACGAGGGAGACCCCGGCGATCACCATGAACAGCTGCTGATCCGAACAGTGCTGCATCAGGAGCGCTGTCAGGGTCGGGCCGAGCAGGCTGCCGATGGTGTAGCTCAGCAGCAGCGCCTGGTTCATGGCCACCAGCTGATGCTGCTCGACCTGCTCGCAGGCCCAGGCCATGGCCACCGGATAGAGGGTAAAACCCGCAGCCCCCAGGATGAACAGCGTCGGCCCCATGGCCGCACTGCCGAGCATTGCCACTGAGCCCAGGATGACCACCAGCACCTGTACCCGCAGCACCTGCATGCGCCCAAAGCGATCCGCCAGGCGACCGGCAGGCCACTGCCCCAGGATGCCGGCACTCACCAGCACCGCCATCCAGAAGCCGATGCCGGCATCGCTCACCCCCCTATGATTCAGATAGAGCGGCATCAAGCCATAGAGCGATCCCAATACGATGCCGGAGATGATGCAGCCGCTCACCCCCAGACGCGCCTGACGCAGGCGCAGCATGGGCCAGACCTGGGTCGTTGCCTGATGCCCGCCGGGGGCGTTGACGATGCGGGTGAACAGCAGGGGCAAGATGGCCGCCAGCACCAGAGCGGTCACCCAGGGCAGCACCGCCATCAGCACCGTCGGCACCTTGCTGACCAGCAGTTGCCCGAGCACTGTGCCCACGTAATAGACCATCATATAAGCGGCCAGCAGGCGCCCCCGGTTGCGCGCGTTGCCGCTGCACATGAGCGCACTCTCCACCACCACCCAGATCATGGCGCAGCCGATCCCTGCGATGAATCGCCATGCCAGCCAGCTCCAGAATCCCAGGGTGAGCCCCAAGCCGACGCAGCCAGCGGCAAAGATCGCGGACGCCAGATAATAGCTGCGGTTGAACCCGCAATGGGCGATCAGCGTCCCCGCCAGCAGGGTCCCCAGCAGGTTGCCGGTGAAATAGGCGGAGCCGACCATGCCCACCTGCCAGGTCGGCAGATGGGCATGGGCGAGCCAGAGCGGCACCAGGGTATTCAACACCGCGATGGCCAGGGTCAGCAACAGCAGGCCGCAGAGCAGGAGCAGCACCGGCCGGGAGTATGTGGTCATGGATAAAACCCTGAGGAGAGGCAAGAGGCGAGCGGCGAGCGGCGAGCGGCGAGCGGCGAGCGGCGAGCGGCGAGCGGCGAGCGGCGAGCGCATCATGCCACCGCCCGCCAGGTTGTCAATCCGTCTGAAACGGCGCGCTCAGGGGGTTGCTGCGCGTAGGGGGGCTGCACTGACGGCTCCCCTGAAACACCGCCCGGCATCAGGCTTGTCCCGTTCATCCACCGGATGGCTGGTTCAGGGCAGGGAGGCGATTGAGCTGCCTCACTCCGCTGTCCGCCCCCTCCTGACCGTGAGGGTGCTCCCGCGCCCATAAGAGAAGCGGCGACCCCGGGGTCGCCGCTTCTGCACATCTGTACGCTGACAGCAGGGGGTCATCTCTGACGCTTCTTGGCGTACTTGCGACGGGCCCGGGCCTGGCGCTCCTCTTCCCGCTCGGCCTTCTCCTTGGCCTTCTGCTCGGCCTCGGCCTCGGCCTCCACGATCTCGACCCTCACCATCTCCGGGGTCTCCAGGGAGATGCGGCCCAGCATGCCGGAGCGGAACTCGTTGACCAGGATCTCGGACGCCTTGTGCAGATCCGCCAGGCCCCCCTTGCGCATGAAACCGCGCTGGCGAGCGATGAGATCCAGCAGCTCGATCTCGGTTTCGGGCAGCTCGCTCAACTGGTAGCGCGCCTTGATGCGCTCCGGATAGGCCTTGATGAAGTAGTCGGCGGCGAACATGGCGATGTCGGCGTAGTCGAAGACGGTATCCTTGATGGCCGCGGTGATCGCCAGGCGATAGCCACAGGAGGGCGGGTTGAGCTTGGGCCAGAGGAAGCCCGGGGTGTCCGTCAGGATGACGTGGTTGTCCAGCTTGATCCGCTGCTGGGACTTGGTCACCCCCGCCTCGTTGCCGGTCCTGGCGATGATGCGACCCGCCAGGGTGTTGATCAGGGTGGACTTGCCCACGTTGGGGATCCCCATGATCATGGCGCGTACCCCGCGCAGCTCGAAGTTGCGCTCCGGCAGCATCTCGTGGCACAGGGTCAGCAACTGCTTGATCTTCTCCGGCTCCTGCTGGGTCAGGGGCAACGCCTTGATCCCCTTCTCCTGCTCCATGTGGGCCACCCAGAGCGCGGTGATCTCGGGGTCGGCGAGGTCTGCCTTGTTCAGCACCTTGATCACCGGCGTCTCGCCGCGCAGCTCCGGCACCAGGGGGTTCTCGCTGGAGAAGGGAATGCGGGCGTCGAGCATCTCGATGATGACATCGACCTGGGGCATGACCTCTGCAATCTCTTTGCGGGCCTTGTGCATGTGGCCGGGGAACCAGTTGATGGACATATCCGTTACTCTCTCATTGGAATGCGGGCCCCTCTCGGGGCTGCGGGCGCGTGGTGATGCGCCAAACTGCTGGCACTCATCGCAAGGGGGCGCATTTTACCTGCTGCGGCCCCGATTTGACAGGCCATTCTGGCCGGGTGTTGTCACCCCGGTGGCGGATGCCCGTGGCGCCCCCGGGCCGGGAGCGCCCGCACACGACCAGCATAACCCATTGATATAAGATAACATTTACAATGCACCTTCACCGTATTGTCATCTCTCTTCACTAAAAGTGTCATCTGTCCCCTCTAGGCTGCGCTCAGGTTTCACAAGGAGCGAACCCCAATGAGAAAGATGGCAGGACTTGCAGTGATGATAGGCGCCGCCCTGGCCGCCGGCTGCAACTCCAACAACGACAGCACCACCCCCGAGCCCAGCGCCAGGAACGTGATCTTCTTCCTCGGGGACGGCATGGGCCTCAACACCCTGACCGCCGCCCGGATCTACGGCGTCGGGGAAGAGGGCAACCTCACCATCGACACCCTGCCGGAAACGGCCTTCATCAAGACCTTCTCCCACGATGCCCAGGTGACCGACTCGGCCCCCTCCATGGCGGCCTACATGACCGGGGTCAAGAGCAACAACGGCGTCATCAGCATGGACAGCGACGCCACCCAGGAGAGCGACTGCAGCCAGAGTGGCGGCAAGCCGGTCACCACCTTGCTGGAGCTGGCCAAGGCCGACGGCCGCGGTACCGGCGTGGTCACCAGCACCCGGGTGACCCACGCCACCCCGGCCGCCACCTATGCCCATATCTGCAACCGGGATCTGGAGGCAGACATCGCCACCCAGCTGGTGCCGGGCGGTTCTGGCTACAACTCGGCCCTGAAAGAGGGCCTGGACGTGGTGCTGGGGGGCGGCAGCGGCTTCTTCCTGCCCACCGCCGACAAGGGCAAGCGTACCGATGGCCGCAACCTCATCGCCGAGATGCAGGCCAAGGGCTACCAGTTTGCCAGCAATCTGGACGAGCTGAACCGGGCCGAGGCGGGCAAGCCGCTGCTGGGACTGTTCGGCGCCAGCCACATGAAGTACGACCTGGACAGGCCGGCCAGCGAGCCGTCCCTGGCCCAGATGACCCTGGCCGCCATCAAGCAGCTCAAGGATAAAGAGAAGGGCTACTTCCTGATGGTGGAGGGGGGGCGCATCGATCACGCCCTGCACGACACCAACGCCAAGCGCGCCCTGCAGGACACCCTGGCCTTCGACGGCGCCATCCAGGCCGCCATCCTTGAGGTGAAGAAGACAGACCCCGAGCTCAAGAACACCCTGATCGTGGTCACCGCCGACCATGACCACACGCTCGTCCTGAATGGTTATGCCAAGCGCACCGGCAAGACCACGGCAGGCAATCCGGGCGTGCTCGGATTGGTGAAGAACTACGAGACCGGCGAGCCGAGCAAGGACAGCGATGGCATGCCCTACACCATCATCGGCTTTGGCAACGGCTACAACCGGGTGGACGGTCCGCGCAGCAGCGTAGCGGCCCTCGACGACGCCACCGTCTCCGCCGACGACTATCACCAGGAGGTGGTGGTCAAGGTGGGTGAGCTCGGCAACGAGACCCACGGCGGCACGGACGTCTTCCTCGGCGCCATCGGCCAGGGGGCGGAGAGCTTCCACGGCTCCCTCGACAACACCGCCGTGTTCGGCAAGATCAAGGCTGCGGCCAAGCTGTAAGGGACTATCAGGATGAATATCACCATGAAAAAGACGCTGGTCTGCACGGCCCTGCTCGGCGCCCTTTGCGGCACTCAGGGCGGCCTCTCCCAGGCACAGGCCGCCGACGCCAAGAACGTCATCCTCTTTATCGGTGACGGCATGGGCCCCACGGTACTCACCGCCACCCGCCTCTACAAGGTGGGGGAAGCGGGGGATCTGGAGATGATGAAGCTGCCCCGAAGCGCGCGCATCAAGACCTTCTCCCACGATGCCCAGACCACCGACTCGGCCCCCTCCATGGCGGCCTACACCACGGGGGTCAAGATGAACAACGAGGTGATCGCCATGAGCAGCGACACCCAGGCCGTCGCCCCCGGCAAGGATGCCAACGGCAACAAGGGCGTCAACCACTGCACCAGCGACAACGGCACCCCGGTGCCCACCATACTCGAACTGGCCAAGGCGGCGGGCAAGTCGGTGGGAGCCGTCACCACCACGGAGCTGACCCATGCCACCCCGGCGGCCACCTACGCCCACATCTGTCACCGGGACGCAGCCTACGCCATCGCCGAGCAGGCGGTGCCGGGCGGCGCCGGTTTCAACCCGGCGCTGGGGGACGGGGTCGACGTGCTGATGGGGGGCGGCGCCAACCACTGGACACCGTACAACAGCGCCAGCAACAAGGGCGGCCGAGCCGACGGCCGGGATCTCACCGCCGAGCTGACGGCCCAGGGCTATCACTACGTCACCACCAAGGACGACCTCGCCAAGATAGAGAGCGGCAAGGTGCTGGGCCTGTTCAGTGCCAAGTCCCACCTCGACTACGAGCTGGACCGCGTCGCCAAGGGGGCGGCCAGCACCCAGCCATCCCTCTCCGAGATGACCGCCAAGGCGATCGATCTGCTCAGCCAGAACGACCAGGGCTACTTCCTGATGGTGGAGGGGGGCCGTATCGACCACGCCCTGCACGCCACCAACGCCAAGCGATCGCTGACCGATGCGGTGGCGCTGGACGAGGCGGTCAAGACGGCCCTCGGCAAGGTGGACCTGAGCGATACCCTGATCGTGGTCACCGCCGACCACGACCACACCATGACCATCAACGGCTATTCCGCCAAGGGCAACCCTGTGCTGGACCTGGTCAAGAACGCCGATGGCTCCACCCAGAACGACGCGGACGGCAAGCCGTTCACTACCCTGGTGTTCGGCAACGGCCCGAACCGCCAGGATCAGCGCCCCAGCCTCACCAGCGATGAGGTGATGGCGGACGACTACCTGCAGGAGACCGGCGTCAAGCTCGGCTCCGAGACCCACGGCGGCGGCGATGTGATGCTGTTTGCGGACGGCGCCGGCAGCGACCGCTTCAAGGGGACGCTGGACAACACCCGGGTGTTCGGCAAGCTCAGGGAGGCGCTCGGCCTGTGACCGACGGGGCCCGGCACCGCGCCGGGCCCTGCCCGTTCGAGCGACAGACGATGATGAAAACTCTGTTTTCTTTGTGGCTGCTGGGCAGCGCCCTCTCCTTCCCCCTCCTGGCCGATGAAGTACCCGATCTGGCCGCCCGCATCCGCTATCAGGACAGGGTCACCGGCAGCGATGGCATCACCCGGGAGAGCCAGTGGCAGGAGAAGTGGCTGCGGGTCGGCAACCAGGTGTGGAGCCAGCGGCTCATTCCCCTCCCCCTGGCGCGAGCCTATCACGCCACCCACGACGCCAACCCCGGTCACAAGCACTTCACCCACCAGATGGCGGCGCGCTGGGTCACCCTGGATGACGGGGGAGACCTGCAACTGCGCTACGCCGATGCCTGGCACAACCAGCTGGTGGAGGTACCGCCCGAGGAGTATGGCCAGGTGGCCTTCACCCCCCACTGGAACAAACTTCGCCACCTGGTGGACCCCGCCCTGCTGCAAGGCATGATCCCCCTCGACGAGGCGGCCCCCGAACAGGCCCGCTGGTACGATAAGCGCGAGGGCAGGCAGCGCACCCGCATCCTCTGGTCCAGCCGCTGGCAGATCCCCCTGATGGTGGAATCGGCGAGCCTCGACGGCTATCGCAGCTACCGCATGGAGGTCACCCTGAAGCCCCTGCCCAAAGCCCTGCCCTGGCAACGGCTGGAAGGGTACCAGACCCTGGATCTGCGGGATTTCTTCGACTGAACTCGCCCCGGTCACCATGGGCAGGCTGACATCGGGTAACGGGATGTTACACTCTGTGCATTCATCCCGGACCTGACTTTCCATGCGCCTCGTCATCCTGCTCCTGTTGCTTTGCTCCCCGCCCCTGTGGATCCCCCGCGCCCACGCCGTGGTCGTCGTGGCCGCGGACATTCCCCCCTATGTCATTCGCTCCCATCAGGGGGCACCGAGTGGCATGGCCATCGAGGTGCTGGAGGAGGCGGCTCGCCGCCTCGGGGAGACGCTGGAGATCGAACTGATGCCGCTGGCCCGCGCCCTCAGCCAGACCCGCCACCGGCCAGACGTCCTGCTGCTGCCGCCGGCCAGAAATCCCCAGCGCGAATCCCAGTTTCTCTGGATTGCCCCCCTCCTGGAGGAGGCCTTCGTGCTGGTCAGCCACCGCAACCATCACCCGACCCCCCTCACCGTGGCGGATCTGCCCGGCCTCACCGTCGGCGTATTGCGGGGCTCCCATGGCCAGAGCCTGCTCCTGCCGCTGGCGGGCGTGGCCCAGGAGCAGGTCGGCGAGGAGGTAGACAACGCCAGCAAGCTGGCGCGCGGTCGCATCCAGGCCTGGGCCGTGGCCTGGAACACCGCCCGCTACAACCAGCAGCGGGCCGGCCTGCCGCTCCCGGATCTGGTGCGGGGCCAGACCCTGCAACAGAGTACCCTCTACCTGGCTGCCAGCCCCCGCTTCTCTCGCAGCGAGGCGCTGCGCTGGCGCCAGGCCATCCAGGGGATGCGGGAGGATGGCAGCCTCGCCCGCATCCTGCACCAGTATGATTATCAGGCGCCCTGAATTGCCAAAGCCATTCAGAATGGTTATGGTATCCCCATGAAAGCAATCATGATTTCTTCAAGTACGCTCACACCCCGCTGAGCCCCCGCCCTCGCCCCGCTGCGCGAGTCGCTCGGGGGCATCGCGCTTGCGATCTATTCTCATCATTCGAACCCATTGTCGACCAGCCTGCCCGTCATCCTGGTCTCGTCAGCCATTGATAAGGAATACCCCATGCAACAGCCTCATCTCGTCATCTCCAGCCTGGATCTGGATCGTATCGAACAGCTGCTCGGCAGCCACCCGCAGCACCTGGCCCTGCAGGAGGAGCTGGATCGCGCCGAGATCCGCGAACCCGCCGACATGCCGCCGGACGTGGTGACCATGAACAGCACGGTGCGCTTCAAGATGCAAAGCAGTGGCAACGACTTCTGCCTGACCCTGGTCTACCCGAAGGACGTGCAGGGGGACGAATCGAAGATCTCCGTGCTGGCGCCCGTCGGCAGTGCCCTGCTGGGGCTCAAGGTGGGTGACAGCATCGCCTGGCCCGGCCCAGCCGGTCGCACCATCCAGGTGGAGATCCTGGAGGTGGTCTATCAGCCGGAGCGCGCGGGCGAGCTGCACCGCTGACGGGCTGCCAGACGGCCATCTAGGTCTGATGCTACCAGGTGGCCGATCCGGCACTCCTTTGCCCGGTCGGAGCTGCGGGCCACCGAGCCGGGCTGAACCCCGTCGGCTCAGGCCGGCAGACAGACCCGGTTCTTGCCGCTGCGCTTGGCCCGGTAGAGGGCGCGGTCGGCCTGGCTGAACAGGGTGTCGAAGTGCCATTCGCGGGCGCCGGGTACCAGCCCCAGGCTGGCGGTGACCTGGATCCCCGCCAGGGGCAGCGTGGCAATGGCCTGGCGGATCTGCTCGCAACGGGCCTGCTGAGCCAAGGCATCTCCCTCGGGCAGCAGCACGAACTCCTCGCCGCCGAAGCGGCTGGCCACCAGATCCCCCTGCGCCGCCAGATAGCGTCCCACCGCCGCCAGCACCCTGTCCCCCGCCTCGTGACCGTGGCGATCGTTGATCTGCTTGAAGTCGTCCAGATCCAGCACCACCAGGGCCCCCTGCTTCGGCGCCCTGGCGCAGTGCTCCATAAAGCCGCGCCGGTTCAGGAGGCCGGTCAGGGGATCCTGGCTCGCCTGCCGGCGCAGGGCCAGCGCCCGGTACTGGGTGCAGAGCAGCAACACCCCGAAGGTGGAGAGATAGTTGCCCATCAGCATGGAGAGGAAGGGCAGCACGTTGACCACATGCTGATCCATCAGCACCCGCGCCTCGCCGCTGAGCAGGGAGCCCATGCGCACCAGGTTGAAGCCGTAGAGCAGGATGTTGACCACGGTGAACACCAGCACGGCCGGCAGGTAGGCGGGATAGCCGTGCCGCCAGATGAGAAAGACAATCACCGCCCCCAGCACCATGTAGCTCAGGCAGGCCAGCAGCACCTTGGGGGCCATGTGATCGTTGAACAGTACGCTCCAGCAGAGGATCGGCACATAGATGGCCATGAAGAGCGCGAAGGCACGCCAGTTTGGCGGCTCGCCGAAGAAGCGCTGGATAGCGAGTGGCATCAGGGCGATGCAGAGGGTGATGAGCAGGTTGGTGAGCCAGATCCCCGCCATGTGGGGTGCGAACGCCTGCAGGAAGAACAGCGACTGGGCCGCCAGGGCGCAGAGGCTGGACCACCACCAGAGGCCGAGGCCCGGGATCTCCCTGTGGGTGGACCAGATGATGGAGAGGGTGATGAATCCCAGGCTGTAGCCCCCGAGGGCCATGAGCATCAGTGTGAAGACATCCAGATTGAGCAGAATTGAGGCGTCCATTGCCGAACCTTCCAATGGGGATGGCTGAGTATATGGAAAGCCCATGACAAGACACAGAGGGAGCCTTCTGGCATGGCAAAAATAATTCTCCGGCCTGCCCCGCCCCCACGCTTAAGGTTAGGGTTGAGCGTCGTTCGACCCCAAATCCTCCTGCGACATGAATGCCGGAGATTTTTGCACTTGAACCTGCGCCATTAGATAGATATGTTGTTTTCGTGTGGTTTTATGAGTCGCCACGAGCGGGAAAAGCGCCCATAACTTATTGAGTCTTCTGGCACAATCAGATTTTGGTACATTTTTCACTCAATGGACCATTCATAGAATCTCATATGGGGCTTTTGCCCCGACCAAGACAATAATCCTGTCTTGCCTGCTGCCGGATGCAGCAGTCTCTTGTGCCACGGAGTCGCACGGGAGCAGGTTCAAGGCCGAACACACTTTCGACAGAGACGTCATTTATGATCAAAAAACTCATTCTCTCTACCTTGCTGCTGTGCGGGCTGGCCAATGCTGCCCCCAGCTCCACCCTGGATGCCGTGCTGGAGCGCGGTGTGCTGCGGGTCGGCTTCGACGCCGGCTACCAACCCTTCGAGATGACCAACAAGCAGGGCCAGTACATCGGCTTCGACGTGGACCTGGCCAAGATGGTCGCCAAGGAGATGGGCGTGAAGGTTGAGTTCGTCAACACCGCCTGGGACGGCATCATCCCGGCCCTCTTGACCGACAAGTTCGACGTCATCATGGGCGGCATGACGGTCACCCCCCAGCGCAACCTGCGCGTGAACTTCGCCGATCCCTACATCGTCGTCGGCCAGACCATCGTCCTGCGCAAGGACAAGGCGGGGGAGATCAAGTCCTTCCAGGATCTGAACGATCCCAAGTACAAGATCGCGGTCAAGCTCGGCACCACGGGCGAGCAGGCGGTCAAGCGCATGATCCCCAAGGCCACCCTGCTGCAGTTTGAAACCCAGGACGACGCCAAGCTGGAAGTGATCAACGGCAAGGTCGACGCCTTCGTCTACGACCTGCCCTACAACGCCATCTTCGCCTCCCAGAACCAGGGCGCCGTGGTGCACCTCGACAAGCCGTTCACCTTCGAGCCGCTGGCCTGGGCCATCCGCAAGGGGGATCAGGACACCCTCAACTGGCTGAACAACTACCTGCGCCAGATCAAGGGCGACGGCAGCTACGACCGTCTCTACAAGAAGTGGTTCGAGTCCACCGCTTGGCTGGACCAGCTCAAGTAACCTCCCAAAGGGGCGGCATGCCGCCCCTTCACGCAGACCCCCCACAATAACGACAAAAGAGGTTGTGACAGTGATCAACCCCAAAATCACAAGACAGATGGAAAAACAGCCCAATCAGCTGCTCTGGCACGGGGTCTTCCTGCTGCTGGTGCTGGCCGCCATTTTCGGCATCTACAAGGCCGTGCAGGCGGTGGACTACACCTGGCGCTGGGAGCGCATTCCCCAGTACATCGCCTATCAGGCGGAGCAGAAACACTACGCCGAGTTTGACGGCACCGTGGTGGCGGAGAAGGGGCAGCTCTTCCTGCAGGACGATCTCGACCCCAACCGTCGTCAGGCCATCGCCGCCCAGGGCACCCAGCTGGCCGAAGGGGACACCGTCTTCCTCGGCGACACCCTGGATGTGCAACTGAGCTGGACCGCCGGCCCCATCGCCTGGGGCGTCTGGGTCACGATCAAGCTCTCCCTGGTGGCCGGGGTCTTCGCCATCCTGCTCGGCACCCTGGCCGGGCTCGCCCGCCTCTCCCCCAATCCGGCCCTGCGCAACCTGGCAGTGACCTATGTGGAGCTTATCCGCGGCACCCCGTTGCTGGTGCAGATCTTCATCGTCTACTTCTTTATCGGCACTGTACTCAATCTGGATCGCTTCACCGCCGGGGTGGCGGCGCTCGCCGTCTTCACCGGCGCCTACGTGGCGGAAATCGTGCGTGCCGGCATCAGCTCCATCCACAAGGGGCAGATGGAGGCGGGCAGGAGCCTTGGCATGACCTCGGCCCAGACCATGCGCTACGTCATCCTGCCCCAGGCGTTCAAGCGCGTGCTGCCGCCGCTGACGGGCCAGTTCATCAACCTTATCAAGGATTCGTCGCTGGTGTCGGTCATCTCCATCACGGACCTCACCAAGGCGGGGCGCGAGGTGGTGAGCTCCACCTTCAGCCCGTTCGAGGTATGGTTCACCGTGGCCCTGCTCTATCTGGTGCTCACCGGCACCCTCTCCTTCCTGGTGCGTCGTCTGGAGGTGAAATATGCGCGCAGCAACTGATCCCGCTATCAAGGCCCAACCGTTGTCGAGACGTTCTGCCATCACCGGCACTCCCTGCCCCTTCCCGGTGCGTCGTCTGGAGGTACAACATGCGCGCAGCAACTGATCCCATTATCAAGGCTAGCGGCGTGGAGAAGTTCTACGGCACCGAGGTGCACGCCCTCAAGAACGTCAGCACCCAGGTGGCCGAGGGGGAAGTGGTGGTGATCGTGGGCCCGAGCGGCTCGGGCAAGTCCACCTTCCTGCGCACCCTCAACCAGCTGGAAACCATCAACGACGGTCACATCCTGGTCGACGGCATCAGCCTCACCGAGCCCGGCGACGTCAACAAGCTGCGGGAGGAGGTGGGCATGGTATTCCAGTCCTTCAACCTCTTCCCCCACCTGACGGTACTGGACAACATCACCCTGGCGCCCCAGAAGGTGCGGGGATTATCTCGCAAGGAGGCAGAAGACAGGGCCAAGGCGCTGCTGCTCAAGGTGGGGCTCTCCAACAAGGCGCAGAGCTACCCCTCCCAGCTCTCCGGCGGTCAACAGCAGCGGGTGGCCATCGCCCGGGCGCTCGCCATGCAGCCGCGCATCATGCTGTTTGACGAGCCCACCAGTGCCCTCGACCCCGAGATGGTGGGGGAAGTGCTGGACGTCATGAAGGGGCTGGCCCGGGAAGGCATGACCATGGTGGTGGTGACCCACGAGATGGGCTTCGCCCGGGAGGTGGCGGATCGGGTGCTCTTCATGGAGAGCGGCGAGCTGCTGGTGGACGAGAAGCCGGCGGATTTCTTCGACAACCCGCCCTCTCCCCGCCTGCGCCAGTTCCTGAGCCAGGTGTTATAACCCGCGACGCACAAACACGAAGAGGGAGCCCATGGCTCCCTCTTCTATGCTGACCCTCCTCATCCACCCCCAGGTCATCTCCCTGGCGCGTTCCTTGCCGCAGCCTTTCGCCATCGGGTTGTTCACCACCCGGATGGAGCAAGGATGTTAATGAAATTTTAAATCCATCCGGTATGCTGACATCCAACTGGTCCAACCGGATGGCTCATATGGATGTGCAACTGCTGCTGCTCTACCTCTCCCCCCTCTTTCTGGCCTTCATCGGCTGGGAGATGCTCTACCTGCGAAGACACGGCGCCGCCTATCCCACCGCCGGCTACCAGTGGAAGGATCTCTTCGCGAACGCCACCCTGGCGCTGATGCATCAGGGGGGCGATGCCCTGGCGGCCGTCGCCATCGCCTACCTCTATGACGCCCTCTGGGGCTGGCGGTTATTCGATATCGAGCTGACCTTCTGGAGCCTCTTGCTGCTGTTCCTGTTGCAGGATCTCTGCTACTGGCTGTTCCACTTCGCGAGCCACCACGTGCGCTGGCTCTGGGCCTCCCACGTGGTGCACCACAGCTCGGAGCGACTCAACCTCTCCACCGCCTTTCGTCAGAGCCTGATGTATCCGGTCTCCGGCATGTGGCTGTTCTGGATCCCCATGATCCTCATCGGCTTCCCGCCAGAGGCGGTGGTGGCCACCGTGCTGCTGAGCCTGGGCTTCCAGTTCTTCGTCCATACCCAGGTGGTGGGCAAGCTCGGCAAATTGGAGTGGATCCTCAATACCCCTTCCCACCACAGGGTGCACCACGCCAGCAACCCCAAATATATCGATCGCAACTTCGCCGGGGTGCTCATCATCTGGGACAGGCTGTTCGGCACCTTCGTCGAGGAAGACTTAGGTGAGCCGTGCCGCTTCGGCATCACCAAGCCCGTCCACAGCTTCAACCCCCTCACCCTCACCTTCCACGAGTGGCGCGACATGCTGCAAGAGGCCCGCAGCCTCCCCTGGCGGCAGAAGCTCGCGGTGCTGTTTGGCAAGCCGACCGGTCCTGCCAGCCGCTGAGCACGCCCGGCAGACAACCCGCGGACAAAAAAAGAGCGCCTCTGGGCGCTCTCTTCATTGAGTCACCACCTCACTCAGACGTGAGCAAAAGACCAGATGGCGGGAATGAGGCTCAGCAGCGTCACCCCGGCCAGCAGCCGCTCGCGCCCGCTGAGCCGCCGCTCCGCCCCGAGCTGGCGGCGGCTGTAGAGAAACAGCAGCAGACCCGGCCCGTAGAGCAGCAAGGAGAGCAGCAGGTACTCCACCCCTGCCGCGTAGAGCAGCCAGAGGCCGTAACCGCTCGACACCAGCGCCACCACCCGCATCAGACCATTGCCCTCGCCACGCAAGGAGAGCTTGAGCAGGAACAGACCGATCAGCAGGTAGGGCACCAGGATCATGGAGGTGGAGATAAGCAGCAGGTTGGTGTAGCCCTTGCCGAGCAGCCACACCAGCAGCAGACAGCCCTGCACCGTCAGGCTGGTGAGCCAGAGCGACGCTATGGGGGTGCCGTTGCGGTTCTGGCGCCGGAAGATGGCCGGGAAGGCCCCGTGGCGCGCCGCGCTGAACGGCACCTCGGCCGAGAACAGGGTCCAGCTCACGTAGGAGGCGAGCACCGATACGATGAGGCCGGCGCTGATGAGCAGTTTGCCCCAGGAGCCGGTCATCTGGGCCATCAGCCCCGCCATGGAGGGGTTGGGCAGGGCCGCGAGCTCGGGGCGACTCAGGATCCCGAGCGCCAGCACCGAGATGAGCACATAGAGCAGCAGCGCCAGCACCACGCCAAGCACGGTGGCCGTGCCCACGTCCCGCTTGTTTCTCGCCCGGGCCGACAGCACCGCTGCCCCCTCGATGCCGGTGAAGACCCAGAGGGTGATGAGCATGGTGTTGCGCACCTGCTCGGAGACCGGCACCGCCAGGGTGCTGCCCTGCTGATCCGCCGCAAAGGTGACCGGATCGAACCAGTAGCAGGCGAACAGGATGAACAGCAGCAGCGGCAGGCTCTTGGCCAGGGTCGCCACCAGATTGAACAGGGCCGCCTGCTGCACGCCGCGCGCCACCAGCAGGTGCACCGCCCAGAGGATGCAGGACTCGCCGATGAAGGCGCCCAGGGTGTTGCCCTCGCCGAACCAGACACTGTCAGGGGTATCGACGAAACTGCCCAGGGCCGCGAAGGCGATCACCAGATAGCCCACCACGCCTATGGTGGCACAGAGCCAATATCCCCAGGCGGAGAAGAAGCCCACCAGATCGCCGAAGCCGGCCCGGGCATAGCTGTAGATGCCGCCGTCGAGCTCGGGTCTGAGTCGCGACAGATAGAGGAAACTCGCGGCCAACGCCAGTATGCCGACCCCGGTGACGCCCCAGCCGATCAGCACGGCGCGGGCCCCCGCCACCTCGGCCATGTTCTGGGGCAGGCTGAAGATGCCCGCCCCCACCATGGAGCTGAACACCAGGGCGGTGAGGGACCAGAGGCCTATCTTGCTCTCTTTCATGGGCGCTCCTTAACGCAGCCGGCTGGCCAGCGCCTCGATGTGTTCCGGGCCTATGCCGCAGCAGCCGCCGATGAGGTTTGCCCCGGCAGTGCGCCAGCGCTCGGCCCAGCCGAGGTAATCCAGCGGCCCCAGATCGCCGCGGATCTCGTCCAGACCGTCGTTGGCGGTGGCCTCCTTGGGCTGGGGCGGGAAGGCGTTGGCATAGGCGCCGAGGCGAACCTCGGTACGACCCAGGGCCTGCAACGCGGCGCCGGCTACCTTGAGCGCCCCTTCGATCACCTCGGGCTGGCAGCAGTTGAACAGGATGGCATCCACCCCGACCGACGCCAACGCGGCCACGGCATCGGCTACCCGCTCCCCGGAGCGCAGGGTCGGTTCGCTGCCCGGCGCCTCGTCTTCCAGGGTGAAGGAGACCCAGAACGGCTTGCCATCATCGGGCAGCAGGGCCTTGAGGGCCAACGGCTCGGCGATGAGGCTCATGGTCTCCGCCAGCCAGAGATCCACGTGGGGGGAAAGCGCCCGGATCAGCGGGGCTGCCAGCTCGCTCACCCGCTCGGCTTGATACAGATCGGCGCGATAGGAGCCAAAGAGCGGCGGCAAGGAGCCGGCCACCTGCACGGAGCCCGGCTGCTCGTCGGCCACCTCTCGGGCCAGTTGCCCGGCCAGGGCCGCCAGCCCCTCCCCTTGGGCGGCAAAGCGCGCCTCGCCGATATGGAACGGCACCAGGGCATAGCTGTTGGTGGTGATGACCCTGGCCCCGCTCGCCACATAGGCCTGATGCACCTCGCGCACCGTCTCGGGTGCCTCCATCAGGGCCAGCGCCGACCACTCCGGCTGGCGAAACGGCGCACCCCGCCGTGCCAGCTCGCGCCCCATGCCACCATCCAGTACCCACAAATCCTTTGTATTCATCTCTGTCTCTCTGCGTGCCCCCGTCGTGACGGGTGTTTATTGTGTGGAACCACATCAAGCCATCAAAACATCTAGACGGCTAGAATGCTTTTTACATCATGACCCAAAGTAGAGGAAGAGGCAATCGGGCGCTACGAACAAATTCGAGCAAGCTCAGGGGGATAGCGGCAAAGGAAGGGGACGTCCTGACCACTGAGGCCTCAGCCCCAGGGTGAGAAACGGCAAGAGGCCACCCGAAGGTGGCCTCTTGTGGCGACAGATGAACTGGCGGCTCAGCGCCCGGCCAGCACCCGCTTGGTCTGCTTGACCCAGTCGGAGACCCGGCCCTGCTGGGGGTATCCCTGCCAGATCTGCTCCCACTGGGCGGGACTCAGGGGGCGGCCCAGCCTGCGCTGTACCCCGGCGTAGAGGTAGTCGTGGGCCGTGGTGCGCGCCTGGGCCGAGGTGAGGAACTTGGAGACGGGATCGGTCAGGCGCACGTCCCGCATGCCGAGCAGGGGATAGTCGCTGTGCACCGCCGCCAGCATGGTCTCGCGCATGGCTGACTCGATGTAGCCGCGGGCAAACAGGGCGGTCACCGACTCGAGCGACCCCTGATCCGGGCCGTGATACTCCTCGTCGAACACAGGGCTGGGCTCCGCCACGGCGCTCTGCACCACCGCATCGGGATCCGGCTGCGGCACGACCACGGCGGCCTTGGGGGCTGCCGGTTTGGCGACTGTGGTGGCCTTGCGCGGAGCGCTCTGGCTGCAGGCGCCGAGCACGAGGGCGAGCGCCACACAGGCCAGCGCTCTGGAATGAGACGACATCTTCATGGTTCCTTGTTAACTCCTATCACGCTTCCTGAACGGGCTTGTCGGCCGGGACGGGCTCGACCCGGGTGACCAGCAGCTGGTCAATCTTGTAGCTGTCGATGTCGACGACTTCGAACTTGTAACCGGCGTATTTGACCGAGTCGGTCCGCTTGGGGATCTTGCGCAGCATGTACATGATGAAGCCGGCGATGGTCTCGTAGTTCTGGTTTTCCGGGAACTCCTCGATGTCGAAGGCGCGCATCACGTCGGAGATGGGCGTGACCCCGTCCACCAGCCAGGAGTTCTCGTCCCGCTGCACTATCTGCTCTTCCACCACGTGGGTGGCCCACTCCCCCATGACGGTGCTCATCAGGTCGTTCATGGTGACTATGCCCACCACCAGGGCGTACTCGTTCATCACCACGGCGAAGTCGCCGCGATGGTTCTTGAAGTACTCCATTGCCTCGTAGAGGTTCAGGGTGTCGGGGATGATGATGACGTTCTGCACCAGGGAGCCGCTGTTGAGATCGATGCTCTGGCCGCCGATGACCCGGATCAGCAGCTCCTTGGCGTCGACGAAGCCCTTGATGCTGTCGAGGTTGTGGTCGCACACCAGGAACTTGTTGTGGGGGTGCTCGGCGATCTTCGCCTTGATGCTCTCCTCCCCCTCCTGCAGGGTGAAGTAGATGAGGCTCTCCCGCGCCGTCATGGCGGAGGTGACGCCGAGGGACTGCAGCTCGAACACGTTCTCGATGAGCTGGTGCTCCTCGCGCTGGATGACGCCGGCCTCGGCCCCCGCATCCATCACCGCATAGATGTCGTCCGAGGTGATCTCGTCGTTGCGCACCATGGAGATGCGCAGCAGGCGAAACAGGCCATTGGCCATGCCGTTGAACAGCCATACCAGCGGCATCAGCAGGGTGACGCACAGCAGCATGGGGCGCACCACCACCACGGCGATCCGCTCGGGCATGGTCATGGCGAGGCGCTTGGGCATGAGATCCGCGATCAGGATGAACATGCCGGTGACGAACACGAAGGAGGCCGCCGAGCTGATCTCGCCGAGCCAGGGCCCCTGATAGAACTCGGAGATGAACGCCTTGATGGCCGGATTCAGGGCGGACTCGCCCAGGATGCCGCCCAGGATGGCGACGGTATTGAGGCCTATCTGCACCACGGTGAAGAAGTTGCCAGGCTGAGCCTGCAGCGCCAGTACCTTCTCGGCATGGCGGTTGCCCTCGTCGGCCATCACCTGCAACTTGATTTTGCGGGAGGCGGCGAGGGAGATCTCGGAGAGCGAGAAGAACACGCTGCCGGCGACCAGCAGCATCAGAAAGAACAAACTATCGGCAAAACTCATGATTGACCTATTGCGACAGCCGCCTTGACACAAGACGGCAAACTGGGCCCGGGAAACCGGACCGTGACTCCATCCGGGACTCACACAGGGGCCACATTCTAGCAGAAAAGCCCCCGTTGGGGGGCGTTATCTTAAGATGCCCCTGGATGCAACAAAAAAAGGCGCTTTACGCGCCTTTTTATTCATGTCGGGATCAGTGTTTGCCCAGCAGATCGTTCAATTCGTCCGCCTTGGTGTGGCGCACGTCCTTGCCCTTGACGTAATAGACGATGTACTCGCAGATGTGCTGGCAACGATCGCCGACCCGCTCGATGGCCCGCGCCGCCCACAGCACGTTGAGCACCTGGGGGATGGTGCGGGGGTCTTCCATCATGTAGGTCATCAGCTCGCGGATGATGGACTCGTACTCCCGGTCCACCTTGTCATCTTCCTTGTAGACCGCGAGCGCCGCGTCCAGATCCATGCGGGCGAAGGCGTCGAGCACGTCGTGCAGCATCTTGATGGTGCGGCGACCCATGTTCTCCAGCGACACCAGCGGCGGCTGGGGCTTGTTGGCGTTGTCGGTCAGCATGCGGGCGATCTTGTCCGCCACGTCGCCGATGCGCTCCAGATCCGTAATGGTCTTGATGATGGCCATCACCAGGCGCAGGTCGGACGCGGTGGGCTGACGCTTGGCGATGATGCGGGTGCACTCCTCGTCGATCGCCACTTCCATGGCGTTGACCTTGTGGTCGTTGGCGACGATCTTGCGCGCCGCATCCAGATCCTGGCCATGAATGGCGGCGATGGCGTCGGTGAGCTGCTTCTCCACCAGCCCCCCCATCACCAGCACCTGGTTGCGCACGCTCTCGAGCTCGGCATTGAACTGACCGGAGATGTGTTTGTTGAGGTTCATATTGTCCATACAAATAATCCTTGTTGCTCCGAGTATGCCTTAGTCGTGGAACCGACTGCCAATCTGTTTGTTGATGCTCATCTTGTTCATCTCAATAACCCCTGTTGCACCAACATGCCTTAGCCGTAACGACCGGTGATGTAGTCTTCGGTCTTCTTCTTGGCCGGGGTGGTGAAGATGGTGTTGGTGTTCGAGTACTCGATGAGCTCGCCCATGTACATGAAGGCGGTCTGATCCGAGACCCGCGCCGCCTGCTGCATGTTGTGGGTCACGATCACCACGGTGAACTGGCTCTTGAGCTCGTTGATCAGCTCCTCGATGGTGAGGGTGGAGATGGGGTCCAACGCCGAGGTCGGTTCATCGAGCAGCAGCACTTCCGGCTCGATGGCGATGGCACGGGCGATCACCAGACGCTGCTGCTGGCCGCCGGAGAGGCCGAAGGCGTTGTCGTGCAGGCGATCCTTCACCTCGTCCCAGAGCGCCGCGCCGCGCAGGGAGCGCTCGGCGGCCTCGTCCAGGGTACGGCGGTCGTTGATGCCCTGCAGGCGCAGGCCATAGACCACGTTCTCGTAGATGGACTTGGGGAAGGGATTCGGGCGCTGGAACACCATGCCCACCTGGCGGCGCAGGGCGGAGACATCCACGCTCTTGTCGTAGATGTTGTGGCCGTGCAGCTGGATCTCCCCCTCGATGCGGCAGATCTCCACCAGATCGTTCATCCGGTTGATGCAGCGCAGCAGGGTGGACTTGCCGCAGCCGGAGGGGCCGATAAAGGCGGTGACCTGCCCCTTGGGGATCTTCATGTTGACGTTGAACAGCGCCTGCTTGCTGCCGTAGTACAGGTTGAGATCCTTGACCTCGAGAGCGGTCTGCTCCGGGGTCAGGTTCAGCAGATCGGTGGCGGTGTGCTGGGTCGAACTCGGTGTTACGTTGATCATCTGTTTACCTCAAATCTGTCGGTGGCGGCGGACACTCTCATTGTCCGCGGCCGGAATGCTTGGCTGACAAGGGGGCGGCGGCCCATCACTTGCCTCGCATCAGTCTGGGTGGCTGGATTAATGCGCCAGCGACCGGAATGTTTCACGCAGGTGGCGAATACCCGCGATGCCCGTCAGCTTCATCATCAATGCTCCAAAGAACGGAACTTCTCGCGCAAGTGGTTGCGGATGCCGATGGCCGTCAGGTTGAGGCCGACGATCACCGTCACCAGCAGGAAGGAGGTGGCATAGACCAGGGGACGCGCCGCCTCGACGTTCGGACTCTGGAAGCCCACATCATAGATGTGGAAGCCAAGGTGCATGAACTTGCGCTCCACGTGCAGGTACGGGAAGTTGCCGTCCATCGGCAGGGTCGGCGCCAGTTTCACCACCCCCACCAGCATCAGGGGCGCCACTTCACCGGCCGCACGGGCGATGGCCAGGATAAGGCCGGTCATGATGGCCGGGCTCGCCATGGGCAGCACGATACGCCACAGGGTCTCGGCCTGGGTGGCCCCCAGAGCCAGCGAGCCCTGGCGAATGGTGCTCGGGATCCGGGCCAGCCCCTCTTCGGTGGAGACGATCACCACCGGCAGGGTCAGGATGGCCAGGGTCAGGGCCGACCAGATGACGCCGGGGGAGCCGAAGGTGGGGCTCGGCAGCGCTTCCGGATAGAAGAGTCGGTCCAGCGATCCCCCCAGGGTATAGACGAAGAAGCCCAGGCCGAACACGCCGTACACAATGGAGGGCACGCCCGCCAGGTTGATCACCGCGATGCGGATGATCTTGGTCAGGCTGTTCTTGCCCGCGTACTCGTGCAGGTAGACCGCCGCCACCACCCCGAGCGGCGTCACTATGATGGCCATCAGGATCACCATGAAGACGGTGCCGAAGATGGCCGGGAACACGCCCCCTTCGGTGTTGGCCTCGCGGGGCTCATCGGAGACGAACTTGCCGATCTGGTGGAACCAGTGCCCCATCTTGACCATCAGGCTCATGTCGTTGGGCCAGACCACGTCCAGCACCCTGGACATGGGCATGGTCACCAGCTCGCCACGCATGTCCTTGACCGTGATGCTGTCTCTGTCCGCCTGGCTGCGCAGGGAGAAGAGCTCCTTCTCCAGCACCAGGTAGCGATCGTTCAGGGCCTGGCGCTCGCTCGCCAGCTGGGCCTTGAGCTCGTCGGTCAGCTTGTCGTCCAGCTCCGCCTTGCGCTCTTTGAGGCGCAGCCGCTCCAGCTGGTAGTTGATGCTGCCGATATCGCCCTTCTGCAGCTCGTTGGCCTGGCTTGAGAGGTCGTTGGCGCGGGCCAGCACCCGTTGCAGCGCGGGATGCAGATCCTGGGTCAGCTCGCGGCCATCCTCCTTCACTCCCACTATGTAGCCGTAGAAGTTGCCGTTGGTGGCGCGCTCCACCATGGCGAGCTCCGCCGGCTGGGTGCGCGATACGATGTCGGTCTCCAGTACCCAGCGGAAGTCCAGATCGACGAACTCCCGGTTGCCGGTCTTGACCAGGTAACGGGTCAGCTCCTCGCGCTCCTCCCCTGCAAGCTGAAGACCGGAGGCCCGCAGCCGCTCCACCGGCACCAGCTCGCGATCGTTGATCTCGCCGATCAGCACGCTCTTGTTGCCGTTTGCATCGCTCAACTGCCACTCATAGATGGGGTGCGGCCAGAAATAGACCAGACCACGCCAGCCGATCAGCAACAACAGACCCAGTACGGCCACCAGACTCAGGCTGACGGCGCCCCCCGTCATCCAGATCCAGGGGGCCCCCGATTTAAACCACTTACCCATTGTCGATTCCTTAGTCCTTACAGAGAGCTGTACTTTTCACGCAACCGCTGGCGGACGAATTCGGCCAGGGTATTGAACATGAAGGTGAACACAAACAGCACGAAGGCGGCGAGGAAGAGCACGCGGTAGTGGGAGCTGCCCACTTCCGATTCCGGCATCTCCACCGCGATGTTCGCCGCCAGGGTGCGCAGCCCCTGGAACATGGAGAAGTCCATGATGGGGGTGTTGCCGGTGGCCATCAGCACTATCATTGTCTCGCCCACGGCGCGGCCCAGGCCCATCATCACCGCCGAGAAGATGCCCGGGCTCGCGGTCAGGATCACGACGCGGCTCAGGGTCTGCCACGGGGTGGCGCCCAGCGCCAGGGAGCCCTGGGTCAGGTGCTTGGGCACCGAGAAGACGGCGTCTTCGGCGATGGAGAAGATGGTGGGGATCACCGCAAAGCCCATGGCGATGCCGACCACCAGGGAGTTGCGCTGGTCGAACTTGATGCCCATGTCGTGGGTCAGCCAGATGCGGGAATCCCCGTGCATGAAGGCGTTCTCTATGATGGGGCTCAAGGCGAAGGCCCCCCAGCCGATGAACAGCAGCACCGGAATGAGCAGGATGGCGTGCCAGCCTTCCGGCAGCCAGGTACGGCCACGCTCCGGCAGATAGTTCCAGACCAGCGCCGTCAGCAGCATACCCATGGGCAGCAGGATCAGCAGCAGGATCACCCCGGGCAGGGCCCCCTCTATGATGGGCGCGAGCCAGAGACCCGCCAGGAAGCCGAGGATGACGGTCGGCAGCGCCGCCATGATCTCCACCGTCGGCTTGACGTACTTGCGCAGCCCCGCCGACATGAAGTAGGCGGTGTAGATGGCGCCGGCGACGCCGAGGGGCACCGCGAACACCATGGCGTAGAAGGAGGCCTTGAGGGTACCGAATACCAGGGGCACCAGGCTCAGCTTGGCTTCGAAGTCGTTGCTCGCTGAGGTGGACTGCCACACGTACTGGGGCTCGGGATAGCCTTCATACCACACCTGCTGCCACAGGGCAGACCAGGTCACCTCAGGGTGATCGTTCTCCACGTCAAAGACCTTGAAGTCGTCCCCTTGCTGGGTCAGCAACAGGTTGTGGCGGGGAGAGATGGCGACGGCCGCGAGGCTGCCCCCCTCGATCTTCTCGCCGAGCAGCTTGGCCTCCCCGGTGGCATGGAAGAAGTTGATCGCACCATCTTGACTGGCGCTGATAAAGCCCTTGCGGAAGTGCTCCGGGGTCAGCAGCGCGACCGGGCCGTCACCCTTGAAGTCACGGATCTGGGTGAACTGGCGCTTGCCATCCTGAGCCACTTCGAACCACTGGGAGATGACGCCGTTGTCGTTGCCCACCAGCAGGGAAGAGGCGCCGGAGAGCAAAGCCACCTGGGTCACGTTGGCGTTGGGGGCATTGATCTCCATGACGTCGCGCAGGGAGATGTCATTGAGATTGTGGATGTCGTAGACGGAGAGACGGTTGCCCTCGCGCACGAACAGGATGCGCAGGTTCGGGGTCAGCAGCATCTGATCCACGTGGCGCGGCAGGGACGGAATGGCGTAGTTCTCGCTGCTCCACTCCACTTCCCCGGAGAGGAAGTTCTCCTCGCCGCTCATCACCATCAGCACGCCGCGGCCATCTTCAGTCACGGCGGCCGTGGCCATCTTGTCCTTGGTGGCCTCGAAGACCATGCGGGTCAGCGCCTTGCCTTGGGGATCGATCACCACGGGCTCTTCGCCGAAGGGATATTGCAGGCTGGGTTCGATGACGCGCACGTCGTTGGGATAGGAGACCTTGAAATAGGGCTGCACCACCTGGGCCTTGCCATCGGCAAAGCCATAGGCGATGAGCTTCTGGCCAGGTGCAGGGGGCGCCACCGCAGTGATGTCACCGGAGACCTGCGCATCGCCGATCACCTGACCCACCTTGATGTCGCCATCCGCCCGAACGGCAAAGAACTTGACCTTGCCGAGATCGCTGAAGCGATAGCCTATCTCGTTCTGCTCCTCGACACCGAGCCAGGCGGTCTTGCCCTGGGTCGGCAGCTCGAAGGAGGAGGTCGCCTCCATGCTGGCGCCATTGAAGATGGGCTTCACCACGTAGAGCAGATAGAAGAAGATAAGCAGCAGCGCCACCAGCACCAGGGCTCCCCCTGTGGTGACGCCATATTTGGCCAATTTATCCTTGATCCGGCGTTTTCGACTGCCCGCCATGACCAGATTTAACGATTCCGATGACATGCAAGACCTCAATGTGAGCTAGGCTTGGCGGCATTATATGGCGGTTGCATGACAGTTTTGTTACATGAGGGCCATCTTGGCGGGGCTTATCTGCAGGCGAGAAAGCGGCATCACAGTGCCATGAAGAAGGTGGCAAGAGACTGTTTGATAACCTTAAAAAGGTATTAAAAGAGATGCAGGAGCGCACCGGTTGCGCTCCTGCCTGTCAAGTGTCGGCAGCCGGGGTTTGTTGCAGCGCCAACCTGGCCGCCTTCTTCTCGGCGCGGCGCCGCTTGAAAAAATCCGACAGCTGGGCCGAGCAAGCGTCGGCGAGCACCTCCCCCGTTAGCGCCACCCTGTGGTTGTGGCGCGGGTCCAGCAGGATATCGAACACGGACCCTGCCGCCCCCGTCTTGAGATCCCGGGCGCCGTAGACCACCCGCTTGACCCGGCTGTGGATGAGGGCCCCGGCGCACATGCAGCAGGGCTCCAGGGTCACATAGAGGGTGGTGTCGATCAGCCGGTAGTTTTCCAGCCTCTTGCCGGCCTCGCGCAGCGCCATGATCTCCGCATGGGCACAGGCATCGTGGTCGCTGATGGAGCGGTTCCAGCCCTCCCCCAGGATCTCGTCCCCCAGCACCAGCACGGCACCGACCGGGATCTCGCCTATCCCCTCCGCCCTGGCCGCCAGCGCCATGGCGTGGCGCATCCAGCGTTCGTCCTGCTCGCTCTGGCTGGCCTGTGCTGCGACTTCCGATGGTTTCACGCCCTGCTCCTCTCTGGTTGGTTGATGGCGGCAGATTGATGACGGTAGATCATGCTCGATGGGGACAGGGGCGACGGCCCCGCCACAATCGGCATCCCCCGACATGAGATGCCCGCCGGGGGGGCGGCGATTATGCCAAAACTGCTGCCCAGGCCCAAGCCGCATCTTGGTTGAACAATAAAGAAGCAATCGGCATCTCCCTGATAAAAAAGGAGTTGCACCCGTCAGGCCATCCTATTAGACTTCCTCCCCGTCAGCCGAGCTGACTCCGTCGGTGTGTAGCGCAGCCAGGTAGCGCATCTGCATGGGGTGTAGAGGGTCGGAGGTTCGAATCCTCTCACACCGACCAAATTCCCCGAAGATAGCCCAGTCAAACGACTGGGCTATTTTTTTGCTTCGCTTTCCACCTGTGTCTCCCGCGTCATCCCCCTCCATCCGCCCCCCACCGGCATAGATTTTATACAGAACCACTTGAAGCTTTTACAAAGTGCCGCTAGGATACGCAACTTTTCCGCCGGCCAGAAAACAGGGAGGTGGGCGTTAGGGTGATGGACTCACCAACCGGCTTGCAATCAATGAGGCAAGCATCCATGACCCAAGCAGTTGACACTCAGCCCGTTCAGCCCCTGCTCTCCCCTGCCGATCTCGATCCCGCAGAGCACGAATTCGGCGGTTCAGTGCATCTCGATGTGATCGATCTCGCCGCCCCGGATGACGATTACTGAGACGAACAGGCCCCATGTTGCGGTTCAAGACGCCGGTTTTGCTGTCCGGCATCGCCTTCTACCCCTGACGAGACACCGCCCTCACAAATAACGATAAAATGCCATAAAAAGATAAAACTCTGGTTTTATTCACTAGCCGATAACGATGCACATCCCTCCCTCGGGCTCCCGTTCCCTGATACAAACCTACGTTATTGCGCGTCATTTCCCTGCTCTCCCCGTTTCCCCTCCCTCTTCACAGCTTTTCCTGATTCGGTTTTAAACAACAGTTCATCAACCAGTCTCCTTGCAGGCCAGATTAAGGCTGCATTTAACGGATGCATTTCATACAGGTGTTTTTGCCAAGCCTGGAGTAAGGTCGGGATTTATTTTTGCATTTGTAATTTTATTACGTAATTAATTACATTTTCGACACCCGCTTGCCGGCCCGTTCATCCTCCCTGAGGGGCGGCGCAGCCAAGAGCATAACTATCTGTGTAGAGCTTTTATGCTAATCACGTAAATCCTTTTAAAACATCATCTTAACAACCACACCAAAACGCCCGTTTTAAAAATCAAGTTGACGACCCCCCCATTCTTTTGCACCTTATGAGTCGTGTTACCCCGCTGTTACGGGGAGTTTAAGAGAAACGAATATAGACGTTAGTCGTAGTTAGTAAGTTCAAAATGTAACTTTCAAAGGAGTGAACCCTATGTCGGCACCGGCCCAGACCATCAGCAGCCCCCGCCTGCACATCCAAGGCGAGATGCTTCCCGATTACGCGCAGATCCTGACGCCGGATGCGGTGGCCCTGGTATCCGAGCTGGTGGAACGCTTCGCTCCCCAGCGCAATGAACTGCTCAAACAACGGGTCGCCCGTCAGGCCCGCATCGACGCAGGTGAGCTGCCGGACTTCCTGCCCGAAACCGCTCACATCCGCGACGGCCACTGGACCATTCGTGGCATCCCCGCCGACCTGCAGGACAGGCGTGTGGAGATCACCGGCCCGGTCGAGCGCAAGATGGTGATCAACGCCCTCAACGCCAACGTCAAGGTGTTCATGGCCGACTTCGAGGACTCCCTGGCGCCGGCCTGGAACAAGGTGATCGAGGGCCAGCTCAACCTGCGCGATGCGGTCAACGGCACCATTGCCTACCAGAGCCCGGAGGGGAAGGCCTATACCCTGAGTTCCGATCCGGCCGTTCTCGTCTGCCGGGTGCGCGGCCTGCACCTGCCGGAGAAACACATCACCTTCGATGGCGAGCCCATCCCCGGCGGCCTGTTCGACTTCGCGCTCTACTTCCTGCACAACCACAAGGCGCTGCTGGCCAAGGGCTCCGGCCCCTACTTCTACGTGCCCAAGCTGCAGAGCCATCTGGAGGGGCGCTGGTGGAGCGAGGTGTTTGCCTGGACCGAAGACAGGTTCGGCCTGCCCCGCGGCACCATCAAGGCGACCGTGCTCATCGAAACCCTGCCGGCGGTGTTCGAGATGGACGAGCTGCTCTATCAGATGAAGGATCACATAGTCGCGCTCAACTGCGGTCGCTGGGACTATATCTTCAGCTATATCAAGACCTTGAAGAACCACCCCGATCGCGTCCTGCCGGACCGCCAGGTGGTCACCATGGACAAGCCGTTCCTCTCCGCCTACTCGCGACTCCTTATCAAGACCTGCCACAAGCGCGGTGCCCTGGCCATGGGCGGCATGGCCGCCTTTATCCCGGCCAAGGATCCGGCGGTCAATGCCGAGGTATTCGCCAAGGTGAAGGCAGACAAGGAGCGTGAGGCAAACAACGGCCACGACGGCACCTGGGTGGCCCACCCCGGCCTCGCCGATACCGCCATGGCGGTCTTCAACGCCGCCATCCCGGTCGGCGCCAGCAACCAGATCCATGTGCTGCGCGAGCAGGATGCCCCCATCACCGCCACCGATCTGCTGGCCCCCTGCGAGGGGGAGCGCACCGAGACGGGCATGCGCACCAATATTCGAGTCGCCCTGCAATATCTGGAGGCCTGGATAGGCGGCAACGGCTGCGTGCCCATCTACGGTCTGATGGAAGATGCCGCCACCGCCGAGATCTCCCGCACCTCCATCTGGCAGTGGATCCGCCACGGCAAGACCCTCTCCAACGGTCAGGTGGTGACCAAGGCGCTGTTCCGCCAGATGCTGGCAGAGGAGCAGGAGGTGGTCAGACGCGAAGTGGGCGAGGCCCGCTGGCAGGCCGGTCGCTTCGCCGAGGCAAGCGCCCTGATGGAAGAGATCACCTGCGCCGACACACTCATCGATTTTCTGACGCTGCCCGGCTACGAGCGGCTGTGAAACCCGGGCCGGTGACGGCCCCATAACAAGTCAATGGAAACGTGAAATCAATGAAAGAGGGAACTGATATGGCACTGACCCGTGAGCAACAGATCCAGGCTATCGAGAAAGACTGGGCAGAAAACCCCCGCTGGAAAGGGATCAAGCGCGGCTACAGCGCCGAAGACGTGGTGAACCTGCGCGGCAGCCTGCAGCCGGCACACACCCTGGCCCAACGCGGTGCCGACAAGCTGTGGGAACTGATCCACGGCGGCGCCAAGAAAGGCTATGTGAACTGCCTCGGCGCCCTGACCGGTGGTCAGGCGGTGCAGCAGGCCAAGGCCGGCATCGAGGCCATCTACCTCTCCGGCTGGCAGGTGGCGGCGGACAACAACCTCTCCTCCACCATGTACCCGGATCAGTCCCTCTACCCGGCCAACTCGGTGCCCTCGGTGGTGGAGCGCATCAACAACTCCTTCGCCCGTGCCGACCAGATCCAGTGGGCCAACAAGGTAGGCCCGCAGGACAAGGGCTTCATCGACTACTTCCTGCCCATCGTCGCGGATGCGGAAGCCGGCTTCGGCGGCGTGCTGAACGCCTTCGAGCTGATGAAGGGGATGATCGAGGCGGGCGCCGCCGGCGTCCACTTCGAGGATCAGCTGGCCTCAGTGAAGAAGTGCGGCCACATGGGCGGCAAGGTGCTGGTCCCGACCCAGGAAGCGGTGCAGAAACTCATCGCGGCCCGCCTCGCGGCGGACGTCTGCGGCACCACCACCCTGGTGATCGCCCGCACCGACGCCAACGCGGCGGATCTGCTGACCACGGATGCGGACCCCTACGATGCCGGCTTCCTGACCGGCGAGCGCACCAGCGAGGGCTTCTACAAGGTGCAGGCCGGCATCGAGCAGGCCATCTCCCGTGGCCTGGCCTATGCTCCCTACGCCGACATGGTGTGGTGCGAGACCGCCAAGCCGGATCTGGACGAGGCGCGCCAGTTTGCCGAGGCCATCAAGGCCCAGTACCCGGACAAGATCCTGGCCTACAACTGCTCCCCGAGCTTCAACTGGAAGAAGAACCTGGACGATGCCACCATCGCCCGCTTCCAGCAGGAGCTCTCCGACATGGGCTACAAGTACCAGTTCATCACCCTCGCGGGCATCCACAACATGTGGTTCCACATGTATGAGCTGGCCTACCAGTACGCTCGCGGCGAGGGCATGAAGCACTACGTCGAGATGGTGCAGCAGCCTGAGTTCGCGGCCGCCGAGCGGGGCTACACCTTCGTGGCGCACCAGCAGGAGGTGGGCACCGGCTACTTCGACAAGGTGACCACCGTCATCCAGGGCGGGCAATCTTCGGTGACCGCTTTAACGGGCTCCACCGAAGAGGACCAGTTCCACTAAGCTGATGGCTAGAATGGCGCCGACCAGGTGACCCTTTCAGCCAGCTATCCAGGGTGGGCAATCCTCGGTGACCGCGCTGACCGGCTCGACCGAAGAAAATCAGTTCCACTGATAAGCAGAATCCCTTGAGATAGCAAAACCCCGGCCAGTGGCCGGGGTTTCTTTTTATCCGTGGCCTCGGCGTCGCCGAGCCTCAAACCAGCTTGACGGGCTCAGAGCTCGAGTATCTCTTTGACAAAGGGAATGGTCAGCTTACGCTTGGCGCGGAAGGAGGCGTTGTCGAGCCGGTTGAGGGTGGCGAGCAGGGTGCGCATGTCGCGCGACAGCCGGTTGAGCAGGAAGCGGCCCACGTCGATAGGCAGCTTGAAGCCCCGCAGCTCGGCGCGCAGTTGCAGGGCACTGAGCTTGCCTTCGTCATCGAGCTCATCGAGGTGGAAGCTCACTCCCCAATCCAGGCGGGATGCGAGATCCGGCAGCTGCAACCCCAGCTTGCGCGGCGCACTGCAGCCGGTGACCACCAGGGTCCCCTCTCCCTTCTCCTTCCAGCGGTTGTAGAAGTCGAACAGGGCCCGCTCCCACAGGGCGTTGCCGGCGATCGCCTCCAGGCTGTCGAGGCAGACCAGGGGCAGGCTCTCCAGGGCATCCAGCATGCTGGGGTCGAGCTGTTCGAACTGATCGAGGGAGAGATAGGCAGCGGCGGCGTCGCGGGCGTTGACCTCGGCGCAGGTGGCGTGCAGCAGATGGGAGCGGCCCGAGCCTTTGGCTCCCCAGAAATAGAGGAAGGGCGAGCCCTGACCGATGGCCGCGTTCTTGAGGGCGGTGATCAGATGGGCATTGTTGCCGGGATAAAAACTGACGAAGGTTTCATCATCCGGTAGTTGTACGGCGAGAGACAGTTGGGCCGGTTGCTTCACTCGTTGGGCTTTGACTGTGATATTTGCGGGCAAGTGTATCACCAGAGCGGCAGATAGAGAACCGCCCGGGTCATGCCGGGCGGTCTGGAACATCCCCTGAGCTCAGGGCTGCGACCATTGGTAGCGCAGGCCGCTCTCGTTGTCTTCCACCTGGCGCAGGCGGCTCTCAAGCTGCAGACCCCGCACCAGCTCCGCCTTGTCCCCCTGCAGCGAGAGGTTGAAGGTGACCTTGTCTCCCTCCAGCTTGCCGATCGCCACCTTGGTGACGCTGGCCATGCCTTGCAGCATCTTCTGTATCTGGATCATGCCGTCGATGTCGGACAACCCCTCCACCACCAGGGTCTGGTTGGAGGCGACCCCGGAGAGGCGGGTGCCGTACTGCTGCACCAGCCAGCCGGCCAGGGCATCGGCAAACCCCTTGGCCACCTCGGCCTGGGACCCCGAGCCAGACCCCTTGGTCAGTTCGGTCAGCTCCCCCGCCTGGGCACCCGGCTTGACGCCATAGAGGCCCCAGTCGATGCTCCAGCTCTCTCCCTCCGGCGTCAGCTTGCCCAGCACCACCATTTCGGCGCCATAACGCTGGCTCGCCTTGAGCACGGGATCGGCGAAGCGACCCCAGACGTCGGTGGCGTTGACCGCCATGTTGTCGTCGAGATCCATCAGCGGGATGCTGATGGGCAGCCCCATGGCCTGGGCCTGGGTACGCAGGGCGGCGGCCCAGCCATCGCCGGACTGATCTGGCAGGATGCGGCGCTCTCCTTCGTCGACAACCAGCCAGACGCCCAACTGAGGGCGCACGGGGCCCAGCAGGGCAAACTTGCTCTGGGCGACCAGGGCGTTGACCTTGGCCACGTCGAAATCGGCCTTGAGAAACTTCACCGGCCCCACGTCCTGATAACCGTAGTGCTGCACATAGTCACCGGGCGCGGCCAGCGCCTTGACCACGTCCGGCTGGGTCAGAATGTCCCGCTTGCCCGTCACCTTGACAAGCACATCCCCCAGGGCCTGAGCCTGAGCGGCCGTCATGTCGCCGCTGGTGGGTGCCTTGCCCTGATAGAGGTCAGTCACCTGGGCGGCCGACGCCACGAATGGCAGACAGCAGCAGAAGAGCATCGCTAAGCGTTTCAGCATAAAGAAGATTCTCGAAATGGGGGATGGTGCTTATGGTAGCGGCAAGGCCCAGGTGGCAGCAAGCCGGCGGGGGGCATAAACCACGAAGCCGGCGAGAGGCCGGCTTCGCTTGCGCTCTTTTTGAAAGAGCGCCGATGACATCAGGACTTATTTGGTGCCGAATATCTTGTCACCGGCATCGCCCAGACCCGGGACAATGTAGCCCTTCTCGTTCAGGCCCTGATCGACGGCGGCGCAGTAGAGCTCCACATCCGGGTGGGCCGCTTCCAGCGCCTTGATCCCTTCGGGGGCGGCAACCAGCACCAGCACCTTGATGGACTGGCAGCCCTTCTTCTTCAGCAGATCGATGGTGGCGATCATGGAGCCGCCGGTGGCAAGCATGGGGTCGATCACCAGGGCCAGACGCTCTTCGATGTTGCTGACGATCTTCTCGAAGTAGGGGACCGGCTGCAGGGTCTCTTCGTCGCGGTAGATGCCGACCACGCTGACGCGGGCGCTCGGCATGTGTTCCAGCACGCCGTCCATCATGCCGAGGCCGGCACGCAGGATGGGCACGACGGTGACCTTCTTGCCCTTGATCTGGTCAACTTCCACTGGCCCGTTCCAGCCATCGATGGTAACTTTCTCGGTTTCGAAGTCAGAGGTCGCTTCGTAGGTCAACAAACTGCCCACTTCCTTGGCCAGTTCACGGAAACGCTTGGTGCTGATGTCGCCTTCGCGCATCAGGCCGATCTTGTGCTTGACCAGGGGGTGTTTGACTTCAACGACTTTCATTATTATCTCCTCTAACTGCCGCCAAAAAAATCGCGGAATGATACAACAAAAGCCGCCCCTTGTAGAGCTTTTCCATCCAAAAACGCGCAAACGATTTTCTTTCTGCTTTTCCCTGCCCACTGATAGAATACGCCCCGAATTTTACCCTCCACTTCTTTATATGACGGGGAATACGCGTGACTGACAAAACCTCACTGAGCTACAAGGATGCTGGCGTGGATATCGATGCCGGCAATGCACTGGTTGAACGTATCAAGGGCGTGTCAAAGCGCACTCGTCGTCCTGAAGTCCTTGGTGGTCTTGGCGGCTTTGGGGCCCTGTGTCAAATCCCTGCAGGCTACAAGGAACCGGTACTGGTCTCCGGTACCGACGGGGTGGGCACCAAGCTGCGTCTGGCCATCGATCTGAAGAAGCATGACACCGTGGGGATCGATCTGGTGGCCATGTGCGTCAACGACCTCATCGTCCAGGGCGCCGAGCCCCTCTTCTTCCTCGACTACTATGCCACCGGCAAGCTGGACGTGGACACCGCCGCGGCCGTGGTCACCGGCATCGGCGTCGGCTGCGAGCAGTCCGGCTGCGCCCTGGTGGGTGGCGAGACCGCCGAGATGCCCGGCATGTATGAAGGGGAAGACTACGACATCGCCGGTTTCTGCGTCGGCGTGGTGGAGAAGAGCGAGATCATCGACGGCAGCAAGGTCGGCGAAGGGGATGCCCTGATCGCCCTGGCCGCGAGCGGCCCCCACTCCAACGGCTTCTCCCTCATTCGCAAGATCCTGGAAGTCTCCAAGGCAGACGTCCACCAGCCGCTGGGTGACACCACCCTGGCCAACGCCCTGCTGGAGCCGACCCGCATCTACGTCAAGCCCGTGCTCAAGCTCATCGAGGAGTGCGAGATCCACGCCCTGTCCCACATCACAGGCGGCGGCTTCTGGGAGAACATCCCCCGCGTGCTGCCCGCCAATACCCAGGCGGTGATCGACGAGCAGAGCTGGCAGTGGCCGGCGGTGTTCAGCTGGCTGCAGCAGGCCGGCAACGTCACCCGCCACGAGATGTATCGCACCTTCAACTGCGGCGTCGGCATGATCATCGCCCTGCCGGCGGATCAGCTGGACAAGGCCCTGGCCCTGCTCAAGGCGGAAGGCGAGAACGCCTGGCACATCGGCCACATCGCCAAGGCGGCCGATGGCGAGGAGCAGGTCATCATCAAATGATGCGGATCCTGGTTCTGATCTCCGGCAGCGGCAGCAACCTGCAGGCGATCCTCGACGGCTGTGCCAGCGGCAAGATTGCAGGCCAGGTGGTGGGCGTCATCAGCAACAGGGCCGATGCCTATGGTCTGGTTCGCGCCAAAGAGGCGGGGGTGGCCACCGCCATCCTGGCCCAGCAGCAGTTCGCCAGCCGGGAGGAATATGATGCCGCCCTGCTGGCCCTGATGCAGGACTACCAGCCGGATCTGGTGGTGCTGGCCGGCTTTATGCGGATCCTGAGCGGCGATCTGGTGCGCCACTTCGCCGGACGGATGATCAACATCCACCCCTCCCTGCTGCCGAAGTACCAGGGACTGCACACCCACCAGCGCGCCATCGAGGCCGGTGACGACGAGCACGGCGCCAGCGTCCACTTCGTCACCGAGGAGCTGGACGGCGGCCCGGTGATCCTGCAGGCTCGCGTGCCCATCTTCGAGGGGGACAGCGCCGACGAGGTCGCTGCCCGGGTCCAGGTCCAGGAGCACTGCATCTACCCCCTGGTGGTGCAGTGGTTCTGCGAGGGGCGCTTGCAGATGCGAGAAGGGTCTGCCTTCCTCGATGGCAAGCAGCTTGGCCTGGCAGGCTATGCCAGCGAGTAACCGCTAGCAGCAGTAAGACACAACAAGGGAGGCTTAGGCCTCCCTTGTCATTTCTATCGACCAGCGCAATGGCTGCCATCACGTCCGATTACGCCGCTATGCGGCCAGTCGGCCCTACACCGGATTATCGATATCGATAAAGGTGACCTCCAGCCCGTGGACTGTGGCGAGCCACTCCCCCAGCGCCTTGACGCCATAACGCTCGGTGGCATGGTGACCGGCGGCGTAGAAGTGCATGCCCATCTCGCGGGCGGTGTGGATGGTCTGCTCCGAGGCTTCGCCGGAGATGAAGGCGTCTATGCCCTGCTCCGCCGCTTGGCTGATGTAGCTCTGGCCGCCACCGGTGCACCAGGCCACGGAACGGATGAGCTCGGGCCCGCTGTCGCCGCAATGGAGCGGCTCGCGGCCGAGGCGCTCGGCGATGAGCCTGGCAAAGTCGGCCCCGCTCATGGGCTCTTCCAGCTTGCCCACCATGGCGACGCTCTTGCTGTTCCAGGGTTCGAGGCCGCGACGCACCTTGATGCCGAGCAGCCTGGCGAGCTGGGCGTTGTTGCCCACCTCGGGGTGCACGTCCAGGGGCAGGTGATAGGCGAACAGGTTGATGTCGTGGGTCAGCAGGGTCTTGAGGCGGCGCTGTTTCATGCCGGTGATCTGGGCCGGCTCGCCGCTCCAGAAGTAGCCGTGGTGAACCAGGATGGCGTCGGCATTAGCGGCCACGGCCGCATCGATCAGGGCCTGGCTGGCGGTCACACCGGTCACCACCTTGCGAATGCGCTCGCGCCCCTCCACCTGCAGGCCGTTGGGGCAGTAGTCCTTGATGGCGTGGGGTTCGAGCAGGTGGTTGAGCAGGCTTTCCAGTTTTCGATGAGAGATCATGGGCGTCTCCTAACAGGGCTCCCCGCACAGGATCGCAGGGAGCCGGATTCCGATCGTCAGGGGCCCATGATAATCGAGCCGGGCCGGCAAGGCCATGGCACCGGCATCAAGCCTAGGCGGGCAGCTCTATGCCGGCGTCACGCATCTGGGCCAGCTTGTAGCGCAGGGTACGCGGGCTGATGCCGAGCTTGTCGGCTACTGCCTTGCGACTGCCATTGCACTCCTGCAGGGTGTCCAGGATGATCTGGTGCTCCTGCAGCTTGAGCTCGCCGCCGAGCCCCTCCCCCGACAGCCGCTCGAGGGGGCGTACCAGCGTCTCGTCCGTCTCCTCCAGGATCAGGTGCTCGCACCCGATGAGCCCGTCTGGACAGAGGATCAGGGCACGCTGCACCACGTTGTCGAGCTCGCGCACGTTGCCGGGCCAGGAGTGGGCCATCAGGCGTTCGCGGGCCTCCTCCGCGAGCCGCGGCGTCGGCAGCCCCATCTGGCTGGCGTGGAGCGCCAGCAGATGCTCCGCCAGGGGCAGAATGTCCCCCGGACGCTCCCAGAGCGCGGTCCAGCGCAGGGGGAAGACGTTGAGGCGGTAGTAGAGATCCTCGCGGAACAACCCGTCCTGTACCGCTTTTTTCAGATCCCGGTTGCTGGTGGCGATGACCCGCACATCGAGGGGGATCATCTTGCGGCTGCCGAGCCGCTCCACCTCTTTCTCCTGCAAGACCCGCAGCAGCTTGGCCTGGAGCCCCAGATCCATCTCGGTGATCTCGTCGAGCAGGAGTGTACCCCCCTGGGCCTGCTCGAACTTACCGGGACACCCCTGCACCGCCCCGGTGAAGGCCCCCTTCTCGTAACCGAACAGGGTCGCCTCCAACATGTTCTCCGGAATGGCGGCGCAGTTGATGGCAACGAAGGCCTGCTCGGCACGGCTGGAGTTGTCGTGAATGTAGCGGGCCAGCACCTCCTTCCCCGTCCCGCTCGGGCCGGTCACCATCACGGTGGCCTCGCTCCTGGCGACCCGGGTCGCCAGCTGGAACAGCTCGGCGGTCCTGGGATCCCCGTATACCACGGCCCGCCTCTCCACCTTCTGGGCCGGCACATAGCGGCTGACCTGGTTGAGCAGCACCTCGGGGGAGAAGGGTTTGGCCAGGTAGTCGATGGCCCCCTCGCGCATGGCGCGCACCGCGCCGTCGATGTTGGCGTAGGCGGTCATCAGGAGCACAGGCACCTGGGGATACTGCTGGCGGATATTGGCCAGCAGGGTGAGGCCATCCATGCCTCCCATCTGGATGTCGGAGATCACCATGTCGAAACGCTGGCGCGACAGGGCCAGCAGGGCCCGCTCACCGCTGTCCACCTCGCGGCACTCATAGCCACCGAGCAGCAGGGTGTCCACCAGGGCCTCGCGCAGGCCGTTGTCATCTTCCACCACCAGAATACGAGCCTGGGTCATGCTACACCTCCGAGCTGCATCGCTTGCTGATGCAGGGGGAACGACAGGGTAAAGCAGGTGCCCTCACCGGGGACAGAGGCCACGCTGACCTCCCCCTGGTGGGCACGCACCACGGATTGCACCACGGCGAGCCCAAGGCCTGTGCCCTGGGAGCGGGTGGTGAAGAAGGGTTCAAAGATCTGGCCGAGCAAGGCCGCAGGCATCCCCTTGCCGTTGTCGAGCACGCGCATCTCCACCCGGTTGCCGCTGCGCACCGCGCTCACCAGCAGCGAATCGGCGCCGGCCTGGCGCGCGTTGGCGATGAGGTTGTTGATGGCGCCCGCCAGGGCGCTGCTGTTGGCGAGCAGGCAGAGATCCGGCTCCGGCACCTCCAGGTGCAGGGCACAGCCCTGCTGCTGGCAGAAGGCCTCGGCACCGGCCTGCACCTCCGCCAGCAGCCCCTGGACCGAGATGGGGGCCACCACCTGGTTGTCACCGTTGCGGGCAAACAGCAGGATGTCGTTGATCTGCTTCTCGAGATCCTGCAGGCGCGCCATCAGTTTTTGCTGGAACTGGCTGCGGGACTCGGGCTTCAGGGTGCGGTTCGCCAGGTTGGCCGCGTAGAGCATGGCGGCGGAGAGGGGGGTGCGGATCTGGTGCGCCAGGGAGGCGGCCATGTTGCCAAGGGCGGACAGCCGTTTCATGTGGTTGACCCTGTCCTGCAACTGGCGGGTCTCGGTCAGATCGGTGATGAACACCAGCTGGCCGGGCTGATCCGGCAGCGGCTGGGTCGAGAGCTGGACCCGGCGCCCGTCCCGCAGGGAGATCTCGTGGCCGTCGTCTTCCCTGGGCTGGAAGCAGCGGGCGATGATCTGGCGCCAGAAGAGGCCCTCCAGCGGTTCCCCGAGCAAGGCCTGGGCCGCCGGGTTGGCGCGGGTGATCAGCCCCTCGCCGTCGAGCAGCAGCACGCCGGTCGGCAGCGCCGTGAAGATGGCGTAGAGCTGGCTCACTTCGTGTGACTGGAGGGGGTTGTCCTGCTGCGAGATTGTCATAAAGCTGACCTCAAACTGGCGATTGGGTCAGCTTATTCAATTTCCATGCCAGTGATTTATTGCATTAATATCAATGTGTTGACAGCCAAGCGTCAAAGCATTGACCTCAGTTGTCCTTGCTCATGCCGTACTTCTTCATCTTCTCCACTAGCGTGGTGCGGCGCATGCTGAGCAGGTCGGCGGCGCGGGCCACCACCCCGTCCTGGGACTCCAGGGCCTGGCGGATCAGCTCCACTTCGAGGTCGGCCAGCATCTCCTTGAGGTTGACCCCCTCCTGGGGCAGCTGCATGGGCAGGGGCATGGCGATGCCCGGATCCAGCACGGGCGGAGACTGGAACACGGCAGCCAGGGCATCCCGCTCGTCCATCTCGGTGAGGCGCTCATCCCTGGGTTCGCTCGGCAACAGCCGGTAGCGGCCGGGCAGGTCCGCCACATCGACGATCTGGTTCGGGTAGAGGATCAGCAGGCGCTCGATGAGGTTGGACAGCTCGCGCACGTTGCCGGGCCAGGGGTACTGCATCAGGGATTCCATGGCGCGCTGGGTCAGGCGGATGATGCCCCTGTGCTGCTCGGCATGGCGATTGAGCAGCTCCTGCAACAGCAGGGGAATGTCGTCGCAGCGCTCGCGCAGGGGCGGCGTCTCGATGGGGAAGACGTTGAGCCGATAGTAGAGATCCTCGCGAAACGCCTGGGTGCGGATCATCGCCTCCAGATCCCGGTGGGTCGCGGCGATGACGCGCACGTCCGCCTGCACCGCCTTGCCCCCACCGACCCGGTCGAACTGGCGCTCCTGCAACACCCGCAGCAGCTTGACCTGCATGGGCAGCGGCATGTCGCCTATCTCGTCGAGGAAGAGGGTCCCTCCCTGGGCCAGCTCGAAGCGGCCGCGACGGGCGGCGATGGCACCGGTGAAGGCCCCCTTCTCGTGGCCGAACAGCTCGCTCTCCAGAAGCTCTGCCGGAATGGCGCCGCAGTTGATGGGCACGAAGGGGCCCGAGCTTCGGGCGGAGAGCTCGTGAATGGCGCGGGCCACCACCTCCTTGCCGGTCCCGGATTCCCCCAGGATCAGCACGTTGGCATCGGTCTGCGCCACCTGGCCGATGAGGCGGCGCACCTCCTGGATCCCCTTCCCCTTGCCCACCAGCAGGCGCAGCAGGGTCTGACCCTTGTCGTGGATCTGCTGTCTGGGGTGGAGGGAGATGAAGGCCTGGCAGAAGTGCAGATGGCGGGTCAGGGACTCGTAGGTGAAGGGCTCGTCGCTGCCGCCGATGAAGTTGCTGTTGGGGTGATCCGCCGACGTCAGGGAGATGAAGGGGATGCGAGGGTAGGCGGCCAGCAGCTCGGCCAGGGGGCGTTCGAGCAGACTGCCCGCCAGTATCCCCTGCAGCGGACCTGACGATTCGATGGCCACCTCGAGATCGGCCTCCACCACCTCCTGCCAGGGGATCCCCATGAAGGAGAGCACGGTTTCCAACTGCTGACGCCGCGCTTCATCGGCATCCACGATCAGCACACCCATAGCCATCATATCCATATTCTTACACACCTGACGCCAAGTTATTGTTTTTAAACTACTTATGATAGTTAGCTATGTACAATGTCATAAAGGCCACAAAGTGCCAAAATTCTGGCGGATTGTCAAAACTTGTCGCGTTACAGAGTGTCCCGTCGGGACGGGGATCACGCTTCCAGCCAGACAGAGTATCGGAGGAAAATCGGCGCAGGGGGCAACAAGGCGCCGACGACAGCCGGCGCCGAAGGTGGGATCAGTGCTTGACGCTCTCCTGGGGCGCGGCGTAGCGGCACTCGGGGAAACGGCTGCAGGCCAGGAACAGGCGACCGGCGTGGGGACCCTTCTTGGCCTCCCGCTCCACCAGGGGCGCATCACAGCGCGGGCAGTGGGGCACCCGATGGGGATACACCTCCTCATCATCCTCCCCCTCGGCAAACAGATTATCCACCAGCTCGGCATCGGCAGCCGGCAACGGCGCAGGGCGTGGCGACAGTATGGCCTTGACGGGGGCGACGCCCGGGGTACGACCGCCATGGCGGGGCTCTTCCACCTCGACCCGATCCAGCTGCAAGGGGCTGAAGGTCGGCTCGCGGCGATCCCCAGGCAGCAGATCCTCATCCGGGGCAAGGCGGGGGCCGCTTAACAGCGGCAGGATCTGTTCGCGCAGCTCCTCGACCTGATAATGGCTGCTTGCCGGGATCTGCAGCAGCGGCAGACCGGCGCTGTCAAAGGCCGCCTTGAGGAAACTGTCGCGCACCTTGCGCTTCTGGTGGCGATGGGAGCTGTCATCGAGCTCGATGGCGCAGATGAAGGAGAGATCGGAGGGGTGGCAGAGCAGATAGTCCACGTGCTTGGCGCTGATCTTGTTGAACGCCTGCTGCCACTTGCTCTTGCCCATCCCCGTCTCCGGCGTCAGCACATCGGCCACCCGCACCTTGGCAAAGACCCGGGCCTGGTCGCCGACCGCCAGATCCAGCACGCCGAGGAAGGAACGCTCGGCGGGGGTGAACAGGGTCTCCTGCAGATCATAGGGCAGCGCCTTACCCTTCTTGCCCCTGCTCCAGAAGATCGCCAGCAGAAGCAACACCAACAACACGGATCCCGATACGACAAGGCTATTCATACACGCATATCCCGTTCACAAGACATTTCCAGTTCACATCAACACGGAGGGGCCACACTCTACCACGGGGAAAGCGGCACAGGCAGAGCTGAAATCAAACCCGCACCAGCATTCGCGTTTTTTCACTAAATTTGCGCAAGGCGGGCTTCATATGGCCTGTCACAGCAGGCACAATGTCAGAGCCCATGGACGCGCTGGCGCACTCGCCGTCGCTGCCGGACGTCCCCCACGCAGTCCCATTCAAGGAGAGCAGGATGCAAAAGCAATTGGTCGTCACCGTGATCGGCGCAGACAAGCCCGGCATCGTCGAGAGCCTGGCCGATACCATCACCCGACAGCAGGGCAACTGGCTGGCGAGCTCCATGAGTGAACTGGCGGGGCAATTTGCCGGCATACTGCACGTCGCCGTCCCCGACGAGCACTATCGTCCCCTGTGCGAGGCGCTGGTGATGCTGCCGGGCCTCACCGTGAGCTTCGCCGAGGGGCAGCTCAGCCCGGAGCCGGCCCGTCAGGTGATGCTGAGCGTCACCGGCAACGACAGGCCGGGCATAGTCCACGAGGTGGCCAGCATACTGCGCCAGCTCAACATCAACGTGGCCGATCTCACCACAGGCTGCGAGCCGGCGCCCCACAGCGGCGCGCCGCTGTTCTACGCCCATGCCCTGGTGGCCCTGCCACCCCAGCTCGAGCTGGACGATCTCGTCAGCGCCCTGGAGTCCCTCTCCGACGACCTGGTGGTCGACATCGACCAGGACCTGACCGAATAGTGCTGGTTGTCATAAATTTGTCATGGTTTGACGCCATAACTTCCGCGCAGACGCAACCAGAGTACAGAGGCACCAGATGAGCACCGACAGGCAGTATGAAGAGAAAGAGCTGAGTTGGCTCTCATTCAATGAACGGGTGTTGCAAGAAGCCATGGACAAGACGGTTCCGCTCATCGAGCGGGTCCGTTTCCTCGGGATCTTCTCCTCCAACCAGGACGAGTTTTTCAAGGTACGGGTATCGGACGTCAAGCGCCGCATCCTCATCAACGAGGTGCACGGCGGCGATGACGAGGCCAAGGTACTGCTGCGGGCCATCCAGCAGAAGGTGATGGCGCTCGGCGAGGCGTTCGACAACACCTACAAGGAGCTATTGCTCGCGCTGGCCCGCCACAACATCTTCCTGGTGAACGAGAACCAGCTCTCCGATGCCATCCAGCAGTGGCTGCGGGTCTTCTTCCGGGAGAAGGTGCTGCGCCACATCATCCCCATCCTGCTCAACAAGGAGGTCAACCCGGTCAAGTTCCTGAAAGACGAGCACACCTACCTCGCCATCGAGATGAAGAAGAACGGCCAGGTGATCCAGTACGCCCTGGTGGAGGTGCCGACCGACGATCTGCCCCGCTTCTTCCAGCTGCCGCCGGAGGGGACGCGCCGCAAGAAGCAGATCATCATCCTCGACAACGTCATCCGCTTCTGTCTGGACGAGATCTTCAAGGGCTTCTTCGACTACGACGAGATAGCGGCCTACGCGGTCAAGCTGACCCGGGACGCCGAATACGATCTCTCCGACCAGCTGGACCTCAGCCTGGTGGACAAGATGAGTGACGGCCTGAAGCAGCGCCTTACCGCCATGCCGGTGCGCTTCGTCTACGAGCGGGAGATGCCCGCGGCCATGATAAGCTTCCTCAAGCTCAAGCTGCAGATCAGCTCCTACGACGCCATCATGCCGGGCGGGCGCTATCACAACTTCAAGGACTTCATCGGCTTCCCCAACGTGGGCCGGGAATACCTGGAGAACCCCAAGCTGCCAGCCCTGGACTGCCGCGACTTCGACGGCTTCGTCAACGCCTTCGACGCCATCACCCGGCAGGACATACTGCTCTACTACCCGTATCACAAGTTCCACCACTTCACGGAGCTGGTGCGCCAGGCGGCGTTTGACCCGGCGGTCAGTGCCATTCGCATCAATATTTACCGGGTCGCCAAGAAATCGCGGATCATCCACTCCCTCATCGACGCCGCCAACAACGGCAAGAAGGTGACCGTGGTGGTGGAGCTGCGCGCCCGCTTCGACGAGGCGGCCAACATCGACTGGGCCAACATCCTGACCGATGCGGGGGTCAAGGTGGTGTTCGGGGTGCCCAGCCTCAAGATCCACTCCAAGCTCTGCCTCATCACCCGCCACGAGAACGGCGAGGCGGTGCGCTACGCCCATATCGGGACCGGCAACTTCAACGAGAAGACCGCCAAGATCTACACCGACTTCTCCCTGCTGACCCGCCACCCGGACATCACCGCCGAGGTGGAGAGCGTGTTCGAGTACATCGAATACCCGTACCGGCGCTACAAGTTCAACCACCTGCTGGTCTCCCCCATCAACAGCCGCCGCCAGCTCTATCGCCTCATCGACAACGAGCTGGCCAACGCCAAGGCGGGGCAACCCAGCGGCATCACCCTCAAGATCAACAACCTGGTGGACAGAGACCTCATCAACCGGCTCTATGCCGCCGGCCAGGCCGGGGTGCCCATCCAGATGATCATCCGCGGCATGTGCGCCCTGCGCCCCGGGGTGCCTGGCCTGAGCGACAACATCAGGGTGATCAGCATCATCGACCGCTTCCTCGAGCACCCTCGCGTCATGGTGTTCCATAACAAGGGCAACCCCCAGCTCTATATCTCCAGCGCGGACTGGATGAGCCGCAACATCGACGGTCGCATCGAGGTGGGTACCCCCATCTATGACGAGCGGCTCAAGCAGCGCATCCTCGACATCCTCGAGCTGCAGCTCGGCGACACCTGCAAGGCGCGGGTCATCGATGCCGATCAGAAGAACGAGTACGTGAAGCGGGGCAACCGCCGCAAGGTCCGTTCCCAGGTCGCGATATACGACTACCTCAAACGCATAGAGTCAAACCATGGACAATAGTCTGTACGCCGCTGTCGATCTGGGGTCGAACAGCTTCCACATGGTCATCGCCCGTCTCAACGAGGGGCGGATGCAGCTCGTCGATCGCATCAAGGAGCGGGTGCGCCTCGCGGAGGGGATGGACGAGCAGCGCCGGATGTCGGACGAGGCCATGGCCCGGGGCCTCGACTGCCTCGCCCTGTTCGCCGAGCGCCTCACCAACATCAAGCCGGATCAGATCCGCATCGCCGGCACCTACACACTGCGCCGGGCCAGCAACGCCCGCGCCTTTGTGAGCGAGGCGGCCAAGGTGCTCAACCACCCCATCGAGATCATCAGCGGCCAGGAGGAGGCGCGCCTCATCTATCAGGGGGTCGCCCATACCCAGCACATCGAGGGCCAGGTGCTGGTGGTGGACATCGGTGGCGGCAGCACCGAACTCATCATCGGCGAGGGGTTCGAGCCTAAGGCCCTCACCAGCCGCAAGATGGGCTGCGTCAGCTTCACCCAGAGCTTCTTTGCCAACGGCAAGCTCGGCGAGAAGGCCTTCAACAACGCCGTGCTGGAGGCCCAGCACCAGCTCGCCCCCATCATCAACCAGTACCGCAAGCTCGGCTGGCAGAGCTGTCTCGGCAGCTCCGGCTCCATTCGCACCGTGCGCGACGTCTTGCAGGGGGAGGAGTGGACCGATGGCGCCATCACCCTGGCGGGCCTGGAGCGCCTCAAGACCGAGATGCTCAAGCACAAGCGGGTCGACCAGCTCAAGCTGGCGGGCCTCACCGAGGAGCGCCAGGGGGTGTTCGCCGCCGCGGTGGCCATCCTGCTCGGGCTCTTCACCTCCCTGCCCATCGAGCGGATGGAGTACTCCGACGGCGCCCTGCGCGAGGGACTGCTCTACGAGTTCGAGGAGCGGCTGCAGCACCACGACATCCGCGAGCGCACCGCCCTGGCCCTCTCCACCCACTATCGCATCGACAAGCGCCAGGCCACCCGGGTGGAGCAGAGCGTTCTCTCCCTGTTCGATGCCCTGAGCGGCCCCTGGGAGATGCCGGAGGAGCCCTATCGCGCCATCCTCGGCTGGGCGGCCCGGCTGCACGAAATCGGCCTCGCCATCAACTACAGCGGCATTCACCGCCACTCCGCCTATATCCTGCAAAACACCGACCTGCCCGGTTTCAACCAGGACGATCAGGCCCTGCTGGCGGCCCTGGTGCGCTTCCAGCGCAAGGGGCTCAAGCTCTCCGAACTGCCCGCCCTGCCGAACCACGACGAGCAGACGGTGCTGCGCTGCATCCGCATCCTGCGCCTCGCGGTGGCGGCCCACCACAGGCGCCAGGACAACCTGCTGCCCGAGTGGAACGTGCAGGCCGCCGGCGATCAGCTGGTGGTCACCCTGCCGCTCGACTGGTGCGACGAGAACCGGCTCCTGATGCAGAACCTGGAGAAGGAGCACCGCTACTGCCAGGAGCAGGGCTGGCCTCTGCTGTTCCAGCTCGGGTAAGGGTCGGACTCAGACGAAAAAGGCAGCCGATGGCTGCCTTTTGATTTTCTGCCGGTCTCACTGCAGGTCCGGCAGGATCAGCTTGGCTATCTCGAAGTAGATGATGAGGCCGGTGCCATCCACCAGGGTGGCGATGAAGGGCGCCGAGACCACCGCCGGATCGATGCGAAAACGGCGCAGCACCATGGGGATCACCGAGGCGACGGTGGCGCTCCAGAGCACGATGGCGATGATGGTGAGGGTCACCACCATGCCGATCTCCGGGCCCACGCCTAAGCTCCAGGCCCGCACCCAGGCGGCCAGGGCGATGGCCGCCGAGATGAGCAGGCCGGTGGAGATCTCTTTTTTCAGCACGGTGCCGAGGTTCTTCAGGCTCACCTCCCCCACCGCCATGGCACGCACGATCGTGGTGGTGATCTGGGTGCCGCTGTTGCCCCCGGTGCCGATCAAGAGCGGGATGAAGAAGGCCAGGGCGATGGCCGCCTCCAGCTGCTCCTCGAAGGCCCGCAGCACTGTGCCTGTGTAGGCTTCCGCCACGAACAGGATCAGCAGCCAGCCCACCCGCTTGCGCCACAGCTGCCAGGGAGTGGCCTGCAGATAGGGAGTATCCAGGGGAGATGAGCCCCCCTGCAGCTCCGCATCCTCGGTGGATTCGAGCTCCAGGATGTCGGCGGCGTCATCCACGTGGAAGACCCCCACCAGACGACCCTGATCTTCCACCGGCAGGGTCGAGAGGTCGCGGTCGATGAGCAGGCGGGCCGCCAGCTCCCGATCCGCCCGGGCGTTGATGCGCACCGCCTCCCGCTCCATCAGCTCGCTCACGGGCCGCAGAGGATCGGCGATCAGCAGCGACTTGAGGGAGACGCTGCCCTGCAGGCGCCGCTCGCCGTCGACCACATAGAGCTGGCCGAACAGCTGGGCCTGGTCCCAGGCGCCGTGGATCAGCTGTTTGGCGCTCTCCACCGTCGCCTCTGCCGCCACGGCCAGGTACTCGTGGCGCATGTTGGCACCAACCGACTCGCTCGGCCAGGCCAGCAGCGACCGCAGGGCATCCCGTGGGGGCTCGGGCAGACGAGCGAGCAGGGTGCTGCGATCCTCTTCATCGAGCCGGCGCAGCATGGTCAGCAGGTCGCGGCGCGCGATGGCCCCCTGCAGGCCCCCGAGGATGCTGCCATGGAGCCTGAGCAGCAGATGGCCGGCGCACTCCGCGGGCAGGGAGCCGAGCAGGGCGGCCCCCTCGGGGACAGGCAGGGTATCGAAGATGCAGTTGAGCTCTTCCGGGCGCAGGGTCAGCAGCTGATCGGCGCGCTGGACCGGGTCCTGGTTGCGCGCCAGCCAGCTACGCAGGGCGATAGGATCGAGCAGTTGATGACGGTTGAGCAGGGTGTGTGTTTTCTTCATCACAGATGTCCTCATGTGATCCCGGGTCGGGCCCGGGAGCAACCGGTCATGCCGGCTGCCGTTTGCAAGAAAACAGCAATTTGATTGACGAGTAACAGGCAGGAAATGACGCCGTCCGGCGTGTCTTCATCCCCACGTACCAGCTTTAGCACTGCATAACGTATCCGGCGCGCCGGAAGCCACTTGGGTTGACACCTTAATCCGATGAAAACTGTCCTGATCTTGGGCGTCTCTGGACGTCGTGAGATCAGTGGCCTGTGTTTATGCAGGAGCCTCGCCTAACGAGATGCTGCGAATGATGCGCACGGCGGGGCCGTGCGGGCGGCATCATCGGCCCAGGCGCGAGTCGAGTCAAGGCAATCAGGACGCCTGCAACGGGTTGTTACAAATTGCGGGAAGGAGCATGAAATGACGGCTCCCCCGGGCCGGGCCACGGGGGAGCGTGCGGTCAAGGGACAAATCAGCGGATATAGTCGAACAGGGTGAGCTTGCTTATCTTGCTGAAGGCGAGCTGGGAGGCACTCATGGCCGCATCCTCCTTGGAGAGGGTGGCGATCACCTCGTACATGTCGGCCTCCGAGACCTTGGCCCTCGCCTGCTGGTTCAGGGTACTGAGGCCATCGTTCGAGCTCATCACCTGCTCCAGGCTGTTGAGCCGGCTGCCCACTTCCCCCTGTCCCCTGTCCACCTGGGTCCTGGCGTTGTTCATATGGGTGGTGGCATCGGCCACCGCCAGCTGGAAGTCGCTTGCCGGTAGGCTGGGATCCCGCAGGGCCGAGATGAAGTCGGACATGCCGTTGAGGATGCTGTCGTTCTTCGGCGTATCCAGCGCGAAGGTCTGGGTGGCGGACCCCGCGGGCAGATCCAGGGTCAGCTCCAGCCCGTTGAAGGCGATCTTGTTGCCCGCCACATAGTCGCCGCTCTGCAGCAGGGTGCCGCCACTGTCACGGATCTCGTAGGTATCCGGCGGCCCCACCAGGGTGTCGACCGTGAACTGGTTGCTGGCGAGCGAAGGATCGTAGTTGTTGCGATAGAAGCTCTCGAAGTTGCCCTGATCCCCCACCCCCACCTGGATGTTGGCGCTGGTGGCGCTGGCGGTGCGCCGGGTCGCCACCATCTCGAACAGATCGAAACCGGAGTCGTTCGCCGGGATCTTGACCGTGGGAGAGACCTGGATGCTGCGTTGACCCGTGTCCCCCTGGAACACGTAGTTGCCGCTGGCATCCTTGACGAAGGGCTGGGTCTTGCTCTGGTTGCCGCCGAAGATGAACTCCCCCTGGGAGTTCTTGCTGTTCATCAGGTCGAACATCTGCTTTTGCAGCCCCTCCAATTCGCTTGCGATGGCGCTGCGCTCCTCGGCGCCCATGGCGGAGTTGTTCGCCTTCTGGATCAGGGTCTGGGCGCTCAGCATGGCGTTGTTGATGGAGGTGAGGACCGTATCCTCGTGGCCCAGGCTGTTCTCCAGCAGGCTGCCGTTGACGCCGTACTGCTTGAAGAGATCGATCTCCTTGGTCAGCGCCATCTTCTGGCTCATGCCGGAGGGATCCTCGCCGGCACGGGTGAACTTCTCCCCCGTCATCAGCTGGTTGTAGGCGGTGTTCTGACGCTCGCTCACCTTGCTCATGGTGGCCAGGTTGCGGTCGTAGATCATGTTGGTGGTGATGCGCATGACTTACCTCACGGAGGAGAGCAGGGTGTCGAAGATGGTCTTGGCGGTGTTCACTATCTGGGCCGAGGCCGCATAGGACTGCTGGAAGCGGATGAGGTTGGCCGCCTCCTCCTCCAGGTTGACCCCGGAGACGCTCTCGTAGATGCCGGTACTCTGGGTCAGCTTGGCCTCGTTGGCCTGCAGCAGGGTCTTGGCCTGGCTGGTCTTGTTGCCGATCCCGCTCACCAGCCCGGAGTAGGCGTCGTTGAAGGTCATCTTGTCGTTGCTGGTGGCGGCGTTGTTGTTCTTGCGCACCAGCTCCTTGTTCTGCAGCTCCGCCAGCGCCAGGCCGTTGGCGTTGTCGGCGAAACCGTCCTTGTTGTAGCTCAGGGTGAAACTGTCGTTGGCCTCCACCTTGCCGGTGATGCTGAAGTCATAGCCCGGGGTCAGGGCTGGCACTATGGGCGTCCCCAACGGCATCTCGAGGACGGACATCAGGTTCTGTCCCTTGCTGGACGCCGGGGCCACGCCGAGCAGGTTGTTGTTCTTGTCGTAGACCTCGTAGTTGCCGCTGCCGTCGATCTTGATGACCTGGGGAGCGCTCGGATCCAGGTTGTTGGCGCCAAAGCCCGAGCCCGTCCCCGTGTTGTAGACACTGCTCAGCTTGATTTCACCCGAGCCCAGGTTCTGGGCGTTCTTGTCCGCCTTGATGGGGGAAGCCAGCGCGATGTCCTCTGGCCGGGTGATCGCGGCCTCGAGGTTGGCGGCGGCATGCCGGGTGGGTTGCAGCGCTATCTTGTCGCCGGCGGCCGGGGTGCCGGAGAGATCGATCTCGATGCCGTGCCCCGCCACCTCGAACGTGGCGGGGGGCGTGGTGCCGGTCATCAGCGAGGTACGCTTGCCGCTACCGTCGATGGAGAACACCTCATAGCCGGTGGCGCTGCTGAACTGCACCTCGTAGTCGAAGGTGGTCACTTCCGTTCCCTTGCCGGGGACGAAGTTCACCTTGGCGGCGCCGCTGCCGGTATTCTGGCTGTAGGGCAGGCCATCGCTAGCGCCGAGGGAGAAGAGATCCCCACCGAGCTCGTTGTCCAGATCCATCCCCAGCCGGTTCTGCTGGTTCATGGCGTCGGCCAAGGCGACCGCCAGCTGCCCGAGCTCCCGCTTGGCCGGTTCCAGATCCCGGCGCGCGGTGAAGAGGCCGCCGATGGCCCCCCCCACATCCTTGTCGTTGACGTCGGCCTGGTTGGCCCCCAGAGTCAGTTGCAGCGTGACGTCCCGGGAGTCCGGGTTGCCCGCCACCACCTTGAACTGGGCCACGCCGCCGTCCAGCACCAGGGAGTGCCCCGTGCTCATGTTCACCAGCATGCTGCCGTTGGGCTGGGTCACGGTGCGGATCTCCATCTTCTCGGAGAGCTGGCGGATGGCCTCGTCCCGCTGATCGAACAGCATCAGGTTCTCCTCCGGCGTGCCCTGGGTGCGGATGATGGCCTGGTTCAGATCGTTGATGCTATTGAGCAGGCTGTTCACCCTGTCCGTCTCGTCGCTGATGGTGGCGCTGATGGTGTCCCCCTGCTTGTCGAGCTGGGCGGAGAGGGTGTGGAATCTGTCCACCATGCCGCCCAGCTCGCTCAGGGTCGTCTTGCGCCCCCCGATCTCGGACGGCGACTCGTTGGCGGTATGGAAGGCCTTGAAGTAGGAGGTGATGGTGGTGCCCACGCTGTTGCTGACATCGCCGAGCAGGCTGTCGAGCTGGAAGAGCTGATCGTAGCGGGTGCTGGAGGCCTGATAGATGGAGGTATCCCGGCGCATCTCGGCCTGGGCATAGGCGTTGATGATGCGCTCGCTCACCATGTCTCCCGTCCCCAATCCGACGGAATTGGTATAGATCAGGGTGCGTTCACGTACATAGCCCTGGCTATTGACGTTGACGATGTTGTTGCTGGTGGTCTGCAGCAGTCGCTGCTGGGCCAACACACCCGAGGTACCGATTCCAAGCAGATCGCTTGCCATAGCTTACAGCTCCATCTCTGTGTTCCTGGTCGCAGTGCTGCCGGGCATCGAGTAGCCGGCGATGGCATCACTGCGCAACACTTGTTTAAGTTTCCTGGCGTACTGGGGGTCGGTGGCATAACCGGCCTGCTGCAGCGCCTCGAAATAGCTGTCCGGGCTGTCCACCTTGGCCAGGGCACCCTTGTAGCGGGTCCCCGAGGTCAGGAAGTCCACGTAGTCGTTGAAGCTCTCTTCAAACGACTCGTAGGAGCGGAACGCCGCCTTCTGGCGCGAGGCCACCCCCTGCTCGTACTCCAGGGTGCTCACCACCGCCTTGGGCCCTTCCCAGCGCGGATCGGCCTTGATGCCGAACAGGTTGTGGGTTATCTGCCCCTCCCCGTCCTTGATCACCCGCTTGCCCCAGCCACTCTCGAGGGCGGCCTGGGCCACCAGCACCGCCGGGCTCAGCCCCAGCTTGTCCGCCGCCTTCTTGGCGAGCGGCATCAGCCTGTCGACGAACTCCTCCGGACTGTCGAACACCTTGGTGCTCCCGTCCAGGGCCGGCGCCCGCTGGCCCGTGCCCATGGGCGGCACGGTGCGGTGGGGACGCCGGGGCGGGGCCAGACGATGCTCGGCCCCAGCCAGCTCACCCTTCATCTCGCTCTTCATTTCGTTATCAGCAAAATCTTTGCCAACTTTGGAGGCGGCGATCAGATCGTTGGAAGCACTGGGGGGCTGATAGGGCTTGTAGACCCGCTCGGTGCGCTCGGGCAGCTTGAGCACGCGCCCATCCTGATGGGTGAAGGTCTTGTCAGGAGAGAGCTGCCTGGCCACCATTTCGGCGATGCCGAGGCCCCCCTTGCTCGACATGTCGGCAACCCGCTGCTCGTCCAGCATCCCTTCATAGAACTGGGTGTAGCTGCTGTTCATCGGGTTGCCTTCGGTCAGCACCGAGTTGGCCTGGCGCATCCCCTTGAACAGGGTCTGGGTGAAGATGGACTCGAACTGGCGGGCCGCCGCCATCAGGGCCCCCTGCTGCCCCTCCTTGCTCTGGCTCATCCGGCGCAGCTTGTCCAGGTTCTGGACGTCCTGCACCATGCCAAGATTGATACCGCTCTGGGTGTCGAACTCTGCCATAACCTACCTCTTTGCCGCCCGTGGCAACCTCTTGCCGCTCAAGATGTTACAAAATGACCCGCTGGCCCTGCCGGAGGTGCCGCTCGAGGCGGCATTGCCATCCCTCATTACAGAATGACCAGCTGGCCCTGCCGGAGGTGCCGCCCGAGGCGGCATTGCCATCCCTCATTACAGAATGACCAGCTGGCCCTGGATGGCGCCTGCCTGCTGCAGGGCCTCCAGGATCGCCATCAGATCGCCGGGGGCCACCCCCACCTGGTTCACCGCCCGCACCAGGTCGTCCAGGGTCGCGCCGGTATCGAACTTGAACATCCGCCCCGGATCCTGCTGCACGTTGATGGTGGAGTTGTTGGTGACCGCCGTCTGCCCGCCCGCCAGCGGATTGGGCTGGGAGACCTGCTGGTTCTCGGCGATGGTGACCGTCAGGCCGCCGTGGCTGATGGCGGCCGGACGCAGCCTGACCTCGCTGCCGATGACGATGGTGCCGGTGCGGGAATTCACGATGATCTTGGCGGACTCGCTCGCCGGATCCACCTCCAGGTTCTCTATGGTGGAGAGGTAGGAGACCCGCTGGGCCGGATCCCGCGGCGCAAACACCTTGATGGAGGTGGCATCCAGCGCCTGGGCGGTATTGGGCCCCACCAGATCGTTGACCACGTCGGCCACCCGACGGGCGGTGGTGAAGTCGGGCCGGTTCAGGTTGAAGGTGATGGTATCCCCCTGGCTGAAGGAGTTCGGTACTTCCCGCTCCACGGTCGCCCCGTTGGCGATGCGCCCCACGGTCGGGGTGTTGATCACCACCTTGGAACCGTCAGCCCCCTCGGCCCCCAGGCCCCCGACCACCAGGCTGCCCTGGGCCACCGCATAGACGCGGCCGTCCAGCCCCTTGAGGAAGGTCTGCAGCAGGGTGCCGCCCCGCAGGCTCTTCGCCTCGCCGATGGCGGAGACGGTGACGTCTATGGTCTGGCCCGGCTTGGAGAAGGGAGGCAGATCCGCGTGGATCGCCACCGGCGCCACGTCCTTGATCTTGGGCTTGATGTTGTCCGGCACCTTGATGCCGAAGTTGTTGAGCATGGTCCTGAAGGTCTGCTCGGTGAAGGCGTTGTTCTTCTCACCCGTGCCGGGCAGACCCACCACCAGACCGTAACCGATCAGCTGGTTGCTGCGCACCCCTTCCACCGAGGCGAGATCCTTGATGCGGGACGCGTGCGCCAGCCCGAGCGGCAACAGGCAGCACAGCAGGGCAAGCAGACGGAATCGGTTCATGACATCTCCTAACGAAACCACTGTGGCCCGGATCGGCTTGGCGATCCGGGCTGTCGAGTCTTAAATGGGCCACCAGGGACCGTTGAAGAAGCTGGTCAGCCACCCCTGTTCCTGGGTGTTGGCCAGATCGCCGGTCCCGCCGTAATGGATGCGGGCATTGGCCACCTTCTGGGACGACACGCTGTTCTCGGAGCTGACGTCCTCCGGACGCACCAGACCGGTGATGCGGATGTATTCGTTGCCGTTGTTGAGCATGATCCACTTCTCGCCGCGCACCAGCAGGTTGCCGTTCGGCAGCACCTTGACCACGCTGACCGAGATGTTGCCCTGCAGGCTGTTGCTCTGGTCCGCCTTGGCCTGCCCCTTGAACGCGCTGCTCTGATCGACGGAGGCGGAAAGGTTGTAGGGGCTCGCCGTCACCGGCACCCCGCCCAGGCTCACCGGCGACAGATCGAAGCTGTTGTCCTTGCCGCTCTGGGTGTTGGCCTTCTTCGACGCCGAGGTCGACTCCGCCAGCTCGATGGTGATGATGTCACCTATCTTGTGGGCCTTGATGTCCGAGTAGATGCCGTTGACCTGCTCGGGCTGGAAGATGGCCCCGGTCGGGCGCACCGACACCGGCTCGGATTCGCCGTAGACGGGAGCAAATTCCGGATCGTCGGGCTTGGGGGTGTTGGGGGTACTGGCACAACCCGCCAGGGTCAGCAGGCCCAGCATCCATATGGCTTTCATCATGGCTCTCCTACGTCAGGTACGCTGGGTCAGGAAGGACATCATCGAGTCCACCGCCGAGATGACCTTGGAGTTCATCTCGTACACCCGCTGGGCCTGGATCAGGTTCACCAGCTCCTCGGTCACGTTGACGTTGGAGGTCTCCAGCATCCCCTGCTTGATGACCCCTAGCCCGTCCGCACCGGCAGTCCCCTGAATGGGGGCGCCGCTGGACTGGGTCTCGAGGAAGAGGTTCTCCCCCATGGGCTGCAGGCCGGTGGGGTTGACGAAGTCCGTGGTGTTGATCTGGCCCACCACCTGGGACTGGCCGTCCCCCTTGAGCTGGACCGAGACCTGGCCATCCTCCCCCACGGTGACGCTCTGGGCGTTCTCGGGGATCTGGATCTCCGGTTGCAGCGGATAGCCGTTGCCCGGGGTGACTATGGTGCCCTCGTCGTTCAGGGTGAACTGGCCGTTGCGGGTGTAGGCCGCGCTGCCGTCCGGCAGCTGGATTTCGAAGTAGCCGCGGCCGCTGATCATCAGATCCAGGGAGTTGTCCGTGGTCTGGACGTTGCCCTGGCTGTGGTTCTTCTGGGTGGCGACCACCTTGGCCCCCGCCCCCAGCATCAGGCCGGAGGGCAGTTCGGTGTCAGCCGAAGAGCGGCCACCTGGCTGGTTGATGTTCTGATAGAGCAGATCCTCGAAGATGGCGCGGGCCTTCTTGTAGCCCACGGTGCTGGCGTTCGCCAGGTTGTTCGAGGTGACCGAGATGTTGGTCTGCTGGGCATCCAGGCCGGTCTTGCTGATCCAGAGTGCAGGATTCATGGTGTGCTCCTTGATTAGCTGATACGCAGCAGCTGGGTTTGGGCCTCGTCGTTTTCCTCGGCGGTCTTCATGATCTTGACCTGAGTTTCAAACTGACGTTGCAGGCGAATGAGGTTGGTCATCTCGTCGACCACGTTGACGTTGCTCCCCTCGAGGGAGCCGGCGATCAGGCCCACCTCGGCAGACGCGGCCTCCCGCTGGCCATCCTTGCGGCGGAACAGGCCATCCTGACCCTTCTCCACCGCATCCCCCGCCGGGTTGACCAGCTTGATGCGCTGGAAATCCTCAGGCAGGTTGGCGGCAGCCCCCTCGGGGCGACCGCTGATGGTGCCGTCACGGTTGATCTCGATCTTCTCCATGGGCAGCGGCAGCACTATGGGCTGGCCGGCGTCATCCACCACGTTCAGACCGGTGGAGGTCTGCAGGTTGCCGGCGGCGTTGAGCTGCAGGTTGCCCATGCGGGTGTAGGCCTCCGCACCGTTGGGATCCTGCACCGCAATCCAGCCAGGACCGTCGACGGCGACGTCAAGATCCCGCCCCGTGGTCATCAGCATGCCGTGCTGCAGGTTCTGGCCCGGCCGCTCGGTCATGGCGAACACCCGGGTGGGCAGCCCCTCGCCGAACGCCTGCATGCTGCGCGCCTGCTCGAAGTCAGACTTGAAGCCGATGGTGTTGGCGTTGGCCAGGTTGTTGCCACGCACAGCCAGGCTGTTCATGTTCTCCTTGGCCCCGGACATGGCGATGTAAAGCAGGTGATCCATGGGATCCTCCGTCAAACTGATGACTCTCGCGGGGGAACTGCAAGTTGAATGCCAAGAGAGAGAAACACGGCGACGGAGGCGAGGGAAAAAGCGCGGCGCTGAGACGACAAGGGGCGCCGAAGCGCCCCTTGGAACCACAAACACCTTAGCGGATCTGCAGTATGTTCTGCTGCAGGGAGCTGTTCACCTCCAGAGAACGGGAGTTCGCCTGGAAGTTGCGCTGGGCGGTGATGAGGTCCACCAGCTCTGTGGTCAAATCCACGTTGGACTGCTCCAGGGCCGACGACTTGATGGAGCCGAAGGTGCCCGAGTTCGGGGTGCCGGGCAGGGCATCGCCGGAGAGCAGGGACTGGCGCCAGGAGGTGTCGCCCACCTGAGTCAGCCCCTGGGAGTTGGCGAACTTGGCCATGGCCACCATGGCCACCTTGACGGTGGTGGCGTTGCTGTAAGTGGCGGAGACTATGCCGTCCGCGGTGATCTCCACCTTGGTCAGGCGGCCGACGGTGGAACCGTCCTGGGTCAATTTGTTGACTTCGAACGGCGAGGCGTACTGGGTCACGGTGCCGAGCTTGAGCTCGATCTCCTGGGTACCGTCGGCGCCATTGGTGATGATGCCGGCCCCCGCCGCCCCCAGCTGCTCGGTCTTGATGACCGCCGGAGTGGTGGGGGTGACCATCTTGCCGGAGGCGTCGAAGGTCACCCGCGCGCTCAGGGGCGCCTGGCTGACACCGGTGGCCATGGTGGTGGCCACACCGCCCGCGATGTCGATGGGCTTGTCGCCTTGATAGAGGTACATGCGCCAGGCGGTCGGCACCGCCGCCTGGGTCGTGTCGGCCGGGTCGGCTTCTTTCACGAAGTACTGGGTGATGGTGTGGGGCTCACCCAGGGAGTCGTAGACCACCACCGAGGTGGAGGAGGAGTAGGTGTCCGAGTCCTTGGGGTCGAACTTGGAGGCATCGGCGGCGCCGTTGCCCGCGGCCAGCGGCGAGGCGGTGGAGGGCAGGTTGAAACTCGCTTCGATCGTCGAGGTCTGGACCGGTTCACCGGCCCGGTCCGGGATCTGGATGGGCTTGGTCGCGTTGATACTCACCGCCTTGGGGGTGCCGTCTGCGTTGATCTCGTAGCCCTGCAGATAGCCGCCGGAGTTGCTGACCATGTAGCTGTTTTCGTTGAGCTTGAAGGCACCGGCGCGGGTGTAGGTGCGATCCAGGTTGGAAAGGCCGTCCGAGGTCACGAAGAAGCCGTTGCCCTGGATGGCGAGATCCAGCGCGTTGTTGGTGAATTGCAGCGCCCCCTGGTGGAACTGCTGCGCCACCGCCCCCGTCGCCACCCCGTTGCCGACCTGGGTCTTGGCGTTGACGAAGATGGAGTTGGCATAGACGTCGGCGAACTCGGCGCGGGACTCCTTGAAGCCAGTGGTGTTGACGTTGGCAATGTTGTTCGCGGTGACGTTCAGGTCTTTTTGAGCCGCATTGATGCCGCTGAGGGCATTGTTGAATGACATGTCTTTCTCCTTAGATCACTGCGTTAGAGGTCGAGGCCGGGGTCGTGGTCGACTTGCCGCCCGTCCCGCCAATTTCCAATACATCGGTCAGGTAGATGCCGCCCAGCCCCTTGAGCTTCAGGGTGCTGGGATTGGTGCTCGTACCCAGGGTGACGCTCTCCACCTTGGCGTAAGTCAGGGCGGGTACGCTCTCCGACTTGCCATCCACGGTGGCGTGCGCTTCTATCGAATACTTGCCGCTCTTGGCCGCATTGCCGGACTTGTCCTTGCCATCCCACTCGAAGGCCACGTTCCCCTTGTGGTCCCCCTCGAGGGAGAACTCCTTGACCACCTGGCCGCTCTCGTCCTTCACCGTCACCTTGATGTTGCTGCCGCCGTCTCCGGTGGCGATGACGCCGGAGAGGGTGCCTCCCTTCTCCACATACCCCGTGTTGGAGGGGATGAGCACGTTCTGGCCCACCAGGGCCGACGCCTGGAGCGCCTGGCTCGAGGTCATCAGGCTGTTGAGGCTCTCCATCTGGGTGGAGAGGCTGCTGATCCCCTGGGAGGTTGACATCGAGGTCATCTGGGACAACATCTGGGCGTTGTCCACCGGCTTGAACGGATCCTGATAGGAGAGCTGCATGGTCAGCAGCTTCAGGAAGGACTCCTGATCCAGCTCCTTTTTCTGCGTGCTGGTGTTGACCGTACTGGTCTGGGCCGACGTCGTCCGGTTGACACCCAGCAGGCTGTCATAGGTATCTGCCACTTATGCTTCCCCCTCTAGGGCTTGCGATGCCCGGCGTAGGCCGAACAGGCGGTCACGGGTCTCTGTCATCTGGGTTCACCTCTATCAGGACTTGCCGAGGCCGAGCGTCTGCTGCAGCATCTTCTTGGCCGCATCGGCCACCTGGACATTGGTCTGGTAGCTGCGGGAGGCGGCGATCATGTCCGCCATCTCCTCCACCATGTTGACGTTGGGCTTGAAGATGAAGCCATCCTTGTCCGCCATGGGGTGGTTCGGGTTGTACTCCTTGAGCAGGGGGGCATCGCTCTCGACGATACCTTTCACGTCCACCCCCACCGAGGCCTGCTTGTCGGACATGGCCTGATCCAGCTGGGCGGCAAACACTGGCCGCCTGGCGTGGTAAGTTTTTTCCACGCTGGAGCTGACGCTGTCGGCGTTGGCCATGTTGCTCGCCACCGTGTTGAGGCGAACGGACTGCGCGCTCATGGCGGAGCCTGCAATGTCAAAGACCTTGAACAAACTCATCCTTGCTCTCCTTTCAGTGCCTTGAGCAGGCCGCTTATCTTGCCGTTCATGAACTCGAGGGAGGCCTGGTATTCGAGGCTGTTGCGCAGAAACTCGCTGCGCTCCTGCTGCACGTCCACCGTGTTGCCGTCACCGGTATCCGGTTGCAGGGGATTGCGGTACTGGGTAGACCCGGGCGCATCCATCTGCAAGGCGAAGTGCTTCTCGCTGGTGGTGCTGAGCCCGAACCCTTGCCGGCTCTGGGCCTGTTGCAGCGCCTGGGAGAAGTCGATGTCACGGGCCTTGAAGCCCGGTGTATCCGCATTGGCGATGTTGCTGGACAACACCTCGGCACGCTTGGCGCGCACGCTCAGCGTGTACTGGTGAACACCAAATGCCTTGTCGAATGAAATTGCCATAGCACACCTCCTGCTTCACGAATGTTTAGCAAGAGGTGTGCCAAAGAGGGATATAAGGAGGGTTATTTGACCTTGTAGACGATGCCGGGGTTGCAGCGGATCATCTCGAACTTGTCGGTGAGACCGGCCAGGGACTCCGAGGCCCCCAGCATCAGATAGCCGCCAGGGTTGAGGCTGCCGGCGAACTGGTTGAGGATCTTGGACTTCACCTCGGGGGCGAAGTAGATGAGCACGTTGCGACAGAAGATGATGTCAAACTTGCCGAGCAGGCTGTAGCTCTCCAGCAGGTTCAGGGGACGGAAGCTGGTCAATTTTCTGACACGCTCCGATACCCGCATCTTGTTGTCGCCGCAGGGCTCGAAGAACAGCCGCTTGCGCTCGGGGGAGAGGCCCCGGGCCAGTGCCAGGCTGTCATAGACCCCCTCCTTGCACTGGTTGAGCATGGTGCTGGAGATGTCGGTCCCCACTATCTGCACCCCGCCCGGCAGGGTGCCCGGTCGCTTGACCTGCTGCTCCAGCGCCGTCATGGCAATGGAGTACGGCTCCTGCCCGGACGAGGAGGCGGCGGACCAGATCTTGATGGGACGACCGCTCTTGCCGAGTTCGGGGAAAATCTTGTCGCTCAGCAACTGGAACGGATAGGTATCGCGAAACCACAGGGTCTCGTTGGTGGTCATGGCATCCACCACGGCCATCTTGAGTTCCCGCTCGCGCACGTTCATCGCCCGGGTGACCAGATCAGACAGACTCTCGATACCAAACTGAGTCATCAAGGGCGACAGGCGGCTCTTGACCAGATACTGTTTGTTGTCACCCAGCACTATGCCGCTCTGTTGCGCCAGAAAATTGCTGAATTGCCTGTATAAGTCGTCCGAAAGTGTCTTCATGCAGTTGTTCTTCTTGATTAGAGAGCGCCTTGTACGGCCTTGGCCAATTCATCAGGCTGGAATTTGGCAATAAAATTGTTCGCTCCGACTTTCTGCACCATGGCCTGATTGAACACCCCACTGAGGGAAGTGTGCAGGATAACATGCAAATCCTTGAGGGCGGGATTGTTGCGGATCTCGGCGGTGAAGGTGTAGCCGTCCATCTCCGGCATCTCGATGTCCGAAATCACCAGGGCGATCTGATCCTTGATGGGGCCGTTCCTGGACATCTCCAGCAGCATGTTGAGCGCCTCGCGCCCGTCCTTGGCCAGCACGCACTGCACCCCGATCGCCTCCAGCGCCCGCTGCACCTGCTTGCGCGCCACCGAGGAGTCGTCCGCCACCAGCACGGGGCGACCCAGGGGGTTGTGCTCCACGCTCGCCTCCACCAGCTCGGCGCTCACCTCGGTGGAAACCGGCGAGATCTCGTTGAGGATGCGCTCCACGTCCAGGATCTCCACCAGCTCGCCGTCCACCTCGGTGACGGCGGTCATGTAGTTGATGCGCCCCGCCCCCTTGGGTGGCGGCAGGATGGACTCCCAGTTCATGTTGATGATGCGTTCGACCGAGTGGACCAGGAACCCCTGAATGGATCTGTTGTACTCGGAGATGATGATGAAGCACTTGGAGAGGTCCTGGATGGGACGCTTGCCCATCGCCATGCTGAGATCGATCACCGAGATGGTCTGGCCACGGATGTGAGCCACGCCGCGGATGCAGGAGTTGAGCTTGGGCATGACGGTCAAGGGCGGGCACTGCAGCACCTCACGTACCTTGAATACGTTGATGCCAAATCTTTGACGTCCGTTGAGACGAAACAGCAGCAGCTCCAGCCGGTTTTGTCCCACTAACTGGGTTCGCTGGTTGACCGAGTCCAGAATACTCGCCATAAACACTCCCTAAAAATGCTTGGCACTGATCGTGCATGTTATTATGCATGCACATTGGCTTGCATCAGACCAGCGATGTTTCGACAACCGAATTCTGGTGCAAGCATAGTTAACTACGGTGGTATACGTGAATAACTTATCGACCGGTAAGCAAAAATGATTAGTAGACTTTTCCTCATCTTACTGCCGTTTTGCAGCCTGTCTCACGCCATGGCGTCCGAGGTCACCGACTATCTACAGGAACAGGCGCAGGAGTTCGTGTTCGGCCAGCTGGATATGCCCCTCGATGCCCAGGCCGAGGTGAAAGCCGGGACCATTGACGAGCGTCTCCCCCTGACACGCTGCGAGGAGGCCCTGACCATCACCCTCCCGTCCAGGATGGAGATCCGCCGCAACACCACCGTCTACCTCAAGTGTGAAGAAGACAAACCCTGGGACCTCTACCTGCCGGTGCGGGTCAGCATCCAGAAGCCCTATGTCACCGTGGCGGCCCCTGTGGCCAAGGGCGACGTGCTGAGCGAGTCCATGCTGACCCTGGCCTACCAGGATCAGACCCTGATCCGCGGCGACTATCTGACCGACCCGGCCGCCCTCGTCGGGGTACGCAGCAAGCGCGAGCTCAAACCCGGCCAACCCATTCGGCTGACCCAGGTGTGCGTGGTCTGCAAGGGGGATCAGGTGACCCTGGTCGCCGAAAACAGCAGCATGCAGATCAAAACCATGGCCCGCGCCTTGCAAGATGGCAGCTTCGGAGACATGATCCGGCTTGTCAACATTCGTTCGGGCAGAGCGGTGCAGGGCCAGGTCAGTGCCGTGGGATCCGTGGTGGTCACGTTTTGACTGTTTTGTTAACGATCCGATTTTTTTTCTAAAGTTCTGACCGCCGTCACCGATATACAGGTAAGCGAACAGCAAAGCAGACGAAGGTAAACCTTATGGCTATCAACAATATCAACAACTTGGCTAACAACCGGTTGCAAAACAACGGGACCAGTCAAGGTGTAGCCACCAAGTCCGCGACCTCTGGCGAGGGCAACCGCGCGACGACCGTCAAGAGCGACTCTGTCTCCTTGACCAGCGAGGCGCAGCAATTGCAACAGATGCAGAAGACCCTCAACACCGCCTCCACCGGTAACGAGAGCCGCGTCGAGAGCCTGAAGAAGGCCGTGGCCAGTGGGGAGTACAAGGTCAACAGCGAAGCCGTGGCCAGAAAGATGTTCAGCTTTGAAGCCGATCTGGACAAGCGGCTGGGATGATGGATCTCGTCGAGCTGCTGCACGCCCAGGACGACAACCTCTCCCAGATGCAGGGTCTGCTGGCGGAGGAGTTTGATCTGCTCAAGGCTCACCGGGCCCTCGCCTTGCCGGCGCTGGCCGATCGCAAGCAGCAACTGCTGGTGGCCATCGAGACCCTGGACAAGACCCTGGCCGGACAGCCCGACCTGCAGCAGCGACTCGGTGCCTTCCCTGACCAGCTGCAGGTCCTGCAGGCCAAGCTGGAAGCCTGCCAGGAGCAGAACAACCTCAACGGTCGCCTGCTCGAACTCAGCATCGTCTCCAATCGCCGGCTGGCCAGCTTCCTCAGCAAGCTGAAGGACAGCAACTCCCTGACTTACGACGCCAAGGGCAATACCCGCTCCGGCACCCGTTCCCTGGGGATCAAGGCCTGACCCCCTTCCCGCTTCGGCGTTGAGACCCCCCTTTATCCCTCTGTCCTGACCCGCGCGGGTCAGAGCGCCAGCCGCATCAGCTCGGCATCATCGGCGCAGGCGTGAATGCTCATGACACCATCCTCGTAACGGCCGTAGCTGGCCGCCCACTCCCCCCTCGGAAAACAGATGGACCCCGGGTTCATCAAGACCCTCTCCCCGTCCTGCCGCAGCACGGGAAGGTGGGTGTGGCCGCTGATGAAGAGGCTGCCCGCAGGCAAAGGCACCGCCTCCGGCTGATAGAGATGGCCGTGGCTCACGAACCAGCGCCGCCCGTCCATCAACATCTGGTTGTAAGGGGCCGTGATGGGGAAATCCAGCAGCATCTGATCCACTTCCGAATCGCAGTTGCCCCGTACCGCCATGATGCGGGAAGCCAGTGTATTGAGTCGCTCGGCCACGGCCGCAGGGGCATAGCCCTCCGGCACCGGGTTGCGCGGACCGTGGTTGAGCAGATCCCCGAGCAGCAGGTAGTGATCCGGCTGCCAGGGGGAGAGCCGGGCCAGCACCTGCTCCAGGGCAGGCAGGCTGCCGTGTACATCAGAGATAATTGCTATCTTCATCCCACTTTCCTCATGGCTGACTGAAGTAGAGATCCTTGGTGGCGATGGCGCCCTTGAGGTTGCGGCTCGGCAGGCCGCGCAGGGCCGGGTCCACCAGCCGCATCTGGTTGTAGTGATAGACGGGGATGACGGGCATCTCCTCCATCAGCAGTTGTTCCGCCTGATGATAGAGCCCGGTCCGGGCCTTAGCATCCAGGGTCTCCGACGCCTGCTGCAGCAGACCGTCGAAGGCCGGGTTGCAGTAACCGCTCTCGTTCTGGGGATCCTGGCAACGGAAGCTGCCCAGCATGGAGGAGGGCTCCACGTAATCACCGAACAAGAATGAGCGGGCCAGCATGAAGTCGCCGCTGTCCTTAGCCACCTGATAGGCGTTCCACTCCAGGTTGTTGAGGACGACCTCCACCCCCAGCGGCTTCCACATGGCCGCCACCGCCAGGGCCAGTTTCTTGTGGTTCTCCGAGGTGTTGTAGGTCAGCGTCAGCTTGAGGGGATGGGCGCTGTTGTAGCCCGCCTGGGCCAGCAGGGCGGCGGCACGGGCCAGCCGGGTCGGCTGCGCCTCCAGGGCGAGGGGAGAGCCAAGCTCGTCATAATCCGGCATGCCGGGCAGCAGGGACCAGGCGGGACGCTCTCCCTGACCGCTCACCTTCTCGGTCAGCAGGCGGCGATCGATGGCCATGGAGAGAGCCTGACGCACCCGCACGTCCTGCAGCTCCGGGCGATTGAGGTTGAAGGTATATAGGTAGGTGCCGAGCAGCGGCAGGCCCCAGATCCGCTCCGGCGTCTCCTGCATGGCCTTCTGGTAGTACTCCAGCGCCACCTTGTTGGTGAGCTGGATCTCCCCCGCCTCGTAGCGCAGCCGCTCCGCGTGCTGGGAGGCGAGCGGCAGATAGGTCACCCGCTGGATCCGGGTGTGGGCATCGTCCCAGTACTGGGGGTTGCGCTCGGCTTCGATGCGCTCGTTCGGCACCCAGTTCACCAGCCGGTAGGCGCCGTTGCTGACCAGCTTGCCGGGCTGGGTCCACTGCTTGCCGAACTGGCTGACCGCCTTTTCATTGACCGGCACGAAGGGACGCTGGCTGATGAGCTGCAGGAAGTAGGGCACAGGCCGCTCCAGGGTCACCTTCAGGATCTGGTCGCTCTCGGCCTCCACCCCCAGGGCATCGAGATCGAGCGCACCGGCGTAGATGGACTGGGCATTGTTGATGCCGGTCGCCAGCAAGAGACCGGCGGAGGGCGATGCCAGCGCCGGGTTCAGCAACCGCCGCCAGGCATAGACGAAATCCCGTGCGCCAAGGGGCTCACCGTTGGACCACTTGAGCTGGGGGCGCAGGAAGAAGCGCCACACCAGCCCGTCCTCGCTGGTCTCCCAGCGCTGGGCCTGGGCCGGCACTATCCTGCCCTGCCCGTCCTCGCTCACCAGCCCCTCGAACAGGTCCACCAGCACCACCTCCCCCGGGAAGCCGGAACGGATCTGGGCCGGATCCAGGGACTCGGGTTCGGCGCCGTTCCCCTTGACCAGGGTCTGCCGGTCCGACAGCACAGGCTGCTGCCCCACTGTGGTCGCCTGCAGGGGGGGCGCCATCATCAGCCCGAGCAACAGGGAAGGAAGCCAGCGGCGGGCGGGCCGGGCGGTGAAACGGTAAAACATGACATCAACCTCTTTCAATTCTTCTGACTGCAGGGTGGGGAAGGCCGACGGCGCGCCTGAAACCGAATGCATGATGCCGCCCTTGTTATCCCCGAAGACGCCCCGTATTGTATCGGGCTTGCCCGGCAGATGGAGTCTTTCGGGCTATTTTTTTCAGCCGTTTTTGCGCGAGAGCCGCCGCCGGCATGCTTCCACCGCCAGTCTGGCCGTGACGACCGGCTGACAGGGGGGCCATCCGGCGGGTTTCTGCCGTTTCAGGGGTCTTTATGGGATACGAATGGCTGGCGCTGGCCGCCGCCAGTTTATGGGCGGTCGCCGCCCTGATTTCCGTCAAACCGGCGCGCCATCTGGGGGCCTTTGCCTACAGCCGCTGGCGCATGTTCCTGGTCAGCCTGATGCTGGCCAGCGCCAGCCTCGCCACCGGGGGCTGGCAGACGCTCACCGAGAGCGCCCTCCCCCTGCTGGCGCTCTCCGGCCTCGTCGGCATCTTCGTCGGCGACACCGCCCTCTTCGCCTGCATGAACCGGCTGGGCCCCAGGCGCAGCGGCCTGCTGTTCTCCTGCCACGCGCTCTTCTCCGCCCTGCTCGGGCTCTGGCTGTTCGGCGAGCGGCTCGGAGGCTGGCGTCTGGTGGGTGCCCTGCTGGTGCTGGCCGGGGTCATGCTCGCCATCCTGTTCGGACGCCGTGGCGACAATCAGCAGAGCGAATGGGAGCAGGTGCGCGGCAGCCTCGTCGTCGGCATTGCCCTGGGCCTCACCGCCGCCCTGTGTCAGAGCCTCGGTGCCATCATCGCCAAGCCGGTGATGATGGGTGGCACCGTGGACGCGGTGAGCGCCTCCGGCATCCGCATGGGCAGCGCCCTGCTGGCCCACTGCGCCCTGCGGGTGCTGCGGGTGCCGCTGGCCATGCCCCACCACCCCATCAACCGGCAGGTGCTCGGCATGATAGGCATCAACGGGTTTCTGGCGATGGCGCTCGGCATGACGCTGATCCTGGTGGCCCTGCGTCAGGGGGACGTGGGCATGGTGGCCATCCTCTCCTCCACCACCCCTGTCATCCTGCTGCCGCTGCTGTGGTGGCACTCGGGAGTGCGGCCCTCGCTCCCCGCCTGGGCCGGCGCCCTGCTGGCGACCCTGGGCACGGCGCTGGTGCTGGGGGGATCCTGATCCCCCTGTCCCCGGCCTTTCCCCTCGCCCTCAGGGCGAGGGGGATCAGAACCTGGCTACCTCTTCCTCGGTCAGCTCACGGTATTCCCCCGGCGCCAGCTCCTCGTCCAGGGTCAGCTCGCCGATCCGCTCCCGGTGCAGCCCCACCACCTTGTTGCCGATGGCGGCGAACATCCGCTTCACCTGGTGATACCTGCCCTCGTGGATGGTGAGGCGCGCCTCGCACTCCCCCAGGATCTCCAGCTCGGCGGGACGGGTCTTGTCGGCTTCGTTGCGCAGATAGACGCCGTCGGCAAACAGCGAGATGGCGTCCTCGCTCACGGGGTCGGCCAGCCAGACGTGGTAGGTCTTGGCGCACTCGTGCCGTGGCGAGGTGATGCGGTGGGACCACTGGCCGTCGTCGGTGATCAGCACCAGGCCAGTGGTGTCGAGATCGAGCCGGCCCACCACGTGCAACTTGCCCATGGCGGGCTCGTCGAGCAGCTGGAAGACGGTGGCGTGATCCGGATCCTCGTTGGAGCAGACGTAGCCTTCCGGTTTGTGCAGCATGAAGTAGCGATTGCGCTGGTTCAGCGTGAGCGTAACGCCGTCAAACTCGATCTGGTTCTGCTCGTGGATGTGGAAGGCAGGCTGCTTGACCAGGACCCCGTCCACCATGACCTCCCCCTGACGGATCAGCTTGCCCGCCTGGGAACGGGTCAAGTCGGAGCAATCGCAAATAAATTTATCGAGCCGCATGCAAAAACCTCGGAATCCATCTTGATAAGGGGCGTCATTATATCGGCCGAACCCGACAACACCAGCACTAAGCAGGGAGAGCGGCAGATGGTGCCTGACGCCATCCGGCCCCGGTGGTAGACTGCCGCCAGCAGCGTCACACCATGCATAATAATAATCTCAGGACGTCCCCATGAAGCCGACTCAGCCTCATCCCGTCATTCCCGTCAGCCAGTTGCAGCCCGGCATGTATGTCATTGCCATCACCAGCCAGACCGGCACCATGGAAATAGCCCAGATGGGGCTGGTCACCAGCACCAAGCAGATCGAGGCCCTGCTCCGGCGCGGCGTCACCACGGTGCGGGTGGATCTCGCCCGCAGCAAGCTGGCCGGCATAGAGCAACACCTCTCCCCGGCCCCCGTCTCCCCCTCTGCCGGCGCCCAGCCCCCCGGCAGCAGCGCCAGCGGCGAAGGGCGCGAGCTCAAGATCCGCCGCCTCTATCAGGAGGCCCGCGAGCTGCAGGGTAAGTTCATCCGCCACCTCAAGGCGGGGGAACCCATCGACATCACGCCGCTGGCGGCGGTGGCCGAAGAGATGGTGGACACCATGTTCACCCATGGGGACGCCATGCTCTGTCTGGCCCGGATCCGGGCCAAGGACGCCTATCTGATGGAGCACTCCATGAACGTCGCCATCCTGCTGGCGAACTTCGGCCGTTATCTGGGGCTGGAGCGCAGCGTGCTCAGGGAGCTGACCCTGGGGGGTCTGCTGCACGACGTGGGCAAGATCATGACGCCGGACGAGGTGCTCAACAAACCGGGCAAGCTGACGGACGAGGAGTTCGATGTCATGCGCCAGCACGTGGTGCACAGCCACGACATCCTGATCGCCACCGCCGGCATCACCCCCACCATGCTGGAGGTGGCCACCAACCATCACGAGCGCCTCGATGGCACCGGCTATCCAAGACGGCTCAAGGGAGAACAGCTCTCGCTCCATACCCGCATGAGCGCCATCGTCGACGTCTACGACGCGGTCACGGCGGACAGGGTCTACAAGCGGGGGATGCAGCCGACCCAGGCGTTTCGCATCCTGCTCAAGGGGGCCGATCACCACTTCGATCGGGTGCTGGTGACCAAGTTCATCAAGTGCATGGGGGTCTATCCGGTCGGCACCCTGGTGCAGCTATCCAACCAGCGGCTGGCCGTCGTGATGCAGCGCAACGAACAGCAGCCGCTCAAGCCCGTGGTCAAGGTTATCTATCACGCGACCCAGCGCCACTATCTCGAGGTGCAGTGGCTGGATCTCGCCCGAAGCGGAGTGCAGGAGACCATAGAGAACACGGTGGATCCCAAGGAGTTTGGCATCAACCTGGCCCATTTCGTCTAGCGCACCCGGGACTCGGGGGCCTGCTCGCGGCAGTAGCGGATGAGGAACTCCTCATCCAGCGGGGAGAGATCAAAGCGCAGGCAGGCCTCCTCGATGGCCCGGATGTCGTGCAGATGATGGTCGCTTAGCCAGCGCACGGCGCGGCGCAGATCCTCTCCATGGGGCAGCAGGGTATGGTCGCTCATGGTCACCTCCGGTCAGCCATCGTTCCCGGCCCGTCGCGGCGGGCCCTCTCTATCTAGCTTAGCCCGCCTGCCGCCCCTTCATCCTGCCTTCAAGCTGGCTCAGGCAAACGCCCGCTGCCAGTCCTGATCGAATTTCGCCAGCGCCGCGTCCACCGCCGGCACCTGGAGCAGCTGCTCCGCCACATCGAGCGGCAATGTGATGGACCGGCAGCCCGCCAGCAGGCAGTCGAGGGCCTGGCGCGGAGTACGGAAGGAGGCTGCCAGCACCTTGCTGTTCGGGGCGTGCAGCGCCAGCAGCTGCTGCAGCTCCTGCACTGTCTTGATGCCGTCCCCCCCCTGGGCATCCAGCCGGTTGACGTAGGGCGCCACGTACTCGGCCCCGGCCACCGCCGCCAGCCAACCCTGCAGCGGGGTATAGACCGCGGTGCCCAGGGTCGGCACCCCGTTGGCCGTCAGGGTCTTGATGGCCGCCAGTCCTTCCGCACACACCGGGATCTTGATCACCAGGTCCAAGTCCAGCTCACGCAGGGCAAACGCCTCGCGCACCATCTCGGCCTCGGTTTTGCCCATCACCTGGGCAAACAGCCGTCCCTTGGCGCCCAGCACCTCCCGCAGGGCGGGCAGCAGCTCGGGCAGCGGCATGCCGCCGGCCGCGGTGATGGACGGGTTGGTGGTGACGCCGGCCAGCGGCAGGATCCGCGACCAGCGGCGCACCGCGGCCACATCGGCCGTATCGAGATAAAGCTCCATCTCTGACTCCTTATGGGGATGTTCAATCTGTCGCCATTCTAGCGGTTTCTCATTCGCAAATTTATTGATCAACATCAAAATGACTTTCGAATGAAAGCAAATAGAATGAAAAACCAAAAGGAGGCGGTATGATTTTCGACCTACAACGCTACTCGACCCACGATGGCCCCGGCATACGCACCCTGGTGTTTCTCAAGGGATGCTCCCTCGCCTGCCGCTGGTGTCAAAACCCGGAAAGCCGCTCTCCCAGGCCGGAGATCCTGCTCGACCGGCGCCAATGCATCGAGGGATGCAGCCTCTGCAGCCAGGCCTGCCCGGCCATCCTGCGTGACGCTCAAGGCATCCGGCTGATACGGTCCGGCCTCGGAGCCCAGGATGTGGAGCGGCTGCGCGGCCTCTGCCCGAGTGAGGCTTTGCAGGTGTGCGGTCGGGAGGAGAGCCTGGACGCGCTCATGAGCACAATATTGCGGGATCGCCCCTTCTTCGAGCGCAGCGGCGGCGGGATCACCCTCTCCGGCGGCGAGCCCTTTATGCAGCCCGACTTCGCCGCAGAGCTGCTGGCCCGCTGCAAGGCCCAGGGGCTCCATACCGCGGTGGAGAGCTGCCTGCACGTGCCCTGGCACCAGATTGAGCCGAGCCTGCCCCACCTCGACCTGCTGCTGGCGGATCTCAAGCACGTGGATGAGGCGCGTTTCTTCGACTGGACCCGCGGCAAGGTCGCCCTGCCCCTGGCGAACCTCGGGCGTCTGGCCGAGCGCGGCGTGGCCATGCAGATCCGGGTGCCGCTCATTCCCGGCTTCAATGCCGACCGCGAATCGATAAAAGCCATCACCGACACCGCCGCCAGCCTCGGCACTGTGCAGGAGATCCACTTTCTCCCCTACCACACCCTGGGGGCGGGTAAATATGCCCTGCTGGATTTGCCCTACGAGGCGCCAGAGCGACCCCTCGATGACCCGAATTTGCTCGACTTTGCCCACACCTATGCCCAACGCCAGGGGCTGACCCCTGTCACCAGAGGATAAGATCATGACCCAGCTCGATTTGAATACCCTCAGCCCCCGGATCCGCGCTCACAAGGAGAGCCTGATCCACATCGTCCAGCCGCCGGTCTGCACCGAGCGGGCCCGCCACTATACCGAGGCCTATCAGGCCCACCTGGCCAGGCCGCTGCCGGTACGCCGCGCCCTGGCGCTGGCTCATCATCTGAAGGAGCGCACCATCTGGATCAAGCACGACGAGCTCATCGTCGGCAACCAGGGGAGCCAGGTGCGGGCGGCGCCGCTCTTTCCCGAATACACGGTGGGCTGGATCGAGAAGGAGATCGACGAGCTGGCCGACCGCCCCGGTGCCGGTTTTGCGGTGAGCGAGGCAGACAAGCTGGCCATCCACGCCCTCACCCCCTTCTGGCGCGGCCAGACGGTGCAGGATCGCTGCTACGGCCTCTTCACCGACGAGCAGAAGGCGCTGCTGGAGAGCGGCATCATCAAGGCCGAGGGCAACATGACCTCGGGGGATGCCCACCTCGCGGTCAACTACGAGCAACTGCTCGCCCTCGGCCTCGACGGCCTCAAGGCCAGGGTGGCCGAGCGGCGCGGCCGGCTCGATCTGGCGGACTGGGCCGATCTGCAGCGCGAGCAGTTCCTGCAGGCCGTCGCCATCACCTTCGATGCCGTCAGCCAGCACATCGAGCGTTATGCCGCGCTGGCCCGCGAACTGGCGCAGCAGGAGCCGCGTCCCGAGCGCCGCTGTGAGCTTGAGACCATCGCCCTTAACTGCGCCCACATCGCCCACCGGCCGCCGGAAACCTTCTGGCAGGCGCTGCAGCTCTGCTACTTCATCCAGCTCATCCTGCAGATCGAGTCCAACGGCCACTCGGTGTCGTTTGGCCGGATGGACCAGTACCTCTATCCCTGGTATCGCCGGGAAGTGGAGCTGTCGGAATCCCTGCCGCGCACGCGCGCCATCGAGCTGTTGCAGGGGTGCTGGCTCAAGCTGCTGGAGGTGAACAAGATCCGCTCCGGTACCCACTCCAAGGCCTCAGCCGGCAGCCCGCTCTATCAGAACGTCACCATAGGCGGGCAGAACTGGCGCAATGGCACAGCCCAGGACGCGGTCAACGGCCTCTCCTACGCGATCCTGGAGTCCTGCGGCCAGTTGCGCTCGACCCAGCCCAACCTCTCGGTGCGCTACCATGCCGGCATGAGCGAGGACTTCCTCGACGCCTGCATCCAGGTGATCCGCTGCGGTTTCGGCATGCCCGCCTTCAACAACGACGAGGTGGTGATCCCCGAGTTCATCAGGCTCGGGGTGAGCGAGGAGGATGCCCACCACTACGCCGCCATCGGCTGCATCGAGACCGCGGTGCCCGGCAAGTGGGGCTATCGCTGCACCGGCATGAGCTTCATCAACTTCGCCCGCATCCTGCTGGCGGCGCTGGATGGCGGCCGCGATGCCACCACCGGCAAGGTCTTCTTGCCCCAGCCCCAGACCCTGCGCGAGGGCAATTTCGCCTCCTTCGACGAGGTGATGGCCCGCTGGGACGAGCAGGTGCGCTACTTCACCCGCAAGTCCATCGAGATCGACTGCGTGGTGGACAGCGTGCTGGAGGCCCAGGCCCACGACATCCTCTGCAGCGCCCTGGTGGATGACTGCATCGAGCGCGGCAAGACCATCAAGGAGGGGGGCGCCGTCTATGACTGGGTCTCCGGCCTGCAGGTGGGGATCGCGAACCTGGGCAACAGCCTGGCGGCGCTGAAAAAACTGGTGTTCAAGCAGGGCGTGGTGGATCAGCGCGAGCTGGCCGAGGCGCTGGAGCAGGACTTTGCCGGGCTCGAGGGGGAACAGCTGCGCCAGCGCCTCACCCATGCGGCCCCCAAATACGGCAACGATCTGGACGAGGTGGATCTGCTGCTGGTGCAGGCCTACCAGAGCTACATCGACGAGCTCAAGGGGCTGCACAACACCCGCTTCGGTCGCGGCCCCATCGGCGGCACCTACTATGCGGGCACCTCCTCCATCTCGGCCAACGTGCCGTTCGGCGCGGCCACCATGGCCACCCCAGACGGCCGCCACGCCCGCACCCCGCTGGCAGAAGGGGCCAGCCCCTCGTCGGGCTCGGATCGCCTCGGCCCGACGGCGGTGTTCAACTCCCTCGGCAAGCTGCCCACGGCGGCCATCCTCGGTGGCGTGCTGCTCAACCAGAAGCTGAGCCCGGCCAGCCTGGAGAACGAGCGGGACAAGGCCAAGCTGATGAGCCTGCTGCGCACCTTCTTCGAGGTGCACAAGGGGTGGCACGTGCAGTACAACATCGTCTCGCGCGAAACCCTGCTGGCGGCCAAGGCCCATCCCGATCAGTACCGGGATCTGGTGGTGCGGGTGGCGGGTTACTCGGCCTTCTTCACCGCCTTATCCCCGGATGCGCAAGATGATATCATCGCCCGCACCGAGCACAGTCTCTGACCCCCACAGCGCCCGTGCGACCGATGACAGGCAAGCCACCCCCGGGTGGCTTGCCGCTATCTTCCCAACCTGCGAGGCCCCATGAACCCACGCCATCAACTGATCCTCACCCTGGTCCATCAGGCCCGCAAGATGAGCGTGGCCGAGCTCTCCCTACGTACCGGGGTCTCGGAGGTGACGGTGCGCAACGACCTCACCGCGCTGGAGAAGCAGGGGCTGCTCAAACGGGTGCACGGCTCGGCCATGGCGCTGGAGAGCGACGACCCCGACGCGCGGATGAACATCAACTACCTGCTCAAGGAACGCCTCGCCGAGCGGGCCGCCCAGCTGGTGGAGGATGGCGAGACGGTCTTCATCGAGGGAGGCAGTGCCAACGCCTTGCTGGCCCGCCATCTGGCCCTGCACAAGCGGGTCACCATCATCACCATCAGCAGCTACATCGCCCACCTGCTGCGGGACACCCAGGCCCAGGTGGTGCTGCTCGGCGGCCTGTTCCAGCATCAGAGCGAGAGCGTGGTGGGGCCGCTGACGCGCCTGTGTATCGAGCAGGTGCACTTCTCCAAGGCCTTCATCGGGGTGGACGGCTTTCACCCCGAGATGGGCTTCACCGGCCGGGACATGATGCGGGCGGACGTGGTCAACAGCGTGCTGGCCAAGGGGGTGACCAATGTGGTCATCACCGACAGCAGCAAGTTCGGCGCCATCCACCCGAGCCCCCTCGGCGCGCCGGGGCAGATCGGCGTGCTGGTCACCGACGATGCCCTGCCCGCCCCCATGCGGGCCGCCCTGGCGGTGCGCGGCATCACCCTTCACTGCGTCGCCGCCTGATCCCGTCATGGCCGCTCGCGGCCTGACGCCTCCCCCGCCTGGCCGCTTGACGGCGCCCACCCTGACAGGGGTATGCTCGTCCTCTTTCGGCCTCCCCTGGCAGGAGCCGCTCACACAAGGACGTTGCATGCAAACCAAGGACAAGTGTCTGGCCGCCCTGGTCATCCTCTGCTGGGGCCTCAACTTCGTCGCCATCAAGTGGGGGCTGGAGGGCATTCCGCCACTGCTGCTGGGGGCGCTGCGCTTCATCGGGGTGGTCTTCCCCGCCATCCTGCTGGTCCCCAGACCCGCCATGCCCTGGCGCTGGCTGCTGGCCTACGGCGGCGCCATCAGCCTGGGCCAGTTCGCCTTCCTGTTCTGCGCCATGAAGTTCGGCATGCCCGCGGGCATGGCCTCTCTGGTGCTGCAATCCCAGGTGGTGTTCACCCTGCTGTTCGCCATGATCTGGCTGGGGGAGCGCTGGCAGCCCCACCACTGGGTGGCCCTGCCCCTGGCGGGGCTGGGTCTCTACCTCATCGCCACCCATGGCGAGGGTAACCTGACCCTGCTCGGCTTCGTGCTGACCCTGTGCGCGGCCGCCTGCTGGGGACTTGGCAACGTCATCAACCGCCAGATAGGGCTGCGCTACCAGACCACGCTGCCCAGCCTTATCGCCTGGGGCGGCCTGGTGCCCATACTCCCCTTCCTCGCGCTCTCCTGGCTGTTCGAGGGACCGGAGCTGATGGCCAGCAGCCTGCTGAACTTCAGCTGGCAGGGGCTCCTGTGCGTGCTCTATCTCTCCTTTGTCGCCACCTGGCTCGGCTACGGCCTGTGGGGGCGGCTGCTGATGCGCTATCCGGTGGCGCAGGTGGCCCCCCTCTCCCTGCTGGTGCCCTGCGTCGGCATGGTGGCCGCAGCCCTGCTGCTGGATGAACACCCCACCCCCTTGCAGTGGCTGGGCTCCGGCCTGGTGCTGCTCGGCTTTCTGGTGCATCTGCTGGGAGGCAAAATGCGGCTGTTCAGGGTCCAGGCCGAGGATTGACCTCGCAGGGGAAACTTCCCATGATGGTGAAGGCCCTCTTGGGCCCGATCCCCTATCCCGGCCGGACGCCATCATCAGGAGAGCAAGGACATGCGCCACCCTTCACCCTCGGTCATTCCCTCTTTATCACGGGCCATGGGGCTCATGGCCATCGTGCTGCCGCTGTGCTGGAGCCCCTTCGGCTGGAGTGCCAGCCTGCCGGCCGACCTAAAATGGGAGAGCAATGACACCGACCCCGTCTATGCCGATCCAGAGGCCAGGCGGGGCGGCACCTTCCGTGACTTCATGTCGAGCTTCCCGCTCACCCTGCGCAAATACGGGCCCGACTCCAACGGCGGTTTTGCCGGTTATGTCCGCGAGACCAACCTGCCGCTCTTGAGCACCCACCCCGTTACAGGCCATCCCATGCCGATGCTGGCCAACCAGTGGGCCTTCGGCGCGGACCACAAGACCCTCTATTTTCGCATCAACCCCAAGGCACGCTGGTCGGACGGCCAGCCCGTCACCGCCGATGACTGGGTCTTTACCCTCAAGATGATGCGCAGCAAGGAGATCAACGACCCCTGGTACAACAACTACTACAGCACCCAGATAAGCGAGGTGACCCGGTTCGACGACCATACCCTGGCCATCACCAGCGGCACGGAGAAGAGCCGGGAGGATCTGCTGGAATCCCTGCCGTTCAGCCCGGAGCCCAGCCATGCCATCAAGCTGACCAGCGACTGGGTCAAGGAGTACAACTGGAAGGTGTTGCCGGTCACCGGCCCCTACCGGATTGGCGAGGTGAAGAAGGGCAAGGCGATCACCTTCGAGCGGGTCAAGGATTGGTGGGGCAATGACGAGCGCTACTTCCAGCACCGCTTCAACCCGGACCGGATCGAGATCAAGGTACTCAGGGATCAGAACATCGCCTGGCAGCACTTCCTGCGCGGCGAGCTGGACACCTTCCCCCTGGTCATGCCCAACTGGTGGCACGACAAGAGCAAGACGCCGGAGTTCGAGAAGGGCTACATAGCGCGGCTCTGGTTCTACAACCAGACGCCCCAGCCCCCCATGGGGCTCTATCTCAACACCGCGGATCCGCTGCTGAGGGATCTCGACGTGCGGCTCGGCATCCAGCACGCCCTCGCCTTTGACAAGATGATAACCACCCTGCTGCGGGGGGATTACCAGCGTCTCAACACCTATGGCTCGGGCCAGGGGAATTTCACCAATACCGACCTCAAGGCACGCCCCTTCGATCCCAAGCTCGCCCGGGAATACTTCGCCAAGGCGGGCTTCACCAAGACCGGACCGGATGGCATCTTGCGAAACGACAAGGGCCAGCCCCTGACACTGACCATCACCTACACCACGGCGGAGCACGCCCAGCGTCTCACCCTGCTGCGGGAAGAGGCGAAGAAGGCGGGGCTCAACCTCGAGCTCAACCTGATGGATGCCTCGGCCGGCTTCAAGTCCATGCTGGAGAAGAAGCACCAGAGCGCCTGGATGGCCTGGAGCGGCGGCCGTTACCCCGCCTATTGGGAGCACTTCCACAGGGTCAACGCCAACAAGCCCCAGACCAACAACATCATGAACCTCGATGACGAGGCCCTCTCGGCCCTGGTGGAGCAGTACGACAAGGCGTTCGACTTCGGCAAGAAGGCCGAGCTCTCCCGCCAGATCCAGCAGCGGCTCTATGAGCTCGCCAGCTTCGTCCCCGCCTACCAGGTGCCCTATACCCGGGCCGGCGCCTGGCGCTGGGTCCGCCTGCCCAAGGTGCCGGCGACGCCCCAGAGCGATCTGCTCTACTGGCCGCTGGACGGGGGCAACAGCGGCTACAGCTTCGGTGGCCTGCTCTGGATCGACGAAGAGGCGAAGGCGCAGACCCGGGCCGCCATCAAGTCAGGCCAGACCTTCCCGACAGTCACCCTGATTGATACCACCTATCAGCAGAAATGAAGCGGCTTGCGCCGCCTAGCCGCGCCACAAACAAAAGACCCCGCACATAGGCGGGGTCTTTTCTGCAACCGGGGTTGCAGCGGCAAGCGGGGCGATCAGCCGCGCTTGGCCTGCTTTTGCGCGATGGCGTCGGCCACGTCGGCCGGATCCAGCACTATGCCTTCCTGATCCGGCGTCGGGAACACGGCGACGCAGAGTTCGTCCTGCTCCATGCCATCCACCCAGCGCTCCAGCCACACCTTGAGGGTGATGGACTGCGGTTTGCACTCGGCCCACTCCCCTTCGGCCCAGGCCTTGGCGTAGTCGGGATGCGGCCACACCGGGATGCAGTCTTCCTCTTCGGTCGTCAGCATCATGACGCCGTGCTCGTCGGTCAGGACAAACAGCTCTTCGTGCTCGACCAGCTTGCTGATGAAGTGATCAAAGCGGTAATCGGCGTTCAGTTGCAGCGCGGCATTGCGCTCGGTGTCGCTAAGTTCATAGCTCATCGGTCAAGTCTCTCATGAAATAAAGGGCGATATGTTCACATCTTGCCGGCGCCTTGTCCAGCAGGAGTGATCGGTCACCCATTTTTCGCGATCTCATCCCAGCTCCGGGGTCACCAGGGTGATCTCCGCCATCTCGCTGAAACGCTGGCGCAACCAGTAGGCGGACTCCACCTCGACGAAGCAGAGCTGATCCCGTCCGGCCCGCACCCCTTGCATGATCTGCTCGAGGCGCGCCTGTTGCTGTCGTTGCCAGGCCGCCGCCAGCTTGGTGCCATGGGCCTCGTCCACCACCTCGCGGCGCAGCTCGAACAGGTTATCGGTGATCGGGCTGTTTATCTTGGCGGGGCTGTGCCAGTACATCAGCAGGTTGTCCAGCATCTCCTCGTCGTAACTCGCGAGCGCCTCGAGCCCGGGAGTGTCGCCTTCCCCCTGGGCGGCAAAGTCGCACCAGCCCGCCGCCAGCGGAGCCAGGCTCTGCGCACTCGCACCCTTGCCATGCTGACGCAGTGCTGTCACGTCCTCCCCCCTGATGGAAGGCAGCCAGAGATCCCCCTGATGTCCGTCCAGGAGGGGAAGCAGCAAGGAGGGGGCATAAACGGAAAAACGGGGGCCCAGGGAGTGCAGCAGAGATACCAGGGTGACAGTGATCATGAGACGCGCCTTGAACTGAACGACCTGGTGTCATACCCGGCCATGAGGATGAACGAGGGGCCATTCTAGCATGTTTACCAATGCAGAGGCCCAGAACCACGGCCCGGCGAGCGGCGGGCCAGAGCCCAAAAAAGCAGCGTTCGAACCTGAGCCTCCCCGAGAAAGACCAATAGTTTGAGCCAGCGCCCACTAAAGTGGCACCGGGGATGCTAGGTTGCATACATCTTTAGCGTGAGGAGTGCATCCATGAGTGGGATCAACCAGGTTTCTGACGATTTTGTGAATGAGCTGAAAATACTGGCGTGTTTTGATCCGGCCAACATGAGCCTGGGGATCAAGCTGCGCAGCGACATGTCGGAAGCGCTGTGCCAGGCCGCGGCACGCCTGCACAGCCAGGGTCTGATCACGGCGGCGGATGGCGGCTATCTGACCCCCTTCGGCATGACCATGCTGGAACATCTCCAGCACCTGCTGGTCGCACTCAAGCCGAATTGAGTTCCTGCGGGGCCCAGAGCGAAAAGTTGAGCAACTCCCAGTGCGCCCCCTGGCGCAGCAGACAGGCAAACAGCAAAGGACCTTCGGGTCCTTTTATCTTGCCATCGATCACCCACTCCCCCACTCGCTTCACCACAGGCTGCGCCCTGATCTCGTCGGGTTGCGTCGCGCTGCCCAGTCGCACCTGTACAAACTGCTGGCACACGGAGGCGGCTTCACGGGCCACGGGATCGGGTATCGGGACATTGACGGGGCTGGAGAGCGCCGCGCTCAGCAGGAGTGATGGGAGCATAGTGGAGGCCATGGCAAGGATCTGTCATCAAGATGGCACAAAACAAAAAGCCGTGGCACCAGAGGTACCACGGCTTTCTTAAATTCTGTAAGAATTACAGAGCAGTTACGTTCTCAGCCTGCGGGCCTTTCTGACCTTGGGTCACAGAGAACTGTACGCGCTGACCTTCAGCCAGGGTACGGAAGCCGTTACCTTGGATGGCGCTGAAGTGAACGAAAACGTCCGGGCCGTTTTCTTGCTGAATGAAGCCAAAGCCTTTGGTTTCGTTGAAGAACTTGACGGTACCGGTGATCATGTTGGACATATCTTTAAACCTGTATTCAAAATAATTACTTATGCTTTTCAGCGGATAAAGCTCAAAAAACGGGATTACTTATGAACAACAGGAAAAGATGCAAAACATCATATTCATTGACATAACTATCGCCCTTTCAAGCTGGTTGAGATTATACGTGCCTTTGTCGATTACGCAAACAAATTTGTACCCCGCCAGCGGCAGGGTACAAACGCTTACACCTCCGCGGATTCCAGCGCCTGAACCAGAGCCTTGAGGAAGCGCGCGGCCTCGCCACCGGTGCAGGCCCTGTGGTCGAACGTCATCGACAGCGGCAGCGCCCTGACCGGACGCGCCTCCCCGTGAACGAACACCACCTTCTCGAACAGCTTGCCCGCCCCTATGATGGCCACCTGGGGCGGCGTGACGATGGGGCTGGCGTAACGGCCCGCGATGGCACCGAAGTTGGTGAGGGTGATCGTCGCCCCCTGCAGCATCTCCCGCGGTACCGCACGGGCCTTCACGTCGGCGATCATCCGATCCAGCCCCTGGCGGATGTCCGCCCTATCCCGCTCGGCCACGTTCTCCATCACGGGCACATAGAGCCCGTGTTTGGAGTCGACCGCAATGGCCACGTTGACCTCGCTGAACAGCCGCCGCGACAGGGTCTCCCCGTCAAACCAGGCATTCATGGAGGGCTCGGCCCGGCAGGCGACGCCGATCGCCTTGATGAGGCGCACCGTCACGTCTTCGTCGGACCGCCAGTGGCGCAAGTCCACCTCGTCCGTGATGCTGACCGGCACCACAGTCCTGTGGGAGTGCTCCATCGCCTTGGCCATGGCCCGCCGCGACCCCTTGAGGAACTCGTTGCCGCTCCCCTGCATCGCCTCGAAGGCGCTCTGCACATCCTGCTCGGTCACCATGCCGGCGCTGCCGCTGCCCTGGATCCTGTCGATGTCGAGGCCGAGTTTTTGCGCCAGCAGGCGCACGGCGGGCATGGCCTGCACCAGGGTGCCACCGGGCGCCATGGCCCCCACCACGAAGTGATCCTCGATGTGCTGCTGATGGGCACTCACCTTGCCCACCACGGTGCCATCGTCCTCACCGCCCTCGAATTCCACCAGGGGGGCGCCGATGTGGAGTATGTCCCCCTCCTGACCGCACAGCCGGGCGATCACCCCGGCCACCGGCGAGGGCACATCCACCAGCGCCTTCGCGGTTTCCACCGACAACAGCACCTGATCGACGCTCACGGTCTCACCGGCGCGTACCTTCCATTCGACGATCTCGGCTTCGGCCAACCCTTCGCCCAGATCCGGTAATTTGAAAAATTTCATGACCCGTTCTCCATCCGCAGGAACATCACCAAAGGTTGAAAGATCTCATGGCTCTTGCTTGCCGGGGCGCCAGCGCGCCAACCTGTGAAAAAGGTCATAGCCATTTGTTCTCCATCAGCTGGCGAGCCGCATCGGCGATCTCCTGCTCGGTGATGAGGTAGTACTCCTCGTTGCGATAGTAGGGCACGGCAACATCCACCCCGGTGAGGCGTCTGGGCGGGGCCTTGAGGGCGGTGAGCGCCTCCTCGGTGACCCGCGCCACTATCTCGGCGCCCACCCCGAAGCTGCCACAGGCCTCGTGCACCACCAGCAGGCGCCCGGTCTTGCGCACCGAGGCCAGTATGGTCTCCATGTCCAGCGGCTTGATGGTGGCCAGATCCAGCACCTCGCACTGGATGTCCTGCTCCGCCAGCAGGGTGGCGGCCCGCATCACCTCCTGGATACAGGCCCCCCAGGCGACCACGGTCAGATCCCGACCCGGTCTCAGGGTGAAGCAGACATCCAGCGGCAGGCCGACCCCGTCATCCACCACCTCCGACTTCATGGAGCGATAGATGCGATCCGGCTCGAAGAACATCACCGGATCAGGGTCGCGGATGGCCGACAGCAGCAGGCCGTAGGCCCGCCTCGGGCTGGAGGGGATCACCACCCGCAGCCCCGGGATATGGGCAAACAGTGCCTCCACGCTCTCGCTGTGGTGCTCGGGGGAGTGGATGCCGGCCCCATAGGGCGAGCGGTAGACGATGGGGCAGGAGAGCCGCCCCCGGGTGCGGTTGCGCATGCGCGCCGCCTGGCAGACGATCTGCTCCATGCCGGGGAAGATGAATCCCTGGAACTGGAATTCGGCGACGGGCTTGAGCCCCTGGGTCGCCATGCCCACCGCCACCCCGGCGATCAGCCCCTCGGCGAGCGGGGTGTCTATCACCCGCTTGAAACCGAACTTGTCGCGCAGGCCCACGGTGGCACGGAACACCCCGCCGTTGACCCCCACGTCCTCGCCCAGCACCACCACGTCGGGGTCGTGCTCCATCTCGTGGTGCAGCGCCAGATTGATGGCTTCGAGCAGCGTTATTTCACTCATGGTGAGCCTCCCCGCCGTGCTGCTGCATACCCTTGGCGATGATGCGCCGGCGCTGTGCGCGGTAATCCTTCGGCAGCTCGGCAAACTGGTAGTCGAGCAGGGTCTCCGGCGCCTGCGGCATCAGGCCCTCATAGGCGGCCACGGCGCGCTCGACTTCGCGGCTCGCCTCCGCCAGCAGCGCCTGCTCCTGCGCCTCGTCCCACCAGCCCTGCCCGGCCATGAACTGGCGCAGCCGCTTGACGGGCTCCCTGGCCCAGGCGGCCTCCACCTCGGCGGAGTCCCGATAACGGGTTGCGTCGTCGGCGGTGGTGTGATCCCCGAGCCGGTAGCTGACGGCCTCGATCAGGGTCGGTCCCTTGCCGCTGCGAGCCCGTTCGACGGCGGTGCGGGTCGCATCAAAGACGGCCACCACGTCGTTGCCGTCCACCTGGAGGCTGCGCACGCCGGCCCCAATCCCCTTCTGGGCCAGGGTCGGGGCGCTCGACTGCAGCTTGCGCGGCACCGAGATGGCCCACTGGTTGTTGTTGATGATCATCACCATGGGGAGATGCCAGACGCCGGCGCAGTTGAGCCCCTCGAGGAAGTCCCCCTTGGAGGTGCCGCCATCCCCTATGGTGACCACGGCGACCCTGGGCTGATTGCGCAGCTTGAAGGCGGCCGCGATGCCGGCGGCATGGGTGATCTGGGTCGCGATGGGCACGCAGATGGGCAGATCTTCGGAAAGTTCGCCATCTGCCTTGTAAAAGACGCTGCCCCGTTCATCCCCGCCCCAGTACTGCAGGTTCTGCTCCATGGGCACGCCCCGCACGTAGAGAGTGGGCATGTCCCTGTAGTAGGGCACGTAGACATCCTCCGGCTGCATGGCGAGACCGACCCCTATCCCGACCGCTTCCGCCCCCAGGTGGGAGGGAAAGGTGCCGAGCTTGCCGGTTCGCTGCAGTGCAATCGCTTTCTTGTCGTAGCTGCGCACCATCACCATGTTGCGGTAGAAGGTGTGCAGTATCGCCTTGTCCAGCCAGGTCGGCAGTGTCGCGACCGGGCGCCCCTCCTCATCGAGGTAACGAAGGAAGGGGATGTCGACATGGGTCATAACTGGCTCCTTGCCGTTGTCAGCGTCACCACCATGAGGTGACCCCTAAAATGTAAACAACATGTTAAGTGCAGGGCAATGGGATTCACTCAGGTAAGACCAGTAGAAACTTCTTTAATTTAAGAAAGACACTGAGATCTTCGGCGAGCAGAAACGAAAAAGGGAGCCCATTCAGGCTCCCTGTCACGGCGAGTTCGGGATCGCTCCTCCCATCACAATGGCGCTGCGGGCCGCCAGGGAGGCAGATCCTGCCAGCACGGGCGGACCGGGATCACTCCCACAGCCGGGTCGGCACCACCAGCAGCATGGTGCGCTGGCCGATGGCCACGTTGGCGTTGGGGAAGACCACCGCCTCCCGCGGTTTCTCTACCCTGTATTGCCGATCCCCGTCTTCGGCCAGCACAAAACCCTGGGGAAATTCGGTGAAATTGTCCACATCGCTGGCAAACAGGAAACGGAACTGCTCCGACTGCTTGTTGATCACCCGATCGATGGCGAAGAGGGTGAAATCATCCGCCCGCCAGGGCTCGAGCAACACCTCATCCTGGGTCACCAGCTCCTGCAACGCCTGGCGCACCTCGATGAAGCGGGTCATGTCGTTCTCGCCGAAGGGGCGCACCTTGCCCAGCTCCACCGTGAAGGCATGGGCCCCGTGCTGGTGCGAACTGTAATAGCTGAAGGTGGTGGTCGGGCCGCTCGAGAGCAGTATGGTGCGCACGCCGCAGGCACCGAGGAAGCGGACCTGCTCCTTGCAGTGGGGGCGCTCGTGGGGGAAGGGATAGACGGCAAACTTCTCGTGGCGCGAGCCGCGGATGGCGGTGTGCAGATCGTAGTGATAGCGGGGCCTGGCGGGATCGGCGAAGAAGCGGCTCACATACTGCTCCAGGCGCATGGCGCGAATGCGCTCCCGGTTGCACAGCCCCTCCCCCCTGCTGTGGGCACCGGAGAAGAGCCGGTTCATGTTCTCTTCCACCTCCCGCACACCCTGGTTCATGGCGGCGGGGTTGCCAAACAGAAACAGCACCCGGTGACGGGCCCTGAGTTCTCCCCCGAGCAAGCGGCTCAGCAACTGGTTGCAGATCTCGATGGGGGCGGTCTCGTTGCCGTGGATGCCGCAGGAGAGCACTATGTCCTTGCGCCCGCCCGGCCTATCTTCCGCCCCGTGGGCGGGCTCCAGGCAGATCACGCCGGTGTCCCACACGCTCACCCTGGTGCCGTCGGGCAGGTCGAAGTCGAAGGGATCGAGCTGCCACTCGTGGCGACGCGTCAGGGCCAAAAAGTCATGCTGGGGAATCATCCGTCTCACCCTCTTGTCTGGAATACCATGGCCGGATTATACGCAAGGCGAGCGGGCTTAAAATCAATTTTTAAACAAATTCAAACAGTAACGACACAAAATTGGCGATGGTTGATGACAAGTCATTCAACACCAGGGGACGCGAGAGCAATACGGGGGAGGAAAAACGACGGCAGACGGCAAGGGGAAAGGGCGGCTCTTCACGAGGGGCATCAGGCCCCGGGGATCAGCGAGAGAAACGAGGCATCCGTGCCCGGCTGATCAACCACGCCAGAACGGCTTGGTGGTCTCTTGATAGCGATCGGCTTCGTTCAGACCGATGTCCTTGAGCAGGTAGGCGGGCAGCTCGGAGAGCTGGCGACGGCTGCGGCTGCGTTCCAGCCAGGTCAGGACGGTCATCTTGGCGCGAGCAACCAGGTTCGAGTCGCTGGAGTGCTGGTAACCGGCTTCGGTATAGGTCATGTTGGCCATGGTGTGGCTCCTCTAAGTTCTGCACTGGGTTCGTATTTTCTTGCGCAAAGCTTAGTCAGCCCGGTGAGGTGCCTCAATTGACGAATTTTGATACATGACATTAGTAAAAGTAATGGCTATTCTCCCCAGCCATAAAAACATAACCATATGATTTTTATCATAAATGTCAGGGCAACTTTCCCCCGTGCAACCCGACAGCATTTTCTCCTGCATCACGGGTTTCTAACTATGCAGTTTCCTACGTTAGCTATGCACGGACCGGCGCCGGACCCAAAGCCGGCCAGCCCGGTCTCACCACCAATTGTTAACCGAAAGTTTCATTAAAGATCGTTATTTAACAGAACGATGCAGCAAGGCAACGCCTTCGCCACGCACCGCGAGGCGACCCCGATCAGGGGCAGAAAGGGACACTTGGCACCCTGTCGACATGCTGGTATGGTTATTTATACAGTAGTCAGTCATGCTGCCTTTCCCCTCAATGCCGGACAGGCGACACACAGGATCTGCCGATGGACACCTTTACCCCCGCCGCCGCCCTGCGCCAACAGATGGCCCTGCTGGAAGAGGCCCTGGCCCGCCTCGCCAGTCGGCTCGCCCGGCTCGACTTGCAGGAGGCCCATGTCTATCCCCTCCCCGCCGTGGCGCAGGGGGAAGAGCACGAGCCCATCGAGGCCATCGAAGTCGGCCATCTGCAGGGCGACGCGGCGCTGGCCGCGACCCTGGCGGCCTTTCAGGATCACAGCGCCCGCCCCGGCTGCTCCACCAAGGCGACTCATCGCCTGCCGGGCTGGCTGCGCTTCCCCGCCGCCTGTGCCGCTGATCTGGCCCCCCTGATCGAGGAGATCAACGGCCACAAGCTCGCCTTCAAGGCCCTGGTGCAGGCCGCCGGCGGACGGGACGAGAAGTTCGAGCTGGTGCACGGCGCCCTGCCCGGCGTCATCACCCTGCAGGTCTATCGCAAGCTGACCTGGCTTCAGGGGGCGCTCCACTCCCTCGGTTTCACCTGGGCCGACAAGCAGAGCATCAGCCGCCTCAGCCGTGAGCAGGTGCTGGAGATGCTGGAGCGCAGCCGTCGCTACATCCCGGCCCTGTCGGACAACGAGGAGTGGAGCAAGATGGTGGATCAGGAGGTGTACGACATTCGCCGCCTGCCGGCGGATGCCCAGCTGCGCATCCGCCGGCCGGTCAAGACCCACCCCATGATCAACCTGCTCTGGCAGGACAGGGAGCCGCGCAAGCAGCAACTCAAGGCGAGCCTGCCGTTGCTGCTCTGCTCCGATACCTCGCCCAGCGTCACCCACCTGGGCCACTACCCGCCCAAGCTGCGTCAGGCGCGCCGGGATCGCAAGATTGGCGGCGAGCCCATCATCGAGCGGCTGCACCTCTACCTCTATCAGGGGTAGCTCGCCCGCACGGCCCCAACGACAAGGGGAGCATCCCAGATGCTCCCCTTGTCTCGCTCACCCGCACAGGCTGTCAGCTCATCAGCAGCGCTCTCAGGCTCTCCACGTCCAGCCCCTTCACCTCGGACTGGCCGCTCAGGAGGCCATCGGCCAGGGCCCGCTTCTCGTCGTGCAGGGCCACTATCTTCTCCTCCACCGTCTGCTCGCACACCAGCCGATAGACGGTCACCGGCTGGGTCTGGCCCATGCGGTGGGCCCGATCGCTCGCCTGATCCTCCACCGCCGGGTTCCACCAGGGGTCCAGGTGCAGCACGGTATCGGCCTGGGTCAGGTTGAGACCCGTGCCCCCCGCCTTGAGACTGATGAGGAACAGGGGCACCGCTTCGTGGCGAAAACGCAGGATGGACTCCTGACGGGACTTGGCGGAGCAGCCGCCGTCCAGATAGCAGTAGTCCCACTGCTTCTGCGCGATGCGCGCGCGCAGCAGGCTCAGGAGATCGACGAACTGGCTGAACACCAGCACCCGGTGGCCGCCGTCGATGGCCTCCTCCAGCAGGTTCATGGCCTCGTCCAGCTTGCTGCTGGTCTGGGACCACTCCGGCATCACCAGCTGGGGCGAGCAGCAGAGGCGCCGCAGCCGGGTCAGGCCGCTCAGCACGTGCATCAGGGCGCGGCCATCGGCGCTCTGCACCTGCTGCACCACCTCGCGCCTTGTCGCCTCGTAGAGCTGGCGCTCCTCGGGGGAGAGGCTGATGTGGTGGATGATCTCGGTCTTGTCCGGCAGCTCGGTCAACACCTGCTGCTTGAGGCGGCGCAGGATGAAGGGGCTGATCACCGCCCGCAGCATCGCCATGTGGCGGGGATCCTTCACCGCCTTGCCGAAGCGGCGCTTGAACTCGCCGAGGCTGCCGAGCAGGCCCGGGTTGATGAAGGTGAACAGGCTCCACAGCTCGCCGAGGTGGTTCTCGATGGGGGTGCCGGAGAGGGCCAGGCGAAAATCCCCGTCGAGCTGGAACAGCAGTTTGGCACGCTGGGTGCCGGCATTCTTGATCTGCTGCGCCTCGTCCAGCACCATGCTCGCCCAGTGACGGGACTTGAGCGCCTGGGAGAGGCTGCCGAGCATGCCGTAGTTCACCAGGATGATCTGCCCGGCCCTGGCCTCCTGGATCAGGGTCGCCCGCTCGGCGGGGTGCTCGAACACCACCACCTCCAGCTCGGGGGCGAACCGAGCCACCTCCTCCTGCCAGTTGGTGACCACGGACTTGGGCACCACCACCAGGGCGGGGCCGAGGTGCTGGCGCATGCGCAGCACCATGAGCGCCTGCAACGTCTTGCCAAGGCCCATGTCGTCGGCGAGACAGGCGCCAAAGCCATGGTGGGCCAGGGTCGCCATCCAGCGCACCCCCTCCTTCTGATAGTCCCGCAGCGCCGTCAACAGCTCGGGGGCACACTCCACCTCCTGCTGCCACTCCTGCTGCAAGTCGTACCAGGCGTCATCCCCGGCGGTGGTCACCGCCGACAACAGGCGGGCCAGGGGATAGGCCAGCTTGTTGTTGATGCGCTGCTCGGTGTCCAGCATGGCCCCCAGCATGGTGAGACGCTCCACCAGCTTGTCGCTCAGCATCAGGCTGGTCTTCTCGTCGAGCTGGACGGTGCGCTGCCCCGGGGTCAGCTGGCGCAGGATAAGGCGAAGATCGAGGATCTGGTGCTCGTCCAGCGCCAGCGCCCCCTCCACCTGGAACCAGTCCTGGCGCCGCTCGATGCGCAGGCTCAAGGCCGCCTCGTCGAGGCTCTTGAGGCGGGCGCTGTCCTGGTGCCAGTGCACCACCACGCCGGCATCCACCAGCTCGGGCAGGGCGTTGACCAGGGTCAGCGCCTGCTCGCCATCCAGCTTCCACTCGTTGCCCGGCAGGCCGATGGGCAACTGGTTGCGCAGGCGCTGGGCCTCGGCCTTCTCGGCGGCCAGATCCCGCTGCCAGTAGTGGTACTCCCGGATCCCCTGGCGCACCATGGCCTCCCCCTTGCCAAGGGGCAAGGGGGGCAGATCCCCCTCCCGGGTCACCAGTTGGACCACCAGCTGGCCCTCCTGCCAATCCAGCTGGACCGAGGGGATGCCGGGCCAGGGGGCCAGCTCGGCGTTGCCCTTGAGCCCCGCCACCTGGCTGTGCCAGGGAAGATCCGGGATGGCATCCAGGGTGCGCTGGAGCTCGTCGAGCCCGGCGGGCGGCAACGCAGGGATAGCCTCCAGGGCCGGCAGCCTGTCGAGCAGCGCCTGCGGAGTCAGAATGAGCTGCCACAGATCCTGGGCCAGGGGCACGATGTGCGCGCCACGGGCCGCGGCGGCCGGGCTCAGCACGGCGCGCATCTGCCGCCCATCCGGGTGCTGTTCGTCGGGCTCGGCCGCGACTATCTGCAGCAAGGGGGCGCTGATGGCCAGTTGCAGCTTCTGCCCCTTGGCATTGAACAGGCGGGGGTGGTCCGCCAGGGGGCGCCAGGCCTCTCGCGGCAGCTTGCCCATATTGCGCTGCAGGGTGCGCACCAGCGCCCAGTCCGCCTCGTCCAGCAGGTTGGCGTACTGGGTGGAGAGCAGGGCCGGATCGACCCGGCGCCCGGCGGTCCACTCCCCCTTGGTGCTCTGCTTCTGGATCTTGCACTCGAGCTCGGGCCCCTCGGCGTGGAGCAGCCATACCAGCCGCTCCTGAGGCTTGCGCACACCGCTCGAGCGCCCCAGCCCCTGCAACCAGTTGAGCCAGCTCGCCGAGGCGGGCGCCTTGCCCTCCTCGTCCTGTGCCCCCTCCTCGTCCTCATCCAGGGGGGAGGCGCGCAGCGAATGCAGCGGGGCACGCACCGCCCCCTGCCCCAGCAAGAGCCGCAACAGATCCTGGCAGAAGGCCATCAGACGGTGGCGCGGCTCGGCCTCCTGCAGGTGGGAGAGATCCCACTTGTGCAATATGGTCACCTGGGGACTCTGTTCGCCGTGGCGGGCCAGGGCGCAGAGATCGAGCCAGAGATAGCCCCAGTGCAGCTCCTCCAGCGGCAGTTGCAGGGTATCGAACAGCCCCACCGCCTGACCGTGGCGATCGCCCGCCCACTGTCCCAGCAGATCCGCCAGCAGGGGGGAGCCATTGCCCAGGCTGCGCTGCCACTTCTTGCGCTGTTCGCTCCCCTGCACGGGATCCGCCTGCTGCAACCAGCCGAGCCAGAGCAGGGCGCTGAACATCCTGGGCCAGGACCCGGCCCCCTCCTGCACCTGCCACTGCCCAAGCGCCCTCTGGAGCCGTTCGGCCAGGGTCTGTTCATCCTCCCGCGCAGCCAGTTGTTGCAGCGACGGCCAGTGAGTGGTCACCTCGCCGGTCAGCGGTCCACAGAGCCACTCCCACTCGGTGGCCAGCGCCTCGACCCGCGCCGCCAGTGCAGGGGCGCAAGGGGTGACCAGGGACGCCAGCGGCCAGCTCGCCTCCGGCTCGGCATCCAGCAGGGTCTGCAGGGCGAAGTGTTCGAGCAGCAGGGTTTGCCAGGCGGGGCTGGAGCCAGGCAGCAGGCGATGGGCGTCGGGCAGATCCAGCAGGCTCAGGAGCTCCGCGCTCTGGTAATAGGCCGGGATCTGCCCCGCCTCCCCCAGGCAGAGCTCGCGCACCACCCCTTGTGCCACCTCCTGCCCCGTGACCGAGGGCACCCGGCGCCAGTCCGGCATGGGGCAAGCCCCCGAGCGTACCGCCAGGATCAGGGTCAGGGTCCCCTCCGCCGTCAGGCTCCACTGCTGCTCCGTGCGCTGGCGGATCAGCCCGAGCCGCTCCAGCCGGTTCAGGGTGTCGGTCAGCGAATGCTGCCCATGCAGCGTGTCTTGCAGGTAACGGGTGCTGGCGGCGCGCTGCAGTTGCAGCTCGCAGAGCAGGGCATGGCAATCCGAAGAGAGGGTGAAGGCTGACATCGGAACTCACGGGCAGATGCAAAGGCGGAATTTTAACGGGAAAGCGGCGGCGGCTCGACCCTTAAGCGCGAATTAGCACAAAAAAAGCGGCGCAGGGATCTGGAGGCACCGCCACGGCCAGGGCTCAGGCTGCCGGCGCCATAAAAAAAGGCGCCGCAGCGCCTCTTGATTGAGCCAGGAGTCACCCTCAGCCTTCGAGCCGTGCCAGGCGGGATTCCAGCGCCTGCAACTGCGACTTGAGGCGTTCGACTTCCTCTTCCAGCTGGCTCAGGCGATCGGCGGCAGGAGAGGCGTGGCTGACTACCGGTGAGCTCTGTGCCAGGGCCTCCAGGTCTATCTCCCCGCCGAACAGGTGGGCGTAGCGGGACTCCCGCTTGCCCGGCTCCCGGGGCAGCTTGACCACATAGGGCCCCCGCTCGACGAGGCCGGCCAGCACGGCATCCACCTCGGTCACGTCGTCGAAACTGCACAGGCGATTGGTGCGCGAGCGCAGTTCACCCGGGGTCTGCGGGCCGCGCAGCAAGAGTTCGCAGACAATGCCGAGCTCCTGGGCCGTGAACTTGAGCTCGCCAAATTCGGTGTTGCAGAAGCGGTGCTGATAGCGCGGCACCCGGGCGTTGAAACCGGCGGTATTGACCACCAGGCGGCGGCGGATCAGCTCGTCGATCACGGCGCGGATGTCCAGCTCGGCGAGCTCCAGCACGGGCTCGCGGTTGCTCTTCTGGTTGCAGGCGTTGACCAGCGCATTGAGCGAGAGAGGGTACTGATCCGGCGTGCAGATCTCTTTCTCTATCAGGCAGCCGATCACGCGCGCCTCTAATGGGCCTAGTACTATCTCCATGTCATACTCCCTTGCCAAACAAGACGTTAAGACGGTTATCTTAGCCAAGACGCTCCCGCCGTCCAGCACTCAAGCCCGTTTTTGCGAGCCGATGACCCCCTTGGTGCAACCTTGTACAGCTCCTGCCCCGACGTGGCTATACAGACTTGTCGACCCGGGTGTCCGCTCCCGTGGTCAGGATGCGCACCCTGTCCCCCTTGGCGAAGGTGAGTGCGGGATCCTGCTCCTGCACGACGTTGAGCAGTTTGCCCGCCTCCGTCTTGATCAGCAGCTCGACCGTCTGCCGGCCCTGCTCGCTCTGCTGGTTAGCCTGGCGGCGGCGGGAGACTTCGGCCCCCGCGACGGCCCCCACTGTGGTGGCGACGGTCTGGCCGGAGCCACCGCCAAACTGGCTGCCGACGGCAGCTCCCAGCGCGGCCGCCCCTATGGTGCGAAGGGGCCGGGTAGTTCCCTGCCGGGGCGCCTCCTGGGTGAGGAGGCGGCTCTCCTGTACCGTGCCGTATTCCACCTGGGCGCTGGTGCCCGCGACAGCGGGCGACCCCGTCAGGGCGAGCAGGCTGATGACAATGAATGCACTCTTCTTCACGATGTCGACTCCGGTGACGACCAAGACCCGATGACGCCGACCCCGCCTTGGGCCACGCCATCCCCCCGGGGAGACTACACCACCAAAGCTGACTGCCAGCTTGCCCGAGGTGGAAATGATCACGGCCGCGAGGCGGCCGTGATGGAAAGACACCGAGGGCTGTCACTCCGGACTATGAAGAGGGCTTGCGCTCCAGGGTCGCGGCAACGGATCTCGCCGCCGAGCCGGTGAGCAAGGGCTCACCTGGATAAAGCACCAGGGCCTCGGCCCGCAGGCGATCGGCCTCCTCACGCCTCCCCAGGGCATTGAGGGCGATCACCATGTTGGCGTAAATATTGGCCCTGGGGGTATGGCGCACGAACCCCTGTCCCCAGTCGAGATAGGCCTCCAGCTCTCCCTTGTTGTTGCTCTGCAGGCCCACCATCAGCCGCACCGCGTTCACGTCAAACTCCACCCGGGTCAGCCAGGCCATGGGATTGACGATGTCGAGCAGAAGCGCCGGCTGCTTGTAACCGCCCCGCTCATACTTGGTCACCACCCAGGCGGTGTGCAGGGCCGTCAGCATAAAGGGCACGACTATGAGGGGAATGGCGATGGCCGCGAAGCGCAGCAAGAGCCAGGGGCGACAGACATGCTCCCGCCAGTTGGCGTGGCCGGCCAGCCCCTCCTCCTCCACTTCCGCATCCACCACATGGATGAGCAACAGCAGCGCCCACCACTGGGCAATGGCGTGGTAGAAGGGATATTCGGTCTGGATATGCAGCAGGATGGGCGTGACCATGGCCAGCAAGGCCCCCCCTCTGACGATGCCAGCACGACCCAGCCGCCACAGCAGGGCGCCCCCCATCAGCACCATGCCGAGCATGGGGGCCAGCCCCCCCTCCACCGCCCAGTAGAGAAACTCGTTGTGGGGGTGGTCCAGGTTGTATTCGATCTGCACCATGGCGGGGTTCAGCGCCTTGTCGGCCATGTAGTGCTGAAGAAAAACGGACTCGAAGCTGCCGTAGCCCCAGCCGCTCCAGGGTGCCTCGGCGATGAGCCTGGCAGCATAGGGCCAGTAGATGGAACGCATGCCGCCGGACTGGTATATCTCCAGTCCCCGTTTTGCCCCCGCCATCCCGTACTGGGAGGCCAGCCCGAGCGCAACCCCCAGGGCCACCAGACCCAGCACCCGGCCCAGCAACCGCTCACGGTGCAACCGGGGCACGAGCAGCAGCAAGGCCAGCACCCCGCCGAGTTGCCCCACCCTGGATTGCACCACCACCAGCAGCAGGGACGTTGCCAGGATCACCCCATAGCGCAGCCCCCTGAGCCAGGGGCGCCCATGGCCCCGCAGCTCCAGCCAGATGGCCAGCGACAAGCCGGTCGCCATAAAACTCGCCATCACGTTGGGTTGCTGGAAGATGCCGTAGGGGCGGTTAACCTTGGTGTCATAGCCCAGCCAGTTGCCCGGCACCAGCAGGTAGTACTGCACCAGGCCGAGCAGCGCCTCTATGGCGACGGCACCCAGCAGCAGATAGAGCAGCCGGTCGCGTGCGCCACGATCCAGCCGCCACTGGTAGAGGCTGGCGAGGAACAACAGGCCGGCAAACAGCCCCAGCAGCCGGGGAATGGCGTAATCCTTGAGCTCGAAGCCGGGATAGGCCATGGGCAGCAACAGCAGCAAGCCGCCAAGCCACAGGGCCGTCAGCAGCGGCGAAACCATCAGCCGCTGGTTGAGGGTGACCTGCCACAGCCCCAGGGCCATCACCAGGCTCGCGAAGATCCAGCCCCAGGCGTTGAACGGCAGGTAGAGCCCGGCCCCGCCGGGGTTGTGCATAAAGAAATGCATGCCCAGCAGCCAGTACAGCACGCTGATCACCCCAAAGGCCCTTGCTGTTGACGTCATCTTCCCTGACCTCCATGCATTCATGTTCATAACACTATCCCCCAGGCAACAAAAAGGGGGCCGAGCCCCCTTTGATGCACTTGGCAACGATTATGCCTGTTCTGGCTCGGGCTTGCGAAACGCATGGCGAACCAGCACTATGCCCACCCCCAGCATGCCGCCGAGCAGGGTGGCCAGCACCACGACCAAGGAGCGCTTTGGCTTGTCGCGAGTCAGAGGCTCATCGGGGGCATCCAGATAAGAGAAGGGACGGAAGCTTATTCCTTCTAAAGAAATTTGTTTCAAACGTGCCATCTGTACCTTTAACTTTGGTAACTCAGGCTTATAGAGTTCAATATCAAGAGATTTGAGCAAAGCGAGTCTTTCATCCAATCCCTTAGTTCCCAGCGAGATTGAGAAACGTTCACGACTGTCGTAGTTTTCTAACGGAGCACTGACTCCTGCTGCCTTAGCAATGCTGTTGGCTAATGCCGTCTCAGAAACATCCTGTTTCAGAGCGCGCTTGGCATCTTCCTGCATCAGTACATATCGGGTAGAGATCCCCTCCAGTTGGAGCACACGCTCTTCACTGAGTCGGTGAACCACCCTCTGTTGCTGTAACTTGATGATGTAATCGATATAACCTTCTAACATTACCAAGGAGCCCTCAGCTGTAGGGGCAGAGAAGCTGATCTCAATACCCGGAACCTCCCCCTTCTTGTCTACAGGTGCGGCTGACACCAATTTGGCCCAGTCACGCAGCCAGCGCCGACGAGCCTTATCATCAAGCCCCAACTCTTCTACCTGCTCGGCAAACAGTGGGCTTGCTTTCAAATATTCCCGACGATTTTCGTAAGCATTAAATTCCTGAATAAACTCTTGGTAAAGAACCTTACCACTAGGGAACCCCTTAAGTCCCAAGGCTTCGGCTTGCATCGCAACCTTGCGCATTGGCAACAAATCTTCCGGCTTGGGAACTGTGATCACTGCCTTGGTAGACCACTGTTCGGAGGCGAGCAATGCATAACCAACTCCAACAACAGCAAACAGCACTGTGATGATAAGAATCAGCAACTTCTGCTGCCATAGTACCAGCACTAGGTCGCGTAGATCGACTTCATCACTGGAGGAAGCTTGCCAGCCTTGTGGCAGGCTGGCACCAGATTTGGGGGTTATCTCTTTATTGGTCATAACAGCTGTCATTTCCTAATCAGTTTGGAGAGTTAATAAAAGGGGCCTGACGATCCTTGTCAGACAAGATCAAGGGGATATGTTCCATAAGCGGCCACACAATAGCCAACTCGGGGTCAGCCCAATGGAGCGTCCGCTCATATTCAGGACTGTAATAATCAGTGCACTTGTAAGGCACTGTCGCCATCTCGCTCAACACATAGAAACCGTGCGCAAAGCCGGGGGAGATCCAGAGCGACATGGGCGAATCGGCATTGAGGTGTAGCCCTACCCATTGACCATAGGTAGGACTGCTCCGACGCAAATCCACCGCCACATCGAAGATGGCGCCAGAAATGACCTGCACCAACTTGCCCTGTGGTCGTTCAATCTGGTAGTGCAGACCTCGCAGTGTACCTTGGCGGGAGCAGCTCAAGTTATCCTGCACGAAATTCACATCACCACGATCACCTCGATTCCGACAACAATGAGCGACAAACTCCTGCTGACGAAATAGCTCCATAAAGCTGCCACGCTCGTCGTGATGACGCGGATGGATGATCTGTATCACATCCGGAATCTTCAATGAAATAAAGTGCATAGGTGTTTTCTTTAGGATAGTGGGCAAGGATATATCACCCTATGGTGTAGCTCATCAATCCCAACCGGGATGCATCTTTCCAAATGGCTCCTACAAGAGGCGCAACAGATAGCCGCCATAGCCGCTCTTTGCCAGGGGCTGTGCCAGCACCTCCAGCTCCTTGTCGGATACCCAACCATGGCGCCAGGCGATCTCCTCCGGGGCCGCCACCTTGAGCCCCTGGCGTTTCTCCAGGGTCTGGCTGAAGCTGCTCGCCTCCTGCAGGCTGTCGTGGGTACCTGTATCGAGCCAGGCCGAACCACGCCCCATGAAGCAGACATCCAGGCTGCCTTGTGCCAGATAGCGCAGATTGACATCGGTGATCTCGAGCTCTCCCCGCGCCGAAGGTCGCAAGGTACGTGCAATCCCGCTCGCCGTGCCATCGTAAAAGTAGATGCCCGTCACCGCATACTGACTCGCCGGAGAGGCCGGTTTCTCGACGATCGTCTCTACCCGCCCCTGTCCATCGAACCCCAGGACACCATAGCGCTCGGGATCCTGCACATGGTAGGCAAACAGGGTCGCCCCTTGCTCCTTGGCGCAGGCATGTTGCAACTGGCGAGGCAACTCAGCGCCATAGAAGATGTTGTCCCCCAGGATGAGACAACAGGGGCTGCCCGCCAGAAAAGGCTCGGCGATAAGCAGCGCCTGTGCCAGCCCGGCGGGCTCCTCCTGCACCGCGTAGCTGAAACGCATCCCCCACTGGCTGCCATCCCCCAGCAACAGCTCGAAGCGGGGCAGATCCAGCGGCGTGCTGATGATCAGAATATCGCGGATACCCGCCTGCATCAGGGTCGAGAGGGGATAATAGATCATGGGCTTGTCATAGACCGGCAGCAGCTGCTTGCTGATGGCCAGAGTCGCGGGGTAGAGCCGGGTGGCCGAACCACCGGCCAGGATGATACCTTTACGCTGGTACATGGCACGCCTCGAGATGGACGGAGAAGGTGATTCTGGCTCCGCTCATGTCTGCCCACCTTCACATTGGCTGGCTAGCCAGCGGGTCATCAGCACCTGCCAGGTGGGAATGGGAATGCCAAAGGCGGCGGCGAACCGTCGGCAATCGAGCCTGGAGTTGAGCGGTCGGCGGGCCGCCTGGGGCCAGTTCGCCGAAGGAATGGGTTTTATCGGAACGGGCCGCGCCAGCAGGCCAAGCCGACAGCATTCCTGCACCAGGGCCGACGCAAAGCCATGCCAACTCGCCTCTCCTTCGGGACTCAGATGATAGAGACCGCACTTGTCTGGCGCCTTCACGACCTGCTCCAGCGCCAGGAGCACGGTCGTCGCCAGCCAGTCCACCTGCGTCGGCGCCCCCCATTGATCCGCCACCACCTCAAGGGGCTGGCCCTCTTTGGCACGGCGCAGAATGGCACGCGCGAAGTGTGCCCCCTCCCCGCCATAAAACCAGCTGGTTCGCACAATTAGATGATGGGGACACAGGGCCTGGATGGCCTGCTCGCCGGCCAGCTTGCTGGCCCCGTAGACATTAAGCGGGGATGGGGCATCCGCCTCGCGCCAGGGTCCACTGCCGGAGCCGTCAAACACATAGTCGGTGGAGAAGTGCACCAGCAGCGCCCCCCTGGCACTGGCCTCCCGGGCAAGAAGTGACACCGCCTCATGGTTGATGCGCTCGGCGAGCGCAGGCTGGGCCTCTGCAAGATCGACTGCCGTATAGGCCGCGCCGTTGAGGATGACATCCGGCTGATAGCGCTCCAGGGCACCGATCAGCGCACCGGGGTCTGTGATGTCGCACTCCGCCCTACCAAGGGGCGTCACCTGCCAATGGGGATAATCCCGGCAGAGGGCAGAAAAAAGGGCTCGTCCCAACTGACCACGAGCCCCCAGCAACAAGATCCGCATCGAGGATTACCGCGCGCCAAAGCCGGTCAGAATGGTGCGGATGGTCTTGAACACGATGAGCACATCCAGCCAGAGGGAGAAATGCTTGATGTAATAAAAATCGTGCTCGATCTTGATGCGGGTATCATCGGCATCGGCGGCATAACCGTGCACCACCTGAGCCCAGCCGCTGATCCCTGGCCGCACGATATGACGATACATGTAAAAGGGGATCTCCCGCTCGAACTGATCGACGAAGGTGCGCTGCTCCGGCCTCGGCCCAATCAGGCTCATGTCTCCTTTGAGGACGTTGAAGAACTGCGGCAGCTCGTCGATGCGCAGCTTGCGGATCACCTTGCCCACCCGGGTGACGCGCATGTCGCCATCCTGAGCAAACTGGGCACCGGCCTTCTCCGAATCCTTGCACATGCTGCGGAACTTGTAGATGCAAAAATCCTTGTTGCCCTTCCCCACCCGGTTTTGCAGGAACATCACGGGACCCGGGCTCTCCAGCTTGATGAGGATGGCCGTCACCAGCATCAAGGGGGAGAACAGCGGGATCGCAATCAACGCGGCCAGGATGTCCATCCCCCGCTTGATGAAGGCATAAACGGGGGAAGGCAAGAGGGAGCCAAGCTGGTTCTCATGGAGATGGTCGATCTTTACGCGTCCGGTCAGGGTCTCGCTGATCTGCTTGATGTGATAGACGGGGATGTGAGCCAAAGCACAGCGTGCCAGGAAACGTTCCCATTCCCCCGCCAGCTTCTCATCTCGAAGATCTGCCACCACAGCGTCATAACGAACCTCCCCCAGATCCGGTTTATCAAGCAGACGCCATTGTACACTCTCATGTCTGGTCAAGGGCTGATAATCACCAAATGGGAGCAAGGCATACTTGGGTGTCCGGTAACGGCGACCGATGAAGTAGACCAGCCAGCAGCAGAGCAGGGCCACCACATACGATTCGAACAACACCTGACGACTGTAAGGCAGGCGCAGGAAGAAGAGAATACCGACCAGGACACCATAGAGGGTGGTCACCGTGGGGATCATATAGGCCACCGGACTAGCCCCCGGGTAGCGCAGGAAGCGATGCAGCACAATCCCGGTCAGCAAAAACGCCATGAAGGCACCGCTCAAGGTATTGATCCGGACAGCATCAAGGTGATGCCAAAACTCCAGGCCCCATCGCTCTACGGCTGGCAGGCAGACCGCAAGCAAGGCTCCAAAGATGAACAAGGCAGGAGGGTTGAATAACACACGCTCATACCAGCGTGAATGACGGCGTTGGTAGCTCAATGGAGGCCTCAAAGTACTTTTACAATAAAAAAACAGATAGATATCAGTCAGAACCAAACAGATCACGAGTGTAAAGTTTGTCGATTACATCATCAAGTTCAGCTACCCGTCTGTTCGCCAAGATCACATCGCAACTTGCTTTGAATTCTGGCAAATCAGTTATTACCTTAGAATGGAAAAATTCTTTCTCTACCAGTGTGGGCTCATAGATCACGACTTCAATACCTTTTGCCTTGATCCGTTTCATCACTCCCTGGATTGCTGAGGCACGGAAATTATCTGACCCTGCTTTCATCACCAGTCGATATATCCCAACACGCTTTGGATTTTTACGGATCACCGAGTCGGCGATAAAATCCTTGCGTGTAGTATTGGAATCAACGATGGCGCGGATCAGGTTATTAGGCACCTTGTTGTAATTGGCCAACAACTGCTTGGTATCTTTTGGCAAGCAATATCCGCCATAACCAAAAGAGGGGTTGTTGTAATGATTACCGATACGTGGATCCAGACCAATGCCATCAATCACTTGCCGACTATCCAACCCGTGCATTTGGGCATAGGTATCGAGCTCATTGAAAAACGCGACTCGCATCGCCAGATAGGTGTTGGCAAACAGCTTGATTGCCTCTGCTTCTGTGCTGTCAGTAAAGAGCACAGGCACATCCTGTTTGATAGCACCTTGCAGCAACAAGTTGGCAAACATCTGAGCCCGTTCGGAGCGCTCACCCACCACAATACGGGAAGGGTACAGGTTATCATAGAGCGCGCGACCTTCACGCAAGAACTCCGGTGAGAAAATCAGATTTTCGCAGCCCAGCTCTTCACGCAGCCGAGTAGTAAAGCCGACCGGAATGGTTGATTTAATCACCATAACCGCATCGGGATTTATGGCCATCACATCCTTAACTACCGACTCCACCGTGCTGGTATTGAAGTAGTTGGTTTCGGGATCGTAATCAGTGGGCGTCGCAATAATAACGAAGTCAGCCCCTTGATAAGCCTCCTCTTTATTAAGGGTTGCGCGTAAATTGAGATCATGGCTGGCCAGATAACTTTCAATCTCTTTATCGACAATAGGTGATCGCCCTTGATTGATCATCTCAACCTTGCTGGCAATCACATCAACCGCCACCACTTCATGGTGTTGCGCAAGTAAAACAGCATTTGATAACCCGACATATCCCGTGCCGGCGATAGCAATTTTCATTTTTATTTCCTGTACTTAATAAAACCGTTTATAGCGTACCACCCAAAATACCATACACTTTGCAAAATATTTAAACCAACCACATCACGATATAAACGCCACTGATAACCAGCGGCATTGAGTTTATTCTGCGACATGCCACTATCTGTGCGATACTGCGCCAGCACCTCAGGGATACCATGAGCCACATCACAAAGCTTCAGTAATTTAAGCCACAGCCCCATATCTTGTCGTTTGCGAATAAGTGGCATGGTTTGACGGCCTAACACCTCGGCATTATACATGGCCGTGAGGCAACCAATTACACACCCTTTAAGCAATTGATTATGAGTAACTCGCGTTGGCGGTATAATGACGCCACCCAAACCTGCATCAGAAAATTTTTGATACGCTGTATAACTGAACAAAGCCCCAGTCTGTTCCATATAAGCAACTTGAGTACTCAGCTTATTTGGCAGCCAGAGATCATCAGCATCTAAGAATGCAATATATTTCCCTGTAGAACGCTCAATTGAGTGATTCCGAGAGAAACCAGCACCACTATTTAGAGTGTTAACTTCTATACTGATTCTTGTATCTTTTTTAGAAAACTCTTGAAGCAATATTACTGTATCATCTGTGGAGCAATCATCAGTTATCAACAACTCCCAATTAGTATAATCCTGCTTAATAACACTACTGATTGTCTCGATTATGTTTTCTGAAGAGTTATATGTTGGCATAATAATTGAGACTAGAGGGTCTTGCTGAATCATATTATCCTCTTCTACATGACATCATCAAATATCTATGATGTTGCACAAGTAATGTCATCGCTACCAAGCGATGAAAAACAATAGCGTGCTTTCATAGAACCACTTTAATAAAATCTAAAAGCCTGACTTCCAATATATATGTGCATCACCACCAAATATTGCTGCCCATTTTGCAAAAGTAGAAAGGGACAGAACTTTATACTTTGAGTTCATTATGTATTTAAAGTTTTCTCGTGGATTTGGTTTGTGAATCTCATCAATTTCGCATAATCCATCCAACAATGAAGACGCATAATTAACATCGTCAGTAATAACATGAAAAATAGGCTCTTTAACCTTCTTCATTATATTTGAAATGGCATGCTTGTAATACTCCCTATCATCATCTGTTGACAGACCCAATCGTAAAAACTCCCCCCCCCTAACATTAATTACAACCAAGTTATCTGGCAAGATCATATTTAAATCGCATCTTATAATAGGCTTAAGCAATTTAAAATATTCATTTCTCACACGCACAGTTTCAAAGTATCCATCTAAAAACAAATTATCTTTCAGAGGATGGATACCTATGTCCTCCTCATTAAATTCATCCGAAAAAAATCCATATTTCGACAAAGAAACTCCTAATCGGCTACTTAACTTAGGAAGCCTAAACTTTAGAATGAAATGGCTTTTAAAAATAACGAATTTATCAAGTTCCTCTTTCGACAAAACCTCGTATAGCAGGAACCCCCAATATTCGTTATAGTTTTTCATGCCAGAAGTATCGATGACAATTCTGTCATAATTAAATTTCCTAAAGAGATAATATGCAAATGAAAATTGATAAAGTTGATTACCCAGTCCGCCGGAAATCCTTAAATATATGTTTTTCATAGAAGAGCCAGAGCAGCGAATAAAAGAATAAGCATCAAGGAAGAAAATACTCTTCCAACAATAAAACTTATAACAGCCGTCAATGCAAGATCGGCATTTTTGTCACAACTACGGGCTAACGTAGGATCAACATAAAATGCATGAGTCAATGTTCCTAGCATAGTCACAAATGCAGACATTTGAACTATCATCGCTCTATTATCAACAAAGACAGTAGCCAAATAATTAACAATTAATATACCACTAGCGGTCAGTAAAAAAGATACACATGAAGCCGCTATTAGTTTTTTATTTAACTCATTAATCAATACGGATGATGTATCAAAATAAACTACAGATTTCAAATTTGATTGCTTATTTAGCCAGCGATAAGACTTAACCAAAAACCTTATAACATTCGAGTTAAAGCTTAAAGAAAGAAACGCAAACACTAGAATAAATACCATGATGCCAATCATTGCAACATCACTTGAACTAACACCAGTATCAATAAGAAAGCCTAACAATGGAGCTGACAATAAAATGAAAAAACGGCCTAGTGTGGCAAACCTAACATGCGATGAATACCCTAAACTGGGCTCTGAGTTTACCGCTCCAATAAATCTCAACCAGACACCTAGTGATTCAGCTACAATTGAAGTGGCTATAAACAATGATATCAAATAGCTCATGACCATCTCACCATCCAGTTAATAAAAGATGGACGCCAAACTTGAATGAACTTGCGCTTAGAGTTAATTAACGCCCCTGTTGCTACGTGAGCATCATGACGGTATGACAAGTCAACTTTAATAAACTCACAATGGTGCAATTCCATGTAGCTTCCAAACTCTAACTCCTCAGAGTATAGAAATGAATTCTCGTTGAAGACTTCCATATCAGACAGGCACTTTTCATTAAAGCAAAAAAGGGAACCATGGACAGTCCAAACCTTACTTTTTACCATTCCTAAAAGTTTAAGAATCGAAGTGACAAAGATCAATACTATTGGAGAGTTGGTTTTTAATGTTAATACATGTAAAAATAAACCCTTTTTTTGTAGCCTTGTCAAAAAAGGGTTTCTGTCTCTATCCCCCTCAAGCGCTTTAGCTTGATATATAAATTTACCCGAAGGGAATACTGCAGGAACACTCATATATTTAATATCTAGATTACCTGCGAAATAAATTTTCTCCGAATCAGATGCTAGGCTTCCACAATATCTTATGGCCAAATTCAATGCTCTACCATAGCCAATATTATCAGACTCCAACAAGATAAAACCTAATTTACTAGACAAGAGCTGAACTCTTTCTCTTTCTTCTTTGGATTTAAAATTATCAACAATCAGAATCAATGCAGAGGGCTCAAAATTTTTTATATTTTCAACCCATTCATTAATTAACGCACTAGTACCATAGTTCACGGAGATAAAACACTTCATTAACCAGCCACCCTTAGAAATATTGAAAACTTATCGTTATGAATTCTATCCATATGATATCTGAGATAGCTTAACATGACAGCACCTTCTTATTAGAGGGTTTCGATTTTAATTCTTACAGAGTAATAAGATACAAATGAAAATATAAATAAAGCAACAAGGATTGTGTTATAAACAAAAATACTAGTGACAAATGACCATAGTAAAAATATAGTGATTGCGATGCAAAGGAAAGTAAATAATTTTTTGGTTTTTATATTTCTAGTTTTTATCAATACAGAAATTGAGAGGCCAAAAGATACATATAGCACAGCCATACCAAAAATAGTGATATCCTCGATGATTGGACGCAGAGCTGTATAAATGTTACTTATTCGACCATTTCCTATATTTACGCCCTCATAGATACCTATATTTCTTTCCTTGAATCCAATTAGGTCTGAAATTCCAGCAAAAGTATTCACTCCCAGTTGTGGTTGTTCACTCAAATCAATATTCTCGATCCAAATTGAAAAAACAGGTATATGCCCCACAAACCACGTTATTAAATGACTTAAAATCCCAATTAAGTCAAAGTCTTCTTTCCCCCCCCTAAATATTTGTATAATCAAAAAAAACAAAAATACTACTATTAATGCAAAAGCTAGCTTAAGAATTGTTTTTGTTGATAATGAAATAGCGCGACCAGACTCCTTCACCTGAGAAACAATGATATAAGATGAGATAAAACAAAAGGTCATCATCATCATACCAGCCCTGGCTGCCATTAAAAAACTATCTAACAATGCGATAAAAAACAACAATACTATAAGCGCCCACGTATAACGCAGTGGCGAGGTAATATTACTTTTATTTACAGCTAAAATAAAACCAAGCATGAAGGCTGAAAAATACGCAAAGATAGAGCCAATTTTGTATAGGAGAGATAAGTTCTGCTCTCCTGAGTATCTATCAAGAGCGCTATTATTAGAGATTTGGAGGTAATTTGAGATAGAGAAATTAAATAAGTCAGCTTGGCTGAAATTGCTTACAACGCCCACACCATAAAAAACAATGGATAAAAAAACAAAAAATAAAATATGTCTGAACTTAAATTCAAAAACCACCTTCGTTAAGGGTAAATCCAGCAAAGGAATTAAGCCAACTTGAATACAGATTATTGGAATGTATAATGTAATCAAAGCATAAAAACTCCATTCCAGACCAATAAAGTCAACTAAAACAAATGGATATATAAATAAGCACTCTAGGAATAATGGGATTAGAAAACCAACATTTCTTGATGTCCCATATAATATAAAAAAAGAAAATCTTACAATCAAAACTACCAATATGGCTATATATAGCACGTATAGGGGCCCACCAAAATAAACCTATTAGATTAGACAGCAGTTTTCATTTAAATAAAACAGCTGAGTTTATTGATGTAGCATTAAGGTCTTTACTTGATAGATTAGGCTGTTTGGTTATTGGCCACTGAATTTCTAGCTGAGGATCATTCCACAATATTGAAGCTTCACTCTGCACAGCATAGTAATTGGTTGTTTTATACAAAAACTCTGCACTTTCACTAAGTGTAACAAATCCGTGTGCAAAACCCTCAGGAATCCATAACTGTCTCTTATTATCACCGGAAAGATACACCCCCACCCATTTCCCAAATGTCGCAGAGCCTCTTCGGATATCAACAGCAACATCGAATACTTCGCCAGCTACACAACGAACCAACTTTCCTTGCGCATGAGGAGGTAACTGATAATGCAGCCCACGTAGTACTCCTTTAGATGACTTAGAGTGATTGTCCTGTACAAAAGTCACAGGGTAACCAACTGCCTCCTCAAACAACTTGTGATTGAAGCTCTCAAAGAAAAAACCACGTTCGTCACCAAATACTTTTGGCTCAAAGATAAGCACGTCAGGAATCGCTGTCTTGATTACATTCATCGTTATATCCATATTAAATTCAAGATTGAGGGAAACAGCCCCATAATATCACATCAGACTTTCGCAACCATTTTTAACAGATATTGCCCATAGGCATTCTTTACCAGTGGTGATGCAAGCTCACGTACTTGGTCAGCAGTAATAAACTTCTGGCGATAGGCAATTTCTTCTGGGCAAGATACTTTTAATCCTTGGCGAGTTTCAATGGTCTGAATAAAGTTACTTGCCTCAATCAAGCTTTCATGTGTACCTGTATCAAGCCACGCATAACCGCGCCCCATCATGGCGACCGACAGATTACCCTGTTCAAGGTAAATGCGGTTTACATCGGTGATTTCCAGTTCACCACGGGGAGAAGGCTTCAGGCCCTTGGCTATTTCGACCACACTGTTGTCGTAGAAGTAGAGCCCAGTCACCGCATAGTTGCTCTTGGGCTCCACTGGCTTCTCTTCTAGAGAGATCGCTGTGCCCTGCTTATCAAACTCCACCACCCCATAACGCTCAGGGTCATGAACGTGGTAAGCAAAGACGGTAGCGCCGCTCTCTTTAGCTGCGGCTGCTTCCAGCTGTTTCTGCAGGTCGTGGCCGTAGAAGATGTTGTCCCCCAGCACCAGCGCACAGGGGTCTGAACCGATAAACTCTTCACCCAGAATAAAGGCTTGTGCCAACCCGTCCGGACTTGGCTGCACCTTGTACTGCAAATTCAGACCCCACTGGCTGCCATCACCCAGCAATTGCTCAAAGCGGGGGGTATCTTGCGGCGTGCTGATGATCAAAATATCGCGAATCCCCGCCAGCATCAGGGTGCTGAGCGGATAGTAGATCATCGGCTTGTCATAGATGGGCAGCAGCTGCTTGCTCACCGCCATGGTCACCGGATAGAGACGGGTGCCAGAGCCACCGGCCAGAATAATGCCTTTACGTTTGGTCATGATGCTTGTTTCTTATTTTTAAATTGCAAAAGAAAAGGGTGGCTTGCGGCCACACCTTTCTGTTTTATCCCTGCCAGCCAGAGAGGCAGTCACTACATCCCTGGCCAGTGATTTACTTGCCGAGGATCTCGGTCAACATCCGCTCCACACCGACGGTCCACTCCGGCAGCACCAGATCGAAGGTGCGCTGGAATTTGCCGGTATCCAGGCGGGAGTTATGGGGGCGTTTGGCCGGGGTCGGGAAGGCGCTGGTCGGCACCGCATTGAGTTGTGTCACCGCCAGTTCAACGCCAGCCTCTCTGGCTTTGGCAAACACCAGCTGGGCGTAGTCAAACCAGGTGGTGGTACCGGAGGCAATCAGATGGTACAGCCCGGCGACCTCGGGTTTGCGCTGCGCCACACGGATCGCATGGGCGGTGCAATCGGCCAGCAACTCGGCGCCGGTCGGAGCGCCGAACTGGTCATTGATCACTGACATCTCGCTACGCTCTTTGCCAAAGCGCAGCATGGTCTTGGCAAAGTTGGCACCCCGAACGGAGTAAACCCAGCTGGTACGGAAGATCAGGTGACGGGAACAAAGCGCAGCCCCTTGCTCACCCGCCAGCTTGGTTTCGCCATAGACGTTGAGGGGGGCAGTTGCATCGGTTTCCACCCAGGGGCGCTCACCGCTGCCATCGAACACATAGTCGGTCGAGTAATGCACCAACCAGGCACCCAACGCTTCCGCTTCTTTGGCGATAGCGGCTACGCTGGTCGCGTTGAGCAGCTCGGCAAACTCCCGCTCGCTTTCGGCCTTGTCGACTGCGGTGTGGGCTGCGGCATTGACAATCACGTCCGGCTTGACCAGACGTACCGTGTCTGCCACCCCTGCCGGGTTGCTGAAATCACCGCAATAATCGGTGGAGTCAAAATCAACGGCGGTGATACGCCCGAGCGGCGCCAGCGCACGTTGCAGCTCCCAGCCTACCTGACCGTTTTTGCCAAACAGCAGAATATGCATCAGGCACGCTCCCCGTAATTCTGCTCAATCCAGGATTGGTAGGCACCGCTCTTGACGTTGTTGACCCACTGCTGGTTATCCAGATACCACTGCACTGTTTTGCGAATGCCCGACTCGAAAGTTTCTTGCGGTTGCCAAGCAAGTTCACGGTTCATCTTACTGGCATCGATGGCATAACGGCGATCGTGACCGGGGCGATCCGCCACATAGGTGATTTGATCGCGGTAAGAGCCCTCTTTGGGCACCATCTCGTCCAGCAAATCGCAGATGGTGTGTACCACCTCCAGATTCTGCTTCTCGTTATGACCGCCGATGTTGTAGGTCGCCCCGACCACGCCCGTGGTCACCACCTTGTAGAGCGCGCGCGCGTGATCTTCCACATAGAGCCAATCACGAATTTGGTCGCCCTTGCCATATACCGGCAGCGGCTTGCCATCCAGCGCATTGAGGATGACCAGCGGGATCAGCTTCTCGGGGAAGTGGAACGGGCCGTAGTTGTTGGAGCAGTTGGTAACGATGGTCGGCAGGCCGTAAGTCCGACGCCAAGCGCGCACCAGATGGTCGCTGGAAGCCTTGGAGGCAGAATAGGGGCTGCTGGGGGCATAGGGGGTGATTTCGGTAAAGAGCGGCAGTGCAACACCGGGGGCGACTTCATCCGGATGGGGCAAGTCACCATACACCTCGTCGGTGGAGATATGGTGGAAGCGGAAGGCCGCCTTGCGTACCTCGTCCAGACCGTTCCAGTAGGCGCGAGCCGCTTCCAGCAGCATGTAGGTGCCGACGATATTGGTCTCGATAAAGTCGGCAGGGCCTGTGATGGAGCGGTCAACATGGCTCTCGGCGGCCAGGTGCATCACAGCATCCGGCTGGTGCTGGGAAAACACTCGGTCCAGTTCGGCGCGGTTGCAGATATCCACCTGTTCAAAGGCATAACGTTCACTGTTTGCGACACTGGCCAAGGATTCCAGATTGCCCGCATAGGTGAGTTTGTCGAGGTTGATCACTGAATCTTGGGTATGTTGAATAAGATGGCGAACAACAGCCGAACCGATAAAACCGGCACCGCCGGTTACAAGGATCTTCATTGAAAGGTTCCCGATTGCAATCTAATGAAAAGGAAAGATTTTTGGTTAGGGTTTGCTACTGTGCATCGCTCTGGCTGGTTTTTCTCTTCATAGGGCAAAGTGATTGCGCTGAGTTCACAAATGCTTAGACCCACTCAACGAAATTCGTTGGGTGATGTTTGTCTGTCTGCATGCAGAAAGACTCTCAAAGCAAGAGGATTAACGGCGATGAACCAACGCAAGATTGAAATGGATAAATGATCACGCTACCGCCCGTAGGTTACAGCTCCCAACATGCTGCTTTTAACCTGATTGTCAGTGCTGTTGGCCATCACATCCTCCAGCTTCTTGTTTTGATTGATGTTTAACAATGTTGTCGCATTACATTGCACACCCAGGCAGTCCGCAGTCCGCAGTGTGCATTGCTCACATCTTGGGCTATCTGTGCCTTAAACCCGATTTTGGGCCAGATTCTATCTTGTTTGACACTGGTATTAATAGTCATAACCGCAGAAAACCTCTCGTAGGGTAGGGATTCAAAATTGCCACTCATTCGACCTTCTGACCCTTCTCGCGCAACATCCATCCCTACGCCACACTGGGAGTTGTTCCCAATCACCGGCGTCAAACAATAAAATTGAATATGTTCAGGCGATTACAACTGCATGCCTGCGTTACCCTGATGCTCGGAGCCAAGTTGTGACGATGAGCTCTGCTGCAACAGTACAGTGAGTCCCCATACCCACCAGTGCGATCAGAACAGTCGCAAGTAGTCACCAATGGAACCCCGGCAGTCCTCATCTGATTCGACAGCATGATTCACAATAAAGCACGAAAGGCATGGCTGCCGATGCAAGGACGGGTAGAGGAGACAAAGGTTGGCATGATTCAGTCCTGATACAGGGGGGTCAAGTAGGATCCGCATTGACTCTCCTTCTTGTTGACCCTCTAATTGACAGCCTGGACCCTTATCATCATGCATCTTATGAAAATCCTACTGGTCGAAGACGACAAGCTGCTCAATCACCACCTCTCCACGCTGTTGACCGAGGCCCAGAATCAGGTTCACAGCACGGACAATGCCCAGGTGGCGCTGCACTATGCGACCGACTACCCCATCGACGTGGCCATCATCGATCTCGGCCTGCCGGACATGGACGGCCTGCAGCTCATCAGCCGCCTGCGCGAGCAGCAGATCCCCTTCCCCATCATAGTGTTGACCGCGCGGGGCAACTGGCAGGACAAGGTGGAAGGGCTGGAAGCCGGGGCGGACGACTACCTGGTCAAGCCCTTCCAGAAGGACGAGCTGCTGGCCCGCCTCAATGCCCTGGTGCGCCGCAGCGCCGGTTTCATCTCCCCCAGGGTGAAGGCGGGTGACTACGAGCTGGATCTCTCCCGCAAGGAGCTGACCATCGCCGGCGAAGTCACCGTGCTCACCAGCTTCGAGTATCTGATCCTGGAGTACCTGATGCGCAACGCCCGCCAGGTGGTCTCCAAGCAGCAACTGCTGGACCAGCTCTACGGGGATGGCGAAGGGGATCCCAACACCATAGAGGTGATGGTGAGCCGACTGCGCAAGAAACTGGATCCGGAAGGGCTCATCCAGCCCATTTCCACCATCCGCCGCCAGGGTTACATCTTCAACCTCTCCTGCAGTTGATGCCCCTTGCCATGCTGCACCCCATGACACTGATCCGTCGCTCGCTGCACCTCAAGCTGATGCTGAGCGCCATGCTGGTCATCGCGCTCATCATGGCCTTCTCCGTCTATATCCTCTACCTCGGCCACGCCGAGGAGCAGGCCCAGAAAGCCAGCATCCGCATGCAGGAGAACCTCTCCAAGCTGTTCTCCTCCAAGCAGCCGGAGCCCCACGCCATCACGGATCTCGGCGGTCTGACCCCGGATGCCATCGACCCCAATCTCGACACCCTGATCTGCCGCTCCGATGGAGAGTTGAGCTGGTCCAGCCTGCACATGCCCGAGGTAATCACCATCAAGGAGACCATCTGCCGGGATCTGATGAAGTACCTTGGGGGCCTGGATCAGGACTATTTCTTCAAGCTGCACACCATCAAGAATGGCGAGAGCTACTTCATCTACAGCCTGCGCTTCCTGCGCAACCACGGCGACGGCCCCACGACCTACTACGTGGTGATGGTCGATTCCGCCAAGCGCTACCAGGCCCAGACCCGGGACTATCTCTACCGGTGCATTCGCCAGGCCTTGCTCGCCTACAGCCTGCTCGGCGCCCTGCTGCTGCTCACCAGCTTCTGGAGCCTCTCTTCCCTGCGCACCATGGCGCGGCAGATAGACGAGATCCGTGCCGGCACGCGGGAAGCGCTCTCCAAGGACTACGAGCGGGAGCTGACGCCGCTGACCGAATCCGTCAACCAGTTGCTGGAAAACGAGCGCCAGCAGACCCAGCGCTATCAGCATGCGCTCAACGATCTCGCCCACAGTTTGAAGACCCGGCTGGCCCTGATCCAGATCACCGCCCAGGAGCTCAAGCTCGGCCACGACATCCATGACAACATCAGCGAACAGATCACCACCATGGATCAGATCATCCAGTACCAGCTGCGCCGTGCCGTCACGGGTCGCAAGCGCCTCGCGAGCAAGGGCACCGAGCCGGTACCGCTCATCGAGAAGCTGCTGGCCAGCCTCGCCAAGGTCTATCGCCACAAGAAGCTGCAGACCGGCTTCCAGTTCGATGACGATGTCTTCTTCCACGGCGAGCAGGGCGATCTGATGGAGTTGATGGGCAACCTGCTCGACAACGCCTGCAAGTTCGCCATCAGCGAGATCCGGGTCCATGTCGGCCACCAGGACAACGGCCTGCTCATCGTGGTGGAGGATGACGGCCCCGGCATCGCCCCCGGCAAGTCGCAGCAGATCTTCCAGCGCGGCGTCAGGGCCGACAGCTCCCCGGGCCAGGGAATAGGGCTCGCCGTCGTCACCGAAATCGTGCACAGCTACGGCGGCAAGATCCGGGTGGATGAGTCTCCCCTCGGCGGCGCCCGCTTCCATATCACTCTCCCCTGACAGATCGGGGCCAGGCCAGTGCCTGGCCCCTGCCGCATTCGGGCATCGCCATCCCGGCGCTCACCTTCTCCCACCATTTCCCCTATGCTGCCGGGCGATGCCTTGCCGAGGGCAATGGTGCTGACAAGCTGCACCCCATCAGAAACCGATGGGCCTCTCCCCTCACCCCCTGCTCGAGCAGAAACGACGGGCATAAAAAAACCGGCCGCGAGGGCCGGTGAAACAGTTCAGGCTTGTCAGGTGACAATTCGCACCCAGCGGATGAAGACAGCTTCCAATTCCCTGTGAAACCCTGTCCTCTTGAGTACGTGAGCCTACTCTACGCCAGGGCCACTGAATCAGGGCTGAACCACGATGAAATCGTTTCCCTAGCCTGTCAGAGACGGATCCCGAGGGACTGGCGCAGATAGGCGCCCGCACCGAGCAGGCCCGGACCTTCGTGGGTGATGAGGAACACGGGGATGTCCTTGAGGTAGGACTTGAAGCGCCCCTTGTCCTCGAACGCCACCCGGAAACCGGAGGCGATAAAGAACTCCTGGAAGCGCGGTACTATGCCGCCGGCGATGTAGACGCCGCCAAAGGTGCCCATGTTGAGGGCCAGGTTGCCGGCAAAGCGCCCCATCAGCACGCAGAAGAGGCTCAGGGTACGGCGACAATCCAGGCATTCCCCCGCCAGCGCCCGCTCCGTGATGTCCTTGGGTTCGAACGCCTCGGGCTCCCGGCCGTCGGACTTCACCAGCCCGCGGTACAGGTTCACCAGACCCGGACCGGAGAGGAAGCGCTCGGCCGACACATGGCCCAGCTCGCCGCGCATCACCTGCAGCACAGCATCTTCCTCTTCCGTGTTGGCGGCGAAGTCCACGTGCCCGCCCTCACCCGGCAGACTGAGCCACTGTTCGCCGGCCTGCACCAGGTGGGCGACCCCGAGGCCGGTGCCGGCACCATAGATGGCGATGGGCTTGCCGGCCACTGGGGCCGCGCCCCCCAGCTGGATGCGATCGCTCTCGCCGAGCACGGGCACCGCCATGGAGACGGCAGTGAAGTCGTTGATCACCTGCAGACGCGCCAGGCCGAGGTTGGCCTGCATCTCGCTGATGGAAAACTCCCAGCTGTGGTTGGTCATGGCGACCCAGTCGCCGTTGATGGGACAGGCGATGGCGATGCAGGCCTCGCCCACCTTGGCACCATGTTCTTCCAGATAGAGGCGCACCACGGCCTCCAGGCTGGGGTGGGCCAGCCCTGAATAGGTCTTTGCCTGGGAAATGGCGCCGGTCGCCAGCTCGCACAGGGCCAACCGGGCATTGGTACCGCCTACGTCGCCCACCAGCGCATGGGTATGCTGCATAACAAACTCCTTCGTTACCGACTCGGGGCGGCCCTTACCGTCCCGACCTTGTTATTTGGCTGCAATACTACTCGAGCCCACTTCCCGGCGGCGCGTTTTATGAATGCAACTGTGCGCCCGCTCACAGTGTTGTTGCTTTGCAACATTTGTAAGCGTTTTCAAGGGCGGGATGGAAGTTTGTAACTAAAAACACGAAATAATTAGACATGAGTCATACTTTGTATGGACGAGATTAGTTCCGATAAGCGCTTGTCTTGTATAGTCATCGCGGAGATTGGAAACCTGCTTGAGCTGTGAATTTAGTGCACAGACACTGAAGTTAAATTACAAAAATGCCTGGTGGTAATGATGAATACCCTCGATAAAATTACGAACAATTTGGAAAGTTTCAGTAAATCAGAGCGTAAGGTGGCGGAAGTGATCCTGGCATCCCCCCAGACCGCCATTCACTCCAGCATCGCCACCCTGGCCAAGCTGGCGGATGTCAGCGAACCCACTGTCAATCGCTTCTGCCGTCGCCTCGATACCAAGGGCTTTCCCGACTTCAAGCTGCACCTCGCCCAGAGCCTGGCCAACGGCACCCCCTATGTGAACCGCCACGTGGAAGCGGAAGACGGGCCCGACACCTACACCGCCAAGATCTTCGAGTCCACCATGGCCTGTCTCGATGCCGCCAAGAACAGCCTGGACATCTCCGCCATCAACCGCTGCGTCGACATCCTGACCCAGTCCAAGAAGATCAGCTTCTTTGGCCTGGGCGCCTCTTCCGCCGTCGCCCGGGATGCCCAGAACAAGTTCTTCCGCTTCAACATCCCCGTGGTGAGCTTCGACGACATCGTCATGATGCGCATGAGCTGCATCAACAGCAGCGAAGGGGACGTGGTGGTACTCATCTCCCACACCGGACGTACCAAGGCGCTGGTGGAAATTGCCGCCCTGGCCCGTGAAAACGATGCCACCGTGATCGGCATGACCGCCAAGGACTCCCCCCTGGCCCGCGAGTGCAACCTGGTACTCTCCATGGACGTGCCGGAAGACACCGACGTCTACATGCCCATGGCGTCGCGCATCGCCCAGCTCGCCCTGGTGGATGTGCTGGCCACCGGCTTCACCCTGCGCCGTGGCATGAAATTTCGCGAAAACCTGAAAAAAGTCAAAGAAGGTTTGCGCGAATCCCGCTTTGATACCCCGCACTCCTCCTGATCATTCGGGGGTTCGCCCCCGACTGTCTAAGCCACCGGGCTTGGTGTAGTATCGAAATTCAATCACAGAAGGCCACCCAGATGGCCTGCAAGCCGGCGCCATGCCACATGCTTGACGGGGCAGTATTTCAAGTCATATCAACTTCACATTGGAGTCTTTCATGCCAAGACGTACAAAGATTGTAACCACACTCGGTCCGGCGACCGATCGCGACGGCATCCTCGAGGGGATCATCCGCGCCGGTGCCGACATGGTGCGGATGAACTTCTCTCACGGCACTCCTGAAGACCATATCCAGCGCGCCAACCAGGTGCGTGAAATCGCCGCCAAGCTCGGCCGCCACGTGGCCATCATGGGGGACCTGCAAGGTCCCAAGATCCGCGTCTCCACCTTCAAGGATGGCAAGATCTACCTCGCCATCGGTGACAAGTTCATCCTCGACGCCGCCCTCGGCAAGGGAGAAGGCTGCCAGGAGCAGGTCGGCATCGACTACAAGAGCCTGCCAAACGACGTCGTGCCAGGCGATATCCTGCTGCTGGACGATGGCCGGGTACAGTTGAAAGTGGAACAGGTGGAAGGCACCCGCATCCACACCACGGTCACCGTGGCCGGCCCCCTCTCCAACAACAAGGGCATCAACAAGAAGGGGGGCGGCCTCTCCGCTCCGGCCCTGACCGACAAGGACAAGGAAGACATCAAGACCGCCGCCCGCATGAACGTGGACTACCTGGCGGTCTCCTTCCCCCGCAGCGGCGATGACCTGCGCTACGCCCGCGAGCTGGCCCGCGAAGCCGGTTCCAACGCCAAGATAGTGGCCAAGGTCGAACGCGCCGAGACCGTCGCCAGCGACGAGGCGATGGAGGACATCATCCTCGGCTCCGACGCCGTCATGGTGGCCCGGGGCGATCTCGGCGTCGAGATCGGTGATCCCGAGCTGGTGGGTGTGCAGAAGAAGCTCATTCGCCACTCCCGCCGTCTGAACCGCGTGGTCATCACCGCGACCCAGATGATGGAGTCCATGATCAACGCACCGCTGCCGACCCGCGCCGAAGTGATGGACGTGGCCAACGCCGTGCTGGACGGCACCGATGCGGTGATGCTTTCCGCCGAGACTGCCGCCGGCCAGTTCCCCATCGAGACAGTCACCTCCATGGCCAGCGTCTGCGTGGGCGCCGAGAAGCACCCGAGCCTGAACGTCTCCAACCACCGCATGAGCTACACCTTCACCTCGGTGGAAGAGGCGGTGGCCATGTCCACCATGTATGCGGCCAACCACCTGGAAGGGGTCAAGGCGATCGTGGCGCTGACCGAATCGGGCACCACCCCGCTGCTGATGTCCCGCATCAGCTCCGGCCTGCCGATCTTCGCCATGTCCCCCCACAACAAGACCCTGGCCTGGGCCAACCTCTACCGCGGCGTCACCCCTGTGCTGTTCGACGGGGACGAGACCAAGCCGGTCTACGAGGTGTGCCGCGACGCCCTGGACGTGCTCAAGGCCAAGGGGCTGCTGCAAAGCGGCGACATGGTGTTGCTCACCCACGGCGACAAGATGGAGACCGTCGGCAGTACCAATACCTGCAAGGTGATGATGGTCGAGTAATCGCCCAGCCACCGGCAACAAAAACGGCTCCCGCGGGAGCCGTTTTTCATGGTGACCAGGCTGGATCAGCCGCGAAACAGCTCCACCTTGTCCCCATCCTGCAGGCTGCCGGCGCCGCGCACCACCACCCTGTCCCCCTGCTTGAGGGCCCCGCTCACCGCCACCTGCCGGTTGTCGCCAAACAACACTGTGACCGGCACCCGGTTCACCTTGAGATCCGCGCCACTCTGCTCCACCTGGTAGACCACGCTCCCCTCGGTGCCGAGCACCAGAGCATCCCGCGGCAGCAGCATGGTCTGCCGCTCCCCCATCGGCAGCGCTACCCGCACCGGCGAGCCTATGATGAAACGCCCAGGCTCGGGTCTGAGGCGCAGCTCGATGAGGCGGGATTTGGGATCGGCGCTCGCCGCCCGCTGGTAGTAGACGGCGTGGCTGCTGAGCTGCTCCCCCTCCACCCGCAACCGGGTCTGGGCGGCCAGTTGCTGGGCCCAGGCGATGGGCGCCCGCAGCCGGATGTCCGGCTCGTCGGGATTGACCAGCTCCAGCGCCTGCTCCCCTTCATCCACGTGCTCCCCCGGCTGGACGAAGTGCTCGTTCACCACACCATCGAACGGCGCGAAGATGCGGCTTCTGCGCAGCTGCTCCTCGATCTGGCGCACCTGTACCCGGGCCAGTTGCTCGGCCAGTTCCGCCTGCTCCACATCGTAGCGCGCCTTGTCGTACTGGCTTTGGGAGGCGCTCTTCTGCTGGTGCAGCCGCTCCAGACGCTGGAACTCTGCACGGGCGTAGCGCAGGTTGCTCGCCTCCCTGGCTTGCTCCGCCCTGGCCTGCTCCAGCGAGAGGCGCAGGGTCGCGCCGTCCAGGCGCAGCAGCTCGTCCCCCGCCTTCACCCGGCTGCCGAACTCGGCAACCCACTCCACCCGTCCGCTGACCTCGGCGCTGAGCGCCGCCTGCTGACGGCTCGCGACCGTGCCGCTGACCCAGATGCTGGCCCCCGCCTCCCCCTGGGCCACCTCCGCCAGGGTCACCATCTTGCTCTGCGCCTGCGCGGGCAACGCGCCCGCCAGCAGCAGGGCGCCCACTGCCATCCTTGTGAAACCTTGTGTCATCGTGAGCTCCTTGCTCAGGCCCGCTGCCGAATGGCCTGCGGCACGTCGACCCGCTCACCCAGCCGCAGGAAGGCGGGTAGCAGGATCAGGGTAAACAGGGTGCTGCAACTCATGCCGCCGACGATGACGGTGGCCAGCCCCCGGTAGATTTCGCTCCCCTCGCTCGGGCTCAACATCAGCGGCAACATGCCGAAGATGCTGGTGAGGCTGGTCATGGCGATGGGGCGCATCCGGCTTTGCAGGGCATCGGCCACCGCCAGCTGGCGACTCAACCCCTCCCGCTCCGCCGTGCGGGTCTGGTGCACCAGCAGGATGGCGTTGTTGACCACCAGCCCCAGCAGGATGACGAAGCCGATGATGGTCAGCAGATCCATCGGCAGCGGCACCAGCAATCCGCTCAGGCGCAGTGCCAGCACGCCACCAACCGCAGCCAGCGGCAGGGTCAGCAGCACCAGGATGGCGTCTTTCAAGGAGGCGAATACCCCCCACAGCAGGATGAGCAGGATCAGCACCGCAAACAGGAAGATGCTGCCGAGGTTGTCCAGCGCCTGTTGCAAGCTGTCGGCATTGCCGGCGACTTGCAGCTCCCCACCGGCCGGCAGTATGGGCCGGATGGCGGCAAAGCTTTTGCTCTGCAGGGTCTCCAGCACCTGCTCCATGCTCATGCCGTCCGGCGGGGTGATGAAGAGCTGGATGCTGCGCCGGCCATCGGCCCGAAAGATGCTCTCCGGCCCCAGGCTATGCTCCACCCGCAGCAGTTCGCCCAGCGGCACGATGCGCCCGGACGGGGTTGCAAGTGGCACGGCTCTGAGTTCATCCGGATTGGCCGAGCGCTGGCCCATCAGCAGGATGTCCAGCCGGTCTTCGCCGTCGAAATATTCGCCGACCCGCAGGCCATCCCCGAAGGTCTGGATGATGGTGGGCATGGGGGTGCGATCCCAGCCAACCTCGGCCAGACGCCTGTCTTGCGGCACCAACCTCAGCTCGGGGGCGGTGAAGTCGAGACCGGGATCCGGCCTTATCTGGGCCCCCGGCAGGTCTTTCTGTACTATGGCCATGCTCTCGCGAGCAGCCCGATAGAGCTCGGGCAGGGTGCCCCCCTGAATGAGCAAGGAGATGCTGTTCTCGCTGTCAAAACCGCCAAACAGGGAGCCCTGGCCGCCGAAGGCCCGGGTATCCGGGATATTGGCGAGCAGCTTGTCCATCAGCAGGCGCTCGAGCACCTTGATCTGGGTCTCGTCTTTGGGGCGCACCCCGATCTGGGCACCGCCCGGGTAGCGCAAGATGTAGTAGTTCTTGAGGGCTGGTTCCTTCTCTCCCTTCATATAGGGATCCAGCCTGGCAATCAGGGTATCTATTACCTCCTCTCGCTGGGCTTTGGGGTTGACCCCTGGGGTGAAGGTCATCCAGACGTCGATGGCGTCCCGTTTCACGTCCGGCAGGTAGTTCATCTTGGGCAGCAGCAGCCAGCTCGCCAGCACGGGCAGACTCATCATCAGGGTGATGATGGTCCAGCGCTGGCGAGGCGTCGCTGTCCAGCGGATCACATGGCGAGTGGTGCCCTGCCACAGCTTGTCATAGGGATCGGTCAGGCGCTCGCGCCCCATCCAGCGCGCCGCCACCGCCGGCAAGACGGTCACGGCCACCACCATGGAGACGGTGACCGCACAGGCGATGGTCAGCGCCAGATCCGCAAACAGCTGCCCCTCGACGTCGTTGAGCAGCAGCACCGGCAGGAAGATGGCGACCGTGGTCAGGGTGGAGGCCACCAGCGCCGTCCACACCCGATTGGTTCCCTCGAGCGCCGCCTCCGACTTGCTGATATCCCCCGGCTCGGTGCGGCGGTAGATGCTCTCCAGCACGACGATGGCGGCATCCAGCACCATGCCCACCGCGAAGGCGATGCCGGCTAGGGAGATGACGTTGAGGGTGCGCCCCATCACCTTGAGCAGACAGAAGGTGAGCATGATGCTGATGGGGATGGCGATCGCTATCATCAGGGTCGCCTTGATCTGGCGCAGGAAGACCCAGAGGATGGCGCAGGAGAGCAGCACCCCCAGCCCCAGATTGGCGGTCACCATGCCCACCGCCCGGTTGATGTACAAGGAGGCGTCAAACGACTGCTCCATGTGCAGGCCGACCGGCTCCAGCACCTCCCGGTTGAGCTCCCCCACCTTGGCCTTGATCCCCTCCAGTGCCGCCAGCGCATTGGCGCCGCTCTCCTTGAAGATCTGGGCCGCGATGGCGGTATTGCCGTTCTGGATGCGCAGCACAGGATTCTCCTCCCGGGCCAGCCGCACCTCGGCCACATCCCGCAGATAGATGGGCAGGCCATCGCGCCAGTCCACCACCTTGTCCCCCAGGGTCTCGACGTCGTAGCGACCGGCGAAGCGCAGCTTGTACTCCCAACGGCCGATGTCGAGGGTGCCGGCGGAGACGTCCCAGTCGGTGCTGGCCCGACTGGCAAGCACCGGGATCTCCACCCCGAGCTCGGCGGCACGATAAGGGTCGAAGCGCACCTGGATCTGACGCTCGTTGATCCCCTCGATGTCGACCGTCGACACCCCGGGGATCCGCTCCAGCTCTGGCTTGACCCGCGCCTCGATCAGCGCCTGATGATCGTCGATCAACCCCTTGGCGCCGGGCAGTTGCTGGATGAAGAAGAAGGTGAGGGTGTCGTTGGTGCTGTAGTTGTTGACGTAGGGGCCGTCGATGTTGTCCGGCAGGCCGGAGACCCGGTTCAGGCGCGAGATGACGTCGAGCTGGGCCCGCTGCATGTCGGTGCCGAGGGCAAATGCCATGTTGATCTCGGTGAAGCCGGGGTAGCTGTTGCTGCCGATGCTTTTCAGCCCCTGCACCCCCTGCATCTCCTGCTCGATGGGGTCGGTGACCTCCGACTCCATCTCCTGGGGCGAGGCGGAGCGCCAGCTCACCGAGATGTTGAGGTGGGGACGATCGATGTCGGGGAACAGCTGGATGGGCAGTCCCCGGATGCTGAGCAGGCCCAGCAGGAAAATAAGCACGACCGAAACCGCCACCCAGATGGGGCGTTCGATCGCCGTTTTGGCGAGGTTCATTCACTCTTCCTGAGTTGTTGTTATCGGCCATTCCGCTGGCCTGGCTTCCTGCCCAAGGGTGAGGGCCATTGCATTAAACTGGAATTAATCGGCATTGTAAATGCCTGGTTAAACAACAAAAAACCGGCCACATGGGCCGGTTTTTCAATCTAGCGTCAGACTCAGGCGGCATGCACCGCCGGGGCCGGTTGAGACAGCCCTTCCAGCTCTCCCGGGGCGAAGTTGTCCACCTGTATCGCTTCGTAGCGCAGGGCATCGGCGGCCAGCAGCTTGTCCGCCTCGTCCTGGCTCAGGATGGATTGGGACAGGGCGGCGGCGACCAGCTCGCTCAATGCCATCTTGCGCGGCAACTTGCCCTCTTTCTGGGCCTGCACCAGCTTCTTCTCGATGGGCTGGACGGCGACCATGGCCTGGAAGGCGCGTTCCATCAGGCCGACCGGATCCGCGTCGTCCTTGCCCACGTAGCAGAGGGCGGTCAGACGGTCGCGGAATTCGCCCGGCTTCATCATGGCCAGACAGATGGCGTGGCAGCGATCGTCTGCCGGCATCTTGTAACCGACACCAAACGGGAACACCACGCGCTTGAGCACGGCACCCGCCACCTTGTTCGGGAAGTTCTGGAAGAAACCCTCGAACGCCTTGCCGATGAGATAGAGGTTGCGCTCCACCGCGTACTGCACGAACGGCAGATCCGAGACCATACGGCCCTGATCCTCGTAGTGCTTGAGGGTGGCGGAGGCCAGATAGAGGTGGCTCAACACGTCACCGAGGCGGGCGGAGATCATCTCCTTGCGCTTGAGATCCCCCCCCAGCATCAGCATGGAGACGTCGGCGCACAGGGCCAGCCCTTTACTCATGCGGGAGAGCTGCTTGTAGTAGCGAGCGGTCTCGCCGCCCACAGGGGAACTATTGAACTGACCCAGGGTCAGCCCCTGGAACAGGGCGCCGAAGAAGTTGCCGGTACCAAACGCAATGTGTTTCATCAGCAGGGCGTCGAATTTCTCGAGGCCACGCTCCACGTCGGTGTCGGCGGCGGCTTCCAGCTCGGCGAACACGTAAGGGTGACAGCGGGTCGCCCCCTGGCCGAAGATCATCAGGTTGCGGGTCAGGATGTTGGCCCCTTCCACCGTGATGGCCACCGGAATGCCCATGTAGGCGTAGCCGGTGTAGTTCTTCGGACCGAGCTGGATGGCGCGACCGGCGTGGATGTCCATGGAGTCGTCCATCACCTGACGGGCCATCTCGGTCATGTGGTACTTGGAAATCGCGGTAACGATGGCCGGTGCCTGCCCCAAGTCCAGGGAGCCCGCTGTCATGCGGCGAGCCCCTTCCAGCTGATAGGTCAGGCCGCCGATGCGAGCCAGCGCCTCCTGCACCCCTTCAAACTTGCCGATGGACATGCCGAACTGCTTGCGCACATAGGAGTAGGCCCCCACGGTGCGGCTCGCCATGTGACCACAGGCGGTGCCAAGGGCCGGCAGAGAGATGCCACGACCGGCGGAGAGGCACTCCACCAGCATGCGCCAGCCGCGACCCGCGTATTCCGGGCCGCCGATGATCCAGTCCAGCGGAATGAACACATCCTTGCCGAAGGTCGGGCCATTCAGGAACGCCAGCCCCATGGGGTAGTGGCGATCGCCGACCCGCACACCCGGGTGGTTGGTCGGGATCAGGGCACAGGTGATGCCGATCTCCTCCTTGTCCCCCAGCAGCTTGTCCGGGTCATACATCTTGAATGCCAGCCCCAGCACGGTGGCGCGCGGCGCGAGCGTGATATAGCGCTTGTTCCAGTTCAGGCGAAGCCCGAGCACTTCCTCCCCCTTGTACATCCCCTTGCAGACGATCCCCTTGTCCGGGATGGCGCCCGCATCGGAGCCCGCTTCCGGACCGGTCAGGGCAAAGCAGGGCACTTCCTTGCCGTTGGCCAGCCCCGGCAGCCAGAAGTCCTTCTGGGCCTGGGTGCCGTAGTGCATCAGCAGCTCGCCCGGGCCCAGGGAGTTCGGCACCATGACGGTGACCGCCACGCTCAGGCTCTTGGTGGCGATGCGGGTGACGATGGTGGAGTTGGCTATCGCCGAGAACTCGCGGCCGCCGTAGGATTTCGGGATGATCAGGGCGAAGAAGCCTTCCTTCTTCAGGTAGTCCCAGACCGGCTCAGGCAGATCCTTGGTCTCGTTGACGATCTTGAAGTCGTCCACCATGGCGAGCAGGGTTTCGACCTGGTTGTCGATGAAGGCCTGCTCCTCGGCGCTCAGGGTCGCCTTGCCGTAGCCGTGCAGCTTCTTCCAGTCGGGGTTGCCGCGAAACAGCTCGCCATCCCACCAGACGGAGCCGGCCTCCATGGCCTCCCGCTCGGTGGCCGACAGGGGCGGTAGTATCTTCTTGAAGATGCCGAATACGGGGCGGGTCACCACCTTTTTACGGATGGCGGGGACACCGAGCACCACGGCTATCGCCAGCACCAGCAGGACAAGCAATGTGATCATACCGAAGTTCCTTCTATTTCACTGTTTCCGTTGATTATTGTTAGGTGTTACACGGCCAGGGAGAGCCTGGTCGACTCCACGGGCGCCCCGACACCGGACGCCAGATAAGGAATGACGTTGCGCACCAGCCCTTCCACATCGAGCTGCTGGCCAAAATCGGCCTGGGCGATGTCACGCAGGGCATCGGCGGAGGCCATGGTGAACACGACGGTGCCCAGGGTGAAGTGCAGGCGCCAGAAGAGATCCGCCGGCGACAAGTCCGGGTTGGCCTTGGAGATGGCCTGGGTGATCCCGTGCAGGGTCGCCCCATAATGGGTGGTGATGAAGCGGCGCAGGTGGCCCTGGCTGTCGATGTAACCGCGCCCCAGCAACTGCATGAAGAGCGCAGGACCGTTTGGGCGCACCGCCACCAGATTCATCAGGGGGTCGACGAAACTTTCGAACACCTGCAGCAGGGTCAGCTGCTCCTGCGCCATCAGGGTCTGCAGGCGCGCATCCAGCTCCGGCATGAAGAGGCTCAGATAACGGTCGAGCACCGCCTGGATAAGCTCCTTCTTGGAGCCGAAGTGATAGTTGACCGAGGCCAGGTTCACATCGGCTTCGCTGGTGATCAGACGCAACGAGGTATCGGCGAATCCCCGCTCGGCAAACAGCACCTCGGCGGCATCGAGAATACGGTTCTTGGTATCGATTTTACTCACTGGACACCTCACTTAAACGAATGTTTAAAAAGTACGTTTCATGCCCAGCCATGTCAAGAGAATGTGAACGAGTGTTGGCGAAATGTTTTTAATCAAAAAAGAGGGAAGAGGACGGGAACTTCGCGGCGAGAGGGGACTCTATATCTATGCCACTGCAATTAAACATTAAGTCTCGCCCAACCTGCGCCATGCTAGTTGGGCATTTTTTTGTCCGCGTGGCGCCAATATCATCAGGGCAAAAAAAACCGTCGCAGGGGCGACGGTGGGGAAACGGGTCAGACCATCCAGTGTCGACCCATCGATGGGTGTTCAGGCTTGCATCGATAGGGTCATCCTCGCAGGCAAACGTCATCAGACTTTGTCAGCTACAGCCTAATTTGTGACAAAGTATGGCAAGCCGTTTCGTGGCCCCTCCCCACCATTTTTGCTATGCTGGCGCCTCATGCCAGAGGGGAGAGAAGATGAAGTACACGGTCGATACCCACACGCACACCGTCGCCAGCACCCACGCCTACAGCACCATTCACGACTACCTGCCCATCGCCAGAGCCAAGGGGATCAAGCTGTTCGCCACCACGGATCACGGCCCCGACATGGCCGATGCCCCGCACTACTGGCACTTCGTCAACCTGCATGTGCTGCCCAGAGTCGTGGACGGCGTCGGCATCCTGCGCGGCATCGAGGCCAACATCAAGAACATCGACGGCGAGATCGACTTCCCCGAGCGCTACGAATCGCGACTCGACATGATCATGGCGGGCTTTCACGAACCGGTGTTTCCCCCCTGCGATCGGGCGACCCACACCCAGGCCATGATCAACGCCATCAAAAGCGGTCGAGTCGACATGATAAGCCACCCCGGCAATCCCGCCTTCCCCATCGACATCCAGGCCGTGGTCAGGGCCGCCGCCGAATACCGGGTAGCGCTGGAGATCAACAACTCCTCCTTCAATCATTCCCGCCCGGGCAGTGAGAGCAATTGCCGCGCCATCGTCGAGGCGGCGCGCGACCTTGGCGCCTACCTCACCTTCGGCTCCGACTCCCACGTGGCCTTCAGCCTCGGCGATTTCGATCACTGCCACCGTCTGGTGACCGAGGCCGACTTCCCCGAGGAGCGGATCCTGGCACGCTCCCCCCGTGCCCTGCTCGCGTTTCTCGAGAGCCGCGGTCGTGCCCATATCCCGGAGTTCGCCGACCTCTGACGGTTTCCCGTAACTCCATGAGCTCACTCATAAAACTGAGTTCAGCTCATTGACTTGCTACCTATTTTTCGGGAATCTAGCGGCACGCCGGTATAGCTCAGTTGGTAGAGCAGCGCATTCGTAATGCGAAGGTCGTAGGTTCGACTCCTATTACCGGCACCAGATAAAACAAAGGGTTAGCCTCATCTAGAAGCTAACCCTTTGTGCTTTTTATCGCCTGGATCTTGCCAGGGCTCCCAGTCTAACCACGCGAGAGCCCTTCCCACTTCCTGTCATGAGCCGCTCTTCGATTCTGCCCCTGACACGCCAACCGGGAGATCCGTCAGGGCGTGAGCCACCAGGTGGCTCGCCCCGGCATGGTGACACCTGGCCGGCCTTTTTCTTGCCAGACGCGTCTTACTGCACGGCATAGATCTGGTCGAACACACCGCCCTCCTTGAAATGAGTGCGCTGGATGACAGGCCACTCGCCGAAGGTCTTTGCCACATTGAGGAAGGTGGCTTTCGGAAAGCGATCGGCGAACTCGGCGAGGATCGCCGGGTTGCGCGGGCGCAGGTAGTTGTTGGCGGCGATGCGCTGCCCTTCGTCAGACCACAGGTAGGTCAGGTAGGCCTCGGCCTCCTTGCGGGTGCCCTGCTTGTCGACGACCTTGTCCACCACCGCCACCGGCAACTCGGCCACGGCGGTGACGCTCGGGTAGATCACCTCGAAGCTGCCACGACCGAACTCGCGGGCGATCATCTCGGCTTCGTTCTCGAAGGTGATCAGCACATCGCCTATCCGGTTCTGGATGAAGGTGCTGGTGGCGGCGCGGCCACCGGTGTCGAGCACGGGAACCTGCCTGAACAGTTTGCCCACAAACGCCCTGGCCGCCTTCTCGTCGCCACCTTGCTCCAGTACATAGCCCCAGGCCGACAGATAGGTGTAGCGACCGTTCCCCGAAGTCTTGGGATTGGGCACTATCACCTTCACTCCCTCCTTGAGCAGATCAGGCCAGTCCTTCAGCCCCTTGGGGTTGCCCTTGCGCACGATGAACACGGTGGCCGAGGTGAAGGGCGCGCTGTTGTCCGGCAGGCGGGCGGCCCACTCTTTCGGGACCAGGCCGCCATGCTCGGCGAGGGCGTTGATGTCGGTGGCCATGTTCATGGTGATGACATCGGCGGGCAGGCCGTCGATGACGGCGCGCGCCTGCTTGCTCGAGCCGCCGTGGGACATATTGATCTGCAGCGGCTCGCCGCCTTCCGCCTGCCAGTGTTTCTGGAAGGCGGCGTTGTAATCCTTGTAGAAGTCGCGCATCACGTCATAGGAGGCGTTGAGCAGGGTGGCCGCCTGGGCCAGCGGGGTCAGGGCCAGGCCTGCGGCGAGCAGGGTGGCGGGCACGAGTCGTTTCATTGCACGTCCTTGGAATGAGAGTCGAGTGACCAACTATAAGAGCCACGCATTTATTCTTTGAAAGAATAATTAGTGCGCAGCTTATGCGATAAATGGCATCACCTGGGTACGACTCGCCAAGGGCGACGGAGGCGACAGCGATGCGGCCGTCGATGCTCGCAGGTCGATGATGACGGTAGGGTCAGACGCACAATATCGAGAGCGCTGGTGCGGGCTCATTCCCGGACTTGGTGAGCGGCCATCCCGCGCCACCTCTTCCGTCGCCGATGTGCGGTTTGCGGGGCGGCAGCACACATAGAAACGGGGCGAACCAGATGGTTCGCCCCGTGCTTGTCGACACCGACAGTGCCTCCTTTCTCCTGCCCGCGTCAGCCGGCCGGCTTCTCCTCCTCGGGGGCCTGCCAGCCGCCGCCGACTGCCTTGTAGAGGGCGACCTGGTTGCTAAGTTGGGCGAGCCGGGTGCTGATGAGCCCCTGCTTGGCGCTGAACAGGGTGCGCTGGGCATCGAGGCGGGTCAGATAGCTGTCCACCCCCTGCTCGTAGCGCACCTCCGCCAGCCTGAAGTAGGTCTGGTTCGCCTCCACCAGCGCCTGCTGGGCCTGCAGCTGTTGCTGGTAGTCAGCCTGTGCGCCGAGCGCATCCGCGACCTCCTTGAAGGCGGTCTGGATGCTCTTCTCGTAGCTCGCCACCGCCTGCCTGGTGCCCACTTCCGCCACGTCCAGATCCGCAACGCGCTTGCCACCGTCGAAGATGGGCAGGCTTATCTGGGGCATGAAGGTCCAGGTGCCGGTGCCGCCGTCAAACAGGCCGCTCAGCTGGTTGCTGGCGGTGCCCGCCGTCGCGGTGAGCGAGATGGTCGGGAAGAAGGCGGCGCGGGCCGCGCCGATATTGGCGTTGGCCGCCTTCAGGCTGTGCTCCGCCGCCAGGATGTCCGGGCGCTGCTGCAGCAGGCTGGAGGGTGCCCCCACCGGGATCGGCGCCAGTTTCACCTCGGCCAGGGTGGCCGGCTGTGTCGCCAGCACGGGCACCTCGGTGCCAAGCAGCAGGGCCAGGCCGTTTCTGTCCTGTTTCACCAGGCGCTGGTATTGCGCCTGGCTGACCCTGGCGTTCTCGAGCGCCGTGCGCCCCTGGGCCAGCTCCATCTCGGAGGCGGCCCCCAGCCGGTATTTGTGCTGGGTCAGGGCGTAGCTCTCCTGCTCGGTGGCCAGGGTCGCCTGGCTCAGGGCCAGCAGCTCCTGATCCGCCAGCAGGGTGAAGTAGGCGTTCGCCACCGAGGCGATCAGCGCGATCTGGGTGCTGCGCCGGGTCTCGATTTGCGCCAGGTAGTTCTCCAGTGCCTGATCCTTCAGGCTCTGGATCCGGCCAAACAGGTCCAGCTCATAGGCGGTGATGCCGATGTCGGCGCCGTACTGGCTGCTGATGGTGCCCTGCCCCGCGGTGCTGAGATCGTCGGATCCCTGCTGGCGGGTGCCAGAGCCGCTGGCGGCCAGGGTCGGCAACTGGGCCGCCCGCTGGATCCGGTATTGCGCCTCATAGGCCTCGACGTTGAGGGCAGCGATGCGCAGATCCCGGTTGTTCTCAAGGGCCGTGCCGATCAGCGTCTGCAGGGCCGGGTCCTGGAACTGCTGGCGCCAGGGGGCAAGCTCCCCCTTGGCGGCCAGATTGTCCTGCCAGGAGGCCCCTCGGGGCAGCTCGGGGCGCTGGTAGTCGGGGGCCATGGAGCAAGCCCCCAGCAGCAGGGTCACACTCAGAGCGATCAATGTCTTAGCCATGGTTGATCTCCTTGGCGTGGGTGATGCGCTCCTCGGCGCTCTGGTGCTCGGTGAAATAGCGCATCACCAGCACGAAGAACAGCGGCACGAAGAAGATGGCGAGCACGGTGGCGCTGATCATCCCCCCCATCACGCCGGTGCCGATGGCGTTGCGGCTGCTGGCACCGGCCCCAGTGCTGATCACCAGCGGCAACACGCCGAGGATGAAGGCGAGCGAGGTCATCAGGATGGGGCGCAGGCGCTGGCGCGAGGCCTCCACCACCGCATCCCCGAGCTTCATCCCCTTGTCGTGCAGCTCCTTGGCGAACTCGACGATGAGGATGGCGTTCTTGGCCGACAGCCCGATCGTGGTGAGCAGGCCCACCTGGAAGTAGACGTCGTTCTCGAGCCCGCGCAGGGTGGCGGCCAGGATGGCCCCCAGCACCCCGAGCGGTACCACCAGCATGACGGAGAACGGAATGCTCCAGCTCTCGTAGAGGGCCGCCAGACAGAGGAAGACCACCAGCAGCGAGATGGCGTAGAGCGCCGGCGCCTGGGAACCCGCCTGACGCTCCTGGAAGGAGAGGCCGGTCCACTCGATGCCGATGCCTTCCGGCAGCTGCTTCACCATCTGTTCGATGGCCGCCATGGCGTCGCCCGTACTCTTGCCCGGCGCCGCCTCACCGACGATCTCCATGGCGGAGACGCCGTTGTAGCGCTCGAGGCGAGGCGAACCATAGCTCCACTCGGTGCTGGCAAAGGCGGAGAAGGGCACCATCTGGCCCGCACTGTTGCGCACGTACCACAGTTTCAGATCTTCCGGGTTCATCCGGAACGGTGCGTCAGCCTGCAGGTAGACCTTCTTGACCCGGCCTCTGTCGACGAAGTCGTTCACGTAGGAGGAGCCCCAGGCCGCCGACAGGGTGTTGTTGATGTCGGCGATGGAGAGCCCCTGGGCCAGCGCCTTCTCATAGTCGATCTTGATGTCGAGCTGGGGGGTGTCCTCCATCCCGTTCGGGCGCACCCGCACCAGGTTGGGATCCTGCGCCGCCATGCCGAGCAACTGGTTGCGGGCCGCCATCAGCTTCTCGTGACCCAGACCACCGCGGTCCTGCAGGAAGAAGTCGAAGCCGGTGGCCGTGCCAAGCTCCGGGATGGGGGGCAGGTTGAAGGCGAACACCTGGGCTTCCTTGATGCTGAACAGGAACCCCATGGCGCGGCCTATGATGGCGTTGGCGCTGCGCTCTTCCCCTTGCCGCTCGCTCCAGTCCTTGAGCTTGATGAAGGCCATGCCGCTGTTCTGGCCGCTACCGGCGAAGCTGAAGCCCGCCACCGTCAGCACGGAGTCCACGTTCTCCTTCTCGTTCTCGAGGAAGTAGTCGCGCATCTCGGCGAGCACCACCTCGGTACGCTCCTTGGTGGCCCCCACCGGCAGCTGCACCATGGACATGATGACCCCCTGATCCTCTTCCGGCAGGAAGGAGGTGGGCAGGCGCATGAAGAGCACCGCCAGCACCGCCAGCATGGCGACGTAGATGATACCGTAGCGGGCCCCCTGCTTGATCACCTTGCGCACACCGTTCTGGTAGCGATTTGCGTTGGTGTCGAAGAAGCGGTTGAACCAGCCGAAGAAGCCGCGCTGGGCACCGAACTCGCCGTGCTTCATGGGTTTGAGCAGGGTGGCACAGAGCGCCGGGGTCAGGATCAGGGCCACCAGCACCGAGAGCACCATGGCCGAGACGATAGTGAGGGAGAACTGGCGATAGATGGCGCCGGTGGAGCCACCGAAGAAGGCCATGGGCACGAACACAGCGGACAGCACCAGGGCGATGCCCACCAGGGCGCCGGTGATCTGGGTCATGGACTTGCGGGTCGCCTCCAGCGGGGAGAGCCCCTCCTCGCTCATCAGACGCTCCACGTTCTCCACCACCACGATGGCGTCATCCACCAGCAGGCCGATGGCGAGCACCAGGCCGAACATGGTCAGGGTGTTGATGGAGAAGCCGAAGGCCGCCATGACGCCGAAGGTCCCGAGCAGCACCACGGGCACGGCGATGGTCGGGATCAGGGTCGCCCGGAAGTTCTGCAGAAACAGATACATGACGCAGAACACCAGGAAGATGGCCTCGATCAGCGTCTGCACCACCTCCTCGATGGAGATCTTCACGAACGGCGTGGTGTCGTAGGGGTAGACGATCTCCATGTTGGCCGGGAAGTAGGCCGACAGCTCGCCCAGCTTGGCGCGCACGTGCTCGGCGGTGTCCAGGGCGTTGGCACCGGTGGCGAGCTTGATGGCAACCGCCGCGGTGGCCTGACCGTTGTAGAGCGCGGTGGCGTCGTAGCTTTCGCCGGCCAGCTCGACCCGGGCCACGTCCTTGAGCAGCACCTTGGAGCCGTCCTGGTTCACCCGCAGCAGGATGTTGTTGAACTCCTCCACGGTGGAGAGCCGGGTCTGGCCCATGATGGTGGCGGTAAATTGCTGATCGCTCACCGCAGGGGTGCCTCCCAGCTTGCCGAAGGCGACCTGGGCGTTCTGGGCCTTGATGGCGGTCTGGATGTCGGCCGGGGTCATCTGCACCCGATTGAGCTTGTGGGGATCCAGCCAGACGCGCATGGAGTACTGGCTGCCGAACAATGTGATGTCACCCACCCCGTCCAGCCGGCTCAGGGGCTCCTTGATGTTGGCCACCACGTAATCGGCGAGATCGTCGTTGGTCATGCTGCCATCGGTGGAGATGAAGGCGGCCACCATGAGGAAGCTGCTGGAGGTCTTCTGGACGCGCACCCCCTGCTGCTGCACCTCCTGGGGCAGCAGCGACATGGCCTGCTGCAGCTTGTTCTGCACCTGCACCTGGGCGATGTCGGGATCGGTACCCGGCTTGAAGGTGAGGGTCACACTGACATTGCCGGACGAATCGGACTGCGCCGACATGTAGAGCAGGTGATCCAGCCCCGTCATGTTCTGCTCGATGATCTGGGTGACCGAGTCTTCCACCGTCTTGGCGGAGGCCCCCGGGTAGCTGGCGGAGATACCCACCGCCGGCGGGGCTATGGTCGGGTACTGGGCCACCGGCAGGCTGATGATGGCCATGGCCCCGGCCAGCATGATCACCAGGGCGATCACCCAGGCGAAAATGGGTCTATCTATGAAAAATCGTGCCATGAGGCGACTACTCCATCCTACTGCTTGGTTGCCGGGGTCTGCTGAGCCTGTACTGTGTTGCTGGCGCGTTCAGTGGGCGCCACCGCAGCCCCGGGTTTGACTTTCTGCAGGCCGGCGACGATCACCTTCTCGCCGGCATCGAGGCCGGATTCCACCACCCAGCTGTCGCCGGACATGCGACCGACCTGCACCTCGCGCAGCGCCACCTTGTTGTCCGCCGTCACCACCATGACGGTGGCCCCGCCCTTGGGCGTGCGGGTCACCGCGGTCTGCGGCACCAGCAGGCCTTCGGGGCGCTCGCCCTCCTGCAGGGTGGCGCGCATGAACATGCCGGGCAGCAGCAGCTGATCCGGGTTCGGCACTATCACCCTCAGGGTCACCATGCCGGTGGTCTCGTCCACGGTCACGTCGGAGAACTGGAGCGAGCCTTTCTGGCCGTACTGGCTGCCATCTTCCAGCTGGAAGCTGACGCTGGCACCGTCCTGCTCGCCCTGGGTCAGCTTGCCCGCGGCGACCTGGCGCTTGAGGCGCAGCAGGTCGGCGGTGGACTGGCGCACGTCCACATACATGGGATCGAGCTGGGAGATGGTGGTGAGGCTGGCGGCCTGCTGGGCGGTCACCAGGGCCCCCTCGGTCACCGCCGACTTGCCGATGCGGCCGCTGATGGGGGCCGTGATGCGGGTATAGGCCAGGTTGATGTTGGCACTCTGCAGGGCCGCCTTGGCGGCGCCGATCTCGGCCACCTGCTGTTTCCAGGTGGCATCGGCGTCGTCATACTCCTGACGGCTGATGGCCTTCACCTTCACCAGCTCGGCGTAACGCTGGGCCTTGAGGCGAGCGCTGCGCTCGTTGGCCTCGGCCTTGGCCAGGTTCGCCTTGGCACTGGCGACGGCGGCCTGATAGACGGCGGGATCGATCTGATACAGCAGCTGGCCGGCCTTGACGTCGCTGCCCTCGGTGAACAGGCGCTTGAGGATGATGCCGTTCACCTGGGGACGCACCTCGGCCACCCGCAGGGGGGCGGTGCGACCGGTGAGCTCGGACATGAGCTGCAGCGGGGCGGTATGAAGGGTGACCACGTCCACGGCGGCGGGAGGCATCTCCATGGCCTGCTGGGCTTCTCCCTTGTCACCACAGCCTGCCAGCAGGCCACTTGCCAGCAAGGCAAGGCCGACCGAACGTGCGAGAATATGTTTATGCATGAAGTCTCTGAGCCTCTGTTTCAACAAAATAAAAAACGACAAAACCACAGGGTTTATAAGGTGCCTGTTGGTAAAATGGCGAAGATGAGGCAATATACATACATTCACGAATGTATGTAAGAAACTTTTTTCACTGATCGACAGGAACCGAGCCCATGGCCAGACGCACCAAAGAAGAGGCACAACAGACCCGCTGCCACATCATGAGCACGGCGCTGGATCTCTTCTGCCAGCAAGGGCTGGCGAGGACCAGCCTGACCGACATCGCCAAGGCTGCGGATCTCACACGGGGCGCCATCTACTGGCACTTCAAGAACAAGGAGGAACTGTTCGTCACCCTGTGGGAGGAGCTGTGCGCCCCCCTCTCCCACCAGCTCGACGCCTGCGTCGACGAAGCGGAGCCGGACCCCCTCGGCAAGCTGCGGATCTTCCTCAAGGAGGTGATGGTCAAGATCGGCACAGAGCCCGCCCACCAGCAGATGTTCACCATCATCTTCAGCCTGGAGGCCCTGGAAGGGGAGGCCAGTGCCCTGCGGGATCACATGCGCCAGCAGTCCATCAACTTCTTCCGGGATCTGGAGATCACCCTGGCCAATGCGGTGCGCCACGGCCAGCTGCCCCAGGGGCTGGATCTGCGGCGCGCCACCACCCTGCTGCACTGCACCCTGGACGGCTACATCATCAACTGGCTGCACTTCCCCGATCGCATCGACCTGATCCGGGAGTCGGACACCCTGCTCGACACCCTGTTCGGTCTGATCGCCAGCGCCCCCCTCCCGCTGCGCCGGCAAGCCTGATGGCCCGGGCGCAGATACCCTTTCATCGGGGCTGAACAGTCGGGGGCGAATTTGCTAGAGTAGCCGCCCACCGCAGAGATGAGCCCATGATAGCGCCCCACACCCCAGCCCCGAGCCCAGATACCCGTCCCGCCCTCGTGGCCGGAGCCCATGCCCCCTTCCTCGCCCTGCTGCCCGCACGAGGCCACCTGCTGGAGGCCGGCTGCGGCGCGGGTGAGGATCTGCGCCTCTTTCGGGAGCGGGGGCTGATGGTGACCGCCTTCGATGCGAGCCGGGAGCAGGCGGCGGCCGCCTCGCGCCTTTGCGGCCAGCCGGTGCGGGTCTGCCGTTTCGAGCAGATGCGAAGCGTCGTCCCCTATGACGGCATCTGGGCCAGCGCCTCCCTGCCCTGCCTGCCCGGGGAGGAGATAGCTCCGGTGCTCCGGCACCTCGCCGCCCTCCTCAAGACCGGCGGGCCCCTCTACTGCTCCTTCCCCCATGCCGATGGCGAGTCGCCGGCCAGCGGGCCGCCCCAGGCGTATCCCCTGCTGACCCGGCTCGACGAGGCCGGGCTGCTTCGCCTCGTCACCCCCCTACCCTTGACGCTGCACCGCCACTGGTGCAGCGAGGATGGGGCGAACGGCCGCTGGCTGCACGCATTGCTGCTGAGATGCTGAGATGCTGAGATGCTGAGCGCAGCAAAGAGAGGATGAGGGGCCGCAGGTAGCCCGCTCTGTTCCCCGCGGCTCGGGCGCTGACGCAGCGAAGACAGGATGAAGGGGCGTTGGGTGCATGCATTGCTTCCTGCGGCCCTGGCACTGCGTCCAGAGGCCGCCACGCTCCAGTTCAAAACGCGATAAAAACCCTCAACATCAAAATTTAACGCCACATTAACCAGCGCAAGACAGACAAGATGCGGAGTTTGTGTTAAAAAGCGCCATCAAAATCATTATTTAATCACAACACAGACACCAACACCTGGATTCCCCCATGAAACTCGTCCTTAACCTGATCGCCGGCATCCTCGCCGGTCTGCTGCTCGGTCTCTATGCCCCGGAATGGGTCGCTCGGGTGCTGTTCACGGCCAAGACGGTGATAGGCCAGCTCATCACCTTCACCATTCCGCTCATCATCCTCTTCTTCATCATGAGCGGCATCGCCAGCCTGCCGAAGAACTCCGGCAAGCTGCTGGGCAAGACGGTGGGACTCTCCTACTGCTCCACCATACTGGCGGGCCTGTTCGCCTTCACCGTGGCGAGCCACCTGATCCCGCGCCTGACCACGGCCGCCGAGCCCACGGCGCAAGCCGCCATCAAGCTCGCCTCCTACATCAATCTCGAGATCCCGCCCCTGTTCGGGGTGATGTCGGCCCTGGCCGCCGCCTTCGTGTTCGGCATCGGCATCAGCGCCACCCAGGCCACCGACCTGCGCCGGGTCGCCGATCAGGGTCGTGACATCATCGACCGCCTGCTGGCACGCGTGATCATTCCCCTGCTGCCTTTCTACATCGCCGGCGTCTTCGTCGAGATGACGGTGGAAGGCACCGTCTTCGCCACCCTCAAGACCTTCGGCGTGGTGCTGGTGATGGCCATACTGATGCACTGGATCTGGCTCTGCGTGCTCTTCGTCGGCACCGGACTGGCCCTGGGGCGCTCCCCCGCCATGCTCATCAAGAACATGCTGCCCGCCTACTTCACCGCGCTCGGCACCATGTCCAGCGCCGCCACCATCCCGGTGGCCCTGCAGGCCAGCAAGCGCAACGGGGTGAGCGAGGGCATCGCCAACTTCACCGTGCCCCTGTGCGCCACCATCCACCTGTGCGGCTCCACCATCACGCTGGTGACCTGCGCCACCGCCGTCATGTTCCTCTCCGAACACCTGGCCATTCCGGGCTATGACACCATGCTGCCCTTCATCATGATGCTGGGCGTCATCATGATCGCCGCTCCCGGTGCCCCGGGGGGCGGCGTCATGTCCGCGCTCGGCCTGCTCACCTCCATGCTCGGCTTCGGCGAGGCCTCCATCGCCCTGATGATCGCCCTCTACCTGGCCCAGGACAGCTTCGGCACCGCCTGCAACGTCACCGGTGACGGCGTCATCGCCCTCTGGGCCGACCGCTTCGCCCAACGCGACCAAGGCGCCCCGCTCCCCGAGCAGGATGCCGCCTGATCACTCAGGCCAATAAAAAACGGGAGCCGATGGCTCCCGTTTTTTATTGCCTAGTGCCGGCTTGTCAGCCCCGGCGGCGGATCACCCCTTCCTGCATGGTGCTGGCCACCAGCACAGCGTCGCGGGTGAAGAACTGGCCGCGCACCAGGCCCCGGCCGCCGCTGGCGCTCGGGCTGTCCACCACGTAGAGCAGCCAGTCGTCCAGCCTGAACTCCCGGTGGAACCACATGGAGTGATCTATGGTGGCCACCTGCATGTCCGGCTCCCAGTACGACACCCCGTGGGGCTGCAGGGCGGCGAACAGGAAGTGGAAGTCGGAGGCATAGGCCAACAGGTAGTTGTGGACCCGCTGATCGTCCGGCACAGGGCCGTTGGCCTTGAACCAGGTGTAGCGCAGGGGCTCGTGCACGTCCGGGCGGATGGGGTCCACCAGGGTCACCGGGCGGATCTCGATGGGCTTCTCGCACAGGATCTTGTCCCGCAGGGCCGCCGGGATCAGCTGCTCGTAGGGGCGCACCAGCTCCAGCTCGCTCTTGAGCTGCTCGGGAGGCGTGATGCCTTCGGGCATCTGCGCCTGGTGCTCGAAGCCTTCGGCCTCCACCTGGAAGGAGGCGTTGAGGTAGAAGATGGGCTTGCCGCCCTGGATCGCCTTGACCCGGCGGGTGGAGACGGTCTGGCCGTCGCGGATGTTCTCCACGTCGTAGACGATGGGCTTGTTGGCATCGCCTGGGCGCAGGAAGTAGGAGTGGAAGCTGTGCACCTGGCGATCGACGGCGACCGTCTGCTTGGCGGCTGACAAGGCCTGCCCCATCACCTGTCCGCCAAACACGGATCGCAACCCGAGATCCTGGCTCTGGCCCCGAAACAGGCCCTCCTCGATCTTCTCCAGCGCCAGCAGTGCCAGCAGTTCATCCAGTACCTTGCTCATTGGTTTCTCCTGTATCAGTGCGGGAAAGGCTAACAAGCCCGTCCCGGCAGGGCAACCTTCCTGGCGCGCATCCCGGCCGCAACCCCCTCCCGGCCTCCCCCTTCAAAAGGGGGAGGAGCATGAAGCTCTCCAACCCACACAGAGGCAACTCTGGCCCCCTCCCCTGGCAAGGGGAGGGCTGGGGTGGGGTCAGACGTGATCAAGCCATGCCCGAATCGATACAACCACTCCGGGTAGATTTTGCATCACCTCCCTGTTGCTAAATCTCAGTACCGTCAACGACAGGGCCGCCATATAGGCATCCCGTTGCTTGTCATGGCTCAAGCCTCGCTCGTCGAAATGGCTGTCACCATCGACCTCTATCATCAATAACCGCTCGGGACAGTAAAAGTCGGCAATGTATGGGCCAATGCCCTGTTGGCGACGAAACTTGACCCCCAGTTGCCCAGCCCGCAGCAGCTGCCACAGTCGCCGCTCGGGCTCTGTTGGATTGCCTCTTTGTTCACGTCGTTTGTCCAGTGTGGCCTCACGGTTGAAAATACGGACAGGCCTCTCGCTCATAGTTGTACTCCTTATGGCTACAAACTATTTCAGCGTAAACCACAGCCACCCCCTCCCGGCCTCCCCCTCTCTGAGGGGGAGGAGCCTGTCTGGCCCTTTCTCTCCCCGTGCGATTGAGTCTCAAGGAGCCCGGCGGGAACAGGCAACAAAAAGCCCGCACCATAAGGTGCGGGCTTGGGTTGTTCCAGGCCGACAGGGCGGCGGCGACGGCTTACTTGCTGCCGGTGCCGGAGTTGCGGGTGGAGGAGGTCGGCTTGCGACGGGCTGTGGTGCTGCGCGCGCGCGGCTCCTTGCCCTGCATCTCCTTGTGGCGCTTGACCGCGCGACGGATCTGGGCGGCCTGCTTGTGGCGACCGGCCTTGCCATCCTGCTGCAGATCCACCTTGGACTCGGTCTCGTTCGGCAGATTCACCAGGCCGCGCAGGTAGTTCACCTCGGGGAGCTTCAGCTCCTGCCAGCCACCGCGGGGGATACCGCGATCCAGGGTGACGTCGCCGTAGCGGATGCGCATCAGGCGGCTCACCTGCACTTCCTGGGATTCCCACAGGCGGCGCACTTCCCGGTTGCGGCCCTCGGTCAGGGTGACGTTGAACCACTGGTTCAGCCCCTCGCCGCCGGCCGGCTTGATCTTGTTGAACTTGGCCATGCCGTCTTCCAACTGCACGCCCTTGCGCAGGCGCTGCAGCATGGCTTCGGTGATCTCGCCAAAGACCCGCACCGCATATTCCCGCTCCACTTCGTGGCTCGGGTGCATCAGGCGGTTCGCCAGCTCGCCGTCTGTGGTGAACAGCAAGAGACCCGAGGTGTTGACGTCGAGACGACCGACCGCGATCCAGCGGGCGCCATCCATCTTGGGCAGACGATCAAACACGGTGGGGCGACCCTCGGGATCGTGGCGGGTACACATCTCCCCTTCAGGCTTGTGGTACGCCAGCACGCGGCAGATCACTTCCTCTGCGGCGCGGGTCTTGACCTGGTGGCCATCCACCCGGATCACGGCGTTCACTTCGACGCGATCCCCCAGCGTGGCGACCTTGCCGTCCACGCTGACCCGACCTGCGGTGATCAGGGCCTCCATCTCACGACGGGAGCCTTGACCCGCGCGGGCCAATACTTTTTGCAGTTTTTCACTCATCGGGGTTACCTGATTGTTGATCGCTGCCCGCCGACATCGCGGACAACCTTGGTTCTTGTGCGAAGGCCCCATTGGCCTCCCCACCATCTTCATGCTCAGGACGGCCAACCAGAGGCTGACCGTCACCGCCCTCGCCCGGCATGAGCGACAAGGGGGTCTGCAGTTCGGGATCCAGCTCGGGAAGCTGTTCCAGACTCCGCAGATTGAAATAGTCCAGAAATTCCCGGGTGGTGGCGAGCAGCTCGGGGCGACCCGCCACCTCCTTGTGGCCTATGCTGCGCACCCAGCCACGTTCTTTCAGGGTGTTGACGATCTGGCTCGACACCGCCACCCCGCGGATGGCCTCTATCTCGGCCCGGGTGATGGGCTGACGATAGGCAATCAGGGTCAGGGTTTCCAGCACGGCGCGGGAATAACGGGGCGCCCGCTCGCTCCACAGGCGAGACAACTCCTCGGCATACTCCTGACGGGCCTGGAAGCGCCAGCCGGAGGCCACCTCCTTGAGCTCGACCCCCCGCGTCTCGTAGTCTTTCCTGAGCTCCGCCAGCAGCAGCTGGACGTAGCGGCCGGTGACCGGGTAATCCGAGAGCACCCCGGCCTTGAGCTCGTTCACCGTGAGGGGACGGCCCGCCACGAAGAGCGCCGCCTCGATCAGGGTCTTCAGCCGTTCAGCGGGCAGCGCCATTGGGCTCTCCTCCCAGAGTCAGCGTCTTGAGTTGCTCAGGCAGCGCCACGACAGGCCTCCCGGGCTGTGCCCATGGCCGTGAGCGGCCGCTCAGTGCACATGCTCATGCGCCGCCTCCTCCTGGCTTGCCAGGGCAAAATGGATGGGGCCCAGGGGCTCTGCCTGCAGGATCCAGATCAGCTGCTCCTTGCACAGCTCCAGCAGGGCCAGGAAGGTCACCAGCACCCCCATGCGCCCCTCCTCGGCCCGCAGCACCTGCTCCAGGCGCAGGGTCTGGCCCAGGGAGAGCATGGCGAGGATCTCCGCCATCCGCACCCGGGTCGGGATCTGCTCGCGGCGGATCTGGTGATGTTCAAAATGAGTCGCGCGTTTTACCACACTTTGCATGTAAAGGGCGAGCTCAACCAGTGAAACATCGGGGGCCAGCGGCTTCAGGGCGCCGAAATCCGGCGGCAAGGCCGAGGCGACGAAGATCTCCCGCTCCACCCTCGGCAGGGCGTTGACTCGCTCCGCCCCCAGCTTGTAGCGCTCGTACTCCTGCAGGCGGCGAATGAGGGTGACTCTCGGGTCTTCCCCTTCCTCCTCATCCTCCAGCTCCGGGGCCTTGGGCAGCAGCAGGCGGGATTTGATCTCCGCCAGCCAGGCCGCCATCAGCAGGTATTCGGCCGCGAGCTCCAGATTGAGCCCCTGCATCAGCTCCACGTACTCCATGTACTGGGCGGTGATTTGCAGGATAGGCAGGTTCAGGATGTCGAGCTGCTGACGCCGGATGAGGTAGAGCAGCAGATCCAGCGGCCCCTCGAAGGTGTCGAGAAACACCTCCAGCGCGTCGGGGGGGATGAACAAGTCCTGGGGCAGCTCATGGTAGGGCTGCCCCAGCACGGTCGCGATGGGCGGGGGAAGGGAGGCCTCCCCCGTCGTGCCCGGTACGCTCAACGCCTCGGGAACGGGCTCGGCAAGATCACTCAAACGGCGTCGGATCCCCGGCACCGCGGCGACGCAGCACGGGCTCGTCGTCGGAGAAGTCCACCACAGTGGTGGGTTGCTCGCCCAGATACCCGCCGTTGACCACCAGATCCAGCTGCTTGCCGAGCTTGTCGGCGATCTCCTCGGGGTCGAACTCCGCCATCTCGGAGCCCGGCAGGATCAGAGTGGTGGAGAGCAGCGGCTCGCCGAGGGTCTCCAGCAAAGCCAGCGCTATGTTGTTGGCCGGCACCCGGATGCCGATGGTCTTCTTCTTCTCGTTCATGAGGCGGCGCGGCACCTCCTTGGTGGCCTTGAAGATGAAGGTGTAGGGCCCTGGGGTGTTGTTCTTGACCAGCCGGAAGGCGGTGTTGTCCACCTTGGCATAGGTGGAGATCTCCGAGAGATCCCGGCACACCAGGGTGAAGTCGTGGTTCGGCTCGATGCGGCGGATGCGGCAGATGCGCTCCAGGGCATCCTTGTTGCCCATCTGGCAGCCCAGGGCGTAACCGGAGTCGGTGGGATAGACGATGACGCCGCCGTTTTGCAGGATCTGCACCGCCTGGCTGATGAGGCGAACCTGGGGATTGTCCGGATGTACGTAAAAATGCTGACTCATATGCTCTTCTCGCGATAGGGGCACGCTCGTTGCCCGCTTCATGATCAAGGGCCCCTTGGCCCATGACACTACCTTAACCTGTTTGACGCAGACTCGCCCGCATCAAAGGTGCTCTCCCGCCGGATTGCCCTCAGCGGCTGGCCAGCAGGCCAGCATGCTCCTCCGGGGTCAGCCCGAAGTGCCCTGGGTGGCCGAGCCAGAGCGGCATCCCCTCCTTGGGCAGCCAGAGGTGGCGGCCGAGCTCGGTCCAGTTGGAGGGGAAGTGAAAATCGGACCCCACCGAGATATAGAGATCGTGCTCCCTGGCCCACTGGCCGAGATTCGCCCGCTCCTGGGGGCTCTGCTGGGGCAGGGATACCTCCATGGCGTCACCCCCTGCGGCCTTGAAGGCCACCAGCAGCCGCTTGATCCACTTGGCGGTGAGATCGTAGCGGCTCGGGTGGGCCAGCACGGCCAGCCCCCCCGCCCCATGGACGGCGTCGATCGCCTCGCGCATCTCGGGCCACTCGGCGGGCACATAGCCCTTGTTGCCCCGGCTCAGGTACTTCTTGAACACCTTCTGCATGTTGTCGGCCACCCCGCGCGCCACCAGCACCCGGGCGAAGTGGGCCCGGGTCACGGCGGCGTCACCGGCAAGCGCCTTGGCCTCTTCATAGGTGCCCGGGATGAGGCACTTCTCCAGACGGCGCCCGATCTCCTCGGCGCGCGCCTCCCGGCGGGCCCGCTGAGCGGCCAGGAAGGCGACCAGCTGCGGATTTTTTTCATCCACCCCAAGGGCCACTATGTGGATCTCGTGATGCTCCCACCCGGTGGAGATCTCGACCCCGCTCACCAGTCGCAGCGGCAGTTGCTCGGCGGCTATGGTCTGGCGCACCTCCTCAAGCCCGGCGAGGGTATCGTGGTCAGTGACTGCTAACACCTCCACCCCCTTCTCGGCGGCGCGGCGCACCAGGTCGGCGGGGCTCAGCACCCCGTCGGAGGCAGTGGTATGGCAATGAAGATCGAATCTCATCGGCGTGTTTCGCTCTTGTTCGGGACCTGCCTGGAAAAGGCTGGCAAAAAAGCGACTTGACTTGGCCGCGGCTTTATCGTTTTCTGTAGGCACTTCATTGCAAACATCTTTTTACAGGACTCTATCATGCAAGCGACTTCCATCCTGACCATCTGGTGGTGGCACACTCCCTGACATGCGGGCGTGTGGTCGTTGCTGTACCTGTAAATTGACAGCAAGTTAAGAACCCAAAGAAAAAGCCCGCTGACCCCAGCGGGCTTTTTTATTATCCGGCAAATGGACCTGTGATGAAACCGACAATTCAGACAAGCACCCTGACCTGGCGATGGCGGCCTTGAGCCAACCTCTCCAGAACCCGTTAATTTTCAAGGCATTTATCAAGGTAATCAACGTCATGAACATCGGTAACACACAGCACACGCAAGGGAAGGCACTATGACAGGCAACAAGACCCGTTTGCCCCTGGGCGAATTCGATACCATCAGGCTCAATGCCCCTTATGTGACAGACCCCCTGGCACTCTATACCCGGCTCTGCCAGGACAGACCCAACAACCTGCTGCTGGAATCGGTGGAGATCGACTCCAAGGCCGGCACCCAGAGCCTGCTGCTGGTGGACGCCTGCCTGCGCATCGAGTGCCGCGGCCGCGCCGTGCAGGTGCGCCCCCTCGGCGACAACGGGGTGCAGTTGCTGCGCCTGCTGGAGCAGCGCCTGCCCGCCGTCATCACCCAGACCCGGGTGGCGGACGAGCTGCACCTCGACTTCCCGGCCTCCGATCGGGAGCTTGACGAAGACAGCCGCCTCAAGGGCAGCAGCGTGCTGGACGTGCTGCGCACCCTGCAGCGGGAGCTGCAATGCCAGCAAGGCAAAGAGGCCCTCTTCATGGCGGGCAGCTTCGCCTACGACCTCATCGCCTCCTTCGAGGATCTGCCCGAGGTGCCACAAGGCAGCAACGACTGCCCCGACTACTGCTTCTATGTGGCCGAGACCCTGATCACCATAGATCACATCCAGCAGAGCACCCAGTTGCTGGCCTGCCTGTTCGGCGGCGAAGGGGATGAGCAGCTGGACGCGCGCTACGCCCGCCTGACCGCACGCCTCGAGTCCTTCAAGCAGGCCTGCCAGCAGCCGCTGCCTGCACCGCAGGGCACGGCGCCACTGACCGGCGCCCTGGCCGTCGACAAGGGGGACAAGCAGTTCTGCGCCGAGGTCGAGAAGCTCAAGGGCTTCATCCGCCGTGGCGACATCTTCCAGGTGGTGCCGTCCCGCAGCTTCTCCCTGCCCTGCCCCGACCCCGTCGCCGCCTATCGCCGCCTCAAGCAGACCAATCCCAGCCCCTACATGTTCTACGTGCAGGACGAGGGCTTCACCCTGTTTGGCGCCTCCCCCGAGAGCGCGGTGAAATTCTGCGCGGGCAGCCGCCAGGTGGAGATGTACCCCATCGCGGGCACCCGCCGCCGCGGCCTCAACCCGGACGGCAGCATCAACCTGGATCTGGACGGTCGCATCGAGCTGGAGCTGCGTCAGGACGAGAAAGAGGTGGCCGAGCACCTGATGCTGGTGGATCTGGGCCGCAACGACATCGCCCGCATCTCCGCCCCCGGCACCCGCTACGTCAAGGATCTGCTGAAGGTGGATCGCTACAGCCACGTCATGCACCTGGTCTCCCGGGTAGTGGGCACCTTGCGCTCCGACCTTGACGCCCTGCACGCCTATCAGGCCTGCATGAACATGGGCACCCTCACCGGCGCTCCCAAGCTGCGCGCCAGCGAGCTCATCCGCATGGTGGAAGGCAAGCGTCGCGGCAGCTACGGCGGCGCCGTGGGTTACCTGAACGGCGCAGGGGAGATGGACACCTGTATCGTCATCCGCTCCGCCTTCGTGAAAGAGGGGGTCGCCCATGTCCAGGCCGGCGCCGGGGTGGTCTATGACTCCAAACCCCAGGCCGAGGCGGACGAGACCCGCGCCAAGGCGGCGGCCGTGCTGGCCGCCATCGCTGCCAGCCATGGCACCTCCCTGCAGGCCCTGAGCGCCCAGCAGGAACAACACAAGGACGTGAGCCATGACTAACATCTTCCTGCTCGACAACTTCGACTCGTTTACCTACAACCTCGTCGACCAGTTCCGCACCCTGGGCTACCCGGTGCGCATCTACCGCAACAGCCTGCCGGCCAGCCGCATCATGCAGGAGATCGACGCCTGCGAAGGGGACGCCGTGCTGGTGCTCTCCCCGGGGCCGGGCGCTCCCCATGAGGCGGGCTGCCTCATCGACCTCATCAAGCTGGCCCGGGGCCGGGTGCCCATCCTCGGCATCTGCCTCGGTCATCAGGCCCTGTGCGAAGCCTACGGCGGCACCGTCGGGGCGGCGGGGGAGATCGTCCACGGCAAGCGCTCTCTCATCGAGCACAACGGTCATGGCGCCTTCGCGGGGCTGCCGAGCCCCTTGCCGGTGGCCCGCTACCACTCCCTGGTGGCCACCTATGTGCCACAAGAGTTGCAGGTGATTGCCCACTATCAGGGCATGCCCATGGCCATCGAGCAGCGTGACGAGCGGGTGCTGGGCTTCCAGTTCCACCCGGAATCCATCATGACCAGCGAAGGGGCCCGCCTGCTCACCCAGGCCCTCGCCCATGTCACCCGTCCAGAAAGCCACGTGCGGTAAGGAAGAGACCATGCATCAACATCTCAACACCCTCTATCAGGGTCAGTCTCTCACCCGCGACGCCGCCCGCGACGCCTTCGGCCAGGTGGTTCGTGGTGAAGTGGATCCCATAGTGCTGGCGAGCCTTTTGACCGCCCTCAAGATCAAGGGGGAGACCCCGGAGGAGATCGCCGGCGCCGCCGAGGCGCTCTTGGCCGAAGCCCGCGACTTCCCGCGCCCGGACTATGCCTTCTGCGACATCGTCGGCACCGGAGGGGACGGCCTCAACACCATCAACGTCTCCACCACCTCGGCCCTGGTGGCCGCCGCCTGCGGCCTGAAAGTGGCCAAGCACGGCAACCGCTCGGTCTCGAGCAAGTCGGGGTCGAGCGATCTGCTCGATAAAATGGGCATCAAGCTCGACATGAGCCCGGCCCAGGCCCGCCGCTGCCTGGACGAGCTCGGGGTCTGCTTCCTGTTCGCCCCCCAGTACCACGCCGGGGTGCGCCACGCCATGCCGGTGCGCCAGGCCCTCAAGACCCGCACCCTGTTCAACGTGCTGGGGCCGCTTATCAACCCCGCCCGCCCCAGCTTCCAGCTGATGGGGGTCTATGCCCCCGAGCTGGTGGGCCCCATCGCCAAAACCCTGCTGGCGCTCGGTCTGAAAACCGGTATGGTGGTACACGGCGCCGGGCTCGATGAAGTGGCCATTCATGGCCCGACCCAGGTGGCGGAGATCCGCGATGGCGAAATTCGCGAGTACTTGCTCACGCCGGCGGACTTTGGCCTCGACACCTACCCGGTCAGCGCCATCCAGGGCGGTGAGCCTGAGGAGAACCGCACCATCACCGCCGCCATTTTGGAGGGGCGTGGCACCCCGGCCCACAACGCCGCCATCGCAGCCAACGTGGCGCCGCTGCTGGTGATGGCGGGCAAGGCCCCGGACTTCAAACAGGCAGCCGCCCAGGTGCTGGCGGTGCTGGCGAGCGGCCAGGCGGCGGAACTTGCTGCCCGGCTCGCCACCCTGAGCCATCAGGAGACATGATGTCAGCTACCACCCAGGAGAGTCGCCCACAAGGCGCTCACGCAGAACGACCAAAGGACAGTACCCAGCTTCGCAAGGATAACGAGATGTCAGATGTCATTGCTCCCCACGCCTTTCTGAACATTGCCTCCATCAGCCAGACCATTCTCGGCAAAATCGTGGCGGCCAAGCAGGAGTGGGTCGCCGCCCGCAAGGAGAGCCAGCCCCTGGCGAGCTTCCAGGGGGCGCTCACCCCGAGCGATCGGGACTTCGAGGGGGATCTGCGCAAAGGCTCCACCCGCTTTATTCTGGAGTGCAAGAAGGCCTCCCCCTCCAAGGGCTTGATCCGGAATGACTTCAGCCCGGAGGCCATCGCCGACATCTACGGCCACTACGCCACCGCCATCTCGGTGCTGACGGACGAGAAGTTCTTCCAGGGGGATTTCGCCTTTTTGCCGCGCGTACGGGGCCGCGTCCAGCAGCCGGTGCTCTGCAAGGACTTCATGATTGACCCCTATCAGGTCTATCTGGCCCGCCACTATCAGGCGGACGCCATCCTCTTGATGCTCTCGGTGCTCACCGACGAGGGGTATAAGGTCCTGTTTGCGGTCGCCAGGGAGCTGGGCCTCGGGGTGCTCACCGAGGTGAGCAACGAGGAGGAGCTGACCCGCGCCATCGCCCTGGGAGCCCCTGTGATTGGCATCAACAACCGGGATCTGCGGGATTTGAGCGTCGATCTCACCCGCACCAAACAGCTGGCGGCCAGGATCCCGGGGGATCGGGTGGTGATCAGCGAATCCGGCATCAACCACCGCGCCCAGGTGGCGGATCTGCGCCACCACGCCAAGGGCTTCCTGGTGGGCTCGTCGCTCATGGCCGAGCCGGATCTGGAGGCCGCGGTGCGCAAGCTCGTGCTCGGCCAGAACAAGGTGTGCGGCCTGACCCGTCCCGAGGACGCCGCCGCCGCCCATCAGGCGGGGGCCGTGTTCGGCGGCCTAATCTTCGTGGCGAAGAGCCCGCGCTACGTGGACATTCCCGCCGCCCGCGCCGTGATGGCGGGTGCACCGCTCTCTTACGTCGGGGTGTTTCGCAATGCCCAGCCCGCCACCATCGCCAAGACGGTGGATGCGCTGGGGCTCGCCGCCGTGCAACTGCACGGGGATGAAGACGCCGCCTATATCGAGACCCTGCGTCCCCTGCTGCCGGCGGGCTGCCAGATCTGGAAGGCAATTGGAGTCACAAGCGGCGAGCCCCTGCCCGCCCTCGACTACCCGGCGGATCGCCTGCTGCTCGATACCAAAGTCGGCAGCCAGAGCGGCGGCACCGGTCAGGCGTTCGACTGGGCCCTGCTGGCCGGGCTCGACAAGAGCAGACTGATGCTGGCGGGGGGCCTCAACCCCGACAACGCCCTCGAGGCCGCCCAGGTGGGCTGTTTGGGCCTTGATTTCAACTCCGGGGTGGAGAGCGCCCCGGGCCAGAAGGATGCGCACAAGATAGCGGCCGCCTTCGCCGCCCTGCGCCAACTGTAAGCGCACCGCGCCGCCACTGAATTGCTGTGTCGTATTTGATGTTCCGTTTTCGACTCAAGGTATAAAGAAGAAGCCATGACCCTGCTCAACCCGTTTTTTAGTGAATTTCGCCGATGACATGTATGTGCCCCAGACATACATCCCAGAGCATCACTGTGCATCCCTGATTTAACAGCAGAAACAAGGAATTTAATCATGACCCTGCTCAACCCGTTTTTTGGTGAATTTGGCGGCATGTATGTGCCCCAGATCCTGATCCCCGCCCTGCTCCAGCTGGAGAAGGCTTTTGTCGATGCCAAGGATGATCCGGCCTTCGTCGCCGAGTTTCAGTCCCTGCTCACCGAGTATGCCGGGCGCCCGACCCCGCTCACCCTGACTCGCAATCTGACCAGGGGCACCAAGACCCGCCTCTACCTCAAGCGCGAAGATCTGCTGCACGGCGGCGCCCACAAGACCAACCAGGTGCTGGGCCAGGCCCTGCTCGCCAAACGCATGGGCAAGCACGAGATCATCGCCGAGACCGGCGCCGGTCAGCATGGCGTTGCTACCGCGCTGGCCTGCGCCCTGCTCGGCCTCAAGTGCCGGGTCTACATGGGGGCCAAGGATTGCGAGCGCCAGAAGCCCAATGTGTTTCGCATGAAGCTGATGGGGGCCACCGTGATCCCGGTACACTCCGGCTCCGCCACCCTCAAGGATGCCTGCAACGAGGCGCTGCGCGACTGGGCTGCCAACTACGAGACCGCCCACTACCTGCTCGGCACCGCCGCCGGCCCCCACCCCTTCCCGACGATCGTGCGGGAGTTCCAGAAGATGATCGGGGAAGAGGCCAAGGCCCAGTGCTTCGAGAAGGAGGAGCGCCTGCCGGATGCGGTGATCGCCTGCGTCGGCGGCGGCTCGAACGCCATCGGCATGTTTGCGGACTTTATCGACAACCCTGAAGTACGCTTGATCGGGGTCGAGCCGGGTGGTCACGGCATCGAGAGCGGCGAGCACGGCGCGCCGCTCGGTCACGGCAGCAAGGGGGTCTTCTTCGGCATGCACTCCTACCTGATGCAGGACAGCCAGGGCCAGATCCAGGAGTCCTACTCCGTCTCGGCGGGGTTGGACTTCCCCTCGGTCGGCCCCCAGCACGCCCACCTGGCCGCCATCGGCCGCGCCGAGTACCCCTCGGTGACCGACAAGGAGGCGCTGGGCGCCTTCCAGGAACTGGCCAAATCCGAAGGCATCATACCGGCGCTGGAGTCCTCCCACGCCCTGGCTCATGCCCTCAAGATGGCCCGCAGCGAACCGGAAAAAGAGCAGGTGCTCATCGTGAACCTCTCCGGCCGTGGCGACAAAGACATCTTCACCGTTGCCGACATCTTTGAAAAAGAAGGAACCTTGTCATGAACCGCTACGCACAACTCTTCTCCCGTCTGGACAAGGCCAATCAGGGCGCCTTCGTGCCCTTCGTGATGCTGGGTGACCCCACCCCCGAACTCTCCCTGGCCATCGTCGATGCCCTGGTCGAAGGGGGTGCCGACGCCCTCGAACTCGGCATTCCCTTCTCCGATCCGGTGGCGGACGGCCCCACCATTCAGGGCGCCGCCCTGCGAGCCTTTGCCAGCCACACCACCCCGGACGACTGCTTCGGCCTGCTTGGCCGCATCCGCGCCAAGTACCCGGAGCTCCCCATTGGCCTCTTGGTCTACGCGAACCTGGTCTATGTGCGCCACATCGACGGCTTCTACGAGAAGTGCCAGCAGGCGGGGGTGGACTCCGTGCTGGTGGCGGACGTGCCGGTGCAGATGTGCGAGCCCTACAAGGCGGCCGCCGACAAGTTCGGCATCGACAGCATCTTTATTGCCCCGCCCAACGGTGACACCGAGACGCTCAAGGCCGTGGCAGAGCTCGGCTCCGGTTACACCTATCTGGTGAGCCGCGCCGGTGTCACCGGTGCCGAGACCAAGGCCGGCATGCCGGTGGAGGGGCTGATCAACACCCTTCGCGAGTTCAATGCCCCCCCCGCCCTGCTCGGTTTTGGCATCAGCGAACCGGCCCAGGTGCGTGACGCCATCAAGGCTGGCGCTGCCGGCGCCATCTCCGGCTCCGCCGTGGTGAAGATCATCGAGACCCACCACCAGAACCCGGAGCATATGCTCACCCGTCTGAAGGAGTTTGTGGAAGGGATGAAGGCCGCGACCAATCGATAAGGGGTGGCATGGGTCACATGCCATTGACCGTGAATGGTCCGGCTGCGTATCCGCCTTACGCATAGCGGCCATCGTTGCATCGCCGCATCAAAGGGAGCCTGACCGGCTCCCTTTCTCTTTGTCCCCTCTCCCTCTGGGAGAGGGTTAGGGTGAGGGGAGTCAGGGTTCCCCGAAGGTTAACGATGTGATGGGAGGCCGTAGGTTCGAATAGCGCATCGTATTCGGACGTTCGCGATCCGGGCGGAGTTACTCCGAACGCCAGAGCCAGCGGTGAGGCGTTTGATGCGGCTACGCCGCATGGGACACGAGGGCTCTGCCCTCGACAGTGTTTCGCCCGCCCTTCGGGCCTGGGCGAGTGACTTTGGAAAGACCCAAAGTCACCAAAAGTCTTCTCCCCCGCTTATTCGCCCGACTGACGTCGGGTACCTTCGGCTCACCCTCTTGTCCAACGGCACGCACCGATGGGCCGTCCATGGCCCAGCGCCGCTCGCTCGGCATCCTGCCTCGCGGCCTGGACAAGAGGGCTCGCCTCAGCGAATAAGAAGGGGATCAAGACAAGACAATGCCAACCCTCGGCTACCGAACAAGCATCCTCTTCCCTTGGGAGAGGGTTGGGGTGAGGGGAATGCCCATCCCCTTTGCCAACCAACAGCCCACTTAAAAGCAGCAGCTAATCACTAATTGGTTGAACCAGCTCCGGTTTCTATCAAACTCCTCTTTCCATGTCTCAATCCGGCCCCTTAAGATAGCAAACGCCAATCCCTCTCTCGGGAGAGCGTCATGAAAACGATTGTTGGTGCCTCGCAGGTGAAAGGCAGCGAACTGGGAGCTGAAACCCAGGGGCGGTAGCTTTTAGACAGCTCCTTAACTGTTTCTTTATGCAGTGCTAATGGTTGCGTTAAAGAAGAAAGCTGAATCGCCCCGGCTTCTCTAGACACTTTCGAGCCGCTCGAAATATTGCTTTTCACACTCTACTGGCGATAGCCCATTGTTGAAACTGTGCCGGCGCTTGGGGTTGTAAAACATTTCAATGTAATCGAACACATCCTGCCGGGCTTCCTCGCGATCCGCATAGGTTTTACGTCGGATCCGCTCGCGTTTTAGGAGCTGGAAGAAACTCTCCGCCACCGCGTTATCATGACAATTGCCACGTCTGCTCATGCTGGCCTTAAGCCGATGATCCCGCAAAAAATCCTGCCAGTCATAGCTGCTAAACTGGCTCCCTTGGTCGGAATGAACCAGCACTTCCTGCTCCGGTCGCCGTCGCCACACCGCCATCAGTAACGCGCTGATAGCCAGCTCTCGGTCGATACGTGGCCCCATTGACCAACCAATGACTTGTCGTGAGAACAAATCCAATACCGCAGCCAGATAGAGCCAACCTTCATGGGTTCGGATATAAGTGATGTCTGTTACCCAGACCTTATTTGGCTCAGTCACATCGAACTGGCGTTCAAGATGGTTCGGTGCAACCACCGTTGGCCGGCCACCATAATGACCGGGACGGCGGCGATAACCGGTTTGTGAACGTAAACCTTCATGACGCATTAATCGCGCCACCCGGTGTTTCCCACAGGTCTCGCCCATCTCTCGCAGGTCATCCCGGATCTTGCGATAACCATAGATGCCCCCGCTTTCTAGCCAACATTGCTTGATCTGGCCAAGAAGGCGTTGGTCTTCCAGGGCTCGGGCAGATAAAGGCTGGTGCTGCCAGGCGTAATAACCGCTCGGGTGGACATTCATCATCCGACACAGTCTGCGGATGGGATGTGCGGACGCGTGCTCCCGGATGAAGGCGTACCTTACCCTGACAGCTTGGCAAAGTACGCGGCGGCCTTTTTTAAGATATCTCGCTCATCGGTGACGCGACGCAGTTCAGCCTTGAGGCGCCGAATTTCGGCTTGCTGGCTGGAGTCATCCTGTTGCTGCGCTTCGGGTTGGCTGTAGCGTTTGATCCAGACATAAAGACTGTGGCTGGAAATACCAAGTCGTTCAGCGACCTCTGCTACTGGGTAATTGCGCTCAGTCACCTGCTTGACGGCTGCCAGTTTGAATTCTTCTGTGTAACGTTGCTGCTTGCTCATAACACCTCCTGATTGACCTCAGTTTGAGGCTCTTGAGGTGTCTAGGAAAGTAGGGGCGATTCAAGATGAGTGTCCAAGTTTTGGTATTCGTAATTTTCAAGGAAGCTGAAAACCAGCAGGGATGGAACACCACCAGCCTTGAGCCCATGGCGGGCATTGCCTACAATGACCCACTTTTTATCAAACTCAGGTCTATAAAATGAGCGACAACAAACCTGCACTGCCCAACCGCCTGGCGGCCAACCCGCGCAGCCCGCACCATGTGGCTGAGTGCTTCGAGCACGAGATCGGCATTCGCGTGAACGGCAAGGAGCGCACCAATGTCGAGGAGTACTGCATCAGCGAAGGTTGGGTGAAGATCCCCTCCCCCAAGGCCAAGGATCGCTACGGCAACCCCATGCTGATCACCGTCAAGGGCACCGTCGAGGCTTTCTACGCCTAAACCGCCCTGACCGCGCGCCTCGCTGGGCCCGCCGCCATGCTGTTCAGAACACCGGCCTAGCGCCGGTGTTCTGCTTTTGGGCTGGCCCTGGCCCACAGGCGCCTCTCTTTCTTTGCTCTTTTTTGCCTTCCTGTTTCTTCCTTTCCCTCCCTTTCTTTCGCCTTTTCCTTATCATCTGGGCCCTGATCCGGCTGGCGAGCCGCCTTTGGCATCCAGGCAAGGGCGGCGCTCTTGTCATCCCTGCCGGCTTACCCAGGCCATCGCCGCTCATCCTTGGGAGCGCGGCTTGCCGGCCTGCCAGCGTTGCAGCGCGGCACCGGCCAGCACCAGCACGATGCCGAGCAGATCGCTCGCAGCCAGCCGTCCGGCCAGGGCATCGAGCAATGCGCCCCCCGCCAGCTGGCCCGTCACGATGAGCAGGGCGCAGGCCAGGGCGCCGACCCGGCCAATGGCCCAGCTGCTGATGGCGACGAACAGCGCCCCCAGCACGCCGCCGAGCAGCAGCCAGGGATCGAGCCCGGCGAGCCGCTCCCAGGGCGCCCCCTTGAGGATGAGCAGGGCGCCGAGCAGCCCGAAGCCGAGCAGGTGGTTGGCAAAGGACGCCGTCATGGCGCCCCGAGCGCTGGCGAGGCGGCCATTGAGGGTGCGCGACAGGCTCACCGCCACGCCGTTCAGCAGTCCCAACAGGATCAAGAGGGTCATGGTGTTTCTCCTAGCGCAGCACGATGAAAAGGGGGCCGACCATCACCAGCAAGGCTGGCGAGCAGTCCCAGCAGGATCAGAAGGGTCATGGTGTTTCTCCTAGCCAAGTACGATGAACAGGGCGCCGGCCAGCACCAGCAAGGCGGCGAGCAGTCCCAACAGGATCAGAAGGGTCATGGTGTGTCTCCTAGCCAAGCACGATGAACAGGGCGCCGGCCAGCACCAGCAAGGCGGCGAGCGCGTCCTTTCCCGAGGGGGGGCGGCGGGCCAGCCCGAGCCAGCCGAGGCCATCGCACAGGGCACCAAACAGCAGCTGGCCGAGCAGCAGCAGGGCCAGGGTGCCCGCCATGCCCAGGGGCGAGTTGAGGCACAGGGCTGCCAGCACCACGGTGAGCGCCCCCGGCAGACCGCCGAGCCAGGCCCAGGGCGGGGCCGCCTCCGGCGTCGGGGGCCTTGGGGCCAGCCACCACAGGAGCCCGGCCACCAGGCTGCCGACCCCGTGGGCCAGCCAGCTCGCGAGCCAGGGGTCAGTGGCGCGGGCCAGGGCCCCGTTCTGGGCGATCATCAGCGCCAGCAACAGGCCGGCAGCGAAGGCGGCCAGGGCGTCCAGGGTCTGGCCGAGTGTCTGGCCGAGGGCGGGGCGGCCGGGGCCGCGGTCAACAAGCGGGGGGATCATGGGGTTGCTCCTTGGTTGAACTGACGAGCAGAGTAAATTGTTTTTGATATGGGGATAATCTACCATCAAGGAACAACATTGTTTCCATATCGAGAACAGCATGAACCAGGAAGCCTTCGCCCTGCTCCCGGCCTTCGTCGCCGTGGTGGAGTCGGGCACCTTCTCCGGCGCCGCCCGCCAGCTCGGTCTCAGCAAGTCGGTGCTGAGCAAGAAGGTGAGCCAGCTCGAGCAGGCCCTCGGCTGCCAGCTCCTCTATCGCACCACCCGCTCCCTCACCCTCACCGAGGCGGGGGAGCGCTACTTCGAGACGGTGCGCCATGCGGTGCGCCTAGCCTGCGACGGGGAAGATGCCATCGGCGCCCTGCAATCGGCCCCCCGCGGCCTGCTGCGGGTGACGGTGCCCATGGTCTATGGCCGGCGCCACATCGCCCCCCTTGTCCCCGAGTTTCTTGCCCTCCACCCCGAGGTGCAGTTGCAGCTCGAGATGAGCGACGCCCAGCAGGATCTGGTGGCCGAGGGGTTCGACGTGGCGGTGCGCATCGGCGCGCTGGAGGATTCGAGCCTGGTCGCCCGCCGCCTCGCTCCCTGTCTCAGCACCCTGTGCGCCTCCCCCGCCTACCTGGCGAAGGCCGGTACGCCCCGTACCCCGAGGGATCTCGAGCGCCACAACTGCCTCTTCTACTCCCTGTTTCGCAGCGGCACCCAGTGGCGACTGCACGGACCCGAGGGAGAGGTGGCCATCACCCCCAGGGGCAATTTCGAGGTCAACAACAGCGATGCCATCCACACCGCGCTGCTGGCGGGGCTCGGCATCGGCAACATGCCGGACTTCATCGTGGCGCGGGATCTCGCCGCCGGGCGGCTGGTACCCGTCCTGCCAGACCATGCCCTGCCCGAGCACGGCATCTGGTGCCTCTATCCGAAGCGCCGCCACCTGCCCGCCAAGGTGGAGGCCTGGCTCGCCTTCCTGCAGGAGCGCCTGGGGCTGCGCTGAGGGCCCGATAACCGGAACGGTTCACGTTTTTTTCATCGGAAAGGGAGTAGAGTAGGCAGCAAACCAAGCGTCTGTTTTGATTGGAGAAGCACTCCGGGGTCATGCCACGGCATGGCCCCCCAGGTGGAGTACCACGATGAAGAAAACCGCGATTGCCCTGACCCTGGCCAGCCTGCTGGCGCTGCCGCTCTTTGTCTCACCCGATGCCTGGGCCGCCCCGGTGCGCTCCCTGCAAAAGGAGCAGAATTACGAGCAGTTCATCAGCAAGCGCCAGGTGGTGGATCAGCTGCTGGCAGACGCTGCCCGCATCTTCCACTCCCCCGCCCGAGTCTCCGATGCGGGCTTCACCGCCAAGATGCCGAGCAACATGGAGCAGGTGACCACCCTGCTGCTGGAGGCTCACCAGCTCGAGCCCTATCGCACCGATCTGCTCGTCTCGGCGGCCAACGCCCAGATCTACAACGGCAACGTGGAGAGGGCCATCGCCCTGTTCGAGCAGGCCCAGAGCGCCGCGCCGGACGATCTGGACATCAACACCTATCTGGCCACCTGGCAGCGCTTCAAGGGCAACCAGGTCAAGGCCGATGGCTACCTCAAGCGAGTCGGCGAACTCAACGCCGGTCGCGCCGCCGATCTGCAGCGGCTGTTCGCCACCGTGGACCGGGTGATCGCCACGCCCCTCAAGGAGCGTCAGGGACGCGGCGAGAAGAAGGGGCGCCGCGCCATCGTCACCCTGGGCTATGCCCTCAATCCCGATGGCTCCATGCACGAGATCCTGCTGGGACGCCTCGAGACCACCCGCGCCCTGGCCCAGGCCGATCCGGCGGCCCTCGTCATCCTCACCGGCGGCGTGCCCCAGAACCGCCAGACCGAGGGCAAGCTGATGGCGGACTGGCTGGCGAAAAAGGGCATCGACCGCTCCCGCATCATCGAGGAGAACTACGCCACCAGCACGGTGGAGAACGCCCTCTACAGCGGTTATGCCCTCGCCCGCCACGAGATTGAGTTCGCCACCCTGGTGAGCTCGGCGAGCCATGTGCGCCGGGGCCAGACCCTGCTGGAAATAGCCTGCTGGCAGAGCGGCCCGGCGAACATCCGCATCGACAGCGTCGCCTACCCGGACAAGCCCCTCTCCGCCCTGGCCAAGGCAAGCCCGGAGGAGCGGCTCGGCATCTACCGGGACGCCCTGCGCACCTATGGCCTCTGGAGCTACCGCTCGGCCCCGCTGATCGAGCGCTGATCCCCCGGCATGACGCCCAGCAAAAAGCCCGCCGAATGGCGGGCTTTTTCATCATCTGACGGGCCTGGGTGTCACTGGCGTGCCTCAGCCCTTGAGTTCCAGCACTGTGGTGAAGCCGCCGAAGATCATGCGGGCGCCGTCAAACGGCATGGTCTGGTGCATGGGGCTGGCCGGATCCATCCTGGGGTCCTGCATCATCTTGGTCATGGCCTCATCCCGTACCGCTTTGCTCGGCCACTCCACCCAGGAGAAGACCACGCTTTCGTCCTCCTTGGCCGCCACCGCGCGGTAAAAGTCGGTCTGCTTGCCGTGGGGCACGTCATCCCCCCAGCACTCCAGCACCCGGGTGGCCCCATATTCGAGAAAGATGGGGTCAAACAGCCCAGCATGGTCGATCAGGGCCTGCTTGTTGACCGTCGGCACGGCGATCACGAATCCGTCCACATATGACATGAGCCTTTCCTCCTGTGAGTGAGGATCTCAGCATAGCAGCCGTGCCCCAGGTCACCCTCAAAGAGAGACCAGCCGCTCCAGATCGCTGCGGGTCAGGCGCTTGCTGTCCACCTTCACGTAGAGGGAGTGCTCCTCGCGTACCAGCAGCACGTCGCTCACCCCCTCGCAAGCGCGGATCTTCTGCTCCAGGGCCGGGGTGGCCTCGACCCCTTCCGGCAGCACGATGCGCAGGCTGCTGACGTAGGGGGGCTCGGCCATGGTGAGGCTCACCCCGAGCCAGGCGAGGGCCAGGGCGGCGCAACCGCCAAACACCAGGGGGCCACCCCCCAGGCTGTAGAGCAGGCCGCCGAGGCTGCCGCCGATGGCGACCCCGAGGAACTGACTGGTGGAGTAGACCCCCATGGCGGTGCCCTTATAGCCCGGCGGGGACTCCTTGCTGATCAGCGACGGCAGCAGCGCCTCCATCACGTTGAAGCCGATGAAGAAGAGCTGCAACCCGGCGAGCAGGCCCCACAGCTGCTGACCGCTCTGCCAGAACACCAGCTCGGCGGCCAGCATCACCACCACGCACCCGATGAAGACCCGCTTCATCTGGCGGTGCTTCTCGGCATAGATGATGAAGGGCACCACGCTCACGAAGGCGATCAGCATGGTGACCAGATAGGCCTGCCACTGGCTGTCACGGGGCAGGCCGGCACGTTCCAGCAGGGGCGGCAGGGCCACGAAGCTCGACATCAGCAGGGTGTGGACACAGAGGATGCCGAGGTTGAGCTTGAGCAGGCGAGGATTGGTGAGCACGGTGCGAAAGCTGCCGCGCACCATGGCGGACTCGCGATTTTGCAGGTGGGCCGCCGGGGTCGGCACCACCCAGAGCACCATGGCGATGGCGGCCAGGGCCAGCAGGGCGATGAGCCAGAACAGGCCCGACAAGCCCAGGGCATGGGTGATGAGGGGGCCGGTCACCATGGCGATGGCGAAGGTGATGCCAAAACTCACCCCGATGAAGGCCATGGCCTTGGTGCGATTCTGCTCCCGGGTGAGATCCGACAGGAGCGCCATGACGGCGGCGGAGATGGCGCCGCTCCCTTGCAGGGCACGCCCGACGATGACCCCCCAGATGGAGTCGCTCAGGGCGGCGATGACGCTGCCAAGGGCAAACATCAGCAGGCCGCCGACGATGAGGGGCTTGCGCCCCACCTTGTCGGAGAGCAGGCCGAAGGGGATCTGGAACAGGGCCTGGGTCATGCCGTAGATGCCGATGGCAAGCCCGATGAGCGCCTCGGAGGCGCCCGCCAGGGACATGCCGTAGGTGGTGAGCACCGGCAGCACCATAAACATGCCGAGCATGCGCAGCGAGAAGACGGAGCCGAGCGCCCAGGTCGCGCGTCGCTCGCCCCTCGTCATGGTGAAATCATTCATGAGGGCCTCGATGAGTCAAAAAGAAGAGGGAAAGAAAGGGGTGACAGGATCTCGGCCACCCCCGAAAAAGTCGGCGATGCCCCTCGCAGGGCGACGCCCATAATAGCAGAGCCGGGAAGGTTCCCGGCTCTGGATTTCATGCATTTCAGGGGTGCAGTTCACACTATCAGGGCAGCATGCTCACCAGCACAGGCGCGGCGTCCGGCTGGAAGTCCACCGACATCATCACGCTCAGGCAGGTGAAGATGATGACGACGATGGAGAACATGTCAGCTCCAGCGTCAGGGCAGCATGCTCACCAGTACCGGCGCGGCGTCCGGCTGGAAGTCCACCGACATCATCACGCTGAGGCAGGTAATGGTGACGATGGAGAACATGAACAGCTTGCGCGCCCAGAGGGAGTCGTCCACCGCCGCCTTGTAGCCCGACAGCGCCATCCCCAGCCACCAGACGCTCACCGCGGTGGCCACCACCAGATACTTGTAACCGGCGTAGCCACCGAGGAACAGCATCAGGGTCGGCACCATAAACGCCAGGATGTAGAGGGTGATGTGGTGCTTGGCCACCGAAATGCCCTTCACCACCGGCAGCACGGGTATGTTGGCGGCCTGGTAGTCCTTGAAGCGGAAGATGGCGATCGCATAGGAGTGCGGCATCTGCCACAGACTGAAGATCGCCAGCAGTATCAGGGCCCCCGAGTCGAACTGACCGCTCACCGCGCAGTAGCCGATGACAGGCGGCGCGGCGCCGGAGAGGCTGCCGACCAGGGTGCCATAGACAGAGTGCCGCTTCATATAGAGGCTGTAGACCCCCACATAGACCAGGAAGCCCAGCACCGCCAGCAAGGCGGCCAACGGATTGGCCGCGAAGTAGAGCAGTGCAATGCCCGCAACGCCCAGCGCCGTCGCATACCAGAGCGATACACCGGGGGCGATGAGCCCCCGCACCAGGGCGCGGTTCTTGGTGCGCTCCATGATGCAGTCGATGTCCCGGTCGATGTAGTTGTTGAACACGCAACCGGAGGCCACCACCAGTGACACCCCCACCATGGTCAGGATGAACAGGGGCACATCCAGGCTCCCCTTCGAGGCCAGCAGGAATCCCCCGATCACCGAGATGAGGTTGCCGAAGATGATGCCCGGCTTGGTCACTTGCAGGTATTGCTTCATCATCATCAACCCGCTCAGTGAACCATCATGTTGATGTTGAGGTTGTACATGATCCACAGGGAACCCACGACCACGATGGCGATGATGAGCACGGTAAAGACCAGTGCCACCAGGTTCCAGCGCTCCTCGGACGAGGTGTTCATGTGCAGGAAGTAGACCAGGTGCACGAAGATCTGCACCACCGCCATGGCCACCACGGTGCCGAGCACCACGGCGTGGGAGGCGGAGCCATCCATCACCATCCAGAACGGCACGGCGGTCAGGATGAGCGACAGCACGAAGCCGATCAGGTAGGACTTGACGCTGCCGTGGCTGGCGCCGTGATTGTCAACGGTATGATTGCTCATTTTTACATTGCCCCCATCAGATAGGTTCTAGCGCTGCCGTGGCTGGCCCAGTCAATGTCAACGGAATGACTCATTTACATGACCCCCATCAGATAGACCACGGTGAAGACGCAGATCCACACCACGTCGAGGAAGTGCCAGAACAGGCTCAGGCACATCAGGCGAGTACGGTTGCGATCGGTCAGCCCCTTCTTGGTGATCAGCACCATCATCACGATGATCCAGACAAGGCCGCTGGTCACGTGGATACCGTGGGTCCCCACCAGGGTGAAGAAGGCAGACAGGAAGCCGCTGCGATCCGGGCCCGCATCATTGACGATCAGATGATGGAACTCGTAGATCTCCATGGCGATGAAGCCGGCACCCAGCAGGAAGGTGACGAACAGCCAGGTGTTGACCGCCGCGACCTTGTTCTTGTTCATGGCCAGCATGCCGAACCCGAAGGTGATGGAGCTCAGCAGCAGCAGCATGGTTTCGGCAAACACGAACGGCAGTTCGAAGATGTCCTTGCCGGTGGGGCCGCCGGCAGTGCCGTTGACCAGGACCGCATAGGTCGCGAACAGGGTCGCGAACAGGATGCAGTCACTCATCAGGTAGATCCAGAAACCGAATACCTTGGTGGCACCGGCATCGTGGTGCCCATCCTCATGGGCACCGTGAGAGTGATGTAGTACGTCAGTCGCCATGGAATTAAGCCACCTTGTTGATGTTGTCGAAATGCTGACCTTCGATGCGCTCGATCTCGTCAACCTGTACGTAGTAGTCCACATCGTCGTTGAAGCTGTGGATGATCCAGGTGGCGATCATGCCGATGAAGCCGGCGATGGCCATCCACCAGATGTGCCAGATCATGGCAAAGCCGAACAGGGTGCTGAAGGCGGCGATGATGACGCCGGCGCCGGAGTTCTTGGGCATGTGGATGGGGGCATACTGGGCCGGCTTGCGATAGGCGCTGCCGTCCTGCTTGGCTTCCCAGAAGGCGTCCAGACCCTTCACCTTCGGCTCGATGGCGAAGTTGTAGAAGGGGGGCGGAGAGGAAGTAGCCCACTCCAGGGTACGGCCACCCCAGGGGTCGCCGGTCAGGTCGCGGTTCTTCTCGCGGTCGCGGATGCTGACCACGATCTGGATGACCTGGCACAGTACGCCCAGCGCAATCAGCCCGGCGCCGCAGGCAGCTACCACCAGCCAGCCGTGGAACTCGGGATCGATGTTCTGGCTGACGCGGCGGGTCATGCCCATGAAGCCCAGCACGTAGAGCGGCATGAAGGCCACGAAGAAGCCGGTGATCCAGAACCAGAACGCGCGCTTGCCCCAGACGTCATCCAGCTTGAAGCCGAACGCCTTCGGGAACCAGTAGGTGATACCGGCGAAGCAGCCGAACACCACGCCGCCGATGATGACGTTGTGGAAGTGGGCGATCAGGAACAGGCTGTTGTGCAGCACGAAGTTGGCGGCCGGCACGGAGAGCAGTACCCCGGTCATACCACCTACGGTGAAGGTGATGATGAAGCCGACGGTCCACAGCATGGGGGAGCTGAACTCGATGCGACCGCGGTACATGGTGAACAGCCAGTTGAAGATCTTCACCCCGGTCGGGATGGAGATGATCATGGTGGTGATGCCGAAGAAGGCATTCACGTTGGCACCGGACCCCATGGTGAAGAAGTGGTGCAGCCACACGATGAACGACAGCACGGTGATCGCCACGGTCGCCCACACCAGGGAGGTGTAACCGAACAGCTTCTTCTTGCAGAAGGTGGCCACCACTTCGGAGAAGATACCGAACACCGGCAGCACCAGGATGTACACTTCGGGATGACCCCAGGCCCAGATCAGGTTGATGTACATCATCATGTTGCCACCCATGTCATTGGTAAAGAAATGGGTACCCAGGTAGCGGTCTGCGGTCAGCAGGGCGATGGTGACGGTCAGGATCGGGAAGGAGGCGATGATCAGGATGTTGGCGCACAGGGCGGTCCAGGTGAAGACCGGCAGGCGCATCATGGTCATGCCGGGGGCACGCATGCGGATGATGGTGGCGAAGAAGTTCACGCCGGTCAGCAGGGTCCCGAGACCGGAGATCTGCAGACTCCATATCCAGTAGTCGACCCCGACCCCCGGGCTGAACTCCAGCCCCGACAAGGGCGGATAGGCCAGCCAGCCGGTCTGGGCGAATTCACCGACCCCGAGGGAGACGTTGATCAGCACCACGGCCGCGGCGGTAAACCAGAAGCTCAGGTTGTTCAAGAAGGGGAAGGCGACGTCACGGGCGCCGATCTGCAGCGGCACCACTATGTTCATCAGGCCGATCACCAGCGGCATGGCCACGAAGAAGATCATGATGACGCCGTGGGCGGTGAAGATCTGGTCGTAGTGATGGGCATTCAGGTAGCCTTCGCTGCCCGCGGAGGCCATGACCTGCTGACCACGCATCATGACCGCGTCGGCGAAGCCGCGCAGCAGCATGACCATGCCCAGAATGAGATACATGATACCGAGGCGCTTGTGGTCGACCGAGGTCAGCCACTCTTTCCACAGATATTGCCACTTGCCGTAGTAAGTGATGAGACCGGCGATGGCCAGCCCACCCAAGATGATACCGGCTATCGTGACCATGATGATGGGTTCATGGTACGGAATAGCCTCGAGTGTCAATTTTCCAAACATCGATTATTCCTCGGATCCTGCTTTCACACTCTTGTCGGCCGACATGGCCATGTGTCCGGCATGAGCATCATGGTTCATGGCCTGCTCGTCCATGGCACCCTCGGTCGGGGCCTCATGGTTCATGGCGTCATGATTCATGGCTTCGTGGTTCATGCCCTCGTGGTCCGCGGCGCCCGCTTTCTGGGTGTCGTGACCGCCATGGGACATGCCGCCCATGAACTTGTTGATGATGTTGACGAACAGCTTGGGATCGGCGCTGGCGAAGTATTCCACCGGGTGGTTTTCGCTCTTCTTGGCCAGGGCATCGAACTCATCCATGTTGTTCAGCGCCTTGGAAGAGGCCTTCACCTTGGCTACCCAGGCGTCGAAACCGGCCTGATCCTGGGTCGCGATGGCCTTGAACTTCATGCCGGAGAAGCCGGCACCGCTGTAGCCGCCCGAGATGCCCTTGTACTCGCCCGCCTCGTTGGCAATCAGGTGCAGCTTGGTCTGCATGCCGGCCATGGCGTAGATCTGGCCGCCCAGCTGGGGGATGAAGAAGGAGTTCATCACGGTGTCGGAGGTCACCCGGAAGTTGACCGGGGTGTCGACCGGGAAGGCCAGCTCGTTGACCGATGCAATGCCCAGCTCCGGATAGACGAACAACCACTTCCAGTCTAGGGAAATGACATCCACCTGAACCGGTTTGACGTCGGATTCCAGCGGCTTGTAGGGGTCGAGAGAGTGGGAGGTTTTCCAGGTGATCACCGCCAGGATGGCGATGATGATGACGGGCACAGTCCAGACGACTGCCTCAATCTTGTTGGAGTGGGCCCAGTCCGGCGCATAGGTGGCACTGGTGTTGGACGCCCGGTATTTGTAAGCGAACGCCACCGCCATGACAATCACGGGCACCACCACGATCAGCATCAAGCCGAGTGCGGTCAATATCAGTGACTTCTGCTCCAGACCAACCTGCCCCTTGGGGCTCATCAGAGCCATGTCGCAGCCGCTCAGCAAGCTGGCAGTCGCGAGCAACAGCAAAGCGCCCAAGCCCCTCTTCACATCAAAGAGTCTCATGCAATGTCCTCATCTTTTGAAGGCTTATTGGTATAAAAAAATGCAGCATTTTATTGCATCAGAGCGGCATGTGAACAACATGAAAAATTAATCCCAAAAATGTTCCAAAGGTGATGGAAAGCCGTGTCAGATGTTAATCCCTTGACAATGACCAATTTATTCAAATCACACTCGAACGATTCATCTTCGGTTAATTTATCCCTTCGCCAAAAACGCCCACTAATTAACCGAAACAACCGCATCGCTCTATTTTCAACCGGATTCGTGGTGACAAAAAGAGCCAAACAACCCCTCTTCGATGCACAGGCCACCCCGCGCTTCCTTGATCTGGATACGCATATTCGGGAAAGGAATAAAAAAATAATTAATCAAACAATCGTATGATTAACTTCCTGAGGCCGATCAAAGCGGACAGAGCGCCTCTCTTTCCGGAACCCGCCATGAAAAACGGGTCCTTATCGGACCCGTTGCAGAGGATAGGCGAGCCCCGCCAGGGGTCGGCATTCAGGGATGGGCATGTTCCATCCGGGTCGCAACGGCGATCCGGTTCCAGGCATTGATGGTGACGGCCTGCATCAGGCACTGGGCCAGCAGACTCTCCCCCAATTGGGCCAGCGCCTCCCCATAGGTCTGCTCCGTGAGCCCCTGGTCAGCGATCAAAGTGACCTCGTCGGTCAGGGCCAGCACCGCCCGCTCCCGCCCATCGAACAGCGGCGACTCGCGCCAGGCGGCGAGCGCCAGCAGCCGCTGCGCACTCTCCCCGTGCTTCATCGCCACCTCGGCGTGCATCTCGATGCAGTAGGCGCAGCCGTTGATCATGGAGGCGCGCAGCTTGATGAGCTCCTTGAGCGACAGGGGAATGTCGGTGCCACCGAGATAGGCTTCCAGTCCCCGCATGGCCTGGATGGCGGCGGGGATCTGGCTGGCAAGCTGGATACGTTGTGACATGGTGATGCTCCCGTGAAGAGGCCCGGCATGGGCGATGGGCCCATTGTTCACCCTTTCACTCGCCGGTAGAATACCGACAAAACCTGCAACAGTTTTGCGTATATCGCAAAGGTGACTCCATGCTGGATCGCATCCGCATCCTGGCCCAGGTGGTGGAATCGGGCAGCTTCTCCCGTGCCGCCCGCGCCCTCAACCTGGCCCCCTCCTCCGTGACCCGCGCCATCGATGCCCTGGAGCAGCAGCTGGGGATCCCGCTCTTCAAGCGCAGCACCCGCCAGCTGGTGCTGACCAGCCAGGGGGAGTACTTTCTCGCCCGCTCCCTGCCCCTGCTGGAGGAGGCCGACCAGCTGGTGCAATCCCTGCAGCCCCTGTCGGTGGCACCGCAGGGGCCGCTTCGGGTCTCGGTGTTCGAGAGCTTCGGTGCGGCCTGGCTGGCGCCCCGTCTGCCGGACTTTCTGGCCCGCTATCCCGGGGTGCGGCTCGAGATCGAGCTGGACAACCGCCTGGTGGATCTCGACGCCGAAAACGTGGACGTGGCGGTGCGCATCGGACGGCCCGTGGACAGCGGCCTGCACGCCCGCCACCTGCTCACCAACCGGGCCCTGCTGGTCGCCTCCCCCGCCTATCTGGCGCGCCATGGCGAACCCGCCCATCCCGCCGATCTGGCCCACCACAACTGCCTCATTCGCGGTCATGGCCGCCAGCGTCAGCACTGGCACTTTCGAAGGGGCACCGAGCGGCACAGGGTCGCGGTGCAGGGCAACCTCGCCTCGGTCGGCGGTACGCCCCTGCTCTGCGCCGCCCGGGCGGGGTGTGGCATCCTGCTGCTGTCGAGCTGGATGGTGCAGCAGAGCCTGGACGACGGCACCCTGGTGCCGCTGCTGCCCGAGTGGCAGGCCTCCCCTTACGAGGATCGCCACGACGAGATCCACGCGGTGTTTCGCGGCGGCCGCTTCCTCACCCCCCAGGCCCGCGCCTTCATCGACTTTCTGGTCGAGGCGATGGCGCCCCTGCAAGGGCCGCGCTGATCGCGGCAAGCGTCTCGTCGATGGCGGGCAGAAAAAAGCAGACGCCGGGCAGAGGGCCCGGCGTCTGGACATGAGGGGCGTCACGACGACTCAGCGGGGCTTGCGCCCATCCGGTGTCGGGGTCGTGCGATAATCCCCGTAGGGGAAGACGTTGCGCAGGCGCTGGGCCACGGGCTCCGGGATGGAGCGGGAGAAGACGAGCCTGACGCCGCTGCCGTCGCGCTGCCCCAGGATGCGGCCGCGCACCGGATCCTGGCGCAGGATCTGCTTCACCTGATCCAGGAAGCGCGGCGACACCGAGCCCCGTTTCACCACCACCTTGCCCGGCGCGAGCCGGATCTCGAACAGGGCGCCACGCCCCAGCTTCATCAGCCACCAGATCAGGGCGATCGCCACCACCAAAGAGAGCCAGGCCATCCACAATCCTCCATCCATATCCTTGTCTGGGTCAGTATAGGGCGCGGCGGCGGCCCGTTATCTGGCGGGCATCACGCTTTGCCCACCGGACAGCGCCCGCGGCCCGACCACAGGGCCCACTGCGCCGAGCTCAGCGCCCCCTGCCCCAGGCAGTCAGGGTATCCCGATAGAGGGCCAGCAGCGCCTGATCCCGCACCGCCACCCCGACCCGCTGGGCAGGATAGCCGGCCCAGCCGTCGTGGGGATGGGCCTTGCCATCGAACTTCTGCAGGGTATGGCCGATGGCGGGGCCGCTGTCGACGACCCGCACCGGCCCCTCCCTCAGAGTGAACAGGGAAGGATCTATCACATAGGCGATGGCGGACGGATCGTGCACGTGGCAGCCATCGAGCCCGATCCGCTCGGAATAGAAGCGCAGGTAGAAGCGGCTCACGTCCCACAGGAAGCGGCCCGGCTCCCCCGCCTGGTCCCGCAGCGCATCCAGGTAGGCGCTGCTGAAGAAGCTCTGCTGGGTGACGTCGAGCCCGATGATCACCACGGGCCAGTCGGCGGTGAAGACCCGATCCGCCGCCTCCGGATCGTCGTGGATATTGGCCTCGGCATAGGGGGTCACGTTGCCGCGATGACCGTTGACGCCGAAGGCGCCGCCCATCACCACCACCTGCTTCACCAGGGCGGCTACCTCGGGGGCCGCCTCGAGCGCCAGCGCCAGATTGGTCAGCGGCCCTATGGTCACCAGGGTGATCTCGCCGGGGTGAGCCTTCACCGTCTCGACGATGTATTGCCAGGCCGGACGGGGATCCGGGGTCAGGGTCACCGCCCCGGCCTGCACGTCGCCAAAGCCGGTGGGGCCGTGCACCACAGTGGTGGGGCCCACGGGGTCGCGCCGCAGGGGGGCGGCGGCACCCTGGGCCACGTCCGCCTGCATGCCGTATTTCTGCTTGAGCCAGAGCGCGTTGCGGGTGCCGTTTTCTATGGTGGCATTGCCAAACACAGTGGTGATGGCGAGCAGCTCGATGGCAGGGTGCGCCTCGGCAAAGAGAATGGCCATGGCGTCATCGATGCCGGGATCCGTATCCAGAATGATCTTGTGGGTCATGGGGCCTCCATTGGACAGAGCAGCCAGTGTAGCGAGCCGGCGCCGCTTTAACAGCGCCGGGATCACAACCCTGACGTCTCCTCTGCCTCCCTGCCTGCATCAACCCGGCTCCCGAACGCGCCCATGCCAACACCGGGCGGACAACGGCCATATTCTGGCCAGTCGGGCTTGCCGAGGTGGCCTGCGCCTTGCCGGAGGGCAATCGGGGTGATATCACTTGGCCTCCTTGTCCACCTCTCTCATCCACCCGCCGAGGCGCCATCGTGATCACCCTGATTAAAGAGTCCGACCAGTTGAAGATGCCCTGGAAAAACAGGCAGGGCACCACGGCCCAGATCCTTATCTACCCCAAGGGGGCGAGCCTGGACAAACTCGACTTCGACTACCGCCTGAGCTCGGCGCCCATCAAGACGGCGGGCCCCTTCTCCAAATTTCCCGGCTATCAGCGTATCCTCTTGCCCGTCAGCGGCGCCGGCTTCGTGCTCAACGGCCACCCCTATGCCACCTTCGAGGCGGCCCACTTCAGCGGCGATGACGAGACCCACTGCGAGCTGCTGAAAAAAGAGGTGACGGATCTCGGGCTCATCTACCACCCCGAACGCGTCAGCGCCAACGTGCGGGTGCTCAACGTCCCCTTCCCGCTCACCCTCACCCTGGAGGCGGACAAGACCTACCTCTGCCACCTGCTCAGTGGCGAGCTGACGGTGGCAGGCCAGGCCGTGGCGATCAACGAAACCCTGGTGGTCAACGGCGAGGAGAGCATCCGCTTCGAGTGTCAGAAGAAGACCACCCTCGCCTTCTTTACCCTGCAAGCCAGATAGCGGGCACAAAAAAGCCGGGCAATCCCGGCTTTTGATTGGCATGAAGTGCGAGCGGATCAGCCTACCTTGAAGCTGCCCTTCATCATGGCGAAGTGGCCGGGGAAGGAGCAGAAGAAGGTGAGATCCTTGCCTGCCAGCCCCTCGGTCTTGAAGGTGACGCTGGTGCTCTCGCCCCCTCCCACCAGCTTGGTGTGCGCCAGGATCCTGGCATCGTCCTTGGGGAGGTAGTCGTGATCGGCACCGGCACTCATGCCCGCGGTGGCGACGGCCTGGTAGTCGGCAGTATTGGCCAGCACCCAGTTGTGACCCATGTTGGCCACCGGCAGCTTGCCGGTGTGATTGAGGGTCACTGTCACCTCCTTGCAGGTGGCCGGCACGCTCATCTCTTTCTGGTTGAACTGCATGGCATCATTGCCTTCGATGACCAATGCACACTCATCGGCCAGGGCGGGGGCGGCGAGGGAGCTCAGAAGCAGCAGGGCTAACACCTTTTTCATCATCTTCTCCTTTGATTGGCGATGGAAGACAGCAAACTCGCCTCGAAAGTCCGAGCGGCACCAGGCAAAGATGCTGTCAAAATCGATCTTCATTGTACCCAGATGTCACCGGGGGACGACGGTTTTTGCTCAAAGATGCGGGCCGGGTCACTCCTCTCCCCCACGACACGACAAGGGACCGGATTGGTCAACGGGCCGTCCGGCTTAATTATTTGCAGGGTTGGCGCCCTTGGCCAGCTCGCCAACCCGAACGCCCTTGGCTAAGCTGCTCACCCGTCGACGACTCCCGCGAGAATGACAGATGCACACCTCTTCCCTGCGCCAGGCACCGCGCACCCTGCTGCTCTCCCTGATGCTGCTGTTGACCGCCTGTCAGCCAGCCCCGACCCAGACCCGCATTCAGGGCAGCACCATGGGCACCTACTATGCGGTGACCCTGAGCGACCCCTTCCCCGGCGGACAGGGCGCCCTACAACAGGAGGTGGAGACCCTGCTGGCGCGCCTGAACCAGGAGATCTCCACCTATGATCCCGCCTCCCTCATCTCCCGCTTCAACCAGGGGACGGGGCAGCCTCCCCAGGTCATCCCGGCCACCATGGCGAAGATTGTGCAACAGGGCATGGACGCAGGTCGCCTCACCCGGGGCGCCCTGGATGTCACCGTGGGTCCCCTGGTCAACCTCTGGGGCTTCGGGCCGGACAAGCGTCCGACCCAGCGCCCCGGCGCCGAACAGATCGCCCAGGCCAGGGCGAGGGTCGGCATCGACAAGCTGAGCCTGACACCCCAAGGAGATCACTTCCTGCTCGGCAAGGCCATACCGGGGCTCTATCTGGACCTCTCCACCCTGGGCGAGGGGGCGGCCTCCGACGAGATAGCCGGCCTGCTGGAGCGAAGAGGGGTGCACAACTACCTCGTCGAGGTGGCGGGCGCCGTGCGCAGCAAGGGCCGCAACGCCAAGGGCAACCCCTGGCGGGTGGCCATCGTCGAACCCTCGGACAGGCCGGGCGCCATCGAGGACGTGGTCACCCCCAACGGCATGGCGGTGAGCACCGCCGGCAGCTATCGCAACTATTACGAGCTGGACGGCAAGCGCTACTCCCACATCATCGATCCCGCCACCGGCGAGCCCGTGACCCACAGACTGGTCTCCGCCAGCGTCATCACCCCGACCGCGCTGGAGGCCGACGCCCTCGACACCGCCCTCATGGTGATGGGGCCCGAGCGGGCGATGACCTTTGCCAAGGAGCACAGGCTCGCGGTCTATCTCATCGAGAAGACGGATCAGGGATTTGTGGCGCGCCACACCCCCGAGTTTGCCCCCTATCTGGTGCGCAGCGAGCCATGAACGACGAGGCCCCGCACGGCGGGGCCTCTTTACATCATGGTACCGCTATTCGATGGGAATGCGGTGGGGCGCCGGAGTCACCGTCTGTTTGGGCAGGCGCAGGGTGAGGATGCCGTTGTCGAACCTGGCGCTCACCTGCTCCGGTGACACCTCCACCGGCAGCTCGACGGTGCGCGACACGCTGCCAAAGTAGCGCTCGCTGCGCAGGGCACGTTCATCCTTGTTCTGGCTGTCAAACTGGCGGATCTCCGCCTTCAGGGTCACCAGCTTGCCATGCACGTCCACTTGTATGTCCTCCCGGGCGACCCCGGGCAGCTCGGCCTGCAGCAGATAACCGCCGTCGCTCTCCCGCACATCCAGCTTGATCTGGCTGGGCAGCGGGTCCCCGTGCAGGGGGCGGATATAGAAGCCGGAGGCCATGTCGTGGAACAGGTCATCAAACAGGCTGGTGCGGCTCGGTAGCAAACTCATTTGATTCCTCCTTCTGGTGCACACGAGGCATGGACGGGCATCCGCCCCTCTGCGGAACGCCGGGATCTGCCTCTCTTCAAGTCTAAAAACCGGGCCGGCCTTCGCCACTGCCATTTCGCCTCTCCTTGATGAAGATCAAGGGTGCGGCGTGCATTTTTGCGATCCGCTCCCGGCGGGAAAAAGCGGGGGCTCGGCCCGCGTCCGATTGCCTGTCTGCGGACTTTGATGGCACACTTCCTTCACCAGCCCGCAGCGCCTGATGCAAGACAGATGCAGACACCGGATCCCGCACCAGAGAAGAAAGCCCAGCCCAAGTCCAGGCATATCCTGCTGGTCAACGAGCAGCGTTCCTTTCAGATGATGATGAAGGCGATGCTGATCAACATCGGCATCAACCGGATCACCTACACCAATTCCGCCGACGAGGCGCGCCGCCGCTGCCAGAAAGAGAGTTTCGACATCTATCTGCTCGACTACGAGCTGGGGTCCGGGGAAAACGGCCGCCAGTTGCTGGAGAGCCTGCGGGACCAGAAGCTCATCCCCCCCCAGAGCGTAGTGATCATGGTCAGCAGCGACGGCTCCCGCGCCATGGTGCTGAGCGCGCTGGAGGCCGAACCCGACGAATACCTGATGAAGCCCTTCTCCCAGGAGCAGTTCTCGTTTCGCCTCAAACGCGCCCTCGCCCGCCGCCAGGCCCTGGAGAGCGTCTTCACCGCCCTCACCCGGGACGATCTGCCTGCCCTGGTCGAGGCCTGTGCCAGACAGGCCGACACGGCGCCGCGCTTCGCCAACTTCTGCCGCTGCCTGCAGGCCGACACCCAGCTCAAGCTGGGCCAGGCGAAGGAGGCCCGCAGCCTGATGCGCCAGCTGCTGGCGGGGCAGGAGAACAGCTGGGCCCGGCTGACCCTGGGCAAGGCCTGCCACACCCTGGGGCTGCATGAGGAGGCGGTGAGCCACCTGCAGGCGACCCTCAAGCACACTCCCCTGATGGTGGAAGCCTACCTCTGGCTGGCGGAGTCCCTGCAGGCCCTGGGCAAGGAGGAGCAGGCCCAGCAGGAGCTCAGGCGGGCGGTGGACATTTCCCCCCAGTCGGTGCAGCTCTCCCGCCGGCTGGCAGAGGTCTGCCTGCTGCGCCACGACTACGCCCAGGCCAAGGACGTGCTGCTGTCCCTCATCGACCTGTCGCGCAACTCCATCCACCGCACGCCGCATTATCTCGGGGCCTACATCCAGACCCTGACCCTCTACGCCCTCAACAGCAACGACGGCTACCACATCGCCAACCTGCAAAAGCAGGTGAACTCGGCCCTGTCGCGCATTCGCGACTCCCTGATGATGGCGGAGTTCAACTACCCGGTGTTCGAGCAGATCTGCCAGGCCAGGGTGCGCATCGCCCTCGGGGAGCTGCTCAAGGGCAAGAAGATGCTCTATCGCGCGAACCAGAACTGGCTGGACAAGCCGGACACCATGCCCCCCGCCCTGCTCGGCGAGACCATACTCGCCCTCTACCAGCTCGGGGAGTTCGAGTACGCCGAGAGCCTGCAGGGGCTGCTGGCCGAGGATGAGGACAGGCTGCTCACCACCTGCATCCGGGTGACCCGGGACGACAAGACGGTGCAGGAGCGCCGCCAGCGCTACCAGCAACTCAACGATCTGGGGATCAAGGCCTATCAGGCCGGGGAGCTGGAGCAGGCCCTCGGCCATTTTCGCGAGGCGCTGCGCCGGGCTCCCGCCAATACCGGGGCGGCCCTCAACAAGATCCAGGTGCTGCTACAACTGATGCAGAAGAACCGCAAGAGCCCGGAATTTGGCGCCGAGTGCAGGGAGACCCTGGACGTGCTGGAGGGCATTCCCCTGAACCCGGCCCAGCAGGAGCGTTTTCGCAAGCTGCGCCAGGAATACCACCAGAGCAGCTGATCTGCCGCTCGTCCCCTCACCTATGCTGATACTGACTCAGGGAAGGGAGGGGCAACGCCATGGGAATGTGCCGATACCTGGTGGCCGATGGCCGCCACTGCAACGAAGAGGCGGGAGAACAGGATCTGTGTCGCTGGCACGATCCCAAGGGCGATCACCACTCCCCGGGCACCGCCGAGGCGCTGGAGCACTATGTGCGCCAGGGAGGCCTGTGCCACGGCCTGCAACTGGCCCGCGCCGAGCTTGCCGGCCTCAACCTGGTGAACAAGGGGGCGCCGGAAGGCTTTCTGCTGGAGCAGTGCAACCTCTATCGCGCCAACCTGCGTGGCGCCCACCTCTACGGCATCCGGATCAAGGGCGGCAGCCTGATGAAGGCCGACCTGAGCGAGGCCAACCTGCATTGTGCGACCCTCGACGACGTCAACCTGCTCGGCATTCGCTGGAAGAACACCCGGCTCGACAACCTGGACACCGGCAGGCGGCTGATGCAGGACAGAAAGGGGCGCCGCGAGCGTGACCCGGCACAGGCCCGCGTCTGGTTCAAGGAGGCGGAAGAGACCTACCGGGACCTGCGCAAGGCCTCGGAAGCCCAGGGCATCTTCACCATGTCCGGGCGCTACATCCAGCAGGAGCTCACCATGCGCCGCCTGCAGATGCCGTTCTGGTCCTATCAGCGCTTCGCCTCCTGGATAGTGGATCTCTTCTGCGGCTACGGCGAGGCCCCCATGCGGGTGGTGCTCTTCTCCCTGCTGCTCATCGTCATCTGCAGCATCTTTTACTTCTTCTGCGGCCTCAACTTCGCGGGCAACCACCTCATCTACCGCCCGGACGCCCCCCTGGAGCAGAACGCCATCTTCCTGCTGGAATGCCTCTATTACAGCGTGGTGACCTTCACCACCCTGGGCTATGGCGACTTCACCCCGGTCGGCCTGTCGCGGATCTTCGCCGCCTTCGAGGCCTTCACCGGCAGCTTCACGCTGGCGCTGTTCGTGGTGGTGTTTGTCAAGAAGATGACCCGATAGGCTGGCGGCCGGGGACCTTTCCCCCTTCCCCGGCCCCCGAACTTGCATCCATCGCGGATTCCTAGTCCAATAAGCGACGAACAAAAACGACATGAGCACCCCGAACATGAAGATCATCTCTTTCAATATCAATGGCCTGCGCGCCCGTCTTCATCAGTTGCAAGCCCTTATCGACAAACACCAGCCGGATGTGATCGGCCTGCAGGAGATCAAGGTCCACGACGAGGCCTTTCCGGTGGCGGACGTGGAGGCCATGGGCTATCACGTGGAATTCCACGGCCAGAAGGGTCACTACGGGGTGGCCATCATGAGCAAGCAGAAGCCGCTCAAGGTGCAAAAAGGCTTTCCCACCGATGAGGAAGACGCCCAGCGCCGCATGATCATGGCCGACTTTAAGCGGGAAGATGGCTCCATCATCACAGTGATGAACGGCTATTTCCCGCAAGGGGAGAGCCAGGATCACGAGACCAAGTTCCCGGCCAAGCAGAAGTTCTATGAAGATTTGCAGCACTACCTCGAGACCCACCACAGCCCGGACGATCAGATAGCGCTGATCGGGGATATGAACATCTCCCCCACGGATCTCGACATCGGCATCGGCGAGGCGAATCGCAAGCGCTGGCTGCGGGATGGCAAGTGCTCCTTCCTGCCAATCGAGCGGGAGTGGATGGAACGGCTCAAGGGGTTCGGCCTGACCGACACCTTCCGCGCCGCCAACCCCACCGAGTGCGAGCGCTTCTCCTGGTTCGACTACCGCTCCAGGGGCTTTGACGAGAACCGGGGTCTGCGCATCGACCTCATCATGGCCTCCGACGCCCTCAAGGACAAGGTGACCGAGACCGGCATCGACTACGAGCTGCGCGGCATCGACAAGCCCTCCGATCACGCCCCCATCTGGACCTGCTTCGCCTGATCCCGGCCGTCGGGCTGCCCTGTCACTCCTGACCCTGAGCCCCCGCCACGCGGGGGCTTCTTCGTCTGCCAATCCGGCATTTCTTAATCCATATCAACTCTTTGGCAGATGGTACAGGCCGAACCTTGACCTTCTCCTATAGGTAAGGTTTACATTCATCCCATACGTCACAGGGAACCTGCACCATGTTGTCATCGAGATTGCCCACAGCGCTCATCGCCCGGCTATTGCTGGCGCTGGTGCTCGTCTGCAATCTCACCCTGTGCATCGGCTGGCATGGGGTGGCCACCGCCCTCCCGGGCGACGCATCCGGTCCCATCCAGGCCCCGCCACATCCCTCCCTGTCTCATGGGCTGCACCAGAGCGGGCCGGTACAGCACGCCGCCATGACCCCTGACCAGGTCGACACCGCCTCCCTCTCCTGCCATTCGGGCACAATGAATGCGGGGACCCTGTCGGGGGATGAGTGTCAGATGCAGCCCGGCTTCTCCGGCGCCGCCAGTGCGCCCCCCCTGCTCGGCATGCTGCTGTCACTGCTGTTGCTGCCCCTGCTGTTGCTCCCCTCTTCGTGGAGTATCGGCCCCCTGCTGGACAACTGGTTGCGGGATCCCTTCCTGCGCCTGCGTGGTACCCATCCCCCCTCCTGGCCCAGACGGCATCTGATGCTGTCCGTGCTGCGCCATTAGAAACCGCTTCTCCCGTTAGCCCGGGCGATGGCACTGCCATCGCCATGCCGTGCAGCGGCCGATCCGTCGGCCCTGCCCCTATGGTCGGCCAACCCCGTCCGCCGAGCGCCAGCACCGCATCCGCTCAAGGCCGGACGACGGCCCGATACGAGAGAAGAAGTACCATGTCATCACCCAAGACATTTGCGCCCCGTGGCGCCCTGCCCTCCCGCACGCTCTGCCTGCAGACTCGCGCCGGAGGCCAGTCATGAACAAGACGCTGATCCTGTCTGCCCTGCTGCTCGCCCTCGGGGCCGGCGGCGGCTACTGGGCCGCCAAACAGACCACGGATGGCGCCAGCGCCGAGAAGCAGCCCCTCTACTGGGTCAACCCCATGGATCCCCGCGACAAACGCGACGGCCCCGCCAAGGACAACATGGGGATGGACTTCATCCCCGTCTATGAGGAGCAGAAAAGCGGCTCGCCGGGCACCGTCACCATCAGCCCCGAGATCCAGCAGAACCTGGGGGTGCGGCTCGCGAAAGTCGAGCGACTGCCCATCCACCAGCAGGTCGAGACGGTGGGCTACGTCGGCTATGACGAGGACAGGCTGGAGGCGGTCAACGCCCGCATGGCGGGCTGGATCCGCACCCTCGCCATCAAGAGCGAGGGGCAGCAGGTGAGCAAGGGGAGCCTCATCTACGAGCTCTATGCCCCGGATCTGGTCAACGCCCAGCACGAGTACCTGCTCGCCCTCAACACCACCAACCCGCTGCTGCTGCGCGCCGCCGAGGGCAAGCTGAAATCCCTGCAGGTGCCGGCGGATCAGATAGCGGCCCTCAAGCGCAGCCGTCAGGTGCAGGAGACGGTGCGCATCTATGCCCCGAGCAGCGGCTATGTCTCCGAGCTGAAGGTGCGCGAGGGCCAGTATGTGGAACCCGCCGCGGCCCTGTTCAACATCAGCACCCTCAAGCAGGTGTGGGTGAGTGCCGAGGTGTTCGAGCGTCAGGCCGCCCAGCTGAAGGTGGGCGATCCGGTCACCATGACCCTGGACTACGCCCCGGGCCGCCAGTGGCAGGGTCGGGTCGATTACCTCTACCCGACCCTGGATGCCGCTACCCGCACCCTCAAGGTACGGCTGCGCTTCGCCAACCCGGACGAGTTTCTGAAACCCAATATGTTCGCCAAGGTGACGATTCAGACAGGCAAGGGCGAGCCCCGACTGGTAGTGCCGAGCGAAGCGGTGATCCGCACCGGCAGCCAAGACAGGCTGGTGCTGGCGCTGGGGGATGGCAGCTTCAAGTCGGTGGCCGTCACCCTGGGCCCCCAGTTTGGCGACAAGGTGGCCATCAAGGCGGGGGTCGAAGCGGGGGACAGCATCGTCAGCTCGGCCCAGTTCCTGCTCGACTCGGAGTCGGCCATCGACTCGGACTTCCAGCGCATGACGGCGGTGCGCCCCGCCCAGATCTGGACCCAGGGCGAGGTTGAAAGCATCGATCTGGCCAACCGCACCCTGATGGTCTCCCACCAGCCCATCCCCGAGTGGCAGTGGCCCGCCATGGAGATGGAATTCACCGTCGCCGAAGGGGTCGACATCAGCAAGCTGGTCGAGGGACAGACCCTGCACCTGCAGGTGATGCAGGAGGGGGATGAGTACCGCATCACCAGCATCCATCAGGAACAAGCGCCAGTAACCGGCGACGCCACCAAGCCAGCAACGGATGAGATGGAGCAAATGGAAGGCATGGACCATGGCCAGCATCAGATGGCGATGCCCGAGATGGAGAAGAAGTCATGATCCCTGCCATCATTCGCTGCCTGACAGGCAACCGCTCTCCGCTCTCTGCACCCAATAAGCAAGGAGCCCAACCATGATCCCCTCGATTATTCGCTGGTCCGTGGGCAACCGCTTTCTGGTGCTGCTATTGACCCTCATGCTCACCGCCTGGGGGCTCTGGTCGGTGAAGCAGACCCCGGTGGACGCCCTGCCGGATCTCTCCGACGTCCAGGTGATCATCAAGACCTCCTACCCCGGCCAGGCGCCGCAGGTGGTGGAGGATCAGGTGACCTACCCGCTCACCACCGCCATGCTGGCGGTGCCGGGCGCGACCACGGTGCGCGGCTACTCCTTCTTCGGCGACTCCTTCGTCTACGTGCTGTTTGACGACGACACCGACCTCTACTGGGCCCGAGCCCGGGTACTGGAGTACCTGAGCCAGGTGGCCCCCAACCTGCCCGCCTCCGCCCGCCCCCAGCTCGGCCCCGACGCCACCGGGGTGGGCTGGGTCTACCAGTACGCCCTGGTGGACAGAACCGGCAAGCATGACCTCAGCGAGCTCACCTCCCTGCAGAACTGGCTGCTCAAGTTCGAGCTGCAGACGGTGGACGGCGTCTCCGAGGTTGCCACCGTGGGCGGCATGGTGCGCCAGTATCAGGTGCGGGTCGACCCGGACAAGCTGCGCGCCTACGGCATCCCGCTCTCCCTCATCGAGACCGCCATCAAGCAGGGCAACCAGGAGACCGGCGCCTCCGTCATCGAGATGGCGGAAGCGGAGTACATGGTGCGCTCGAATGGCTATCTGAAGAGCGTGGAGGATCTGAAGCAGATCCCGCTCGGCACCAATGTGCGCGGCGCCCCCCTGCTGCTGGGGGATGTGGCGGATGTGGTCACCGGTCCCCAGAGCCGGCGCGGCCTGGCCGAGCTCAACGGCGAGGGGGAAGTGGTGGGCGGCATCATCGTCATGCGTTACGGCGAGAATGCCCAGCACACCATAGACGGGGTCAAGGCGCGGCTGGCGGAGCTCAAATCCAGCCTGCCGGAGGGGGTAGAGATCGTCACCGTCTACGATCGCTCCGACCTTATCCAGCGCGCCATCGACAACCTCTCCGGCAAGCTGGTCGAAGAGTTCGCGGTGGTGGTGCTGGTCTGCCTCGCCTTCCTGTTCCACCTGCGCTCATCCCTGGTGGTGGTCATCTCCCTCCCTATTGCGATTTTGACCGCCTTTATCGTGATGCACCTGCAGGGGATCAACGCCAACATCATGTCGCTAGGCGGCATCGCCATCGCCATCGGCGCCATGGTGGACGGCGCCATCGTGATGATAGAGAACGTCCACAAGCATATGGAGCGGGAGGCGCTCACCGACAAGAACCGCTGGCGCATCATCACAGAGGCGAGCATAGAGGTGGGGCCCGCCATCTTCTTCTCCCTGCTGATCATCACCATCAGCTTCCTGCCGGTGTTCGCCCTGGAGGCGCAGGAGGGGCGGATGTTCCACCCCCTCGCCTACACCAAGACCTACGCCATGGCCGCCGCCGCCGCGCTCGCCATCACGCTGGTGCCGGTGAGCATGGGCTACTTCATCCGTGGCAAGGTGCTGGCCGAACAGGCCAACCCCCTCAACCGCTGGCTGAGCCAGGGCTATGTGCCGCTGCTCAAGGCCGTGCTGGCACACCCCAAGACCACCCTGGCCGCCGCCGCCGTGGTGACGGTGGCGGGCTTCTGGCCGCTCCAGCATCTGGGCTCCGAGTTCATACCGCCGCTCGACGAGGGGGACATCATGTACATGCCCACCACGGCGACCAATATCTCGGTGGGCAAGGCGCGGGAGATTTTGCAGCAGACCGACAAGCTCATTCGCACCGTGCCCGAGGTGCAGAACGTGTTTGGCAAGGCGGGGCGCGCCGAATCGGCCACAGACCCTGCAGACCTGGTGATGATGGAGACCAGCATCCAGCTCAAGCCCAAGGATCAGTGGCGCCCCGGCATGACCCCGGAGAAGCTCAAGGAGGAGCTCGACTCCCTCATCCGCTTCCCCGGTCTCACCAACGCCTGGGTCCCCCCCATCAAGACCCGCATCGACATGCTGGCCACCGGCATCAAGACCCCGGTCGGCATCAAGATCGCGGGGCCGGATCTCAAGGTGATCCAGCAGCTCGGCCAGCAGCTTGAACAGATCGTCGGCAAGGTGGAGGGCGCCTCATCGGTCTATGCCGAGCGGGTGGCGGGTGGCCGCTACGTCAAGGTGGATATCGACCGGCTCAAAGCGGCCCGCTATGGCCTCAACATCGCCGATGTACAGGCGGTGCTCGCCACCGCAGTGGGCGGCATGGAGGTGGGCCAAACCATCGAGGGGCGCGAGCGCTATCCCATCAACCTGCGCTACCCCCAGAGTTACCGCGATTCGGTGGCCAGCCTCGAGCTGCTGCCCCTGGTGACCCCCAAGGGGGAACGCATCGCCCTGGCGGACGTGGCGCGGGTCTACATCAGCGACGAGGCGCCCATGCTGCGCAGTGAAAACGCGCGCCTCAACGGCTGGGTCTACGTGGACATTCGCGGCCGCGACATCGGCTCCTTTGTGGCAGAGGCCAAGTCCGAGGTGGACAAGCAGCTGGTGCTGCCGGCGGGCTACGCCCTCACCTGGTCCGGTCAGTACGAATACATGGAGCGGGCCAAGGCACGCCTCGCCTACGTGGTGCCGCTCACCATCGCCATTATCGTGCTGCTGCTCTATCTGGCGTTTCGCCGCTTCCAGGAGGTGCTGCTCATTCTCACCACCTTGCCGCTGGCGGTGGTGGGTGGGATCTGGACCCTCTGGCTGCTGGACTTCAACCTGTCAGTCGCCGTAGGGGTAGGTTTTATCGCCCTGGCGGGGGTGGCGGTGGAGACAGGCGTCTTGATGCTGGTCTACCTCAACCACGCCTGGGATGACCTCGTGGCCGGCGGCAAGCCGGACAAGGCGGGCCTGCACCGGGCGGTCATCCACGGCGCCGCCCTGCGCCTGCGCCCCAAGATGATGACGGTGGTGACCATCATCGCCGGCCTCTTGCCCATCATGTGGAGCCAGGGCACCGGCTCCGAGGTGATGCAGCGCATCGCCGCCCCGATGATCGGCGGCATGGTGAGTGCCCTGGTGCTGACCCTGCTGGTGCTGCCCGCCGCCTACTACCTGTGGCGCAGCCGGCACCTTGGAAAGCCCGTGCCCGAACAGGCCGAATAATCCGCTTCAAACAACTCTTTTTTGCATAGATGACGAGGAAAACATGATGAACTACAAGACGCTGACCCTGACCCTGCTGCTCGGCCTCGCCACCCATACCGGCCTGCAGGCCGAGGAGATGATGCACCACGAAGGGCACGACATGAGCCAGATGGGACAAATGGACGGCATGAACGAGATGGACGACATGACGATGACCAAGGGGGTCATCAGCCGCATCGATGCCCCCAACGGCAAGGTCGGCATCAAGCACGAGGCCATCGAGAACCTCAAGATGCCTCCCATGAACATGGTGTTCCTGCTGGCGGATCCGGCCCTGCTCAAGGATCTGAAGGTGGGGGATGCGGTGCGCTTCCACGCCGAGAACCCGGGTGGCAAGCTGACGGTGACGGCCATCCAGAAACAGTGATGGCGAGACCACACACAATGAAAACGGCGGGCACTGGGCCCGCCGTCGTTTTATCTGCGCTCCCGGCCGGAGTCAGCCGCGAATATGCTCGATAAAGGCGTCGATCTGCTCGCGGCCGCAGGCGGGGTTCATGAATACCGCCTTCTCCCCTGCGATGTAGGAATACTTGCCGCGCTCGTCGTAGTCCGAGTGCGCTACCGCCTCCACCCAGTTGGTGTAGAGCCCCACCTTGCCGCGCCCGGTGAACAGGCTGCGGTGATAGTCGGTGTTGCGTTGCAGCCGAGCCTTGTAGGCGGGATCGGCGCTGCGGGCCAGCTCGAAGGCGAACTCGGCCTCCGGATCGCTCACCCACTCGGGGTTGTAGATCTTGAAGCCCACGCTCGGCCCCTGGTTCTCCTGGGCCACCAGCTTGACGTTGCCGAGCTGGCTCAGGCGGAAGCGGAAATAGTTCGCGTTTTGCAGGCAGTGGGCCAGCACGGTGCGATAGCCCTCCACCCCCAGGTAGTTGAGGGCCGCATAGGCGCCGAACAGGCCGCTCGCCCCCCGGGAACACTCTATGGTGGACTGCAGGTGGGTCTGGCCCTGAATGTCCCGCTCGAAGTAGGAGAAGTTCTCCGGGTCATTTTCCATCGCCTTGAGATCCTCCTGCTCCTTGATCATCACCAGGCTGGAGGTGTAGGGCACATAGCCCCACTTCTGGAAGTCCACGGTGAAGGAGTCGGCGTATTTGAGCTCGGCGAAGCGCGCCACGTTGCGCTCGATTCCCGCCAGGGTGGCGGCGTTGATGGCCAGCGGGTTGGCGGCAAAGTCGTAGTCCAGGAAGAAGATCATCGACCAGCCGATGGCGGCGTCCACGTGGATGTGGGGCTTGACCGCCACCTCGAACCGCTCGCACAGCCTGTCCCGCAGCTCGACCACGGGCTTGACCCTGTCCACCCCGAAGGTGTCGGTGGTGCCCATGGTCAGCATAATGGTGGGCACCACGTGCTTCAGGGCGAAGCAGGCGGTCAGGGTGCGCTCGAGATCCGCCAGATCGATGTCGTTGTTCTCCCCCACCTGGATGCGGATGGTCTTGTTCTCGATATCCACCCCGAGCAGGGAGAGGTTGGTGATGTTGGAGTAGTGACCGCCCTGGGAGTTGATGATGCGGTAGTCCTGATAGTGGCCGAGCCCCTTGTGCTTGGCCTCGGGCAGGCTCTTGCGAATGCCGAGCAGGTAACCGTAGAGGTTACAGAAGGTGCCGCCCTGGGTGAAGATGCCGGTGGCGCGGGCCGGATCGTAACCCGCCAGCAGCGCGATCTGGCGCACCACCTTCTTCTCGAGCTCCTCGGCCACCCCGGCATACTCGGAGTAGACCAGGTTGGGGTTCGCGAGAATGCCCATCTGGGCGCCGTAGATGGCGGGATCCGCCGACATGGTGATGACGTTCTCGACGCTGGAGGGGTTCTCCCAGTCTTTGGACAGCGCGCCGGCGAACAGCAGCTCCGTCATGGGCTCCCCCGGAGTGCGCATCTGCGCGGGCACCGGCATGGTCTCGCAGAGATCCGCGAGGCGGGCACGACCATCGGGCCAGGCATTGAGGCGCGCATCCGGCGCCAGGCCGCGGGCGCGAAACTCGTTGAGGGTGGCGAAACCGGGCTCGCGAAACACCGGCCAGAGCTCGGGGTTGCGGGAGAAGAAGTGGGCCTTGACGGTGGCGAAGCGGGCGGCGAATGCGGGGGAGACGGCGTTGACGCCGTCGTCTTTCAGGTAAACCAGATCACTCATTTTTATACCCTGGGTACGGCAAAGGTGCGGTTCTTATACCCTCATGACGAAAGCATCAACAGAGACAATATCTAATGCGCCGCCCTACTTTTTGTCATGACTGAGCCCTGACGGGGGCTGGGAATGCCTCCCCGAGGCGTCCCCCTCGCCGTCTTGTGACCCCGATCACGCCGGTTCGGTCAGCGCAGGGCGGCCAGCAACCAGTGGCAGAAAGGTTCCAGCTCGGCATGTTCCGGGAAATCGGCCCGCCACCCTTGCAGCAGGGCGTCGATGGCGTCGGCCCGGTAGGCGACCCCGGGCAGGCGCTCGGCCAGGGCATCGAGCGGGGCCGGCTCCAGGCTGTCGCTGAAGATCTGCGCCCGGCCTATCACCCCCTTTTCCACGTCGAAGTGCAGCTCCACCCCGCCCCAGGGGAAGCGCTCCTCCAGCAGGTGGCTGAAGGCGGGCGCCTGGCCGAAGTTCCACTCCCAGCTGCGCTGGCGGGCGAAGGTCTCGGCAAAGCCCGGTAGGTCGGGCATCCGCTCGGGGGAGATATGCTCGGGGGCAACCCGGGTGCCATGGTGGGCGAAGAAGGCCTCGCACAGGGCCTGCACCACCCGCTCATGGCTGATCCCCGGCAGCAGCTCGCAGAGGTTGGCGACCCGGCTGCGCACCGAGCTGATCCCCTTGGCCGCCAGCTTCTTGGGGTCGGGATTGAGGTAGTGGGCGAGCCGGCCGAGATCCGCGTCCAGCAGCAGGGTGCCGTGGTGGAAGCCGCGATCCCGGGTCTCCCGATAGGCCGAGCCAGACACCTTGCGATCCCCGTCTGGGGTCGCCACCAGCAGGTCGTTGCGCCCGGAGGCGAACGCCTCCACCCCGAGCCGTTTGAGCGCCTCCAGCACCATGGCGGTGGAGACGCTCTTGTCATACTCCGGCTTGCCCGCCATGAAGGTGAAGCAGCTGTTGCCAAGGTCGTGGAACACGGCGCCACCCCCGCTGCTGCGCCGGGCGAGCGTCACCCCGTCCTCTTCCATGCGCCGGGTGTTGCACTCCTTCCAGGGGTTCTGGGCCCGGCCGATCACCACCGTATTGGCGTTGCGCCACAGAAACAGCACCCGCTGGGCGGGGTCCATCTGGCGGAAGATGCACTCCTCCACCGCGAGGTTGAACAGGGGGTCGTGGGAATCGGAAAGCAGCAGGCGCAAGGAGGACATGGCGGGACCTTGTTAGGAAACAGAGAACAGGAAACGGGTGACTACCATACCACCTGGGGGAGGATCGGCGCACCCCCGTGGCCGGGGCGGGCCGCCTGCGCGGGAAAAAGCCTCCACCGTTGGTGCAGCGAGGCGGGTTGACACGCAACCACCAAAAACATGCGTTATATCAATAGCAGACTGCAAGAGTAGCGGCCCAGACGCGCCCCGCATGACCACCTTTTCTTCCCATCAGGGCGTTTCTTTCGCCCAGACGAGGCGCCAAAATGAGCCGTGCCGCCATCAGGCGTGATGAACGACACAAAAATGACTTTTATTCCCCCCTATATCCTTTCTCGACGGGCCTTGATCCCCTTGCGAACGGACAGAAATTGTTTGACTCTAGCCAGGAGAGCACCTCCCGAGAGAACCGCGGTATGACGGAGTCCGATGCATCCTGCCAGCGTGCGCGCTGGCTTCTGCCCCTCTGGGTGGTGATTTCCACCCTGACCACGCTTCCCCTCAGGGCAGACGAGCACCTCATAGTGCAACTGCCGTGGCAGCACCAGTTCCAGTTCGCCGGTTACTATGCCGCCCTTGCCAAAGGGTTCTATCGGGATGCGGGCTTGCGGGTCACCCTGCGCGAGGCCGGCCCCCGCACCGACGTCATCAACGAGGTGACCACGGGCAGGGCCCAGTTCGGCATCCGGGGCAGCGATCTGCTGCTGGCCCGGGCCGCAGGGCGCCCCGTGGTGGTACTCGCCGCCATGCTGCAGCACTCCCCCCTGGTGCTCATCACCCTGGACAGGCCCGACATCCGCACCCCGGCGGATCTGGCCGGCAAGCGCCTGATGCTGGAGCCCGGCGCCAACGAGCTGCTCACCTATCTGCATCACCACACCCGAGACAAGACGTGGGAGACCCTGCCCTATGCGCAGGGGGTGCAGGCGCTGATCACGGGACAGGCGGATGTCATCAGCGCCTACAGCTCCACCGAGCCCTTCGCGCTGGCGCGAGGGGGCATTCCCCACCGGGTGTTCACCCCCAGGGAGATCGGCTTCGACTTCTACGGCGAAAACCTCTTTACCTCGGAGCACGAGATCGTCACCAATCAGGAGAGGGTCGACGCCTTCCTGCAGGCGAGTCTCAGGGGGTGGCGCTATGCCATGGACCACCCCGAGGAGATGATCGACCTCATCCTGACGCAGTACCCCGGCAGGGCCGATCGCGCGCAGCTGGCCTTCGAGGCCCGCGAGACCCGGGCGCTGATGCAGCCCGATATCATAGAGCCCGGCTACATGCAGCCGGAACGCTGGGAGCAGATCGCCAGGACCTACCGGGATGCCGGCATGCTCAAGGCCGTCCCCAACCTGGCCCCCTTCATCTACAACACGGCCCAGGCCCGCCTGCTCCAGCAGCGCCAGCTGTTCGATCGAAGCGTCACTGTGGCCATCCTGGTCACCCTCAGCCTGCTGGTGCTGCTCGGCATCTTCCTGTACCTCTATCTGCGCCTGCGCCAGGAGGCGCTTGACCGACAGCGGCTCACCCAGGAACTGGTCCAGCGCGAACAGCACTACCGCTTCGTGGCGGAAAACAGCGGCGACGTCATCTGGACCATGGACACCGCCAGCCTGCGTCTTCGCTACATCAGCCCCGCCATCTCGTCCCTGAGCGGCTATGAACCCGCCGAACTGCTCAATCTCTCCCTTCGCCGGTTGCTGCCCGATGACTCCTGGGGCCGGTTGCGCGACGAGATCGCCGCCTCCCTGGCCGCCTGGCAGCGGGGGGAGCATGACCAGACCCGGTGCGTCATCCACTCCCAGCTGCGCCACAAGGACGGGCATCTGGTGGCCATCGAGACGGTCACCACCCTGCACGGCAACACCCGGGCCTGGCCGGACGCCATCCTGGGGGTGACCCGGGATGTCACCGAGCGCTCGGCACGGGAGGAGATGATGCGCCGCCTCGCCTTCTACGACCCCCTCACCCAGCTGCCCAACCGCCGCCTGCTGCAGCAGCGGCTCAAGGAGACCATGGCTCAGGCTCCCGAGCGGCCGCTGGCCCTCATCTTCATCGATCTCGACCACTTCAAGCCCATCAACGACACCTTCGGCCACGAGACCGGGGATCAGCTGCTCAAACAGGTGGCGGAGCGCATGCGCCACTGCGTGCGGGAGGAGGACCTAGTGGCGCGCCTGGGCGGCGACGAGTTCGTGATCCTGCTGCCCGATACGGACGCCGCGGCCCTCGCGGTAGCCGACAAGCTGCACCAGAGCCTGCACCACCCCTTCTCGATCGAGCAGCAGGCGCTGTGCATCTCCGGCAGCATAGGGGTGGCCCTCTATCCGGAGCACGGCACCGACCCCAAGACCCTGATGCACCACGCCGATCAGGCCATGTACCAGGCCAAGCACCACGGCCGGGGCCGGGTCTGCCTGTTCGCCGCCGGGCTGGCACCGGACACCCTGCAATGGCAACCCGCCCACGAGTGCGGTCACCCCCGCATCGACGCCGAGCATCGCCAGCTCTTCAGGCTGACCAACCGGCTGCTGGAGCGTCTGAACGAGCCAGACGGGCGACCGGATCGACTGCTGGAGGAGATGGAGCGGGTCTTCGAGATGGCCCGCCAGCACTTCGCCGCCGAGGAGCAGGTGCTGGCGGAGCATGACTTTGCCGAGCTGGAGGCCCACCGCCAGGATCACCGGCGACTGCTGAGCATGGCCGACCAGCTGATGGCCGCCGCCAGGGCGGGCACCCTGGGCCACGACGAACTGCTCAACTTCATCATCCATGAGCTGGTGGTCGGCCACATGAGCCAGGCCGACCGGCGCTACTTCGCGCTGTTCGAGGCGGGCGACGTCCGGCAGCAGGCGCTCGGCTAGTCGCCGCGCAGGGCGACCACGGGGTCCAGGCGCACCGCCCGCAGCGCCGGGGCGACCCCGGCCAGCAGACCGACCAGGGCGCTGCACCCCAGCGCCAGCAACAGATAGAGGGGATGGAGGCTGAGCGGCAGCCCCGCCGCCAGCAGGGCGAGCAGCAGCTTGAGCCCCCCGAGCAGGACCAGCCCCATGGCCCCCCCCAGCAGCGCCAGCACCACGGCCTCCAGCAGAAACAGCAGCAGGATGCGCCGTCGTGGGCAACCCAGCGCCATCAGCAGGCCCACCTCGGGGATCCGCTCCTGCTGGGCGATGCTCATGATGCTGAAGATGCCGACCGCCCCGATCAGCAGCGAGATGATGCCGAGCCCGCCCACCGCCAGCTTGACGATGGAGAGTATCTTGTCGAGGCTCGCCAGCATGTCCTGCTGGGAGGTGAGGGTAAAGTCCTCGGCGCCGTGGCGGGCCGTCAGCACCCGCCGGATCTGGGCCGAGATCTCGGCCTCCGCCCGCCCGGCGCCATAGATGACGTCGATCTCCTGCAGCCCCTCCCTGTTGAACAGCGCCTGGGCGTGGGCGGCGGGCAGATAGATCATGTCGTCCAGATCGAAGCCGAGAAACTGCCCCTTGGGAGCCAGTACCCCGGCCACCCGGAAGCGGCGATCCCCGGCCCGCAGCAGACTGCCCGGCGCACCCCCGCCGGGGAAGAGCTCTGCCGCCACCTTGGCGCCCAGCACCGCATAGGCGCGGGGCATGGCGCTGTCGTCCGCGGGCAGAAAACGCCCCTGCACCAGGGTGAGCCGCCAGCCAGAGAGCGCCGCCGAGCCTGTGCCCAGGATGGCGGTGCTGCGGGTCAGCCCCCGGCTGCGCACCTCCCCCTGCCCCTGCACCACAGGGAGCGCGGCCTCAACCCCCGGCAATCTGGCGAGGGCGTCGGCGTCCTCCAGCAGCAGGGGGCGGCTGCTGGAGAGGATGCCGGGCGGACCGCCGGCGGTCTCTGTCTTGCCCGGGGTCACCGCGATCAAGCGGGTACCGAACTGGGAGAAGCTGTCGAGCAGATAGAGCCTGAGCCCCTCGCCGATGCCGGTGAGCAGGGTCACCGAGGCGATCCCGATGGCAATGCCGAGCGCCGACAGCAGGCTGCGGCTGCGCCCGGCCAGCAGGGCGCGCCAGAGCCAGAACAGCAGATCGGCGAGGCGCATCAGCCACCGCCCCATTGCCCGCTGCGCAGGCTGCTGACCGGATCTTGTCTTGCCGCCCGGGACGCCGGCAGCCAGCTGAAGAAGAGCCCGGTCAAGAGGGCCGCGGGCAGGGTGCAGAGCGTCGCCTGCCAGGGTACCGCCGCCGGGAAGGTCGGCCAGACCAGGCCGGCGAGGGCGACCAGGGCATAGCCCAGCAGGGTGCCGATGAGGGCGCCTCCACCGCTCAGCAGCAGCGCCTCCCACAAGAACAGCCGGCGGATCTGGCGGCTGTCGGCCCCCAGCGCCTTGAGCAGGCCTATCTCTCCGGTGCGCTGGCGGGTGCTGATCAGCGCCAGGTTCATCATCATGATGCCCGAGACCAGCAGGCT